>NZ_GG667603.1 GCF_000159135.1 Corynebacterium striatum ATCC 6940
AACCAACACCATCGAAAAAACAACAACATTGATCCTTAATAAGGCTGGCAAATCCAAAAATTACTATACAAAGAAAAATCACAACCACCCCCCAACCCGACGGGGCAAAATAAAGGGGGCAGCCAAACCACAAAAAATGATTCACGCAATCTCAATGCATACCAAACAAATAAACTTAATTATTTACAATCGCGCCCCAAAA
>NZ_GG667602.1 GCF_000159135.1 Corynebacterium striatum ATCC 6940
CTGGAGGCCGTGGGGCTGCGTGGAGCGGCTAAACTAATGCCTTCTGAACTTTCCGGTGGGATGGCGCGGCGTGCAGCGCTGGCGCGTGCGATTGCGCTGGAGCCGGATCTCATCATGTTTGATGAACCTTTTGTTGGGCAAGATCCCATCACCATGGGCGTACTGGTGAAGCTGATTTCTGAGCTGAACAGCGCGCTGGGCGTGAC
>NZ_GG667601.1 GCF_000159135.1 Corynebacterium striatum ATCC 6940
TACGTACGTACGTACGTACGTACGTACGTACGTACGTACGTACGTACGTACGTACGTACGTACGTACGTACGTACGTACGTACGTACGTACGTACGTACGTACGTACGTACGTACGTACGTACGTACGTACGTACGTACGTACGTACGTACGTACGTACGTACGTACGTACGTACGTACGTACGTACGTACGTACGTACGTACGTACGTA
>NZ_GG667600.1 GCF_000159135.1 Corynebacterium striatum ATCC 6940
AGAGTCGGAGCCGATTCACTCGTAAGCCGCCTCAACAACGACCACCGAATCCGTATCGGAGACTTCGACATGCGCAAGGCCACCGCCCCAATAGAACCGGACGAATAAAGCAAACAGCCGGGCCGACTCCGTCGGCCCGGCCCCGGTACCAACTACCCGGAACCCGGCAGTACCGGGTCTCCGGAACACCGGTACCCAAAACCCGCATCTGACA
>NZ_GG667599.1 GCF_000159135.1 Corynebacterium striatum ATCC 6940
GGCGGCTTGGCTGCAAATATTGCCCCAGCGTTAACATCGTCACACCATGACGGCGCAGGTCGCGCATTACCTCAATAATTTCTTCATTGGTTTCACCCAGTCCCACCATCAGACCAGACTTGGTCGGGATTTCCGGATGCGCTTCTTTAAAGCGTTCCAGCAGCTTCAGCGACCAGTTGTAATCTGCACCAGGCCGTACCTGACGGTAAATACGC
>NZ_GG667598.1 GCF_000159135.1 Corynebacterium striatum ATCC 6940
CGACGGGATCGCCACAGCTACGCTGACCAGTTTGAAAAATGGTGATTATAGGGTTACGGCCTCTGTGAGCTCTGGTTCCCAGGCTAATCAACAGGTGAATTTTATCGGTGATCAAAGTACTGCTGCCCTGACCCTCAGTGTGCCTTCAGGTGATATCACCGTCACCAACACAGCTCCGCAATATATGACTGCAACCTTGCAGGATAAAAATGGCAACCCAC
>NZ_GG667597.1 GCF_000159135.1 Corynebacterium striatum ATCC 6940
GTGCCTTCAATCGGATCAACAGCAATATCTACCGCGTCGCCGCGACCAGTACCGACTTTTTCACCAATGTAGAGCATCGGTGCTTCGTCGATTTCACCTTCACCAATGACGATGGTGCCGTCAATGTTGACCTGGTTGAGCATAATACGCATGGCGTTTACCGCCGCGCCGTCCGCGGTGTTTTTATCGCCGCGTCCTAACCATTTGTAGCCAGCCAGCGCC
>NZ_GG667596.1 GCF_000159135.1 Corynebacterium striatum ATCC 6940
CATTGATGCCATTAAATAAAGCACCAACGCCTGACTGCCCCATCCCCATCTTGTCTGCGACAGATTCCTGGGATAAGCCAAGTTCATTTTTCTTTTTTTCATAAATTGCTTTAAGGCGACGTGCGTCCTCAAGCTGCTCTTGTGTTAATGGTTTCTTTTTTGTGCTCATACGTTAAATCTATCACCGCAAGGGATAAATATCTAACACCGTGCGTGTTGACTA
>NZ_GG667595.1 GCF_000159135.1 Corynebacterium striatum ATCC 6940
TCTATATTGTTGATGCCTTGCCCATCCGGACCCCACTCCTTATAGCTCATCATGATGGCTTGTTTTGGGCTCTCTGCTCGTTCTGTTTCGACGTAGAATTTTTCTTGTCTGCTGGCGAATAATTACTAAGTATCGAGTTGCTGCTTGGTGAGATCAGGAAGAGGTTACCGAAACGATGGACATCATCCCCCATTTTGTGGACTGCCCCCCGGTAGACGATCCT
>NZ_GG667594.1 GCF_000159135.1 Corynebacterium striatum ATCC 6940
AACCTGTTGCTTATGCCGTTTGCCTGGGGCGAACCGCTGTTGCATATCTGGCTGTTAGGCATTCGTATTGACGCCAACGTTATGCAAGGCATCTGGCAAATGACCAAACAGGGCGATGCGATAACGGGGTCGATGGTCTTTTTCTGCGTTATTGGTGCCCCGCTCATTCTGGTGACCTCCATAGCTTATTTATGGTTTGGTAACCGACTGGGAATGAATTTACGT
>NZ_GG667593.1 GCF_000159135.1 Corynebacterium striatum ATCC 6940
ACCATAGGTTAATTAATCCCGATATTGAACATTGAGTTAAAAACCAATCTGTATTTTACAAGGAGTTTGTTATGTCTTTTGATTTAATCATTAAAAACGGCACCGTTATTTTAGAAAACGAAGCTCGCGTTGTAGATATCGCCGTTAAAGGCGGAAAAATTGCTGCTATCGGTCAGGATCTGGGCGATGCAAAAGAAGTTATGGATGCGTCTGGTCTGGTGGTTTC
>NZ_GG667592.1 GCF_000159135.1 Corynebacterium striatum ATCC 6940
ATTTCATCCGCCATCACGCCAGTCCGTGCTATACAGGCGTCGATTTCGTCAAGGCCGCGCCCAAGGCGATCGGCAATATCCTGCATCCGACGGCGTTGGTCATCGCTCATCCACGGCAAACGTTCACTGGCAAGACGAGCATAAACATCACGTTGCGGTGCCATATAGCGACGCATCACAATTAATTGTTTGCGCAGCAGAGCCAGGAATCCACGCGGTGGAATTTG
>NZ_GG667591.1 GCF_000159135.1 Corynebacterium striatum ATCC 6940
TCCTAAGAGGGGCTATGGCGCAGTTGGTAGCGCACCACACTGGCAGTGTGGGGGTCACGGGTTCGAATCCCGTTAGCTCCACCGCATCGCAACTACGCGAAGCAACCACAATTTAAATACCTACTCTGGGGCTATGGCGCAGCTGGTAGCGCACCACACTGGCAGTGTGGGGGTCACGGGTTCGAATCCCGTTAGCTCCACCACCTAGAGGGCAGACCGTGATGTCTGCCCTC
>NZ_GG667590.1 GCF_000159135.1 Corynebacterium striatum ATCC 6940
ACGTGGCGATCACGGTGGTTAAGGCACGTTCGGTACGGGTTCGTCGTTCTAACAGCCAGTCCGGGAAGAAGGAACCTTGGCGTAGCTTCGGGATAGCCACATCGACGGTGCCGACCCGCGTATCCAGTAGTCGGTGGCGGTAGCCGTTGCGTTGGTTGACGCGGTTGTCGCTGGTGGTGCCGTAGTCAGCGCCGCAGACAGTATCAGCTTGGGCAGATAGAATTTGGTTGATG
>NZ_GG667589.1 GCF_000159135.1 Corynebacterium striatum ATCC 6940
TGGCTAGATGCAGCGGAAGGGCGCAGCTACACCGACTACGAAGACGGACACATCTGGACCCACCGTCACCACAGCGACAAACGCCGCACCAGCGGCAAACCGCAGGCAGTGACCTATTACCAGTATTCCTACGATAGGGCTCGGCGCACAAGGCGCGGCATCGGCGAACAACTAGATAAAGCCCAGCGTGCTGTTGACGGAAAGATACCCGTCAAGCGGAATCGATACGTCAA
>NZ_GG667588.1 GCF_000159135.1 Corynebacterium striatum ATCC 6940
GCTCTGATGCCGCATAGTTAAGCCAGTATACACTCCGCTATCGCTACGTGACTGGGTCATGGCTGCGCCCCGACACCCGCCAACACCCGCTGACGCGCCCTGACGGGCTTGTCTGCTCCCGGCATCCGCTTACAGACAAGCTGTGACCGTCTCCGGGAGCTGCATGTGTCAGAGGTTTTCACCGTCATCACCGAAACGCGCGAGGCAGCTGCGGTAAAGCTCATCAGCGTGGT
>NZ_GG667587.1 GCF_000159135.1 Corynebacterium striatum ATCC 6940
ACAATGTGAACAACATGGAAGTTCCAGCAAAGTCGCTCAACAACGAAATGAGCGGGGTAACCCAGTGGCACTTGAAGCGTTGACCGACCTGAAGAAGGTCCGCAACATCGGCATCATGGCGCACATCGATGCTGGTAAGACCACCACCACGGAGCGCATCCTTTTCTACACCGGTATTAACCGTAAGATCGGTGAGACCCACGATGGCGCCTCCACGATGGACTGGATGGAGCAGG
>NZ_GG667586.1 GCF_000159135.1 Corynebacterium striatum ATCC 6940
CATTGTCCAGCCGATATTTCGGTTGGGTATCGAGTGCGACAAAGTGATCCTGCTCTTTACCTTTACCCGGCATCATGCCGATATAGTTCCCACCGACGAGGGCGTCCAGCCCGGAGACACCTGCCAACGATGCTTTTGGCGTCACCAGCCAGAACTGAGTCTCTTCGCGCAGCGCATCTTTCATATCGGACTTGATGCTGACCTTGACTTCAATCTTACGAAGATCGTCGCTGAGG
>NZ_GG667585.1 GCF_000159135.1 Corynebacterium striatum ATCC 6940
CAGCTACACTGACCAAAGCAGCATAGCTAACCCCCGACGTGTCCACTTTCCGGGGGCCGGGTCCGATCCCGTCTTTTACTACCGCTTCACGGTCCGAAATAGAATCGCTGACGCACCACATTAACCCCAGACCCCGGCGAGACCCTGAACTGAGAAATTCGACTCAATGACAGCCTTTAACCTTCTACGAAACAATGCTGGACTGATCACCCTAGGGATCCTCCTGTCATTGCTATCTA
>NZ_GG667584.1 GCF_000159135.1 Corynebacterium striatum ATCC 6940
AAAAGCGAAAAAATCCGCTTAATCAGTAGCGCTGTCTGGCAACATAAACGGCCCCTTCTGGGCAATGCCGATCAGTTAAGGATTAGTTGACCGATCCTTAAACTGAGGCACTATAACGGCTTCCACAACAGGGAGCCGTTTTCTTATGCCACTTCTCAATGATCTGCTCGATTTCAGTGACCATCCGCTTATGCCTCCGCCCTCTGCACAACTATTTGCAGAACACCTTCCCACCGAGTGG
>NZ_GG667583.1 GCF_000159135.1 Corynebacterium striatum ATCC 6940
GTACAGTTATGAAACCCTTTTTTTCAAGGGCTTCTACAACCTTCAGATGCAGGGCGAAGTCGGAAAACTTCTGTTCTGTTAAATGTGTTTTGCTCATAGTGGGGTAGAATATCAGCTTACTATTGCTTTACGAAAGCGTATCCGGTGAAATAAAGTCAACCTTTAGTTGGTTAATGTTACACCAACAACGAAACCAACACGCCAGGCTTATTCCTGTGGAGTTATATATGAGCGATAAAAT
>NZ_GG667582.1 GCF_000159135.1 Corynebacterium striatum ATCC 6940
TCAATAAATTCTGTGCAACATCTTTAGCATCAGAATATACTCTTGGCTCATATAGAACAATTTTACTTTTAGATGAGTTCAAACCGGATTTGATTGAAACGACATTATCACGATTAATAGAATTCAAACCCTTTCGGTTCCAACTAAGAATTGCCATTTACCTTTACCATCAGTAAGAATATCACCGAAAGTATCTGTATTGATACCTGAATTAGCTAATGTACCCAAAATTGCACTATGA
>NZ_GG667581.1 GCF_000159135.1 Corynebacterium striatum ATCC 6940
GGCCGTGACAACGAAGTCGATAAAATTCTCGGCCTCGAAATCGGTGCAGATGACTACATCACCAAACCGTTCAACCCGCGTGAACTGACGATTCGTGCACGCAACCTACTGTCCCGTACCATGAATCTGGGTACTGTCAGCGAAGAACGTCGTAGCGTTGAAAGCTACAAGTTCAATGGTTGGGAACTGGACATCAACAGCCGTTCGTTGATCGGCCCTGATGGCGAGCAGTACAAGCTGC
>NZ_GG667580.1 GCF_000159135.1 Corynebacterium striatum ATCC 6940
AGGTGAAGTACGGTTTGTCATCCAATAGTGGGGAAACACTGAAACAGCTTTGCCTGAGTGGCAACGGGATTGCGTGTTTGTCCGACTACATGATCGACAAAGAAATCGCTCGCGGAGAATTGGTGGAGTTAATGGCAGATAAAGTGTTGCCAGTGGAAATGCCATTCAGTGCCGTCTATTACAGCGACCGTGCGGTAAGTACGCGCATCCGGGCTTTTATCGATTTCCTTAGCGAGCATGT
>NZ_GG667579.1 GCF_000159135.1 Corynebacterium striatum ATCC 6940
GATAATCAGACCAGAGATAAAGTTGGCGAAAATTTCCTGCAAACCAAAACCGAGACCAACACCGAGCGCGGCAACCAGCCACTGCAATTTCGACCACTCAATACCAATCATTGAGAAGCCGACCAGCCCGCCAATCAGCATCAGCAGATATTTGGTGATGGTGGTGATGGCGTAACCCGTACCCGGCGTTAAATCCAGGTGCTGCAAATCGCCAGTTCCAGCAGCGCGGGCAAGTTGCGCA
>NZ_GG667578.1 GCF_000159135.1 Corynebacterium striatum ATCC 6940
CGTAAGCATCGGCTTGAAACACACCGCTGTAACCGGCCAGGTGATTTTGTGAATGGATACCTTTCCAGCAGGACTGTACGCGAACCAGACCGCCGGGGGCATCTCCGAGCCGGCATCACGGTCATCACGGACGTAGCACCACTGCCGGACGGTTCGAGTTTTACCGGCCATCAGCACATACTGGCAGCGATGAGTACGGCAACCATCAGGTACGCGCCTGTTTGCGCGGTCGCTCCATCCG
>NZ_GG667577.1 GCF_000159135.1 Corynebacterium striatum ATCC 6940
GGCTTTAATTGGTTCTGGGATTTCGCGTTCTTTCGTGCCCAGAATGTAGTCCAACCCGGCATCGATAATCGCGGTCTTGTTGGCGGCTGAAAACATGCCAGCATCAGCAACAATCGTGATGTCGTCAAGGTGGTAGGCGTCTTTAAGACGCAGGATCATTGGCAACATGGTGTGCGTTTCAGCACGATTGCCTTCAAATGCGCCGATCGCCAAGGGCAAGCCGGTGGAGTCGGTGAGCATCCCGACAGT
>NZ_GG667576.1 GCF_000159135.1 Corynebacterium striatum ATCC 6940
GGACCTGACCCCCTTTTGGTGGACACCTGATATCCAGCTCAGTCGGGCTGGGAAGAAAGGTAAACTACCATTATGTCCAGGTACTCCGAACAGTTCAGACGCGATGCTGTGGCTCTCTATGAGAACAATGAGGACCTCTCGCTGAACGCAGCATCAGCAGAGCTCGGTATCAACCGTGCCTCGCTGCATGCTTGGGTCAAGAAGTACGGCACCGGCAAACGTGCCCGCATTAAAGCCGTGCATGATAAAGCCCAAGCGG
>NZ_GG667575.1 GCF_000159135.1 Corynebacterium striatum ATCC 6940
GGCTCGACGATTGTGACCTCCCAGTTCACCCCGAAAGACTGGTATGCGTCGATTCCTGACGCGGTCATTGCAGAGTCGATTCTCAACCGGCTTGTCGTTGGTGCTGAGATCATCACACTGGAAGGACCGAATATGCGCTTAGAAGCCAACGAGTAACCCTCCAACGTCTCCGTGGCACCTGGATGATCCCTGCGCTACCGGGTACTCACTCAGGTGCTACCGGATACTCACCACGCCGCTACCATTTCAGTCTTCTAAA
>NZ_GG667574.1 GCF_000159135.1 Corynebacterium striatum ATCC 6940
GGCGATATATTAAAGGTCTTAGGGGCAACAGATATTGAAGGGGAGCTTTTTGACTCATTGGATATAGTCATTAAGCCAAAATTTAAAAGGGATATAAAAAGGTTGCCAAGGATATTATTTTTAACCCGTCACCTCAATTTTCAGACATTAGCCTGCGGGCAAAAGATGAGGCCGGAGATATTTTAACAGAACATTATCTATCAGAAAAAGGCCATCTCTCAGCGCCTCTGAACAAGGTCACCAATGCTGAGATAGCTGAAGAGA
>NZ_GG667573.1 GCF_000159135.1 Corynebacterium striatum ATCC 6940
GTCCGGCATGACACGGTGGCCAGGCTTGCGCCTGGTAGTGACACATCGGCGGCGCTTGGTAAAGCCTTTAAGTCCCATGGATTTCATGATGCGTGCGACCTTCTTGTGATTGATCGGAGGAAAGTCCTTATCGTCATTGAGGCTTGCAGCGATGCGTTTAGCCCCGTAAAGCCCGTGCTCATCATCAAAGATGCTCTTGATTCTTGCACCAATAGCGGCATCGGAATACATCTTTAACCTGCGTTTTTCACGGGTTTGGACCCATTTATAG
>NZ_GG667572.1 GCF_000159135.1 Corynebacterium striatum ATCC 6940
GATCTGGCATGACGTGGTGGCCAGGCTTGCGCCGGGTGGTGATGCATCGACGTTGTTTGGTAAAGCCTTTTAGCCCCATGGATTTCATGATGCGTGCGACCTTCTTGTGATTGATCGGAGGAAAGTCCGTATCGTCGTTGAGGCTTGCAACGATGCGTTTAGCACCATAAAGCCCGTGCTCATCATCAAAGATGGCCTTGATTCTTGCACCAATAAGGGCATCGGAACACATCTTTAACCTGCGATTTTCGCGGGTGTTGAGCCATTTGTAG
>NZ_GG667571.1 GCF_000159135.1 Corynebacterium striatum ATCC 6940
TCGATGCGTTTGTCTACAGACTCTTCGATGCGCCTCACACGCAAGTGACTATCTACCAAGTTATCGACGATGCCAGCCGCTTCGACGTCGGCTCCCGAGCTTTTGGAACTCCAGAAAACGGCACCGATGCCCGCATCACGCTGCGTGGAGCCATTGATGCTTATGGACTTCCCCAAGAAGTCCTCTCTGACAACGGTGATGCCTTTGCTACCTACCATCGCGGCCGGCTGTCGCAAACCGAACGCTGGCTCGCCAGTCTGGGGGTTCAATCAA
>NZ_GG667570.1 GCF_000159135.1 Corynebacterium striatum ATCC 6940
GAGGTCGGCTACGTCACGTTGGTGACCAATTGGGGCGAGCCGGTGGATTGTTTTAAGTCGACGCCGATCTTCAACGAGAAGCAAACACTCATGGCGTTTGCGCTGCATCCGCAGTGTATTCACCCAGGATGTGTGACCCCGGCTCTGTTGTGCGAGCGTGACCACTTCATCCCGCGGAACAAGGGCGGCGACACGAACGTCGCGAACCTCGTACCGTTATGCCGGTTCCATAACGGACGCAAGGCCGACGGGGACTCGTATACCCGCGATGCCGAGGGCAA
>NZ_GG667569.1 GCF_000159135.1 Corynebacterium striatum ATCC 6940
GCTAGCGCAGTGGAATACTTCAGTGACACATACTGGCTGCCCCGATCACTATGGTGAATTAACTGGTTTCCATGGATTCGTCCTGCAGTCGTTAACGCATGCTCCAAAGCCTCCATGGGCAGCGCATCGGTACGCATCGTCGAGCGTGTAGCAACACCAACAATTTTTCGGCTAAATACATCCACGACAAACGCGGTATAGGCGAATCCTGACAGGGTGCGAACGTAGGTAATGTCGGCAACCCACAACCTGCCTGGTGCCTGCGCACGGAAGTTTCGGCACACAAGG
>NZ_GG667568.1 GCF_000159135.1 Corynebacterium striatum ATCC 6940
CAGAACTTCGGGGAATAGTAGAAACTACTATTCACATTGAAGGTGCGCAAGAGACCCGTGGGTTGAAGACACTTTTCCCGCTGCGTGGTTCCAATGGTGGTAGTGACGTAGCTCCTCGGTGGTTTAACTTGGAACACAATATCGACTAAAAGACGAAGGGGCTAGTCTGTCTGACTAGTTGTGTGATGTCTAGTGACTTCTTGGACTCGGAGTCCATTGACTTTTTGGACTTGGAGTCCAGTTAGTTTTTTGACGCGGAGTCTAGGAAGTTTATGGACAAGATGTCTAACGACTTTTTGGACTTTGGC
>NZ_GG667567.1 GCF_000159135.1 Corynebacterium striatum ATCC 6940
TTGCTGAGCGCGGGTAGTTGGTACCGCGGTTACGGCTCCGTGGTACTGCCTGTTTCCGGTTAGTTGGTACCACAGCCGGGGGTTGACCGGCGAGAGCCCAGAAGCGAAGTCGGGTTTCGCCGGTCAGTGAAGGTTAGCTGTCTACGGTTGTCTGAGCGTGCGCGAGGTGTTGGCGCATGTCGTAGTCGCCGAGTTCGATGCGCTGTCCGGCGTTGAGTCTGCTGACCAGTGAGTCTGCTCCGACGGGGTCAGGGAGTTTCTTTATCCAGTAGGCCGCAGTTGTTTGGGAGACGATGATGGTCGGCAGTC
>NZ_GG667566.1 GCF_000159135.1 Corynebacterium striatum ATCC 6940
ATTATCCATCTTGGCTTCAGCCAGCTCCCGGCGCAGACGAGCATTCTCAGCACGAAGATCAGACTCACTCATCCCATCTGAGGATCCTCGGCGTTCACGCTCGAGTTTGACCCACCGGCCCAAAAGCCCGGCGGAAACACCGATTTCCTTAGCCACATGAGCGATCGGGCGCTCTGACTCGATTACCAGGTTCGCGGCTTCACGCCGGTACTCCGGCGTGTACTTCTTGCGCTGTTGACTCACAATGAACATCCTCTCTTACGGACACAAGATCCGTACAAATAGGGTGTCCACTAAACGAGGGTAACCTCA
>NZ_GG667565.1 GCF_000159135.1 Corynebacterium striatum ATCC 6940
TTGAGGTTACCCTCGTTTAGTGGACACCCTATTTGTACGGATCTTGTGTCCGTAAGAGAGGATGTTCATTGTGAGTCAACAGCGCAAGAAATACACGCCGGAGTACCGGCGTGAAGCCGCAAACCTGGTAATCGAGTCAGAGCGACCGATTGCTCATGTGGCTAAGGAAATCGGTGTTTCCGCCGGGCTTTTGGGCCGGTGGGTCAAACTCGAGCGTGAACGCCGAGGATCCTCAGATGGGATGAGTGAGTCTGATCTTCGTGCTGAGAATGCTCGCCTGCGCCGTGAGTTGGCAGAAGCCAAGATGGATAAC
>NZ_GG667564.1 GCF_000159135.1 Corynebacterium striatum ATCC 6940
TTTGGCTCTTCCTTTTCTGCAGGGGCTGCCTGCTCCTGTGCGGCGTTGCCGTCGCCGATGCGGGCGATGACTGCTCCGACGTCGACGGTGTCGTCTTCGTCAGCGAGGATTTCGACCAGGGTGCCGGCGACTGGGGATGGGATTTCGGTGTCGACCTTGTCGGTGGAGACCTCGAGGAGTGGCTCGTCGACCTCGACGGTGTCGCCGACGGACTTCAGCCACTGGGTGATGGTGCCCTCGGTGACGGACTCGCCGAGCTCTGGCATGGCAACGTCGGTTGCGGAGCCGGAAGCTGCTGGTGCGGACTTCTCTTCCTTCTCCTCA
>NZ_GG667563.1 GCF_000159135.1 Corynebacterium striatum ATCC 6940
GGCTTAAAGTCGACCGCAATTGGCACATCACCTGTGACTACCAGTACTATTCAGTGCCATTTCAGCTGGTGGGAGAATCGGTAACAGTCAGGCTCACCCCGCAACTAGTAAGCATCTTCAACGGGGAGCAGCTTGTTGCTGAACACACGCGCCTTCACGGATTCAAATACCGGTATTCCACCAACCCTCAGCATGCACCGCGTGGCGACGATGAAGGCCACAAGGCGCTTACCCGTGATGAGCTCTTGGCCTGGGCCTCGTCGTTCGGGGCAGCAACGCACGCAGTCATAGCGATGATCCTCGACCGCAATAGTGCCGCCATCCCCCGCGGACTCATCCAGGCACGCAACGTGCTGGCCAACCTGGGCAAAAAGC
>NZ_GG667562.1 GCF_000159135.1 Corynebacterium striatum ATCC 6940
AATGTCGCCGACATACACACGGTTCGGCTCGTCAGCGGTGAATGTACGGCCTACTAAATCTGGCATGACACGGTGACCAGGCTTACGCCTAGTGGTGATGCATCGACGTTGTTTGGTAAAGCCTTTTAGCCCCATGGATTTCATGATGCGTGCGACCTTCTTATGGTTGATCGGGCCGAAGTCCGTATCGTCGTTGAGGCTTGCAGCGATGCGTTTAGCACCATAAAGCCCGTTCTCATCATCGAAGATGGCCTTGATTCTTGCACCAATAAGGGCATCGGAACACATCTTTAACCTGCGTTTTTCGCGGGTGTTGAGCCATTTGTAGAACGAGGAGCGATTGAGCTTTAACACACGGCACATCCGCTTGACTGAA
>NZ_GG667561.1 GCF_000159135.1 Corynebacterium striatum ATCC 6940
TGTGTGCTGAGGAAACAACAGGTCTCATTCACCATTCGGATCACGGCTCGCAGTACGTCAGCGTTGTCTACAACGAGCGCCTTGCCCAGCACGGGATTGCCGCTTCTACTGGAACAGTTGGCGACTCCTATGACAATGCTCTGGCTGAAAACGTTAACGGCTCCTTCAAGAACGAGCTAATCCATACTCGCAGGTGGAATGACGTTGTCGAGGTAGAAATCGCGACGTTCGAGTGGGTCTCATGGTGGAACGAGACCAGGCTCCACCAAAGCTTGGGGTACCGAACCCCGGTCGAGGTGGAAACCGAATTTTGGAAGCAGAACCCGCCGCAAGTGATAATAGAAATCAAGGCAAATGCCTAGGAACAAAACTCGGGGCACTT
>NZ_GG667560.1 GCF_000159135.1 Corynebacterium striatum ATCC 6940
GCGGGGAGAATATATGGCGCAATCGTGGGGATAACGCCAATGGTGAGGGGGCCGGTTAACGTACCGTGTGCGCCCCGTGCATGGGCGAGAAAAGCGTCAGCGGCTTCCAAGGTTGCCTTGGCGTAGGGGAGAAGCTTTTCTCCCGTGGCAGTGACGATGACTTTGCGCGTGGAGCGCTCGATGAGCTGCACTCCAAGGCCTTGTTCGAGTGCGACTAATGCTTGGGAAAGGGAAGGCTGAGAGATTTCAAGCTTGGTTGCGGCGGTGCCAAAGTGCTTGTTTTCCGCAATGGTGACGAAGGTACGCAGCTGGGCGAGTGTAGGGCGATACTCTTTATTGTGCATGCCTATAACTCTAACATTTATAAATAGGATTTCCTATTGACACCGGAAGATTTAATTGGCATACTTGACGGTG
>NZ_GG667559.1 GCF_000159135.1 Corynebacterium striatum ATCC 6940
GGGCCGGGGCAGCGGCACTACAGCTACGACAGGTTCCGCCAACTTGTCGCAGCACATGTCGACGCGACCGGGCTTTCAGCACGCATCACACACGCACCAGGACACACCATGCAAGTCGACTGGGCAGGCACCAAGATGCGACTGTTTGACCCAACCGGGAAACCGGGTGCAAAAGTCAGTATCTTTGTCGCCTCTCTTCCATATTCAGGGATGCTGTTTGCCTGTGCGTGTGCTGACCAACGCCAACAGGCCTGGCTTGATGCTCACCGGTGTGCATTCGAATACTTCGGTGGTGTCTGCCAGGTCGTCGTGCCTGATAACGCGTCGACTGCGTCGAACGCAATCAGTACGTCAGATAGAAACCGGAAGGTCAATGACACCTACGAACAGTTCTTGGAGCACTACAACACTGCAGCTCTTCC
>NZ_GG667558.1 GCF_000159135.1 Corynebacterium striatum ATCC 6940
AAAAAGTAGCTGGACTCCCAGTCCAAAAACCTCATGGACATAACAGGGTAAGCATTAGGCGGCGAGCTCCTTGCTTTCGGTGGGAGTGTCGTCAACGAGGTTGGCAGCGATGATCTCCTTGGTCTGGGTCAGGCTGGTCAGTGACATGTAGCGTTTTTGCTGAATCCACTCATCGTGTTGTTCCGCAAGGACGGTCCCGACCAGTCGGATGACGGCCTCACGGTGTGGAAAGATCCCGACGACGTCGGTGCGACGTCGGATTTCTCGGTTGAGCCGTTCGGTGGGGTTATTGGACCAGATCTTGGTCCATACCGGTTTCGGTGCAGTAGTAAAAGCTAACAGCTCATCGAGTGATTCCTCCAGGTAGTCGAGCGAACAGTGGGGTAAACGCTATGGATGTAATTCCCGAACTGTTCACTTAGGGTGTA
>NZ_GG667557.1 GCF_000159135.1 Corynebacterium striatum ATCC 6940
GCGACCGGCTATTTGGTAGCAGTGTCGTGACTATCCGGTAGCACGACAGTGAGTATCTGGTAGCGCTGCACATCTCCTCACGTTCATACTTCCGGTAGCCACACCACACGGGTGTGGCATCATCTGGAAGGAGTCCGCTCATGACGGATTACCGCGCGATAATGACGTTGCTGATCAAACAGCGTTCTTATCGCCAAATAGAACAACAACTCGGGTGCTCGCACCGTGTAATCGCACGCGCGAACCACACACTGCGAACCTGTGGGTTTAGCACCGTTGAGCAAGTCGCAGCGCTGACAGACAACGAGCTAGACGAGTTGTTCGTTGACAAACGAAGTACCGGGCAAGGTGAATTCGTCCCGATTGACTTCGAAAAAGTCGTCAAAGCCCGCACAGGACGTACAAAGCAGCCCCTGCAAGTCTTATGGGCACGCTACACCACCACCCCAGC
>NZ_GG667556.1 GCF_000159135.1 Corynebacterium striatum ATCC 6940
TCAAGGGCATCGGTCGACGCTCTCCCTTATGCGACTCCTGCATTAGGAAGCAGCCCAGTAGTAGGTTGAGGCCGTTGAGCACCGCCGCCGCAAGGAATGGTGCATGCAAGGAGATGGCGCCCAACAGTCCCCCGGCCACGGGGCCTGCCACCATACCCACGCCGAAACAAGCGCTCATGAGCCCGAAGTGGCGAGCCCGATCTTCCCCATCGGTGATGTCGGCGATATAGGCGCCAGCAACCGCACCTGTGGCGCCGGTGATGCCGGCCACGATGCGTCCGGCGTAGAGGATCCACAGGACGGGTGTGGTCGCCATGATCGCGTAGTCGATAGTGGCTCCAAGTAGCGAAGCGAGCAGGACTGGGCGGCGGCCAAAGCGGTCGGACAGTGCTCCGAGAACGGGTGCGCATAGAAATTGCATCAACGCATATAGCGCTAGCAGCACGCCATAGTGACTG
>NZ_GG667555.1 GCF_000159135.1 Corynebacterium striatum ATCC 6940
GACATCCACACTCGGTTGAGCTCACCAGTGTCAAACATGCGCTTGACCAGGTCAGGAAGAGTTGACTTACGCTTGGATTGAATGGTTGTCACCGGGACAAAGGCACGCGGTGAAATCCCTTCAATGCCCATCATGCGCATCCGCTTCGCCACAGTCTTACGGTTAAGCGAAATGCGGTAGCGCTCGGCGAGCTCTGCGGTGATCCGCGGAGCACCATAAACCTCATCAGAGTCTTTCCAAATCTGATGAATCTTACGGTCAACATCATCGTAAAATGCTGACCGATCATCTTTTCCGGATAGTCGTTTCTGCTGCGCATGGGCCCATTTGTAGTATCCAGACCGAGACACTTTTAATAGTCGTGCCATGCGCTTGATGCTGTAGTTCGCCTTCTCCTGCCGCATCAATTCGAACTTTTCTGCTCGCGTTGCTTCGCGGCGAAGAAGGCTGTCGCTTTTGACAAAAACTC
>NZ_GG667554.1 GCF_000159135.1 Corynebacterium striatum ATCC 6940
CACCTTCACCAGCAGGTGCAGCAACGTAGTCCATCCACAGCTTGTGGCGAGTGAGATGCTTGTTGTTGGCAAGGCGCTTGGCGAGCTTTTCAAAGTCTGGCTGGTCGTAGCGCTTGCGACGGGCCCCACGGTGGTCGCTGAAGTGCTCGTCGAAGAATGATGGATCCAGCTGAGCAAACGACTCCTTAGTGATGCCGTGGTCAGCGATGAGTGTCTTGACTTTGGCGATATCGCGTCTAGAACAGCCAAGCGCTGCTGCGATAGCGGAGTAGGTTGCCCCATCTAGACACAGTGCCATGATGTCTTTGAAGTTGGCCATGAAAGGCCCTCCTTAAGGTCATGAATGGTGATGACGCGCCGGCACAGGTTGTGCCCACGCCACCTATACAATGACCGAAAATGATTGACGGTACCACCTACCCGGAAACCCGGTACCAACTACGCGGATTACCGGTACCAACTACGACGAACCGG
>NZ_GG667553.1 GCF_000159135.1 Corynebacterium striatum ATCC 6940
ACTGCGGTTATCTGGGGTCAGCTGGGTAATCAGCTCCACCACGCCGTAGCGGTGCTCAAAGCCTTCGGCATCAGTCACCGCTAAAGGACGCCCCGGCCCCACTGCCCGTATTACAGAATACTTCCACGAAACGGGCTGACCGGGTCCCGCCTTAGAGGTCGTACGCACGATGACGCGCTCGGCGTCGACAGTGACCCGGTTGCTTTCCGTGACGATGAGCCACAAACCTCGGGTCACACGGGCGTCGTCAAGCGGCAGCGTGGGCGGATGAACCCTCGCCATCGACTCAAGCGCGGCACGCAGCTCCTCATCGTCGGCGCCCCAGCCCAAGCCCTGATTAGCGAGCATCGCAAAGATCGTGCCTAACGGCAGCTCCGGCTGTCCCTCCCACGCATCGCGAAGTGCGCGGAGGGTGCGGTCAATGCGGGTGGGATCAAACATGGATCAAAGCTTAACGGAGACAGCAGGTAGACATACAAAAGCCACCACCTTCCCAAGTAGGGAAAGCGGTGGCTTAAAAGGCGTT
>NZ_GG667552.1 GCF_000159135.1 Corynebacterium striatum ATCC 6940
TGATGGCACCAATGATGGTGATGAGGACACCGATGGTGACGGCAAGAAGAACAAGGATGAGTCCGATGTTCCTGAAGGAAAGGTCACTGATAAAGACGGTGACGGCCTTGGCGATACCGGTGTAACCGACAAGGATCCTGAGGACGGTAACGCTGACATCACAGACGGTCCGTTGACCAACGACACCGATAAGGATGGTATTCCGGATGCGGTTGATCCGGATATCGATGGTGACGGTGTCAATAACTCTGATGAGAAGGCTGCCGGTACTGATCCGTACAATCCGGATACCGATGGTGATGGTACCAATGATGGTGATGAGGACGCTGACGGTGACGGCAAGTCCAACAAGGAGGAGTCTGACCCGTCTGTTGATAAGTCCAAGGACTCTGACGGTGATGGCATTCCGGATATCATCGATAAGGATGACCAGGATGGTCCGAAGGGCGATAAGGACGGCGACGGCATCATCAATGAAGAGGATCCTGATGCAGATGGCGACGGGGTTTCCAATGATGATGAGAAGGCAGCTGGCCTTGATCCGCTGAACCCGGATACCGATGGC
>NZ_GG667551.1 GCF_000159135.1 Corynebacterium striatum ATCC 6940
AACCCCGCCAATGGATCGATTTCTTGATGAATCTGTCCTTGCTGACTTCACAGCGTTGCGTATGACCGCGTTCGGTAAAACAGTGATCGACATTGCTAATGACCCAGCATTCGACACGTGGACGTTTTCACAAAAGGTGCTCTACGCACTAGATAAGGAAGTCGCGGCCAGGCGTGAACGACGCATCAACAAACTTTTGAAAGCATCCC
Organism: Corynebacterium striatum ATCC 6940; assembly: GCF_000159135.1. GTDB lineage: Bacteria > Actinomycetota > Actinomycetes > Mycobacteriales > Mycobacteriaceae > Corynebacterium > Corynebacterium striatum. Next base: position 210 of record NZ_GG667551.1, read on the forward strand.
GATCGCCAAACCTTGATGCTTGTCTTGAAAACGTGGTGTGCACACCTGCCCGCAACATCAACCCGGAGCAAATCAGCCGACTCGCTCATGGTCAATGGTGCCATTTGGGACAAAACATTGTCATCCTGGGCAAATCCTCGGTCGGCAAGACCTACCTGGCCCAAGCATTAATCAACGCGGCGTGCCGCAACGATTACTCCGCGAGTTTCTACCGCACGGACATGCTTGCAACACAACTTGCAGTCTTACAGCCCGATGACCCCACCCGGTTGAAGTTCATTGAGCAACTCCACAACGTGGACGTACTTGTCCTGGATGACTTTTTAACCACGCCGATTGATGCTGCCACGGCGCATCAGATATTTAATATCCTCGCC
>NZ_GG667550.1 GCF_000159135.1 Corynebacterium striatum ATCC 6940
GTGACGGTTCTGTTTCATTACTCATAAACCCACCCTAGCGAACAGCGAGTTAAACACGATGGATGTAATTCTTAAACTGTTCGCTTAGAGTGTACCGTTTTAGCCATAGTGAAGACTCATGCAATTTAACCAAAGTTATGCAGCCTAGTGAAATACGGAGTGTGAATTATGGCGGAAACGTGGAGTTCAGAAATTTTTTACCAGGAGATACGCCATTTACTAAAGAGGTATTTTCCCTCAGAAAATTGTGTGTCTCCCGATGATGTCGAAGTACGAGCTACCTGGAAAACGTCCAAGTACGCATATTGCGTATTTTCAGTTAAATCCGCGCAAGGACTTGCATATGTTGGCATGGAATTTGCGCTGATTCCACGACACACTCTTGAATCGGGTGAAAGCTACTCATCAGAGGGGAGAACCGCTGTTACGGGGTGGGGAGATCAGTTGGCAGGAAATGCTGTTGCCCCGTATTTAGATTACGGTTCCGACGATAAGATTGAATGGATTGGTGGCGAGAGAGACTACGATCCGAAGCATTTTACGGAACTAAAAAAAATGAAAAGCGAAGGGGCAGATATTTATCTACCCCTAGCCACTCACAACTAGTCAGACAGTGTTATGTCCATGAGGTTTTTGGACTTGGAGTCCAGCTACTTTGT
>NZ_GG667549.1 GCF_000159135.1 Corynebacterium striatum ATCC 6940
GAGGAAATCGCCTTATCGCGCCATGACGCTTATCGGGTAGGCAACACAACCCGAACCTTAGGTAGGCACCGTGAGATTGACGATGTGACAGTCAAGAAGTTTTTCGACCAATACGCCCAAGAATTAGGGAAAGGCTGGTGGAGGTAATGACCACGACATACACAGTAACCGCAGAACGCGGAACCAGCGGAGTATGGGTACTCGAATGCGCCGAACTTGGGGCAGTGTCCCAAACTAAGCGGCTGGCTAATGCTGCCGACGAGATGCGCGAAGCACTGGCCTTTCAGGCAGGCCTAGACCCAGACGAACTCAACATTGTTGTTGATGTTGTTCTCCCACCGGGCCTTGCGGAAATGAAAGCTCGCGCCGAAAAAGAACGCGAAGAAGCGGCACGACTGACCGCTGCGGCACAGGCAAGCACTCATGACCTCGCTGTTGCAATGAGAAACGCTGGAATGACCGTGCGAGATATGGGAACAGTCCTCGGAGTGTCTTACCAGCGCGCCCAAAAGCTCGCAGCATCCTAAACACTGAAAGTGAAAGTCGCCCGGCACGCGCATGATGGACACGTGTACTGGGCGATTTTTATCGGCCGGTGGACTCGTGTGCGTTAGCCGCGCGTGACGGTGGGCTTGCAAGGTAGTCCCCAGCCGGTGGTG
>NZ_GG667548.1 GCF_000159135.1 Corynebacterium striatum ATCC 6940
GTTTTTCACTGCGGTATAGGACACGGCACGTCGGCTGCCATCATGGGATGTCAGGCGCAGGCAGGCCTCTTCCAAAATGGGTTTGTTGGCGTGTTTCCCCATCGACAACACGTTCCGACACGACTGGTAAGCCTGGGCCGGGATTGCTTTTGCTGCGATGAGCTCTTCGATGACTTTGCGTGTTGCCGGCCCAACTTTGCTGGCTTCGCGGTAGAAGTACTCACTCGTCCACAACCCGCGTGTGGTATCCATGCCTGAGGGAATGTGGTCGCAGTCAGTGACATAGGCCCCGCGTGTATGTGAAACCCGGTGGGTTGCAACGGTTTGACCTGCATCAAAGACTGTCAGTACCTGGCCGGTGATACGCACATCGACGGTGCGCCCAACGAGTTGATGCGGTACCGAGTAGCGCACCGTGGCAACAATGATGTGGAAATCTGGTGCGACTTTCGCGCGTTTCCATTCGGTGTGCTGCCATGGTGTTTGCGGCAGATCGGCAAGAAGATGCTGCTCATAGGTTTCAAACAGGTCCCGGCGGCTTGATTGCTGACTCCGAAACGGCGTGACATCGTTAATTGCATCGACAAGGCTGACAATCTTGCCATTGAGCTCGTCAAGATCAACGCACTGGTGACCATCGAGTGCATGGATGATCTTGTGTGTGACGATTTTG
>NZ_GG667547.1 GCF_000159135.1 Corynebacterium striatum ATCC 6940
TGACTTGGCTCATTTTGGTGTGTTGTAGTTCATATTGACGTTTCTGCCTGTGGGGTTGGGTATCAGAGTGCGGGTTTTGTCTGACTAAGCGGGTAGCGGTGGGGGTGCCGGTAGGCTGTTGAATATGTCACCGAGTATCCGCCGGGTCCCGACGGCGTCGGGTGCGACCGCTGTTCAAATCATCTGGCGGTACCGCAACCGCAAACCTGAAATCGAACACGTCGGCTCCGCCCATACCGACCACGATCTCGCAGCGCTGATGGTCAAGGCTCAGCGGCTTGTCGATGGCGAGCAAATTTCACTTGACCTCAAAGTGTTGCCTTCTGCGGTTGCTGTGTCTGGAACAGGCACGGTTGATAATCCCGTCACGGTATCCGGTGAACGCGCAGGTCTTCTCCTGGACGCGATTCGCGGGGCCTTCCAACTCCTTGGCCTGGATACGGCAAGCGGCAAGGACGAGGTGTTTTTCAACCTGGTCCAAGCCCGTATTATCTCGCCGGGTTCCAAGTTTGATTCCATTGAAACTCTGGCAGAAGTCGGCGTGGCCTCGGCTTCATACGCGACTATAAAGCGCTACCTTCCGCGGTATGCCGACAAAGACTTCCGCGACCAGATAACCCACGCGCTAGCCACACACGCGGCCATTGGTCCTGGTGTGATGGTTCTCTACGATGTGACAACCTTGTATTTTGAAACTGAC
>NZ_GG667546.1 GCF_000159135.1 Corynebacterium striatum ATCC 6940
ACAGAGGCAAAACCGTGTCCATTATCGGGCTCGACGGCCCCAGTCAGGACCGGCTGAACCGACTGTCTGGCCGGCTTGACACCGGCCACTAACATCCCCCGACTCGAGCACATCGACTTGGCGCCCCAACTTATAACCGGGGCGCCAGTTTATTGGTGCTGTTGCACAGTTGGGGCAGTAGGAAGAGTGACGTGAAATAGTCACACAGCCATGGGTATCTTCTCCGGTCGTCATTTCCCCCGTGACATCATTCTATGGGCAGTGCGGTGGTACTGCCGCTACGGGGTGAGCTACCGCGATCTGGAGGAAATGATGACTTCAGCGGGGCGTGCCGGTCGATCACACCACGATCTACCGCTGGGTCCAGAAATACGCCCCTGAGCTGGACAAGCAAACACGGTGGTACCGGCAGGTACCTGACTGCCAGGCCAGTTCCTGGCGGGTCGATGAGACCTATATCCGAGTCGGCGGCAGGTGATGCTACCTCTATCGGGCGATCACCGCCGGTGGCCAGACCGGTATAGGATAGTCGCTTTATAGGTCCATGCTGATTCGCGCTCTGGGGTACACCCTAGTGTTACGGGCATCCATGCCGGCAAGTTGCGCGTAAAATAGGGTAGATCCAGACATTGTTTTACACATGTACAACAGGGTCTAAGCCTTAGGTTTACAGAAAGTGGTGAGTGTGGTGTTGTCGCCGGATGGTTTCCATATTGAAAGCCATATTGACGCAGTACC
>NZ_GG667545.1 GCF_000159135.1 Corynebacterium striatum ATCC 6940
TCATAAAGTCGTCGATGATAAGGACATCGACGTTGATCAGTTTCCGCATCTTATCGAGGTAGTTTTGGTCAGTCGGTGAGAAGACCGCCAGCATGTCTACAAGTTGATCCAGCCGGTAGTACGCCACGGAGTATCCAGCCTTGCACGCGGCGATACCGATGGCGCAGGCAATGTAGGTCTTGCCTGTTCCCGTCGGGGCGAGGATGTGAATATTGGTCGGGTTTTCCCGCCAGTTAGTTGCTGCGATTCGTTTCAGCTGGCGCATGTTGATACCGCGTTGTTCTGCCCGGGTGATTTCAGCCAGGCTTGCATCCGGATATCGGAATTTAGCCTGGGTAATGGCCTTGGCAATGTTGCGTTGTTGGCGTTGTGTGTAGGCTTCTTCGACTGCGGCGAGGAAGATGTCTTCTGGTAGCGCATCCGCATAGGCCTCGTCGTTGACAACCTCGTAGAAGATGTCAGCGAAGGTTGATACGCGAAGCTTGCGCATTTTCGCCCGCACAATTTCGTCGTCGATGCTGCTCATGGTTTCACTCCTTATTGCTTCTAGTTTTCGTAGTGGTCAGCAGGCCGGATAAAGACGGCATCGGCCACCTCACCGGTAAGCGGGGTACTTGGGCGTGGGTGGTGCTTGGCCACAGGCTGTGGTTTTGCCCCTGGTGGCCCGGGATGTTGTTGGGCGTGGGCAATGTCAGTCTGGATGCGTTTGATCACTGCCATCGTGGGGGCCAGCTTCTTGTCTAAGACCTGCTGGCATGCAGGTTCCAGGGTGG
>NZ_GG667544.1 GCF_000159135.1 Corynebacterium striatum ATCC 6940
TGTTATGTCCATGGGCTTTTTGGACACGGAGTCCAGTAGCTTTTTGGGCTAGGAGTCCAATGACTTTTTGGACGTGGAGTCTCCCTGCTTTTTGGGCAGGGAGTCTTTGGTGTTTTTGGACAGTCTCTAGCTCGTCTTACCGGTTATGGTTTCTTTCGTCTCGACGGGCGCGGACGCGACAGGATTGGTTTGATCTCTGGTGGCCGGCGGTGCCACATTCCTTCGACATGCCCGATGTTGATCTGTCCGCCGGCTGGACGCTCAAGTAGCTTGATGGGCAGTGGGAATGAAAACAGTGCTTCACCATCATGATCAGTGAAGAACTCAGCGGTGTCATCGGTAACGTGGCTGTATATGAGCCGGTTTTTAAACCGGAGTCCTACATAGAATCCATAGCCCAGGATGCGCACCACTCCGCTTTTGTTGATCCACAGTGTGTCGGGGATACCCCAGGCGTTGCTTGACTGGGCGGATAGACCGTCTACGGTGGGACTGATGGTAGGAGATGATTCTTGCTGGATTGGTTCGTTATCGTCATCGATGGTTGTGGGAGAAGCTGCAACTTCTCCCACAACCGGCGCCATCGCCTCTTTAACCCCATTCTCGATACGATGCTCGTGGTGTATCGCGCTTTCTGAGTGTGTATCCCGGTATGACTTCACAATCTTGGCCCACAGCACATCCGGGTCAATGGGTTGTGTTGGGGATTGAGCGTGGGCGAAGTGCTCACGGGCTTGGGCTGGAGTGATGTGCATTTTGCCGACTAGCAGGCCTTGATGGCGGCGCCTGGTGTTGTAAAACTCGCGG
>NZ_GG667543.1 GCF_000159135.1 Corynebacterium striatum ATCC 6940
TACCTCTAGACATTCCCGAACAGCCAGAGGTGGTTGCGGGCCAAAAAATTGGTTACGCGCGTGTTAGTTCCAAAGACCAGAATCTCGACCGACAGTTGGCGGCGTTGAAGAAGGAAAAAGTCTTCCGCGTCTTCACCGACACGGTGAGTGGTTCGTCCACCCAGCGCCCCGGCTTAGATGGGGCGCTTAATTATCTTCGTGCCGGCGATCAACTCATTGTGGTGAGTATGGATAGGCTTGCCCGCTCGCTTATCGACCTGCACCGCCTGGTCGATGAACTCACCGAACGCGGAGTATCCGTCAAGTTCCTCAAAGAAGGACAGACCTATTTATTAGATTCCAGTCCGGTGGCCAAGCTCATGCTTGGCCTACTCGGGTCGGTGGCGGAGTTTGAGCGTTCGATTATTCGTGAGCGCCAGGCCGAAGGTATCGCGAAAGCCAAGGCGCGCGGCGTTTATAAGGGGCGTGCGAAAGTCCTCAATGAGGAACAAGTAGCGCAGGCGCGCGGGTGGGTGAGCGCTGGTATTCCGAAAGCGGAGGTTGCCCGCCGACTCGGGATTGGGCGCACCACACTGTATAAGTACCTCAACCAGTAAGGCCTGACGTAACCCGGTCTCTGTGGAGCTGTGGGAGCGCCCCTAACCAGAGCACGGGATTAGCGGCGTGTGACGGTGGGCTTGCAAGGTAGTCCCCAGTTCAATTGACGAAGGAACATAATCAAGAAAACCGTCTACCCGTGGTTGACTTGTTTAGTCTCCCGTCGGTAGACTACTGTTATGAAGCGAAACGCCGTCATCAAGAAATTGAAAGCGGAAGCCAGGCGGCGCGGTCTTGAATTT
>NZ_GG667542.1 GCF_000159135.1 Corynebacterium striatum ATCC 6940
TGAAGTGTCCCAGGTTTTGTTCCGTTTGAGTAGATGGGAAAATCTGGAACATGCCAAGGAAATTTGACCAGGATGCCAAAGACCGTGTGGTCCGTCTCGTGGAAGACCGCATCTTGGCGGAAAATATGTCGATGCAAGCCGCGTGCCAGGCAGTAGCTCCAAAGTTGGGGGTTTCATGGCACACGGCTCGCCAATGGACCCAGCAGGCCCGTCGTGCGGGAAACATCCCACAACCTGTGCCTGAAGACTTGGCCGCGGAAAACGCGAGGCTACGCCGTGAAAATCAAGAGCTCCGCGACACTAATGAGCTGCTGAAGGCCGCCTCAGCTTTTTTCGCGTCGGAACTCGACCCAAAACGTCGGAAATGATCCGGTTCATCGATGAATACCGGAATCGTTTCTCTGTCGAGTTCATCTGTAAGACGTTGAAGAATAACCGCACTGGTGGGTTTATCACCTCGCGTGGGTATCGCCAGTCCAAGGCCCGTGGGTTAAGTGCTCGTCGCCTTCGTGATGCTGTGCTGGTTGAACGCATTAGTGCTATTCATCGGGATAATTACGGTGTCTACGGTGTACGGAAAATGTGGCATGCTCTCCGCCGTGACGGAATTGATATCGGTCGTGAACAAACTGCCCGTTTAATGCGCCTGGCCGGTGTTTCTGGCAAAGGCAAAGGTGGATCACCAATCACAACCCGTAAGCCTAACGTGCCTGATCTGCGCCCAGACTTGGTGGAGCGTGAATTCAAAGCCCAAGGGCCGAACAAACTGTGGGTGGCTGACATTACGTATGTGCACACGAAGAACGGCTTTGTGTATGCCGCGTTTGTCACCGACGTTTACTCCCGACGGATCGTTGGGTGGGCGTTATCAGATTCTATGCGTACCGAAGCTTTGCCGCTGCAAGCTCTCAATCAGGCGA
>NZ_GG667541.1 GCF_000159135.1 Corynebacterium striatum ATCC 6940
TGTGATGTCTATGGAGTTTTTGGTCACGGAGTCTAATGGCTTTTTGGACGGGGAGTCCAGATAGTTTTTGGTCACGGAGTCCAAAGACTTCCTTGTCGTGATGTCTCAAGACTTTTTGGACAGTCGGTGGGTTGGAATACCAAGATGGCTATTTCAACCCATCTCCGCAAGAAAATAGCGGACTTCGACCCAGTAAGAGACGGACGAACCGTCACCCAATTCTGCAAGGATATTGGCGTATCTCGCCAAACCTATGCCAACATCAAACGCCGCGTTGAACAACGCGGCCGTGCAGGCATCCTGCCTGACTCCACCGCCCCGCATTCCCCAGCCAGAATCTACGATGATCACCTTCGTCAGAAAGTCATCACAGCTCGATCAGTGCTCAAGGCCCAGGGACGGGACTATGGCCCGTGGTCAATCTATTACTACCTCATTGATGACCTTGGTTTAGAGCACCCACCGGCACGGTCTACGATTGCGCTTTGGCTCCACGAAGCTGGTGTTGCTGAGGCCAATGCCCGTAAACGTCCTCGTAAAAGCTTTAAACGCTGGGCACGCGATAAAGTCGATGAGCTGTGGCAACTCGACGGGTTTGTCTACCGACTCTTTGACACTCCACATACCCAGATCACTATCTACCAGCTGGTTGATGATGCCAGCCGGTTTGATCTGGGCTCACAAGCCTTCGCCGCCAAAGAAAACGGATTCGATGCTCGCACTACCTTGGCCGCAGCAATAGAAACGTATGGTCGCCCGCAGGAACTTTTGACCGATAACGGTGAAGCTTTCGCCACCTATCACCGGGGCCGGTTGTCCGATACCGAGCGCTGGCTCGCCGCCCAAGGTATCTGGTCCATTGCAGGTTTTGGCCCGCAAACCCAAGGCAAAGATGAACGCTCGCATCAAACCATGACCAAGTTTCTCGATGCACGCCAACCTACAACACTTCAGCACGTCAAACAGCTGTTGGACG
>NZ_GG667540.1 GCF_000159135.1 Corynebacterium striatum ATCC 6940
GATTTGGGGTAGTTGGTACCGCGAGTCCGCGTAGTTGGTACCGGGGTTCCACGTACCCGGTACTGCAAGGGGGTTTTCTTTCATAGTTGATGTTGGCGGCACCACGATCCGCTGGTGTTGCGTCAACTTCTACTTGGAAGGAGCTGGTCCTTGTGGCCAACTTCAAACAGATCATCGCGATGTGCCTTGATGGTGCTAGCTACGCGCAGATCACACACGCATTGGGATGTTCACGACGAGAAGTATCCCGCGCAAAGAAAGTCATCAACGATGAGGCACTAACTCCAGAGCGTTTCCGTCAACTTCCACCGGGATGGTTCGATGATCGATTCAGCGACGGCCGGAGTAAACGGACGATGTCCTACGACCAGCCTGATTTTCACGCTCTTGCACGCAAGCTGAAAAGTACAAAGCATGTGACCAGGCATAAGCTGTGGATGGACTACTTATCGCAGCCGTGTCCGACGGACAAGACAAAGTACCAGTACTCCCAGTTCTGCAGTGGGCTCAATGAGTTTCTGCGTGCCAATGATCTCGTTGAAGTTATCACCCATGAGCCAGGCCAAGAGCTTTACGTTGACTGGGCCGGTGACAAAGTGCCAGTGACGGATCAGGCCAGTGGTGATACCGCATTCAAGGCGTCATTGTTCGTCGCGGTCAGCCCATACTCAGGGCTGATGTACGTCACGGCCGCTGCGAACGAGAAGATGCCGGCGTGGATTGAGTGCCACGTCAAAGCGTTGAACTATCTTGGCAAATTACCAGCAGTCATCGTGCCAGATAATGCTTCTACGGCGACCTACCGGCCGAGGAAGCATTCAGGCTACCGGATGGTCACTGACGTTACGCAGCGTTTGCCGACTATTACGGGGTCACGATCGTGCCGACTCGGCCCGGCAGGCCACGCGACAAAGCGGCAGTAGAACGTGCTGTGAAAATCGCCTACACCAAAATACTCGGGTACTTCAGCAACGAGGTCTTCT
>NZ_GG667539.1 GCF_000159135.1 Corynebacterium striatum ATCC 6940
AAGGCGTGTCTACCCGCAGAATGAACGACCTGGTCGCCACTCTCGGCATCACAAACCTATCGAAGTCACAAGTTAGTGAAATGGCCAAAGACTTGGATTCGATGGTGGAGGATTTCCGCACCCGGCCACTAGATTCCGGCCCGTACTACTACCTCTCGTGCGACGCGCTGACGATGAAAGTCCGGGAAGGCGGACGCGTGGTCAAAACGAGTGTGCTGCTAGCAACCGGTGTCAACAATGACGGCTACCGGGAACTGTTAGGCATGCAAGTAGCTACCGCTGAGTCCACCGCTTCGTGGACCGGGTTCTTTAGGGACTTAAAAGCCCGCGGTCTAGGTGATGTCTACCTGGTGACAAGTGACGCTCACTTAGGCATTCAAGCAGCGGTGTCTGATGTGCTGCCACATGCCTCCTGGCAGCGGTGCCGCACCCACTTCGCTAAGAACCTCTCGTCCATGGTGCCGAAGACCCAGTGGCCGACATTATCGGCGATGTTCCACACGATCTTCCAACAACCCGATGCTGAGGCGGTGTGGACTCAGGCTCGGGAAGTGGTGGAATTCTGCCAGGCGAAATTTCCACATGTTGCAGACTACCTAGAAGAACATCTTGATGATGTGTTGGCGTTTACCCACACACCGAAGTCAGTGTGGACCAAAGTCTGGTCGAATAACCCCACCGAACGGCTCAATCGCGAGATCCGCCGGCGCACTGATGTTGTCGGGATCTTCCCCCACCGTGATGCTGTGATTCGCCTAGTCGGGGCCGTCCTTGCTGAGCAGCATGATGAATGGATTCAACAGAAACGCTACATGTCGTTGACAAGCCTAGAGCAAACCAAAGCGTTGATCACAGCCAATGTCCTCGACGCCGACACCACCACCCCGGCAGGCAAGGAGATTGCAGCCTAATGACCAACCACGCCCAGGCCCGTGCCGGACCCGATCCCGGCTAACCGATCACCGACGATTCGAAAGAACTCATACACCACATCCGCGGACTTGACC
>NZ_GG667538.1 GCF_000159135.1 Corynebacterium striatum ATCC 6940
GGCCAGCTTTTCCTGAGCCAATAGGCGCGCCGGGCGCACCGTCCCGTCCGTGGCGCGAATGAGCTTGTCTTCTTTGAGGTATTCCTCGTGCTCGTCGAGACGAATAACTACGTGCGCAGCACGGGCTGGGGCTTGAATTTGCTCCCCGCCAGCGACGAACTGTTTGAACCCGTCGAGCAGGTCGTCGCCGGGCAGCGCGCCGAGCATGTCCATCAGCCACGGGTCTTGGGTGTTAATCACCAAACGGTGCCAGCCGTCTTTGCCATAGGTATGGCGGGCAGACTCCACGCGGGTCTTCGGCTTGGCAAGACTCGCGCCGACCTCATCGAGCTTGGTCTCCGCCGTGCCACACAAGGTCACGCGGGCGGCGTTGGGGTCGTCGCAGCGCGCGGCGAGCACCTCGATGCGGGCGAGCACGCGCAGGGAATGGCCGGCAGCGCGGGCGGCCTTGCGGGCCTCGGCGATGCCTTTGGGCTTAGTGCGCCAGTAGACGGCGGCCAAGGGGTGGATGAACTTGGCGTCGGCGAGTGTTAGGCCGCGGTCGCGGAGTTCAGCCACGGTGAGGCCAGCGGCTTCCTTGAGAGAATCGACGCCGAGAGCAAGAGCATCGAAGATCGAGACGGTCATGCCACGGAGGATAAAGAGGCATCGGAAAGCCTGCAACCGATTGTCCAATGTATTAGTCGAACAGGGGTATTCGAACAGGGGTAGACCTAGAGTTGGGCGATGGAGGCACAGAGCGCGTCGACGTCCTCGTCGCGCGTGGACCAGGACGTGCAGAAACGCACCGCGTGCAGGCCTTCGTGTTCCTCGAAGAACTGGCAGACGTAGTTCTCGGACAGCGCGGCCTCCTGATCAGGCGTGAGGAGTGCGAATTGCTGGTTGGTAGGCGAGTCGAAGAGTATCTGAATGCCGGCGGAGGCGATGCGGGCGGCCTGCTCGTTGGTGTGAGCCATGCTCGACTCGTAGAGGCTGTCGGTGAAGAGGGCCTCGCTTTTGGAACTCCAGAAAACGGCATCGATGCCCGCATCACGCTGCGATCAGAGCCCT
>NZ_GG667537.1 GCF_000159135.1 Corynebacterium striatum ATCC 6940
ATGCTCCTATGTTGTGTCAAGCTGATTTGAGAAGTTCTTCATAAGCCAACCTCAACTCCGGCAAAGGGCGCTTGCCGGTTTCGATATCACTGATTCTCGCCGGGGCACACCCGAGTTTTTCAGCAACCTGGGCTTGCGATAACTGTCTCTCGATCCGTCGAGCTTTGAGTTCATCAACCTCTACCTGGCCCGTTGGAAGAACGGCCTGACCCAAGCACAACACCCGGTAGACCTCCCTGACAATGGCGCGTTTCAGACACCGTAAGATCTCCTTTTTCGACAATCCTTCCTTGGTGCGTTTGGCTACGTAGTCCCTGGTGCGTTGGTCATGATGCATCCGCACCAACGCGATCCGATGCAACGCAGAATTCGCCCGACGATCACCACCCCGGTTGAGACGGTGCCGATGAGTCCGTCCAGAACTAGCCGGAATCGGTGCGACCCCGCACAGATGAGCTAATGCTGCCTCGGAGTGAATCCGGCCTGGATTATCCCCCACACTGACAATCAGATCAGCAGCCACCACGGAACCACACCCAAATATCGAGGTCACATGCGGATTGATCATCTCAACCAGGATACTGATGTGTTTTTCCAGCTGCGTGCCCTGTTTCTGTAAATCACGATAGGTGGTGGCTAATGTCTTCAACGCGAGGAGCACCCCATTTCTGGGGTCGGCCAGGTCAGCTGATGGTCGGCACCGGGACAAGGCCTCCACCATGACCAATGTGGACATCGCACTATAGCGGCGTCGAATCTCATCGGGTGCTGTGACCAGCAACGATTTGATCGTTGTCATCAGTTTCGCTGCTGTCATCACGAGCTGACGGCGGGTGATCTGCAACCCACGGAGGGATTCCACTGGCCCAGAAGTGTCTTTCGGGATGCTTAAGGCTTCCCCGGTGAGCACCTGGCGGGCGGCAGCGACAGCATCAACGGGGTCTGATTTGCCGTCCCGGCGTCGAACGGCCCGGGTAGGGCGTAAGACTTCTACGACTGAGTATTTCTGGGTGCGAAGGTGGCGTGTCAGGCCTGCTCCATAGGAGCTGGTTCCTTCCACACCGACGGTGGTGACACCGTAGGTTGCCATGAACTCTGAAATCGCCACGTAGCCAGGGTTGGTGGCGGGGAAGGTGTCGGTGGCGATGTGCCGGCCGGTGTCCGAAATGACGGCAACAGTGTGGGTATCGGTGTGGGTGTCGATTCCGGCGACGGGGCCGGTGGGGCAGTCGAAAGTGGTAGGCATTGGGGATCAGGTCCTGTCTGTGAGCAAACGTGCGGGTGACCCGCGATCCGGGGTTTCCGGGCAGACAAGACGCTGATGGGACGACTACACTAGACACCTGCCGGGGTGGTCACGGTGGAGACGTCACGCTCCTATAAGGTCATGGGCGGATTCACCGGATTGCGGTACAGGGGCGGAACTAACATGGAAGACAGATCACGCTGAAGGCACATGAGGAGATCATGGCCAGTCAAGAAGTGGGTCATTCCACGTGGTTCCGATCCTGTATTCCCATTATCAGCG
>NZ_GG667536.1 GCF_000159135.1 Corynebacterium striatum ATCC 6940
TTTGGTTGGTTTGTCTTTTTGTTAGGTTTGGGCTTTTCACGGCCTGATTTTTTGGCTTTTGTGCTGAAATTTTTTTGTGGAGAGTTTGATCCTGGCTCAGGACGAACGCTGGCGGCGTGCTTAACACATGCAAGTCGAACGGAAAGGCCTGCAGCTTGCTGCGGGTACTCGAGTGGCGAACGGGTGAGTAACACGTGGGTGATCTGCCTTGCACTTCGGGATAAGCTTGGGAAACTGGGTCTAATACCGGATAGGACAGCTGTTTAGTGTCAGTTGTGGAAAGTTTTTTCGGTGCAAGATGAGCTCGCGGCCTATCAGCTTGTTGGTGGGGTAATGGCCTACCAAGGCGTCGACGGGTAGCCGGCCTGAGAGGGTGTACGGCCACATTGGGACTGAGATACGGCCCAGACTCCTACGGGAGGCAGCAGTGGGGAATATTGCACAATGGGCGGAAGCCTGATGCAGCGACGCCGCGTGGGGGATGAAGGCCTTCGGGTTGTAAACTCCTTTCGACAGGGACGAAGCGTAAGTGACGGTACCTGTATAAGAAGCACCGGCTAACTACGTGCCAGCAGCCGCGGTAATACGTAGGGTGCGAGCGTTGTCCGGAATTACTGGGCGTAAAGAGCTCGTAGGTGGTTTGTCGCGTCGTCTGTGAAATTCCGGGGCTTAACTCCGGGCGTGCAGGCGATACGGGCTGACTTGAGTGCTGTAGGGGAGACTGGAATTCCTGGTGTAGCGGTGAAATGCGCAGATATCAGGAGGAACACCGATGGCGAAGGCAGGTCTCTGGGCAGTAACTGACGCTGAGGAGCGAAAGCATGGGTAGCGAACAGGATTAGATACCCTGGTAGTCCATGCCGTAAACGGTGGGCGCTAGGTGTAGGGGGCTTCCACGTCTTCTGTGCCGTAGCTAACGCATTAAGCGCCCCGCCTGGGGAGTACGGCCGCAAGGCTAAAACTCAAAGGAATTGACGGGGGCCCGCACAAGCGGCGGAGCATGTGGATTAATTCGATGCAACGCGAAGAACCTTACCTGGGCTTGACATATACAAGACAGGCGTAGAGATACGTCCTCCCTTGTGGTTTGTATACAGGTGGTGCATGGTTGTCGTCAGCTCGTGTCGTGAGATGTTGGGTTAAGTCCCGCAACGAGCGCAACCCTTGTCTTATGTTGCCAGCATTTGGTTGGGGACTCATGAGAGACTGCCGGGGTCAACTCGGAGGAAGGTGGGGATGACGTCAAATCATCATGCCCCTTATGTCCAGGGCTTCACACATGCTACAATGGTCGGTACAACGCGCAGCGACACTGTGAGGTGGAGCGAATCGCTGAAAGCCGGCCTTAGTTCGGATTGGGGTCTGCAACTCGACCCCATGAAGTCGGAGTCGCTAGTAATCGCAGATCAGCAACGCTGCGGTGAATACGTTCCCGGGCCTTGTACACACCGCCCGTCACGTCATGAAAGTTGGTAACACCCGAAGCCAGTGGCTCAAACTCGTTAGGGAGCTGTCGAAGGTGGGATCGGCGATTGGGACGAAGTCGTAACAAGGTAGCCGTACCGGAAGGTGCGGCTGGATCACCTCCTTTCTAAGGAGCTTTATTTTTGTGCCCACAGTTGTGGGTGTGTTGGTTGAGTACACGCTGTGTTGTACTGCCAACAATTTTTTTAATCGGGTGGAGACACACCTTAAACAGTTGGGTTATTCAAAGTGGTTGTATGTTGGTGCATTGTTGGGTGTCTGGGGCATTATTGTCCTGGTGTTGCCCAGTCATTGATACGGTCATGG
>NZ_GG667535.1 GCF_000159135.1 Corynebacterium striatum ATCC 6940
TCGAAGTATCAGTACTCCCAGTTCTGCGAACGACTGCGCACCCACATCCGCACCTCTGGAATGACCTCGATTATCGAACACGAGCCAGGCCAGGAACTCTACGTCGACTGGGCCGGCGACAAGGTTTCCATCATCGATAAAGCCACCGGCGACGTCGGCATGAAAGCCAGCTTATTCGTGGCCATCTGCCCGTATTCTTCACTGCTGTTTGTGACAGCAACAGCTAACGAGAAGATGGACAACTGGATTTCCTGCCATGTGAAAGCCTTGGACTACCTCGGCAAACGTCCTGGCATCATCGTGCCCGATAACGCACCGACCGCGACTTACCGTCCGGTGAAGAACAAGCCCGGCCGGCGCATCCAAGAACGCTACGCCGACTTCGCCGACTACTACGACATCCTCCTCGTGCCAGCCCGGCCTGGAAAACCTCGGGATAAAGCTGCTGTGGAACGTGCCGTCCAACTCGTCTACACGCGCATCCTCGGCTACTTCGACGGGATGACCTTCTACAGCCTCGATGAGCTCAACGAGACTATCGCCCAGCGCGTCGACGACATCAACATGAACATGCCTAGGCCTGATGGGCTCACTCGCAGGGAGCTATTTGATGCGGATGAAGCACCCATGATGCGTGACTTGCCGGATACTCCGTTTACGGAAGTGTCCTGGCGGGCTGTCAAAGTCGACCGTAACTGGCATATCTGCTGCGATTACCAGTACTACTCGGTGCCGTTTCAGTACATCGGCAAGACTCTGCGGGCACGGCTGACCAACAGCCTGGTCAGCATCTTCGACGGTGACGAGCTGGTTGCAGAACACTCGCGCATGCACGGGTTCAAGTACCGCTATTGCACCGATCCGGCACATACCCCGGACAAGGATATCGCTGGGATCAAACCTCTTACCCGCAACGAGCTGCTTGCTCGGGCCTCGTCGTTTGGGTCGGCAACCACCAAGGTTGTCTTATCAATCTTGGACCGCAACGCCAAAGCCATACCCCGCGGACTGCATACCGCCCGCAACGTACTCGTCAAGCTGGGAAACAAGCACAACAAGACCACGCTAGAGCCTGCCTGCCAGCAAGTCATCGACCATAACCTGGCACCCAACATGCAGGTCATCGCACGGATTCAAGCCGACATCGCCCGCAACGGTCACACCCTTAACCAAACGCCAGCAGTCCAGGTCGATCAAGGCCAGTCGCGCACTGTAGATATCACCGCCATCCCTGATGCAGTGTTCCTGCGCCCCGCCAGCTACTACGACACCCCAACCGCGACCTCGAAGAAGGAGGCCTAGACCACCATGACCACCATCAATCTTGACGACGACATGCGCGCTACACTGCGTAAACTGCGTCTGTCGACCTTCGCCGATATCTTCTTCGACCTGGCCGCTGCCGATGACGCCAACACCGCTCTACCAGAGGAGATCTTCTTAAAGGCAGTGGAAGAAACCGCAGCCAAGCGTCGGCAAACCAACATCGTCAAAGCCATAGCCCAAGCCAAATTCCGCTATCCGGGAGCAACACTCGCCGAGCTGATCAACCCCGATGAACGAAGGTTGAATCTACGCCAGCTCAAACGACTGGCCGCAACACCCTGGCGCGACGAACCTTCCAATGTGCACGTCCTGGCACCGACCGGTGCAGGTAAAACCTACATCGCCTGCGCTATCGGTATTGCTGCCTGCCAGGCCGAATACAGCGTCGCCTACTACCGACTGGATCAGCTCGTCGATGAATTAGCGGCCTTCCCGCCGGCAGATGAACGCTACGTAGCTAAAATGCGCAGGCTACAAAACATTGATGTACTCAT
>NZ_GG667534.1 GCF_000159135.1 Corynebacterium striatum ATCC 6940
TGTTGTGTTGGTTGTGTGTTCGTTATTTAGGGCGCATGGTGGATGCCTTGGCATGCTGAGCCGATGAAGGACGTGAAAGGCTGCGTTAAGCCTCGGGGAGTTGTCAATTGAGCGTTGATCCGAGGATGTCCGAATGGGGAAACCTGGCACCTGTTATGGGGTGTTACCTTGCAGTGAATTCATAGCTGTTGTGGGGGTTACGCGGGGAAGTGAAACATCTCAGTACCCGTAGGAGAAGAAAATAATAATGATTCTGCTAGTAGTGGCGAACGAACGTGGATGAGGCTAAACCGTGTGCATGTGATACCTGGTAGGGGTTGTGTGTGCGGTGTTGTGGGCCCTGATGAGGATGGCTACTGACGTCCTGCTTGCGCATTGTTGTTAGGTGAAGTGGTGTGGAAACGCCTGCCGTAGAAGGTGATAGTCCTGTAGCTGAAGATGATGGTGTGTGGGTTGTTGGGTTGCCCGAGTAGCAGCGGGCTCGTGGAATCTGCTGTGAATCTGCCGGGACCACCCGGTAAGCCTAAATACTCAGTGTGACCGATAGTGGATAGTACCGTGAGGGAATGGTGAAAAGTACCCCGGGAGGGGAGTGAAATAGTTCCTGAAACCATGTGCTTACAATCCGTCAGAGCACTTTTTGTGTGTGATGGCGTGCCTTTTGAAGAATGAGCCTGCGAGTCAGCGGCATGTCGCGAGGTTAACCCGTGTGGGGTAGCCGTAGGGAAACCGAATCCTAATGGGGTGTTTAGTGGCATGTCCTGGACCCGAAGCGGGGTGATCTACCCATGGCCAGTGTGAAGCAGCAGTAAGATGCTGTGGAGGCGCGAACCCACGTAGGTTGAAAACTGCGGGGATGAGCTGTGGGTAGGGGTGAAAGGCCAATCAAACTCCGTGATAGCTGGTTCTCCCCGAAATGCATTTAGGTGCAGCGTCGCATTAGCTTGGTGGAGGTAGAGCTACTGGTTGGTTGAGCGGGACTACAATCTTAGCAATGTCAGCCAAACTCCGAATGCCATTAATGTGTTGTGCGGCAGTGAGACTGTGGGGGATAAGCTTCATAGTCGAGAGGGAAACAGCCCAGATCGCCGGTTAAGGCCCCTAAGGGTGTGCTAAGTGGAAAAGGATGTGGGATCGCGAAGACAGCCAGGAGGTTGGCTTAGAAGCAGCCATCCTTGAAAGAGTGCGTAATAGCTCACTGGTCGAGTGGTTCTGCGCCGACAATGTAGTGGGGCTCAAGCACACCGCCGAAGCCGCGGCAATAATATTTTTTTATTGGGTAGGGGAGCGTCGTGCACGTGTTGAAGCGTTACCGTGAGGAGGCGTGGAGTGTGTGCGAGTGAGAATGCAGGCATGAGTAACGAATTGGAAGGTGAGAATCCTTCCCGCCGGATGACTAAGGGTTCCTGGGTCAAGTTCGTCTTCCCAGGGTGAGTCGGGACCTAAGGCGAGGCCGACAGGCGTAGTCGATGGATAACCAGTTGATATTCTGGTACCCGAGTATATGCGCCCCTGATAAAGCACTGATACTAACCACCGTGCGTTACTGTGATTAGCCTTCGGGTTAACATGGTGGCAAGCCGTGGGGCCTGATGTGTGGTTCAAGCGATGGGGTGACACAGTGGGGTAGCCATGCCGCTTAGTGGATTGTTGGTGTAAGCGTGTAGGTGATGGTGTAGGTAAATCCGCACTTGTTAGCTCAGACGTGATGCGTAGCCTTAATTGGTGAAGTTGGTGATCCCGTACTGTCGAGAAAAGCCTCTAGCGATGTATATACTCGGCCCGTACCCCAAACCGACACAGGTAGTCAGGTTGAAAATACTAAGGCGTTCGGGTGAACTGTGGTTAAGGAACTCGGCAAAATGCCCCCGTAACTTCGGGAGAAGGGGGACCCTATGGCGTTAACACCTTTGCGGTGGGAAGCGTTGTGGGGTCGCAGAGAATAGAGGGAAGCGACTGTTTATCAAAAACACAGGTCCATGCGAAGACGTTAAGTTGATGTATATGGACTGACGCCTGCCCGGTGCTGGAAGGTTAAGAGGACCGGTTAATCAAGCTTTGCTTGGTGAAGCTGAGAATTTAAGCCCCAGTAAACGGCGGTGGTAACTATAACCATCCTAAGGTAGCGAAATTCCTTGTCGGGTAAGTTCCGACCTGCACGAATGGCGTAACGACTTCCCTGCTGTCTCAACCACAGGCCCGGTGAAATTGCACTACGAGTAAAGATGCTCGTTACGCGCGGCAGGACGAAAAGACCCCGGGACCTTCACTATAGCTTGGTATTGGTGTTCGGTTCGGTTTGTGTAGGATAGGTGGGAGACTATGAGACGTGTGCGCCAGCACGCGTGGAGTCGTTGTTGAAATACCACTCTGATCGGATTGGATACCTTAACCTTGGCCCATGATCTGGGTTGGGGACAGTGCCTGGTGGGTAGTTTAACTGGGGCGGTTGCCTCCCAAAATGTAACGGAGGCGCCCAAAGGTTCCCTCAGCCTGGTTGGCAATCAGGTGGTGAGTGTAAGTGCACAAGGGAGCTTGACTGTGAGAGTGACAGCTCGAACAGGGACGAAAGTCGGGACTAGTGATCCGGCACCTACTTGTGGATGTGGTGTCGCTCAACGGATAAAAGGTACCCCGGGGATAACAGGCTGATCTTCCCCAAGAGTCCATATCGACGGGATGGTTTGGCACCTCGATGTCGGCTCGTCGCATCCTGGGGCTGGAGTAGGTCCCAAGGGTTGGGCTGTTCGCCCATTAAAGCGGCACGCGAGCTGGGTTCAGAACGTCGTGAGACAGTTCGGTCTCTATCCGCCGCGCGCGTTGAAACTTGAAGAAGGCTGTCCCTAGTACGAGAGGACCGGGACGGACGTACCTCTAGTGTGCCAGTTGTTCCGCCAGGGGCATCGCTGGTTGGCTACGTACGGAAGGGATAACCGCTGAAAGCATCTAAGCGGGAAGCCTGTTTTAAGATGAGGTTTCATTTGAGGTCCCCTAAAGACTATGGGGTTGATAGGCCAGACATGGAAGCACCGCAAGGTGTGGAGTCTACTGGTACTAATAGACCAAAACAAACACACACGACACTACCGTGCACAAACAAGAAAACACACACGTGTTCGCGTCCACTATGCAGTATCTGACACAACACCGGAGCACACCAGAACACAAAAGTTCTGCTGCCCCGAAAGTTTGTCGGTGGTCAATAGCGACAGGGAAACGCCCGGACCCATTCCGAACCCGGAAGCTAAGCCTGCCCGCGCTGATGGTACTGCAACCGGGAGGTTGTGGGAGAGTAAGTTACCGCCGACATAAAACAACAAACAACAACTCAATACA
>NZ_GG667533.1 GCF_000159135.1 Corynebacterium striatum ATCC 6940
TTTCATGGGCCAATCCCGCTGGCCTCCAGTGGCAGCAGGCACGGCGAAACATCCTTGAGCAGGTTGGAATCAAGTCTTAGGCACCGGGGCGTCGTCAAGCATCACTGCATCTGGCTTCGAGAGGTCCTTGACCTTATCGGGATCACCGAGGCGCGGGCCGAGGGCAACCAGCACCACGAAAACCACGGTCACAGCGATCGCCAGCCAGTGCCACACTGCATCGAATCTGCGGCCAAGGCGCTGTGCTAGCCAAGCACCAAACCACGCGCCAAGCGTGTTAAAGAACAAGTCATCAATGTCAGTGCGCCCCAACGCGAAGACATACTGGATGGTTTCCACCAACACCGAGAAAGCGAAACCCCAGAGCGTGGCCGCACGCTTGGACCGCAGCTGCACAAAAAGCAGAACGCCCAGCGGGACAAAGAATGCGAAGTTGCCGCCGTATTCAAACAGCGGCTTGAACCAGCTGCCGGAGAACAAGTCATCCAGCGGAATCCAGCGAATATCGCGGGCCCGCTGGTTTTCCGGCTTCCAAAGGTAGCCAATCTGGAAGAAGGCCTTGAGAGTGGTCAACGAAACAATGACGGCGCAATAGCCGCCAAGGGCTAGCGTCGAACGCACTCTGTGGGGCATCTACTTAAGTACCTTTCCGCGTTGCTCCGGTAGTACAAAGGCGGCGGCTGCCGCAATTGCGAACGCAGCGGCAAAGAGGATGAACAGCCAGTGTGCGCCCGCACCAGCCAGGATAACCGGAACGATAAGCGGCGCGATGATGGAGGCCAAGCGGCCAAAGCCCGCAGCGGCACCCGTGCCAGCCCCGCGCAGGTGGGTGGGGTAGAGCTCTGGGCCGATTGCGTAGAGTGCGCCCCACGCACCGAGGTTAAAGAAGGAAAGCAGGCAACCAGCAATCAAAATGAGCGCGGTGGAGTCCGCAAAGCCGTATAGGCCGGCGGCGCACGCGGAGCCCACGAGGAAAGCGGCCAGCGTAGGGCGGCGGCCCCAAGTCTCAATCAGCCAGGCCGCTGCCGCGTAGCCCGGAAGCTGCGCCAGCGTGATGATGAGCGTGAAGCTGAAGGACTTCACCAGGGTAAATCCATCGGCAACGAGCAGCGACGGAATCCAGATGAAGGCGCCGTAGTAGCTTAAGTTCACACAGAACCAGATGGTCCACAACGCCGCGGTACGCCCGCGCAGAGAGCGCGACCAAATGCTGCCGGAGGTGACATCTTCCTCGGCATAAGTGGGTGCCGCAGCGTTTTCTGGCAGTTCCTTGCCCTCGGCTGCGGCCTCAGCTTCGAAGGAGGCCACGATGTCCTCTGCCTCCGCGTGCTTGCCCTTGGATTCCAAGAATCGCACGGACTCCGGCAGCTTCATGCGCACGAAGAGGGCATAGAAGGCCGGGACCATGCCAAGTGCCAGCGCCCAACGCCAGCCGCTTGCCGATACCCCGACTACAAAGGTGCCGATGACCGCTGCCAGGATCCAGCCCACGGCCCAGAATGCCTCCAGCAGCACAACCATGCGGCCGCGTACCTTGACCGGTGAGAATTCCGAAATCAGCGTCGATGCAACGGGTAGCTCCGCGCCCAGGCCCAGGCCCACGATGAAACGCAGCACCAAGAGCATAGCTAGTCCCGTCGAGAGCGCTGAGGCTCCCGTGGCCAGACCATAGACCAGAAGGGTCAGCGCGAAGACGTGGCGACGGCCGAGCTTATCGGCAAGCAAGCCGCCGAAAGTGGCGCCAAGCGCCATGCCGACGAATCCGATTGAGGCCAGCCAAGAGGATTGAGTCGGTGTGATTCCCCAATGCACCGCGAGTGCGGCCATGATGAAAGAGATGAGGCCGACGTCCATAGCGTCGAGCGCCCAACCGATTCCGGAGCCCACTAGCAGGCGTTTGTGCTTGCCGGTGACAGGAAGACGGTCTAGGCGCTCGTTTCGAGATAGCGTGTTACTTTTGAGATCGGGCATGCTTTGGGATTGTAAGTCCAATTTCCCCTGTGCACTGCGTTTTTATGCGGTGGGCTGGAAAGTCCTTAGTCGCAGTGAATTACTTACAACAAAAACCGAACTAAAGGCCATCGCAATACCCGCAAACAGGGGGTTAAGTAGCCCGATTGCCGCGACTGGAATGAGTATGACATTGTAGGCGAATGCCCAGAATAGGTTGCCCTTGATGATGCGCAGAGTACGGCGCGAGAGTCGGATGGCGTCGGCAGCAGAGCGTAGATCATCGTTCATCAGCGTTATGTCGGAAGCCTCGATGGCCACGTCGGTACCTGCGCCCATGGCCAGGCCCAAATCTGCTTGGGCGAGTGCGGCGGCGTCATTCACGCCGTCACCCACCATGGCAACGTTGCAGCCCGAGCTTTGGAGCTGCTTGACGACGTCCACCTTTTCCTCCGGAAGCACGCCCGCAGTGACGTTTTCTGGGTCGATGCCCACGGCCTGCGCCACGGCCTGCGCGGCGCTTTCGTTGTCGCCGGTCAGCAGGTGTGGGACAAGCCCCAGCTCCTTCAGCTGGGCCACGGCCGCAGCGGAGGATTCCTTGACGGTGTCGCGGACATCGATGATGCCGATGAGGGCGTCGGCAGCGTAGACGGCAACCGGGGTTCCGCCCTCTGCTTCGGCAGCGCGGAATGCCTCGCTAAGGCTGCCCAGCTCGCCCTCGACGCGTCCGACACGGATGCGCTGCCCCTCGACCGTGCCCTCGACGCCACGGCCTGCCACGGAGACAAAGTCGGAGGCGGGCGTTACGTCGCTAGCAGCATGCACGATGGCCTTGGCGATGGGGTGCTCGGATCCCGCTTCTACCGCCGCGGCGAGCTTGAGAACCTGAGTGGCGTCCTGGTCACTGGTTTGTGCGGCGTGCACGCCAGCAACCGACATCTTGCCTTCGGTGATGGTGCCGGTCTTGTCCAGGACGATGGTGTCCACCTGCTTGGTGGATTCCAGGATCTCCGGGCCCTTGATGAGCAAGCCCAGCTGAGCGCCGCGGCCGGTGCCCACCAGGATCGCAGTAGGCGTGGCCAAACCCATTGCGCACGGGCAAGCAATGATCAGCACGGCGACAGCAGCGACGAAGGCCGGGGCGGTGGCGGCGGCGCCACCGATGATGAGGTGTGCGATGAGCGTGAGTACGGAGATCGCGATGACGATGGGGACGAAGACCTGCGCGATCTTGTCCACGAGGCGCTGCACGGGGGCCTTTGACGCCTGTGCCTCGGTGACTAGCTTGGCCATCTGAGCCAAGGTGGTGTCCGCACCCACCTTGGTGGCGCGTACCTCTAGGCGGCCGGAGGAATTGATGGTGGCGCCGGTGACATGGTCGCCTTCCTTGACCTCAACCGGCACGGATTCTCCGGTGAGCATCGATTCATCCACAGCCGAGGCTCCGGCATTGACGACGCCGTCCGTGGCAATCTTTTCACCTGGGCGGACGACAAACACGTCGCCTACTTTGAGGTCCTTGATGGGCACGCGCTTCTCTGCGCCGTCGACAAGCAGCGTAGCGTCCTTGGCTCCCATCCCCAGAAGCGTGCGCAGTGCCTCTGAAGACTGGCCCTTTGCCTTGACCTCAAACCAGCGGCCGAGCAGCAAGAACGTGATGACCATGCCTACCGACTCCAGGTAGATGTGGTCCATCTCAGCATTGTTGGATACGAGCTCCATGTGCATCTTCATGCCCGGATGGCCGGCGTGGCCGAAGAACATGGCGTAGAGCGACCAGAAGTAGGCCGCGGTGGTGCCCATGGTGATGAGCGTGTCCATGGTAAACGAGCCGTGCTTGAGGTTCGCCCAGGTGGCCTCGTGGAAGGGGGCGCCGCCGAAGATGTAGACGATGGTGGCCAAAATAGCTGCAGCCCACTGCCAGTTGGTGAACTGGAGGGCCGGCAGCATGGAGACCACCATGATCGGCGTGGAAATCGCGGCAGAGATAATCGTGCGGCGCAGCAGGTCCTTGGCCTCCTGCGCGCGGGCCTCGTCCACCGGATTGGCAGTCTCTTCGGAATCCGCCTTTTGCTCTTCGGTCATTGCGAAGGCGTCGTAGCCTGCGCCCCGCACAACCTCGATGAGGGAGTCAGGGGTGGAAGTGGAAGGGTCGTATTCAATTGAGGCGGACTCCGTGGCAAAGTTCACGGTGGCCTCAACTCCATCGACCTTGTTGAGCTTGCGTTCGACGCGGGACGAGCACGAGGTGCACGTCATGCCGGAAACGCCGAGATCGAGGTGGACGAGGTTAGTCATGGGAAGTGATCGCTTCTTTACGCGAGTTGGGGTTTGGATGGTTGTGGCGCTTATGCCTTGAGGGTGTAACCAGCCTCTTTAACGGCGGCGGCAACCTGCTCGTCGCTGAAGCCTTCGCCCTCAACGGTGACTGCGCCGGTGGTGTGGTCAGCGGTGACCTCGTGGACGCCGGTGATCTCGCCGACCTCTTCCTTGACGGACATCTCGCAGTGGCCGCAGGTCATGCCCTCGACGGTGTAGTGCTTGACTGCCATGATTCGTTTCCTTTCTTTGAGTACACCCTGAGCCTATACCCCCCCTGGGGTATCACGCAATGAATTGCCAAGGAATAACTCAGGCTCATGTACCGTTGATAGGAAAGACCCCGAAAAAGAGGAGAGATTTATATGGCAACGATCGACGTAACCGAAGAGACTTTTGAGCAGACCGTTAGCGGTGAGGGCATTACCCTCGTAGACGCTTGGGCCGATTGGTGCGGACCTTGTAAGCGTTTTGCCCCTGTTTATGAAAAGGCCTCTGAGCAGCACACGGATGCAACGTTTGCCAAGCTCGACACCGAAGCTAACCAAGGCCTGGCTGCTGCACTGCAGATCCAGTCCATTCCAACCCTGATGATTTTCCGCGACGGAATCATGGTCTTCCGTGAGGCTGGTGCACTACCGCCGGCAGCACTTGAGGATCTTATTACCCAGGTTAAGGGGCTCGACATGGATGATGTTCGCCGCCAGGTTGAGGAGCAGAACGCTCAGACCAACGGCTAAAGATTTTTCTTTCGCCCCCGGCGCTTTCCAGTGAGTCCCGCTAAACTCGCTAGAAAGCGTCTTTTTCATGGGACCACGTTACTTAAGCGAACAAGGAGTTAGTTCAATGGCGAATCCATTCAGCAAGGGCTGGAAGTACGTAATGTCCTCTTTCGACCAGAAGATCGACGAGAACGCGGATCCTAAGGTCCAAATTCAGCAGGCCGTGGAGGGCGCCAAGGAACAGCACCGCCAAATTTCAGAGCATGCTGCGGAGATTATTGGACGCAAGAACCAGCTCGAGCTGCAGATTAACCGTCTCCTGAAGTCCCAGGAGGATTACCAAAACCAAACTCGCCGTGCCCTTGAGCTAGCGGATAAAGCGGAGGACCCGCAGGCCGCTTCTGAGTACAACCAGGCCGCTGAGGTCGTGGCTTCCCAACTTGTTGCTGTGGAGCAGGAGCTTGCTGATCTCAAGACCCAGCACGCGGCTGCCTCGCAGGCGGCTGAGCAGGCAAAGGCTCAACAGCAGCAGTCCGAGGCTCGCCTCAAGGAGCAGTTGGCGCAGGTGGATGAGCTGCTAGCACAGGCCGATCAGGCCGCGATGCAAGAGCAGAACGCCAAGGTTATGGACTCGATGAACGAGCTTAAGCCGGATGGCTCCACACCGACCCTCGATTCGGTGCGCGCCAAGATTGAAAAGCGCTACACCGACGCTCTCGGTGCGCAAGAGCTACATCAGCTCTCGGGCGGCGACCGCATCCAGGAAATCACTGCCGCTGGCAACGACTTGAAGGCCGCGTCCCGCCTGGACGAGATCCGTGCGGAGATGGCAAAGCAGAAGGAGCTCGGCTCCGGCGAGCAGAAGTAAGCTGCAGTAAAGCTAAGCTGCGCTAGTCAAAAGAAATAAGGAGGCAAGCCCCCTATGAGGGCCGACCTCCTTTTTGTTTGCCGCTTTGAGACTCACTACGTTCTTGTGGACTCTTGCGGCTCTAGCTTTCGTTGCGGCGAACGGTGATGAGGACACCGCGGATGCCGGAGTGGAAGCCGTCGCGCAGGTTGACGCGCTGGGATTCGGTCAGCGTGTACTCGTGCAGAGTCTCACAGGCGAATTGCAGCAGCGGACGGTCGATCTCAGGTGGAAGTCCACCGCCGGAGAGCAGGTGGGCCTGGTCGCGCTGTTCCGCGCTAGCCGCGTTCTCGAACCACCAGGACGCATACTGCTGGCCGACGTCGAAAGGTGACTGGAATCCTGCAGAAGTCCAGACCTCCTCGGGAAGCGGCACGTACTTTGAGCGCAGCTTGCGACGAGGCGCCATCATCGACGGCTTTGGCGCGGCCGGCTTTGGGGAGCCAGACTCGGCTGCAGCGTCGGATGCACCTGACGAAGGCTTCTCAGGGGTCGACGTGCCGTTAGAGCCCTGCGTGTCACCTGCGGAAACGGGGGCGGGAGTCTTGGCGATCTCGGCTGAGCCGTTTTCAGTGGAATCGGCCCCGCCATCCTTGGATGCCTGCGGAGCGGTGCCTGCTGCAAGGTCGGCGGGAGATGGGGAGGAAGAGCCCGGTGATGCGGCTGGCTTCGGCTTTGGTGCGGAGGCGAATGCTGCCTCCGCTTCGGAGGGCTCGCCGCACTCGTCGTGCTCGGGCAGTTCTGGCAGCTCATCGTGGCCGTTGTGCGGTTCCCGAATGGTCGGCGGCAGTGGGCCTTCCAGAACCTGCAGCTCCATTGCGTCGGCGAAATCTTCGCGCGGATCGAGAATGGTCGTGGTGTCGCAAGCGTGGCGCAGTGCGGAGGACATGGAGTCCCAGCCAAAGCCGTAGAGGTGCACGCGCACGCCCGCGTTTACGGCTTCTTGTACGCCCGGGATCATGTCGGCGTCACCAGAAACCAAAACAAAGTCGGTGACTTGCTGCTTCATTGCAGCGAGAATCATGTCGGCAACGAGGCGGGTATCGACTGCCTTTTGGGTGCGGCGCTCGCCCCATTCGATGAGCTGGCCGGTGCGAAGCTGCACGCCATCACAGGTGCGCAGTGCGCGCTGGTAGCGGTGTGGGCCGGTGTCAGGGATTCCGTCGTACCAGTACTGGCGGTGGATGCGGTTTCCGAGCTGGTTTTCCACCATGGAACCGAGATTATTTACGACCTCTGGGAGGTCTATTTCTAGTTGCGCGCGAGCTCCGGTTTCCCATGAGTTATAAAAGCTCGCAAGCAGGTAAGACGTGTCAACGAAGACAAGTGTTCGTTCAAGCATGGCTCCTAAGTTCCGTTTCTAATAGTTCTAACTAAATTTGCTTTGGTTTCCAGTGTGCCCCATTAGTCACTAAACGTCGATGTCTTCGAGGAAACTGGCAGGTCAGGAGGCCTAGAAAAGTTTTGCTCTTGCGCGAATCTAAAATCTGAGGTACTTGTTCGGTTAGTTAGTTGAGTAACTGACCCATCGAGTAAGCGAGGAGGTGCAGGCGTACATGGATAACTCAACGCAGCCGTTGTTCAGACAGATCGCCGCGCTAATTGAGGACTCCATCGTGGAAGGTGGCCTGGAAGAAGGGGCGCAGGCGCCTTCGACGAATGAGCTAGCTGCCTTCCACAACATCAACCCCGCCACGGCGCGAAAGGGGATTGCTTTGTTGACTGAACTCGGAATTCTAGAAAAACGCCGCGGCATCGGCATGTTCGTGGCGGCCGGCGCTACCAAAAGAATCCGCCAGCGGCGTCGCAATGACTTCGCCGCCGAATACGTCGCCCCGCTCGTCGATGAGGCCGTCCGCCTTGGGTATACGCGCGAGCAATTACAAGAACTTGTCCACCGTGTCGCAGAAAGCAGAGGACTCTACTCATGACCGCGAACACCGCAAACGCCGCAAACGCCGCGAACACCGCAAACGCTGCAATTACTGCAAACACCCAACGTATCCCGGAGTGGTCGAAATGATTAAAGCCGAAAACCTAGCTATGCAAAATACTCCGGCGCTGTCTTTCGTGCTGGAAGATAGCCTGACCCACGGCCTGGTGGGCCCCAATGGAGTGGGCAAGACGACGCTGCTGCGCATGATCGCAGGCCAGCTCAAGTCGGAGGGGTTGAAAGTCTTTGGGGAGCGCCCCTTTGACAACCAGAAGATCATGGATCGCATCATCCTGATGGGCATCGATAACCCGCTTTTCGATGGATGGAACGTGGACAAGCTCTTCCGCATCGGCAAGGTGCGGTGGAAGACCTGGAACCAGGAGCGGGCTGAAGAACTCGCCGCGCAGTTTGCGCTCCCGAAGAAGAACTACTCCGCCTTGTCCCGCGGTCAGAAGTCCGCGATGGGCTTTATCTTCGCCGTAGCTTCCGGCTGCGAGTTGATGCTGCTGGATGAACCCTACCTGGGCCTCGACGTCGATAAGCGTCAGCGCTTTCTTGAGGTCCTCCGGGAGGAACAGGGCAAACGCACGATTGTGGTGTCTACCCATCATCTCGATGAGATTGAGGGCTACCTCGACACGGTGCTTTCGCTTGGCGAAGCCCCCTTGTCTGGCCCCATTGAAAGCCTCGTCGATTGCATCGTGGCGGTGACGGGCCCTGCGGAACAAGTAGATAGGGCGCTGGGGCGCCTACAGTTGCCGGTATTGGCCCGCCATTCCTCGGTCCACGCAGAGCGTGTGCTTATCGACGCCCGCCCCAACTTCGCCGAGTGCGTCTTCGACCAGGCGGCAGAATTCGGGCTACGCGCGCAGGAAGTCACCCTGGAAGAGGCGGTGCTGGCGTTAGGAGGTGCCCAGTGAAGCTTTTCTTTAACACGCTGAATTGGGGAAACTTGCTGCTGTCGATTTTCTTGATTTGTGGAGTCTTCCTGGCGGGACGCGCCGGTAATGCGGTTATTGCGAGTTTCGTGCTCGTCGCTCTGTGGGCCGGTATTTTTGCTGCCGCCCCACACGAAAACAAAGCGCAGCCATTAGGGCTTAACACGGCCACTAAAACTCGATACGGTCGCATCGCAGCGCTTTTGCCAGCTGTGATTGCTGGCATTTTGACCATCTATCTGCGTTGGTGGATTGCTCTCGCTATCACGGTGCTAATCCTCGCGTGGAAGCTAACCTGTTGGAAGGCCGAAGCCAAAACCATGACAGTCGAAGACCTTCTAGCGGATACGCCAGGCAATGATAATTTTGGACGATTCCCAGTAAGCCTTGAAGGTCAGTTGGTCTACCGCCCGTTGGTTCGCGGTTGGCTTATCGGCTGGGTGATTCTGTGTATCGCAGCGGTGGCGAACGCCTTCATCAGCAACATATGGCCTGAGAACGGACCGAATATAGGAAACATGCTGATGACAATGGCCATCTTGGCCATGACGACGACCTGTGTGGAACACCTTGATTCTTTGGCTAACTTCGTCACGCTTGGCGGCAGCCAAAGTACATGGGCGCGACATGTCATCATCGCAAGCTTGGTCAGTCCGGCGGCGAGCCTCCTTGGCGTTGGGCTTAGCTGGCTGATTGTGGGTGAGCCTATTTGGTTCATTGCAGCATTCGGCTTCCTGGTGCCCGCACTCGTTGTCTCAGTTGAATTGTGTTCGTGGAAGACCGTCTACATGCCGGTGCTGATTGCCGCTGCAACGGTAGCCATCTTCGAGTTGCGAATGGAGGAGATGCTCGACGGGTTGCCGATGATGCTCGCGGCGGCCGTTACGTACGTGCTGTGGGCGGTGCTGCTGCCCGTTAACGTGCGACGAGTGAATCCATACGCTTCAGGACTGAAAAAGTGGTTAGGAATAAAGAGCTAAAAAGCGCAATCACCAGCGGATTTGTGAAGTTTCAAAGTGGTGTGTAACTTTATGTGAGTCAGCGCGACCGACAGCGCCCCACAGTCACGCAGTG
>NZ_GG667532.1 GCF_000159135.1 Corynebacterium striatum ATCC 6940
TCCTTTTTTGATCGTTTTGTCGTAGTTGACCATAAAGGTTGTCCGGAATGTGACCCGCAGGTGCGCGGTGTTACCTATGGGGCGCTAGTGTAGGGGAGATAGTTTTGTTTCATTTCATCCCTCACCGTTAGGAGACCCCTTTATGAGTCCAACAAGCAGCGCAGCGGCCCGCGCCGTCGAGCTATTCAAGCAATACGGTCAAGGCGATACCGCAGTTACTGCACTGGACCATGTCAACGTGGAATTCGAGCGCAACAAGTTCACCGCAATCATGGGCCCGTCTGGCTCCGGCAAGTCGACGCTGATGCACACAATGGCGGGCTTGGACTCCGCAACGAGCGGCTCGGCTTTCATCGGCGATACGGACATGTCGCAGCTCAAGGATAAAGAGATCACCGCGCTGCGCCGAGACCGTCTAGGCTTTATCTTCCAGTCCTTCAATCTGGTGCCTACCCTCACCGCTGCAGAAAACATCACTCTGCCGATGAACATTGCGGGCAAGGACGTCGACCAGGCGTGGTTTGAAGAAGTGACCACGCGTCTAGGGCTTGCGCAACGCCTTACCCACAGGCCGGCTGAACTCTCCGGCGGTCAGCAGCAGCGCGTCGCCTGTGCGCGTGCGCTCGTGGCACGTCCAGAGATCATCTTTGGCGATGAACCCACCGGTAACCTAGACTCCAATTCCTCGGCGGAAGTGCTCGATATTCTTCGTACCGCCGTTGACCAGGATGATCAGACTGTGGTCATCGTGACGCACGACGCTAAGGCGGCGTCATACGCAGATCGCGTAATTTTCCTCGCCGACGGCAAGCTCGTTAATGAGCTGGAGGACCCAACCATGGAATCCATCCACAAGGTCATGGCGGAGATTGAGAGCTAATGGCTAAAAACAACACTATGCGCAAGGTCTCCTTGCGCAATATCATCGCGCATAAGCTGCGACTTACGCTGACGCTCCTTGCGGTGGTGCTGGGCACCGCGTTCATCGCTGGTTCCTTCATGTTCACCAACTCGCTTTCGAACACGTTTGATGCCGCGGTCTCCAACAGCTTCACCGGCGTGGACGCTGCGGTGAGCAAGAAGGACTCGGGCCCAGAGCTCGACGAGAAGCTGCGAAGTGAGCTCGCCAAGGACACCAAGGTGGGCAACGTTAATATCGAAAGCGCCCAGACGGTCGTCGTGGCGAATGACAAAGCAGAAGCCTTCCAGACCGCCGGGGGCACTGCCCACGTGCGCCCCTATTACCCAGCCGACCAGACCGTGGGCGAGCCCGGCGAGATCGTCGAGGGCGAGGCGCCACAGGGCCCCGGCGAGGTTCTCATCAATGACTCCGCAGCAGAAAAGTTTGGTGTCACGGTGGGGCAGAAGCTCATCGTGGTCCATCCGGACAAGCGTGACGAGGTGAAGGTGGTTGGCATCGAGAAGCCAGCTGTCGACGCAGGTCAGGCGCTGACACTGCAGATGGACAACAAGGCCTTCGCGCAGCGCTATGGAAATCCCCGGCAGCTGAAGGTCTCTGCGGCGGAAGGTGTAACTCCCGAGCAACTCGTGAACCACCTGAACAAGACATACGACGTCGAGGCAGAGTCCGGCGAGAAGCTAGCCGAGGAGATCTCTGACGCCATTTCTTCCGCGCTGAAGTTCGTGAACTATTTTCTTATCGCCTTCGGCCTCATTGCGCTGTTGGTCGGCACCTTCATCATCGCTAATACCTTCTCGATGATCGTCGCGCAGCGCACCAAGGAATTCGCTCTCTTGCGCGCCCTTGGCGCCTCCCGCCGCCAGATCACCCGCTCCGTGGTGGTCGAGTCCTTTATCGTGGGCCTCATCGGTTCAGCGGTGGGCGTCGTCGCAGGCATGGGCTTGGTGGCCATCATCAAGGCAGTGCTGAAGTCCCAGGGCATGCCGATGGATGGCAACCTTGGCTTGAGCCTGAGCGCCATTATCGTCCCCATTTTGTTGGGCGCAGCGGTCACGGTGGTATCGGCGTGGGCGCCGGCTCGCCGCGCCGGTACGGTGGAACCCGTCGAGGCAATGCGTACCACCGAATCGGCCGCTGGTTCCTCGCTGAAGGTCCGCACCATCATCGGCGGTTTGCTCATGGTGCTGGGCGCCATTTTCGTTGTGGTGGGTGTGCTTATCGACGCCGGTACCGGCATCCGCGCCAGCCTCGTCGGCCTCGGAGCCCTCAACTTGATTCTGGGCTTTGCCCTCGCAGGCCCAGCGTTGTCGCTGCCCATCGTTCCTACTTTGGGAAGAGTCATCGGTGCACCTTTCGGGGCCGTCGGCAAGCTTGCGTCAACTAACTCCAAGCGCAACCCACGCCGTACCGCTGCTACCGCCTTTGCTTTGACCTTGGGCGTGGCACTGGTGACGGCGATCGGCATGCTTGGCGCCACGATGAAGTCTTCCGTTGCAGATACTCTGGAAAAGGACATCAGTGCCGATTACCTGCTCTCCGGCCCATCCCAGGGCAATTTCCCGACTCCGGCCGAGACTAGCGAGCGCGCTGCAGAAGCCGAGGGCGTGGGTCAGGTGGTTACGGTGGGTACCGCTCCGGTAGAGATCGATGGCCAGGCCTCGATGCAATATGGCCCGCAATATTCCATGACTGAGACGGTCAGCGGCAATCCGAGCGATGTCTTCAAACTCACGATGACGCAGGGAGATACGGACATCGCCGACGGCGGATTCGTGGCTGATAAGACCACTGCGGAGAAGCAGGGCTGGAAAGTCGGTGAGTCCTATAAATTGACTGGCCCGATTCCTGGCAAGTCCGCCAAGGTGGAGCTCAAGGGCATCTACGAGGACTTCCAGATGCTGCCCAAACTTGCGGTATCCCAGAAGAGCGCCGAGGAGCTCGTGCCTGCCGACGCCATCACGGTCGCCATGGTGGGTGTCAACGGCGAGGAAGGCGTGGATCTCGAGCAGCTGCGCGGCAACCTCGAGGAGGCAGTTAAGGATCTAGTCGTGGTCCAGGTTGCATCTGGTGAAGAATACGCCGGCGAAGCTGCTGGCATGATCAACCAGATGCTGTCCATCCTTTACGCGTTGCTTGCCCTCGCGGTGATCATCGCGGTGCTGGGCATCGTCAACACGCTCACGCTGGGCGTTATCGAGCGCCGCCAGGAGATTGGCATGCTGCGTGCGGTGGGCACCCAGCGTCGCCAGATCCGCACCATGATCACGCTTGAGTCTGTGCAGATCGCCGTCTTCGGTGCGGTCATGGGCATGTTGATGGGCCTCGGACTCGGTTGGTCCTTCATCAAGGTCTTGGCAGATGAAGGCCTTAATAACGCCGTTGTACCGTGGGGCATGCTGGCAATTCTGCTCGTGGGTTCCGCGGTGGTTGGTGTGCTCGCCGCACTGTGGCCAGCGCAGGGCGCATCGAAGACGCCGCCACTCGATGCCATTGCGGACTAGAAGTTGTTGTAGATAAGCGGGGCCCACATGGCCCCGCGCCAAGCCAGGACCACGCCGAGGGCGAGGGTCCAGAAGAGGTACTGGGTGAATTTCCAGTACCTCTTCTTTTTGATCATTTCGCCTAGCTCCTTGGCCAAGGTCGACCAAGTGGAAAGGCCACCTGCGAAACCTACGATGGCGAGGGGATAGATGGTGTTGGCTAAGGGGGCGTCGACAAGCATGGCGAAGCCATAAGCCAAGCCGATTGCCAGCGCTCCGCACATGTTGGAAGCGAAGGTACAGACCGGCGCGGGGAGCACCTTGGTGAAGCCGTAGCGCCCCATGCCGCCTAAGAAAGCGCCAAACAGGATATAGAAAAGTGTCATCGTGGGGCCACCTTGTCACCGATGAGGTAAGCGCCCACGCATCCAAGCACCGTGGCCATCACGTAGCCCGCAGCGATGGCGGGGGAGGCGCCCGAGGTGAGGTAGGCGAACGTGGCGAAGCTGGTAAAACCTCCCAGCACACCCGTGCCCCAGAAAGGCTTGGGCTTGAAATAGCCCATTAGTGCGCTGCCGAAGATGTTAATAATAAGCAGCGGCAACATCCCGCCGCCTAAGAGTGCGGACAAAAAATAGCGGGCCACGGCGCCAAGTGCGGCGCCGGACCCGACTACTAGTGCTTGAGGCATGCCCTACATGTTACTTCCAGTCCATCTGCTGGGAGCGCACGAACTCCTCAACGTCCTCGATTGGCTTGTTGAGCTTGGGATCGAACTCCAGGTAGGCCTTGGTCTCGCGGGCGATGAGACCGGAGAGGATAAGCAGGCCGATGAGGTTCGGGATGGCCATGAGGCCGTTGGCCAGGTCGGAGAAGGACCATACGACGTCAAGCTCGGTCACCGCGCCGATGAAGACGACGACGGTGAAGAACATGCGGTATGGGATGGTGGCCACTCGGCCGAAGAGGGAGGACAGTGCACGCTCGCCGTAGTAAGACCAGCCGACGATGGTGGAGAAGGCGAAGAAGATGATGGACAGGGAGACAATAGTGCCGCCCCAATGGCCGGGCAGGCCGGCCTCGAAAGCCTTGGCGGTCATGATGCCGGCTTCGTCGCGTCCCATGTCCCACACGCCGGTCACCACGATGACAAGGCCGGTGATAGTCACGACGATGAGCGTATCGATGAATGTCTGAGTCATGGAGACGAGTGCCTGACGGGCTGGGTGCGGGGTCTTGGCGGCAGCTGCTGCGATTGCGGCGGAACCCATACCAGACTCGTTGGAGAAGATACCGCGGGCGACACCGTATTGGATGACCATGATGATGGAGGAACCGACGAAGCCGCCGGCCGCGGAGGTGCCGGTGAAGGCATCAGTGAAGATGAGGCCCAGTGCTTCTGGAATCTGGCTGGCGTTGACGATAAGGACTACGAGGCCGCCGACCACGTAGATGATGATCATCAGCGGCACGAAGGCGGAGGTGATGCGGCCAATGGCCTGGATGCCGCCCAGAAGAACTGCACCGACGAGTACGAACATGAGCGCGCCGGAGGCTACGGGGGTGACTCCGAAGGTGGATTCCATGTTGGTGGCCACGGAGTTGGCCTGCGTCAGGTTGCCGATACCGAAGGATGCAAATACTGCGAAGATGGCGAAGGCGGTAGCGAGAGTTGTGCCGAGTGGGCCTTTGATGCCGCGTTTCAGGTAGTACTGCGGTCCGCCGGCCTGCTCACCCTTGGAGTCGGTAGTGCGGAAGCGGACACCGAGGTACGCCTCGGCGTACTTGGAGGCCATGCCCATGAGGCCCGTGACCCAGATCCAGACGAGGGAACCTGGGCCGCCGATGGACAGCGCGGTGGCGACGCCGACGATGTTGCCCACACCGACGGTGGCGGCGAGTGCAGTGGTAAGCGCCTGGTAGTTGGAGATATCGCCTTCGGCGGACTTGTCGTCGGGGTGGTCGACGAAGGCGTGGCGCAGGGCGCGACCGAGCGTGCGGAACTGAATGCCGCCGAGGCGGATGGTCAGCCATAGTCCAGTACCGAGCAGGAGCGGAATAAGGACGAAGGGTCCCCAGACCACGCCGCCCACCGTATCGAGAGTATTTTGCACTGAATCCATGCTGAGAAACTACTACATAATAGAAATTCAGTTAAGGGAGTTAGTAATTTGAGTTCGCATTTTCCCCCTTGTGGGGGTTGAAAGTGCTGCGAAATCATGTGGGAAAGGGCAAGCTTGGCAGGAGAATTAATCGCAGACGTCTAAGGAGACTCCCCCCATGGCCCACGAGCGCGCCGGTCAGTTGGCTCAGACGAGTGACCTCATTGATATTGCTGAGCTGGTCACCGCGTACTACACCCGTACTCCGGATGTGGAGAATCCGGATCAGCAGGTAGCTTTCGGCACCTCGGGCCACCGCGGTTCCGCGTTGGATACGGCCTTCAATGAGAACCACATTCTGGCGATTACCCAGGCGATCGTGGACTACCGCGCGGAGCAGGGGACTACCGGTGCTATCTTTATCGGTCGCGATACCCACGCGCTTTCGGAGCCGGCAATGGTCTCGGCCTTGAAGGTTCTCTTGGCTAATGGCCTCGAGGTCCGCGTCGATGACCGCGGCCGCTACACCCCGACCCCGGCTGTCTCCCACGCGATTCTCACCCACCCGGGTACCGACGGCATCGTGATTACGCCGTCCCACAACCCACCGCGCGATGGTGGCTTCAAGTACAACCCGCCAACTGGTGGACCGGCCGATACCTCTGCCACGGACTGGATTGCGGAGCGCGCCAACAACTACCTGCGTGCTGACCTTGAGGGCGTCAAGCGCGTGCCTGTCGACGGCGTGCTCGACGAGCGCTGCGTCAAGCACAACTACGTGGATAACTACGTGGCTGATCTGCGCAACGTGGTGGACATGGATGCCATCAAGAAGTCTGGCCTGCGCATCGGCGCGGACCCGATGGGCGGCGCTTCTGTCGATTATTGGGCAGCAATCGCCGCGCACTACGAACTCAACATGACCGTGGTTAATCCGGAGGTAGACGGAACTTTCCGCTTCATGACCCTGGATACAGACGGCAAGATTCGCATGGACTGCTCTTCGCCGAACGCCATGGCTTCTCTCATCGGCAACCGTGACAAGTACGATCTCGCCACCGGCAACGATGCCGACGCTGACCGCCACGGCATCGTCACCCCGGATGCTGGTCTCATGAACCCGAATCACTACCTCGCTGTGGCTATCGAGTACCTGTTTAGCCACCGCCCCAACTGGGGCAATGCCGGCGTGGGTAAGACCTTGGTTTCCTCTTCCATGATCGATCGCGTGGTGGCCAAGCTGGGCCGCGAGCTCGTCGAGGTGCCGGTAGGTTTCAAGTGGTTTGTGCCGGGTCTCGTGGAGGGAACCATCGGCTTCGGTGGCGAGGAATCTGCGGGTGCTTCCTTCCTGCGCTTTGACGGAACCGTGTGGTCGACTGACAAGGATGGCATCATCTTGGACCTGCTTGCGGCCGAAATCACAGCGGTGACTGGAAAGACCCCTTCGCAACGCTACGCGGAGCTGGCCGAAGAGTTTGGTGCGCCTGCCTATGCGCGTACCGACGCCCCCGCCAACCGTGAGCAGAAGGCGGTTCTGAAGAAGCTGTCGCCGGAGCAGGTTACCGCCACTGAGCTGGCCGGAGAGGAAATCACTGCCAAGCTGACGGAGGCGCCAGGCAACGGTGCGGCCATCGGTGGTCTCAAGGTGACAACGCAAAATGCATGGTTTGCCGCGCGCCCATCTGGTACGGAAGACAAGTACAAGATCTATGCCGAATCCTTCCTCGGTGAGGAACATCTCAGGAAAGTCCAAGAGGAAGCACAGGCTCTCGTTTCCCAAGTCCTAGAAGTTTAGGGTTAAACTAAATCGCGTGACCAAGAAAATTGACAAGAAGCTGATTCTGGACGTCGTCAGTGCGTTTGCTCGCTTCTATATGGCTTATATCTGGATTAAGGCCGGCGTGGCCAAGCTTGGCGAACCGCTGTCCGTAATGCAATCCATCAAGGCCTATGAAATCTTTACCCTGGAATGGTCGGGGTACCTGGCCAACATCATCGGACCGCTTGAGATTATCGGCGGAGTGCTTTTGCTCCTCGGCTTGTTCCTGAAGACTTCCGCCAAGGTGGGGACCATCGTTTTGGCGCTGTTCATGATTGGAATTGGTCAGGCTTGGTTGCGTGGTCTTGGGATTGACTGCGGCTGCTTTGAAGCAAACCCGGAGCAGGATGCGCAGGTTATGAACTATATGATGACCTTGTTGCGCGATACCTTCTACATCTTCCTCATGGTGTGGACGATGGTGCGTCCGTTCAAGAAGTTTGCACTCCACCCATAGTCCCACTGATTTCCAAGACAATTCATTGCCAATGTCACGTTTTTTCTGATGGAAATGCCCAGTGTGTTGGGTATATTCTCTGTTGAGATCGTGAAACAAAACCCGCGCGAGCGGGCAACCCATAAAGGCTAGGTTTATTCACTATGGCTTCTAAAGCTACAAAAGTTTCGGACCCTAACGCGAAGGGAAGCAGTGGCTTCCTCTGGGCAGTTGGTGTCCTCCTCGTCATCGTCGCCGTGGTCATAGGCTTCATTGTGTGGAAGGGTCAGGGTGCAAAGACCGAGGCCCTCGGCGATATGCCGACTGAAGAAACTTCCATGAACATGGAGTATGACGACAACGCGGTTGTCCTCAAGGCTGCTGACGCTAAGAAGGACGCCACTGAGGTTGAGCTCTACGAGGACTACTCGTGCCCTCACTGCGGTGAGCTTGCTATTGCGAGCGACGGCGACATGAAGACTGCCATCGAAGAGGGCAAGCTCATTGTGCATGTCCGTACCCTGAACTTCCTCGACGGTAGGGATATCGAAGGTAACACCGGTCACTCCACTAAGGCTGCCGCCGCGATGGAGCAGATTGCCAAGGCCGGTGACGTTAAGACCTACTGGAACCTCCGCAAGTACCTGATGGAAAACCAGCAGGAAGTTGCTAACCAGTGGTCCTTTGAAGACTTTGCTGATGCTGCTAAGCAGCTCGGTGCTGATGACTCCTTGGTTGACTCCATCAAGAACGTTGACATCAAGAATGGCAACAAGCTGGCCAAGTTCAACTACGACAAGCTGGAGAAGGACACCGGCTCGGTTTCCTCCCCGCGCATCATCAAGGATGGCAAGGACTTCCCAGAAGAAGGCTCCGGCAAGTCAATCATGGAGTGGGTCTCCCTGATCACTGCCTAATGTGCAGGACAATCGGCATCTAGCTGGATGCTGTTCTGCTTTTCAAATTTGCGCGCTTGAACACCGGAAATATTGTTCAAGCGCGCGATTTGGTTGGGTGAAACATTAAACGATATATTTAAACGAGTTGCAACCGTCACGGTTGTACC
>NZ_GG667531.1:0-128982 GCF_000159135.1 Corynebacterium striatum ATCC 6940
TTGCTAACCTAAAATTCCTGAAGGGGAGTAGCTCCTCCGCGGCCCCCATGGCGGCGGATGGATGGTCGACATACTGGTGCCTATGCGCCCGGCCACCCAGCTTGCGAAATTCGTGAGTGAGCGATACCTTCGGTCCGTAGCTCCTACGTTGACCGGTCCTCCCCAAACCGCATACGGATGGCCGTGTCACGCCGACTAACCGAAGGTATCTGTATGGCACTCCCTTCCGAGCAGCTCCTGCTTGAGCGTTTCATGAAGCTGTCCATCGCGACGGCTGTTCTCACCATTGTCTTAAAGGTCCTTGCGGCCATGCTTACTGGTTCCGTCGGCTTCCTGTCTGACGCTTTGGAATCCGGAGTCAACCTCGTTGCCGCAGTCGTGGGCTTCATCGCCCTTCGTATTGCCGCGAAGCCGGCTGACGCGAACCATCAATTCGGCCACGGCAAGGCCGAGTATGTTTCCGCGTTGGTAGAGGGTGCGATGATCTTTGTCGCCGCAGCACTCATCATTTATACCTCTGCATTGCGCTTGCTCAACCCCCAGCCCTTGGAACAGCCAGGCATTGGTCTGGCGCTTTCGACGCTAGCTTCGGTTCTTAATCTGGCTGTCGGTCTGGTGTTGCTGAAAGCGGGCAAGAAATATCGTTCGGCAACGCTTCGAGCCGACGGCCATCACGTGCTGACTGACGTGTGGACTTCTGTTGGCGTCCTCGTGGGCATCGCGCTGGTTGCCCTGACGGACTGGCTGTGGCTCGATCCGATCGTCGCTTTTGCAGTGGGCATCAATATCCTGTGGACCGGTTACAAGCTGCTCAAAGAATCCTTGAGTAGCCTGCTTTCCGAGTCCCTGCCCAAGGAAGAGCACGCTGAGCTTGATGCGCGACTTACTG
Organism: Corynebacterium striatum ATCC 6940; assembly: GCF_000159135.1. Classification (GTDB taxonomy): domain Bacteria; phylum Actinomycetota; class Actinomycetes; order Mycobacteriales; family Mycobacteriaceae; genus Corynebacterium; species Corynebacterium striatum. The sequence continues at coordinate 890 of NZ_GG667531.1, forward strand.
AGCTTGAGGAAGAATTCGGCGTGTTGTTCACGTCGCGGCGTACCATCGCATCGGGCCGTCAGCGCTTGGTCTATCTCACCATGGACGTGCCTGGTGAGTGGACAGTTCTTGCGGCCCACGACATCGCGGATCGCATCGAGGACAACATCGACGAGCTTTTCCCAGGCGCCGAAGTGTTCATCCACGTCGAGCCCGCCGGCACGGTGCATCGCCGCATCTTGCGCATGCCTTAAGCGGGTTCACGCAGGCTAGCCACGGCCATACCGTTTTCCATAGCCCACAGGCATGCTGCTACAGGCGCAGCGCCTTCATGGCCGCCATGCCCGTGGTGATGAGCTTCTGGAAGCGCTGCGGCGGCAGTAGCTCCGAGGGCGCCAGCGGGTGCAGCTTTTGCTCGGCTACGGTGCGCTCATTTGCCCACAGGCGCATGCCGGTAATACCGTGGCGGTGATTGAGGCCGGACTCCTTTACGCCGCCACCCGGCGCGGCAATAGAACCATATGCTGCGGCAAAGCCCTCGTTGATATTGACCATGCCCGCTTCTAACTGGGAAGCAACCTCCCAGCCGTGGCGGGAGCTGCCCGACCACACTGAGGCGCATAGGCCGTAGTTCGTGTCATTTGCTGCGTGGATGGCAGCAGCATCAGAATCGACCTCGTACACAGCCAACACTGGGCCGAAGGTCTCGTTAGCGAAGAGCTCCATTTCCTGCGTTACCCCAGTGAGCACCGTGGGCTCAAAGAAAAACGGACCGAGTTCCGGGCGATGCTTTCCGCCGTAGACAATGGTTGCGCCCTTGTCCACAGCATCGCGCACATGGGCTTGGACGACGTCGAGCTGCTTTTGCGAAGTTAGGGAGCCGATAGTTGCGGCATCGGAGAACGCCGCGCCCAGTCTCTGTTCGTCGAGGGCTTTCGTAAGCGCAACGAGGAAGTCCTCATAAATGTCTGTGTGCACGTAGGCACGTTCGGCGGACATGCACAGTTGACCCGAGGACGAGAAGGCCGTGCGCACGGCGCCGCGAGCGGTGGGCTCAAGGGGGGCGTCGTCAAGCACCAGCATTGGATTCTTACCGCCGAGCTCCAACATTGTGGGGATGAGACGTCCGGCCGCCTGGGCAGCAATGGACTTGCCCACCTTGGTGGAACCAGTAAAGGAAAGACCGTCGACGAGGGGGACCAAGGCGTCGCCCACCTCCGCGCCGTTGCCCGGAACTAGCTGCCAGGCAGCCTCCGGAAGACCGGCCTCAATCGCCAGCCGGCGGACCAAGATTGCCGTCAGCGTGGTCTGGGAATCAGGCTTGTGAACCACAGAGTTGCCAGCAGAAAGCGCCGCCAGCACGTCGCCCACGCCCAAGGAAAGCGGATAGTTCCACGGGGAGATGAGCCCCACGACGCCCAGTGGGTAGTGCTGGGTGCGCGTCTTGGTGAGCACCGGCAACGCGCCGGGATGGCGCGCCGAGCCAAAGGCCTTGCGTATGTTCACGCCATAAAAGCGCGCGCAGTTATAGAGGTCCATCACCTCGTCGTAGGCGTGCGAGCGGGACTTGCCGTTCTCAGCCTGAATGAGGTCGAGGATGAGCTCTTCATGTTTCCGGATTAGGTCGTGGAGCTTGAGCAGTATGCGCCCGCGATTGCCCTGGCCCACCCCGGCCCGTGCGGTGGTGACGGCAGCGGCGACGTCCTCGGGCGCGGCCGTGGGGAAGGAGAAAAGCTCTTCACCCGTAAACGGCATGAGTGCTGTGTGTTGAGCGCCGGAACCGCGCACGTCGCCTACCGGGTTGGTGGCCAGGAAATCAGAGACGCGCGGCGGGAGATGAGCATTAGTGAAAGTTTTCATGGGGTCTATAGTGCCAGAAATCTATTGTGATATATGTCGCAATCTTGGTGTGGATGTGAATAGTCATGACTTCATGGCTACGCTTTCAAAAACTTCGAGCCCGCAGCTCCGGGAAACTATCGCGCCACTCGTCAGGCCCGGCGAGGTGGCTGCTCCTCTTGGTGTCATTGACATTGTCGCCTTCAACTTCAACGCGGAACAAATGCTGACGCGTGCGGGTGGGCTTCCTATCCGCGTGGCGTCAAAGTCCTTGCGCAGCGTCGCCGCGTTGCGCCGGGCTTTCGAGCACGACGGCTACCAGGGAATCCTGGGGTTTAGCGTTCCCGAGGCATTGCGCCTCTACGAGGAGGGGTTTCGCGATATCGTCGTGGCTTATCCCAGCGTTCACCGTCCGGCCTTGGCGTGGTTAGGTGCCGACGCTGGTGTACGGGAAGCGATTACGGTCATGGTGGACTCCGTGGAGCTGCTCGACCTCCTCGCGCCGGGTATGCGAGTGGCCATCGACATTGACTGCACCTTGCACCTGCCCGGCGCGGTCATCGGTCCGCGGCGCTCACCCATCCGCACTCCTGAGCAGGTGGACCAGCTAGCCCGCGAGATTCTCAAACGGGATCTTCGCCTAGTGGGCATGATGGCCTACGAAGGCCAGGTGGCCTCTGTGGCAGACGGGGAGAAGGGGGCCGACTGGCGCCATCAAGCGTTGGCTGCGCACTAAAGCTATGGAGGATCTCGCGCCTGCCCGCGCCGGGATGGGCCACCGTCAACTCGGGCGGCTGGATTGTCTCCGGCCCGCCTGCCAAGGACCGCGTTCCCGTGCCGGTGTGACCAAAGGGCTTGAAGTACTCCGGAACGGAGGGCGCCGGCGAGGTGCAGTCACCGCTGCATGGCCCGGCTGCTAACGACCTGTTCGTGGAGGACCTCGTGTGGTTCCGTCACGCCAAGGCTGGCGAGATGACCGAGCACCTCGACGGGCTGCTGGCAGTGGATGAGAACAACAACGTTAAAAATTGGGATACCTATCGCGGAAAGGGCTGGACCTTCAGATGCGCAAGTTAATCGGCGCACGTGGCGCCAAGAATAAGGGCTTTAGTAACTGGTCGGGCTCCGTGCGCACCAACCCGCGGGAGTTTCTGCAGCCTCGGTCAATTGAGGAGGTATCCCAGGCAGTGCAGCGCGCGGGCAGCGTGCGTACCGTCGGCGCGGTACATTCCTTCACACCGGTGGCGGCCGGTGATGACGTGATGATGAACCTGGATCACCTAAGCGGCATGGTTAATGTGGACAGGCAGCTTAAGCGCGTGCGATTCCTGGCGGGAACCCGCCTGCGTGACGTGCCGCGTTTGCTGCGGCCATTTGGCTTGGCTTTGGCTAACCAGGGTGATGTTGATCCCCAGTCGCTGGCAGGCGCGATCTCCACGTCAACCCACGGCACAGGTATTGGTTTCACCGGCTTCGCGGGTACGGTCACGGGCCTTAGGCTTGTCGACGCCGACGGTCAGCTGCGTAGCTTCTCCCTCGACGAGGACCCGGAACAGCTCAGGCTCGTCGTGGTCAGCATTGGTGCGCTCGGCGTTGTGGTTGAGGTTGAGGTGCAATGCGTCGACGATGAGATCTTGGGCAACGGCGCCTAGGCGGCGTTATTGGGTATTGGGCGCGTGGTGCCGCGGACTATCCCGTCCTTCAATAAGTTTGCTACCTCGGTGATTTCGCACAATCGCTACCGCGCGAGCGCACACGAGGTCTTTGTTTCGCCGCGTCGCGTGCGTTTTCATGAGATGGAGTACACAGTGCCGTTGGCGGACGGGCCTGAAGCGGTGCGAGAGATCTGACGTTTTATTGATGCACAGGGCTGGCAGATTGCTTTCCCGCTGGAGCTACGCACCATGGCACCTGACGACGTCGCGTTGTCTACCGCCAACGGCCGCGAGTCGATGTACATCGCGTTCCACGTCCCGCGTTTCAAACCCCATACGAATACATGCCAAAGGTGGAACCCATTCTGAAGGATGTCGGCGGCCGCCCGCACTGGGGCAAGCTGAACACCTTGACGCGGGCAGACTTCTCCGCGCTGTATCCGCGCTTCGACGAGTTCTGTGCCCTGCGTGAGCAACTGGACCCGCAGTGGCACTTTGGTTCTGATTACACGCGGAGGGTCTTCGGTTAGAGCGTAGTTGTTCCCGTAAATGAAAACCATTATCATTTGCGGAATGACTACACCCGTGACTGTTCTTTCTGGATTCCTGGGCAGCGGCAAGACCACGCTGCTCAACCACCTGCTGGCTAACCGACAAGGCCGCAAGCTAGCCGTCATCGTCAACGACTTCTCCGAGGTAAACATCGACGCGGCGCTCGTTGCAGGGGAGGGCCACCTCGAACGCGGCGAAGACCGTTTCGTGGAGTTGTCCAACGGCTGCATCTGTTGCACCCTGCGTGAGGATCTCGTAGAGTCCGTTGCCCGCCTCGCGCAATCGGGCAAGTATGACCAGATCATCATTGAGTCGACCGGCATCTCCGAGCCGATGCCGGTTGCCGCCACTTTTGAGTGGGAATTTGAAGACGGATTCAAGCTGCAGGACTACGCGAACATTGACACTATGGTTTCTTTGGTTGATGCTTCCACGTTCATGGACCAGCTCCGGCGGGGCCGCAGCCTCGTTTCGCAGGGCATCGAGGCCACCCCGCAAGACGATCGGACAATCGCTGATCTCCTCGTGGACCAGGTGGAGTTTGCCGATCTCATCCTCATCACCAAGACCGATCTCGTCGAACCTGCCGAGACCGAGCGCGTCATCGCCACGGTCAAGGCGATGAACACCCGTTGCAAGGTAGTTCCCGTGACCAATGGCGTCATCGCTACGGAGCTCATCCTGGATGCCGGCCTCTACAACCTCTCCACGGCTGCGGCCTATCACGGCTACGCGGAAGAGCTCGCCAACCCTCACACCCCGGAGACCGAGGAGTATGGCATCTCCTCCGTGGTATTTCGCTCCGATAGGCCGTTCAATCGTGAGCGACTGCTCAAGGCGCTGCGCGCGAGTACCGGGCTGGTTCGCTCCAAGGGGTATTGCTGGATCGACACGGACTTGCGCGTGGCCCATGCCTGGCAGCAGGCGGGCCCTAACCTGCAGATCCAGCCGGCCTCACTGTGGGCCTCCAATGGAGTGACGCCGGGCTCTGAGGTCGTGCTCATCGGTGTGGAGTTCAACGCGGAGGAGACGCTGCGCAACTTCGAGGACGCAGTGCTTTCCGACGCCGAGGTAGCCGCTCTGCTGCCCAGCTAGTGCCATGCGCCGATTAAGGGTCTGATACCGTTTTAGAGTTCGTTTTAACTCCATATGCGTCAAGAAGGTGTTTCCTACGTCCGCTGAGCAGAAACTCATCACCCCAACATTCGTCTTTGCATGGCTGGTTAATTTTGCCCAATTCATGGTCTTTTACCTGTTGGTGACGATCATGGCTTTGTATGCGGTGCAACAGTTTGGTGCATCAGACACAGCAGGCGGCTTTGCCTCCAGCTCCTTCGTGGTCGGTGCGACCATTGCGCGACTGTTCTCGGGATATCTGGTTGATGCGGCAGGACGTAAAAAGTCCCTCTTGGTCTCGTTGGTTCTCGTGACCGTGGCATGTGCCGCGTATTTTGTTGCGCACTCGTTGGCACTGCTTATCGTCGTGCGCATCATTCATGGCCTGGGGTATGCGGTGGCGTCGACTGCCGTCATGGCCGTGGCACAGTCCGTCATTCCTGACCATCGCCGTGCTGAGGGCACGGGCTACTTTGCCTTGGGAACTACCCTTGCCACCGCTTTTGGCCCGGCGGCAGGACTGGCTATCGTCGGTGCGAGTGGCTACAACACCATCTTCGTTGTGGTGCTCAGCCTCACGGTATGTGCCTTGGCTTTGACACTGGCACTCAAGATTCCTACGCAGGAGCGCCCCAGCGTGACCTTTAGCCTGGCCAACATCGTCCACCCGGCGGTCGCGCCCTTTGGCTTCTTCATGCTTCTCATCGGCGTTGCTTATGCAGGCATCATCACGTACCTCAACGCTTATGCTGACGCGTCCGACCTGGCGACGGGCGCCAGCTTCTTCTTCATTGCCTATGCGATTGTCAGCCTCGCGATGCGCTTTGTCTTGGGCCGTGTCCAGGATCGCCACGGCGATAACGTCATCTTCTACGGTGCACTCGCTTCGTTCATGATTGGTCTCGTGGTGCTTGCTATCGCAGTAGCTGACTGGGAGGTCGTCATCGCGGGTGCTTTGGTTGGCTTGGGCTATGGCTCCATCATGCCGGCGGCGCAAGCGGTGGCCGTGCGCCTCGTGGCTCCGCACGAGATGGGCGCGGGTATTTCGACGCTCTTCTTACTCCTCGACATCGGAATCGGCTTTGGCCCTGTGGTCTTGGGCATGCTGATCTCTGCGCTGGGCTACTCCGCTATGTATTGGGTGCTTGCCGCAACCGTGGCCGTGGCGACGGTGCTGTACTACTTCGTGCATGGTCGGCGCGCATACGGCGAAACAGTGCACGTTACGGCTGCCACTGCTTAGCTCCTCGGTCTGCGGCTGGCGCAACACAGCCATTTCTTAGCGACCTGCGCAGCGTGAAACTTCAGTGCGGAAACTCCTGGGGCGGATGTCACAGTAATTGCTTACACTAGGCGGCACATGGTCAACGACTTTGCAGTTATACGCGACAGGAGACTGCCATGGAAAAGCCCGATACTTTCAATTTCGCCCCGCTGGTCGGAGTGGCGCTAGCAAAGCCGCGTCCGCTCAAGCTCAAGATTCGCAGCCGCAAAAAGCTACCGCATCTGGAGGCGCATACCCTAGACATCGCGTCTTTCGAGGGAGTACAGTTGCAGATGACGATGAGAGAGCTCATCGAATTCGCTCCTGCCGAACATGGCATCATCATCGATGGCAAACGCCTTTCCGCGCAAGAGGTGGATGAGCTGCGTCCCCAGGCCCGCACTCAACTTGAATCCGCGCGTCAGTGGGTCGAAGAAAAATACGGCGTTGCTCCTGCCGCGCCTGTTAATTACCAAGAGGGGCCTTACGACGGCCCCATCGACGCCGACCTGCCAGAGTTCGTACTGCGTGCATGCGGCGAAATCTACGAGGTCAGCGGGGAACTGCCAGCAAGCAAACGTGCAGAATTCTTGGATGCCCGTTATCGCAAAGACGATCCCCGTGGAGCGTGGCTCTCGCTGCACGGTAAGGCAGGACCTAACGGTTTTGTCCTCAGACCTAACTTTGCTTACCGCCCGGCGTGGTCGGTACAACCTAGCCCGCAGCAGTGGGTGGCCGACATAGAGACTTTCCCGCGCACCGCGGAATGGATTCCCGATTGGCTCGTGATTCAACTCCAGGAGGCACAGTAATGACTTTCGTTGATACTATCGACTGGGCGAGCCATGACCCGGAAGCCGTATTCTTCGATGCATCGCGTGTCCGTGACACTGCCGAAAGAGTTGAGGCACTCACGGCGATGCTTGAGTTCGGTTGGGCACCGCCAATCAAGCTGCTGCCGGAGCTGGCGGACAACCCAGAGCTCTGCGCGCAGGACGCCCCAGTCATTGAAAAGCTCATCGCTGCAGGCGCCGATCCCAACGCTGTCAATCGCTTTGGCGAAACCGTCTGGGTTCATTTGGTTCGCTCCCTAGCGTCGGATGAGGAGCAGTGGCCGGTGTACCAAGCGTTGCTGACTGTTGAGCCGGACCTTCAGATCAGCGCACGAAGCCTGTTCAATCCACTGCTCAACAAGCGCCACTTTGGCCTCCTAGCCTTGTTGCGCCCTTATCTTCCTGCACAATCGATCAGCGTCCCAGTCGATCCTGCGACTTTGTGAGCCTCCGCGTCGCTGCAGTTGCACTGCTGGTTAGCGCAGCATTGGCGGGCCACGTGGGTGCCACACAGGTGTGGAATACGTAACTTCGCCCGCACAATCGGGGCACGTTCGTGGTTGCCGGAGTTGGTGCTGCGTAAGCTTGCGCCTATAGAACGCAACGCGTAAATGAATAAAACACGACCCAAAGGAAGTAAGCAGTGACTCGCCGGATCGTCCAAGCGCCCCAACTATCTTCATTGCACCTGGAAGTGCGGGAAGGCCTGGGACTGGACGCGAGGGGAGTGTTTGAAAACGAGTGGTTCTCCGGCGAGTTTGAGCGCAACCTTCAAGGGATGTCACTGACTGGGTGCATGGTTGCTGATTCCTCACTCGACGGAATCGACCTTTCCTCATCCACTTTCACCGAGTGCGAGCTGACCGGCCTCGATGCGCCGGGATGGAGGATGGCGCGCACCGTGCTTCGCGACGTCGAGGTGGCTGATTCCCGCTTTGGCGCTGCAGACTTCGCCGAAGCGGACCTCTTTTCGGTGAAGTTCAGTGGGTGCAAATTCGCCTGGACTAACCATTCTGGTGGAACATTGCGGGATGTCCTCTTTGAAGACTGCGTATTCGACGAAGTCGATTTGTCCCAGGCGCAGGCCCAACGCGTGGCCTTCCGGGGCTGCCGCGCGCGGACCCTGCGGGTGGATGCGGCGCGGATGAAAGACGTGGACTTCCGCGGCCTCGACTTCGACGCTATCTCTGGTGTGGGCTCCCTCAAAGGCGCGGTACTCACTAACACACAGGCCATCCACCTGGCACCTGCCATGGCGGCCTTTCTGGGGGCGATCGTCGACTAGCGTACAGCCCACCGCCGACCGCCGCCGACCGAGTCCGACCGCCGCCGACCGAGTCCGACCGGTGCCGACCGAGTCCGACCGGCACCGAGAGTAACCGCAGCAAAACGAAGAAGACACCCCACTCAGTGAGGTGCCTTCCTGTGTTAGTGCCTTAGTTTCTTAGGCGGTGACGGACTCGCGATCCTTGGTTTCCATGAGGTCGGAGACGCCGTTCTCGGCAGCGTCCCAGACTTTTTGGTCCTGGATGCCTGCGCGCTTGGCCACGATGGTGGCGCACAGTGCTTGGCCCGTGACGTTGACTGCAGTGCGGCCCATGTCGATGATTGGCTCGATTGCCAGCAGCAGACCAACGCCGGCGAGCGGCAGACCCAGGGTGGACAGGGTCAGCGTGAGCATGACGGTTGCACCGGTGGTGCCCGCGGTAGCAGCAGAGCCGATGACGGAGACGAAGATGATGAGTAGGTACTGCGTCAGAGTCAGGTCAATGTTGTAGAACTGAGCGATGAAGATGGCGGCGATAGCAGGGTAGACCGAGGCGCAGCCATCCATCTTTGTGGTAGCACCCAGCGGGATGGCGAAGGAAGCGTACTCGCGCGGAACGCCCATGGCCTGCTCGGTGTAGCGCTCAGTCACCGGCATAACACCCATGGAGGAGCGGGTAACAAAGCCCAGGGAGAACACTGGCCAGACGCGCTTGTAAAAGCCCATGACCGGAATCTTGTTGAAGGCAAGAACTGCTGGGTAAACCACGCCGATGACGAGTGCGAGGCCCACGTACATCGCGAGCACGAACTTGCCCAGGGAGCCCAGCGCGTCCCAGCCGTAGGTGGCCACTGCCTTACCGATGAGGGCTGCGGTACCAATCGGAGCCAGGCGGATGATCCACCACAGGACTACCTGGATGACCTTGAGGAAGGACTCGGTAAAGCGCAGGAATGGGTCGGCAGCCTTGCCGGCCTTCACTGCAGCAATACCCAGTGCCAAGGAGATGACGAGCAGCTGGAGTGCGCCGAAGCCCAAGGACACTTCGCCGTCGTCAAAGGAGGCCTTCAGGCCGATGAAGTTGGACGGCACCAGCTGTTGCAGGAACGCAGTCCAGGAGCCGATGTGGGAAGGCTCGGCTGCGCTGGCGGCATCCACGGTGGTGCCCACGCCCGGCTTCATCACGAGTGCGACGAGGATGCCCGTGATAACGGAGAAGAAAGCGGTGATGGCAAACCACACCAGGGTAGAGATAGCCAGCGAGGCGGCGTTAGCTACCTTGCGCAGGTTAGCCACGGAGGTTACCACTGCCGCGAAGATGAGCGGCGGGACCATCACCTTGAGTAGCTGGACATAAGCGCTGCCCACGCCGGTGAGGGTCTGGGTGAGCCAGGAGCCCTTCTCATCGTCGGCAGGCAGACCAGCATCCATGCCAGATGCAATGAAACCCAGGATGAGGCCGATGATAAGGCCCGCGATAACCTGCGCGCCGAAGCCGGTTGCCCAGCCTGGCAGCTTGCGCGATTGCGTTGCTTTTTGAGTCACGAAAATTCCTTTTATTACGAACTTGTGAGAGTTCGGCGTTGTAGACAACTTTGTACGTATTTGAACTGTCTAGTCCATTGATTATGGACTGGTCGGTTCACTAATGACATCAACACTGTACGGCGTTTATAAATTCCCGTGCAACTATTGTGGGCTCGGACTCATGGTTGGGGCGCCCGGGGCATGCAAGGGGCGCTCCGTCAACCTTCGGGCCGCGTGGTGGTGCGGGTGATTTGAAAGGGAAATATCCTTCCGAAAACTTGCTGGAGCGAGGGGAATATCGGGAGAAACGGGTAAATCGGAAAAATACTTCCTGTTTTGTGATTTCGAGGCTATTTTAGAGTTTGAAAAGCGTAAAAGGGAAGGATATTTCCGATATGAATCGCATCGATGGCTGGTTGTCTGAACTCGGAACCGCACTGCGGGAAAGCCGAAAGGCGTATCAATTGACTCAGGAAGAATTGGGCGAGTTGGTGGGAGTGAGCGACAGAACGGTCCGAGATGTGGAGCTGGGGACCGGAAAAGCCAGCTTTTCCACCGTGTTAGAACTGCTCAGCGCGGTGGGGCTGCGTGTTGAGGTCGTGAACGCATGACGACTAATGCCGCTGAGCGGGAACTGCGATTTCGCCGGGCTGCTCTTGAACTCTGAGAAGAGCCGCGAAAGAATTACGGAATTCGCTTCGTCCACTCCTCGGTGGAGTACTTCTCGGAAACGAGGCGCTCGGCCTCGGCAAGGGGGGCGTCGGAAAGCGTGGCGTCCTTGGCGCCGTAGCGAGTGGCGAACTCGCGGGCCATGGTCTCGATGATCTCCTCGCGCGCCACGCCGGTCTGGCGGCGCAGCGGATCCACGCGCTTCTTGGCGCTGGCCAGGCCCTTGGAGGAGACCTTTACCTTGCCGATGCGCAGCACTTCCATCATCTTGTCGGCGTCGATGTCGTAGCTCATCGTGGTGTGGTGGAGCACCGCGCCCGCGCGACGCTTCTGCGCAGCGCCGCCGATTTTGCCGCCGTCGGAGGTGATGTCGTTGATCGGCACGTACCAGGCGTTCACACCGTGCTTGGCCAGTGCAGCAAGCACCCACTGGTCGAGGTAGGCATAAGAAGCCTCGTAGGAGTAACCGGCCACCAGGGACTCCGGGGCGTAAATGGAGTACGTGATGCAGTTGCCGCCCTCCATGAACATCGCGCCACCACCGGACATGCGGCGGACCGGGGTGATGCCATGCTTGTCGACGCCCTCCTGGTCCAGCTCGTTGGCATAGGACTGGTAGGAGCCGAACACGACCGCTTTGTCGTCCCACTCCCAGAAACGCAGCGTCGGACCACGTTTGCCCTCAGCCACCTCGTTGAGGATGACCTCGTCGAGCGCCACGTTCACTGGGGTAGGCAGCACGCCCGGCTGGAGGATCTCCCACTGGTGGTCTGTGAAGTCGGTGCCGCCTGAGAGTGCACGCTTAACAGCTACGGCCAAGTCGTGCGTGGAAAAGCCGTGGAGGGCTACAGGATGCTCCGCCTCAATCTTTGCGAGTGCGGCATCGAGCCGCGCGGTGATCTCTTGCGCGGAATCAGAAACCTTGGAGCCCTCCAGCGTGGGGCCGAGAGTCTCGAAGGCCTCTTCCGGCTCAAGGAAGAAATCACCCGAGACCTGCGCGGAGGAGATAGTGCCGTCGGTGACCTCGATGTCTATGACAAGGAGCTTGCCGCCCGGGACTTTGAGTTCGAAATGTGTTGGGTTATCCATACTTTGGTCAACGCTGTAGGGCGGCTGATTGTTCCAGAACTGGAGGCTCTAAGTTAGGCACGCCTTTCTAGCTTTAGGGGCTAGGTAGCACTAACTTTGACTGTATGTCTAAATTTAGTCCTCTCAACTGGCCAGTAGTGCGCCAGGTGCGTTCCAAGGACGCCTTCGGCAGGGACTTGAGCACCCAGTCGAAGAAGAGTAAAGAGCTCCACGGCAGGACCGTTGAGGCGGATCGCGTCGTGCAGTCTGTGTGTCCTTATTGCGCAGTGGGCTGTTCCCAGCGCGTTTATGTCAAGGACAACAAGGTCATTCAGGTCGAAGGCGACCCTGATTCCCCAATCTCGCGTGGCCGTCTGTGCCCCAAGGGCTCTGCTTCCGAGCAGCTGATCAACTCTGCGACGCGCCTGACCAAGATCAAGTACCGTGCGCCGTACTCCTCCGAGTGGGAGTATCTCGATACCGAGACCGCCATGGACATGATTGCCGATCGCTTTGTGGCATCCCGCAAGGCGCACTGGCAGGACACCGACGAAGAGGGCCGCACCCTCAACCGCACCATGGGCATCGCTGGCCTGGGTGGTGCGACCTTGGACAACGAAGAGAACTACCTGATTAAGAAGCTGTTTACCGCCACGGGCGCGATACAGGTCGAAAATCAGGCTCGTATTTGACACTCTGCCACCGTTCCCAGTTTGGGAACTTCGTTTGGCCGCGGCGGCGCAACCCAACCGCTGCAGGATATGGCGAATGCGGACTGCATCGTCATTGAGGGTTCTAACATGGCCGAGTGCCACCCAGTGGGCTTCCAGTGGGTAGTTGAGGCCAAGAAGCGCGGCGCGCGCATCATCCACGTGGATCCGCGCTACACCCGTACTTCGGCTTTCGCGAACCGCCACATCGGCATTCGCGGCGGTACTGACGTGTTCCTGCTCGGCGCGATCATCAAGTACATGCTCGACAACGAGCTCTACTTCCACGATTACGTGGTCTCGTACACCAACGCCTCCTCCATCATTTCCCCCGATTACCAGGACACGGAGGACTTGGATGGCCTGTTTTCTGGCTATGACCCAGAGACCGGCAAGTACGTCACCGACTCGTGGCAGTATGTCCGTAAGCCGGAGGGTTCTTCGTGGAACGTGGAGAAAGACGAGACTCTGCAGCACCCGAACTCGGTGTTCCAGATTCTCAAGCGTCACTACTCCCGTTACACCCCGGAGATGGTGGAGGAGACCTGCGGTATCTCGCAGGAGGACTTCTTCTATCTGGCTAACTCCATCGCGGATAACTCCAAGCCGGATCGCACCACGTGCTTCGCATATGCACTGGGCTTTACCCAGCACACCCTGGGCGCACAGTTCATCCGTACCGCTGCGATCCTGCAGCTGCTGATGGGCAACGTCGGCCGTCCGGGTTCGGGCATCATGGCGCTGCGTGGACACGCGTCCATCCAAGGCTCAACCGATATCCCGACTTTGTTCAACTCGCTGCCGGGCTACCTGCCGATGCCACATGTGGCTCTGCAGAACTGGAAGCAGTACGTGGACAGCTTCCGTAAGGAAGACCAGAAGGGCTTCTGGCAGATCGGTGAGAACTACGCCGTCTCCCTCATGAAGTCCTACTGGGGCGATGCTGCGACCAAGGACAACGAGTGGGGCTACAACCTCATGCCACGCATCTCTGGTGCGCACTCCACCTATGAGACGCTCATGGCCATGCTCAAGCACGAGGTTGAGGGCTACATTGTCTTTGGCCAGAACCCAGCGGTGGCACAGTCCAACGGCGGTATGCAGCGCCGTGGCCTGGCTGCGCTGAAGTGGCTTGTGGTCCGTGACTTCCAAGAGATCGAGACTGCGTCCTTCTGGAAGGATTCGCCGGAGATTAAGAACGGCGAACTCAAGACCGAGGACATCGGCACCGAGGTCTTCCTCATGCCGGCTGCTACTCACGTGGAAAAGGCGGGCACCTTCACCCAGACGCAACGCATGCTGCAGTGGCGTTTCCAGGCGGTCACGCCGCCGGGTGAGGCCACGAGCGACCTGTGGTTCTTCTACCAGCTAGGTAAGAAGATCAAGGAGCGCCTGGCTGACTCAACCGATCCGCGCGATCTTCCGGTACAGAAGATCACCTGGGACTACCCAGAAAACGAGGAAGGCGAGCCGGATTCCGAGGAGATCCTGAAGGAAATCAACGGCTATTACCTCGACGGACCGAAGAAGGGCCAGCTGTTGCCGGCCTTCGTCGAGATGAAGAACGACGGCACCACCTCCGGCGGCTGCTGGATTTACACGGGCGTCTTCAAGGACGGCATCAACCATGCCGCCAAGAAGGTCCCGGGTGCCGAGCAAAACGAAGTTGCTCTGGAGTGGGGCTGGGCATGGCCGGCCAACCGCCGCCTCCTGTACAACCGTGCTTCCGCCCGCCCAGACGGCACTCCGTGGTCGGAGCGCAAGAAGTACATCTGGTGGGATGAGGCCAAGGCCGCGTGGGTCGGCGACGACGTCCCTGACTTCCCAGTCAACAAGGCGCCGGACTATCGCGCGCCTGTCGACGCCGTCGGTCCTGCAGCGCTCGATGGTGATGACCCATTCATCATGCAGGCTGATGGCCTGGGCTGGCTGTTTGCGCCGAAGGGGCTTTCCGACGGCCCGTTGCCAACGCACTACGAGCCGCATGAGTCCCCAGTGCACAACCTGCTCTACAAGCAGCAGCAGTCGCCGACGCGTCTGACCATCAAGCGTCCTGACAACTTGTCGCGTCCTGAGCCAGGGGAGCCTGGTGCAGAGGTATTCCCGTTCGTGTTCTCCACGTATCGTCTGACCGAGATGTACACCTCCGGTGCAATGTCGCGCCGCCTGCCTTACTTGGCAGAGCTACAACCGGGCTTGTTCTGCGAGGTTTCCAAGGAGCTCGCGCAGCTGCGTGGTCTGACCAACGGCGATTGGGCGACCATCGTCTCGCCACGTGGCGTCATCGAAGCACAGGTGCTGGTCACTGGTCGTGTGCAGAAGCTGAAGATCAACGGCGAGGACTTCCACCAGATTGGTATCCCGTACCACTACGGCGAGTCCGAAACCACGGACGTGGCTGGCGACGGCGCGAATGACCTGCTCGGTCTCACGCTTGAGCCGAACGTGTGGATCCAGAACTCCAAGATTGGTGCTTGCGATATCCGTCCGGGTCGTCGTCCGCGCGGACATGCACGCATCGAGCTTCTCAAGGAGTACCAGGACAAGGCTCACCTCGACCTCGAGTCCGGCAACCAGCTGCTCGATGTCGGCGACGCATTCACACTAGAAGCGAGCGATAAAAACGCGAAGTCCATGGATGAAAACACCGGCGCTGATGACACCGCCGGCAACGTAGCCGACTATGAAGGCAAAGAAGGGTAGGTGAGTAGAGCTCATGGCTAATTTGCTTACTGAAAAAGCCGATCAGCACGGCTACGAGTCCTACAACCGCATGGCTTTCTTTACGGACACCTCGATCTGTATTGGCTGCAAGGCCTGCGAGGTGGCTTGTAAGGAATGGAACCGCAACCCGGTTGAGGGCTATGCGGTCACCGGTGACTCTTATGACAACACCGGTTCGCTGGGCGCGAATACATGGCGTCACGTGGCCTTTATCGAGCAGGACAATGATCGCATCGAAAAGGCACGTGAGGAAGGCCGTCAGTTGGTCTCCCTCGGCATGCCGGGGGTTGGCACCCAGCCCGCCGCGGTGGATACCACTCCGCCGGATACCGGCGATTTTCGCTGGCTGATGTCCTCCGACGTGTGCAAGCACTGCACCAACGCCGGTTGTTTGGACGTGTGCCCAACGGGCGCGCTGTTCCGCTCTGAGTTCGGCACCGTGGTGGTCCAGGATGACGTCTGCAATGGCTGCGGCACCTGCGTTGCCGGCTGTCCTTTCGGCGTTATCGAGCGCCGCGACGACGGTGGCGTGACACTGAAGACCGATAAGACCGCCACCGTGGACTACCAGCACGATGATCACGCGGGCATCAACGTCTTCAAGAAGCTCGCGCAGCTCAAGCCGCAAGGCGAGGACCACACGCCGGGCGAGAAGATGCCGATTAAGAATCTCGGCGTCGCTCAGAAGTGCACCATGTGTTACGACCGCCTTAAGATCGGCGAGCAGCCAGCCTGCGCCAAGACATGTCCGACTGACTCCATTCAGTTCGGCCCGTACGAGGAGATGCTGGCCGCAGCCGAGGCGCGCGTCAAAGTTCTGCACGAGCAGGGCCTGACCGAGGCACGCCTGTACGGCGCCAACCGCGAGGACGGCGTCGGTGGCACCGGCTCTATCTTCCTTATCCTGGATTCGCCGGAGGTCTACGGCTTGCCGCCAGACCCACGCGTGCCCACTGCGGACCTGCCGCAGATGTACAAGACCGCAGCTAAAGCTATCGGCGGCATGGCCTTGGCTGTTGCCGGTGCGTTCGTGATGGGAGGCCGCAAGTGAGCGAATTCGACGAGTACCGCCCGCCGCAAGAAGAGCGTGCGAACCGCTACCGCAAGTTTGATGGCACCAAGCCGAAGAAGAAGCGTAAGCGTCCTGGCGCCGGTGCGCAGGATGGTTCCAAGGAAGAGCGCATGGCGGAGGACTTCGAGTTCTCCTCCTACTACGGCAAACCCGTGGTCAAGGCTCCGCCATGGGAGTGGCCGATTGGCGCTTACCTGTTCCTAGGCGGCCTTTCCGGCGGCTCCGCTTTGCTGGCCGCCGGTGCATCTGCCACGAAGAATGAACCTTTGGCGTGCAGCACCCGCATTGCTGCATTCAGCGCCGCCGCTGGTGGCTCAGTATTCTTGGTCCTTGACCTTGGCCGCCCTGAGCGCTTGCTCAACATGTTCCGCGTATTCAAGGTGACCTCGCCGATGAGCGTGGGTTCGTGGATTCTGGGCTCCTTCGCCACTGCTGCGTCGTTGCCTGCATTGTATGAAGCCGACAAACTCACTAAGCAGAAGCTGCCGTTGCCGCGCTTTGCCCGCAAAGCACTGGGCGCTGCGGCTGGTCCTGCTGGTGTTGTTGCCGGTGTGCTGGGCGGTCCTTTGGCGGGCTATACCGCAGTGCTTTTGGGCAACACCTCGAACCCGACGTGGAACGACGCCAAGAAGCACCTGGCTTATGTCTTTGTTTCCTCGGCGTCGGCGGCCGCGTCTGGCTGCGCCATGGTGTTCACCCCAGTCGAGCATGCCGGCCCAGCCCGTGCCTTGGGCATGGCCGCCGCTGCTAGTGACTTGGCCGCGACCAAGATCATGGAAGAGAACATGGAACCAGAGACCGTGGCTCCTTTGCACAAGGGCAAGCCAGGCAAGCTCATGAAAGCCAGCGAGTACCTCATCGCCGCTGGTGGCGTGGGCACCGCCGTGGCAGCGGCCACGAAGTCCCGGACCCTCTCCGTGCTCTCGGGCCTTTCGCTCATGGCGGGTTCCGCCTGCACCCGTTTCGGCGTGCTCAACGCGGGGATCGAGGCGGTCAAGGATCCTGCGACCACCATCGAACCACAAAAGCGTCGCGCCGCGCGCAAGCGTGCGCAAGAAGGCCTGGCCCACTCGGTGGTCACCTCCAAGCACTAAGCCGCGCTTGCTTCTCGCGCTTTTGCGCGAAAACCCTCAAGCCGGGGCAGACCCTGGAAGTAACCACTGATTGCCCGCAGGCCTATCGCAACGTGCCGGATGACGCCTCAGCAGCGGGCCACGAGCTCATCGGCGGGCCCACCCGCGAGGGCGCGCGCATGACGTTTGTGTTCCGACGCGGCGAGGAGATCCTTGGCACGCACCCCACCGCGGAAAGGTCCGGGTGGGTATCACGCCTGTTTAAGAAGAAGGCCTAGACGGTCCAGCAGGCCACGGCCGAAACCGCAGTCTTACTTGATGGTGATGAAGGCGCTGTCCTCAGAACCATCGTGAGCCACGGTGCGTCCGATGACCGGGTAGCCAGGGACCTCACCGATGAGCAGCAGACCGCCGGAAGTCTGTGCATCAGCGAGGAAGACCAGCTCTTCTTCGCTCAGGCCAGCCTCGTTGGTTATATGCGGGTGGACCCAGTCTAGGTTGCGGCGGGAGCCACCGGGGATGAAGCCCTCGGCCAGCGCTTCCTTGGCACCCTCGACGGTCGGCACAGCGCTGAAGTCGAGCTCAGCAGCGACCCCGGAGGCACGCATCATCTTGTAGAGGTGACCCAACAAGCCAAAGCCCGTGACGTCGGTAGCCGCCGAAATGCCAGCCTCCACAGCTGCGCGGGAAGCGTCCCTGTTGAGTGTTGTCATCGAATCGACGGCAGCCTGGGAAACCTCGCCCGTAGCCTTGTGCTTGTTGTTGAGGATGCCCACGCCAATGGGCTTGGTCAGCGTAATCGGCAGACCCGCCTCAGCGGAGTCGTTACGCATGAGTTTCTCCGGCGCCACGATGCCGGTCGCTGCCATGCCGTAGATTGGCTCAGGCGAGGTAATAGAGTGGCCGCCGGTAACCGAAATGCCGGCCTGCGTTGCCACATCCATGCCGCCGCGCAGCACTTCGCGGAGGATATCTAGGGGCAGGACCTCACGCGGCCATCCCACTAGGTTGATGGCGGTTACCGGGGTGCCGCCCATGGCATAGACGTCGGAAAGAGCATTAGCGGCAGCTACTCGACCCCAGTCATAAGGGTCGTTGAGCATCGGAGTAAAAAAGTCGGCCGTGGAAATAACAGCGAGGCCGTCTTGAATCTTGACTGCGGCGGCATCGTCGCCGTCGTCCAAGCCGACGAGCACGTTGGGATCGGCCTTGCCAATGAGGCCCTCAACTGCCGATTCCAGCTCGCCGGGAGGGATCTTGCAGGCGCATCCGCCACCTGCTGCGAATGAGGTTAACAAGATGTTAGTCATGCAACTGAGTCTACAACCCCAGCGAATGCCCTACCCATCGTCTAAAAGCAGCAGCGAAGGCGCGCGGTAACGGAACTTAAGCCCAGCAGGCCACATCGCCGGGCACCTCACCTAGAGATTGACGTGTTTGTGCGTTCAAAGTGAAGCATGGCACCAAGGGAAGGGCTCCTACGTGTAAGCTTTCGCAACGGAGGCGTACGTGTCCTGGTGGGCGCCCCGGTCTTCAAAACCGGTGAGGCCGAGCATCTCGGTCTGGCAGGTTCGATTCCTGTCCGTCTCCGCCAAAACCTCTCGAGCTGGCGCCCGCCATGTCGCGCCCGTTTATCTTGCGATTGTGGCTTCTCTGGCTTCGATAGCTTTAAATCAAGGAGCGATTGTGACAGGCCACAGTGATTCGCGGCAGCAAGATGAGCGCCGCAACATCCCGCGTACCGACGAACTTCTCCGCCTTCCAGAGACTAAAGCTGCGAGGCGTAGGCTTGCGGAACATGCGCTAAAAGCACTAATTAAAGGCGTGGTTGGCCGCGCTCAGCGTGCTGAGATCGCCCCGCAGGATGTGCGCGCAGAGGTAGCACGCGTACTCGCTTCGGCCCGCCCGTATAGCCTGCGTCCAGTGCTCAACGCCACGGGGGTCATCGTCCATACCAATCTTGGGCGTGCATCGCTGCCAGAGGTTGCTAAAGCAGCGCTTTGCGACGCCGCTTCTTACACAGACGTCGAAATGGATCTGCCCGCTGGAGTGCGTTCCAAAAACCGTGGCCGCGGCGCAATCTCTGCACTGCTTGCCGCATGCCCAGGCGCCGAAGATGCCCTCGTGGTTAACAATGGTGCATCCGCATTGCTGCTGGCCACGGCAGCACTTGCGCCGCAACAAGAGGTTATCATCTCCCGCGGCGAGCTCATCGAGATTGGGGCTGGATTCCGTCTGCCAGAGCTTATTGAATCCTCGGGTACCCGACTCAAGGAAATCGGCGCCACGAACCGTACCCACCTCAGCGACTACGAATCCGCGTTGAGCACCCACACCGGCGCAATCCTGAAGGTGCATCCCTCCAACTTCCGTATCGAAGGCTTCACCACCTCCGTGGACGTGCCGCAGCTGCAGCAGCTTCTAAAACGGCACAACAAACAGCTAGGTGCGTCCGGCGAGCGTGTACATCTCATCGTGGACCTAGGCTCGGGGCTGCTTGTACCAGACCCGGCTCTGCCCGAAGAACCAGATCTGCAGGCGCAGCTGGCGTCTGGTGCCGACGTGGTTATTGCCTCTGGGGACAAGTTGCTCGGCGGCCCACAAGCCGGAATCATCTTGGGTACCAAGGAAGCGCTGTCCAAGATTAAGAAGCATCCGCTGGCCCGCGCGGTGCGCATCGACAAGCTGCGCCTGAATGCACTCGAGGCGGCGATTAATGCGCCATCGAATGCGGTCCAAGACAGCTTGCACATCGATCTAGCGGAATATGAAGGACGGACTCAAGACATTGCCGCCGCAGTAGGTGGGCAGGTCACAACTCACGCTGGACGTGTGGGCGGCGGCGGTGCGCCCGAGTACCCTCTCGAAGGCTTCGCTGTGTCTTTGCCGGAGCAGTTCGCGCAGCACCTGCGTACAGGTGAACCAGCAGTCCTGCCACGCGTACATCAGGGGCAGTGTCTTGTCGACGTGCGCTGTATCCCGCCAGCGCAGGATGCTCAGCTCATCGATGCCATCCTCGCCGCACAACAGGCACTCGCCGCACAAGGGGAGAAGTAGATGTTCGTCGTCGCAACGGCAGGCCACGTTGACCATGGTAAATCCACCCTGGCCAGGGCACTTACCGGCATGGAACCTGATCGTTGGGAAGAGGAGAAGCGCCGCGGCCTCACCATCGATCTGGGCTTTGTGTGGACGCGTCTGCCCTCCGGCGCAGATGTCGCCTTCGTGGACGTGCCGGGCCACGAACGTTTTCTTGGAAACATGTTGGCTGGCATCGGCCCCGCGCCCGTGGTGCTCTTTGTGGTTGCAGCAGATGAGGGCTGGCAGGCCCAGTCCACCGATCACCGCGATGCGATTGCAGCTCTTGGCATCAGCCACGGCTTGGTGGCCTTGACGCGTGCCGATCGTGCCGACGTGGCGCGCCGCTTGGAGGTCGAGGCGGACGTGCGCCGCCAGCTGCACGGCACCGCGCTTGCCGACGCCCCCATTCTCACCGTTTCCGCCAAGACCGGCGAGGGCATCGATGAGCTGCGTGCCGCGCTTGATGAGATTCTCGCTGCCGCACCGAGTCCCGACACCGAACAACGCGTGCGACTGTGGGTCGATCGCTCATTCAGCGTTAAGGGCGCAGGAACCGTAGTTACCGGCACGCTCGCGGCTGGCACCTTGAGAGTTGGTGACAGCCTCGAGTTGCTCAACGCGTCTGGCACAGAGCCCATTGAGGTCCGTGGTCTCCACAGCGAGAACACCGCAGTGGAGGCTGCCACACCCGTGACACGCGTGGCGGTCAATCTTCGTGGAATCGACGCCGAAGCGATTAGCCGAGGAGATGCCTTGCTCAGCCCCGGCACGTGGCGACAGGCAGAGCTCTTCGACGTTCGGCGCACCTCCGGCGATGCCCTTGACGCAATCGCGCAGGATTTGGTGGCTCACACTGGTACCGCTGGCGTCGAGGCGCACGTTCGCCCGCTTAGCGCCGACTTCGCAGGCATCCGCCTGAGTCAGCCGCTCGCGCTAGAGCTTGGCGACCGCTTTGTGTTGCGAGGCCCCGGCGCACGCCACGTGCTCGCCGGCGTCGAGGTCGTGGACCTGAACCCACCGCAGCTGCGGCGCCGTGGCGCGGCAGCGCGCTGGGCCGAGCAGCTCGCCGGGCAACAAGATTACAAGAGCCCCGCCTTGACCCTGCAACAACGCGGCTACGCCCTCATCGAAGACTTGCGCCGCGATGGCTACACCGTGGACGCCCCGCCCGCCGGTGTCATCGCGTTTAGTAAGTGGTGGATTACCGCAGCACAAGTGGGGCAGTGGAAGCAGCAATTGAGCGGCGCCGTAGCCGATCACGCCGCCGCGAACCCCCTCGCGGTGGGCCTGCCTCGCGGCGCGGCACGCGACGCCTTGGGCCTTAGCGAAGATGCATTGCTCAACCTTGCGGTGGCGGCAGCCAAGTTGGAATCCGTCGAGGGCGCAATCCGGGTGCCTGGTGCTGTGGCGTCGCTTGGCGCTGCGGAGGAGGGCGTCGCCAAGCTAGAACAGCGACTCCACAAGGAACCCTTCGCCGCGCCAGAAGCTGCGGATCTTAAGGATCTGCGTCTGGGGAGCAAGGAGCTCGCCGCAGCCGAGCGTGCCGGGCGAATCCTGCGCCTGAAGGACGGCGTCGTGTTGTTGCCCTCGGCCGTGGCTGAGGCGCGCACTCGATTGCAAGGCATCGACCAGCCTTTCAGTACGTCCCAGGCGCGACAGGCGCTGGGGACTACCCGCCGCGTGGCCATCCCGCTGCTGGAATATCTGGACGAAAAGGGCGTTACCCGCCGCTTGGACGAGGCTCAGCGCGAGCTGCGCTAGCTGGGCCTAGTCAAAATAGGCGTGGATGCCGGTGGCCGGAATCGTGCCGCCAGACTCACCAAAGTTGGCAAAAAGCGTTGAGCCGGAATAGAACAAGTTTTGGGTATCGAAAAGCGGCACGACCTTGGGCTGCTTTTCCTCAACCTCCAGCGTTTCCAGATTGACCTTGTAGCGTTCGGTGGACTCCTGTGTTTGGCCAGTGGCCAGGTAGAGTGACATGCCATCCGAAATCGCGGAGATACCCTCTTCCTTGTAATCCTCGGTTTCAAAGATCTTGGTCATGTCTTCGTTCGAGACTTCCTTGATCATTTCCCCAGATGCGAGGTCGATCACGCGGATTCCCTCGTCTTTATCCAACAGAGTGAGCTTGTTGCGCACCACAGTGCCGGTAGGGCTCGTGACCTTGGCGGGGTCATCGGGGTTGGCGGTGGGGAAGGCGTCGCCAAGCATGCGCGCGCCATGAGCCTCATCATAAACAAAGGTGGGGCGTGCCGCGTTATCCGAGATGCCGACCACAAAGTCGTTGTTGTGGAGGAACGTGTAGCCCTTTGTCTCCTGTGGCAGTTCCCCGTCGATGAATCCAGGAGCATTGGCGTCGACCAGTACCTTTTCCTCACCGCTCAGCGCATCGATGAGCAGGAGCTGGTCGCCTTCCTCGCCCGTCCGCTGAACTAGATATACGTATGTCTCACCCAGTGGAAACTCCTCTAAGCGGTGCTGCTCACCGCTAGCTTTAGGCTGCTCAAGTATCTTGGTTGTGGCGTCAGCCAGGGAGAGCGCGAAGATGCGCGGGGCCGCGGACTTTGCAACATCGGACTGGGAAAACACCAGTTCTTCGCCAACCTGCGAAACAGCAAAATCGGACAGCTTTGTGCCTGTAAATTCTTGGGGCAAATCGAAAGGCTGCGTGACCAGTGGCGTGCCATTGTGGCCGTCGAAGATGTAGAGCATCGGCCCAGTGACGTCATTGCCGTTGGACGCATAAGGAACGGTGGCCACGGTGGCAAAGACGTTTTTGCCCTCAAACTTGATGGGCGCGCACATACCGTCCCACGAAGAAAGGTCGGCCTTGTCGAGACCGTAGTCGACCTCAATTTCGTGGTCCTCCAGCGTCTGGGAATCCGCAATGGCCTGGAAGGTATCTCCTTTGAAATCGGGGCACTTTTTTAAGGCACCAGAAGCCAACGGGGCGCCATGTGCGGTGGGCAGGCCGTACTTGTCGGTGCCCAGGCCCTTAGCCACCTCGGAAGACACAAGATCGCTCATCGCACGGGTGATGGGTTCCCTCGGCTTCTTTTGATGCAAACCCTGAATGATTCGGGAGTTGGCAGATTCACTTTCGCCGCAGGCAGAAAGCAGTAGGCTGCTGGCCACAACGACGGCGCTCAGGCGTACCAAGCGGCGATGAGAAGAAAGCATGAAGGACCTTTCGTATCGGTTTAAAGTGCGGCGACCTAAGCGGGTTATTTGCGGTGGTTGCCACCGCGGCGGTGGGCGGCGTCGCGCTGGGAGCGGCGGGCCCTTACGCGGGCCGATTCGGAGGAGAAGCGGCCCGGTGCCGCAGCTGTGGGTAAATCGCGCCACGCTAGCGTTTGCTGGCCTGGCATGTGACTGACAAGGTCTGCTAGCTCTGCGTGCGCTTGACTTGGAGCAGCGGACTCCGGCTGGGCGGCGGGCTCTGGCCGGGCTGCCACGGGTTCTGGTTGGGCGGCCACGGGTTCTGGCTGTGCAGTAACGGGCTCCGGCTGCGGAGCAGTGGGGCTTGCGATGTGACGCATGCCGTGCGGCAAGTCAGCGCTGAAGTCCGCGGCGTCGAGGCCGGTCTCCCATGCCATGAAGGTGGCCGGCTCTACGGTGGCGGGTGGAATTGCTGGGCGGGATGGCGGAATGCCTAGTACCGGGACGCTGGCCGCAAAGAACTCAGTGGCGTCGGGGGAGGGAACGTCGACAGCAAGGCG
Source organism: Corynebacterium striatum ATCC 6940 (assembly GCF_000159135.1). GTDB lineage: Bacteria > Actinomycetota > Actinomycetes > Mycobacteriales > Mycobacteriaceae > Corynebacterium > Corynebacterium striatum. The sequence goes on from NZ_GG667531.1 coordinate 25,038, forward strand.
CCGATCCGCGCTAAAAGCGCGGGCCGCAACCGTGGTGCCCTGGCCAGCTGCGCGCTCCAGAATGGCGTTGAGGTGCGGCTGCTGGCCAGCTGCGGCCACACCGCCCAGGACCGTGCCAGGAGTCGCAGCCACGATGTCGCCCTCCACATCATGCAGCGTGACAAACAGCTGTTGCGTGCCCATCTGGTCCAGCTGGGCGTCATTAAGCTGGCCTGAAGCCGTATCAACGAGCAGTCCCAAGCCCCCGCAGAGAAGCACCGAACCGGCTGGCTGGTCATTGTTAGGAATCATCCATGGCGCCAGCCCCAAGCTCACAGCGACGTCCACGCAGCCTTCCGTAGGGAGGATCTCAACCGTGGCCCGAGTAGATAGCTGCAGCCCTGAGGCACGCACGCGGTCGAGGGCGGGGTAGTCGGCGGCCTCTTGTGCATCGAGGTATCCCAGGATGCCAAAGTGGCTGCGCACGCGCCAACCACCGGTAAAGGCGTCAGCCTCCAAAGTCACGTCGAGCGCGAGCGGCGCTTCACTTAGCGTGGGCAGGGAGAGCGCGGTGGACAGCACTACGTTGTCGAGCACCGCAACGTGTTCGACACCAAAGTAGCTTTTCGCCAGCGGATACAAGTTTCCGTTCAACGGCGCCTCCCATGTTGTCCTGCACTAAGGATTGTATGTATCTCTAGCCTACGCACCTCGCAGTCGAGCAGGCACAGGCTGGTGTTCTATAGTCAGAGATGATGTACTCGCTGTCCACCTTAGCCATGGCTTTTGGCCTCACGCTTTTCGCCGGCTTGTCGACGTCCATCGGTGCCGGCATCGCAGTCAGCAAACGCAACCCTGGTCCGGCCTTCATGGCGGCGGCACTTGGCCTTTCTGCAGGTGTGATGCTCTATGTATCGTTCATGGAGATCCTCCCCACCGGTCTTGACCAGCTCACCGAGGCCTATGGCAGCGAGAAGACCGGCACCTGGGCGTTGGTATTGGCCTTCTTCGCGGGCATTGCGGTTATTGCGATTATTGACCGTCTGGTGCCGGAGGAGATTAATCCGCACGAGCCCGCGACTACTGAGGAGGCGGCGCGCCGCAAGCGCTTGATAAAGACTGGCGTGTTCACCGCGTGTGCGTTGGCGTTCCATAACTTTCCGGAGGGCTTCGCCACATTCCTCGCGGGACTAGAGGATCCGCGAATTGCGATCCCGGTTGCGGTGGCTATCGCAATTCACAACATTCCCGAAGGCATCGCCGTCGCCGTGCCCCTGCGCGAGGCAACTAGTTCGCGCGCCAAGGCCTTTTGGTGGGCCACCATTTCTGGTCTGGCAGAGCCAGTGGGTGCGGTAGTTGGTTTCCTCCTGCTGCTGCCTCTGATGGGGCCGGCCACGATGGGCTTTAGCTTTGCTGCCATCGCCGGCATCATGGTCTTTATTTCCTTGGACGAGTTGCTGCCCACGGCAGAGGAAACAGGGGAGCACCACTACGCCATTTACGGGCTCATCGCCGGAATGGCGATCATGGCGCTTTCCCTGTTGATGTTCTTATAAGGCGCGCCGCCTGTGTTGGCGCTGCTTAGGCGTGGGCGTCCTTGCCCGCGGACTTCTTCACGGCCATGATCACCGTGACGATGACAGCGCCGAGCAGGAAGCCGAAGAGCATGGAGAAGACGGTGTCGGCGGTCCAGGCGAGTGCGCCGTTGGAGATGGACTCGGTCAGGTGGTGAATGAAGCCATAAGGCTGCTCAGCACCGAACTCGTGGATTCCCTTGATGACGATGTGGCCGCCCACCCAGAGCATCGCGGCGGTGCCAATGACAGAGATGATATTCAAAACAATCGGCATGCCCTTGACTAGGAGGTTGCCCAGAGCGGACTTCCCGTTGTGGCGCTCTAGGAGCTTAATACCCAAATCATCCATCTTGACCAGCAAGCCCACGGCGCCGTACACAGCCAAAGTGATGGCGATGGCCACGACCACAAGCGTGCCCAAACGCAGCCAGAAGGGCTCGTTGATGACCTCGTTGAGAGAGATCACCATGATCTCCGCGGACAGGATGAGGTCGGTGGTGATGGCGGCCTTCACCAGCTTGTTCTCGGCGTCGGGGTCCTTTTCCTTGGGTTCCGCGTCCTCTTTATGCTCCTCGTGCGGCATGAAGTGGTGGAAAATCTTCTCCGCGCCCTCGAAACACAGGTAAGCGCCGCCGCACATGAGGATTGGAGTCAATGCCCATGGCGCAATCCAGGAAAGCAACAAGGCGATGGGCAAAATGATGACAAGTTTGTTGATCAGGGAGCCCTTGGTGATGCGCCAAATCATTGGCAGCTCGCGGGCAGGGGTGACTCCCGCGACGTATTGGGGGGTTACTGCGGCGTCGTCCACGACCACGCCCGCCGCCTTCACGGAGGTCTTACCGGCAAGAGCTGCTACGTCATCAACGCTGGCAGCAGCGGAGCGGGCGATGAGTGCGACGTCGTCAAGCAGTGCAAAAAGTCCACCAGCCATAGGTGTTATGCATCCTTCATTTGGAGAGTAATTTATCTCTCCATACTCTACGCACCTATTCAGCCGGAGTCAGGCTGACAGATTCAGCCCAGGAAAGTTCGATGCCCAGCGTGCGCAACCAAGCCATTGCATCATCGCCGTAACGAGTGATGCCCTCGACTGCAGTGAGGGTGCGTTCCATGGCGCGCTCGGCCTCCTCCGCGGAGATGAGGCCTGCGGAGGTGGCGGCGGCCAGCTCGTCGATGTCGAGGACGTCGATGGGCTCGCCGGTGTTAGAAACCAAGTCGACGTACAGATCACGCGTGGTCCACACACCATCGGTGTTATCGATGTCAGCGACATCGAAGTAGAAGTCTTGGCGCGCGTCCACACCCTCGCGGAAGTGGAAGATGTTTGCCCGCAAACCCAGTTTCGGAAGCAGCCATGACTCGAGGTAGCCGAAGCGCGGGTGATTGGCGCCGCGGGCCATGTAGAGGCCGAAGTCGGTCTCACGGTAGGTGTCTACCTCGCGGAGGAATCCTTTGGGGTCAACGTTGACGTTGCTTACCGTATTAAAGGTTTCTTGCTTGACTGGATGCAGGTCTGCGCTCATTAAATCACCTCTAGGAAGGCTGCGGTGGGCGGGAAGCTACACGTAGATTCTTGAGTGTTGACGGAGCCGGACAAAAGGGCCACGACTGTGCCCTTGCCAGTAACCGCGCGGCCCGAAACCGTGGTGGGGCCATCTTGGTTGATCCCGTTATTGAACAGTGGAGTGATGCCGGACTGGAAAGTGTCCAGGTTGAACCACCGTACGTTCATGTTTCCCTGCTCCTTGGCGGCAGGCGAGGTTCCCATTGCGGTGAAGAGGAAGACTGCTTCGCCCTCGCCGGCGCCAGGCGCAGGCATCTGGGTGGGGCCGGGGACCGCGATGGCGGAACCCACAGAGTTGGCTTGGCCGCCGATGCACTGTGCGGAGACAGTAGGCCAGTAGAACTGGCGGAAGGCGGGGCCTTGGCCCTCAGGCATTGCTACGCCGGCATCGCCTCCCTCACCCATGGAAAAGGCGAGGCCGGAGAGGATGGCGCTGCGCAGCTCCTGGGGCATCCAGGGTTGTGCGGCGAATTCGCGGATGCGGTTCTGGGTGTCTTCTTTCGGGCGGCCGAGCTCATCCAAAGGGGAGAGTGCAGCGGCCTGGGCCTCCAGTGAGGATAGGTCCGGCGCGTCTGCTTGTGCGGGGGCGACAAGTGGTGCGGCTAGACCGATGAGCGCCGTGGTGGCGGCAGCAATAACTCCGGAGCCCGCGCGGAGGCGGGGTCCGTGGTTGTGCTGAGCGCGTTTGGTGGTGCTCGGAGTGCTCACTGTTATCAGAATCCTTGTGTTGGGTGCAGTAGGGATTGCGGGCTTCGGCCCGGCGAGGTGCTTGGAAACAACGCTCGTCACAGAAGTCACAATAGTATCTGCAGTAACAATATTCACTTTTTCCTTGCGGTCAAGACCTAAACCTGACTGCTACGTCATATTTCGTTCGCGTATATCGTTTCGTTACAAAACCCTGGAACTTGTGTTTCTACAGCTCTTCATGCGCTTCAATGCTGCAATTCAAAGGGTGTCAGAGTATATTTAGACCCCGTTCAAAAATCTTCGCGCTTTCGCGCTCCCATTTTGCTTTTAAGGAGCACCCCACCAGTGACTAACACCGAGTTCCGTAACGTCGCCATCGTCGCCCACGTTGACCACGGTAAGACCACCCTCGTCAACGGCATGCTGGAGCAGTCCGGCGCATTCGGCGACCACGGCGAGCACACGGACCGCGTCATGGACTCCAATGACCAGGAGCGCGAGCGCGGCATTACCATTCTGGCGAAGAACACCGCCATCCACCGCAAGGGCCTTGGCAAGGACGGCGGAGACCTCATCATCAACGTCATCGACACCCCAGGCCACGCCGACTTCGGCGGCGAGGTTGAGCGCGGTATCTCCATGGTCGACGGCGTTGTGCTGCTTGTCGACGCCTCCGAGGGTCCGCTCCCACAGACCCGCTTCGTCTTGACCAAGGCGCTGGAAGCCAAGCTGCCGGTCATCATCTGCGTGAACAAGACCGACCGCCCGGACGCTCGTATCGACGAGGTCGTCAGCGAGTCTCACGACCTCCTGCTCGAGATCGCTTCCGGCCTTGAGGACGAAGAGGCAGCAGCTGCTGCTGAGACTCTGCTGGACCTGCCGGTTCTTTACGCTTCCGGCCGTGAGGGCAAGGCTTCTACCGAGAACCCAGGCGACGGCAACGTTCCTGCGGCTGAGGACCTGCAGGCGCTCTTCGACGTTATCTACGACGTCCTTCCGGAGCCTTCCGCTTCCGTCGACGGCCCGCTGCAGGCACACGTTGCCAACCTTGACTCCTCCGACTTCTTGGGCCGTATTGCTTTGCTGCGTATCTACTCCGGCAAGATCAAGAAGGGCCAGCAGGTCGCTTGGATTTCTTGGGACGACGAGGGCAACCAAGTTACCAAGAACGTCAAGGTCGCTGAGCTGCTGCGTACCGTTGGTTTCGAGCGTCAGCCGGACATCGAGGCAATTGCAGGCGACATCATCGCTATCTCCGGTATCCCAGATATCATGATTGGCGACACCATCGCTGATGTTGACAACCCCGTCGCACTGCCGCAGATTCACGTCGACGAGCCAGCAATCTCCATGACCATCGGCGTTAACACCTCTCCAATGGCAGGCCAGGGCGGCGGAGACAAGCTCACCGCACGTATGGTCAAGGCTCGCTTGGACCAGGAGCTCATCGGTAACGTGTCTATCCGCGTTCTGCCGACCGAGCGACCTGACGCTTGGGAGGTGCAGGGACGCGGCGAGATGGCTCTGTCTGTTCTGATCGAGAACATGCGCCGCGAGGGCTTTGAGCTCACCGTGGGCAAGCCGCAGGTTGTTACCCAGGTTGTTGATGGAAAGACGATGGAGCCTTACGAGATGCTCACCATCGACTCCCCGTCTGAGCACCAGGGCGCAATCACCCAGCTGCTCGCTGCTCGCAAGGGCCAGATGCAGTCCATGGACGTCCGCGAGGGTGACTGGGTTCGTATGGTCTTCCGTATCCCAGCACGTGGCCTTATCGGCTTCCGCACCCAGTTCCTGACCGAGACCCGCGGTGCAGGTATCGCGAACTCTATCGGTGACGGCCTGGATGTTTGGGCTGGTGAGATCAAGTCCCGCGCTACCGGCTCCCTGGTTGCTGACCGCTCCGGACAGATCACCGCATACGCTCTGCAGCAGCTGGCCGACCGCGGCGACTTCTTCGTCGAGCCAGGTATGGAGGCTTACGAGGGCATGGTCGTGGGCGCTAACAACCGTGATGAGGATATGGACATCAACATCACCAAGGAAAAGAAGCTCACCAACATGCGTTCTGCTACTGCAGATGCAACTGTGACCTTGGCGAAGGCTCGTACCCTTTCTCTGGATGAGGCCCTCGAGTTCTGTGGCACCGACGAGTGCGTCGAGGTTGCCCCTAACGTCATGCGTGTGCGCAAGGTCGAGCTGTCGGCTACCGACCGTAAGCGTGCGGCTTCTCGTGCAAAGCAGCTCAACAAGTAAGAGCTAGCAAGGCGCGGTCCCTTGAAAGGGGGCCGCGTTTTGTGTTTTCCGGGTCGGCGGGCGCAGCTTGTGTGCACAGTGCGAAAAGGGTGTTCCCAAATTGTGCACTCGAACCATCTAAGGCCCTGAAATTGACCAAACAGGCCCGCAAAGATGGTTCGAGTGCAGCAGAGCAAGAACCAAACTGCTAGCTTCTGCCCCAAGACAGGGAGAACTTGGGGGAGAGAATCATGGAACCTGGCCTTAGCCGCTCACAATTGGCAACGCTCATTCGCAAAGGCGAAATCACCAGGGTCGCACGGGGAGTTTACGCTCGGGGCAAGCCCACACCACGAGAGGCCCTCGCGCTGTTGCAATCCAAACATCGCTGCTGGGCCACGGGAACTACCGCAGCGCAGCTGCTAAAAGGTGAGGAACTCAGCTTTCCGGTGCACATCGCCGGCCCTAACAAGATGCGCAGTGGCCTGCTGTTTCGGTTCACGCGCAGCCAAGTCGTCGACTACACCGAGGTCAACGGGCTGCGGGTGCATAACCCACTCGTGGCAGTCTCCTTTCTTGACCACACCTCAGCAGTGCAGATGTTGGAGGCCGTCTATAGCGGCGCTAAGGGAAGGCGCAGGCTGGAGGAGGAGAGGCGTCGTTTAGCACGGATAAGCAAGCGCACCCAAAGGGCACTCTCAGACGCCGTTCTCTTTACGGACTCCTCAGCCGAGATAAAGGTTGCGCGGGCGCTCAAGGCGGTAGGCCTGGACGTGGAGTGCAACGTATTTATCGGGGTCTACCTGTGGGACATCGTGCTAAAGAAGCAGCGCATCGCCATCGAGATTAACGGTCGCAAGTTCCATTCCGGCCTCGATACCTGGATTAAGGACCACTGGAAGAACAACGATGCCATCGTGCGCGGCTGGCGAACGCTGCGCTACACAGGCCATTGCGTGGCGCATCATTTGCCGGCGATTGTGGAACAGGTACGCACCTTCGAGTATCCGGACTTCAGCAGCGATAGGCACAAGCTGGTCCGCACCTGGCACCTAGCCATCCTGCGGATGTTGGAGCCGCACTTGTTTTGGCACTGAGCGTTCCCAACGTGCACTTCGACCATCATTGCGTACCCACAGCCCCGCAAACCAGCAGAAAGATGGTTCGAAAGCAGCACAAGCTCAATAGCACGCCAATCACTTACTGAGCATTAACGCCGACTAGAGTAGTGCTAGTTCAACCAAGAAAGGCAGGCCTTCCGTGCAGAAGCTGAGCGCAGCGACTTTGATCGCATCCATGTGCGTCTTGACCTCCTGCATGGCCAACCCGGGTCCTCCACCGGTGGAGGAAAAACCCGCAGCCGAGAGCACGGAGACGGAAACGCCGACTCCTGTTGAGGAGGAAGAGAGCACCGAGCGCGAGACCGTCGCCATCGGCGTGGACCCACTCAGCAGCGGCCTCAACCCGCACCTTGTGGCAAATAATAATGAGTTAGTCAGCCAAATCGCCGAGCTCGTGCTACCTTCTGCCTTCCACGGCGAGCACATGGACACCGACGTCCTCGCCAGCGCCGAAGAGGTCCAGCCACCCGAGGGAGTGGCACAGCGAGTGGTCTATAAAATCGCCTCGCCCGCCCAATGGTCGGATGGCACGCCCATCAGCGGGAGCGATTTCCACTACCTGTGGACGCAGATGACCTCCACCGCAGGCGTCAGCGATGCCGCAGCCTACTACGCCATCAAAGAGGTCAATACTTCCTCGGCCGGCCGCGTGGTGACGGTGGATTTCAGCGAGCGAGTAGCCGATTGGCACAGCCTGTTCGCTCACTTGCTGCCCTCCCATCTTTTGCAGGACGCCGAATTTACTCGAGCGCTCGCAGACGGAATCCCGGCATCCGCTGGGCGTTATTCCGTCGCAGGCGTCGACCGCGGCAGGGGAGTCATTACCCTCAACCGTAACGATCGCTTTTGGGGAGCTGACCCTGCGCTTGTCGACGTCGTTCAGCTGCGCACCGTCCGCAACACCGGCCAGGCCGTCAATATGCTGCGCTCCGGTCAGGTGGGATTTGTCGATTTCACCCCAGAACAAACCTCCCTGGAGAACCTCAGCCTGCTCAGCAACGTCAATGCCGGAACCGTAACCCGCGGCAGGCAGCTGCGCCTGCACCTGTCCGCGCGACAGTCTGCATTACCGGACGAGCGCCAGCGACGCGCCCTAGCCTCGCTCATCGAAACCGACCAAGTAGCCCGCCTGGCCGCCGGCCGCGCTTCGGAGCTGCGCCCTGGCCAAAACCCTGTCAGCGGGGATGTGGAGCTCGCACCGCTGCGCGAGCGCGCCGGACGCAAGCCTTTGCGCATCGCCGCGGACCCCACCAACTCGGAGGCTATGGCCGCTGCACGCACCATCGTGGACGTCCTCGAAGCTCAGGCGATTGGCGCAGAGGTCGTATCCGAGCGCACCCAAACCATCACCGGCACGCTGCTGCCTCGCGGTGAGGTCGACGCCTTGGTCTCCTGGGAGTCCCTCGCCGTCAAGCCCGCAACAATGGCTAGCCACTTCTTATGCGAAGAGGCTGGAATGGTATTCAGCGATTTTTCTGGATTCTGCCCCGAGAACTCCGAGGCAACCGTCAGCGAGATTCTCTCTGGTCGCATCTCCCCGGAGGAAGGTCTGGAGCGAGTCCGTAAGCTGAACGCTGAGCAGGTGCTTTATGTCCCGTTGATGGACGAGGTGCGTATTCACGCGTTGGGCAGGGGTATCGTAGGGCCCGGTCAAAGCATCGAGGATTGGGATGCAGGGCTAGTTACAGCACCGACGTGGAGGAAAGATGAACAATAAGGATTTACAGGGCTACCGCGTGGTGGCTGTGCACGCGCATCCAGATGACGAGGTGCTGTTTACCGGCGGAACGCTGGCGGATATGGCTGCCCGCGGCGCCGATGTCACGGTGATTACCGCGACCCTCGGTGAGGAGGGCGAGGTTATCGGCGCTCCTTACCAAGGCCTATGCGAGTCCGATCAACTCGGTGGCTTCCGCGCTCGCGAGCTTTCCGACGCCCTGCGCATCCTCGGTGTGCAGGGAATCCAGCTCGGCGGCTTTGGCTACTTCCGCGATTCCGGCATGGAGGGCTCGCCGGCCCACGACAATCCCCGCGCGTTGGTCAACCGCGTGGATGAAGCAGTGGTGCTTCTCAAGGAACACTTCGCTCAGATTCAGCCACACATCGTTTTGACTTACGGCCCGGACGGCGGTTACGGTCACCCGGACCACATCGCCGTGCACAAGGCAGTTCACGCTGCGGCGGATCCGCGCCAGCGCATTTGGTGGGCCATCTTTGAGCGCAGCGCCCACTACGCCGCGCTCGAGCAGGTGGTCGCGCCGCAGGGCTGGGCCAAGCCAGACCAGGCGTACCTCGACAACTTCACCAACGAGTCACATGCGGTAGAGCATGCGCTTTCCGACGCCGCCCTCGCCGCCAAGCGCGCCGCCATGGTTGCCCATGCCACGCAGATTTGGGTGGCTGACGCAACAGTTACGGAGACGAATCCCGAGGCAGCCGTTGCGGGGATCGTTGACCCTGAGGTGGCTGTTGGTGCTTATGGTTTGTCGAATCTGCTGGTGATGCCGTTGCTGCGCGCCGAGCACTACCAGTTGGGTCAAGGCGAGCCAGCCATCAGCTTGCTGGAGGGGCTGTGATTTTAAACCAGTTCACGCGGGGCGAGCAGGTTACCGGCTTGGTGTGGTTGGCAGTCGGTGCATTGACCTCTTTGGTCTTGGAGGTTGTCTACCTCACGGCGCGCCTTCCACTGCCCGACGGCGCAAGTGTGGCGTTTCCCATCACTATTGTTGTGGCCTGGTGGTTCAATGGAGTGCTCACGCGCACAGCGCGGCTGTGGAGTGATAATGCCTACATTGGTCTCGTGCCTTTGGCTGCTTGGTTACTTGGCTACTTAGCATTCGCGCTGGGTGCGGCGGTAACTGGGGATATGTGGCTGGCAAATAATATTCTTTCGCTTCTGCTGCTGATAGCTGGAATCGGTGGCGGAATTTTCCCATTTTTCAAACAGAAGTGACATACTGTTAAACATCCCAAAACCCGTGAAAACAGGAGTTTTAGCACCTCATGACTTACACAATCGCGCAGCCGTGCGTCGATGTGATGGACCGCGCTTGCGTTGAAGAGTGCCCAGTCGATTGCATCTACGAAGGCAAGCGCTCCCTGTACATCCATCCTGACGAGTGCGTGGACTGCGGCGCTTGTGAACCTGCTTGCCCGGTCGAGGCCATTTTCTACGAGGATGATGTTCCGGACGAGTGGATCGATTACAACGACGCAAACGCTGCGTTCTTCGATGACCTGGGCTCTCCAGGCGGAGCAGCCGCGCTCGGACCGCAGGACTTCGACGCCCCGATGATTGCTGCGCTTCCGCCGCAAAATCAGGATTAATTTTAAATTCCCGGCCCATTCATGCGCTGGCGTGAACAAGGCCGGGGTTAATTGTTTGCTAGCCGCATATTCATCGCCATAACGCTCAAGGAGTTTTAGACTCATGGCTCGCCAACCGCTCGGAAACACACTGCCTGACTTCCCGTGGAATTCTCTTGCAGACGCGAAGAAGAAGGCACAGTCGCATCCGGACGGAATCGTTGATCTGTCTGTGGGCAACCCTGTGGACCCGGTTGCTCCGGGCGTCCAGCTGGCGCTGGCTTCAAATGCGGAGGCTCCTGGATACCCGACCACTGCAGGTACGGCCGCTCTGCAGGACGCGATTCGCGGCAATGTGCATCGCCGCACCAATGTGGAGCCAGAGGCTATCGGTGTGCTTCCTGTCATTGGTCTGAAGGAAGCCATCGCTTGGCTGCCGACGTTGCTCGGCATGCGCGGTGAGCGGGTGATTATTCCGTCTGTTGCTTACCCGACCTACGAGGTTGGCGCACTCATCGCCGGGGCGACTCCTGAGCGGAATGACGACCCAGCCGCGTTCGGCGATGCTGCGATGGCATTTGTGAATTCTCCCTCCAACCCCACGGGCAACGTCTTGAGCGTGGAGGAGCTGCGCGACGTGGTGGCTTGGGCACGTGAGAACGACGCTATTGTGGCCTCCGACGAGTGCTACTTGGCGCTGGCCTGGGACGATGACAAGAAGCCGGTCTCCATTTTGGATCCACGCGTAAACGACGGTGACACCACGGGTTTGATTGCTATGCACTCGTTGTCGAAGTCCCACAACTTGGCGTCTTACCGCACCGGTTTCTTCGCTGGCGATCCGAAGCTCATCGCGGAGCTGCTGGAGCTGCGCAAGCACGCCGGTCTCATCGTGCCGGGGCCGATTCAGGCGGCGATGGTTGAAGCTCTCAACGACGACGACTCCGAGAGCTTGCAGGTTCGTCGCTATGCTGCCCGCCGTGCGAAGCTGCTGCGTGCCCTAACGGAGGCAGGCTTCCGCATTGAGCATTCTGAGGCCAGCATGTACCTGTGGGCTACCCGCGATGAAGACTGCCGCACGACGGTGGACTGGCTGGCTGAACGCGGTATTTTGGTCGCCCCTGGTGACTTCTACGGCCCAACGGGGCAGAAGTTCGTGCGCATCGGCTTGAACGGCACCGACGAGCGTATCGACGCCGCTGTTGCCCGCCTCGCGCAGTAAATAGGTCGAGGGCCTGCCCATGGCTTTTCGACCGCCAGCGCGGGAGGGGATAAGCCCGCGGAAGGCGGTGCTGCATGGCACCGTTCCTGCCGCGCCGCAGTATTGGGCGGCCGAGGCTGGGGATTCTCCTTTTCCGGCGGGTGCACTCTTAGAGCCCGGAACGCGGCTGGAGTGCCCTATTCCTGCGTGGTACCACCCAGAGGTCCCGCCGGAGCCGCCCATTCCTTTCGACTATCAGGTGCTCTATGCCGATGAGCATCTTCTTGTCGTTGACAAACCGCATTTCCTGCCCACGACGTCGAATGGACGAATCGTGCGCGAGACTCTGCAGACTCGCCTGCGCGTGGATATGGACAATGATGAGATTGTTCCGTTGCATCGCCTCGATAGGCTCACGGCTGGAGTTGTGGTGTGTTCGGTGAACCCACGCACGCGTGGGCTGTATCAGCACATGTTCCAGGACAGGCAGATGCACAAGACTTATCGCGCTCGGGTGACGCAGCCACTCCAGTTTGAGGGCATGGTGACGCTGAGGATGGCTAAGCCGCACGGAAGCAGACAGGTTGTCGTGGATCCGGCGGGTACGCCGACGCAGACTTTTGTGCGTGCGAGCGGCAAGGACGTGGAGCTCCAACCGCTGACCGGGCACACGCATCAGCTGCGGGTCTTGTTGAACCACTTGGGTAGTCCCATCTGCGGGGATGACACTTATCCAGTGGATAAAGGGCTGGATCTCTATGACTTCTCGGAGCCTTTGCAGTTGGTACACGAGCGCTTAGAATTTATCGATCCGATATGTGGCGCGCGGCGTCAGTTTTTCGCTGCGCAAGGGTGAAGGACTAGACTCTAATAGGTTTTAATTTTAGACGACGCTAAGGGGCGAGCTATGGCGGATTTGACCTTTGCGCGGTTTGCCTCCAATTTTGGCCAGTTCATTAAGTTCGGCATGGTCGGTGGATCAGGTGTGTTGGTGAACCAAGCGGTGTTCATTGCCACCAAAAAGATCTTTGATTCTGCTTTTGGATTGCACTACTACGATCCTTTCTGGGCGATCCCGTTCACGGATTTCAACATCCGTTGGTACAACGTCTTCGCATTCATTGCCTTTTTGGTTGCAAATATTTGGAATTACCAGCTCAACCGCAAATGGACGTTTGGCTCGGTGGAGAAGGTGTCCTGGTTGCGGGGCTTTTTCCCATTCCTCATCACGGGCGTTGGTGCGATGATCGTTTCGCAGATTGTTATGGTCGCTTTGATCAACACGAACTCGCCGGTCCAGCTACCAAGCGATATCTTCGATGACTCCTCTGGATTAAGAAACAAGAGCTACTGGGCGAATGCGATTTCCATCGTGGTCGCTATGCCGATCAATTTTGTCATCAATAAGCTGTGGACATTCCGCTCGAAGCCAAAGTCGCCTGTCGTCGTTGCCCAAGAGGATCCGCTCTAAAAGTACTTTGGCGGCAGTAAGGTGAAGGTATGAATAAGCTCTTTTCTCTTCTTTCCTGCGCTGCCCTCGCTGGTGCGTTGACTGCCTGTTCGTCTGGTTCCTCCGACAATTCGCAGGATTCTGAGCCTAGTTTCGCTGCCGCTGTGTCTGCGACGGTGACGAGCTCGGCGACGTCGGAAGAGAGCACCCGTTGCACCGAGCCTGAAGGTTGTGGACGAACAGTACTTTATGGTTAATGAGATAACTTGGGTCGTGCTCATCCGCGACGGTTATTGCTTCGTTAAGCAGAGCGGCAGTTATGCAACTTGCCAAATGACAATGGTTGATACGCCACAAGTGGAAACCCCTGTGGGAATGGATTCGGCCGATACCGTCGCTAAGAGTGAATCAGGACAACTGGAATTTGTTAAGTCGATGACCGCAGGCCTACCGGGCGGCGGCCTGGCGGACTCGGCGCCTAAGACAATGGAACCGGGCACTCGCACCACCATTCAAGGCATCACACTGACTAATGACTTTGATGGAACGTTCGCCATGGAAAGCGGAGGCAGCGTCGCGACTTTTACTCCTGACGGACATGTGTCCATCAACTAGGAGGTCCTAAAAAGGCAGTAGCACCGGCGAGGGGCCGGTGCGATCTGTTGCGGATGGCTAGTCCTCGAGCTGCTTATTGAGGCGCTTTTCGACGTCGGGAAGCGGCAGCGTCGAGGTCGGGGAAATCCCGCGCATCTTCGCATTGATGACGCTGGCGACTGCGAGAATTGCAAACATCGCTGCGGCCGAGAGCAGCTGAACACGGGCACTGGCGTCGGTCAGCATGAGCACCGCAATGGCCGCGAAGATGGCCAGGGAGAACCACGTGAGGTACGGGAAAGCCCACATACGAATGGGCAGCGGGTGGATAGCTTCCAGGCGGCGGCGCAGGCGCAGCTGGCTCACCGCGATGAATACCCACACGATGAGCAGGGAAGCGCCAGCAGAATTGAGCATGAAGCGGAGCAACCAGCCCGTGTCGGCGTAGTTGAGCACGACCATGACCACAGAGAGGAGCACCGACAGGGCGATGGCGTTGGTGGGGACGCCGCGCTCGTTGGTCTTGGTAAAGATCTGCGGTGCCTCGTGGCGAGAGGCCAGCGAGTGCATCATGCGCGAGGAGGCGTAGATCTGCGCGTTGAATGCGGAGAGCAGTGCCAACACGATGATGACTTCCATGAAGCCGGCGGCCACCGGAATACCAGCGCGGTCGAGCACCTGAGTAAACGGCGATTGTGCTGCGGTGTCAGCGCCGCCGAGAGTGGAATACGGTAACAGGAAGGTGATGACCAGAACGGAGCCCAGGTAGAAAACCGAGATACGTAAGATGGTGGAGCGCACCGCGTTGACGAGGGACTTCTCAGGGTCCTCAGACTCGGCGGCCGCGATGGCTACTACCTCGATGCCGCCGAATGCGAAGGCAACGGCGAGCAGACCTGCAGCGACGCCGCCGAGGCCATTCGGCATGAAGCCGTCTTCGAGGAAGATCTTGGTACCGATGAACTCGTGCCCTGGTAAAAAGCCAAAAATGAGCAGGAAGCCCACGATCAGGAAGGCGACGATGACAATGACCTTGATGGCAGCGAACCAGTATTCAAACTCGCCGAAGAGGCGTACGCGCAGGAGATTGACGATGCCAAAGAATGCTACGCACACTGCGGCCGGAATCCACGGCGATACATTGAACCACGAACCTATGAAGCCGGCCGCGCCGGTGATTTCAGCGCCTAGGACTGCAACGGTAGCGAGCCAGTAAATCCAGCCTTGGGTAAATCCGGCCCAGCGTCCGATGCCGTGTTCGGCATACTCGGAGAAGGAACCGGAGGCGGGGATAACGGTGCCCATCTCGCCGAGCATCTGCATCACGAGGATGGCGAGGAAGCCAGCGATGAGGTAGGCGAGGAGCACAGCGGGGCCTGCGGCGGAAATACCAACGCCGGTTCCAAGGAAAAGGCCCGCGCCTATGGTTGAGCCGAGGCCCATCATGGTGAGGTGGCGGACCTTGAGGCCGCTGCCAAGAGAGCCTGATGAGGAAGATGTCGATGCAGTCACCTTCCCAGTTTAGAACGCGCCTGCGAGGGGGCTATGAACCGGGGGCTCGGCAGAAGCTTAGTTCTTGTGCAGGTCCTCGTTGAGGGCTACTGCATCGGCCTTCCACTCGGTGGCTTCGACGGCACCGGAGACGGAGTTGCGGCGCAGCAGGACGCCAGAAGCTCCGGAGAGCTGTGAGCCCTTGACGGTGTCGCCTTCCTTGACTCCAAGAGCCTCGGCGATCTTGCCGAACACGGCGATCTTCGTGCCAGCGGTGACGTAGAGGCCGGCCTCGACTACGGCGTCGTCGCCAAGCGAGATGCCAATACCCGAGTTGGCGCCCAGCAGGCAGCGCTCGCCGATGGAGATGACTTCTTTGCCGCCACCAGAAAGCGTGCCCATGATGGAAGCGCCGCCGCCAACATCAGAGCCGTCACCGACCACAACACCCGCGGAGATGCGGCCCTCAACCATGGAGGCGCCCAGGGTTCCGGCGTTGAAGTTCACGAAGCCCTCGTGCATGACCGTGGTGCCCTCAGCGAGGTGAGCACCGAGGCGGACTCGGTCGGCGTCGCCAATGCGGACGCCGGTCGGCACGACGTAGTCCACCATGCGCGGGAACTTGTCCACCGAGTAGACAGTAACGGGGCCGCGGGAGGACAGGCGGCCGCGGACCATCTGGAAGTCGGCAACCGCGCAAGGACCGTAGTTGGTCCACACAACGTTAGCCAGCAGGCCGAAGATGCCGTCCATGTTCAGGCCGTGCGGCTTGACCGCGCGGTGGGAGAGGAGGTGGAGGCGCAGGTATGCGTCGTAGGTGTCCACCGGGGCCTCATCCAGATCCTTGATGGCGGTCTCAACTGCAACGCGAGCCACGCCGCGCTCCTCGTCCGGGCCCACCAGCGCAGCGAATTGCTGTGGGGTCTGCTCCAAGCGGGTGGTGCCGGTCTTCGTGACGTTAGCGTCCTCGCCGATGTGAACGGCAGGGAACCATACGTCAAGGACGGTTCCATCGTGGGTCAGGGTGGCAAGGCCGCGGGCGGATGCAGAAGTCATATCTAGAAGTGAACCTTTTGATTGCCGGGAATCGCCCGAGAAACCCCAGGCGACATCTTTTACCGCTACAGCTTACACAGCTAGCTAGTTTCCGTAGCTACTTGGCGCGGTTTTGTGAACTGCGACGCAACGACGAGGAAGGCCGTTAGTACGAGCACGGCAATGACCTGGTTGCGGGCAGAGGGATCGAGGAGCATGAGCACGACCAGCACCGCCATGGCCAACAAAGTGGCCCATGGCAGTACCGGGTAGGCGATGACGCGGATGGTGGTCAGCTCGTTGTTGGCAGCCATGATGGGGTGCAGCTTCAGGTAGGAAGCAACCACGAAGGTCCAGATCACCAGCAGGCAGCCGCCGACCGCATTGAAGAGGAAGGCCAGAAGTCCTGGTGGGTTCCAGAACTGCAGGAGTACCGATGCGAAGGCGCAAACCATCGAGAGGATGACGGCAAAGACCGGGGAGCCGGAAGGGTTCTTGGTGAGGAAGACCTTAGGTGCGGAGCCATCCTTGGCCATGTCATGAACAAGGCGGGAGGTGGCGTAGATCTGCGCGTTGAACGCGGACAGCAGTGACAGGGCGATGATGACTTCCATGAAGCCTGCAGCGAATGGGATCTTGGCTGCTTCCAGAACCAGGGTGAACGGGGAATCCGCGGCAGCGTCGGCATCCTGAATGTCGGCGAATGGCAGGATCATCGTGATGACTACGATGGCGCCGATATAGAAGACCATGATGCGGAAGATGACCGCGCGGACTGCGGTTGCCACGTTGTGTGCTGGATCCTCAGACTCAGCGGCGGCAATGGTCACCACTTCAATACCGCCGAAGGCGAAGGCCACAGCAAGCAGTCCAGCCGCAAAGCCAGGTAGGCCATTAGGCAGGAAGTTCTCAGTGAAGTTTGTGCCGGCTAAATCGCCGTTGAATCCAGGCAGCACGCCCACGAACATGAGGACACCAACGACGAGGAAGGCGATGATAACCGCGACCTTGATGATGGCAAACCAGAACTCGAACTCACCGAATCCGCGGACTGCGGCGAAGTTCACCACGGCGAAGAAGGACACAGCGATGAGCGCTGGGATCCAGGGGGCGATGTCAAACCACGAGGAGATAATGGCTGCAGCGCCGGTAATCTCTGCGCCCATAACCATGACTAGCATGAACCAAAAAATCCAGCCCAAGGTGAAACGGGCCCAGTTGCCGAAAGCCTGTCCGGCATAGGTGGAGAAGGAGCCCAGGGAAGGGCGGGCTGCGGCCATCTCGCCGAGCATCCACATGATGACGGCTACGAGGGCGCCGGCTATCGCATAGGAGACGAGAACCGAGGTACCGGAAATCTGAATACCGAGACCAACGCCGAGGAACAGACCAGCGCCGACGGCCGATCCGAGACCCATCATGGTGAGGTGGCGAGTCTTTAGTTGCTGTGTGGCATCTGCCATATTCATCCGCCTTTTGTGACGCGCTTTAAGTTGACCAAGGGGATATTACACAATGCAGCAGACATCCGTGGACGCTACGATGGCGCTTTGTGACTTTAGATCTGTTTGCGTCCCCGATCGAATTGACCAAAGCGCTCGTTGATATTCCGAGCCCATCGCATCACGAGGAGGCGATTGCCGATGCTGTCGAAGCCGCCCTGCGCGGCCTCGACAGCGAAAAAGTCGAGGTAGTACGCTATGGCAATACCGTATGCGCGCGCACCAACTGGGGCAAAGATTCCCGTGTGGTCTTGGCTGGCCACATCGACACCGTGCCTTTGGCTGACAACGTTCCCCACCACATGGAAGGGGACATCATGTGGGGGTGCGGCACCGTCGACATGAAATCCGGCATGGCTGTGTATTTGCATGCTTTCGCCGCGCTTTACGACGCCCCAGAGCTCGCCCACGATCTCACCGTCATCGCCTATGAGGGCGAGGAGGTGGCCACCGAGTTCAATGGCCTGGGACACCTACAAAAGGATCATCCGGAGTGGTTGCACGGTGATCTGGCGCTGCTCGGCGAACCCTCCGGCGCCATGATCGAGGCAGGCTGCCAGGGCACCATCCGCCTGCGGGTCACGGCCCACGGCACCCGCGCCCACTCTGCCCGCGCCTGGCTGGGCTCTAATGCTGCCCACACGTTGGCTCCGGTGATGATGAACGTGGCCAACTATGTTCCGCGTGAGGTCACCATCGACGGCTGTACCTATAAGGAAGGCCTGAACATCGTGCACCTGGAGTCGGGTGTGGCCACGAACACGATTCCCGACGAGGCCTGGATGTTCGTCAACTTCCGCTTCGCGCCGGACCGCAGCCTGCCGGAGGCAATGGCGCACATGCGCGAGGTCATCGGCGAGCACGAGAACGTCAGCATCGAGGTTGACGACGAAGCTGGCGCGGCACTTCCCGGGCTGGGACAGCCTGCGGCACGCGCGCTTGTCGACGCCGTCGGCGGCCAGTTCCGCGCCAAGTTTGGCTGGACCGACGTGGCCCGCTTCTCCGAGATGGGCACGCCGGCCGTGAACTTTGGCCCGGGCGATCCCGGGTTTGCTCACAAGAAGGACGAGCAGGTCCCCATCGAGCAGATCACTACCGTATCCACTGCACTCCTGCAGTACCTGACCACCGCTTAGGCGCTACAGTCGTACAAGCCACCCTCCCGCAGTTACCCCAAGCGTCCCAAAGCACCCCGAAAACAAGGAAGTATCCCATGTCGCCTGAAAGAAACCGCACCCTCCGTGGCCCACTGCTTTTGCGTACCGATGGCCAGCAAGAGTCCACCTTCGATCAGCGCCTTTTGGAGTCCGGCGCTGACCACGAGTGGCAGCACGCCGATCCGTGGCGAGTGCTGCGCATCCAGGGTGAGTTCGTGGCCGGATTCGACGCTCTGTCCAAGCTGCCCAAAGCAGTTACCGTGTTTGGCTCAGCGCGCATGGGGGAGGGCACACCAGAGTACGACCTGGGCGTGCGCGTTGGCGAGGCGTTGGCCAAGTCGGAATATGCCGTCATCACTGGCGGTGGCCCCGGCGTCATGGAGGCCGCCAACCGCGGCGCATATGAAGCAGATGGGCTCTCCGTGGGCCTAGGCATCGAGCTCCCGCACGAGCAGGGGCTCAATGAGTACGTGGACCTGGGACTGAACTTCCGTTACTTCTTTGCTCGCAAGACGATGTTCCTCAAGTACTCTCAGGCGTTTATCTGCCTGCCTGGTGGCATGGGCACCATGGACGAGTTTTTCGAGGTGCTGTGCATGGTTCAGACCGGCAAGGTGACCAACTACCCAATTGTGCTCATGGGTACCGAGTACTGGTCGGGTCTCGTTGAATGGCTCAAGTCCACCTTGGCGGCGGGTGGTTTCATCAACCCGGAGGACCTCGATCTCTTCCTCGTCACCGATGACGTCGATGAGGCGGTTGCCCATATCGTGGAGTGCCACAAGGTGATGAGCGACAAGCGAGTCCGCAATGAGCGCTAGCCTCGCCCGAGTCATGGCGATTGTCAATCGCACCCCTGACTCTTTTTATGACAAAGGCGCCACCTTCGCGGAGGAACTTGCCATTGAGCGTTGCTCGGAGGTCATCAAACAGGGCGCCAGCATTGTCGACATTGGCGGCGTGAAGGCTGGGCCTGGCGAAGCCGTCGATGCACAGGAAGAAATCGATCGCGTGGTTCCCACCATCGCTGCGGCGCACGAACGCCACCCGGACGTGATCATCTCCGTCGATACGTGGCGTGCCAGCGTGGCCGAGGCAGCCATCGCCGCCGGCGCCACGCTCGTCAACGACACCTGGGCTGGATGGGATCCCGAGCTCATTGAGGTAGCCGGCCAGCGCAAGGTGGGCTACGTCTGTTCCCATACCGGCGGCGTGACTCCGCGCACGCGTCCGTATCGCGTGCACTTTGACGACGTCGTCGCAGACGTCATCGCCGAAACTACGGCGCTGGCGGAAAAGGCAGCCACGCTTGGCTGCCCGGAAGAGCTGGTCTATATCGATCCCACACACGACTTTGGCAAGAATACCTTCCACGGTTTGGAGCTGCTGCGTCGCATTGACGAGGTGGTGGCCACCGGTTGGCCGGTGCTCATGGCCCTATCAAACAAGGACTTCGTAGGGGAGACCTTGGATCGCGGCGTCGGCGAGCGCGTCTTTGGCACTCTGGCGGCCACGGCTTGGTCTGCCGCGCATGGCGTGGCAGCATTTCGCGTCCACGAGGTTGCGGAAACCCTCGACGTCATCCGCATGACCGCCGCCATCCAGGGGCACATGGCGCCGCTGAACACAACACGTGGGCTTGCATGAACGTCAGCGTTATCATCCCCGCGTTGAATGAGGAAGCCACCGTCGCCGATGTCGTACGCGCCTGCCGTGCGGATAACCCGGCAGAGGTCCTCGTCATCGATGCCGACTCCGTCGATCTCACTGCGCAACGCGCGCGTGACGCCGGGGCGACGGTGCACAACTGGCGGGACATCCTTCCCGACATTTCTCCTCGCCCAGGAAAAGGCGAATCCCTATGGCGCGGGGTAGCTGCCGCGCGAGGAGACATCGTGGTTTTTGTCGATGCAGACTTAGAATCTGCCCGGCCGGGAATGGTCAAGGAGCTTGTTGCTCCGTTTACTGAACCGCGAATACAAATGGTGAAGGCTACCTACCGCCGCACTATCGACGGCGCTCCCAGCGGCGGTGGCCGCGTCACGGAGCTCACAGCAAAGCCGTTGTTGCATATGTTTTTCCCTGAGCTCAGCGTCATCTCCCAACCGCTGGGCGGGGAGTATGCGCTGCGACGCGACGTCGCATGTGCCCTGCCGTTTGTCTCCGGGTACGGGGTCGAAGCAGGACTGCTAATCGACGTCGCCAAGCGCTACGGCGTGGAATCAATCGCCGAGGTGGACTTAGGAGAGCGCGTGCATCGCAACCGACACCTCCACGAGCTTGCCCCCATGGCTGATGTCGTGGCGCAGACAATCCTCTCGCGTGCCGCAGTCGTAGGTCCTATTGATCAACGCCTCGCCCTTAACAGTAAGCTCTAGCCTATGCTGTCGTGGATTTTGTTAATTGCAGTTTTGCTCGCGCTCGTGATCCTAGGAACCTGGGTGTGGGGTTCTATTTTTGGGCGTGGCGAGGTGTTTTCCGACCTTGACGAACGCCGTGACCTTGTTGAAGACAACCGGAAGGCGTTGCGCGAGGATCGCTTTGATGACATCCGCTTTGACGTTGTCTCTTATGGCTACCGTCAGACCCAAGTCGACGCTCTCCTTAACGAACTGGAAAAACGTCTGACCTCCACAGGCACCAATTCTGAAGCTTCCACCGGTGAAACGGCTGCAGCAACAGAGGAATCCGCCGAATCTGGAAAGCAAGGCCTATCTGCGCCGCTTAAAAACACTAGTCCGCAACGTGACTAGGAAAACGGCGTAGAGTGGTTGGGGTAACCCAAATAATTTGAATCCCAAAGGAGCGGAACAACTATGGCAGCTATGAAGCCACGCACGACAGGTGGGCCAATGGAAGCAGTTGAGGAGTCCCGCAAGATTGTTATGCGAATCCCCTCCGATGGTGGTGGTCGAATCGTCGTTGAACTCACCAAAGAGGAAGCAGCTGAACTCGGTTCACTCCTAACTGAAGTTTCCAGCTAGTCTGAAAGCATGCTTTCACACATCATCGATGTTCTGGCCGACCCCAACGATGGCTCTGCTCTCACCGGTGCGGATGATTTCACCCGCCTGGTATCGGGATCGGGCCATTCCTTTGATGTAGCCAAGCAAGGTTACGTCACGCTCTCGGCAGGCGCAGGGCTTAAACATAAGGGCGACTCCATCGAGATGGTCAATGCCCGCGAGACCTTCCTCTCCCTCGGGCACTTTGCGCCGTTCGTGGAAGCAGTCACTGGCGCGGTCCAGGATGCACTGGATGCAGCCGAACTGCCAGAAACCGTTGCCCCGACTCTGCTTGAAGTAGGTGCTGGCACAGGCTATTACCTAGCGCACACCCTCGACTCCATCGCGGACGCACGCGGCATCGGCCTCGATATTTCACCACATGCTGCCAAGCATTTGGCAAAGTGCCACCCACGCGTCGGCGCAGTTGTAGCGGATGTGTGGGAACGCCTTCCGTTGCAGGACGATTCGGTGGATGCGATTTCCGTAGTCTTTGCCCCTCGCAACCCAGCCGAGTTTCAACGTATTTTGCGCCCGGGCGGCGAAGTTATCGTCTTGACCCCTGGTGTGGGCCACTTGGATGAATTGCGCGAACCTCTAGGAATCTTGGGCGTAGAGGAAGGCAAGATTGAGCGCATGTACGAGCAAGCCGCAGGCCATCTCGAACAAGCAGCCGACCCTGTGGACCTATCCTTCCCGATGAAACTCGACCGCGCTTCCATCGCAGCGCAGGTGGGAATGAGCCCTTCGGCCCGCCACCTGGGCGCTGAAGTTCTTGCAGAACGGATGGAGCTGCTTCCTGAATCTATGACGGTTACTGCGCGTGCGCGTCTCGACCGATTGCGCGCAGTATAACCCAATTAAAAGGCGTGAATCCCCGGACCCTAGGTTAAGGGCTAGGGAGGGACATGCAGAAGGGCTGGAGACCACGTGGGGGTCTCCAGCCTTTTAGTCTTTAAATGTTGTGCCTTAGAGCTTAGAGCCCTTGCGCTGCCAGGATTGCTCGATTACAGCATCGCCGGAAGTCTCAACGATGACATCGGAACAGCCCTTCTCGAAGTAGACCCGGGAGCCCATTGCTACCTGGCCGCCGTCGGCGTAGACCTCCACAGTGGCGCCGTCGACTACGACGGTTAGGGAATCAGAGTCGCCTTCCGCGAGTTGAGCTATGGCCGGCTCGGAGTCCTTGAAATAGGAATCAAAAGCCTTAGCCATAGAACGATCAAGCGTCAAGGTGCTGCCTGCGTGGGTGACCACGGCCGCTGGTTCACCGTTGCCGTCCAACAGAGTTACCGTGACGGAAGAGCCCTCTGGGACGTCCAGTACGCCGGTCCAGGAACGGGCGCGTTCAGACTGACGGATTGCGTCCGGTAGGCCACGCGGCGGAGTCTGGAAGAGCTTTCCACCCTGCAGGGTCAGGTGGCGCGGCAGCGCCAGCGTATTGGCCCACCCCTCCTCCTTGAAGGATGGGTGCAGCGTGGGATCGTCGCCGCGGCCATTGCCGTTGAGCAAGCCGAAGATGAGGGCTTCGTCGTAACGCGTCTCCTGCGGAATGGTTCCATCAGTGGTGTTGGTATTGCGCGGCCGCGAGAAGTCATGGCCGAAGTCAATGCGCTGGAAGCCAGACGCAATAGTAAAGGTGGTTCCTTCCAAGCGGCCCACCAAGTATCCGGACACGTCGCGATTGTTGCGTTCAAGGGTAAGAAGGAGGACGTCGTAAATGCGGCCGTCCACCTCGTCACGCAGGCGCACCAAGCGAGGGGAAACGACGGGCGGAATAGAGGAGTTCGCCGGCACCTCGCCCTCGTTGAAACCTGGCTCGCCATTGAATTCGAGCGGGCCCTCGACTTCCCAGGATAGACCGTCTGCAGAACGGAGAATTACCGGAAGCGGCGCATCAGAGTGCCCAGTCAGTGCAAGCATGAGCCAGCCCTCGTGGCCCTCGTCGCGGTCCTTTGCCGCCCAATCCGGAACAACCGAAGGGGAGCGGAAGCGCGAGTAGTTGGTGACGGAGCTAGCCACTTCGCCATAACGGACAACGTTTGGATCTAACGAGTGACTGTCATCAGAAATCTCGCACACGTCTTGGAAGTCCGTGAAGCGGGCCAAACGCACCGAAGTGCCGGTGGAGGTCACCGAGGTGAAGTAAAGATTGATGGCGTCTTCCCCCGCTGCCACGGAGCCCGCGCGCAGGGAAAGCTCGCCGCCGACAGGGGCCAGGACGTCGTCGCATTCCAGCCAGTCGAAGGGGAGTTCTTCAGAATATGTGTGGCCCCAATGCGCCGGAGCAGAAAGCTCATGACGGTACTGGAAGAACAGATGCCAAGTGCTGCCATCGAGAAGGACACCGGCAGGTGCTTCAAGAATTCCCGATTCCGGAACAAAGTGCAGTTCAGGACGATGAGTTGTCACGAATAACCTTCCTAAAAATGTGCCTATACGAGGGCGCGGTAGATGTCGACGGTTTGGGAAGCGATGGTGGCCCACGAGAACTCGTCGACTGCGCGTTTGCGGCCAGCTTGGCCGAATGCAGCAGCCCGCTCTTTGTCAGTAGCAACCTGATTGACAGCCGCGGCGAGGTCCGACTCAAAGGTAGCTGTATCGTTCTGGTCGTAGTGAACCAGCACGCCGGTCTCACCATTCACGACAACCTCGGGGATGCCTCCGACGTCAGACGCGACGACGGCGGTGCCACACGCCATGGCTTCGAGGTTCACGATGCCGAGCGGTTCGTAGATAGAAGGGCACACGAAAACTTCGGCGCCCGAGTAGACCTCCTGGATAAGGCTGCGCGAAAGCATCTCTTGTACCCAGAAGACTCCGTCACGGGTGGACTGTAGTTCCTCGACCAGAGCCTTGGTTTCCGCAGCGATTTCAGGGGTATCTGGAGCACCGGCGCAGAGGACCAGCTGGATGTCCTTGTCGAACTGGGCTGCAGCCTTTAGTAGGTGCTTTACGCCCTTTTGGCGGGTGATGCGGCCGACGAAAGCAACGACGGGGCGCTGCTTGTCGACGCCCAGGGTGTCGAAGTAGTCAGCCTGGCGCGGCTGCCACAGCTGGGTGTCAATACCGTTGAGAACAACGTGCACCTTGGACTCATCGATGCGGGGATAAGCATCCAAGATAGCGCCCTTCATGCCGGCAGACACAGCGATGACGGCATCGGCATATTCCATGGCGTTCTTCTCTGACCACGAGGAAATCTCGTAGCCGCCGCCGAGTTGCTCACGCTTCCATGGGCGATGCGGCTCCAAAGAGTGCGCAGTGACTACGTGCGGGATGTCGTAGAGGCGCGCCGCAAGATGCCCAGCCAAACCGGCATACCACGTATGTGAGTGTGCAATATCGATATCGGAGGCGGCAGTGGCCATGCGCAATCCGGTGGACAGCGTTTGGATAGCGGGGTTAGCTTGCGTCAGCTCCGGATCAACCCCGTGGGTGAAGACATCTTTTTCGTCGCGGGGCGCGCCAGTGCAATGCACTGATACGTCGATGAGTTCGCGCATAAATCGGGTCAGTTCGGCGACATGTACGCCTGCGCCACCATAAATCTCTGGTGGGTATTCTTTGGAAAAAATTCCGGCTCTCATGCCCTCCCAGAATACGGATTAAGTTAACCGTGTGCAGAAAAAGATCGCGGGGGTAGTTTCACAGATATTTCTCCTGCGAAACGTTTGAAAAGTGAATAGGTTGGAACATGTGAAAACGCAGCCTAATGTCCTTGCCATTGTCCTCGCCGGCGGCGAAGGTAAGCGTCTCTTCCCGTTGACGGAGGATCGCGCGAAGCCCGCCGTTCCCTTCGGCGGCTCCTATCGCTTAATCGACTTCGTCTTGTCGAATCTCGTCAACGCGGGTTATCTCAAGATTGCAGTCTTGACTCAGTACAAGTCCCACTCCCTCGACCGTCACATCTCGCAGGCCTGGAATTTGTCGGGCCCTACTTCCCAGTACATCGCTTCCGTTCCTGCACAGCAGCGCCGTGGCAAGCGTTGGTACAGCGGTTCTGCGGACGCCATCGTGCAGTCTCTCAACCTTATCTATGACGAGAAACCTGACTATGTCATCGTCTTCGGTGCTGACCACGTCTACCGCATGGATCCCCGGCAGATGGTCGAAGAGCACATCGCCACCGGCTTGGACTGTTCCGTTGCTGGTATTCGCGTACCGCGCTCAGAGGCGTCTGCATTCGGTTGCATCCAGGCTGATGGCATGGGCTCAATCACTGAGTTCTTGGAAAAGCCAGAGAACCCGCCATCAACGCCAGATGATCCGAACATGACTTATGCGTCGATGGGTAACTATGTCTTCACCGCCGACGCTTTGATTGAGGCGCTGCTTGAGGATGAGCAGAACGAGAACTCTGATCATGACATGGGTGGGGACATCATCCCTTATTTCGTTGAGCGCGGTCAGGCTCATGTTTATGACTTCATGGCTAACGAGGTTCCTGGCTCAACTGAGCGTGACCACGGCTACTGGCGCGACGTAGGTACCATCGACTCGTTCTACGAGGCGCACATGGACCTCATCTCTGTGCACCCAATCTTCAACTTGTACAACAACCGCTGGCCGATTCACTCCACCGATGAGTCCAACCTGCCGCCAGCAAAGTTTGTGCAAAATGGTATCGCACAATCGTCAATGGTGGCTCCTGGCTGCATCGTCTCTGGCGGTACGGTCCGCAACTCCGTCCTTTCTTCGGACGTCCATGTTGCAGACGGTGCAACGGTAGAGGGCTCCGTCCTTTTGCCAGGTGTGCGCGTAGGCAAGGGGGCGGTGGTTCGCCACGCCATCTTGGACAAGAACGTTGTTGTTTCCGATGGCGCAATTATCGGCGTTGACCGCGAGCGCGATGAAGCCCGCTTCAAGGTCTCTGATGGCGGCGTAGTGGTTGTGGGCAAGAACGAGACTGTATAAAATCGCCTCTTAGGACTTGGGCTGCGATTAAAGCCGGGGTGGAGCTTCCTTTCAAAGGTTGGCTCCGCCCCGGCTTTTGTGCCCAGTTCGTCGCTAGTCTTTCAAGAGTTGTGACCGCTAGCTACTGCTTGGTGATGAGGGTAAGTCCCGAGCCCAATGGAAGACGCGTGACAATCGCGCCCTCGAGGGAGCGCGCGAGTTCATCTGCCTCGCGGGCTGCCGCAGTGTCGCGGTCAGTACGCGTGGTGTCTGCGAGCGTTCCGTCGAGGAGGGAATTGGCCAGTACCAAGGTGCCGTGCTGGCGCAGCAGTGGGAATGCGGCGTTGATGAGTGCAGGCATATCCAGTGCAGGAACGTCGGCGAAGATGAGCTGGTAGGCGTCAGTTGCAAGGCGGCCCATCACCTCGAGTGGACGAGAAGGCAAGAAGCGTGCACGCGTGGTGGCGAATCCAGCCTCACGGAAGGTGGCCTTGGCCATGGCCTGGTGCTCTGCCTCCGGGTCGATACAGGTGACGATGCCGTTTTCGGGCAAACCCTGGAGGAGATAGATTCCTACCACGGCGGCAGCCGGGGTGATTGCTACTGCCTGCGCGCGCTCAGCACCAGTACTGGTGGCGGTGAGGGAGGTAAGCAGCTGTCCCGTTGCTTCATCAGGAACGGACAGGCCGTATTCCTCAGCATGGGAGCGTGCTCCGGCGAGTGCCTCAGAAACGTCGCTGGTGGATTCGATGTAAGAACGCAATGCGTCGTATGCCGTAATAGTCACAACCTAAACCTTAGGTAATTTTATACGTGCGCGGTGTCATGACGCCAGGATTGTTACTGATGAGATAAATGATTTCTCTTCACAGAGTCTTAACAGAATAATGTCTGGCGTTTTGAAGCTAGGTATAGAAAAATGATCGGCATGACAAAGAAGCAGATCGTTGAATCTTCTCTCGGCGAAGCACACGAGGGGGCTCCTGCATCCTTCGCTGATGCTCAAGAGGAACTGACTGGAACGGCTGCTTTTGACGCGGGCACTGCAGCCATGCCCTCCTGGGCTGAGCTGGTGGCTGAGCACGCAGACTCCGTTTACCGCTTGGCGTACCGCCTTTCTGGTAACCAGCAAGATGCGGAGGATCTCACTCAAGAAACGTTCATGCGAGTCTTCCGTTCACTGGATAAGTACCAAGCCGGCACCTTTGATGGATGGCTGCACCGCATCACCACGAACTTGTTCCTTGATATGGTCCGTCACCGCGCCAAGATCCGTATGGAAGCTTTGCCGGAGGACTACGAACGTGTCCCAGGAACGGACATGACCCCGGAGCAGGCCTATTCTGTGGCGAACTTGGATCCAGTTCTGCAAAAGGCTTTGGATGAGCTTGCCCCTGACTTCCGCGTCGCCGTGGTCCTTTGTGATGTTGTGGGCATGAGCTACGACGAAATCGCAGAGACTCTGGGTGTGAAATTGGGTACTGTTCGTTCCCGCATCCACCGTGGCCGTTCGCAGCTGCGCGCTGCCTTGGAGAACGCGGCACAGACTAACGACGACGCTCGCGTGCTGTTGCGCACTCGCTAGCGTTCCACACCGAGCGCCGTTCGGCGTCTATGGTGGGAGATAGCAACGCGCTGCAAAATAACGGCGACGCCTCGATAAGAAAGAAGGTGGGAATAGTTCATGGAATCCTTCGAACGTAAACGCCGCGCCGCCTTCTCTCTGCGTGGGGTGGTGGGCACTGAAACCAGCATCGATAGTGCCCATGCCAAAGCTCGCGATAAAGCCAAAGCTAAAGCGCGGCGTGGCGACACCATTGGTCACCTTGGGCCAGAAGCTGTGGCAGCCTTTGTCGACGGTGAAATGGAGCCGAAGGCAAAACACCGCGTGCGAGTGCACTTGGTTCATTGCTCGGAGTGCCGTGCAGACGTCCACGAGCAGCGGCACGCTTCCGAGTGGCTGCGCCAGTGCAACGTCGATGCCCAGGTCCGCGCGCCCAAAGATCTGATGGCCAAGCTCGCCGGCATTGCTAGTGACGCCGCGACCGTAATGCGCACTTCTAACGAAGCAAGGGATGAAGAGGTTTGTCAGGCAGCTTCACCCCAGGATTTCCTCGATAAGTTTGAGATGGTTATCCGCGCGGTTAAGCACAACCAAGGCCGTAAATAGCTTCGTCCCCATAATTGGTGGAGGTGTCGCCTCAGCAGAAGACGGCTGAGAGGGATAAGATGACACCGTGTTTTCTTCAATCGGTTGGCTCGAGATAGCGTTCATCGTTCTCATCGGAATTGTTGTCATCGGCCCGGAGCGCTTGCCTGGGGTTATTACCGATATTCGGGCTGCGATCTATGCCGCGCGCAAGGCCATCAACAACGCCAAAGCAGAGCTGGAAGGCGATCTGAGCGGCTTGGGTGAGGAATTCGACTCACTGCGTGGCCCCATCAGCCAGGCCGCAGAGTGGACTCGCATGGGCCCACGTGGCGTTATCACCAAGGCGCTTTTCGACGGCGATGAATCCGCGTGGGATGACTTCGACCCTAAGAAGATGACGGAGGGCCTAGGCAAGCCGGTGATTTCAAACCAGCCGCAGCAGCCAGCCTCGGGTACGCAGAGCTCGTCCACCCCAACGCAGAATAGGCCGACCTTTGATTACTCGCAGGTTTATGCGCCCCAGCAAAACACCTCGCACTCCAAGCCCAGCCAGCAGGGCCAACGAGCGCAAACACAGGCGCCACAGGGGCATGAAAACGCCCAAAAGCCGAAACCTTCCGATGACGGGGGTCATGCAGCAGGTTCCGGCTTCTCCTGGGCTGACGTAACCTAGCTCGTCCGAGCCCGGCTCGTGGCTAGTGGCGGGTAACCCCGAGTCCGAGGGTCTTGCCTACGAGTGAGTCGGAGCGGATGGCCAGCTTATCGGCTAGCCCCTTGACCGCCTGCGCGGAGGGGGACTCAGGCGCGGCCTTAACGATCGGCTCGCCAGCGTCGCCACCAGTGCGCAGAGCGGGGTCGAGTGGGATCTCAGCCAAGACCGGCACCTCGTAGCCGAGGATGGTGGACAGGCGCTCAGCCACGACCTTGCCGCCGCCGGTGCCGAAGATATCCATCGTGGAGCCATCTGGTAGCACCATGGCGCCCATGTTCTCAATGACACCAGCAACGCGTTGACGGGTTTGCTGCGAGATGGAGCCGGCACGCTCTGCAACCTCAGCGGCTGCGGCCTGCGGGGTCGTCACGATGAGTAGCTCGGCGTTGGGGATGAGCTGCGCAACGGAGAGCGCGACGTCGCCAGTGCCGGGCGGAAGGTCGAGCAGGAGCACGTCTAGGTCGCCCCAGAAGACGTCCGCCAGGAACTGCTGTAGTGCACGGTGCAGCATCGGTCCACGCCACACCACAGGGGCGTTGCCCTCCACGAATTGGCCGATGGAGATGTGCTTGATGCCGTGAGAGATAGGCGGCAGAAGCATCTCATCATCGAGCACCGTGGGGCCAGCGGTAGAACCTAGAAGACCGGGCACGGAGTGACCGTAGATGTCAGCATCGACGATGCCTACTTTAAGGCCCTTGGTCACCAATGCGGCAGCCAGGTTAACGGTGGTGGAGCTCTTGCCGACGCCGCCCTTACCGGAGGCGACCGCAAAGACGCGGGTGGTGGAGTCCGGTTTGGCGAAAGGAATTTCTGGCTCTGCCTGGCCGCCGCGCAGCTTCTGCTTGAGTGCGCGACGCTGCTCGTCGCTCATTGCGTCGAGTGCGACGGATACTTTGCCCACGCCCTCGAGATCCTCGAGGACAGCGCGGGTGTTGGCTTCGATGGTGTTTTTCATCGGGCACCCAGCGATGGTGAGATAGATTTCTACAGCGACGTCATTGCCGTCAACGTTGACGGACTTGACCATATCGAGTTCAGTGATAGGGCGGCCGATCTCGGGGTCTTCAACCCTGGAAAGGGCCTCCCGAACGGCGGATTCTGTGATAGCGCTAGTCATAACCCGTCCCATCTTAGCCCTTTATTTAACACAGGAAAACGCTGGGATAAGGCGGCGTCGTTAAGCGCAAATGCGCAGTGTAGAATTTCAGGGACGTGATGACCCTTGTTAACTGACTGATGTCATCTTCTGGAACATCTATTAGGAGACTGTGTTGATGCAAACCCGCGCATTTCTCGCGATGCTGGCCACCGCAGGACTAGCCTTGGGCACGGCCAGTTCCTGCGCAAGGTTTGATCCTTCTGCTGATGCCAAGGTGGGTGTGGCTCAAACAGTGACGATCGCAGTTGATGCGCAGTCCACGCGCCAATTGGTGCTGGCGGAGCTCTACAAGCAAACCCTCGAGTCGGAGGGGCGCGCAGCTAACATAGTCAACAACGATGTACTTTCGGAAGATCCGAGTTTGAATGAAAAATTGCCGCTGTTCCAAAGCAGTGACGGGACAAGCAACCTCTACATTGGATGTACGGGTCAGCTCCTGAACGCGTTTAATCCTGATGAAGCCAGGAAGCTATCGCAGCGCTTTGTTGCGGACGAAAAGGAACCCTCTGGTGAAGATTTCCTAGCCACTACGCATATTGCATTGATGAATGCTCTGCCGCCTGAATTGGCGGTCGTGGAACCGGCCAGTGCTCACGGTTGTGAAGGCTCTGATGTGGAACTTCCAGAGAATTACGTGGCCTTGTACTACAAGGGCCTGTTCAATAGGGAAGAGCGCCTAGCGGTGTCTTCATTGACCAAGTTCCTTACTGAGGAAGAAATTGAAGAGCTCGTTGAAAAGTCCGAGAAATCGGGCTCCATCGAGGAGACCGTTGGCCAATGGATGGCGGAGTCCAACGCCGGAACAGTGATGGATACCGGCGGAGACTCGAATTCTTCTGGTGGCTCTGATCTGACATCTGATGACGACAAGACTGATAAGAGCAGTAAGCCAAAGTCCTAAGCTTTCATCTCTTAGCCTGCTACACCGCGTGCACGCGGAAGTTGGTTCACTATTCAACAAAAAGCGCCCTTGCCTCCCACGTGATGGGAGACAAGGGCGCTAGTGCTTGCTGGTGGGGGCAAACCTGACCCCCGTCAGCTGTGGCCGTCTCAGACGGCCACGTACACGCTCTTAGATGTCGAAGGCCTCGTCCAGCAGCTTCTTCTGCTCAATCTGGTGGACCTTAGCGATACCAGTAGCAGTCGAGGACTGTGCACGGCGGGAGACGCGGACCATTTCCGGCATATCCGGAATCAGGCGGCGCAGATGCTCGTTGTAGAACGGCCATGGACCCTGGTTAGCCGGTTCATCCTGAACAAAGCGAACCTGGGTAGCGTTCGGGTAAGCCTTGAATGCCTCAGACAGGCGGTTGAACGGAATCGGGTGCAGCATCTCGAGTCGAACGATAGCTATGTCGTCGCGACCGTCAGCTTCCTTCTTCTTGGCCAGCTCCCAGTACAACTTGCCGGAGACCAGCATGATGGTCTTGACCTTGTCAGCATCGCCGACCTTGTTGCCGTTGTGGTCAACGAAGTTCGGGTCATTGATGACGGATCGGAAGGCCTTGATCTCCGTGAACTCTTCGATGGAGGAGGCGGCAGCCTTGTTACGCAGCATGGACTTCGGGGTGAAGACAACCAGCGGGCGCTTCATGGAACCGAGGGCCTGGCGGCGTAGCAGGTGGAAGTGGTTTGCCGGGGTAGAAGGCTGAGCCACGGTCATGGAGCCTTCAGCACACAGCTGCAGATAGCGCTCAATACGAGCAGAGGAGTGGTCAGGGCCCTGACCCTCGTAGCCGTGTGGCAGCAGCAGAACCAGGCTGGAGAGCTGGCCCCACTTGGCCTCACCAGAGGAGATGTACTCATCGATGATGGTCTGAGCACCGTTGGCGAAGTCGCCGTACTGTGCCTCCCATGCCACGAGAGCATCCTGGTTACCCACGGAGTAGCCGTACTCAAAGCCCATGCCGGCGTACTCGGTCAGAGCGGAGTTGTAGACCAGGAAGCGGCCGCCGTTGCCCTTGGTCTGTGCAAGGTAATTCAGCGGGTTGTACTCGCTGCCATCGCGCGGGTCGATCGGGATTGCGTGGCGCTGGGTGAAAGTGCCGCGGCGGGAATCCTCACCAGCCAGGCGGACCAGCTTGCCCTCGTTGGCCAGGGAACCAAAAGCGATGAGCTCGCCCCAGCCCCAGTCGATGCCGCCCTGGGTGGAGGACTTCAGTCGCTCCTTGGCCACGCGAGCAACGCGCTTGTGGTACTCGAAGCCCTCAGGGCCGTTGGCGTAGGCCTGGCCGATTTCGGCGATTTCCTCGGCAGTGATGGAGGTATCCAAACCACGGGTGAGCTCCTGAGCGGCAGTGATGCCATGCTGCTCACCCGGAGCACCGTTCTCAGCTTCCTTGACCTGGGCGAAGACGGACTCCATCTGGTCGTGGAAGTCACGTGCAGCTGCCTCGGCTTCTGCATCAGAAAGATCGCCGCGGCCAATGAGCTCCTGGGTGTAGATCTCACGAACAGACTTGTGCTCATCGATGATGGAGTACAGCTCTGGCTGAGTCATCGAAGGATCATCCGCCTCGTTGTGGCCGCGCAGGCGGTAGCAGATGAGGTCGATGAAGACATCCTTGCCGAACTTGCGGCGGTACTCGGTGGCCAGCTGGCCTACCCACACAACTGCTTCTGGGTCGTCGCCGTTGACATGGAAGACCGGGCAGTCGAAGCCCTTAGCCAGGTCGGTGGCGTAGTGAGTGGAACGCGCGGAATCCGGGGCGGTGGTGAAGCCAACCTGGTTGTTGACCACGATGTGCACGGTGCCGCCGGTGGTGTATCCACGCAGCTGGGACAGGTTGATGGTCTCCTGAACAATGCCCAGGCCGTTGAAGGAAGAGTCGCCGTGGAGCATGACCGGAACAACGGAGAAGCCGTCCTGGCCCTTGTCCAATAGGTCCTGCTTGGCGCGGGCGATACCTTCCATGACTGGGTCAACGGCCTCGAGGTGAGACGGGTTAGCAGCCAGGGTGATGTCGATTTCGCCATCGCCGAACATCTGGATATGGTGGCCCTCGGAGCCCAGGTGGTACTTAACGTCACCGGAGCCGCCGAGCTGGCCGCCCTTGTAGTTGCCATCGAACTCGCCAAAGAGGTCAGCCAGTGGCTTGCCCACGATGTTGAACAAGACGTTGAGGCGACCACGGTGTGGCATGCCGATAACAACCTCGTCGAGGCCCTGGCTGGCAGCGGTGTCCACGATGGCGTCCATCAGCGGGATGAGGGACTCAGCGCCCTCGAGGGAGAAGCGCTTCTGGCCCACGTACTTGGTGTGGAGGAAGTTCTCGAAAGCCTCAGCAGCGTTGACCTTCTGCAGGATGTACTTCTGCTCAGCGTTGGTCGGCTTCGGCATGCCTGCTTCGAGGCGATCCTGCAGCCAGCTGCGCTCGTCGCGGTCGAGGATGTGTGCGTACTCGGAGCCGACCTTCAGCGTGTAGGCATCGCGCAGGCGCTTGACGACCTCGCGCAGGGTCATGGTCTCCTGGCCGCCGAATCCACCAACGTTGAAGGTGCGGTCCAGGTCCCAGATGGTCAGACCGTGGGTCTTGAGGTCCAAGTCGCGGTGGTCCGGCCAAGGCAGGCCCGGCTGGCGCCAGCCTAGTGGATTGACGTCTGCGAGCAAGTGGCCGCGGGAACGGTAGGACTCGATGTACTGCATGACGCGGGTGTTCTTGTCTACGCCGGTGTTCGGCACATCCTGTGCCCAACGGAAAGGCTGGTAAGGAACGCCCATGGACTCGAAGAGTTCGTCCCAGAAGCGGTCATCAACAATGAGCTGGCCGAGGGTGCGCAGGAACTCGCCGGACTCTGCACCCTGGATGACGCGGTGGTCGTAGGTGGAGGTCAGGGTGACCAAACGGCCGACGCCCAGATCTGCGAGGCGGTCTTCGGAAGTACCGGCGAACTCCGCCGGGTAATCCATGGAGCCAACGCCGATGATTGCGCCTGCGCCCTTGGTCAGACGGGCGATGGAGTGGCGGGTGCCGATGCCGCCTGGGTTGGTGAGGTTGATGGTGACGCCGGAGAAGTCATCCATCGTGAGCTTGTTTTTGCGGGAGCGGTTAACGATGTCCTGGTATGCGTCCACAAACTCGGAGAAGGACATGTTCTCGGCTTCCTTGACCGCGGCAACGACGAGTGCGCGGGAGCCGTCCTTCTGCGGGAGGTCGATAGCCAGGCCCAAGTTGACGTGCTCAGGCTGGACCACGGTGGGCTTTCCGTCTTTGAGCTCGTAGCGGACGTTCATGTCCGGGTGAATCTGGGTTGCCTTGACGAGGGCGTAACCGAGGATGTGGGTGAAGGAAATCTTGCCGCCGCGGGTGCGCTTGAGGTGATCGTTGATCATTGCGCGGTTTTCCCACATAAGTTTCACCGGTACGTCGCGCACGGTGGTAGCGGTAGGAACCTCAAGGGACTCGTCCATGTTCTTGGCGATTGCCTTGAACATGCCCTTGAGCTGACGCTCGCCTGCCTCAGGGGCTTCGCCAATGCGATCGAGCGGGGAATCAGAGGTCTTCTTAGAGCTGGAATCCTTGCCAGGCTTCTCAGCAACCTTGGTAGGCTTAGCTGCCGGTTCTCCGCCAGCTGCAGCGGACTTAGCAGCGGGCTTTACCGGAGCCGACTTCTTGGCGGACTTATCCGCAGAAGCAGCCGCCGGGGTAGATGCACCATTGTTTGGTGCTCCGTTGTCCTCGAAGTAATCGCGCCACTCCTTATCTACGGAGTTTGGATCCTTGGAGTACTGCTGGAACTGTTCGTCAATCAGCCACGCATTAGGGCCGAAAATGCTCGAGTTGCTCACGGCAGGAATTCGCCTCATTTCCTTGTTAATTACGGTTCGTTAATGGGACTTTAGTAGCGTCTTCGCGCGGGCGCACACGGCACCCCGAAAAGTGTCTCCTCACATGATACGTTCCGTGTTGTTTTACTCACTAGGTTAGGGGTGAAAAGGCCCCCTTAGTGGCGGGAAAACACTTAAGCGGCGGGCAATGGCGATAGTTGTTCGCGGGCGTGTTCCATGACCTTCTTGGCCAATTTGCGGTTCGCAGAGGTACCCAGGACGGCGCCGATGCCCATGGGCATGAGCTTAGAAACCCATGCCC
The DNA here is from genome assembly GCF_000159135.1 of Corynebacterium striatum ATCC 6940. GTDB lineage: Bacteria > Actinomycetota > Actinomycetes > Mycobacteriales > Mycobacteriaceae > Corynebacterium > Corynebacterium striatum. The sequence goes on from NZ_GG667531.1 coordinate 60,960, forward strand.
ATTTCAAGCGCTTGGTGATCTGCTTGGTAAAGAGCTTGGTCAAGCGTCCGTTGAGGCCGTTGAGAGTGGGCGCGGAAAAGCGCGACAAGGTTGCTGCTGAGGTGACGCCCGAAACAGTGCCCAAGTCACCAACGAGAGTGTCAACCACTGCGGTTCCCCTGGAGCCGGTCAACACGAGTAGAACCAGAGCGCGGCGGCGTTCTGCGTCATTAATGTTGTCGCCGCGCAGGTAGGCGGAGGACAGGATGTACCACGCAGCGGACTCTAAGAAGACTACGGACTCGGCACCGACGGCGGCCACGCCGGTAACCATGCCGACGCCTGGGACGGCAGCGGATGCGCCTGCGGCCGCACCGGTACCGGAAACAATGTTAAGGAAATGCTTGTCCACGAGCGCCTGCAGTTGCGCCGGTGATGAGCCTGGGTTGCGCTTGCGCAGTCCTTCTACGTACTTGGTGATAACAGAAGTTTGTACAGTGACGGCCTTATCGAGTCCTGCGAGCAGCGCCTTAGTAAAAGTATTGGCGTTGTCGGGGTTAATGTCATAAACGTCGAGCCCTTCTGGGGCAGTGCCCTCAGTGCCCTTAGCGCCTTCAGCACTAACCCCAGCAGTACCTACGTTGCCGTTTCCGTTCTTATTGTCATCTTTGTTAAAGAAAGCAGCCATTTTTGTTCACCTCTCAATATTGATAATGGCGCTCCGACTGGCGCGCCACGTTTATTTCCCACCGTAGCGTAAGATTCGGCCTTCAACCTGAAAGCTTCCTGTGGGCTAGCCGGTATTTGCTATGGGCGTAGTCGCAGCTGGCTGCCAGACATTGCTCGTAAAACTCTCCTAATCTTGTAGATATGAATGCTGATGGAACTTACGGGCTGAGGTCTCGTGAAGCAAGTTCCGCCGTAGCCAAAATGCATGCGGCCAGCGCGCATGCGCGGGCACGGGCGGCAGCGGTGGCCGCTGCTAATGCCTGGGAAGATGATCTGACCGTTCGTACCGACAGCGGCTGGGTGCGCGGCAGTCTTGAGGAGGATCTGCGCACCGATCGCCCTATCTCCTCCCCGGTGCGCTCCTGGCGTGGTCTTCCCTTTGGCGCGGATACGGGTGGCGCCAACCGGTTTATGCCTGCTCAAAAAGTGGCGCCTTGGGAAGGCGTGCGGGAGTGCAAACAGTTCGGGGCTGTGGCTCCACAACCCATTTATTCTTGGCAGGACCGCGTCGAAGGCTCCGAAGACTGCCTTCACTTAGACGTGGTGCGCCCCAATAATGATGAGAAGCTGCCCGTGGTGGTCTACCTGCACGGGGGAAGTTTTATTGTGGGTTCTTCGCACATGTTGATGTTGCGGGGCTTCGAGTTGGCCGCGCAGATGGGCGTTGTTTACGTTTCCGTCAACTTCCGCTTGGGCGCATTGGGTTACCTGGATTTGCGTAGCCTGGGCGGGGAGTGCACGGCAAATCCTGCGGTTTCGGATCAGCTCTTGGCGTTGCAGTGGGTCAAACGCAATATTGCGGCTTTTGGCGGCGATCCTGAAAACATCACGTTGATGGGGGAGTCAGCTGGCGGTGCTGCGGTTTTGACACTGATGACGGTTCCGCGGGCTGAGGGATTGTTCAATCGTGCCATTGCGCAGTCGCCCCCTATTGGTATGTTGCATTCGCGCACGCAGTCGACGTTCTGGGCGCGAGAATTGGTATCGCGCATGGCATTACCGCGGGCGACGAGCGTCGATGACTTGCGCACCCACGATTTCGGCGACATCGTGCGGGCCGGCCAATCCATGATGTGGCGTGCGGGCGAGCTTTTCCATTTGAACTCCTGCTACGCCCCCACAGTGGATGGCGACCTCATTCCGCAGCATCCGCTTTTGGCCTTTGAAGAGGGCAAGCAAATTCAGGTCCCGCTGTTGGTGGGCACGAACTCGGATGAGGCCAGCTTCGGCAAGTTCCTGTACCAGCGTCAAAGTGCTCGGCAGCGTGCGGCACTGCGGCTTTTGGCTTCCTTCGATGAAGTGAACGCGCCGGCGGTGGTCAAGGCTTATGGTGGGGCGATTGCGCGTAAGGACTTTGCGCACTTGCTTACCGACGCCCTGTTCTGGGCGCCCACCGTTCGCGTTGCGGATGCGCATTCCCGCACGAACAACACGTGGATGTACCGCTTCGACTTTGCACCGACGGCGTTGCGATGGCTGGGGTTGGGAGCGATGCACTCGATGGAGCTTTCCAACATCTTCGGCGACCCGGGGGCGTCCCGAGTTTCGGCTCTGACTCGAATGGGAGATAGCTCACTAATGGATGGCATGACGGAGTTGATGCAGTCTCAGTGGTCCTCGTTCATTCGCACGGGCAAGCCGCACGAGGATTGGCCGGTGTATGCATCGCCGCAGCGTAACACGATGATTTTTGACTCCGAGCCGCGAGTGGTTCAGGCGCCTTGTGAGAGGCGTCGCCAAGCATGGGAAAACTACAACATGTTGGAGTGGGGAAGCGGGCGCCCGGAACTGCTTTCTGCCCTGGGCTTCATAACGGAGGCGCTGGAGAACAGGTAGGATCTGAATGGCCTTGGCGTTTGCCTTGGTGACCAACTGCCACATGGATGGATTGCACTAATGAGCTTTTTCGAAGATATCGCTTCCGCGTTGGACGCTGAGGGGATTGAGTCCCGCGTCAATGATGACGTGATGTTTGTGCCCATTACCTCAGACCTTGAAATTCAGTTTGTGGAAATTGACCCTATCTTGCCAGCTGCGAACGTCTACATTGCGGCGGCGGATGTGGATGAAGATGATGAAGACTTCGAGGCGGTTTTAGTCTCGGTGGCCTTCTCTGTGGATGACGCTGTTGAGGCTGTGGCCAAGCACATCGCTACTGACCAAGTAGTAACTGTGTTACGTGACCTTTTGGAAGGCACGGACGAGCGCATTACTGATCTAGAATTTGTGCAGGACGAGTTCAACCCCAACTTGGTTGTGGCTGAGGTTGCAAATGACTCTGAACTGCGTGTTCTGGTGGAAACTGTGGACGGTGTTCCTTCCGCGATTGTCCGATTCCTTGCCTTTGATTTTGATGAAGAAGAGTTCGACGAACTCGAGGACGAGGCAATCAACGAGTTGTGGGAGTCTGATGACGCGGATGGTATCAGCGAGGAGCAGCGCTTGGCACTGTTCGAGGCGGGTGAGCTTGACGACGTCGCTCCTATCATTGAGGTTCCCGCTGAGGCCCTAGAGCTTGGCACTTACACCGACTTCGACCGTCTCTTCGATGTCTTGAACCTTGTTTCTGAGCAGGCAATGGATTGGGAAGCACAGTTGGTTTCCTTCGACGACGATGAATTCGAAGAACCGGATGTCTATGACTTGTTCGGCGCCGACGACGGTGATGACATCGATGACGATGACATCGATGACGATGACATTGATGACGATGACATCGATGGTGACGATGACATCGATGGTGACGATGATGAAGACTTCGGAAACGAAGAGCGTGAGGATTAGAGTAAACGCGTCCATGAGGATTGCGAGAATGCTCTAGCTACCTACACACCGCTTACCCGCAGACAAGCTTCATCGCAGCTCTGCTTGTAAGCGGTGTAAATTTATGTCCCTATGCTGGCTTCTTCCCGGTAATGGTGTCTTCGCCGGCTCTGCGTGCCGCCTGCCCCAATCTAACAAAGTGAAATCCACAACTATGCCGTACTTACTCCGTACCAGGTGGCGTCAGCTACTTGTTGCGCTTGCCATGTTACTTACAACAGTTTCGTGGGCTTTGACGATGAATTCGGAGTTTTGGAGCATTACCTATACTTTCGAAAGCCCGTTGACCATCGTGATTTGGGTACTGTGCCTTGTTGCCACGTTGTGCCTGTTGATTTCCAAACACGGTGCTTTACCGCGGCACATGATGTTTAACCCCATCATGGGCATGGCAGTGAACTTGATTTTTGGCTCCCTTGTGATGGGCACGAACATCCCGTTCTACTTTGACACGATCGGCACAATGGTCATTGCGATCTTGTATGGTCCGGTATTAGGCATGGCAACGGGTGTTGGCGCCACGGTTGTTGCCTCAAGCTTTGCCGCATACCCACTAGCGTTTAATCCAGTGGCGATACTGGTGGGGTTCTTGTTCGGTGTGCTAGGTAGCCGCAGCTTTTTCCGATATGTGACGGGAACAATTGCAACCGGTCTCGTAGGCGGCATGCTGTGTGGAATGGTTTCCGTCTATCCGCTGATTTTCTCCTTTGGAAACAGCGATGGCATCGGGCGTCCAGGCCTGTTGCTGTATTTCCAGCTGATTACTGGTGATGAGCGCCTGGCAATTATTTGTCAAGCACTTCTATCGCACTCCGTCGACAAGGCATTCACCTTGCTCCTTGCCTGTACGCTCATCCGCTTTGCGCCTATCGCGCTACGCACTTATTTTGTGTTCCCAGGAAATAGATCGATTGTGGAACATATCTTCCAAGAAAGTGCGGACAACAAGGGTTATAGCGAAGATGCGTATCGAGCATCCGAGTATTCGACAGGCACCTAGGCACCTAGGCAGCTAGCAGCTTGGCGGTTAAGCCGCCTGACTAAATCCAGTAAACAAAGAAGCCGGGGAGTGGACTGGGACGTAGTTGCTGTCAACCAGCCAGACGAAATTGTGCGCGTCGCCGCGGCTAGTCTCGTGAATCGAGTCAGCCAGTGCCGGCGGCACCATGGCACGCACCCATGCCTCGGCAACATTAGGCATAACGGCACTTCCTGTTGGGTCGGTAATACGTACTGAAATCAGGTAGGTGGGGACTCGCTCCTCACCGTAACCGAGAACGCGTGCGCGAGCTCGCTCGCCTACACGGTGCCGCGTCAATGTCATATTCAAGCTAGGGAAGCCTGCTACGGACGGTAGTTCCTTGAGCGGTGGGCGCCATGTGGGTGTAGGGCGGGCTAGTGAGCGCGGATGCCGAAGCGCGCCATTGAGGGCGTTGACAGTTTCGTTCTCGTGGAAAAGAATCTCAACTGCTAGTTCACCGGCCGTGAGCGAATGGGTTTCTTGAGGATGGCGGGAGTAACGCGTGGAGTTGCGGCGAGCTGGCATAGCGTTGGGGTTGAGGCGGTAGGGGGAGTTCTTGTGGTTCTTCATGACACGGATGATATTTAGGAGGCCTGACATACCGGACCTTTTTTAGAACACATGTTCTATCGGTGAAGTTGTCTTTAGTTCTGGTTACTTAAGTGCTGAACGTCGGACTATGGTGTTTGTTGCTATGACAAATAAAGAGAATTCCGCAGAGCCAATCGATGCGCTCGGGCAGCCGGCAAAGATTCCTCGTGAAATCTGGATTATGGTCTCCGCGGCTTTCCTTATTGCTTTGGGCTACGGGCTGATCGCGCCGCTGCTTCCGCAGTTCGTGGTCAGCTTCGATGTTTCGATGGCCGCGGCAGGAATGGTGGTATCCATTTTCTCCGCTAGCCGTTTGGTCTTTGCGCCGAGTGCCGGAAGCCTTGTCGATAGGTTTGGATCCCGTTGGGTCTATCTTGGCGGACTTTTTACAGTGGCCGTGACCACGGGACTCGTCGCCATCTCGCAAGAGTATTGGCGCATCGTAGTGTTCAGGGCCTTGGCTGGCATTGGTTCGACGATGTTCACGGTCTCCGCCATGGGACTCATCGTGAGACTGTCACCTCCGAGCATTCGTGGAAAGTGTTCGGCCACCTATGCCACTGCCTTTCTTTTGGGCAACGTCATCGGCCCGTTGCTTGGCGCCAGCTTGTCTTTCCTCGGTTTTCGTTGGCCGTTTGTTATCTATGGGCTCGGCGTGGCCTTAGCTGCGGTAGTCGTGTGGATTCTGATGCCCGCAATTGAGGAAGATGACCCCAACGCGACAAAACTGCAGCCGATGAAACTTAACGAGGCATGGCACGATACCGCTTTCCGGGCGGTGTTGACCTCCAACTTTGCCCAAGGCTGGATCAACATGGGCGTACGCGTGTCTGTGCTTCCGCTGTTTGCGGCAACAGTTTTCCATAACGGTGCGGCGGCATCAGGTTTTGCGTTGGCAGTCTTCGCGTTCGGCAACGCTGTAGTGCTGCAGTTTTCAGGAAAATGGGCGGACACTTATGGTCGACGCCCTCTGATTCTGATCGGACTCATCGGCACCGGTGTATTTGTGGGATTGCTCGGCCTTGCAGATTCTGTCTTGACGCTCCTGGTGGTGTCTGCACTGGCCGGAGCTTCTTCTGGCCTTATCAATCCCGCGCAAACGGCAGCGATCGGTGACGTAGTGGGCAACCAACGCTCCGGTGGGCAGGTCTTGTCGACATTTCAGATGGCCGGCGACTTCGGTCAAATCCTCGGCCCCATCGTAGTCGGGGGATTGGCGGACTACTTTGGTTTTGCCAAGGCTTTTGCCGTGTGCGGATTGGTCGCTGCGATGGGTGTCGTTGCGTGGATGTTTAGCCGTGAAACTTTGGCGGAGAGAAAAGCCATCCTTAAAAGAATTCCACGTAAGGGTTAGCTGGGGCGTTCCGTGCACAATCTGTCCGGTCATACCTACCGCGGTTCTGTAGAACAACTGCTTTAGATGGGGGAGAAGGACGTCGTTGTGGTCTTTGCTTCCCCCAAGTCCTCCCGTCTACTGCGCGTGTCGTCGATTGCCCAGCGTTACGAAGAGCGGGTCCAAGTTTATCAGCGGAAACTCGACGATATTTTGAAGGTCTTTGACCGTTAATCTGCACGTTTGAGGTCATCTTCCAAGCTTCCTTATGCCCCTGTACTGCCCGATTGTGGGTGGTGCGGGGGTATTTGCGTTTTGCGAAAATTGCAAATGATTGACATGTAACATGCTACTGTGAGCGCCATCACCGAAACGGTTTTCTTTAATCTGAATTATGTGAGGAGGGACTCATGGGTATTGCCGCACTAGCAATCTTCATCGCGGTAACCGTGGTCTTTAACACGCTCTTGAAGAGGGATATCTCCGAATCTCTCGTCGTAGCGCTCATCTGTACCGCTCTGCTGGGCGGCACTCGAGCACCAGCACTACTGTGGGAATCCGCCAAGGAGGCTGCGCAGTCTGAAGTCACCTTCGCCGGTATGGCATTCGTCTTCATGGGCATCATCGTTCAGGCAACTGGACTCATTGACCGCTTGATTGAGATTCTCAACTCGATCTTCGGACGCGTGCGTGGCGGCGCTGCTTATGTCTCGACGCTGGGCTCGGCAATGATCGGCCTGATGGCTGGCTCCACCGCGGGCAACTCCGCGACGGTCGGATCCGTCACCATCCCATGGATGAAGAAAGCGGGCTGGACCTCGGAGCGCGCCGCAACGCTCGTCGCCGGCAACTCCGGCCTTGGCGTGGCGCTGCCGCCGAACTCCACCATGTTCATCATCCTGGCTTTGCCTGCCGCAGCGGGCGCCTCTGCATCCAGCGTCTACGTCGCACTTGCCTGCGGCGGCGCCTACGCGGTGCTCTACCGCCTCATCGTTGTGTTCTGGTGGACTCGCCGTGACGGCATCAAGGCAACCGAGCGCGAGGAGATGGTCAGCTTCGGCCACGCCATCAAGCACGGCTGGTCCTCACCCTCTATCTTCCTGGGCATCATCGTCCCAGTGCTCCTGACCATCGGACCGCTGGCCGGCTACTTGGGCAAGGAAGCCAACATCGGCGAGGACGGTGTGAAAGCCATTTCGATCATCGTCTGGGTGCCGATTCTTATCACCCTCATCGCCCTTATCGAAGGCGCATGGCGAATCCGTGCCAACAATGTGCACCTCGCAGCGCAGTTCAAGCGCGACCTTCCGCAGTTCGCCACCGTTGGTATCTCCCTCTTCGCGGCGCTTACCGCGGCGAAGATCATGGAGGAGCTCGGCGTCGGCGATCAGCTTTCGAGCCTGCTCGATGCAATGTCACTGCCTAAGTGGGTCATGCTCATCGCCGTGGGCATCCTGGCCGTCCTCGTGGCAACGCCGCTCTCGTCCACTGCAACCGCAGCCGCTATCGGTGCGCCCGCAGTTGCGGCGCTGACCGCCGTGGGAATCGATCCCACTGTGGCCATCGTGGTCATCCTGCTGTGCACTTCGACCGAGGGCGCTTCGCCTCCAGTCGGTGCGCCGATCTACCTCTCCGCAGCAATGGCCGAGGCGGACCCGCCAAAGATGTTCGTCCCGCTCATCCTGTTCTTCGTCCTCCCGATGATTGCGCTGGCATGGCTCATCGGCATGGGCTGGCTTCCCATCTACGTCCCGGCTTAAAGGAGCTCAAGCATCATGAAAACATTCTTCGGACTCGTCCAAGCGCTGTTCTTCCTGTTCCTCTTCGCCTTCCTCCTCGGTGGCGTGGGTATCATCGCAACCCAGAGCCTGGGCATCGTAACCCTTAACCAAGGCACCGTGACCGGCGTAGAAAACTGGTTGGCTCCGGTGACTTTTACCTGTTCTACCCTGTGCGCTGTATGCGCCTTCATCCTGAACTACCGTCCCAAGACGGACGCAGAAAAGGCCCACGTTCGCGCACACGGTGAGGATTAATTTTTAAAGCACATGCCCTAAAGCTCACGGGTGTGAGCATCCCAAATCTCTTCGACTCGCTGCTCTGCCTCGGCTTCTGATAGCTGCGGGTTGCGGCGGCGCAGAGTCTGGCGCAGGAGCAGGCGACCGGTTGCCGTGATGTGTGACGCCATGTCCTGTCGCGCCCTTTGGGCGTCGCCTTTTGCGATGGCATCAATGATCGGTACGTGCTCTGAATGCACCTGCTCCAAGGAGCGCTCGTTGCGCACCGTGGAATCGGTCAGAATTTGGGTGTGCGTGCGCAGCTTGTCCAGGGTGTCCCTGGCGCGGGTAGAGCCACCGGCGACCAAGATGGCGTCGTGAAGCTGCTTGTCCCAAGAGAAAAACTCCGGCTCGTTGCCGGACTGGACGCTGGCTTCCATGGATTGGAGGAGCGCGCGCATCTGCGCCAGCTGCTCGTCGCTGCGTGCCAACGCGGCGCGGGCGGCGATGCGCGGCTCTAGGGCCAGGCGCATGTCGAAGATATCGGCAACATCGGAAGGCTTGGTCTCTACAATCTGGAATCCCCGGTTGCGGGAGAATTCAATGAGTCCGGCTTCTTCTAGGCGCAGCAAGCCGTCGCGAACGGGGGAGCGGGAAATGCCCAGCTCTTCTGAAAGCTTGTAGACGCTGTACCACTCGCCGGGTGCCATTGAGCCATTTTGCGCACAATCGCGCACGTAGTTCATGACCTGGGTGGCCAGGTTCTTTGCAGGTGTCACCGCAAGCGCCATGGCTCGTGCTGGCTGGGTGCTTGACGAGGACTGCGCTGCCGGGGAGTTTGTTGCCATAGCTAATCACCATAACGAATTGCCGATGAATTGAGGCGAAGTTCTTGCCCGGAGGGCCCCTTCGTGAAGTAACATGTTACTTACCTTGAGGCCGAGTCACTGATGAGTACCACATCGAAAGCTGCGAAAATGACGAATACAATTCACTTCAATCGTTTAGACCCCAGCGTCTACTCAAAGATTGCACGCACGAACTTGCGCACCGACATGGCATCACGCGCGGCTTATACCTCAGACGCCTCCATCTTCCGCCGCGTGCCCTCGGCCATTTTGGAGCCGCACAACGTGGACGAGATTCGCGATGGTTTGGACATCGCGAAGGCCAAAGGTTGGAAGGTCGTGGGTCGCGGCGGCGGCACGTCCGTTGCGGGTAACGCCATTGGCGAGGGTCTCATCATCGATACCTCGCGCTACTTCAACCGCATTCTGGATATCGACGTCGCCAAGCGCACTGCCACCATCGAACCAGGTGTGGTGGCAGATGCGCTGCGCGACGCCGCCCTCCCGCACGGCCTCACTTACGGCCCGGATCCTTCCACGCACTCGCGCTGCACTGTGGGCGGCATGGTGGCCAACAATGCCTGTGGCTCCCACTCGGTGGCTTTTGGTACGGCCGCGGAGAACCTCGTTGACGTTACGATCATGCTGGCCGATGGCCGCGAGGTGACCTTTAGCGAGGGCGGTTGCGACGACCCTGAGATTGACGCACAGCTTAAGGCTTTGGTGGAGGACAACGCCGCGCTTATCGACGCCGAGCTCGGCCGCTTTCCACGCCAGGTGTCCGGTTACGGTTTGCACTACCTCTTGGAGCGCAATGGCTTCGACACTGCCAAGGCGTTGGCGGGATCGGAGGGAACCACCGGCATCATCACCAAGCTGACGGTCAAGTTGGTGCCGGTGCCCAAGGCCAAGGCACTTGCGGTGTTGGCCTTCGATACGGTCTTTGACGCAGCGGCTGCCGCGGCCAAGCTGCGTTTGCCTGACGTGGCGACCATTGAGGGTATGGGCGGAGATCTGCTGGGGGCGCTGCGCTCCAAAGTGGGGCAGGAGCACGCGGGTGAGAATCTGCCGGGCAACCGCAAGGGGATTGAGGCTGGCGGCTGGCTCTACTGTGAGGTTGGTGCTGAGGACCTGGAGCATGCGCTCGCGCGTGCGCAGGAGGTGGCCACTGCCGTAGAGACCGTGGACTACGTGGTGGTTCACGAGCAGAAGGAGATGCGCGAGTTGTGGCGCATCCGCGAGGCGTCCGCGGGCATTGTGACCCGTCTGCCGGATGGCGGGGAAGCCTGGCCCAACTGGGAGGACTCCGCAGTTCCCCCGGAGAACCTCGCGGACTACCTGCGGGACCTCTACGCGTTGATGGACAAGTACGAGCTGCGCGGCATTCCTTTTGGCCACTTCGGTGAGGGCTGCGTGCACGTGCGCATCTCCTTCAATTTTGGTACTGAGGAGGGCGTCAAGCAGTTTGAGTCCTTCATGAATGAGGCCGCTGAGCTGGTGTCCTCGTATGGCGGATCGCTCTCCGGTGAGCATGGCGATGGCCGTGCCCGATCGGCGCTGCTGGACCGCATGTACTCCGATGAGATGCGTGCGTTGTTTGAGCAGTTCAAGGAGATCTTCGACCCGGAGAACTTCTTCAACCCAGGCGTGCTCGTCAAGGCCGATGCCGTGACCCAGGGCCTGCGCATGGCGCCGGGGCAGCGTCACTTTGAGCTCACTCCGGTCCACGCGCTGAGCCACGACAAGGGCTCGATGGTCAATGCAATTAACCGTTGCGTTGGCGTGTCCGCTTGTCGTAGTGAGTCGGGCTCGATGTGTCCGTCCTTCCAGATCACCGGCGACGAGATGCACTCGACCCGCGGCCGTGCCCGCATGTTCAGTGAGATGTTCCGTGGCGAGTCCATAGGGGACGGCTTCGATTCCAAGGAAGTGGAGGAAGCCCTCGACCTGTGCTTGTCCTGCAAGGCGTGCGTTTCCGAATGCCCGGTGAACGTGGACATGGCGACGTATAAGGCGGAGTTCCTGCACAACCATTACAAAGGAAAGCTGCGCCCAGGCGCGCACTACGTGATGGGCTGGCTGCCGCTGCTGGGGTATATCGCGCACAAGATTCCGGTGGTGCCCACGCTCATCGATAAGGCGATGTCCACCAAGGGCCTCGACAAGCTCATCGCGAAGGCGGGCGGCCTCGATCCGAACCGTCCGCTCATCCGCTTCGCCCACACGTCTCTGCGCAAGTGGCACAAGCAGCACACCCCCGTCGCCGCGCTTGACGACGTCGCGCACAACGGCACCGCGAACAGCGGCACCGCGCACAACAATGACAAGGCGACGGTACCGCCGCTGGCCGACAACGAGCGGATGGTCGTGCTGTGGCCGGACTCCTTCAACTCCTCGTTGGGTACCTCGCCTGCGACGGCCGCAGTTGAGGTTCTCGAAGCACTCGGCTACACGGTCATTATCCCTCAACAGTTCGTCTGCTGCGGCCTGACCTGGCACTCGACGGGTCAGTTGGATATGACGCAGCGCGTACTCAAGCAGACGGCGAAGGTGATGAAACCTTACCTGGACCGTGGCCTGCAGGTCATCGGCGTGGAGCCCTCATGCACCGTGATGCTGCAACATGAAGCCGCTGAGCTTTGCGACGACCCGACATACGGCGCAGTGATTAAGAACCTAGCACGCAACACCCACTCGTTTAGCGAGTTTATTGCCAGCCGCCTTGAGCAATTCGTCGCCGCCGGCGTCATCGCGCCGGGCGATGTCTCCGCGCTGACACAGGTGCACTGCCATGAGAAGTCACTGGGCGACCCGCAACATTCCGCTGCCGTGCTGCGGGCATTGGGGATCAACGAGGAACAGATCGCTACCGGCTGCTGCGGCCTGGCCGGCAACTGGGGCTTTGAGAAAGGCCACGCTGACGTGTCCATGGCGCTGGGGGAGCGCGAACTATTCCCGAAGGTGAGGAAGGCAGCCGCGGAAGGCAAGGTTGTCATCGCTGATGGCTTCTCCTGCCGCACTCAGATTGAGCAGGGCACCGGCACCGATGCCAAGCACATCGCTGAGATCGTCCACGGCATCATCGACAAGGCCAGCTACTACAACTAAGCAAGCGCCCGATATAACCACATCATCGGCCGGGCTTCCACCACGAAGTAGGGAAGGCCGGCCGCTGGCTGTGTTGTACTAGCGCTGGTTGTTCAATGGGCGTCATTACATCAGGACCGGGGTTTAGATGTCTACTTGAACGGGAGTGTCGGAGCTGGTTCGACTTCATCGGTCGGTGTTGCAATTCGCCAGTAAGAATCATCGATATAGGTCTTAGAGCCCTCGAAGCTTTTCTCACACTTAACCAATCGCGTTGATAGTGAATCGCCGTCTTTGGGGATTGGCAGCCCTAATTCGGAGGCAATTTTCTGGTGCTTGAGGTAATCTCCAAGGATCACGATCCCCTCAGGCTGTAGAGCAGAACGAGAGCCTCCGTTGTATCGAATACGTTTCATATAATCCTTTTGCTGCGCGACAGTGGCGATGATGCCGCGTGGGACTATGATGCCTTGAGCAATTCTGAACAATTCATTGAGGCGCTGAGCTCCGGAACCTGAAGAGAAAATCTTTGCTCGGTCCTCCTCGCTGAGTTGTAGGAGGGTGTTCGGCGGAAAAGCTTCGTCTAGGAAAAGCCATTGAATTGCGCTGCGACCAGCGGCGGAAATTGAGCGCTTGCCGTCGCGATTGCCGCCTCTAGTCAGAATTGAGTCATCGAGAAGAGCGAATCCAACTCGAAAAGTTCCCTGCTCATCGTCGGCATGGCAAAGCATTCCATGATGTCCGAGAGCCTCGATAGGGATCATCCAGCCAAACTTCTGTTTCGAGTACTTGCAGTCAACTTCGAAGCCCTCGATGTCGAAATCCATCACCTCACCGTCGCCGATAAAGCCGTCGAATTCTCGGCGAATGTTGATTTCAACTATTGAGCCGAGGTGAGCAGATTCGGTTTTACTGAGCTGGCTAATGGCGAAACGTCCAGTATGTTGACCATCATAAATCTGGTCGAAAGACTCGCGGAAGACACGTCCGAGGCGTTCTCCAGTAGGGTCTTGCTTCTTGAATGCAGCCGCTAGCTGTATAGAAATCGTTTCAGGTTGAATCTTGGCAATCACCTTGCCAATTTTAAATCAGACTCAGCTGGTTGACACGGGTTGGTGTTGCAGGTTCTAGAGACTTCGGAATTGGTTTCTTTCGCAGCGCGAACTTTATGCGTTCGCCGATTGCCTTGGCCACCGGCGGAGGAAAGGCATTGCCAACCTGTCGCCATTGTGCGGTTTTCCCACCGGCCCACTTCCAGTCCTCGGGGAAACCTTGGATGACACCACCCATTCGTACCGTCAAACGCGGCATTTCTTGTTCGGGGTCTGTTGTGAAATCAGCAGCTGGCGGTGATTCGGCGATAGAGGAGCCCTTGATTCCGAGTTTCTTCCAGGCTTCTCGAGCGCGCGTTGGCCCTACATCTGGCCCACCGTGTTTTTTGCTTCCGCCAACAAGAGTCGGGCCCACTGTGTTTGCGTTTCGAGCCCAAGCTTCAGCCCCAGGCCAACCATTTTCTGCCATGAGCGGGAGAAGTGCTGTTCCCACCGGCGTGTGTGATTTAACTACTTTCGGCCAGGCAAAATAGTTGGCAAATTCATTCTTTAAAGCGACAAGGATGAACCTTGGTCGAAGCTGCGGCACTCCATAATCAGCTGCTTGGAGAAGTTTCCAAAAGGCGGTGTACCCCATCTTTTCAAGCTGATCGATTATTTGATTTCGGTAGGAGTCAAACCGTTTTTGACCGAGCCCTTTAACGTTTTCTAGAAGCACAGCACGTGGATCAATTTCGTTGATCAGACGTAGCGCCTGTGGAAAGAGGTCGCGTTCATCGTCGGCACCAAGTTGCTTACCTGCTATTGAAAAAGGAGGGCATGGAACTCCGCCAGCAAATAGATCGATTTTCCCTCTCCATGGCCTACCATCCAGGTCATGGACGTCCATTTCATGGACATTCCATTTTCCAAGAGGTCCTTCAGTTCCGCGGTTCTGGCGGAGAGTTTCAGCGGCCCAATTATCAATTTCGACGACCGCTGCGTGATGGAAACCTGCCTGTTCTAAGCCCAAAGCCTGGCCGCCAGCGCCAGCGCAAATCTCGAATGAGTGGAGGCGTGAGGTAGCCATCGAGCCGGTTCCTTTCTGGTCGTGAAAACGTAAACAACCATCGTGTGATAATGGTTTGATTAATAAAGCGTCTGTGGTGATTCTCTGTTGAGAGCATAGCGAGTTGGCGGACATTCCATATAATTTTACGAACTCTTGTTCCCTTAAGAGGTGTATTTGCATGAAAACGACGCGAGTGCCCTGGCATCGAGATGAGATCTTGGTAGTAGCTGCGATCGGGATCAAGTATGGGTGACCGAAAACGCCGCCGAGTTCGGAAATCGAAAAGCTCTCGAGTCTACTGCGTAGATGCGCCGTCCACCCTGAAATCGAGCTAGATGAAGAGGACACGAAATTCCGCAATGTTAATGGTGTCGAGCGAAAATACTACGACTCATTAACTGCACGCCCAGAGTATCCAGGAAAAGCGACCAATGGTGGAAAAATTACTCATCCGATTGTTGAATACATGATTGAGCACCAGATGGAAGTCTTTGAAGCTGGAATTAAGATACGGCAAATGCTGGAGTCTGACACATACCGGAGTTTCGTTATTCCAGGCCTAAAAGTTTGAGGCTCGAAATGTCGGTCGGCGCCCACTCTAGTTCTTGGGCTTTGTCTGGGGTGACCCAGTGGGTAGCGTCGTGGTCGGTGAGGACGAGGCCTTCGGTTGTCAGGTTGGCCTCGGTGGTGCAGCGAAAAGTGGTCAGCTCGATGGTGGCGAACTTATACACGTGCACGGTGGTGGTGACCTTCTCGCCGATGGTGGCTTCGATACCGAGCTCTTCGTGAAGTTCACGGGCGAGGGCTCGCTCGGGGTGTTCCTATCTAATTGGTCAAGTCCGCGGGTGGATTCCTTTCTTAGCTGTGACTAGAAGCAATAGCTTCTACCGCCGGGATATCTACGGGAGCCCAAGTCAGCTGCGCGGCCTCTGTGGAGGTAACCCATTTCGTATCGTCGTGGTCGGTGAGACTGAGATTGTCGGCTAGCAGGGAGGCGGTGGTGGTGCAGTAAAAGGTGGTGAGCTCGATGGTGGCGAAATCGTACTCGTGCACGGTGGTGGTGACCTTCTCGCCGATGGTGGCTTCGATGCTGAGTTCTTCCTTTAGTTCGCGCGCGAGTGCTTGCTCTGGTGTTTCGCCGGGTTCGATCTTGCCGCCGGGAAATTCCCACCTGCCAGCAAGGGAGGTGCCGGGCTTCTTGCGGAAGGCTAAAAGCTGTGTGCGTTCTTCATCGACGAAGACGGCGCCCACGACGCGGATAGGTTTAGACATGACTCTATTGTGCCTTGGATCTCGAAAACGTGTAGACAGTGAGCTGTTACTTAGATAACATGTCCCCAATGTTCGCGTATGGCTGTCACGCGGGCTTGATTTTTGTATGCAAGCTTGAGGGGACGGTTTTACTGTGACTTCTACCGAATCGGTTTACTCCTCCATCCAGAGTCATGATGGGGAAATCCCGCAGCCTGGGGGACGGTGGAAACTCTTTTTATATAGCGCGATTGGCGCGTTCGTATTCTTCCTGCCGGTGACATATCAGGATAAGCGCTCCATTCCTTTGGACCATATGGTCACGATGGTGCGTGAGGGGATTCCGGCGGCGGTGCCGTGGATTGTTTTTGCCTTGGCCGTGTACGGAACGGCGCGAAGTTTTACTACCGGCGCATTTAAAGAAAGCGCGCTTCAGGCAGTCTTTGCGGTGCTCAATATTGTCGGTGCGGTGATCTCGTTTCTTATGGTTATCGACGCGCTGCCGTGGGTGCTCGGTGACGAGGACTTGGTGCCGTTCTTGTGGAACTCGATTGCCATCCCGGTAGGCCTCATCGTGCCTATTGGTGGTGCGTTCCTCGCGTTTCTCATTGGCTTTGGTCTGCTGGAGTTCGTCGGCGTGCTCATGCAGCCCATCATGCGGCCGCTGTGGAAGACGCCGGGGCGCTCTGCCATTGATGCAGTGGCCTCGTTCGTGGGCTCATATTCACTGGGAATTTTGGTCACGGACCGCGTATACCAAAAGGGCGGATACACCGGGCGTGAGGCAGCGATTATTGCCACCGGCTTCTCGACGGTCTCTGCGGCCTTCATGGTCATCGTGGCCAAGCAGCTTGACCTGATGAAAGTTTGGGGCACCTACTTCATAGTCACATTCATCGTGACCTTTGTGGTTACCGCCATTACCGTGCGGATTCCACCGCTGCGGATCATTCCGGACGAGTATTTTGCCGACGCGCACCCAGATCCGGAAAAGCCGGTAGAAGGCTCGCGCATCAAAAACGCGTGGCGCGAGGCAATGCTGGCGCTACAGCGCGCGCCGTCGTTGTGGGAGTCCATCTGGGAGAACTTCCGCGATGGTGTCCGCATGGCGGCGGCAATCGTGCCGTCCATCATGTCGGTGGGCCTCATTGGCTTGCTGCTTGCGCGCTTCACGCCCATCTTCGAGTGGATTGGCTACCTTTTCTATCCATTTGCGTGGGTAGTGCAGTTGCCGGAGCCAGTACTAGCCGGCAAGGCTGCGGCCATGGGAATTGCAGAAATGTTCCTGCCCGCCACCGCAGTGGCTGGCAGTGACAGCATGGTGCTCAAGTTCGTCATCGGCGTGGTGGCAGTCTCTGCCATTATTTTCTTCTCGGCGCTGGTGCCGTGCATCCTGGCTACCAAGATCCCGGTGAAGCTGACCCACTTGGTCATCATTTGGTTTGAGCGAGTAGCGCTGACCATTCTCATCGCCACGCCGATTGCCCACCTGCTTTTTTGATAAGTTGAACCCAAGACGGGTTAGAAGATCGATATCGCTGGAGGGCAATGATGCTTATAGCCACCATCGCAGCTGAGGTAGCTTTTTGGCTTTGCTTAGTGGCTGGCTGCCTCGTGCGCTACGTGTTTAATCTGCGCAAACTTGGCTTGATACTTATGGCCGCGACCCCAATTATCGACCTGCTACTCTTAGTATTTTTCTACGTGAGCCTGAGCCAAGGCGGTAGGGCTGAGTTCATGCACGGATTCGCGGCCTTTTATATTGCTTTCTCGGTTGTCTTCGGCAAAGACATTATTGGATTCGTAGACCGGAAGGTTTCTGGAGTTGCACCCCGAGAAAGTGCTCATGCGGACAGGCGCAGTTTCACAAAGTGTGTGGTTGCAAGTGTTGGCGCAGCGCTTTTGCTGCTCATAGGCATTGTGGTGACTGGCTTAGCGGGTAGCTTCTGGCTTGTCTACTGGCTCATCGCCGTTGCCTGTACTCCCGCTATGTGGTGGGGAGTCCAACGATGGATGAGTAAGAAAGCTACCCGATAAACTTCACGGCCCGAGTAAACCCCAACGCCGTTGGCGTTTAGCTAGCGAGGTGGGCCGTGACAATGTCGTCGATAAGCCGCGCCGCCGCTTTGGCGGTGCGGTTATCGATGTCAAAGGTGGGGTTGAGCTCGACGACGTCCACCAGAGCCAGCTTTCCCGTCTGCGCAATAGCCACCGCCATGGCGCGGATACGCTCAAAGGATACGCCGAGTGATGCCGGTGCGGATACGCCCGGCGCGGTGGAAGCCGGCAGGACATCGAGGTCGATGGACAAGTGAACTTTGTCTTTGCCCTCGGTGGCGCGGGCGGCAAGCTCGCCGCATTCGGCGGGGGTGAGGTTGACCAGCTCTTCGTCCAGGGTGATGGCGACGTTCAGGCTCTCTGCCTCGTCGAAAAGCGCCGCGGTGTTATTGGGGCGGGAAATACCCAGCACGGTGTAATCGAAGTCGTCAGACAGGTCGGCGATCTGCTTGAACGGGGTGCCGGAGGTGGCCTGGTCCGCGCGGCGCAGATCGAAATGGGCGTCCAGATTGATGATCTTGGTGGCGCCTACCGCGCGATACAGGCCGCGGTGAGAGCCAAAGGCGGTCTCGTGCCCGCCGCCCAGGATGATGGGTAGGCTGCCGGCCGCGACGAGTTCTTGCACCTTTTCGGAAAGTGCGTCGTGGGCGCCGTCGAGGTCGTCGGCCTGGGTGGTGATCGTGCCGGCGTCGGCAAGCGCATGCTCATGGTGTACCGCCAAGGAGCCGAGCGCGGAGCGCAGTGCAGCCGGGCCTGCGGCTGCACCCTGGCGCCCACCATTGCGCAGCACGCCCTCATCGGAAGCAAAACCCAGGAGAGTGACTGGGGCTGGGGAAGTGGCGGACTGGTTGATAACGCTATGCCAGCGAGCGTGCTCTGGGCCCGGGCCATCGGAACGGCCGGACCATTCGGGGGCGGGGGTGAAAAGTTCAGCTGTTTCAGTGTTCATGGTTTTCGATGTTAGGTAAAACCGCGGCATGTGGCAGGAAACTCTGCCTACAATCACTAAGCGTGAGTACCAACAGAGTCCCCGCAGCGCGTCACGCGATGGAGATCCTCAAGCTTTTGTCCACCATCGACGTCCCTATATCTGCCGCCCGCATTCAAGGAGAGCTCAACCTGCCGCGCTCGTCTACATATCACCTGCTGGCGGAGATGGTTGATGCTGGTTTTGTGGTCCATTTGCCGGAACATAAGACCTATGGCCTGGGGCTGGCGGCGTATTCCATGGCTTCGGCCTACGTGACGCAGCAGCCCTTGGTGCGTATGGCCACTCGGGACTTGGAACAGTGTGCCGCGCTGGTGGGTGGATCGGGGCACCTCTCGCGTATGGCCGGCTCAGAAATCTTGTATTTGCAGGAGGTACGTGCGGCGGGTGCTACCTCCTTGGTGACTGAGGTGGGGGTGCGCCTGCAGGCACATAAGACGGCGTCGGGGCGCGTGATGCTGGCGCATCTGCCTGATGCGGAGGTGCGCGCCGCCTTTGATACTGCGGGAGGTAGCGGCTTTAACGCGTTGAAAGAACACTTGCGTTTGGTAGCTGCACGCGGGTGGGACCAGGAGATTGAAGAAATTAGCCGCGGTCAGGCCTCTGTGGCGGTGCCTATCTTGGATCACTTGGAGCGTCCGGCGGCAGCGGTGGCGGTGACGTATCCGGTAGGGACGCCGGATGTGAAGGTAGACGCCCTTATTCGAGCTTTGTTGGAGGTATCAGACAAGGTGGCGGCCAAAATGTACCGCAATCGCAAAAAGTGAGGTAGCATACATTCATCGCGTTAGGCTGTCGCGTGACACATCGAAATTATTGATCCCTTTTTTAAAGGAGTTTTTGCCATGCCTAACGCCTACCCAACCACCGTGACCGTAAATGTCGGCGCGCTGAGCATCGACGACGTCGTTGCTGTTGCCCGTTATGGCGCGCAGGTGGAGATTGCTCCCGAGGCGCTAGAAGAGGTGGCCGCTACCCGCGAGCGCGTGGAAGAACTGGCACAAGATCCCACTCCGGTCTATGGCATTTCCACCGGCTTTGGCGCGCTCGCTCGCCGCCATATCCCGGAAGAGATGCGCGCCCAGCTGCAGCTTTCGCTGGTGCGCTCGCACGCTGCGGGCACCGGCCCGGAAGTAGAAGAAGAAGTCATCCGCGCACTGATGCTGCTGCGCCTGTCCACCCTGTGCACCGGCCGTACCGGCGTGCGCCCCGTAGTGGTGGAAACGTATGCCAAGGCCTTGAACGCCGGGATTGTGCCGGTGGTGCGCGAGTATGGCTCGCTGGGCTGCTCCGGTGACTTGGCGCCGCTTGCTCACTGTGCGCTGGCCCTGTTGGGAGAGGGCGAGGTACGCGTGAACGGCGAGCTGCAGGATGCGGGCGAAGCTTTGGCCGCAGCCGGGATTGAGCCGCTGCAGCTACGCGAGAAGGAGGGCCTAGCGCTCATCAACGGCACCGATGGAATGCTCGGCCAACTATGCCTGGCCATTACTGACCTGCGCGCGGCCGCAAAGACCGCCGATATTGCCACCGCTATGACAGTGGAGGGCCTGCTCGGCACCTTGGTGGTCTTTGCCGATGACCTCCAGCAGCTGCGCCCGCACCCAGGACAGGCCGATGCCGCGGCCAATATCCTCCAGGTGGCCGAGGGATCTGAGATCCTGGAATCGGCCCTCGAGGAGTTCAAGAAGAATCAGGTACAAGACGCCTACTCCGTGCGCTGCGCCCCGCAGGTCGCCGGCGGTTTCCGCGATACCTTGAGCCACACTGCACAGGTGGCCGAACGCGAGCTAGCCGCCGCTGTGGATAACCCGGTGGTGACCAAGGATGGTCGCGTGGTCTCCAATGGCAACTTCCACGGCGCGCCGGTGGCCTATGCGCTTGACTTCCTGGCAATTGTCACCGCGGACCTGGCCTCCATTTCTGAGCGCCGCACTGACCGCTTCCTGGACCCGGCGCGCAACCGCGGGCTGAACGCCTTTCTTGCTGATGACCCCGGGGTTGACTCCGGGCACATGATTGCCCAGTACGCCCAGGCCGGCATTGTGAGCGAATTGAAGCGCCTGGCCAACCCATCTTCGGCTGATTCCATTCCATCCTCGGCTATGCAGGAAGACCACGTGTCTATGGGCTGGTCCGCTGCGCGCAAGCTGCGCAAGGCCGTCGATGGTTTGCAGCGCGTGCTGGCCATTGAGATCCTCACCGCCGCCCGCGCCATCGATATGCGCGAGGGTACCCCGGCTAAGGGAACCGGCGCGGTGATCGCCAAGCTGCGCGAGACCGTCAAGGGTCCAGGTGTGGACCGTTATTTGTCCCCGGAAATCGAAGAGACGGTGCGCCTAGTCAAGGAGGGCGCGCTTGTCGAAGCCGTCGAGAATGCTACTGGAAAGCTGCGTGATTAAAATGGCGACCATCTCTTGGCATCCACAATCTGAGCCCAACCCCTTGCCGTTTTCCCCTTTTAAAGCCAGCACGGTACCGCGCCCCATTGGATGGCTCTCTAGTGTGGACGGTGAGGGGCGCGAAAACATCGCGCCTTATAGCCAGTGGCAAAACCTCACCTTCGATCCACCCATGGTGATGTTTTCGGCCAACCAGTACCCGGATGGTCGCCGCGCGGACATGGTAGACCACGCCGAGTGAGTCTCATATGCGAGACAGTCTGAGGTTTTGTGGCCTGTCGCATAGCTGTGGATCACAGTAGGTTGTGACCTGTGACGCCAAACAAGCCCTCGGGGACAGCCCCGGGATACCGGCCTAGGGGGCTTGGGAGGGCGTCGAAAAGCACAAGCGAAAGGAATCCTCACCATGTCTCAACCACGTGAAGTACGCTCGCCGCGCGGAACCGAACTATCCGCCAAGTCCTGGCAGACCGAAGCCCCGCTGCGCATGCTCATGAATAACCTCGACCCGGAGGTAGCTGAGCGCCCCGAGGACCTCGTGGTCTACGGTGGCACCGGCCGTGCCGCACGTAGCTGGGAAGCTTTCGATGCCATCGTAGAGTCCCTTAAGGATCTCGAGTCCGACGAAACCCTGCTCGTGCAGTCCGGCAAGCCGGTAGGCATCTGGAAGACCAACGAGTGGGCACCGCGCGTTCTCATCGCCAACTCCAACCTCGTGGGCGACTGGGCTAACTGGGAACACTTCCGCAAGCTCGAGGACGAGGGCCTCATGATGTACGGCCAAATGACGGCTGGCTCCTGGATCTACATCGCTACCCAGGGCATCCTGCAGGGCACCTTTGAGACCTTCGCAGCTGTCGCTCGCAAGCGCTTCGGTGGCACCCTCGCCGGTACCTTCACCCTTACCGGCGGATGCGGCGGCATGGGCGGCGCACAGCCGCTGTCCGTCACCCTCAACGGCGGCGCTTGCCTCATCGTGGATGTGGACGAGACCCGCCTCAAGCGCCGTCAGTCCAAGCGTTACCTCGATGAAGTTGTCACCGACCTGGATGAGGCTCTTAAACTCGTGCTTGCCGCGAAGGCGGACAAGCGGCCGCTGTCTGTTGGTCTCGTGGGCAATGCCGCAGAAGTATTCCCTGAGGTACTGCGCCGCCAGCGTGCCGGCGAGTTCACCGTAGATGTGGTCACCGACCAGACCTCTGCGCACGATCCGCTGTCCTACCTGCCAACCGAAATCACCGTGGAGGACTGGCACAACGAAGCCAAGGCTGACCCGACCACCTTCACCAAGAAGGCACGCGAGTCCATGGCAGCGCAGGTCCAGGCCATGGTGGAGTTCCAGGACGAAGGCGCTGAGGTCTTCGACTACGGCAACTCCATCCGTGATGAGGCCCGTCACGCCGGCTACCAGCGCGCCTTCGAGTTCCCAGGTTTCGTTCCGGCCTACATCCGCCCGCTGTTCTGCGAGGGCCTTGGCCCGTTCCGCTGGGCAGCGCTGTCCGGCGACCCAGAGGACATCAAGGTCACCGACCAAGCTCTCAAGGAGCTCTTCCCGGACAACGAGCATTTGCACAACTGGCTCGACGCCGCTGAGGAGTACGTCGAGTTCGAAGGACTGCCGGCACGTATCTGCTGGCTGGGCTACAACGAGCGCCACAAGGCTGGCTTGCTCTTCAACGAGCTGGTCCGCGACGGCAAGGTCTCCGCACCAATCGTCATCGGCCGCGATCACCTAGACTCCGGTTCCGTGGCCTCCCCATACCGCGAGACCGAGTCCATGCTCGACGGCACCGATGCCGTAGCCGACTGGCCGCTGCTCAACGCCATGACTGCCGTTTCCTCCGGCGCTACCTGGGTCTCGCTCCACCACGGTGGCGGCGTGGGCATGGGCCGTTCCATCCACGCGGGCCAGGTCTCCGTGGCCGACGGCACCGAGCTGGCCGCCGCCAAGCTGCGCGCGGTGCTCACCAACGACCCGGGCATGGGCGTTATCCGCCACGTGGATGCAGGCTACACTCGCGCCAAAGAAGTAGCCGACGAGCGCGGCGTACGCATCCCAATGGAGTTCAAGGCGCGCGACTAGGAGCGAAAATGACGATGAGCACCCTGTTTACTGGAATCTCTGAACTGCGCACGGTTAGTGATGCGGGCACGCTTAACGACGCCGCCCTTGTGGTCACCGACGGCACCATCTCCTGGGTGGGCCCGGCGGACAAGGCACCTGCGGCTGACGACGCCGTCGACCTCGGCGGCCGTGCCGTCCTGCCGGGCTGGGTGGACTCGCACACCCACATGATTTTCGACGGAGATCGCTCCGCCGAATTCGAAGCTCGTATGGGTGGAGGTACCTACCAAGCAGGGGGCATTGCTGTCACCATGGATGCCACGCGTTCGGCAGGTGAGGAGCGCCTCGAAGCCCTCCTCATCGACCGCATCGCGGCTGCTCACAAGGGCGGCACCACGACGCTGGAGACCAAGACCGGCTACGGCCTTAACACCGAGTCCGAGATTCTCGCCGCACAGGTGGCCTCCCGCCACGTCGACGACGTCACCTTCCTTGGCGCACACCTCGTCCCGCCAGGAGCTCAGGCCGAGTCATACCTCGACGAGGTGGTTGGCCCCATGCTCGACGGCGTCGCCCCGTATGTGCAGTGGATTGACGTCTTTTGCGAGCGCGGCGCCTTCGACGAGGCGCAGTCTCGCCGCGTCCTGGCCGCCGGCATCGAGCGTGGCCTTGGCGTTCGCGTGCACGGCAATCAGCTAGGCGAAGGCCCCGGCGTGGCGCTCGCGGTCGAACTGGGCGCAGCGTCCGTCGACCACGTCAACTACCTCAGCGACGCGGACGTCGAGGCGCTTGCTTCCTCGAACACCGTGGCCACCATGCTGCCTGCCTGCGACCTGTCTACCCGTGAGCCCCTCGCACCGGGCCGGCGTCTGCTCGATGCCGGTGCAACCGTGGCCATCGCCTCGAACCTCAACCCGGGCACCTCATACACTTCGTCGATGAATTTCTGCGTGACCACCGCAGTCTTGCAGCAGCACCTTTCCTTGGATGAGGCGATCCGTGCCGCAACCTATGGCGGCGCGCAAGCCTTGCGTCGCCACGACGTCGGCGGTGGCGTCGACGCCCAAGGCCGCCCAGCCAAGGGCACCATCGTCGAAGGCGCGGCAGGCGATCTCCACGTCCTCGACGCACCCAGCGCCATCCACCTGGCATACCGCCCAGGCATGCCGATGACGTGGCGAACCTACGTGGCAGGAAAACGCGCCTTCTAGAGATAGGCAGCGATGGTCTTGGCCATTTCCTCCTGCCCCAGCGGGGTAGGGTGCATCGGAAACGCACCAGTTTCGGTGCCCGCGAGATCAACCCAGCGTTGATCCGCGGGCGCGCAGCCGGTGTGTTTCTCTATCTCAGGCGGCATCACGTACTGCGCACCGGCGCGCAGCGCAGCCTTTTCCACCTCGACGTTGATTTGTGAAATTTTCAGCGTGAACCACAGCCGGTCCACGTCACTGACCTTGGCGATTTCAGGGCACGTTGCCCCGGTGTCGGCGTCGGCAAGCAACGGCATATATCCCGTGGCAAACACCTTGGCCCGTGGCGCGCGCCGCTCCAACTCCCGGTAGACGCCGTCCAACTTCGCGGGCAGCGCGGCCAGCGCGGCGTCGATTTCCACCCCGTGTAGCTCCGCGCAGTTGAGGCCACTGGTGTTCATGGCGCAGCTGGTCAGAACGCCGAATCCCGCGTCGTTGCCGCCAATCGACAACGTCACCACATCCGTCGTCGAATCCACCGCATCGATTTGTGGCGGCAAATCCGCCCGCGGCCCCAGCACATGATCGGTCAATGCACCCTGGCACGTCAGGTCATTGAGCTGCATCCCGGTGAGCTCTTGCAGCTTGGTGGGGTAGTTGTCCGTGGCGCGCTCGCACCACCGTGGCCCCGAGTGCGGGCCTTGGCGCGTTCCCATCGACGCATAAGAATCACCAAGTGCCACATAGCTGAGTTGTTGCGCCGGCGCGTCCTGCGGGGCGGGGGAATTCTCCGGCGCAGAAGCACACCCGCTACCAGCTAAGACGAGGGCAAGCAGCGGTCCAACAGTTCGCGCGCGGTGGGTCATGCGGGCGATTGTACTGTTTCCTCATCGTTCAAGCCCTCGTGGGCCTCCAAGACGTCGGAAACGACGGCGCCCTGGCAGGTGACGTCGGTAAGCTGCGCGTATAAATCGCCTGCCACAGCGGGGTTGTGTGACCGTTCGGAGCCTCGCTGGTCTATGTGTTTGTGCACACCTTTCGAATGGGTTTAGCTCGTTCAATAGCTAATGCGCAATGTTTAACGTACTGTGGGACGAGCAATGAGCATTACCGATAACGCCACCGGCGGCGTAAACGAGCCGGAAGAATTCAATAAGTCGGAATCTCAGGAAATCTCGCAAGGTGACGTTGAAACCACCGGGGCTGCGAATAACCCTGAGGACACCGGCGCTGAAGATACTTCAGCCAACGACAATTCCCAGGGGTTTGCAACTCTCGGCCTGCCAGAAGAAGTTCAGCAGGCGGTTGCGAAGGTCGGCTTTACTCAGCCATCCCCAATTCAGGAACAGACCATCCCGATCTTGATGGAAGGCCGCGACGTCGTGGGCCTCGCCCAGACGGGTACCGGTAAGACCGCAGCTTTCGCGCTGCCGGTTCTATCCCAGGTTGACCCAGAAGTCCGCCACCCACAGGCGCTCGTCCTCGCGCCCACGCGTGAGCTTGCCCTGCAGGTCGCAGACTCCTTCCAGTCCTTTGCTGACCACCTAGGCCGCATCGAGGTGCTGCCCATCTACGGTGGCCAGGCATACGGCATTCAGCTTTCTGGTCTGCGCCGTGGCGCACAGATCATCGTCGGCACCCCGGGCCGCGTCATCGACCACCTGGAGAAGGGCTCCCTGGACATTTCCCAGCTGCGCTTCTTGGTCCTCGATGAGGCCGACGAGATGCTGAACATGGGCTTCCAGGAAGACGTTGAGCGCATTCTGGAAGACACTCCTGAGGAGAAGCAGGTCGCGCTGTTCTCGGCAACCATGCCGAACTCGATTCGCCGCCTGTCCAAGCAGTACCTCAACGATCCTGCTGAGGTTACTGTTAAATCCGAGCGTCGTACGAACGACAACATCACCCAGCGTTACCTTTTGACCCCGCACCGTCAGAAGATGGATGCGTTCACCCGCATTCTCGAGGTCATCGAGTATGACGCAATCATCGTCTTCTGCCGTACGAAGCACGAGACCGAAGAGGTTGCAGATTCGCTTCGCGACGCCGGCTACAATGCTGCTGCCATCAACGGCGATATCGCCCAGCAGCAGCGTGAGCGCACCGTTGACCAGCTCAAGGATGGCCGCTTGGACATCCTCGTGGCTACCGACGTTGCAGCACGTGGTCTTGACGTTGACCGCATTACCCACGTGGTTAACTACGACATCCCGAACGACACCGAATCTTATGTTCACCGCATTGGCCGTACCGGCCGTGCAGGACGTACTGGTGAGGCAATCCTGTTCGTGACCCCGCGTGAGCGCCGCATGCTGCGCTCCATTGAGCGCGTGACCAACGCTCGCCTTGAGGAAATGGACCTGCCTTCTGCTGACGCAGTCAACGAGAAGCGCAAGGAAAAGTTCTTGGCCAAGATCGGCGAGTCCTTAGGCGATAAGCAGTTCGAGTTCTTCCGCGATATGGTTCGCGAGTACTCCGCTGCCAACAACGTTGCGATGGACGATATTGCTGCGGCACTCGCAGTGCAGCTGCAGGGCGGCAAGGACTTCCTGCTCAAGGAACAGCCAGCGCCGAAGCGCGACCGCCGTGACCGTGACCGCTTTGATCGTGGGGATCGCCGCGACCGTGGTGACCGCGGTGGACGTGGCGGCTTCCGTGACCGCGACCGTGGCCCGCGCCGTCCGGATGGCGACTTTGAGACCTACCGCTTGGACGTGGGCAAGCGCCAGAACGTGCGCCCGGGTGCCATCGTTGGTGCGCTGGCAAACGAGGGCGGCCTGTCCTCCAAGGACTTCGGCCGCATCACCATTGCGGTGGGCCACACCCTGGTTGACCTGCCGAAGAACCTCGACCCGGCCGTGCTGGACCGTCTGAAGGACACCCGCATTTCTGGTCAGTTGATCAACATCGCAAAGGACACTGGCCGCCCGCCGCGCCGTGACTTCGATGACCGCGGTGACCGCGGCGGACGTCGTGACGACCGCCGTGGTGGCTACCGCGACCGCAATGACCGCGGCGGCCGTGGTCGCGGTGGTTACCGTGACCGTGACGACCGTGGCCGTGGTGGTTACCGCGACCGCGACGACCGTGGCGGACATGGACGCCGTGATGACCGCCGTGGCGGTTGGCGCGACTAGTAACGTGAGCTGACGAAGGCGCTGCCTTCCCCGAAACAGGGGAGGTGGCGCCTTTTTGCTGCGCGTATTCGGAGCTTTGTAGCGGGCTCTTTTCTAAAACAACAACCTTGGAAACCCAGAGCCTGAGGTCGCGGATCGTGGCCGTGGTTGGTGCTCGGATGGCGAGCTGGGGTTCTGGGTATCCAGGTCTGGGCATCTAGGTCTGGGTTTCCTAGGGAGGGGAGGGCACCTGGGCCAGGCGCGGACTTACCGGAAAACGCGAAAAGCCGCGAGTCCGAAGACCGCGGCTTGAGTGCTTGGGTGTCCTAGATGAACATCAGGATTGCGCAGATCATCCAGAGCAAGTTGAAGATGCCGGAGAAAGCAGCCAGCTGCTTTTTCGTGCCCTCCACGTCAACAGCGCCAGCGCCCTCGAGTGCGGCGACGGCCTTCTTCTGCTTCGGGATGATCAGGAAGAAGAGCAGGCACCATGCGATGACGGCGAGCAGGATTGCAATGTGGAACTGAATATCGGACTTATATGCAGCCAGGTCAGTCAGGAACACCGCAATACCCAGCACCGGCACAATAGCGGAAATGTAGCCGTAAGTGTTGGTGATGTTGTGCAGAACGCGTGTCGCACCGCTACCAGCCTGATCGCCCTTTGCCGCGTTTAACAGTTGGCCGGGGAATGCAGAGGTAGCAACGCACACCGGACCGATGAGCAGCACTGCTGCGAGGACGTGAAGAATGATCAGAAAACTAGACATGGATGCCTTTCACAAAGTCATGGGGTCACAAGCAGTCTAGCCATTGGGCAGCCGGAAATCGAACCGACACTGCCTGCGCATCGTGCGTACATCTGCAGCTGGAAGGGGCAAATCATATTTGCGTGCCACGGCCGCAAGCCGGCGGGAGTAGTCGCATCGGTTAGCAGGCGGGAGCCACTCAGAGGGCAAAGAGTCAGACTTTGCTTGGTTCAAGGCCTTGTCCGTGGCCACGAGGTTCAAAGGATCGTTGGCAAACTTCGCCTTGCGCTTATTATCCCAACCCCACGCCCCCATGTCCCACGCCGCCGAGAGCGGAAAGACGTGGTCGATTTCCACGGCCGGGGGATTATGCAGCCCGGAGTACGGATCCGCAAGCCCCATTGGCGTCGTCTGTGCAGCGCGAACAGTGTCCTTGGTGGAGGGCAGCCAGCCGCCGAAAAGTTCGCGGTCGTAGCCCAAGATGCGCACGCGCTCCGGGGTAGTGCTCACGCCCAGGGGAGGCCCCGGCGCCCAGAAATTGAGGGCCCACAACGCAGAAACCGCGCACAGTCCGGCCAGATAAT
Organism: Corynebacterium striatum ATCC 6940; assembly: GCF_000159135.1. Classification (GTDB taxonomy): domain Bacteria; phylum Actinomycetota; class Actinomycetes; order Mycobacteriales; family Mycobacteriaceae; genus Corynebacterium; species Corynebacterium striatum. The sequence continues at coordinate 89,871 of NZ_GG667531.1, forward strand.
AGTGCTTCATGCACTATTTAGACTGAAGCGGACAGGTGCGCGGTTCCGTGGCTATAGAAGCTTGTGGGGGGAAGTTACTTCTGAACCTGCTCAGCAGCTTGCTCGAAGTCTAAGTTCTTGTTTTCTTCCACCAGTTTGGCAAGCTTGGAGGCTTCCTCGAACTCGGCCATAACCTTTGGCTCTGGAGCCTTGGTGACCAAGGAGACCACAACCGTGGTGATAAGGGAGATGGCAAAGCCTGGGACGAGCTCATAAAGGGCGTCGGAAAGCGGCGACATGCCCCAGCCGATAGCCACGATGGCACCGGTCACCATACCGGCAATCGCGCCGGTGGAGTTCAGGCGCTTCCAGTACAGGGACAGCAGCACCAGCGGGCCGAATGCGGAACCGAAGCCAGCCCAAGCGAAGCCGACCAAGCCCAGGATGGAATCGGAAGGATTAATCGCCAGGACTGCCGCGATGACCGCGATGCCCACAACTGCAGTGCGAGAGAGGTTGATCAGCACGTCCTGGGATGGCTTCTTCTTTGCGAAGATGAGGAACAGATCCTCAATCAGCGAGGTGGAAACCACGAGCATCTGGGAGGACATGGTGGACATGATTGCTGCCAGAACTGCAGTCAGAACCAGGCCTGCGAACAGTGGGTGGAACATGACCTGCGCCATGTCCAGGAAGATGGTCTCGTAGTTTTCCTGGTCGGTGATGGAGTGGTTGGTCTGGGTGAAGAAAACCGTGCCGGCCAGCGCAACGAAGACGGCGCCGATCAGGGAAAGCAGCATCCAGCCGATGCCGTAGAAGCGGCCGGCGCGGGCGTCGGAAGGCTTGCGCAGTGCCATGAAGCGCACGATGATGTGCGGCTGTCCAAAGTAGCCCAGGCCCCACGCCAGGTTGCCGATGATGACCGCGGCAGAAACACCGGAGAAGAGCGAGAAGTAGTTGGGGTTCTCAATCACACCGCCCGTGGCGTAGGGATTGTTAGCGGCGAAGCTGAAGATCTGGCCTGGGTCGTCCAAGGCCATGATGGCCATAATCGGGACGATGATGAGAGAAGCGAACATGAGCAAGCCCTGCACGGTATCGGTGTAGGAAACAGCAAGGAAGCCGCCCACGAAGGTGTAGAACACCGTCACTGCCGCGACGATGAGCATGCCGACGAGGTAGTCGCCGCCGAAGGTCGACTCGAAGTAGCGGCCACCCGACACCATGCCCGAAGAGACATAGAAGGTGAAGAAGAATATGATGATCGCCGCGGAAAGAACACGCAGCAGACGGGACTTGTCGTGGAGGCGGTTTTCGAAGAAGGACGGCACCGTAATCGAGTTGCCGGCAATCTCAGAGTAAGAGCGCAGACGCGGCGCCACCCACTTCCAGTTGGCCCATGCGCCAACCAGTAGGCCGATGGCCATCCATAGCTCAGACATGCCTGTCAGGAACAGGGCGCCGGGCAGGCCCATGAGCAGCCAGCCGGACATGTCGGATGCGCCAGCAGACAATGCTGCAACGAACGGGTGCAACCCACGGCCGCCGAGAACATAGTCGTCATACTGATCTGTTTGCTTGTAGCTCCAGAAACCGATGGCGGCCATCGCGAGCAGATAGACAATCATCGCCACGACGTACCAGGTGGAATCTTGCACTGATTTCTCCTCGTAGTTTGAGAGTAGGACCATCCCACGTTAACGAGACGTGGGTAACAACCCAATGCTTTTCTGGGGATTTGTTGGCAAGAAGTTGCCCTGCGCACAGCTGGTTGTAATGTTTTAACAGTGTAAACGCAAAGTTATAACGAGGAGATAACGATTGCGTTCGGCGGCAATAATTGCTCGAAAACCTCAAAACATGCCCCCAAATGGTGCGCTGCTAGACTGGTAGCTATGGCTTCTTACCTTATCCATGGCCTGTGGCTCCCAGTTTCGGGACTTAGTCTATGGATTGAGCAGGTAGAAGGGCACAAAATTGTTATGCCTTCCGCCGTTCCCGAAGGGACCTTTCCTGAGGCAGTCGAAACAATTTTGGGCAAGAAATCCTTCCGTAATCGAGCGCGAGTTTCCTTGCGCACGCCCAAGGGCAAGGACGTCTCCCTCATGGTGCCCATGGCGATGTTTGCGCCCGAGGAGGCCGTGGCCACTCTGGCCAAGCTGGAGTTCCTCGATTCCCTAAGTCAGGCCGCCACGCCCGAGCAGAAGGCAACCATCGCCCCAGACCTGCTGTGGCTTATTCGCGTCTACCGTGGACTTAGCAAGTTTGTGCGTGCCGGACGTGTGACGATCCGCTTGGCCTACCAGGCAGGCGAGTGGTACCCCATGTGGCAGCTGGCCTCTGGTTTGGGTGAGCGTGGCTGGCTCGCGGAGATGCTCGCGGCGGCGCCTGGCATTCTGACAATTAATAACAGGGCCTTGTCCGATGACATGGCGGATGAGCTGACGCACTGGATTGCGTTTATGGTTTTACGCCCGCTTGCCGACGCCCCGCGCCCGGCACCGTGGCACGACTTTGCGCAGGCGATGCTGACGACGTCGCCAGTGAAAAAGGGCCGTGCGCAGCTGCTGCGCGGCCTCAACGAGTGGAAAGACTCGATTACTTCGGTGGACCTGCAGCTCGTCTTCATCGTGGAGGAGCCGCCCAAGGATGAGGACCCTGAGACCTCAGTGTGGCCGATTCGCGTGCAGGTGCGCTCCGGCACCGACGCACCACAGCCCATCGTGTTGGATCAGCTCGATAGGGGCAGCGTGGAAAAGCTACGGAACTCACAGCGCAAGGCTCTGACCTTGGCGCCGCGCCTGCGCGAGTCCTCCGGAATCCCTGACTATGACGCGGGTGACTGGGACGTATTCCTGGGCACTGATGATTTGGTGGAGTTCATCGCCAAGGACGTGTCCGCACTCAAGGCGGCTGGCTTTACCGTCATGCTGCCCAAGGCATGGGCGCACATGGAGACCAAGGCCAAGCTGGAGACCCGCGAGGTCCGCGATCCCGCTGAGGGCTCTACCAAGGCGCACTTGGGCATGGACAAGCTGGTGGAATATGACTGGCACCTGTCCGTAGGCGACACCGATCTGAGCGAAGAAGAGATGCGCCAGCTGGTGCAGTCTAAGTCCGGGCTTATTCGCCTCCGCGGCGAATGGGTCATGGCTGACACGCAGGCGCTGTCCAAGATCTCGGAGTATATGGACAAGCTCGCGGAGACGGCCCGCAAGCGCAAACAGAAGGAGCTCGAGCGTCTGGCCGCTGCCGCAGAGATGGCGCGGAAGCTGGAGCAACCGGGCTGGCAGGCGTTGGTGGCGGACGTCGAAAAACGGCTCAAAGAGTTCAACGACGGTGAGACCGCGCAGGTTTCCGTGGCGGAGCTGCGCGAGCTGGCCTTGCAATCCATGGCTGAAGAACCGGTGGAGTTCACCGGCTCGACGTGGCACGCTTCGCTGCTGGGCGGCATGGACACCGTGGCACCCGCGCGCATCGAGATTCCAGAAACCGTCAATGCCGAGCTGCGCGAGTACCAGCGGCGCGGCGTGGATTGGCTTTATTGGATGTCCCGCAACAATATTGGCGCGGTGCTGGCCGACGACATGGGCTTGGGGAAGACCCTGCAGTTGCTAACCCTGCTTGCTGTCGAGCATCAAGATAACCCCGAGGTCAAGCCCACCCTCGTGGTGGCGCCTACCTCCGTGGTGGGCAACTGGGCGCGCGAGGCCGCGAAGTTCGTCCCGCACCTGAAGGTGCTGGTCCAGCATGGTTCGAACCGACTTAAAGAGACAGAGCTGGTCAAGGCCGCCGAGTCCGCAGACCTCGTCATTACCTCCTACGGCACCGTGGGACGCGACTTCCTCACGCTGGGCAAGGTCGAGTGGGATCGCGTGGTGCTCGACGAGGCGCAGGCGATCAAGAACGCGGCCACGCGCTCGTCGAAAGCCGTGCGTTCGCTGCCGTCGCGCCACCGCATTGCGCTAACAGGCACGCCGGTGGAGAACCGCCTCTCTGAGATGCGCTCCATCCTGGACTTCTGTAATCCTGGCGTGCTGGGCAGCGCGTCCTTCTTCCGCAATCACTTTGCCAAGGCCATCGAGCGCGAGAACGACGACACCATGGCCGAGCGCCTGCGCCTGCTTACCGCGCCGTTTATCTTGCGTCGCCTGAAGACGGACCCGAATATCATCGATGACCTGCCGGAGAAGTCCGAGCAGATCATCACCGTCGCGATGACCCCCGAGCAGGCGGCCTTGTACAAGGCGCTTGTCGACGACGTGCAAAAGGCACTGGAGACACGCGAGGGCATGTCGCGGCGCGGCCTGGTGTTAGCGTCTTTGACTCGCATCAAGCAGATTTGTAACCATCCGGCGCACTACCTGGGCGACGGTTCCTCGGTCACGTTGAAGGGCAAGCATCGCTCGGGCAAGGTCGAGGAGCTTATGCGGATCGTGGACCAGGCGATTGAGTCTGAGGAGCGCATCCTCGTGTTCACGCAGTACAAGGCATTCGGTGACATCTTGCAGCCTTATCTCACCCAGCAGTTAGGGCGCGAGATTCCTTTCCTGCACGGTGGCGTGACCAAGAACAAACGCGACCAGATGGTGGAAGATTTCCAATCCCCGGACGGCCCGCCGGCGATGATTCTCTCGCTCAAGGCGGGTGGCACGGGCCTGAACCTGACGGCGGCGTCGATTGTCGTGCACATGGACCGCTGGTGGAATCCGGCCGTGGAGAACCAAGCCACCGACCGCGCGTTCCGCATTGGTCAGCAGCGCAACGTGCAGGTGTACAAGATGATCACCGCCGGTACTTTGGAGGAGTCTATTCAGGACATCCTCGACGGCAAGATGCATCTTGCTGGCGCCGTGGTGGGCGAGGGCGAGGGCTGGCTCACGGAACTCGATCCCGAGCAGCTGGCCCAGTTGATGAGCTACAAGGAGGCTGACTAATGGCGCGCTATACCTCGGGTAATTCCGGCAAGGGCTCAGAAGATAACGTCATCTACGCCAACTTTGGTGCGCGCAAACGCGTGACCTCCCCGGAGGAGGTAGGCCGCGTCTCGCGCGTGCACAGCATGTCTCCGGCTGCCACGCGCATCGTGTCCTTTGTGAACAAGGACGCGGACAGCGGGCGCATTACGCGCGGCCGGCAATACGCAACTGGCGGTCATGTTGTGGGCCTGGACGTGCGCAACGGTGCCGTTCACGGCAAGGTGGCCGGCTCGCAGAACGAGCCCTTTACCGTCCTCATTCAGGTGCCGTATCGCACTAATGATGACATCGCGACGCTGAGCCAGATGTTTGCCCGCACGCCGAACTCCATTGCTAATGCGCGCGACGGCCTGCTTAGCGAGGAAGCGCTCGACATCCTCATCGCTGAGGACCCAAGCGACATGCGCTTTTCCTGCACCTGCCCGGACCCGGAGTACGTGTGTAAGCACGTGATCGCGGTGGCGGACCGCTTGGCTACCCGCATCGACGCGGATTCCTCCGTCGTCTTTGCCCTGCGTGGGCTCGACTTTGGACGCCTTGAGCAGTCCGTGATGGAACAGGCCAAGGCTGTCTCGGAGGATAGTTTTGCTGGAGCGGGGCTTTCTACCGAGGAGCGCAATGAGCTGTTCTGGGGCGGGCGGCAACTGCCCGATATGCCGCGGCCAAAGGTGGCGCCGGCCGTGGATGATTCGGACCCAGAGTTGCTGCGAAAAGCCATGCGTGCAGTAAGCCATACGAACATAGATTTGCTTCGAGCGGTCTCTGATGTCGAGGACCTCTACTATCATCTGACGCACTGATTCTTAAAAGGGGGAAACTCATGGTCAAGTTCATTCATACTTCTGATTTCCAGTTAGGCATGACGCGGTGGTTTCTGGAGGGGGAAGCCCAGGCACGCTTTAACGACGACCGCATGGAGTCCGTGGTGCGTCTTGGCGAGCTGGCGCGCGAGACGGGCGCGGAGTTCATCGTCGTGGCCGGTGATGTCTTCGAGCATAATGCGTTGAGCAAGAACACGTTGAGCCGCGCGAAGGAGACCTTCCGCAACCTGCCGGTGCCGGTCTACCTCTTGCCCGGCAACCACGATCCACTCGTGGCTGATTCGGTGTTGCGCAAGCCATTTGCTGACAATGTTCACGTCATCGCGGACTTTGCACCCATTGAGTTTCGTCCTGGAGTAGAAATCGTTGGCGCCCCGTATCTGACCAAGCGGGCCAACTATGACTTGGTGCGCGAGGCGCTTGCCCCGCTGGAGCCATACGACGGCGTGCGTATTGCGGTAGGTCACGGCCAGGTCGAGGCGCGCGATTCGGAAGCGGACGTCATCGATCTGCGCTTCGTGGAGGAACAAATCGAGGCGGGCGTCATTGATTACTTGGCCCTCGGGGATACCCACTCCACGCAGGAGCTGGGCTCAAGCGGCCGGGTATGGTTCTCCGGCAGCCCTGAGACCACCGCCTTTGATGACCGCGAGCGTGACTCAGGCAATGCGCTGATAGTGACGGTCGACGGGGGAGAGGTCGACGTCGTCAAGCATCGCGTGGGCCGCTGGCACTTCCGGGCGCTGGAGGCCGACGTGAACTCCATGGAAGACGTGGAGCGTTTCTTGAAGGAAGTCGATGAGCTGCCGTACAAGAGGCGCACGGCTGTGAAATATGGCTTGCGCGGCACCGTGGGGCTGGAGGCGCAGGCGCGGCTCGAGCAGGGACTGGCGGATCTGGAGCCGGTGTTTGCCTCGCTGCGCCCGCGTGAGCGCACCATGGATTTGCACCTTGCCCCGTCGGAGGAGGAGCTGGCCAACCTTGACCTGCATGGATTTGCCGCCGATGCTTTGGCCGACCTGGTGGGCAATCTTCATGACCCGGTTGCGCGTGATGCCGCCAACCTGTTGTTCCGACTTACCGCAAAGGAGGCCTAGGCCATGATGCGACTTCACTCCATCGAGTTCCACAACGTCCGCGGCGTTGAGCACCTGCGCGTCGACGAGCTTCCGGAAACAGGCGTGGTGGTCATCCACGGTGAGAACGAGGCCGGAAAGTCCACCATCGTTGAGTCCATTGACACCGTACTGACGGAGAAGCACTCGGGCGCCTCGAAGAAGATTAAGGCGCTCAAGCCGGTGCATCGCGACGCATCACCAGAGGTCAGACTTGAGGCGACCGTGGGCCCGTATCGCTTCCGCATTCACAAGCGGTGGCTGAAGAAGAAGATCTCTGAGCTCCACGTTCTTGAACCGCGCCCCGCGCAATTTACCGGCGGCGCGGCCGATGACGAGCTCGACCGAATCCTCTCAGAGCATCTGGATCGCCAGCTTCTCGACGCCCTCTTCTTGCGCCAGGATGACCTAGGTTCCGGCGTGGCTGCGGTCGGCATTCCATCGGTGACCAGTGCGCTGGAATCTGCTTCCGGGATGGACACGGCTGTTGCTGAAGACTCCGAGCTCATCACGCGAGTACAGAAGGAATATGAGAAGTACTTCACCGCACGGACCGGGGCGCCGGCCAAGGAGTATAAGGACGCGCAGACCCGGGTGAGCGAGGCCGAGTCTGTGCAACAAGATGCAGAGCAGGCATTACACCAGCTTGACGACGTCGTGATCAAACACGAAGCTGCCCAGCGAGCCAAGGCGGAGGCTGAGCAGGCTTTGCCGGCCGCTGAGACAGAACTCGCCCAGCGCGAAACTGAGGTCGCGGAGGCTAGAGCAGCACTGGAGAAGATCGAGGCTCAAAAAGCAGAGCTTTCTCGTGCCGAGGCTGAACTGGAGACTGCACGCGAGGCCGTGGAGCGGCGCCGCGCGATGGCACAGGACGTGGCAAGCGCAGCAGAGGCAGTCGAGGCCTTGGCGGCCAAGGTCGAGGAGCTTAAACTGAGCACCGCGCAGGAAGAGGAAGTCCGTGAGCAGCTTGCAGGCAAGCTCGCCGAGGCACAGAAGTCTTATGAAGCTGCCCGCAAGCAACTGCAGCTTGCGCGCCGCTACCATGAGAAAAAGCAGTGGGAGGCGTTGCGGCAGCGCCTTGCGGGGCTAAAGGAACTCGACGCTGAGCTCAAGCGCCGCCGCAGCCAACTTGCCGAGGCGCCTGAGGTGGGCGATCTGCGCGCGCTTGAACAAGCAGCCACTGAGGTAACCGTCCAGGAACGGGTTCACGCCGCTGCCGCTGCCAAGCTCGTGTTTAGCGGTGAGGGCGCCTTCGTCGTCGACGGTGAAGAGCGAAATGTGCCTTCCGAAACTGGCAGTGAGGCTACCGATGCAGGTGCCACCGTTCAGCTGCGCGACGGAATGGCCTTCGAGTTCGGCGCGTTGCGGGCGACGTATCAAGCTGGTGCAGGTGAGGCATCAGAAGATACCCTGCAAAATGTGCGGGCCCGGCTCGCGGAACTTTTGGATGCGGCCGGCTGCGAGTCGGTCGAGGAAGCCCGCGCGAAAAACGACGAGTACCAGCGTTTGCGCAGTGCCGTGGAGCAGGCACAGCGGGAGCTTAAGGCTGCTCTTGGCGCCGATGATTTGGGCGAGCTAGAAGCCCGACATGCGGCCCAAGCGGACAGCTTTGAAGGGGTAGCAGAGCTGGAGGAACAGGGCGAGCAGGACCAAGTTTCTTTGGTGGATGCGGAGGCAGAAGAGGAAGCGGCACGCGTTGCTGTAACCGGCGCTGAGAAGGAACTTGCTCCGTACCGGGAGAGTTCGACAGCAGCGGTGTTGGCCGGTGCCCAGGCTCGTCATGAGGCGGCCGTCGAACATCATGATTCAGCCGACGCAGCGCTGCAGAAGGCTAGGGAAGTGGCAACGGACGCGGCGCTGGACTCTGCGGTTGCAGCGGCGGAGGAGAAGCTCACCCGGCAACGCGGAGTCTTGGCCGAACTTAGCGCCGTGGACGTCGATACTGTGTTTGCGCTTTATGAGGGGGTTAAGGAAGAGGTCCGGAGCCTGCACAACACCGTGCACGATGCGGATGGTGATATGCGTGAATACTCCGGCCGCATCGAGATGCACTCGGGCGTGGCGGAACGGCTCGAATCTGCGAACGCAGAACTGGAGATTGCTCGGGAAGTGCTGGCCGCGGTGGAAAAGCGTGCCAACGCAGCGCGATACCTGCGGGAGCTCTTGCTCACGCACCGCGATGCGGCACGTCAGCGCTACGCGCAACCCTTCGTCACCAAGCTCAACGGGCTCGCCCGTAAGGTTTTCGGTGGCGACGTGGATTTCGAACTTTCTGAGGAGCTTGTGGTCACGGCGCGCAGCCGCGATGGTCAGACCGTAGATCTTGGTTCCCTCTCGGGCGGGGCCAAGGAACAGATGGCCATTCTTACGCGCTTTGCAATAGCGGGATTGGTGCAAGATGACGGAGTACCCGTTATTGTTGACGATGCTCTTGGATCTACCGACTCGACTCGACTCAACCTTATGGCCACGTTGTTTGCTCAAGTGGCCAAGCACTCCCAAGTATTGGTGTTAACATGCATGCCACAGCGATATGCACGTGTACCCAGCAGGGTAGAACTGGATATAGAAGCGTTAAAGGGATAGCTTTCTAATACCTAAACGAATGTGTAAAGTTGTTGACATGACTACAGAAACTCGGTGGCTAAACGAAGAAGAGCAAGAGCTGTGGCGCCTCATCCTCGGTTCTATTCGCAAGATTAACCGCGGCATGGAGGAAACCCTCATGGCTGGGGGCGAGGTCTCAATGTCAGAGTTCGCCGTTCTCGTTGCACTTTCCGAGGCAGAAGGCAATGAGCTGCGTTTGCGTGAGCTTTGCGCGGACTTGGAGTGGGACCGTTCACGTACCTCCCACCAAGTAACGCGTATGGAAAAGCGTGGTTTGGTCACAAAGTCCAAGAGCGTCGGTGATGCGCGAGGCGTCATCGTTCGTATTACCGATGAGGGCCTTGAGCGTCTCGAACGCGCCGTGCCCGAACACGTAGAGTCTGTGCGCCGCATAGTCTTTGACCATCTCAACGAGAAGGACATTCCATCCCTTGTTAATTTCTTCCAGGGAATTCTCGCAGTCAACAACGTGCCTGGGTATGACGGCTTCGTTCCGGACGAACTGCTGCATGGCAGGTGCACCGTGGATGAAAAGAATTAGTTATCTCAGCAGGCTCTTACCTGCTTTAGTGTTTTGTGGGGCAATCACCACCTAAGGGAGGAATCACCATGATGGGGCAAGAGCTCTTTGAGCATCCCAAGTCGCAGTACCCGATTTATAACGTTGCGGTCCTAGACGGGCTAGGAGATCCCGAGTCGCACCTGAATGGCACTGCCTCTGAAGCGGAGTCCGCTGCGATGGAGGAAGCCCTCGACAAGTATCCTGATGCCGCGATTACTTTCGACGAGGAATCGGGCCACTGGATAGTCGGCGCAGAGGCAGATATAAACCGTATGTTCGCTGATAGGGACGCCTTCGTGGAGGCGTTAGAGAACAATGAAGACCCCGGAGTGTAAATCTTGCCAATTCGGTGTCAATAAAACGGTGGATAACTACGAATTCATAACGATCTACTGCTAAAGTTATCCGCAGTGATTTCTCTTGCTAGGCGGAGTGTGCCTAGCGGTTTCAGGCGCAGTGAAAGGAAACAACGGATTATGAACGAATACGAGGCACAGGAACAGCGCGAAGCAGCTGCACGTGACAAGGCTGACGGCTGGGTTTCCGTGTTTGTCCAGTGGATCCCTAACATGCTTTTCGCATTCGTTCTGGTTACCGCCATGTTCCTCGGAATGTACTACATCGAGCACGGCACCCTTGATATCACCCAGGAGATCGTAAACCCATTCATCAAGTAGTACTTGGAGAACTCAAAGCTCAATAGCTAAATATTAAAATGGCGGCCCATCTTCTGGACCGCCATATTGTTGTTTTTAAAGCCTGCCGCAATTAGTGCTGCTCGTTCGGATCGTTGTCCGCGTCTTCCTTGGTCTCGTGGATGGTGCCCTAAACGTGATCCGGGGCGGCGTAGATGGAGTAGAGCTTTACCGGCTCGGAACCCTCGTTGACGAAGTTGTGCCACTTGCCAGCTGGTACGAAGACGACAAAGTCGTCTTCGACTACCTGGTCGATGTCCAGGTTGTTCTTGTCTTCACCAATCATGATGCGGCCCTGGCCGGACTCGAGGCGCAGGAACTGGTCATGGTCATCGTGGACCTCCGCGCCGATTTCGCCGCCGTCCTGCCATTGCCTCTTATGCCGTTCGGACTTTTTGTGGTTGCGCATGGATATCACGCCGAAGGCGATACCGATGACGATGGGCACCCACACCTTCGAGTTATTGAGCAAGAAAACCATCCACTCGGGCAGCGGCGGGAGGTCAGGGAAATTGATGTTCGGCCAGTTGATGTCTGGCCAATCGATACTGATGGTTGGCAGATGGATTTGGGGAAGCTCGGGGAGATCTGGCAGATCTGGCCAGTCGATGTCGGGGATAGGCAGCAAGTCGAAAAGCTTGCGCAGGATTGGGCCGAGCACGATAACAGCCAACGCCCATCCGCCTTTACCAAGGCCTGCAAGAAGGGGATAGGCCACGCGTTTAACGGGGCTTTGCTCCATCTCTTCGCGACGCTGCGCTCCACGGCTGCCAGCTGGTGGCTCAAACTCGACCACCTCTGAGCCGTTGTGATAGGTCACCTCGATCAACTCGTCGAGGGCATTCGCGTGGAGCTTGAGGTGCGGCTTCGTGCGGTTGACAAGCTCTATGCTGCGTAGCTCGTCGGTATCGATTTGTTTTAGTGCCACTCGCGCCGAAGACAACGAGGTGTACCTTCCAAGGACTTCGCTATCGAGGCAAACTTGCACGCGAATAGGTGGATTATTAATGAATGCCCGGATTCTTTCTTTAAGCGGCATGTTGGCGTCCAGGGCGGTGTATTCTTGCTCGCTCGGTTCTTGCGGCCAGTCTTCATAAGCTTCAGCAAACTCCACATCTGGGCCGACCGTGACTTCGAGTTTTCCGGCCTCCGGATGGTCAAGAGTCCACGTTTCCATGATCTAGGCCTTCCTTCCTGTTAACCAGCTGCCCAACCAAGCAAGCAGGACGACTTCAACTGCGTAAATCCACGTACCGGTGTTGTAGTAGACCTTGGTAGAAAGCCAGAACATAAAAGCCGCAATGAGCGGAAAGGACAGCGTATAGCGGAAGAGCCGGCCATCCAGCATGCCCAATGCCAACGCCATCACTGGCAGCAGCACCAGCATGGACACAGTCGCTGTACCCCCACTAAGAGCCGCGCCCACAATCCCCGGCACCACGAAGAACGCTAACGCGGTTGCGATAAACGAGAGGTAGGCCTGCTTCGGACGAGACGTCGAATCCATGGCCCTGACCTTACAGCCCGCGGGATCATTCTTAGGAATGATTCTTTGACTTCGAGCGGCAGGGGGATTCCTATCGAAATAGATTGAAAAGAATTCGCTGTCTTTGACCTAAAGTCTGCCTAATGTCTGAACTCTTAACTATGAGTTGAAAGATAAGGGGCGAAGGTAAAACCCTCGCCTGCTGGGGTTGAACGCCGAGAAAGCGAGGGGAGAAATTGTGCCCCCGACAGGGATCGAACCTGCGACCTTCGGTACCGGAAACCGATGCTCTAATCCGCTGAGCTACGGAGGCAAAAGATATGCGGCATGCGCCAGATATCAACGATGTGATTCTAGCGCATGCCGCCATCAAGTAGCCAATGCGGGGGCTACTTAGTGGTGTGGCGTCTAGCTAGCCTGGCTACTTCACGATGACCACGATGAGGTCGCGCGGACCGTGGACGCCCTCCACACGGGAGAGCTCAATGTCAGAGGTAGCAGACGGGCCGGAGATCCACGTAGCGGGGAAGTCCGGGTTAATGCGAGAGACCATCTCCGGAACTCCGTAGACGATCTGGTCCTTGCGCACGATGCAGACGTGACGATCCGGAACCAAAGTTAGGGCGCGGCGACCACACAGTGGGCCGGCTTCTAGCACGATGGTGCCAGTCTGTGCCGAGGTGACGTGGGACTCGGTCAGCACAGCATCAACGGTGTCGAGTTCGCGCGGATCCGAAGTTGGATCGTCAGGGGTGAAGGTGGCGTTGGACGTGATGGCGTCGATAAGCGCTGCGTCCATTCCCTGAGCGTAGGTGACCTTGGAGCATTCCTTGTTAGTGAAAATCTGGGAAATGGTCTCTGCCAGCTCAGCCTCGGTGGTCACGTGGACTTCGGCCTTGTAATCCTCGAGGCGTTCCACAAGCATGTCACGCAGCTCGTCGGCATTGAGCGTGCCCTCGGTGTCGTACTCACGCGGTGCCTCCACGTGATCGGACAAGCCTGCCTGCTTCTGCGCGGTGCGAATGCGCTTCAGGATCTCTTCTTTGGCGGTACTCACTTGATGCCCTCCTTCTTGGCCTGGGCGAGCAGTTCTTTAGCTTCATCGGAGTCGAACCACTGACGGAAAGACTTCTTTGGTGGAACAGCAGTATCGCGGGCATCGGACCACCCGGACAGGAACAACGGGAGCTTGTCCATCACTCCGTTGAATCCGCCGAGAACGCGGCCCAGCGCAACCATGTGCGTGACCTGGTTCCAGATCTTCGGGTGACCCCAGACCAGCTGAACCACACTGAAGAGCTTGGACTCGACTGGTGGGGTAGCGTGGGTGACCTTTTGGTGGCGGTTCTCCAGGATGACCTCAGAAAGCGGAATCTTCACCGGGCAAACCTCGTCGCAGCGTCCACACAGGGAGCATGCATAAGGCAGGCTGGCGGAAGGATCGTGGTGGTCCTTCATACCGGTCAGCTGTGGGGTCAGGGAGATGCCAATCGGGCCAGGGTAAACGGAGCCGTATGCGTGGCCGCCGGCGCGCTCGTAGACCGGGCAAACGTTAAGGCAAGCCGAGCAACGGATGCATTTGAGAGCCTGGTGGCCAATCGGGCTGGACAGGGCAGCGGTACGACCGTTGTCCAAAAGAATCAGGTGGAAGTTCTTCGGGCCGTCGTTTTCAGTTACGCCCGCCCACATGGAGGTGTATGGGTTCATGCGCTCTGCTGTGGAAGAACGCGGCAGCAGCTGCAGGAAGACCTCAAGGTCCTGGAAAGTTGGCACGAGCTTTTCGATGCCCATCACGGTAATCAGGGTCTCCGGCAGGGTCAGACACATACGGCCATTGCCCTCGGACTCCACAATGTTGATGGTGCCGGTCTCGGCAACGCCGAAGTTAGCGCCGGAGATGGCAACCTTGGCCTTCATGAACTGTTCGCGCAGGAAGGTACGAGAAGCCTCCGCGAGTTCGGCTGGCTCAGCCTTTAGGGATTCATCCGTGTGCGGCATTTTGTTGACGAAGATGTCACGGATTTCGGCACGGTTGCGGTGGATGGCCGGAACCAGGATGTGGGAGGGCTTATCCTCGCCCAGCTGAACGATGAGCTCAGCCAGGTCGGTTTCGCGGGCATTGATCCCTACGGACTCGAGGTGCTCGTTCAGGCCGATTTCCTGGGTTGCCATGGACTTGACCTTGACGATGTCGGTCTCGCCGGTCTCGCGGATAAGGCCCTCGATGATTTCGTTGGCTTCCTTAGCGTCGCGTGCCCAATGGACGATGCCGCCGCGCTTGGTTACCTGCTCCTCGAACTGCTCGAGAAGTTCCGGCATGCGGGCAGCAACGTCTTCTTTGATTGCGGAGCCGGCGTCGCGCAGCTTCTGCCAGTCCGGCAGCTCTTCGACGGCGTTGGCACGCTTATTACGAATGGTGGTGGTGGCGTGGTGCAGGTTACGACGCTGGGTCGCGTTGTTGAGGCCAACGTGGGCGAGTGGAACGAATGCCTTCTCGCCGCGGAGGTTGCCGTAGCCCTCCGGCGCGCGAGGCGGGGTGGTGTCGAGGAAGGAAGTCATTAGAGCATCTTCTCCTTGGAGTAAGCGGCCGTCTCAGGGGTCCAAGGGTGTTCCTTGGTGGAGGCCAAGATTTCAGCCATGTGCAGCACGCGAACGCCGCTGCGCTGGCGCGCTAGTGCGCCGCCGATGTTCATAAGGCAGGAAGAGTCACCGCCGGTGAGGTACTCGGCTTCGGTGTCCTTCACGTGGCGGGTTTTGTCAGAAACCATGGCCTGGGAGACCTCTGGGTTCTTAAGTGAGAAGGTGCCGCCGAAGCCACAGCACTCTTCGACGTTTTCGAGCGGCACGAGGTCGATTCCCTCGACTTTGCTCAGCAGCTGGTACGGGCGGTCACCGAGCTTCAGGAAGCGCAAGCCGTGGCAGGAATCATGGTAGGTGACCTTGTGCGGGAAGAAAGCGCCGAGATCGGTGCGCTGCTCGATGTCCACGAGGAATTCGGGCAGGTCCAAGGTCTTCTGGGAGGCCTTTTTAGCGCCATCCACGTCAGCGGAGGAGCCGAACCGGTCAGCAATTTTGACGTGTTGCTCACGAACTGCGCCAACACACGAGCCAGAGGCGGAAACCACGTAATCGATGGAAGGATCTGCGAACGCGTCCGCGTAGCTGCGGATCATGCCCAGTGTTTCCTTCTGGTAACCAGTATTGATGTGCATCTGGCCGCAACAAGTTTGCTCTTCTGGGAAGACCACTTCGTGGCCCAAACGGGAGAGGATTAGTGCGGTTGCCTTGTGAGCGTCCGGGAAGAGGGCGTCACCAATGCACGTAGAAAAAAGTGCAATTCGCATGCTTGCGCTCCTTTAACTGCCCAGTATGTGCCATGGAAGTCAGCGCGTACTTGGGTGGGCTAATTTTTATGGGTGTGCCTTAAATAATACCGATAAAAACGCAGAATTTCATAGTGAAAATGCCGTCTAGCGGCGGTTATTCTGCAACACTAATGTTGCGAAATTTATTACGTGCGCAAACCACTACCGCCGTGCGTCTCGTGGGGAACTTGTGGTTTCTGATGAGTGATGCGTCACTTTAAGGCAATATACCTTTTGGGGGTAGACAAAAGTCTCCCCATCGCGCGGCTGTAATTGCAGCGGATGCGGAGACTTTCTTTAGGGGCAGAAGTTTTAAGGAACCAGGAAGCCCAACGCGTTGGTCATGAGGAACACAATGACACACACGACGGCCAGGAAGACGAGCGAGTAGCCCACGACTGCCTTGAGGATGCGGGACTCCTCGCCCTCCATCTGAACTGCCGTTGCGGCGATGGCCAGCGACTGCGGGGAGATCATCTTGCCCACAACGCCACCGGCGGTATTCGCCGCCAGCATGAGGTCTGGGTTGACGCCGATGCGTTCTGCAGCGGTGACCTGGAGGTTGGCAAAGAGGGCGTTGGCCGAGGTATCCGAACCGGTAACTGCAGTGCCGATCCAGCCCAGCACCGGCGCGAAGAGCGCGAAGATGCTGCCCGCGGAGGCCACGAATTCACCGATAGAGATGGTCTGGCCGGAGTAATTCATGGTGTAAGCCAAAGCGAGGACCAAGATGATGGTCAACGCAGAGAACTTCATGCGGGAGCAAACCTCACCGAACTTTGTCAGTGGGGCAGACTTCGGCAGGTGGTAGTGGCCGTTCTCGTTGAAGATCCAGAAGATGATGGCCACGATGAGTCCGGAGATGAGCAACAGCGTGCCCGGGTTGCCAAAGACATTGAAGCTAAATGAGGTGTCCATTACCTTGCCAGCAGAGTCAAGGACTGTGCCATCCAGGCCCGGCCAGGCGAACTTAATCTTCCAGAACCCAAAGAGCTTCGGAGCTGCGGTAGCTACCGCGAAGACTGCGGTCACGACTGCGTAGGGCAGCAGCGCCATCCAGATGCGGCTGCCGGACAAGTCGGTGACTGCCTCCTGCGCCGGAATACCCATGCGCTCACGCAGCTCCGCAACGCCCTTTGGCTTCCACATGCGCAGGAATAGGAACGCGCAGCCCAGCGAAACGATGCAGGCCACAACGTTGGTGAGCTGGTAGGCAAAGAAGTTGGCCGCAGCCCACTGCGCGATGGCAAAAGAAAGGCCAATGACGCCAGCAGCCGGGGCGGCTTCCTTGAGGCCGCGGACTCCATCCAAGATGAACAGGATGAAGAAGGGGACTGCCGCTGCAATCAGCAGCACTTGTAAGGAAATAAGACCTGCGATATCAGCAGTCTGCTCGGCGGTACGGCCGCCCACCTCACCGGCGGTGGTCACTGGAATGCCCACCGCGCCGAAGGCAACCGGCGCAGTGTTTGCGATGAGCACCGTCGTGGCAGCCTTGAGTGGCTTGACACCCAGCGCCAGAATCATCGTCGCGGTAATCGCCACAGGGGCGCCGAAGCCGGCGAGAGCCTCAAGCAGGCCGCCGAAGCAAAACGCGATGAGGATGGCCTGGATGCGGATGTCACCGTCGCCAAGCAGGTCGAAAGTCTTGCGGAGATCCTCAAAACGCCCAGAGGCCACGGTGATCTCGTAGAACCAAATGGCGGTGATGATCACCCAGACAATCGGCAATAAGCCAAAGAGGCCACCGCGTGCGGCGGAGGACAGCGCCATGCCCGTGGGCATGTCGAAGCCGAAGATAGCAATGGCGAGAGCCACGATGAGTGCCACAGCACCCGAGGTATGTGCGCGAGCCTTAAAGCCCAGCAACATGATGAAGAAGGCAATGAGAGGAAGCGTCGCTACAGCAGCGGAAAGGCCGAGGCTACCGCCGATGGCATCCGTCGATATTTGGAAGGTGTTCATAGTTACCCAAGTCTCTAGAAGGAAAACGAGTGTTTTATTTAATACACAGTCTTTCTAAAGCCTAAAACTTGAGCGAACCTTTTCGCGTAAGTTTCGCAATAAAAGGCATATGTCACACAAGTTGTTTGCTGTTATAAATGACCCCAACGCGTGCCTGATGCTGCTCATGTCAGCGCGGGACGATAGACTTTGACGCTATGAATCCCGTAGATCTTTCTGTGCTTATTAAAGAGACCGCAGTCGCTGTATTGAGCGAACACGAGCTCGACACCGCCGTCCTTCCTGAGACCGTGACCGTGGAGCGTCCGCGCAATCCTGAGCACGGCGACTACGCCACCAACCTTGCCCTGCAGGTAGCCAAGAAGGCCGGCGTGAATCCGCGCGAGCTGGCCACCTGGCTGGCCGAGGCGTTGGCTAAGCACGACGCCATTGACGTCGCCGAGATCGCAGGCCCGGGCTTCCTGAATATCCGCCTGGCTGCCGCCGCACAGGGCGCCATCGTGGACCAGGTCCGCCAAGCAGGCACTAACTACGGCCACAACGATGCCTACAAAGGCCAGAAGATTAACCTCGAATTCGTCTCCGCTAACCCCACCGGCCCGATCCACCTGGGCGGCACCCGTTGGGCAGCCGTGGGCGATTCCCTCGGCCGCGTGCTCGAAGCCTCCGGCGCTGAGGTAACCCGCGAGTACTACTTCAACGATCATGGCCGCCAGATCGACCGCTTCTCCAACTCGCTCGTGGCTGCGGCCAAGGGCGAGCCGACTCCGGAGGACGGCTATGGCGGAGAGTACATCCAGGAGATCGCAGCCAACGTCCAAAACCAGGTCCCCGATGCACTCGAGGGCACCGAGGACGAGGTCCGCGAGAAGTTCCGCGCCGCTGGCGTGGAGATGATGTTCGCGCACATCAAGGAGTCCCTGCACGAGTTTGGCGTTGACTTCGACGTCTACTTCCACGAGAACTCCCTGTTCGAGTCCGGCGCCGTTGACAAGGCCGTGGCGCACCTTAAGGACAACGAGAAGCTCTACTTCGAGGACGGCGCCTGGTGGCTCAAGTCCACCGACTACGGCGATGACAAGGACCGCGTGGTCATCAAGTCTGACGGCGACGCCGCATACATCGCTGGCGACATCGCCTACGTTGCTGACAAGTTTGACCGTGGCCACGACCTCGCTATCTACATGCTGGGTGCGGACCACCATGGCTACATCGCCCGCCTGCGCGCCGCCGCTGCCGCCATGGGCTACAACCCAGAGCAGGTCGAGGTTCTCATCGGTCAGATGGTGAACCTGCTGCGCGACGGCAAGGCTGTGCGCATGTCCAAGCGTGCTGGCACCGTCATCACTCTCGACGACCTCGTCGAGGCCATCGGCGTCGATGGTGCACGCTACTCCCTGGTGCGTTCTTCCGTGGATCAGTCCATCGACATCGACCTGGGCCTGTGGGCTTCCCAGTCCTCCGATAACCCTGTTTACTACGTTCAGTACGGCCACGCGCGCATCTGCTCCATCCTGCGCAAGGCGCAAGAGCTGGGCCTTGACGCCGCGGCTATGGCAGATGCAGATCTCGCGCTTCTCACCCACGAGAAGGAAGGCGATCTCATCCGCACCTTGGGCGAGTTCCCTGAGGTTGTCTCCACCGCAGCGACCTTGCGCGAGCCGCACCGCATCGCCCGCTTTGCCGAGGATCTTGCTGCTGTGTTCCACCGCTTCTATGACCAGTGCCAGGTGCTGCCGAAGGCAGGGGAGGAGACGCAGCCAATCCACATCGCACGCCTCGCGCTTGCCGACGCCGCCCGTCAGGTCCTCGCCAACGCCCTCACCATGGTGGGGGTTAGCGCGCCGGAGAAGATGTAAATGGATTTTAACGAGCTGCCAGCGCACGTCTGGCCCCGTAACTCGCGCCGCGAAGAAGACGGCGTGGTTACCGTAGCCGGCGTCCCGCTGACGGAACTCGCCGAAGAATACGGCACGCCACTCTACGTCTTTGATGAGGATGACTTCCGCTCCCGTTGCCGCGACATGGCCCGCGCCTTCGGCGGCCCTGAGCACGTGCACTATGCCTCCAAGGCTTTCATCACCAAGCGCATCGTGAAATGGGTCAACGAGGAAGGCCTGTGCCTTGACGTCGCCTCCCTCAACGAGGCCAAGGTGGCGCTGGCCGCGGGTTTCCCACCGGCCCGCATGACCGCCCACGGCAACAACAAGGAGCGCGAGTACCTCGAGCTGTGCGTGGACAACGAGATCGCGCACGTCGTCCTCGATAACGAGGGCGAGCTGGCGCAGCTCAACGAGATCGCGCGCGCCGCTGGCCGCGTGCAGCCGGTGATGATCCGGGTGAAGCCGGGCGTCGACGCCCACACGCATGAGTTCATCGCCACGTCCCACGAGGACCAGAAGTTCGGCATCTCCCTGGCCACGGGCGCGGCTTTCGACGCTGCCAAGGCTGCCCTCGAGTCCGAGAATCTCCAGCTCGTGGGCCTGCACTGCCACGTGGGTTCCTCCGTGTTCAACGCTGAAGGCTTCAAGCTCGCCGCAGAGCGCGTGCTCTCGCTTTATAAGCGCATCCACACCGAGCTGGGTGTAGCACTCAAGGAACTCGACCTAGGTGGCGGCTTCGGCATTCCGTACATGGAGTACGAGGAGGCACTCGACGTCGCCAAGCTGGCTCAAGATCTCCTGGCAGCCGTGGAGCGCACCGCGCACGAGCTCGACATCGAGCCGCCCTTCGTGCTCGTCGAGCCGGGCCGCTCCCTCGTGGGCGCAAGCGCAGTCACCGTCTATTCCGTGGGTACGGTCAAGGACGTGGAGACCGGCAAAGCCGAGCTGCCTATCCGCCGTTATCTTTCCGTCGACGGCGGCATGTCCGACAACATCCGCCCAGCGCTCTACGAATCCGAGTATGACGTGCGTGTAGTCAATCGTTTCACCGACGGTGAGCCCGTGGACTCCCGCGTGGTGGGTTTCCACTGCGAATCCGGCGACATCTTGGTCAACGAACGCAAGCTTCCGGGAGACATCACCACCGGCGACCTGCTCACGTTCGCAACCACTGGCGCCTATCAGTACATGATGGCGTCGCGCTACAACGGCGCACTGCGCCCGGCCGTGGTGTCGGTGCGCAATGGGCAGGCAAATCTGATGCTGCGTCGCGAGACTGTCGATGACCTTTTGGCTCTCGAAGTCAATTAAATTCACTTAAAATCCACTGGCGGTGGGGCCATGACCAAAAGGTTTGCCCCTCCGCCTTCCTATATGGGGCCATGATTTGGATCCCTAAACCCAAAACTAGACAGCTCGTTCTGTATAGTGTGGTTAACAATTTCAGTACCGACGAATGAGGGACGATATGACTTCACAGACCAAGATTCGCACCGGCAAGGGCGAGGGCGAAGCAGTAGGTATTGCACTGCTCGGTTTCGGCACTGTCGGCGCCGAGGTCTTCCGCCTGCTGGGGGAGAACGCTGATGCTTTTGCACATCGCATTGGTGGTCCCGCAGAGATTCGTGGCGTAGCTGTCCAAAACAAGAACAAGCTGCGCCCAGGCGTTCCTAAGGACCTACTTACTGACGACGCCAAGGCGCTAGTCATGCGCGACGATATCGACTTGGTCGTCGAGGTCATCGGCGGTATTGACTACCCGCGCGAGCTGCTGCTGGCCGCGCTCAATGCGGGTAAGTCCGTGGTGACCGCGAACAAGGCTCTGGTGGCCGCGCACGCGGACGAGCTGGCTGAGGCTGCCGACCGTGCGGGAGTCGACCTCTACTTCGAGGCAGCCGTCGCAGCCGCCATCCCGGTGGTAGGCATGCTGCGCCGCTCGCTGGCGGGTGACCAGGTGCAGCGCATCTCCGGTATCGTCAACGGCACCACCAACTTCATCCTGGATGCGATGGAGACCACCGGCGCTTCCTACGAAGATGCGCTGGCTGAGGCCACCCGCCTGGGCTACGCGGAGGCAGACCCGACCGCCGACGTCGAGGGCCATGATGCCGCTTCCAAGGCAGCGATCTTGGCTTCGTTGGGCTTCTACACCCGCGTCACCTTTGATGACGTCTACTGCGAGGGTATCTCGAGCATCACCGCTGACGACATCGCCGCTGCGAAGAAGGCGGGTTACTCCATCAAACTGCTTGCCATCTGTGAGCGCTTGCGCGACGAAGATGGCAACGAGTCCGTCAACGCCCGCGTCCACCCGACGCTCGTCCCGAAGGATCATCCGTTGGCTTCCGTGAACAAGTCTTATAACGCAATCTTCGTCGAGGCAGAGGCAGCAGGTTCTCTAATGTTCTACGGCAACGGCGCAGGCGGTAATCCTACTGCTTCCGCAGTGCTTGGCGACGTCGTCGGTGCCGCCCGCAACATCGTCCACGGCGGCCGCGCACCAGGGGAAAACACCTACGCCAACCTGCCGATTGCTCCCTTCGGTGAGGTTTCCACCCGTTACCACATCGACATGGAGGTCGCAGACCGCACCGGCGTTCTGGCGGCGATTTCCGCGCTGTTTGCCAAGCACAACGTCTCCCTGCGCACCGTGCGCCAGGAGGACGGCGACGACACCGCACGTCTCATCGTGGTCACCCATGCGGCCACCGAGGCTGAGCTCGAGGCCATCGTCTCCGAGCTGAGCACTCTCGACGAGGTCAAGGCAGTGCACTCCGTTATCCGCCTGGGCGGTGAAGCCCTGTGAGCATCGAGCTAGAGGTCGGCACCAAGGCCATCGTCACGGTTCCAGCCTCCTCGGCCAACTTGGGCCCAGGCTTCGACACGCTCGGAATTGCGCTGAGCCTGTACGACACCGTCGAGGTAGAGGTCACCAACTCTGGTCTTGAAGTGGAGATCTTCGGCGAGGGCGCCGAGGACCTGCCGCGTGACGGCTCCCACCTGGTAGTCAAGGCAATCCGTTCGGCCCTCAACGTTGCTGATGTTTCCGCGCCCGGCCTGCGCGTGGTCTGTAACAACAACATTCCGCAGTCCCGCGGCCTGGGTTCCTCGGCGTCGGCAGCCGTAGCAGGCGTTGCCGCCGGCAACGGACTTGCAGGATTCCCGCTTACCGAGCAGCAAGTAGTGCAGCTTTCCTCGGCTTTCGAGGGGCACCCAGATAATGCCGCGGCATCGGTTCTGGGCAACGCGGTGGTCTCGTGGACCACGGTTCCCGTCGATGGCCATTCCCTGCCGGAGTACAAGGCGGTCACCGTGGATGTGCATAAGGACATCAAGGCAACGGCATTGGTGCCTAACTTCCACGCATCGACCCAAGCCGTGCGCCGCGTGCTGCCATCCCACGTCACCCACGGCGACGCAACGTTCAACGTCTCGCGCACCGCTGTGCAGGTCGTAGCGCTTCAGAACTACCCGGAGCTGCTCTGGGAAGGTACGCGCGACCGCTTGCACCAGCCTTACCGTGCCGACGTCCTACCGGTGACCTCCGAGTGGGTCAACCGTCTGCGCAACCGTGGTTTCGCGGCCTATCTTTCGGGCGCCGGCCCTACCGCCATGGTGCTGCACACCGAGCCCATCGACGAAAACATCTTGCGCGACGCGCGCGAGGCCGGCCTCCGCGTTATCCCCTTGGAGGTCGCGGGGCCGGTCGAGGTTAAGGTCGTTCAGGCTTAAGAAGACCGCTTCACGTGCACGCAGCAGGTTCCGTTGCCAGACTTCGGAAGCAGCGTAAGCTGGAGGCGGTTTCCTGCGTCTGCGGCTGATTGCTCGAGGAAGCCGTCGTGGATAGCACACAAGAATGGGGAAGGCTTGATGCCTGCGGTCACGAATGGGCAGGCGTGCAGCTCCATTTCCGTGTGGCCCTTTTCCTCAAGGTCGGCGTTTGAGGCAGTAGGGTCGAAACCCATGTCACGCATCTTGCGGTAAAGCGGGGTCAGCGCATTCGCGGAAGCGTACTGGTCCTGCTGCGTGGAGTTGGCCCACTTACGGCCGATTTCCCGGGCTTGTTCGGAGGCGAAGTCATTAAGCTGGTCTTTGTCCGCGAGCATCTCTGCTAAGACACTGATCAAGGTCACGTATTCCTCGGCCACCGAGCGATTGTCAGGGATGCGTACCTGGAAGATAAGCGAGGGACGTCCGCGGCCCTTGGCCGGGGCCGTAATAACGCGCACGGCGCCCACGTGTACGAGCTCGTCTAGATGGCCGCGCGCGGTGTTGACATGCATGCCCATGTCTTGGGCGATGTCTGCTGCGCGAGCTCCCTGGGGATATTCCTGCAACGCGTTGAGAACCTCGCGCTGCTTTGGGGAAAGGCGCAGCGCCTCGGGAAAAAGTTCAGTGGAAGAACGCGGAGCTTGGGTGGGCATGTGTTTACCTCGGTGAAAGTTTTTGACGTGAATTTATTAGGGTAATCAGTTGTTAAAAACGACGATACAACTACAACCCGTAAAAAATACAAACTAGCGAGTGCGATATATGCCACTACGTGGAGCGACTTCCCCCTAATTAGTGAGGATAGAGCAGTGGACTTGCCCGCCGACGACGAGCTTTGTTGCCTCGGTGACCGAGATTTCGGCGTCTACAGATTGCCCGCCCAGGTCCAGGGTAACGACGGCCCGGTCCAAGGAGATAGCTCGCAAATCCAGCACGGTGGCAGTGATGCTTCCGGAAGGGGAAAGCACGACGTCGCTGTTGCTTAGGATGAGCGTTGTGTCGCCCTGCGGATCGGGCTGCAGCGCGCCTGCAACCTTGTTGCCGCGGATGACGCTGCGGCCAAGTAACTGCGCCACGAAGCGGTTGGGCGGAGCATTGACGACGTCCTGGCGAGGGGCGTGGGCAAGAATTTCGCCTTTTTCCACCACCGCGATGTCATCGGCCAGGCTGAGAAGATCGAGAACATTGTGGGTGACGAGGATCGTGGTGCGGTCGTGCGCCGCGGCAGCAAGCAGGCGGCGCCATTGTGCGGCGGCAGCGGCGTCCACTGCAGCCAGGGGTTCGTCGAGTAGCAGCACTGCCGGCCGCGCGGCCAAAGCGCGCACCAAGGCGGCTTGTGCTGCTTGTCCACCGGAGAGGTCCCGCACCTTGACGTGGGCGATCTCATCCAACCCTGCAGCGGAAATGAGCTGCGCGGTAACGTCCTCGACATCGGTGACCATGGTGATCGCCTCGGTCACTGTGGACAGCGGCGGCAATGCGGGCTTCTGGGTGAGCATGACGCTTTCAGAGGAGTCAGCGATGCGGCGCAGCAGCGTTGTCTTGCCAGCGCCGTTAACGCCCACTACGGCGGTCGTGGCATGGGGCCGGAACGGTGTGAGTTCGCGGCTTTGCTGCGGCTTACTTAGCTCGCGGAGCTTTTCGATATCAAGTGGGCCTTGCGCGTGTGCCCGTGGCGCTGGTTCCTTGCGCAGCAGCGTGGGCAGGCCCGCGAGTGCTAAACAAAGCACGGCCAGGCCGATGAGCACGGCGGAGAGAGCATAGGCGTTGTCCGTGCTGACCTCGCGTTCTAAGTAGATGCCGCTTGACATCGTGCGCGTAATACCTGGCGCCGAACCAGCGAAGGTAATCGTGGTGCCAAACTCGCCCAGGCTGCGCGCGCAGGCCAGAACGGCGCCGGTAAAGATGGAGGGCGCAATGGTAGGCAGCGTGATCTTCTGCCATACCGCCCACCGTGACATTCCCACCCGGCGCGCTGAGGTGGATACCTCCTGGTCAATGTGGCGTAATGCCGAGTCCACCGCCACCACCACGAAGGGCAGCGCCACGAAAGTATGCGCTGTGACCACACCGGCAAAGGCAAAGGCGAACTTCAAGTGGAGGGCGTCGAGAAGCGGGGCCAAGAGCCCGCGCCGCCCGAGTGCCGCGCTTAGCGCTAGGCCGCCCACCACTGGCGGCATGGCCAGCGGAAGGTAGACCAGCAGGCGCACAGCCTGGCCCATGTGTTTGAGGCCGTGGAGCCACATGGCGAGCCCGACGCCCAGGAACGTGGCAAGGACGGTGGCCAAAACTGCAGAACTCAAAGTCACGCGCAGCAAGTCGTGGGTGGAGTCTTGACCGACGACCGCCCCGAGACGGGACCACGGTACGCGCGTTGCTAGTGCCACGACGGGAATAGCAACGTATAAAACCGCCACGGCGCCCACGATGGCGAAGGGCCACGGGGCGCGAGTGGGGGTTTCGTGAGAAGCCATGCAGAGCAGTTTAGTCGGCGGGTTGGAAGCCGTACTTCGTCCAGGTTTCATCAAAGTCGTCGGAGAGCGTATCCAGTAATTGCTCGGCAGCGTCGCGTCGCTCGGAGTGCGTGACCACGGCGCCCATAATCTTGTTGCGGTACTTCTCAGCGCCCTCGATGGGGATGACCTCGAGGTCTGGGTTGGCCGCGGCGTCCGTGGAGTAGACAAAGCCGGCGTCGGCTTCGCCGCTGGCGACCTTGCCCACGACGTCAGCTACCTGGCCTTCTTGCGAATCGGGAGTGATGGTGAGGTGGAGGTCCTCCATGATCTTGTCCGCGATGTCGCCGCAGGGCACGGACGGATCGCAGCGCACGAAGTAGTCGTCCTCGCGCAAGTCTCGGACCGAGGAAATCCCTGCCGGATTACCGGGTGGGACCACCATGACCATGGTGTTGGTGGCTAGCACGCGGGGCTTGTCCACATCGCCGTTGTCCACGGCTTTGTCCATGGTCTTTTCTGAGGCCGTGATGAGGAGGTCTGCCGGTGCTCCTTGGTGAATCTGCTCGACGAGGGATGCTGATCCGCCGTTGTTGAAAAGCACTGGGGTGGTGGCCGTGAGGGCATCGTTGAGCACACGCGTCGAGGACGCGGCAAAAACGTTGAGTTCCGCTTGGTCGCTGGCGCAGGCGCTCAGCGACGAAGCCGCAAGCGCCGATGCAATGAGCGGGGTAAGGATCTTCTTCATGGCTATCTAACTTACGCCAGCACTAGGCGGTGCGGGTGAACTTGATGTGGAAATCTTGTGGTTCTTCCTTGAGGTAGGCAAGGTCGAAGGACTCCTCGCGTGCCTCAATCTCCTTGAGCAGTGGCACTGGGTTGTGCGGCGCGATGAGGATCATCGATTCGCCAACGTTGAGGGTGCCGAGCGCGCCGTGGATGGCGCCGTGGCGGACTGCGTGCGGAATTTCAGAGGCGTTCAGGGTAGGGATGTCGTTGCCTTTGTGCGCATCAGAGATGGGCAGTTGCATGTTATTCCTTTCGTTGGAGGTGCTCGAAAGCGTTTCGAGTTTCACCTTAGACCCAATATTAGTACGATAAAAGTTGTGAAAAATAGTGCGCATCGTTTCGTGTTTCTGGCATTCGCCGGCGCGGCGTTGCTCGTCGGCCTTTTCGCCGGTGCCTCACTGCTGGGCGTCGCCCCAGCCAGCGCAGTAACCAACGCCCATGGCCCGCTGATGGTGTTCGGTTTCGTGGGAGGTGCCATCGGCTTGGAGCGTGCCGTCGCGGTGAAGAAGACGTGGGCCTGGGCGGGCCCGGCCTTCCACGTGCTGGCAGTGCTAACGCTCCTCGCCGGGGTAACGCGACCCGTACCCGCGGTGTGCTTTGCACTGAGCTTCCTCGTCCTGGGCTTTATCTATCTGGAGGTCCATCGCCGCCAGCCCACCCTCGCTGTCCTCGTCCAGGCTGCCGGCGTGATTGGGGGAGTCGCCGCTTCCTTACTGTGGGCGATGACGCCCTCCTTTGCTACGGCCATGCCGCTGTGTGTCCTCTACGTCGTTGCCACCATCATCGGCGAACGCATGGAGCTCGCCCGCGTGACCATGGCCGGCACTCGCGCGGAAAACCTCATCACTGCATTGATCCTCGCCCTGGCAGCCGCGGGAGTTATCTACATCCTCGTACCCGCAGTGGGCTACCGCCTGATGGGTGCGCTTTTGCTCGCCATCTCCTGGACCACTGTCCGCGTGGACGTGGCCAAGAACCTCGTGCGCGCTAAGGGGCTGCCCCGATATTCCGCAGCCTGCATGCTGGCCGGTTACTTCTGGCTGGCGTTAGCTGGACTGGCGTGGCTAGGCATGGGGCAGGACAGCGGCTTTAGCTACGACGCTTCGGTGCACACCATTTTCTTGGGCTTTGTCATGTCCATGATCTTTGCGCACGCACCGATCATCTTGACGTCTGTCATTCGAAAGAAGCTGCCCTATAACCCCGTTCTCTACGGGCCTGTGGTGCTACTGCACGCGGGCCTTATGGTGCGCGTCGGCGCGGATATCGTTGCTCACACTGGGGTGTATCAGGTAGGCGGTATGACTAACGTGGTGGCGGTGCTGCTGTTCGTTTTAAGTGGCTTTGTTTTGACCATCCGGGAGGCACGACGTGCACATCGCTGACGTATCTTTAGCCGCCCGCGGACGCTGGCACACGATCGCAGCGAGCGTCATTGGCTTCTGGGTGTTGGTGGGCGTTGCCATCAACGTGGCAGGAAATCTCGGTGCCAACGTGGTGTGGTGGGATCTCATTCACCCGTTCACGATTGGCGCGATGACCACGGCGATCACCGTGTATTCCACGCACTTTACTGAGGCACTGACCCGCATGCAGGCCCGTGGCTACAAGTCGGTGGCCTGGCGCGTGGCGCTAATTCAGGTGGGCTTGGTCCTCCTGCTCGTCGATCGTGCGGGCTATGATTGGGGCCCGCTTTCCGACGCCGCCTCGCTTCTCATCATCGTCACCTTCTTCTGGCACGCGTGGGACATCTACCGCGCGCTCAAAGGTTCGCTCGCGGGTTCTTTTGCCGTGACAGTACCTTTCTACATTGCTGCCGCCGTGTTCTTGATGGCCTCAGTCGTGATGGTCATTTTCGCGGCTAACGGCGTGGGCAACTACTCACTGCTGGTCGCCGCGCACTCCCGCGGAATGGTGTGGGGCTTTGCCTGGCTGACCATCCTCGGAACAGTGGTCACGCTGCTGCCCACGCTGTCGAGCACCAAGATCGCCCCGGCAGCGCGCGCCCGCTGTTCCCGGGCACTTATAGTGCACTGCGTAGGCCTCGCCCTCGCGGTGGGGCTTTACGCAGTGGGGCTTACTCGGGCAGCGGGCATGGCCCAGTTGCTCGTCGTGCTCGCCGCAATTTACATCATTCAGCCCATCCTGGCCACGGTGGTGGCGGGAAACCCGCAGCAGACCACGGCGACGGTCTCGGTCGTCGCCGGACTGTTGTGGATGCTCAGCTTATGCGCTGCGGACGCGGTGTGCGCCGTAATCGGCGTCTACCCCCGCGCGGTGACGTTGTTGCTCATGCCCGCCTTCGTCGGCGCTGGCCTGTTGCAATTGGTCACCGGCGTGCTCCATCACCTCCTGCCCACCCTGTTGGGCGGCGGTCCGGCGAAAGTCACACTAGGGCGAAAAGTCGCTGACCGCGGCGGTTATGCACGTTTGGTGCTTATCAACTTGGGCGCAGTGTTGTGCTTACTCGGCGCGGATGTTGCCGGGCTTATCATGATGGGGCTTGGCCTCATCACCAACGTCTTGGCCATCGTAGTGGCCGTTTACAAGCAGAAAAGACTGGAGAACTAAATGCTCAGCGTTTCTTCGAATCAATCTCCGAAGCCGCCGGCTCAAAACAATTGGGCTTCCTGGTTGCTCATCGGCATTGCCCTTGCCGCGATTATCGCGCTCGCGGTGTTTAATAGCACGGGCAAGGCGCAAAGGGCGTCGGAAAGCGCGGGCGTGGAAGCGACCGTTGTCGACGTCTCAGTCTCCGGCATGGCCTTCGTCCCGGCCTCCATCGACGTGCCACAGGGCGCCCACCTGGTGGTCAACTTCACCAACGACGGCGACCAGGTCCACGACCTAAAGATTGGTGACAACGAGACCGGCCGTGTGGAGCCAGGCAAGACCGTTGAGCTCGACGCAGGCATCATCAATGAATCCACCCAGGGCTATTGCACCATCGCCGGGCACAAAGCACAGGGTATGGTGCTCCAGATAAACACGACTGACGACGCCGCGGGAGCTGCCAGCACCGCAGGCTCTGCAGGCACAGCAGGCGATGCTCAGCACGAGCACCATCACTCTGCGAGCCACCCCGACGTACCGAGTGCAGCGGAGCGCACCAAGAAGCGCGACGACTTCAAGGCTTTCGATGCCCGCTTGGCCAAGGCCGAAGGAACCACCCACGAGGAGACCTGGACCATGACCGAGGAAGAGGTCGAGGTCGCACCCGGGGTAAAACAAACGCGGTGGCTATTCAACGGCCAAGCCCCAGGGCCAACCCTGCGCGGCAAGGTAGGCGACAAGTTCAAGATCACCATCAAGAATGAGGGAACGATGGGCCACTCCATCGACTTCCACGCCGGTGAGGTCAATCCGGATGAGAACATGAAGTCCATCGACCCAGGCCAGTCGCTAACCTACGAGTTCACCGCTAACCGCTCGGGCATCTGGATGTATCACTGCTCCACGGCGCCGATGAGCCTGCACATTGCCAATGGAATGGCGGGCGCCGTCGTTATCGATCCAGCTGAACTCAGCGATGTGGATGCCGAGTACGCCATGATTGCCTCTGACATCTTCCTAGGCGACGAGAACGGTGCCGACGCCGACCGCGTCTCAAACGGCGAGTACGACCTGATGGCGTTTAATTACTATCCGAATCAGTACGACCTTGAGCCGCTGCATGCCAAGGTTGGCGATAAGGTTCGCATCTGGCTGCTCAACGTGGGCCCAGACCAGCCGTTGTCCTTCCACGTAGTCGGCGAGCAGTTCGACACCGCGTATAAGGAGGGCGACTACCTCATTAAGGACCGTCGCGATTCGGGTTCGCAGGCGCTGGATCTGCTTCCCGCGCAGGGCGGCTTCGTGGAGATGACGTTTAACGAGCCGGGTACCTACAGTTTTGTCAATCACATCATGACCGCGGCCGAAAAGGGCCAGCACGGAAAGATTGTGGTCACGCAGTAGTGCTTAGACAAAAGGAGCGAGGAAGAAATCTTCCTCGCTCCGTTAATCGATCTAGTGCTTAGGCACCGTGGGCAGGAGTCTCGTTGGCGTCGAGCTGCGCGCGGTGGGAACGCACCGGCTCCCACGCAGTGTGCGAGCGCATATCCGTGGTGCGCTGGTCGCGGGAACGGTAGACCACGTACGGACGGGTGACGTAGCCAACCGGCGCTGAGAAAGCGTGGACCAGGCGAGTAAAAGGCCAGACGGCGATGATGGTAAAACCACACAAGACGTGGACCTTGAACTGCCAGGGAACATCAGCCATCCACTCCGGGTGGATGTTGAAGATCAGCAGCTGGCGCAGCCACGGCGAGATGGTCTCGCGGTAGTCATAGCCTTGTGGTCCGCCGAAGACCTGGGTGCTAAACGTCGCGATGGTGCCAGACAGCAGCGCTAGCGCCAGGAAGAAGTACATGACCTTGTCCGAGCTCGAGGTGGACAGGAACACTGAGCGATTAACGATGCGGCGGTAGAGCAGACCCAGGAAGCCAAGAATCACGGCGACCGCCGCGATAGAGCCAGGGATCGTCGCTAACAGGTGATAAGCGTGGTCACTGATGCCTACCGCACGCGTCCACGACTTTGGGAAAGCTAGGCCCATCAGATGGCCGATGACCACGAAGACCATGCCCCAGTGGAACAGCGGGGAGGAAAGGCGCAGCAGCTTCGATTCATAGATCTGGGAAGAGTGCGTGGTCCAACCGAATTGGTCGGTGCGCCAGCGCCAGAAGATGCCGACGAAAAACGCGGCGATGGCCAGCCACGGGAAGGCACCCCATAAAAAGTTGTTGAAATAATCCATGAGTGCTCCTTAAACGAGATCAGGTTGAGCAGTGGGGAAAGGAAGATCAGCAATGCCCACCATCTCAGCTGGAGGGCCGGTACGAATGAGATCGACGTATTTCTGAGCGGTTTCGGCATCTACCTCCGGCAGCGCCTTGCACACGGCGACGATTAGGCGCACATAAGGCGAATCCTGTTGTGAAAGTGCAGCACGCAGCACCTCTATGCCCTCGCGATAGCTCGCCAGCATCTCAACGGCGCGCGCATGGTCTTTGCCCTCGGCGAGTCCTAGCGCTTCCAGAACCACGCAGAGGTGGTCCGGCAATTCATTTTCTGCCAGCTGGAAACCAAATGACTCAAGCTGTTGGGAGAAAGACAAGATGGCCATTCCGCGCTGCCGGGTATCGCCGACGGCGTAGTAGGACAAAAACAGCGAGCAGCGGCGACGCTGATCGAAGGTCTCAACGTAGTGCTCCTGCAGTGCGCGCAGCCCCGCGGTACGGGCGGCGTCGATAAAGCCCATGAAATCCGTTGCCAGCGCCATTGGTAGCTGGTCGAGCTGGTCCTGGACCACGTCCAAATGGGAGAGAAAATCCTCCTCCGGGTAGCGCAGCAAGACGCTGGCCGCCATGGCGACGATACGCCGCTGGGTCTCATCGACCGCCACCGGTGTCACGAAGTCAGTGGGGACCTGGCCGGTGTGCGTGCGTGCCGTGCGCTTGACATCGGCAGCTCCGCCCAAAGAGCCGATGCCGGCAGGCACACCGCTGACGGTGCCGAATCCTGCCACGGCGTCATCTTGCGGAGGTTGAGCCGCACGGGCGGCAAGTTTTTCAAAGATATTCATCTTTCAGACTTACCCCCTAGTCGCGGTTTGGGAACATCGAATCGGGGCGGTCACCAGTCCACGACAGCAGGGAAACCGTGCCGGAACCTGCTGCCGCGCCGTGCGTGCAGGCCTCCGGCGCGCCCATGCCCAAGTCGTGGAAGACGTCCTCGGAAGCGCGTGCCGGGTCGACGTCGCCGAAAGGATCCAGCGAAGCGATGCCACGCGGGGTCTCCGGGGAGGCAGTCGGGATGACGTAGCGGTCGTCGTACTTGGCGATGGAAAGCAGGCGGTACATAGCCACCATGTCCTCTCCGGTCATGCCGACGGCCTGTGCAATTTCCTCCTGTGGCTCGTTGCCCAAGTTGATATCGCGCATGTAGGAGCGCATAGCGACGAGGCGGCGCAGCGACTTTTCCACTGGCACGGTATCGCCTGCGGTGAAAAGACCTGCGAGGTACTCCAGCGGAATACGCATGTTAGACAGCGCGGAGAAGAGGATCTTGTGGTCCTCGCCGTCATTGCCGGTGGCGCTTACCTGGTCCACGATGGGCGAAAGTGGCGGGATGTACCAGACCATCGGCAGCGTGCGGTACTCAGGGTGCAGCGGAAGCGCGACGTTGTACTTGAAGATGAGGTCGTAGATTGGCGAGTTCTGCGCGGCATCGATCCAGGAGTGCGGGATGCCTTCTTTCTGTGCGGCAGCTACGACAGCAGGGTCGTGCGGGTCCAGCATGATGGACTTCTGCGCTTCAAAGAGGTCCTGCTCATTCGGCGTCGAGGCAGCCTCGGCCACGCGATCGGCATCGTAGAAGATGACGCCCAAGTAGCGCAGGCGGCCCACGCAGGTTTCAGAGCAAACTGTGGGCTGGCCTACCTCAAGGCGCGGGTAGCAGAGCGTACATTTCTCGGCCTTGCCGGTCTTGTGGTTGAAGTAAACCTTCTTATAAGGGCAGCCCGAGACACACATGCGCCAGCCGCGGCACTGGTCCTGATCCACGAGCACGATGCCGTCTTCAGCGCGCTTGTACATCGCGCCGGAAGGGCACGAAGACACGCAGGTGGGGTTCATGCAATGCTCGCAGATGCGTGGCAGGTAGAACATGAAGGAGTCCTCGATCTCCTTCTTTACCTGCAGATTCATCTGGTGCAGGGTAGGGTCCTGGTCCATGGTCTCAACAGAACCACCCAGGTTGTCATCCCAGTTGGAAGACCACTCAATCTTGTTTATTTCGCGGCCATCGATTTGAGAGACCGGCTTTGCGGTGGGCTGGGTCTTTTGACCAGCCTTGGCACCCATCAGATCCTCGTACTGGTAGCTCCACGGCTCGTAGTAGTCCTGGACGGTCGGCAGGTTCGGGTTATGGAACAGGGTAGCCAGCTTCTTCAAGCGTCCACCGGCCTTGGGTTTGAGCTTGCCAGAGCCGGTAAGCTCCCAGCCGCCCTTCCACTTTTCCTGGTCCTCCCAGGTGCGGGGGTAGCCCACGCCGGGACGAGTTTCAACGTTATTGAACCAGATGTACTCGGTGCCTTCGCGGTTGGTCCATGCCTGCTTACACGTGACCGAACAGGTGTGGCAGCCGATGCACTTGTCCAGGTTCATGATCATGGAGATTTGGGCCATGACTTTCATTAGTAAGAAACCTCCTGGGAGCGACGGCGCACGCGGGTGACTTCGTCGCGGTTGTTGCCGGTTGGGCCGATGTAATTGAAGTGATAGGTCAGCTGGCCGTAGCCGCCGGCAATGTGGACCGGCTTGATAGAGATACGGGTCAGCGAGTTGTGCGTGCCGCCGCGGCGGCCGGTGAACTCATTGATTGGGGTACCAACGGTGCGTTCCTGGGCGTGGTTGCAGATCATTGTGCCCTCCGGGATGCGGTGGGAGACGATGGCGCGGGCGGACACGATGCCGTTGCGGTTGTAGACCTCAACCCACTCGTTGTCCTTCACGCCGATCTTTGCGGCGTCCTTGTCCGACATCCAGACCACCTGGCCGCCGCGGGAAATAGACAGCACGTGCAGGTTGTCGAAGTATTGCGAGTGAATCGACCACTTGTTGTGGGTGGTGAGATAACGCAGGGTGACCTCGACTTCGCCGCGCTCATTCTGCAAGGTCTGGCCCGGCGCGAATTCGCCGTGCATATGCAGATGATCAAGCGGTGGGCGGAAGATAGGCAGCGCCTCGCCGTAGTCCATGAACCAATCGTGGTCGATGTAGTAGTGCATGCGGCCGGTCAGCGTGTGCCATGGCTTGTCGAACTCGACGTTGATGCTAAACGCCGTGTAGCGGCGCTTATTGCGCTTGTCAGCCGTCCATTCCGGCGAGGTGAGGACCTCGGTCGGGCGCTCCTTGATGGAATCCCAGCTGATGCGCACGTCCTCATCGGAGGCCGCAAGCGGTGTCATGTCACGGCCGGTGCGCGAAGACAGATACTCGAAGCCTTGCTTTGCCAGCTCGCCGTTGGATACACCGGACAGGTGCAAGATGGCGTCGATGACCTTTGTGTCTTTGCTCAGGTCAATGAGCTCACCCATTGAGGTCTTCGAGGTTCCACAGATGAGCTCAAGCTCCTTGACCTGCTTTTCCACGTTGAACTTGGTGCCATGCACCACAGTCCCGGCCTTGGCCGGCAGCGGGCCCAAGTGAGTCCACTTCTCATAGATCTTGGTGTAGTCACGCTCCACCACATGCAGCTTCGGCATGGTAACCCCTGGCACCAAGCCGAGCTTTTCGACGTCGGGCACAATGCCGTTTGGCATGCTCAACTCATCGGGGGAGTCGTGGTGGCTCGGTTGCGTGATGATGTCAGTTTGCACGCCGAGCCACTTTGCGGACTTGGCAGAAAGCGAAGCTGCGAGGTCGCGGAAGACCTCGAAGTCGGTGCGGGCCTCCCACGGCGGGTTGATGGCCGCGTTGAAGGAGTGCAGGTATGGGTGCATATCCGTCGAGGACATATCGTGCTTTTCATACCAGGTAGCTGCTGGCAGCACGATGTCAGAGACCAAGGTCGTCGACGTATTGCGGAAGTCCGTGGTCATCATGAGGTCGAGCTTGCCCTCAGGAGCCTCATCAACCCACTTGATGGTGCGTGGACGATCCTCGGCAGCGAGCTCTTCGGCCGTGGCATCGGAGTCGATTCCGAGCAAGTGACGCAGGAAGAACTCGGTGCCCTTTGCAGAAGAACCCAGCAGGTTGGTACGCCAGTTCAAAAGAATGCGCGGCCAGTTTTCTTCTGCCGAAGGGTTGTCGTAGGAGAACTCGAGGTCGCCATCTTTGAGCTGGCTTACAACGTAGTCATTGATGTCGACGCCTTTTTCCTTTGCCTCTGCCGCAAGCAATAGGTTGTTGCGGTTGAACTGCGGGTAAGCCGGCATCCAGCCGCGACGCATAGCCTCAGCCATGGTGTCGGAGACCATCTTGTCACCGATGACACCGTGGCTGGCCAGGGGCGAACCCAGATGGGAGGCGCGGGAGTTGTCGTAGCGGTATTGCTCGGTGGCGAAGTAATAGAAGCCTGTCGAAATCATGTGGCGCGGAGGACGCTGCCAGTCGGTGGCCATGGCCCACTGGGTCCAGCCGTTGATAGGACGCAGCTTCTCCTGGCCCACGTAGTGAGCCCAGCCGCCACCGTTGACACCCTGGGTACCGCACATCGAGGTCAGCGCCAAGAAGGTGCGGTAGATGGTATCTGCGTGGAAGTAGTGGTTGACGCCGGCACCCATGATGATCTGGGAGCGCCCCTTGGAATCTGCGGCGTTCTGCGCGAACTCACGGCCGATGCGGATGGCGGTATCGGCAGGCACGCCGGTGAGGCCCTCCTGCCAGGCTGGCGTGCCCACTTCGGAGGCATCGTAGAAGTCCTTCGGCCAGGAACCTGGCAAGTTAAGCTCTTCGCGATTGACGCCGTAGTGCGCGAGCATGACGTCGAAGACCGTGGTCACGAGCTTGCCGTCGACGCGACGAACCGGCACACCGCGGTGCACAATGCCCGTGCCAACTGGCTTGTCGGTGCCGATGTCGGCTGGATCCGCATCTAAGTCGAAGCGCGGGAAGAGTACCTCGGCGGTCTCGAAGGAATCGGTCTCTGCGATGGACATGACAGGATCGGCGTTGTCGAGGGAGAGGTTCCACTTCGCCGAGTTGTTGTCCCAGCGGTCAGCGACGGTGCCGCCCGGATCGACTACCTTGCCGTCTTCTTCCATGACCAGGCCACGGTGGGTGGCGTTTGGCGAGGAATTCAGCTCCGCATCGGAGACCTGGGAAGCCGTGAGGAACTTGCCTGGGGTATAGGTTCCGTCCTCGCGCTCGTCCAAGGTGACCAAGAAAGGCGAGTCCGTGTACTTGCGCATGTAGTTCAAGAAGTACGGTTCTTGGCGCTCAACGTGGAACTTCTTCAAAATGACATGCCCCATGGCAAAAGCCAAAGCGGCATCAGAACCCGGCTCGATGCGGGCCCACTCGTCGGCGAACTTCGTGTTGTCAGCGAAGTCCGGCGAAACCACGACGACCTTGGTGCCTTTGTAGCGTGACTCCACCATGAAGTGTGCATCCGGGGTACGGGTAACAGGGATGTTGGAGCCCCACATCATGAGATAGGAGGAGTTGTACCAGTCACCGGATTCCGGCACGTCAGTCTGATCACCGAAGGTCTGGGGGGATGCCGGCGGCAGGTCGGCGTACCAGTCATAGAAGGACAGAGCGACGCCGCCGATGCTCTGCAGGAAGCGGGTGCCGGCGCCATAAGAGACCTGCGACATGGCAGGAATAACTGTAAAGCCGAAGATGCGGTCCGGACCGTACTTGCGAATGGTGTAAACGTGCGCCGCAGCAGCGATGTCGATTGCCTCTTCGTAGCTGATACGAATCAGGCCGCCCTTGCCACGCTGGGAGATGTAAGCCTTGCGCTTTTCAGGATCTTCCTGGATGGCACGCCATGCGAGGACAGAGTCGCCGCCGTTTTTAGCTTTTTCCTCACGGAACATGTCCACCAGAACGCCGCGCGCATAGGGATAACGCACGCGGGTAGGCGAGTAGGTGTACCAGGAGAAAGAAGCACCACGAGGGCATCCGCGCGGCTCGTATTCCGGCATGTCATTGCCGGTGGTCGGGTAGTCCACGGCCTGGGATTCCCAGGTGATGACGCCATCTTTGACGTAGACTTTCCACGAGCAAGAACCCGTGCAGTTGACGCCGTGTGTAGAGCGAACCATTTTGTCGAAGGCCCAACGGTTACGGTAGAAGACATCTGCCTGCCTGCCGCCCTTCAAAAACAGCTGTTGGCCAGAGTCGCTGGCTTCGCCTTTGCGCAGATAGGCGCCGAGCTTGAAAAGGGAGCTGGGGCCGGATTTATTTTCAGTCATGGGGGTGGGTTACTCCTTTAGGAAGGCGTGGTTTAGCCGGGGAAAGGCGCGCGTGGACGGGCGTAGTAGATCCACACGAGGACAGAGGTGATTGCGAAATACACAACGCAACCCCAGAAGAACGTGGCGGCCGGCATCATGGAAAGCAGCACGCCTACGACGAACGGGCCGAAGGCGCCGATGGCACCAGTCCAACCGATGACGCCGCCTGCCTGACGCTTCGGCAAAATCATTGGCATCTGCTTGAAGGTGCCGGCATTGCCCAGACCGGTGAAGAAGAACATGATGAGCATGCAGGTCAAAAAGCCCTTGAACTCGCTCGGGTCGGAGGGGTTTAAGAAGAGTGCAGAAAGGGCAGTAAACACCGTCATGCCTACACAACCGACGAAGGTCCAGATAGCGCCGCCGAACTTATCGCACAGCGGGCCCCACAGCGCGCGGACCAGCGCGCCGATCAGCGGGCCGAGGAAGGCATAGGCAGCCCCGCGCGGCAGGTCATCGAACTGGCCAGCAAACTGAGAATCGGCGCCGAAGGTCTGGTTGATAAGAAGCGCCATTTGAGCCGCGAAGCCAGAGAAAGCGCCGAAGGTCATCAAGTAGACAACGGTCAAGATCCACGTGTTCTTGTTGCCGAAAATATCGATCTGCTGGCGGAAGTTTGCCTTGACTGGAACGTCCTTGAGCAGCATCCATGCGAGAACAGCACCAACTAGTGCCCATGGAACCAAGAAGATTGCTGGGTTGTGCACGAAGATTGCGCCATCATCTGTGCGCTGTGGTGCCACGAAGCCGATTCCCAGGAGGGTAAAGCCCATCAGCCACGGCGCAACCAGTTGAATGAAGGAAATACCGAAGTTGCCCAAGCCTGCCTGCAGGCCGAGGGCGGTGCCGGACATGCGCTTAGGGAAGAAATAGCCGGTGGAAGGCATAAAGCCAGAAAAGACGCCGCCGCCGATACCGGACAGGAAAGCCAAGGTTAAAAGCCACCAGTACGGGGTGGAGGTGTCCTGCACGGCGAAGAACCAGCCGAGCATCGGGATGATGAACAGCAGGGAGGACACGAACACCAGCTTGCGGGTGCCGATGATAGGTGGCAGGAACATAAACAGCAGGCGGAATAAGCCGCATGCGAGGCCTGCAATGGAGGTCAGCCAGTACAGCTGACTCTTGCTGAGATCGAAGCCGATCTGGTTGAGCATCGGTGCAATTGCGGAAACGAGATACCACGTTGCAAAACCGATGATCAGCACGAAGGTGGAAACCCACAAGGTTCGCCACGCAACCTTGGAATCCCAGTGGTCTTTTTCTTCGGGGTTCCATCCTTGGATGGTCTTGCCCGACGTATCAAGTGCAGTCATTATTCCTCGGTATTCTCGTAGAAACTTTCTCTTTCTAATGTAGTTTCAATTATCCTAAAAAGAGGAATTTTCTACGGAATTCTTCGAGTTTAATTAGGGAACATTAGTGTTGCGGAAATATTTCATATACCGACCTTTCGCTGGTTAACCCGTCAAGGGGTAGGAAACTGCTGCTTATGACTCGTTTCTGTTAAAAATGTCACACCATTAAACCGAGGTAAAGGACGCCCACATGAAACCTGCCACCGCTGCCATAATCGTCACCGCTGACCGCGTTTTGAGCGGCGCAAAGCCTGATTCTGCAGGCGCCTTGGCCAA
>NZ_GG667531.1:130262-213818 GCF_000159135.1 Corynebacterium striatum ATCC 6940
CCAAGGAGCTTTTGTTGGCTCAGGGGCTCAAAGTGGCGAGCCACGATGTCGTTGCGGAAGGCTACGCCCGCGTGGCCGAAGCACTGCGCGAGCAAGTACGGGCCGGCGTCGACGTCATTGTGGTCATCGGAGGAACTGGCATCGGTCCCACCAACTACACACCTGAAGTAACCGAAGAGTTCATTGCTGCCCGCCTGCACGGGCTGGAAACCCAGGTGCTGATCAAAGGCCTAGAGGGTTCGCACAAGGCTGGCCTTTCCCGCGGGGTCATTGGCATGACTGACCGCGGCTGTGGCTCGCTGATTATCAATTCCGCGTCCTCCCGCGGCGCAGTTGCTGACACCTTGGGTGTCGTTCTCCCTTTGCTCGGGGATATTTTTCGGGACGCGAAGGGTAACTGATAAGCGCGGTTACTTATTAAGCTCGGCGGCGCTCCCACTCGGCGAGTTCAGCCAAAGTATCGTAGTCCATTTCCGCGCCTGTACCCGGCACCGCGATGAGGCGGGGGACTGCGTGCAACAGCCTGCGGGCTGACTTGTTGTGCAGGCAGTCGAAGGAATCTACCGCTTGGCGCAGGCCGTCGTAGTGCCACAGTGCGCACAGCGGCTGAATAAAATCGCCGCTTAAAGCTGCCGCTACCGAGGGAATCGAGCTTTGCGCTCCGCAGGCGGCGAGTTTTTTCAACAACTTTGGCAGCATTTGGGGCGAATCCGGCGCATCCACAGATAACACTGCGATATAGCGAAGTGGCGCTAAACTACGTGCTTCCAGGTTCTTCAGGCCTGCCGCGATGCCAGCTGCAGGCCCACCAAAAAGCGGATTTTCGCATACCTGCGGCAGGCCCAGCGGAAACGGGGAAACCACGCAGACCGGCGCGCCATAAGGAAGCTGTCTGCGCACGACGTCGACAAGCCTTTCGCCCCGCACACGCACCGACCCCTTATCGCGCCCGCCCATCCTGGTGCCGCGGCCGCCTGCCAGGATGATGACTCCTAGCTCGTGCGGTTTGTAGTTCAGCATTGCCTAGGTTTTAGGAAGCTCGCGGCTCCAGTCGCCGGAACGGCCACCGGATTTTGCGGTGATCCCACAGCGGCGGATAAAAGCGGAGCGGTCGACGCCTTTGACCATATCGATGATGGACAGCGCCGCGACGTTGACCGCGGTAAGCGCCTCCATCTCCACACCGGTGCGATCGGCGGTTCGCACCGTTGCCTCGATGAAGACGTGGTCGTCTCGGATTTCTAGATCGACCGAGCAACCATGCACGCCGATGGTGTGGGCGAGAGGAAGCAGTTCCGGAACCTTCTTGGCCGCCGAGATGCCGGCGATGCGCGCGACCGCTAGCACGTCGCCCTTGGGAACCGTGCCGTCGTGAAGCGCTGAAAGAACCTCACGAGAACATGCAACCTCGCCTTGCGCGGTAGCGGAGCGGACGGTGGGCTGCTTTTCTGTCACATCCACCATGTAGGCGGAGCCGGAGGAATTGAGATGGGTAAATTTCATGGGTTCTAGTCTAATTAAGGCCTAATCGAGAATTAATAGATAACCACGCGGACTTCATCGCCAGCCTGAATTTCGGAGGTCACCTCAACCAGGCCGCACGTGCCATGGAGCGAGGCCACGAAGTGGCTGCTCAACCCGCTGGCAAAAGGGTACGCCACGACGAATTCGCCGAACTCCAAGCGCGTGGGCACAAATGCCGTGCCGTGCTTGTGTGCCATGGGGAACTCCTCCCCGGCGCGCGCGACGATGGTGCGCCCGCTGCAGACCTTCGTGCGGGCAGGGCGCCCGCTCAAGGCCTCGAGGAAAGGCGAAACATACAGGTGATAGGAAACAAACGCCGCTACGGGATTGCCCGGCAGGGAGATAACCGGCAAACCTCCATAGAGGGAAAAACCTTGCGGCGTGCCCGGCTTTTGCTTGACCCCGCCAAACCAAGCCTCACAGTCCTCTGCGGCCTGGAGCGCGGTCTGCGTGACGTCGAAGGCGCCGGCGGAAACACCGCCCGTCGTGATTACTACTTCGTGGGAATGAAACAGCTGCTCAATCGTCTCGCGCAGCTGCTCCGGGGCGTCGGAAGAGCGCTTGTGCGTTACCACCGCGTGCGGGATAGTGGAGCGAATCAGCGACTCGATCATCGGCCCATTCGAATCGGGTAGCTGGCCCGGCTCGAGGCTTGAGCCCTCGACCAGTTCGTCGCCGGAGGAGACCACGCCTACGAGAATGGGGCGGTAGACGCGAACGTGCGTGATGCCAGCCGAAATCAGCGCGGCAATAAGGCCGGCATCGACCACGGTGCCCGGCTTGGCGATGGTCGCGCCCTCCCGAACGTTTTCTCCCTTCGGGCGGATGTGCGTGCGCCTGGGTGTCTCGTTGATGGTGACCTCACTCGGCAGCTCGTGTGGGCCGGCTGGAATATCGGTCAACTCCACCGGGACTACAACTAGGCCATCGTTGTCCTCCGGAACCGGCGCGCCGGTCATGATGCGCACCGCCTTGCCCGCTGGCACCTCCTTGGGGGCCTGGCCCGCCGGAACGTCGCCTGCGACGGGCAAACGCGCAGGCAGCTCAAGCAGATCCTTTACGTGTACCAAAAAGCCATCCATCGCAGAGTTGCTAAACGGCGGCACCGCTAGGCGCGCAGTGACGTGTTCTGCAATAACGCGGCCCAAAAGTTTCTCGTTGACCGGCTGGACTTCCGGAAATACCTCTACCGGCACCGGCCGGGCGTGAGACATTATCGCATCGAAGTGTTCTTGTGGGGAGCGCATACTTTTCAAACTATATCCTTAGCCTTTAGCCACCGATTGCTGCCATCAAGCGATCCGGCTGCAAGAAACCCTCGTCATTCACGCCGTGGCCGGGCAGCTTCGCCCACATTTCGGCGGCCCATGCCTCCATGAGCTCTTCATCGCTGGCGCCCGCGCGCATGAGGTCGCGCAGCGAGGTTTCAGAGTTTCCAAACAAGCAGTTGCGCACTGCACCATCCGTGGTCAAACGTGTGCGATCGCAGGAACCGCAGAAGGAGTGGGTGACTGAGGCGATGACACCGATCTTGCCCACATGTTCGCCGCCTCGGTAGGCGTTCCACAATGCCGCGGGTGCGGAGCCGCGCGGTTCACTGGCTGGTTCAAGTTCAAAGGAAGCGCGCAGACGCTCCAAGATATCTTCTGCCGTCACCATGTTCTCGCGGCGCCACTTATCACGTGGCCCCAACGGCATCTGCTCGATGAAGCGCAGCTGCGTGCCCGCCTCGATGCAGTACTCGGCCAGCGGAACGATGGAGTCCTCGTTCACGCCGGGCATGACCACTGCATTGACCTTGACCGGGTGCAGCCCGGCGCGCGTTGCTGCCTCGATGGATGTGAAGACATCCTGGATGCGGTCGCGCCGGGTTAGCCGGGCATAAAGCTCGCGGTCGGTGGTATCGAGCGAGATGTTCACGCGGTCGAGGCCTGCTTCCACCAGTCCATCGATACGCCGGTCGAGGCCCAAGCCGTTCGTGGTCAGTGCGGTAGACGGTGATTTACCTTCGTCGGTGCGCAATTGCTTAGTGGCAGCGACAATCTTCTCCAAAGACTTGCGCAGGAGCGGTTCGCCGCCGGTGAACCGTACCTGGCGGATACCTAGTTTTTCGACGCCGATGCGGATTAGGCGGATCGTTTCATCATCGCTCAAGGTTTCTGTGGTGGGAAACCACTCGAGACCTTCAGCCGGCATGCAATACGTGCAGCGGAGATTGCAGCGATCAGTAAGCGAAACGCGCAGGTCGCGGGCCCTGCGGCCGTATTTGTCTAGAAGCGGATAAGTCATTGTCGTCCTAGTCTATAGGCAGAGTGGTCTTATCCATATTAACCCGGAAATATTCGAGTTTAATCCGGGAGCTAATCACGGGGCGGAAAATGCTGCGGCAAGTCATCTAGGCGCTGTGACTCGCCAGGGCCTTTCAGTCGAATGATGTTGTATTCGCCTTCAGCCAAGTGTGAGCGCAGGTCCTTCTTATCGAACTTGCCCACCGAGGTTTTGTCGATGTTCTTTACGAAGGTCCAGTACTCCGGAAGCATCCAGGAAGGGAGCTCCTTGCGCATGCCTTCACGGATGCGCTCGGCGGTTTCGATTGTTGGAGAAAACCCTGGTGCCAACACCGTTACCGCGAGAGGGCGTTCCACCCACTGTTTATCCGGATAACCGATGACCGCGGCTTCCACCACGACAGGGTTGGCCATGATGAGGTTCTCCAGCTGCACGGAATAGATCCACTCACCACCAGAGCGGATGACGTCGCGGGCGCGGTCCTCCACAGTAAGGAAGCCATCTTCGGTGACGGAGCCGACGTCGCCAGTGCGCAGCCAGCCATCCGCGGTGAATTTGGATTCGGCATCCTCGACCTGCTTGCCGCGGAACTCTTCTGCTGAGCCGCCCGGCTCGGAGGTGGGTGAGTGGTAATAAGAGCCCGTGACCAGGTTGCCGCGCACCTGAATCTCGCCGGCGTTGCGGTCGGAACTGGGCACGACCACGCCGTCGTTGACCACGCGGTATTGCAGCGAGGCAGGAAAACGGCCTTGGGAGACGCGGTAGGCCCAGCGGGTATCGCCATCGGCGCCCTGGGGTGGACGGGCAACCGTGCCCACCGTGGTGGTCTCGGCCATGCCCCAGACGTGGACAA
The DNA here is from genome assembly GCF_000159135.1 of Corynebacterium striatum ATCC 6940. Taxonomy (GTDB): domain Bacteria; phylum Actinomycetota; class Actinomycetes; order Mycobacteriales; family Mycobacteriaceae; genus Corynebacterium; species Corynebacterium striatum. Next base: position 134,929 of record NZ_GG667531.1, read on the forward strand.
CATCAACGCCGTATCGCTCCTCCCACATCTTGATCAGTTGCGGCGGCACCGGCGAGCCGCCTGCGAAGATTTCCGTAAGCGTCATGCGGCTTGGCGGGTTCTTGAGGTAGTGAACGAAGAGCTGAATCCAAATCGTTGGCACGCCATGCGCCACGCGCGGCGACGTTGCCGCGATGATGCTGGCGAGCGTCGGTGCGGAAACATCGGCGTCGGGAAGCACCAACGGCGTACCCGTCATGAAAGCCGCAAACGGAACACCCCAGCTCAACACGTGATAGATAGGGATGCAGCACAGGAAGGTCTCGCCGTGGGTCACGCACAGTGAGTCGGATGCGCGCAGCTGCATGCTCTCAAGGTAGAGCGCGCGGTGGGAGTAGAGCACGGCCTTCGGTGCGCCGGTGGTGCCGGTGGAGTAACACAAGGCTGCCGCCGTATGCTCTTCCAGCTCCGGCCAGTTGTATTCGGTGGAACGTCCGTCAAGCAGCGCCTCGTAGGAGTACACCTCGACGCCCCGTCCAAACTTTCCTGCGTGCGACTGCGGATTGCTGGCCCCGATAAACAGCACGGCGCGCACGGATTCTGCTCCGGCTAGAACCTTAGCGAGCTGATCTGCCAGACGTGGGTCAGCGACGATGACCTCCACCTCAGCATGGTTAATGATGTGCCGGATTTGGTCATTCATCAGCTGCTTGTTCAAGGGAGTAAAAACAGCGCCCTTGCAGGCTACGCCAAACATCACCTCGAGATGTTCCGCACAATTCCACATGAAGGATGCGACACGCTGATCCCCGGTAACTCCAAGTTCGTCGTGCAGCACGTGCGCGAAAGCTGCGGCTCGTGCGCCGATGGCGGAGAAGCTGGTCTTTTCCGGTTCCGAGTTGCTATGCCACGTGGTCACCTGTGTCTGCCCATGAACGGTGGACCCGTATTCCAGGATGCGTGTAAGGGAGAGCGGGATGTCCTGCATGGTGGAAAGCATGCTGTCTACTTTAGCGGTGTCACTTCCAGCTTGCGCGTACAATGCGTTATAGTTGACAGCGACTGGTGCGGATTGGCTTGACAAGTGTTTCCGAGTCGCCGCGCAACCGAGTATTCCGAGGACGCAACCTCGTGTTACTTTCTCGCTCGCAGTCGCCTTCTACTAATTCTCCTCCGTGGCAATCCTTTTCCCAGGGGAGAGGCCTAGATATTTCACCGCCCGCGCAGTTAACCCGAATAATTCGTTACTTCGGAACTTGCTTCGCTCGTGGCGGCATGCACCATAAAAATACAGATTGGCTTCCAGCGCGTAGGCCACATTTCAGGCTACGCAAATCAATGCTGGTGAAGCGACGAAAGGATATCCGTGAGCAATACGGACAAAGCCGCAGCACAGGATTACGCATCCCTGAAGCTGCCGGAACTGCGCAAGCTTGCTGCAGAGCGCGGCCTTCGAGGCGTCTCTGGTTTGCGCAAGGGGGACCTCATCACTGCACTGACCACTGGCCAGGTTCCAGCCAAGGCCGCCAAAGCTGCCAAGGCCGCAAAGCCCGTAGCGGACGCTGCGCCTGGCGACGCCGCGGCGAAGCAGGAATCTGCAGCCGATGCAGCTGAATCGAAGAACGCTGGCGCAAACCCGCGCCGGGTTCGTAAGGCTACCCGCAAGGCTGGTGCTGCACACGACCACGCAGCGAACGACCACGCGGACAACGACAATTCCGCGAACTTCGCAAACGCCGCAAACGCCGCTGCCGCCGAGGCTCAGAACGAGAACAAGGGCGAGCAGAAAGGCGAGCAGAAGGGCGACGAGCAGCGCTATGAGTCCCGTTCCCAGGCCCGTCGTGCCCGCCGTAACCGTGCTCGCCGCCAAGAGCGCGAGAACGCCGAGAACACCAAGTCTGACAACGATGCTGGCAATGGCGCTGCGAACGAGGGTTCCCAAGATTCCTCCAGCGAGCAGCAGGGCAACGAAGACAAGCGCGAGAACAACGACCGCGGCGACCGTGGCGACCGTGGCGATCGCAACGAGCGCAATGACCGCAATGACCGTGGTGGTCGCAACAATCGTCGCAACACCGATGATGACGATGACAACAACGGCGGACGTCGTAACCGCCGCAACCGTCGTAACCGCCGCAACCGTGGCGGCAACGACAATAACGGCGGCGGCAATGACCTGCAGATCCGTGAGGGTGATGAGGTGCAGGCAGTCGGCGGCATCCTCGAGGTCGTGGACAACAACGTAGCTTTCCTGCGCACCACCGGTTACCGCGCGGCAAGCTCCGACGTCTTCGTGAACAACAACCTCGTTCGCCGCCTGGGCCTGCGCTCTGGCGACGCCCTGACCGGTAAGGTCAAGGTCTCCGGCCCAACGCACACCCACGGCAATGGCCGCAACCGCCGTAAGTACAACCAGTTGGTGCAGGTTGACACGGTTAACGGTGCGGATCCTTCGACCGCGCAGAACCGCCCGCACTTCTCCAAGCTGACCCCGCTGTACCCGAACCAGCGCCTGCGTCTGGAGACCGATCCGAAGATCCTGACCACCCGCGTCATCGACCTCATCATGCCGATCGGTAAGGGCCAGCGCGCGCTCATCGTCTCCCCGCCTAAGGCCGGTAAGACCACCATCCTGCAGAACATCGCCAACGCGATCTCCGCAAATAACCCAGAGTGCTACCTCATGGTCGTCCTCGTCGACGAGCGCCCAGAAGAGGTCACCGACATGCAGCGCAGCGTCAAGGGCGAGGTCATTGCCTCCACCTTCGACCGCCCGCCATCAGAGCACACCTCCGTGGCCGAGCTCGCCATCGAGCGCGCAAAGCGTCTCGTGGAGCAGGGCAAGGACGTCGTCGTCCTGCTCGACTCCATCACCCGCCTGGGCCGTGCATACAACAACTCCTCGCCGGCTTCCGGCCGCATCCTCTCCGGCGGTGTGGACTCCAACGCCCTTTACCCGCCGAAGCGTTTCCTCGGTGCTGCCCGCAACATCGAAGACGGCGGCTCCCTGACTATCATCGCTACCGCAATGGTCGAGACCGGCTCCACCGGTGACACCGTCATCTTCGAGGAGTTTAAGGGCACCGGTAACGCCGAGCTCAAGCTCGACCGCGCTATCTCCGAGCGCCGCATCTTCCCGGCTGTCGACGTTAACCCGTCTGGCACCCGTAAGGACGAGCTGCTGCTCGTTCCGGAAGAGGCACGCATCATGACCAAGCTGCGCCGCATCCTGTCCGGCCTAGACTCCTTCGCCGCGATCGACTTGCTCATCAAGCAGCTCAAGAAGACCCGCTCCAACGGCGAGTTCCTCATGCAGGTGGCAAGCTCTGCACCGATGGTTGCTGACAAGGAAGCTGAGGATTACATCTAATGGCAAGCCAAGTTTCACTCGTTGACGACATCGTCTCCGAGTACCAGGGCATCGAAATGCAGATGGGCGACCCAGAGGTCGCCGGCGATCAGAAGCTCTTCCGCAAGCTTTCCAAGCGCTACGCGGAGCTGCGTCCTATCGTTGCCGTCAACAACGACCTGGTCCAGGCACGTCAGGACCTCGAGGACGCCAAGGAAATGGCATACGAGGACCATGACTTCCAGGACGAGGTCGATCGCCTTGAGCCGCTGGTAGTCGAGCTCGAAGAAAAGCTCGCCGACCTGCTCGCGCCGCGCGATGAGCACGACTCCGAGGACATCATCATGGAGATCAAGGCCGGTGCCGGTGGCGAAGAGGCAGCCCTTTTCGCAGGCGACTTGGCCCGTATGTACGAGCGCTTCGCCGACAAGGCTGGCTTCCAGTGGGAAGTCTTGGGACTCAACGAGTCCGACCTCGGCGGCGTGAAGGACATGTCCATCTCCTTCAAGTCCAAGACCCCGTCCCGCGACGGCGCTTGGTCCGTATTCAAGTTCGAGGGTGGCGTGCACCGCGTGCAGCGCGTCCCGGTCACCGAGTCCCAGGGGCGCATCCAAACCTCCGCCGCTGGCGTGCTGGTGTACCCAGAGCCGGACGAGGTCGAGTCCGTCAACATCGACGAGAAGGACCTGCGCGTTGACGTCTACCGTTCCTCCGGTAAGGGCGGCCAGGGCGTTAACACCACCGACTCCGCAGTGCGTATCACGCACCTTCCCACCGGCTTGGTGGTGACCTGTCAGAAGGAGCGTTCCCAGATTCAGAACAAGGCCCGTGCACTGCAGGTGCTGCAGGCCCGCCTGGATCAGATTGAGCGCGAAGCTCGCGAGGCTGAGGCCGGCGAGCAGCGTGCCTCCCAGGTCCGTACCCTGGACCGCTCGGAGCGCATCCGCACCTACAACTGGCCGGAGAACCGCATTACCGATCACCGCATTGGCTACAAGGCGAACAACCTGGATGCCGTGCTCAACGGTGACATGCAGGATCTCATCACCGCCCTGCAGGCCCAAGAGCGAGCGGAGCGCTTGGAGGCGGAAGGCTAAAGGTGGCTTTTCACACCTACGCAGAAGCGCTTCGCGACGCCGCGGAGCGCTTTCGCGCATCTGGAGTTCCCAGCCCCGAGTGGGATGCCCGTTTGTTGGCCGCCGAGCTCATCGGCTGCGGGCACATGGACATCGACCTTGACGCAGCTCCCATCCCGGGCTTCGACATCGCGTATGAGGGCTGGGCGGCGCGCCGTGCTGCGCGCGAGCCGCTGCAACACATCCTCGGTACTGCGTGGTTTGGCCCGCTTGAGCTCGAGGTCGGACCAGGCGTGTTCATCCCGCGCCCCGAGACTGAAGTCCTGGCGGATTGGGGAGTGCGCATGCTTCGCGACGTCGCTAAGCACACAGCTCCTACAGCTCTTACAGTTCCCGCGTCGCCTCCGCGTGTCGTCGACCTGTGTACCGGTAGCGGCGCGCTGGCCGGCTACGTCAAGCACGAAATGCCGGAAGCCGAGGTGTACGCGGTCGAGCTCTCCGATGAGGCGTTTTCCTATGCGCAGCGCAACCTCTCCCGCGTGGCCGGCGAGGGGCTGCGGCTTGTCCAGGGCGACGCGACTGCGCCTGCGACCTTGCGCAAGCTCGACGGCAGCGTCGACCTCGTGCTCACCAACCCGCCCTATGTGCCGGAAACCCCAGATCTCGAGCCCGAGGTCTACCACGACCCACACATGGCAGTCTTTGGTGGGGAGGACGGTATGGCTATAATCAACCGCCTCGTCCCGCGCATCGCGGAGCTGCTCAAGCCCGGCGGGAGAGTGGGCATCGAGCACGACGACGCCACCAGCGCTGCAGTGCAGGCTGTGCTCCACGCTGATGGACGGTTCACCGATATCGCCGTGCTGCGGGATCTGACAGGCACCGCCCGTTTCGTTACGGCGCGCAAAGTGTAAGCGCCTACTCCGCAGGAGTACAGTAGGTTGGTCTGTAAACATGAAGTGAGGAAAGCATGCAGGGAAAGATTTATAACTGCGCCGACCAAGCAGAGCGCGAAGAGGGAATGGCACTCGCAGTAAAGGCTGCGAAGTCGGGCCGTCTGGTTGTGATGCCAACTGACACTCTTTACGGCCTGGGCTGCGATGCGTTTGACAACGACGCCGTGGCAAGCCTGCTGGCCACCAAACATCGCGGTCCTGACATGCCGGTCCCAGTATTAGTGGGATCGTGGGACACAATTCGCGGCCTGGTTGCCAGCTATACCGATACCGCACGTACCTTGGTCGAGGCTTTCTGGCCGGGCGGCCTGTCCATCGTGGTGCCACAGGCTCCGTCTCTGCCCTGGAACCTCGGCGATACCCGCGGCACCGTGATGCTGCGTATGCCGCTGCACCCGATCGCGATTGAACTGTTGCGCGAGGTAGGCCCCATGGCTGTGTCTTCCGCAAACATTTCCGGTCAGACCCCGCCGACCACCGCCCTTGAGGCAAAGCAACAGCTGGGTAAAGCCGTGACCGTTTACCTCGATGGCGGCGAGACCGCAATTGGAAAGCCCTCCACCATCATCGACCTCTCCGGGGAGCGTCCGTACCTGCTGCGCGAGGGTGCGCTGTCCGCGGAGGAAATCGCTGCGGTTATTGGTGTGACCGCAGAGTCTCTGCGCACCCGTCCTGGCGCCTAGGCGCTGAGGCGTAGTAGTGCCTAGGCGCTGAGGCGCAGTAGCAAAGACAAGAACCCGAGCGAAAAGGAGAGTGTGTGGGCGGAACTGGAGTACCGCTGCGCGAGATAGCCCTCGTTATTCTCGTCGCAGCGACCTTTACCTATCTTGCCACTGGCTTAGTTCGGAGCTTTTTGGTCCGCACTGGCCGAGTGGCAGAAATTCGCTTGCGAGATTCGCATTCTCAACCCACCCCGCAGATGGGCGGCGTGGCGATGTTTACCGGGTTTGCGGCCGCGGTATTCATTGCGGGTCAGTTTCCAGCATTGACTCGCGGCTTTATGCCCGTTACCCCGGAGATGAACGCGGTCTTATGGGCGGCGCTGGCCATAGTGCTTGTGGGTGTCATCGACGATCTTGTTGAGCTCAGTGCGGTAGTCAAACTAGTGGGCCAATTACTGGCCGCTGGAATCATGAGCGGCCTCGGTCTGACGTGGACGTTGCTCTTCATCCCGCTGGGGGATGGAACTACGGTTCTTCTTGACCAAATCCAGGGCACGCTCTTGACTACATTCTTTACGGTGCTGCTGATTAACGCTATGAACTTCGTGGATGGCCTTGACGGTCTCGCCGCCGGCCTAGGCCTTATTGCAGGCGCCGCGATCCTGGTCTTCTCCCTGACCGTCTTGCATGATCAAGGTGGTGCGGTCTCCGCATATCCGCCCGCAATCATCGCGGCAGCGCTGGTGGGTATATGTGCCGGATTCCTGCCCCACAACTTTGAGCCTTCTCGTATCTTCATGGGGGACAGTGGATCGATGCTCATTGGCCTGCTGCTGGCGGCGGCTTCGACGTCTGCCTCGGGCAAGATCAATATGTCCTTGTACGGTACTGTCGACATGGTGGCTCTCGCTTCGCCGTTCATCGTCGTGGCCGCTGCTGTATTTATTCCAGTCCTGGACCTTGTCTGGGCGGTTATTCGCCGCCTCTCACAGGGGCGTTCGCCTTTCTCTGCGGACAAAGCGCACATCCACCACCGCCTCTTGTCCTTGGGTCATACTCACCGCCGAACCGTACTCGTCCTCTATTTGTGGGTATCCGCTGTAGCTTTTGGGGCGGTGTCTTTTTCCATAGTCCCGCCGGTTCTCGCAACGACTATTACGGTGCTGGCTTTGCTCTTTGCCTTCGGCGTCACGCTCATCCCACTTCGCCAGGGCAAGCTCGGACGCGCCAAGCCTGGCGCCACAGTAGTAGCCCATACGGATCCTTCATAGACGCGGGCGTGATGTAGGCTTTTTGCCTATGACTAACAACGCCGCGAACGATGCGCCGATTAACAAGGTTGAAGACTTTGATGATCCAGTTTTGCCGCTCAAGCGTGCCTTAAACTTCGGCTCGATGGCACTGGTAGCGATAACTATCTTGTCCCTGGCTGTCTGGGGAGGTATGCGCGGACTACCCGGCATTTGGGGCGTCGTAATTGGCGCCGGCATCGGCGGCGGCTTCGTACTGTTGACTGTGGTGTCTGTGCTCGCTGCATCCAAGACTTCGCCGACCAATACCATCATCGTGGTGATGGGCAGCTGGCTGGTGAAGATCTTGGTCCTCATTATCATCTTGGCCGTGATTCGCGACCTTGAGTTTTACGACAAGATGGCCATGTTCGTGACCGTAGTCCTGGCGCTCTTGGCGACTCTCGGCACAGAGGCATGGGGCGTAGTCAGTGCCCGCGTATCTTACGTGCATTAAATTCTCGCGCTAACCCATTTTTGCCGAACTTATCGGCCTGTACCCCGTGGTGGGTGGACATTCGTTGTCTGCTTGCCCGGGGTGGCTTATGTTTTGCGCCATATAACCCGAATGTGGGGCAGGTACCTTCCTTGGGGGAACGTGTGAAAAGTGTGTAAATTCCACCCCCGGGGTGGTGCATATTTCCTGTGTGTGACAAAGGCCATAAAAGGTCTTTTGCCTAGTCATAAGCCTTAAAAGTGGGAAATAGCGAAGCAGGGCGGGGTGGCGTCATTTCGGCTCCACCCTGCTACACGTCTCAAACGCGCTGAACTGATATTATTTCGTGCGGGTTACCGCGGAACCGAAATATTTTCCTTGCTAGCTGCGAGGTCATTGAAATTTCGGCTCCCGCGCGGTCAATCCCTGTCACTTCTTCGAAGATGTGCGACGGAGTCCGAAGTCGTGACAGAGAGCTTGAGACGTCCATCGCACCGTCCGCAATATCCAATTGCGGCGGCCCTAACACGGGAGAGAACGCTGAGCGTTACAACATTGGCCATGAAAGGGCACTTCCACGCGCCTGATCTGGGTGAAGAATTCTTCCCGGGGCAAGTAGATGCTGACCATCTGTTCTTCGGCGACTTTGCCGACGGATGGTTCGCGCTTGATCGCCTAATGCTGGTGCGCATCTTGATGACGCTGGTATTGGTGGTTCTTTTCATGTTGGCCTTTAAGAACCCCAAGTTGGTTCCAAAGGGTCTGCAGAATGTCGGCGAGCATGCGGTCGATTTTGTCCGCATCTACATCGCCGAAGACATCTTGGGTAAGAAGGAGGCGAAGCGATTCCTCCCGGTTATCGCGACGATCTTCTTCGCAGTCCTGTTTATGAACGTACCGACCATCATCCCGGGACTTAACGTCTCGCCGAATGGTCGTATCGGTATGCCTATCGTTCTTGCAGCGGTTTCGTACATCGCAATGATTTACGCCGGTGCAAAGCGCTACGGTTTCGGCAAGTTTGTTAAGTCCTCGGTGGTTATTCCTAACCTTCCGCCGGTCCTGCACTTGCTCGTTGTGCCGATCGAGTTCTTCTCGACCTTCATTCTGCGACCAGTTACCCTCGCCATTCGTCTCATGGCGAACTTCTTGGCTGGACACATCATTCTGGTCCTCCTGTTCTCTGCTTCGAACTTCTTCTTCTGGCAGCTGAACGGTTGGACGGCACTGTCTGGTTTGACCATTGTTCTGGGACTTGCATTCAGCTTGTTCGAGCTCCTGGTCATCTTCCTGCAGGCCTACATCTTTGCCCTTCTGACGGCGGTGTACATCGAACTGTCCCTCCACGCGGATTCGCACTAAGGACGAGGTCGACGAGCGCGACCGAGAAAAATCTCAACTTCACAGAAACTATCTCCCTGTCCGTAAGAATGCGGACAGGACATACGAAAGGGAACGACTTTCACCATGAACGAAATCATTCTTGCACAGGATGCTGCCGCTAACCTCGACAGCTTGAAGGCTGTTGGCTACGGCCTCGCCGCAATCGGCCCTGGTATCGGTATCGGCATCGTTGCCGGTAAGACCGTTGAGGCTATGGCTCGCCAGCCTGAAATGGCCGGCCAGCTGCGTACCACCATGTTCCTTGGTATCGCCTTCACCGAGGCTCTTGCACTTATCGGCCTCGTTGCAGGCTTCCTGTTCTAAAAAGTTCGCGTTTTCCTAAACCAACCTTTTAAGACTGGAGACCACATGAACAACGTCTTTTATACGCTTGCGGCGGGGGAGGAGAACCCGGGTTCCGGCAGCTTCTCCGTCCTTCTGCCCAAGAACTATGACATTTTCTGGTCTTTGATCTGTTTCGTTGTCATCTTGTGGCTGTTCTGGAAGTTCGTTCTTCCGGCATACAACAAGATGCTCCAGGAGCGCGAGGACCGAATCGAGGGTGGCATGAAGCGTGCTGAGGCTCAGCAGGCTGAAGCTAAGGCTGCTCTCGAGAAGTACAACGCACAGCTTGCTGACGCACGTGCAGAAGCTGCAGAGATCCGTGAGCAGGCGCGCGAGCGCGGCAAGCAGATCGAGGCTGAGGCTAAGAGCCAGGCTGAGGAAGAATCCCGCCGCATTGTCGCCTCTGGTGAGAAGCAGCTGCAGGCTTCCCGTGCACAGGTCATCTCCGAGCTGCGTTCCGAAATCGGACAGAACTCCATCAACTTGGCTGAGAAGCTGCTCGGCGGCGAGCTTTCGTCCGCTACCAAGCAGTCCTCCACGATTGACACCTTCCTGTCCGAGCTCGATTCTGTGGCACCGGCCGGAAAGTAGGCAACTATGAAGGCAGCTAGCCGCGAAGCTCTCGCGAGCGTTGAATTCAAGCTGGATCAGTTTCTGGCTTCGGACAACGCTGTTGCGAGCGCTGCACAGGCAGGTCTCGACCTCTTCGAGGTCGTCGATGTCCTTGATACAGACCGCGAACTGCGCGTTGCGCTAACCGACGCCGCCGTTCCGGCCGACACCCGCAAGTCTCTGGTGCAGAACCTCTTCGGCTCCAAGATTGCTCCGATCGCCGCTCAGGTCATCGAAGCAGCTGCAGCCGAGCAGTGGTCCTCCACTCGTGACTTGGTCAAGGGTCTCGTATCCCTTGGTCGCCGCGCACTCCTGCGTGGTGCTGAGGCTCAGGGCCAGTTGGGCCAGGTGGAAGACGAGCTCTTCCGTCTGTCCAGCATCCTGAAGAACGAGGCAGAGCTGACCCAGTTGCTTTCCGATCGAACTGCTACGTCCGCACGTAAGCGCGGATTGCTGGCAAGCGTGCTCTACGGCAAGGTAACGATGTTCTCTGAGGCGCTTGCGCTCCAGGCCATCGGCCGCCCTGAGCAGAACCCCATCGATGATGTCGCCGCTCTGGCCGACTACGCAGCGCAGCTGCAGGGTCGCACCATTGCACGCGTCACCACCGCGGGTGAGCTGAATGATAGCCAGCGTGCAGCACTCGCTGAGAAGCTGGGCAAAATTTATGGTCGTGCGATGTCCATTCACTCTGAGGTTGACACCAGCCTCCTCGGTGGTATGGCCATCCGCGTCGGCGATGAAGTTATCGACGGTTCCACGGCAGGCAAGATTGCCCGCCTGCGTGCCAAGATGGCTTAGCCGAAACGACAGAAATGATTAAGTAATTGCTGGAAGATACTACCGAGAGCAGGAAGAACATGGCGGAGCTGACGATCTCCTCCGATGAGATTCGTAGCGCGATTGCGAACTACACCTCGAGCTACTCCGCGGAGGCCTCCCGTGAGGAGGTCGGCGTGGTCATTTCGGCAGCTGACGGTATTGCGCAGGTTTCGGGCCTGCCATCCGTTATGGCGAATGAGCTGCTCGAGTTCCCAGGCGGCGTTATCGGCGTCGCACAGAACCTCGACACCAACTCCATCGGTGTCGTTGTCCTGGGCAACTTCGAGTCCCTCACCGAGGGCGACGAGGTCAAGAGGACTGGCGAAGTCCTTTCCATCCCTGTGGGCGAGGAATTCCTCGGCCGCGTTATCAACCCACTGGGCCAGCCGATCGACGGCCTGGGCCCAATCGCCGCTGAAGAGGACCGCGTCCTCGAGTTGCAGGCACCGTCCGTGCTGCAGCGTCAGCCGGTTGAAGAGCCGATGCAGACCGGCATCAAGGCTATTGACGCAATGACCCCGATTGGTCGTGGTCAGCGTCAGTTGGTCATTGGTGACCGTAAGACTGGTAAGACCGCAGTCTGCATCGACACCATCTTGAACCAGAAGGCTAACTGGGAGTCTGGCGACAAGGACAAGCAGGTACGTTGTATCTACGTCGCTATCGGCCAGAAGGGCTCCACCATTGCTGGAGTCCGCCACACCCTGGAGCAGCACGGCGCACTGGAGTACACCACCATCGTGGCTGCTCCGGCTTCCGACGCTGCCGGCTTCAAGTGGCTCGCCCCGTTCTCCGGTGCGGCCCTGGGTCAGCACTGGATGTACCAGGGCAACCACGTCCTGGTTATTTACGATGATCTCACCAAGCAGGCTGAGGCTTACCGTGCGATTTCCCTTCTGCTGCGCCGTCCGCCGGGCCGCGAGGCATACCCGGGCGACGTTTTCTACCTCCACTCCCGTCTGCTGGAGCGTGCTGCAAAGCTCTCCGACGACATGGGCGCAGGTTCCATGACCGCACTGCCGATCATCGAGACCAAGGCGAACGACGTTTCTGCCTTCATCCCGACCAACGTTATTTCCATTACCGACGGCCAGGTCTTCCTGGAGTCCGACCTGTTCAACCAGGGCGTCCGTCCGGCAATTAACGTCGGTGTGTCCGTCTCCCGTGTGGGTGGCGCTGCGCAGACCAAGGGTATGAAGAAGGTCGCCGGTAACCTGCGTCTTGAGCTTGCTGCTTACCGTGACCTGCAGGCATTCGCTGCCTTCGCTTCCGACCTCGACCCGGCCTCCAAGGCACAGCTCGAGCGCGGTGAGCGTCTGGTCGAGCTGCTCAAGCAGGCAGAGTCCTCCCCACAGCCTGTCGAGTTCCAGATGGTTTCCATCTACTTGGCAGACCAGGGCATCTTCGACGTCGTTCCCGTCGAGGATGTACGTCGCTTCGAAGCTGAAGTTCACGAGTACCTGCACTCCAACACCCCTCAGGTGTTCGAGCAGATCGCTGGTGGCCAGGCTCTGTCCGACGAGTCCAAGGATGCGCTCGTTAAGGCTGCAAAGGACTTCACCCCATCCTTCCGTACCTCTGAGGGCCACAACATTGGCTCCGAGGCACCGGTTGAGCCGCTCGACGCGGCTGAGGTGAAGAAGACCGAGCTCAACGTCTCCCGCAAGACGGCTAACTAGAGTCCGCACAGCTCTAAGAATCAACCGTCTAGATAAAAGAAGGGAGGAGCGAACACCATGGCTAATCTTCGTGAACTGCGTGACCGCATCAGGTCCGTTAATTCCACCAAGAAGATCACCAAGGCACAGGAGCTCATTGCTACCTCGCGCATTACCAAGGCACAGGCAAGGGTTGAGGCATCACTGCCTTACGCACACGAGCTTGCGAATGTTATGAACAGGCTCGCAACGGCCAGCTCGCTGGATCACCCCATGCTTCGTGAACGTGAAGATGGCAAGGTCGCCGCTATTCTCGTGGTCTCTTCTGACCGCGGCATGTGCGGTGGCTACAATAACAACATCTTCAAGAAGGCAGCCGAGCTCGAAGCACTGCTCAAGAAGCAGGGCTACGAGACCGTCCGCTACGTCACGGGTAATAAAGGCGTTGGCTTCTACAAGTTCCGTGAAGCTGACGTTGCAGGCAGCTGGGCTGGTTTCTCCCAGGATCCGTCCTGGGAAACCACCCACGATGTCCGTCGTCACATGATTGACGGATTCATTGCAGGTTCGAAGGGGACCGCTAAGTACCGCGAAGGCATCAACACCGAGGGCGAGGCCATCCGTGGCTTCGACCAGGTCCACGTTGTGTATACCGAGTTTGAGTCCATGCTGACTCAGACCGCGCGTGCCCAGCAGTTGCTGCCAGTGGTTCCGGTCATCGAGGACGAGGAATTCCACCTCGGCGAGTCCGCGCTTTCCGACGCCGAGCCCGCTGATCAGGTCACCCCTGATTACGAGTTCGAGCCGGATGCGGACACGTTGATGGAGAGTCTGCTCCCGCAGTATGTCTCTCGCATCCTCTTCGCGATGTTCTTGGAGGCTTCCGCTTCCGAGTCCGCCGCTCGCCGTACCGCAATGAAGTCTGCTACTGACAACGCTACCGAGCTGGTCAAGAACCTCTCGCGCGTGGCCAACCAGGCTCGTCAGGCACAGATTACCCAGGAAATTACAGAGATCGTCGGTGGCGCTGGTGCGCTCGCCGAAAGCGCAGAAAGTGACTAGATTATGACTTCAGCTCTGCAAGAGCAGAACACACAGTCGTCGGCTGTTGCCGGCCGTGTGGTGCGCGTCATCGGTCCGGTCGTCGACGTGGAGTTCCCGCGTGGCGGACTGCCGGCACTGTACAACGCACTGACCGTCGAGATTACTCTCGAGGCTGTTGCAAAGACCGTCACCCTCGAGGTCGCTCAGCACCTCGGTGACAACCTCGTCCGTACCGTTTCCATGGCACCGACCGACGGCCTCGTCCGCGGCGCTACCGTGACCGATACTGGCAAGCCAATCTCCGTTCCAGTCGGCGATGTGGTCAAGGGCCACGTCTTCAACGCACTGGGCGACTGCCTCGACCAGCCTGGTCTGGGCCGCGACGGCGAGCAGTGGGGCATCCACCGCGAGCCGCCAGCATTCGACCAGCTCGAGGGCAAGACCGAAATCCTGGAGACCGGTATTAAGGTTATCGACCTCCTGACCCCGTACGTGAAGGGCGGCAAGATCGGCCTCTTCGGCGGTGCAGGTGTTGGTAAGACCGTTCTTATCCAGGAGATGATTACTCGTATCGCACGCGAGTTCTCCGGTACTTCCGTCTTCGCCGGCGTCGGCGAGCGTACCCGTGAGGGCACCGACCTCTTCCTCGAAATGGAAGAGATGGGCGTTCTCCAGGACACCGCCCTCGTGTTCGGCCAGATGGATGAGCCGCCAGGAGTCCGTATGCGCGTGGCTCTGTCCGGCCTGACCATGGCGGAGTACTTCCGCGATGTGCAGAACCAGGACGTGCTGCTGTTCATCGACAACATCTTCCGTTTCACTCAGGCAGGTTCTGAGGTTTCAACCCTGCTGGGCCGTATGCCTTCCGCCGTTGGCTACCAGCCAACCCTGGCTGACGAGATGGGTGTCCTGCAGGAGCGCATTACCTCCACGAAGGGCAAGTCGATTACCTCTCTGCAGGCCGTTTACGTTCCTGCGGATGACTACACCGACCCGGCTCCGGCCACCACCTTCGCCCACCTCGATGCAACCACCGAGTTGGACCGTGGTATTGCTTCCAAGGGTATTTACCCGGCTGTGAACCCGCTGACTTCTACCTCTCGTATTCTGGAGCCGTCCATCGTGGGCGAGCACCACTACGAAGTTGCACAGCGTGTTATTCACATCCTGCAGAAGAACAAGGAACTCCAGGACATCATCGCGATCCTTGGTATGGACGAGCTGTCTGAGGAGGACAAGGTCACCGTTCAGCGTGCCCGTCGTATCGAGCGCTTCCTGGGCCAGAACTTCTTCGTCGCAGAGAAGTTCACCGGCCTGCCAGGCTCCTACGTCCCGCTGACCGAGACCATCGACGCTTTCGAGCGCATCTGCAACGGCGAGTTCGATCACTACCCAGAGCAGGCCTTCAACGGCCTGGGTGGCTTGGACGACGTCGAGGCTGCGTACAAGAAGCTCACCGAGAAGTAGGGAGTGGCACATGGCTGACATCACCGCTGAATTGGTATCCGTCGAGCGCATGCTGTGGTCTGGACAGGCCACGCTGGTTACGGCTGAGACCACCGAGGGTGAGATCGGCGTGCTTCCTGGTCACGAGCCATTGGTCGGCCAGCTGGCCGAGAACGGCGTCGTGACCATCCACCCAGTGGACGGCGAGCGCCTCGTCGCCGCTGTCCAGGGTGGCTTCCTCTCCGTGTCCAGGGACAAGATCACTGTCCTCGCCAACTGGGCCACTTGGTCCACCGAAGTTGATGAGGCACAGGCTTCCGAAGACCAGAAGTCTGACGAAGCTCTCGTCCACAACCGCGGTGCAGCCGCACAGCGTGCTGTGCGCCGCGCCAACAAGGGCTAGGAGAGTAACGGGCAGCAAAGCCCTTCCGCTCTCGAAGCGCTCCATTTCCTCCACACGAGGAGACGGAGCGCTTTTTCGATCTCGCCATTCATTAGCTCGATTAGTGGCATTTGGTGCAACTAAAGCGCTAGAATTCATTCATCAGCTACGGTTGCCTAGCAGTAAGGAGCACCTGAATATGAATTCATCAGTAATTGGTTTGTTCCTTATTGCGGTGGGGCTCATTGTGCTGGTCTGTTTGTTTCTCGCCGCACGCCGTTTCTTTATGCTGCGTGAGCGCGGGACCTCAGTACTGCTGCGTTCCCTGCCGGCTAAGGATTCCCACACTTGGCGCCATGGTGTGATGCGCTACAACGGCGAGTACGTTGAATATTTCAAGCTGCGCTCCGTTTCACTGCAAGCAGACCTGCGCTTTAATCGCCTCGACGTCGAACTAATTGGCACGCGCCCATTGGACGATGACGAGGCCGCTTTCATGTCTGAGGGGCAATCAGTGCTGCATTTCACCTTTGGCGGGCAGGAGTATGAGATCGCCTCGGATTCGCACGGCATCATGGGGCTTACGGCTTGGATTGAGGCTGCCCCATCGAAGCGTCAGGAGAGGCTGGATTACCGCCAGCTTCGGCAGCGGGCGACCCGCTTTGCTAAAGAACAGTAGCCAACCTATAGGGTAGAGGGCATGCGTTTAGTCATCGCCCGTTGCTCAGTAGATTATGTTGGCCGCTTGGATGCTCACCTGCCCATGGCGGACCGCCTTGTGCTAGTTAAGGCCGATGGCTCCGTGTCCATTCATGCCGACGACCGCGCCTACAAGCCACTCAACTGGATGACCCCACCCTGCACGCTCGAAGAGTCCGCTATCACCGACATTGACGGCGAGGACACCGGCGAGCAACTGTGGCTCGTAGAAAACCCCAAAGGTGAGCAGCTGCGCATAACAATCGCAGAGATTCATCAGGACATCTCCGTGGAGCTGGGTGAAGACCCCGGCCTGGTCAAAGACGGAGTCGAGGCTCACCTGCAGGAGCTCCTCGCTGAGCACATCGACACGCTCGGTGAGAATTATTCGCTGGTCCGTCGCGAATATCCCACCGCGATTGGCCCAGTAGACATAATGGCCAAGGACCAAGACAACAAGTTCGTGGCCATTGAGGTCAAGCGGCGCGGCGGTATCGACGGCGTCGAACAGCTCACCCGCTACCTTGAGCTGCTCAACCGCGATGAACTTCTTGCTCCTGTGCAGGGCGTGTTCGCGGCCCAAGAGATTAAGCCGCAGGCGCGCACACTCGCCGAAGACCGCGGTATCCGCTGTGTCATCCTGGACTACCAGGACCTCCGCGGGATTGAATCGAACGAACTGCGGTTGTTCTAGTGCCACGTCGCAACCGCCGTAATCGCCCTGAACTGCGTCCTCTTCCTAAGGACGGATCCACCTTCTTCGGTTCCCAGACAGTCGAGGGCCCTAAACGGACCCACGGCGAACCTTTCATTATGCGCCACATTGGCAGCGCCGCCGCCACGAAGTTTTATATCTGTCCGGGATGTAATCAAAACATCCCGCCACGCGTGGCTCATATCGTGGCCTGGCCTCGCGATACCGGTGGTAGGGAAGAGGACCGTAGGCACTGGCACCGGCACTGTTGGGAGCGTAGGTAGGATAGCGGGCATGATTGTTGCATTTTCTGTAGCGCCAACCGTCGTTGGCGATGAAACCGCAGAGATGTCCGCGGCCGTAGCCGAGGCAGTGCGCGTCGTTCGCGCTTCTGGGCTCCCCAATGAAACAAATGCCATGTTCACCCTCGTGGAGGGAGAATGGGACCAGGTCTTCGCGGTCATCAAAGAGGCAACCGACGCCGTGCGCCAGGTTTCTCCCCGTACTTCCTTGGTCATCAAGGCCGATATCCGCGAAGGCGTGACCGGGCAACTCACACAAAAAGTAGACTCTGTTAATCGTCGTCTGGAGGAAAAGAAGTGACCGGACCTTACGTAGGCGGTGCCCTCGACCTGGGCGCCTTGAAGCAGAAGGCAGAAGCGCCTAACGATGCCCCCGCAGGCATCGCGGCTTTCTTCGAGGTCACCGAGGAGAACTTCGAAGCAGACTTAATCCGCCGCTCCGCTGAGGTGCCTGTCATTGCACTCATCGGTTCCCCGCGCTCACCTGCTTCCGAGCAGCTCAAAGCTGATCTCAAGTCCCTGGCGGAGGCCGGTAACTTAAGCTTCATCGTCGGCTACATCAACGCCGACGTGGTGCCCCAGGTGGCTCAGGTCTTCGGTATCCAGAACCTGCCGACCACCGTTGCCATCGCTGCGGGCCAGCCCGTCACCAACTTCGAGGGAGCCCAGCCCAAGGATGCCCTTGAGCAGTGGACTGGGACCCTCGTTGAGAAACTCGGTCCGCAGCTGCGCGGCTTAAGCGGTGGGGAAGCACAAGAGGAATCTGAGGCGCCGGATTCCCGCCTGCACGTCGCTGAGGAAGCCTTGAATCGCGGCGACTTCGACGCCGCTATCGCCCAGTATGACGAAATCCTGGCTTCTGAACCCGACAACGTGGAGATCAAACAGGCGCGCAACACCACGGTGCTGCTCAAGCGCCTCGACCCTGCCAATCGCAGTGAGGATCCAGTGGCGGCAGCGGACGCGGAACCGCAGGACGTCGCCAAGCAGCTCGATGCAGCCGACGCCGAGGTAGTCGCCGGCACTCCCGAAAAGGCGTTTGACCGCCTGATTGAGGGTATGAAACGTACCGCGGGTGACGAGAAGCAAACACTCAAGGACCGTCTGCTGGAGCTGTTTGGACTCTTCGAGTCTTCGGACCCGCGTGTACTTAAGGCGCGCACCCAACTCGCCAGCGCCCTGTACTAGGCAGGGGCAAGGGGTAGACAGCGCTCCTGCTTACCCCCATTCTGAAAAGTCCGATTCTCCCATTTTTCTGGACTTGGGGGACTGGCTATTAACCCCGGCTATGGCCCGGGGTTATTTTTCGTATACCCCCAGCGCAGGGCCAATTTCTAGATCCCAATAGGCGCGGTTTAATATCGCCTACATTAAGAATGCTGAGTGAGCCGTAGCACTTTGTTGGGCAAAGTTGTCGAGCAACTCTCAGTGCAGGTTTCTAGTTCCCCCTGAAGGGAGTGTCCATGTCCACCCTCTCACCACAAGGTCCAAAGATTGCGGAGTCCAAGGCTCCGAAGAAGGACCGCACCCACTGGCTCTACATCGCGGTTATCATTGCCGTTCTCGGAGGTATTGCCTTCGGCCTGATCGCGCCTGATTCTGCGTCGAACATGAAGATCGTCGGCACGATGTTTGTCAGCCTCGTCAAGATGATCATCGCTCCGGTCATTTTCTGCACCATTGTCCTTGGCATTGGATCCGTTCGCGCTGCTGCCTCGGTGGGCAAGGCCGGCGGCATTGCCCTCATCTACTTCATCACGATGTCTACGTTTGCTCTCGCAATCGGCCTCATCGTTGGCAACTTCATCGAGCCAGGCGCAGGCCTAAACATCCAGGCCACCGCGGGCGAAGCTGACAAGTACGTCAAGCAGGCTGAGGAAGGCGCTCACGGCCTTTCCGGTTTCGTGCAGTCCATCATTCCAGACACTCTGTTCTCGGCATTCACCTCCGGTTCTGTCCTCCAGGTTCTCTTTGTTGCTCTGCTCTTCGGCTTCGCCGTTCAGTCCATGGGCAAGTCCGGTGAGCCGATCCTGGCTTTTGTGGCCAACCTGCAGAAGGTCACCTTCAAGATCTTGACCATGATCCTCTGGGTTGCCCCGATTGGTGCATTCGGCGCTATCGCTGGCGTCGTCGGCGCCACGGGCTTCGAGGCAGTCAAGTCTCTGGCAGTGCTCATGCTGGCCTTCTATATCACCTGCTTCCTCTTCGTTTTCGGTGTTCTCGGCCTAATTGCCCGCCTGCTCGGTGGCATCAGCATGTGGAAGCTGTGTAAGTACCTGGGGCGTGAGTTCCTTCTCATCGTCGCGACCTCGTCCTCTGAGTCTGCTCTGCCGAACCTCATGCGCAAGATGGAGCACCTGGGCGTCGCCAAGCCAACCGTGGGCATCGTCGTTCCGACGGGCTACTCCTTCAACCTGGACGGCACCGCTATCTACCTGACCATGGCGTCCATCTTCATCTCTGACGCCATGAATATGCCAATGCAGCTCGGTGAGCAGATCGGTCTGCTGGTCTTCATGATCATCGCTTCCAAGGGTGCCGCGGGCGTCTCCGGTGCTGGCCTGGCTACGCTGGCTGCGGGTCTGCAGTCCCACCGCCCTGAGCTTCTCGACGGCGTGGGTGTCATCGTTGGTATCGACCGCTTCATGTCTGAGGCTCGTGCGCTGACCAACTTTGCGGGCAACGCTCTCGCCACCATTCTTGTTGGCCGCTGGACCAACTCCATCGATATGCCACGCGTGCGCGAGGTGCTCAATGGCAATCTTCCTTACGTGGAAACCGCGGACGACGCTGATGTTGACCTCTCCAACCCAACCGTGGAGAATCCGGCAACCGCGCATCTGCAGCCAACTCCGCAGCTCGATATCGACAACTACCAGAAGGGCTCTGGCGCGCTCCAGTAGTGCGAACACTTAAGCTTCAATAAATGACCGGAATATTTCCGGTCATTTTTGCTTTAAAAGTGATCTGCCGTGCTAGTTTTTCTCCAAGTGTTCTATCTCATATTCCACTGGAGGAAATATATGCGAAAGCTTTATGGCGTTTTGGCTGCCGGCGCCCTCGCCTTTGGTCTTGTTGCCTGCGGCAGCGATGCAGGCGATGCGGCTAGCGACGCCAACTATGTCACCGTGCTCGGCACCGAGCCGCAGCAGGGACTCATTCCGGCCATGACCAACGAGAACGGCGGCGGCCGCGTGGTCGATATGCTTTACTCCGGCCTCATCTACTACGACGCAGAGGGCAAAGTCCACAACGAGATGGCCGAGTCCATCGAGCAAGAAGGGGATAAGACCTACAAGGTCACCCTCAAGCCGGACCTGAAGTTCTCCGACGGATCCCCGGTTACTTCCGCAACCTTCGTAGACACCTGGAATTATGCCGTGGCCAACGAGCAACTCAACGAGAGCTTCTTTTCTTCCATTAAGGGCTATGAGCCAGGCGTCAAGGAGATGGAAGGGCTCAAGGTCATCGACGATCGCACCTTCACCATCGAACTGACACAGCCGGAGTCCGACTTCCCGACTCGCCTGGGGTACAACGCCTACTTCCCGCTTCCTAAGGCCGGGCTTGACGACCCAGAAGGCTTCGGCGAGAACCCCGTCTCTAATGGCCCATACAAGTTTGTCTCGTGGAAACACAACCAGAGCCTCATCATCGAGCCGAACCCGGAGTACGGCGGCGAGCGCACCCCGCAGAACGAAGGTATCCAATACACCTTCTACAACGACACCGATGCGGCGTACATGGACCTGTTGGCCAACAACCTGGACGTCCTCGAGGCGATTCCTTCCTCGGCCTTCGGCAACTACGAGGCTGACCTAGCTGAGCGCAGCGAGACCAAGCCAGCGGCGACCTACCTCGAGATGTCCATCAATGAAGAGACCCCGCACTTCAAGGGTGAAGAGGGTGTTCTGCGCCGCCAGGCTATCTCCATGTCCATCAACCGTGCCGAAATCGCCGAGTCCATCTTCAAGGGCACTCGCACCCCGGCCCGCGACTTCACCTCGCCGGTCTTGGACGGCTACGACGACGATTTGCCGGGTTCCTCCAACCTTGACTACAACCCAGAAAAGGCGAAGCAGCTGTGGAAGAAGGCCGACGAGAAGTACGGCAAGTTTGAAGGTCAGTTCCCGATCAACTACAACACCGACGGCGACAATAAGGATTGGGCCGACGCCGTAGCGAACAACATCAGCAACACCTTAGGCATCGAGTCCGTGGGAAGCCCGTTCCCCGACTTCAAGTCCTTCCGCGACGCTTATCGCAAGGAGCGCATGGACGGCGCCTACCGCACTGCGTGGCTGGCCGACTACCCATCCATGGGCAACTTCCTCGGCCCGAACTTCACTAGCGACGTCGCCTCCAACGACGCTAAGTACTCCAACCCAGATTTCGACGAGCTCATCGTGAAGGCCAACGGCGCCAAGAGCTCTGAAGAGGCTGCCAAGCTCTACAACCAGGCCCAGGAGCTGCTGCTGCGCGACCTGCCTGCCATCCCGCTGTTCTACCCGAATGTTGTTGGTGGCTGGTCGCAGAACGTCGATAACGTCGAGTTTAGCTGGAAGTCCCTGCCGGTCTACTACGCCATTACTAAGAAGTAGCGCTACAACTCATCGCGAGGCATAAAACACGGATAAAGTACGGAGTCATGACCTCCGTACTTTTTCTTTGCAACAGCAA
This sequence comes from Corynebacterium striatum ATCC 6940, assembly GCF_000159135.1. Taxonomy (GTDB): domain Bacteria; phylum Actinomycetota; class Actinomycetes; order Mycobacteriales; family Mycobacteriaceae; genus Corynebacterium; species Corynebacterium striatum. The sequence goes on from NZ_GG667531.1 coordinate 156,743, forward strand.
CCGCGGCAAGTCCCAGATGGCTGCCGCTCTGGCCAAGCAGCACGCGCCCGAGTGGGACGTGTATTCCGCAGGCGTCCAGGTGTCAGAGCCAGGCATTGCCGGCGACATTAACCACGAGGCAGCGGAATCGCTTGCCGCGGTCGGTGCCGACATGGCGCAGGGCACTCCGAAGCCTGTGGACCCTGAGCTCGCCTCACAGGTCGAGCACGTCATCGTGGTAGGTGGCGCAGACTACGACGGTCCCGCTGAGCGCTGGGATATCGAAGACCCGTCCCTGCGCGGCGTCGAGGGCACCCAGCGCATGAACGAGCTGCGCGACGACATCGACTCCCGCGTGCAGGAACTCATCGCGAGAGTCAACAAGCAGGCTTAACGCGGGCCTGCCTCGGGGAGGGGAGCTTAGCCCCTGAACAGGTACCACTGCACGGAGTTCGACGGCAAGTGGAGCTCCGTGTAGTTGCCCTGCGAGTGAATCCAGCGCGGCAGATCGTTGCCTGCTCCTTGGTAGACGGCGTCGTCAGTGTTGAGGATCATCTCCCACGCGCCGTCGCGCGGCAGCCACAGGTTATAGTTGGGCACCGAGCTGCCTGAGAAGTTGCACACCGCCAACAGCGCGGAGCCATCCGTGCCGTAGCGGACGTAGCCCAACATGTTGTTGTTCGAGTCGTCAGACTTGACCCATTGGAACCCTTCAGGTGCAAAGTCCTGCGACCACAGCGCCGGGGTGTCCTTGTACACCGCATTGATATCGCGCACCAAGCGCTTGATGCCGTGGTGCCACTCGTTGCCCCAGCCCTCCAGGTTGGACCAGTCAACCGAGTTGGACTCGTTCCACTCCGTGGTTTGGCCGAACTCCTGGCCCATGAAAAGCAAGTTCTTGCCAGGGTGGGAGAACATGTAGCCATAGAGCGCGCGCAGGCCGGCGGCCTTGTTCCAGTCATCGCCCGGCATGCGGGTCCAGAGCGAGCCCTTGCCGTGGACAACTTCGTCGTGGCTAAACGGCAGCACGTATCGCTCCGAGTAGGCGTAAATCATGGAGAAGGTCAGCTCACCATGGTGGTACTGGCGGTGGATGGGCTCGTGCTTGAAGTACTCCAAGGTGTCATTCATCCAACCCATGTTCCACTTCAGGGAGAAGCCCAGACCGCCCTGATCCGTCGGTGCAGTAACGCCTGGCCAGGAGGTGGACTCCTCAGCGATGGTCAAGACACCAGGATGGACGCGATTCAGCGTGGCGTTGGTCTCCTGCAGGAACTGGACCGCCTCCAGGTACTCGCGGCCACCGTACTGGTTGGGAAGCCACTCGTCGCGGGAGTAGTCCAGGTAGAGCATAGAAGCCACCGCGTCGACGCGCAGGCCGTCAATGTGGAACTCCTCTGCCCAGTACAAAGCGTTGGCCACTAGGAAGTTGCGTACCTCGTTGCGGCCAAAGTCGAAGACGTAGGTGCCCCAGTCGGACTGCTCGCCGCGGCGCGGGTCCGGGTGCTCGTAGAGAGCCTGGCCATCGAAACGTCCCAGGGCGAAGTCATCCTTAGGGAAGTGCGCCGGGACCCAGTCGACGATGACGCCGATGCCGGCGCCGTGGAGGGCGTCGACAAGCGCGCGCAAGTCGTCCGGAGTACCCCAACGCGCGGAAGGGGAATAGTAGCCCGACACCTGGTAGCCCCAAGAACCGCCGAATGGGTGCTCGGCAACAGGGAGCAGCTCGACATGAGTGAAGCCATGCTCCTGCAGGTACGGGATGAGCTCTTCGCGCAGGGAGTTGTAATTGGAACCAATCTTCCAGGAACCCACGTGCAGCTCATAGACGCTCATTGGCACGTTAAGGTCACCAGTGCGCTGCTCTAACCACGCAGCATCGTTCCACTCGTAGCGATTAGCGGAGACCACCGAGGCAGTCTCCGGCGGGGCAATAGTGCGCTTGGCTAGCGGGTCCGCCTTATCGATACGGCGGCCGTCCCTGGTCTGGATGGCGAACTTGTAGTGCTCGCCCTCGCTAATGCCTGGGATGAAGACCTCCCAAACACCAGTTGAACCCAAGCTGCGCATCGGGTACTGGGTGGGATTCCAACCACAGAAGTCGCCTATTACCGCAACGCCTTCAGCGTTCGGCGCCCACACGGCAAAGGCCACGCCGTCGACGGTGCCCAGGTCCGTGTCGTAGCTCTTCAGGTTCGCGCCCAACACATCCCACAGGCGCTCGTGGCGGCCCTCGGAAATCAGGTGCAGGTCCAGCGTGCCCAAGGTGGGCAGGAAGTGATAGCCGTCGGCGACGTCGACAGGCGTCTGTCCCGGGTAGGTAACGCGCAGGCGGTAGTCCTGTTCCTGAGGCAGGGTTTCTTCCCACAAGTCGTGGCCCACCGGGGACATGTCTACAGCGCCAGCCGCGGTAACCAACTGGACTGCCTCAGCGCCAGGGCGGCGGGTGCGGACGAGACCTTCATGCCAGCCATAAAAGGCATGCGGCGCGTGGTGACGGCAATTATTAAGGCGGGAAAGGTCTGGTTCCGGAATGGTCATGTGTCCAAGTTACCTAACTGTGTGCGGGTGCGGGGCTGGTTATGAAAGGCGTTATGCGCGGTAATCGTCAACGTCACGCCAGGCAAGGCGGTTCAACGAATGGGAGTCTGCCTGTGGAAGGACGAACACGTGGGCCACATCGCGCATCGGTTCGAGGCGCACGAAGTTGCGGTTGGACCAGTTATAAGCCGCGCCAGTGATCGCATCGTGCACGGTGTAGACGTCGCCGTCTGCGCGGCCGATGGCCTCCATGTCCACGGTCACGGTGGCCTCCTGGGCATTGCGCGGGTCTAGGTTCACCACGGCGAGAACCACGTTGCCGGTGGCTGGGTCCGCCTTTGAGTAGGCGATGATGTTCTCGTTATCCGCATTGTGGAACTTGAGGTTGCGCAGCTGCTGCAGGGCCGGGTTCTCGCGGCGAATCAGATTCAGCAGGCGGATGTAAGCCTCAAGCGACGCCCCCTTCTTCAGCGCTGCCTGGAAGTCGCGCGGGCGCAGCTCGTACTTTTCGGAATCCAAGTACTCTTCACTACCCGGCGCAACAGCCTCGTGCTCGTAGAGCTCATAGCCGGAGTAGACGCCCCACAGCGGCGACAAGGTGGCCGCGAGAACCGCGCGGATGGCGAACATTGCGCGGCCGCCGGTCTGTAGGGACTCGTGCAGGATGTCCGGGGTATTCACGAACAAGTTCGGGCGGCAGATATCAGCCTGTTCGACGTGCATCTTGGCAAACTCCGTCAACTCGTACTTGGAGGTCTGCCAGGTGAAGTAGGTATAAGACTGGGTAAAACCAGCCTTGGCCAGCCCAAACAGGCGCGGTGCGCGGGTGAAGGCCTCAGCCAAGAAGATGACCTCAGGATGGGTTACGTGGACCTTGGAGATGAGCCAGTTCCAGAAGTTTGCTGGCTTCGTGTGCGGGTTATCTACGCGGAAGGTGGTCACACCCGCATCGACCCACAGCATGATCACGCGGAAAATCTCGTTGTAGATGCCGTCAGGATCATTATCGAAGTTGAGTGGGTAGATGTCCTGGTACTTCTTTGGCGGGTTTTCCGCGTAGGCGATGGTGCCGTCCGGCAGCACCGTGAAAAACTCTGGATTGGTTTGCGCCCATGGGTGATCCGGCGAAGCCTGAAGGGCCAAGTCCAAGGCCACCTCGAGACCCAGCTCCTTTGCGCGGGCCACCAGCTCCTTGAAGTCTTCCATCGTGCCCAGTTGCGGGTGCGTGGCGGAGTGGTCTTGAATAGCCCACGGGGAGCCGACGTCGCCTGGCTCTGCTACCACGGAGTTGTTCTTGCCCTTGCGGTGTACCTCGCCAATCGGGTGAATCGGCGGGAAGTAGACGGTATCGAAGCCCATATCCGCGACGCGTTCCAAAGCCTTCTGCGTGGTTTTGAACGTGCCATGCACCGGCTGGCCGTTCTCGTCCCAACCGCCCGTGGAGCGAGGGAACAACTCGTACCAAGAGTTGAATAACGCTTCGCGACGCTCAACTAATACCTCGTGGATTTCGCCCTCTACGAGGAGATCGCGCAGCGGGTGGGTGTGCAAAAGCTTCGTAGTCTCTTCAGACAGCGCCAGTTGCACTCGCTCGGCGGGGTCCAAGGATTCGTCGCTCAGCGCACGGGCGGCGTCGATAAGCAGCGCTGCCTTATCCGTTGGGGACTGAAGGGATGCACGCTCGAAGAGCTCCGTGCCGTGGAGCAAGTCATTGGACAGTTCCTGCGCTGACTGGCCGGCCTCCATCTTCTTGGTAATGGCGTTACGCCACGTCGCCATCGGATCTGACCACGCGTCTACACGGAAGAACCAGCGGCCGGGGGTCGCCGGAGTAAACACGCCATGCACTCGGTCGGGATTGACGGCATCGAAGTCCATCGTCACGGAAGAAACCGCGGGGGAGTCCGAGTTCCACACCGACAACGTTGCGGCGACTGCGTCGTGGCCCTCCCGCCACACCAGCGCAGTTACTGGAATTACCTCGTCCACCACTGCTTTAGAAGGGACAGAACCGGACAAGCTTGGGCGAACGTCATCGATAGCAAGGCGTGTAGTCATGCCCTTAAGATTAATGCAGCTGTGTCACTTTCACCGGCCAACAGAAATATCCGCCACAATAGAACCTGTGAATCAAACAAACCCAGTGAATCCAATGAACCCAGCTCCCGAGCCAGAGACTGACGAAGACTGGCTCATCGACTTCCGCGGCGTCGAACTGCGACGTGGCGGCAATACCCTGGTGGGCCCAGTTGACTGGCAAGTAGAACTCGACGAGCGATGGGTCATCATCGGCCCCAACGGCGCCGGCAAGACCAGCCTCGTGCGCATGGCCTCCGCGGAAGAGTTCCCCTCCAGCGGTACCGCCTTCCTCATGGGCGAGCGCATTGGCAAGACCGACATGCGCGATCTCCGCGCCGCCATCGGCATCTCCTCAGCTGCCGTGCAACATCGCATCCCCGATAACGAGCGCGTCGATGACCTCGTTATCTCCGCAGGCTACGCAGTGCTCGGCCGCTGGCGCGAGGAATATCAAGACATGGACTTCTCTCGCGCTTATGAAATTCTCGAACAAGTGGGCGCTAGCCACCTTGCGGAGCGCACTTGGGGCACCCTGTCGGAAGGGGAGAAGAAACGCGTCATCTTGGCGCGTGCCTTGATGTCGAACCCCGAATTACTCATCCTCGACGAGCCCTCCGCAGGCATGGACTTAGGAGGTCGGGAAGACCTAGTGGGATATCTGGGAGGCTTAGCTCTCGACCCTGATGCGCCTGCAATCGTCATGATTACTCACCACGTAGAAGAAATCCCTTTCGGATTTACGCATGCGATGATCCTCGATGAGGGTAAGGTCGTGGCCAAGGGCCTCATTAACTCGGTCCTCACCTCCGCGAACCTCACGCAGGCATTCCACCAGCCGATCCAAGTGGATCGCATCGGTGATAGGTACTTCGCCCGCCGCCTACGCTAAACGGAAAGATGCATGACCCAGCCCATCCATGACCGCCTTGACGCGATCGACCATAACGAAACCACCGGGTTCAATGGTGGACGCTTGGCGGCGACTGTCTTGCTTCTTAGAGACGGCGAAGAAGGGCTCGAGGTATGGATTCAGGAGCGCGTGTCCACCATGCGCAACTATCCAGGGCACGCGGTGTTCCCAGGCGGAGGAGTCGACCCACGTGACTTCCCGCCCCGCATGTGGGACTCAGGCGATCTGTGGACAGGCCGCTCCGTTATCTCCCTGGCACGGCGCATGGGAGTAACCAAGTACAAAGCACATGCCTTGGTGTTTGCAGCGATCCGCGAACTGTTCGAGGAATCCGGCACGCTGCTCGCCATTCGCGACGACGGCATTGTCTCCGACGCATCGCGTTATCACCGCGAGCGCGTCCTCCTCGAATCCCATGACATCTCTTTTACCGAGTTTCTCAGCAACAACGGCATGCGCGCCGATTCCGACATGCTCCGCCCGTGGTCCCGTTGGGCAGGCGAAGACGGGGGACAGTGGTTCGACACCTTCTTTTTCATTGGGGTACTGCCCGAGGGCCAGGAGCCGGACGGTCACACCATGGAGGCCGACGACGCCGGTTGGTTTCCACCGCAGCTCGTCCTCGACGGTTGGCGCGCCGGGCTGGTGCGCCTTGCGCTGCCCACGTGGGCACAGATGCTGCGGCTATCCAGCTATTCCACGGTGCAAGAAGCGCTTGACGACGCCTCCTTCTCCGACCTTCGCCCCATCATCGGCGATCCCAAAGACGACCCGCGCTACCGCGAGTACTTTACGACTTTCCCAGTAGACAGAATATGAGTTATACCCTCGCTGAGGTCGATTTCCTCACCCAGCATCTGCCCGAAATCGCGGGCCTAAACCTTGAGTTCAGCAAAGCCTCGCAGCTGAGCGACGTCGCCAAGCTCCAGCAGCTCTACGGTGAGAACTATCGCTGCGTGGCCGAACTGATCAAAGCCCGGCGCAGCGGCAAGCTACCAGCCGACTGGCTCATGGATTCCGACTCTGCGCAGCAGGCCACGCCTTTGGTGCTGGCGCAGTACCGACGCCGCTTTCTGCAAGGCCTGGGCGTGGAACTTGTCCACGATGTCACCTGTTCCATCGGCACCGAAGGGCACGCCTGGAACAAGGGCACCTACATCGGCTCCGACCTGGATGCTTCCCGCATCAAAATGGCCCAGCACAACGTGGCCCACCCCTTCTTCCGCGCCGATGCGCTGACCCAAACCTCCACTGCACGGGTACTCATCGCTGACCCCGCGCGCCGCAAGGACGGCAAGCGGATCACCGATCCCGCCAAGCTTTTGCCGCCTCTGCCGGACCTAGTTGCTGCGCACAGTGCTGACAGTTCGCGCATTGCGCACAGTGCCGAGCTGGCCGTGAAGTGCGCGCCCGGCCTCGACTTCTCGCAGTGGCCGGGACTGGTCTCTGTGGCCAGCGTGAACGGCAACGTCAAGGAAGCGTGTCTCTATACCCCGGGCTTGGCCACCGGCCGCCAGGCTGTGTTGCTCAAAGACGGCACGGAAGACACTGAAGGCACGGATGGCGCCGCAGACATCCTCGACAGCAACGACTTTGACGAGGACAACCTGCCCGAGGCCGGCGACATCGGCAGCTACATCATCGACCCCGATGGCGCCGTGGTCCGCGCGGGTCTGGTGCGCCACTACGCGGCCCGGGAGGGCCTGCACCAGCTCGATCCGCGTATCGCGTACCTCACCGGGGAACGCATCCCGGCAGGCACGTCCGGATTTCCATTCATTGAGGCCGTGCCCGTCAAGCGGCTTAAGGCTGCGCTGCAGGCGCACGGCGCGGGCTCGCTCGAAATACTGGTCCGCGGTCTAAACGTCGATCCGGATCAGCTGCGCAAGAAGCTCAAGCTCAAGGGCAAACGTTCCATGGCGATTGTGATGACACGCATTGGCACGCAGGGAATCGCGTTGCTGTGCGGACCGCGAGTAGTATCGTCCGAGGATAATTACGCAACATAAATCTATCGGAAAGGGAAGTGTCCAATGCCCGCAATCGTGGCTCTGGTCAAACACGTACCGGATACCTGGTCCACCAAGTCCCTCGAGGAAGACCACACCCTCGACCGCACCAGCGTCGACAACGTCATCGACGAGATTAACGAGTACTCCGTCGAGCAGGCCCTGCGCCTGAAGGAGGCTAACCCCGAGTTCAAGGTCGTAGCACTAACCATGGGTCCAGCCGCCGCCGACGAGGCGCTGCGCAAGGCTCTTGCCATGGGCGCGGACGAGGCAGTGCACGTGCTTGATGACGCCCTCTCCGGCGCCGACGCGCTGTCCACCGCATGGACCCTGAACGCGGCCATCAACACTATTGAGGACGTGCAGGTTATTACCCTCGGCAACTCCTCTTCGGACGCATCCACCGGCCTGCTCGCAGGTCTGCTCGCCGAGTACCGCCAGCTGCCTGCGCTTACCGATCTGAAGTCCCTGAGCCTAGATGGCGGCGTCCTGCGCGGCGTCCGCGAGGATGCCCGCGGTCACTGGGAGCTCGAGGCGCCTGTGCCTGCGATCGTCTCCTTTACCGACAAGGCCGATAAGCCGCGTTTCCCCAACTTCAAGGGCCTCATGGCCGCGAAGAAGGCAGAGGTTAGCACCCTCGACGTCGCCAAGCTCGGCATCGAGGCAGTGGCGCCGACCACCACCGTTACGGCCTCTGCTCAGCGCCCAGCCCGTACCGCCGGCGAGGTCATTACCGAGCCGAACCCACAAGAAGCCGCCAAGCAGATCGCCGACTTCCTCGCCGCGAAGAACCTTATCTAGGAGAATAAATGTCTCACGTATACGTACTTGTAGAACACGAAGATAACGTCCTGAATCCTGTCACCGGCGAGCTCATTACCGCCGCTCGTGCCCTGGGCACCGTTTCTGCGGTCGTCGTCGGCAAGCAGGCCGATGCCTTCGATTCCGAGCTCGCAGCACTGGGTGCCGCCCAGATCGTCCAGGCGACCGCCGAGGACTACGACAAGCGCATCATTCTGCCCGAGGTCGATGCCCTGCACGCCCTCGCCGCCGCGAACCCAGCCCCAATCGTGCTGGCAGCCACCCCGACCAACAACGAGATCGCCGGCCGCCTTTCTGCGCGTTTGGCGGCTGGCGCCTTGGTCAACGTCGACGGCATCAACGCCGATAGTTCCGCACACCTGACCATCTTCGGCGGCTCCTACGAGACCACCGCCACCGCAGCCGGTGCCACCCCGATTTACACTCTGCGCCCTGGCGCCGTGACCGTTGATCCGCAGCCGGCTGCCGTCGCTCCCGCACCGATGCCGCTGCCCGCCGCCACCGCGAAGGACGTCACCGTTGCTTCCTTCACCCCGCACGAGAAGTCGGCTCGCCCAGAGCTGACCGCAGCGAAGGTCGTCGTCTCCGGCGGCCGCGGCGTTGAAGACAACTTCTCCACCATCGTGGAGCCGCTGGCTGACGCCCTCGGCGGCGCCGTCGGCGCCACCCGCGACGCTGTTGACCAGGGCTTCTACGACCCAGCACATCAAGTAGGCCAGACTGGCGTCACCGTGTCACCCGATCTCTACATCGCCCTCGGAATCTCCGGTGCCATCCAGCACACTTCCGGTATGCAGACCTCCGGCACCATCGTCGTGGTCAACCAGGACCAAGACGAGCCCTTTTTCCAGATCGCCGACCTCGGCGTCGTGGGCGACGTGCACGAGATCGCCCCGGCACTCGTTGCTGAGTTGGAGTCCCGCAAGTAATGTCTCGCTACTTCGACTATGCGGCCACCCAACCCATGCGCCAGGTGGCCATCGATGCTTGGGTTGCCGCCTCCGGGGCCGTTAACTCGGGAGCCCAGTATGCCTCTGGCAGGCGCGCTCGCTCCGTGCTTGACGACGCCCGCGAGAAAGTCGCCGAGCTCCTTGGCTGCGAACCCATCGAAGTGATCTTCACTTCTTCTGGAACTGAAGCAGACAACATCGCTATCCAGGGCCTTTACAAGGCTGGCAACACGAACCGCGTCATCTCGACGCCCATCGAGCATCCCGCTGTCCGCGACACCGTCGCACAGTTGAAGGGCGCGCAGGTGGATCTGCTGCCTGTCGACAGACACTCCCACGTCAGCGACCTCTCGCTGCTGGATACCCCGGCCGACGTCGCCACTTGCATGTGGGCCAACAACGAGACCGGTGCTATCCAGCCCATCGCTGAGTTCGCGGCGCGCGCGCAAGCTGCCGGGACGCCCGTTCACGTGGATGCGGTCCAGGTGGCAGGTAAGTTGCCCATTAACTTCCACGAGCTGGGGCTGACCACTCTGGCTGCGAGTGCCCACAAGTTCGGCGGCCCGCGCGGCATCGGACTCCTGCTGGCCAAGCGCAGCCCGGCACCGCAGCCCATCGCCTATGGCGGCGGCCAGGAACGTGGAATCCGCCCTGGCACAGTCGACGTCGCCAGTGCCTCGGCTCTAGCCGCAGCTCTCGAGGAGTCCATCGCCGAGATTCCTTCCGAGTCCCAGCGCGTGGGCCGGCTTCGCGACACCCTCCGCGCAGGCATCGTATCCAGCATTGACAACGTGGTGCTCAACTCCTCCGAGCCGATGCTTCCTTCGCACCTGCACGTTTCTTTCCCCGGAACTGATGGCGACAGCCTCATCATGCTGCTCGACTCGTTGGGCATCGAGGCGTCGACAGGCAGTGCATGCCATTCCGGTGTGAATCGCATGTCACACGTGCTGGAAGCAATGAATGTTTCCGAGGCCGATGGAATTGGTTCGCTACGCTTTACCCTCGGACGCAACACCACCCAAGAGGACGTTGACTTCGTGCTCCAGGAGCTGCCCGCAGTGGTAGCGCGTGCCCGCAGCGTTTAGGTAGCGATTCAGTACCAACCTCGCAGCCTTCTCACAGCGTATTCAGCCAGCGCAGGACTAGTGTTTAGGAGTGAATTTTTTCCTAGACCTTCCGCTGGCTGATCCTGTTAATGGCATCATTTACGTGGTCATCCTCGTGGGCGCAGTTGGCTTGATTGCATGGACCCGCAAGATAAAGCCGGTCTTGTTCGCCGTTGCTGCCGCGATCATCGCGTGGCTTTTCCTTCGGCACTGGGACGTTCCCGTCTACATTCTGATCGCGGGTGCCATTGCTATCGCTGCGTTGCTTCGCAAACCTAAGACTTCGACCGTGATCGCTGGGCTGTTGTCCTTGATCGCACTGGCCGGTTTGGTGAATTTGGAGTACCAAACGTACCCGACCGTCGGTTCCCTCGACCCTAGGCCCGTGGCCCAAGAGATCTCACCTTGGCAGTTGCCTACCTACAAGGGCCAAGGCGCTGCGACGGTGCATTTGAACCTGCAAGGGGAGAAGTCAGGCTTTAAGGCGCGGGAGGCCATCGCTTACCTGCCACCTGCTTATTTCCGCGGACAACGACTGCCAGTGATGGTGCTTCTCCACGGCAACCCGGGTGGACCTGAACAATGGTTTGGTTCAGGAGGCGCCGCGCAGACCGCGGACCAGTTCCAAGCAGCAAACGGAGGAGTTTCGCCAATCGTTATCGCGGTGGATGCGACTGGCTCGGAAACTGGAAATCCCGTATGCGCCGACTCTGCCCGTGCCAAGGTCATGACCTATCTCTCGCAGGACGTGCCCGCTGCAATCAAAAAGCAGCTGCGCGTAGACGAGGATCAGTCGCACTGGTCACTTGCAGGCTTGTCCTATGGCGGTACGTGTTCGCTGCAAGTGGCCACGAACCATCCCGCAAGTTACGGCAGTTACATGGACTTTTCCGGTCAAGCTGAGCCCACCCTGGGCAATCACTCGGACACCGTGACGAAGCTCTTCGAAGGCGACGAGCGCGCCTTCCAAGCACAAAATCCTGCGCACCTGCTTCAGAACAAGAAATATCCCAATCTTGCGGTGGCGTTCATTTCCGGCGATAAGGATAAAGATGCCCAGAGCGCGCAGAACGATCTCGCCGAGATGCTCCGGCAGGCAGGCGCTAAGAGCTACGTTGCCACGCTGCCCGGCGGCCATTCCTTCGGGGTTTGGCGGCCCGCGCTTAGACAAACCTTCGCGTGGGCTGCAGCCCGCGGAGGAATCCAAGTAGAACGAGACCCATTCGACGGAATTAAGGAATCCGATGTCCACGCTTAAGAAGCTCAAGTTCTTCCCAGTTACCGCAGCTCTTATCGCGGTGATGTGGGCTTTGCATCTGCTTGACTACGAATGGGTCGTCACCTCTGGGTTGAGTACCGTCACCATTGGTGGCTCGATAGTCGTGACCTTCTTTGCGCTCGTCTTTGGCATCCCCACAGAAAAGGTTTTGGGCAGCAAGAAATACTTCGTCGTTGGCCTTCTGGCACAAATGGTTTCGGCACCGCTCGCTCTTGTTATTGCCCGTGGAATTGAGATCACCGGCTTGAATCGATGGGGCGACGACTTGCTCCACAACTTCTTGTTTACGCCGGTTGGCTGGATCTTTGGCGCAGCCATGTATGCCTCAGCGATTATGCCCCGCCTGTGGAAGCGCCGCTTCCGAGTACTCATCATGGTGCTGGCCTTGACCAACGTCTTTTACGCCGGCTCTCTTGCAGATGTGCTTGGCCTTACCGCTGCGCTGCTTGGGCTTTTCTTGGGCATGTGGAGGCATCCTCAATCGCGTGCGACGCCCTCACTTCGCGAGCGGCGCGTCCTCGTTGCCCTGATTTTGGGCGCGGTTGCCATCAGCCCCGTCCTCGTGGCAATCAATCCCACCGCCGAAGGGCCCTTTTCTGACCTCACCCGACTCATGTGGGGGCCTGTGCTTTCCGACGTCTCCGTCGAAGTTCTGTGCACACTCGATTCCACGTCCGATGCGTGCATCTCGGCAGCTGACATTGCTCGCATGCATGGCTTTGGGCCCATGTTGGCCAACCTGATGCCGCTTCTTCTTCAGCTTGTATTGTGCTTTGGCTTGGTGCGCGGCCGGCGTGTTGCTTGGTCTCTTTCCTTGGTCGTCCAGCTCGCGTCCTTGGGCTTCCTCCTGATTCAGCTTTGGGATCTTGACCAAGATGGCTTCTTTTTGTATGGGGTTAATCTGTTTGAAGCGCTGCTTCCTTGGCTGTTCTGCATTGCTGTGTTGCTCTACTCGCACAAGCTTTTTAGCGTTCACGAATCCCCGCGCATGCTTAAGAAATACGCGGGCATCCTGGCCATTGTGGCTGCTTCCTGCTCGGCTGCGTGGCTGCTCGGAACGCTGCTGGTTAAGTCGGCGTTTGTAGGCGGGGCGTCGTTAAGCACTGCTCTTGCTGAGTGGCCGTTGCGATTCCTTCCTGCAGTGATCACACTGGTCGCTCCACACGAGCTGATCCCCGCCAGCGGTTTCGGCTGGTTCCTTTACGAATGGGTGGGCAACGTATGGTGGCTCGCAGTGATTTGGGCCCTGTGGCGCTGCTTTGCCGCCCCTTCGGATCCTCAGCAGGAGGCCGACCGTGTCAAGGCGCGCGAAATCCTGGAACGACGTTCTGGCGACCACCTCTCTTTCATGACTTTATGGCAGGGCAACCGATATTTCTTCGAGCGAGATTCCTACGTGGCCTACCGTGCTTCCAACGGAATTGCCCTGACTCTGGGCGGACCGGTCGGCGACGATATTTCGCGTGAGTTTGAAGACTTTGTCAGGACCGAAGGCATGACACCGGCGTGGTATTCCGTGAATGCTGACTTTGCTAATAACCACCCAGATTTTAAGCGTCTCGAGGTCGCCGAGGAAGCGGTGCTGAGCTGTGAGAACACCGAATTTAAGGGTAAGAAATTCCAGAACATCCGCACCGCGCGTAACAAGGCGGTCAAGGAAGGCGTCACAACTGTCTGGACCACTTGGGACGAACTCGACGTCGGTGTGGCATCCGCCCTCGTGGCACTGAGTGAGGAATGGGTGAGCGAGAAAGCGCTCCCAGAGATGGGGTTCACCTTGGGTGGTATCGAAGAAATGAAGGTGGCTGGCACGCGGCTCCTCCTAGCAATTGGTGATGATGGCATGATTCATGGCATGACCAGCTGGATGCCGGTCCGCCGTGATGGGCAACTTGTGGGGTATACGCTCGACGTGATGCGCCGCAATGATCAAGGTTTTAAGGGCGTGATGGAACTGCTCATCTCGGAGGCGCTTGTGATTGCGGCAGGAGAAGGCTGCGAGTGGATTTCGCTTTCTGGTGCGCCGTTGGCAGGATCAGCCGAGAAGCCATCCACACTTGATACTTTGCTCGCCAAAATAGGAGAGCAGATGGAACCTCTCTATGGATTCCGTTCTCTGGCTGCCAGTAAGAGGAAGTTTCAGCCTGAAGAGCACAAGTGGTTCCTTTGCTACGAGGACGAGCTATCGCTTCCTTCGATCGGTCTGGCAGTTGTTCACGCATACCTGCCCAACTTGAAAGCATCCGAGGCGCTTAACGCTCTTCGTCTTTCAAACAGTTAGCTCGGGCCTCCCTTCTTCTTGCTGCCACGGCCTCCATGAAAGTTCGCAACCAGTTGCGTTTCTTCGGAGCGAGGGGGCCTTCGGCTCGGGAGAATTCGTAGTGGCCATCGTCGAAGAGCCAGATGATGTCATTGGTTTCTTCGTCCATGATGTACCAGACGCGGCCGTCGGTCTTGAGGTTGTGGTGAGGCTGGCATAGACTCACCAAATTCGATGCTGTGGTTTGGCCTCCGTCTGCGAAGTTTATGCGGTGGTCCATCTGGCATTCCCAGGCTGGGCGGTCACAACCAGGGATGCGGCAGGTGAGGTCGCGCCCTTCGACGTACGCACGGATCGTGGCCGGTGTGGTGTAACTGCTGCTCACCGCGGTCTCGGCCTTTTCCATGTCACGAACGACAGTGGGTTCCAGTGTGTCCGCTACCTCAGCGGATACCCAGCCGACGTCTTGAATGAACGCAGGCGCATCCTTGAGGTCGCTAGCGCGGTACATGTTGAGGATGACTGTGGCTTGGGAATTAGCTTCTCCGCGAATGAGTGTTTCGAGGGCCTCGGCCGGAGTGATCTCTAGCTTTTCGGCGGTGTCTTTGATGTGTTTGTCTAGTTCGAATGCTGTGGCGGCGTCGTATTCGGCGCTGATGGCCTCTCGGCCGCCCGGTACTGGGTAGGTGGAGTAGGAATCATTTCGCTTTTCCTCTTCCTTTGATTCTGGCTCGATGTTGTCATCAAGTAGGCGGAGGAGGTCGTAGATGAATTTGGTGATGGCGCGGTTGGATGGAAGAACCTGCCGCGGCTTAGTGGGAGTGAAAAACTCGCACAACGCCGCGTCAATTTGCTCGAGAGCTTCCGGTGAAGGCGCGCCGAGTTTGTTGAGAGCGAGGTCGATGGCAGTGAGCCTGGATATGTCGAGGAAGTATGACTCATGTTGCAACGCAAGCAATTGAGGCAATTCGTGGATGCGGTATAGAGCGAAGAGAATCTTCTTTGTTTGGTAGGTACCGCGGCCTGTTGTGGTGGCTAGATTTTGGATAACTAGTTCGATATCTGCGTCGTGCTCTGGAATGCATTCGGCCCAGAGCTCGAACTCAAGCTTTCTTACTTCCCTGGCGGCAGTGGCTACAGGGCATGAGGTGTCATTGACCAAGTAGTATCCGTTCATTCCCCCAGGCCCCCGCCGTTAGAATATCTGTTTGTATGTTCATGCCCCTCATTCTAAACATGCACGGAGTTAAACTCAAGGGAAAATCGAAAATATGTACGAAAGAAGTGAAAGAGGTAAAAGTGGAAAAATATTATAAAAGATACGCGTGTTAATAAAGGGATAATTGGGTTTGTCTCGGTACAGTTACGCGCATGACTTCAAATAAGGGAATGCGCAAGGCCATCGTTGCTGTTGTTGGATCCGTTGCTCTAGCTATCGCAGGAACGATGACCGCCGGCGCTTGGACCTCGAGTGCCCCTTCGGGAATTGACATCGCAGCACACCAGCATCCAGGTGGAGCGCTGATTAATTGGAGTGACGTCAAGACTGACGGTCAGTCCTTCGCCTTCGTCAAGGCAAGTGAGGGCAGCGACTGGACAAACTCTTATTTTGTTGCTGATGCCAACGCAGCCTCTGCTGCGGGCCTCAAGGTTGGTGCTTATCACTACGCGCGCCCGGCGTCGTCAGCTTCAGCGCAGGCTGCCCACTTTGCGGCGCAGCTGGCGCTCGTGCCAGGTCAGACCCTGCCTCCTGTTCTTGACATTGAGGTAGACGAGGGCTTGTCACCGGTGCAACTAGCCAATTGGATTCGCCAATTCACCACCGAACTGCGCGCGCTTACCGGCCGTACCCCGATGATCTACACCTACAAGTACTTCTGGATGGGGCAGATGGGTAACACCAAGGAATTCTCCGATATGCCGCTCTGGCTCGCCGCATACCAGGATAAGGCCCCGGAACCAGTGGGTGGCTGGGACAAGATCTCCTTCTGGCAACGTTCCGGCTCCGGCCGCGTTAACGGCATTACCGGTCCGGTGGACATGAACCTGTTTAACGGTAGCGAGGGGCAGCTCGAGTCCTTCAGCAACGGCAACTACCTCGACATCGGCGGAATCCTTGAGGGGCTTGTGCTCGGCGACGCCGCACCAGACCTCAGCTCCAACAGTGGTCCGCTGATCGGAGCCATCCTCGCGTTGGCGGCAGGCATTATCGCGACGCCGCAGCTTGTCGACGCCGCCGAGCAGGCAGGTCTTGGCGGGAACGCTGCGGGCGTGTTCACGGACTTCGTCAAGCAGCTCACCCAGAATGGAACGCTGCCTATCGATGACCTCGTAGAAATGGCAACTGGCGACTTCACAGTCGGCGACTTGGCCATCCTTCTGGACAACGCGGGCCATATCGCTACGAAAAACGGCGTCAATCCAGACCAAGTAGAGCAGGCACAGGAAGCAGTTAATCAGCTCGCGCAGTAGCGCCCTGCATGTGCTTTTTGGTCCACTTCTCGTCTTTGTAATGGGCGGGGACAGCGCCACCTAACAGCAACTTTGACAGTTGTGCGGCTGCAACGGAGCCCGCAGCTGGCATTTCGCGATCAGAGCCCAAGAGGATGATGTTGCCGTAACGCCTGCCTTTGAGCATTGGTGGATCGGCAATAACGGAGATGTGTTCAAAGACCTGCGACATTCCCTGCAGCTCAGCTTTGGCGATAGACAAGTCGTGGTGATCGCCGCAGTTAGCTACGTAGAGGCCTCCGGGAGCGAGGGCGTCGTGAGCCGCACGGAAGAATTCAACCGTGGTGAGGGGATATGGCGTCGTGTCGCCTGCAAAGACGTCACGGATGATGACGTCGCGGCTGGCAGGGGCGAAACTGTCTGTAACCGCGCGGGCCTCGCCGGCGCGAATCTTTACGGTGGGCGAGCGGGGGACGTCGAAAAGCGTACGCACAAGCTCGCCCAGCTTTGCATCGAGCTCGACCACTGTGTGCCGTGATTTGGGCCAGATACTGGCGAAATAGCGGGGAAGGGAGCAGCCCGCGCCGCCCAAGTGGGTCATGCGCAGCGAAGCTGGATCGACTGGCAGAAGCGTTTCTACCGCCGCGGCAATCCACCGCATGTACTCGAACTCGAGGACTTCCGGGGAACCAATCACGATGTGGCTCGATGGCACACCATTGACCATGAGGATGTAACCATTGTCGTGATATTCGTCTGCGAGTACCTCAGCCGTGCCTGTGGAAATCTCGTAAGTGCCAACCAACTCATCCGTTTTGCGCATGTCTTTAAGCCTAGGGAATGTAGGAGCTGCGATTGTCGTTGGGCCTAAAAGGAGAAAAAGAGTAACGTATTCGGCCGAAGTAAAGGAGTATGTGTGCGAGTTCTCGTTGCGATGTCAGGTGGCGTCGATTCCTCGGTGGCTGCAGCCCGAGCGGTGGAGGCAGGCCACGACGTCGTGGGCGTGCACTTGGCCCTACATAAGGATGCTCAGCAGACCCGTGAGAAGGCGCGAGGCTGCTGCTCCTTGGAGGACTCTGCAGACGCGCGTCGCATCTGTGACAAGCTGGGCATTCCTTTCTACGTGTGGGATTTTTCCGAGCAGTTTAAAGAGGAGGTCATCGGGGACTTCGTGGATTCTTATGCCCGGGGCGAGACGCCGAATCCTTGTCTGCGGTGCAACGAGAAGATCAAGTTCCGGGCGCTGCTCCAAAAGGGCATGGCGCTCGGCTTCGATGCCGTAGCCACGGGCCATTACGCCACGCTTGACGACGCCGGCTACATGCGCCGTTCCAAGGACGAGAACAAGGATCAGTCCTATGTTCTCGGCGTGATTTCCGCAGAAGAGCTCGAGCATTGCTACTTCCCGATTGGTGATACCCCAAAGCCGCAGATTCGCGAGGAAGCGGCGCGGCATGGCTTTTCCACAGCGAAGAAGCCTGATTCCTACGACATCTGTTTCATCCCTGACGGCAATACCCAGGCTTTCTTGGGCTCGCGAATCGGATTGCGTCCGGGCATGATCGTGGACCAAGAGGGCCAGGAGCTCAAGCAACATGATGGTGCGTGGAACTACACTATTGGTCAGCGCAAGGGCCTTGACATCAAGGAGCCTACGGCGGATGGTCGCCCGCGCTACGTCACCGACATCGATGCAGCGAGCGGCACTGTGACCGTGGGGTCGCGCGAGGATTTGGCGGTTTCAACGATTCAGGCAGATCGCCTGAAGTATCTGCACCCGGCCATGGACGGCGAGCTGGAGTGCGAGGTTCAGGTTCGCGCGCACGGGTCGGTTGTGCCTTGCAAGGCATACGTGGATCGCGATGGCGACAAGATGACGCTGGAGCTGAAAGAACCGCTCTCCGGTGTTGCACGCGGCCAAGCCGCAGTGCTGTACCTGCCAAGCCCCGATGAGCTGGGCGACATCGTCTTGGGTTCCGGCACCATCTGCGGGACGGCATAGTGACGGGCTTTTCGCTGGGGCCGATGCGTGGGGTTTCCATGACGGAGGCTGCCGACATCGTGATGGGCGAGTCTGGGCATCTGCCGGCGATTCCGCAGCTTCCCGAGCGCGGGCTTGGTGCGGATGCCGTGGGCTCTACGGCCGCGCTTTTAGAAGCGGTCAACGTTGACCGCGGCCCACGCGCGTGGCAGATGACCCAGCGCCCACAGCTGATGATGCGACGCACCTGGGATCTGTGGGAGCGTGATTTGGACGCCATCCAAGAGGTATGGGGCGAGTCTGTTCCCGTCTTAAAGATGCAGGTTTTGGGGCCGTGGAGCTTAGCAGCGGCGGTGGAGCTTTCGAATGGACACCGCGTGCTTTCCGACGCCGGCGCTACCCGCGATCTGCATGAAGCCCTGCAGATGGGCATCGCGGATCACGTGGCTAAGTTGCAGCGGCGTTTTCACGGTCAGGTGCGGGTGCAGGTGGATGAGCCTTTGCTTGGCGACGTCCTTACTGGAAAGGTCCCCGGGACCACCGACTTTGACGAGATTCGCGCGGTCCCAGCGGAAGTTGCTCGGGAGAAGCTCAAGGAGTTGGGTGCGGACTATCTCGTTTCGGGGACGCATTGGGAAATCGCCGATGCCGCGGAAACATTCGTGACTGACTTCGTTGGGCTTGACACGGCAAAGAACATCGATGGCCTTGGCGAGTTCTTAAGCGAAGGCAAGCGAATCGGTTTCGCAATCGCGGGTGTCGATGCGCGGGCAGAAGCAGTGGCTGTGGCCCGGCACTTTGACCGCATGGGTATGCCACGTGAGCTGCTGGTGGATGCGGTGGACGTGGTGCCAAGGGAGGCGTCGGCAAGCACGCTGCGCTCGGTCGTGGAGACGGCGGGCATGTTGGTGCGCGACGCCGGTGATCTCTAGCTAGTCGACCCTGCCGAGTTTGTCGGTGGAGTTGAAGAAGCGCTCCATGTAGGGGATGACGAATTGCAGCTCGCCGTGGGCGGCGGGCTCGATGAGGTCGGCGTCGATAAGCCTTTGGCGCGTTGCCGAAAGCGAGCGGACCGTGCGGCCTTGGCTTTCTGCAATCTCCGTAATCGTGGCGATGCCATCAACGGAAGCACTAGACATCGAGTCAAGGAACTGGCGCTGAGCAGGAGGCAGCGAAGACGCGGCGGGCAAGTGCACTTGAGTGCACAGGATGGAAATGGCTTCGTCGGCAATGCTGTCTACGTCTGAAGCTTCAATCTGGGTCTCGTCGCGGGCGTATGCGCGCTCCCAAGCCAAGGAACCCACCAGCTGAACGAGGTATGGGTAGCCCTTCGACAGCTCGACGGCCTTGCTGATTGCCTCCGATGAGAAATTAAGGCCCGAGTCAGCTGCGGTGGCAGTAAAGGCTTCGGAGGCGTTGCCTGCAGAAAGCGGACCCAGAACGAATCTTTGGGCGCGGCGTAAGAAAGTAACGCCTGGGAGATCGAGCAGGCGGTTGACGCCTTGCGGCAATCCGGCGGCGACAAAGGAAATGTCGAGCTCATAGCGCAGGAGATCCTGGTAGGCCACTGCGATAGAAGTGAGGTCTTCTACTGAGGCGTCTTGAACTTCGTCGATGCTGAGCAGAATTCCGACCCCGCCGATTCCGATGCGGTTGATTTTCCGCTTATCTCGGGGCGCGAGTTGCTCGATCAACCGCGGAATGGTGGTCTCGACGAGCTCCTCGACCATGTTGGTGCGCCCAGAAGCTCGAATGCATATCCAGCCTTGTGCTTTCGCAGAATCCTCCAGTTCATTGAGCAGAACCGTCTTTCCGATACCGCGTGCACCGCTGACGATCATCGTGCGAGCGGAGGCGCCGGCTGGGGACTACAGGGCATTGCGGAATGCATCGAGCACAGCAGTGCGGCCCACCCAATAAAGAGGCGGGACTCCGAAGGTGGGGCGGAAAGGATTACTGCGGGTGCTCATAGACGGCAAGGCTACCTCAAGATGGGAGATTTTGGAGATTTGGGAGACTTTTCGGAGGTTGGAGATTTGGGAGACTTAGCTAATCATCGGCCACGCAGTGGAGACGTCGTTTGCGTCCTTACCTTGGCCTTCCAAGTACTTCTTGAAGGACTCGCGGTCCTTGTACCACTCGACGGCCTGGTACTCCATGAGCTCGGTGGTGTCCATTTGGGCCAGTTCTGGGAAGTGCTGACGCACCTGCATCCAGGCGATGCGAGCTGCGGCGAGTGCGTCCGAGGTTGCTTCGTGAGCGTTTTCGAGGGTGACGCCGTAGTGTGCAGAAACGTCGCCAAGCGTGCGCTTGCCCTTGCGCCACTTGTCCTTGACGCGGTCGATGACGAAGGGATCGAAAACCGGACCGTCAACCGTGAAATCGCCCGTGAGTGCGCGCAAAACGGAGAGGTCATAGGCGGCGTTGTAGACGATGAGCGTCAGACCGTCGTCCCACGCCTGACGGATGGAGCGGACCGTCTGGGCTAGGACTTCGTCGTGTGGCTGACCCTCCGCGCGTGCCTTTTCAGTGGTGATGCCATGGATCTTGGCGGCTGCCTCGGGGATTTCCACGCCGGGGTCTGCGAGCATTTCGCGTTTGTCGACGTCGCGTCCATCAATGCGCACCAACGCAGAGGTAACGATGCGCGCTTCTTTGGGGTTGACGGAGGTGGTTTCGAGGTCGAAGGAGAGCATGCGGGTGGCGTCGAAGTTCATGTGAAACACTCTAGCGCTTGGATCGGACACGGACTGAGGCACTCGGTGTCGGAGGTGATGACTAGACTGGTTGACCGTGACTAACTCTGCAGAAAACTCCGTAGATATCCAACGAAAGTGGTCCGAGCTTGCGCAAGAAGTGCGCAAGCACCGCGAGCTCTATTACAACGGTGAGCCTTCGATCCCTGACGCTGACTTTGACGAACTGTTTCAGCGCCTGCTCAAGCTTGAGGCGGAGCATCCTGAGTTGGCTGTTCCCGATTCACCCACCCAACAGGTTGGTGCGGCGCCGGAGGGCGCTGCGGATATTGAGCACTTGGAGCGCCTCTACAGCTTGGACAATGTATTCAATGAATCGGAGATGCAGGATTGGCTCGACCGAACCCCGGCGCAGACTTACCTGACTGAGCTGAAGATTGATGGCCTGTCCATCGACTTGGTCTATCGGGATGGCAAGCTGACCACGGCGGCAACCCGTGGCGACGGCCGCGTGGGAGAGGACATAACCGCCAATGCCAAGGTGATTACGGATATCCCGCACGAGCTAAGCGGCACTGATGAGTATCCTGTGCCGGCGCTGGTTGAGGTTCGCGGCGAGGTCTACATGCGCCCTGACGAGTTTGCGGAGATCAACGCGGCGCGCCGCGAGGATGGCAAGCCGACGTTTGCCAACCCGCGTAATGCTGCGGCAGGTGGCCTGCGCATGAAGGACCCCAACGAGGTGAAGAAGCGCCGCCTACACATGGTGTGCCACGGTATTGGCGCACGTGATGGCTTCCAACCAAGCTCCCAACATGATGCCTACCAGGCCTTGGAGGCCTGGGGATTCCCAGTCTCGCCGTACACCAAGCAGGTTAAATCAGCGGCCGCAGTGCAAAAGGAAATCAAGCACTGGGCGGAACACCGTCATGACGCCTATTTCGAGATGGACGGCCTTGTGGTTAAGGTCGACGACTTGGCTTCGCAGCGTGCGTTGGGTGCGACGTCCCGCGCGCCGCGTTGGGCCATCGCTTATAAATACCCGCCTGAGGAGGTGACCACCAAGCTGCTGGACATTGAGGTAGGAGTGGGTCGCACGGGCAGGATCACGCCATTCGCGGTGATGGAACCGGTGTTTGTCTCAGGCTCCACGGTGTCGAAGGCGACCCTCCACAATCAGTTCGAGGTCAAGAACAAGGGCGTTATGATTGGGGACACCATCATCATCCGCAAGGCGGGCGAGATTATCCCTGAGGTGCTGGGACCGGTTCTTGAGCTGCGCGATGATAGCGTGTACGAGTGGGTTTTCCCAGAGAATTGTCCTTCCTGCGGCACTAAGCTGGCACCGCAAAAAGACGGTGACCAAGACTGGCGTTGCCCGAATACGCGCAGCTGCCCAGCTCAGCTTTCCGCCCGCCTTGAGTACTTGGCCTCCCGCAAGGGTATGGACATTGAGGCATTGGGCGAGAAGGCCGCGGTAGATCTCATTGAGTCGGGCGTGCTTGTTGACGAAGCGGATCTTTTCGACCTCGACGAAGAAAAGCTTCTGAAGTCCTCTGCCTATACGACAAAAGCAGGCAAGCTCAACGCGCAAGGCAAGAAGCTGTTGAAGAACTTGGAAAGCGCGCGGCAGACTGACTTTTGGCGAGTGCTTGTTAGCCTGTCCATTCGCCACGTTGGCCCGATTGCAGCGCGTGCACTGGCCACCAGGTACCGCTCGATGGAGGCGCTGCGGGCAGCGTCGGAAAGCGAGCTCGCGGATACCGACGGCGTAGGCGGGATCATCGCGGCGTCGTTTAAGGCGTGGTTCGAGGAAGATTGGCATCGCAACATCGTCGAGAAGTGGGCTGCCGCAGGCGTGACCATGGAGGATACCGCTACGGAGCAACACGAGCAGACCCTGGAAGGCTTGACCATCGTGGTGACGGGCACGCTGGAGAACTTCTCTCGCGACTCGGCCAAGGAGGCCATCATTACGCGCGGCGGCAAGGCATCGGGCTCGGTGTCCAAGAAAACGGACTACGTGGTGGTCGGTGAGAACGCTGGTTCTAAGGAAACCAAGGCACGTGAGCTGGGTCTTACCATCCTGGATGAAGCCGGATTCCAGCGCTTGTTGGAGACTGGCGAGGCTTAGGCGATGAAGCTGGCGGCCTTTGACCTGGATGGCACCGTCTACTTCGACGGAAGTGTGCCTGATGGCATTGCGGAGGAAATCGCTGCTTGGCGTGCCGCCGGCAACTTAGCGGTGGTGGCCACGGGCAAGTCTGCATTCTCTGCGCGCCGCGACTTGCGTGGCTCGGGGCTCGAATTTGATTACTACCTGCTGTGTAACGGGACCGTCATCATGGACGGTGAGTGGAACCTGCTCTATGAAAGCCACGTGTCACCGGAGGTGGTCGAAGCGGTTTATACCAAGCTTCACGACGTCCCGGCTATCGACCTGTATTGCACGCGGCTGCGTGAGCGTGACGGGGCGCTGCTGCGCAAGGTAGAAGGGTTGCACAACCCGATTATTAAAGACCCAGTTCCGGTTGAGCTTAACGCTGGTGTCTTTCCGTTGGTGGCGGTGTGGACGCCGGGGCAGAAGAACCTGCAGCTGGAGATCGCCTCGTGGGTGCGGCAGCGCTTCGACGTTGGTACGGCGATGAACCGGAATTTCTTCGATATCACGCCGCCGGGCCATGACAAGGGGTTCGCTATCAACTGGTTGCTCGAGTACCTGCACCGCCCCCGTGCCGAGATGCAGGTGATCACCTTTGGCGATGGACACAACGACCTGCCCATGCATGCGCTTGCCGACGTCTCGGTAACCTTTCCGTGGGCCGCGCCTGAGGTGCAGGCGGCATGCGATGTTGTTGCCGAAGACGTGATCACGGCCTTGAGGGGCCTAGAAAACTAATGCGGCTCTTTGCGCAACTAGCGCAGGAATGCCCCCAAGATAGTTCCCAAGTGTCCAAGGTGCTCGACCTCTGATGCGAGGTAGTCAGGTCCACCGACGCGGCCCATTACGATGACGTAGTTGGTGCCAACGAGGGGGGCAGCGGCTAGTGCAGAATCAAGGAGTGCCCAGGACTCAGGGATCCAGTGCTCGCGCTCAGGGTGAAGGACTCGGGCGGTGTCTACGGCGATGCTAGTGGGGATGGAGCCGTCATCTTCTGGTGCGGCATCGGAGCCAGCCACGCGGCTGATGGGGGCATTGTTGTTGATTACGATGGCCCAGTTAGAGGTAAGTGCCTTCGGGATTGCGGCGCATACTTCCTGCATAGCGGCGGTGACGTTGTTCTTGGAAGCGACGTCGGCAAGCAAGCTAATCTGGCCGCGGCGGTCGACGCGGCCACTAAATGGTCGGATGGAGTCGATCTCTACGCCGTCGACGCCTTGCGCGGCTGTAATAATCTCATCCGCCATGGTCCCTTGCGGAAGTTCGATGACAATGTCATCCATGACAGTTCCGTCGGGGAAGTTTTCCACGATGTCTACCGATTGAATATTGGCATTGACGTTGCCTAACGCGTCCGCCAGCAAGCCTAAACTGCCAGGTGTGTCTGGAATGAGGACGCGTACGAGGAAGGACATGGCTAACTTTCGGTAGGAGGAATAGTTTTTACCATCGTACAAGCCGCAATTGACGCTGTTCAATAAAGACGCGGGTGTATCCATATCGTTACCTGCAGGTGGGACTGGTGCTGTGGTGCCCGGTTGGGTGCAGTAACATGGAGCGATAGCTACAAGCATGTAACCAATCACGTCTGTGAATAAAAGGATGGAGAACGCGTGTCTGAGATTTCGCGTGAAGAGGTCGCGCACCTGGCTAAGCTGTCGCGCCTCGCGCTGAGCGACGAAGAGCTGGAGCAGTTTGCGACGCAGATCGACAAGATTGTCGATTCCGTGTCTGCCGTGGGCAAGGTCGATGCCGAGGGTGTTGAGCCGATGTCCCACCCGCACTCCGTTGTTGCCCCAATGCGTGAGGACGTCATTGTTCGCACGCTGACCGCCGAGCAGGCTCTGGACCAGGCTCCGGCTGCAGAGGATGAGCGTTTCGTAGTACCGCAGATTCTGGGTGGAGGAGACGAATAATGGCTACTTTTATTGCTCCAACCGAGGGAATTTTGTCCATGACCGCTGCGGAGCTGGCGGAGAAGATTCACTCCCGCGAGCTGACTTCGCGCGAGGTTACCCAGGGTTTCTTGGACCGCATCGAGGAGACCGATGGCGAGCTCAACGCGTTCCTGTACGTCGGCGCAGAGCAGGCGCTCGCTACCGCCGACGCTGTCGATAAGGCACTCGACGCGGGTGAGAAGCCGGCATCAGCTCTAGCTGGCGTGCCATTGGCACTTAAGGACCTTCTGGTTACCACCGACGCACCGACCACCGCAGCATCCAAGATGCTCGAAGGCTGGATGTCTCCTTATGACGCCACACTGGTCACCAAGCTGCGCGAGGCAGGCATCCCGATCCTGGGCAAGACGAACCTGGACGAGTTCGCCATGGGTTCTTCCAATGAGAACTCCGCTTATGGCCCAGTCCATAACCCGTACGACACTGACCGCACCCCGGGCGGTTCTGGCGGCGGCACCGCCGCTGCACTGGCTGCGGGCCAGGCACCGCTGGGCATTGGTACCGATACCGGTGGATCCATTCGTCAGCCGGCCGCCCTGACCAACACCGTTGGCGTGAAGCCGACCTACGGCACCGTGTCCCGTTACGGCCTGATCGCCGCCGCATCTTCGCTGGACCAGGCTGGTCCGACCGCTCGCACGGTTCTGGATACTGCACTGCTGCACGAGATCATCGCGGGCCACGATTCCTTCGATGCCACCTCGGTGGACAAGCCGGTTGCTCCGGTTGTCGCTGCTGCCCGCGAGGGTGCTAACGGCGACCTCTCGGGCGTGAAGGTTGGCCTCATCAAGCAGTTCGAGCGCGATGGCTGGCAGCCGGGCGTCATGGAGGCTTACCACGCCGCGGTAGAGCAGCTCAAGGCGCAGGGCGCGGAGATTGTCGAGGTGGACTGCCCACACTTTGATGATGCGCTGGCCGCTTACTACCTGATCATGCCGTGCGAGGTTTCCTCGAATCTCGCTCGCTTCGATGGCATGCGTTACGGCCTGCGTGAAGGCGACGACGGCACGCACTCTGCTGAAGAGGTCATGTCCCTCTCGCGTGCTAAGGGCTTTGGTCCCGAGGTCAAGCGCCGCATCATGCTGGGCACCTACGCGCTGTCCGTGGGTTACTACGACGCGTACTACCTGCAGGCACAGCGTGTGCGTACCCTCATTGCGCAGGACTTTACCAAGGCATTTGAGCAGGTTGACGTCCTAGTTTCCCCAACCACTCCGACCACGGCCTTCAAGCTGGGCGAGAAGGTTGAGGATCCGATGGCGATGTACAACTTCGACCTGTGCACCCTGCCACTGAACCTGGCTGGCGTGTGCGGCATGTCCGTTCCTTCCGGCTTGGCGTCGGACACGAACCTGCCCACCGGTCTGCAGATCATGGCGCCAGCGTTTGCCGACGATCGCCTCTACAAGGTTGGCGCGGCATACGAGGCTGGCCGAAAGTAGCGGCGATGCCTGAGCAAGACTGGACCGAGGGCTTCCGGGCAGGTTATGCCGCCGGATTCTCTGATGGGTTCCGTGCGGCACGTGAGGCTCTTTCTTCTGGCGAGCTAGCCCCCGCTGCGGTGCCACACAAGCATGTTGCTAAGAAGCGGTATGGCACCGCCACCGTGACAGGCAAGCAGCAGCTTTCAGTCGATATGATTCGGGTCTTTGCTCAGGCGCCCGATATGGTCGGTCTTTCCTTAGACAAGACGGATCACTACATCAAGATTTTCTTCGGTGAGCAGACGCGTTCGTACACGTTGCGCAAGGTGGACACCGCCACCGGAGAGATCGCGATCGACTTCTTCTTCCACGGTGATGTTGGGGTGGCAGGACCGTGGGCGCGTGATGTGCACGTGGGGGAAACGTTTTCTTATAAGGGGCCAGGCGGCAAGTGGTCACCGACGACACCGCTGCCCGGGGTTCAAGAGTTTGTGTTTGCTGGCGACGAGTCGGCGGCACCAGCGATTGCTTGTGGCCTGGAGAGGATTCCGGCTGGGGCGAGCGCAACTGCCTACGTGGAGGTCGCAGCACCGGGCCACGAGATTCCGATGCCGGAGGGCTCGTCGGTGGTGTGGCTGTACCGGGAGGGTAAGCCGGCAGGGCAGGCGCTTGTCGACGCCCTGCGTGAACACAACGTAAAGCACGCGCGTACGGCCTGGTTCGTGCGTGGGCCGTCGAGCATAGTGAAGGATGCGCGGCGCTACCTGTTCCGGGAGAGGGGCGTCGCTAAGCAGGATGCGTCGATCTCTGGATACTGGAAGAACCGGCGATAGGGTTTTGAGCGCACGCGTTGTTTGAGGGTGGGGCACACTGTAAGAGAGATGAATAAGGCGCCCTCGGCCACCCTCGCTACTTTAAGGGTGGCTGACAGGGCGCCTTATTTGGTTTTTCTACTTAACTCCTAGGCTGTCGCCGCACCTACTTTGCATCTGAAAGGAAGTATGCAGCGCCCGCAGAGGCTGCAGTCACGGTAAGGACAGACGGCCACGCTCCGATCTTCTTAGCGAGGGGGTGGGAAGCGCCGAATGCGCCGAGGTAGAGCGCAGACAGAGCGGCAGTGGTGGCAGGATTGGTCTTGTCGAGCCAGGAACGGCCGGCCCAGATGCCTGCCGCGCCGAGGATTACGCCACCGAGAGGGCGGATACCCGTTTCTTTGGCGGTTACCCAGCCTCCGATGAGGCCAAGGGCAACGGTGGTTGCGGTGGATACTTGCTTTGGTTTCTTTACATCAATCATGGACATGGGGTCAGTTTAGGCTTCCTTTTGGGGAGATGGCTAGACTTCCGGGCATGACAGTGCCCACTTTTGCAGCCGTCTCAGAGGTGCCACCGGAACGCGATGCGTGGCGCGCGATGTTCGCGCTTTCCCTGGGATTTTTCGTCTCCCTGTTGGATCAATCGATGATTGCGGTGGCCCTCCCTCGCATTCAGGCTGATTTGTCAGCCAACGTCAATGAGGTTCTGTGGGTCTCAGCCATTTACTTGCTAGCGGTGGTCGTGCCACTGTTGTTCACGGGTCGCTTGGGAGACATCTTCGGACAAAAGAAGATGTTCCAGTGTGGAGTGAGTTTGTTTGGTATCGGCGCGCTGATGTGCGCGCTGGCGCCAAATATTCAGATATTGATTGCAGCCCGTGCGGTGCAGGGTATTGGTGCTTCGTTGCAGATGCCGCAGACGATGGCGGTTATTAATCGCGTGTTCGCGCGTGAACGCCGCGGCCGCGCGCTGGGCGCCTGGGGTGTTATTGGTTCGGTTGCTTCGCTGACTGGACCATTGCTGGGTGGCTTTTTGGTCGGTGCATTCGGCTGGCAGGCGGTCTTTTGGGTGCACATGCCTTTCGTTATCGCTGCCGTGGTGCTTTCGGCAATTTGGGTACCCGTGCTCCAGACGACGTCTCGCAAGATTGATGTGCTCTCAGTATTTGTTTCCTTCCTCGCCCTGACGGCGCTGGTGTTTGGAATACAGCAGGGGCCGGCAACGGGATGGCCGGTGTGGATTTGGGCGCTGCTAGCGTTTGGGTGCCTCGCGTTGGCGGGGTTCATGTGCTTGCAGGCAACAGCAGCTGCGCGAGGAACAGAGCCGCTAGTGCCATTGCAGCTCTTTGCAGATAGGAATTACTCGGTAGGCAGCGTGGCCATCGTGACAATGGGCTTTATGGCGGCCTCGATGATGTTGCCCATCATGCTCTGGCTGCAGAACGAAAAGGGTATGCCGGCGGGGACAGCGGGAATCATCGTCGCTCCAATGGCGATTGTTTCGCTGGTGGTCTCGCCATTGGCGGGCATCTTGGCTGACCGCTTGGACCCGCGGCGCTTGGCGATGACCGGATTTAGCATCCTGGTGGCGTCGTTTGGCGCGGCGTTTGCGGTCATCATCAGTGACGTTTCTGCGTGGTGGATGTGTGCTCCTATCGCCTTGCTTGGTTTCGGGCAGTCCTTCATCTGGGGCTCGAATGCTGCGACGACCATGCGCGACGTTGCGCCGGAACTCATGGGCGCTGCTTCGGGCGTGTACAACACTTCGCGCCAAGTGGGCTCGGTGCTCGGCGTTGCTGCGGTGTCTGCGGCGCTGCAA
Source organism: Corynebacterium striatum ATCC 6940 (assembly GCF_000159135.1). Lineage (GTDB taxonomy): Bacteria > Actinomycetota > Actinomycetes > Mycobacteriales > Mycobacteriaceae > Corynebacterium > Corynebacterium striatum. Next base: position 185,985 of record NZ_GG667531.1, read on the forward strand.
GCGGCGGGGATTGCCACATCGTTGTGGGTGATTGTCGCGGTGCTTGCCGTGGGACTATGCGCCTCGCTCTTCTTCAGAGACACCCTGCACGGTGCGGGCGCGGCCCATCGGGGGTAAGTTGGAGAACATGCGCCTTGCTGTACTTACCTCCGGCGGCGACTGCCCCGGACTGAATGCTGTTATCCGCGCGGTCGTTCGCACCGCTTCCAACGAATTTGGCTCCACCGTCGTGGGCTACGAGGACGGATGGGTAGGCCTCATGGAGGACCGCCGTCGCGATCTTTACGACGATGCCGAGATCGACCGTATCCTCCTGCGAGGCGGTACCATCCTCGGCACGGGTCGCCTGCACCCAGACAAGTTCAAGGCTGGGCTGGACACCATCAAGACCAACATGGCGGATGCGGGTGTTGACGCATTGGTCGCCATCGGTGGCGAGGGAACGCTCAAGGGCGCCAAGTGGCTGTCCGACAACGGAATCCCGGTTATCGGCGTTCCGAAGACCATTGATAACGACGTTAACGCTACGGACTACACCTTTGGTTTCGATACCGCAGTATCCGTGGCTACTGACGCTATCGACCGCCTGCACACCACTGCTGAGTCCCATGACCGTATCCTCATCGTCGAGGTCATGGGCCGTCACGTGGGTTGGATCGCATTGCATGCCGGCATGGCTGGTGGCGCTCATTACACGGTTATCCCAGAGGTTCCATTTGACATCGCTGAGATCACCAAAGCTATGGAGCGCCGCTTCCAGATGGGCGAGAAGTACGGAATCATCTGCGTGGCTGAGGGTGCGCTGCCGAAGGAAGGCACCATGGAGTTCGAGGAAGGCGGGGTAGACCAGTTCGGTCACCAGACCTTCAACGGCATTGGCCAAGTCATCGGCGATGAAATCAAGAAGCGTACGGGCTACGACGTTCGTACCACCGTTCTTGGCCACATCCAGCGTGGCGGTACGCCGACTGCCTACGACCGCGTTCTGGCTACCCGTTACGGCGTGCACGCCGCTCGTGCCGCTCACGAGGGCAAGTCCGGTATGTGTGTCGCTTTGCATGGCGAGAACATCGATCTTGTTCCGCTCGAAGAGGCAGTGGGCAAGCTTAAGACGGTTCCGCCAAAGCGTTATGCCAATGCCCAAGCGTTGTTTGGCTAGATAGGACGCATATAAAAATGTCACCGCTATAAAAATGTCACCGCGCCTGTGCGGTGACATTTTTCGTTTTGCCTAGAAGCGGAATCGAGGTAGTGCACGGGCAGCTTATCGGCCACCCTAGGGGAATGCATGCGCGTTCGTGGCTTCATACTAAGATGGCACCCATGACTGCTGCGATGTATGACCTGATGGACTACGACGAGGTCCTTGAAAAGTTTGAACCCGTGATGGGTATGGAAGTTCACGTGGAGCTCAACACGGAGACCAAGATGTTTTCGACATCGCCGACGAACTTCAATGCGGCTCCTAACTCCAACGTAGACCCAGTTTCCTTGGGTCTGCCGGGCGCACTGCCGGTTGTGAACTCTAAGGGCGTCGAAGGCGCTATCAAGATTGGTCTCGCGCTCAACTGCAAGATTGCTGAATCTTCGCGCTTTGCTCGTAAGAACTACTTCTACCCGGACCAGCCAAAGAACTACCAGATTTCCCAGTACGATGAGCCTATCGCGTACGACGGTTACCTAGACGTCGTGCTGGAGGATGGCACTGAGTGGCGTGTGGAGATCGAGCGCGCACACATGGAGGAAGATACCGGCAAGCTGACCCACATCGGTGGCGCTACCGGCCGTATCCATGGTGCGACGAGCTCCCTGGTTGACTGCAACCGTGCAGGCATCCCGCTTATTGAGATCGTCACCAAGCCGATCATTGGTGCGGGCGAGCGCGCCCCAGAGGTAGCCAAGGCATATGTTTCTGCACTTCGCGAGCTCGTCGCAGCGCTCGGCGTTTCTGACGCGCGCATGGACCAGGGCTCGATGCGTGTGGACTCCAACCTTTCCCTGCGCCCGATTGGCCAGGAGGAGTTTGGTACCCGTACCGAGACCAAGAACATCAACTCGCTGAAGTCCGTCGAGCAGGCAGTGCGCTTCGAGATGCAGCGCCAGGCTCAGGTCATCACCGACGGCGGCAAGATCGTGCAGGAGACCCGCCACTACCAAGAAGCTGACGGATCCACCTCTAAGGGCCGTCCGAAGGAGACCGCTGAGGACTACCGCTACTTCAACGATCCGGATCTTCCGCCGGTTATTGTCTCCCGTGACTGGGTCGAAGAGATCCGCAAGACCCTTCCGGAGATGCCGTGGATTCGCCGCGCCCGTATTCAAGAGGAGTGGGGCCTTAAGGATGAGGAGATGCGCGACCTGGTAAACGCCGGTGCGCTTGACCTTATCGTCGCTACTGCCGAAGCCGGTGCAAAGCCGGACGAGGCTCGTTCTTGGTGGGTTTCTTACCTGACCGGTAAGGCGAACGAGGCCGGTATCGAGCTGGCCGAGCTCGCAATCACCCCGGAGCAGGTCGCACGCGTTGTGGCTTTGGTTAACGAGGGCAAGCTGACGAATAAGCTTGCTCGCCAGGCTGTCGACGGCGTCTTGGCAGGCGAGGGTGACGTTGACGAGGTCGTCGCAAAGCGCGGGCTCGAGGTCGTGCGTGACGACGGTGCCATCGAGGCAGCCGTGGACGAGGCACTTGCCGCTAACCCAGACATCGTTGAGAAGTACAAGGCCGGCAACACCAAGGTCACCGGCGCAATCGTGGGTGCAGTCATGAAGGCCACCCGCGGTAAGGCTGACCCGGCACAGGTCAACAAGCTGATTGCGGAGAAGCTTAAGTAAATAACTGGGTGCCTTTGCACCGTCGCTACATGGGGACGATTTCCATTAAGCGCCGATAATGAAAATTGGCGTAGGATCGTCCCCATGCCTATTAAGACAAAAGCTCTGCAAAAGACCGCGCCCGATGCGCCTTTCAAGGTAGTAGATATCGAGCGCCGCGATCCTCGTGAAGACGACGTTGTCATCGATATCAAGGCTGCTGGCATCTGTCACTCCGATATCCACACCATTCGCAACGAGTGGGGAGAGGCCCACTTTCCGCTGACGGTGGGCCATGAAATCGCGGGCGTAGTTTCCGCAGTCGGAGATAAGGTCACCAAGTTTAAGGTCGGCGACCGTGTGGGCGTTGGCTGCCTCGTGAACTCCTGCGGCGAGTGCGAGCAGTGCCAGGCCGGAATGGAACAAAACTGCCTTAATGGTGGCGTCGGAACGTATAACTCTAAGGACGTGGACGGCACCATCACTCAAGGTGGTTACGCCCAGAAAGTCGTGGTTAATGAGAACTTCGTCCTGAACATCCCTGACTCCCTTGACTTCGACGTCGCGGCACCTTTGCTGTGCGCAGGTATTACTACGTATTCGCCGCTGGCTCGCTGGAACGTGCAGGAAGGCGACAAGGTCGCGATTGTGGGCCTTGGCGGTTTGGGCCACATGGGCGTCCAGATTGCTGTAGCCAAGGGTGCTGACGTAACTGTTCTTTCTCGTACCTCCCGAAAGGAGAAGGAAGCAAAGGAACTTGGTGCGGCGCGCATTCTTGCGACGAATGAAGAGGAAGACTTCTTCAAGAACCATCGCGGCGAGTTCGACTTCATCCTGTCTACGATTTCTGCGCAATACGACCTAGAGGCTTACCTAGGGTTGCTGAAACCACGCGGCATCATGTCCGTTGTTGGCTTGCCACCAGAGGCGCTGTCGCTGCGTATGAACCGCATCATTAGCGGCGGCAAGGTGCTCACCGGTAACAACATCGGCGGCATTGCGGAAACCCAGGAGATGCTGGATTTCTGTGCCGAACACGGCTTTGGCGCAGTGATTGAAAAGGTCAGCGTCGACGAGGTCGATGCGGCGTATGACCGCGTGGTCGCGGGTGATGTGAAGTTCCGGTTCGTTATCGATACGGAGACTTTCCCGGAGTAGGAGCTGGCCTTGGTGCATTCCCCACGGGGTGAGGTACGTCATGCTTTTTATGGAAACGGCGTAATCTCACCTCGTTCTTTAACGTCATAACGTGCGGCTTTCCGTATCCTGGAAAGGGACTATCGTCTATCAAGTAAGGCATTGAGACACCCGTGTCTTTGAAAAATATCCTGTCCATTTCTTTGTCCTTCGTTGGACTCCTTGTCGGTGCTGGTTTTGCCACTGGCCAGGAAGTCGTGCAGTACTTCACGTCCTTTGGCCTGTCCGGCGTGTGGGGAATTGTTGTCGCCGGCATCGTTATGACGCTTGCGGGCACCGTGTTCCTTCAGCTGGGAAGCTACTTCCATGCTTCTGAGCACAATCAGGTCTTCCGCGAGGTAACTCACCCATTCATCTCGCGAATCCTTGACGTGGCTGTCATTTTGACGCTCTTTGCCGTGGGCTTCGTGATGCTCGCCGGCGCGGGTTCCAACATGGAACAACAATTCGGCTGGCCTGCTTGGGTTGGTTCTTTGCTGATGCTGGTCATGGTGATTGCCGTGGGCATGATGGACGTCAGCAAGGTTTCCCAGGTGATTAGCTTGCTGACTCCGACCATCATCATTGCGGTCCTCGGTGTTGGTATCTATACAGCGCTGAATATGCCGGCAGACCCGAGCGCGGCCATCGCTGCATCCGCAGAAATCGAGTCACCGATCTCTAACTGGCTGGTATCCGCGCTCAACTACAACGGTCTGGCTCTGATTCTGGCCGTGTCCATGTCCCTTGTTATTGGCGGCGACAATATTAGCCCGCGTGAGGCCGGCTGGGGCGGCGTCGTCGGCGGCGCTCTCTATTCGGTACTCATGGGCGTTGCCGGGTTTGCATTGCTCATGAACTCCCGAATGCTTGGGGATTCTGATATTCCGATGTTGACCTTGGTGGATTCCATTCACCCAGTGCTCGGCGTGATCATGGCGGTCATCATTTATCTGATGATCTTTAATACCGCGATCGGAATGTTCTACGCCCTGGGTAAGCGCCTTTCCTCCGGACATGAAGCCCGCTACCGCATCATCTTTAGCGTTGGTTGTGTTGCTGGTTTCGCGGTGTCCTTCGCCGGCTTTAAGACGCTGATGCAATACGTGTACCCGGTTCTTGGTTACATGGGCATTGTCCTAGTCTTCATCTTGGCGGTGGCGTGGCTCAAGTCGCTCGGCCAGATTAAGGATGAGGGCATACGTCGTGAGCGAATCCGCGCACTGCTGCACCTGAAGCTGCACCCGGACAAGGAATATGATGCGGAGCGCTTTGACGACGAGCTCGGCCAGCACATCGTTGACTCCAACATGGAGGATGAGGCGCTTTTCGACGACCTTGCTTACGAGGTCGCCGAGTCTCTCGACAGCGATGACGACGTTGATTTCGATAAGGAAGTGTGGGAGGAAAACCGCAACGATGCTTCCTTCTATACCGAGCGTGACGCTGTAGAAACAGATCGCACGGAGGAAGAGATCAAGGCCTGGATCGAAGAAACGGGCGCATCCGGAGACCCGGAGGAACCCGTTGAAGAAGCTACCGAAGGGGAAGAAGTCGCGAAATAGCTTAACTAGCCGCCAACGAAGATCTTGATGAGCTCGTTGACGCAGATATATACAAACGCCGCCGAGATAATGGCCATCAACGTGTTGACGAACCAACCGTTGCGCCACTCGCGCGGCGTGTGCCTTGTGTTGAGCAATATCAATAGGGTGAGGCCGAGGAATGGCATGAAGAATGCGCCGAGGACACCGTAGGCAATAACGAGTGCCGTGGGCTTGCCCAGGAAGAGCAGCAGCATCGGTGGGAAGGTAAGCCACAAGACGAACCAGCGGTAGTACTTGCCACCCATCTGCGTATCGGGGTGTTCCTGGGGCAGCTTTTTGATGTGCCCGACGTAGTCGGCGAACATCATGGAAACGCCGTTCCACACGCCAAGAACGGAAGACAGCGCGGCGGCCCAGAATCCAATCAAGAAGACCGGTGCCATGAAGCTGCCATAGCGGTCACGGAGCACGTCAGCGAGATCAATCAGTCCCTTATCGCCCTTGGAAACAGCGATGTTGGCCGAGTAAAGCAAGTCGCCGCCGATGATGAGCATTGCAGCAACAAAGATGCCGGTGACCACGTAAGCCACGGTGTTGTCGAGGCGCATGACGCGCATCCACGGAGGGGAGTCCCATCCTTTCTCATGCAGCCAATAGCCATAAGCGGCAAGTGTGATTGTGCCACCCACACCACCGGCAAGAGAGAGCACATAAACGAATGAGCCCTCTGGCAGCGTTGGTACCAAGCCCTTGAGGATTTCTCCGATGTTGCTTAGCGATAGGCAGGCGATTCCCACCACGGTGAGGAACATGATGCCCACCAAGACGGCGATGGTCTTCTCGAACATTCGGTATTGGCCGGCCCAGGTTAATCCGAAGCCGATGAGGCCGGAGATGACGGCCCAGGCTACGAGTGGGACTTGCGGGATGAGCGCGTGGAGAGCCATGCCGGTGGCGCTCATGGCGGCGGCACCGTACACAAATCCCCAGATGATGATGTAAGGGGCGAAGTACCAGGAGGTCCATTTACCGAGGGATGACCAACCATGGAACATGGTGTTGCCGGTGGCCAGGGTGTAGCGCCCGACGCCCTCGACCAAGACGATCTTCATGATGGTGCCCGCGATGCAGGCCCAGAGAAGCGCGAAGCCGTACTTCTGACCGGCGATGAGCGTGGCGACCAAGTCACCAGAACCAACGCCGGTAGCGGCGGCGACGAGGCCAGGTCCGATTACTTTCCACTTCGGTACGTCCATATGCCCACTAGCGGGAGGTGATGAGGATGCGGGGGTGCTCATGGGTGCGCCTTCCTGTAAATCGAAATGTTTTACAGGTCACAATAGAGTAGCGCCCGGCGCTCTGGTGTGGTTTTGAGCACTCGACTTTGTAACCGGGCGGCTTTGGCGCCGCTGAGTGCGACTAGTGAAGGCACGACTGGTGAAGGCGCGATTAGTGGAGCAGGAGCTTGGCTGTCAGCAGCATCATGACGCAGCCGATGGCGAAGTTGACGTAGCGCCAGGTAGTGGGCTTTGCCAGGACGTGGGACAGTTTGAAGGCGCCATAACCCACGGTGGGGAACCAGACTGCGCTCGCCATGATTGCGCCTGCAGCGAAGACCCAGCGTTGATCGCCGTAATGCTGGGCGATACCGCCGAGCATCACCAGGACGTCGACGTAGGCGAGTGGGTTGAGCCAGGTTAGAGCCATGGCGCCCATGACTGGCTTGACCCAGGTGCGCGACTTGGTGCGCTGCTTGGTCATGACGGTGGTGGCGCCGCCAAGCTCTGTTTCATTAGGGGCAGACGGGGGCGTGCTTGAAACGACGAGTGCTTCCTGTTCCTTTTTGAATGCATCCCGGAAACAGGTAAAGCCAAAGTAAATCAGGTAAGCCGCGCCGAGGTACTTCATGATGATCAGGCCGGTGGGGAACTTCTCCACGAGCACGCCCATGCCGCCTACGCCGGCGTTGATGAGGATGACGTCGCTAAGCAAGCAGGCAAGGATTATGGCACCGATGTGGTCGCGTTTGACGCCCATCTTGATGATGTAGGCATTTTGGGGGCCGATAGCGACGATGAGGGAGAGGCCAAGGAGGAAGCCTGCGAGCAAAACTGACATGCTTTTAGTGTGCCCACGCTGCAAGCTGAAGTCCAGTTAAAGAAACTAAACCTAGTTTAGAATAGCTTCATGAACCCAGTCCATTTGGAAACTTTGCTGGCCATTGTTGAGGAAGGCAGTTTTGAGGATGCCGCCGCTGTGTTAGGAATCACTCCTTCGGCGGTGAGCCAGCGTATCAAGGCGCTCGAGCACAACACCGGTCGCGTGCTCTTGCATCGCGCCACTCCGGTCACTGCCACGGAGGCAGGAGAGATTCTTGTGCAATCTGCCCGGCGCATGGCGCTGGTGCAGGCGGAGACCGATGCACGCTTGCAGACGAGGCTTTCCCGTGTGCCCTTGACGGTTGCAGTGAACTCGGACTCCCTGGCCACCTGGTTCAAGGAGGTGGTGCGTGATGTCGCGACGCGCGGCGAGGTGGCCCTGCGTATCCGTATTGAGGACGAAGCTCGTACGTTGGCGATGCTGCGTAGGGGAGACGTGCTTGGTGCGATTACGCGCGAGCACACTCCCGTTTCAGGTTGTGAGTCGACGTACCTCGGCACCATGCGCTATTTCGCGGTGGCGGCGCCCTGGCTGGCGGAAGGCTTTGATAGTTGGGAGACGCTGCCGCTGGTGGGCTATGGTCCCAATGATCAGATTCTGGACGACGCCATGCGCGAGCGCTTCATCGATTCGCACGTCATTCGTGCCCGGGTTTCCCAGGTGCCCTCGTCGGAGGGCTACTTGGACGCGGTGCGCTACGGGCTGGGCTGGGGCTTGATCGCCGAACTCCAAGCGCGGCCGCTGTTGGACAACGGGGAACTGGTGCTTCTCGACGATAAGCCAATGGACGTTGAGCTCTATTGGCAGCGGTGGCGCTTGGAGTCGGAGGTTTTGGAGGAGTTAACGCAATCCGTGGTGGCTGCGTCGAGCGTCCTCCGCGGGCAGTAAGGAGACTCGCCTTTTAGTAGGTTGCAAACAGTGCCTGCTGGAAGCTCTCCGGGTTCTTGACCTCTTCACCTTTAGGCACTGGGCCAGGAAGGACGGTGCCTGCGGCGAAAGGCTGACTGCCGAAACGGTCACGGTCGTGGTCTTCCATGAGCCATTCCATGTTCGGGCCGACAGGAACGATCTTCGTCGGGTTAATCTCGGTGTGGACGATGAAGTAGTGTTCCTTGATTTCGGTGAAATCGGTGGTGTCTCCGAAACCTGGGATCTGGAAAAGCTCCTGTAGATAGCCACGGATATTTGGCATCTCAGCCATCTTGGTCCGTGAGCATTTGAAGTGGGAATAGTAGACCGGATCAAAGCGTATGAGGGTAACGAAGAGGCGGATGTCAGTTTCCGTGATGTGATTTCCGACCATATAGCGCTGTTTGTCTAGGCGTTCCTCGACCCAATCAAGTGCCTCCCACAATTGGACGTAGGCAGCCTCGTAAGCCTCTTGGGAGCCGGCAAAGCCACAGCGGTATACGCCGTTGTTAATGTTGCGGAAGATGTAGTCGTTTATTTCTTCCATTTCAGACGCGTGCTCCTCGGGGTAGAGGTTTGGCGCACCTGGGGTCTGGAACTGGGACCATTCCTTGATGAAGTCACGGACGATGGAAGGGTAGTCGTTAGTGACAACGCGCTTGGAAGATTCCTCCACGATTGCTGGAACAGTGATGCCGCGTGGGTACTCGGGGAAGCGGTTGAAATAGGCATCCTGGAGACGAGGAATGCCCAGTACTGGATCCACCCCGCCCTCATCGAGGTCGAAAGTCCAGGAACGAATGTCGTGGGTTGGGCCGGCGAGGCCGAGTGAAATTGAGTTTTCCAAACCCATGAGGCGGCGGGTGATGACAGCACGGTGCGCCCATGGGCAAGCGCGGGCGGCAATGAGGCGGTAGCGATCTGCTTCCATTGGCCAAAGGAAGGTGCCGTCTTCTTGTGCGGTTACCTCGGAAACCTGGGAAGAGATGCGGTCCTCGATGTAGTTGGTGTCGCGGATGAACTCGCCGTCGGGCGAGGCATTCTTTGCGTCGCCCGCCCAGTCCTTATCGTTTGTGGCTGTCACAGTTCATTCCTTTGGGTTGATGTTTTGATTCTTAGAGCATTGAAAAATGCGGGCAGGTAGGTAAACCACCGATTTTGTTAACGTGTCAACAAAATATATTTTTGATGATACATACTCAAAGTTGCGATGGCAATATGGTTCCGGCCGCGCCCATTTCGGGGACTTAAAACACTTTGCGGCCGCGCCGCGCCGTGTGATGTGCACCATTAGCGCTGCGTGCTGCCCTAAGTTGGAAGTATGAGCGATAAGAATGTACCCGATAAAGCGACGAGCTTCGACGACGATCTCGATCTCCCGACCTATAGCCGCGACAAGGCCGCCGCAGATGCGGCTGCGGACAATGCCGACGCCGCTACCGAGGTCACTCCCGCGGCTGCACCAACGCGGTCCCGGCCATTCCAACGTCCGGGCCGAGCGGAGCCGCAGGAAATCAAGCCCAAAGAACCTAAAGTCCATGACTCGGAACCTGCTGAGACTGCATCTGTTGAGCCCGAGCCCACCGAGGTCTTCGCGTCTGCCTCAGAGGCTGACTCTACAGTGGCATCTCAGGCTGTTCAGGCTCCGGAGAACGGGCACAAGGAAGGCGAGGGGCTGTCCTTTGACTCTTCTCGCAAGCATTCGCAGGCCGCTCCAGTCGCCGCCCCTGCAGGTGAGCCTATAGCTGAAGATGCTGAACCGGCTGCGGAAACAAAACAGTTCGTTGCCCCGCGCGATGAGGAGCCCGCTGTTGCCGAGGATCGGGCAGAAGATTCCTCTTATGACGATGCTGACTTTGCTCCCACGGCTGTTGCCGCTGCGGCGCCAGCGGCAGCGACCACCGTTATGCCGGCCAGCGTCTCGGATGTTGACCTAGAGGCAGAGACAGAGGAAGAAAAGTCGGATCGCCTCAAAGCGGAACAGGCCGAGCGTGATGGATACCGCGAGTACGGCCGCCGCGGCACGATTGACTTCGGTCTTCTCTTTGTGCGTATTGCATTGAGTGCTTATCTGCTTCTGGCTGGCGCAACGACCTTCTTTAAGCTGGGTGGCGGCGAGGGGCTATCCGGCCTCGAGTCTGAGTTTGCCAACTATGCATTTGCGTCGCCGTTGGCCATTGCTGTGCCGGCTATGCAGCTGATCGCGGGTGCATTCCTCCTGCTGGGCCTAGTCACGCCGTTGGCTGCGATGGTCGGCCTTGTCGTCACCGGCTTTATGGCTCTCCACGAGCTGGCAGCTTCGGGCGCGGGACTCGATGTCTTTACTTGGCCAGAGTCTGTGTGGCTGTCTTTGGTGCTTTTTGTCATCGCTATCGCGCTTCAGTTTACCGGCCCTGGCTTTATTTCTTTCGATGTCAAGCGCTCGTGGACCCGCCGTCCGCTGGCCACCTCTTGGATCTTCGTCATCATCGGTATCGCCGTGCTTGTCGCACTGTGGTGGTTCGGTGCGGGAGTTAATCCAATCGCTTAATCGCTCTGAATCCGCCTGCCAGAAAAATGGTGGGCGGATTTTCTTTTGTCTTTCCCCTATGCTTGCTGGCGGTGGGGGTAGCGCCAGAGCAATGGGGATGGCCTGTATTTGCGGTGGTCATGGTCGTGGCTGTTGCCGCGTGCATTTTTGCCTGGAAGAAACGCTTCAAGACCCGCATGTCTTATCGCCAAGACCCACGCAAGGAACCTAAGCCGGACAAGAAATACTATGCCGGGATGGCAGTGCTGTTTGCGCCTGCTCTGCTTATGTGGGCTTTTGATGAAAAGATATGGCTTGGGATCGCCGCAGCTTTCATCTGGGGCTGCGCGATGTTTTGGGCGCTGCAAAGCGATGCGCTGGATCTAAACAAGAGGGCGAGCCGCAATGCGTGAGTCACTATCTGCTCTAAACCCCATCATCCAGCCACTTAACCGATTCAAGATCTGTGCGGCGCTCAGGGCTTTCGGGGCAGTCGAGGGCCAGCAGCGGAAGGAGATGCGTTTCGGTGCGCTGCGCGATGAAACGGGACTCACAGATGCGATGCTGTCGAAGCAGCTGAAGGTCTTGGAGGAGGCAGGCTTTGTTACCCGCTTCCGCGAGTACGGCTCAACGCGCGCCAAAGACACCGTCTGGGTCATGCTGACCGCAGAAGGAAAAACGTGTTTAATTCTCACTTAGCGGCGCTGCGGGAAATCGCAGGCGACGGTGTTACATAACGCAGGCAGTAGGCAAAAAGTGCTACTACGATGAAGGTCAACCACACAAAGTCGTCCACGAGGAACTTCTGATAGAAGGGCTGGCCGTGCACGTCAATGGAGTCACCGAACCACCACTTTGGTGGCACCGTAATGACCATCGCGCCCCACGCTGCCATAACCGCTAGGAAGGAGCCTGCGACCCACGTGTTGTTGCGCCATGTCCATGCACGGTAGGTGAAGACCGGGATAACGAGTGCGAGCCAGACCCAGTGGTGAGACCAAGAGACTGGGGAAATCAGCAGCATGACTAGTGCGGTGACCAGCTGGGCGTCGACAAGCATGTTGCGTTTGAGCAATGCCAAGATGAGCAGCGAGCCTACGGCGACCACCGCAAGCGCCAGCACCAGCCAGATGATGTTGATGAGGGTTCCGTTGGCCTCCATCGACTCCGTGGAGGGGAACAGGCGCTGCACGACCGCCTTGAGTGAGCTGTTGGACTGGTAATCGGTGGCCACGCCGAAGTCGGCGCCCGAGCCCATGTCGAGCAGCTTTGAGGTAAAGAACTCTACGAATGCCTGCCAGCGAACCGCTGCGGCTGCCAGCGTAGCCGCGGCTGCAGTGCCGATAGCAATCAGGATCGGCTTAAGCTCCTTGCGCAGCAAGAAGTAGAGCAGCATTGCCAGGGGAGTGATCTTGATGGCTGCAGCGAGACCGATGAGGATGCCCTGCGGTAGCCAGCGCTTGCGCGGAACGAGATCGAAGATGACCAGGGCCATGATGACGATGTTGACCTGCGCAAAGCCGTTGTTGAGGCGAATTGGTTCGAAGGCCATCGTCAGAGCCCAAACCAGGGAAACCACCGGCAAGAGCCATGTGCGGTCCTTGAGCAACGCGCGGAAAATGAAATACAGGCAGGCGAGCACAAGTACGTCCGACAACACGTTCATGATGTTGCCGGCCATGTCGTGGGTAATCCAGTCAGGCGCCGTGAGTGGCACCATCGCGAGCGCGCCGAATGGCGGGTAGATGAAGGGTAGCGCAATGTCGCCGGCCATCATGGGCTCCGAATACATGGAGCGGCCCTCGAGATAAGCCTTCACGCCTTCCCGGTAGATGACCATGTCGATGGGGAAGTCTGTCATGCGCACATGCAGGATCATTCCCACAGTTCCGGCAATGAGGCCGAACAGCGTTAGTGCCCATTTCAAAGTTGTATTCGCGGGTTTCATCGGATTCAACAATAGGACACTTTCGCCCATGCGCTGCGTAGGACGTGGCGCATGGGCGAAGTTAGTTGGAATAAGCAGCGGGAACGCTTAGTTCACGTGGCCATCCACCACGCGGACGGCACCGCGGTCAGCGGAGGTTGCCATGTTGGCATAAGCGCGCAGAGCCTTGGAGACAGGGCGGTTGCGCTCCACCGGGGTCCATGGCTTTTCGCGCTGCTCTTGCGCTTGGCGACGTCGCTTCAGCTCCGTCTCATCAACGTCCAAGGAGAGCTTGCGCTCGTGGATGTCAATGGAGATGGTGTCGCCGTTTTCAACCAAACCGATGAGGCCGCCGTGGGCTGCCTCAGGGGAGATGTGGCCGATGGATAGGCCGGAGGTCCCGCCGGAGAAGCGGCCGTCCGTGATGAGCGCGCAGGCCTTGCCTAGGCCTGAGCCCTTGAGGAAGGACGTCGGGTGGAGCATCTCCTGCATGCCTGGGCCGCCGGCCGGGCCCTCGTAACGGATGACGATGACGTCGCCCGCCTGTACCTCGCGCTTCAAGATGATGGAGACGGCCTCTTCCTGGGACTCGACCACGCGGGCCGGGCCGGAGAACTTCCACAGCTCTTCCTCGACACCAGCAGCCTTGACGATGGCGCCGTTCGGTGCGAGGTTGCCGCGCAAGACCACGAGGCCGCCGTCGGAGGAGAAAGCGTGTTCTGCATCGTGGATGCAGCCATTGGCTTGGTCGGTATCCAGCGACTCCCAGCGGTTGGACTGGGAGAAAGGCTCGGTGGTGCGCACGCCGCCCGGTGCGGCGTAGAAGAGCTCGCGGGCCTTGTCTAGAGCCTTGTCGTTACGGATGTCCCAGTCGTCCAACCACTGTTCAGCGTTGTCGTAGAGCGCGGTGTGCACCTTCAGGTTAAGGTGGCCGGCGCGACGTAGCTCGCCAAGGATGGCGGGGATGCCGCCGGCACGGTGGACGTCCTCGATGTGGTAGGTGCCGTTAGGCGCGACCTTGGACAGGCACGGTACGCGGTAGGAGATCTCGTTGATGTCCTCCAAAGTGAAGTCCACCTCGCCCTCCTGCGCTGCGGCCAAGGTGTGGAGGATGGTGTTGGTGGAACCGCCCATGGCCATGTCGAGTGCCATGGCGTTGGTGAAGGCTTCCTTAGTGGCGATGCTGCGCGGGAGGACGGATTCGTCCTCCTCGCCGTAGTAGCGGCGGCACATGTCCACGATGGTGGAGCCGGCCTCTTCAAACAGCGCCTTGCGGGCTGTGTGCGTGGCCAGGGTGGTGCCGTTGCCCGGCAGTGCCAAGCCGAGTGCCTCGGTCAGGCAGTTCATGGAGTTAGCGGTGAACATGCCGGAGCATGAACCGCAGGTAGGGCAGGCAGACTGCTCGACGGTGAGCAGATCCTCGTCAGAGACGTCGTCGCTTGCCGACGCCGTGATAGCGGTGATGAGGTCGGTCGGGGCCTTGGCGACGCCGTCGACTACGACGACCTTGCCTGCCTCCATGGGGCCGCCGGAGACGAAGATGGTGGGGATGTTCAGACGCAGTGCTGCATTGAGCATGCCCGGGGTTATCTTGTCACAGTTGGAGATACACACCAGTGCGTCCGCGGTGTGGGCATTGACCATGTACTCGATGGAATCAGAGATGATTTCACGTGAAGGCAGGGAGTACAGCATGCCCTGGTGGCCCATGGCGATTCCGTCGTCGACAGCGATGGTGTTGAACTCCTTTGGGACGCCACCGGCTGCGCGGACCGCATCGGCCACGATGTCGCCCACATTTTTGAGGTGAACGTGGCCTGGCACAAACTGGGTGTAGGAGTTAGCAATCGCCACGATTGGCTTGCCGAATTCGTGCTCCTGGGTGCCGGTTGCGCGCCATAGGGCACGCGCACCAGATGCCTGGCGGCCAACGGTGGTTACTTTCGAGCGCAGCGGAAACATGGGGTGATAATCCTTTATCTCTATGGCGTGCTACTAGACGCTTACTGGTGGGCTGAGAAGGTCGTTAATGCTCAGCTTTGGGGGCTCGCTCGGGGTGTTTTTCGAGGTATTGGCTGTATTCTTCCTTGGACATGAGAACCTGCTGACCATCGCGGTGCACGATCACCACTTTCTCGTCGGCGGCGTCACGCCCGGCGGTTAGCGCATCGGGGATGCGGCCGCGGGAGGCGTCGGAAAGCCTTGGCAACGAATTGAAGGTGACGCCCGGAAGCGTGAACTGCTTTCCGGACTTCGTGCGGGCGAATGCTTTGGCACGCTGGAAACCAATGCCTGCGAAGTTGTCCCAAGAGATGTTTTGGGAACCCTTGAAAGCGTAGCTGATTGCAATGCCCTTTTCGGAGACACGAGTGCGGGACTTCAATACCCACCAGATGCACAACACTGGAACGATGAGCAGCCAAGCCAGATACTTGGGAGCCCAACCGATGCTGAGCAGTGCGATGGCGGATAAAAGAATGATGCCCAAAATGTGGTCTCGAGCGGGCTTGAATTCCTCTGCCTGGGCGTGGGTGGCCCGGGCCTCCGAGGCGGGAGCGGAGTCGGCGTTCTGTGGGTGAGATGACGTCATAGGTGCTTATGCTAATTGACTTTGCCCCCTCCGTGTTAACCGCCCCACCTGTGCTATCTCGCAAAATGGAACGTCGCTCCCAAAAGTGGGGGTATTTCCAGTGGACCGATATCTATATGTGTATAGTAATTCCCATGATCATTATTCGACTTCAGCTAGTAGTACCGGCGCGGCGTTTGCCGTAACGGGTTGCCGAATCAAACTTCAGCGACGTCGAAAAGCAAGCGCCCTCGTCAACTTCTTAGCGGAAGTTGAGACGGGGGCGTTGGCATTTTCTGGTCAGTTCAGCAAATGTGGCACCGCACCCAGGGTGTTTCATTAGCAAACGGACATCCCACCATCCCCGGGGTGTCACCCAAAGTAGATACAGCAATTCATCAACAAGGAGCTCATTCCCCGTGGCAGCTACACATCCGCCCACCCCGGCATCGGTGGCCTCTGCTAAGAAGCAGGGGGCCGAGATTATCACCGGCGCGCAAGCGATCGTCCGCACCCTAGAAGACCTAGGCACTGACCTAGTATTCGGCATTCCGGGCGGCGCAGTGCTGCCGCTCTATGATGCATTGCACCATTCCACCAAGCTGTGCCACGTGCTTACCCGCCACGAGCAGGGTGCGGGTCACGCCGCAGAAGGTTATGCCCAAGCCTCCGGCAAGGTGGGTGTGATGATTGCGACCTCCGGTCCGGGTGCAACCAACTTGGTTACGCCGCTTGCCGACGCCAACCTGGACTCCGTTCCTGTTGTGGCC
This sequence comes from Corynebacterium striatum ATCC 6940, assembly GCF_000159135.1. GTDB lineage: Bacteria > Actinomycetota > Actinomycetes > Mycobacteriales > Mycobacteriaceae > Corynebacterium > Corynebacterium striatum. The sequence continues at coordinate 202,360 of NZ_GG667531.1, forward strand.
ATCACCGGCCAGGTGGGCACCAGCTTGCTGGGGACGGACGCCTTCCAGGAAGCGGACATCCGCGGCGTGACGATGCCGATTACCAAGCACAACTTCATCGTTACTGATCCGCAGGATATTCCCACCGCTATCGCCGCAGCCTTCCACCTGGCTTCGACTGGGCGCCCTGGTCCGGTGCTAGTCGATATCCCGAAGGACGTGCAGAACGCCACGCTCGAGTACGTATATCCGCCGCAGATTGACCTGCCAGGTTATAAGCCCACCACTACGCCGCACCCGCGTCAGATCACGCAGGCTGCAAAGTTGATAGCGGAGGCTGAGGCGCCTGTTCTCTACATTGGCGGCGGCGTCATCAAAGCGAATGCCTCTCGCGAGCTGGTGGAGTTTGCCGAGCTTTCTGGGATCCCGGTTGTCACCACCTTGATGGCGCTGGGTTCCTTCCCCGATTCGCACCCGCAGCACATGGGTATGCCGGGCATGCACGGTACGGTTCCGGCGGTGGCTGCGATGCAGCGCGCGGATCTGCTTATCGCCATTGGTGCACGTTTCGACGACCGTGTTACGGGCGATACCGAAACCTTCGCACCGAACGCACAGGTTATCCACGCGGACGTGGACCCGGCCGAAATTGGCAAGATCCGGGAGGCGGCCGTTCCAATCGTCGGTGATGCCCGCGAGGTGTTGCTGCAGTTGACCAAGGCTTTCCAGAATGATGCGAAGCTCAACCCACCGGCGATCGGGGAGTGGATGGCCTACCTGGAGGATCTAAAGAAGCGTTTCCCGCGGGGCTATGAGCCCACGCCGGACGGTTTGCTCAATCCGCAGTTCGTATTGGAAAAGCTCAGCTCCATCGTCGGCGCTGAGGCAATCTATTGTGCCGGTGTGGGCCAGCATCAGATGTGGTCCGCTCAGTTTATTGACTTTGAAAAGCCGCGCACCTGGATTAACTCCGGTGGTGCGGGCACGATGGGCTACGCGGTTCCCGCTGCGCTGGGTGCTAAGGCTGCTTGCCCGGATAGGGAAGTGTGGGCTATCGACGGCGATGGCTGCTTCCAGATGACCAACCAGGAGCTGACCACCGCGGCGGTGGAAGGCTTTCCATTCAAGGTGGCTGTTATTAATAACGGCAATTTGGGCATGGTGCGTCAGTGGCAGACACTTTTCTACGACCAGAACTACTCCAACACCAAGCTGCGTGAGCACGATGAGTATCTCCCGGACTTTGTCAAGCTCGCGGAGGCGCTGGGCTGCGAGTCGATTCGCGTCACCAAGGAAGAGGAAGTCGAGCCGGCCATCAAGCGGGCGCGCGAAATCAACGACCGTCCAGTGGTCATCGACTTCATCGTGGGGCAGGATGCTCAGGTATGGCCGATGATTGGTGGTGGCGCTTCCAATGAGGAGATCCAGTATGCATTGGGACTGCGACCACTATTTGATGAGAACGAGTCCGCTGCTGAGGATCTCGCAGAAATCCACGAGATGGTCGAGGAGGCCTAAGAATAATGGCAACGAATGAAATCACCCGCCACACCCTGTCCGTCTTGGTGCAAGACATCGAGGGCATCATCTCTCGCGTTGCGGGTATGTTTACCCGCCGCGGCTACAACCTGGTCTCGCTAGTTTCTGCGCGTACGGAAACGGAAGGCGTCAACCGTCTTACCATCGTGGTCGATGCTTCCGACGTCGTCATTGAGCAAGTTACCAAACAGCTCAACAAGATCATTCCGGTTCTCAAGGTTGTGGAACTGAAGGAGGAATCCACCATCGCCCGCGCCATTATGCTGGTGAAGGTCTCTGCAGACAACACCAATCGTCCGCAGGTGGTTGATGCGGTCAACATCTTCCGCGCGCGCATTGTCGACGTCGCGCAAGAGTCCGTAGTTATTGAAGCCACTGGTACACCCGACAAACTGCGGGCGCTGCTTGATGTCTTGGAGCCTTTTGGTATCCGTGAACTCGTCCAATCGGGTCACGTGGCGCTGGGGCGCGGACCAAAGACGATGGCTCCTTCGAAATGAAAATCTCACATTGTGAACAAACCATCCCGTTGTGTGGTACAACTATAGGTAGTTCATCGCACAGCAATATCTATGTAAGGAATACTGACATGGCAATCGAGACTTTCTACGACGCTGACGCAGACCTCTCCATCATCCAGGGCCGCAAGGTCGCCATCATTGGTTATGGCTCCCAGGGTCACGCACACGCACAGAACCTGCGTGATTCTGGTGTTGAGGTTGCAATTGGTCTGCGTGAGGGCTCCAAATCCCGCCCAAAGGCTGAGGAGGCCGGCTTTAAGGTTCTCACCAACGCTGAGGCGGCTAAGTGGGCAGACGTCATCATGTTGCTGGCGCCGGATACCTCCCAGGCCCAGATCTTCTCCGAGGACATTGAGCCGAACCTGGAGGACGGCAACGCGCTGTTCTTCGGCCACGGCCTGAACATCCACTTCGGGCTCATCAAACCGGCAGAGAACATCACCATCGGCATGGTTGCCCCGAAGGGCCCAGGCCACCTGGTTCGCCGTCAGTTTGTTGACGGTAAGGGTGTTCCTTGTCTTATCGCTACCGAGCAGGATCCGAAGGGGGAGGGTCACGACCTTTCCCTGTCCTACGCTGCGGCAATCGGTGGCGCTCGTGCGGGTGTTATTCCGACCACCTTCAAGGACGAGACCGAGACCGACCTCTTCGGTGAGCAGGCTGTGCTCTGCGGTGGCCTCGAGTACCTGATGATGGCGGGATTTGAGACCCTGACCGAGGCTGGCTACGAGCCGGAGATGGCCTACTTTGAGGTTCTTCATGAGATGAAGCTCATCGTCGACCTCATCTGGGAGGGCGGCCTGGCCAACATGAACTACTCCATCTCTGATACCGCTGAGTTCGGTGGCTACGTTGCTGGACCGCGCATCATTGACGATTCCGTTAAGGCTCGCATGAAGGACGTTCTTACCGACATTCAGGACGGCACCTTCGTCAAGCGCCTGGTTGCCAACGTTGAGGGCGGCAACAAGGAACTCGAGGATATGCGCGCTAAGGTTAACGCACACCCAATCGAGGACACCGGTGCCAAGCTGCGTGACCTCATGAGCTGGGTCAAAAACCCTTTGGACGCTACCGCCTAAGAATTCGCAGGTGAAAGCGTTAGACACCCTTTTTCAATAGGCGGGGATCCCGCAAAAATCCCGCAATAGATACGAAAGCGCCCCGGCGATTTGATTAGATTCAAGAGCCGGGGGCGCTACTGCTGTTCTGCCACTCGCCGACCGCCCGCAAAGCCGGACGGCCTGGCGATAGGTCTTTGCCCACATGGGCGCTAATCGCCGCCGTGATACGGTCCTGCGAACCTGAAAGCACATGCGCATACGTAGACAACAAAACATTGGGAGAATGCCCCATCACGTGGGCCACGTCCTGAAGGGGATGCGGACGAAATCTTGGAGGATTTCCCGTATGATTAATGTGCGATACACGGATGCCCAGCGGCTCAAGGCTTAGAGGTATTTGATAGAACATAATCTGCTACCGATTAAACCAGCAGGGGTTTCACATCAAACCTGAGCGCTTCAGAAAGTGGGTGGAAAGAGGAGCGTTAGCGACGCGAAAACAAGCGGATGGGGTTAACTTATATGAAGTAAACGAGGTTCACGATGTCTTGCGCATCAGAAACGGCTACAATCAAAAGCCCATAGAACCGTGACCGTCTAGCGAAAGGAGTAGTGATGTCAGATGGCACGCCGGAAGATGAACTTCCAGACGCGGAGTCGGAAGCTACTAGCGACGACGAACAGCGGGGAAAAGATTTACGGAGTGAGAACTCCGAGGCCCGAGACCCTGGTCGTGGAGGGCTGGAAAGACACCGGTCGAGCATTGACGAGTGCAATGCAACAGATCCCGATCTCGAGGTAATAACTCCAGACGAAGAACGCCAAATCACTTCGGCTGAGTTCCAAACGATGATAGCGACTCACACAGGGCCGCTACCATGAGTAAACGATTTCGCTGGGTATGACGATGTTCTTCCCGGTGCTGCGGATCGTATTGTCCAGATGGCCGAGAAATCAATTGATGCCTACCATCAAACTGCTTCGGCTGATGCAGAAATTCAAAAAGCAACTGCTCGTTCGATTGACAATCGAGGATTAATTGAACGACGTCAGCAAGGGTTGTTTTCAGCGGTTGCCATCATCGCTCTTCTTGGCACGCTTATTATGGCTTGGTTCGACAAACCGGTCCCCAGCGTAGTGGCGCTAATTGTTACTGCTGCAAGTGCATACATGGCGTATCGCACGGGTAAAGAAGGTCTGCAGGTGAATCCAGTGCGACACGATGGGGAGAATGACGACTGAGTTTTGTCACGCTGTGTGATATAATCGATGCGACTATTTATATCCTGCCACCGGCGAGGGTGTCTGTCCGTTTGTGTACGGGGGTTGATTTACAAGTATGCGGCGAACCTGTTGGGGTAGGCCACGGATAGCTGATTGATTGCCTGCTTCCAGTTGCTGGTCTTGCTGCCTTCGATAGGTTGCTTGGCTGAAGCAGAAGCTTTGGCTCCTTCTTTAGCGCGGCGGGCAGGACGACGGTTCTCGATGTTACAGATCATCAACCACAGCGTCTTCACTGCCGCTGAATCCGACGGGAACTGAACTCGGTTTCGTGTTGTTTTTCGCAGCTGACTGTTCATCGATTCGATGGAATTGGTGGTGTAGATAACCTTCCTTGCCGCTGGCGGGAACTGCAGGAACGGAATGAACCTGTCCTACGCGTCGCGCCAGACTTTCACTGATTACGGATACTTCTGGCCAAGCTCGCTGGTCTCAAACTCATCGAGTGCACGTCGAGCTTCATTCTCGTTGACAGCGGTATAGATGCCTCGTAGTTGCTTCGAGATCTCTTTCCGGTCGCCGGAGGCTACCCACCTGTTAGCGGCACGAATCAGATGCACCACTCAGGTTTGGACCATGGAGTCCGGCCAGGTTGCCTGGATTGCTTCGGGAAAACCTTTCAGTCCGTCACAACAGACAATAAAAACATCGTTGACACCGCGGTTGGCGATTTCTGCGCATACCTGCGACCAGAATGCTGCACCTTCATTGGTAGCTACCCACAAGCCCAAGATGTGCTTGATGCCTTCCATGTCCACACCGACAGCCATGTAGACCGCCTTGTTGACGACGCGTCCGTTGTCACGGATTTTTACACGTAGGGCATCAAGGAAGATGACTGGATAGAACTCGTCGAGTTGCCTGGTCTGCCACGCGGTGACTTCCTCTAAGACCGCATCGGTGACCGCGCTAATGGTATCTGGCGACAAGTTCACGCCGATGGTGGTAGCCAGATGATGTTCGATGTCACGCACGGTTATTCCACCCGCATACAAACTAATGACCATGTCATCGAGGTCGGTAAGTCTGCGGCTGCCCTTGGGAACCATACGCGGCATATAGGTGCCTGCTCGATCTCGAGGAACACTGATATCAACTGGTCCGTATACCGAGTCCACGGTTTTGGGATAGGAGCCGCTACGGCTGTTCGATTGGCCGGCAGCTTCCTTAGCAGCCCGGTCGCCATTGACGTAGCCCAGGTGTGCATCCATTTCCGCGCTGAGCCCACTGTTAATCGTGGCCTGCAGCAGGCCACGCACCAGCTCGTTGGCGTCGGCGGTTGATTCACCCAGCTCCTGGATCAACTTGGCGGTTTCCGGGTTCTACATCAGCCGGCGGTTGATATCGGCGACGCGCTCAGCGTCATCATGTTTCTTCGGGGACTTAGGCAGTCATTGTTGCGCACTCTTCTTCGTGATTGAAGATTAAACCTCATGCGCAAAGATTCCGACACCCTCCATCATCGGGAGACACATAATTTTCTGAGGGAAAATACCTCTTTAGTAAATGGCGTATCCCCTGGTAAAAAAATTTCTAAACTCCACGCCTCCGCCATAATTCACACTCCGTATTTCACTAGGCTGCATAACTTTGGTTAAATTGCCTGGGTCTTCACTATAGCTAAGACGGTACAGTCACAGGGGCCTAACCCCCGACGTGTCCACTTTCCGGGGGTCAGGCCCCTGTGCAGGAATGGTGACGACCTCTCCGGATTCTTTCTCGAAGACAATGTGGGCACTTCCTTCATGGAAAGGAACATCTACTCGGATGGTTTGTTGCTTTTCTCCGCTACGAATTGATTCCTCGTAGCCTTCCCACATGTAGATGCGCTGCTCTTGTTCTATATCTCGCCAGTTGAATGCGAATGGTAAGAGTTCTTCTACGGTAGGTGCTTCAAGTCCATTGCTTCCGCGCACGATGCACCGGATGGACGGATCAACATCAAAAAGCACCTGGCGGCATTTACCGCAGGGAGGAATAACTTGACCAGTAGGTCCGTATACGGCGACTACTGCTTGGATTGGGTCCTCTGGATAACTAGCAGCATGGTTAGCTAAAGCCGAGACTTCCCCGCAAGGACCACCGAGGAAGTGGTGCGCGTTCAAACCGAGTACGTGTTTGCCTGATTTGGTGAGGAGTGCTGCGGCTACAGTGTGGTCTTCTCCGTCTTGAAAACGCTGTGCATGGGTGGTTGCTTTGGCTAGTAAATTTCGAAGTTCGTTGGTAATCACTCTTTAAGGGTAATAAATGCTAACGCGCTTGATCTATGCGAAGACAGAGATCGGGAACACCCCCCCCGGATCATTTTCAGACAGGGACGAAAATAAGCCATACCGAAGCCAGCGACTAGTTCCACTGCCACAAGGCGGAAGGAACGCAGATAAACATAGCTTGCCCCAGCATGGGGCTAGGAGTACGAATCCTGGGCTCCTTCAAGCGGAACTGCCAACAACGTAATGGGATTAGGCTGGGATCTGGCGCGGGTCAGGAGGCGCAGCAGGAGAGTTTGGAGACGTCGGTGGTGAAGGACTGTGCGGCGATTTTGATCCCTTCGGCCATGGTCAGGTATGGGCACCAGAGGTTCGCGACCTGGTCAACGGTCATGCCGGCCTCGAGGATGTAGACTCCGGCGGCGGCCAGGTCACCGGCCTCCTTGCCGACGGCGGTGATCCCCACAATCCGTCCGGTGTCGGCGTCGGCGACGATTTTGATGAAGCCGCGGGTGTCCCGGTTCACCAGTGCCCGGGGAACGTATTCCAGGGGCAGGACCCGGCATTCACACCGGATGCCCGCCTCGTTGGCTTCCTTGTCGGTCATGCCGACCGCGGCCAGTGACGGGCTGGTGAACGTCACGCGGGGCAGGTGCCGGTAGTCGACCTCGCGCCCGGCGTTGTTGAAGGCGTTCTCCACCATCAGGGTTCCGTGGGCGGACGCGACGTAGACGAATTCTCGGTGCCCGGTCACATCCCCTGCGGCCCAGATCCTGGGGTTGGAGCTGGCGAGTGTGCTCTCGACCAGGATCTGGCCGGTGTCGCCGGTCTTGACGCCGACGGCGTCCAGGTTCAGTCCGTCGGTGACGGCGCGTCGGCCGGTGGCTACCAGCAGCTTTGCGGCGCGGAATTCCTCCTGGCCCCCGGCGACCGTGGCGGTGACAAGGACCTCTGCGCCGGCGGGATCTGTGCGGACCGAAGTTACGGCTGCGCGGCGGACCACGCGGATGCCCTCGTCGGCGAAGACGCCCATCAGCGCACGGGAGGCTTCCGGTTCCTCGTGCGAGGCAAGCCTGGAGCGGACCAGCAAGGTCACTTTGGATCCGAGGCGGGCAAAAAGCTGCGCCTGCTCCAGGGCCACGTACCCGCCGCCGAAGACGATCAGGGACTCGGGCACCTCGTTCAGTTCCATGGCGGTGGTCGAGGTCAGGTAGTTGACTTCATCCAGTCCCGGCACCGGGGGTGCCCACGGGGTCGAACCGGTCGCGACCAGATAATGGGCGGCGGTCAGGGAGTCGCGGGTGCCGTCGGGTCCGGTGATTTCCAGGACCGGTTCCTCCGGGGTGCCGGCGAACACCGCGGTGCCCTGGCGCAGGTCCCATCCGTAGTCGGCGGCCAGATCCACGTATTTATCCGAGCGCATTCCCTCGACCAGGGAGCGTTTCCCGTCTATCAGTACACCCATGTCCACCGGGGCGGCGGAAGTGCTGATCCCGGGGAACCTTCCGGTCGCATCCACAGCGACATGCCGGGCTTCGGCGGCGGCCAGCAGGGCTTTGGAGGGAACGCACCCGGTGTTCACACAGGTCCCGCCCACCGTGGAGCGTTCGATCATCACGACCCGATTGCCCAGCTTGGTGGCCCGGATGGCGGCGGCGAAGGCGCCGCCTCCGGAACCGATCACGGCTAAATCAAAATCTGGTGCTGCCTCAGGCATTAGTCCTCCTTGGAGTCTCGAATGAACACCCCGGGGGCGTTCCTTTTTGCATGCTGTCCCCAGTCTGCACCTTCCCCTGCACGGGAAGGTCAAGAACGGGAGCGAAGAGATCGGTGTTGCTACGGAAGTGTTGTGTCAAGAAATTCCTTCAGGGCATCGGCCTTCATGGGCCGGGAATCGGCCCGGCCCAGGATGTCACCGTCAGGTGCGATGACGACGGTACTGTCCAGGGATGTGACCGCGTACTTTTGGGTGAGTTCCCCGGTCCGGTCGACAACGAAGGGGTATCCGGGTGTGCCGGCCATTTCGCGGAACTGGTCCACTTGGGTTTTTGTGTTCTCCGGCGTCACGTCCACGGCGACGAAGTCTGCCTTATCGGCATATTCCTGTTCCAGTTCCTTCATCGCTTCTGCCTGCGGAACGCAGGTATAGCACCAGCTCGCCATGAAATACAGCACTGTCGGGCGGGTGGAAGGGACGGTGAGGGCCTTGCCGTCCACAGATGTGATCTCGATCCTGTCCACGTTGTTTGCGCCCGCTGGCCCGGCGGCGGGAGCGGTTTCGCTCCCGCGGTTCAACGCAGTGAGGGCCAGGACCAGGATGAGGGCCGCGGCCGCTACGACGGCAGTAATGGTGAAGATCCGCCGGTGGTTTCTGGTCGTTGTCATGGGTTTCCTTTCTGGTTGGTGCGCCCTGGCGCCGTGTCGGGAAGAAGATGTTCCGGGCCGCAGCACGCTTCGGTGCTGTCGCTGCTCTCAGCCCCATCCGTGATTGCGCTGTTGTCCTGTGCCTTGCTTTTACTGCGGCGCCGCAGGGCCAGGGCCGCGGCGGCGAGGACGGCGGCCACCGCGGTGAGGGTGATGATGGGCCAGTTGCCCGAGATGAAACCGGACAGCGCCACGCTGGCTTCGGTGACCGTCCCGCCCATGATCTCCCCGGCCTGCCCGCCGGACAGGGCCGGAACCCAGTAGAGCAACAGGTAGATCCCTGCGAGGATAAGCGCGGCTCCGCCGAGACGATTAACAAACGGCAGGATCCTTCGGACGTGGCGTGCCAGGACGTCCCGCGCTACCGCTGCACCGAGGGACAGAAGGACCAGCACCACCGAGGAGCCCAAGGCGTAGGCGGCGAAGACCGCCAGCAGCCCGGCCAGGCTCCCGGTGGACACAGCCTGGGCGACAACAGCCAGCAGCAGGGCCAGGCTGCAAGAGAGCGCAGCCACCGCATAGGCCACCCCGTAGCCAAAGACCGCCCTGAGGCCCGAACTGGTCCCGTCCGTCTTCAGAATCCGGGGCAGGTTCAACCTCGCCCCGGGCAGCTGCCATCCGAACACCATGCCAAGGCCGGCAACCACAATAACCGCTCCGATCAGCGCCGCCGCCCAGGGAAGCGCCGACGCCACCGACCGCAGGCCTACAGCGGCGAGCAGGCCGGCCGTAACAAAGACAGTGGCGAAACCGGCGCTGAGGGCAACCCCGGCCTGAAGACCTGCAAGCAACGGCCGCTTCCGTCCCGCACCGGGGCCTGAACCAATGAAATACGCCAGATAGGTTGGCAGCATCGCAAACCCGCATGGATTCACCGTGGCAAGCATTCCGGTCAGAAAGGCCAGACCCAAAACACCCGTCATCCCTGTGACCCCGCATCCTCAGAAGCACCGGCCCGGGACTGCCCGGACCGCTCCTGCTCCGACGATGAATGAGGTGTTGGAGTAGAATCCGCGGACAGGCTGGCCCCCGGGCGGGAACGGGCGCAACAATCCGTCCCCGGGCTGCCCCGACGCTGCGCCCGCAGGAGCAGGGCCCCCGCGGCAAGGGCTGCGGCGGCAAGGGCTGCGGCGGCAATGAACCAGAGGTTGCCGGCCATTGCGCCGGCCGCGGCGAAAACACCGGCTGCAGCCGTCAGAACGGGTACCCCGCAGCACACCAGCGCCACCATCACAACACCAAGGAAGGACAGCAGAGTGCCTGCCGCAAGCACCAGGCCAGAGCGCTTCCGGCCCTTCACTTTTATTGACATGATCATCCCTTCATATGTCCGGCTCGTGTCCGGGACCCCGACAGGGGACCCCAACACGAAACCGGACGGCCAGTAGTACGTCACACCCCATTATCAACCTTCCACTAAGGGGGAAGGTCAAGCTGGCGACGGGACCTGTTGGTTTGCGGGTGCCGATGCGGAACGTTCCAGTACGATGGAAGGGTCATATGCGATTTTTTGGAACGAGATGAGGACCCGAAATGCGAATCGGTGAAGTTGCTGATGCTGCCGGTATAACAACCAAGACGATCAGGTTCTATGAGGACCGGGGCCTGCTCCCACCGGCTGAGCGCTCGGCCAACGGCTATCGTGACTACACCCACGACACCCTCAGCCGCCTCGAATTCATTCGCCGCAGCCAAGTCGCCGGGCTGACACTGGCGCAGATCCAGGGCATTCTGCGGATCCGCGATAGCGGTTTGACGCCTTGCACCCACGTACGGGATGTCCTGGGGAAACAGTTGCAGGACCTGGACCGGAAAATCGCGGAGCTCACCGCGCTCCGGGTGACCGTGGCCGAACAATATGCAACCGCCGAGGTGGCCGACCCTCAGCGCTGCGATGCTGAACAAATCTGCAGTTACATCTGAGCCCGCCGCAGGCTAAGGGGCTTCACTGAGCCGGCTCCCGCCGCGGCCAGTGCCGTCCGCAGTTACGCAGCACCCGGCTCCACGGCACGGAAGACCTCCGTGCCCGCGGCGTCTAGGATTACAGCGGTGCTTACCTGGTTTATCCGGTAGGCGGTGATGAGCCGCGTATCGGTATCAGAGGCAAAGGCCAGGGATGACGCCCCATTTCCGGCCAGGAATTCCCTGATTTCATCGGCCGTCTCGTAGGACGCGATGTCCACCGCGACATAGTTCACGGCAGCAGGAGAGCTTCGCTGGACCTTGGCAAGCGCCCGGGCTCCCGGCTCGAAGGTCAAGCCCCATGGTGATGCCGTGGCCCGGCGAGTAAGCGAGGTCAGGCCGGTTGGCGGCGGCTTTCGGTGGGAATGATCTGGGGTAGGAACCGGACGTAGAGGATCATTCTCTGATTCTTATCCTCTCCGAGACAGATAACACTTGTAAAAGTTGATTACACCCTATTGTTACGCCGGTTCGGGGTT
>NZ_GG667530.1:0-430 GCF_000159135.1 Corynebacterium striatum ATCC 6940
TGACTTGGCTCAATTTAGTCAGACGGTTGGGGCAGCTTTTCGGTGAGTTCGCGGATGTCAGCGGGCAGGTCGGTTTGTGCATGGAGGGTATGGCCTGCGATTTCGACGGTAAACGTCCGGTATTTCTTCAGGGTTCGCACTAATCGCTTCAACGACAGGCCCGAGGCTTGTTCCAACACGTGGCCTGTGGCCATCGCGGCCATCACAATGGTTAGGTGTGCGTGGATGGAGTCTTCTTTACGGTGATAAATCGGTCGGGCTTTCAGGTCTGATTTCGCCATTCGGAACGATTTCTCGATCGTGAACAGGCGCCGGTAGGCACCGATGACTTCCTGGGGTTTTAAGTCTGTGCGTGAGGTCTCGTATCCTTTAATCCCGGCCAGGGTTAGGTGCTTGTTGGCTAGGGTGTGGTTGACCTGCTTATTCGGGG
>NZ_GG667530.1:1611-4807 GCF_000159135.1 Corynebacterium striatum ATCC 6940
GACCTGAAGATCATGAGTGACACAGTCCGGGGCATCATGGCGTCCGCCACGAAGGCTCTCTTTGAGGCCTCGCTCGAAGACGCCGAGGAAGCCCTCACCGCGGCCGACTCCCTCAAGGAGATCCGTGAGCGCTGCGAACACCGCAGTATGCAACTCCTCGCCCGGGAGAACCCCGTGGCCACCGAGCTGCGCCAAGTGTTCACCTCCATCTACATCGTGGAGGACTTCAGCCGGATGGGGGCGCTGGCCAAGCACGTGGCGAATACGGCGAGGTTGAGGTATCCGGAGGAGGTCGTCGATAAGCAATTGCAATCGACGGTCAGAGAGCTGGCCAAAATGGTGGACACGATGGGCGAGCTCATCCACGACCAGTTGATCAGCCCGGACGCGGACCTGGCCCTGGAGATGAACGAAATCGACGATCATGTCGACGAGCTCCACCGCTACCTCCTGACCACCGTGACCGGCAAAGACTGGGAAGGTTCCAGCCGTGCGGCCGTGGACGCCGCCCTCATCGGCCGGTTCTACGAGCGCTACGCCGACCACTGCGTGAACGTCGGCGCGCGCATCGTCTACCTGGTCACCGGCCTCACCTCCGAGGTGTACGCGCAAAGCCGCGATGAAACACCCACGTCTGAGATGGAAGAAAGGCTGCGCAACCTGGAGCAATACTGGCGCAAATAGCTCACCACGAGCTGACTTCTAGGAACCCCTCCCCCTCTGTTAAGGTTAGCCAAACTTACTACAACTAAAGGAGGATAATTCCTGATGTTCATTTCTTCCCGTCGCTGGGTCCACACGGCCCTCCCCGCAGCAGCAGTTGCTACAAGCCTCACGTTCGCACCACTCGCCATTCCCGCGCAGGCGGTGGACAATGCGGCCACTGTCACTGTCGCCTCCGGCACGACCCCACTCGCAGCCACCGCCGAGCAGACCCTGCAGTGGGAACTGAGCAAGCGTGCACTCCTCTGGGACGCGAAGGCCAGTGGCGAAGGAGTCTCCATCGTCCCCGCCGACGAGTTCGAGCCAGCCAACGGAAGCCTCAAACTCACCAAAGCCACCGGCTGGGTAAACAAGGACACCAAGGACGCCTCGGTCCAGTGGCCAGGCAGCGTGACCTACACCATCAACGGGGCACAGACCATCACCTTCCAAGACTTCGCACTGGAGGTCACCGGGGGCTCCGGCATCATCACCGCCACCGTGAGCTCGACGGACCCCAACCAGCCCGCCAACAACAAGGACGCAAAGCGCGTCACCGTGGCAACGTTTAAAGGCGCCGAAATTGCTATCGACGGCACCACCGCCACCATCACCGCCACCCCCAACTACGAAGGCGTGACCTACGTCCGCGACGAGGACATCTCCTACGACGACGCGTGGCCGACCGAGCTGATCAACAACATCACGGACTCCGTCCGCTCCTGGTTCTATGCTTCCGGCTCGCGCTGGGACGACCAGAAGAAGCCGTCGCCGTTTACCGCGACGCTGACGCTGGGTGAAGATAAGCCCGGTACTGGCTCCGACACTGGGTCCGACACTGGGGCCACCAACGGCGTCAAGGACGCGCGGATCAACGACGCTGGCCACCTCATCCTCACCTTCACCGACGGCACGACGAAGGACCTAGGCAAGGTCACCGGTAAGGACGGCGCCGAAGGAAAGCCGGGCACGGACGGTAAGGACGGTAATAACGGCAAAGAGGGGCGCGGCATCGCCTCCGTAACCACGAATGCGGCGGGTCAGCTCGTCATCACCCTGACGGACGGTACGATGCTGGACCCGGTGGACATGCCTGCCCCTGCGAAGCAGCCGATGGCGCCGGAGTCGATCGTGGCGATCGTGCTCGGTGTCATCGCGACGCTTCTCGGTGGCATTGCCGCGATCCACACGATCGCGGCCGCCTACCTGTTTAAGGGTTAAAGCGCTTCAATAGCTCTTTCAGCACGGGGGAATGGGCAGCCAAGCCGGCAACTACTGCCAGCAAGGTTGCTGCCATCCCGATCAGCGCAGCACCCCATGCGGGTAGCTGCGCCGAACCCGCGGGAGCAACGGGCGCCGGCTCCTCCTTCGCTGCCGCAGCTTCCACTTGCACCGGGTTGGTGGGCATGGTGAAGCGCAGCGCCTGCGTTGCCGGATCCACCGTGTATTTCTTCACACCGGCGACAGTCCACTCCGTTTTCCCCTCAATCGGGGACTTCAGGGTGATTTCAGTGCCAGGCGCCACGTACTCGCCGTAGTCATGCTCAATTCCGGTCGCGTGGAGTCGCTGACTGATTGGCTTATCGACGTCCCCCACCACAAACCTCGACGACACCCCAAAATCTGTCGTCACATACTTACCGTTCACCCAACGGCTCGCGTTAACGGAAGCCTGGTAGACACCCGCATCACCGTCCTCGAATGTGACAGAGCGGGTATTGGGGTCATTGTTGTCCAGTGTGCGCAGCGTCTTTGCGCTGGTGCAGTGCTCGACGCATTCAACCTGGGCACGCCACGCGGTGCCTGGCACCGACTGGGAGTAGTCCCATTTCACGGTGATGTCGCGTTTGTCGTTGACCTCACCACGGACGCCAAAGGGAGTTTCCACCTTGTCCGACCCAACCGCGGGAACCTTAAAGGTGATGCCGCGGTCGAAGTAGCGCTCGCTGAGCGCGAGACCGTGCGCTGCCATGAACCCGAGGGAATAGGTCTGCCCTGGCTGGAGGGAGTTCGCTTCCACCTTCAGATCCAAGTCGAGTTTGCCGCCATTCTTTTCAAACTCGCCAGCAGGGACCCAACGTGCGATGAGCGCATCACCGTCACCGGTCATGGTGCTGCAGTGCCCAATGCGCCACACGCTCGTGGGTGTGAGTACCACGTACATACCGTTGGAGGCACCTGGGGTGGACTTCGGATGAATGCCGGTGCCCTTGAGCTTGAAGGTCATGTCCTTGGTCACGTCGATTTCATCAGGACCAGTGACATCCAATTCCACGCCGATGTTCGGGTGGCGGGTGTCCCGTTCACCGGCACAGCCAGGAGCATCGGCTGCGTCGATCGTCGGAAGAGCGTGCGCCACATTCACCGTGACAGAGGCGGGGGCGCAGAGCGCAAGCACGGTGGCGCCAATGACAAGGCGGCGCCGAAGGGAAGCGTTCAAAGCAAACCTCTCAATCTATAGTTGGAAGGATAGTTAGGGTCACATTAGTCAAGT
>NZ_GG667529.1:0-32285 GCF_000159135.1 Corynebacterium striatum ATCC 6940
CCGGGGCGAAGCTTACTATCAACGAGAAAGCCTACGGCAAGGCCTTGTCGCTAGCAGGCCGGAAAGGCGACGTAACCAGCTGCCCTAAGAACAGCTGTCTAGTCGAGATGTCATTAGCTTTTACCACAAGCTCTACCACCTCGAAAACGCCCTCCGGATGGCGAAATCCGACTTGCAGGCGCGACCAATCCTCCACCGTACGCCACACGCTATCCGTGTCCACTTGACGGTTGTGATGGCGGCTTTAGCCAGGCCAAAGCACATGTACCTCACAAGTGGCTTGACCGCGCCGAAACTCGCGGACTAAACCAAATTGTGAAAGTCAGGTAAAAGTCATCAGTCTTTCTATGGCGGGTGTTACTTGCCGGCGCAGCTCCGTACGGCACGCCCTCATAAGAAGAAATGTCGCCCGATTGTCTCACTTTGTTAGACCTCTACCGACTTGCGAGATGCATTTATGTCCCATGTACTGGGAAAACACGCCTTAAGATCGCCACGAGCATGCCCTATGCTTACCAGGAAAGCACGAATCCCCGCGCACAATCTCTTTTGAGACCGCGGCGGGGGTGGCTACTGAGCCCGGAGTGGGTACCTACTTATGGCAGGAGAGCCCGCAGCTGAGCCGGGAGCAGCGGCTTAATGAACGACAGCGCGGCGGCCAGGATGCCGAGAACCGCGACGATGGCGGCGATTCCTGCTCCGTCGATCGAAGACAGACCGTGTTCGCCACCGGGCTTATTCGAGTCGTAGTTTTTACCGGCGATGCACGCCTCCAGCGCCTTCTTCAAGTTATTGTTGGCGGTGAACCTCTTCTGTTTCTCCTCCAGCGCGCTCTTCAAGGCCGCCTTCTTCTCCTCGTCAAGTCCGGGCTTATCCAGTTCCTGTTTATCCTTCTCTATTTCCGCGCTAAGGGCAGGCAGCTGTTTGTCTAGGAGGGTCGCTTTAAGATGAGCAGCGTAGTCCTTGTCGATCTTTGCCGGCGGAGTCAAGCCTATCAAGCCAGCTTCTTCTTCAGTGACCTTAATGGTGCAGGTCTTATCATCATTGACCGTGAGAGTCATGGCATTCGCCGGCGCAACAACCGCACCAGAGGCGACGGCGACGGCAGCGAAGGACGCGAGTGAACGCTTGAACATAGGAATCTCCTTGGAAGAGTAAAAGGATGAGACTGCCGCGAGACAGCAGTGCTAGCCGTATTTTATTGATAATTGCCGGCCGCTGTCAAAACGCGAAACGGCGAAAGATAACGCGATTTTATCCCTGATACCCCAGGAGCAAACATCTCGCTCACAGACCATGACTTTTCACCCGTAGGTGGATTTATGCCAGGGGTTTCAAGCAACCCGGGGCATAAAAGACCGAGCCGCAGTCAGGACGGCTGGGCTTGGCGTGAGCACCCGACTTTCACAACAAATCCCGTGTTTTCTGGGCCCTAACGCTGTGGCCTGGGGTTATGCTGTGTTGGAAAGGCGTTTTTGCGGACTAAGGCCGAATCCGGCTTGACTTTCCTGATGATGAGGACATGCGTGTGAGTGCCGAAACAATCTATGAAGCTTTCTATCTTGAGCCAAAAGGCCGACTTAAAGACCTAGGACTCTCACTGCCCAGTGGGCGGACTAAACGCCGTACGCGCACTAGCGTGCGCGAACAGTCACCCCGCAGACGCTTTGTTGATGAGTTCTGTTCCATTGACCAGCGCCCAGCAGAAGCTAATGACCGGGCTGTACCTGGCCACTGGGAAGGGGATCTCATTTTGGGCAAAGAAAACAAGTCAGCCGTTCTCACACTGCTAGAACGCACAACACGGTTTAGCGTCCTAGGTCATTTACCTGGGCGTCATGATGCTCAGTCGGTCCTAGACTCGCTTAAAGACACCGTCCAAAGCCTAGATCAGCCGATGCGGTCTTCGATCACCTGGGATCAAGAAAAACGAAAAGAAGGCCTGACACCTCAATCGGAATCAGACCTTCTTGGCGTTATTTATTTAGGCAGAAGCCTCAACTGCAGCCTGCTCAGCCGGAACGATGTTCACGATGCGGCGGTTGCGCTTGATAGCGAACTCAACAGCGCCTGCCTCGAGTGCGAACAGGGTATCGTCGCCACCGCGACCAACGTTCTCACCTGGGTGGAACTTGGTGCCGCGCTGACGCACGATGATCTCGCCGGCCTTAACCTGCTGACCACCGAAGCGCTTGACACCGAGACGCTTGGACTCGGAATCGCGACCGTTGCTGGAGCTGGAAGCACCCTTCTTGTGTGCCATGTGGTTTTCCCTCCTTCAGGGATGTAATAGCCGGTTAAGGCTTACTTGATACCGGTGATCTTCAGAACGGTCAGCGGCTGACGGTGGCCCTGACGCTTCTTGTAACCAGTCTTGTTCTTGTACTTCAAGATGTCGATCTTCGGGCCCTTGCCCTGCTCGACGATCTCAGCGGAGACGGAGACCTTCTCGAGGTCAGCAGCCTTTGCCTTAACGGTGGCGCCATCGACGAGCAGAACCGGGGTGAGAGCTACGGACGCACCCGGCTCACCCTCGATCTTCTCGACCTTGACGAGGTCACCTTCAGCAACCTTGTACTGCTTTCCGCCGGTCTTGACGATCGCGTACATAGAGGGTTACCCCTTATCTAAACTCGGCTCAGAAGCAGCAGGGTGAGCCACTTCTGAATGAACAATTACTTATTGCGTTTATACCTGGCGCTCACCTGCAGGAGCCCGCGTGAAATCCGCGACCCGACCCGCCGAGGCGCATTCGTGGTCTAAACAGCGACTGTCAAAGACTACCCCGCCACGGGCAGAAAATACAAACCGCGTATTTTCTGCCCCGCGTGGCGTTGACCTACTTTGCGCTGCGCCGTGCTACGCGGCGTCGCCCGCGTGTTCCCACCTTCGGGGTTTCGGCCGCCTCTGGCTTCTTGTCTGCTTTCTTGGCGACCTTTGCCTTTTCCTTGGGCTGAGCTGCGCTTTCCGACGTCTCCCCTGCCCCATTCTGGGGTGCCTTCCGGGCGACGACCTTACGCACAGCACGCTTGCGACCACGGCGGATTACCTTAGTTTCCTCTGTCGGCGTTTCCTCTGTTTTCACCTGCTCGGCTGCAGCCTGTGGAGCCTTAACTGTGGTGTGGCGAACTGCCCTGCGGCGACCGCGCGCACGCTTTGCTGCCGCCTTTGGTTTATCCTCTGCCCTCTGCTCCGGCTTCACTTCCTCGGAGTGGTGCTCAGCCGGCGGTAGGAAGTCCTGCGGCTGCGGGCGGTGATCCGAACGCGAGTTGCCACGGGTGCGACGCTTACGACGCGGGGAGGCCTCGAACTCAGCTACGGCTTCCTCGTAGGTCTGCTCAGACTTCCGCGGCTCAGACTTCCGCGGCTCGGACTTCTGGGGCGCGTTGGTGCGGGCACTGCGACGGCGGCCACGGCCGCGAGAGCGCTTTGCGCCCTCGTTTTCGCGCTGCTCCTTTTCTTGATTTTCAACCTGTGCTTCTACCTGAGGTTCCTCGTCGGCGACGTAGGAGTTGAACTCGGCGACGTCGTCAAGCTCAGCTGCATTATCGGCAGCTGCATAGCCGATGCGGGCGATGTCATCCGCGGAGTCCTGTTGCTCCTTGTATGTGTGGCCCTCTTGGCGGTTAGAACGGCGGGAGCGGCGGCCGCGGCGCTGCTTACGGTTGTTCTCCTGAGAATCGTTGTGCTCGCGCTTTTCGTCTTTGTCATCGTTGACAATAATGCCGGCGACGAGATCCTCGATGGAGGTCTTCTGTTCCACATGAGACTCAGCGTCGTTGGAAGCTGCCGCGCGGGCTTCCTCGGCTTCCTCGTGGCGGTGCATGGCCACGGCAGCTGGGTGCTGCTGGGGATCGTGTTCTGGCTTGCGGCGCTCGCGACGCGGACGACGACCCTTGTGTTCGTGGGCGTCATTTTCCTGCTCTTCATCCACTGGGTACTCGTGGATGATGATTCCTCGGCCGTGGCACGCCTCGCACTCAGTGGAAAAGGTCTCGATGAGGCCAGTGCCCAGGCGCTTACGGGTCATCTGTACCAGGCCCAAGGAAGTGACCTCCGAGACCTGGTGGCGCGTGCGGTCACGGCCAAGAGCCTCCTTGAGGCGGCGCAGGACCAGCTCCTGGTTTTCAGGCAGGACCATGTCGATGAAGTCGACGACGATCATGCCGCCCAAGTCACGCAGGCGCATCTGGCGCACAATTTCCTCGGCTGCCTCCAGGTTGTTGCGGGTGACTGTCTCTTCGAGGTTGCCACCGGAACCGGTGAACTTGCCGGTGTTGACGTCGATAACGGTCATCGCCTCAGTGCGGTCGATGACGAGCGTACCGCCAGACGGCAGCCACACCTTACGGCTGAGCGCCTTGTGCAGCTGCTCGTCGATACGGTAGGTCACGAAGGCGTCCTCGCCACCGTGCTCGCGGGCATCGTACTTCTCCACGCGGTCGGCCAAGTCGTGGGCCATGGAATCAACGTAGGCGCTGACGGTGTTGTAGGAACGGCGACCATCAACGATGAGCTTGGTGAAGTCCTCGTTGAAGAGGTCACGGACGACCTTGACCAGCAGGTCCGGCTCTTCGTAAAGGGTGACCGGCTTGGCGCCCTTGGTGGACTTCTCATGATCGGAGCGCTTGGTGATGTCCTCCCACAAGTTGTGGAGACGGTTCACGTCAGTTGCGATTGCTTCCTCTGACACGTTCTCCGCAGCGGTACGGATGATGGCGCCGCCGTCACCCGGGATGACGCGCTCGAGGATGCCCTTGAGGCGCTTGCGCTCAGGGACAGGCAGCTTGCGGGAGATACCTGCGCTGCGGCCACCGGGAACGTAGACCAGGTAGCGGCCTGCCAGGGAAATCTGGGTGGTCAGACGTGCGCCCTTGTGGCCGATTGGATCCTTAGCCACCTGAACCAGGACTTGGTCACCGGACTTGAGTGCGTTTTCGATCTTGCGTCCGCGTCCGCCAAGGCCCGCGGCACGCCAATCCACCTCACCAGCGTAGAGGACGCCGTTGCGTCCCTGTCCGATGTCGATGAAGGCAGCCTCCATGGAAGGCAGGACGTTTTGTACGCGGCCCAGGTAGATGTTACCAATGAGCGAAGCTTGCGCCTCGGTGGTGACGAAGTGCTCGACGAGGAGGTCATCCTCGAGGACGCCCACCTGGGTGATGATGCCGGCGCCGTCGGTGCGCTCCTTGTCGCGGACGACCATAGTGCGCTCAACAGACTCGCGACGTGCGAGGAACTCTGCCTGGGAGACGATGTGCTGACGCACGCGGCCCTTCTCGCGCAGCTCTGCGCGACGGCGACGCTGCGCCTCAATGCGGGTAGAGCCCTTGATTGCCTTTGGCTCTTCGATGAGCTCTGGCTCATCGGTGTTGGTGCGAGCGTCTTGGCGTGAATCACTGCCGCCGCGACCGCGGGAGGTGCCACGGCTGCCACGACGGCGTCCGCCACCGCGGGATTCTTCCTTGTGAGAGTCGTCGCCTTCGCGGTCGTCGCGGTCGTCGCGACTGTCTTCGCGCTGCGCACGCGGCGCTGGCTTCTCAAGCTTCGGCGCCATGAAAATCGGTGCGAAGTCGTAGACTTCCGGCTCGTCGTCCGGCATCGGGGTGATGACTGGGGCGTAGTCGTCCTCGTCGAAGTCATCACCGGCCTCTACGAGGGCTTCATGCAGCTTCTCGACGTCGACAGTGCCCGTGTCCTGCTGAACCTCACGGTCCTGGCGTGTCTCACGGTCCTGGTGCTCCTCACGCTGCTCTTCGGCGGCGTCGACAAGCTCTGCCTCGACTTTCTCCTCGATCTGGGAGATCTCGTTCTCGACATTCTTGCGAACGCGGTTGCGCAGCTTCTCGTCAGCAGTGGGGTCTTCCGTCTGCTCCTGAGCAGCCTTCTTGGTGGATTTCTTGACCGCGCGCTTCGTGGTCTTCTTAGCTGGTGCTTCTGCAGCAGCGTCAGTGTCCTTGGCCAGAGCGGCCTTGGCGATGATGGCGTCGAAGACTTGGCCAATCTCTTCTGGGGTCAGCGAGGACTGAGCGACCTTCTTGAGCCCGAGCTCTGCGTACTCGGCAGCGAGCTCTTTGGAGCTCAAACCGATTTGTTTGGCCACGGTGTGGAGGCGGGTCTTCGCGGCGAAGCTAGCCCTGTCTACTTTTTGGGCAAATGCTGCCGCCGCGGAAAGCGGGTTTTCAGTTGTAGTTTTTGCGTTTTCGTTCTTCTTGGTTTCAGTCTTTTTAGTCGCCATGCGGTGACGTTCTCCTGACAAAATCAGCGGCACAATCCCCGGGCGCAGGCAACAAGATTTCTGTAACTGTTGTTTCAAACGTCTACTCGTTACCGCCGCCGCACGAGGGAGCCGGAATGTATGGTGCTTTATTTAGTTTTCTTCCGTCCATTCTGGCACAACTTTGCTCTCGTCTGTGCTTTGCCGAACGCTCTTGTGATCTATCCTGTTGACCATGGCGGAAATCGATGAGCGCACTGGGGGGCCTGAGGAAGGCGCAGACGCCACTGCGGAAGTCGCCAAACCTGTGGACACACCGCACACAGTGGCGCAGGCACGAGCGCTTAATGAACCATCAATCAAAGATTTGTTCATCACGAGTGTTCCCCTGTCGCTGGCCTTTGCGCTCTCAAGTTCCGATCTTCCGCATTACCCCGGCCAGTACGTGTTGGTAGGTATTTGCATCGTCTCGGCGGTTGCCGCGGGCATCAACGTTGTTCGCAAAAAGCCGAAGCTCATTCAGGCCACGCCCGAAGAATTCAAGTCGGGCGACTACTCTTCGCTTGCGTACATCGGGCCGTTTCTTCCCATTGCACTGCCACCCATCCTGTGGGGTATGGACGACCTTGGGCTCCTCCCAGATGTGACCGTCTCCCCTATCCTTTTGAGCGTCGTGAAGGCAATCTACTTGGTCCCGGCCTTCTCCCTAGGCGCGTGGGCAAGTATGAATGGCCCCTACCGCGTGGGGCGCAGGAGGATCCGCACGACTTTGGAGTCCACGTCTCTTGAGGGAATCACTGTCACCACGCTCGATGCGGTGACAAAGCATGCAGACATCATTTCGTGTCTTGTGGCCGCAGGTGCGGTGGAGGGAAACATGGTGACCGCGGCACGCCTCACCAAACTGTTGGGTGTCACGCCAGCATTGGAAGAGCGCCTACGCGAGCTGGAAAAGGTCGGCGTGGTGAAGCTGCGCGGTGTGCGCCATTCCGATAACACTCGCACGTGGGATGTCACGCTGACCGAGTTGGGTGTGCGGAGCATGTATGAGGCGCGGAGGCGTTAGTTGGGGGCTGGGGCCGCTAAGGCTTGGGCCGCGCATTTTGCCAAATAGTGCGCTGAAATGGGGTGGTTTTGGCGGCATATTTGGCAAATTGCGCCAACGCGGTGCAAATACGGCATCAGCGAAAGAGAAAGCGAAAGAGAGGGGACGCCAAGCACGAGGAAAGCCCGCACTCGCCAAGCGAGTGCGGGCTAAAAAGCTAGATGCTTTACAGGTTCGGGAACCAGATGGAGATCTCGCGCTCTGCGGACTCTGGGGAGTCGGAACCGTGGACGACGTTCTCGCCAACGGTCAGAGCGAAGTCACCGCGGATGGTCCCCGGGGTGGCCTTGGAAACTGGGTCGGTGCCGCCGGCCAGCTGACGCCACGCCTCGATGGCGCGCTCGCCCTCGACAACGCCGGCAACGAGCGGTGCGGAGGTGATGAAGTCAACGAGCTCGCCGAAGAATGGCTTGTCCTCGTGCTCTGCGTAGTGCTTCTTAGCGGTAGCCTCGTCTGCAACGCGCAGATCCATAGCAACCAGCTTGAGGCCCTTGCGCTCGATGCGGGCAATGATCTCGCCGATGTGGCCGTTCTTAACGCCGTCCGGCTTGATGAGAATGAGTGTACGTTCAGTCATGGGTGACATAGTACTAAAGCAATGGCGCATCGTCTTGCGCTAGGGGGTTTAAGTGAGCTGTCGCACGATTTCCTCGGCGTGCTCGTATCCCACCCCTTTAAACCACAGCTGAACTTGCTTGACCGCCGTGCCAAACTGACCGTTGTCAAGCAGGCGGCGAAGCTCCTCACACCGGGATTCGTCAAGGTCTTCCACAGAGACCGCAGCGGCTGGCTTAGCCGATTGCATAAGCCCCAGAACGAGGAACACGGCTGCAGCAACGAGGGCCACGAGGGGCGCCCACGGCTGGCCGGTCATGGCACGCAAGATGAGGGCAGCGATGCAGCCCAAGGCCGCCAATGCGAAGTAGAGATAGCGCATGGTTGCTCAGTTTACGGCGAGACTAGCCGCGGCGCTGCGGGAGCGTGGCGTCGCCAGCAAAGAACTTGGGACCAATCCACAGCATCACGTAGACCAAGGCCACGAGGACGGGGACCTCTACCAAGGGACCCACCGTACCAGCGAGGGCTTGGCCGGAAGCCGCGCCAAAAGTGCCAATGCAGACGGCGATGGCCAGCTCGAAGTTGTTGCCGGCGGCAGTGAAGGACACGGCAGCCGCCTGCGCGTAGTTCATGCCGCTTAGCTTGGCCGTCACCAGCGCCACGCTAAACATCACCACGAAGTAGAGGAAGAGTGGAATTGCCACCTTCACCACGGACCATGGTTCAGAGGAGATCTGCTTTCCTTGCAGGGCAAAGAGCAGGACGATGGTGTAGAGCAAGCCGATGAGAGCCAGCGGCGAGATGCGTGGGATGAAGACGTCGTTGTACCACTGACGCCCCTTGAACTTCTCCCCCAGGATGCGGCTTAGCACGCCTGCCAGCAGGGGGATACCGAGAAATAACAGAACTGAGGTCACAATCGCCCAAAAGCTGAACTCGGCGGAGGTGGTTTCAAGGCCCAGCCAGGAAGGAAGAATGTGGAGATAAAACCAGCCCATGACACCAAACATGAAAACCTGGAACACGGAGTTGATGGCCACCAGCACTGCGGTGGCTTCGCGGTCGGCACAGGACAGATCAGTCCACACCAAGACCATGGCGATACAGCGGGCAAGGCCGACGATGACGAGGCCGGTGCGCAGCTCGGCGTCGTTAGGCAGGAACAGCCACGCCAGGGTGAACATCACCAGCGGGCCCACCAGCCAGTTGAGAATGAGCGAGACCGTCATCAAGCGCTTGTCGGCCGCGATTTCAGCAGCCTTGTCATAGCGAACCTTGGCCAGCGGCGGGTACATCATGACGAGGAGGCCAAGCGCGATGGGAATGGAGATGCTGCCTACCTTGACGCTATCGAGGGCGTCGGAAAGCCCCGGCGAGGCATTGCCTAACAGAAGACCGAACCCCATCGCGAGCAAGATCCACAACGGCAGGAAGCGGTCAAGAATTGACAGTTTCACGGACATTTTCTCCGCGGCTTGAGTGGTCACAGCATACCTTTCATATCGATTCCTATCGATATGAACATAAGCCGTTCTATCGACAGTCGTCAATATATAATGGGTGCATGCCCTCCCTCAACCAAGAATGCTGCGCACTGGGCGCGAATCCGCTAACTGCCGAAGAAGCGCAGAAGTACGCCCAGCTATTCAAAATATTGGGCGACCCCGCCCGCCTAAGCCTGCTTTCCCAGCTGGCGACGGAAGGCTGCGGACCAGTCAGTGTCAATGACCTCACCAAATCTAGCGGGCTCAGCCAGCCCACCGTATCCCATCACCTAAAGAAACTCACCGAGGCCGGACTGCTCACGAAGGAACGCACCGGCCGCACCGTCACTCATACAGTTGTGCCCGCAGCCTTTGCAGAGCTGCGGGCAGTGCTCGACCTAGGTTAGTCGCTCCAGCCGGCACAAACAGCGGCACCCACAGACCCCTCCACCAAATGGGACTTATGCAATTTCCGTAAAGGTACCCCTTTGCGCCACCCCCACCCCACACTAAGGTTAGCTTTACCTACGTTAGGTGTGCTTAATTTATTCACGCCAGTGAGATCCATTTTCGGCTCTTCCCACTGACACTTTAAATTTTCATCTTCGTTCTCTCCCAAGGAGGATCAATGACTTCTCGCCGTGGCACATTTCTCGCCGCATTAGTGACAGCTTCTCTTATTCCGCTTGCGCCACCTGCTCTGGCTATCCCCGCCACGGACGGCCACCTGACCTGGGGAATCCGCGCCAGCTTCAACAACTACACCGGCGGTGCCACCTTGGTCAAAGATGGCGCCACGCGCAAAGGCAACGCTTTCGAATTCGAACTCACCGACCTCACTGTCGATAAGGCAGCGAAGCGAACCGAAGCGCAATTCAACGGCACGGTGGTCTACCGAAAGTACTGCAAAAACGCATCGAACCCGCTCGAAGGCCACTGCGACCTCGATCTCCACTTCGAGGATCCCAAGGTCGTGCTCGCTCCGGAAGAGTCGTATCTCGAAGCGACGGTCAGCTCACGCCAATACCTCTCCGGCACTACCTTCGCCCCTGAAAAGCCGGTAAAAATTGCGAAGCTCCAACCTCAATCGGCAACGCTGCGAGAAGCCAACGGCCGCGTCGATTGGTCGAATATTGCATCGACGCTAACCCCCGAGGGAAACACCATGTTCAGCGAGTTCTACACTGAAGGCGAAGGCCTCGACCCAGTCTCCTTGAGCTATGCCGGTGAGGCCGCTCCGCTCAATACGTCTGGGCCAACGCTGTCTACCGCGAAATGGGACTCGAAGGCAAAGTACGACGATGGCGTTCACCAGCTTTTTGAAGCCGGCCAGAACATCATCGTCTCCATGCCCAAGGGACACGGTTTTGCGCTCCTCAACTCGGAGCTTAAAGAGCTCGCTTCCCGCCGCGCAGCCACGACCGACCGCAACATCGTGACCTTCGATTCCCAGCATTCGGTGCTTTACTACGGCGAGGGCAACGACTTGAAGGCAGTGGACGTCACCGCTGATTCATTGTCCGAGCCACGCACCGTCTTCACTGCTTCCCAGCCCATCTACGCCGTGGGATACCACCCAGAGACTGACACCGTAGCCGCAGTAGCTACCGGCAAGAACGGTTCCTTTACCAGCGCAACTTTGGTCACCGGTACCAAAGGTTCGTTCCACGAAGCAGGGCTTCCCGACGCCGCGCAGCTCTTTGGCGATACCCCAGCTTCCGGCGGCGACGGCGCATGGGGCAATATCATTAGCACCAAAGACAACGCGGAACTCGTCCCCATGGAAGATGGAACTTTCTTGTACAACGGTGCCGTTGACATCATGCTCGACAACGAGGACAAATCCGCGAAGGGACTGCTCTATTCAATCAAGCCCTCCGCTACTGAGGTCGGTGACCGAGCAAAGTTTATGAAGGGCTCACGCCACGGCGACAACACTTTGTACATGAACTCATTGGTTAGCGATGGCTCCACCATCTACCGCTTCGACAAGAATCCGAACCGGGCCTCCGCCGTGGCACAGATCCTGCGCTACGATGCTGCCCAGCGCGATGTAGTAGCCGTAACCGAGCCCACGCGCTCAGTGCTCCCGGGCTGGGCGTCGCTAGCTTTCGACGCCGAAGGCACGCCGATTCAACAAAATGGCGCAACAGGGGATCTCAACTGGCTCAAGCCGGGAACGTTTGAGACCACTGCTTCCTTCACCCTTCCAAACGGCCGCGAAACAACCAACGTGGCCAATGGCTCATTCATCGCCCGCAAGGACGGAGCCATTTTTGTCCCCACCCTCGATGAATCGCGCGGAGATTATGAGGAGTATTATGTGCTGCGCCGCGTGGATACTGCGGCCAAAGAACCGGCCCCGCAGCCGGTACCCCCAGCTGAAAGCTCCCCGCAGCCAACACCTCTAGAAAAGACCAAGAAGCCTTCGCCTTCCTCTTCAGCAGGGACTCCTCTCGCAGTACTGCTAGGCCTCTTTGCGGCAATCGCCGTTGCAGTCGGTGCTATCAAGCCGCTGCACTCATTCCTTCTCCAGGTCCAGCGAACGCTGGGGCTTTAACCAGATAAAGCCTGGTTATGCAAGCAAAAGACGTCCTGCGTGAATCCTTGAAGGACACGTAGGACGTCGTCTGTGCTTAAACTCGCAACACTTAACTCGACTTATTGAGGTGCTGCGTAGTGAGGTAGCCACGCTTCATGCGCTCGACGATGATGCCGCGCATGTAGGAGGCCATCAGCCACAGCAGGCCGAAGATAATCATGATGGCGGCGATGGACCAGTGGATCATAAATCCTAAGACGATTGCCAGCACGTGCAGCGCAATCATGGCGTTGACGATCCATGGCTTGTTCATGAACGCGAAGCTCATCAAGAGAATCACGGCCATGCCGATGACCACCGAGTAATTGAAAGGCGTCCACAAGGTGCCGTCATAGAGCTTGTAGAGCAGCGGCAACGCGAGTACCAGCGTGAGCAACTCCATGGTCAGGGAGCTGGCCACAACCATTCCGCCGAACTGCTTCAGCGGGTCCTTGACCGGGGCCTCACCTAGGCCAAGGGGGCTAATTTCCTCAGCGGGGACACTGTTGGGCACCCTGTTGGGCACACTGTCGCGGCGAGAGTCACTCATGCGGGATCCTTTCCAAACATCGCGCGGGCGTCGCCAGCGGTGACGACTGAACCCGTGATGACGATACCTGAGCCGGACTGAACTTCCGCATCCTCCGCAAGCTCCACTGCTTGCGCGTAGGCGCCGGGCAGATCAGGCTCCACGTAGACGCGCTCCTCGCCGAAGATATCGCGAGCAAGTTCCGCAAGCTCATAGGCATCACGTGCACGAGGCGAAGAATTCTGCGTGATGACAACCTCCGTCAGGTAAGGCTCCAACGCGGTGAGGATGCCTTCGGCGTCCTTGTCCTCGAAGATGCCGAGCACGCCGATGAGACGTGCGAAGTCGAAGTCGCGATCCAGTGCCGCACCCAACGCCTTGGCGCCGTGCGGGTTGTGGCATGCATCGATGAAGGTCGTGGGGCTGGTGCGCACGCGCTCTAGGCGGCCGGGCGAAATAGCCTTGGCAAAACCAGTGCGCACGGTGGCAATATCGAGCGGTTTGCCAGACGATGCCCCGAAGAAGGCCTCGACCGCAGCCAGCGCCACGCCCGCATTCTTGGCTTGGTGCTCGCCGTGCAGCGGCAGGAAGACGTCCTCGTAGAGGCCGCCCAAGCCCTGAATGTTCAGCTGCTGGCCGCCGACCGCGATGCGGGACTCCAGCACGGCGAACTCGCTGCCGGAGCGCGCCACACCCGCGCCGACCTCCACCGCGCGGTTCAGGATCACCGTCATGGCTTCCTGCTCCTGCTCGGCGATGATGGCGATGTTCTCACGCGGGGCCAACACATCGTCCGCATCGACGTCGCGTGCCTTGATGATGCCGGCCTTCTCCCCCGCGATCTCGGCGAGGGTATCGCCTAGGTAGTCGGTGTGGTCCAAGCCCACCGGCATGATGACGGAGACCTCGGCGTTGACCACGTTGGTGGCATCCCAGGTGCCGCCGAGGCCGACCTCGACCACGGCGACGTCGACAGGCGCATCAGCGAAAGCCGCGTAGGAAATCGCCACGAGCACCTCAAACTTGGACATCGGGATGTCGGACTGCGCGTCCACCATCTCCACATAAGGCTTGATCTCATTCCAGATACGCACGAAGTCACGCGGGTGAATCGGGCGGCCATCGATACCGATGCGCTCGGTGACCAGCTGCAGGTGCGGGCTCGTCACCAATCCGACGCGACGGTGGAAGGCGCGCAGCAAGGAGTCGATAATGCGGGAAGTCGAAGACTTGCCATTCGTGCCCGCGACATGGATGACCTGGAAGGACTTCTCCGGGTTACCCAGCAAATCCATCAACGCCTGGATGCGTTCCAGGCTCGGAGCGATCTGGGTTTCGGGCGCGCGGGCGTTGAGCTCGGCGTCGACAAGCGCTAGCGCTTCCAGTTCCTCCGGGCTGACCTCGATGGGAGCGGCTTCCTCGTACTCGTCTGCCGCGCCCATGCCGAGGTTTAGCTGCAGGCCGGACTCCGTGATCTCCACGGGTCCGCCCTCAGTGCCCTCCTGCAGGGCGTCGACGAGTTCGTATTCCTCACGATCTTCTCGCTTGCTCACTACTTAAGTGCCTCCAAGCGTGCGGTGATGCGGTCGACTTCTTCCTGCGCCACCTGCTGGCGGGTGCGGATCTTCTCCACGACCTCATCCGGAGCCTTGGATAGGAAGGATTCATTAGCCAGCTTCTTGCCGGTCTGCTCGAGCTCCTTGTTAGCCTTGGCCAGATCCTTTTCTAGGCGCTTGCGCTCTGCCTCAACGTCGACTGCGCCGGAGGTATCCAGTGCGACCTCGACGGTGCCCTGGGACAGGCGAACCTCGATGGAGGCGGACGCGGTGAAGTCCTCGCCCGGAACCGTGGTGTTAGCAAGGTTGCGCACCAAGTTCTCCTGGCCAGCCAGGTCAACGGAGGCGAAGTCCAGGCGGCCTGGAACCTTCTGCGAAGGCTTCACGCCCTGATCAGAGCGGAAGCGGCGCAACTCGGTGATGAGCTTGTCGGCGTCCGCGATGCGGCGTGCGGCAACCTCGTCGGTGGCCACGCCACCGTTGGTATCAGCCGCGGTTGGCCACGGGGCAATCACGATTGACTCGCCGCCGGTAAGTGCCTTCCACAGGACCTCGGTGACGAAAGGCATGGTCGGGTGCAACAGGCGCAGGACGACGTCGAGGACGCGGCCCAAGACGATCTGGGTGTTGTGGCCGGTCAGCCGCTCCGCGTCTGACGTTTCTGCCGCATCGAAGTCGCGCGGAATCTGGGACTTGGCAATCTCCAGGTACCAGTCACACAGCTCATCCCAGATGTAGTGGTAGAGCAGCTCATTAGCCTTGGAGAACTGGTAATCGTCCAGGTAAGCGTCAAACTTGACGCGCACCTCTTCGGCGCGGTCCAGGATCCAGCGGTCAGCGTCGGTCAGCTCCTCGCGGGCCGGCAGCTCCGCCACGCCAGCGCCGTTCATGAGCGCGAACTTGGTGGCGTTGAACAGCTTCGTGGCAAAGTTACGCGAAGCCGCAGCGGCGTCGGAGCCCAGCGGCAGGTCGACACCCGGGTTGGCGCCACGGGCCAGGGTAAAGCGCAGGGCATCCGCACCGTAGTCGCGTACCCAGTCCATCGGGTCGATGCCGTTGCCCAGGGACTTCGACATCTTGCGGCCCTGCTCATCGCGAACCAAGCCGTGCAGGTAGATGTCGTGGAAAGGAATCTGTGGGCGGCCATCGCGCGCGGAGCCATCACCAGCGTTGAGCAGCTCTGGGGTCTGGACGCCAGCGAAGGTGCCGAACATCATCATGCGGGCGACCCAGAAGAACAGGATGTCGTAGGCGGTAACCAGCACGTTGGTTGGGTAGAACTTCTCCAGGTCCGGAGTCTTTTCCGGCCAGCCCAGGGTGGAAAATGGCCACAGCGCAGAGGAGAACCAGGTGTCCAGCACGTCCGGGTCCTGCTCGTAGCCTGCTGGCGGCTCCTCGTCAGGGCCGACGCAGACGATATCGCGGGTGGTGTTGCCCTCGGCGTCGGTGGTCTCCGGGCCGTACCAAATTGGGATGCGGTGACCCCACCACAGCTGGCGGGAGATGCACCAGTCGTGCATGTCATCGACCCACTCGAAGTAACGCGGCTCGAGGGAGGTCGGGTGAATCTTGGTATCGCCCTCGCGCACTGCGTCGCCGGAGTACTTGGCCAGCTTTTCTACCGCCACGAACCACTGCAGGGAAAGGCGCGGCTCGACCGGCTCGCCGGAGCGCTCCGAGTGGCCCACGGAGTGGACGTAGGGGCGGATTTCCTTGACGATGCGACCCTGCTCGGCGAGAGCTTCACGGATGGCGACTCGCGCTTCCTCGCGGGTCAGGCCATCGAACTTGGTGCCGGTGTTCGCGATGTGACCGGTGGAGTCCATGATGGTCGGCATGTCCAAGTTGTGACGCAGGCCCATCTGGTAGTCGTTCGGGTCGTGGGCCGGGGTGATCTTCACAGCACCGGTACCGAACTCCATGTCCACGTAATCATCAGCGATGACCTTGAGCTTGAGATCCTCGCGGAAGGGGTGAGCAAACTCCTGTCCCACCAGGTCCTTGTAGCGCTCGTCGTCGGGGTGGACAGCAATCGCGACGTCGCCAAGCATGGTCTCTACGCGTGTGGTGGCCACGATGAGGTGTGGCTCGTCGTCGTTTAGCGAGCCGTAGCGGATGGACACGAGCTCGCCCTCGACGTCCTTGTACACGACCTCAATGTCAGAGACCGCGGTCTCCAGCACCGGGGACCAGTTGACCAAGCGGTGTGCCTGGTAGATCATGCCGGCGTCGAAAAGCTGCTTAAAGATGGTCTGGACCGCGCGGGACAGGCCCTCATCCAGGGTAAAGCGCTCGCGGGACCAGTCCACGGAGTCACCAATGGCACGCATCTGCTTCTGGATGGTGCCGCCGTATTCTTCCTTCCATTCCCAGACCTTGGAAATGAATTCCTCACGCTCGTAGTCCCAGCGCTTCTTGCCCTCGGTCTCCTTGAGCTTGGCCTCGACCTTGGTCTGGGTGGCGATACCCGCGTGGTCGGCACCCGGCAGCCACAGGGTGGCATAACCTTGCATGCGCTTGCGGCGAATGATGGAGTCGATGAGGGTGTGGTCTAGGGCGTGGCCCATGTGCAGCTGGCCGGTCACGTTGGGTGGCGGCAGCACGATGGAATAAGGCTCTGCCTCGCTGGTGGCATCCGGGGTGAAGTAGCCTGCTTCCACCCAGGACTCGTAAAGGTCCTTTTCTACCGCCTGCGGCTCCCAGGACTTCGGAAGCGCGTCAGCACGGTTAGTGCCTACTAGTTGCTCTTTATCTACAGCGTTGTTCTGCTCAGTCACCCGGACAAGTCTACCCTGTCGGTCAACTGGCTTTTTCACCCCCATTGGGCGAAAACGGCACCGCGGGCGCCGACGGCTGAATACATTGTCTGTCATGTCTTCACATTCTGGAACTTCCCCGGCGCGCCTGCGTACTCGTTTCTTTGCCAAGGCAAAGGCTAAGGGCGCACCCTTTTCTTGTTTGACCAGCTATGACTGCATGACCGCCGCGGTATTCGATGAGGCGGGAATCGACTTGCTTTTGGTGGGCGATTCCTTGGCCAACGTGGTTTTGGGCCGCGAGACCACGCTCTCGCTGACCATGGAGGAGATGATTCCGCTCACGCGCGCGGTGGTTGAGGCCACCTCCCGCAGCTTCGTGGTGGTGGATCTGCCTTTTGGTTCCTATGAGGAATCCCCGGCGCAGGCTTTGCGCTCGGCGGTGCGCATGCTGAAGGAGACGGGCGCGCAGGCGGTCAAGATTGAGGGTGGCAAGGAGATTGCGCCGACGATTTCCGCTTTGGTTGCCGCGGGCATTCCGGTGTGCGCGCACATCGGGTTCACCCCGCAGTCGGTGCATGCGCTGGGTGGTTTCGTAGTGCAGGGCCGTGGCGAGGCGGCGGGGCCTTTGCTTGCCGACGCCCAGGCTGTTGCCACCGCAGGCGCCTTCGCCGTGGTCCTGGAGATGGTTCCGGCTGAGCTCGCGGCGCAGGTGACCAAGGAGGTCTCCATCCCCACCATCGGCATCGGCGCGGGCAATGCCTGCGATGGGCAGATTCTGGTCTGGACCGACGCTTTTGGCATGGGCGCGGGCAAGACGCCGCGCTTTGTGCGCCAATACGCGGACTTGCGCACCGTGCTTTCCGACGCCGCCCGCGCCTATGCCGCCGACGTGGCTGAGCGTAAGTTTCCAAACGAGGCAGAGTCCTTTAGCGACTCTGTGAAAGAAGGTTAAGTAACCGTGCAGGTATTCACTACTAAAAAAGAACTCGTTGAGTTTCGTGCGCAGCAGGATGGTCAACGCCGCAGCGTGGGTCTCGTGCCCACGATGGGCGCGCTGCATGCAGGCCATGGCTCGCTGATTAAGGCGGCGCGGGAAGCTAACGACGTCGTCGTGGTTTCAGTCTTTGTCAATCCGCTGCAGTTTAGCGATTTGGGCGAGTGCGACGACTTCCGGAACTATCCACGCAACGTGGAGGCAGACGCGGCCTTCGTGGAATCACTAGGCGCCGATGCTGTCTTCGCCCCGAGCGTGGAGGAGATGTACCCGAGTGGCACCCCGCTAGCGTGGGTACGCACCGGGGCCATGGGTGAGGTGCTGGAAGGCGCCTCTCGGCCAGGGCACTTCGACGGCGTGGCTACGGTGGTCTCGAAGCTGTTTAATCTGGTGCGCCCCACCCGCGCATACTTTGGGCAAAAGGATGCCCAGCAGGTAGCGGTGCTGCGCCGGATGGTCGCAGACTTGGACTTCCCCGTTAAGCTGGTGGCTGCGCCCATCGTGCGCGCAGCGGATGGCTTGGCTGAGTCGAGCCGCAACCAGCGCCTAAACGACGCCGAGCGTACGCAGGCCCTTGCACTCTCGCAGACCCTCTTTGGCCTGCGGGACGGCAATTTCAACTCCGTGGAGGAAGCGTCCAAAGCCCTAGATGCAAGCGATGGCGTGCGAGTGGATTACCTCACGGTGGTGGATCCACAAACGCTTAAGCCGGTGGACGTTAGTGCCCGCCCGGCTCTAGCGCTGGTTGCCGCACACGTGGGCCCGGTGCGGCTTATCGATAATCTCGAGCTCTAGCCCTCTTACTTGAGAAGGTGCTGGACTGCCTCACGCTCGGAGCGCAGCTCCTCCACGTTGGCCTGGATGCGCTCCTTTTGGAAATCGCTGAGTTCCAGCCCCTGGACGATCTCCCAGGTTCCGTTCTTGGCCACGGTGGGGAAGCCGAAGATGAGGCCCTCGTCCACGCCATAAGAGCCGTCAGAGACTACGGCTGCGGTGCGCCAGTCTTCGGTGCCGTGGATCCAGTCATGCATGTGGTCCACCGCTGCGGAGGCAGCAGAGGCAGCGGAAGAGTGACCGCGCACCTCGATGATCTCTGCTCCACGGTTAGCCACCTTGGGGATCATCTCGCCGGTGTACCAGTCCTGATCCACTTCCTCGTTGACGTAGGTGAGATCTGGGAACTGGGTGGCGGAGTGGTTGCCCCATACGGCAACCTTGGTGAACTCAGCGGTGGGGCGGCTCGTCTTGAGCGAGAGCTGGCTCAGGGTGCGGTTGTGGTCCAGACGCATCAACGCGTTGAACTGGCTCGGGTCAAGGTCCGGCGCGCTGTTTGCTGCGATGAAGGCGTTGGTGTTTGCTGGGTTGCCCACGACGAGCACGCGGACGTCGCGTGCAGCGTTGTCGTTGATAGCCTTGCCCTGGACCGTGAAAATGGCACCGTTTGCCTCAAGCAAGTCGGCGCGCTCCATCCCCTTGGAACGCGGGCGTGCACCAACCAAGAAGGCAGCCTTGGTGTCCTTGAAAGCTACGTCCGGATCATCGGTGACGGTGATGCCGCGCAGAAGCGGGAAGGCGGAGTCGGCCAGCTCCATGGCAACGCCCTCTGCAGCGCCGACGGCCTGCGGGATCTCCAACAGCGCGAGCTCTACTGGGGTGTCCTTGCCGTAGACGTCGCCAGCAGCAATACGCCACAAAAGTGAGTACGCAATGTTGCCGGCTGCACCGGTGACGGTGATCTTCACTGGTTGATTAGCGGCCTGGGTCATGTTCAGTCCTCCTAAGGAAAAGCGGTGCCAGAAATGGCGTTCTTCAATCCCCACACTAGCCCTCTTTTGCCCGAACATGTCGTGGACAACTCCCCTCTTTCGGAGTCATCCTTAATCACAATTTCCACCAAACTACCCCCGAATGTCCCGCAGTTCGCGACTTTATTCTTACTTGAATCTCGGAAATGTTTGTTTTTCGGCACTATAGGAGGAGGAAAAGAGAAGAATCTGGGAAAGATTCGTACTGACATAGGACATCAAGGACGTAAAAATTATGACCATGGACGCCACTGATTCGGCTTCGACCGATTCCGTCGGCACCGCCGAACTCTCAGGCTCCGTCGAGCGAGTCATCGACGTAGCCATCGAGCAGTTTTCTGAGTTGGGTTTTGCTGACGCAAAGTTGGACAATATCTCCCGCCTCGCTGGCATGTCCAAGCGCATGATCCACTACCACTTCGGCGACAAGAAGGGGCTCTACCAGCAGGCTCTGAGCACGGCCGCGCGGCGCCTCAACCCGCCGGCGGGTTCTCTCGACATTGATTCAGCCGTCCCAGTAGAAGGCGTCCGCACGCTAGTTGACTGGCTGTTCAAGCAGCACGTTGAGCACCCTGAAGCAATCCGCATGATGACCATGGAAACCTCCACAGGCGCTTTGGAGACGGGCCAGGCGCTCATCGACGTCTCTGAAGTCTCCCTGCACCTCGACAAGCTACTCATGCTGGGTCAGGATTCCGGTGCGTTCCGCCCGGGTATTTCCGCCAATGACATCTTCACGCTCATTGCGTCGCTAACGATGTACCGCGTAACCAACCGTTCAATGATGCAGAACCTGCTGGATATCGACATGCACAGCCCAGAAAACACCGAGGGTATGCACCGCATGGCAGTCGACGCAGTCTTGGCCTTCCTCACCGCAAACATCCCGGACTCGGGGTACAGCTCTTATCTGTCCACGGGAGCCTCGGTGGAAGACAACGACTCAATCCCACAAGATATCTACTCCAGCGACGAAGACCAGAGCGGGTCTGACATCTACACCTAAACCTTTGCTCTTTAGCTTTATGCCTAAAGGGCCGCAGATCTTAAGTGATCTGCGGCCCCTTAAAGCCATCTGCCCTTAGGCGGATTCCTTTTCAGCGTCGGTGTAGACAAAGCTTGGCTCATCTTCGCCCTTCACGCAGGCCTCGGTGATGTGGACCGCAGTGATGTCTTCGCGGTCAGGCAATTCGTACATGATGGGTACCAGCAGCTCTTCCATGATCGCGCGCAGACCACGTGCACCGGTCTTACGCTCGAGCGCGAGCTCCGCGATAGCACCCAATGCCCCGTCCTCGAAGACGAGCTCCGCGCCGTCCATCTCGAACAGGCGCTGGTACTGCTTGACCAGTGAATTCTTCGGCTCGACCAAGACCTTGACCAAGGACTCGCGGTCAAGGTTATCCACGGTAGCCACGATGGGCAGACGGCCGATGAACTCAGGAATGAGGCCAAACTTCACGAGGTCCTCAGGGCGAACCTCGGAGAAGAGGTCGAGCTTCTCGCGCTCGTCCGCAGTCTCCAGCTTGGCGCCAAAGCCCACGCCCTTCTTGCCCACGCGCTCCGCGATGACCTTATCCAGGCCTGCGAACGCACCGGCGACGATGAAGAGAATGTTGGAGGTATCCAGCTGGATGAACTCCTGATTGGGGTGCTTGCGCCCACCCTGCGGCGGAATCGCAGCGACGGTGCCCTCGAGGATCTTCAGCAGCGCCTGCTGCACACCCTCGCCGGAGACGTCACGCGTGATCGAGGGATTCTCAGACTTGCGGGAAATCTTGTCCACCTCGTCGACGTAGATGATGCCGCGCTGTGCGCGCTCCACATCAAAGTCCGCCGCCTGGAGCAGCTTGAGGAGGATGTTTTCCACGTCCTCGCCCACGTAGCCCGCCTCGGTAAGGCTGGTTGCGTCCGCAATGGCAAACGGGACGTCGAGCATGCGCGCCAGAGTCTGCGCCAGGTAGGTCTTACCGGAACCGGTGGGACCAAGCAGCAAAATGTTGGACTTAGCAATCTCTACGTTCTCATCTTCGACCTTCTTGCGGCGCCCTTCAAGGCCCGCGGTCTCTTCTACCTTGATGCGCTTGTAGTGGTTGTACACAGCCACTGCAAGCACACGCTTAGCCTGATCCTGGCCTATGACGTACTTGTCGAGGAAGGAAGAAATCTCCGACGGACGGGGAAGTTTTACTTCCTTGTCCGCGGTCTCAGCAGCCGCAGCGGCGCCGAGCTCTTCTTCGATAATCTCGTTGCACAGCTCAATGCACTCATCACAGATGTAGACACCGCCGCCGGCGATGAGCTTTTTCACCTGCTTCTGGCTCTTGCCACAGAAGGAACACTTGAGCAGGTCAGCGCTTTCTTGCATACGTGCCATTAAGGTCTTTCCACTCGCTTTTCTTCAACTTGAGGTGGGCGGATTCCGATGCGGAGAGTACTCGTATCCTGCACACCCAGAAGGCGCGTCCCACAGATATCTCCACCTTAGTAAATCAACACGACACGACCCTCATTCATTCCTCCGCGTGGCGCAGCCTCAACCTTTGGTTAAGACCCCTCCAAGGCCGGTCCTGAATTTAAAAAGCTGCTCCGTAGACATAGACCAAGCTGTCCAGCACTTTGTCCGCAAGCAATCAGGACCTCCCCAAAAGGCCCTAAGTCATATCTTTAAAACAAACGCAAAGGTTGCAGCACGCATGGATATTCGTAAGCTCGTCGACAGCTCCCCTATGGGATTGCGGCAATGGTCTATCATTTTCATTGCCTTGTACCTCAACGCTCTCGACGGCTATGACATGGTCGCGATGGCATTCGGCGCCGGCCAGGTGACCGAAGCCTTCACCTTGAGTGACGTCCAGCTCGGCTGGCTGCTCTCCGCCGCCCTCATCGGCATCGGCCTGGGTTCCCTCTTCCTTGCCCCGACCGCCGACCGTGTGGGCCGTACACGCCTTATCACCATCTCGCTCTTCATCGACTTGGTGGGCCTAGTTGCCACGGTCTTCGCCCCGACTTTCGCTCTGCTCTTCATCTTCCGCGTTCTCACCGGCATCGGCGTCGGCGGCGTGCTCGTCTGCGTCACCGTCTTGGTCAGCGAATACTCGAATCTCCGCTTCCGTGGCCTGGCGGTGGCAATCTATGCCTCCGGCTACGGCCTGGGCGCTTCCTTGTGCGGCGTCATCGCATCGGCCGTGGCGCCGTCCTACGGTTGGCAGGCCATCTTCTGGGTAGGTGCCGGCCTTACCGTCGTCGCCATCGCACTGACCGTCCTCTTCGTTCCCGAGTCCGCTGACTTCCTGGCCGCCCGCGGCCGTATGGACAAGGTTCGCTTCATCGCCGCCAAGTTGGGTCTCAAGGGCGAGGTCACCGTCCGCGCCACCAAGGACGAAGAACCGCGCGCTCCCTTCAAGGACATCCTCTCCCCCTCCTTCGTGCGCACAACCATCAAGCTGTGGCTGGCTTTCTCTTTCGTGATGTTCGCCTACAACTTCACTTCCCAGTGGACCCCGAAGCTGCTCACGGAGGAAGGCCTCACCGCGCAGCAGGGCGTCATCGGTGGCATCATGTTGTCCTTCGGCGGCACCATCGGTGCGCTCATCTTCGGATTCCTCACCACGAAGATCGATGCCCGCCCACTGCTCATCGTGTCGTGCTTGGTAGCCTCCGGCGTGCTCGTAGGGTTCATTTTCTCCACGTCCATCCCGACCCTGATGTTCTCCCTGGGCGTCGGCGTGGGCCTCACCTTGAATGCCTGCATCACCGGCCTGTACACGGTTGCTCCAGAGTCCTACCCGTCTGCACTGCGCACCACGGGTACCGGCGCCGCGATCGGCATCGCACGCGTGGGGGCAACGCTCGCCCCGATCCTCACCGGCTACCTCCTCAGCTCCGGCTGGACTCCGACGGGCCTGTACACACTCGCTGGTGCAACGGCGCTTCTCGCCGCACTTTCCCTCTTCGGTGTGCGCGCCTACTCCGCCAAGATCGCCGATGAAGCTCCAGCTTCTACGCCTGCTGACGCCGCGCTTTCCGACGCCCCTCTCACCAGCCGGGTTTAGCCTCTACGCTGGGAAGGTGGAAACCGCTTTTCATCTTCCCAGCCGAAGGAGACCCCATCATGTTCGACCTGACGAACCAAGTTGCCATCGTTACCGGTGGCGCCGCCGGCATCGGGCGCGGAATTGTATCCGCGCTGCGAGAAGCAGGCGCACACGTCGTCATTGCTGACATCGATCTAGAACACGCCCAAGCTACTGCCGCCGAGCTCGGCGCGGAGACCCTCAAGGTAGATGTCACCGACCGTGAATCCATACGTGAGCTCTACCGCACTGTGGTGGACAAACACAGCCGCATCGACATCGTCTGTTCCAATGCGGGCGTATTCCCCAACTGCCCCTTGGACGAGATGACGGATGAAAAGTGGGAGGCGATGTTCGCCATCAACACCCACGGCACGTTCAAGGTGGTCCAGGAAGCACTGCCTTTTATGCGCAAGCAGAACTACGGCCGCATCGTCATCACGACTTCCATCACTGGTTCCCACACTGGCTTCCCAGGTTGGGCCCACTATGGGGCGTCGAAAGCCGCCCAGCAGGGCTTCATGCGCTCGGCAGCCCTCGAAGTCGCACGTGACAATATCACCATCAACGGCGTACTGCCGGGCAATATCTTGACCGAAGGCCTGGAGGGCCAAGGTCAGCAATACCTAGACCAGATGACTCGCTCGGTGCCGATGCACCGCCTCGGTACCCCTCGCGACATAGGAAATGCCGCCGTCTTCCTTGCGTCTCGTGAAGCAAGCTACATCACCGGCCAGACGCTCATTGTCGACGGCGGCCAAATCCTCCCCGAATCCCCCGAAGCTATCCTTCCTCCCCGTTAGCGGAAGGTAGCGAACTTCTTGACCACCCAGCGGCTCAGAGCCAGAATGATGACGCCCAGCACGATGGAGGCCACGCCAAGTGAGATAAAGAAGGTGTTCTCTGCGGTGGCATCCTCCGGGTTGTAGAAACCAGCCAGGGAGCCAGCCAAGGAGGTACCCATGGCAACGGCCATCATCCACACCGCCATCATGCGGGAGGGGAAGGCACGTGGCGCGACCTTGGTAGCAAGCGCGTTACCAACCGGGGACAGCAAAAGCTCGCCCATGGTGAACAGGAAGAGGATGCCAATGATGGCAAACATCGGCGTGGAATTTGCACCGGTACCGGAGTACGGCAGGAAGAAGAACAAAGAAATACCGATGATGATGTTGGCGGCACCGAACTTCACCGGCGTGGACCACTGACGGTTACCGAGCCTGGTCCACATCGTTGCGAAAACCGCAGAGAAGATCACGATGAAGATCGGGTTGAAGGACTGCACGAGTGACGGCGGAATCTCGATGCCGAAGACGTTACGGTCCAAGCGCACGTCCGCATAGATGGTCATGACGGTGAACTGCTGCTGGAAGATACCGAAGAACAAAACACCAGAGACAAACAGAGGGATAAATCCCAGCAGACGCTTCTTTTCTTCCGCATCAACCAGCTCGGAGAAGTACATCTGGCACCACAATACGATTGCCGCCAACAGAGCAACGGCAGTGACGATGTTGGATAGCCAATCGACCTTGATAACGCCGGTTGCGATGGAAACTACCGCAATTGCCGCGATGCCAAGGACCGCAGCTAGGCCGAGCAGCACCTGTTTGCTGCTAGCAGGGTTCGGGACCTCGTGGCCTGCATCCTTGATGGTGGACTTGCGCATCAGGGTGTACTGAATCAGGCCCGCGAACATGCCGATTGCCGCGAGGCCAAAGCCCCAGTGGAATCCCTTCCAGCCCCACATGATCGTTGTGATCAACGGGCCGAATAGAGCGCCGATGTTGACCCCCATGTAGAAAATGGAGAAACCACCGTCACGGCGGGTGTCATCACGGCTATATAGCGAGCCAAGCACCACTTGGGCGGTGGTCTTCACACCGCCGGAACCGATGGCTATGAGAACCAAACCAATCGCCAGACCCGTAACGTCCGGAATAAACGCTAGGGCGATATGACCGAGCATCACCAGGTTCGCGGAGTAGAACAGGGTGCGCTCCGGGCCCAAAATTCGGTCTGCAACCAAAGAGGCCAGAAGGCAGGCCATATAGACCAGACCGCCGTAGGCACCAACCACGGACGTTGCAGCGGTCTTGTCCATGCCCAGTCCGCCATCGGTGACGGAGTAGTACATATAGAGCAAGACGATCGACTGCATGCCGTAGAAGCTGAAACGCTCCCACATCTCGATGCCAAATAGGTTGGCTAGGCCCCACGGATGCCCGAAGAACAGTCTTTCTTCAGACTCCGCTTTGTGTTCTGTCGCACCAGACAACTGCGTATTGTGATCTGACATATAAATAGTTGAGCACTAATTCTCGGTAGCAACAAATCGGTTGGTTGCCCGAAATAATTTTTAAGGCACGCAGCTGCAGAAAATTCCACGTCACGGCCCCGCACTGCGAAAACTTTCACACGCATATTTGCAACCGAAAAGACCGCGAACCGGAGCATCAACTTCCACTTCCGCCGTTCACTCTTGACGACGTAACAAAGCTCGCTTGTGGTTACTCACATAGGTGTTAAACCCACAAACCCATAAACCACCTTGGTAACCGTCACACATCCACCCGTAGGACGGACTTGGGTGATACTCCAAGACCTATAGAACTGAAAAGATTAAAGCCCTTGCACCACATATACGGTGCAAGGGCTTTGGCTCAATTACTACGTTTTAAGCGTTGAGCTTACGGTAATCAAAGACGGTATCGATGAGGCCGTACTCTACTGCCTCGTGGGCAGTCAGGATCTTGTCACGATCGGTATCGATGCGAACCTGCTCCGCAGTACGGCCGGTGTGCTCAGCCAAGGTGTTCTCCATGAGGCGGCGCATGCGCTCGATCTCGTTAGCCTCGATCTCTAGGTCAGAAAC
This sequence comes from Corynebacterium striatum ATCC 6940, assembly GCF_000159135.1. Taxonomy (GTDB): domain Bacteria; phylum Actinomycetota; class Actinomycetes; order Mycobacteriales; family Mycobacteriaceae; genus Corynebacterium; species Corynebacterium striatum. The sequence goes on from NZ_GG667529.1 coordinate 26,540, forward strand.
CTGGCCCTGGGTGCCCTGGGTGCGTGGCTGGTGAATCAACACGCGGGAGTTCGGCAGTGCCGCACGCTTGCCCGGTGCACCGGCAGCCAGCAGGACGGCAGCTGCGGAAGCAGCCTGGCCCAGGCACACGGTCTGCACATCAGGACGTACGTAGCGCATGGTGTCGTAGATAGCCATCAGCGCGGTAAAGGAGCCACCCGGGGAGTTGATGTACATGGTGATGTCGCGATCTGGGTCCTGAGACTCGAGGACCAGTAGCTGCGCCATGATGTCATTCGCCGAGGTGTCATCAACCTGGGTGCCAAGGAAGATGATGCGCTCTTCGAAAAGCTTGGAGTACGGGTTGGTGGTCTTAGAGCCTTGTGCGTTCTGCTCGATGAATTCCGGCAAAACGTAGCGGGAATTAGGCATTTGAAGGTTAGACATAGTGATAATTCTCCTTATTCCCTAGTTGCTAATCGGGCCGTTTACGGACTCGATGACGTGGTCAACGATGCCGTATTCCTTGGCCTGTTGTGCGGTGAACCAACGGTCACGGTCAGAATCCTTGGTGATTTGCTCAAAGCTCTGGCCGGTGTGCTCAGCGATCAGCTGCGCCATTTCACGCTTGGTCTGAGCAAACTGCTCAGCCTGGATGGCGATGTCAGCAGCGGTGCCACCCACGCCAGCGGAAGGCTGGTGCATCATGATGCGAGCGTGTGGCAGAGCGTAGCGCTTGCCCTTAGTGCCGCCGGAGAGCAAGAACTGGCCCATGGAAGCTGCCAAGCCCATGCCATAGGTGGCAATATCGCATGGCGAGTACTTCATGGTGTCGTAAATAGCCATACCCGCCGTGACGGAGCCGCCCGGGGAGTTGATGTACAGGGAGATGTCCCGAGTTGGGTCCTCAGCGGACAGAAGCAGAATCTGTGCGCAGAGCTTGTTGGCGATTTCATCGTCCACCTGGGTTCCCAGGAAGATAATGCGCTCGCGCAAGAGGCGCTCATAGACGCTATCGCCCAGGCTCATACCAGTAGCGGATGAGTTCATTGAAATCTTCTCAGACATTAATGATGCTCCTTCAATTGAAGAATTTTTAACTGGCCCCACCTTACCGACATTCTTCTCAAATTGGGCCCCTGTTCGCTATGAGCGTTGGAAGCGCTACGTCAGCACACACTAAGGTGCTGGGTTAAGATTTACCCATGTCTGTTTCCGAGCTTTCCACTAGCACACAGAATTATTTGAAAGCCATCTGGGGGCTAAAGGAATGGTCATCTGAGCCCGTAACCGCCACACTTATTTCAGCACGGTTAGGGCTCAAACTCTCCTCAGTCTCCGATGCAGTGCGCAAAATGACCAAGCAAGGGTTGGTATCACACACACCTTACGGAGCAGTGGAGCTCACCGGTCGGGGTAGACAGTATGCATTGGATATGGTGCGCCGTCACCGATTGCTTGAATCTTTCTTGGTACAGGCATTGGACTATACATGGGACGAAGTCCATGACGAAGCAGAAAATCTCGAACACGCAGTGTCGGACATGCTGATAGAGCGCGTGGACAAATTCCTCAATTTTCCCAGTAGGGATCCACATGGCGATCCTATTCCCACAGCCGATGGGAACATCACGATTCCTCGTGCACACCGACTCTCTGACAGCGGAGCACAATCTCAGGTGATCGTTGAACGGATCTCCGATTCCGACCCACAACTACTAGCTTTCCTGAAAGAACACGGCATTGTCACGGGTGCCGTTCTAGACACGCGCGAAGGAGCCCCCTTTTCAGACTCACTCGAAGTTCGAGTATTTGGTAGCGCTCCGTGGGTACTGCTCGGGCGCCCGGCTACCGACGCAGTTTTTGTAGCTCCTCATACCCCATAAAAGCCATCCCCTCCGCCTAAACCTAAGATTACCTGCGTTTTTAAAATATACGTTGCACCGTAGTTTGCAACTACGCCCACACGTAATTAACCTATCGGATATCACATATCCCACGAATGGCTCAGGCCAGGATGAGCAGGATTGCTATGTCAGACTCACCAGATTTGGTGTACTTTTCGAGCGTTTCTGAAAACACAAAAAGATTTGTGGAACGCCTAGGCAGACCCGCAGTGCGAATTCCACTACGGCCCAAGAAAAACGGAATGATCCAGGTTTCACACCCGTATGTACTCGTCGTCCCCACCTACGGAGGCGGCTCTCTCAAACGCGCGGTTCCTAAACAGGTCATCGCTTTCCTTAACGACCCAATCAATCGATCCTTTATCCGCGGCGTCATTTCCTCAGGAAACACCAATTTCGGTAACGCCTACTGCGTAGCCGGCCAAATCATTTCCGCCAAGTGCCACGTGCCCGAGCTGTATCACTTCGAGCTACTCGGCACCCAAAAAGATATTGACACCGTAAAACAAGGTCTTCACAAGTTTTGGGAACAGCAAGAACACGTCAAAAGATGAAGAACACGTCCGGACCACACAGATTGGACTACACAATGACCCCTCCGCAGACCACACCCGCGCAGCCTGTTGACGCAACCCATCGCATCACCACCGGTGCTAACGACGAGAGCGGCGTTGGTAAGCGCAAAAGTTACCATGCGCTCAACGCGCAGCTGAACTTATTCGATTCTTCCGGGAGAATTCAGTTCGACAAAGACATTCAGGCAGCACAGGATTATTTAGCCCACCATGTTGCTCCCCGCATGCGCACTTTTAGCTCCACCACGGAACGCCTGGAATGGTTAGTAGATAATGAATACTATGAGCGGGGTTTCCTCGAACTTTACGAGGACGAGTTCCTGTGCGCCATATATGACAGAGCACATCGCGCCCAGCATCGGTTCCGCACATTCCTCGGCGCATTTAAGTTCTTTACTTCCTACGCGCTAAAAACCTTTGACGGCTCAACACTCCTCGAAGGCTACGAAGAACGCGTCACCACCACAGCTCTTTACCTGGCACAAGGCGACAAAGCTCTTGCAGAGAAACTGGTGGACGACATCATGTCCGGACGATTCCAGCCCGCCACCCCTACTTTTCTCAACGCAGGCAAGGCTCAGCGCGGCGAAATGGTGTCTTGCTTCCTCCTGCGAATAGAAGACAACTTGGAGAGCATTGGCCGCAGTGTGAACTCCGCGCTACAGCTATCAAAACGCGGCGGTGGCGTGGCCCTATTGCTAAGCAATCTGCGCGAATCCGGAGCCCCGATCAAAAAGATTGAGAACCAAGCATCCGGCGTAGTCCCAGTTATGAAGATTCTGGAGGATAGTTTCAGCTATGCCAACCAACTGGGAGCCCGCCAGGGCGCTGGGGCTGTCTACCTGCATGCGCATCACCCAGATATTCTTCGCTTCCTCGATACCAAACGGGAAAATGCAGATGAAAAAGTTCGCATCAAGACCCTTTCACTGGGTGTCGTTATTCCGGATATAACGTTTCGCCTGGCCAAAGAGAACAAGGACATGCATCTGTTTAGTCCTTATGACATTGCTCGCGAATACGGCGTGCCCATGTCCGACATGTCTATCACCGAGCATTACGACGAGCTGGTGACCAATCCGCGAATTTCGCACACCACCATCAAAGCCAGGGAGTTTTTCACTACGCTTGCTGAGCTTCAATTTGAATCTGGCTACCCCTATATCCTCTTCGAAGATACGGTCAATCGCTCTAATCCCCTCAAAGGGCATATCAATATGTCCAACCTGTGTAGCGAGATCCTTCAAGTCAACGCGCCATCCACTCTTGACCCATCTGGCAATTACGCCACCATCGGCCAAGACATTTCATGCAATCTGGGTTCGCTCAACATCGCTAAGGCCTTTGAATCACCGGATTTTGGAGCAACTGTAGAAACCGCAGTGCGCGCGCTCACCCAAGTCTCAGAACTTACCGACATCGAAGCAGTTCCTTCCATTGCTAAAGGCAATGAATCCATGCACGCGATTGGTTTGGGGCAGATGAATCTCCATGGTTTCCTTGCTTCCAAACGGATTCACTATGGCTGCGCCGAGGCTTTGGACTTTACCAACTTCTATTTCCTGACTGTGACCTATCATGCGCTGCGCACATCCCATGCGTTAGCGGTAGAGAAAGGTCAGCGATTCCAGGGTTTTGAAGACTCTGCTTATGCCTCCGGCGCATTCTTCGACAAGTATCTCAAACAGGAATGGGTACCTGCCACCAAGCGAGTAGAGCAGCTTTTCCATGAAGCAGGCGTGCGGATTCCTACACGCGAGGACTGGCTGAAATTAAAGAATCAGGTGGCCCGAGACGGAATATATAACGCCTATCTACAAGCAGTTCCCCCCACTGGATCAATTTCCTACATCAATGATTCGACTGCATCCATCCACCCGATTGCCTCCAAGATCGAAATTCGCAAGGAAGGCCGCTTGGGGCGCGTGTACTACCCCGCGCCGGGAATGACCAACGACAATGTGGAGTATTTCGAGGACTCTTTCACCGTGGGATACGAGAAAATCATTGATACCTACGCCATGGCCACGCAGCACGTGGACCAAGGCCTTTCTCTGACCTTGTTCTTTACTGCCGACAGCACCACTAGGGATATCAACAGGGCGCAAATCTATGCCTGGAAGGCCGGCATCAAGACCTTGTACTACATCCGTTTACGCCAATCCGCGCTCCAAGGCACTGAGGTCGAAGGCTGCGTCTCCTGCGCTTTGTAGGAGCACTGACCTCCCATCTTTTGCACTACCAATTCACCCGAAAGGAAAAAGTAATGACTTCAGCATCGAACGCTGCTGCGTTAACTAGCATCTCTGTTACGCCTCCGGGCTTCCGCCATGATCCCTCAGCCCGCATCCGCCCCATCAATTGGAACCGTGTGAGTGACGAAAAGGATCTTGAAGTATGGAACCGGCTCACCGCCAATTTCTGGCTGCCGGAGAAAGTGCCGCTTTCTAATGATCTCTCAGCCTGGCAGAAAATGACGCCCTCAGAGCGTAACCTCACCATGCGGGTGTTCACAGGCCTGACCACTCTAGATACCGTGCAGGCTACCGTGGGAGAAATCTGCCAAATTCAAGACGCCCGCACCGAGCATGAGCAGGCCGTTTACACCAACATTGCCTTCATGCAATCAGTTCACGCCCGTTCTTACTCTTCAGTGTTTTCTACGCTAAGCAGCACAAAGGAAATCGACGAAGCCTACCGCTGGGCGGTGAATAATGACCTTCTCCAAGCACGTGCCAAGAAAGTCCTCACACACTATTACGGGCCAGATCCGCTCAAGCGCAAGGTATCATCGACGCTGCTTTCTTCGCTCCTTCTATACGCAGGTTTCTATCTCCCCTTACACTTTTCTGTCCACGCCACCCTGACCAATACGGCAGACATGATTCGCCTCATTCTGCGTGACAAGGCAGTACACGGTTACTACTCGGGATATAAATACCAGCGTGGCCTAGAATCTTCTTCTCCTCAAAGGCAACAAGAGATGAAGAATTTCACCATCTCTTTGCTCGAGGAGCTCTATTCCCTAGAGCTGGAATACTCCGGCGAACTATATGAACCATTAGGACTCATGGACGATGTAGCCGTATTCGTTCGCTATAACGCAAATAAGGCCCTGATGAACTTGGGCTACCCAGATTACTTCCCACCTGAGGAAACGGAAGTTAACCCAGAAATTCTCGCCGCCCTAGCTCCTGGAGCAGATGAGAACCATGACTTCTTCTCTGGTTCAGGCTCCTCCTATGTCATTGGTACCGCTGAAGAAACGAGTGATGATGACTGGGA
>NZ_GG667529.1:33655-34635 GCF_000159135.1 Corynebacterium striatum ATCC 6940
TCCCTTCCCACGACCAGACCAAGGAAGCTGGCTTGAAACCATTGCATTGTTTGAGGCTATTCGTGAAGGAAACCAACCTGCGGCATTGCGGCTGCTACAAACCTCGGCCGCACGCGAGGCCGTCCTGGGAGGGCTCTTGGGCCTAATTGAACTGTATTTCCGTAATGAAGAAGATGACAAAGTAGAGGGATTTCTCGCTGCCGCCCACAGTGCCGGCCCGCCGCCAGCTTTCGGTTGCAAGCCTTTTCTCCCTTAATCCAGCCCCAATGAAGAAAGAAGGTTCAGTATGACTTCCACCCCACGCATCACCGTTATCGTAGGTAGCCTGCGTCGCGGATCAATTGCGCGCAAGATTGCGCACGAAGTACTCACAATGATCCCGAAAGACTACGAGGCAAACATCCTCGAAATCCGCAACTTGCCCCTTTATGACTTCGACTACGATGATCCCGCGGTCACGGACAAGCCAACTCCGTCCGCGTACACCACCTTCCGCGACACCATCAAGAACTCTAGCGGAGTCCTTTTCATTACGCCCGAAAACAACCGCACAATCCCCGCATGCCTCAAAAACGCGGTGGACATCGGTTCTAAACCCAACTCAGATGTGGCTTGGAAGAACCTTCCCGCAGGAATCATCAGCCACTCCGTAGGGCGCATGGGTGGGTACAGCTCACAGAAGAACCTCCGATTGGCCCTGTCTTACTTTGATATGCCTTTTCCTGGGCAGCCCGAGGTATTCCTCGGCCAATCACCCACCCTTTTCGAAGACTCGGGCCGCCTTAATGACCACACCGCAGAATTTGTGAAGGACTACGTCATGCGCTTCCTGGCTCTGGTGGACAATGCCTTAACCAGCTAGGACCCACGCACATCTCTAGAGGTGTTATGTCCATGAGGTTTTTGGACTTGGAGTCCAGCTACTTTGTGGACTCGGAGTCTAGGGACTTTGTGGACGCGGAGTCTCCCCGCTTTTTGGA
>NZ_GG667528.1:0-23615 GCF_000159135.1 Corynebacterium striatum ATCC 6940
AGCTATCCGAAACAACGGAACAGCACAGGCGCTACTTGACGTTTTACTTCAATTGCCGATAGATCACCCATGTGTAGAACCCACATGATCTCTAGTGTTTGGTTGTGTCCGGGCTTTAGCGTGGTATTCGAGGCTCCGTTTTGTTTTACTTGGGTGCTTAACGTCAGCGCTTTATGTTTCGCATGTTGGTTTTGCTATTTGGTTCTGTTTGGCTTAGTTGGGTTGAATTGGATATGAGCCGTGTAATGCGTAGGGTAGAAGTTTCTGTCTTGTCCATAAAGGCCTGTAGACTAGGCCGTTAGAAACGGACGAGTTTTAATCAAGAAGAGAGTAAGGCTGAATGTCTGAACGCAGTTTCAACGGTCGTAATGATGGCGGCAACGGGTCCGGTAAAGGTGGCTCAGGTCGTCGCGGCTATGGCGCCCGTAATGAGCGCTGCCGTAGTGATCGTCGCGATGAGCGCCGCGGAGAACGCCGTGATGATTTCCGTGGAGAGGATCGAGGCGAGCGCCGCGAGAACCGCCGCAACCACCGTGATAATGACCGTCGCGACGATCACCGCGATGACCGACGTGGGAATCGAAATAACGATCGCCGTGGAGGGCGCGATGATCGTCGCGGCCGCAGTGAAGACAACCGCAATGGCAACCGTGGTGGCCGTAATCGTGATGAGCGTCGTGGTAATGGCCGCAAAAGGAACGACAAGAGCAAGGCGCATCCGCAGCGTTCCGGCTACCGCGAGGAGCGTATTAACCGCCGCATGACCGATCCGGACCTTCCTTCGGACATCGATATCGAGGATCTTGATCCTTCTGTTCTTCAGGACTTGCGTTCACTGTCCAAGGAAAACATGGAGGCTGTGGCCAAGCACCTGATCATGGCTGGCACTTGGATGGACGATGATCCTAAGCTCGCATTGCGTCACGCACGTGCTGCCAAGGATCGTGCCGGCCGCGTTGCCGTAGCGCGCGAAGCCAACGGCATTGCTGCTTACCACGCAGGCGAGTGGAAGGAAGCCCTCTCTGAGCTGCGTGCCGCACGCCGTATCTCTGGCGGTCCTGGCCTCTTGGCCGTCATGGCTGACTGCGAACGCGGTCTCGGCCGTCCTGAAAAGGCCGTTGAACTTGGTCGTAGTGAAGCGGCTCGCAGCTTGGACCCGGAGTCCGCTATCGAGCTTGCCATCGTCGTCGCCGGCGCCCGTATTGACATGGGGCAACCGGAGTCGGCAGTCGTGACCATTCAGCGAGCTAACCCCACCAAGGAAGCACGCGGCCTTTCCGCTTGCCGATTGTCCTACGCTTACGCCAATGCGCTGCTCGAAGCCGGCCGAAATGATGAGGCTACCGAGTGGTTCAAGCACACCGTCAAGATTGATGAAGGAGATTGGACCGACGCAACTGAGCGCCTGGCCGAGATCTAGAAATGAACATCCTCAAAGCTCACGACTCCCTCCTTTTAGACCTTGACGGCACCGTCTGGGAGGGCGGTCAGCCTCTTCAGTGCGTTGTCGACGTCATCAACTCCTGCGGCGTCCCGGCGGTCTATGTAACCAACAATGCCTCGCGTAGCCCGCAGGCAGTCTCTGAGATGCTCCGGGAGATAGGTCTGGACGCAGATGCTGAACATGTAGTCACCTCTGCGCAGGCTGCCTTGGTTCTCATGGGCGCTGAGATACCAGCTGGCTCCAAGGTCCTCATTATTGGTGCGGATTCTTTCCGCGCTCTTGCTCGTGACGCCGGCTACGAAGTAGTCAACAGCGCCGATGACAAGCCAGCAGCTGTTCTGCAAGGCATGGACAAGTCTGTGGGCTGGGCACAGTTGTCTGAGGCTGCTTATGCCATCAACAATGGCGCTAAGTTTTACGCCTCGAACTTGGACACATCGTTGCCCACCGAGCGTGGCTTTGCCGTGGGCAACGGTGCCCTCGTTGGAGCTGTGGCTGCGGCTACTGGGGTAGAGCCCATTTCGGCGGGAAAGCCCGAACCTGCCATGTTCGCCTATGCCGCCAAGAAGGTCGGCTCTAAGAAACCTCTGGCTGTCGGCGACCGTTTGAATACGGATATCGCCGGTGGCAACGCTGCAGCTATGGACACTTTCCATGTATTAACTGGCGTCTCTGGGGAGCTGGAGCTTATCGAAGCTCCGGTAGAGCATCGACCTACCTTTGTTGGTGCGGGTTTCCATGAGCTTTCTCTGCCCACAGCGGTGGCGAAACCAAGTGCGCAAGGAGATTTCCGTGCCCGCGTCGACAGTTATGACATTGTGTTGCAGGGAGGAAACTCTAAGTCGACGTCCATCCAAGCACTGCGCACAGTACTGGAGGTTGCGTGGGCGATGCCCGAGCCGCCGCGTTATATTCAGCCACGCAGTGAATTCGCCGAGAAGGCTGTTGCGGCATGGCGATAAAGCCGCATGATCCCCGGGCCGTCATGGCGCCAGAAGAGGTTGATAATGCAATGTCTGAAATCTTGGGCGTCGAAGCGGCCTCGTTAAGCGAAGAAGTAGCCCAGTTAGACCGTGCCCACGCGGTTTTGCGTGAGGCCTTGCAGGAGAACTAATGCCACCACAGCGGCGTCGTTTGGATGCGGAACTAGTCCGCAGGAAAATTGCTCGTTCGCGAGAGCAGGCTGTCGAGATGATCAAAGGCGGCCGAGTAACGGTTGGCGGCTTCAAGGCATCGAAGCCTGCTACGGTTGTCGAGCCAGAGGTCTCCATCAAAGTCGAAGCTGACGCGGCCGATGATTGGGCATCCCGTGGTGCCCATAAACTGCTCGGCGCTTTAGAGGCTTTTGATGTTGGTGTCAAGGACAAGCGTGTTTTGGACGCCGGTGCGTCCACGGGCGGCTTTACCGATGTCTGCCTGCGCAAAGGTGCCCGCGAAGTTCTATCCGTCGACGTCGGCTATGGCCAGCTCCTGTGGCGCCTGCAGAACGACGACCGCGTCAAGGTCATGGACCGCACCAACATCCGCAACCTGACTCTCGAGCTCACAGACGGACCCTGCGACGCCATGGTGGGCGATCTTTCGTTCATTTCCCTTAAACTGGTTCTTCCCGCAATCGTGGACGTTATGGCTGACGGCGCATGGTTGCTGCCGATGGTTAAACCACAGTTCGAAGTTGGCAAGGACCGCATTGGCACTGGGGGCGTCGTACGCTCGCCGCAGCTGCGTCAGGAAGTAACCCAAGACGTTGCCGGCTTTGCGCAAACCCTGGGCGTCAGCGTGCGCGGTGTTGCAGCCTCGCCCTTGCCTGGCCCGAGCGGAAATGTTGAGTATTTCCTGTGGCTCGTCAAAGACGGACAGGTAACCTCAGAAGAAGACATTGAAGACATGGTCCGTGTGGCCATCGAGGAGGGGCCCCAGTGAAGCGCGAAATTTTGCTCGTTCCGCACGCCAGCCGTGCTGACAACCTCGAAGCAACCATTCGCGCCGCGGAAATCTTGCAGGACGCTGGCATCAAGGTGCGCGTGAGCGCCGCTGAGCACGTCCTGCCAAACCTACAACACGTCGAGCACACTCCGGCTGCTGCCGCGGGCTGCGAGCTCGTCCTCGTGTTGGGCGGTGACGGCACCTTCCTGCGTGCCGCCGACATGGCACGTGCCGTAGACGTTCCAGTGTTGGGCATCAACCTCGGGCACGTTGGTTTCCTCGCCGAGTGGGAAGCAGAATCGCTAGAGCGGGCGCTCGTCCGAGTCATCGACCGCAACTACGAGGTCGAGGACCGCTTGACCCTCGATATTGAGGTCTCAGACTGCAATGGTCGCTTGTTGGATCGTGGCTGGGCCCTTAACGAAGCCTCCGTTGAAAACCTCAACCGTTCTGGTGTGCTGGACGCCATCTTGGAAGTAGATGGCCGCCCCGTTTCTTCCTTCGGCTGCGACGGCATCCTGATTTCAACTCCCACGGGCTCTACGGCCTATGCGTTCTCCGCAGGTGGCCCAGTCCTATGGCCCTCGCTGGATGCCTTGTTGGTAGTACCGAACAATGCCCACGCGCTATTCACCAAGCCCTTGGTGGTCTCACCTGAATCCAAAATCGCGGTAGAGTCGGCGACAGCCACCACACCCGCGATTGTTATCCTCGATGGATTCCGCGAAATTTCCATGCCGCCAGGTGCCCGCGTTGAGGCAGTCCGCGGTGTACACCCGGTCAAATGGGTGCGCCTTGATAATCAGCCTTTCACCGACAGGCTCGTGTCCAAGCTGCACTTGCCTGTCCACGGATGGCGCGGCCCGCAAAGCTAAGTAACAGAAAGGCAGGTGTAGCTAGCGCATGTTAGTTGACATCACCATTGAAGACTTAGGTGTCATCCAACGCTCCTCGGCGGAGTTCGCCGAGGGGCTTACCGTCCTCACCGGCGAAACCGGCGCTGGTAAGACCATGGTTGTCACGGGCTTGCGTTTGCTTGCCGGTGGCCGCGCCGACGCATCGCGTGTACGCGATGGTGCACAAAAGGCAGCTGTTGAAGGACGTTTCGCCACCTCGCATCCGCAGGCAGCGGAAGTGGTTGAAGCCGTGGGAGGCGATCCCGATGAAAACGGTGAGTTTATCGTCTCTCGTACCGTGTCCTCGGCAGGGCGCTCGCGTGCCTACCTCGGTGGCAGGGCAGTACCCGCCGCTACCTTGGGCGAGTTTTCCTCAAACGTTCTCACGGTCCATGGCCAAAATGACCAGTTGCGACTCCTTGTTCCTGAGCAGCAACTCGCAGCAGTTGATCGCTCGGATCCCAAAATTGCGGCCGTTAGGCAGGCATATACAGAGGCCTTTCGCTTCTGGCGTGAGCTAGCCAAGGACTACAAGCATCGCACAGAGTCGCGGCGCGAGCTGGCCCAGGAAGTAGACCGCCTGCAGTTTGCGCTCAAAGAGATCGGCGAAGTCGCACCGGAGCCTGGCGAGGACGGCGAGCTGGTCACCCTTATTCAACGCTTGCAGGACGTCGATACCCTTCGTGAGGCTGCCGCCACAGCGCTGTCCGCCATCGATGGCGAGGATTCCTACGATGATGCGGAGGCCGCGTCCAGCTTGCTGGGGCGCGCCGAGAGCGCATTGGTGGGCGCAACCGATAAAGAGCTTGCAGCGCTGGGAGAGAGGCTCAGCGAGCTCACCAGCCAGCTCTCCGACATTGCTAGCGAACTTGGCGCATACCTCGGTGCGCTGCCCGCAGACCCAAACTTGCTAGAGCAGTCTCTGCGCCGCCAACAGGATCTCAAGCAGCTGACCCGCAAGTATGCCGCGGACATCGATGGTGTCTTGGCGTGGCGCGACGCAGCCGCAGCCAAACTTGAGTCGATGGATACCTCGGCCGAAGCCCTGGATGAGCTTCGTGCCAAAGTGATGGAAGCCGAGAAGGTAATGGTCGAAAAAGCCGCCGCCTTGACCAAGGCTCGTACCAAGGCCGCCAAGAACCTAGGCTCGTTGGTCTCGGAGGAAATCCACGGCCTCGCCATGCCGAATTCTGATCTCACGGTGGAAGTTCGCCAGACCAAGTACTCGAAGACGGGTGCTGACGAAGTCGAGTTCCAGCTCAACGGCAAACCATTGGCTAGTGCGGCCTCGGGCGGTGAGCTCTCCCGAGTCATGCTGGCGCTGGAGGTTGTGCTCTCCGACGGCGATGGCGGAACCCTCGTATTCGACGAGGTAGATGCGGGCGTTGGCGGTCGCGCGGCGGTGGAGATTGGGCGTCGCCTAGCGCGGCTTGCAACCTCCAACCAGGTAATCGTGGTGACCCACCTGCCCCAGGTAGCCGCCTATGCGGACTCTCACCTGCACGTATCCAAGGAGAAGTTCACCTCGGGCGTGAGCGACTTGAGCTCCCAGGAACGCGTTGAGGAGCTCGCGCGCATGCTCGCTGGCCTCGACGACACTGAGACGGGGCGTGCGCACGCGCAGGAATTGTTTGATCGCGCCCAATCAGAAGTGGCTCAGTTCCGCGCGCCTTCCACACATTGATGTCGTGACGGGGGAGAATGTGGCGCATGAGTCTGTTTTCCCGAAATTCCGATCTGCCTGGTGAACATGGCGCACTGCGCGACTGCACGCCAGGCGGAAAGGGCATGAAGAAGTTCGCCGAAGGTGACTTTGCCGTCATCAATGCCGCCAACATTTCGCGCCAAGAAGCGCAAACGCTGGTCGATATCAAACCTGCCGCAGTCATCAACGTCGCAGAGTTCACCACCGGATCAATCCCTAACTACGGTCCGCACATGCTTCTCGACGCCGATGTCACCCTCGTTGAGGGAGTGGGCGAGGAGTTCGTTTCCAGCTTCAAGGATGGCAAGAAGGCCCGCATTAGCGAAGAAGGTACCGTCTTCGTTGGCGATAAGAAGATTGCTTCTGGCAGCATCGTCACTCGGGAGAAGGCGGAGGAGAAGTTCTCTGAAGCACAGCGCGAGCTGATTGACCACATGGAGGCGTACTTCGGAAACTCCATCGAGTTCATTCACGCTGAAGGGCCGCTGCTCATCGATGGCCTAGGCGTTCCCGATTCCGGCACAGAGATGGCCGGCCGCAAGGTCTTGGTGGTTTCTCCTTCGGAGGATCACCGCAACAAGGTCAAGTTGCTGCGCAACTTCATTCGCGAGTATGAACCCATCATCATCGGTGTTGATGGTGCTGCGGACACCTTAGCGGAGCTGGGATACAAGCCTGACTTTATCGTTGGCGACCCTTCTGCGATCAGCTCTGAGACCCTGCGCAGTGGCGCGCGGGTTATCCTTCCGGCGGAACCAGACGGCACTGCTGAAGGCCTTGAGCGCATCCAGGATCTCGGCATCGGCGCAATGACTTTCCCGGCGGCAACAGACTCTGCTACGGATTTGGCATTGCTTCTTGCTGACTACCATGGAGCGCAGATGATCGTTCAGGTCGGCGGCTCTATCGATCTCGATGATGTCTTTGCCAACGAAGCACACGCAACTCCGGCAGCCTTGCTCTCTCGCATGAAGGCCGGCACCCGGTTAGTCGATGCCGATGCAGTTATCAACCTCTATACCGCGCCCAGCTCGACCAACACCGGCTGGCTGTGGGCTGTTCTGGGTATTTTGGTAGCTCTGGCAGCAATTGTCCTCATCGTGGGACTTGGCGGTGACGCTTCCTTTGGCCAGAACTTGATTGATATGTGGAACAACATTGCATTGAGCGTGCAGGGGTGGTTTAAGTAATGGGAGCTAAGCCGCTTCTCGTCGCGGGACTTGGGTTTGGTACGGCTCTTGGCGTTGCCTTGGGCGCATTGGCCATCGCTCCGAACATGCCTTCTGGCGGGGCAGGCGGCGATGATTCTCTGCGCGAGGAGTTCCAGAAGAAGGCGCAGTCAGAAGACATTCTCAAGGCGCAAGCTGACTCAAGCGACTCGGTGATGAATAAGCTCGCTCCTTTGGTAGTCGATGGCAGCCTCGCACAGCGTCCAGTTATGGTCATTGCGACGGGGGAGGCCGATGAAGGGGATGTCCGTGCCGTTCGCGATCTTCTGAAGTCTGCTGACGCAGAAGACGCAGGACAAATCACCTTGACCGATGAGTTTTTCCGCCAGGAAGGCGCAGATAAGCTTTTGTCTTTGGTGACAAATGCGCTTCCTGCTGGAACAAAGCTCGACACCAAAAAGGTGGATGCAGGCACGCACTCCGGTCAAGCTTTGGGTGCAGCACTGTTGATGGATCCAAAGACCACGGAACCTCTTTCATCGACTAAGGACCGCGCAAATCTTTTGCAGGCGCTTCGCGACGCCGGCTACATCGACTACGAGGACGGCACTATCTTGCCTGCTCAAGCAGTGGTGTATGTCGGTGGCAAGGGCGTTTCCGGCTATTACACCGACGCTTCAGTGAACTTCCTCAAGGCATTTGATGCGGCCGGTGGAAACACCGTGGTGGCAGCACGAGTGGAGCAGACCGCAGATGATCGAATCATTGGTAGATTGCGGGAAGAGAAGTCCGGGATTTCCACTGTCGACTCGAGCAATCGCACTGTCTCCCGTATGGCTGCTGTGATGGCGGTCAAGGAGCAGCTCGACGGCGGCAAGGGAGCCTATGGCTCCGCGGCGTCCGCTGATGCGGCTGCGCCTGCACTGCCGGAGGACATCTAAAATGTCTCACGATTTTGAGGTCGTGGGAAGCGAGCTGCTTCTCGACGCCCCGATTATCGCCGTGCGCCGAGACGAGGTAGTTATGCCTGGTGGCACCACTGCCTTCCGAGAAGTCGTTGAGCATTTTGGTGCAGTGGCCATCGTGGCTATTGACGACGCGGAGCGCATTGCGATGGTTCATCAGTACCGTCGCAGCGTTGACCGCCGTTTGTGGGAGCTTCCTGCAGGATTACTCGACATTAAGGGCGAAGATGAGCTAACTGGGGCGCGCCGAGAGCTCCAGGAAGAAGCAGGTTTGGCTGCGCAGGATTGGTCGGTGCTTGCCGACATCATCACCTCGCCGGGCTTCTGTGAGGAGGCCGTTCGCGTCTTCTTAGCGCGGGATTTGTCAGAAGTGCCGCGGCTGGCCGCTGAGGGGGACGAGGAAGCAGACATGGGCTTTGCTTGGGTGGCGCTTGACGATGCCGTCGACCAAGTCATCTCCGGTGAGATTGCCAACTCCATTGCGTGTACGGGAATTCTTGCCGCGTACGCGGTGTTGCGAGGTGGTCGAACCCCGCGCAGCGTTGACGAGCCTTTCGAACTTCGTCCAAAGTCGATGGCGGGGCGTCGACTAGGACCAGACCTGAAGAAGCTGTGAAAGCGGAAGCACTCGCCCAAACGTGGCTCAACCACCTGGCCGTGGAAAAGGGGGCTTCGGCAAACACGTTGAGCAACTATCGTCGCGATGTTCGTCGCTACTTGGGGTGGCTGGCGGACAATGGGATTGATGATCTCGCGGATGTCGATCGTGGCATGGTCGAGGAATACCTGAAGTTTTTGCGCGGTGGGCTAGCCGCGGCGTCGGCAAGCAGGGCGTTGATCGTGGCACGAGGTCTGCACAAGTTTGGCGTGGCTGAGGGCGTACTTGACGTGGACGTGGCCGGGGAGGTGGCGCCTCCCAAGAACGCTGCGCACCTGCCCGAAACATTGCGCGTGGACGAGGTAGAAAAACTCATTGACTCAGTGCCGGATGGGGAGACCGCGACGCCAATTGATATTCGCGACCGTGCGCTGCTGGAAATGCTGTATGGGACGGGCGCGCGTATCTCCGAGGTCATCGCGTTGTCCGTGGACGACATGAGCGATAACGACGGGATTCTGGTCCTGACAGGCAAGGGTAACAAACAGCGCATGGTGCCTGTGGGTTCGCAGGCACAGAAAGCGGTTGAGGAGTACTTAGTGCGTGCGCGGCCAGTGTTATCGAAGGGAAAGTCGCACGCGCTCTTCCTTAATACACGTGGCGGTGCATTGTCGCGGCAAAGCGCTTGGGCTGCGCTCAAACTTGCGGTCCAGCGTGCTGGATTGAACAAGTCAATATCCCCGCATACGCTTCGCCATTCCTTCGCCACCCACCTGCTGGAAGGCGGCGCCGATGTGCGTACGGTACAGGAATTGCTGGGTCATTCTTCGGTGACGACGACGCAGATCTATACCCATGTCACCGCGGATTCGTTGCGGGAAGTTTGGCGTACAGCCCATCCGAGAGCCTAGGCTTGAGTCTCTGAACATTGCGCGGACGGCAACGGATCTGATGCGGATGATTCTTGCTCCGTCCTCCCGTGGGTGGGTGGTGCAATAGGAGCGTTGCTACTTGGCGCACTGGCGTGGTTCTTTGCTCGACGCGGCAAGTCTTCCGCTAAATCAAGTTCTCAGGCTGGATAGTCACGCATTATCGCGATATTTAGGGTGAAGAGGGTACTCTATAATCACAACGTTGTAATGAGCTGTCCGCGTGGCGGTGTGAGATCGTATTTATGATCGAATTGTGGTCAAGGAAGCAGGTGTGACTGTGAGTGAAGAGGGACTGTTTTCAGCCTCTGAAGCGCAGGTTGGGCTGACTGGTCGTCCTATCCGTGAGCTGCCAGAACCGGCTCCGCTGGAAAAGCATGGTCCAGCCACCATCATTTCGATGTGTAACCAAAAGGGCGGCGTGGGTAAGACGACCTCTACCATTAACATGGGTGCGTGCCTTGCTGAGCTAGGTCGTAAAGTCCTGCTCGTTGACCTTGATCCGCAGGGTGCTTTGTCCGCAGGCTTGGGTCTCACGCATGACCAGATCGAAGACACCATTTATGACGTCATGCTTGACAGCCAAACGTCGATTCACTCCGCGATTCAACACACCTCGGTTCCTAACCTGGACTTGGTACCGGCGAACATTGATCTCTCCGCTGCGGAGATTCAAATGGTTAATGAGGTGGGCCGCGAGCACACCTTGGCGCGTGCATTGCGTCCGATTCGCCGCGACTATGACTTCATCATTATTGACTGCCAGCCTTCGCTTGGCCTGCTTACCGTCAATGCGTTGGCTTGTTCGCAGGGCGTAATCATCCCTATGGAATGCGAGTTCTTCTCCCTGCGCGGCCTTGCTCTGCTGACCGATACCGTGGAGAAGGTCTCCGAGCGCATTAACTTTGACCTGGAAGTCATGGGAATTCTGGTCACTATGTTCGATCGCCGCACCAAGCATGCGCGTGAGGTGATGGACCGCGTGGTCGAGTACTTCGGTGACAAGGTCTTTGACACCGTCATCACACGCACTGTTCGCTTTCCCGAGACCTCGGTGGCGGGTGAGCCTATTACTAGCTGGGCGCCGAGCTCCCAGGCGGCTCAGCAGTACCGCAACCTCGCTAAAGAGGTCATCGAGCGCTCCAACGTTTAGGTGCCGGCCACGTGACACAACCGGAGATTACGGGCTTTCGAATTGCGCTGCGCAATTTCGAGGGCCCTTTTGATCTGCTTTTGCAGTTGATCCAGTCCAAGAAGCTCGACGTTACCGAGGTCGCGCTTTCTGAGGTCACCGATGAGTTCGTGGAGTACACCCGGCAGCTCGGCGCCACGGCAGATCTCGATGAGACCACAGAGTTCCTGTTGGTGGCTGCAACTTTGCTGGACCTTAAGGCAGCTCGTTTGTTGCCGCGCGGGGAAGTAGACGATCTTGATGACCTCGAGCTCCTTGAGACGCGCGACCTGCTTTTCGCACGTCTTTTGCAGTACAAGGCCTATAAGCAGGTTGCCGATCAGTTTGCGCAATGGCAGCGCGAAGCTCGCCGCCGCTATCCGCGGGCGGTGTCTATCGAGCAACCCTTTGTGGACTTGTTGCCACCGGTGCACCTAGGGCACACGCCAGCGTCCTTTGCAGAGATTGCTGCCAGCGTATTTCGGCCTAAGCCGCCTGAGGAAGTGGGAACTGGGCACATTCACCAAGTGGCGGTGTCAGTGCCGGAACAGGCCGGCAAGATTCTCAGCACCCTCAAGCTTCTCGGGCAAGGGCAATGGATGAGCTTCGATGCGTTGACCCGTGACTGCACGGTGTCGATGGAAGTCGTGGGCCGCTTCCTAGCTCTGTTGGAGCTGTATAAAGCGAAGGCCGTCGAAGCCGAGCAGCCCGAGTCCTTAGGCCCTCTGGATTTGTCGTGGACCGGCCTTGACGTCGACCCAGCCGTTGTGGCAGCGGCCAACTGGGACTAGTTCCAGCAAGTAGAGGATAGGGGAGAGACCGTGCTTTTTGCGTCTCGCTAGTGGCTTGTTGGCACACGATCTTCGTGCAGTAAAGTTGCCCGCATGGAACTTCCCCTGATTTCGCAGCAACGGTCGCGTCTTGAGTCCATTCTTCTGGTTATCGATTCACCCGCCTCCGTTGAGTCTTTGGCGCGTGCCCTAGAACTCGAGAAGTCCGTTGTCAGCGACCACTTGCGCGCCATTCAGCGCGAATTCGATTCCCGCGGATCTGGAATTGACCTCAGGGAGACTGCCGAGGGCTGGCGTTTCTATACCCGTCAAGACAACGCTGATGCGGTTGAGGAGTTCTTGCTCGACGGGTCCCAAACCAAGCTTTCCCGAGCTGCGTTAGAGACCCTCGCTGTCGTTGCCTATCGCCAGCCCGTTACCCGCGCGCAAGTCGCTGGAGTCCGTGGCGTCAACGTGGACGGCGTAATGCGCACGCTGACCGTACGTGGACTGGTTAGGGAATTACCCCAAGAGGGTCTGGCGCACCGTTATGAAACGACCGAACTCTTTTTGGAGTTGCTGGGAATTGACTCACTGGAGCGCCTGCCGGACCTGGCGCCGCTGTTGCCTGACCTCGAGCAGATTGATGCGGAGTACTAGCGCAGCATTGACTCAGAATTAGGTCAGACTAGCTCGGTATTGGGCCGGTACAAGGCATTTGGGTATTAGCACGTGGGGAAGCAGTGGGGTAGCATGGCCCAGGTAACTTCATAACTCCAATTGAAAAGGACACTTATCGTGACCCCACCCGCTCGCCGAGACGGCACACCGGAAAAGAAGAAGAGAGACAGCGACATGTTTGTCTCCAATGCGAAACCGGCCCGCCGTCAGCACGTAGACAAGCGTGAACGCGCAAATAAGAAGAAGGCCACCGCAGACTCCGTAGCTCGTGACTTGGGCGCCGACTGGTTGGTTGGTGATAACCCCAAGGGAGAGCGCCTCCAGAAAGTGCTTGCTAAGGCAGGCGTAGCCTCGCGTCGCCACGCCGAAATCATGATCGACGCTGGCCGCGTAGAGGTCAACGGCAAGATCGTCATGCAGCAGGGCGTGCGTGTTGATCCGAACGTCGATGTCATCCGTGTTGATGGCGTGCGCATCAACGTCAACGAAGAGACCCGGTACTTCATTCTCAACAAGCCGCGTGGCTTGCAGTCCACCATGAGCGATGAGCTTGGCCGTCCGTGCATCGGCGACTTGATTGGTGACCGTGTTGCAGCAGGCCAGCGCCTGTTCCACGTCGGTCGTCTTGATGCCGATACCGAGGGACTCATTCTCATCACCAATGACGGCGAGTTGGCAAACCGCCTGATGCACCCCAAGTACGAGGTTCGTAAGACCTACCTCGCTACTGTTTTGGGCGAGGCTGGAAATGGCCTCGTACGCACTCTGAAAGAAGGCGTGGAACTCGAAGACGGACTCGCCAAGGCTGACTATGTTCAGATCGTGGACAAGAACCAGGGCTATTCCTTGGTCCGCGTCGAGCTGCACGAAGGTCGCAAGCATATCGTCCGTCGCATGCTCAAGGAAGCTGGCTTCCCAGTTCAGCGCCTCGTGCGCACGAAGCTGCACACGCTCCAGCTTGGTGAGATGAAGCCTGGTATTCTGCGTGCGCTGAACTCCAACGAGCTCGCGAGCCTGTACAAGGCGGTGGGGATGTAATGGAGGAGAAGATGATTTCTAACATGCCTGAAGGCGGCATGATACTTGCCGTCGACGGACCTTCCGGAACCGGTAAGTCCACCACCTGCCGCGCACTGGCTAAGCGTCTCGACGCAAAGTACGTGGACACCGGTGCGATGTACCGCGTGGCTACGTTGGCTGTTCTGCGCGCCGGCGTGGACCCCAGCGATACGGCGGCCGTCATCGCCGCCACTGCAGACCTCCCGTTGGAAGTCTCTGACGACCCTGATTCCAAGCAGGTTCTGCTAGCAGGAGAGGACGTCTCCCGCGTCATTCGTGAAGACGAAGTCACCCGCAACGTCTCGGCTGTCTCCGCAGTACCTGAGGTTCGTCAGAACCTTGTTGAGCTGCAGCGCAAGCTCGCTCGTGAGGCACACCGTGCCATCGTTGAAGGCCGCGACATCGGCACCACCGTGTTGGCGGACGCTCCTGCGAAGGCTTTCATGACTGCATCAGCCGCTGTTCGCGCCCAGCGTCGTCATGACCAAAACGTTGCTGCGGGTATCGACTCCGACTTTGACACCGTGCTTGCCAGCGTTGAACGCCGCGACGCTGCTGATTCCTCCCGCGCCACCTCACCACTGCGTCCGGCGGAGGATGCAACCATCGTCGATACTTCTGAGATGACCCTCGAAGAAGTCCTCGACACCCTTATTAACATCGTGAAGGAGTCCGCCAATGGCTAAGGATTTTGAGCATCAAGAAGACAATGCCGTCTCAGGCGACTTCGAAACCGAGTTTCACTATCCAGTGGGCAAACTCGAAGAGGAGACAGTCAGGGATCCACACGGCGGTTGGGCTCCTGAGGACTTCGACGCCAACGAGTTTGACTACGAGTTTGATGAGTCTGAAATCGACGAATCTGAGTTCGGTGAAGCCGACTTTGGTGAGGACTTCGACAACGACGAAGATCCACTAAGCGAAGAAGAGTGGGAGGAGCTCTCCCGCGCCTTCGGCGTTGATGATCAGCACACTGAGGAAAACCTCTGCACGGTCGCCGTTGTCGGACGTCCGAACGTGGGCAAGTCCTCCTTGGTCAATCGTTTCCTCGGCCGCCGTGAGGCCGTGGTGGAGGACCACCCGGGCGTGACCCGGGACCGAGTTTCTTATGTCGCCGAGTGGAACGGCCAGCGTTTCTTCGTCCAAGATACCGGCGGGTGGGACCCCAACGTGAAGGGCATTCACGCCGCAATCGCCCGTCAGGCAGAGCTGGCGATGAATACCGCCGACGTCATCGTGTTCGTCGTCGACACCAAGGTCGGCATTACCGAGACCGACGCGGTCATGGCCCGCAAGCTGCAGAAGTCCGAAGTTCCGGTCATCTTGGTCTCCAACAAGTTTGATTCCGAGACCATGTACGCCGACATGGCTGAGTTCTATGCTCTGGGCCTGGGCGATCCCTGGCCTGTCTCGGCACAGCATGGCCGCGGCGGCGCTGACGTTCTCGACGAGATCCTGCGCCTGTTCCCTGAGGAGCCACGCCACGCCTCCATCACCTCCGGCCCGCGCCGCGTGGCCCTGGTGGGCAAGCCAAACGTGGGTAAGTCTTCCTTGCTCAACAAGCTCACCTCGGAGGAACGCTCCGTTGTAGACAATGCTGCTGGCACCACGGTTGACCCCGTTGACTCCCTGGTTCAGCTTGATCAGCGTCTGTGGAAGTTCATCGATACTGCCGGCCTGCGCAAGAAGGTCAAGAATGCCCAGGGGCACGAGTACTACGCGTCTCTTCGCACCCGCGGTGTCATCGACGCGGCGGAGGTTTGCATCATGCTTATCGACGCCTCCGAAGAGGTCTCCGAGCAGGACCAGCGCGTTCTCAACATGGTGTTGGAGGCAGGCAAGGCCTTGGTTATTGCCTTCAACAAATGGGATCTTATGGATGAGGATCGCCGCTACTACCTCGACCGCGAGATCGACGAGCAGCTGCGCCACCTGCCGTGGGTGACCCGCGTGAACATCTCCGCTCAGACTGGGCGCGCCCTGCAGCGTCTCGAGCCTGCGATGATTGAAGCTTTGGAAAGTTGGGACCAGCGTGTCTCTACCGGCCAGCTCAACAACTGGCTGCGCGAGGCAATCGCTGCCAACCCACCACCGATGAAGAACAATCGTTTGCCCCGCGTCTTGTTCGCCACCCAGGCGTCCACGCAGCCGCCCACCATCGTTCTATTCACCACTGGATTCTTGGATGCTGGCTACCGCCGCTATCTGGAGCGTAAGTTCCGTGAGCGCTTCGGCTTCCACGGCTCTCCGGTGCGCATTGCTGTCCGCGTGCGCGAGCGCCGCGGAAAGAATTCCAAGCGCTAATCGCGATGGGGAAGCGCTAGCAGTACGGCCGTTACGCTGCGATTATACCAAAAAGGCGAGCCATTCTTACACTTTGAAAAGTGTGATGAATGGCTCGCCTTTTTGATTGTCTGTGATTCTGCCTGTTCGGATATTCTGAGAGGGTAATCAAGTATTGACTTCCAGAAAGGCTCTTCATGTTAGCCTCCATTCTCGACCCGACCTCAGCAGTCGCGATCGTCCTCCAAGTCATCATCATTCTCTCTGCGCTTCTCTTAGGTACGCGTTACGGCGGCCTCGGCCTAGGCCTTATCTCTGGCCTCGGCCTTATCATCATGGTCTTCGTTTTCGGCCTTGCGCCGGGCGAGCCCCCAGTAGACGTGATGCTGACCATTATCGCCGTCATCGGCTGTGCCGCAACCCTCCAACAAGCCAGAGGCCTCGAGGTGATGATGCAATTCGCGGAGAAATTCCTCCGCGCGCACCCTGAGCGCATCACCATCCTTGCTCCGTTGACCACCTGGTTCCTCACCGTGCTCTGCGGTACCGGACACGTTGTGTACACGATGTTTCCCATCATCGAGGACATCGCGCTGAAGAAGGGCATCCGCCCGGAGCGCCCCATGGCCGTTGCCTCCACCTCTGCCCAGATGGGTATCACCGCTTCGCCGGTTTCTGTGGCCACCGTGTCCCTTGCATCCATCATCGCTGAGAACGCTGGCATCACTGGTGTTTCCTACTCCATCCCACAGATCCTCATGGTCGCCATCCCGGCTTCCCTCTCCGGCGTCCTCCTCGCTGCGCTGTGGTCACTGCGTCGCGGCAAGGACCTCGATAAGGACCCTGCATTCCAGGAGAAAATGAAGGACCCAGAGTTTGCGAAGTCCATCCAATCCTCCAGCCACTCTCTACTCGACGAGGTCTTTCCAGCCTCTGCCAAGCGCTCCGTCGTTGTATTTTTGACCGCCATCGCAGTCGTCGTCATCCTCGGCGCCTTTGATGTCCTGCGCCCGTCCTTCCCTAACGAGGATGGTGAGATGAAGGCCCTCTCGATGAACCTTGTCATTCAGATGGTCATGCTTGTCGCCGGCGCAATCATTCTCATTTTCTGCAACGTCGACAACAAGAAGATCGCCTCCACTCCTGTGTTTAAGGCTGGCATGACGGCAGTCTTCTCCGTCTTCGGTGTTGCCTGGATGGCTGATACATTCTTCGAGTCCCATATCGATGCCCTCGAAGCTAACTTGGGCAGCATTGTGCAGACCGCGCCATGGGCATACGCAATCGTGCTGCTCATCGTTTCCAAGCTGGTTAACTCCCAGGCTGCCGCCCTCGTTGCAATCGCTCCGATTGGCCTGTCCCTGGGCATCGACCCAGCGATCATCGTCGGTTTCTACGGCGCAGCCTACGGCTACTTCATCCTCCCGACTTACCCTTCCGATCTGGCCTGCATCGGTTTCGACCGCACAGGTACCACCCGCATCGGCAAGTTCGTGGTCAACCACTCGTTCATCATCCCGGGCGCAATCTCCGTGTTCACGTCCTGCGTGGTCGGCTCCCTGCTGGCATCCGCCATCCTCTAAGCAGCGACAGCTCGCGTGAGCACAAAGGCATCAGTGCGGTAGGCAATCTCCAAAGCCTGCCCCTCGGAAAAGCCCATGTGCTCATACAAATACCAGTTCAGGTTGTGTGTCATCCGGTCGTGAATCTTGGTAGTGTTACGCAGCCAATAGGAGCGAGTGTGCATCAGCTGATGGAGCTGCTCTGGAGTGAGAATATGGTTCCACTTCAGACGCAGCTCCTTTGTGATCTCCCAAGGAGCAGAGACCTCGGGGTAGAAGCCAGGTCGCTGAATATCGCCTGAGTGCATGATGCGCGCCAGCCGCAGCAACCACGGATCGGCACCAACGTCGAGGGTGTTCCACACCAGGAGCACCTTGCCGCCTGGGCGGACTATGCGATCGAATTCACCGCACGCCTTGGCGACGTCCACCCAATGCCAGGTCTGTGCACAGGCAACGGCATCCACGGAGGCGTCGCCAAGCGCAGTGCTCTCTGCCACCGAACGCCACGTAGGAACCCCCAACTGTTCACGCAGAACCCGAGTCATGTCCGGAGATGGATCGCAGGCGAGCACCTGGAGGTTGGTGAGAGTCTCCGTCAGCTTTCCCGTACCGGCACCAACATCAAGGACTGTGTGGGCGTCCGCGATGAGCTCGGCAACTTCGCCTGGATAGCTCGGACGCACGTCGTGGTAGGTATCAGCACCATGCGCGAAAGAAAGCGCTGAGCGCGTGCGGTGCGCCTCTCCCCGAAACGTTGGATTCTCCTTCTCCGAAGCTTTTCTGTAGCTGGGATAATGCGAGGGCTCAGGCAAGTGCGAAGACATAGTGAAAATAACCTACCGCGTTTGCTGGTTCCAGAAAATCCAAGGCTCTGAAATAGAATGGCTTACCATGTCGAATCTTCCTGCGCCCAAGGACCCACGGTGGCTGTTGAAAACCGTGTTTTCCCGGCGCGAGAAGACCATCCCCGCTGCGATCTTGATGTCGATATCGTTCGTGTGCAACGGTATGACACCCGTCATCGTCGGCCGTGCTATTGACGGCGCGATCGCCATCCATTCCTTCGACGCATTGCTGCGTTGGCTGGGCATTCTCGTAGCGATTTTCGCGCTCAATGCAGTGGCAGCTTGGTTTGCGCGGGGTATGTTCTCCCGTGCGATGCTCGAGGTGGGCCACGACTTGCGCATGGCGGTTACAGATCGCATTCAAGATCCACGGGGCATCGGGGGCCGTGCGCGTACAGCCGGTGAGCTGCTTTCCATTGCCTCCTCGGATGCGAAACGCGTGTCCGAGGCCGTCATCATGACGGTGTTTCCCGTGGCTGAGGTCTGCTCGATTGTCTACGTGGCGATTATGACTTCACGGGTCAACGTGCCCCTAGGCATTGCGGTGCTCCTCGGAGGGCCAGTGGTTGTGTGGATTTCCTTGGTGGCGGCCAAACCTTTGCGCTCACGGTCCGGTGCGCGGCAGGCGGCGCTGGCCCAAGCCTCAGCTACGGCGACAGATGTTGTACAAGGCTTGCGCATCCTGAAGGGCTTGGGCGCTATTGGCACAGTGCGCAAGCGTTATTCGGCGGTTTCTGACGCTGCTTATGAACGCACGATTGATGCAAACGGTGCGCAGGCACGCCTCAACGCGATAACGGAGGCAGTCGGTTCCATCTACGTCATTGCCGTGGCGATTGCTGCGGGAGCTTTGGCCGTAAACGGCACGGTGACAGTGGGCGAGTTGATAACCGTGGTGGGCCTGACGCAGTTTGTCATCACTCCAATGACGATGATGGGCAAAAACATTGCTTCCCGGTGGGCGGCTGCGCAGGCAAGCGGGCGGCGCATCACGGAGCTTTTGGACAGCCCGTTCCGTGCAGCCAGCACGCCTCAGGCTCCGCAGTGGGGACCTGGTCTCCACGTTGTAAAGGGCGCTGCGCCGGAAGAACTCGACGACCTACCACGTGAGCGCTTCTTGGTGGCACCCCATGCGGCTGACCTTTTTGCCGGCAGTGTTCAGTCCAATATTCATGAGGATTCCGCTGTGGCAGCTCAAGCGCTGCAGGTTGCGGCCGCCGAGGATATTCCGGGTGGACTGAGCAAGAACGTCGGGGAGAATGGTGGAGCCTTATCTGGTGGCCAGCGGCAACGCGTTGCGTTGGCACGTGCTATCGCAGCAGCGCCGGAAGTCCTCATTTTGCAGGATCCAACCACGGCCGTCGACTCCGTGACGGAGCAAAAGATAGCTGAGCGGGTCTCCCAAGCACGCGCGGGACAAACCACCGTTGTCTACACGAATGCACCAGCGTGGGCAGCAGTTGCCGAGACAGTTGAGGCGCCGCAGCTTAACGAACACACTGGGAAGGGCAGATAGCCATGCGATTTCCTACTGCAACGTGGCTGCAGGTACGGCAGAAGGTTACCGCTCATCTGCATGCGATTGCGCACGCTAAACGCCGCAGTTTCGTGGCCTTCCTCTTGCTTATTGGCGGTGCGGTGGCGAACGTCTATATCCCTATCCTTTTAGGCCGGGTGGTTGATGCGGTGGTGTCGGGCGAAGGCGAGTTGCGCGGCCTCGCATGGATTAGCGTGGAACTCGTGCTCGTGGCGATAGCCTCGGCCGTGTTGTCCGCTGGCGGGTTCTACTTGCTCTCACGTCTTACAGAGAGGGTCATTGCGAATCTGCGCGAGGAAACCGTGGGCACTGCCTTGGGCTTGCCTGTCCACCGCGTCGAGGAGGCCGGGTCTGGTGATTTGGTCTCACGCTCAACAGATGACGTGAGTGAACTTTCCGCAGCGGTTACTGAGACGGTCCCGGTTCTGACTAGCTCGATCTTTGCGATTGTTACCACGGCCGTGGCCCTAATCTCCTTGGACTGGCAATACCTCTTGGTGGTGGCATGCGCGGGACCCATCTACTTTGTAGCGGCACGCAATTATCTGCGGCATGCACCGCAGCGTTATGCAAATGAGCGCGCATCCATGGCTGAGCGTGCGCGCCGGGTTTTGGAGACTATTCATGGCCGGGCCACGGTGCGGGCATATGCGATGGAGCAGCGGATGCGCAGCGGCATTAGTCAGGCCTCGCGTGCCGTGGTGGAAAACGGTTATAGCGCGCGACGCACGATGATGGTCCTGCAGCTGTGGATTACCGCGGTGGAGCTGGTGATGCTTGGGGTAGGTCTCTTCGTCGGCTTCTGGGTCACCTCTAGTGGTGCGATGACCGTGGGTGCCGTTACCGCGGCAATGTTGATGCTCATTCGTCTGCGGGGACCGCTCATGGGGCTTATGCGAGTGCTCGACACGGTTCAATCGGGCTATGCTTCACTAGCTCGAATCGTTGGGGTGACGGTTAATCCGCCGCTTCCAATTTCGCCGGCTGGTGCGCCGCAGCCGCGGGGTGATGTTTCTATGCGGGGTGTTAGCTTCAGCTATGACAGTAGCTATGACAGTGAGGAAAACACTGATGCGTGGGCAGTTGAAGACCTTGACCTTCATATAGCTCCTGGACAAACTGTGGCCCTCGTAGGAGCGTCCGGCGCAGGTAAGACCACCGTCGCTGCGCTTGCTGCAGGGTTGCGCGTTCCGAGTGCAGGCTCAGTGCAGGTTGATGGGATCGAGGTGTCGCGGCTTTCCGACGCCGAGCGAGTCGCCCGTCTCGCGCTGGTTTCCCAAGAGGTTTATGTCTTTTCAGGCACTTTGCGTGATGACTTGTCCTTAGCGCGTCCGAATGCCACTGACGAGGAAATGTGGGCCGCACTGCGCGGTGTCCAAGCAGACTGGGTAGACACCTTTGCCGATGGCTTGGACACCGTTGTCGGTGCGCGGGGAATACAGCTTGAGCCGGTCGCGGCGCAACAGCTCGCTTTGGCGCGCATTTTGCTGCTGGACCCTGCAGTGGTTGTCATGGATGAAGCTACGGCCGAGGCTGGCTCGGTCGGCGCGGGGGCTTTGGAGGCAGCTGCCGACGCTGTGACGGATGGCCGCACTGCGCTGATCGTTGCGCACCGACTGGATCAAGCTTCCCAGGCCGATTGCATCCTAGTGATGGAAAGCGGACGTGTTATTGAACGGGGCACACATAATGAGCTGCTAGATTCTAAGGGCCGATACTGGCAACTTTGGAACGCATGGCAGAAAGGACGTGACTAGCCCGTGCTCACTCCCAATGCCGTACTTAGAACTGCTGCTGTTTGTGCCAGCCTTTTTTTCTTGACATCTTGTGCAACGCCTGCTCCGATAAAACCGGAATCGGCGTCGCTGTGGGATAAGAATTCTGAGCTCGGAATACCGGTGTCTGCGCCTTTTGATGGCCCAGAGCCAGGGGAAAGCCGCTCCATTAATTTGCCTTCTGGGCGTAACTTCATTGTGCACGTTCCGGAGAAATACGACCCTGAGAAGCGCTGGCCGCTGGTGATGGTCTTCCACGGTTGGGGCGAGGAACCTAAAGCGATTGAAGGCTACACAGAGATGAATGCTGCGCAGGCCATTGTTGTGTATCCAGCTGGCGTCGAGAAGGCATGGACGCCGGCACCGTATGCCAAGACGACTGAGGAAGAAGACCTCAAATTCGTTGCGGATATGGTTGACAGTCTGCGTGCGACTTACGCTATTGATGACAACCGTATTTTCGCAGCTGGCTTGTCCAACGGCGGTGGCTTCGCAGCGTTCTTGGCTTGCCGCATGCCGGAAACTTTCCATTCGATCGCCACGGTTTCTGCTGCCTACTACGAGGGCATCCACAAGAACTGTTCCGGAGATCCAGTGGGGCGCCTTGACATGCACGGCACCGATGACCCAGTGGTGGAGTATTACGGCGGAACCCGCCACGGTACAAAATACGATTCGGTGTCCACGGTTATGGAGACCAACCGGAAGCGCAATCAGTGCACGACGGATGTCACGACTATGCGGCTGGTCAACAACGCTTTGCAACAAACATGGGTCGGCTGTAAAGCTCCGCTGCAGCACATCCGCATCGGCGGTGGATCACACATCTGGCCTGGTGGCCGCGTTGACGACAGAGCAGAGGTAGGAAAAGGCTTTGCCACTGACCGCGTTTTAGACTTCTTTGGCGTACCGGGTAGACCAGCAGGCACCGAGGATCCGGAGTCGGGTAAAAAGACCAGTTAGTCGTCTTGAACCGATGATGCTTGCAGCTGGAAGTGCCGGAAAGTAGCCCCCGGAACGGCGGAAACCCGGCCAACGCAGATTTCGGCCACGGTGCGGAAACCAGCAGCGTAGGCAGGGCCGTTCTGAGCAGTGGGCTGTGGCAATTGAACGAGATGGAAACTGCGGTTGCCAGAGTCTTCGGCGTTGAGCTCTAAGACAGCCTGGGCTGTGGTTCCTGAGCCCGCAAAGAAATCAAGGACCACTGCGTTGGGTCCACCGGCAATGGCTACGAGATGCTTGATGAGCCGGACAGGCTTGGGAAACTCAAATACTCCTTGAACACCCATGACATTTTCAGCGTCGCGTCGTCCAGCGCGGGTTACTCCGAAACGCTCCCCGTCCAAGATTGAACGGGGACGAGCCCCTTTCTTTTGATAGTTCTTGGTATAGACAAACCCCCGCCGAAAGACGAGCTGATCGTAATTCGCTGCGACCTTTTCTCGTCCCCACCGCCAGCGCGCGACCTTCTCCTTACCTGTGGGTTGGTCAGGCCAGTACTGACGGCCTTTCTCATCCGTAATGGGGAAGTCGAGGGTCGGGAGGTATCCCAGCGTCTTAGAATCTAGACGAACCAGTGAGTAGTTTCCGCGCTCGTCGCTGAAGTTATAGTTTGTTGATGTGTGCGCGCCCTCGTCCACATTGAAGCCAGGGTTATCTGGTGACTTGGCGTAACACAAAATGTATTCGTGCTCTACAACGGCATACTTCGAGTCATTCTTGCCGGTTCCGCCTTTCTTCCAAATCAATTGCCCGGCGAAACAGTCCTCTCCGAAGATCTCATCCATGATTTTGCGCAGGTTCGCGCATTCGTCTTCACCAATCGAGACAAAAATGAATCCTGTCTCCTTTAGAATTCCTCTAGCTAGAAATAGGCGTGGGTACATCATGGAAAGCCATTCAGCGTGCCATTGTCCGTAACTTCCGGACCCCATTTTTCGCCTTCGGCGGTAATTGTCCGTGTAAACGAATTCTTTGCCTGTGTTATACGGCGGGTCGATATAGATAACGTCTGCCCTAAAGCCCTCTGAGCCGAGAACCTTGAGCGCATCTAGGTTGTCGCCTTCAAAAATAGTATTTGGAGAGTCTGATTCGCCATTTTGTGCCACCTTGTGTAGTGCGGTGGGTGTGTGAGCTAATTGGGCGGCGGAGTTCTTGCCTGGCCACACGAGCCCAAAGAATTCCTCGGTTGCTTGCGTAGCTGCAGAAGGAGACGAATCCGCAAAAGAGTGAAACTCAGTGGGGGATGAGCTGTTTGTGGAGGGTGTTGGCATAGTCCGCGTAGTCCTCGGCTGTTA
>NZ_GG667528.1:25357-207504 GCF_000159135.1 Corynebacterium striatum ATCC 6940
ATTGAAACTTTCGGTATTAACGATACTTTGAGCTCTACTAGGTGCCCGCTTAGGTTCTAGTTCCGAGGATTGCCCAAAACAAGTACCGGCATTAAATTCTTGACCTCTTACGTCTTACGGTAGCACCAGGAATCTTTGATCAAGGGTTTAACTAAGAAGATTTGCGGGAGCGAACTCACTTAAGAATTTTCTTATGGCAGGAAGGCGTATTCGTATGTACGGTGGGGCACGTGTTCGTTCAGCCAGTCTTGGTTGCACCGCGAACATGTTGAACGTTAGAGCAAGAAACTTTCGTTGGAAAGGCTGAGGCATCTTATGGGTATTTTTGATAAGGCTAAGGACGCACTCAACTCGGAAAAGGGAGAGCAGATCTCCGATTCGGTGCTCGACAAGGGCGCAGAGGTAGCGCAGGACAAGCTGGGCGAGGACAAGGCTGATCAGATCAAGCAGGGGCGTGACAAGCTGGATGACCAGATCGGTAACGCTGGCGCTTAAGTTTTAACTAGACAGTAGTTTTAATTCGACATCTTCAGCCGTCTCACTGGCTGTCGACAACGACGGCCCCCGTGGCATTAAGCCAAACGGGGGCCGTGATTGTTTATGTGGGCCTTTTGAAGAAAATATTTTGGGCTATGCAGCAAAACGAAGAGGCTCCAAGCAGAATCTGCTTGGAGCCATTTTGTCGGACTAACAGGATTTGAACCTGCGACCCCTACACCCCCAGTGTAGTGCGCTACCAAACTGCGCCATAGTCCGCCGTCACGCCTTGAGGACGCAACGTGATTAGATTACATCAGTCGTATTCACTGTTTCCAATCGCCTAGATGAGCTGTTGTTTTAACTAAAAGTCACCGGAGCTATAGACCCATTTCCCGTCTTGACGGCGGAACTGAGAACGTTCACGTTGGGAACCTACTGCGGCGCCCTTATAGAAGGCCTCAAATTCCACAACACCGGTGGTATCGAGCGGCCCGCCGTCCTCTGTGTCGATTATGTCTAGGCGATAAAAGCGAATTCCATTGTCCTCTAGGTGTACTCGCTCAGGGCGGGTGTCTGGGTCCCAGGTCCTGAGCAAGTATTCCTCATCACCCGTCACAAAAGCAGAGAAGCGGGAGCGCATCAAAGCCTCGGCAGTGGGCGCGGGTTTACCACCGTGATACTGCCCGCAGCATTCACCGAAGCTGAGGCCAAGCCCACAAGGACAACGGGCTTCTGGGCTTAATGGATTGAGCACGATCATGCGTGTACATCCACGATGTGGGCAGCGCCCAGAAGCTGTTCTATTTCAGAAGTAGTCGCTGCTTTGAAAAGCTCCGCCTTTTCGTCGGCGCTTAGGTTACCCACCAACTCAATGCGGCGTTCAAAAGTCTTGTCATGAACGTGGGTGACGGTTACCTCGACGTCGTCAAGCGCCATGCCCTTGGCCGCCTGCTTGATGGACTGAGTACTAGCCGTTGCCAATGCGGACATGAGCAGGCCCTCAGCGGTGAAACCTTGGCCCTTGCCCCCCTGCTTCTTAGTACGGTCCGCAGGGACAGAGAGGTCATTGTGGCGCACCACAACGCCGAACTTGGTGCCCACTGCAGGCTGTGCCTGGGCCGCGGAATCGTCAACGTGCGCTGGCACGTTCTCTGGAACAATAAATTGCTCGAACCATGCGCCGATAAGGTCCGCCGCACGTGCGGCAGCGCCCTGCTTGGTCACGAGGTGATCCGCCTTATCGAGCGCCACCAAAGACTTGGGGTAGCGAGTCTTAAGGAAGATGTTCTGTGCATTATCGATGCCCACGGTCTGATCGATCGGGGAGTGCAGGATCATGAGCGGCTTGCGCAGGTGGCGCAGGTACTCCTCTGGATTGGTATCAGCAAGGTCTTCAAGGAAGTGACGCGAAATGGTAAGCGCACGTCCACCCAGGGTGACCTCAACTTCACCGTTTGCGTCGACCTCACCGATTTTGTCTGCGTAGTGAAGCACGGAGTGTGCCGGGTCGAAAGGCGCACCGATGGTAGCTACTGCCTTGAGTGAGCGGATTCCGCTTGCCGCGGCCAAGGAAGCGGCGCCGCCGAGAGAGTGGCCCATCAGCATCTGCGGTGCGGAATAGTTCTCAGCGAGCCATGTGGCGGCTGCTTGAATATCGGCCACATTTTGGCTGAAGCTGGTTTCTGCAAAGTTGCCCTCTGATTGGCCCAGGCCAGGGAAATCAAAGCGGAGGGTGGCTACGCCGAAGTTGGTCAACTGCTTGGAAACGCGGGCGGCGCCAGGCGTGTGGCGGGAGCCTGCAAAACAGTGCGCAAAGATGGCGAATGCTTGCGGCGCAGAGTCTGGAAAGTCGATGGTTCCCGCCATCATGGTTCCGGTGGAGGACGGGAGCTTCACGTTCACGGATTGCATAAATTCTAGGATATAGAGCCTTCGCCACATAGGCCACAGTGGGTTAGCTAGAGTCGAAAGAGTTAAATGAATTTACGTTAAGTCGTTGGAAGTAACGGAGACGAGCATGGGTGCATTTGGTTGGTTCTGGAAAGCCATGGGTGCGCAGTCTGAGCGAAACGATAAGAAGTCCAAAGCGATCGTTGAAAGCTCAAGTTCTGCCACGCAGGAGCTAGCCGCGCTTGACGACGCCGCGGTTGCCCAGGCCGCGCGCGACTCCGTGCGGGATGGTGAAATCGCAGATAAAGCCACATTTTTGGCGGCTCTTGCGGTGGCCAGTGAACGCACCCTGGGAATGTATCCTTTCACCGTACAGTCCCAAGCCGTGCTCCGATTGCTCACCGGTGACGTCATCCAAATGGCCACCGGTGAGGGCAAAACTTTGGTTGGTGCGATGGCGGCAACCGGTTTCGCGCTCACGGGCAAGCGCGTTCATCTTGTGACGGTCAACAACTATCTTGCAGATCGTGATGCTGAATGGATGCGCCCTCTGGTGGAGTTTTTCGGTCTGACAGTTAGCTCAGTTACCGAAAAGAAGACAGCGGATGAGCGTCGCGCGGCATACCTTTGCGACATCATTTATGCCCCCGTCAATGAACTGGGATTTGACGTGCTTCGCGACAACCAGATCACGGATCGCTCCCAGACCGTTCAGGCCCGCGCGGATGTGGCGCTTGTCGATGAGGCGGACTCCGTTCTGGTGGATGAGGCCCTCGTGCCTCTCGTCCTGGCGGGCAATCGCCCCGGTCAAGCCCCCACAGGTCATATCACCAACGTTGTCTCCCGCCTGCGTGAGGACCTCGATTACGTCATTGCTGAGGACGGCCGCACGGTAGCGCTTACCGAAGACGGCGCAGCACGCGTCGAGCGGGAGCTTGGCATCGATTCCCTATATTCCGAGGAAAACATCGGCACCGTGCTGGTGAAGGTCAACCTTGCGCTCCACGCCAAGGCGTTGCTGATTCGCGACATTCACTACATCGTCGCAGACGGCAAGCTGCAGCTTATTGACGCCTCCCGCGGACGGGTAGCGGACCTGCAGCGTTGGCCAGACGGACTGCAGGCGGCCGTCGAAGCGAAGGAAGGACTCGAGGTTTCCGAGGGCGGCCGTATCCTTGACACCATCACTCTGCAGGAGCTGATGCGCCGCTACCCGCTGGTGTGCGGCATGACCGGCACCGCAGTCGAAGCAACGGATCAGCTGCGGCAGTTCTATGACCTTCACGTCTCGGTCATCGACAGGAACAAGGAGCTGCAGCGCTTTGACGAGGCCGACCGTATTTATGCAACGGTCGAGGACAAGTCCAAAGCAATCGTCGAAGAAATCGTTGCCATCAATGCCACTGGGCAGCCGGTGCTGGTAGGCACCCACGACGTGGCCGAATCTGAGGATCTTGCGGCAGCTTTGCGTGAGCGGGGCATTGCCGTGAGCGTTCTTAACGCGAAGAACGATGCCGAAGAGGCGCGGATTGTGGCCGAAGCCGGCGACATTGGGCGTGTAACGGTGTCTACTCAGATGGCAGGCCGCGGTACTGATATCAAGTTGGGCGGCGCCACCGAAGAAGATAGGGACAAAGTTGCCGAGCTTGGTGGCCTCGCGGTCATTGGCACCTCGCGGCATCGCACCTCGCGCCTGGATAATCAGCTGCGTGGTCGCGCAGGACGCCAAGGCGACCCGGGTCTGTCTCTGTTCTTCGTGTCCTTGGAGGACGACGTCGTCAAGCAAGGCGGTGGCGACGAAGCGCTGTCGGCGCAGCCGGATGAAACCGGCTTGATTCAATCGAAGCGTGTCTCTGACTTCGTGGCGCACTGCCAACGCGTTACCGAGGGCCAGTTGCTGGAAATCCACGCGCAAACCTGGAAATACAACCAGCTCCTAGCTGATCAGCGCATCATCATCGACGAACGCCGTGCAAAGCTGCTTGATTCCGCCCAAGCCTGGGAAGAACTCGAGCAACGTGCGCCGCAGCGGGCGGCCGAACTGGCAGAGGTCCCAGAAAGTGCTCGCATCGCCGCTGCGCGTGAAATCATGCTTTATCACCTGGACCTCGCCTGGGCAGACCACCTGGAACTCATGGATGATGTGCGTGAGTCCATCCATCTTCGTGCTATCGCGCGTGAGACTCCGATTGATGAATATCACCGTATTGCGGTGCGCGAATTCAAGGAGCTAGCACAGCGCGCGGTGGAGGAATCCGTGGATACCTTTAAGAAGGTCAGCATTGACGAAGCGGGGGCACACATGGAAGATTCTGGCTTGGCTCGCCCGAGCGCCACGTGGACTTACATGGTCTCGGATAATCCCTTGTCCGGCGTTGGAAATTCGGTACTTAAAGGTATCGGCAATATTTTCCGTTAACATAATTTACGAAACAAATAGGGTGACGATGCTCGCGCGCGCGGGTGAGTCGCTAATATGGAATAAGTCAACATGAATCCGACCATTCGGAGGTAAAAATGAGCGAGCAGACCGGAACCCCGGAACCGCTGGTAGAAACCACTTCTGTATTCCGTGCAGACCTTCTCAAGGAGATGGAAAACGGCGCCGCGGCGGGTAACGAGACCTCCGTTGCTGGTGCTGAGAACCTCTCTGAGGGGCAAGCACTTCTCGTTGTAAAGCGTGGACCAAATGCTGGCGCCCGTTTCCTTCTTGACCAGCCCACCACCACTGCGGGCCGTCACCCAGAGGCTGACATCTTCCTTGATGATGTCACCGTTTCTCGCCGCCATGCCGAATTCCGCGTGAATGAGGGCGAGTTCGAGGTAGTCGACGTCGGATCCCTCAACGGCACCTACGTCAACCGCGAGCCTCGCAACTCCCAGGTACTGCACGTGGGCGATGAAATTCAGATCGGCAAGTTCCGTCTGGTTTTCATCGCCAACCAGTAATAACGAATCACGTTCGACCCTGAGAGAAGCACCAAGAGAAATATCGTGAGCGCAGCACAGTCCAACGCCGCAGCCCTGCGTAAAGGGGCAGTGAAGGCGAAGAAGGCCAAGACCATGTCGATCGGCGTCGTTTTGGAGCAGCTGAACAAGCAGTTCCCTGACGTTACCGTGTCGAAGATTCGCTTCCTCGAATCCGAAGGTCTGATCACGCCACAACGTACTGCGTCCGGTTACCGCCGCTTCACTCAGGAAGACGTCGATCGCCTTCGCTACATCCTGACTACTCAGCGAGACAACTACACGCCGCTGAAGGTTATTCGTGAGCAGCTTGAAGCCATGGATTCTGGTCAGGTTATGGCTATCGTGTCTGCGGGCAAGGCAGAAACACTTCTGCGCCCCGATCAGTTCCGTGCACCGGCCGTCACCCGTTTGACTGACGCGGAAGTTGCCGCCCAGGCTGGCTCCACTGAAGCAGAGGTGGCAAGCCTGGTCAAGGTTGGCCTCATCTCTCCGGATGCGTCTGGATTCTTTGACGCTGACGACGTCGCCGCGGTTTCTGCAGCTGTGGCGCTCAAGGCCTTCGGCTTTGAGGAGCGTCAGCTTAAGTCCTTGCGCAACAATGCTCGCCGGCAGGCTGACCTCATCGCGCAGGTTGCCTCCCCAGTGGCCAACTCCAAATCTGACACCGCTGCTCACCAGGCGGAGGAACTCTCCCAGCAGATGACCGCGTTGGTCGTCTCCTTGCACGCCACTTTGGTCAAGACTGACCTGCGCAACGAGTACAACTCTTAAACAGACTCGGGGACTCAAGACCTTCCGGCCCGCGGAGCTCACTTCTTGCGCTGGGCCTGCCACCACGATCGGCCCAAATGTGGGAGAGTGGAGAGTATGGAAAAAACTAGTCTTGAGTTCCACGGCATCCATGTAATGGAGCCGGAAAATGAACTATGCGCGTTGCTGCGTTGGGTAGAAGGAAACAAGATCCTCCCCGTGTGGCTTTCCCCGCTTGAGGGGTCGCGCGTCATGCAGCGCCTCGACGGATATAGCGAGACTCGCCCTAACACGCATGATCTACTCCTGGAGTTCATCGAAATGGCCGGCGGCGTTGGCTCGATCGAGATAGTCAATTACTACGAAGGCACCTTCATGATTGACATCGTCGATGAAACCGGGGAAGTTCATGACGCTAAGCTCACCGATGCGCTTGTAGTCTCCGAACACTTTGGAGTTCCAATCACCGTCGATCAAGAGCTGCTCAATAAAGTGTCGGTGTTTGTGACGGCAGATGACATGGAAGCCTACTTCGGTTTTCACTTTGATCCCCCCGTTCCCCCCGCTGCGGAAGAAGCAGGGGAAACCCTCGGCTCAGACAGCTCTGCTTCAGGAAATCCCCAGGCAGATGCCGATTTTGAGGCGATGATGCGCTCTCTAGGTGTGTCTGAAGAGGACTTTCTTGAAGAAAACGATGGAAAAGAAACTAATGACACGCGTGTGACTAATGATGACAATGGGGATAAAGAAGTCTAAAGTTGCACTAGAGAGTTTGGTCATGCCTTGCCCTTGACGGGGTCAGGGTGGTGGCCTTTAATAAAGCTTTAGAGCTTCCAACAAACACCATTGGAGTAATTACGTGAGCATCAACGGCGAACGCGACGAGTACACCGCCACCTTCGGCGCGGACGAAGGATACGTCCAAGAGTCCCTTTTCGATGTGGGGCCTGACGAGGAACTGGGTTACCGTGTTCCAATCGCTTGTCAGGTTGCCGGCATTACTTACCGCCAGCTTGATTACTGGGCACGCACCAACCTGGTTAACCCTTCCATTCGTACCGCCCGCGGTTCCGGTTCGCAGCGTCTGTACTCCTTCAAGGACGTGCTTGTCTTGAAGATCGTTAAGCGTTTGCTTGACACTGGGATCTCGCTGCAGAACATTCGCGTGGCTGTTGATTCATTGCGCGACCGCGGTGTCAATGACCTTGCTGAGCTGACCCTCGTTTCCGACGGCACCACCGTCTACGAGTGCCGCTCCAACGATGAGGTCATCGACCTTCTGGCCGGCGGCCAGGGTGTATTCGGTATTGCTGTGCCTGGCATCCTCAAGGAGCTCTCCGGCACCATTTCCTCTTTCCCGGCCGAGCGCGTCGACGAGTTCGAAGAAGAAACTGTTGTAGGAATCGACGAGCTCGCTGCTCGCCGCAAGCGCAAGACCTCTTAGGAGTTCTTTGACCAAAGCTATAGGCCCCGACTCAAGCTCACGTGAGTCGGGGCCTATAGCTGTTTTGTTTGTCTGGCAGAATCTAGCCGCACTATCTACTTTTCAATTGGTGCGCGGCACGCGGCTGGTGCAAAGCGCTACGCGCCAGCGGCTGCCTTGAGTGCCTTGGCTACTGCTGCCTCATCGCTTGGGTCTGCAACGGCGGTGAAGGAATCTGCGGCGTCGTCAAGCACTGTGTCTTTGTCGCCTTCGCCAACGTGGACGACGGACAAGGTTACGTCCTTGGATTTGGCTTCGTTGAGTACTTGTTTGAATGTGGAATCATCCATGTCCTGCGCGGTGCCCGTGGTGACGAGGAGGACCTTAGCGTTCTTGCCAGTACCAGCAGCCTGCTCAGAGGCATTCGTCAGCGCAGCAGTGACTGCACTACGGGTTTGGGGAACACCACCGGTACCGAACTGCTGAACCGCAAACGCCACTGGGCCGGCCTCGCCGAAGCCAATGTTTTGGCGGTATCCCACTGTGGCGGTCTCGGAAATAGGTGAGGAATAGTTCCACAGGCTCACTAGGCCATCTTTCTCACCGAGAGCAGTGGCTGTTTCCGCTAGGGCCTGCGTTACAGGGTTGAAGTAGGGAGCGAGTCCCTCTGAAGTATCAAGCAGGACAAGGGTGTTGTCCGCGAAGGCGGCCCCAGCTTCGTTATCCGGCGCAGCGCTCGTGGAGCTGGCGCTCGAATCCGCAGCCGTGGACGTGGAACTGGGTGCTTCCTTGCTCGTGGAAGTTGCAGCACTGGCTTCTGCCGTGGTTTCGGCGACTTCTGAGTCAGCTGCCGTCGTGGCTTTAGGGGAGTCCCCGCCCCGCAGAAGGAAGAACAAGCCCACCGCAATAGCGAGAATAAGTGCGGCCAGGAGGGCCAACACCCAACCCGCCATCGCGAACGTGTTCTTGCCATTGGAATGTCGTGCCATGAGTATTCCTTCCACACTGGACGGCTCGTGCCGTTTCCATAGCCCCACCCGGGCTTATGCTCACTTTATCGGTTTGTCATTGTAGCCGCCGACGCCTCATCCACGAGGGTGACAAGCCGTTGACGCAGCGGTTTAGCCTTGGCTGCCAGCGCACGTTGGCGCCCAACGTATTCAGCTTTGCCCTCTGGGGTTTCAATAGGCACCACGCCGAAGCCCCAATCGCGGCAGTCATACGGCGAAGCCTCCATATCAAGAGTGCGGGCTTCAATGGCTAACTCCAAGGTTTGAATGAATAGCTCACCGGGCACCAAGGGGCCCAACTTCCATGCCCACTTGTACAGGTCCATCGTCGCATGGACGCAACCGCTCTGATCGCTGTCCGGCTGTCCTTCGCGCGTCAACACAGTGAGGTTGAGCGGACGTGCTGGCTCAGTGAAGAAGCGAAAAGCATCGTAGTGGGTGCACCGGATTCGATGGTTTTCGACGACCTCATTGGTGCCCGCCGCGCCCAAGCGCAGCGGTAAGTCATGGCGCGGAGTGTCCGTTTTATAAACCATCGCCCATTCGTGCAACCCGAAGCAGTCAAACTGTGCAGGATTGGCCGCAGTCTTTGCCATCAGGTTACGGATATAGGTGATAGATTCCCCGCGTCTTTGCCAGAAAGAGTCCAGATCAAGGTGTATCCCCTGACTCGTGCGTCGGTAGTCGCGCCACTCCTCGTGCGGAACCTGTCCCGGCTCGCCCAAGAGCGTAACCCCAAAGCCTGGGTGCCAACGTCGAAGATGAGAAGGCCGCACCGGGTAGTACTCGAAGAGGAAATCATAGACCGGGTGATAGCCACCGGGGTGGCGAAACTCGGCTAGGAGCTCCTCAGCACGTGCAACATGCGCATCGTAGCGGGGACGCCACTCGTTGGGCTGCAGCAGCATTAGCGCTGACCACCACCTCGGCGGCCCGAGCCCCCTGGCTTTCCATTGCGGGAACGGTTTCGACTGCCGCGGCCACCCGCGCCACCCCGGCCACCACGGCCACCGTGTCTGCCGCGTCCAGGTTGTCCAGACTGGTCGCCAGCGTTCTGGCGCTTGGAACTACCGCCCCGCGAAGCCGGATTGTTCTGGTGCGGCGGCGGAAGGGGTTCACCAGAAGGCTTGCGTGCGCCGGTAATCTTGGCGAGCTCCGGAGCGCCAGCAGGATTAGGTCGATCACTTAGATCAAGCTCGAAGGCTTTGACTCCGGCCTTCTTGATGAGCTTGGCAACCTCATCGCGTTGCTGATCCATGACCAAAGTGACCACCGCGCCAGAGGCACCACCACGCGCGGTACGCCCGGCGCGGTGCAGGTAGGCCTTGTGCTCAGCAGGTGGGTCCACGTGCACGACCAGCGAGACGTCCGCAATATCGATGCCGCGGGCCGCAATGTCGGTGGCCACAAGCACGGGAACCGAGCCATCAGCGAAACCCTCAATGGCCTTCGTGCGCGCGCCCTGGCCTTTATCACCATGCAGCGGCAGGGCATTGATTCCTACGCGGCGCAGCTTCTTGGCTTGACGGTCTACACCGTGCTTGGTGCGCATGAACAAGATGGTCTTGCCTTCGCGTGCGGCGATGCGCACAACCACGTCGTTGCGGCTATCGCGGTCCCCAACGAAAACCAAGTGGTGGGTCATGGTGTCTACTGCTGCTTCAACCGGTGCGGTTGAGTGTGTAACAGGGGAGTGCATGAACTGCTTGACCAGCTTGTCCACATCGCCATCCAGCGTGGCAGAGAAGAGTAAACGCTGTCCCTTCTTGGGCGTGAGCGCCATGAGCTTGCGGACCTGCGGGAGGAAGCCCATGTCAGCCATGTGGTCAGCTTCGTCGAGCGCAGTAATCGCGACGTCGTCAAGCGAAAGCTTGCCCTGATTGATGAGGTCCTGTGCGCGTCCAGGGGTTGCCACCAACAGATCTACGGGGCGGGCGAGCGAGCGGATGTGGTGGTTGATGTTCACGCCGCCGACCACAGAAAGGACGCGCAAGCCTAAAGCATTCGCGGGCTCATCGAGGCGATCGTGGATCTGCGTCGCGAGCTCACGCGTCGGTGTAAGCACCAAAGCGCGCGGGCGAGCCGGCTTCGAGGCACCAGTGTGCGTCAATCGGGTGAGGATGGGAAGGCCAAAGGTGAAGGTCTTTCCAGAACCCGTCGGACCGCGGCCGAGGACGTCTTTGCCAGCGAGGGCGTCGGGGATTGCCGCCTGCTGGATAGGGAAAGGTTCCGTAATGCCCTGCTTGTTGAGGACACGCACGATTTCTTGAGGTAAGCCGAGGTCGGCGAAAGTAGTCATTGCCCTTTAGCTTAGTGGCCAAGCCTCATGATTCCGTAATCCCGAAAACACACAAAGTCCGGATTGAACCGCGCGGAGGAACTAAGACTAAAACGAGTGCAGCGCTAGGGCCTCAAGAAGAGGACCTAGCGCTGCGCAAGATTCGGTGGCGTCAAGCCAGCTGAATCTAAAGCTCGCTCAGGCTGCGATCGGCTGACCACTCGATGTGGAAGGTTCCTTCCTTATCCACGCGCTTGAAGGTGTGAGCGCCGAAGAAATCGCGCTGGCCCTGGATGAGGGCAGCGGGCAGGCGCTCAGCGCGCAGGCTGTCGTAGTAGGACAGGGAAGAGGCAAAGACCGGTACCGGTAGGCCTAGTTGGGTCGCGGTGACAACCACGCGGCGCCAAGGCGCGATGAGCTCGGAGAGCTCGCCCTTGAAGTAAGGATCGAGAATCAGGGCCGGCAGCTGCGGGTTGGTGTCATAAGCCTCGCGGATGCGGTCCAGGAACTTAGCGCGGATGATGCAACCGCCGCGCCAGATGGTGGCAAGGTCGCGTGGGTCAACGTCCCAGCCGAACTGCTCAGAGCCCGCCTTGATCTCATCGAAGCCCTGGGAGTAAGCGATGAGCTTGGAAGCGTAGAGCGCCTGGCGCACGTCCTCGATGAACGCCTGCTTGTCGACGTCGGTCTCGATGACGCCGGCTGGAAGCTCACCCTCTTGGGCCGCTGCGCGCTGCTCGGTAGCCGAAGAAAGAGCGCGAGCGAAGACAGCTTCAGCGATGGCAGTAACCGGAACACCCAGCTCTAGGCCATTGATGGCGGTCCAGCGGCCGGTGCCCTTCTGGCCGGCGGCGTCAACGATGACGTCGACTAGCGGCTTGCCCGTTTCCGGATCGGTCTGTGCGAGAACCTCAGCGGTGATCTCGATGAGGTAGGAGTCGAGATCGCCGGAGTTCCATTCCTTGAACACAGCAGCGATCTCGGCAGGCTCGAGGCCAGCGCCGTAACGCAGCAGCTGGTAGGCCTCGCCAATAACCTGCATGTCGGCGTACTCGATACCGTTGTGGACCATCTTGACGAAGTGGCCGGCGCCGTCCGGGCCGATGTGGGTCACGCACGGGGTGCCGTCAACCTTGGCAGCGATGGATTCCAGGATGGGGCCGAGGGTCTTCCAGGACTCAGCAGGGCCACCGGGCATGATGGACGGGCCGTTGAGCGCGCCTTCCTCGCCACCGGAGATGCCGGCGCCAACGAAGTGCTTGCCCTTGGCAGCTACTTCCTTCTCACGACGGATGGTGTCGGTGTAGAGGGCGTTGCCGCCATCGATGATGATGTCGCCTTCATCCATGGCTGCAGCCAGCTGGTCGATTACTGCATCGGTAGCCTTACCTGCCTGAACCATGATGATGGCCTTGCGCGGGCGCGCAAGCGATGCGACGAAGTCCTCGACGGTCTCGGAAGGGATGAAGTTGCCCTCGGAGCCGTGTTCTTCGATGAGCTTGTGGGTCTTCTCCGGGCTGCGGTTGTAGACGGCTACGGTGTTGCCGTTGTGGGCGAAGTTGCGGGCCAAGTTAGAGCCCATAACAGCCAAGCCGACAACGCCAATGTGGGCGAGTTCAGTCTTTTCAGTCATGTGCTCTATCCTACGTCAGACTTTCCCGCTATTCTGTCATGGCATGAGCCAAGAAAACCCAGACAAGTTTGAACTCATGGCGAAGATGGTCGCCACCGTCCAAGAACGCCCGCTTTCCGCTGAGGAAATCGCGGTTTTCAACGCCCACAACCACGGCCTTGGCGGGCTGCTCGGCCTGGACTTTGCTTTTGTGTCGAAGGACGAAGTACGTGCCCGGCTTGAGGTCAAGCCTGAGCACCACCAGCCGTGGGGCGCGGCCAACGGCGGCCTTTATTGCTCCATCGCGGAATCCGTGGGCTCCATTGCATCCTTCGTTGCAGCGGCTGCACCGGTAGTTGGAATCAACAACAACACCGACTTCATCCGCTCAGTGTCTGACGGAATTCTGGAAGCCGTGGCAACACCAGTACAGCTGGGTCGGCGCACCCACATCTGGTGCATTGAGATGCGCCAAGCCGGCAAACTCATTGCGCGCACGAACCTGCGCACAATGGTCAACCCATAGTGCTGCGGACCCTAGGGAGTGCTGTGTACTCCCTAGGGCTTTGTTTCCGCCCTAGAGCCAGTGGTTGCGGCGGAACCACCACCACATGACCGCGACCACGAGCACCATGAGGCCTAGCGCCATGAAGTAGCCGCCGGGCCAGTGCAGTTCCGGCATGACATCGAAGTTCATGCCGTAGATGCCAGCGACCAGGGTAGGAGCAGCCCACATGCCGACCACGGCAGAGATGGTGCGCATGTCGCTGTTTTGCTGCATGGTCACCTTGGCCACAGAGGCGTCGATAAGCGAGGTGAGGCGCTCGTCAAAGCCTGCCACCTGGTCCTTGACCACGAGCTCGTGGTCGTTGACGTCGCGCAGGTAAGAACGAATCTGCTTCGAGATCAAGTCCTTGTGGTCATTGATCATGGCTTTCAGCGCGACCGAAAGCGGGTCAATGGCGTGCTTCATCTCCAAGATCTCACGCTTGAACATGTAGATCCTGTCAATGTTGAACTTGGTCTGCGGCGTAAAGACCTCTTCCTCGATCTCATCGACCTCGATGGCGAGCAGGCGTACGATCTCGGAGTAGCGATCCACCATCATGTCAAGAATCTTCCATGCCATGGCTACTGGTCCGAGTTCGACCAAGTCCTGCTCGTCCTGGACCGTGTAGGCCAGGTTTGGCAGCTTGGCAGAGTGGCGGACCGTAATGATGAAGTTGCTCCCCAGAATCATCTGGATTTCACCTGTGGAGATGATCTGGCGCTTATCAGCAACCTCATCGTGGTCGCGGTAGTTGACCGAACGGGCGACCATAAACAGTTGATCGTCGTAGCGCTCGAGTTTGGGGCGCTGGTGTGCTTGGACGGCGTCTTCCACGATCAGTTCGTGGATACCAAACTCGGACGCAACCTTGGTCATCTGGGACTCATAAGGCTCATGCAGGCCTACCCACACGAATCCGCGTCCGTATTCCTCCACAGTCTGCAAAGCCGTGTGCGGGGTGAACTCGCCCGGAAGCGACTCGCCATCGACGAAGACCCGGCAATGTTCTATTGCTCGTTCTGCCGGAACAGAGAAAGTGCGGGAGGAACTGGGTGGATCGTTCTTCTTGCGTGGCCTAAAGGGCGACGGTACAGACGGCATCGTTTCAGCCTCCTTCACTTTATGAGCAGACGTGAGCCGAAATTGGTTTCGGCAGGCAATTTTTAACTAGCGGGTAAAGCCTACACTGCCACGGGGCATATACTAGTTTTTATGCCTACTTGGAAAGAAGTCACCGCTGCCAACCCTGCACACTCAGAGAACTTTGCCCGCAAGTGGAAAATGCTTGCTGCGCAGGGCAAAGATATCCACGGTGAGGCGCGTCTAGTGGACGCAATGGTGGAGCGAGGCTCCCTAATTTTGGATGCAGGCTGTGGCACAGGCCGGCTTGGTGGCGAGTTGGTCAATCGTGGCCACAAGGTCGTCGGTGTCGACGTCGATCCCATCCTCATTAGCCACGCGGAGCATGATTTCCCGGACGGCCAGTGGGTGGTAGGTGACCTCTCGGAGGACGAGATTCCGGAGGGTAACTTTGACTTGGCCGTGGCAGCAGGCAACGTTATGACCTTCCTCGCAGTTGATGGCCGCGAGGCAGCCATTCGCAACATCTACAACTCGCTGCATTCTGACGGCCGTT
The DNA here is from genome assembly GCF_000159135.1 of Corynebacterium striatum ATCC 6940. GTDB lineage: Bacteria > Actinomycetota > Actinomycetes > Mycobacteriales > Mycobacteriaceae > Corynebacterium > Corynebacterium striatum. Next base: position 39,957 of record NZ_GG667528.1, read on the forward strand.
TTGTCGTCGGTTTTGGTGAAGGCCGCGGCTGGGCCTTTGATGACTTCCTGACCCTGGCCAAGGAGGTGGGCTTCCGCGTTGACTTCCTTTTCTCCTCGTGGGATATGAAGGTATTCAAGGAGAGCTCGACATTCTTGGTAGCGGTGCTGACCCGCCCAGGCGCAGACCTGCTTTAGCGTCCAGATACAGTCCTAGAGAATGACCGTCCTAGAGACTCTCGAGAAGGGTTCGAAAACAGTTCGCGAACTGTTCTAAAGCAGCCCGGCCTGTCGACGCAGCTGGTGTCCGTGATCCACAGGTCCGTGCCCGTGTCCGACGCGCAGATCATCGGCGTTTTCAATGGCTTCATGCAACCATGCGGTGGACCACTCAAGAGCGTCCGGCAGGGTTTCCCCCGCGCCAAGGCGTGCGGCTAGTGCCGACGAGAGCGAGCAGCCGGTGCCGTGCGTATTTTTCGTGTCTACCCGCGGGCTTGAAACCCGGCAGAGCACTCCTTCTGGACCCACAGCGGCGTTGTCTGCGTGGCCTGCCTGCAAGTGACCGCCTTTGGCGATGACATAGGTGCCCGTTTCGCTGGCCCAGTCCTGGGCTATCGAAATCGCCTCTTCGAGACTGCTCGCCTGCGGCGTCGACGTTAGCACCGCAAGTTCTTTGAGGTTAGGCGTGATGACGGTGACCTGGCGGCACAGCTCCCGGACTGCGGCTTCTGCCTTCTCGTCGAGGAGCCTATCCCCGCTAGTGGCCACCATGACAGGGTCCAAGACAACTGGGGTATTTGGGGCGAGTTCGTCCAGGAAGCGAGAAACACTGGCCACAATGTCCGCGGTGCCGAGCATGCCGATCTTCACTGCGTCAACCGCGACGTCGTCAAGCACTGCGTCAAACTGCTCCTGCAGGAACGATAGAGGGGGAGTGTGCACCGCACGCACTCCCTGCGTATTTTGCGCCACCAAAGCCGTGACCACCGACATGCCGTAGGCTCCTGCGGCCATAAAAGACTTTAGGTCGGCTTGGACGCCGGCACCGCCCGTGGGGTCCGTTCCGGCAATGGTCAAAACGCGTGGCAAAGTGCCACGTGGATCCGTGGATTCCACAACTATCCCTTCGCTAGTACTAACTGAGTGCAGGTTCTTAGGGTCTAATCTCAGCCGTTTTCAACGGCACCCCTTGTTGTAAGTTTTGAGGTTAACAAAAAGCACTATCTGGCGGAGCTAAATTGTGGCAGATTCGGCAGAATCAGTAGCTTGAGAACAAAACAGAAACCGCCCCCGCGTGAGCAAACCTAAAAGCTTGGCCAGGCGGGGGCGGGATGCAGGATGGCTGGGAGGCGGCGCTGAAGTGCGCGCCTGGCCCGTCATCGGCGTGACTTCATTTACTTATTCTTGTTGATGAAGTTGCGAGCGATGCGCTGCTGATCGGTGATCTCCAGGTTGCCGCGGTCGCGGGAAATCATGTTCTGGATCCAGTTGACAGCAACAGTGGTGCGGTTGCGGAAGCCAAGGACGTACATGATGTGCAAGCCCATCCAGGAAACCCATGCCGGGAAACCGTCGAACTCGGTCTTGCCCATCTTCACAACAGCGTTGAAGCGGGAGATGACGGCCATGGAGCCCTTGTCGAAGTACTCGAATGCCTCGTGCTCGTTGGCGGTGGACTCCTCATCGACCTTTGCCTTGATGAGCTTGGCAACGTGTGCGCCACCCTGGATAGCAACCTGTGCTACGCCTGGCAGGCGGTTCAGGGAGATCATGTCGCCGACCATGTAGACGTTGTCGTGCTGGCCCACGGTCAGGTCGTCGTTGACGGAGACGCGGCCAGCGCGGTCTGCTTCGACGCCTGCTTGGTCAGCAACCATCTTGCCCAGCGGGGAAGCGGACACACCAGCGGACCAGATCTTGGTTGCGCCCTCGAGGGTGACAACGTCCTCGTTCTTCATGTTCTTGTAGGTGACAGCGTCCTCGGTGACGTCGGTAACCATAGCGTTCAGACGTACGTCGACGCCGAGACGCTCGAGGGAGCGCTGAGCCTTGCGGCCAAGGCGCTTGCCGAACGGCGGCAGTACCTGCGGCGCACCATCCAAGAGGTAAATCTTGGCGCTGGTGGTGCCGTAGTTGGAATACTGGTCGCGCAGCGTGCGGTTTGCAAGCTCGGCGATCTGGCCGGTTAGCTCCACACCGGTTGGGCCAGCACCAACGATGATGAAGGTAAGGAGGCGCTCGCGCTCGACAGGATCGTCAACAAACTCAGCCTTTTCGAAGGCAGACACGATGCGGGAGCGCAGCTCAAGTGCGTCATCCAGGGTCTTCATGCCCGGCGCGAACTCAGCGAAGTGGTCGTTGCCGAAGTAAGACTGGCCGGCACCAGCAGCTACGACGAGGGAGTCGTATGCGAAAGTACGGCTAAAACCGTCGAGCTCAGCGGTAACGGTCTGATCCTCGATGTTGATATCGGTTACTTCGCCGTTAACGAAGTGGGCGTTATCCTGGCCGCGCAGCAGCTGACGGGTAGAAGGAGCAATCTCACCGGCGGAGATCATGCCGGTTGCTACCTGGTACAGCATCGGCTGGAACAGGTGGTGGTTCTTCTTGTCAATCAGGGTGATCTCGACGTCAGCATTCTTTAGCTGCTGTACTGCGTTGAGACCGCCAAAGCCTGCGCCGATAACGACTACGTGGTGGCGGCCGCCGGCTGGGCGGTAAGGGGTTTCAGCCATGGTGGGGTGATACCTTCCTGAGAAAGCGAAAATTTTTGTACCGAATCAGTCTAAACCCTAGATACCGTACATGCATACTTTATATACCTTAAACTGGCTCTTCCTCGGCATGGCGAGGTATTTAGGTGGGCTTTTCAGATTAAGGTGAGTGCAAAACCCTTAGTGCAGCTGGTCAAGGAGACCCCAAGAAAATGGTCAATTTTCCACACCTAGACACAATTGACGCTGCGCAATGGCCAAGCGTGGCGAATGTTCCTTCAGTGAGCTTTGGGCAGTTTAAAGCCCGACGCGCAGAGGCGGAATTTGCCAAGACATGCGACCTGGCGGAGATCGACCTTGATCCGGAAACGGATTCAGAAGACGGTCCAGACATGGAGGTCCTACACGATGCGCTGTTTACTCGCATTGCGGCTACGGGATGGCTTGGTTTTGCGGAGTCTTATCTAGCAGGCGAATGGACTATGGAAAACTCGGAGAAGCTGGTGAAGGTTTTACGCTGCCTGCTGCAGACTGGGTATCGGCCCAAGGCTAAGGACCTTGCACCGGAACTTTCTGCTCCGGGGGAGCTTCCTGTGGAGCTGGTCCGGTTATATGCAGGTGACGGGTATACACACAGCGGTGGCATTTTTGCCAGTGGGGTTCCCACGACGGTCCGCGAGGCGGTTCCTAGCTTTAGCCAACAGGCGGGCAGGAAAGAGCCTAAAGAACACCTTGTTGACGTAACTAAAGTCAGTGAGCCAACGAGCGTGGATCGTAGTGATCTGCGGGACGGCCAGCGGCGCAGCGCACAGTGGCTCCTCGACGCCACGCATTCCGGTGCGGGTACGCATCTTTTGGTTTATCCCGCGACGGGGTTGAATGTGGCGGTGGAGGCTGTGAGTCGACGCGCAACGGTGGATGTGTTGACGGCCGATGCTGAGCAGCTTAACGAGTTCAACGAGATCTTGTTGCTCGAAGGCGCTGCGGATTCGGTACACGTGCAGCTTAGCGACGCCGTGATTCCTCACCCCAAGCAGTGGCGTGGGCGTTATGACGCGATTGTGAGCGTGGAGAAACTAGAGCTGCTCACTCCGGCTGAGCGCAAGCGCTTTGTGAGCGTCCTGGACCGTTCCTTGGTGCCAGGCGGGCGAGTTGCATTGGCCTCTACTTTTGCGACGGATGCGATGACGCCTGCTGGGCGGGCAGCACTGCAGGTGCTGCGGGCTTATATCTGGCCGGGTTTGGATTACCCGACCATCGAGGAAACACACAAGCTCTTTGACAAGCAGTCCAATCTTCGCATCGTGGCACAGACTCACGTGGGTAGCCATTACGCGGAGTCGCTGCGTGAGCAGCGTAGCTACTTTGACGGGCACCTGCGCGAAGCAGCAGCAGCGGGATTCGATCCGGTATTCCGCAGGCTGTGGACCTTCCAGTTCGCGTTGCGTGAAGCGCTCTTCGAGCTGGGCATGATCGACGCCGTACAAGTAACGGCGACCCATCGCAATCGCGGCGGCCGCCGTTAGGCTGCAATCGGCCACGCAGTAGCCCCAGGCAGGGTTAAGGGGCTAACTGGCTAAGAGGATAAGCGGTTAAGGAGTAACCACAGGGCGCGAGGCGCGCTCGAGCAAGACAGCGATGGAGTCGTAGCTCTTGCCGGAGATCATCTCCAGGCCCATCTCACAGGTGCGGTTATCGGAGACATAAGCATCGAAGTGCTCAGCCTCGAGGGAAGCGCGCTCCTCACGGGTAGCCGATTCCACCAGCTCTGGGTGGAGCATGATGCGGTCACCGGCGGAGCCACAGCACATAGCGCCTTCTGGAACCTTGGCATGGCCACAGAGGTTGGCCAGCTGCACCAAGTCATCGCTGATGCCCATGTGCGCAGTGGAACAGGTTGGGTGAACGGCGATGGTGCCCATGTTCTGGACGATCGGTAGGTGAGGGGCAACCTCATCGCGTAGCCACTCGACGACGTCCATGATGCGCAGCTGGGACCATAATTCCTTGTCCGCTTCGGAGAGCGCCTCTGGGACACTGTCGAGCAAGCCGTGGGTACAGCTGGCGGCATCCACGATGATGGGGAGCTTGCCGTGCTCAGACCAGTGCCACAGGTCGCGGACGATCTTGGTGGCCTGGTATTCGAAGCCCTCGGTGTAGCCCTTAGAAGACCAAGGAGTACCGCAGCAGTCGCCTGCTACATCATCCGGGATCCACACCGGTTGTCCGGAACGGCGGCCAAGTTCGACGACGGCGCGCGGCAGATCCACCGAATCCGGGGCGGCGCCAGCAGGGCGGCCAAAGATGCGGTTGATGCAAGCCGGGAAGTACAAGGCCTGTGCGCCTTCACGCGGTGTCTCCGGTAGACGGGACGCACCCTTAGGGAGTGGACCTGGCACGGTGGGCAGCAAGTCAGGGGAGATGACGTTGCGGGCCATGTTGGCGCCGAGCTCAAGTGGCTTGTGCGGAATCTTATTGGCGGAAATGACGCCAGCACGCGCGAGCTTCTCGACGAGCGCCCAACGCTGCGCGGTCGACAGGGCTACCTTCTCGGCCTTGGGGCCAGCTTCCTGCTTGCGCAGCTGCTTCATCACTGCGCCGGTGTCGATGCTGATGGGACACGGAATGGAACAGGTGCCGTCCGCCGCACACATGTCGACGGCATCGTACTGATATTCCTCTTGCAGCTGGCGCAGGACCGCAGAGCCTTCTGGTTGGCGGGCCATCTCGCGGCGCAAGACGATGCGCTGACGTGGGGTGACCGTGGCGTGGCGGGACGGGCAAACGGGTTCGCAGAAGCCGCACTCCACGCAAGGATTAATCATGTCCTCGACCTTGGGGAAGGACTTGAAATTCTTCAGGTGCACGGACTTGTCGCGGGTGAGCTTCACATTTGGCGCGAGGATGCCTTGCGGGTCAATCATGTTCTTGACTCCCCAGAAGAGCTCGAAGGCTTCGGAGCCCCACTCGTGCTCGAGGAATGGAGCCATGTTTACGCCGGTACCGTGCTCGGCCTTCATCGAACCTTGGTACTTGTCGATGACCAACTCAGCCAGCTCGTCCAGGAAGCTGGCATAAGATTCGCGTTCTTCGTCTAGATCGAAGCGCGGGGTAAGGAAGAAGTGCAGGTTGCCGAAGGCGGCGTGTCCCATCACCGACTCGGGGTAGCCATACTTGTGCTGCAGATCCAGCAAATCGGCGGCTGCGTTGCCTACCTCTGCGGGCGGGAAGCAGACGTCCTCGGTGATGTAGGTGGTGCCGTTCGGGCGGTCGGCTCCGAGCAGGCCGTACAAACCGTTGCGGAGCTCCCATGCGCCGCGCATGCCCTCTGGTGTGGTCTCGAATTCGAGTGGGCGTAAAAGCGGCGCGTCCTTGAGGACCTCCTTGAGGCGCTCCATCGCGGATTCGAGATCGGCGAGGTCGGTGCCGCCTACCTCGACGAGCAGTGCTGCTGCATCGTCATCAAGGTCGATCCAGGACTTTGGCGCGTGGGCGTAGTGTTCTGCCGAACGGCGCATCACCGGTGCGACGAGGAGTTCGCAGGCTTCAGCGCCGGCCTCCATGATTGGGTGCACGAAGTTGGCTGCATCGCGCAGGTTCGGCAACTCGACCCAGGTCGTGGCCTTGACCTTGGGAAGTTTTACCGTCTTGATGACGGACTCGACGATGGCGCCGAAAATGCCTTCGGAGCCGACGAGGAGGCGCTTTAGGATCTTGACCGGCTCGTCCTCGTCGAGGAAAGCGTCAATGCGTAGGCCGTTGGTATTGCGGATGGAGAACTTCTTGCGCAAGAACTCCACCATCTCGGTGTTCGCTCGCAGGCGGTCGCGGAAGGCGAGGAGGTTGGCGTGAAGTTCAGGCTCCTGTGCACGGAAGGCATCGTCGCCGCGAGCGGTATCGACAATGGTTCCGGAGGGCAAGACGAAGACGAGCTCATCGACGCAGTGGTAACTATCGCGCTCCAGCGAACAGCGCATGCCGCCGGAGTTGTCGGCGAGGACGCCACCGATGGTGCATACAGAGGTTGATCCTGGGTCCGGGCCGAGCATGAATCCGTGCCGGCCGAGGACTGCCTGGGCGTCGCCAAGCACAACGCCTGGGCGGGACCACAGCTTGCTGCCGCCATCCCTGACCTCCATGCCGGTGAAGTTGGTCTTCACATCAACCAAGATGTCATCTGACATTGCTTGGCCGTTGAGCGAGGTGCCCGCGGCGCGGAACGTCATGTGGCGGCCGTTCTCGCGGCAGTAGGTCATGAGCCTAGACAAGTCGCTGGCACTACGCGCTGACACTACGATTTGAGGAATGGATCGGTAGGGGCCGGCGTCGGAAGAGAATCGGACAAGGTCTGATAGGCGTCCGTGCACGTTTTCCGGACCGACGATGGCCTCCATGTCTTTGATGAGCGACATGGGGGAGCCGTTGGTGTACTTCGCTGGTACAGCATCTGCCTGGCTCGTTGATCCCTGTGGGCGAGAGATCTTTGTTGAATCGGGACTCAGAAGCTTTTGCATACATTCAACTTAGTCCCAGATATCTGTTGACCGATAGTAAGTGTGGCTAATGTCACCTTCGTTTAACCGCGGTTGGGGGCGGCGAGTTTAGACCCCTTCATTAGCGGTATCCCAACGTCCGAAACTGCTAGTTCATTTAACGGGATGTTGTGCTATGGTTTGGAAATCAATCAATCCATAGAAAGATATTCACCACGTCGGTGGGATCGGGAAAGGGAAGTTGGGCTCAGGGGTGTCGTTCCTGGGGGCAAGGTCCCTAACCTTTACCCCCACAGATTCCACTCACAATGAAGGTGCCTGATGGCAAGCCGGACATGCGAGTGGGGAAGAGGTGGGTAACTTCCAAGTAGTAAGGGCGAGCCACATGTCGAGTATGACTTCTCACCAGTATGGAGTAGCCGATCCGTCGGCGGCGCAGGAAGCGCAAAGCAGCTCTGAGAAGCTAGCGGTTTACGCATTTCCCATCGTGATTGTGCTGTGTGCAATTGCAGCCTTCATGAGTCCGTCGACCTTTGTCCCGGTTAGCTCTTATACGAGCCAGCTGCTTATGGTCATTATGTTCTCGATGGGTCTTACTCTGACGACCCCGGATCTTGCGCTCGTTGCCAAGCGTCCATTGCCCATCCTTATTGGCGTTGTATGCCAGTTTGTGGTTATGCCGACCAGTGCGGTGCTTGTTGCTAAGCTGCTGGGGCTTAACGACGCCGTTACCGTCGGTCTAATCCTGCTTGGTTCGGTTCCTGGTGGTACGGCATCCAATGTCATGGCGTACTTGGCAAAGGGTGACGTGGCGCTGTCTGTCGCCATGACGTCCGTTTCTACCTTGGTTTCCCCAATTATGACGCCACTGTTGATGCTGTGGCTGGCGGGGCAGAGCGCTGAGGTTGATGGAATGGGCATGATGTGGTCGCTTGTTCAGACGGTTCTCATCCCGGTTGCACTTGGCCTGTTGCTGCGCGTTGTGGCAAGCAAGGCGGTTGATTATGTCATCCCGGTGCTGCCGTGGGTGGCTATCGTCGGTATTGGTGCAGTGGTTACTGCGGTTGTGGCAAAGTCGCAGGATAAGCTGCTGACGGTTGGTCTTGTTGTATTCCTCGGTGTGGCCATTCAGAATGTCATCGGATTCCTCTTTGGTTACTATACGGCGAAGGTAACTCGTCAGCGCGAAGCAGCAGCGCGTACGACGGCTATCGAGGTTGCCACCCAGAACTCCGGTTTGGCCTCCGCGCTGGCGCTGCAGTTCTTTACGCCTGAGGCTGCATTGCCAGGCGTTGTGGCAGCCGTGTGGGCGAACATCACGGGCGCGGTATTCGCAGCACTCGTCCGCCGTAAGCCTTTGCCTGCTGAGGAGGCCCCAGAGGAACTACTGAATGAGCCGGCGCACGTGAGCTAGTTGTGAGGTCAGGTGGGCCCCTTATATAAGGGGCCCGGGGGATAACGACACAAATCCTAAATGACATAATGTACATTATCGGACAATTATTGAATAGTGGCGTTACGTCTATACGTCCCTGTGCATCTATATCGATTTGTCGGCACTCACGTATCAATTAGTTCTTGTGACGCGCATTTCCCCGGCTGGGTGCAGACGTCGCCGAGCGGCTTGGCTTTGTCCTGGGCTACTCGCGCGGCTCAACTCGTTGGATTTATATTGACCCGGTTGTTGGTCTGGCTTGTTGGTCCGACTGCTTGCCCCCGGTTTGGGTCCGGTTTTGGTCTGGCTCGGACGCGGTGGCTGAATTTGGGCTTTTTCGGCTTTTGGGGTTGCTTCTGCCCTAACTGAGTACACCACCGTTTAATGTCACTGTGACGTTAAACGGTGGTGTGAGTGGGAATTGCGGGTGTGCTCTAACGGCGGTTGTATGCAGTGATAAGTTGCCAGCCCGTAAGAATGCCGAGCAATACTGCGATGCCAAGGAGTAGCCACATTTTCTGGAAGCCGACGAATACTGCGAAGCTAATGAGCACCACGAGTCGGAACCAGATGACTGGGATTAGATGTTGAGAGTTCATGCCTGCGTATTGCTAGTTACTTCCGTATTGCTAGTTACTTCTGAAGCGTGACGCGAATGTTTACTTCGCCTTCTTTTTCAATCTTGGCCGCGATCATCTCTGGAGTCTCAATTCCGTAATCTAGACGGTTGACCGGAATGTTGCCGCCCATAACGATGGTCTCACCGTCGCGAACAACGTCGAATTCCTGGGTGACCTTCTTGGTCTTGCCCTTGATCGTTAGGTCGCCGGTCAGCTTAACCTTGGCCACCGAGCCGTCGTCTGGCACTGCAGAAATATCAGCAGGCTCAGTCAGAGTGAACGTGGCTTCAGGGAATTGGCGCGTGATAAACAGCTTGTCCTTCATGTTTTGGTCACGAACCTTTTTATCCGTGGTCAAGGTGGTCATGTCCACGGTGATCGTGCCTTCTTCGATCTTGCCGTCTTTAATGACAGCCTGGCCGGTCACGTCCTTGGTGGAGCCGGAGGTCGTGGTCTTCTCAGCAGGCAGAACCTCGTTGATGGTGAAACCAACCGAGGTGAAATTATGTGGCGTACCAGCAACAACGTTCCAGGTGCCATCGACATCGGTGCTAGCTGGCTTGGTGTGCGCTGCATCAACAGGCTTTGTCTGGACACCACGGCCCATGTAAATCGAATAGAACAACGGGCCAAGTGCAACCACCGTGGCGACGAGAATTAGCACCACGAAAATGGAAATGACCAGCTTGCGGTTACCTAGAAGTTTCTGCATTTTTCCTTATCTCAATTCCTCGAGCCGACGTGCCAAGGCGACGAGTTCAGAACACAGTTCCTGGAGCTCATCTCCATCTGCACCTTCCTTCGCTGCCATTGCGACGTCCTCGGCTGAGCAGCGTAGTTCAAATAATCCATCCCGCAATTCATCAGCACGCTCCGGAGTCATGATCACAGCGTTCTTCGGAATTGATGTACCCGAAACGTTATTACGCTGCTCATATGCGCGTTGCTTGCATGATGCGCTACAGAATTTGCGAGGGCGTCCGCGCCCTCCTTGTGGGATCTCCTTGCCGCACCATTGACACGATGCGACAGCACGGTCGCGGCTAGCTTGACGGATCACCTGTTACACCTTAGTCCATTTAACCCGGGGTGGGAACAAACGCACGCTGTACTTCGTTATACTGTTAGTTTCTTGGGTGATTTATATCAACCCTTCCGAGCACTCTTTATGAAAAGGATGATGTTGCATGGCAGATCGCGTACTCCGTGGTAGCCGTATGGGCGCCGTCAGCTACGAGACGGACCGTGACCACGACCTAGCACCACGCCAGATGGTCAAGTACCGCACCGAAGACGGTGACATCTACGAAGTTCCTTTCGCAGATGATGCGGAAATTCCTGAGGAGTGGATGTGTAAGAACGGTAAGCTGGGCACCCTTATGGAGGGCGAAGGCGTAGAATCCAAGCCAGCCAAGCCGCCACGTACCCACTGGGACATGCTGCGTGAGCGCCGTTCCATCGAGGAACTCGACGAACTGCTTACCGAGCGCATCGATCAGCTGCGCTCCCGCCGCCGCTCCGCTGCTCGTCTGCTCAAGGAGCAGCAGGAGAATCAGAGCTAGAACTCGGTTTCTGCAGCGCCGCACATGCTGTACATAGCGCACAAAAGGGGCGCGCTACTTCCCCATTGCTGGGAATGTAGCGCGCCCCTTTCGTCTTAGTAGGCGGCTCATGGTGAGCCGCTCGGAGCCTACTCGGCTTGCTTTGCCTACTTAGACTTGCTGCCGAACTGGTGCTTCAGCAGGGACTGTACCTCGTCAGCGAAGTCGCCGGTCCAGGCAAAGCCTTCTTTGAGCTTGCCAGCCAGGCCCGGAAGGGAGCTGTGGCGGTAAGTGTAGGACGCGATGTTGCTGACCTCGCCAGCCAAGTCCTTGGCCTGCTCGGAACGGTGTGCAATGCCCCACTTGGTGACCTCGAAGAGGGAATCCTTGACGAAGGAGCCGTCCAGCTTCGACTCACCGTACTCGCGCTCGGTGAAGGTGATTGGTACCTCGCGTACATCCCAGCCATCCTTGACAGCGCGGAAAGCCAAGTCAACCTGGAAGATGTAGCCAGCTTTCGACAGGTCGTCGAAGTCGATGGACTCCAGCAGCTCACGCGTGAATGCGCGGTAGCCTGCGGTCATGTCGGACAGGCCGGCGCCCAGCGCCACGGAGATGTACAAGTTGCCCAAGCGGGACAGGTATTCGCGGGAAGCAGGCCAGTTGATGGTCTCGCCGCCCGGTACGTAGCGGGAACCGATGACGAGGTCCGCGCCCTTGTCGATCTCAGCGAGGAGCAAGTGCAGCTGCTCAGGTGCGTGGGAACCGTCAGCGTCCATCTCACAGAGGACCTGGTAGTCGCGCTCCAAGCCCCACTTGAAGCCAGCAATGTAAGCACCTAGGAGGCCGCCCTTGCCCTCACGGTGGAGGACGTGCAGCTTGTCATCCTCAGCAGCCAGCTTGTCTGCAGCCTCACCGGTGCCGTCAGGCGAGTTATCGTCCACGATCAGAATGCTGACCTCTGGGGTTGCCTTGCGGACACGGCCGGTGATCAGCGGAAGGTTCTCAATCTCGTTGTAGGTCGGGATGATAACCAAGGTGGAAGCGTGGGTAGTGCTCACGTTTTAAAGCTCCTCGTTGTTTGCTGCCGGTGTAGCAGAGTTTTGTTTAGGCGCACGTTGCTTGCCACGGGCTCCTGGCTTTTCAAGATTGCCTGTCCTGCGTGCAGAACGGAGAGCAAGTAGTGCGCTGACTGTTCCAATGATAACCATGAGCCATTGCAGGAGCGAACCATACCTCACGGCAAAGGTCACTCCCTTGCGCAGCGGCAGCGTCTCAATGAGATACTTCGGCTCAAAGATTTCGCTGTGTTGGCTCACCCGGCCATCCGGATGGACAATGGCCGAGACTCCCGATGTTGCGGCGATAACCACGGCGCGGTCAGTCTCCAAGGCGCGCAGGCGGCTCATGGCTAGTTGCTGATAGGTCATGTCGGAGTAACCGAAGGTGGCGTTGTTCGTAGGCGTCGAAAGAATTTGAGCACCGTTGTTCACCGAACTGCGGAATGCCTGGTCGAAAGAGACCTCGTAGCATGTGGCCACACCGACGAGAACGTCGTTCATCGTGACCACACCGGGGCCGTCGCCCGGCTTGAAATCGCTGGCTAGGTCGACCATGTCCGTGAACTTGCGGAAGAAATTCCGCATAGGCATCGTCTCGCCGAAGGGCTGCAAATACTTCTTGTAGTGGTGCTCTCCTACTTCCCCACCTGGCTCGAAAACCTGCATGGTGTTGCGGTAGCCCACCGCGTCCTTCGTTAGCGTACCCACCAGAACGGGCGCGTCGATGGCGTCGACGGCGGCGTCGATAAGCATGCGTGCCTGCGCATCCTTAAGAGGATTGACGTCGGAGGAATTCTCCGGCCAGATCACCAGATCGATGGGGTCTTCCTTGTTTTCCTGGGCCGCATTGGCGGCTTCCTGTGTGACTCGGACGTGGTTTTCCAATACGGCCCTGCGCTGGGCGGCAAAATCCAGGCCCATCCGCGGGACGTTGCCCTGAATCGCGGCTACCTTGACTTCGCCCACAGTATGGTCCGGGCGGTTGATACCGAGTCCCGCCGCGAGCCCTGCCACCAAGGGAAGCACCACTGCCGCCAGCGCAGCCGCACGGAGTTTTCCGCGGGCCTGTACCAAACCCACCAATCCGCACGCGCACATGACGGTGGCGAAAGTGATGAGCGCTGGCCCGCCCCACGGCGCCAGATTAGCCAACGGCCCTTCAATCTGTCCCCAGGCAAGGCGGACCCAGGAAAAGCCGCCGAAGGGAACGCTCGAGCGCAACATCTCGACCGCTACGTAAAAGAACGGGAACAAGAGGAAACCCGACCTCATGCGGGCAAGTGCAGCCCCGCCGATACCTAGCAAGATGGCATAGAGGGAGAGCCAGAATGCCAAAGCAATGTAGGGGAAATTACCCACCAACTCCCCGATCCACGGCAAGGTGAGCAGATAGAGAAAAAACGCGTGAAGGCTGGCGATTGCGGCTCCAGCTTTCAGGCTCACGCTTGAGGCTCTCCACGGCACCAAGGCGGCAAAGAGCAACGCGATACCGAGGATCCCCATGGGCCACCAACCCAGTGGCTCAACAGCGCAAAAAGTAACACCGCCTGAAACGCCGGCAAGCGCTAGGCGGCACAGAAATTGTTTCATTACTTCTTGGAGTCTCCCGCATCGTTTCCGGAGTCGTCGGCCGAGCCACCGGTGAAGTCATCAGGATCGAGGTTCTCGGTCCACTGACGGATCTCTTCCTCGTCGAGGACCTCCGGCTCTGGGCGGCTCCCCTGGGCACCGCCTGGATACCCGGTTGCTGAACCGTAGTCCGCAGCGTTTCCGAAGCTTCCATAGGAATCATGGTGCTGCGCCATGGGCGAAGCTTCAAAGATGCGGGTGCCCATGTGCTCAATCTTGCGCACCATAGAAGCCGCGAGAATCGTGCGCGCCAGGGAGCGCGTTGGCGCAAAGATGAGTAGCGCGCCGATGAGCGTTGAGACAAACCCTGGCATCGATAGCAACAGGCCGCCTGCCAGCGTCAGGCCCACGTTGCCGGCGGTCTTGCCAGCTTGGTTTCCGTCCATGTAGTAGATCCCGTCTTGCCCGCGCACAATCTGGCGGCTCATGATGCGGCGAATTTCAATACCTGCGAGGGACATGCCGAAGAACATCGACACGAACAAGGCCACGAGTGCCCACAGGATTCCAATCCACTTGGCCACGGCCCAAAAGGCGAGTGTCTCAAGCAAGGTATAGGCGATAAACAGAACGAATGGCATGGCCTCTACCCTACCCATCCGCGGCATACATGCCGTGGCCAACACCCGCTGACGTGTTTTCTACAACCGGAATCTAGGGGCAGTGAACGCAACGGTTAGACTCGCAGCCATGACTGATACCCCTGAAACGCCTCACGTAGGTTCGCCGCTGCTGCTTGACGACGCCGTCCATGGAACCGTCGCGCGTTTCCAACCGGTAGCCGGTGCGACGACGGCGGAAGACTGGATTGAAATCGCAGGACTGGCTCAGGATTTCGGCGACGGCAATGTCTACCTCGCCCAGAACGCAGCATTGGAGCTGCGCGGTGTCCACGACGTAGCGCAGCTCGTGGCTCGCGTTAGCGCTCCTGCATTGAGCACGCTAAGCCGGCCTGTCTTGGCTTCCCCTCTCTCGGCAGCAGCGCGCGAACTGGCCCGCGATATTGCGGCGGTTTGTGAGGGGCTGGAGGCGGCTTCTGAGCTTGTCCTAGGCGTCGATGACGGAAGCGGCGACATTGTTGCGGAGGGCGTCGACTATGGCGTGCTCTTACGCGGCACTGACAGCGCTCAGCTGATTGCGCAGGGCGTGCTTTCCGACGCTGTGCTGGCCATCGAGGACCTCGTGCCCGCCTTGGTTAATGCGATTGAAGAAGCGGCGGCGAAGGCGCCGGAGGAAGCGTCTGCGGATACAGGCCGAACGGAAGAGCTGAAGCTGTCTGCAACGGAGACCTCGGACAAGCCGACCCAGCCCATCGGCTGGCTGGCTGAGCATACCCCTGAAGGGCGCGTTGACCTAGGAGCAGGACTGCACAAGGGAGTAATCCCAGCGGAGTTCGCGGACCTGATCGGACGCCTCGACGTCGATATCACGGTCACCCCGTGGCAGGGGCTCGTGTTCCATGACATCGCGGAAGGCGACGCCGAAGTGGTCCTGCGCGTGCTGGCACCACGTGGGTTTATCTTCGACGTGAATTCGCCTTTGCTGTAACAAGTAAGAACAAGCTAGCGCGGCATATGGCGCCACACGGGGCGCGGAACCACGCGCATGACCCATGCCAACGCTTGGAGGGGACGCGGAATCCAGAGGGTGCGGCTGCGCGGCGCGTCAGCAGTGCCCGCGCCCTTGCCAGACATGGCATCAACCACGGCGTCGGCAACCGCGTCTGGGGTCACCGAAAGCGGGGCTGGCTTCATTCCGGTGGTCATGGAACCGATGACAAAGCCCGGACGCGCGGTAATGAGTGCGAGCGGGCCGCCATGCAGGCGATCGGCAAGTCCTTGACAGAAAGCATCGAGACCAGCCTTGGTAGAGCCATAGACGTAGTTGGCGCGCCGGGCACGCCGCCCGGCGATGGACGAGAAGGCGATGATGTGGCCGCGGGTCATCTCATCAGCAAGTACCGTCAGCATCGATACCTGGGCGCCATAGTCCACCAAGGCGATATCGAAAGCATGGGCCTCATCGTGCTCAGCACGGTCTTGGTCACCAAGGATGCCGAAAGCCACTACGGCGGTGGTGATTCCGTCGCTGTGCTCGCACAGCTCACGTGCCGCACGAAATATGGCACGGTGCTGCTCGACGGCGGTGGCGTCGAAGTCGAGAGTATGGATTGCAGTTGCGCCCGCGGCACGGAGCTTCTTAATGCGCTCGTCCATGCCGTGGGTGCCGCGTGCTGCAAGGACAATTTCGTTTCCCGGAGCAAGACGCTGCGCAATCTCGCCACCGATGTCACTGCGCCCGCCGAGGATTAACACACCTGCCATCTAGCGGACCTCGCGGGGGGCCTGGTTGACGGATTCGTATCCATCCGCGGTGGTGTACACGATGTCCTCAAGACGCATGCCCCACTTGCCTGGCACGTAGATGCCCGGCTCGATGGAAAAGGCCATGCCCTCCTCAAGGACCAACTCGTTGCCAGCCATAATGAAGGGCTCCTCGTGGGTAGACAGGCCAATGCCGTGTCCGGTGCGGTGCGTAAAGTACTCGCCGTAGCCGGCTTCCTCGATGACCTCACGGGTAGCGCGGTCGACTTCCTGTGCAGTCGCGCCGGGCTTGGCTGCTGCGCGGCCAGCTGCCTGGGCGCGCTCCAGTACTGCGTAAGCGTCCTGGAAGTCCTGAGGCGCTGCGCTCAGATCTCCGCCCACAACGTAAGTACGGGTGGTGTCGGAGTGATAACCCGAAGGCAGGGTGCCTCCGATGTCAACGACCACTGGATCGCCTTTGCTCAGCACGCGGTCACCGTAGTCGTAGTGCGGGTTGGCACCGTTGGGGCCAGAACCGACGATGATGAAGTCGACCTCCACGTGTTGGCGGAGGATCAGGTCGCGCAGGTCCGCTGCGACGTCAGCCTCGGTGCGTCCTGCCTTGAGCAGACCAGGAACAGCAGCGTGGACGGCGTCGATAGCCGCGCCCGCCTTGGTCAGCTCCTCCAGCTCGGCGGCGTCCTTGCGGGTAAACAACTCGGCCAAGGAGTAGGTGGCCAGCACGTACTGAGGCTGTGCACCAGACTGGGCGGACTCAGCAAGCAGGCCCTGGATGCGCAAGACGTGGTCAGCGGTCAGCGATGCACCAAGCGCCACCGTGGGGGTACTGGAAGATGTCGTGGCGCGCAGAGGCTCGCAGGCGAGCTCATAAGGGTTCTCGCCATCGCTCCAGCCGCGCAACTCCAAACCGAGCTGCGCCACAGGCGAGGAGCTGAGCGTTTCGATGTCCGTAGACGGGGCAACGATGAAAGGCTTGCCCGTGGGGCCAAGCACCAAAGCGGTTAAGCGCTCGTGGGAGGAGACCCAGGAACCAGTGAGATAAGCAAAGTCGGCTCCGGTACCCAAAATAAGCAGGTCAATCCCCTTTTCAGCGGATACCTCTTGAGCCCGCTGCAAGCGGTCGGCGTATACAGACACTGGAAAAGTACTGTTCGAATCAGACATGTGCATGAGCCTACCCGCGCACCCCGCGCCCTTTCATTTCAGGGGACGCGGTGTGCTTAAGCGCCGATGGCCACGACGCCGCGCTGAATTGCATCGATGGCGCGCCGGGCATTGCGGCGGATGTCTTCCTCGTAGCCGGTCTTGGCGATCTGCTGCAGCATGTCCACCACCTGGCGGCACCAGCGCACGAAGTCGCCGGGGGTAAGTTCCGCACCGGCTTCGTTCGCGGCAGCCATGCAGTATCCCAGCGGGGCTCCGGCGGCCCACTGATGGATGGCGAGTGCGAAGCCGGCTTCCGGTTCACGGGTGCGTGGGAGGTTATGGCGGGCCTCGTCGGCAATGAGCTCGGTGTAGATGCGATACGTAGCTTCCATGGCATCGGCCATGGCATCCGTGGCCGCTTCCGGCTCGCCACGGGTTTCCTTGCGGTTTTCAAAGAGGCACAGGGATGCCACACCGGCTAGCTCCGCTGGGTCTAGCTCATTCCAGATGCCACGCTTCAAGCACTGCGCTACGAGCAAGTCTGACTCGCTGTGGATCTGGGAAAGGCGCTCGCCTTCATCGGTGATGACTGGGCGGCGGTCTTCGCCAAAGCCTTCGAACTCGACGTAATCCATTTCAGAGAGCAAGTCGACGATACGTCCGAAGGTCTTGCCCAAGGTATCGGTAGCCCGCTCGACCTTCTTGCTGACCTTCTCGAGGTCCCTTTCGCGCCGCGCCAATTTTTGCGCGATACCCGCCAGTTGCTCGCGGTCGGTTGCTGGCCACGAGTGGGCCGGATGGTTGCGGATGGCGTCGCGTAGCTCGCCCACCTTCTTGTTGGTGCGGTTGCGCGGCGCCATGCGCATCTTCTTTGGGCGGTCGTAGCGGTTGCGCTTGAAGGAATCTTGTATGAACTTGGTGTTGCGACGCGGGTTTTTCTGCACCGGACGCGGGAGCTTCATGCGGCCCACGACGATTGGCGGATTGTTGATGCCGGAGACATCGATGCGGCCAGACCATCCAGTTTCGGTAGTCACCCATGGGCGTGGGTCCGCGACTTGATTCGCGGGAGTGACCACGACGGCAAGAATGGGATGCCTCTTGCCGGCGATGGCGATGACGTCGCCCAGCTGGAGACGGCTGAGCACCACGGCGACCTCTTGGTTGCGCTGCGCATTGTTGTTGGCGCGCACCGACTTCTCCTCGTCGGTGAGCTTGCGACGCAGGCGGATGTAGTCCATGAGGACCTCTGCTGGGTCTTCACCATCGCGTGATGGAGGTGCGAGTGCATCGATGGCGTCGTCAAGCTGATTGCGCAGCTCCCGCACGCGGTGCTCCGCCTTTTCGATCTCACGGGTCTCCTCGACGACCGAGCCATCAGCTTGGAACTGCGCGAAGGACTTCTCGAGCAGGCGTAGTGACTCCTCGAAGCCCAGCATGCCCAGCAGGTTGATAGCCATGTTGTAGCCGGGCGCAAACGTGGAAATCAGCGGGTAGGTACGCGTGGAGGCCAGACCTGCGACCGCATGCGGATCCATAGCTGGGGCCCACTGCACCACGGCATTGCCGATGGTGTCGATGCCGCGACGACCCGCGCGGCCGGTTAACTGCGTGTACTGGCCCGGGGTGAGATCGACGTGCGCCTCGCCGTTGAACTTCACCAGCTTTTCCAGGATGACCGTGCGAGCAGGCATGTTGATGCCCAAGGCAAGAGTCTCGGTGGCGAATACGGCGCGGACTAAGCCTTGCACGAAGAGGTCTTCGACGATGTGCCGGAATGCAGGAAGCATTCCCGCGTGGTGGGCCGCAAAGCCGCGGGACAATGCTTCGCGCCATCGCTTGAAGTCAAGGACCTGAAGATCTTCTTCTGGAATGCCCTCGACACCTGCGTCGATGATGGCCTTGATGCGCTCGGATTCTTCTTGCGTGGTGAGCACCATGCGGCTGCGCAGACACTGGTGGAGCGCGCCATCGCAACCCGCGCGGGAGAAGATGAACGTGATGGCAGGGAGCATGTCCATGCCCTGCAGAACCTGGAGAGTCTCAGGGCGGCCCAGCGGACGGTAGCGGTCCTGCGGGCGGGAGGCGCCGGAACGGCCGCGGCCACCGCGGGAGTTACGTGAATCGCGGTCACCGCCCTTGTGGCGGGCACGGGCGCGGAAGCCCTGGCCCGAATGGGCGTCGTTGCGCCCGTCGTCGCTATCGCCCGCCTCAAGACGACGGATGCGCCGTGCCAACTCGGCATTGACTTGGCCGCCGGACTCGGGCTCAAACAGTGGGTAGATCTTGCGGCCAATCATCATCCACTGGTCCAGAGGCACCGGGCGATGATCAGAGACGATAACCGTGGTGTCGCCGCGCACGGCGGAAAGCCACTCGCCGAACTCCTCCGAGTTCGACACCGTGGCGGACAGGCCGATGATGGAGACACTCTCGTGGAGATTCAGGATGACCTCTTCCCACACTGCGCCGCGAGAGGCATCGGCGAGGAAGTGGACTTCATCCATGACCACGTGGCTCAGGCGGTCCAACGCCCCGGACTCTGCGTAGATCATGTTGCGCAGAACCTCAGTGGTCATGACGAGGATTTCTGCCTGGGAGTTGATGGAGACATCGCCCGTGAGCAGGCCGACGGCGTCCGCGCCGTGTGCGGCGACAAGATCGTGGTACTTCTGGTTGCTCAGCGCCTTGATGGGCGTGGTGTAGAAGCAACGGGTTCCGCGGCTTAGCGCCAGGGACACAGCGAACTCGCCCACAATGGTCTTGCCCGCGCCGGTGGGCGCGCAGACGAGGACACCGTGTCCTTCTTCAACGGCCCGGCATCCCTCGACCTGAAAATCATCCAGCGGGTGGGACAGTCTATCGCGGAAGGTATCCAGGTGTGTGGAAGTCATAAGTCCTCAGGTTACCCGCTGCTACAGGACGTCGTCGAAGAAGCCCGCGTTAGGCGGCGTACTTGGCGCCGAGTTAGGCGCTGCGGAAGGTGCGGTTGGCGGCGCGCCATGAGTGCGGGGTGCCAGGTGCGAGGAAGAAACAGGTTGTGCGGCTTCAACCGGCGTAGGCAGCCCGATACCCGTGGTGTCGTCATCCAACGCCGAAGCAGACTCGTCGTCCACATCCAACCAATCCGGACGGTTGCGGTTGCGCCGTTTGTCATTGATGCGGCAGAACTGGAACGCGGACTCGATGAGGACCTCGAGCGCTACGCCCAAGACGATCATCGAGAAGACTTCCTGGCCCGGAGTAACCACCGCCGCGAAGATGAGGATGACCACAAAGATGATGCGGCGCTTGTTCCTGATCACTCGGTATTCCAAGATGCCGATGATGTTGAGCATGACTACCAGCAGCGGGATCTCAAAGCTCACGCCGAAGATGAGGAGCATCGCGAGAAGGTAGTAATAGTAGCGCTCACCAGTCAGAGCGGCCGTTTGGAACTCCTCGCCCATGCTCATGAGGAACTCAAGGCCGACGGAGAGAATGTAGTAGGCCAGTACGGCGCCGCCAACGAAGAGAATGACGGCGGTGGTAACGAAGATGAAGGTGTACTTCTTCTCGTTCTTGTGCAGGCCAGGCACGATGAACGCCCAGATTTGGTACAGCCAAACCGGTGAGGCCAGCACAGTGCCAGCGAGTGTGCCCACTTTCAAGCGCAAAGTCAGCATTTCAAACGGGCTGGTGGCCAAGAGGCGGCACTCCCCGTCAGCGCTGAAGGAGGCGCGGCGCTCAGCAGGAAGTTCACAATATGGGCCACGCAGGATCTCGCCTAGCGGGCGCAGCCCCAAGGGAGCTTGTTCGTACCAGATGAATCCGATGACGGCGCCGATGGCGAGCACGACGAGTGAAATGACGATGCGCTTGCGCAACTCCTGAAGGTGCTCAACCAGCGTCATCTCGCCCATGGGATTGGACTTACGCTTGCCGAACCTCTTGAGCAGGGGTCGCTTACGCGCTGGCCTTTGTTGGCCAGCAACACTTCCCTGTGCAGACATTGACATCGACCTTCCGTGAAAAGAAAAATCTGGAACGAATAAAGCGCCTCCGACACGGCTATTGCGTGTCAGAAGCGCTAACCACATCTATGAGTTTGGGTTGCCTTCAGAACGCGGCTGGGTCTGGCGAGGCTGCATTTCCGGGCTGTTCCAGAACTCTTCATCAGTCTGATTCGCAGGCTTTGCGAGCTGGCCTTGCTGTTCATTCTCAGCCTTCATCTCGTTGACCTCAGACTTGAAAATGCGCATCGAACGGCCCATAGAGCGAGCCAGCTCAGGCAGCTTCTTGGCGCCGAAAAGCAGGACGACGACGAGAAGGATAATAAGTAATTCCCTAGGACCGATTGGCATGGGTGCCTCTTTCTGTTCGACAGGCTCATGTGGAGCTGGTCTATTGAGTTAACTTTCGGCTATTGAGTATAACGCTTAAGGGCCGCGATTCGCCGATCTGCAATTGCTTGAACAAGCGTTTCAGGGCCCACAACTCGCACTCTATCTGCTTGGCTGAGTGCGAAACGAATAAACCAGTCCTCACCACCAATTGGCATCGTTGCAGCTACACGACCATTTTCTAGGGCCTCACCTAAAGTCATATCGTGCTGCTCAGCAAGCCAAGTGAATTCTGGTTGAATCTCTAGTTGCGCAGTCTTGGCGTGTCGCATTTCGAAAGGCTGGGCAGGGTCAAAGTCGAGCTGACGAACGCGCGGATTAGCCTTTTCTTCCAGCACTTTTACTTGACGCATGCGGTCAAGGCGGAAGGTGCGGTGTGCGCCTACAGACTCGTCCCAGGCCACGAGGTAGGGCTCCGATTCGAAGATGAAAATACGCGCCGGATCGACGGTACGTTCCTTTTCTTGGTTGCTTGATGCGGACCAGTACTTGAAGCGCACGCGTTGGCGCTTGTCGACGGCGCCCGCAAGCGCGGCCTGCACCTCGGACTCAGTGGGGTCGATGTGCGCCAGCGAGTCGTAGATGGCTGCGGTCTTTTCGTCCATGATGTCGCGCAGCTTTGCAGCGGCGGACCGCACAGCGGCAGTGTCGATTAGACCCGGCATGGCTTCCAAGGACTCGAGGGTCAGCAGCAACGCGCCCGCCTCCGTAGGCGTGAGACGCAGTGCCTGGGTCAAGCCCTGATCGTTGTAGATCTGGATACCGTCGCGGTAATCAAAGGAAAGATCGATGAGGTCCTCTGTATTACGCCCAACGCCTGAACAAAAGAGGCGATCCACCGCGTCCTTGAGCTCCGCTGGTGTCATCCCCAGGTCCGTGGCGGCCTCCATTGGGCTTTGCCCAGGGTGGTTGCGGAAATAGGGAATCAGATTAAGTGAGCGCACCAGCGCTTGGAGCTTTTGGGAACCATCAGCCATGTCTACTTCTCCCCTTCCTGCGGGCGTTCTGCGGTAAGCAGCTCGATGATGGCGGCGCGAACCGCGGCGGGCTCGAGGACCTCAACGCCTGGTGCATAGCTAGCAGCAGTGCGAACAAGCCAGTCCTTTTCCACTCCATTCATGGCATAGAGCCCATCTTCCCGCTGGGTGCCAGCAGCAGCGAGCTCGAGCGCGCTGCCCTGCGGGATCGAAACGAGCGCGGCCACGGTCTCGCCGCGTTGGAGAGCCTCAACAACGAGGTCTTGCAGCGGGCCAGGCACAGTAAGGTGCGTGGCGTCCTGGCGCGACCTTTTGACGTTATCGATGCGCGTTGCACGGAACACGCGGGGCGCCTCACGGTCAACGTCCCAGCCAACCAAGTACACGCGGCTGTTGTGGTTGACTAGTCCCCACGGGTCCATCGTGCGCCGCACTGCCGGTGAGGAGGGCGTGGCGTAGTAATCAAAAGTAATGCGGAGATGCGCGCGCACCGCCGTGATGACTGCGGTGGTCAGCTCCGGGCTGATGCGGGTGATGTCGTTGACCGCAACGTAGACGGGTGCGCCGCTCAGGTCGCGGGATGCACCAGAGGCTGCGATCTTCGTCCACGCCGACAGCGTGAAGTCACTCAAGCCGCCTGGCTTGCCAATTCCGCCAGCCACGCCCAAGACCATGGCCTCCTCAGGAGTGAAGTCAACGGGCGGCAGCTGGTACTCGTCCTGGTTGAGGCGGTACATCGATCCATTCTCGCCACTGGAGTGGACCACTGGGACACCCGCGCGTTGCAGCGTGACGACGTCGCGCGAGAGCTGCTTCAAGAAGGCCTCATCGCTGCGATTCTGATAACCCTCGACATTCTTGCGGATCCAAGCCGCGCTGCGGTCCGGGCTGCCGCCACCATGTGCCGCGCCTTGCAAGGCAAAGGAAAGGTTGGTCAGCCGCTCGACGGCCTCGTCGCGCTTTGCCGGATTCCCTTCAGCCATGCGGGCATGCTCCTTCACATCGGTTATATGCAAACAGGTTTATTTAAGAATACAGCGCGCATACCTGCACCGCGCCAACCATACGCACGGGATCTAGGCAGGCACGGGAACTAGGCGTTATGCTCCATGTAGTCTAACAACGCTTGCAGGCGGGGATCCTCTGAAACGAACGGGTCAGAAAACTCCTCCGTCATGGGCTCAGGGCGGTTGACCTTCAAGCGTGTCCAGTCCACAGTGACATTAGATCCCAGCCTGCGCGCCTCCGCCAGGAACTGCCCGCGCAACTTGGCGCGCGTGGTCTGCGGCGGGGTGTTGATGCACTTAGCAATTGCTTCGTCAGTGGTCCAACGCTCCACCATTCCGCGGCTTTCCAAGATGCTGAACAAACCGCGGTCCGGCCGGATGTCGTGATAGGTCAGGTCAATCTGTGCCAGCTTCGGGTGGCCCCACTCCCCGCCCAGGCGGTCGCGGTAACGGTCTAGCAGTCCGCGCTTAATAACCCAATCGATCTCGCGGTCAACGCCCGAGAAGTCCTGGGTCTCAATGGCATGCAATGTGCGCTCCCACAAGTCGACCACGCGCGCCATCTCAGCCGACGGGGTGCCTGCGTCTTCGCGCTCGTTAAGCCAGCGGCGGGCGGCGTCGCATAGCGCCTGCTGCACCTCCAACGCAGTGATCGTGGAACCATCAGCCAATGGCAGCGGCGTTCGCCCCGTCGTATCCCTGGCAATCTCGCGAATGTGGTGAATCGGATCAACAACCTCGAAGCGCGGAACGTCGAATCCGGCCTCGAGCATCTCCAGCATCAACAACGCAGAGCCGACCTTGAGCGCCAACGTCGGCTCGGACATGTTGGAATCGCCCACGATGACGTGCATGCGGCGAAAGCGCTTTGAGTCACCGTGCGGCTCGTCGCGGGTGTTGATGATGGGGCGCGAACGAGTGGTCGCGGAAGAAACGCCTTCCCACACCTGGTCGGCGCGCTGCGAAAGCAGGAAGTGCGCTGATTCCTCGCCTCGCGCGGGCTGAACCTTTCCCGCACCGCAGATCAGCTGGCGGGTAATCATGAATGGAAGCAGGGCTACGCCCAAATCCTTGAGCACCACGTGCCGGCTGATGAGGTAGTTCTCGTGGCAACCATAGGAATTGCCGACCGAGTCAACGTTGTTCTTGAACAGGTACACCGCGCGGGGCTGTTGTTCCGCCGCGAGAGCTTCCTCAGCGCGGCGTGCTAAGTCATCAACCACGCGGTCGCCAGCGCGCTCATAGTTGATGAGCTGGGTGAGGCTATCGCACTCCGCGGTGGCCACCTCCGGGTGGGAACCTACATCGAGGTACAAGCGTGAGGCGTTGGGATGAAAGATATTCGAGGAGGAGTACTCGTCCACCACGGGACGGAAAAGGATGCGGGCGATCTCGTCCGGAGTCATTCTCCGTTGATCGCCGCTGGCACTCGAGGTGATTCCGTATTCGGTCTCAATTCCCATAATGCGGCGGGCATAGACCGGACCTGTGGCGAGTTCCCCCACGATTATTCGCCGCCCTTTTGTACGTAAGCGCGCACGAATTCCTCGGCGTTGTTCTCCAGCAGTCCGTCGATCTCGTCAAGGAGATCCTCGGTGCCGGCGCTGTTGATGCTAACCTGGCCTGCGGCCAAGTCCTCAGATGCGTCGCCGTCGTTTCCGCCGTTGCCAGCGTTGACCTGGGATTGGTTTCCACTCATAGCTCTACTTTTCCTTTCTTAACCATGTTTAGAGTACTCGACGTTTACGCCCATGTGGCCGAGCTTGGCCAATAGCTCCTGGGAGTCTGCGGAGTCCGCAATGAGCTTCTCGACGTCGTCAGCGCCAAGCCCGCGCGTATCGTCCAGCGCTACGGTGGCCGTGCCCGTCGGGGTGCGGAAAGACAGTGTCTGCCAGCTGGCCGCCAGCAGATCTTCGCTGTACTTCTGCGTGATACTGCCGCGGAAGAAGGCGCGGGTGTCGCGAGGCGGATTATCCGCAGCGCGGGCGATGTCCTCATCGCTGACGAGCGTGCGCATGCGTCCCTTGCGCACGAGCGCGTGGTATAGCGACTTCGCTGGGTCGATGTCAGTGTACTGAAGATCGATGAGCGCAAGCTTCGGGTTCGCAGGATCCACGCCGCGGTCCATATAGCCCTTGATGAGCTGGTACTTGGCCACCCAGTCCAAGAGATGCGCTGCCGACATTGGGGCGGCAGACAGCAGGCCTGTCACCTCGTCCCAGGCTTCGAGCACGCGCTTGTCGACGTCCGTCACCGCAGCGACGCGCTTGCGGTAGACCGCGAGAATCTCGAGTGCTGTGAGTTCGCGGCCGTCTTTGAGCTGCAGCTTGTGGGTCAAGGTGAGGTCGTGGCTGACCTTAGATACCTCGGCCACGGCGTCGCGCAGCTGCAGATCGCTAAAGTCAACGCCGGCTTCGATGGCATCGAGGACCAAGGAGGTCATGCCCAGCTTCAAGAAGTTTGAGGTCTGCGACATGTTCGCGTCGCCGATGATGACGTGCAGGCGCCCGAAGTCCGCTGCCACGGCATGCGGCTCGTCACGAGTGTTGATGATGCCGCGGTTGAGCGTGGTCTCTAGCGAGATCTCCTGCTCGATGTAGTCGGCGCGTTGGGAAATTTGGAAGCCGGCCTCCTCGCCGTCTTGTCCCCTGCCCACGCGTCCTGCACCAATGACTACCTGGCGGGCGACAAAGAAGGGAATGAGTCCCGCAGCGATGTCGCCAAAGTCGGTGCTGCGGCGATACTGGTAGTTCTCGTGGGAACCATAGGAAGCGCCTTTGCCGTCCACGTTGTTCTTGTAGAACTTCAGCGGCGGGCACGGATCATGGTTGGCGAGCACCGAGGTGCCCTGCTCTGTGAGCTCCGCGACGGATGCGGCGGCGCGGCGCAGGATGAGGTCACCGGCAGCGTCGTAAAGCATGGCGTCCCAAGCATTGGTGCACTCTGGCGAGGAATACTCGGGGTGCGCGTGATCGACGTAGAAGCGCGCGCCGTTGGCGGTGACCACGTTGGCAACACCAATGGCGTTGGGGTCCACGATGGGTACCGTCTGGTAGCGCTTGAGGTCGAAGCCCCGGGAATCTCGCAGCGGGTGTTCCTCCCGGAAATCCCAGCGCGAGCGGGCCCCTGTATGCAGCGCGGCATAAGCGACGACCGCGTGAGTCGAGGTGACAATAGGTGACATCTCCGGGTTAGTTGGCGTGGAGATGCCGTATTCAGTTTCAGTTCCTAAGACGCGTGCCATGAGGTGCTCCTAAAACCCATCAACTCAACGCGGGTGACCTCGGCGCCAGCCTCGGTTCCCGCGACAATCTTTGTCCACTCCTCCGGGCTTGCGGAGGTTGGGACGTACTCGGACTCCGCCTGCTCCGCGGCGATCGCTTGGCGCAGGTGATTCTCGGTGATGCCTTGGGCTGCGCGGGCATCCCCGGCCAGAGCCTCCTTGATGGCCAGCTTCTTCGCGCGGGCGATGATGTTTGCGATCATCGCGCCGGACACGAAGTCGCGGTAGTAGAGAATGCGCGGCTCATCGTTCAAGTAGTGCAAGCGCACAAATGGGCGTTCCGAATACAGATCCTCTACCGCGGCGTCGATAAGAGCATCGACATCGCCCTGGTGCGGGACTTTTTCCCCCAAGTGACGGGAGAAGATATCGCGTGCGCTCTGCTTGTTGGGGCGGTTCACACGAATCTTGATGTCGAGGCGGCCCGGGCGCATAATCGCGGGGTCAATGAGTTCCTCGCGGTTGGTGGCACCGATGACGATGACGTTGCCCAGCTTCTCTACGCCGTCGAGCTCCGTCAACAGCTGTGGGACCACGGTGGTCTCCATATCGGAGGACACGCCGGAGCCACGCGTGCGGAAGATGGACTCCATCTCGTCGAAAAAGACGATGACAGGACGCGCGGCGTCGAGAGCCGCCAGCTCGCGGGCGCGCTCGAAGATGAGGCGAATGCGGCGCTCGGTCTCACCGACATACTTGTTGAGCAGCTCTGGGCCCTTGACGTTGAGGAAGTAACTCGGGCCGGCGCTGCCCATCTTATTGGCAAGAGAATTGGCCACTGCCTTGGCGATCAGGGTCTTGCCACAGCCGGGAGGGCCGTATAGGAGCACGCCTTTGGGCGGCTCGAGGTCATACTGGCGGTAGAGATCCGGATGCAGGAAGGGTAGCTCCACGGAGTCGCGGATTTGGGAGATCTGCGCGTCGAGGCCACCGATGTCCTCGTAGGTGACGTCAGGAACTTCCTCCAGCGAGAGCTGCGCAACCTCGGTCTTTTCGATCTTCTCTAGTGCGACGCCGGACTTGGAGTCGATGAGGATGGTGTCGCCAGCGCGTACGCCCTCGCGGAGACGGGTGGCGAGCAGAACGACCTGTTCCTCACCAGAGGAATTAGCCACGATGGCGCGAGAGTCATCGACTTTTTCCTGCACGGTGGCAAGGTTGCCGGTATCTGGATGCCCGCAGCCTTCGACGACCACGAAGCCGTCGCCAAGCCGCACCTGCTGGCCCACGCTGAGGCTGCCCGGCTCCAAGTTGGGCGAGATCTTCAGGCGCATGGGCCTGCCGTTGGTATAGACCTCGGCATCACGGCGGGAGTCGTGCTCGCGGCCTGAGTATCCGAGGAAGACGCCATAGGTCGAAGCAGGCTCGGAAAGGGCGTTGACTTCAGCGAGCATCTGCTGCAGCTTGTTGCGAGAGTCCTGCAACAAGGACGCGAGCTTGGTGTTGCGCTCGGCGAGTTGATCAATCTGCCGTTTGAGGTCGGCGGTGTGACTTGCGTCGTTCATAGCTACACACTAGCGCGTACGGCTCTCCGCAAGGTTAGGTACCCCTCATTCGTGAGGGTGCACCCTGGTGTGCTGTGTGTGGCGCGCAGGGCTTGGGCGGCGTTACTTGCGAGCGCGGCGCTGCGGGCGCGGCGGGGTCACGCCGTCGGCAAGGCGGCGCGTCCAGATGAGGAATGCGGTGTGTGCGTTCATGCGGTGTTCTGGGCGGGTAGCCAAGCCCTCGACCTTCCACTCGCGCACGAGGGACTCCCAAGCCTTAGGCTCGGTGAAGCACTGCAGCTCGCGGATGCCCTCCATGACCTTCATCAGCTGTGGGACGGTGGCCACGTAGGTCATGAACACGCCGCCAGGAATCAGGATGTCGCGCACCTTTTCGAGGTGCTCCCATGGCTCGAGCATATCGAGGATGACGCGGTCAACTGGGCCGCCCAACTCGTCGACGGTGACATCGGCCAAGTCACCCAAGCGCGGCGACCACCACTCCGGCTGCTTACCGAAGTATTCCTTGACGTTGTCCACCGCGTACTCGAGATGATCGTCGCGAACCTCGTAGGAGAAGACGTGGCCCTCTGGGCCCACAGCACGCAGCAGAGTCATCGAAAGCGCGCCAGAACCCGCGCCTGCCTCCAGGACGCGGGCGCCCATGAAAATGTCGCCCTCAACCAGGATCTGAGCAGAGTCCTTGGGGTAAATGACGGCGGCGCCGCGCGGCATCGACAGCACGTGGTCCACCATGAGGTGGCGGAAGAGCAGGAAATCGCTGCCCAAAGTCGAGCGCACGACAGAGCCCTCGTCCATTCCGGCGATCTCGTCGTGGCGGATGATGCCCTTGTGCGAGTGGAATTCCCCGCCCTCTTCGAGCACCACGGTGTAGTGGCGGCGCTTAGCATCGGTCAGCTGGACGCGATCGCCATAGTGAAATGGTCCGGAGTAAGGCATCGTGGGGATTCCTATGCTTTCTGTGGAGAGGGTCTAGTTAACCTACCAAGTATGCCTCAATGGCCTCGCCCATCCATACTTGGTCGCGTTCGCCGACCATTTCGCGGGCCGAGTGCATCGAGAGCATGGGCACTCCGACGTCGACAGTGTCGATGCCAAGCCGCGTTGCGGTGATGGGGCCGATGGTGGAGCCACACGGGACGTCGTTGTTGCCCACGAAGCGTTGGAAAGGAACTCCTGCTCGCTCACACGCGCGTTCCCACAAGGAAACAGTGGTGGCGTCGGAGGCATAGCGCTGATTACCGTTGATCTTGGTGACCGGACCCTTGCCGATGATCGGATGGTGTGTCGGATCGTGCTTGCCTACATAGTTCGGGTGTACGGAGTGCGCGGCGTCGGCAGATACGCAGGAGGAGCGTGCGAACATCTGGTAGCGCTCCTCTTCGTTGGCGCCGAGTGCGCGGCCGGTACGGCCCAGCACGTCCGCCAGGATTGGACCAGCAGCACCAAAGCGGGAGGAAGAGCCCACCTCCTCGTGGTCGAAGGCGGCCATAACGAGGACGTCGTTATGCGCAACCGCGCCCTTCTGTGCCGCGTTCTTCATGGCTACTAAGGAAGCATGGACCGAAGCCAGGTTGTCCATGCGGCCAGCTGCGATGAGTGGTTCACCGACGCCGAAGACGGCACCGCGCTGAGCGTCAGCGGTGATGAGATTAAAGGCCGAGATCTCGTCTTTTTCCACACCTATCTTTTCCGCAACGACGCTCAAGACGGAGGCATCAGGAGTGCCAACGGAAAGCACTGGCTGCATGTTGTGCTGGCGGTCCGGCTTGAACTCGTCTTGCCGGTAGAGGTGGATGGCCAAAGAAGGCAGACGCAGGATTGGGCCGGTGTTGACCAGGAGGTGCTCGCCATCCTTGGTGACTACCTGGCCAGCAACGGTGAGCTCGCGGTCGAACCACGTATGCAGGAGCGCGCCGCCGTAGATTTCCACTGCGACTTGCTGCCAGCCGGCGGAATCAAAGTCCGGGGTGGGTTTTAGGACCAAGCCTGGTGAGTCAGTGTGAGAGCCTACGATGCGGAAGGCCGAGTTCTTGTCCGCACCTTCGGGCACATACCAAGCCATTACTGCGCCACCGCGAATCATGACGTGTCCGCCAGGCGCCGCTGACCATTCGGCGGATTCATCTTGACGGACGAAGCCTTCCTCCTCCAACTGGCGCGCTACTTCGTGCGCTGCGTGATAGGAAGAAGGGCTTGCAGCAATAAAATCGAGGAACTCATCCGAAATACTCATACCCCCTACTTTGCCATGAATGCTCGGGCGCTAGGCTAAAAGGACCATGGCTGATGCACGCACTCCCCGACCGCTGGCGCTTTCACCGTCACGGGCCTCTGACTATAAGCAATGCCCATTGCTCTACCGCTTCCGAGCAATTGACAAACTCCCCGAACCGAAGACGCTGGCACAGGTGAAGGGAACGCTGGTTCACGCGGTTCTCGAAAACACCCACAAGCTTCCCCGTGAGCAGCGCGACTACCCCACTGCGGTGAAGATGATTAAGCCGGAGTGGGAGAAAATGGTGGCGGCGGATTCGGAGCTTAAGGAGCTGGTGCCTGACGACGCCACTCTCGACTTCTTCGTCTCTGCCCGGGACCTGGTCAAGGGTTACTTCCAGATGGAAAACCCGCAGGGCTTCGACGCCCAAGAATGCGAGATGTACGTCGATACTGTCTTGCCCAACGGCGTACCGGTCCGCGGATTTATCGACCGTGTTGATGTGGCGCCAACGGGCGAGGTGCGCGTTGTTGACTACAAGACGGGCAAGAAGCCGCTCCCCCGTTACAGCCACGATGCCCAGTTCCAGATGCGTTTTTATGCGCTGGTCTATTGGCGCATCCTCGGGACCATTCCAGCCCAGCTGCGCCTGATGTACCTCAAGGTGCTGGACTCGATGTTCCTTGCACCAACTCGGGAGGAGCTGGAGTACTTCGAGCGCGACCTTGGCGATTTGTGGGCGAAAATCGAAGGTGACGGCAAAGAGGGCGTCTTCCGGCCAAAGACCTCGAAGCTGTGCGGCTGGTGCTCCTTCCAAAAGCTGTGCCCCGAGTTCGGCGGCACCCCTCCGGAGTACCCGGGCTGGCCCGGGTCCACGGCGGACGTTTCCTAGTTAACAGCTAGCAACTCATAAACAAAGGCTGCCGAGTACACATTGTTATCTGAACTGCTCCCCTTCGGGTACTCGGCAGCCTTTTTGATTTTCTGTCTTTAGAACAGACCAGAGATGGTTCCGTCGGTGTCAACGTCGATGTTGTTCGCGGCCGGCTTCTTAGGCAGACCCGGCATGGTCATGACGTCGCCGGTAAGGACGACGATGAATCCAGCGCCGGTACGTGGCAGAAGCTCGCGCACATGCAGGGTGTGGTCTTCCGGTGCCCCCAGCGCAGACGGGTTGTCCGAGAAGGAATACTGCGTCTTAGAGATGACGACTGGGAATTCATTCCAGCCGTTGTCCTCGATGTACTGCAGGTCCTTCTTCGCCTTGGGGCCATACTCGATGTGGGTGGCACGGTAGATTTCCTTGGCGACGGTCTCGATGGACTTCTCGACGCCCTCTGCTGGGTCGTAGAGCTGGTGGGCTGCGCCGTCCTGCAGATTGTCGATGAGCGTCTGAGCAAGTTCCTTTGCGCCTTCGCCGCCCTTGCCCCAGACGTCTGCCTCGGCGAGAGCAACACCGAAGTCCTCAGCCCACGTGCGCATGAACTCACGCTCGGCGTCGGTATCGGTGAAGAAGGAATTCAGAGCGACAACTGGGCGTAGGCCAAACTTCCGTAGGTTCTCTACGTGGCGCTCTAGGTTTACGATGCCCTTGCGCAGCGCATCCAGGTTTTCGGTGGTGAGGTCTTCACGAGCCTGGCCGCCGTTGTACTTCTGGGAGCGGATGGTTGCTACGACCACTGCACCGGCGACGTCGAGATCGCCAAAGCGAGCCTTGATGTCCATGAACTTCTCGCCACCAAGGTCTGCACCAAAGCCAGCTTCGGTGAGGACGATGTCGCCGAACTCCATAGCAGTCTGGGTAGCCAGCAAGGTGTTGCAGCCGTGGGCAATGTTGGCGAACGGGCCGCCGTGCACGAATGCCGGGGTGCCGCCCAGGGTCTGGACCAAGTTCGGGTTCAGGGCATCGCGCATAAGCGCGGTGAGCGCGCCTTCTGCGTTGAGCTCACGTGCGGTGACGGGCTTTTGATCGTAGGTGTAGCCGACGGTGATGTCACCGAGGCGCTTCTTCAAATCCTCGAGGTCCGTAGCCAAGCCCAGGATTGCCATGATTTCGGACGCTGCGGTGATGGTGAAACCAGTTTCTGCCGGGACTCCGTGGGCGGGTCCGCCGAGTCCGGTGACGACGTTGCGCAGTGCACGGTCGTTGACGTCGAGGCAGCGCTGCCAGGTCACGCGTCGAGGATCGATGCCTAGTTGGTTGCCTTGATGGATGTGGTTATCGATGATTGCCGCAAGAGTGTTGGTGGCGGCGGCAATGGCGTGGAAGTCACCGGTGAAGTGCAGGTTGATGTCTTCCATTGGGACGATCTGAGAGTAACCGCCGCCAGCGGCACCACCCTTGATGCCCATGACTGGGCCTTGAGAAGGCTCGCGCAGAGCGACGATGGCCTTGTGGCCGAGGAGGGAGAGCGCATCGGTGAGGCCGATGAGCGTGGTGGACTTGCCTTCGCCGGCAGGAGTTGGCGAAACACCCGTTACCAAGACCAGCTTGCCCTTGGGCTTAGAGTGATCCAGCTTGGTGATGTCGACTTTGGCTTTGGTGTTGCCGTAAGGGATGAGAGCTTCTGCCGGGATGCCGGCGCGGTCTGCGATATCGGTGATGGGCTCGAGGTGGTGAGCCTGGGCGATTTCAACGTCTGTCAGGTGGGTAGTCATGGCTTTATGCTACCGAGAAAAAGCCGCTTGATCCGGCCAAATTCAAAGATTTGGGGGCCAAGCGGCTGGCTTTAAACTTACCTTTTGTGGTGGGTAATTCAGGTGCCTCAAGAAGCTAGGCGATAACTGCACCCAAAAGGTAGCTCAGCAGGACAGAGGCCACGATGGAGACCGTACCCGGGATGAGGAATGGGTGGTTGAAGACGGCCTTTCCGATGCGGGTAGAACCAGTATCGTCCATCTCGACCGCTGCAAGCAGAGTTGGGTAGGTCGGGAGAATGAACAGAGCAGAAACTGCTGGGAATGCTGCCAGCGCGGTAAGTGGGCTTGCACCCAGAGCGAGAGCAGCTGGAAGCAGTGCCTTGGTGGTAGCTGCCTGGGAGTACAGGAGCGCTGCTGCGAAGAAGAGAACCACGGCGAGCATCCACGGAGCGGACTTGATGATGTCACCAGCCATTGCCTGGATGTCTTCGAGGTAGTGGTTGATGAGGGTGGTGCCGAGCCAAGCGACGCCCAGAACACACATCGAGGCAGACATGCCGGACTTGAACACTGGGGTGTTGAGAACGTCCGCGGCCGGAATCTTGGTGATCATCACGATGAGTGCAGCGGCGGTCAGCATGACCGTCATGATTGCCTCGTTACGTGGCAGGGTCGGGTCGGTGATGAGGCCGACCTGCTCAGAGGTCAGGGTTGCCCAGATCATGACGATGACGATGGCGGCGAGGAAGATACCGATGGAGGCCTTAGCGCCCTTCTGGACAGTATGGCCGGACTCCCCCTTCGGCTTCGATACGAGGCCTTGTGCCAGGCGCTCCTGGTAAACCGGATCGTCGTCGAGTTCCTTACCGGCGTGGTTGGCAAGCCAAGCAGCCGGGAAGATGCTCAGGAAGGTAGCTGGAATCAATACTGCGAGAAGCTGCAGGTAACCAATGCCTACTGGCTCGAGGAGCGAGGCCAACAGGACGACTGCTGCGGAAATCGGGGATGCACAAATTGCCATCTGTGAGGCAACGACGGCGATGGACAGCGGCCGGGAAGGACGAACCTTGCCTTCCTTTGCGACCTCGACGATAACCGGAAGAGTAGAGAACGCAGTGTGGCCGGTACCAGCCAGTACGGTCATCAACCAGGTAACGATTGGTGCGTAGTAGGTAATGCGGCGAGGGTTCTTACGCAGGAAGCGCTCTGCGACATAAACCAGGTAATCCATGCCGCCAGCGCGCTGCATCGCCGCGATGGCAGCGATAACGGTCATGATGATGCCGATGACATCGAATGGGATGTCTTCGCGGGTAACGGGGATACCGGTAAGGCCAAGGGCCAGTACGCCGAGGCCGCCGGCCATACCGATACCGATTGAGCCGATGCGGGCGCCCAAGTAAATTGCCGCAAGGACAATGAGGATATGGACTATAACCATGAGAGTCTCCACAGGTTTGAAATGAATGGCTTCCTCAGCCCAAATTCATGAGGGAGCCATGCTCTGTCCCTCCTATTGTCCCCCAAACAATGTGGCTTTTGTTAGCCAAATCGCCCGTTTGTGTTTGTTCCCACATATTTAATTCTTTATATTACGGTTGGTTAATTGAAATTCATCAAAACCCCTGGATATACAAGAAGCCCGGTTCGAACGAAGCTTTCCGCCCTCGTGTCACCCTGCCCATTTAAGGGGGTGGCACGAGTCAAAAACTAGTCCGAAACGGGCTTTTGAAACTCTTATCTCTTAAGACCGTGCAGATTCCCACACGGCCTTAAAGTGGGAATTAATCCTCGTCGACGTAGAGCTGGCCGCGGAACTCTGGGTGCATAAGGTTTTCTACGGACAGGACCTTCGACAGGGTTGCCTCGTCCATGAGACCCTTCTCCAGGACCAGCTCCTTGACGCCCTTGCCAGTCTTCAGGGACTCCTTGGCGATTTCGTCACCGTTGTGGTGGCCGATGAACGGGTTGAGGTAAGTGACGATACCGATGGAGTTCTCGACGTATGCGCGGCAGACATCTGCATTTGCGGTGATGCCAGTGACGCACTTCTCGCGGAGTGTATCAACGGCGTTGCCCATGATGCGGATGGACTGGAACAGTGCCTCGCCGATAACCGGCTCCATGACGTTGAGCTGGAGCTGGCCGGCTTCAGCGGCCATGGTGACGACGTGGTCGTTACCGAAGACCTTGAAGCAGACCTGGTTGACAACCTCTGGGATAACCGGGTTGACCTTACCCGGCATGATGGAGGAACCAGCCTGGCGAGGAGGCAGGTTGATTTCACCCAGACCAGCGCGTGGGCCAGAGGCCAGCAGGCGCAGGTCATTACAGATCTTGGCGAGCTTCATGGCGGTGCGCTTGATCACGGAGTGCAGAAGCACGTAAGCGCCACAGTCGGAGGTTGCCTCGATCAGGTCGCGAGCGGTCTTGATCTCGAGGCCGGTGACCTCGGACAGGGCGGCGGTGACCTGGTGGCGGTAGCCAGCTGGGGTGTTTACGCCGGTACCAATTGCGGTTGCGCCGAGGTTGATTTCCAGCAGACGCTTCTGAGCGTCACGCAGGACAGCTTGCTCTTCGGCCAGGTTGTGGGCGAAGGCCTTGAACTCGTCACCAAGGGTCATTGGGACTGCGTCCTGCAGCTGGGTACGGCCCATCTTCAGAATGTCCTGGAACTCGTTGCCCTTCTCGTGGAAGGATGCCTGCAGCGCGTCGATGCGCTCAATGAGGGCATCAAGCGAGAAATACAGGCCGAGGCGGAAACCGGTTGGGTATGCGTCATTGGTGGACTGCGACATGTTGACATCATCGTTCGGGTTGATGATGTCGTAAGCACCCTTCTCCTCGCCGAGGTACTCGAGAGCGAGGTTTGCCACAACCTCGTTGGTGTTCATGTTCAGTGAGGTGCCAGCGCCGCCCTGGAATACGTCCAGTGGGAACTGGTCCATGCAGCGGCCCCCATCCAGAATTTGGTCACAAGCCCAAATGATGGCTTCTGCC
Source organism: Corynebacterium striatum ATCC 6940 (assembly GCF_000159135.1). Classification (GTDB taxonomy): domain Bacteria; phylum Actinomycetota; class Actinomycetes; order Mycobacteriales; family Mycobacteriaceae; genus Corynebacterium; species Corynebacterium striatum. The sequence goes on from NZ_GG667528.1 coordinate 75,910, forward strand.
TTCTTCTTTGGCAGAACGTGCAGACGGCGGTTTGCCATCGCGGTGGCCTTCTTTACCATCACCATGCCGCGGATAAAGTCCGGGATGGTGTTGATGGTTACGTACGAGATTTGGAAGTTGTCGATTGCGCGAAGGGTGTGGACACCGTAGTACGCGTCATTCGGAATTTCCAGGGAGCCGAGAAGGTCGGTCTCGGTACGAGTCTTCTTCGAAGACTTCGTTGCCTTAGCAGCATCCTTTGCTTCAGAGGCGGATGGCTTTACACCTTCCTCCTTGGCGTCAATCTCTACATCCTTCTTAGTGGTCTTAGCCATTTGGCGGGACTCCTTAGTAGGTTAATGCTCGCTATTTATTCACGAACATTTTGAACGATGAAAGGGTGAGTAAACTCAACGCCCATCGTAGCCAGCCCCGCCGTATGGGTGCCCGATCTATGGGATAAATCTAATAATTACCCCTAAAAGCGGGCGATGCGGAGATCGGAAGCCAAAATGGCTTCGGCGCCCAGCGCAGATAGCTTGTCCATGATGTGGTTTGCCTCCTTGCGCGGGACCATTGCGCGGACCGCTACCCAGTTCTCGCGAGCTAGCGGAGATACGGTCGGGCCGGTGAGTCCTGGCGTAACTGCGGATGCGGCATCGAGATTATCCGTCGAAACGTTGTAATCAATCATCAAGTAGTTACGTGCGTGCAAAATACCTTGGATGCGGCTGAGTACTACTTGCTCGGCAGGCGTGACTTCCTGTCCCTCGCGCTTAATCACCACTGCTTCAGAGGTGATAATTGGCTCGCCAAATGGCTCGAGCCCCTGCTGTCGCAAGGTGGTGCCTGTCGAGACAACGTCAGCGATCGCATCGGCGACGCCTAGGTGGATGGAGATCTCTACCGCGCCGTCGAGGCGAATGACCTCGGCCCCAATGCCGCGAGTCTTTAAGTCGTCACGAACCAAGTTCGGGTACGAGGTAGCAATGCGCTTTCCAGCGAGCTTCTCAACCGTCCAGTTTTCGCCTTGGCGGGAGGCATAGCGGAAGGTCGAAGTGCCAAAGCCCAGGTCGAGGACCTCGTTGAACTTGGCCTTGGAGTCTCGGGCAAGGTCGCGGCCAGTGATGCCAAGGTCTAATACACCTTGTGCGACGTAAATAGCGATGTCTTTGGGGCGGAGGAAGAAAAACTCAACGTCGTTCGCCTCGTCGACGATGTTAAGGGCTTTGTTATGGCCGCGGCCTTTGTAGCCTGCTTCGGCCAAAATCTCTATTGCTGCCTCTGACAGTGAACCCTTATTAGGGACGGCAATCTTGATCATGATGGAACCTTCGCAATAAGCCGCATCACTCTTGCTGCGTTAGCAATCAGAGAGCGGTGGGAGTCTTAAGTGAATGGGATGACGTTACGGGAAACGCGTTTACAGATATTTGTAAATGTCTTCTGGCTGCAGGCCGCGCTTGAGCATCATGACCTGAGTCCAGTAGATGAGCTGGGACATTTCTTCAGCGAGTTCTTCGTCCGACTGGTATTCGGAAGCAATCCAGACTTCGCCGGCTTCCTCGATGATCTTCTTGCCAAGATGATGGACGCCCTTGTCGAATGCTTCTACGGTGCCGGAACCCTCTTGGTGGGTGGCAACCTTCTCGGACAGTTCAACAAAAAGCGACTCAAAATTCTTCACGGTTTCCTATTCTTCCACAGATACGCATACAATGTCGTAATTGGTGTTTAAAATATCTCTTCTGGAGCTACCACTACCCTATTTGTGAGGGCTTGACCTACCTGCATCAACGGCGTACTTATGAGGCGTCTAGCTTCCAATCTGCGCAAACCACGCGTAAATGTCAGCGGCGCCCGCGCCGTGCAAGTGGCGAGAATTATGCAGGGAGGATATTTCCACAACCTCTTCTGGGACCTCCACGCGATTGTCTTCCGGGAGACCAATGACCGTGCACCCCGCGTCAACGGCGGCGCGCATACCTGCGGCTGAATCCTCGAAGACCAAACAGTCACGCGGGTCCAAATCCAATCGACGGGCCGCTTCGACATACATGTCCGGGGCCGGTTTGCCTGTGGGTACTTCGTCGCCACAGATCGTGTCCACAAAGAAGTGCTCGCCCAACTCAGCGATAGCGGAGCCAGCCACATAGCGTTCCGTATTGGTGGTGACCATCATCGGGATCCCGTCGGCGTGGAGCTCGCGCAACAGCTCCGGCACACCAGGGAAGATTTCGAGATTGCCGTGGAAGAGGCCTTTTACATAGTCGAACATCGCCATGCGGTAACGCTCGACTTCATTTGGGGCAACCTTTACCCCAGCCAAGCCTGCGCAGATATCTAGCGTCGTCTCAAAAGTGGCACCGACTGTGGCCAAGCGCTCCTCGTGCGTCATTTCGTGGCCCAAAAGGCTCGACAGATAAAGCGTCGCCTCCGCCCACAATGGCTCCGAATTGGTCAGCGTTCCGTCCATGTCCCAAAAGATGGCAGCGGGACGGATAGTGTGGTTAGGAGGGGTCATAAAGAGTGAATGTGTCTTAGAAATCTAGCTCTGGAAGTTGAGAAAGGGCATCGTCGTCAGCGCCCGTGGCGGCGGATGCGTTGTAGATCAGTTCAGTGAGCTCTTCCTTTTCCTCCGGCTCTAAGATGGCGTCAGCATTCTTGCGGTTGAAGGCGCCGAGTTCCTCGACGGAGCGGTTGATCACAGCCGTCAAAGTCGGGCCATCAGGATCGTCCGGCAATGCATCGAGGTCGTCGAAAAGCTTCTCCACAATGGTGCGCAGCTCCGGCAACGCTGCTGCATCGAAAGGCGCTTCCCAGAATTCCTTCTCATCTTCTTTGAGGTAGCTGCCGGTGGCAAAAGACTCTAGGTTGCTGATGAACTCGTCAATGTTGGGCTGAAAATCTACGCGAATGCTCATGCAGTGAATTCTGCCCTAAGTTCCCTAGGCCCGCACGCCAAGCAGCGAATCAAGTGCGGTGCGGATGAGCTCCCCAGCCTCGTCATTGTTCGCGCCGCGATCTGCAGATGCCCACGCATCAACGGCCGCAAGTACAGCTGGGGTGTCCAAGTCGTTGGCCAGTGCCCCGCGGATTGCGGCCACGAGCTCCTGCGCAACTTCGAGAGAACCTGGGTTCTGCAGCGCATCGCGCCATACTCCGAGGCGCTCATTTGCCTGTTCTAGGACCTCATCGGACCAGTCGCGTTCAGCACGGTAGTGGCCTGCGAAGACACCGAGACGGATCGCGGAAGGATCAACGCCTGCTTCCACCAACTTGTGAACGAAAACCAGGTTGCCCAGCGACTTCGACATCTTGACGCCGTCGAGGCCAATCATGCCGGTGTGGACATAAACCTGGGCCATGCGCTCTACCCCAAGGGCCGCTTCAGCATGGGCTGCGGAGAACTCATGGTGCGGGAACTTCAAGTCGCTGCCGCCTCCTTGGATATCAAAAGGCGCGCCTAGGCGGTTGGTCGCAATGGCAGAGCACTCGATGTGCCAACCAGGACGGCCCGGGCCAAAGGGAGAATCCCAGGCAGGCTCGCCTTCGCGGTGCGCGCGCCAGACCAATGCATCCAACGGGTTGCGCTTGCCGGGGCGATCGGGATCACCGCCGCGTTCGGCAAAGAATTCCGCCATCTCGGCTGCGGTGTAGTTGGACTCGTATCCAAAGTTCTTAGTGGCGTCGATCGAGGCATAAACGTCGGGGAACTCAGGATCGTCGACTACGTAAGCCGCGCCGGCGTCGATAAGCTTGCTCACCATCTCAGTGACTTCATCGATGACTTCCATTGCGCCCACGTAATCCTGCGGCGGCAAAACGGAAAGAAGCTCCATGTCGGAGCGGAACAAATTGATCTGCGAGGTCCCCAGCTCACGCCAGTCCACTCCGTCGCGCTCAGCGCGCTCGAACAGTGGGTCATCAACGTCGGTGATGTTCTGGACGTAGTGCACCTGGTAGCCGTTATCCAGCAGCTGGCGGTAAGCCAAGTCGAACGTCAGGTAGGTCGCTGCGTGGCCCAAGTGCGTCGAATCGTAGGGGGTGATGCCACAGACGTACATGGTGGCAGTTTCGCCGCTGACCTCTACCTTGCGGATGGTTTCATCCGCAGAATCGTAAAGATGCAGTGCGTGAGGTTTCCCGGGAACAGTATCAACGCGGGGTGTGGGCCAAGAATGCATGCGGTCTATCGTAGCCCCGCACCCGCACCTAATGCACGTTCAGATGCATTAGGCATGAAGTAAATCCTCCTAAGGCTGCAGGACGCCGAGCGCCAGCAGAATCATCACCAGAATGCCCACTGGGATGCGGTACGCAGCGAACCACTCGAAGGAGTGGTTGCCCACGAACTTCAGTAACCAGGCAATGGAAGCATAGCCAATGACGAAGGCGATGAGCGTGCCCACCAACAACTGCGCGCCAGTGGCGGACTGGCCGACGGAGGGGCCAAAGGCGTCGCCAAGCGAGAAAAGCCCCGAGGCCAGCACAGCAGGAATGGCGAGCAGGAAGCTAAAGCGCGTGGCGACCTCACGGTCCAAGCCCAAGAAAAGGCCGCCCGAAATGGTACCGCCGGAGCGCGAGACACCTGGGATGAGCGCAAGGCACTGGCATAGGCCCATGACCACGGCATCTTTCATCGTAAGCTCGTCGAAACCGCGCTCCTTCTTGCCCACCCGTTCGGCCGCGATGAACACGAAGGAGAAGATGATGAGCATGGCGGCGGTAATCCACAGGTTGCGGAGGTTATCGCGAATCAGGTCTTTACCAACAACGCCCAAGATGCCGATCGGAATGGAGCCGACGATGACCATCCACCCCATCCGATAGTCCTGGCCCCGCTGCTCCTTGTTGAAAAGTCCGCGGAACCAGCCGGTGATAATTTGCCAAATCATGCCGGCAAAGTAGACCAAGACGGCTGCTTCAGTACCCAGCTGAATGACTGCGGTAAAGGAAGCACCTGCATCCTCGCCCCAGAAGAGCTCTGAGATGATGCGAAGGTGCCCGGAGGAGCTCACGGGTAGAAACTCCGTGAGGCCTTGGACGATGGATAGGACAATGACCTGGATCCAGGACATCGCGTCTGTTGCTGCTGCGGTATTCACTCGGGAGAGCATACATACCGCGGCACACTTCGGGATTTACCCACGCTGGCTGCTACGATAAACAATCGTGAACGCACAGGCCAAGACAAAGAAATTGATGCCTCTAGCGCTGGCCATTAGCACTCTCGCGTTGAGTGCATGTCAGCCGGAAACGGGAGTCGGAGGAGATCCTGACTCGGCTCTGAAGGCAAACGCTACCCCGGCGCCGAGTTCCTCGTCTGCCGGCAAACCCGCTGGCAAGCTCGCCCAAGTTGATGCGGATGTCGTTGACTTGGCCGCTCATGGCGATACCATTGCAGCGCGGACCAAGGCAGAACTTTTGGTTGGCTCCCAGAAGGACTTCCTAGGCGGTTCCCCGAAGAAGGTTGCCATCGATGACAGGTGCGGCGACCTTAGCTCTTCCGAGCAAGGCTTTGTCCTCGCGTGCGGCGACAAGGTCTTGCTCATTGACCCCGCCAAGCCGGAAGCGCCTGAAGAGGTCGCAATGGAAGAAGAAACTCCGGTCACCGTGGCCACGCAGCTTTCCTCGGGCGAGCTCTTCGTCGGTTCCCACGAGTCCAACGCCGTGGGCATTTACGTCGATGGCAAGCGCGACCGCGAGATCAAGGTCGAGGAAGGCTCAGATCAGCTGTTGGCCGTTCCGAATCTCGACGGCACCGATAACGTGGTTCGGATTCTGCGCGCTGACTCCACGATTCAGTCCATCGACTGGGAGAAAGATCGTGCGGGCGGCCGTTTGCGTGCGGGTCAAGGCATCGGCCAGATTGCGGTTGGTGAGGGCGCGATTGTCCTCGGCTCCGACACCTCCGGCAAGCGCCTGGCGGTCTATACCGCGGACGACGTAATCCGCCTCCACCAGTACGGCAACGTCGACGGCACCCCTTGGGCCGTGGCCTGGGACCCTGCTCGCAAGCTGGCATGGGTGACCACCACCGATACCGGGAAGGCACATGCGTTCTCGATCGAATCCGGAGTGCCGATGGCTAAAGGTAGCGTAGACACTGTCGCTGATGCGCAAAACATCGCCGTGCTTGACGACGCCACCCTCGTCACCGCCTCAGCCACAGGTGACGGCATCCAATTCATTTCCGATCCTGACGTGAAGTAGGACCCCAAAATGCAACAAACACGTGTCGATAAGGCCCGCAAAGCGGCGTATCAGCTTGCTCTGAAGGGCATGTTCAAACTTTCGCCAGAGCGTATCCACCTCATCATGATCGGTGCCCTCAGCGGTCTGCAGAAAGCGCCCTTCTTGCACCGTGGTCTGCACAAGATTGTACCGGTTAATGATCCGGTCCTCTCGCAGGAAGTATTTGGAGTTACCTTCCCGCGCCCGCTGGGTTTGGCAGCTGGCTTCGATAAGAATGCAACCGCGGCGGATACCTGGAGCGGCGTGGGCTTCGGCTACGCGGAGCTAGGCACCGTGACTGCGAAGGCACAGCCTGGTAACCCATCCCCTCGCCTGTTCCGTTTGAAGGCAGACCGCGGCATTCTCAACCGCATGGGCTTTAACAACGAGGGTGCCGCTGCGGCGGCACGGCACCTACGTGCTCGAAAGACCTCTGACGTCATTGGTATCAACATAGGCAAGACCAAGGTGACTCCGGCTGAAGAAGCCGTAGCGGACTACCGCCAGTCTGCTTCCGTTCTTGGCGACTTGGCCGACTACCTCGTGGTCAACGTTTCTTCGCCGAACACCCCGGGCCTGCGTGACCTTCAAGCGGTCGAGTCCCTGCGTCCGATCATGGCTGCGGTTCAGGAATCCACCTCTTCCCCGGTTCTGGTCAAGATTGCCCCGGACCTTTCTGATGAGGACGTTGACGCCGTGGCAGACATGGCCGTTGACCTTGGCTTGGCGGGCATCGTGGCAACGAACACCACCATCTCCCGTGAGGGGCTCAAGACCCCAGCCGATGAAGTTGCCGCGATGGGCGCTGGTGGCGTCTCCGGCCCTCCTGTGGCAGCTCGTTCCCTGGAAGTTCTAAAACGACTGCACGAGCGCGTCGGCGATAAATTGGTGCTTGTTTCTGTAGGCGGCATTGAGACCCCTGAACAGGCCTGGCAACGCATCGCAGCGGGTGCTTCCCTCCTGCAGGGCTACACCGGGCTCATCTACGGTGGCCCGGACTGGATTCGGGACATCCATCGTGGAATCGCGCAGCAGATTCATGCGCACGGCTTGTGCAACATCTCTGAGGCCGTCGGCTCTGGGCTGCCTTGGAAGAGCTAAGCCCCAAAAATAAAAGCGTCCCTGCCTCGATTCCTTTAGCTGAGGCAGGGACGCTATTCTTGCCGCTACTGCTGTGGTGGGACCTTGGTCATGGCGGTGCGCCTAATGATGAAGGCACACAGCAATGCGCCGACAAAGTAAGTGAATACGAGCGGCTGGCCAGTGACCATAAGCGGCTCGGTGGGCATGAAGCGGCCCGCCACGATGGCGATGAGCGCCATAACCAGGGCGATGAGCTGGGTGCGGCTGCCCTTCTGGTCTTTGCGAACCGTGCTGAATGCGCCGACCAAGATCGCAGCGAAAACAATGAACACCACGTTCCACGTCCACTCGAAGGGGGCGCCGAATCCGTCGTTGACGATGGCGAGAACCCCCAGCAACACGAGCACGAAGGCCAGTGCTGAAAAGGCACCGCCAACGCGCCATGCTAAAGGAATTGTCACGCCCTCGGCGTTATCCTTGGCAGGCTCGCCTGCGGGTCGATTGTTTCCGGCGGTTCCTTCGATGGGTGAATGCTTGTGGCTCATAGAAAGAAATACTAAGTGGTCTCGTACCAACCCCAGGTAATGGCACGGCCAATTGCGTGGAAGTTTAGGTTAAAGCCCAGCACAGTTGGGGTGGACTCTGGGTCGATGTCAAGTTTCTCGACGTCCACCGCATGAACCACGTAGAGGTAACGGTGCGGTGCATGTCCGGCCGGCGGGTTGGGGCCGTAGTAGGTCTTTTTGCCCGAGTCGCCGCGCAGGCTGACGACGCCCTCGATGCCAAGGTCTTCAGCCGAACCAGCGCCGGTAGGAAGCTCGGTGATGTGGGCCGGAATGTTAAATGCAGCCCAGTGCCAGAAGCCTGAGGCAGTTGGGGCATCAGGGTCGAAGCACGTAACGGCGTAGGACTTGGTGCCTTCTGGTGCTCCACTCCACGCAAGCTGCGGGGAGATATCCTCCGGTGCGCGGAATCGCGCTTCGATTTCTTCGCCCTGGGTGATATCGGTCGAGGTCAACGTGAAGGATGGCAGGTCCTTGAGCGGCGCATATGGATCTGGGCCAGGGAAACGGGAGTCATTTGTGTATGAAGTCATAACTCAGTTGTACCTGAGGTCACACCTTGCTGTCGATGGGGCGGGCATCACCCTTCCGTCGACTATAGGAGACTCCGGCCGGTGTCATGCTTACATAGATGTGTTTTCATCTTCGAGTAAGAGCCATAATTAGTGCAGCTTTTTGCGCTCTGAACTGCCGATTTGTCTATGTGCGGCGTTTCGCGCTACAGTATTCGAGTGCCCAGCCGAGAGGCTGAAAACACCCAGCCCGGGTGGCGGAATGGCAGACGCGCTAGCTTGAGGTGCTAGTGTCCTATTAACGGACGTGGGGGTTCAAGTCCCCCCTCGGGCACAATTGTGAAGTCTCGCGACATCGTTCCTGCGGTGTCGCGACACTTTTCGTTTTGCTACTTAGCCCCTGGTCGATCTGCGTAACTGACGAGGAAGCCGCGTCCAGAGCAGAACCGGTGGGCTTCGTTGTCAGTTGTGCACGTTTCAGCTTCTGTCGTCCGTCCTCGGCGCGATGTGCAGGGCCTTGCGTCGTGTTTGTGGCAGGTGCCGGTTCCGCGGCGTCCTGCTTCGCCCGCTGGATCTGCATAACTGCCAACGAGAGCCTCTGTGAACGCAAAACTGACGCTTTCGTTGTCAGCTACGCACACCCCACCGCCCCAGCGCATCACTGCACCGGGCGGCCGCCACAAAGAAAGCGCCCATCCCCAAACTTGGGAACAGGCGCTCAGTTTTGCTGGTGCTGGCGGCCCTACGGCCTCAATGTTGCTTTAAACGGTCTCAGGCTCCGCGGCATCAGGATTGAGCGCTGCTACCTTCGGCTCCTTGGTCGCCTTGAAACGGTCCAAGACGTACTTCACCACGATCGGGAGAACAGACAAGCCAATAATCAGCAGCATGATCTTCTCGATAGAATCTGCGATGCCCGGAATGTTACCCAAGAACATACCAACCAGATTCATGGAGAGCACCCAGGCAATTGCGCCAGAGACGTTCCATACCACGAAGTTCTTGTACGGCATTTCCGCAGTACCGGCAGCAACTGGGATAAAGGTGCGTACAATCGGCACAAAGCGGCCCAAGACCAAGGCTACTGGGCCGTGCTTCTCAAAGAACTCCTCAGCCGACTGCAAGTGCTCGGTCTTAAGAACCTTCGCGTCGTCCTTGAAGAGTCGACGGCCGAATCGGTGTCCCAGGTAGTAACCCACCTGGTCACCCAAAATGGCCGCAACAATTCCTACAGCAAGCAGCGTCCAAATATTGACATCCAGCTGCTCACGCAGGATAGCTGCGGTAACCAGCAGTGAGTCGCCCGGTAGGAACGGGAATAGCACGCCGGACTCAATAAACACGACGATGCCAATGCCGGCAATAACCCAAGGGCCAAAGGCCTCCAAAAGGGTTGCGGCGTCCATATAGGACAAGAGATTGGAAATTGTGTCCACTCGATTCTCCAAAAAATAAGGCGCTGCAGGCCGCAGCGCGAGTAACCGCCTTCTAGTATCGTCTGCAGCTCGCCCATCTCCTAGCTCGACGTGCGATTTCACTGCAAATTGTCGTGATCAACACAGCCTAGCCACAGGTAACCCAATTCCACATCGCAAGTTCCGAGCGCTACTGTTTTAGCCTATGACCCAATTTCTAGGATGGCTGCGCACTTTCGGAGCCTTTCTCGCGGAACTGTCCAAGTCCGCGCTTTCAGCCATCCGCAGTTGGTCGATGACCCGGTGGGCGATGGCTCTAGGAGCGATCATCGCCATTGTGGTCGCAGCATTGCTTGTCGACGTCCCCGACATCGCCGACCTACGTTCCTGGGCGGAGGGCCTTGGGCCCTGGTTCGTCGTTGCCTTTGTCTTAGGTTATGTCATATTTACGCAATTTCCGCTGCCCCGCACCATTTGGACCGTGGCGGCTGGCGTCCTGTTCGGGGCTTGGGTCGGCCTCGGCCTATCTCTCCTCGCTTTGACGCTCTCGGCGATGATTTCACTCCTGCTGGTTCGCTGGCTCCTCGGTGACTGGATCCAACCTCACCTCTCCCACCCTGCTGTCTTCAAGATCAATTCGCGGCTGGAAAGGCGCGGGTGGCTCGCTATCGCCAGCCTCAGAATGGTGGCCGGTGTCCCCTTCTCCATCCTCAACTATGTAGCCGCATTGACGCCCATCCCCGTCGGGCAATTTACGCTTGCGACACTGATCGGTTCGATTCCCACGACTGCCCTAGGCGTATTCTTCGGCGACGCCCTCACCGGCAAATCCGAACCATGGCTCTTCGTTGCCATGGCCATTCTCGCGGTCTTGGGCATCGGCGGATTAGTCCTAGACTCCAAACTGCCGCAACGTCCTTAAATCCTCCGCCGGAGGCGCGGGGTCAAGTTTCATATATAGATTTTGGCGACTATGCTGAAGCGCAAACAGCTACTCGTTGCACTATTTGAGGAGACAGCATGCTCGCTGTACACGCACGTTACCGCGGCCGTTCGGTTCGCCGCGCTGAATTGGTTCAGCGCTCTGCTTCCGCGCTGTCAACATTGGACGGCGTCGGCGAGTTCCAGGTCCTCGGCGTTGAGGACATCTGTGCAGTTGCTTACTCAGCGTCTTCAGTATGCGACGTTGTCATGGCATTGCTTGCCGACGGCGACTGGGCCATCGGCATCGGAGTCTCTCCAGGTTTGACTGGCGACGAAGAAGCAGCGCGTGAGGTCGCCACCGGCGCACTTAAGGGATCGGCCCGCGCGGGACAGGTCTACGCCAAAGTAAGCAAGCGTGGTCGCGCTTCCGAAGCCGCCGACATTGCCGCAACCTTTGCGCTTCTCGGCTTTGTCCTCCACAAGCGCACCATGGAAGGCCGCGAGGCGACGTCGCTAGTTCGCGCGGGTCTCAACCAGAACGAAGCAGCTGAAGAGCTGGGAATCTCTAAGCAAGCGATGTCGCAGCGCCTGCAAGCTGCCGGTTGGGCTGCTGAGATGGCTGGCTGGCAACTTGCAGTACACGTCATCGAGCGCGCCAACACTCCCTCTTAGTAACCCAGATCAGCCTTCGTAAGCTCTGGCGTGGTGACGAAGTCGACGAGTCTTTCCACTGCACCGATGAGAGTGGAGTCGAGGTCGCGGAAGGAATTCACAGCAGTGTAGACACGGCTCCAGCCCTCCTTCGGGTCGGACCAGCCCACCCGCTGACAGATTCCAGTCTTCCAGTCTTCCCCGTAGGGAACCTCGGGCCATGCCCGCAGGCCTAGCCGCTCGGGCTTTACCGCAGCCCAAATGTCGATGAACGGGTGGCCGGTGACGAGTACGTGCTCTCCTACTGTCTGCGTTAGTCGAGTTTCTTTGGACCCCTCTACTAAGTGATCTGCCAGAACTCCGACCCTGCGACCAGGACCTGGCTGGAATTCGGCGAGTCGCTCCTCGAGGTTGTCGAGGCCTTCGAGGTACTCGACAACAACGCCTTCTACTCGCAGGTCGTGACCCCAGACCTTCTCTACGATAGCTGCGTCGTGGATACCCTCGACCCAGATGCGCGAGGGCGCAGCAACCTTGGCCTCAACGTTGCTAACGCGGCGCGAGCCGGAGTTGGACTTTTGCGGAGCCTGCTTTTCCACATAACGCGTCAGTGTGACAGGCTGGCCTTCGAGGAGAAAACCACCTTCGACCAAATTGAAGACACGCTCATTGCCTCGCCGATCCTCGAGGCGGACCACGGGGCCATAGACGGTCTTGTCGACTCCCATCACCGCGCCAATAAAGTCGTCGCCGCGGACTTCCACGACGAGCCCCGGCTCGGCTGGGACCTTGGGATACTCCTTCTTCTGTGTCCGTTTGTGACCTGCAAAAATGTCGCCGCCATATGGATCGATACTCATGGGGAGAAAGTCTATCCATTAAACTTTCTGGCCATGGATATGCGCGCCGAGGTTTGGTCTCCTTTACAAAATACTGCCGTCTGGTTGGGAGCCTGGCTGTGGGGACATGAGTCGACAGATGATCTTCTGGATGTGCTGCAAGAGCTCGGAGGGATGCAGGCGATGGAAAATGAGGAGCCCTTCATCGAGCTCCTTTCAACCTTGCGGACCGAAACTTCAGAACTCATCGCGGCACAACAGCGCGAGCCCGTCTTTAGACTCATCCTCTCGGGTCCTGGCGAGTCACCGGCATTGCCGCCGGGTTCGGTGTCGTGGAAGGCGGCGTCGGAAAGCGCTGAGGGCGCAATCGTGGTGCGCACCAATGATACAAGACGTCACTTAGTTCTCATCCCCCACTATGGCAACACCAGTACCAGCTGGAAGCTCTATGAAGAGACTCTTCCACTGCCCGCACCCTCGTGGTTAAGCCCCGGCGAGGCCGACGCATTGCTGAGCCAGGCGACCAACCAGGCCGCCACTCTCATCGAGGCCGGCGGTTATTCCACAGATGCGCTACATAATCCGCGTCTTGCCGTGGGGTCCCTCAGTGACTTCTACGACACTCCTGGCTTGCCGGAATCGGTGCCACCGCGCGCTGCGAAATTGTTTGCCCGTGCGGATCGCGTCGGCGCAATCATCGAAACGGTGACCGAGCGAATGGCTGACCACAGCCTCGACCATCATCTTTTGGCACTGTGGCGACATATTAGGCAGGCTCGCATGGCGGGTGTGTCCTATGCGTTAACTGACTTTGCCCGCTGAAACCGGAAGGCTTCAACGGGCAATGCTTCTAAGGGTGGATGCTACTTGGCAGCGGCTGTCGGCTTGCGAAGCGACCAAATGTCGCAGCAGCCTTCAGCGCAAGGTGCGCCGTTGACGGTGCAGCCCTGAACGGTGACATCGCCTAGGGACTCCCATGGCTTTTCTTGCTCCAGCTCCTCGATGAGATCGACAACCATCGACGAGAAGGCATCGGTGGGGCCCGCGGTGCGGGTGCGCTCCACGATTACTCCCATTTCGTCGGCAGCCTGCTGAAGCTCGGTGTCGAGGTCCCATACGACCTCCATGTGGTCGGAAATGAACCCAATTGGGCAGACGACCACTGCGTCGACGCCGTTCTTCTCATGGATTTCAGTGGTGTGATCGACAATGTCCGGCTCGAGCCAAGGGGTCTTCGGGCTGCCCGAACGAGACTGCCAAACTAGGTCATAATCGGTGATACCTGCGGCCTCGGCAACGAGACGCGAGGCCTCGGCGACCTGGCGGGAGTAGATGTTCTTGTCCCCTTCTCCACCACCGACATTGTCGTGCGCGGTGGGTACGGAGTGGGCAGTAAACAGCATGCGCGCTTGCGTACCCTCTGGGATCTTTGCATAGGCGTCCTTGACGGCCTGCGCCATTTCGCCGATGAACTTGGGGTGATCGAAGAATTGGCGGATCTTGGTGAACTCGATCTGCGGAAGGCCCTTCTCCTCGAGGTGTGCCCGCAGCTTGACGATGTCCTCGTCGTACTGGCGGCACGCGGAGTACCCGCCCCAAGCGGAGGTGGCGAGGACGGCTACGTTGCGGACGCCGTCTGCGGCCATCTGCTCAACCGCTTCTTTTCCAAAGGGGTGCCAGTTACGGTTTCCGAAGTAGATCGGTAGATTATGTCCGCGTTTTTTGAGCTCCGTCTCGACATGATCGATGATCTCGCGATTGAGTTGATTCAGCGGACTTACTCCGCCGAAATGGAAATAGTGCTCGCCTACGACTTCTAGGCGCTCGCGTGGAATGCCCCGCCCGCGGGTGACATTCTCTAAAAACGGAACGACCTCCTCGTTTCCTTCCGGGCCACCGAAAGAAAGAACGAGGAGGGCGTCGAAGCTGCGGGCATGCTGTTGTGCGTCAGTCATACCCCAACTTTACCAACCAAAGGCTGGGGCTTAGAGGAGGCGCACGACATTAGGGGCCATGCCGGATTGGCGCACAGGGGAAATCTGAACGTTGGATCCAGACTGAGGGGCCTCAATCATGGTGCCGTCGCCAAGATAGATAGCTACGTGCTGGTTGCCGCCAGGTCCGTAGAAAATAAGGTCGCCGCGCTGCATTTGGCTAGCTGGGACCTGGGTGCCCTTCTGGTACTGGTATCCGGAGTAGTGCGGAAGCGAAATGCCCGCGCCGGCGAAGGCGTAGAGCGTCAGGCCAGAACAGTCGAAGCCGACCTTGTTGTAATCGCCGTAAGAGTCGGCAACACCGCCGTCGCGGATGCCCTTGGTCGGGCCATTCGCGTCACCGCCGCCCCACGCATAAGGAACTCCGATCTGGGACTGGGCGCGAGCGATAACCGCTTCAATCTTTGAGTTACGGTCAGCATTGCCCAGAACGTTCGTCGCTTCCTCTGTGACATCGTCAGTGGTTTTCAACCCACCCAGGACATCCGAGACGGCGCCCGTCAGGGAGTCGTCGGCGGTGTTCGTGTTGCCGGAGCCTTGCAGTGCGGCCAGCTGGGAAGAGCCCTGCGCGAAAGCGTCGAGCTCTTCCTGGGTTAAGCCAGTGTGGTTAGGCTGTGCGGCGCCAACAATGGCTGCCGCCGCACCAATAGCGGTGGCTGCAAGTTTCAGTGAGCCGGAATCCAAGGAAGAACCTTGCATGGAAATTCCGTCAGAAGAGAGCTTCTGCACGTTTGGATCAGAGGACAACTCTTGGGCCGCTTGAGCAGCCTTCCGAACGTCGCTCGCAGAAAGCTGGTTGCCGGACTTCTCAGCGTGGAACTCACGCTCTACCGTTTCCTCGGAAGTAAAACCGCTGTTGTCATCCGATGCCCCTGCAGTTGGCTGCTCCTGGGATGCCGCCGTGGTGGCGGATTCGGTTGCAGACTGTGTGCCTGGCTGGGCAGCAGACTCGTTCGCCGACTCGGTGGCCGATTGTGCAGACTCCGGGGCCGCAGCCTGGGGGGTTGCTCCAGGAGTCTGGGGAGCGGTCTGAGAGTCGGTGGATTGCTCACCAGTCGACTGGTTTGCAGCACCTTCGGTCAAGTTATTTGACTTGACGTTTTCTTCATTATTGGAATCGGGTTGTTCGCTTGAATCCAGCCCTTTGGCTTGATTTAGCGCCTTTTGAACCTTGGCGTGCTGCTGCATGAGCGATTCACGCTGGGACGAGAATTCTTCGACCTGGGAAGCGCTGTCTTCCAGAGTTCGACGTGCAGCTGCCTCGGCCTCAGTAGCGTGCTCTTCGCGTTGCTCGGCCAACTGCTGGGTTTTGCGAAGCTGCGATTCCTTGTTCGCCTTTTCCGTGCGCTCCCGCTCCAGCTGATCCAAGATTGCTTGCTGGTCCTTGGTTTGGGTCCGCAAGTAGGACTGACGCTCGAGCATGTCTCCGCGTGCGTCGTTGCCTGCTGCTGCAGATACTGCATCGGAGGTGTTGGCGCGGCGATAAGCGGTACGCGACAGTTCGTTGAGCTTGGCCTGGGCCCGTTCAACGTCGGACTGTGCGGTGTTGAGTTCGCCGCGTGCCGTGGTCGTGCTGCGGCGTGCTTGCTCGGCTTCGGTACGCGCATCCTGGAGATCAACGAGCGCGCGGTTGACGTCCTCGCGACGAAGGCCGATCTCGGCCTCAATTTTGGCAACCTGCTCCTCGATGGAAGCGATGGCGCCGGCGAGGTCCGCAATTGATGGGTTATCAGAGGACAGCAGGGACTGGATGTCTACCGGTGCTGCTTCCTGAGCAACAGCGGGAGTCATGGTGGAAACGGTTGACAACGCCGCAGTAGTTGCGACGGTAGCTAGAAGCGTCTTCAGACGCCTAGAGCCAAACTTGAAGGTGGTGGCCACGAGAGGTATCTCCTAGACGCCCACGTAATCCTGGATTGTCGACTCGCATCTCACCTAGATATGCCCGTTCAGAACCTATGCAGCTGCCAGCTGCTACCCGTTGAGGAGCAGGAACTTTGTTGCAATTGGCATAGGTATGCCCGGGACTAATGGGTCTCGAGGACGAACATGTCGTGGTCTATGGACCCTTCTCCCCTGACTAATTCGCACAAAGTCAGGAAAATCGACGTCGTCAAGCGCAGCGCTCTCTACGCAACCGTCCAGGAGTACCTGGCGCCGGATATAAAAGTAGAGGGTGCTGTCGAGCACATCAGCCATAAGTGAAAGTGCGTGAAGGAAGACTCTGCGCCGCGGTGCCGCGCGATGAGCTTCAAGGCGCCTGCCCTATTCGATAGTCCTCCCATTAGGTGGCCTATAGCTATGACAAACGCGGGACTGCATTACGCGTCATCCTCGCCGTCGAATCGTATGAACCGCTCTAAAGTCCATGGCCTCCCGGACGCCGCGACACCGTGACACCTTGTGTCACTGAGAGGGCTGTCCGTCTTGCAGCCACGAACCTTGAACGGGCCGCACGAAGCGAACCCTAACGAGTGACTCGCTGTGGCTCAGTACTGCCGTCCCCTTAGCGAGAACCCGTCGATAGTCTCCTTCGACCGATGCCCGAAAAGCCGGCGACAGGGAAAGAGCGCGTTGCTAGTCCCCAATCGGAATGTGGGTGTCTTAATTTTGAAAAATTCGAACACTGTAATCGGCTACGTGGGATTGAACTTGTCGCTTCCGCTGTGTTCGAAAATCTGGCGACACGTCTGTATCGCTTTGTTCGAGTTGGCCTAAGCCAATGAATGCGATTGCCGAACAATCAAGAAGCTTCCATTGCGTCCTCCTGAACCAGGCGGCGATTCTCAATCCTTCTGCTTCCACTCGAGGCGTGCTTCCCCACATACCCGTGTGTCTACTCGATTGAGAGTCAAGGCTTGGCCCATGAACGTATGGAACAAGAATCAACCCGTGAGTCGATACTGGAACCATACGTCACCGACACACCCTGGCGCACACTTTGCTCAAAATTCACATGCGTCCCGCTGGGCCACAGGGCGTTACACCGGCGGTCAACCTGCAACGATTTTGTTACATTCCCGTGACTGTGATTTTGGTCACATCTAAGGCTCGACTGGCCACTTAAGGCCCCTTCCGCACCCCTCCCCCACCTCCTGTCAAGTCAGGGTGGTTGACCAAACCCCTTCCCCACTGCCCTCTTTGCGGGCGCGGTGGTCGGCCTGATGGCCGATTTCGCAGACGTCTCCGGTGCCGTGAATCGCGGTTCGGAGTCCAAGTTGAGCCCCTCTTGGTAACAGGGCTATCGGGTTTCGGGCGTAGTTCGAGCGTTAAAAGTTGGGGATTTTTGGGGCCGTTTCCAAATATTTTCCCGGACTGGTTTCGGCGTGTGGATTGCTCGTCGGGATGATTGTGGGAGGCGTCGGCTGAGTCTCGTGAGGGGTGCTCGTAGGGCTGTCCGAATCGGGTTAGTGTTATATTTTTTCGAACAAAACTAAGCCGTTTTAAACATCCTGCAGCGCCTCTTTCTGAGATGCCTCGCGGCTAATTTATTGCCGTCCGCGTAGCGCTCGCCGCGCGATAGGCGGACCATCCCGCGACGCCGGCGAGGGCTAAAGCGAGGGCTATGATCGCCATCCAGTGAACGGTGAAGTGATCGGTTCCGGAATAGAACTGCTCCAACACGGAGGTCTGATCGAGGCCCTTCGGTATGGCTCGCTCGGCGGCTTCGATACTTGCCCGAGTTAGTGAATCGCTTACGGCCGAGATATGAGTCGGCGTCTGAACGATGACAGTATCGAGCCCAGTCGCCGACTGGAGATCTTGTGCAATGTCGCGTGCGTCAGCCGCGCTAGCCGAAAAACTGTCCACTACGGCGATGCCGTGATCTGGATGGAGGGATTTAATGATCTCTTCCTGGATTTCTAGATCATTGGCGATGCGGGGATTGCTAAACGCTACGCCGTCCTGACTGAGTTGGTCGGAAAGGTTTGCTAGGTCGACGTCTTCTGGGATCATTGCGATTGCCCTCCCCTATGTCGATCGTTTTCCTGAATTCTCCAGTGGGCCTGCTGTGAGCTACTTGGGTCTGCCGCCCACGGTGGCTTGATTGTTGTTACTGAAACTATCGCTCGGCGCCCAAATTTCGGTGGGTGACGCGCCGGTCCCCCTAAAATGATGAAACAGAACGCTCGTACTGTTATAGTTAACACGGTCGTCGGTTTGAACCATTAGACTGGTTTCTGAACCTTCGCGTTCTTCTCGCTTCTAGTGCCTGAAATTCAGCGCTTGTTTCGTTCCTTATATATAGATGTATAGGGTGCGGGCTAAAGCGCTCCAGTTCGGGTAGGGCTAGAAGCAAGGAACAATTTGTTCTATCAACAAGGAATGGAGCTCCCTGTGACTGAAAGCCTGAACTCCTTCGGCGCCAAGAAGACCCTTGATGTCAACGGTAAGTCCTACGACTACTTCGACATCAACGCGGTTCCAGGCCTGGAGAAGCTGCCGTACTCCCTTAAGGTGCTTGCTGAGAACCAGCTGCGCTACGAGGATGGCAAGAATGTAACCAAGGACCACATCAACGCACTCGCTAACTGGGATCCGTCCGCTGAGCCGGACACTGAGATTCAGTTCACCCCGGCCCGTGTCCTGATGCAGGACTTCACCGGCGTTCCGTGTGTGGTCGACCTCGCCACCATGCGTGAGGCAGTTTCCGCACTCGGCGGCAAGCCAGAGCAGGTTAACCCGCTCAACCCGGCTGAGATGGTTATTGACCACTCCGTCATCGTTGAGGCTTTCGGCTCCCCTGAGGCTCTCGAGAAGAACGTTGAAATCGAGTACGAGCGCAACCAGGAGCGTTACCAGTTCCTGCGTTGGGGTGCTGAGAACTTCTCCAACTTCCGCGTAGTTCCTCCAGGAACCGGTATTGTCCACCAGGTCAACATCGAGTACCTCTCCCGAGTTGTCTTCGATAACGAGGGCGTTGCCTACCCAGATACCTGTATCGGCACCGACTCCCACACCACCATGGAGAACGGCCTCGGCATCCTCGGTTGGGGCGTTGGCGGCATCGAGGCTGAGGCAGCAATGCTCGGCCAGCCGGTTTCCATGCTCATCCCGCGCGTTGTTGGCTTCAAGCTGACCGGCGAGATCCCAGTAGGCGTTACTGCAACCGACGTCGTTCTGACCATCACCGAGATGCTCCGCGAGCACGGCGTAGTTCAGAAGTTCGTCGAGTTCTATGGCAACGGTGTTAAGTCCATTCCTCTGGCAAACCGCGCCACCATCGGCAACATGTCCCCAGAGTTCGGTTCTACCGCTGCGATCTTCCCGATCGACGAAGAGACCATCAAGTACCTCGAGCTCACCGGTCGCCCAATCGAGCAGATCGAGCGCGTCGAGGCTTACGCAAAGGCTCAGGGCATGTGGCTCGAGCAGGATGCTCCAGAGGCAGAGTACTCCGAGTACCTCGAGCTCGATCTGTCCACCGTTGTTCCTTCCATCGCTGGTCCGAAGCGCCCACAGGATCGCATCCTGCTCTCCGAGGCTAAGGAGCAGTTCCGTAAGGATCTGCCTACCTACGTAACTGGCGACGTCGTCGTTGACGAGTCTTCCATTGAGGCAAAGCGCATGACCGCTGAAGGCGACGCTGACGAGTCCTTCGTCGACGTCACCGGTGGCCTGAACAACTCCCGCGAAGGCCACGGCGAGTCCGCAGCTAAGGGCGGCTCCGGCCGTCAGTCCAACCCGGTTACCGTCACCTCCCCGAAGGGCGGCGAGTACACCCTGGACCACGGTATGGTTGCTATCGCTTCCATTACCTCTTGCACCAACACCTCTAACCCCTCCGTCATGGTCGGCGCTGGCCTCATCGCCCGCAAGGCCGCTGAAAAGGGCCTAACCTCCAAGCCATGGGTTAAGACCATTTGCGCACCTGGTTCCCAGGTTGTTGATGGCTACTTCCAGCGTGCAGACCTGTGGAAGGACCTTGAGGCTCTGGGCTTCTACCTCTCCGGCTTCGGTTGCACCTCCTGCATCGGTAACTCTGGCCCGCTGCCAGAGGAGATCTCTGCAGCTATCAACGAGCACGACCTTGCTGCTACCGCGGTTCTTTCCGGTAACCGTAACTTCGAGGGTCGTATCTCCCCGGACGTCAAGATGAACTACTTGGCTTCCCCAATCATGGTTATCGCTTACGCTATTGCTGGCACCATGGACTTCGACTTCGAGACCCAGGCTCTTGGCCAGGATCAGGACGGCAACGATGTCTTCCTCAAGGACATCTGGCCTTCCGCCGAGGAGATCGAGGACACCATCCAGAAGGCTATCTCCCGTGAGCTCTACGAGGCTGACTACGCTGACGTCTTCAAGGGCGACGACGCATGGCGCTCCCTCGATGTTCCGGAGGGCGAAACCTTCGAGTGGAACGAGGACTCCACCTACATCCGCAAGGCACCGTACTTCGACGGTATGCCAGCAGAGCCAAACCCAGTCGAGGACATCAAGGGCGCTCGCGTTCTTGCCAAGCTGGGCGACTCCGTCACCACCGACCACATCTCCCCTGCCTCTTCCATTAAGCCAGGCACCCCAGCTGCTCAGTACCTGGATGAGAACGGCGTTGAGCGCCAGGACTACAACTCCCTCGGTTCCCGTCGTGGTAACCACGAGGTCATGATGCGTGGTACCTTCGCCAACATTCGTCTGCAGAACCAGCTGGTTGACGTTGCAGGTGGCTATACCCGCGACTTCACTCAGGAAGGCGCTCCTCAGGCATTCATCTTCGATGCTTGCCAGAACTACAAGGCAGCTGGCATCCCGCTGGTTGTTATTGCAGGTAAGGAGTACGGCACCGGTTCTTCCCGTGACTGGGCCGCAAAGGGCACCAACCTGCTCGGCGTGAAGGCTGTCATCACCGAGTCCTTCGAGCGTATTCACCGCTCGAACCTCATCGGCATGGGCGTCATTCCGCTGCAGTTCCCAGAGGGCGAGTCCCACGAGTCCCTGGGCCTGGACGGCACCGAGTCCTTCGACATCGAGGGCATCGCAGCTCTCAACGAGGGCGGTATCCCGAAGACCGTTCACGTCACCGCAACCAAGGAGTCCGGCGAGACCGTCGAGTTCGACGCTAAGGTCCGCATCGACACCCCAGGTGAGGCTGACTACTACCGCCACGGCGGCATTCTGCAGTACGTTCTGCGCCAGATGGTCAAGTCCTAATCGGACTGCCTCTCGGAGGATGGCTTCCTGCTAGCAAGTATTTGGTAGAAGGCAGCCGCCTCCGCTTATGGGCCGCCGGCTTTCGCCGTGCGGCCCTCCTTTATCTTATTTTGATTATTCTTATTGCACTTTTGAGGAGACTTCCATGCCTATCGTGAGCGATTCTGAGCTCAACCGACGTCGTCACGAAATCTTGGTAGGTGCCCGAAAGTGTTTTGCCGAGCATGGCTATGAGGGCGCAACCGTGCGCCTTCTCGAAGAAGCTACGGGAAAGTCGCGTGGTGCGATTTTCCACCACTTCGGTGACAAAGAGTCCCTATTTTTGGCACTGGCCCAGGAAGACGCCGCTCGCCAGGCTGAAGTCGTTGCAAACAACGGTCTGGTTGAGGTGATGAGCGAAATGCTTCGCCACCCAGAGCGCCATGATTGGCTGGCCACTCGCCTCGAGGTGACTTCCATGCTCCGCACCGATCCCTCCTTTGCCATGCGTTGGCGCGACCAGCAGGAAGTCTTGGATCGGGCGGTGCGTGCACGTTTGGAGAGCAACGCCGAGCAAGGGCGCATGCGTGACGACGTCTCCATTGACACGTTGGTGCTTTATTTGGAGACCTTCATGGATGGTTTCATCAACCGTCTTGCACTAGGTGATACCACGAACCTAGAGGCGGTTCTGGCCTTGGTCGAGCAATCTATCCGCGGCAGCCGTCCGAGAAAGCAAGCTTCTACACCAAGCTGAACCTAGATGCTAGAGACCGGGTTGGTGCCGTTGTAGAACTCCAACGGGGTGTTCGGGAACTCATCGCGTCCCACGATCTCGGCCACAACCTGTGCCACGAGCTCGCGGCTGGTCTCCTTTTCCGTGGACGGCGACTCGAGAACCTCGATGCCTTCTGCGGGTTCATCACTCAAGGCGGAAGGGCCAAGGATGAGGTAGTCGAGCTGTGAGGCATTGAGGCGATTGTCCACTGCCTTCTTGGCCTCGACGTAGGCGTACCAGGATGTGTCGTCAGGGTTAGCAGTATTGTGGGTCGCGCCAACATAGGAGATCATCACGTACTTCGGGGTGGGCTTGCCAGCTGCTTTGAGCTGCTCGAGTGCGTCGATCGTGGCAAGCGCGCCATCGCGATCCACAGCAGTTGTGAGCTCTGCTCCCCCGCGGCCGCCGTTTCCGGCGCCCCAAACCACGACGTCGTAAAGCGTGAGCAAATCTGCCCACTCGTCAACGCTGAGCTCAGTGATGTCCTTGATGACTGGGGTGGCGCCGAGTTTCTCGATCTCTGGGGCTTGGTCGGGGTTGCGGACCAGTGAGTGCATCTCGTAACCCTTCTCAGAAATAAGAGGTGCGGAGAGCAGACCGATCTTGCCGTGTCCGCCGATGTACAAAACTTTCTTAACTGTGGTCATGACGCCCCACCCTACGCTAACTGTGAGCTTGGCCCCGTTTATTGGTCGCCAGACAATTAAGAGGTGAGAAGCACTAGAATCAACTCCATGATTGCCATCATGACTGTGACCGGCGCTGATAGCACCGGAATTATTGCTTCTGTAACTACTAACCTCGCTGAGCTCGGGGTGAATATTGTCGACGTTTCGCAGACACTCATGTCCGGTTTTTTCACCATGATTCTGCGCGTGGAATTTGATGAATCTGAGGTATCGATCCAACAGATTCAAGAGCGCATGAATAAGGTGGGCGAAGACATTAACCAGTCCATCCGCGTACAGTCTGAGGCGCTGTTTACAGCGATGAATGAGATCTAAATATGCTCAATCGTTTTAATACCGTAAGTATTCTCGACACGATCGAGATGATCGACAAGTACCGTCTCGATATCCGCACGGTGACCATGGGTATCTCCTTGCTGGGATGTACGCGTTCATCCATGGATGCGACTGCCCAGGCGGTATATGACCTGGTGACTGAACGCGCAAAGCACCTGGTTGAGGTGTGCGAGGGCATCGAGGCGGAGCTCGGCATTCCGATCGTTAATAAGCGCATCTCCGTCACGCCGGTATCGCTCATCGTCGCAGGCGTCGAAGGAAACCCCGTTGAGGTGGCCAAGGCACTCGATCGCGCAGCGGCTGAGACCGGCGTGAACTTCGTCGGTGGTTATTCTGCTCTCGTGGAAAAGGGCGCTACCACCGCGGAAAAGAAGCTCATCAATTCGATCCCTGAGGCCCTGTCTACGACGGAGCTCGTATGCTCTTCCGTAAATATCGCGTCCTTGCGCGCGGGCATCAACATGAATGCCGCCAAGCGCATGGGCGAGGTCATCAAGGAGGCCGCCGAACTGACCAAGTATCAGTCGGCGATCGCCTGTGCCAAGCTGGTGGTCTTTGCAAACTCCGTGGGCGACAACCCGTTCATGGCGGGTGCCTTCCACGGCATCGAGGAACCGGATTGCGTGGTTTCCGTGGGCGTTTCCGGCCCCGGCGTGGTGGACCGTGCGTTGGGCAACCTCGAGGGTGCCACCCTGGATCAGGTTGCCGAGGAGGTCAAGAAGGCCGCGTTTAAGATCACGCGTGCTGGCCAGCTCGTGGGCAACATGGCCTCCGAGCGCCTTGGCGTTCCCTTCGGCATCATTGACCTTTCCCTGGCACCAACCGCCGAGCTCGGCGATTCTGTGGCACACATCCTGGAGCACATGGGCCTTGACCAGGTCGGTACTCATGGCACGACAGCCGCATTGGCACTGCTTAACGACGCCGTGAAGAAGGGCGGCATGATGGCATGCTCGCGCGTCGGCGGCCTTTCGGGTTCCTTCATCCCCGTCTCTGAGGACAAGGGAATGATCGACGCAGTGCGTTCCGGTGCCATCTCCATGGACAAGCTGGAAGCCATGACCGCAATCTGCTCAGTCGGCTTCGACATGATTGCGCTTCCTGGCGATACCTCTGCGGCAACGATTGCCGGCATGATTGCTGATGAAGCCGCCATCGGTGTGATGAACCATAAGACCACCGCGGTCCGCGTTATTCCAGTACCGGGGGCCAAGATTGGCGACGAAGTCAACTTCGGTGGCCTGCTCGGATACGCTCCGGTCATCCCGGTCAACACCGTGGGCAACTCCACGTTTGTCAATCGCGGCGGCTTCATCCCCGCCCCGGTCCACGGCTTCCGTAATTAATGGCGCGTGAGTAATGGTGAAGGTTTCACCCTTCACCGTTGCCCGTGCTCCACGGATTCTCATCCATGAGGTTTCGGGCGCTGCGTCAGTTCGCTAAATTCATTTCGTCTACCGTTGCGTAGGTGGCGACCTCGGCCACAAACGCGGGATCGTGGCAGGTCAATACTATTGCCGTCGATGCGGAGAGCGCGTTGTGAATGAGCCGATGGACCATCACTCTGCCACGGGCGTCGAGAAGCGTGTCCGGCTCATCAAGAATGAGAATACTGCGGCGCAGTGCCACCGCGTAGGCGACCTGCGCGACCCGCAATTGCGAAGCCGAGACGTCCAGAGGGTGCTCCTCTAGAGGCAGGTCAGGTATAAGATCTGGCTCCTGCACCCACGCTCCAATGGTGGATTCGAGCACCTGGTCCATGGGTGATTGCAGCGCCATCGCGATGCTGGGATGGGCGGGTTCATTGCTGTCGAGGCCAGCGGCTGCGCGCAGCAACGTGGTCTTGCCTGAACCGTTTCCGCCACGCAGCCACAGCACTCCTCCGGGCCGCAGCTTCAAGTCCACCGGTCCGATCTCGAAAGAGCTGGATTCCGGAGCTTTGAGGTGCCACCAGCGCCTGGGTTTCGCACCGCGCGTAGCACGCACCTGGGAAATAGTGACGCTTTCCGAAGTCGGAGCCACGCGGGCAAGGTCAAAAATGCCGTCTGCGCTGGTGTCGTGTTCAACGAGGATGACCGCGGTTTCTTTCAGCGTTCCGAGATAGCTGGCGATGCGCTCGCGTGAATCGGGATCGAGGCCTGCCCACGGCTCGACCACGATGAGCACGGGTGGCTCGGCTATTGCGACCTGCGCGAGCGCAAGCCGGCGTGTTTGACCACCAGACAGGCCGGAGGGTTTGCGCGTGCCGTCGAGGGCGACGTCGCAAAGCGCCTGCTCTACCCTGGATTTCATGTTCTGCGGATCCATCCCAAGGTGTTCCAACGCAAGCGCTAGTTCTTCCCTGACTGTCTCGCGCAGGAGAGATACGTGTGCTGCCGCATCGGCGCCGATTACCGTGTCAACGCCCAAAATCTCTGCGAGTTGATGCGCAACGTCGTCGGCATTTTCGCTAAATCCCACGCGGATGGTCTTGCTTGTTCCTGGGACTAGATCCATAGCAATACTCCAAGAATACTGATGATGGGCAGTGCCCACCGTACGATGCGCTGAGCCAGGCTGTCTGGAACGGGGGCCAAAACCGTGCGCCGGCCTGGTCTGTCGAATCCGATCGCAGTTAAGGCCTGGCCCCGTTGCGCACCCTGGGTGAGCAGGCGTGCGATCACCGGGATGATGACGCGGGAGGCAACGTTGCGTATGGAAACCTGCACGCCGCTGAGGCGGTTGGCGTCGCGTACCGCGGCGATGGCGCGCGCACCCTCGGGCAGGGATTGTAGGGAGGCACCCACCACGTAGGCAGCTTTGTGGCCGAGGCGGGAGGCTTGGAGCCACTTGGCGACGTCGCTGACCTTAACCATGGCGGCAGCCGCCACGATACAGCCCATCAAGGCGGCGAAACGTAGGGAAAGTTGGCCTGAAAGAAGCAGGCCATCACTGGTGAGCAATGGGAATATACGGTCAGTGCCGTAGGGCGCGTGAATGAGCACCATCGATGCCGCGGCGGGAAGGGCAAGCACCGTGGTGGTGGCGACCACCGCTATCGAGCGTGATGCGATGGTGCCAAGTATGAGCCACATGATGAGCACAGCCGCATTGAGCAGGGGTGAGTTGACGGCCACGATGAGAAACCAGGTGGAGGCTGCGGCGCTAAAAACAGTGGCTGGGTGAATCATTAACGCGGGCGCAGGCTTTCGAGGGTGCGCTTCGGCAGTGCCTTGATTGCCGCCCACACGATGAGGAAGACGATGGCCTTATCGAGCGGGTCGGAGATGAAGGACTGCAGGGTCACCGAAGCGATAAGCGAGTTACCGAGCTCGCGGAAGAGCGAGACCACGGCGCCCGTTCCCAGGCCAGCGGTGCCGCCGTAAACGAATGCCGCGACGGGCGCGGCCAGCATGCCGGAGATGATTCCGATGATGGCGCCGGAAAGGATGACGGACCACCACTTCTTGAAGGCACCCTGGTTGATCGCCCAACCCGCAAGGAAACCGGTCGCAGCCGATACAGCCGCAAATGGCAGGGCTGCCGGGTTGAGAAGACCCCACACCACGGAGGATAGAGTACCCGTGGCCAGGCCAGCGATAGGGCCGGCAATGGCGGCGACGAGGATGGTA
The DNA here is from genome assembly GCF_000159135.1 of Corynebacterium striatum ATCC 6940. Taxonomy (GTDB): domain Bacteria; phylum Actinomycetota; class Actinomycetes; order Mycobacteriales; family Mycobacteriaceae; genus Corynebacterium; species Corynebacterium striatum. The sequence continues at coordinate 102,655 of NZ_GG667528.1, forward strand.
CCCACGGAGTCGATGTAGAGCGGTACACCAATGGAACCGATGATCTCGCCGACGACGATGTTGAGGACCAACGCGACAGGGATGATTGCGATGGTTCGGGCAGGAAGCGCTGGCAGCGCGCCTGCAAGCAGCAAGGCGGCACCGAGCAAGTAGCCGACCAAGGTGATGAGTGTTTCAGTGGAGCCCGCGACGGACTCCCAGGAAGTCGGACGGACCAAAACGAGATAGATCCAGGTGGCTACGACGATGAGCGCACCGGCGATTACCAGGCCTTTGCGGGCTGGCGTTAAAGAGATCTGTGACATGAAACTTTCACTTTGGGAAGTAGTAGATGTACAAAGTGTTGGCAAAATTCTGCCCTATGTCACCTCGGGCAGCCCATCAATAATAAGCGCACTAAACGCGACGAGCCAAAATCCCGGCCGCACGGGTGAGCTCTGCGTGCGCGCCTACGATATCTACGGCGGTCACCACGTGTGCGTTGGCCGGCGCATCCCAATGTCCCCGTAGGTCCGCCACGGATGTTCCGCGCAGCAACTGCGACTCAGCCTCCACGTCCACGGTGGTGGTGTGCTTAAGGTAATCCACCTTGCCGAGCGCGATCATGCAGGTGAGCAGGTCATGGATTTGAGCCTGGTAGCCCTCCCCTTGCTCTTGATGGAACTCGAAATAAAAGCGCAGGATCTCTGGAAGGTGGCGGGCCACCGGATGCTCGCCAAGCTCCGCGATGAGTCGCTCCAAGCGCGGCGGCGCGATGAGAAACTGCTCGGTCACTTCCAGTGAGCACAGCGTCGCTTGGCTGTCGCTTTCGCGCAAGGCGGCAAAGACCTGCTTTGCGGCATGCGGGTCTACCCAGAAGTTCCACTCCGCTGTGGGCGTGGTGTTGCCCCGGTAGTTCACTGCGCCGCCCATCACCGTCACCTGGCTGAACTTGCTCACCCCGGCTAGCGCGGCATTGGTGAGCGGACCGGAGACGATGAGCTGCGCGCCCTGTTCAACAGAGTTGTTCCACAGGTCCCGCCAGTTGTAATCGGAGTGCCAGTCTGGGGCAGTGACGTAGCCCAGGCCAGCTGGGCCATGGGTTTCCGGGGTCGTTACCAGTGGAACCTTCAAGGGAACTGGGTGGCCGGGTGCCACGGGAATCTCCCTTAGCCCGCATTCGCTGAGAATGAACGCCGCGTTGCGAGCAGTGGTGTCGACGTCGATGTTGCCGGCCGTCGTGGTGACACCAACGAGTTCAATCTCGCCAACGTGGTGAAGCGCCGCGAGATAAATGAGGGCAAGGGCGTCATCAATTCCGGGATCGCAATCAAGCAGGATGCGGGGCGTGGTCATCGGCTAAAGACTCCTAAAAGACGAGGTTATCGAGGAATTTCTGGGCGCGCTCCGTCTGCGGGTTGTTAAAGAACGCATTGGGCTCGCCGGTCTCTACGATACGTCCTGCGTCCATGAACACAATCTGGTCCGACACTGCAATGTTTAGGCCAGCTCAACAATCTCCATGTATTCGTCGTTCCATAGATCCTCATCGCCATCAGGCATGATGATGACGCGCTCGGGCTTCAGCGCCTTGACCGCACCGGGGTCGTGTGTAACCAACACGACGGCGCCGGTGTAGGTGGAAAGTGCGTCGAGCACCTGCTCACGAGACTGCGGGTCCAGGTTGTTGGTCGGCTCATCCAGCAGCAAGACGTTTGCGCGCGAGGACACCAGGGTTGCCAGCGAAAGGCGGGTCTTCTCACCACCGGATAAGGTACCGGCGGGTTGCTCCAGCTTGTCGCCGGAGAACATAAAGGCACCGAGGAGGCCGCGGAGATCCTGTTGGCCTGCGTCCGGGCAAGCTTCAATGGTGTTCTCCCACACGGTCTTTTTCGCGTCGATGTTGTCGTGCTCTTGCGCGAAGTAGCCGATACGCAGACCATGGCCGGAAACAATGCCGCCCTCACCGTCGGTGCGTTCTACTCCCGCAAGCAGCTTCAGCAACGTGGTCTTACCAGCGCCGTTGTAACCGAGAACAACCACGCGGGAGCCCTTGTCGATGGCGAGATCGACGCCGGCAAAGACTTCCAAGGAACCGTACATCTTGGTAAGACCCTTAGCGTTCAGCGGGGTCTTGCCGCACGGCGCGGGCTCAGGGAACTTAATGTGCGCGACCTTGTCGGCCACGCGCACTTCATCCAGTTGGTTCATCATGCGGTCCGCGCGGGCAAGCATCTGCTTGGCAGCGGCCGCCTTGGTGGCCTTCGCGCCGAGTTTGGCAGCCTGCTTCTGCAGGGCCGAAGCCTTCTTCTCCGCATTGGCGCGCTCACGTCGGCGGCGAGCTTCGTCGGTAGCGCGCGCATCCAGGTACTTCTTGAATCCCATGTTGTAAATGTCGGCCTCGGCGCGCACCGCATCAAGGAACCAGATCTTGTTGCACACAGCCTCAAGGAGGTCCACATCGTGGGAGATCATGATGAGGCCGCCCTCGTGCTTGGACAAGAAGCCGCGCAGCCACGTAATGGAGTCAGCATCCAAGTGGTTAGTCGGCTCATCCAACAGCAAGGTGGTCTGGGATTTGCCCGAGCCAGCCGACGCTGCGAAGAGGATCTGTGCGAGCTCCACGCGGCGGCGCTGACCGCCGGAGAGAGTCTTCAACTGCTGGTCAAGGATGCGCTGCGGCAATCCTAAGTTGTCGCAAATCTGCGCACACTCGGCGTCGGCTTCGTATCCGCCAAGAGCGTGGTACTCCTCCTCCAGGCGGGAATACTTGCGGATGGCTTTGTCGCGGAACTTCTCATCCGTGGCAGTCTCCATCAGCTCCTGCTGCTTTGCCATACGGCGCTTGATCTCGTCCAAACCGCGGGCGGAGAGAACGCGCTCACGAGCGGTGATCTCGATATTGCCTTCGCGGGAGTCCTGTGGCAGGTAACCAATGGGGCCGGAACGCGTGACAGAGCCGCCATAGGGCTCGGTCTCCCCTGCCAGGATGCGCATCGTGGTGGTCTTGCCGGCACCGTTGCGTCCGACCAGCCCGATGCGGTCGCCCGGCTGCACTCGCAGGTGCTGGCCGGGAGCGTCGAGAAGCGTACGTGCGCCCACGCGCACCTCGAAATCATTGGTCACAATCACGAGGAATCAGTCTATCAACCGGCGCTAACAGGTCATAGCTGAGCCAAAACCAGAAAACAAGAAGAGTCCCGCGACCATTCGGCAGCGGGACTTATCAGGATGTGGAAGTTTAAATTACTCGCTTAGACTGCAAAGCCCAAAGCCTGCAGCATCTCTCGGCCTTCCTCGGTAATCATATTCGGACCCCATGGCGGCATCCAGACCCAGTTGATCTGGACGGCGTCGGCAAGCTTGTTGCCCACCACTGCGTCTTCAACCTGCTCACCAATGACATCGGTAAGCGGGCAGGCCGGCGAGGTCAGCGTCATGTTGATCATCGCTGTCTCCTTGCCGTCGACGTCCTCGAGCCAGACGTCATAGACCAGGCCCAGATCAACCACGTTGATACCGAGCTCCGGGTCAATGACGTCACGCATGTACTCGGTGATGTCGAAGACCTTGGCAATCTGTGCCTCGGTTTGGGGCGGACGGTCGCCGCCGCCATCGAAGTTGGCGTTGGCGTCCTGGTATGGATCTACTGGGTCAGACATTTATTTCTCCAGTTCATTGAGCGCTTCCACGGATGCGGCCTGGAAGGCCTTCCATCCGAGGAGAGCGCATTTAACGCGGGCGGGGAACTTTGCGACGCCGCCGAAAGCAACACCGTCGCCGATGATTTCATCATCGCCTTCGACTTCGCCACGGGAGGTCACCATCCTCTCGAACTCTTCGAGCTTTTCTTTGGCCTCAGACAAAGATTTGCCAATGATTTCCTCAGCCATCACAGAAGTCGAGGCCTGCGAAATGGAGCAGCCCTCTGCCTCATAAGAGACATCCTCAACGGTCTTGCCATCTGCGGAAAGCTTTACGCGCAAGGTGATCTCGTCCCCGCAGGACGGATTGACGTGGTGGACCTCAGACTGGCCCTCGCGCAGGCCCGCGAACTTCGGGTTCTTATAGTGGTCCAGGATGACATCCTGGTACATGGAATCTAGATTCATTTACTCCACTCCAAAGAATTCGCGTGCAGCCTTGACGGCTTCGATGAGCTTGTCCACTTCTTCCTCAGTGTTGTAGAGGTAGAAGCTAGCGCGGGCAGTCGAGTTGATGTTGCCCGCACGATGCAGCGGCCACGCGCAGTGGTGGCCAGTACGGATGGAAACACCGTGCGAATCGAGCACCTGACCCAGGTCATGCGGGTGGATACCGTCAACCACGAAGGAGATGGCACCACCGCGTTGCTCGGTGGTGGTTGGTCCAACGATGTGCAGACCGGGGATCTGCTTTAAGCCTTCCAGTGCGCGAGCAGTGAGCTTCTGCTCGTGGGCGTGGATGTTTTCCATGCCCACTTCGCTCAGGAACTTGACGGCTGCGCCAAGGCCCACGACCTGGCTGGTCATCTGCGTACCCGCCTCAAAGCGAGTAGGCGGGGCTGCAAAGGTGCTCTTTTCCATTCGGACGACTTCGATCATGGAGCCGCCGGTCAGGAATGGCGGGAGCTTTTCCAACAGCTCTGCCTTTCCGTAGAGCACGCCGACACCATTCGGGCCGCACATCTTGTGTCCCGAGAAGGCAGCGAAGTCCACGTCGAGCGCATGGAAGTCCACGGCCATGTGCGGAACCGACTGGCAGGCATCCAAGACGACGAGAGAGTTGACGGCACGAGCGCGGCGAACCAGTTCTTCGACGTCAGCGATTGCACCCGTGACGTTGGACTGGTGCGTGAACGCGACGACCTTGACGCTCTCATCGAGCTCGAGGGAATCGAGGTCGATGCGGCCGTCTTCGGTCATCGAATACCACTTCAGCGTGGCGCCGGTGCGCTGGCACAGTTCCTGCCATGGGACGAGGTTCGCGTGGTGCTCGAGCTCGGTGACGACGACGGTGTCGCCCTCCCCTACATAGAGATCACCTGCACGCTCATCCGACAGCGTGTAGGCAACCTCATTGAGTGCCTCCGTTGCGTTCTTGGTGAACGCAATCTCGTCACGGTCGGCGCCAACGAAGGCAGCGATGGCTTGGCGAGCAGACTCGTAAGCATCGTCGGCCTCTTCGGCCAGCTGGTAGGAACCACGGTGAACTGGAGCATTCGTGCCAAGCACAAACTCCTCCTCCGCTTTCCAAACTGGCAGTGGCCTTTGCGAGGTAGCTCCCGAGTCGAGGTACACCAGCGGCTTATCGCCGCGCACGGTGCGCTCGAGAATCGGGAACTGCTTCCTAATGGCAGTTACATCGAAGTTAGACATTAGCCTTCTTACTTAACAAACTGATCGTAGCCGGACTCTTCGAGCTGGTCAGCGAGCTCGGCGCCGCCGGTCTTGATGACCTGGCCGTTGGCGAAGACGTGCACAAAGTCAGGCTTGACGTAGTTGAGAATGCGCTTGTAGTGGGTGATCATCAGGATGCCGCCGTTGGTTTCCTCCTGGAAGCGGTTGATGCCCTCAGAAACAACGCGCAGAGCGTCGACGTCGAGGCCGGAATCGGTTTCATCCATGATGGCGAACTTAGGCTTCAGCAGATCCAGCTGCATAACCTCGTGGCGCTTCTTCTCACCACCGGAGAAGCCCTCGTTAACAGCTCGGTGTGCGAAGGACTTATCGATGGAGAGCTTCTCGCGAGCCTCGGTTAGTTCCTTGTTCCACTCGCGCAGCTTCGGAGCCTCACCGCGGACAGCGGTGACAGCGGAGCGCATGAACTGAGCCATCTTGACGCCCGGGACCTCGGTTGGGTACTGCATAGCCAGGAAGAGGCCAGCGCGAGCGCGCTCGTCAACTTCCATCTCGAGGATGTTTTCGCCGTCGAGCAGGATCTCGCCCTCGGTTACTTCGTACTTCGGATGGCCGGCGATGACGTAGGACAAGGTGGACTTACCGGAGCCGTTAGGGCCCATGACAGCGTGGGTCTCGCCGGAGTTGATGGTGAGGTTAACGCCCTTGAGGATTTCCTTAGGCTCGCCGTTCTCGTCGTTCGGGAGGACCTGCGCGTGGAGGTTCTTAATTTCCAGGGTAGACATTGAGTTATACCTGCTTTCGGGGATTGTTAAGCGTTGATTTTTTCGAGCTCGTCAATGACGCGGGTTTCCAGATCCTCGCGCAAGGACTCAACCGGAATACGGGAAATGACCTCGGAGAAGAAGCCGCGGATGATGAGTCGGCGTGCCTCGGCAGCCGGAATACCGCGGGACATGAGGTAGAAGACCTCAAGATCATCGAAGCGGCCTACGGTTGCGGCGTGGCCTGCCCCCACGATCTCACCGGTCTGGATCTCCAGGTTCGGGATCGCATCGGCGCGTGCGCCTTCAGTAAGGATGAGATTGTTGTTGGTCTCGTAGGTATCGGTGTTGTTTGCATCCTGGCGGATCAGAACGTCGCCGACCCAGCAGGTACGGGCTTCTTTGCGTCCAGATTCGACAGTGCCGTCAGCCTGGTTGGTGCCCTGCAGGGCGCCCTTGTAGAACACACGGGAACGGCAGTTCGGCACGGAGTGGTCCACCAGCAGACGGTTCTCAAAGTACTGTCCAGCATCTGCGAAGTAGACACCGAGCATCTCAGCGTCGCCGCCAGGAGCTGTGAAGGCAACGCGTGGAACGATGCGCACAATCTCGCCACCGAAGATGGCGGTGTTGTGGCGCAGAACAGAATCTCGACCCATGGAGGCGACCTGGTGGCCCAGGTGTACCGCGTTGTCTTCCCAATCAGCGTCGACAACAACGGTGACGTTGGCGCCGTCGCCAAGCAGGAATTCAACGTTGTCAGCATGGGTGCCGGAACCGACGTACTTGAGCACGACTGTTACCTCGGCGTGGCGGCCAACCTGAATGGAAGTAGCACCAAAGGAGGTGACTCCCTCGCCTGCTCCGGTGATGGTGATCTCGACGGGGTCGTTGACCTGTGCATCCGCATCGATGGTCACAATCTGTGCCTCCGGCATGGATGTCCATGCCTGAGCGGCAACGCGGTCTGCGGGAGCACCGGCGGTGCCCAAGCGGGCGTCATCGGGAGCAACAGTCTCAGTCGACACGCCTGCTGGGGTGGTTACGGAAATCTTCTGTGCAACGGCCGGTGCGAACTCGCCGTTGTGCAGACCGCGCAGGTGGCGCAACGCGATGAAGCGCCAGACCTCATCGCGGCCGTGTGGAACCGGGAAGTCATCGACGTTGAAGGAGGTGAACTGGTCACCCTTCGTGACGTCAGCCGGATTGAATTCGTTGGAGGCAACCACTTAGCCCACCGATCCTTCCATCTGTAGTTCAATAAGGCGGTTGAGCTCGAGGGCGTACTCCATCGGGAGCTCCTTCGCGATTGGCTCAACGAAGCCGCGCACGATCATCGCCATTGCCTCCTCTTCCGCAATGCCGCGGGACATGAGGTAGAACAGCTGCTCCTCAGAGACCTGGGAGACAGTTGCCTCGTGGCCGAGGGTCACGTGATCGTTGCGGATGTCGTTATACGGGTAGGTATCCGAACGCGAGTTGTTGTCCACGAGCAGTGCGTCGCACTCGACGTTCGCGGTGGAGTTGGAGGCGTTCGCGTTGACCTGCACCAAGCCACGATAGGCAGCGCGGCCACCGTTGCGGGCAACGGACTTCGACACGATGTTGGAGGAAGTACGCGGTGCCATGTGAACCATCTTGGAACCGGTGTCCTGGACCTGACCCTCGCCAGCGAAAGCCAGGGAGAGGACCTCGCCCTTAGCGTGCTCACCAGTCAGCCAGCAGGACGGGTACTTCATGGTGACCTTGGAACCGATGTTGCCATCGACCCATTCCATGGTGCCGCCCTCTTCGACCTTGGCACGCTGGGTAACCAGGTTGTAGACGTTGGTGGACCAGTTCTGGATGGTGGTGTAACGGCAACGTCCGCCCTTCTTGACCACAATCTCGATAACGCCGGTGTGCAGGGAGTCCGAGTTGTAAATCGGAGCGGTGCAGCCCTCGATGTAGTGAACGTAAGCGTCTTCCTCAACGATGATGAGGGTGCGCTCGAACTGACCCATGTTCTCCGTGTTGATGCGGAAATAAGCCTGGAGCGGGATGTCCACGTGAACGCCCTTCGGGACGTAGACGAAGGAGCCGCCGGACCAACAGGCGTTGTTCAGTGCGGAGAACTTGTTGTCGCCTGCCGGAATAACGGTGCCGAAGTACTCCTGGAGGATCTCCGGGTACTCCCTAACGGCAGTGTCAGTGTCGACGAAGATGACGCCCTGTGCTTCAAGGTCTTCACGGATCTTGTGGTAGACCACCTCAGACTCGTACTGAGCCGCAACACCAGAGACCAGACGCTTTTTCTCTGCATCCGGAATGCCGAGCTTGTCGTAGGTTTCCTTAATGTCGGCGGGAAGGTCATCCCACGTCTGGGCCTGCTTCTCCGTGGAACGGACGAAGTACTTGATGTTGTCGAAGTCGATAGCGGAGAGATCCGGGCCCCACGTTGGAACCGGCTTCTTGTTAAAGATGCGCAGCGCCTTCAGCCGGGATTCCAGCATCCACTCCGGCTCGTTCTTCTTCTCAGAGATATCGCGGACAACGTCCTCGCTGAGTCCTCGGTGAGCTGCCTGACCCGCTTCGTCGGAATCGTGCCAGCCGTACTCGTAACCGCCGATGGAAGAGATGATCTCGTCATCACTCATCTTGGTCTCGAGGCCTGGTGCTGGTTGTGCCTGAGTCATAACCCGCTCCTTTCGTCTAAAGATTTGTTTTCCGGTCAGGGCTGACCGGAGTCAAGGGGATGTTTGTGGTGCAGATTCCGTGGCCATCCGCAATGGAAGCCAAGGGCTGCACGTGTTTACCTAATAGGGCAGAAAAGACTTCCTGCTCAGCCTCACACAACTCCGGATGTTCCGCAGCCACGTGGGCTACGGGGCAATGGTGCTGGCAAATCTGCACACCGTTGCCCGCACTATTTACCGTGGCAGCGTAACCATGTTCATCAAGAACCTCAGCGAGTTTCTTCGCCACTTCCTTTACAGACTCGTCATCCCGCACAAGTGGTTTAACGTCTGCCAGAAGTTTCTCGAAACGTGCTTTGGCAAAGCTACGCACTGCCTCGGCACCGCCGGCCGCGCGCAGGGCGTCCAGGGCATCGGAAGCAAGCGCGTCGTAAGCATGACCAAATTGCGCACGCCCACGGTCGGTGAGGCGGAAATGCTTGGCAGGGCGGCCACGCCCGGCAGAATGGGGCCGGCGATGGACAACCTCTGTTAGCTCTTCTTCCACCAGAATGTCTAAGTGCCGGCGAATTCCGGCGGCCGAAAGACCTAGGCGCTCGCCGAGGTACGACGCCGTCACCGGGCCGTCTTTGAGGAGGAGAAGCATGACCTGGCGACGGGTATCGCCCTCGGTGGTTCGGGTCTCTTTATCTGTGACCATGTGCTGCACCTCCTTGTTAAAAACGAACGTCTATTTTTAGACAACACTAGTGTTCCCTAATTCATTCCCAATTTCCACCAGCGCTGGTCCCGGCGTGGCGTACCTTCACCCCCGTTTGAACAGAAGGCCCGCTAAAGTGTTTCTTTATGAAACAGCGTCTCACTGCCTTCCTAACGGGTGTCCGCGAGGACCTCCCGCGTTTTGGCAGTGCGGGTTCTCGTTCCGCGCAACTGCACGCTGATTCAGATGATGCAACGAGGGGCTCGCTTTCCGACGCCCTATATGACCTGCTCCCCGACGATCCTGAGGTTCGCCCGCGCACCTCTATTAATCAACTACGCGCCTTTTTCGTCCTGCGTTGGATGGGAACACTTGGCGCAATCCTTATCGCGGTTGGCGGCCTGGGGGCGGGCGCTCTCCCCGTGGTGGGTAATCCTTATGACAACGTTCCATTCGGCTCTTTAATGTCTCGCATGCTGCAGTCGGCCTCAGCATTGGTCTTTTTGGGTGTCGGCCTCATGGTGACCGCGTGGGTACTCATCGCGCCTTTTGTGGGGACGCCACTACGCGGTGCCCGTGGCATAAAACCTCGACGCTTGCTAACCCAAAGCCAGCTCTGGCGAACGTGGGCGGGTTGGGTCATCCCACTCATTTTCACCGCTCCCCTGTTTACGCAGGATATTTATTCCTACCTTGCTAATGGCTCCATTGTGGCCCAGGGGCTCGATCCCTATTCAGCAGGCCCCGTTCAGTTATTGGGATCGGAGGACCCACTAGCGCGCTCGGTTCCATTCATCTGGGCCAACTCGCCCTCGCCCTATGGCCCTGTGGCACTGGGCCTCGCAGCCATAGTTAGCTTGCTCACACATAACTCGATCATTCTGGGTGTTATTGCGCACCGTCTTCTCTCGTTGGCGGGCATCATTGCAGCGGGATGGGCGACCTCGCAGCTGGCACGTCGCTGCCGAGTTTCTCCAGAATCAGCGCTTTGGCTGGGTATCTTGAACCCACTGACCACCTTGCACCTAGTGGGCGGTATTCATAACGAGTCGGTGATGTTGGGGTTGGCACTCGTGGGCTTGGAACTGGGCCTGCGCGGGGTCGATAAGTTGGGCGGAAGACCCGTGTGGTTCTATTTCTTGGTCTCGGGCCTGCTCATTTCTTGCGCGGGCATGGTCAAGGTGACGGGCTTTATCGGCTTGGGTTTTGTGGGCATGGCCCTGGCCCGAGTGTTGATGCTGCGGCGCGGCTATTCCCCCCTGGGTGCCATAGCTAGCGCAACCGCAGTCCAACTCGGCATCCTCATCCTGTCCATCGGCATCGTCACGCTTGCATCCGGCATCGGACTGGGCTGGATCACGGGCCAAGGCGGTGCCGCAAGCATTCGCTCTTGGCTTTCCTCTAGTACCGCCGTGGGCGTGGGCGCCGGCTTCCTAGGGATGCTTTTGGGCTTGGGCGACCACACTGAGGCAATCCTCTCCTTTACCCGCACGGTAGGCGTGCTCATCGCCACCGGATTCATGTTCCGCATGCTCCTTGCAACGTACCGCGGAAGCATCCATCCGATTGGCGGTCTGGGAATCTCGACGCTTGTGTTAGTCGTTTTCTTCCCTGTGGTCCACCCGTGGTACATCCTCTGGGCGGTGTTGCCGCTTGCGGCTTGGGCTAACCGGCTCATCTTCCGCCTCACTGTGGTGATCTATTCGGCCGGGATGAGCTTCTTCGTTCTCCCGCGCGGCCTTGGCCTCCCGCCGGGCACGATCGCTATCATCTATATTTCCGCAATTGCTGCATACGTCGTGGTCATGGGGCTGTGGACTCTCCTATTACGTCGCTCAAGAATTAGTGTCCTAAACTAGTCCTTCGTGAATACAACTTTCGATGGATCCCCAGCTCTCGAGCTGACGGACGTAGTCAAAACCTACGGGGACAAGAGAGCCGTAGACGGGCTCAGCTTCCATGTGAATCGTGGAGAAATGCTGTGTCTGCTGGGCCCCAATGGTGCGGGTAAGACCACGACTATCGAGATGTGCGAGGGCTTTAAGAAGCCGACGTCGGGGAGCATTCGTGTCCTTGGCCTCGACCCCAGCACAAGTCCCGATGCCGTACGAGAGCGCATCGGAATCATGCTGCAAGGTGGTGGCTCCTATTCCGGAATTCGCGTCCGCGAGATGCTACAGCTTAGCGCGAAGTACAGTGCCAACCCCCTCGACCCGGATTGGCTCATCGAGAAGCTAGGACTCAAGGGTGTCGAGAAGAACACCTACCGCCGTCTCTCCGGCGGTCAGCAGCAGCGACTTTCCTTGGCACTAGCCATCATTGGCAGGCCGGAGCTGGTCTTCCTAGACGAACCCACCGCAGGTCTCGACGCGCAGTCGCGGCTAGCTGTGTGGGATCTCATTCGTGCGCTGCGCGCAGACGGCGTGACCACTATCCTAACTACCCACCTGATGGATGAAGCGGAGGCGCTTGCCGACAGGGTGGTCATTATCGATCACGGACACATGGTGGCTCAAGGCACCACCGCCGAGCTGATGGAATCCACGGGGTCTCCACTCATCAGCTTTGAGACCTCGACCGAAGTTGATCTCGCAGCGCTGCGTGCGGCGGATCTTCCTACGGATGCCACCCGTCCCCTGCACTACCGCGTCGAGACTCCGGCCACCCCGGAGGTCATCGCGCGCCTAGCGCAAGAGTTGGCACGGCAATCCGTGACCTTGCGCAGCCTCGACACCACACACCGCAATCTTGAAGATGTCTTCTTAGATATCACCGGCCGCGAGCTGAGGAGTTAAGAACCATGTCACGCTTTGAACCAGGAACTTTCACTCCCAATCCGCAGCGCGCCAGCGTATGGGCTATGGCCCGGGCACAGGGAGCTATCGAGTCAAAGCTGATGCTTCGCCACGGCGAGCAACAGCTGCTCAGCATCGTCATTCCGCTCGCGCTCCTTATCGGTGCGGCCCGCATGGAGAGCGTCACCGGCCAGGGACTCAAGGAAGTTTTCCCCATGGTCTTGGCTGTGGCCTCCACCAGTTCGGGATTTACGGGTCAGGCTATTTCTCTTGCCTTTGACCGCCGCTACGGGGCGCTGAAGAGAACCGGCGCCTCCGGTGTACCCGCATGGACAATCATCGCGGGCAAGATTGCCGCGGTCTTTTCCATGGTGGTTCTACAGGTGGTCGTGCTGGGTGGTGTTGCTTTTCTGCTAGGGCTGCGTGTTGGCCTCTCGGGGATCGTGCTCGCCTTGTTTACCCTCGTGCTGGGTGTGGCTTCCTTTACTGCACTAGGTTTGCTGCTCGGCGGAACCCTGAGCTCCGAGATGGTCCTCGCGGTGGCGAACCTCATTTGGTTCATTCTCATGGGTGTTGTCGGTTGGGCCATGTATTCCCAGGGTCTCGGCAATGATGGGCTTCTTACGCTCGTTCCTACGGTCGCTATGGCAAGTGCGCTTAACGATGCCTTCAACAACATGTTTCCTTGGCAGGAACTGTTGGTCCTTATCGCATGGGCCGGGGCGGCGTCGTTTGCAGCGGTCCGTTGGTTCCGTTTCGAAGGCTAAATGTGACTTTTGTCTTTTTCCCGGTTTCCAGCGTGAAGGGTTTCGTTCCGAGCGCACCCGCGCGGTAGTCTTTTTAACGTGAATTCCGGTAATAAAGTAACGACGTTCTTTCGCGAGGCGACGCCCACGATTAAGCAGCAGCGCCTCATCGCACTGATTCTGCTCATCTGCCAGGGTGGCATCACGGTATCGGGCGCTATTGTCCGCGTTACTGGTTCGGGCCTTGGCTGTATCACCTGGCCGGAGTGCCACCCGGGTTCGCTGGTTCCGCTGTCCGGCGCGGCGCCGTGGATCCACCAGCTCATCGAGTTTGGTAACCGCCTGCTTACCTTCGTGGTTTCCGCCGCAGCCGTGGCCGCCATCGTCGCCATGCATATGGCTCGTCGCCGTACCGAGCTAAAGGTCTATGCCTGGCTCAACCTTGCCGGTATTATGGTCCAGGCCGTCATCGGCGCCATTTCCGTGTTCCTGAAGCTCAACTGGTGGGCCGTGGCGCTGCACTTCCTGCCGTCCATGATCTTGGTGTGGCTGGCTGCAATGCTCTACTCCCGCATCCTGGAGCCTGACGATGGAACTCCTACCCGTATGTTCCCGCAGGCAATCCGCGTCATGGCAGCGATGGCAACCATCGCCCTGGCAGTCGTATTGACCACCGGCACCATGGTTACCGGCTCCGGAGTTCACTCCGGCGACGATGGCGTAGGCATGGAAGGTCGCCTTAACGTCGACACTGAATTCATGGCTGTCGTACACGCTATGTGCATGTACGCCTACTTGGCCTTGACGCTCATCGTCGTCTTCATGCTCTACCGCTTCCGCGCCTCCGAGCTGGCCAAGAAGGCGGGCTGGGTGCTCATCGCCTGCATCTTGGTCCAATGGGGCATCGGCGTAGCTCAGTTCTACATGCACATCCCACGCTGGACTGTTCCAATCCACATCGGCATGTCTTCGGTGGTTACCGCCTTTACCGCCCTGCTCTGGGCACATGGATTACGTCGTACTGGTGGTTCGGAGAACCTTGTGACAGGTTCCCCCGCTGCCGAAGAAAAGTACACTGCGCGTCAAGCAGCGTTGGCGCAGCGTTGACAAAGTTAGCAAGCCGCTAGCATCTTCATTCCGTTCTTCGGGCCACCCCCTCGGAGGGCGGTTTTGCTGCATATACAGGCCGCGCTGGGATAGCCTTTGTATATGTACGCAATTCAGGTCAACCAGACTGGCGGCCCAGAAGTTCTCGAGTATGTCGAGGTCCCGGCCCCCACTCCCACTGAGGATCAGGTGCTTGTCGACGTCATCGTTGCCGGCGTTAACTACATCGATACCTACTACCGCGCAGGAATCTACAACGCCGCCACACCATTCGTGCTTGGACTTGAAGGCACAGGCCGAGTCGTTCACGACCCAAAGGGAGAAATCGCCGAGGGAACCATGGTCGCTTGGGACCATGCTTTTGGTTCCTACGCTGAACAGGTCTGCGTATCCCGCGACCGCATTGTTGCCGTGCCTGATGACTTCCCACCAGAGGTTGCAGGGTCAATGCTCTTGCAGGGCATGACGGCTCATTACCTGGCTAATGGTGTCTACCAGCTCGGCGAGGGCGCCTCCTGCCTGATTACTGCCGGCGCTGGCGGCGTTGGCCTCATCTTGACCCAGATGGCCAAGGCGCTGGGGGCCACCGTCTACACGGTCGTCTCCACCGATGAAAAGGAACAGCTCTCCTACGAAGCGGGTGCGGACCAAGTATTCCGCTACGGTGAGGGTCTGGCGGAGCAAGTGCGCCGCTTCAACGGCGGCCGCGGAGTCGACGTCGTCTACGACGGCGTCGGCAAAGACACCTTCAACGAGTCCCTTGAGGTTGTCCGTCCACGCGGCACCGTGGCTCTGTTTGGCGCCGCATCCGGCCCAGTCCCGCCCATGGACCCACAGTTGCTCAACAAGCATGGCTCCATCTTCCTGACACGTCCTTCGCTGGGTGCCTGGACCGCTCAGGAGGGCGAATTCCAGATGCGCGCACAGGCAGTCGTCCAAGCCGTCACAGACGGCGCCGTCACCTTCAACGTGACCGCCTCTTATCCCCTCAAGGACGCTGCTCAGGCTCACCGGGACTTGCACGCCCGCAAGACCACCGGCTCGATTGTCCTGCGCGTGCGCGAGGACAACTAGCGCAGAAATTCTAAGGCGCCGTACTTAACGTACGGCGGTACTTAACGTACGGCGCCGTTCTGCTTTCCTAAACATCCCTAGATGGCTTTTAAAGCTCCCCGAGAGCTTAGAACCAGGCGGTGGACCAACCCAGCATGCTGCCGATGGATTCCCAACCGAGCACGGCATCAATAGACAGGCCGATGAAGAGAACCGAAAGGTAGTTGTTGGAGTAGATAAACAAGCGCATCGGCTTGACCTTCGCGCCGTTCTTCACGCCCTTATGCAGAGCTATAGCAATCCACAGGAAGACTGCACCTGAGACCACTGCGGCAATGAGGTAAATCCACGAGGCAGCCGGAATGATGAGGAAAGTCACGATGACGGTGCCAACGGTGTACCAAACGATCTGGCGGGTGACCTCCACCTCTGGTGCCACGACGGGCAGCATCGGCACGCCTGCCTTGCGGTAGTCCTCCTTATACTTCATGGCCAGGGCCCACGTGTGCGGCGGGGTCCAGAAGAAGATGATGAGGAACAGGACGATGGCCTGCCACCACTTGTCCGGCTCGCCGGCCGGGGCGTTGTCGCGGATGACCGCCCAGCCGACCATTGCCGGCATACAGCCTGCGAGGCCACCCCAGACGATGTTCTGGGAGTTTCGCATTTTCAGGAACTTCGTATAGACGAACACGTAGAAGAAGTTCGTCAGGAGCACGAAGAAGGCTGCAAGCCACGAGTGCGCGAGTACGCCCAGCCAGAAGACGGAAAGAAACAGCATGATCCACGCGAAGATGGCTGCGTTACGGCGCGAAATCTTGGCGCGTACCAGCGGCCTTGCACGCGTGCGCTGCATCTTCTGGTCGATCTCATAGTCGACAACGTTGTTAAAAGTATGAGCAGCTGCCGCGCCCATCCAGCCGCCGAAGATGGTGGACAGAATCAGCCAGAAGTTATCCGTCACGGACTCGATTCCACGCTGTGCCTGGAGCATCGCCGGGATTGCGGCAACAAGGAGGAGCTCAATGATCCTCGGCTTCGTCAGCGCAAAATAGGCCTTGATCGTCTCCAAGGATTATTCCTCCAGTATCTGGCATGGGTGTATTTCAGCTGCCTGGGTAAGAGGCCGCAATGTAGTAGTCGGCTATTCGGGTTAAATAGTTCCCGCGCGCGGCCGTGGCTTCTTAACCATGCCAGCCTACAGTTTCTCAGACAGTTTCAATAATCCGCCACGGGCAAATGAAAATCTCGTCACTGACAAATCAAAACCTCTAGACTTGAGGGGTCAATGAACATTCGAACCTAAAAGTGAGGCTTCCCACAGTGTCGCAAGAAAAGCTGTCCCCAGAACTGCAGGCCATGGTTGAACGCCGTTACCCGGCTGACTGGACCGACGTGGATACTCGCGCAGTAGATACTGTCCGTGTCCTGGCCGCGGACGCCGTCCAGAAGTGCGGTTCCGGCCACCCGGGTACCGCGATGTCGCTGGCGCCCCTCGCCTACACGCTCTACCAGCGCGTCATTAATCACGACCCTAACGATGTGAAGTGGGCTGGCCGTGACCGCTTTGTCCTCTCCGTTGGCCACTCCTCGCTGACCCAGTACATCCAGCTTTACCTCGGCGGCTTCGGTCTCGAGCTTGATGACCTCAAGTCCCTGCGTACCTGGGGCTCGCTGACCCCGGGCCACCCGGAGGTTAACCACACCGATGGTGTTGAAATCACCACCGGCCCGCTCGGCCAGGGCCTGGCCTCCGCAGTGGGCATGGCCATGGCTTCCCGCAAGGAGCGCGGCCTTTTCGACGCGTCCGCACCCGCAGGCGAGTCCCCTTTCGATCACCACGTCTACGTCATCGCGTCCGATGGTGACCTGCAAGAGGGCGTTACCGCAGAGGCCTCTTCCCTCGCGGGGACGCAGAAGCTCGGCAACCTGATCGTATTCTGGGATGACAACCGCATCTCCATCGAGGACGATACGAACATCGCGTTCAACGAGGACGTCGTCAAGCGCTACGAGGCATATGGCTGGCACGTACAGACCGTGGAATCCGGCGAGGACGTCGTAGCCCTCGAAGCCGCCGCCAAGGCTGCGCGTGAGGAGACCGAGCGTCCTTCCTTCATCCGCGTCAAGACCGTCATCGGTTACCCGGCACCTAACAAGATGAACACCGGTGGCGTACACGGTGCCGCCTTGGGTGACGACGAAGTCGCCGCAACCAAGGAAGTCCTAGGCTTCGACCCAGCACAGACCTTCGAGGTCTCCGACGAGGTCATTAACCACACCCGCAAGCTGCGCGAGCGCGGTGCTCAGGCCCACGTCGAGTGGCAGGAAAAGTTCGATGCTTGGGCTTCCGCTAATCCGGAGGCAAAGGCCCTCTTCGACCGCATGCAGGCCCGCGAGCTGCCAGAAAACTTTGATACTGAGCTTCCGACCTGGGATGCCGGCGAATCCGTAGCCACCCGTAAAGCTTCTGAAGCTACCATTCAGGCACTGGCTGCTGCTGTACCGGAGATGTGGGGCGGCTCCGCTGACCTTGCAGGCTCCAACAACACCGTTATCAAGGGTGCCGAGTCCTTCGGCCCAGAGTCCATCACCACTGGCGCTTGGAATGCCCAGCCATACGGCCGCAACCTCCACTTTGGTATCCGTGAGCACGCCATGGCCGCCATCATGAACGGCATCGCCCTACACGGAAACACCCGCGTGTACGGCGGTACCTTCCTCATCTTCTCTGAGTACCAGTACCCTGCCGTGCGTCTAGGCGCCTTGATGTCTACTGACACCTACTACGTGTGGACCCACGACTCCATCGGCTTGGGCGAGGACGGCCCGACCCACCAGCCGGTAGAAACGCTCGCCGCACTGCGCGCTATTCCGAACCTCTCCGTCATCCGTCCGGCAGACGCCAACGAGACCGCGCAGGCATGGGCCGCTGCATTCGAGTACAAGGCTGCTCCAAAGGGCCTGGCGCTGTCCCGCCAGAACCTGCCTGTTCTCGAGGGCACCAAGGAGAAGGCACGCGACGGCGTTCGCCGCGGCGCTTACGTTCTGGTCGAAGGTTCCAAGGAAATGCCAGACGTCATCCTCATGGCAACCGGTTCCGAGGTTAAGCTCGCGGTCGAGGCAGCCCAACAGCTCGAATCCGAGGGCACCGCAGCCCGCGTCGTTTCGGCTCCGTGCCTTGAGTGGTTCGACGAGCAGGACGACGCCTACCGCGAGTCCGTTCTGCCTTCCGCTGTCCGCGCCCGCGTCTCCGTCGAGGCAGGCCTGGCAATGCCATGGCACAAGTACACCGGCACCTTCGGCCGCAATGTCTCCCTCGAGCACTTCGGCGCTTCTGCCCCAGCAGAGGAGCTCTTTGAGAAGTTCGGCTTCACTACCGCTGCGGTAGTCGACGCCGCCCGCGAATCCATCACCGCAAGCAAGTAAGGAAAGCATGTCTCACATTGACGAACTAGCACAGCTCGGTACCTCCACGTGGCTCGACGACCTCTCCCGCGAGAGGCTGGAGTCCGGCAACTTGGCGGAGATCATCAAGACCAAGTCCATCGTGGGTGTTACCACCAACCCGGCAATCTTCGCGGCGGCGATGTCGAAGGGCACCGCGTACAATTCCGCGATTACTGCACTGAAGGAAGAGGGCGCCAAGGCTGACGACGCCGTCTACTCCCTGGCGATCGACGACGTCGCCAATGCTTGCGATCTCTTCGCCGGCATCTACAAGGCATCTGAAGGCCGCGACGGCCGCGTGTCCATCGAGGTGGATCCGCGCATTTCTGCAGATACCCAGGCCACCATCCAGCAGGCTCGTGAGCTGTGGGCGCGCGTCAACCGCCCGAACCTGATGATCAAGATTCCGGCAACGGACGGCTCGCTGCCGGCTATCGCAGACGCGCTTGCCGACGGCATCTCGGTCAACGTCACCTTGATCTTCTCCGTGGAGCGCTACGCCCAGGTCATCGATGCGTTCAAAAAGGGCATCAAGCGCGCTGCTGAGGCAGGTCATGACGTATCCAAGATTCACTCGGTCGCGTCCTTCTTCGTTTCCCGTCTAGATACTGAGGTGGACAAGCGCCTCGAGACCATCGGCACGCCGGAAGCTCTCGCGGCACGTGGCAAAGCGGGCGTCGCCAATGCGCAGCGTGCTTACGCCCTTTTCGAGGAAGAATTGCTCAACTCGGATGATCTTCCAGAGGGCGCAAACGTGCAGCGCCCACTGTGGGCATCTACCGGCGTGAAGAACCCGGAGTACCCAGCAACGCTGTACGTTTCCGAGCTTGCTGGCCCGCACACGGTCAACACCATGCCGGAAAAGACCATTGATGCGGTCCTTTCCGAAGGTAACCTGCACGGTGACACCCTCTCCGGAGCGAAGGCTGAAGCAGATGCAGTATTCGCTGAGCTCGAGGATTTGGGCATCGACTTCCAGGACGTGTTCGCAGTGCTGGAGAAGGAAGGCGTCGACAAGTTCGTCGCGGCTTGGGATGAGCTGCTCGAGTCCATGGCTGCTCGCCTTTAACTAAAGAATTCTTCGCCTTGCGCCCCGCTGACTAACCTCAGCGGGGCGCTTGTCGCTAGAATGTGTCGCTGGACAAAGATTTGGGAAAGGAAACCCTGTGACGGAATCGAGCGCCTGGGTAAATCCACTGCGCAACGAGAAGGATAAGCGCCTCCCGCGCATCGCCGGCCCTTCCGGCATGGTTATCTTCGGGGTAACCGGCGACCTCGCCTACAAAAAGCTGCTGCCAGCTATCTACGACCTTGCCAACCGCGGCCTCTTGCCCGCGGGCTTTACTTTGGTAGGCTACGGACGCCGCGACTGGGACAAGGACGCTTTTGCCGAGTATGTGCTGGGAGCCGTCAAGGCTGGCGCCCGCACCAAGTTCAACGAACATGTTTGGCAGCACCTAGTCCAAGGCATTGAGTTCGTGCATGGCGCTTTTGACGACGCTGGCTTCGACGGCCTTTCTGCTCGCCTCGCGGAGCTCGATACCTCACGCGGTACCGGCGGCAACTGGGCTTATTACTTGTCTGTCCCACCAGAGTTCTTCTCGAGCATCTGCCACCAACTCGAGCGTGTGGGTATGGCGAACAGCGCTAACGACTCGTGGCGCCGCGTCATTATTGAAAAACCTTTCGGTCACAACCAGGAATCCGCGCGCAAGCTCAACGAAATCGTCAATGCAGTGTTCCCCGAGTCCTCGGTCTTCCGTATTGACCACTACTTGGGCAAGGAAACCGTACAAAACATCATGGCTCTGCGCTTTGCCAACCAGATTTTCGAGCCGATGTGGAACGCGCATTACATCGACCACGTGCAGATTACGATGGCTGAGGACATCGGCCTCGGTGGCCGCGCTGGCTACTACGACGGAATCGGCGCTGCCCGTGACGTCATCCAAAACCACCTGCTGCAGCTGCTCGCGCTCGTTGCAATGGAGGAACCATCCTCATTCGAGCCGGAAGCTCTGCAGGCCGAAAAGATCAAGGTGCTGCGTGCGACGCAGCCGGTGCACCCGCTGAACAAAACCACTGCCCGCGGCCAGTACTCGGCCGGCTGGCAGGGCTCTGAGTACGTGCGCGGGCTTCGCGAAGAGGAGGGATTCGATCCTGCCTCCACAACCGAGACTTATGCTGCCTGCACCCTCGAGGTAAATTCGCGCCGCTGGGCAGGTGTTCCTTTCTACCTGCGCACCGGCAAGCGCCTGGGCCGTCGCGTCACGGAGATCGCTTTAGTCTTCAAGACCGCGCCGCACCAGCCTTTCCACAAGGGCCAAGCCGAGTCGCTGGGGCAGAACGCCGTGGTCATCCGTGTCCAGCCTGACGAGGGCGTTACCATGCGCTTCGGCTCGAAGGTGCCTGGTTCCACCATGGAGGTTCGCGATGTGAACATGGACTTTGCCTACGCGGAGGCCTTCACTGAAGAGTCCCCCGAAGCCTACGAGCGTCTCATCCTCGATGCCCTCCTCGACGAGTCCTCCCTCTTCCCCACCAACGAAGAGGTTGAGCTGTCCTGGTCCATCCTCGATCCCATCATCGAGTACTGGTCCAAAGCTGGCCAACCTGAGGAATACCCCGCGGGAACGTGGGGCCCTGAGTCTGCCAATACGATGTTGCGCCGCCGGGGCCACTCCTGGCGCCGACCATAAGGAGAAGAAGCGTTGATTATTCCATTGCCTGACACCACGACGCGCAAGATCTCCAAGAAGCTCGTTGAGGCCCAAGAACACTACACCTTGACCACCGGCCGCGTGCTGACCCTCATCGTTGCTGCCAACGAAGGCGACGACATCGAGGCGATTCTTTCCTCCGTGCGCGACGCCTCCCATGAGCACCCGTCACGCGTGCTCGTGGTCATTGCTGGTTCCCACTTGGAAGAAACTCATCTCGATGCCGAGCTACGCGTCGGTGGCGAGGCTGGTGCTTCGGAGATCGTGGTCATGCACTTGAAGGGAGCTCTGTCTGCGCAGGCCGAATCCGTAGTCACTCCGCTGCTACTCCCGGATACCCCGATTGTGGCGTGGTGGCCCACGAAGTGCCCGGAGCACCCTGCCCGCAGCCCGATTGGCAAGCTCGCGCAGCGCCGTATTACCAACGTGGCCTATGGCGAGGGCGCAACACACGAAGAACTGATGCAGCTCTCCCACGGGTACACCCCGGGTGATTCTGATATGTCCTGGGCCGCCATTACGCTGTGGCGCGGAATCGTGGCCTCGGCCCTAGACCGCCACCCTCATGAACCGGTCGAGTCAGTAGAAGTATGCGGGGCACAACTCAACCCAGCAGCGGACTTTGCTGCAGGCTGGCTTCTCGACGCCCTGAGCGTTCCAGTGCACCGCAACGTCACGCAGTCGCCGGAAAAAGGTTCCTTCCCCATTCATTCTTTGCGCTTCAACCGCGTATCTTCCCACGTCACTGTGGAAGTGGTCGACGCAGGAACTGTTCGCGTACAAGTTCCTGGCTCTCCGGACTCTCTGGTCTCTTTGGGCATCCGTTCACAGGCGGAGGTCCTTTCTGAAGAGCTACGTCATCTCGATTCCGACAAGACATACGCGCATACGCTTCGAGCTTTGCCGCGCGTGGACTACAGTTAGCCCTACTACTATTTTTTGACCCTTAAGGATCTCACTGACATGGTCACTCTTCACCGCGTGAGCGATGTAGACGAACTCATATCCTCTGCCGCCCTTAAATTCATCGACGTCGTGACGGCGATTCAGGCCCCGGGCGGCGGGCTCCACAATGATGGCGTTGCCCGCGTGGTTCTCACTGGCGGCGGCGCTGGCATAGGAACACTCCGCGAACTGGCTCGCCTTGATGCGGCAGCACATGGCCAGAGTGAGGACTACCCTGCTCTGGCAATTGACTGGACTCGCGTCCACGTATTCTTCGGTGATGAGCGAAACGTCCCAGTTTCTGATCCTGATTCCAATGAGGGTCAAGCCCGTGCTGCTCTTCTCCACGAGGTAGGCATTCCTGAGCAACACATCCATGGTCTCGATTTAGGCGCCATCGCCATGGAGCATGCCGCTAAGGCATATGCCGGCGAGATTGCCGAATTCGCCCCAAACGGCTTCGACCTTCACTTGTTGGGCATGGGCGGCGAGGGGCACATCAACTCGATGTTCCCGCACTCCCCTGCGGTCCTCGAGGAGGAGGAACTCGTTGTGGCAGTTCACGACTCTCCGAAGCCCCCGGCAGAGCGGGTTACTTTGACCCTGCCTGCGGTTAACCGTTCCCAGCGGGTGTGGTTCCTAGTGTCCGGTGCTGAAAAGGCTGAGGCTGCGTCTCACATCGTTAAGGGCTCTCCTGCTGTGGAGTGGCCGGCTGCTGGTGCACACGGAACCCAGGAGACAATCCTCTTCCTGTCCGATGACGCAGCGGGTGAACTCTAACAACTCGTTGAGAGATCTGCGTATCTGCCAACGAAGCGCCTCCGCAAGCGCTTTGTGAGCCTTTCGTTGGCAGTTATGCACGTTTTAGGGTGGGATATACCGATAGCACGGAGCCCGACAGCTCCGAAGCTAGGCATAGAAAAAGCCCGCGTTGACCATTAACAGTCAACGCGGGCTTCTTCTTACGCGATTAGACGCCGAATGCCTGGATCAGGTTCAGCGCAACGATGCACGCCAACCAGATAATCACCATGACAATGGTGTAGCGGTCCAAGTTCTTCTCCACGACCGTGGAGCCCGAAAGGTTGGACTGGACGCCTCCACCGAAAAGGCTGGACAGACCGCCACCCTTACCCTTGTGCAGGAGAACAAAGATAGACATGAGGATCGCGGCAATCACCAGGATGATTTCCAGGGCCAAGATCATAGGATCGTTCCTCTCAAACTTTATTAATTAACTCCGGACCACTTTACACCACGACGTGGGCCGGACGATATTCCGACCCACGCCTAGGTTCCAGAGTTAAACTGCAGTCGACGCGTTCGCAGCGAGCTTGGCGAATTCGTCACCAACGAGTGATGCGCCACCGACCAGGCCGCCGTCAACGTCCGGCTTACCCACAATCTCAGCCACGGAATCAACCTTGACAGAGCCACCGTAGAGGATTCGGATGCCCTCTGCTACCTCATCGCCTGCAAGCTCACGGACGAGGTCACGGATTGCCGCACATACTTCCTGTGCATCGTCAGCCGAAGCAACCTTGCCAGTACCGATAGCCCACACTGGTTCGTAAGCAACGACGGTCTTGGAAAGATCCTCAGCGCTCAGACCAGCGAGGGAATTGCGGGTCTGGTTGACCACGTAGTCAACGTGGGTGCCAGCTTCACGGACATCGAGCGGCTCGCCAACGCAGACGATCGGGCTGATGCCGTTCCTCAGCGCAGCAGCAGCCTTCTCTGCGACGAGCTCGTCGGTCTCACCGTGGTACTCGCGGCGCTCGGAGTGGCCAACGACAACCCAGGTGCAGCCGAGTGCGGAGAGCATCTTGCCGGAGACTTCGCCGGTGTAGGCGCCGGACTCGTGCTTGGAGATGTCCTGAGCACCGTAGGTCAGCTCGAGCTTGTCGCCCTCAGAGAGAGTCTGCAGGGTGCGCAGATCGGTGAACGGAACCATGAAGGCAACGTCGACTTTCTCGTAGTAGTCCTTTGGAAGGGAGAAGTCGAACTTCTGGATGGAAGCGATTGCTTCCTTGTGATCGAGGTTCATCTTCCAGTTGCCGGCGATAAGTGGCTTACGTGCCATAGTGGGAAATTCCTTTCTTAAAGGGTTTAGTGGCTCGATTAGGACTGTAGAACCGATACGCCCGGCAGCTCCTTGCCCTCAAGGAACTCGAGGGAAGCGCCACCACCGGTGGAGATGTGGGAGAAGCCGTCCTCATCGAGGCCAAGGAGGCGGACGGAAGCGGCGGAGTCGCCACCACCGACAACAGTGAAGGAGCCGTTGTTCTTAGTTGCATCGATAATGGACTGAGCGACGCCAGCGGTGCCCTTGGAGAATGCCTCCATCTCGAACACACCCATTGGGCCGTTCCAGAAGACGGTCTTGGAGGAAGCAATCACCTTGTCGAATTCCTTAACGGACTCTGGCCCGATGTCTAGGGACATCCAGCCCTCTGGGATGCCGTCGAGGGCGACAACCTTGTTTTCCGCATCAGCGTTGAACTCGGTTGCAGCAATCAGGTCAACTGGCAGGACAATCTTGTCGCCGAAGCGCTCAAGGAGGTCCTTGCAGTTGTCGATCTGGTCTTCCTGCAGAAGGGAGTTCTGGACGTTGTAGCCCTTAGCTGCTAGCAGGGTGTAGCACATGCCGCCGCCGATGATGACCTTGTCTGCCTTGCCAGCAAGAGCCTCAATGACGCCGAGCTTGTCAGATACCTTGGCGCCGCCGAGCACAACGACGTATGGGGACTCAGGCTTTTCAGCAACTGCAGCGAGAGTCTCTACCTCTTTCTGCACGAGCTTGCCGGCGTATGCGGGCAGGCGCTTGGCGACGTCGTACACAGAAGCCTGTGCACGGTGGACAACACCGAAACCGTCGGAGACGAATGCACCATTGTCAGCGGCAAGGGCAACGAGCTCGTCTGCGAAAGCACCGCGCTCTGCCTCGTCCTTAGAGGTCTCACGTGGGTCGAAGCGGACGTTTTCGATGAGCATTACGTCGCCATCGTTAAGGCCGTTGGCACGCTCGTGAGCGTCTTCACCGGTGACGTCGCCAGCCAGTGCGACGTACTGGCCGAGAGCCTCGGAAAGAGCCTCAGCTACAGGAGCCAGGGAGTACTTCGGGTTGACCTCACCCTTAGGCCGGCCAAGGTGTGCGGACAGGATAACCTTGGCGCCGCCCTCGACGAGTGCCTTGATGGTAGGCAGCGAAGCGGTGATGCGTCCGGAGTCGGTGATGTTACCCTCATCGTCCAGTGGGACGTTGAAGTCGGAGCGGACGAGTACGTGGCGGGACTCAACGCCTTCGGCGATGAGATCATCTAGGGTCTTGAAAGCCATAATTTTCTCCTTAATCGATTTTTAAAAAGAGTTCTATATAAGAATACCGGCCCACGCCTAGCCCAAGTGGGCAAAGTGTGGGCCGGTTAATCATCCAAGTGAGGTCTTTAGGACTCGCAGCGGATTAGAGCTTGGAAGCGACCAGGGAGGTGGTGCGTACGAGCTGGTTGGTGTAGCCCCACTCGTTGTCGTACCAGCCGAGAACCTTAACCAGGTTGCCGTTGGAAACCTTGGTTACGCCAGCATCGAAGATGCAGCCGTGCGGGTCGGTGATGATGTCGGTGGAGACGATTGGGTCCTCGGTGTAAGCCAGGGTCTCGCCGAACTCGCCGACCGCAGCTTCCTTGATTGCAGCGTTGACTTCTTCAACGGTGACGTCGCGGGAAGCGGTGAAGGTCAGGTCGGTTGCGGAACCCGTGATGGTCGGAACACGCATTGCGTAGCCGTCCAGCTTGCCCTCGAGTTCAGGCAGAACCAGAGCAACAGCCTTAGCTGCACCGGTGGAGGTAGGAACCATGTTCACAGCAGCGGCGCGTGCACGGCGTGGGTCCTTGTGAGGAGCGTCCTGGATGCGCTGGTCACCGGTGTAGGAGTGAACGGTGGTCATGAGGCCCTTCTCGATGCCGAACTTGTCGTTGAGAACCTTAGCCATCGGAGCTAGGCAGTTGGTGGTGCAAGATGCTGCGGAGATGACGTTGTGGTTTGCAGGGTCGTAAGAATCGGAGTTGACGCCGTAAACGAATGTTGCGTCCACGTTCTTAGCAGGTGCAGAGATGATGACCTTCTTTGCGCCAGCCTCGATGTGAGCCTTTGCAGCCTCACCGTCGGTGAAGAAGCCGGTGGACTCAACAACGATGTCAACGTTGTGGTCGGACCACTTTAGGTTCTTTGGATCGCGCTCTGCGGAGACTGCGATGCGGTGGCCGTTGACGGTGATGGACTCATCGTCGAAGGAGATTTCGCCATCGAAACGGCCCAACACGGAGTCGTACTTCAGCAGGTTTGCGAGGGTGCCGTTATCGGTCAGGTCGTTGACTGCAACAACCTCGAGGTCGGTGTTGCCCTGAGCAATTGCACGGAAGAAGTTGCGGCCGATGCGGCCAAAGCCATTGATGCCTACGCGGATGGTCACTGTTATTTCTCCTCTAAAAATCGAGTAAACGTTCGTGTTGGTCCGAGGCATCTCCTCTAGTTCTGCCTTATGCGAAGAACCTCGGTGAGTTTTCCCAACACGGCCGATACTACCGAGCAAACATAGTGCGTGCAGCGGCTGAGCGCCGGTGCAGAAAGTTGAATGCCGAAACCAGAAAAGAGGCGTACAATATTGCAACCTGTGTCTAAGCGCTTGGTAAATATGCGCAGGAATTCACCTGCTTTTGCCCGTATATGTTGTTTTATGTTGATAAAGGTGGGATATGTCACTCCCCCAGCTTAACGGCAGATAATCAACAATAACGGGAGAATTTCACAGCAAGAAAATTAGCTTCACCGCCCCGAATGTGACCGTTTTGCCCAATCAAAAACCGCCCCATCCGATCGGACAAGGCGGCAGGCAATACTGAATCGAACTAAACCAAAACCTTTAGGACTGGTCGAAAAGATCCTCCGTCACTGAGTCATTGGTGTCGGGAATCTGCAATTCTTCCGCCCGTTTGTCAGCCATCGAAAGCAGGCGGCGAATGCGGCCGGCCACCGCGTCCTTGGTCATGGGCGGATCTGCGAGGCGACCTAGCTCCTCGAGTGAGGCTTCACGGTGCTGTACACGCAGACGTCCGGCATCGGCAAGATGTTCTGGCACGTCATCGCCCAAGATCTCCATCGCACGTTCTACTCGAGCTGCCGCGGTGACTGCGGCGCGCGCCGATCTACGAAGGTTTGCGTCGTCGAAATTGTCCAAGCGCTTCGAGGTATCGTGTGCCTCGCGCTTTACGCGTTTCTTCTCCCACGTCAAACGAGTTTCTTGCGCACCCATTCGGGTCAGCAAAGCGCCAATGGCGTCGCCGTCACGCACGACCACACGGTCTGCCCCCCGGGTTTCTTTCGTCTTAGCGGCGATACCAAGGCGTCGCGCGCACCCCACAAGAGCAAGCGCCGCCTCTTGGCAAGGGCACAATACTTCCAGAGTGGAAGAACGGCCAGGCTCGGTCAACGCTCCCTGCGCCAAGAATGCGCCACGCCATGCGGCTTCGTTATCAGCAATCGAGCCGGAGATCACCTGCGGCGGCAAACCCACCACGGGATGGCCTGAGCGGGTAATCAGGCCGAGACGTCTAGTTAACTCTTTTGCCCCTGTAGCAATACGCAGCTGAACCCGCGATTTCTTCTGTGAAGTCGCAGGCCCTACGACGTGAGTGCCGACCTTCAGCCCGAAGAGTTCTTCAAGTCCATCAACAAAGCGGTCAGCAATACGCTGATTATCAAGCTCAACCTCATAAGCCATCTGATCGCCGCTAATGGTTAACTCGCCGGCAAAGCGCAAAATGGCTGAAATCTCCGCAGCTCGTGCGGATTGGCGCGGAACCGAGACTTCAGTGAGTTCGTCCTTGACCTGATCGGTCAATGAAGCAGACAAAGTCTTTGCCCCTTTCTTAAAAGCATTGGAGCGTGTGCCAAGAAGCACACGGCAGGTTTTATAGTTTAGCGAGATACGTTCAATGCCGACGTTTCAGGCCTCTTAGCCCTTAACAAGCTCGCCCAGAGCAACCGACAGCTTCTCCGGGTCATGTTTGTTTGTACTTGCTCCATTTCCGTCTCTTTGGCTAAGGTCCGCGAAGGATGCTTTAGCACCCAAAACGCTCGCGGCGCGTTGCAAATAGACCCGCTCACTTTCGCTCGGGATTGCGCCTTCATCCACCAAAACTCGGTCGATTCTTAGATTAGGCGCGTGTTGAGCCAAAACGTGTAAGTGCCTCTCCGCAGAAAAGCCATGCGTCTCCCCTGGCTCAGCCGACAAGTTGAGTACCACAACGCGCAGTGCATGGGAATTACGCACTGTATCGACAATTTCCGGGACCAACACATGCGGCAGAACCGAGCTAAACCAAGAGCCAGGGCCGATGGTGATGAGGTCGGCGTCGGCAAGCGCGGCGACAGCCTCAGGATTTGCTTCGGGGTACTCAGGAAGGATCCTTACTCTTCGGACTTGACCAGGAGTCGATGCCACCGCGACCTGCCCGCGGACGGCCCGCATAATTCGAGGATCGTCATCCAATCCGGCAACCTCAGCTTCGATATCGAGGGGCTGATTAACCACGGGAAGCACTCGACCGTGGGACTCAGTGAGCACCGCTACCGCGTCCAGAGCGGCCTGATAATCGCCGAGAACATCGGTAAGCCCGGCAATGAGCAGATTACCCACCGCATGACCGGCCATGGCCCCGTTACCGCCGAATCGATGCTGGAGAGTCTGCGCCCACATCTTGCCTGCTTCAGTATCGCCAGACAGGGCCGCCAACGCCATCCGGAGGTCTCCGGGCGGAATGATGTCGAGCTCACGGCGAAGACGGCCAGAAGAACCACCGTCATCTGCGACCGTGACGATTGCCGAGATTCGTTCAGCATTACTCATTCGCGCGGCTAGAAGGGTTTGGTAAAGGCCGTGACCGCCACCCAGGCATGCCATGTGTGAAAATCGAGTCATTGGTTCTAAAAGAGCTTTCCGGGTAATGAGATACGGGCGAGATTAATCCCGCGCAATGTCGCGGTGGAGGGTATTGACATCCAGATCTTCTCGCTGACGCAAGCGGCGAGCAATCTCCTCTGACACAGCGACGGAGCGGTGATGTCCACCTGTACACCCGACGCCCACGGTTATGAAGTTTTTGCCCTCGTGGCGGTAACCAGCGAGCATGGTCTCAAACATCTCCAAGAAATGCTCGATGAAGTTCTCTGCAGCAGGGTGGGCGAGGACGTAATCAGAGACAGGTTCATCGGTGCCTCGATATCCGCGTAGTTCCGGAACCCAATAAGGGTTGGGAAGGAATCGCACGTCGACGACCAAATCCGCGTCTCGTGGGGAGCCGTGTTTGAAGCCGAACGACTCAACGGTGACGTGCTGGGTGTCCTTGCTCATGTCACCAAATGCTGCTTCGATGGCACGACGCAGATCATGAATTGACAGGTTTGTGGTGTCGATGATGATGTCGGCGCGCTCGCGCACCTCAGCCACAACCTGGCGCTCTCTCTGGATGCCGGCCTTGAGCGTGTCATCGCCCTGCAGCGGATGCGTGCGACGAACAGAATCAAAACGGCGGATCAGCACGTCATCGCGCGCATCGAGAAACAGAACCGTGGGCTTCATGCCCAACTGCGTGACCTCATCAATGGTCTCCAGCAGTGAACCATGAAACATGCGGGAGCGCACATCGGTTACCGCAGCAACCTTCTTGACCTTCGTCTCTTCCAAGGAACACAGCTTTAGAAGATCCACAATGGCTTTTGGCGGGATGTTATGGGCCACGTAGTAGCCCTTGTCCTCGAGAACCTTAGCTGCCGAGGTGAGGCCGCCGCCGGACATGCCAGTAATGAAGACCGGCGGTGTTTCTAAGTGCGTCATAGCAACCATCTTAACGCGCCAAAGCTGGAAGGTTCCTGAAGATTCCTAACTATGCAGGTGTTCAAAAACTACGCTGGCCAACTTGGGGCCAAAGCCCTTTACGGCGGCAATTTGCTCGACGCTAGCCTCTTTCAGCTTCTTCACCGAGCCAAAGTGCTTGACCAGGTCAGTCCTGCGCTGTGGACCCAACCCAGGCACACTGTCCAGCACAGAGGAACGCATGCGTTTGGAGCGCTGCTGGCGGTGATAGGTAATGGCGAAGCGGTGAGCCTCGTCGCGGATCTGTTGCAGCAAGAACAACGCCTGGGAGTTTCGCGGCAAGATAACTGGCTCATCGTCACCGGGAACCCAGATCTCTTCCAAGCGCTTGGCCAAGCCGACGAGAGTGACGTCGACAATGCCCAGCTCGTCAAAGACTTCCTGGGCAGCGGCTACCTGCGGCGCACCGCCATCAACGATGAAGAGCTGCGGCGGATACGCGAAACGACGCCCAGCTTCAGCAGACTCTTCCGTCACCTTCTCGTCAGCGAAGGTCGACTCCTCCACCTCTTCGTCTGGGTTGGCCAACTTGTCTTCATTGTGGCGCTTAAAGCGACGCCGCGTGACCTCAGCGATGGAGCCGACGTCGTCTGAGCGGCCGTCGCCAGCTGCTTCCTTAATGCGATAACGGCGATAGTCCGACTTGCGCGGAAGCCCATCCTCAAAGACCACCAAGGAAGCGACAACGTCCGTGCCTTGAATGTGGGAAATATCCGTACACTCTATGCGCAAAGGCGCCTGGTCCATGCCCAAGGCCTCCTGAATGTCCTGCAGCGCGGCAGAGCGTGCTGTGATATCGCCAACGCGCTTGAGCTTGTGTTGACGAAGCTGCTCCTTGGCGTTCTTCTCCACGGTCTCCATCAGGGATCGCTTGTCGCCGCGCTGGGGCACGCGCAAGTCCACGTGCGCACCACGCAGCTGCTCCAACAAAGACTTGACCTCAGCTGCCTCGTCCGGCATAGCCTGGACCAGGATTTCTCGTGGGATCACGTTGCCGAGGTGTTCCTCGGTATGGGACTCCTGATCCACCCCACGCCTATTGAGCGCAGCGTCTTCTTCCAATTCCTGCTTCTGCCTGTCAGCAGCGTCGGAATAGAACTGAATGAGGAAGTTCTGCATGAGGGCCGGAAGTCCGGGGTCAGGTTTGCCTTCCTCGAGTGGCTCGAGTGGGGCCTGATCACCAGAGCGCTCCACGACCCATCCGCGCTGGCCGCGGATTCGCCCATTGCGTACGTGGAAAATCTGTACCGCTGCTTCTAGCTCATCGGAGCTAAAAGCGATGAGGTCGGCGTCGGTGCCATCGCCGAACACCACGGCTTGTTGTTCCATGATCTTATTGATGGCGCCCAGGTCGTCGCGCAATCGGGCGGCAAGCTCGAACTCAAGATTCTCCGCAGCTTCCTCCATGCGCTGGGTCAGCTCGCGGGTTACCTTGCTTGTGTTGCCGTTCATAAAGGAAACCAGCTCGTTGACCGTCTCACGGTGCTCGTCCTTTGACACGCGGCCGATACACGGCGCATCGCACTTGCCGATGTAACCCAACAGGCACGGCCGGCCGAGGCGCTCGTGGCGGTTGTATACGCCCTTGGCACAGGTGCGCATAGGAAAGACGCGGGTCAGTAGGTCTAGGGTCTCGCGTACTGCCCAGGCGTGCGAATAAGGGCCGAAGTAACGCACGCCTTTGCGGCGCGGCCCGCGATAGAAGAACGCACGTGGAACCGCCTCTCCCACCGAGACCGCCAACATCGGGTACGTCTTGTCGTCGCGATACATGACGTTGAATCGTGGATCGAAACGCTTAATCCATGTGTATTCCAATTGGAGTGCTTCGACCTCGCTGGCCACCACGGTCCACTCCACCGAAGCCGCCGTGAGCACCATCTGCCTGGTGCGTGGATGCAGCTGCGTAATGTCCTGAAAGTAATTGGACAAGCGGGCCCGGAGATTCTTGGCCTTGCCGACGTAGATTACCCTTCGGTTTTCGTCGCGAAACTTATAAACGCCCGGTTCCGTGGGTATCGTTCCGGGCGCTGGCCTGTATGTTGTGGGATCAGCCACGTTAGTCCTGCGGCATGTACTTGGCTTCAAGTTCGCGGAACTGGCGAACCTTAGTGATTACGTCTTGTTTGTCACCAGACTGCAGTGCCCAGACAGGAACGAACTCGAAATCGGGAAGCTCGATGCGGGCCATACGCTCCCCCTCTGGGAAGGACAGCCCATACACAACCTGCCATGGGTAGAAACGAGTGCCGACAATATTGCGGACCTCGACTCCGTCCTCGTTAGCCCGCAAGCGTGGGCGGGTCAGTGCAATCCACGACAAGATGGAAATCAATACGCCGACGCCGGGGAATGCAAACTTATCAATCGTGGTCACCGCCGCACCTGTAAAGGAGACGTCCAAGGTAACACCCATAAAGATGTGGATAGCCATGACGAGGACTACCCAACCAATCGCAATCTTGCGTAGGTATGGAGACTTGGTCTCATAAAGCCAAGGTTTGGTCGACGTCAGCGCAAAAGGGTCCGCGCTGGTGTAGGCCAGAATCTCGGCATCAGATAGGTGCTTGCGAGACGTAGTCTCGCTCGCCTGAGATTCGTGTGCGTCCGTCATTTAGTCCTTCTTCTCACCTATTTAAGCGTCACTACAGGTTAGGCGCAGGCGTTTAGCCTGCCAGTCCGTCCAGTGTACGCAATTTCATAACGGTGTCTAAAGCCGCAACCATCGACTCAGCGCCCTTGTCTTCATCAGATGTATCAAAGCCTGCACGATCGACGGCCTGGGAGTACTCGTTAACTGTCAACACGCCGTTCGCCACGGGCGTCGACTCGTCGAGTGCAATGCGCGTCAGGCCTTGGGTGACCGAGTCACAGACATAGTCGAAGTGCGGGGTTCCGCCCTTAACGACGCAGCCCAAAGCCACGACAGCGTCGTGAGAACGAGCCGCTGCTTGGACAACGACAGGCAGTTCCAGTGCGCCAACCACGCGCAGCTCGGTGACCTTGGCGCCACATGCTTGAGCGGTTTCGATCGCGCGCTTATGCAGTTGATCGCAGATTTCGGCGTTCCACGTTGAAGTAACGATCGCGACGCGAACGCCCTCGGCCGAAACGAGCTGGATGTCTGGCAGGCCTTCTTTAGCCATCACGGTCCTTTCTAAGAAGTGCTAATTTTTAGCTGTGCTCGGAGTCCCACTGCGCAACCTGCGGCAGATCATGGCCCATACGGTCACGCTTGGTGCGCAGGTAGGTGATGTTGTCTTCATTGGCAGCAACAGCCAGATTAGTGTGCTGGGAGACGTCGACGCCAAAGCCAAAGAGGCCGTCGCCCTTGTGCGGATTGTTGGTCATCAAGTTGGCGGAAACAATGCCAAGGTCTCGCAAGATCTGGCCCGCAACCGAGTACTCGCGTGCGTCTTCGGGCAGTCCCTGTTCGAGGTTGGCCTCGACAGTGTCGAGTCCCTTGTCCTGCAGGTGATAGGCCTTGAGCTTGTTGACCAAGCCGATTCCACGACCCTCTTGACCACGCAGGTAGACCACAACCCCCTGTCCGGCCTCCTGCACCGCCTGCAAAGAGGCGTTGAGCTGAGGACCGCAATCGCAGCGACGCGAACCAAAAACGTCGCCAGTAAGGCATTCGGAATGCACACGAACGAGCACATTCTCCGCGCCCTTAAGCGCCTCGACGTCGCCTGCGACTAAGGCGATATGCTCGCTCTTGTCGACGTCGTGGGTGTAGCCGATTGCAGTAAACACGCCGTGCTCAGTAGGCAGGCGGGCAGACACCGAACGCACGATCTGAGTCTCATGGTGGCGGCGCCATTCGATGAGCTGCTCGATCGAAATCATCGACAAACCATGGGTATCTGCGAAACGGCGCAGCTCCGGTGAACGCGCCATATCGGTCGGGTCTTCTTCCGATACGATCTCGCACAACACGCCCGCCGGACGCAACCCGGCCAGTCGGGCAAGGTCGATGGAAGCCTCAGTGTGGCCGTCGCGCTCCAGCACGCCGCCGGGTCGAGCAGCCAGCGGAACTACGTGACCAGGGCGAGTGAAATCTCCGATCTCGGAGGTCGGGTCAGCCAGGCGCCGGATGGTCTCGGCGCGGGAACCAGCCGAGATACCCGTCGAGCCAGTCGCAGCATCTACCGTGACCGTGTAGGCAGTGTGGCGAACATCTTCGTTAACCGCGATCATCGGCGGAAGATTGAGGCGAGCACAATCTTCGGGCATAAGTGGCGCGCAAATATAGCCGGAGGTGTATCGAACCATAAACGCCACGAGCTCCGGAGTCGCAAGCTCGGCGGCGAAAATCAGATCTCCTTCATTCTCACGGTCTTCATTGTCTACCACCACCACGGCTTTGCCGGCGGCGATGTCAGCAATAGCTTGTTCAACGGTATCGAGTTTGACGGAAGATTCTGCAGCGGTCATAAAGACTTACTCTAGCCCTTGCCGTTGGCGCCGGAAGCGTTAGGCCCAAACATTTTTTCCACGTACTTGGCCAGCACATCTACTTCGAGGTTGACTGCGGCACCAACTTCCAGCTGCCCGAATATGGTGTCGCGCAGCGTTGTCGGAATGAGAGAGACCTCGAACCAGTCTGCGCCGATGCTGCTTACCGTCAGCGAGGTGCCGCTGACTGCGATAGAACCCTTCTCTACCACGTATCGCGCAAGTCCGGCGGGCAGCTCGAAACGCACCACCTCCCAGTTCTCAGACGGGGTGCGCGAGATGAGTTTCGCAGTGCCGTCGACATGGCCCTGCATGATGTGCCCGCCCAAGCGGGTGGTTGGAAGCAGAGCACGCTCCACGTTGACCTGGGACCCCACGCGCAGTTCGCCGAGCGCCGAACGATTTAGGGATTCCTGCATGACGTCGGCGATGAAGACGTCCGCGGTTCGCTCGGCCACGGTGAGGCACACGCCGTTGATTGCGATGGAGTCACCAAGGGCGGCGTCGTCAAGTATCTTAGGCGCGGCGATTCCTAAGCGGATCGCGTCTCCCTGCCGCTCCAAGCAAGCGACCGTGCCGATTTCTTCCACGAGTCCAGTAAACAAAATCTATCCTTTAACTTTTAATCTCGAAGGCTTGACTCTACTCGTCATCCACGTATGGCCTGCGCACGTACTCGATGAGCACATCGTCGCCCAGCACGGTGGTGCCCACGCGCTGAAAACGACGCGCATCCTGCAAGGTTTGGGCCACCGGATGGGCCAACACTCCCCGCCCCTCTCCGAGCAACAGCGGCGCAATGTAGGCCTGCACCGCATCCACGTATCCGGCATTGAGGAAGGCGCTGGCCAGCCCGGCCCCGCCCTCGACCAACACGTCGCGTGCGCCCGCCTCGTAAAGGGAGATCAGTGCGTCATCGATGTTGGCAAATTGGTCGTAGCCAAGTTCGCGCAAATGCGATGATGCCGCTCCCGCATCCTCTAAGTTCCTTTGGCCAATCACGACGCGGCGCGGCTGTTGCTCCCGCAGCGTGCCATCGGGGAAACGAGCGGTCAACGAGGGGTTGTCTGCCAGCGCGGTGCCGGTGCCGATGATGATGGCGTCACGCCGCGCGCGGTCGACGTGCACCCATTCACGCGCGTGCTCCCCGGTAATCCATTGGCTCGTACCATCGCTTGCGGCGGTAAAACCGTCGAGTGTTTGCGCAAACTTTAGGGTCACGTGCGGGCGGCCCAGGCGCAGCGAAGTCAACCACGGGATGAGAGCATCGGACACGGGCAACTCCGCAGGCGCTTCAATCTGTGCGACCTCAATGCCCGCGGCGCGCAGAGTCTGCGCCCCGCCAGCAGCCACGCCGTTCGGGTCAGGATGCAGGAAATATACCTGGGAAATATCCGCCGCAATAAGGGCTTCCGCGCAGGGGCCAGTGCGCCCAGTGTGGTTGCACGGCTCGAGTGTAACGACTGCTATGCCGCCGCGGGCGCTGCTGCCGGCCTCTTGTAGGGCCATGACCTCGGCATGCGGCCCGCCTACGGGCTGAGTGGCGCCAGTGCCTACGAGGTTGCCCTCGGCGTCGAGAATGACTGCACCCACCGGCGGGTTGGGGCTCGTCGTGCCGCGCACGGATTGACCCGCCTCCATCGCACGGATGAGGGCGGCATCGAGGTCAAGCTTCATAAAGACTTTCTGATTGCAATTTCCGTTTGGTCAAGGACGGTCCCACGAAAGATTCGGGGCGTGAAGCAGTTAGAAAACTATTGCGAGGCCAGCTGGCGCAATTCCTCGACTGCTGCGGCCTTGTCTGCTTGCTTGTAGATGGCAGAACCGGCCACGAACGCGTGGCAGCCAGCTTCCGCGGATGCAGCGATGGTCTCGGCGGAGATGCCACCGTCGATTTCGATCAGTGTATCGAGGCCCTGCTCATCAATGGCAGCGCGCAATGTGCGTACCTTATCCAGCATCTCAGGCATAAACTTCTGGCCTCCGAAGCCAGGTTCGACCGACATTACGAGTGCCAAATCAAAGTGCTCCAGTTTGTCCAACCACGGCTCGATAGGAGTGTTGGGTTTGATGGAAAAGCCCGCGCGTACGCCCATGCCGCGGATTTGATCCGCCAGCGCGAGCGCCGCATGCTCGTCAGCGACGGCTTCCACGTGGAAGATGATGCAATCAGCGCCTGCCTCAGCGTAGGTTTCGACCCACTTTTCCGGTTCCTCAATCATGAGATGGACGTCCAAGACCTGGTCCGTGATGCCATCAACAGTCTTGGTGATGTCAGGGCCGAAGGACAGGTTGGGCACAAAGTGGCCATCCATGATGTCGACGTGGATCCAGTCAGCGTTGTGTACCGCACGTACCTCTTCCCCCAAACGGGAGAAGTCAGCGGCGAGAATCGAAGGGGAAATAATCGGTGCAGGCATGGTGTTCAGTCTAGACCTTCCCTTCGATTGCGCGCAGCCACTTCTTTAGCAGCTCGGCTAACGCTTAGTCACGACGAAGCGCGGCGAAGAACATCGCGTCGGTGCCGTGGCGATGCGGCCACATCTGGACCGACTTGTGATGTCCAACGTCACCCATATCCGGAATGAGTTCGTGGGCATCGAGCTCCACGGCGCCCAGCTTGGCGACGGCGCGATCCACAACGTCGCGCGTTTCCCTCAGGTCCGGCGAACACGTCGAATAAACCACGACACCGCCGGGGCGCACGAGCTTGAGCGCGGATTCGAGCAGCTCAAACTGCAGCTCGTTGAGTCCGGCGATGTCGGACTCGGACTTGCGCCAACGAGCCTCCGGACGGCGACGAAGGGCGCCAAGGCCGGAACACGGGGCGTCGACAAGCACGCGATCGAAGCCAGCCAAAAGGCCGGGGTTACGGCCGTCAGCTACGTGCACACGAACAGGCAGATCCGCAACAGTCTTCTTGATGAGCTCAGCGCGGTGCGGCGAGACTTCCACCGCATCGACATGGGCCTGCTCAATGCGTGCCAGCGCACCCATGAGGGCCGCCTTGCCGCCAGGGCCCGCACACAGGTCGAGCCACCGCCCGGAATCAGTACCTGCAACGGGTGCTTCGACCACTGCGCGGGCAATGAGCTGCGAGCCTTCATCCTGGACCGCGGCAAAGCCCTGCTTCACAGGCTCCAGATCACCCGGATCACCAGATTCCATGTAGACGGCATAAGGCGAGTACTTGCCTTCTTCGTTGCCGGTCATAAGCGCCAGCTCCTCGGCGCTAATCTCGCCGGGACGCGCTACTAGGTGGACGATAGGACGCTGGGAGTCGCCTTCCAGCGCTGCTTCGAGTTCGCCCAAGCCGACGACACGGCTAAAAGACTGTGCGATCCACGCGGGATGCGCGTGCTTGAAGGCCAGTGCCGCGATCTCGCCCTGCGGGGCGAGCTTGTCGAGCCACTTCTCGGCTGGGGTGCGCGTGATGGTGCGCATGATGCCGTTGGCAAAGCCCTTAGCTTTCTCAAAGTCTGCGGCCTCAACCAAACGCACAGTGGTGTCTACGGCAGCATGCGGCTCCACGCGGGTAAAGAGCACCTGGTAGGCGCCCAGCCGCAAAGCATCCAAAACCTCAGGGGCAATTGCATCAAGCGCACGGGACGAGCACTCCCCGATGACTGCATCGAGCACTCCCTCGGTGCGCAGAGAACCATAGGTCAGCTCGGTTGCAAAGGCAGCGTCGCGGCCTTCAAGCTTGTGCACGCGCAAAGCCTTGGGCAAGGTCAGGTTCGCAAACGCATCATCGCTGTGAACGCGGCGCAGTACCTCAAAGGAGACCGCACGAGCGGTGTCTACGCCGCTTCGTCGCGCAGCCTGGACGAAGGAGTTCTTCTCCTGCGCGCCCCGCCTGCCTCGAGGGTGGTGTGAATTACGCGAATTATTCTTGCCTTTGCGCTGCAAAGATCCGCGTTGTGCGTCACGCGCATACTGCTTACGCCCATCGGCCTTGCGCTCGGAATCGCCGCCTTTGGAGCGGGAACGGAAACCACCACTCATGAGAACCTCACCTCTTTGTTGCCGCCCAGGCCGCGCGCCCAGTCTGCAGCGTTCATCATCTTCTTGCCGGGGACTTGCAGACGCTCCAGCTTGACTGCCGCATCAGCTGTGCCGACGTACACGGACTTCTTCGTAATGTGCGCCTCACCTGGTGCGAGGGCAACGCCCTCAAGTGCCGGGTCAACGCCTATGAGGCTAACCGGGCCAAGCTTGACTCGCTCCTCCCCAAGCATGGTCCAGGCACCCGGGGCCGGGGTGTGTGCACGAATGTGGCGGTCGATGGCTTCCGCGGAATCCTGCCAATTGACGCGAGCATCCTCAACTGCGATCTTGTGCGCGTAGGAGGGCTCGCCCGATTGCTCGTGTGGGGTGATGGTGCCTGCCGCCAAGCCGTCCATCGTTTCCACCAAGAGATCACCACCGGCATAGGCCAGGCGGGTCAGAAGATCGTCTGCGGTATCAGTTGCCTGAATCTTCTCTTCGAGCGTGCCCAGGATGACGCCGGTGTCCAATCCCTTATCGATACGGAACGTAGTAGCACCCGTGACTTCATCGCCGGCTGCGATCGCAGCTTGCACTGGGGCCGCACCGCGCCACGCAGGTAGCAAGGAGAAGTGCAGGTTGACCCAGCCATGGCGCGGTAGGTCAAGAAGATCCGGCGTAATAAGGTTGCCGTAGGCCACAACGGGGATAGCCTCAGGAGAAAGATCCCGCAGACGTGCGCGCAGCGCCTCGCCGTCCTCGGTGCCGGGCTTGAGGGTGCTTGGGGTGAGCACCTCGATTCCATGTTTTTGAGCCAGCTCTTTCACCGGGCTGGGGTGCAGAGTACGGCCCCGGCCCCTGCGCGCATCGGGCCTAGTGATGACCGCGACAACCTCATGCTTGGAGGCAATGAGCTTTTCCAAAGCCACCACTGCGGGCTCCGGGGTACCGGCGAAGACAATTCGCATGCTGAACCTTTACTTCTTTCTTCTCTTGTTGCTCTAGTTTCTTAGGCTGCTCTAGCTACTAGGAGTTAAACCACTCTGAATTGCGGATAACCTGCATCGCTTCTTTGCGCCGCTCAGGGGTGAGCCTTTGCAGGAACAAGACGCCATCAAGGTGGTCAGTCTCATGCTGAATGCAACGCGCCATCAACCCGGAGGCCACCATCGAGATGGCATTGCCCCGTACATCGCGGCCGTGGACCACGACCGATTCATAGCGCTCGGTGTTTTCGGTGATGTCCGGAATCGATAGGCAGCCCTCGGGGCCGTCCTGCGTCTTGTCCCCCAACGGGGTCCACACCGGGTTGATGATGGCCCCACGCAAGCCGGTCTGAAAGTGGGAGCAGTCATAGACAAAAATGCGCTTGGTCAAACCAATCTGGTTTGCGGCAAGGCCTACTCCGCCGGCCGCGTCCATGGTCTCCAGCATGTCATTGGCCAAGGCCTCAAGCGATGAATCAAACTTTTCAATCTCGGTAGCACGAGACGTCAAGACTGGATCGCCGTACATGCGAATTGCTCTGATTGCCACTGCGGAACCACTACCTTTCAAACAATTACGTCGCACTCGACAATAGTGGACATGCCAGACACAGCGGCGGACTGGGTAGACCCAGCAGCACTAAACCGTCTCCACCACGCGCTCCACGTCCATAAGCTGGCGTTTAGCCGACGTGAATTGGGTCTACCTGAATGCGCAGTGGCAGCTCGTCCTTACGGGCGCTGCGCGCAGCGTTGGCGTTGCGCAGCGCCGTGCCCAGCTGTGAGCGCGGCCCCAACGGGGTGCGGATGAGTGCCCTTTGTGGCGGTCCAAAGCGCTGTTCGTCATACTCACCGGGCAGGGTGACTCCGGGCGGAAGCGGGACCGGGCCCAGGATCTCAGCATGCTCAGGCAGCTCTGCAATCGAAAGAAAGTGATCCAGTGCGGCATCCGCTCCATCCACGGCTGCCATATGCACGGCCGGTGGGAAGCGCACTTCCCGACGCCCCGCCAGCTCAGCGCGCGCTGCTGCCACCATGTCCCAATTCACTAAATATTGGACAACTGCTAACGCCTCATCCGCAGCGATAATCACTTCCCCGCCTTTGGAGTGCGGGCTCACCAAGGTCGCTGCCGCAGCCCACTTGGCCAGGGCCTCTTCGGTTGCGCGCAGATCCTGACGATTGAGCAGCGTGGCAGCTTCTAGCAGCAGCGCCGCGCCATAATGACCGCCGTCCGCAACATGGGGTTCCGCACCGGGAGTCGCAATGACAAGTGCCGGCTCCCCTGGCACTTCATCGATGACCTTGTTACCGCCAGACATGACAATCCGCGTGCTTGGAAAGGCGCGACCCAGCTCTTCCGCCGTACGCTCCGAGCCCAATACGATGGCGCGCAGGCGCGGCGAGCCGCATTCCGTGCACCGGAACTTGGAGTCGATGCGTCCGCACCACGTACAGGTTGGCAGGGATGCTTGGCCCTCATGCCCACCGTGCGAATCACCCGGCAGGCCAAGCGGACCGTTGCAATGGCGGCACCTTGCCGGCGCGCGGCAATTCCCGCATGCCAGGATGGGCGCGTAGCCCTTGCGCGGGACCTGCACGAGAACTGGTTCGCCGCGGTCGAGGGCACGACGCGCGGCTTGGTAAGCAGGACCGCTTAGCGACGTCGTTCCGCCCTGCAGATCACGCGCCACCTGGAATCCGAAGGCTCCGACCGGCGTGATCGCAGGACGCCGCGCCGAAAGCGACGACTCACTCGGCACTAGGTCGTGCGCCCACCCCGACTCCACCAGGAGCTGCGTCTCCGCGGTGCGCGAATGACCGGCCAAAATAAGACTGCATCCCTCCAACGCAGAGCGCGTGGTGAGCACCTCGCGCGCATGTACGTAGGGCTTGAGATTATCCACGAGATTGTCGTCGCCATCGTCCACGATGACGGCAAGGCGCAGATTCGCCACCGGAGCAAAAGCCGCAGACCGCGTGCCGATGACGATGCGTGCCTGGCCCACCAAGGCTGACAGATAGCGCCGGTACCTAGCCTGCGGACCAGTGGCGTTGCCGAGCACGGTTACCTGTTTAGCCGCGACTATCTCGCGCAGCGCACGCTCGAGCTTGTCGACGTCACGTTGATCCGGCACCACGATGAGCGAGCCGCCTCCGTCTACCGCGATTTTTGCAGCCAAAGCAGCCAGCGCTGCCGCCCAATCATCGCCGGGTGCTACCTGCCAGGCAGCGCGCGCAATGCCGCCGCCTAGCACTGTATCCACGAAAGACTCGCCGAACTGATACGCGGACCAGCTGGACAGATCGGGTTCGCTGGCGTCTCCCAGCTCCTCCCACGGCGTCGACAAGTCTGATTCTTCCGCCTTGGCATGACGCGGAGGGATAGCGGAACGAATGATGTCGGAGCGAACTGCCCCGTACCGGGCGGCAAGCGATTCGACGAGTTGTGAGAGCTGCGCTGGATAGACTGCAAAGGGTGAGATCACTCGGTCGAGATAGCGCAGCTCGCCCGCGAACTCCGAGTCGTTGCGGCGCTCCAGAACGATGGCGTCGCTAAGCCGCCCATTGAAGCGGATACGTACGCGAACCCCAGGCTGTGCGGCCTCCGATTGTTCCTCGTCCACGCGGTAGTCGAACCCGCGATCTAAGTGAGCAACCCCTAAAAGAGGCAACACCCGCGCGACCGGTTTGTGGGCGGCGGGTGTTCTCTTCGGCATAGGCTCAGATTCTACAGGCCAGCTGCCTTTCGCAGTGCGGCGGCACGGGAGGTCGACTCCCATGGCAGGTCAACGTCGGTACGACCGAAGTGACCATAGGCCGCAGTCTGCCGGTAGATAGGACGCAACAGATCGAGATCACGGATGATGGCCGCCGGACGAAGGTCGAAGACCTCGTTGACTGCCGCTTGAATAGCGGCGTCGCTGAGTCCCTCGTGTGCGGTGCCGAACGTCTCGACGTACAGGCCCACCGGCTTCGCACGGCCGATGGCGTAGGCCACTTGCACCTCGGCCCGATCGGCGAGTCCTGCGGCGACGATATTCTTAGCCACCCAACGCATTGCGTAAGCTCCGGAACGGTCAACCTTACTCGGATCCTTGCCAGAGAAGGCACCGCCGCCGTGGCGGGCCATGCCTCCATAGGTGTCAACGATGATCTTGCGGCCAGTAAGACCCGCATCGCCCATTGGGCCGCCGAGGATAAAGGAGCCGGAAGGGTTAACGAGCAAGGTGGTGTCTTCGCCGTAGTACTTTTCCAAGCCAGCATCCTGGATGACCCATTCGACGACGTGCTTGCGCAGCTGTTCCTCAAGCCACTTCTGGGTCACGTCTTGGTCGTGCTGGGTGGAAATGACGATGGTGTCTAAGTGCGAAGGAACGTTGTTGTCGTCATAGGCGGAAGTCACCTGGGTCTTGCCGTCTGGGCGGAGGTGATCAACGATCTTCTCCTTGCGCACCTCGCTGAGGCGGCGGGAAAGGCGGTGCGCCAGAGCGATAGGCAGCGGCATGAACTCGGCGGTCTCGTTGGTGGCGTAGCCGAACATCAGGCCTTGGTCGCCGGCGCCTGCGGAGTCATTCTCCTCATCAAAGTCGTCACCGCGATCGCGGGCCTCGGTAGAGGTGTCGACGCCGGCGCCGATTTCCTGGGACTGCT
The DNA here is from genome assembly GCF_000159135.1 of Corynebacterium striatum ATCC 6940. Taxonomy (GTDB): domain Bacteria; phylum Actinomycetota; class Actinomycetes; order Mycobacteriales; family Mycobacteriaceae; genus Corynebacterium; species Corynebacterium striatum. The sequence goes on from NZ_GG667528.1 coordinate 145,946, forward strand.
CGCCAATGGCGACGTTTACGCCACAGGTGTGTCCGTCGAATCCAACGTCAGAAGAGGTAAAGCCGATGTCCGTGAGAGTCTTGCGCACCAATTGGGGGATCTCGACATAGCCGGTGGTGCGGACCTCACCTACTACGTGGACCTGGCCGGTGGTGACTAGGGTCTCGACGGCGACGCGAGCATGCGGGTCCTTCTCGAGCAGCGCGTCGAGGATGGTGTCGGAGATTGCGTCGCAAATTTTATCCGGGTGTCCCTCAGTCACAGACTCACTGGTGAACAAACGGGTAGCCGGTGCATGGTTAACAGTCACAAATATTCCTTAGTGCAGAAAGAAGTGCTTATTTAGCGTTCATTGCATGGTTCTGGCCCCAAGCTTTAACAACTAGCCAGCATAGACCAAGCGGTCTATTAATGCAATTAGGCCGGTCTACTAGCTGAGGATTTGATTCACAGCATCCAGGATCTGCGCTGCGACCACATGCTTTGAGCCATGGGCAACGACTTGCGGCTCGCTATCCCGGCGTAGAATCCACCCTTCGCTGGTGGTCTGGCCGAAGACCTTGCCCTCGCCCACTTCGTTAGCCATGAGTACATCGCAACCCTTGCGTTCAAACTTCGCTTGCGCGAACTCCAAAGCCGTATGGGTGGAATCGCCAGTCTCGGCTGCAAAGCCGACGATGACGACGCCTTCTTTGAGCTCTCCTGCTGCACACTGGGCCACCAGCCCCTTGAGGACATCGGGATTTTCCACGAGCTGGAGTGAGGAGAGGGCGTCGTCAGCCGTGCCCTTTTTCATCTTTGAGTCGGCGACGAGCGCTGGCCGGTAGTCAGCGACGGCTGCGGCCATGATGATGACGTCGGCGTCCTTCGATTCCTCAGCCATTGCAGCCTCTAGGTCTGCGGTAGAGACCACGTTTCGGATTTTGGCTCCGGATGGCACAGGAAGCTCAGCGGTATTTCCGGCCACGATGACTACCTCTGCCCCGCGCTGCGCTGCAATCTCGGCTAACGCAAAGCCTTGGCGCCCAGAAGAGCGGTTGCCGAGGTAGCGCACTGGGTCTAGGTTCTCCTGGGTGCCTCCCGCGGAGATGACGACCTTCTTGCTTGTCCAATCATGCGGGATACGGTAGCCGTCTAGCTCAGTGCGCACGAGCTCCGCGATCTGCGCAGGCTCAGGTAGACGGCCGGGGCCAGAATCCTTACCAGTAAGCCGTCCATGGGCAGGCTCCATGACTGTGATACCACGGCGACGCAGCGTAGCAACGTTTTCAACGGTGGCCGGATTGAGCCACATCTCGGTGTGCATGGCCGGTACTACGATGACCGGGCACGTGGCCACAAGCACGGTTGCTGTCAGCAGATCATCTGCGCGGCCTGCAGCGATTCGGGCGATGACATCTGCAGTAGCCGGCGCGATAACAACGGCATCAGCATGCTGGCCAATATTGACGTGCTGCACCTCATCGACGGCATCGAATACAGTTGTGGAGACGGGATTGCCGGAGAGCGCTTCGAAGGTTGCAGCGCCAACGAAGTTTAGCGCAGCGGGCGTTGGAACAACGCGGACTTCATCGCCGTGCTCTTTAAGGTCACGGACCAAGTGGCAAGCCTTGTAGGCAGCGATTCCGCCAGCCACGCCAACGACGATGCTACGCGGCTGCTTCGCCGGCTCCTGGCTGCTAGTAGGAGCCGCTAGATTCTCAATTGCGTCAGTCACCCGCCCGAGTCTACAGGGTGGTACTCCACGCACTTGAACATGCCGAAGGCCCCCAATCACATCGGGTGATGCGAGCGGGGGCCTTAACGGGAGAAAGCTTACTTGCCTTCCTCGTGGTCGAGGAGGCCAGCTTCAATCTCACGAAGAGCGATGGAAAGCGGCTTCTCGCCGGCCTCAGGAGTTACCAGAGGTCCAACGAACTCGAAGACGCCCTCATCCTGCTCTTGGTAGTAGCTGTTGATCTGGCGCGCGCGCTTTGCGGCAAAGATCACCAGTGCGTACTTGGAAGAGACCTTGTCGAGGAGCTCATCGATCGGAGGGGCGGTAATGCCCGTTGGCGGATCGAATACTGGCTCTGGCTTCTGGGCCTCAGTATTAGCAGGGGTGGTCACGTTAGTCACATGCACCTTTACTTCACTTGGAAATGGTCAAAATCTAGTTCTATCCCTGCAGGATATCACTAATTGCTGCCACGGCGTCATCAAGATTTTCATTGACAACCACGTGGTCGAACTCGTCTTGAGCGGCAAGTTCCGCGTGTGCGGTTTCTAGCCTGCGGTCGATGACATCCTGCGGCTCCGTTCCACGACCGGTCAAGCGCTCAACGAGCACTTCCCAGGATGGTGGCGCCAAGAACACGGTTTTTGCCTCAGGCAAAGCCGCCTTGACGTTGCGAGCCCCTTCCAGATCTACCTCGACAAGCACGGGGCGACCAGCTGCCATTGCCTCTTGTACGGGACGGGCAGGAGTGCCGGAGCGCTGCAGGCCGCCGTGGATTTCTGCCCATTCGAGCATCTCCCCGGCGTCGATACGCTGTTGGAAGGTTTCAGGAGTAACGAAGAAATAGTCAACCCCGTCCTGCTCACCAGGTCGGGGTTGACGCGTCGTCATTGAGACGCTGAAGTACAGCTTGTCGACGTCATTGCGCAGGCGCGAAACTACAGTGGACTTACCCACCGCGGAAGGCCCAGCCAGAACGACTAGGCGACCGCGTGTAGTTGCGTCAGACATCGCGACTCTTATTCGCCGTAGCCGAAGCGCTCGAGCAGAGCACGGCGCTGGCGATCACCGAGGCCGCGTAGACGACGGGTCTGAGCAATCTCGAGATCTTCCATGATTTCCTTAGCCTTGACCTTGCCAACCTTCGGCAGAGCCTCGAGGAGCGCGGAGACCTTGGTCTTGCCGATGATCTCATCGGTCTCAGCCTTGTCCAGAACGTCCTTCAGGTTGGTCTCGCCGCGCTTCAGCGCAGCCTTGAGCTCAGCGCGAGCCTTGCGAGCCTCAGCAGCCTTTGCGAGAGCTTCCTTGCGCTGCTCATCAGTCAACTTGGGAAGGGCCACGGGTTTCCTCCGATTTCATTAGATTGATAATTTACGTCCAGTAAGTCTTACCAGATTCCGGCCGCAATAACGGGAGCGAATCCCTTGATGCCATGAGAACTCCCCAAGCTACAACCCATGAGTAGAGCTCGGTTTTGTCACCTGGCGCGAACCGACTTCTGGCAATCCTAGCACTGGTGTTTACGCGATGACATTACTTGGGTCCAGTTTGGATGGAATTCCCGCACGTCATCGCGGTGCGTTTTACAAACTACCAGGTAAATGGCGGGCCTGTTAATCGGCCACACCACTTCCCTAAAAAGCAGTCTCTGCCAGTGCTTCCTTTACGGCTTCCTGCAGGTCACGCACCTGAGGACCGCGCTCGAGCACAGAGCGGGAAACATTTGCAAAACCAAGTTCCGGCGCTGCGATGGTGATTGCTTTCACGTCCTGTGCCGTGGCCCCTTGTGCTCCAACGCCAGGAAGCAGAACTGGACCCGCAAGCTGGTCAAGGACCGGTGGATGCTTTAATGTTGCACCAACAACTACTCCGACATTGCCAGCACGGCCTTCTGCCGCGTAAGACGCATTAATCGCAGCACATTGATTGACCACTCCCTGTGCCACTGTCACACCGTCAGCGTCCTTGATGGACTGGGAACTCACCGCTTCAGGGTTGGAGGTCGCAGCGAGAACGAACACACCGCGTCCAGTCTCTTCCGCCAAGTCGAAGACTGGTTTAAGAGAGCCAACCCCCAAATACGGCGATACCGTGACCGCATCCGAAAGCAACGGTGAGGTCTCTCCTAACCAGGCATCAGCGTAGCCAGCCATGGTGGAACCGATATCACCGCGCTTTGCATCAGCAAGCGTGAGACATCCGGCCTCGCGTAGGCCCTGGAGTGTTTCCTCCAGTACTGCAAAGCCGGCGGAGCCGAAACGCTCAAAGAAGGCCACCTGCGGCTTAACCACCGCAACAGTGTCAGCAAATGCTTCCACACAGGTGCGAGCAAACGTCCGCAGACCGTCGACATCGTTGTTCAGGCCCCAGGCCTGCAGAAGGTGCGCGTGTGGGTCAATGCCTACGCACAGACGTCCGCGCTCAACCCCTGCAGCGACCAGCCGCTCACCAAAGGTCTTACTTGGTTGGACCATGCTCGAGCTCCTGGAGTGCACGGACCTCGAGGTCGCCAACACGAAGCGCCTCAATACCCTGAACCGCTGCGGTTACGCCCTGCACAGTGGTGATAAGTGGCACGCCTACAGATACCGCAGCCGCGCGGATGTCGTAGCCATCGTGGCGTGCGGTACCAGAACCAGCTGGGGTATTGAGGATGAGGTCAATCTTGCCACCAAGGATTTGGTCCACGATGGATTCCTGGCCCTCTGCAGCCTCGGATACTTTGACTGCTACTTCACAGTCAATGCCGTTGCGGCGCAGCATCTGCGCAGTTCCCGAGGTAGCGATGATGTTGTATCCCATGTAGGCCAGACGCTGGATCGGGAAGATGAGGGTGCGCTTGTCGCGGTTAGCCACCGAAACAAACACGTTGCCCTCAGTTGGCAGCGGGCCGAAGGCTGCCATCTCGCCCTTGGCATAAGCAGCACCGAAGTTGCTGGCAAGGCCCATGACCTCACCGGTGGACTTCATCTCCGGCGAAAGAAGGGTGTCAAGCAACTTGCCGTCTTCGCGGCGGAAGCGATTAAACGGCAGAACAGCTTCCTTAACGGCGATCGGGTGCTCAATTGGCAGCGAGCCGCCATCGTAGTCAGTTGGAATCATTCCCTCAGCCTGCAGGCTGGCGATAGAATCGCCCAACATCACACGTGCGGCAGCCTTAGCTAGCGGGACGCCTGTTGCCTTAGAAACGAAAGGCACGGTACGCGATGCGCGCGGGTTAGCCTCGATGACGTAGAGGATGTCATCCTTTAGTGCGTACTGAACGTTCATCAAGCCCTTCACGCCGATGCCGTGCGCAAGGGCGCGAGTGGACTGACGGACCTTTTCAATGTCCTCAGGGCCCAGGGTCATAGGAGGCAGTGCGCAGGAGGAGTCACCGGAGTGAATACCGGCTTCCTCGATGTGCTCCATAACGCCGCCCAGGTAGACATCCTCGCCGTCGCAGAGCGCATCGACGTCAATTTCGATTGCATTATCCAAGAAGCGGTCAACTAACACTGGGTGGTCGGCGGTGATTTCGGTGGCGCGCTCAATGTAATCGCGCAAGGAGGTCTCGTCGTACACGATCTCCATACCGCGGCCGCCCAAGACGTAGGACGGGCGGACCAAGACGGGGTATCCAATACTGAGGGCAACAGAACGTGCCTCCTCAAAGGAGGTGGCGGTACCAAAGTCTGGTGCTGGCAGCTTTGCTTCGGCAAGTACCTTGCCGAACTCGCCGCGGTCCTCGGCCAGGTCGATCGCTGCTGCGGAAGTACCAACGACTGGAACACCGGCCTGGGTCAGGCGCTCAGCAAGGCCCAGTGGAGTTTGTCCACCAAGCTGGACAATGACGCCAGCTACCGGGCCGGACTCGGATTCCGCATGGAATACCTCCATCACGTCTTCGAAGGTTAACGGTTCAAAGTAAAGGCGGTCAGCAGTGTCGTAGTCCGTGGACACGGTCTCAGGGTTGCAGTTAACCATGACGGTCTCGTAGCCCTGTGCGGACAGCTCGAGCGCTGCGTGAACACAGGAGTAGTCAAATTCGATGCCCTGGCCAATTCGGTTCGGGCCGGAGCCCAGGATGATGACTTTTCCTTTGCTGTCGTCCGGCGCCAGCCGGACCTCGGACTCAGCGTCTGGGTCGAGCTCGTAAGAGCTGTAGTGGTACGGAGTCTGTGCCTCGAACTCACCTGCACAGGTGTCGACGGTCTTGTACACCGGGCGAATGCCCAGGGACCAACGCAGGGAACGAACGCCATCCTCGCCCGCGAACTCAGGACGAAGCGCGGCAATCTGGGCGTCGGAAAGCCCGAAGACCTTTGCCTCACGCAGAAGCTCAGCATCGAGAACCGGCGCATTAACGAGTTCTGCACGGAAATCAACGAGTGCCTTGAGCTCAGCAAGGAACCATGGGTCAATCTTGGAGTGCTCGTGGAGTTGCTCAACGGTAGCGCCCAAGCGGAAAGCTAGTTCGACGTCGTACATGCGGCCCTCAGTCGGGCGCTCGAGGTCCTTGAGGACTGCGTCCAGATCCTGAGCACGATCGCCTGCAAAGAATTCGTCAGGCTTGGTCCAGAACCCGTTAGGCTTGCTCTCGAGCGAACGCATCACCTTGTTGAGACCAGAGATGTAGTTGCGGCCGATGCCCATGGCCTCACCCACCGACTTCATGGTGGTGGTCAGGGTGTCATCTGCACCTGGGAACTTCTCGAAAGCAAAGCGAGGAGCCTTGACGATGACGTAGTCCAAGGTCGGTTCAAAGGCGGCCGGGGTAACACCCGTGATGTCGTTCTGAACCTCATCCAGCGTGTATCCAATGGCCAACTTTGCAGCCAACTTGGCGATGGGGAAGCCCGTTGCCTTGGAGGCAAGAGCGGAGGAACGAGACACACGCGGGTTCATCTCGATGACGATGATGCGGCCATCAACCGGGTTGACGGCGAACTGGATGTTGCAGCCGCCGGTGTCAACGCCGACCTCGCGAATAATCGCAATGCCGAGGTCACGCATCTTCTGATACTCGCGGTCGGTCAGGGTCAGGGCTGGTGCCACGGTTACAGAGTCACCAGTGTGCACGCCCAATGCATCGACGTTTTCGATAGAAGCGATGACCACGACGTTATCGTCGCCGTCGCGCATCAGCTCGAGCTCAAATTCCTTCCAACCAAGGATGGATTCCTCAATGAGAACGTTGGCCTCGGGCGAAGCAGCCAGGCCGCCGCCTGCGATGCGGTCGAGATCTTCCTGGTTATAAGCCAGGCCAGAACCCAAACCACCCATGGTGAAGGAAGGACGCACGACTACCGGCAGGCCAAGCTCTGCAACGGTCTCGTGGACCTCGTCCATGTTGTGGCACACGCGGGAGCGCGCAGACTCGCCACCGATGGAGGCCACGATGTCCTTGAACTTCTGACGGTCCTCGCCGCGCTCGATAGCGTCAATGTCTGCACCAATGAGCTCGATACCGTACTTATCAAGAATGCCAGCGCGGTCGAGCTGCACGGCAGCGTTCAGCGCGGTTTGGCCGCCCAGGGTAGCCAGGACGGCATCAATCTTGTGGCCCTCTTCGAGCTCCTTGACGATGATCTTCTCAATGAAGACAGGGTCGATTGGCTCGACATAGGTGTGGTCGGCAAATTCCGGGTCGGTCATGATGGTGGCCGGGTTGGAGTTGACCAGGGTGACGCGCAGTCCTTCTTCTTTCAGGATGCGGCAGGCCTGGGTGCCCGAGTAGTCGAACTCACAAGCCTGACCAATGACGATCGGGCCGGAGCCGATAACCAGGACGTGGTTTACATCGTTGCGCTTTGGCATAAGTTTCTAATCCTCTTCCTGGTTCTTACTTGTTCGGGGTGTGCTCGGTCATCAGCTCAATGAACTGATTGAACAGTGGGTTGGCATCGTGAGGGCCGGCTGCCGACTCAGGGTGGTACTGCACGGAATAAGCCATTCCGTCCTTGAGCGCCACGCCTTCAATGGTGTTGTCGTTAAGACAGGTGTGGGTCACGATGCCGCGACCGAAGTCGGTGTCGAATTCCTCGCCAGCCGGATTCTCTTTGCCGGATGGGCTAGCGATAGCAAAGCCGTGGTTCTGGGAGGTGATATCAATCTTGCCGGTCAGGTGATTCCGGACCGGAACGTTGATGCCACGGTGGCCGAACTTCATCTTGAAGGTGTCTAGGCCCAGGGCACGACCCAGAATCTGGTTACCGAAGCAGATTCCGAAGAAAGGCACGCGGGCGTCCAGAACATCGCGCACAACGACGACCATCTTGTCAGCGGTTGCTGGGTCACCAGGGCCGTTGGAAACAAAGACCCCGTCCGGGTTGTACTGTTTGATCTCCTCGTAAGGGGTGTTCGCCGGCACGACGATGGTCTCAATTCCGCGCTTAGCAAAGTTGGCCGGAGTCGCTGTCTTGACGCCCATATCGTAGGCAACAACGGTGAACTTCTTCTCCCCCTCTGCCGGAACGGTATAAGGCTCGTTAGTCGAGACCTCTGCCGAAAGGTCAAGACCTTCCATCGACGGCTGTCCCTTGACCTCAGCAAGCAACTCCTCGACAGGGCGCTCAGCGGCCTCGCCGCTGAACACGCCGGCGGCAATGGAACCGTAGTTGCGCAGGTGGCGAACCAGGGTGCGGGTGTCGATGCCGCGGATGCCGATGATGCCCTGGTTTTCCATCTCTTCGGAAAGTGAGCGCTCGGCACGCCAGTTAGACACGCGCTGTGCAAGGTCGCGGATAACCAAGCCCGCGACCCAGATCTTGTTGCCGTGGGACTCGTTGTCCTCGTCATTCCAGCCAGTGTTACCGATCTGTGGTGCGGCTGCAACCACAATCTGGCGGTGGTAGGACGGGTCCGTCAAGGTCTCCTGGTAACCGGTCATGGCGGTGGTAAACACTGCCTCGCCGAGTGTGGTGCCGGTGGCGCCGAACCCGTATCCACGGAAGGTACGACCGTCAGCCAGCACGAGAATTGCCGGGATCCTTGCCGGTTTGTTGTCAGTCACAATGTGGCCTTTCTCTGGCTCAAAAGATTTCCTAGGTTGCAAGATTACTTGCCTTCAGCTTCGTCTGCGCCGAGTTCATAAGTTACGGTGCCGCGCAGAATGGTGTGGGTGACGCGGGCGCCAAACTCCTCACCTTCATAAGGATTGTTTTCAGACTTCGAGGCAAGCTGCGTGGAATCAGATACCCACGGGTGCTCCGGGTCAACGATGGTCAGGTTCGCAGGCTCGCCAACCTCAATCGGACGACCATGACCTGGTAGCTTGGTGATCTCAGCTGGGCGCTCAGACATCACGCGGGCGACGAAACGCCAATCAGCGAGCCCAGTGGCAACGAAGATTTTCGCAATGACCGCCAGTGAAGACTCTAGGCCCAACATGCCAGGCTTCGCGTTCTCGAACTCCACACACTTGTCCTCCGAGCCATGCGGCGCATGGTCGGTTGCAACGACGTCGATAAGCCCATCGAGCAGGGCTTGGCGCAAAGCAAGGGTGTCACGCTCCTCGCGCAGCGGCGGGTTCACTCGGAACACACCGTCATAGGTCACGAGCTTCTCGTCGGTGAGCAGCAGATGGTGCGGGGTGACCTCTGCGGTCAGCGGGATGTCCTGGCTCTTAGCCCACTTCAAAAGCTCCACCGTGCCTTCGGTCGAGGCGTGACAGATGTGCATACGGTTGCCGTAGTCACGGGCGAGCAGGGCGTCGCGGGCCACGATGGACTCCTCAGCCGCGCGCGGCCAGCCACGCAGACCCAGCTTCGCGGCGGTCTCGCCCTCGTGCGCCGAAGCACCCTGGGTCATACGGTGATCCTCCGCGTGCTGCGCCAACAAGACATCCAACCCCTTGGCGTATTCCAGCGCGCGGCGCATCAGCTGCGGATCCTGGACGCACTTACCGTCGTCGGAGAACATGCGGACCTTCGCGTCAGAGCGCGCCATCATGCCGAACTCAGTAAGAGTCTTGCCCTCGAGGCCCTTGGTGATGGAACCCACCGGGTGAACGTCGCACAAGCCCAGTGCCTGCGACTTAGCCCAGACGGACTCAGCGATGATCGGCTGGTCAGTAACCGGAGTGGTGTTAGCCATGGTGAACACCGCAGTGAATCCACCCTTGGCGGCTGCCTTGGAACCGGTCTCGATGGTCTCGGTGTCCTCACGGCCAGGCTCGCGCAGGTGGACGTGCATGTCCACAAGGCCCGGCAGCAAGACGTTGCCCTGACCGTCGATGCTCTCATCGAAGGAGGTGTTGGATTCCAAGTTTGCTCCGATGGCAGCAATTACGCCGTTCTCAATAAGGAGCTGCACTGGCTCGCCTTCACCATAAGGGCGAACGTTGGTCAGCAACAGACTCTTTTCCGCGGGGGCGGAAAGACGGCCGGTTTCTGGATAGTTAGTCATAAGTTGCTCTCCCCTTTTAGATTCCAGCGTTCTCGCCATTAGTCAGAAGTGTGAACAGCACTGCCATGCGCACGTGGACACCGTTGTTTACCTGCTGCAGAACCACAGTCTGGTCATAGTCAGCCACCGCGTAATTGATCTCCATGCCACGGAGCATAGGACCTGGGTGCATGACGATGGCGTCCTTCTTCATCGCTGCAGCACGGGTCTTGGACAGCCCGTAGAGGTTGGCGTATTCGCGATGCGACGGGAAGAAGCCACCGTTCATGCGCTCAGCCTGAACGCGCAGCATCATCACAACGTCGGCGTCGGCAATCTCAGAGTCAAAGTCATAGGAGACGTTCACCGGCCAGGTATCTACTCCGAAAGGCAAGAGGGTCGGCGGTGCCACAAGGGTGACCTCCGCGCCAAGCGTGGTCAGCAAATCAACATTGGAGCGGACTACGCGGGAGTGCAGGCAGTCACCAACGATCTTGACCTTGAGACCCGAGAAGTTTCCGTCCTTTAGACCAAGACGCTGACGCATAGTCAAGGCGTCGAGAAGCGCCTGCGTTGGGTGCTGGTGCGCGCCATCGCCCGCGTTGATAACGGACGGGCCTTTGCCACCTGGTGCAACCCATTCGGAAAGCTGCTGAGCAGCTCCCGAAGATGGGTGGCGGATGATGATGGCATCCGCGCCAATGGAGGAAAGAGTGAGGCCCGTATCCTTGAGGGACTCGCCCTTCTTCACTGACGACGTCGAGGCAGACAGGTTGATGACATCAGCAGACATCCACTTACCCGCGGTCTCAAACGAGGAACGGGTGCGAGTGGAGTTTTCATAGAACAGGGTAAAGACGGTACGGCCGCGCAGCGTCGGCAGCTTTTTAACCTCACGGCCGTCGAGAGCCTCGTGGAACCGGTCGGCTTCGTCGAGAAGGCCAACGATCTCGTCCTTGGACAGATCTGAAATGGACAGTAAGTGCTTCATTTAAGCCTCCGCGGTGGTGCGGGTCAGGACGACGGCGTCGCGGTCGTCAATATCAGCGTTGAAGACGGTGACGTCTTCGTCGCGTGCCGTAGGGATGTTCTTGCCCACGTAATCAGCGCGGATCGGAACCTGGCGGTGACCGCGATCAACGAGGACAGCGAGCTGGATGATGTCGGGGCGTCCCACGTCCGAGAGAGCATCAAGTGCCGCTCGAATCGTACGACCGGAGAACAAAACGTCATCAACCAAAATAACGGTTGCGCCGTTAATTCCTCCGTTAGGGATCTTGGTTGGCTGCAGGGCACGGTGCGGTTTGCTGTTGAGATCATCGCGGTAGAGCGTGATGTCCAACGAGCCCCATGGAACTTCCACCCCTGAAAATTCCTCAATTTTGGTTGCTAGGCGCATAGCCAATGGCACGCCACCAGAGGGAATGCCAAGGAGTACGACCCGAGGTGCGTCCTCAGAGTCGAGCGCCGTCTTTTCAATGATCTGGTGCGCGATGCGTGCGACAGTTCGCGCGACGTCATCAGAGCTCAACAGCTCATTTGACTCCGCGTTGGTGCCAGTTCCACTCATCGTGACCTCCTTCCCCGCCTCACGGTGCGGTCTTTAAAGGATGCCGGTAGATGTAATCGAGGGAAATCTGCCGCGGGATTGCGCAACAAACTCCACCTCGAATGGTATTGGATGTCTATGCTTAAAAGACAGCAATTACTTTAGCACTTCGGTGCCTAACTTGTGTGCACTTGCGCACGGTGAAACCACACAGCAGCACTCCGCGCTGCTAGCGTCGTGCATAGCTATCAAGAATTAGTTCGTTTGGTGCTGTTAAGGCGTTAATAAGGTAACCAAACAGATGAGAAGGAAGGCACAGGCCTAGTGAGTTTTTCGGCACAGCACGTGGTACCTGCCCCACGTGAGCAAGTATGGCAATGGCACGCCCGCCGAGGAGCCCTAGCGCGTCTTACTCCTCCATTCGTTTTCATGACGCCGCTCCAACAAGCCGAGTCCTTGGCAGACGGTACATCGATTCTCGGCCTGCCAGGCGGACTTAAATGGATCGCGCGGCATGACCTTTCGCGCTTCCAAACCGGAGTAAGTTTCACCGACGTCTGCCTGACCGCGCCAATGCGCTCCCTGGCTACATGGCGCCATGATCACCTTTTCAAAGACGAAAAGCAGGAAGGCGCCGAGGTCCCGTACACGCGGATCACGGATAACGTCGATACCCGCATTCCAGCCCACGCGATGAACTCCCTGTTCGCTTACCGCCAGCAGCAGCTCATCAAGGATTTTGAATTCCTTACGCAGCTCAAGGAGCTGGGACCGCATGCGCTACCCCCTGCAGTCGCTGAGCAACAAGCCGTCCGTCCGCTCGTCTTCGCTATTACCGGTTCCCGTGGCGGGGTGGGCCGTGCGTTGACTGCCCAGCTCACCACCGCTGGGCACCAGGTCATCCAACTTGTACGCGCCAACCCGAAGCCGGGCCAGCGTTTGTGGCGGCCACATCTGCCTTCACCTGAGCTCTTAGAAGGCGTAGATGTACTCATTCATCTCGCTGGCGAGCCGATCTTTGGGCGATTCAACAGCGCCCACAAGGCAGAGATTCGGGACTCCCGCGTGGGACCGACGCGCCTCCTGGCGCAGGTTGCAGCTCATACCTCAGGATTGAGCACCATGGTGTGCGCGTCTGCTATTGGTTTTTATGGATCTGACCGTGGCGATGAAGAGCTGACCGAAGCCGCACCGCGCGGCGAGGGATTCCTCGCCGATGTCGTAGAGGCCTGGGAAGATGCTTGTGCTCCTGCCCGGAACGCGGGAAAGCGGGTAGTAAATGTGCGCACCGGCATCGCTCTCTCTGGCAACACCGGCCTGCTCCCAATTCTGCGCGCCCTTTTCTCCACAGGACTCGGTGGCTCTTTCGGAAAAGGCGAATTTTGGTATAGCTGGATTGCACTCGATGATCTCACCGACATCTATTTCCGCGCCGCGGTAGATCCCCAACTTAACGGCGCTATCAACGCAGTCTCCCCCACCCCAATCCTTAACAAGGAGTTTGTGAGCGCATTGGGCGAGGAACTCAAACGGCCTGCTGTAGTGCCGATCCCCACGATCGGGCCGGCACTGCTTTTGGGCAAAGAAGGCGCGCGTGAGTTGGCCTTGGCCAACCAAAGGGTACTTCCCACAAAGCTTCAGCAGGTGCGTCATTCCTTCCGCTATGAAAGTGTCGATGCGGCCCTTGCACACGAGCTGGGCGGCGAAGAGCTGTGGGGGTCTAAGTCGCAGCGCGGGTGAGTAAACACATCACCTATCACTCCGGTACCCTTGGGTGAGTCGTCCAATTTGTTCACTAAGTACCAACGTGAGGATTGTAATCAGTGACTGATCAGCCCAACGGTCAACCCACCATCGTGCCAGACACCCCAATTGAGGCAGTGACTCTTGAGCGGGTGGCTGAAATCTTCGATTCAGAGAATCTGGAGTACCGCATCGAAGAGCAACCAGTATCTGAGGACCAGACGGTCCAGCTGCTGCGTACTGGTTTCTCGAATACCGCCATCGCATTGCAACTGCGCGGAAATACGCTCACTGCTGATTCTGTGTGGCGCGGTACTGTTCCTGCTTCTGAGGGGCCAAACCTCCTGATGCTGATCAACCAGTGGAATCAGACTCACTTTGCACCCACTTTCCGTTTCTTCGAAGGCCCGGAAAACACCCTGGCTGTTTCCGGTGTTCGAGAACTAGACATCACGCACGGCGCGTCGCGTAACCAGCTCGGTGCCTTCGTGATGTCCACTTTGGACGCCATCTTGCAGTCCTTCGCGTGGATGGAAGAACAGTACCCGCAGCTCGTAACCTGGGAGGAGCACCAGAATGACTAATCAAGCCGCCGCTCAGCCGCAGGTCGATCTAGACCGCGTTATTGAAGCCATGAAGACCTTCGACATTGAACTAACTGCAGTCGAAGGCCGCGATGACGCGGCTACCGCTAACCTAAACGGCCTACCATGCCTTTTTGCAGTCCTAGACTCAGTGACCATCGTCCGCTGCGATGTTCCTACCGATGCTTCTTATGCAAAAGCCGACGCCGGTCTTTTCTTGGCTGCTAATCAAATCAACTCCGTCGCGTTAGGTGCACGCGCAGTCATCACCGAGCACGAAGGACTCCTCGTGGTCCGGACCGAGCGGGATATTGCTTGCGCCGCTGGAATGTCCGATGAGCAACTCGCTGCTTCGTTGAAAGTAGCTGTTGACGGCGTTATTGGCGCCCAGGACGCCATGGTGGCTTCCGCAGAAGAGATGGCGAAGTTGGGGTCCGAGACAGCGGCGAAGGCCGGCGAGGATTCCTAGCCTCTACAACGCAGCTTAAGCGCCCCAAGCCTAAGTTCTCACCGTTTTCCGAGGGAGGCCAATGCGCCTCCCTCCTTTTATCCTCCATTGATAAAGAAGGCATCTTTCGTGGCTATCACGTCCACTTCCAACCAATCTCCCGCATCCCCAGACCTGCATCAAATTAAGCCGGTCAATATCCACCGTCTCGCAGAGCTCTTTGAATTGCTTGAAGCAGACTATGTCTTGGTAGACAAGGTCATCGAGTCCGGCAGCGACGGCGACCTTGATGACACCGCCGAGAAGCACGCTGAAAAGAACACTCAAAAGAACACTGAAAAGAACACTGAGAGCAGCACAGGCCCCTCGCTTGGCGACGCCCTTGTACTGCAAACCGGTCTTCCCCACATCACGATCCATTTTGATCTAGAGGACGATGTGCTTAGTGCCTTTGCGGTGTGGGAAGGCAGAATTCCAGCCCGCGCTGAGGCGAAAGTAGGAGCATTCGTCTCCCACTTCAACTGGAACATGGCCGCCCCGACGCTAAGCTATGACTTCCGGGTCAAAGGCAATGCCGCCCCCACAGATAAGGAACCCACGGAAGAGATTGCCATCTGCGCCAACCGCGCCATGGGCGTCGGCGAAGGTCTCACCCGCAACCAGCTCGGCAGCTTCGTGCTGAGCGCCTTGGATAGCTTCGGCTCCGCGTTCGAAACTGTGGCTCAGGAGTTTCCACAGTCTGTGAAGTGGCAGGAGAAAGAAAATGTGCACCAGTCCCCTGCTGCGCGCAAGAAAGGTCAAGGCCGCTAATGTCGAACAATAACGTTGACCCATTTCAACTCTTCGGTGAGCTGTCGTTTCCCGCTGTGACCGTTCAGCGCACCGCCAAGCAATTGGGCACCCCTGAACTCAACATGGACCCGGTTGAGAATCCTGACTTTCCGGATTCACTTAGCGGCAAGCTCAACAATCTTGACTGGGTGATTTCGGTTGCGGAGGATCTGGTCAAGCTGGAGTGCATCTTGCCCACCACGCTGTCCTACGAGGATGTCGCCCAAGTCCTGCAAGTGATCACGAACGAACACAACGCATCAGCTTTTGATGGCCGCGCGCTGCTCGGTCAAACCGAAGAAGGCATGATTGAGCTGCGTGGCGACGCCAGCTTTGTCACCACCGCCGGCATGAATGATGATCAGCTCTTTCACGCGCTGAATCTCGCCATCATCGCAGCTCAGGATGCCCTCTTTAGTTCCCTGGACCGCTTCAACGCCTTCGCGCTGGCCGTCAAAGAGGCCGATGAGCAAGGGGTCAACTAGCCCACTGGCTCTGTCGCCTCTTCGGCGTCGCGAATGCGCGGCCTTTCGGCCTCTGGGTCGAAGCCATGATCGAAGGGGCCACGAGTCGATTTCAAAGACTCAGCAAGCCGCGCACCAACGCACTGAACGCGCCCAATGACGCCACGCTCAAAGACAGCATGCGCGCCTTTTCGCGCGGGACGTGGCGAGCGATGCGCTTGCCCACCGTAATGCCGATGAACATGCCCAGCACGCCAGCTGGCCAAATGAGCCACGTGACATCGGAGAATCCCCCGGCACCAACAAGCAACTTCGTCGTCACGGAGAATAGCCCGCCGACGAAGAAGCACGGCTGCAACGTCGCGGCGTAGACGGCTTGCGGCCAGCGAGCAGCCTGCGCATAAACCGTGATCACTGGACCAGCCACGCCCGCTAGTGTGTTGGTAAAGCCACCGATAACGCCGGCAGACAGGGCCGGACCAATTCCGTTCATCTCCGGCACGAATTTCTTACCAAAAGTCACTACGCCCAGTGCCACGAGCAAAGCCGTACCGACCAAGACGAGCAGCACCGCCGAGTCAATGTTTGCGACCAGCAATGCCGCTGGTATTGCGCCCAGAACCATCACCGGTGCGATACTCAGGAACTTCTTCCAGTCTACGTTCGCGCGCATCGAATACGTGGTGAGCAGCGCATTGACCACCGCCAAAACGTTGATCACCATGATTCCTTGGACTGGTCCCAACAGCAGAGTTAGGATCGGTCCACCAACAAGCCCCAGACCCATGCCTGAGACGCGCTGGAGGCACGACCCAAGCGCTACCGTCGCCAGGATCGCTAATGGAATCCACATCATTGTGCGTACTTCTCCACCACGGCTCGTCCTACGTGTTCAGGGAACATACCCGTCACGTCACCGCCAAACTTCGCCACCTGTTTGCACAACGAGGAGCTGATGTAACCGTACTTCTCGTCGGTTAGCAGAAAAATCGTATCGATCCCAGAAAGCCGGCGGTTCATCTGCGCCATCGGCAGCTCGTACTCGTAGTCGAGCGAGGAACGCAGGCCCTTAACCAAGGTGTCGATGCCATGCGCAGTGGTGTAGTCCACCAGCAGCCCCGACCACCAGTCGACCTTGATGTGGGAATCGAAGGTCTCGCGGATGAAATCCACGCGTTCCTCAACGCTAAACAGGCCTGAAGGCTTGTCCGGATTGGCGGTCACCAGAACCGTCACCTCATCGAACATCGCAGACGCACGGTTGATGATGTCTACGTGGCCCAAGGTGATCGGGTCGAATGAACCCGGGCATACCGCTTTAGTGGTCAACTTCTATTCCTCTTCCTCGCTGGCATTGCCGTTCGGCTCAGTCTCGAGTGCTCGATGATAAATAGCCATGTCAAAGCGGGCGATGCCAAACGTACGCTTTTTCAGTTTCTGTCCGGTCGGCTCAAAGCCCTTCGGCCAAACGGGTTCGGGGCTATCAACGTGACGCTCGATGACCACTATCGCGGCGTCGTCAAGCACTGGCTCAATCGCCGCAAGCAAGCCATCGACGTCGTCAAAAGCGTACGGAGGATCCGCGAGCACCATGTCAAAGTATTTGCGCGGAGCGGATGCCAGGTACGTCGAGGCTTTCATCGCGCGGACAGTCACCCGCGGGTGCTTGACGACGCCCATGTTGTGCTGGATGACCTTTACGGCCGCCGGACTCGATTCAACGAGCACGACCTCCTCTGCCCCACGGCTCGCGGCTTCCAAGCCCAGTGCACCCGAGCCTGCAAACAGATCTAGAACGCGACTATCGGCAAAACCCCACCGCACGTTGAGCGAAGAAAACAGTCCTTCGCGTGCACGGTCGGAGGTCGGTCGAGTACCGGACTCGGGCACCTTTATGCTGCGCCCACGCGCCTCGCCTGCAATGATTCTGGTCATCGTTCCTCCCCAATATTTGCGAGCACATCCCCGCCATAAACACTGGCATAGTCTTCCTGGGACAACTCGGCGACGATACCTGGCCCCGGCACCACAACAGGCGCTTCGAGCTTGGTCGCCTCCACCGTCGCTATCACTTGTCCTGCCGCGACGTGCTCGCCCACGCGTACGTGATAGCGCACGGTGCCGGCGAAGGGGGCGCAAATAATCATGGATTCTAGGTTAGCGCCTAAAGCGGGGCATCATTCAACCGGCTGCACTATCCGCCGGGAAAACTAATTCTTCTCCAAATATTCCTGCTCACTTTGGCTCAGATTTTTAGTGAGCTCATGCGCCAGTTGCGGATTGCGCTGCACTAAAGCGAAAGCATCGTCATGTGTGCGCTCGACGATGTCCCTATCCTGAGCCAAGTCCAATAGCTTAAGGGAACGTTGCGTGCCCGACTGCACTGTGCCCAAGATGTCACCCTCGTGGCGTTGCTTTAAGTCCAACTCAGCGAGCTCGAAGCCGGAGGTGGTGTCCGCGATCTGCATGATGCGTTTAAAGGTCGGAGTGTTTTCCGCAGCCGTGGTGTGAAATAAACAAATGGAGGCGTTGCCTCCCCGACCCACACGTCCGCGCAGCTGGTGGAGCTGGGATACACCAAAGTGCTCTGACTCGCGGATGAGCATCACCGTGGCATTGGGTACGTCCACGCCCACCTCAATCACAGTCGTGGAAACCAGCACATCAGTCTCGCCTCGGCTGAAGCGATTCATGACTTCTTCCTTGTCGGCCATCCTGCCGTGCAGTATGTCCACGGTGAGCCTCTGCAGCGGCCCACTTTCCAGTTGTTCTGCTACCTCGAGAACCCCACCCTCGCCTTCGATACGGGGGCACACGATATAGGCCTGATGGCCGGCCGCAACCTCCTCGCGGATGCGAGCCAAGGCGCGCTGCACCCAGGCGGGGGCCCATTCGGGAACCACATTCGATTGAATAGGTTTGCGCCCACCCGGCAGCTCCTTGAGCGTAGAGACCGCAAGATCGCCGAACACGGTCATGGCAATCGTGCGCGGAATCGGCGTCGCCGTCATCACCAATAGGTGTGGGCTAATTCCCTCCCTGGTTTTATTGCGCAGGCTGTCGCGCTGCTCGACTCCGAAGCGGTGTTGCTCGTCGACCACCACAAGGCCTAAGTCAAAGAACTCGACGGTGTCCTGGATTATCGCGTGTGTGCCGATAACGATGTCGGCCTCACCCGAGACAATGTCCAATAACGCTTGGCGCTTTTGTGCTGTACGCATAGAACCGGTCAACAAGGTAACGGTTACTCCAGCAGGGACGCTGGCGCTAATCGACGCCGCGTGTTGCGCCGCGAGGACCTCCGTCGGGGCAAGAAGTGCTGCCTGTTTGCCGGCATCGACGGCTTGGAGCATCGCGCAGGTTGCAACCATGGTCTTGCCCGAGCCGACCTCGCCTTGTAGCAGGCGCATCATTGGCAGCGTGCCGGAGAGATCCGCGTCGATCTCGCCGATGACCTGGCGTTGGCCTGCTGTGAGCTCGAAAGGCAGGTTAGCCAGCAACTCGTCACGATATCCCTCCAGAATGGCGGGCATGGCCACCGCAGTGCGCGCCTGGCTATCGCGCTGCCGCAGTGCCATAACAATACCGATGGACAGCGCCTCGTTGTACTTCAGCCGCTGGATAGCGCGTTCAGGGCCAGCGGCCGTGGGCTGATGAATCTCGCGCACAGCCTGATCCAGGCTCACCATCATGCGATAGTCCAATGGTTCAGGAATCGGCGGCGTATTTGCCAAGACCATGTGAATGGCGCCCATGATGTACCACGAGGTGACCTTACCGCTGGCCGGATACACAGGGATCCACTCCTGCTCGAGCAGCTGCTCGAGTTGGCCAAACTGCGAGAGGTTGCGCAGAGAGCCCGTGGCCTTGAGCTTGGGGCCACTTGCTGAATCGTCGACGTCGTAAAGCGCATCGCTCTGCCCGCCGGCATCGATGATGACAAAGTCAGGATGCTGAAGCTGTGGCTGACCGCGGAAGAACTTGAGCTTGCCACTGAGCATCAAGCGCATGCCCTGGCGCAAAACTCGCGTCAGGTAATGGGCGTTGAAAAAGGTGGCGGTGATGCCGTTATCCATCGACAATGTCAGCAGGAAAGCCTTGCCCGTGTTGCGCTGCTGGAGGCGCAATACTTGGCCGGTGACGGTGACGTAGTCGCCCTCATTGGCGCCGCCTAGGCCTACTTCCTTGTTGTGGCGGATGTAGTCGCGCGGATAATGGCTAAGCAGCTGCCCGCAGGTGGTGTACCCAAAGGCCTTTTTGATTTTGGCGGCATCCTTCGCAGGCAAGACATCCTTTAATAGCCGATCATCTTGCCAGCCCAACATGCCTACTCCACCCCAATTTCAGTAGTGATTCCGCCTACGTGAATCGCAACGACTTCTACGTCGAGCTCATCGCTCAACTCAGCGTCGCTGAGCTCAACACCAGACAGGATAGTCACTTGTTCCCCGCCCCCGGCGAGCATCTCCCGGCTCTTGGCGATGATTGCCTCCACTGACTCTTCATCTGGGCTATCTACCCGCATGGAACGCGCGGCGTCGCGCATGACTGACACCATGGAGTCGGTATCCGGGTTATCTGGCTCGTAGACCGAAATCGCAGCGAGTCCGGCCACCAGGGAGGCGGTGGGCACAACGCGGGCATCGCCGGCGTCACCACCGTAGCCGTTGGGCAGATAGATGTCCTGCGCCGCCGAGGTCTCCACGATCTCATCAGGGCGCACAATCCGGGCACCAACGGTCTCGAATAGCGCGGCTACAGGACCAGCTGGCGCAACGGCGAAGATGGTGCGCGTTTCCGCTTCAGCTTCCGCTTGTGCTTGTGCTTCAGGAAGAACCTCGAGGCGCAGGCTGCTTACTGCTCCAGCTGCGAAAGCCATCTCAATGACAGGGCCCGCCTCGCGGGTGTGAATGTGAACGGTGCCAGCGTCTTCGGTTGCGCGCGCTACGACCAAGCTGTTGCCGTGCGGCGCCAAGATCTGCTCGAGCGCAACCAAATCACCTTCGAAGAAGAAGACCACCTCGAGCTCAGCCTCTACCTCTTCAATAGCCTCAGCATCGCGAACGGCACCGCCCTCGATCTCGGCCAAGAGTGTCTCGAGCAGGATGACGAATCCAGTTCCTCCTGCATCGACCACTCCAGCCTCGCGGAGGACCGCCAGCTGGGTGGGTGTTTTCTCTAGCGCTTCGCGCGCAGCGGTGATGGTATCAACCAAGATTTCATGGAGCTGAACACCAGGGCGCTGGGCGGATTCCTCCGCTGCAGCTGCTGCTGCACGAAGCACCGAGATGACCGTTCCTTCGACTGGGCGCGCAATCGCTCTCTCAACGAGTCGAACTGCCAGGCTCAACGCCTCTGCCAGCGTTTGGCCGTCCACCCGGGAGTCCACGGTTGAGTCGGCAACGCCACGGAGCACCTGCGAGAGCACCATGCCGGAGTTGCCGCGTGCACCACGCACCGAGCCGATAGCCAAAGCCTCGGCTACGTCGCCGCCCTTTTCCACCTCTGCGAGGGCGGCCTCCATGGTGTGCGCCATGTTTGAGCCGGTATCGGAGTCCGGGACCGGAAACACGTTGAGCGCATTGATCTCGGCTCTTCGATGGGAAAGCTCGCCGACGGTGCGGATCGCCCAATTGTGGAGACCGCGGGCATCTAACGAACTCGGGAAAGACATGCCGATTAGTTTACAAGTGCCAGTCGACACTCCGCGCGCCTTGGTCACTTAAATACGCATTGGTGCGGGAAAAGGGCCTAGAGCCAAAGAATCCTCGACGCGCAGAAAGCGGCGACGGGTGCGGCGACTCGATTCGCGGAACGTCGGGTAAAAATGCGCCGCACGCCTGGGCATCCTTACCCCATAAGATCGCCACCATTGGCTGTTTATTCAGGGCTTTAATCGCAGCCTCCGTGATGTGCTGCCACCCCAAATTCCGGTGCGAACCAGCATCACCTGGCGCAACGGTGAGAACGCGGTTGAGCATCAGAACCCCTTGCTCCTGCCACGCGCTCAGGTCCCCATCGGCCTTAGGCGCGATGCCCAGATCGGCCTCCAACTCGGCAAAAATGTTACGCAGCGAACGAGGCGCGGGAACACCGGGAGCCGTTGAGAATGCCCTCCCCATCGCATGCCCTGGCGTGGGGTAAGGGTCCTGCCCCACGATGAGAACCTTCACCTGCGGCAGCGGCAGGCTAAAAGCAGCAAACACGTAAGGAGGCGCAGGCAAGAACTCCTGGCCAGCCAATGCTTCTTCAATGCCTGGCAGGTAGCGCTCAAGCGCGGGTTCTAAGACGGGCAACCATGACTCATCGATAACCGAGGTATCGAAGAGCTGACTGTGTAATGCTTTAATGTCCTATCCCCTCTCTTCACGCGTGAACGTCTCTTCACGCGTGACCGTGCTAGAGACTTTGCCATCCTGAGGCATAACGAGGCTTATTCCCGTCGATGGTGAGCCCGGTACCACGGTTGACCGTTCCGATAACGCGGAAGCCCGAAGGAGCGTCCTTCTGCGTCGTGGCCACAAGAGTGTGGTCTTCCCCACCGGTCAGGACCCATTCCCACGGGTCTATACCGAGAACTGCTCCGGCCGTCACCAACAAAGAGTCCGGCGCAATAGCGTGGGAGTTCAGGTCAATGTGGACATTCGACTGCTTCGCCATCGTGCCGATATCGGGCACCAAGCCATCCGAGTTATCAGTCATGGCGGTTGCACCGGTTGCCCGCGCAATCACGCCGCGGCCCGGCTTTAGCCAAGGATTGCAGTGGGCGTCGATAAGCGGCCACAGCTCTTCGTGTTCGGGCGGTAAATCTCTGCCAAACTCCTGGAGCAACGCAAGCCCCGCAGCCGAATAGCCAATCTTGCCGTGGCTGACCACCTTTTGACCCGGCCGCGCTCCTGACAAGACCAAGGGCTCTTGACTGCCCCCCAAGGAACCGATTGCAGTCACTGTAATGACTAGTTCCTTGGAACGCGTTAGGTCGCCGCCCACCAGCTCAGCGTTATAAAAAGCACAGCGCAGACCGATTCCCTCGGCTATCCCTCGCACGAAGTTAACTGGAGTATCCGCAGGCGCTGCGATAGCTAGTAGGGCCACCGTGGGGCGCGCACCCATTGCTTCAACATCCGCAAAGTTGCGCAGAATGGCTTTTTGACCAATCTCGTTGGGAGTTGACCAATCGCGCCGGAAATGCCGCCCTTCGACCATCATGTCGGTCGATGCCACGGTCCGGGAATTCGGTGTGGCGGGATACATCACTGCCGCGTCGTCGCCATTGAGGGCACTCGGCGCCGCTGCGATGATCTCACCGATGACATAGTGTTCCCCTGCTTGCCCGAGAGTGTGAGACAAATGCACGATTGCCTTTCTCATGGGGTTTGAGTTTGTACTTCTACGACGCGTTAGGATAAACGCTTATGAGCAACCAATTTAACAGCACCGCCGTTCTCATCTCACTTGGCCTCTCCATAGCGATGGTGTTCGCGGTTATTTTTGGTGCCAAGTTCTACTTTGAGAACACAGCCAAAGCGCCAATTGCGCTTTCCCCTATTCAATCAGAAGACGCAGACTCCCCCGAGTGCCAGGCAGTTGTTGCAGCTGCCCCTGAAGAATTGATGGGCCAGCCCCGGGCTGAAATCGCCGAGCCAGTCCCACCAGGGGCCGTCGCATGGGCCAAACTATCTTCTGAATCGGTGAGCCTGCGCTGCGGAGCAAGTCTGCCCTATCAATACACCACCTACTCCCAAACCGAGGATGTTGATGGCGATCAATGGCTGCAGGTAAAAGACATGACCCCAGGATCGAACCTCACCACGTGGTACAACACTGAACGCACTCCGGTTGTTGCAGTAACCACGTTTAATGACGAACGTCCAGAAGGTCTTGGAGAAGCACTCACAAAGCTTCCTAAAGCCAAGCACGAGCCTCGTCAGGCACCGCTTTCCCAGCTCAAATCCGGACCCGCTGACATGTGCAAAGCCCTAGAAAAAGCACTTCCAGCGGAGGCAGCCGATGAGTACACCCGCCGCACCGATATCAAAGAAAAGAACACCTACGTCTGGAGCGCTAAAGGCCGCGAGGACATTGTGGTGCGGTGTGGCATAGCACCCCCCGAGAACTATGCTGCTGGCGCGCAGCTGCAGCAGGTCAATAACGTCCCCTGGTTTGAGGACACCACCTTGGCTGAGGGCACCACTGGCGGCACTCGATTCGCACTCGGCCGTGCGAATGACTTAGCGCTGTTCGCACCGCAGGATGCCGCTAACTCCGCTCTGGTGCGGCTTAGCGACGCCCTCGTTAAAGCCACCCCAAGCCAGTAGCTGGAGGCTGGGCGCCGCGTTATCCGCGTGCCATCGCGCCTTCGATGAGGGCGTCGAGAAGCGCGGCGTAGTCCACGCCTGTTGCTGCAAGAACCTGTGGGTACATGGAGATCGGCGTGAATCCCGGAAACGTGTTGATCTCGTTAATGTAGAAAGCATCCTTAGTGACGAAGAAGTCAACGCGGCTGAGCCCCTCGCAGCCGAGCGCGCGGAAGGCCGAGACCGCAGTTTCGCGCAAGGTCTGGATCAGATCCGGGTCAAGAGGCGCCGGAATTTGTGCGCTCACTCCTTCATCAATGTACTTAGCATCAAAGTCGTAGAAGCCTTCCTCTGCTTCTTCAATGCCGTTGAGCTGGGCAGGCACAGAGGCGATCACCGAACCATCCGCATATTCGAGCACACCGATTTCCACCTCAGCGCCCACGATTTCCGGCTCTACCAACACTTTGTTGTCGCTTTCGAATGCCACCTCGACGGCGCGCGAGAACTCTGCCCAATCGGTGACCTTGGAAACACCGATCGACGATCCGCCGCGTGCCGGCTTTACGAACACAGGCAGCCCCAGCTGCGCCTTCTCATCAGCGCTCAGCTCGGTGCGGCCTTTGAGAATCACCTCGGGCGCAACTGGCAGTCCCTCGGCAGTGAGCAGCTTCTTGGTGAACTCTTTATCCATGCCAGCGGAGGAGGCAAGGACCCCGGCGCCAACGTAAGGGATGTCGGAAAGCTCGAATAGACCCTGGACGGTTCCATCCTCGCCATAAGGACCATGCAGCACGGGGATAATAACGTCGACTTCCGCGAAGTGGCTGTGCTGGGTCACGTTGTGGAAACGGCCTTTGGTTTCAGGATTGAGGGAGAGCGCCAACTCGTCACCCATAGTGACCTCTGGCAACACGCCGTCAACAATCTCTAGGCCTTCCATGGTGCCTGGCGTCCATTGGCCATCCTTGGTGATGCCAATCGGCACCACCGTGTACTTGGCGGGATCCAGATGCTTCATAATCGCTCCTGCAGAAATGCAGGAAACTGAATGCTCGGAACTACGGCCGCCATAAACTACGGCTACACGGATCTTTTCGCTCATGGAGTCAAACTTTACCCCGCCGGCTACTCCGATTTTTTAGTACGCCCCATCAACGCAACAATCATGTCTTCTACGCTCACTCCGCGGTGGCACACGCCGAACACCGCCTGAGTAATTGGCATCTCCACCCCAACCTGTTGGGCGAGGCGGAAGATAGAATCCGAGGAGATGACGCCCTCTGCGACTTGCCCATTTGTGGCAGCCTTGGCTTCTTCCAGCGTTCCGCCTTGGCCTAGGCGGTAACCGAAGGTGCGGTTGCGAGACAACGTCGAGCTGCAGGTTGCCACCAAGTCGCCCATGCCCGCGAGGCCGGAAAAGGTGAAAGGATCCGCACCAAGCGCCACACCAAGCCGGGTGATCTCTGCCAATCCACGGGTGATAATGGTGGCAAGCGTGTTGTTGCCTAAGCCTCGTCCAGAGGCCATACCGCAGGCCAGGGCGATGACGTTCTTGCAAGCGCCACCGATTTCCGCGCCAATGACGTCCGTATTGGTATACGGACGTAGGTACGGGGCCGCCGCTGCATGCTGCACCAGCTTTGCGCGTTCCTCATCGGTGCACGCGATAACTGTGGCCGCCGGTTGTTCCCCAGCGATCTCCTTGGCCAAGTTTGGACCCGAGAGCACAGCAATACGCGACGCCTCTACTCCGGTTGCGTCTGCAATGACCTCGCTCATGCGCTTGAGCGTCGCAGACTCCACGCCCTTGGAGATCGATACCAGGGTGGAGTCAGCTGGCAGGAGCGGAGTCCACTTCTCTAGGTTGGAGCGCAGCGTCTGGGATGGCACGCCAAAGATCACGATGTCTGCGTTAGCCAGTGCCTCTGTAGCATCCGACGTCGCGTAAAGGCTTTCTGGCAGCGCCAAGCCCGGCAGATAATCGGCGTTGACGTGGGTCTGGTTGATTGCTTGCGCCAGTGCTGGGCGCCGAGCCCACAGACGAACTTCATTGCCTGCGTCAGCAAACACCTTTGCCAAGGTCGTACCCCAAGAACCGGCACCCATCACCGCAACGTTATGCATTGCCCTACCTCTAATCCCAGACTTATTCATGGACTATTTTCTGCACCCAGACTAACGCACGGGAAGCCTGGACTAAGACTGCTTCGGCGCTCGCTACTTCCACATAGGGGTGGACAAACTTCGCCGCGGCGCGTGCGGATGCAAAGCTCGCCCAGAAAGTGGAAAATAGAAGCGTTAATCTGCGCGCCATAATCTTTAAAGGAGCACAATGCCGAAGGCAAAGAACATGCACGAGACTGACAAGGACGTAAAGTCTGAGGTATTCATCTCCGGCCGACACCAGGAAATTCCCACCAACCCAGCCAAGGAATTCAAGCGCACCACCTTGGCAGCTGGCGCTGTGCTGTGGCGCGGAAACCCTCATGACCCAGAGGTAGCCATTATTCACCGCCCCCGTTATGACGACTGGTCCCTGCCCAAGGGCAAGGTCGATCCGGGCGAATCGCTTCCTACTACCGCCGCGCGCGAACTCCGTGAGGAAACCGGTTACGACGCCAAGCTAGGCAAGCTCATCGGCAAGGTGACATACCCAGTGCAGGGGCGCACCAAGGTGGTCTACTACTGGCTCGCCAAGGTACTCAGCGGTGACTTCACAGACAACAGCGAAACCGATGAACTGCGCTGGATGCCCATCGATGAGGCCAGCGAGCTATTGACCTACGCCGTTGATACCGATGTGCTGGAAAAGGCTAAGAAACGCCTCCTCCTGGCCCCCACCACACGCGTGCTCTACGTCCGCCATGCCCACGCGCATGAGCGCCGCAACTGGGCTGGCGACGACAACCTGCGTCCGTTGGACAAGAAGGGGCGTCGCCAAGCAGAAATGCTCGTTCCCATGCTGGCGCCATTCCATCCCACCGCTATTTATTCGGCAGCACCGCAACGCTGCCAACAAACCGCAGCACCCTTGGCGGATGAACTTGGCTTGGACATTGCAATAAACAAGGACTTCGGTGACGAAGTGTGGCTAAGCAATCCCACTGCGGCGAAGGCAGCATTCCAACGCGTTGTCTCACGCGGCGGCATCCCCGTCATTGTCAGCCAGGGCGAAACTATCCCGGGCATCCTCAAGGACCTCGATCCAAAGTTCCTTAAGGTAGATTTTGAAGACCTCAAGTTTAAGAAGGGCTCGGTGTGGGTCCTTTCCTTCAACGAAGGCGAGCTCACCGGCGCTGACTACCTCGCCAGCTCCCTTCCTGTGCGTTAAAAGCAATAGGGACGACCGTAGAAAAATCCCCAGACCTGTCGCTACTTCTAGAGTGCGGCGAAAGGACTGGGGATTAGCTATTTTAGAACAGACTGCAAAGCAGCTTGTGCGCCTTTTGGCCTTAACTTAGGTCCAACGCACAGCGGGCTTACCCGCTGCGTAGCGGTAGAACAGCAGCAGCACCATCGATTGCACGCCGTAGGCAAAACCAAAACCTACGGCCGGAATGTAGAACAAGATGCCGACGAGCAATCCGCAGATCACGATGCACAAAAGGCTCTGGCCAATGTTGTTTTTGGTCAATTCATAAGATGCGCGGAAAGTCTCCCCTATGCTCATCTGTGGGTTATCTGCCTTGATATATGGCACAAAGTAGAGCAAGAACGCTGCAATAATGCCGGGGATAACAAACAAAAGGGAAGCAGCACTAACCACTAGAGCAGCGACCAGTGAATGTCCTGCAACAGCGAATGCATTCTTGGACTTGAAGAAGTCTCCGAAGGTGGCTCGTTGCCCATCAGCTTCCTTGGACGCGGCACACTGGATATTGCCGATCATCCAACAGCTGTAGACCAAGCCAATCACGACTCCCAAGACTATTGACAGCACTGCAGCCGCGCTCATTCCCGTGCTGGCGCTATCGAAAGAGCTGTCGCCATAATAGTCATAGCTACTGCTCGTTGACGCCGATCCTAAGGCGAGTACGCCACCAAAAAGCATAGGGACGAACATGACTACGACGAGAATAATGAAGTGAACGGTAATCGCGCCGGTCCACGGAGCCCAATTGCGGAAGAAGCCCTTGAAACCTTGTCCGATAACGTCCATAGCATCGAACTCGCGTGGCGCGTTCTGATAGGACCCGTTTCCATAGCCCGCATAACCTGCCTGCGACTGCATGTATTGCCCCGGTTGCGGCTGCATCGGCTGCTGCGAATAAGCCCCGTAGGGCTGCTGATTGCTGCCACTAAAAGGCTGCTGGCCGGGGGCGCCGGTATTGCCCTGCGAGAAGGGATTTGCCGGGCCGTTGGGCCCACCGTAAGAGCCACCACCGTAGGCGTCGCCGCCCTGCTGACCATAGTTTGAACCTTGACCGGCACCAAAGTCATTATTATTGCCAAAATTATTACTCATGTAGGCAACAATATTATCGCTGGTAATTCGCTAACAGCCATGCGCGGCACCCGTTACCAATTGTTCACGCAACGGGGGCAAAACATAAGCAGTCCCACTCACCTTCATCTCCGCATGTGTCTGCGGATTAGGGCAAATAGGGCATTTCTAAACGCTGATACGAGCGCTAAAAATGCCTTAAGATACAGCGGGCTTAAAGGCAGCACGCTGTGCCTCGAATGTCTCGATGGCGTCTTCGCTGCGCAGGGTCAACCCAATGTCATCGAGGCCCTCCATCAGGCGCCAACGGGTGTAGTCATCGATATCGAAAGAGTAAGAGTTGCCGCCGACCGTGACAGTGCGAGCCTCGAGGTCCACCGTTACTTCGGTTTCGCCTTGCTCGAGCTGCTTCCAGATAAGCTCGATATCCTCTTGTTCCATAAGTCCAGTTAGCAAACCGGCTTTGCCAGAATTGCCGCGGAAAATATCGGCGAAGCGCGACGAGAATACCGCCTTGAAACCGAACTCGCTCAACGCCCACACCGCATGCTCGCGGGAGGAACCAGTACCAAAGTCGCGGCCGGCGAAGAGCACCGAACCATGGTTGAACGGCTCCTGGTTGAGGACGAAGTTCTCGTCGGAACGCCAGTTAGAAAACAGGCCGTCGGCAAAGCCTGTGCGCTTGACCGACTTCAAGTAGCGCGCCGGGATGATTTGGTCAGTATCGACGTTGGATGCGCGAAGTGGGACACCAACACCGGTATGGGTTACGAACTTTTCCATTGTCGTAGTCTCCTAGTTATCTGCAGATATGGCTATGGGTCGGTGAGTTAAAGGTCAGCCGGGGACGCGAGGTGACCGGTCACGGCAGTTGCTGCGGCAACCGCCGGCGAGACCAAGTGTGTGCGCCCGCCTGGGCCTTGGCGGCCCTCAAAGTTGCGGTTCGAGGTAGATGCCGAGCGCTCCCCAGGCTTGAGCTGATCCGGGTTCATACCCAGGCACATCGAGCAACCTGCGGTGCGCCACTCAGCACCGAAGTCGGTGAAAATCTTGTCCAGGCCTTCTTCTTCTGCCTGGACCTTGACTACAGCAGAGGAAGGAACCACCATCATACGGGTGCTCGGCGCGATGGTACGGCCCTTCACCACCTCCGCAGCGGCACGCAGATCCTCGATACGCGCGTTGGTGCACGAGCCCAGGAACACGGTGTCGATCTTGATGTCACGCAGCGGGGTGCC
This sequence comes from Corynebacterium striatum ATCC 6940, assembly GCF_000159135.1. Taxonomy (GTDB): domain Bacteria; phylum Actinomycetota; class Actinomycetes; order Mycobacteriales; family Mycobacteriaceae; genus Corynebacterium; species Corynebacterium striatum. The sequence goes on from NZ_GG667528.1 coordinate 175,631, forward strand.
TGGCTGCAGGTCCATGTAGGCGAGAGCCTTCACAGTAGCGGCCTTCAAGTTCTCATCCCCAAAAGACTCGGGGTCCGGCACGCTCTCGCCCAGCGGGAGGCCTTGGCCTGGGTTGGTGCCCCAGGTGACGAACGGGGTCAGTGCAGAACCGTCAATTTCGACCACGGTGTCGAATTGCGCGCCCTCGTCGGTTGGCAGAGTCTTCCAGTACTCGACCGCTGCATCCCAGTCCTCACCCTTCGGCGCGAATTCACGGCCCTTGACGTACTCAAAGGTGGTCTCATCCGGCGCGACCATGCCAGCACGTGCACCAGCCTCGATGGACATATTGCAAATGGTCATGCGGGCTTCCATAGACATCTTGCGGATAGCCTCGCCGCGGTACTCGATAATGTGGCCCTGGCCGCCACCGGTACCGATCTTCGCGATGATCGCCAGAATCAGATCCTTGGCAGAAACGCCCTCTGCGAGCTCGCCGCTAACTTCGATTGCCATGGTCTTAAAGGGCTTCAGAGACAAGGTCTGGGTAGCCATAACGTGCTCAACCTCGGAGGTACCAATGCCCATCGCGATGGAGCCAAAAGCACCGTGGGTCGAAGTATGAGAGTCGCCACACACGATGGTCATGCCGGGTTGGGTGATACCCAGCTGGGGTCCCACGGTGTGGACAATGCCCTGCTGTGCATCGCCCATGGGGTGAAGACGAACCCCGAACTCTTCACAGTTTTGACGCAGCGTAGAGACCTGGGTGCGGGAAATCTCGTCTTTAATCTCCAAGAGGTTGCCGGTCTTGATACCTACGGTCGGGACATTGTGGTCCTCGGTGGCAAGGTGCAACTCCGGATGGCGCATCTTACGTCCAGCGAGGCGCAGGCCATCAAAGGCCTGTGGGCTGGTAACTTCATGTAAGAGCTGGAAGTCAATATAAATCAGATCAGGAGCGCCATTCTCGCCCTTCTGCACGACGTGGTCGCGCCAAACTTTCTCAGCTAGGGTCAGTTTCTCAGTCATTTCAATCACTCCACTTGAAATCTCATTAGTTGGGACGTAGATTTCACTGTATGGGAGAGTATAGCGCAGTATCCGGAATTAAGGTACTTGACCGCGCCGTCGCCATCATGATGGCCGCAGCCAACCGTCCGTCCACCCTCAACGAACTATGTGAGACCACCGGTCTACCTCGGGCAACAGCCCATCGCCTCGCAACCGCACTGGAAGTTCACAGAATCCTGACCCGCACACCCGACGGCAAGTGGGGCGCGGGCCCTGCACTTCCCGGCAACCGGGATCACATCATCGAAGCAGCCGGTCCGATCATGGAACGCCTGCTCGCTGAGACTGGTGAATCCGTCCAGCTTTATCAGCTCTCGGGCAATTCTCGCACTTGCATTGCTACTCGCGAGCCCGAGTCCGGCTTGCACAACGTGGTACCGGTGGGCCGCCAGCTACCGCTTACTTCCGGTTCAGCCGCCCGCATTTTCGCGGCATTCGACAACATCGACACTACTGGGTCCACCTTTAGCGATGAAGACGTCGCTCTAGCCCGCGAGAATGGCTATTCCGAGTCGATCGAAGAACGCGAGGCGGGTCTTGCCTCGATCTCCGCCCCAGTATTCGACTCAGCCGGCAACCTCGTGGCGGTTATTTCGGTCTCAGGCTCCGCCGAGCGCTTCCGCCCCTCCCCGGCACAGAAGTACGCTCCGCTGCTTGCCGACGCCGCGACACAGCTCACCGCACGCCTCTAAACGGCTCCGCACATTATGCGTTCAGCTCAACACTGAGTTCAGCTCACTACTGAGTTCTAAGCTACAGAGCCCGCAGCTTTTCTAGCTTCTGCCGGTACTCACCGAGCAGCGGCAGTTGCGGGCATCGCTGTTCTACAACGGAAAAGACGGCCCCATACCACCACTGTTGGTCTGATCTACCGCTGTTGAACCGCGCCCACAGCTTATCGCCATAAGCATCATGGTCGGCAAGGATAGAACTGAGGTTGTGAAGCTTATCGCAGGCGCTGACGATGACCGACGCCTCGGAGGCACCCCTCAGGTGAGCCAAGTATGCGTCTGCACGCTCGCGCCACGATTCCAAGGAGTCATCCTTAGTTACTCCCCGGACGATATTCAGTACGTGCGGGCCGAAGTCCTGTTCCATCTGCTGGGCCGAATAGCGCTCAGGGACATCCTCCAACGTGTCGTGGAGCAAACAAGCAATGAGGACGTCTTCACGGATATCGTCCGCCAGCCCCTGCGCTGCAGCGAGGTGCATCACGCCAAATAGGTGCGAAACGTATGGGGTATCGCTCCCCTTGCGATAGTGTCCGTTGTGTGCCCGCGCAGCGACGTCTAGCGCACGCAAAATACGCGGCGTGAGAACTTCAGGCCCAGTGTTTTGCCACATGGTTTCGCCCCTCTCAAGCCACAGTCACTAGTCACTAGTCACTAGTCACTAGATGATAATGCCGTAGTTGTTTGCAATGCCACGGATGGCATCGAATCCAAAGCCTTCACTGCTCGTGGTGGCAAGGCCTTCCACCTGGTCGCCTACCTTGCGTAACTCGACGCCAGGAACCTCGGCGATATTGCGTGGAGTGGCAATATCAGGACGGCGGGCGACAAAGCCCTTATGCGGAAGTGCGGCGAGCTCGTTCGCGTAAGGCATGCGCGCGTAGTTGCTAAAGAAGGCCGTTTGTCCATTACGTGAGACAACGGTGCCACCTTGGTAGATTCCGACAACGCCTGGTTGTCCCGGGACGTACACGCCCGAGCCACTGTCACCATTTACCTTCGGGATGTTGTTGGCATAGTTCATGCCATCGAAGTCACGCGGACCATTAATAGCCTGTGCACAGTCGTTGCCGCTCAGACGCCCATTAATGCAAACCTCAGTACCTGGTGCAGGAACCGGACGAATACCGTCACCTGTCTTTGGGTTGCCCCCACTATACGTTCCAGCCGCAAATTGGATATACGCCAAGTCATGTTCTGCAGCGCCCGATGGCTTAAACCAACGCAACGTTCCTACGTGCTGGCCAAACTGGTTATAAACCTGCTGCCCTGACAGGCCGCAGTGCGCAGCCGTCCAGGCACGGTCACCCTCAACATAGCCCACGGTGCAGCTGGCCCCCTCAGCCGTCATCACAACCTGCCCCTGCGTCACAGATACACCCGGCGCAGCTTGCGCAATTGCCTGACCTCCCGCCACTGCAATGAAGGCCGCAGCAGCTGCGACCAGACCGTTCTTTAAGCCTCGCATCTTCTCCCCTTTCACTTCAGTCACTTCCATAACATAGCGCTTTCACCAATTTTTTCCTATCCCTACACGCTCTGTCTCTTGCTGCCCCCTTCTCGGCTCACCCATTCGAAGTCAGAGAAAGACCAGGAAAAGGCTCAGAGTTTCACCGAGAAAGAGTGAAATTGAAAATATTTTGAAAAAGTTTGCGCGGGTTATTGAAATTGGAATGAAAACATTGTTAAATGAAAACGTACTGAAAACGCGGACAAACCGCATCAACTCGAAGGAGCAATCCATGAGCACCCACACTATCCACGAAGAGCATACCCACGTCCACGGCGCAGGCTGCGGCCACGTAGCTTTCCCTCACAAGGATCACACCGACTACCTCCACGAGGGCCACATCCACCGTGAGCACGAGGGCCACTGGGACGAGTGCGAGACCACCGAGCACCATGAGCACGCTGACCACGATCACCAGCATGGCGAGGGCTGCGGCCACGTTGCCATCCCTCACGGCGATCATGTTGACTACCTGCACGATGGCCACCGCCACGCCGCCCACGAAGGTCACTGGGATGACCACTAATCGGTAGCGAGCTATACCCGTTACCTCAACCGTCACCTCTTTCTTAGAGGTGACGGTTTTAATCTTTTCGAACATACGCCACACGATCCGCGTTAGGCTTAGGGCATGTTTGCTTCACGACGCCTTCCGCTAACGCTGGCCACCATCGCACTCGCCGGCGGCTTTGCTGCGGCCTGCAGCCCCGCCCCGAGCGATCAACCCTCCCCGGCTGAGCCAAGCTTCAACAACAGCTTTGAAGAGTTAAAGGCCCTTCAGCAAACCAACGGCGCTTCTGTCCCCGACGCCCCGCAGCCCACGCTGGACCTTAACGCACCACAAACCGTGGCACAGCAGGCAACCCCACAAGACGGTGGCCAAGAAGCCCCCACTAACCACGTCACCGACCAAGACGCACGCCAGAAGCTCATCGACTCCCTCGGCGTACAGGCGGGAGACGCTTCAGGAACGAAAGTGACGGTTAACGGCACTCCATCCGAGCTGTGCATGATGGGTGACGGTTACCACATCAACTTCCTCATAGCGGGCCCCAACACCAGCTGTGACTTTGCCAAGGAAACCACCAGTGTGCTTATCAATGCCACCCCAAGCCCTGCAGAGGACCTCCGCGGGTATATCCCCGGCTCCTTAAACGTTGCTAGCCCAGTAACCGGCAAGGCTTATCAGATGAGCTGCACCGTGTCCGAAAACTCGCTGATCACTTGCAAGGGCGGCAACAACGCCACGATTTTCATCGTCTAGGGCATTGAGTCAAAAGCGCCAGCGATCGGTACGCACGATTTTTAAACCATAAGCAAAAATCTCGAAACACTAACCACCTGGAAAGTGTTTCGAGATTTTCTATTTGTACCCCGTACGGGATTTGAACCCGTGTTACCGGCGTGAGAGGCCGGCGTCCTAGGCCGCTAGACGAACGGGGCTCGTTTAGCTGTCCGTTGCGGACTTGTTAAGAGTAAACGATGCCTAAACACTTAAACAAATCGCCTGCTAGCAATAGAAAAATCCCGAACCCTTTGGCGCTTTTCTTGCGTGGTTAGCAGCTTGCTTTCTCTTAGGCTGGGCGCGGATCGAATCAGTGGTTATTCCGCTTGCAATCTGTTGATAGACAGAGCCTGGAAATTTAGCGTGCCAACTCGGGTTCGGGATGACGCTTAACGTCTAACAGCATTCGCACGAGGCTCCTACTTCTACGAGAGTTGGTTTAAAAGGAAGTTAAGGATTCTAGCGATGCTGCCTAGTCGAAGGCGTTAGAGTAGCGTCGGTGAAAATGATGCGTTTCAATATCCGCCATCTACTCTCCTTTCATCCGGTAACTGCTTGTATCTGCAGTCTAGGCACCGAATATCAGCCGCGGAAGCACTTTGGAGAACTTCCCAGTGGTCCCTCCCCTGGTACTTAAGCCTAAGACAAGAAGTGCTCGAGATTTAGCGCGCTGGTATGGGGTAAACAAGGACCGGTCCGCGCCGCCAACATAAGAAAAATCCCGAAACACGATCTTTAACGAAAGTGTTTCGAGATTTTCTATTTGTACCCCGTACGGGATTTGAACCCGTGTTACCGGCGTGAGAGGCCGGCGTCCTAGGCCGCTAGACGAACGGGGCATAGAACTGTGACTTCTGCTTAGCAGTCATCACTGCTGGCCTACCAGGACTCGAACCTAGAATGACGGTACCAGAAACCGTAGTGTTGCCAATTACACCATAGGCCATTATCGCTTTGAGCTTTAACCACCTTGGAGTCAAACCCCGCGGTGTTGCTCGCTGCAACGGTTTATTACTATAGCCACCGTTTCGGTTTTCACACAAATCGCAATGTCATTGCCGGTTTTTAGGGCTAATAAGGTGGCTTTGAAAGCGTTCTAATTACATCGATGCGCTTTGCCCGGTGGCGGCCATTTACAGGCGCCCACAAAGACAGCAGCCCCACTCCCAACGCATTGCGGGAATGGGGCCACGAGAAGTGCTTAGCTAGTAGCTACAGCTTGCCACTACTGCTGCGCGGGTGCCTGGAACGGCGTAACAGCCAGAGCGGCACGCAAGCGATTGAGGGTGGACTCCTTACCCAGGAGCTCCATGGACTCAAACAGTGGCGGAGAGACCTGCTGGCCGGAGATAGCTACGCGCAAAGCTCCGTAGGCCTTGCGCGGCTTCAGCTCAAGCTCCTCGATGAGGGCCTTGGACAGTACAGACTCAATGGCGTCCGTCTTCCACTCTTCCAGTTCCTCCAAGCGAGCAATAGAGACCTCCAGCGGCTGCACCGCATCTTCCTTGAGGTTCTTCTTTGCGGACTTCTCGTCGAGCTCCAGCTCAGCATCCGGAGTAACCAGGAAGCTCATAAGGCCATAGGCGTCGCCAAGCATCTTGATGCGGGTCTGTACCAGGTCTGCCACGAAGGCAAACTTCTGCTCGTCATAGTCAGCCGGGAAATCGGTGTACTCGGTCAGGTAATCACGCAGACGCTGCGCGAAGACCTCGGGTTCCAGCAAGCGAATGTGATCGGCGTTAATAGCCTCCAGCTTCTTCTGGTCAAAGCGAGCCGGGTTACCCAGAACGTCTTCCACATCGAAGTTCGCAACGAGCTCGTCCACAGAGAAAATGTCCCGATCCGCAGACAGGGACCAGCCCAGCAGGGACAGGTAGTTGAGCATGCCCTCCGGGATAATGCCGGCGTCGCGGTGATTAAAGAGGTTGGACTGCGGGTCACGCTTGGACAGCTTCTTATTGCCCTCACCCATAACGAATGGCAGGTGGCCAAACTCAGGGGTCTGCTTAGCGATGCCGAGTTCCTTCAGCGCCTCGTAGAGCGCCAGCTGACGCGGTGTGGAGGAAAGAAGGTCCTCGCCGCGCAGAACATGCGTGATGCCCATGAGCGCGTCATCGACCGGGTTAACCAGAGTGTAAAGCGGCGCGCCGTTGGAACGTGCAACAACATAGTCCGGCTGGGTCTCAGACTTGAAGGTCAACTCGCCACGAACGAGGTCCTTCCAGGTCCAATCCTGCTCCGGCATGCGCAGGCGCCACACCGGCTTGCGGCCTTCAGCCTCGAATGCAGCGATCTGCTCATCGGTGAGATCGCGGTCGTAGTTGTCATAGCCCAGCTTCGGGTCGCGGCCAGCCGCCTTGTGGCGCTCCTCCACTTCCTCAGCAGTTGAATAAGCCGGGTAGACGTAGCCACCCTCCTTCAGCTTCTCCAGAACATCGGCATAGATGTCCATGCGCTGAGACTGGCGGTAAGGCTCGTGCGGGCCGCCCGTAACAACGCCCTCATCCCAGTCCATGCCCAGCCACTTCAGCGAATCGATAATCGCCTGGTAGGACTCTTCGGAGTCACGTGCAGCGTCGGTGTCTTCGATGCGGAAGACGAGCTTGCCACCGGTATGGCGGGCGTAAGCCCAGTTAAACAGGGCTGTACGGACCATGCCCACGTGCGGGGTGCCGGTGGGCGATGGGCAGAAACGTACGCGTACGTCAGAAATAGTTTCAGTCATGCCGACCATGGTAGTGCAGGCGCTTTAGCGCCGTACCACCGGCCAAGCCTGCATCACCCCGCACTGCCCTCCCCATCGACGGGTTAAACCCAAATTGGGGTAACCGAAAGTCAATTTCATTAAGTTTTCCCAGCGACCACTATCGGGAGCGAGTTTCTGCTACCGGTAATGGTTGTCATTTTCTATAGTGAAGACCTCACATCAGAACTGAAGAAAGGTCTCCACACTGTGGCTCGTAACCGCACTCGCTATCTAGCTCTTCTCACTACCCTCTCGCTTCTCACACCTGGAGTGGCACTCGCTGGTCCTGACGACGGAAAAGCAATCGCAACCCAAAGTCACGTTGATTCCCCAAAGACATTTTGGGAAGGCGACAACTTTGTCCTAAAGTCTGAGCACAACTCAACCACGACGCCACTGCCAGATACCGTCGCGTGGATCGGAAAAGGCTGGGGCCGCGATGGTGGAAACCAGTACCAATTCACTCTTCCTGCAGATAACTCGTTCGACTTCATCGGAAAGCCCGGCGAAACCTACTACGCTGCTCCTCACAACCCTACTGGCTCCCACGATCCGATTTGGCTCGGCTTCGGCGCCGATGCAGGCTTGCCTGTGAAAAACTTCCGCGACGAGTACGCGTCCCTAGACATCGTATCTGTCGATGGTCCGGGCGACTTCGAGCTCTTCAACTACCACAACTCACCAGCCGACCTTCGCCGGATGCTCGGCACAACACCGAACTCTGCGCATTCTGCTGAGCTCACCGCTGGTACGCACACGCACAACTACACAATGTTCACGAAGCCTGGGCGTTACGAGGTCACCTACCGCACCACAGCGCGCAAGAAGGACGGCACGCTCATTGCTTCGGAGCCTACCACCACTTCCCTACAGGTAGGAGGCATGAAGCCTGCCGATAGCCCGACTCCTTCCTTGCAGGAGCGCTACGACGCTGCGGCTGACGGCGATGCCTCTGCGGCAGGCTACAAGCTCAGCATTGCTCCGAAATCCAATCCTGAAAAGGACGGCGACAAGAACCTGTCCACCATTAGCTTCAATGCAGAGAACAAGGCTTCGGGCACGTTAACGCTGCTTATCGGCGGCTATTTCCTCACCGATCTGCCCGTAAGCGATGGCGTGGCGCAGTGGGATGAGTTCCTCGGCCCACTGGGCTCTGAGATTCAGGCGGTCTTTACCCCTGAGGGCGACGCACCACGCTGGATCTCCGAAACGCTCGCCTACGCGCCGCAGAGGCAAGTATCGACGGATTCCGCCAAGTCCGCTGTCAAGTGGAACGAATCGCACAAGCCGCGCAATCTCGCGCCAATGGAAGAAACCGTTCCATCGACACCTGCATTCCATACGCGAATCGAGCGTGTCAACGATTCTGTATCCAAGCTGGTGGTCGATACCGAGGACAAGAGCTTCTCCGGCTTTATCAACGGCGGTCTTTACGAAGGCAACTCTAACTTCGCCACCGTCGATTTTGAAGGTGCGATCAACAATGGTCACGGCGAGTTCCTCTTTGAGGACGAGGGACTCTACAACGGGGCTAAAGTGAAGGTCACCGTCACGCCTCATCCAACTATTAAGGCGGGATCCGGCTCAGTCGTCTTGACAGACGAGTACGAGTTCGGAAAGACCTACGACGCCGACGGAAAGCTCGACGTAGCCGAGGCACCATCCGATGAAAATTCAGCCAATCCGACGACCTCTCCAGCAACCGAAGAGACCTCTGTCCCGGCAACGGAAGGGAAGAACGCCGAGGGCTCGGTGTGCTCTGCGAAGCTCTCCCTGGACCACGGTCACGTCGACATCATGGGTGTTCGCGAGGGCGATGCGTTTGAGACCAAGCTCAAGGATGAGACAAACATCGGTGCTTCAGGGCTGACCTACCGCAAGCTTGACGACGTCGTCTTTGCGGTACACAACAATGCAATGATCCCCCGCCCTGAGAACCATAGCAACCCAAGCTTCGATTTCATGGGCCCGGTCGGCGAAAAGACTTTCTTGCTTCCGCAGACTCAAAAACGCGACGTTATCTGGCCTGGCTATAACACCGAGAAACTCAATTACAAGGACTACAAGGACGGCGTCGTTCAGCTGAACATCAAGCCGGTTTCCATGCCTAAAGGGGCGTCGTTCGGTATGTGGCTCACCGGTAATCTCGGTGGCCCAGGCGAGATTCTCGTGGACTCCACTAAGGACGACTTCACGATCGACACCACGTTCCCAACGCACACCCATACTAACTGGGCTTTCTCTAAGCCAGGTACCTATGTGTTCGAGGTGACCTACACCGCTGAGACGACAGACGGTAAGAAGCTTGCTTCCCAGCCACAGCATCTCACCATGGCAATGGGTGACAAAGCTATTGCTGACTGTGCCGCGGATAAGCCAGAGCCAAAGCCTGCACCATCACCAGCTCCGACCACCGAGGAATCAGCACCAGCACCAGCACCAACACCAACGACGACCTCGGTCGCACCAAAGCCTGCCCCAAGCTCCACGTCTAAGGCCCCTGCTCCTAAACCAGCACCGTCTTCGACGTCGGCTGCACCTAAAACAAAGCCAACGCCAACGCCACAGCCGCAGGGGGAGGGTTCCTCCTTTAATCCGTTGTCGCTCGTGCTTCCAGTGGTCCTGGCAACTATTTTCCAGGCGTTCTTCAATTTCTACCGCGATCACCGCGCCCAAATTGACCGGTGGATGCGTGGTCTTACCGGACGCTAATCCGAGGACTCCCCTCGCCTCCCCAACTCACCCAAACTCATTCAGGACCCATTTTCATGAACTCACTCGTACGCCTGTTGGAAACGCCTGTCATCCATACCCGCCAGCTGTGGCGGAGGTTTAGCCTGCTCTTGGCATGTCTGCTAGCGGTGTGCATCGCACCGTGGCCTATGGCGCATGCACAGGAAGTATTCGATTCCGGGCACGTCGACGCGTTCTTCGTGTCTGCGCCCGATGGTCAGCTTTCTTTGTCTATGAAAGAAGACATCACGGGCGCTGCCGTGGAGCGACCAGGCAATGACGTGATTTTGAAAGTCAATGAGAACGCGTGGTCCGACGTCACTGAGAGCATCGACGGAATCGGCGAATCCACCTACTACCTGCCCCAGACGCAGCGACAAGACATCCTTTGGCCCGGGTGGGACACCCAGCCCGCCCAAAAGGCCGGCTACACCGACGTTGATCTCAAGTTCCGTGAAGTCAGCGGACCAGGTTCCGTCTATGTTTTCGAAACCGCTGGCTTTGGCGAGCTCAACGCCGTGACCAACTCCGGCTCACTGGAGTTGACCAGCGGCGATGTCATCAATCAGCCATACCCAGCGCACCGTCACGTCAACTGGGCGTTTAGCCAACCAGGAATCTATACCATGACGGTGCAGGCAGCCTCCAACGGCGACACCAGTAACACCGTCACCTACACCTGGGACGTGGGCGATGGACAGGCAGCGTCCTCGGATGAAGAAGCGTCCGAGGACGGGGACTACTCCGGTTCGGAGGAATCCTCCGACTCCGCTGCCTCCGGAGTATCCCGCAGCGGTGGCTCGTCCGCCGCGGGCCTTGCCGGTGCTGGAAGCGGCGCAGCTGCAGGTTCGCGCAACGGCTCCTCCCGAGGATCGTCCAACGGAACCACGGGTGACGGACGAAAAGCCAAGGCTGAACAGAAGAAATCCCGCAACAAGCACCACTCCAAAAAAGCCGCGGCCCACGCTGGGGAAGGTGATCCGGATACCGACGTCGAGTTGCAATCAGTAGCAGGTGCTTACGGGGAACCCAGGAGCTACTTGCCTTGGGGCATCGCAATCCTCGGCGGTGGAATGTTGGTACTTGGCTTGGGCGTTGCTCGTCTCGCATTGGCTAAGGCGCGCGACTAATGCAATACCCAATCCCTAGCCTTGGGCTGCGCAGATGCATGGTGCTGGGGGCGTCGTTAAGCGCACTCGCTCTCAGCGCCTGTACCAGTGCAGGCCAAGCGGAACTACATCCAGGCGCGACGACCAGCCCCGCGGCCTTGAACGTAGTAGCCACTACGCCAATCCTCGCCGACGTTGTTCGCAACGTCGCAGGACCTGACGTCAACGTCACCACGCTCATTCCTGCAGGCAAAGACCCGCACACCTTTGAGCCCTCCCTGCGTACCATCCGCGACGCAGCGAACGCCGACGTCACCTTCGCCAACGGTTATCTCCTCGAACCCCAAGCGCTGATGGACACCCTCCGCGAGACGTCGTCGGCTCCCGTCGTTGAAGTCTCCGATCAAGCCTCAACCCGTGGTGCAAAGCTGGTCCCACTCGTAGAAAACGTCGCCCTCGACGCCATCTGGCTGGGCCTGCGCATCCAGGATGCCCCAGCAAACTCTCACGCCGTTGAGCTGAGCATGGTTTCTGCAGAGGGGCCCGGGGATGTGTCCGCATACGTGGTCACTACCTTTGGCACCCCAGAAGTTCTTTTCAACAGCGCTGATGGTATCTCCGCCCGCGAGGACACCGCGCAGCTGCCGGCCAACGCTCATACCCACGTCTCCTGGGGCTTTTCCAAGCCGGGCATCTACCGCCTTGGGTTCCGCGCGAACTCCAGGGAGGGCGATACCGAGCCGACCGAAAGCACCGAGGTCACCGTGGCTGTGGGCGTTAACCCACCTGACGGGATGCAGGCACTTAGTGAAGGCCACGTGGACATCACCGCGAACATGGCGGGCAGCACCATTGACCTCCAAGACAACGGAAAGCATTTCGATCCAGCGACTACTGCCCTGGCACTTCCCTCTTCAACGCTGCAGGAGATTCCCCCGAACCCAAGCTATCGTTTCCTCGGCCGGCCGGGTTCGGAAACCTATCTTCTTCCCCAGGCGGTCTTGGGCAAGCACATCCACGGCGAGGTGGACCCGCACCTGTGGCACGACGTGGACAACGTCATTGCCGAGGCCGAGGTGATCGCGGACCAACTTGCCCTCGTCGATCCCACCCATGGTGCGGAATATCGCAAGCGAGCGCAATCCTATTCAGACTCGTTACGTCAGACCGATGAATACGTCGCAGCGCAGTTAAACGCCATTCCGCAAAGCCGCCGGCACCTGGTCACGCCGCACCACGGCTACGCCTACCTCGAACAGGGCTACGGAATGCAGGTGGCTGGTTTCGTGACACCAAACCCGGCAATCGAACCCTCACCCCGCGACGTCATCGCGCTGCGCCGCACGCTGGAAAACCTCCAGCTGCCCGCAGTCTTTGTCGAGCCCACTCAGCAATCAAGCACCGCCACGCTCACTGAAGCCGCGGCTCAACTAGGGGTGGCAGTCTGTCCCATTTATGGCGACACCCTCGACGAACGCGTCCCCACCTACATCGACTTCATGCGTTTCAACGCTGATTCGCTTCGCCGATGTCTGGCCTAACCCAATTCACGCCCCCTCGCTCGCACACACCGATACACACCACAGAAGGAAACACTCATGCATAGATTTTTACTGTCACCCGATACTCCACATGGTTCCCTCCTCGCCCGTCTCCCCGTGGTCTTCCTAGGGTTGGCCACCGCCTTGACAGTGCTGGTGACCTCGGTGGTTCCGGTTCCGAGTGCGTGGGCAGGCGATCTGGCCCAGGTGGTCTCGGGGGACGAGGAAATCGCGCAGCCTGGCACCGAAGCTGTCATCGACCATGGCCACGTCGATGTGGGCGCGCAATTTATCGACGGTAAAGCGCAGTTCTTGGCGCGTGACGATTCCGCCGCCACCCCAGTGTGGCGAGACTTGAACGATGTTGTGTTCAAGGTCGGCGATGACGCACAGCTGGCGCTGCCTGACGACGCCCAGTTCGACTTCGTTGGCGGCACCCCTGGCGAAAATGTTTGGGTTGTTCCGCAGACAGAGCAGGCCGGGGTGCCGTGGGTAGGTTGGAATACTCAGTCGCCCTCGCTTGTCGACGCCGTCGATCGTGGCGTCACCTTGGAGTTCCTCGGGCATTCCGGCCCCGGTGAGTTCTCCTTGTTCCTGCAAAACGGCGGCTTTGAGGCACCCCAAGTCCTCTGGTCCACTGCTAAGCAACAGCAGGAAGGCTTTTGGGTCGATCTCAACACCCACACCCATGCGAACTGGACCTTTACCGAACCCGGTGTGCATCAAGTAGGAGTCCGCTTCTCCGGCAAAACCAAGGACGGTAGTGACTTCAGCACAGACGGCGTCCTCACCTTTGCGGTGGGCAATGACACCGACGTGGCGGAGGCCCAAAACACCGAGTGGGATCCGGCCGCGGTAAATGAGAAAGCCGATTCTGGATTGGCGTGGTGGATATGGGCCCTCGTGGGGCTAGGTGCCCTGGTCCTCGTAGGTTCCGTGGCGATGCTCGTCGCCTCTTCACGCAGGGAAGGCAAATAATGGAAACCTCTAAGGTGATTAGCGCGGAGCGCGTATGTGTCACGCTCAGCGGTCGAAACGTAATCGAAAATGCTTCTCTGCGGGTTGACCGCAGTGAGTTCATCGGCCTCTTGGGCCCTAATGGTGCTGGCAAGACAACATTTATGCGCTCGATCCTGGGCCTCATTCCGTATCAAGGCAACATAGACCGCTCAGCTTCCGTGGGCTATGTTCCGCAGCGCCACGACGTGGAGTGGGACTTCCCTATAAACGTCTATCGCGCCGTCTTGGGCGGACGCACTGGACTTATCGGTTGGTGCCGACGCCCCAAGCGCGTGGATCATGAGGCTGCTCGCCGAGCGTTGGAGTTGACCAACCTCGAGGATCTGTCGCGTCGACCCATTGCACAGCTTTCCGGTGGGCAGCGCCAACGAGTACTTATCGCCAGAGCCCTTGCCACTGAACCGGAGGTCCTGCTGCTCGACGAGCCTTTCACCGGGCTGGATGCACCCAACACAGAGGAGTTGCTTTTCCTTTTTGACCAGCTGTGCCACCAAGGGACGAGCATCGTCATGTCCACCCACAACCTCGCTGAAGCCGCCCACTCCTGCCATCGCCTAGTCCTGTTCAACCGGGGTGTGGTGGCAGATGGACCAGCAGAGCTCGTGCTTGGCGACGCCGCCTCGTGGGTCGCTACGTTCGGTGTTCAGGCAGACTCTCCTTTGCTCTCCGCGATTGGAGTCGCCGCATGATTGAGGTGACATTAATTGACTTCTTTAGGGACCTGGCGAATCCGAACTTGGACTTTCTCGCGCGTGCGGTCGGGATTTCCATATTGGCTGCCATTGTCTGCGGTGTGGTGGGTTGCTACGTGGTGCTACGCGGAATGGCCTTCATAGGTGACGCCGTCTCCCACGCCGTGTTCCCGGGGCTGGCGGTCGCCTTCGCCTTGCAGGGTTCTGTGCTTTTGGGCGGTGCCGTCGCAGGGACTGTCGTGGCGCTGCTCATTGCGGGCTTCTCACAGCGTCGTAACCTACGGGAAGACTCAGTCATCGGAATCTTCTTTGCCGCATCTTTCGCGCTCGGTATGGTCATCATCTCGCGTGTTGAGGGCTACACGGCTTCCTTAACCAGTTTCCTCTTCGGAACACTGACGGGCGTGTCCCGCATTGATTTGTACACCGCTGCGGCAGTAACCGTCTGCGTGGTCGGCGTCATCGTGTTGCTCGGACCGCAGCTGACAGCCGCGTGTCTAGACAAAGAGACCGCCCGCGCGATGGGACTTCCAGTCTTCGCTCTGGACTTAGTTCTCTACCTGTGCGTTACCGCCGCGGTTGTCATCTCAGTGGGGACCATCGGCAACATCTTGGTGCTGGCCCTTCTCATCACGCCGGCTGCGACAGCCCGGCTGCTTACCAACTCGCTTGGCGCCATGATGTGCGCCTCTAGTCTCATCGGCGCCGCGGCGAGCTTCGCCGGTATCTACCTCGCATGGGCCATCGACCTGCCCGCGGGCGCGACCATCGTCCTAGTACTGACGGCCTTGTTCCTTCTGGCCTGGCTTGTCTCCCCGCTACTCCAACGCAGGCCGTCACGCCAGCCGAGAATGAATTCAACTAAGGACGCAGCCTCTCCAGGTTCTTCAACCCCATCCATTTCCGCCCCTGTAGCTAGCGAAACCCAGAACCAAACCGACAAGGAGCCTTCAGCATGAACTTCGTAAAACGACCACTCCGTTCCACGCTTTCTCATACTCGTCTCCCGCGCACAGCGCTTGCCTTGGGCGCAGCCGCTCTGCTGGGCACCGCAGCTCCCGTTCTCATGCCGACGTATGCCAACACCGCCGTGGCTCATGCCGAAGAATCATGCAGCCTTGCTAACGCTTACCGAATTACGAAGGGTCACCAGGATCTAGCGGTACGCGACGACAATGGCCCTTTGCGCTTTACCGTCGACGATGACAGCAGTGGTAGCCACGTGGAGCGCGAAGAGGGCGAGTTCGTCGTTATAGTAGACGACGCAATGACGCGCTCCCTCGACGATCTCGGGTTCCCAGGTATCTCTGGCAATGCGTGGCTCCTGCCGCAAAACCAGGAATACTCCCGCCCCTGGTTCGGTTTCTCGCTTCTCCACTTGTCCACGATGACGGACTCCGATACGGCACAGCTGACAATGGAGCTCAACAGCGCGCCGGCCGGTGGGCGTATCGTTGCATGGAAAGACGAGCTTACCGGTCACCAGCTGCTGCTCGACAGCGACGACCCCGGCATGGCGTGGGACTATTACCGTTCACACACTCACGTCAATCTTGGCTTTACCGAGCCTGGCGCATACGCGGTCACGTTTACTTTCACCATGTCCGATGGCTCCGAGCACTCCATGAAGGTGCCTTTCCTGGTGGGTAGCAATACCTCGGACTCGGAACTGTGCAATCTGGGCTTTGACGCTGGGGGGTCCACTGCTAAGCCAAAAAACAGGGCCCAGCAGTTGGCCAAGGACATAAATGATACTGGCAAAGCCATCGCCGGCCTCGACAAAACCCTAGCTGGAACGCTCAAGGAAGCAGAGAAGCTAGTAGGCAGCCCTAGTTCCGCAAAGCCCACTGCAACCAAGAACGCTAAGAAAGACAAGACAGGTTCCACGACGGCGAAGAAGACCTCGAAAGAGCCGACAAAGGACTCGTCCGACGGACAAAAATCTGGTGGCTCAGCTCAACGCGGTCAGACTGCACCCGCTATGCGTTCAGGCGGGACCACGAGCGACCACAGCCCAAAGAACTCCGGCTCAGGCAATTCCGGGAAAGGCACGGCCCAGAAAACAGCGGACAAACAGAGCGATAAGAAGACACAAGACGCCAAGGGCCATGGCCTTAGAAATCCAGCTAAAAGCCATAGTCTTGCCGCAGGTGACGAGCAAGGATATGTGGAAACAGATGCGCAAGAGATGAGCTACGAGATGCCATTGTTTAACTTTTGGGCAGGATTCCTCGCAGGAATGGGGGTATTTGCTTTGCTCCTCGGCACCGGCCTATTCGTGTGGGTGCAGTTCTTCCGAAACCGCAACCGACAAACCGATGTACCCGCCCAGCAGTTCCCGAGTAACACGCGGAGCTAGGAACTAATGCCTAGTGGCTGGGCTCCTCACCGGTCCTAGCCACGAGGCTACTTACGCTTGTCGGACAGGAAATTCCATACCTCGTTGGAGGTGTCCGGCTCATACCACCAGGTATGGTCGCCCTTGACCTTAAGCAGCTCGACGGTCTTCAGGCAGTTGTTAAAGCGGAGACGCTCAGCCATAGGACCGTTCTGCTCGGCTTGGAAGGTCATGTCACATCGGTTGCGATTAAGGTAACCACCGACCACATCGCGAACGGGAAGATACCCGGCCTCATGGTGAGTTCCGCCTTCATACTGCATCATGTGGTCATTGACACCATGCATGATGAGGGTGTGCATGGGCGCATCAACACAGTTGACCTCTACCGGGTTGTAGAAAGCACCGGAAACACTGGCAATAGCTGCAAATGTTTCCTGTGCGTGGCAGCCCAATACCGAGGTAAAGCCACCACCATTGGACATACCCATTGCGTATACGCGCGAGTGGTCTACGCGGTAATCAGCATCGACCGCGTCCAAGATCCGCTGGATGAAACGGATGTCCTCGCCATCGCGGGTCTTGGCATAGGGAGCCGCTTCCCAAGCACGCTCAAAGCCTTCTGGATAGACAATGATTGCCTCGTTAGCAGCGCCAGTACTACCCATTCGGGATTGGCTGAACTGGGCCGCTCACGACGAGGGCAGCAGCTCCTACAGCCATCGCCGAACGAGCTACCTTCTTCGTCCAATTTCCCAGGTTTAACACCGACAACTCCTTAATCAAGGGCAAAATTTACCCTTGTCACAATAGTCACATTCTTCACACAGGCATCTTTGAACGCGCGGAATTCTGTGAATTTTCAGCAAAGAAGTAAGCTAGATACCCATGCATGCGAACAGACCCTCCACGGCCCCCGACTTTTTGCTCTCCCGCGCCACAGGATCTGTCCGCACCCAAGGAGCGAAAAAGACCTTCACTGACACTGATGCCGCAATTAACGCCCTTCGAACTGGCAACGTAGAAATGATTGTCGGCGCCCTTCCCTTCAACCCTGACGAAGCTGTTGCCCTAACCGAACCCGCATCCATCATTCGCGAAGACGGACCGCTGGAACCACACGCGTACTACCGCCAGGGCACCCTCAATGCGCGCGTTACCGGTTTCGACCCAGAGCCCGAGGAACACCTGCGTCGAGTAGATGCTGCAATCGCCACGATTCAATCCTCAAAGCTTGACAAGGTAGTTTTGGCTCGTGGGGTAGACATCGAATTTGCCGCACCGGTCGACCCCCGATTCGTCGCAGCACGTCTTATCGATCTCTCCGCTAACCGTGACGGCTTCATCGCGGATCTCTCTCCAGCAGGACGTCCCGGCGCAATGTTGGTCGGCGCCTCCCCCGAGGTACTAGTCAAGAAACAAGGCTCGACTGTCACCGCTTTCCCGCTAGCAGGCTCTGCGCCACGCCAAGCTGATAAAGCCCGCGACCATTTGGCCGGGCAGGACCTACTACGTTCCGCGAAAGATCTCCACGAACACGCCTTTGTGGTCGATCACTTGCGCCGCATCCTCAGCCCGCTGTGTACCACTCTCGACGCGCCGACCACCCCAGAGCTGATCAACACCAATGAGATGTGGCACCTAGGCACGCCTATCGCCGGCACGTTGAAAGAACCGGCGCTCACCGCGCTAGAACTTGCCATGCTGGTTCACCCCACCCCAGCTATTTGCGGCACTCCAACTGAGGCTGCTCAAGCGCTCATTGAAACTGCGGAATCCGACCGCGGCTTCTATGCCGGCGCCGTTGGCTGGTGCGATTCCTCTGGCGACGGCGAGTACATGGTCGCCATTCGCTGCGCCGAAGTCGCAGGCGACGGCCTCTCCGCGCGAGCTTGGGCCGGTGGCGGAATAGTTGAATCCTCTAACTCTCAAGAAGAGCTCGCCGAGACGAGCGCAAAGCTACGCACCATCCTCAAGGCTTTGGGTCTCTAGCTTTCGGAACGCCGAACCCCTAGCCCTTTAGCCAGCAGCTTCAGTTGGGCGCTTGGCCACCAAAACCACGTCGTGGGAATGGTGGGCACCTGCGCCGCCCTCGACGCGGCGTTCCCGCTTATCCAGCTTGACCACCTCAAGCTCCTTGAGGTTCTCCGCAAGCCACGCGGGCATGGCAACGGCATCTGATTCAAGATCGTGGTGAACAAAGACCAAAACACCACCAGTCAAGGCCTCAAGCTTAGCCACGCCCTCCTCGGTTGCCGGGATACCGCCATAGTGCACCGACACCAAATCGAAAGGTTCGTGCTCAAACTCGTTATAGTCTGCCACCTCTGCATACAGCCCACGATCCAAGCAACGCTGCACAGCAGTCGGCGCAAAGTCTATGCCGAGTGCCTCCCACCCGCGGTCAGTTAACCACTGGAGGTCCGCGCCTTCGCCACAGCCGACGTCAAGCGCGGTACCGGGCCGTAGCTCAGCTACTTCGTCAACCAACGTTGCGTTCACATTGCCAGACCATATCTGTTGGCTCTGTGCGTAGCGTTCCTCAAACTCTTCCCGGGTGGGCAGATGCCCTGGGCCATGAGTTGACCCATGCCCCTCATTATCGTGCTCATGATGATTGTGCATACTGTCCACGTGGGGCATGGGTCTACCTTTCGCCAAATTAAGCGCGTTCGATCGGGTTGATCAGCGAGCCTAGACCCGGAATCTCAATCTCGATGGTGTCGCCCGGAACCATCGGCGCTGTACCAGCCGGAGAACCGGTAGTTACTACGTCGCCAGGCAGCAGCGTATAAGCCGCGGAGATCTCCTCCAGGATGCCGCCCATCTTAACGATCATCTGGTCAGTGTTGGAGTCCTGCTTCTGCTCACGCTTGCCATCGTGGGTCAGGTAGGCGTTGATCTTCTGATCATCCAGGTTCAGCGAATCCAGGTCCGTCTCAATCCATGGCCCCAGTGGACAGAAGGTATCAATGCCCTTTGCACGCGCCCACTGGCCGTCCTTGAACTGCAGGTCGCGGGAGGAAACGTCATTGCAGATGACGTAACCCAAAACGTGGTCTTTCCAGTTCTCAGCCTTGATATTCTTAGAAACCTTAGAGATAACAACGGCCAGTTCGCCCTCGAACTCTACGTTGGTGGCAAAGTCCGGAATCTTGATCGGCACATTCGGCCCGACGACCGCGGTCGATGGCTTGATAAAGATTGTCGGCGGAAGGTGCTCAGCAGACTCCTTGAAGACCTCAGCCACGTGGTCCGCGTAGTTGCGGCCCAGGGCAACAACCTTGGTGGGCAAAGTCGGGGCGAGCAACCGTACGTCACTCACCTTCCATTCGCGTCCGGTAGGTTCTGGGGTGGTAAATGGAGTGCCGGAGATTTCCTTAGCCACAAGCTCCTCGAGCGGAGCGTCCTTCGGCCCGTCGATAATGGCAAAGCAGATTCCTTCTGGGTGAGCAATTCGTCCTAAACGCATAACGGCCATGCTACCAATATGGGATCTTCACACGTTAGCTAAGGTCATATTTGAATTCTGCGAATTCCTCCAAGACCTCTCCCGCACCCAGCGTGGACCCGTGACCTGAAGCTTAAATCGCATAACCTATCGCCGCTCCGACGCCGCCACCACTTGTTTCAACGTCATCCCCGCAAGGTCGTGGCGCATGGCAAGAAAGAGCTCGGCGCATGCCTGGGCGTCGCTAAGTGCATTGTGATTGCCGTAATTGGGCAAGCCGTAACGCTGCCGAACGCGCGCAAGGCGGAGATCCTCCCCACGCGGGTACGTGGCCATGCGTTCCATGTGGCGCCGTTCCAACGCAAAGGTATCAACCACATCAAGGCGCGGCGCAGCTCCGTAAATTCGCTTGCAGGCGGCCTTAAGAAAACCCACTTCAAGCGCTGCGAAGTGCGCCAGCAACGCCCGCCCCTGCAAGGCTTCGCGCAGTCTCGATATACCTTCTTTTTCTGCAACGCCCGCATCCACCACGTCCTGGGTCAACATGTGGATGTGCACGGACTGTTCAATCTGGCCGGCAGTAGCTCCCTTAATCAGCACGTAATCGGCGCCGCCGAGATCGATAACACCGCCGTTAATGGGTACCCAGCCAATCGAAACAATCGCGCCTTCTCTTGGATCCAGCGACGTGGTTTCCATGTCGACAGCCAACAGCGGAAGGTCCTCTAAGCGCGTGCGCGGATCGGGACGCTGCCAATCCAGGTGCTGCACGAAGCGATCAAAGAGTCCCATCTAGATGTTCCTCACGGGATACTTCGTTGCAAGGGCATTCTGCATGCTCTTGATCGCGCGGAATGCGTCGCGCAGGCGCTCGCGCTCGAGGCGGCCCAGCTGTTTCGGATCGATGTGATAGTCCGGCGCAATGCCATCGCGCAGCTGCCGTGCTTGATGCGCGAGAGTAAGTGAACGCAGGTAGTCGAAGGCGTCGAGAAGCTCCTGGGCTCCCGCCTTGCTTAGCGAGTCCCCCGCAGCCTCCCGCAGACGCTTGCGGGTATCGACCTCCTCGCTGCCGATGGCCAAAGCGAAAAGGCGCGCCATCTGCACGATTCCCGCGGTACCGCCCTTCTTGATGTCTAGGGTGTTGGCGTATTCACCGTCCCTTTCCACCACCAGTCCGCGGAAGAAGGTCAGCGGCGGTTCACGGCGGGCAGCCAAACTCGCCAGGTGCGCATGCATGCGGCGAGCCCCCTTGCCCATGGTCACAGCCGCAGAATGGACGCGCTCGCCCAGTTCCCGGCTGCCGTAGAGGACGCGGAAGTCGAAGAAGATCTGCGCATTGAGCAGCGCGTCCGGCTGCGGTGCGGTAATCCATTCGTGGAAGGTCTTCTCCCACTGCGTCACCGTCATGCGCCACTGTGGCGTCATCGCCATCATCTCTCCCGGGCACAGCACCTGGCCGGCCTTGTCCAATCCGGTGCACACGAACAAAGATAGTCGCGCAAAGTACTCCCCATGGAGAGCTTCGTCATAGTCGTCCGCCAACACCAGCGCATTGTCCTGGTCGGAGGCAAGCGCCATCTCTCGCCGGCCCTGGGAACCCACCGCCACGAAGGCGTAGTCGACTGGTGGGGCGCCCAGCTCGCGCTCGGCAAGCACACACAAACGCCGCGCGATTGCGTCTGCCGCGATGGTGATGAGGCTCGCTGCTTCCGAAGGCGTGGAGCCGCGCTCGACGTAGCGTGCTGCGAGTGCGGTGGCCTCGTTGAAGGAACCAGCAAGCTCCTCGGCAGAGTTCTTGCGGGAAAGATCCGCAGTCAGATAGAGCGGGTCGTTCTGCAACAAACGCGTGATGTCGGATTGGGTAACGATGCCGCGCAACTGCCCTTTGGCCACGACGGGCAAGTGATGGATTCCTCGTTCTGCCATGTGCAGCAGCGCTTCCATGGCCGGCGCGCTAGCGTTCACGGTGACCGGAGTACACGTCATAATCTCCGCGATCGCCTCCTGCGGGTCACGGCCTAATGCAAGAACCCGCGAGCGCAGGTCCCTATCGGTCACAATTCCGGTCAGTTCCCCACCGTCAACCACGAGCAGGGAGGACGCGCCATGCTCAGACATGAGTTGGGCAGCTGCGCTTATCGACGTCGTGGAATCGGCCTGCAACGGGTCCGTGCGGGTGATCTCTTCAATAGGTGTGCGCAGGGCGTCGCCCGTGGTGGCGTCCGGCAGCTCGCGCGCAGCGGCACGGATCTGCCGGGACTGCGCCGAGAAGAAGCGCGCGATGTCCGGGTTGCGCTCGGCGAGTTGAGTAAAAGCTTCTTGTGGCAGGCGAAAGACCAAGCAGTCTTCCACGGCGATCATCTCGTAACGAGATTCCGGCTGCCCCATTAACGTGGAATAGCCAAAGGTCAGCCCGGGATCGCGACGATCCAAAAGCACGCCATCTTCACCGAGGACATCGATTGCCCCGGTACGGATGACATGCAGAAAGGAGTTTTCTTCGCCAAGAAGGACTATGACATCGCCGCGGCGAAAATACGCAATGCTTAGGTGCGCGGGCAGCGCGTCGAGCTCCTCCTCCGGAAGGCGGGAGAAGGGCTCGTGCTGGGCGAGGAAACTGCGGACCTCGTCTAATTCAACGCTCATGCACCCACAGCGTAGCGATTTTTAGGTCAGTGCGGCGGCGATTCGGTCACCAATTTCGGTGGTGCCGAGCTGCTCGCTACCACGAGCGGAGACGTCGGCGGCAACGGCTTCCTCGATGCGCACCGCATTGGTTTCGTCGCCAATGTGACGCAGCAGCATCGCTGCAGACAAAATGGCAGCGGTTGGATCAGCAATGCCCTTTCCCGCAATGTCCGGCGCCGAGCCGTGGACCGGCTCAAACATCGAAGGGTTGGTGCCGGAAGCATCGATGTTGCCAGACGCGGCCAGGCCGATACCGCCGGTCACAGCGCCAGCCAGGTCGGTGAGGATGTCGCCGAAAAGGTTGTCGGTGACGATGACGTCGTAGCGGCCAGGATCAGTAACCATGTAAATCGTGGCGGCGTCGATGTGGTTGTAGTCCACGGTGACCTCAGGGTATTCCTTAGCCACCTCTTCTACGGTGCGCTGCCACAAGCCACCGGCATTGACCAGGACGTTGGTCTTGTGAACCAAGGTCACATGCTTGCGGCGGCCCATTGCGCGTTCGAAGGCATCGCGAACAACGCGCTCAACGCCGAAGCGGGTGTTCTGGGAGACCTCGGAGGCTACCTCGTGCGGAGTGCCCTCGCGCAGGGTGCCACCGTTGCCGCAGTACAGGCCCTCTGTGCCCTCGCGGACGACGACGAAGTCGATCTCTCCTGGGTTCGCCAGCGGCGAGGTAGCCGTCGGGTACAGCTTGGAGGGGCGCAGGTTCACGTGGTGGTCCAGGGCGAAACGCATCTTCAGCAACAGCCCACGCTCCAGGATTCCCGGGGGAACCTGACCTGGCTCGCCGATAGCACCCAGCAGAATTGCGTCGTGCTCGCGAATAGAGGCGAGGTCGGCATCGGTGAGGAGCTCGCCATTGCGCAGGTAGCGTCGCGCACCCAAGTCATACTCGGTGGTCTCGATGTCGTCCCGTACCGCGTTGAGCACCTTGAGGGCCTCTGCAGTAACTTCTGGGCCGATTCCGTCTCCGCCAATAACCGCCAGTTTCATTTTGCGGGATTCCTTTCTCACAATATGGATACATCGGCCACAATAGCAGACCCCCATACATTCCGCATGCAGCGGGAACACATGGGGGTCAGATTGACGGATTAAGCAGAAAGCGTCAGGCTAGGCGTCCAGATCCAGCTGGACACACTCTGCACCGAGGGCAACCTTGATGTCCTCAACCAGCTCTTCTGCAACCTCGCGCTCGACGCGCAGAATAAGCACGGCGTCGGCTGGCGTCTTGCCCTGCGTAAGAGCTGCAGCGACGATGTTGATGCCGGCAGCGCCGAGCTTCGTACCCACGGTACCCAGGGCGCCTGGGGCGTCATCGTAGCTAAAGAACAGGTTGCGGCCGGTGGCGCGCATGTCGAAGCCGCGTTCATTGATGCGAATGAACTTCTCAACGCCGTCGATACCCGTGATAGCACCAGTGAGCTGCGACGTCGCGCCGTCCGCACCAATGACGGTGACAACAAGGGAGGAACGCTGACCCTTGGACTCGGTGTGAGTGCGAACCTCAACATTGACGCCACGGGATTCTGCGATCTGCATAGCGTTGACGAAGGTGACTGCTTCGGAGACCACGCCGCTGAACAAACCGCGGACAGCGGAGAGTCCCAGCGCAGAAACATCCTCGTTGGAAAGCTCACCACGGGCCTCGACCTCGATAGCCACGGGCGCCTGACCCAGCAGCTTGCCAGCGGTAAGGCCCAACTTACGAGCTAGGTCGAGCCAGCCCGCAACTTCTTCGCCCACACGACCACCCGAGACATTCACGGCATCTGCCACGAACTCTCCAGCCAGCGCCTTGAGAACCGAGTCTGCGACGTCGGTACCAGCACGATCCTGGGCCTCGACGGTCGAAGCTCCCAAGTGCGGGGAAACCGTCACCTGCGGTAGCTCGAACAATGGGGAATCTGTGCACGGCTCGCTGGCATAAACATCGAAGCCAGCACCGCGGTGGTGACCCGCCTTAATGGAATCTGCCAACGCCTGTTCGTCGACGAGTCCGCCACGCGCCGCATTAATGATGATCTGGCCTTCCTTGGCCTTGGCAAGCAGCTCGGCGTCGAACATGCCGGCGGTTTCCTCAGTCTTCGGCAGGTGAATCGTCACAAAGTCAGCACGGGCCATCAGTTCTTCAAGCTCGACAAGCTCCACGCCCAGTGCTGCCGCACGAGCCGGGTTTGCATAAGGGTCGTGCGCGATGATGGTGGTCTCAAATGCTTTCAAACGCTGAGCGAATAGCTGACCGATGTGGCCAAAGCCAACGATACCGATGGTCTTGCCGTATACCTCGACACCCTTGAAGCAAGAACGCTTCCATTCCCCCTGACGCAGCGACTGGTCAGCCGCTGGAATCTGGCGTGCTGTGGCAAGCAACAAAGCAATTGCCTGCTCACAGGCGCTGTGAATGTTGCTGGTTGGGGCGTTAACGACCATAACGCCACGCTCGGTGGCTGCGGGGATATCGACGTTGTCAAGGCCCACACCTGCACGGCCAACAATCTTGAGGTTGGTGGCCGCGGCGAGCACCTCGGCGTCGACTGTAGTGGCGGAGCGCACCAGCAATGCATCAGCTTCTGGCACCGCCGCAAGCAACTCAGCACGGTTGGGACCGTCGACCCACCGAACTTCTACTGAGTCGCCCAAAGCGGCGACGGTGGACTGAGCAAGCTTATCGGCGATAAGAACAACCGGCTTCGACATGACTTCCTTAACTTGGTTGGGAGGGCGAACGCATACCTAACGCATACGTTGCATGGAAGTGTAGTTTATTCCTTCCATCCGCGGGAAATTTTTGCGCTAAATTCTTTCGCTGAACCGAATTCGGGGCCAAGGGCAACTACCGGCCCTTCTTCTAACCCAGCTACCATCGCAGCTCCTACCTTCGTGGCGCTGGGGTCAGGGTCGGGCATGATTAAAACGGTTCCGCCGTATGCATTGGCATTCACAACATTTGCAATGGGACTCTGGGAGGTCGCAACGATATTCGGTGACATCTGGCCATCCCTACGGGCCGAACCAGGGATTGCAGGCATCTTCTTATGCGAGATTTGCTGTGGCAGCGGCTCCCAAGCCGCCTTCAATTCAATCTTTTCATTCGAGTCTAAGGCAGCAACTTCCTCCACCATACGGTTGGGATCGACAATCACTTTGGAGGTAAACCCAAACGCAGTGTACTCGCCGAGCGCCTTGGTATTGCCGGGGTCACGGACCACTTGGTGTTGCCTCTCCTCGCCAGGGTAAAAGGCATCCGCAAACGGCACCTTGCCCACGGTCACGATAAGGTTGGCGCCGACGTCTTCGGCCAAGCGGTATATATCATTGCGCACCGAATCGTCATAAACCACCATCGGCGCTCGTTGGGAGACTGCAATTGAGGCAGCACGCAACTTAGCTGCGTCCGAGTTCTCAGCCACAAAGAGCGTATGGGACTGTTTGAAGAACAGACGTGCCGACTCAAATCCCCACGGGTCTTGGACAACGGTGGTCTTCCCCACAAAGGCAGGATCGATCAGTCGGTTGGTGTTTTCAGCCGCCGCCCGCGCCAGATCGATGTCTTCATTTGCAAGCTCCGCCAGCTCAGGGGTGACGAGTTTTTGACCGCGACCAATGTCAGAGCAGCCGCCGATGGTGGGAACCATTACGGCGGCTAACGACAGCGCGAGGAACTGCCTAACGCGCAAAGGCCTGCGGGCCCTCCTCGCCGCCAGAGAGGTTTGCTTCGTCGACATCGCGGATAACCTGCTTGTCCAATGCATACTCGACAATTCCTACGAACCGCTCACGGCGGTCAATAAAGAATTCCTGGGCACGGGTAGAACGGAAAAGATCGATGTCGAGCTCATGGGAGGACAATACCTCATCGAACTCAGCATCCTCCATGATGGACTTAGACTGCACACGCGGCAGGTACCGTTCAGGCGCGTAGCCATCGAGCACGACTTCCGTGCGCTTACCCATTGGGGTGCGGTTGAGTACCGAGTTTGCCAGCACCTCGCTCACGCCATGACGCTTGCACCAGTTGAGTGGGAAGACCGGGAAGAACCCCGGCTTCAGCTCCTCGAAGGTATTGCGATTGAATTCGGTTCCCGTACGCCAATCGCGAGCACCGCGGGCCATCAACAGTGCGTAGAGGCCATGCCAGACGCCATCGGATTCGTCGATGGAAAGCAGACGAGACTCGCGGAACGTTGCGTCTTGGACGGTCTTCGGCACTACCTCGGACTCCCCTGCCACCCATGCGGTGACCTCATCGACGTCGCGCGCTGCACGCAGCTTAACCGCGGAAGAGCCGTAAAGCTCACCAAACACGCCACTCCAGAACCACTGATTGAGGCGATCCCACGCCTCCTTCTTAGAGAGCACACCGTGGCGCTCGGCCAGACGAGCAAGGATGACGGCGAGCGGAATGATCTGCTCATTGTAAGGAACCTGTTCTAAGCTCAGGATGCAGCGCTCCGCAAGGTACTCCGCAACCTCTCGGAACGTGATGCGCAGCGTTGCCGACGCCGCCTTGTACTCCGCGAGCGAAAGCTGCAGGATGTCCTCGCGCTGCCCACCCGCCTTGCCTTTCTCACCGGAAACATAAAGGGATACCGCAGAAAGGAACTCGTTGCGTCCAATACCGTCGAGTGCTGGAGAGCGGCGCAGATCAGCCTCTACCGCTGCCCAATCCTGCGCCAAGTGGAAATCAGGATCCTCTGATGCAAAGACGGCGGTCAGGAGGTCGAATACGTCCATCTGCAAGCCAGCGGAATTGGCCTGCGCGAAGATGGAGCCCACGCCAGCGCGAGCGGTCTCACGAGACAGACGGATCATCGGTACGTCGTAACCAGACAGGGGGCGCAAAATGCGGTTGTTGAACGCCGATACGACGTCGCGGTTCACGCCATCGTGTGCCGCAGCCAGCTCAAAGAGCATGCTAGTGCCCTCTTCGCTGAGAAGCGCCGAAACCGGGATGCAGCAAGCATCAAGCGCGGTTTCGCGGTCCACAATTGCGCCCTCAATATTTGGGGCAAAGTGCGAACGCAGCTCGCCATGCTGGTTCACAGCAAACACCGCCTCATCGGGCATGATCTCCTCCGAGATTGCCTTGTGCAGATCAACGTAGAAAGTACGGGTGATCTTCTTCGAACGGAAGTCAGTGGTGTCGACCGAGCCATTGCCGCGGAAGCAATGGTACAGCGTGGTCAAGCGCTGTTGGCCGTCCAGTAGCAGCAAGCCAGGATTAACGCCAGTATCGGGCGCGCCGGCGAGAGGACGCGGCCTAAAACGCATCGTTTCATTTCGTGTATCGAGCGCCATCAGAGCACCCACTGGGTAGCCGCGCAGCACGCTAACAATGAGGGAACGAATGCGGTCCTCATCCCAGGAGTAGGCACGTTGGAAATCCGGAAGTTGAATATCGCCGCGGTCGATGCGTGCGAAGAGGTCATTAAGATCGTAGCTTGGCGTGGTAAAACCCATGGTTCCGACTGTACCCCTGCTCCCAGCATCTTGCCCGTCCAGAAATATATCTCACATATTCCGACAAAATCGGACTCTAAAACCACAAATGCGCCGCCTAATTAAGCAGTAACATCGAGCGGGTTCTTAACCCAGCTCATCAATAATCGCCAGATTCGCGACCAGCGGCATCGGGATAGTCACAGGTCAGAAACATGCCACCTCGCCACCCTCGCCACCCTTGCCACCTCTAGCACGGTTGCCAGCCCGTTTGTGGGATCTTTGCGTGATCGAGCCTGCAATCCGACGCACAACAGGACAGATTAAATATCAGGGTCGAAAAGTTTCCGATTTTCGACTTACCCATAGCGTCCTAGCGCGCTATAATAAAGGTACTCCTTAAGAGAGGAGGTGAAGCGATGAGCGAAATTGCACAGGCAATAGCCGCCACAACAGCGGCCATAATCGCAATCAGCACTGAAGCCCGAAAATGGTACGAAACCATGAGAGGCTCCAAAAACGCAAAAAGTAAGACCCCGATTCAGGATGCAACAACCATTCTGAACCGGGGCTTGCCCCCCATACTTCCACACCACAGAAAGGAAAGACAATGAAACCACTCGAGCTAGCCGCCACCTACACAATCGGCGCATTCCTGCTCTACGCCTTCACCGGCTACAAATGGACCCTCGCACTCGGCGGCGCCCTCGCACTATCCGCAATCGCACGCCACATCTACCAACCCGAAAACGCAGCATGAAACCAATCATCACCGACCGCGACACCGGGCGAGAGCTCTGGCGAGTAAAAGAATGCGCCGCACACTGCGGAATAAAACCATCGACCTGGACCACCTACGTCGCCCAAGGGCGCACCCCGCAACCCAGCGGCCACTTCGATGGCCGCACACCACTATGGGACGCCAATGAGGTAGCCCAATGGCACAACTCCAGGCCCGGCTCCCCCGTCCCCAATCACCCATAAAACGACAAAGCAGCCCCTTCAACGATCTCCTCGACCGCTGAAGGGACTGCTTCACGCCAAAAACCTGCTCCAACTCGTCCGCAATCGGCAACTCATCGACCGACTCCTGGTACCGTAAACGCCACTGACGAATGTAGTGCACAACAATAAAATACCGCGACCGCCAAACCTCGAGCTTGTCCCGCAATAAACTAACCTCAACGCGCAGTTGAGCAATATCCTCGTCGCGTTCCGCGAGCTGCTTATTCGTCCATTCCTGAATCTGCTGGGTAAAAGCCTCCCATTCAAGACCACGGGCTTCAATATTTGAACTGCTCCCCATAATCCGGACTGTGTTGCCACCTCCGTGGCGGTGTCCTCGGTGGTGGCGGTTGCTTCTTCTGCCATGGTTAACCTCTTGGGTTAGTTTTTGGGCATAAAAAATCCCCCGCCACCTACCAGTGGTGTAGGGGTAGTAGCAAGGCGGGGACTCGCTCCCCGCAGGTGTGACTACTTCATGCTTTCGTCGGCGCCAAGCGCCGAACGTACTTCTGGGGAAACATCGTTCACATCGGCGACATCCACGATGAGGTCCGGTTCGCCAGAGTGCTCGAGGAAGCGCCGCTTGGCTTCTTCCATAGGAACCTCCGATTCGGCGCAATCGAACAGGAAATCCTGCATCGAGTCACCGCGTGCAGCGTCATCGATGCCCATGAGGTTCTTCGACATTACGGTAGCGCAGTGGATAATGCCATGAAGGGGTGCCCTCTGCGACAGTAAGTCCGCCAACTGTTGCGTTTGATCAGTGTCCGTCAAGGCACATTGGCATGCGTGTGCAACCCCATCGAATTGAGAAGCATCCGTTTGAATGCTGGAAGCCGCTTCATGCGAGGCGAGCCATGTATAGGACACGTCGTATCTCTCTCAATAGCCGGGACACAACTGCCCGACGATACCCCTGGTTGCACCGGTGACGAGAACGTGTTTACGCATCTGAAGACTTCCTACTATTCGGTGTACTTTCAACGATTCTGCCATCGGCGACTGTTAGAATCCGTTCTGCCAGATTCACGATGTTTGCATCGTGGGAGGTGAAGATGACCGTAGCATCGGTTTCCAAGAGCCTGCTCATCGACAGCTTTGCTGACATTGAATCGAGAGCGGATGTCGGCTCATCCACAAGAATGACCGGTGATTTTTGCAGGACAGCACGGATGATGGCAACTCGTTGCCGCTCCCCGCCCGACAACCCGCTATTACCGGAACCTACTAACCTGCCTAGTCCATCGGTGCTGGCGAAGTTTTCCAGCCCGAACTGACCTAGCATTGCGATAAGTATTTCGTCGTCGACACTCTTCCCTGTCCCGAGGATTAGGTTCTCTCTGAGCGTGCCCGGAAGCAAATCGGGCTCCTGTTCAACATACGTAACCATAGTTCGAAGAGCCCTCCTGTTCCAGTCCTCAAGATCTTTCTCTCCGACACGGATATGGCCGGCCGAGACGTCATAAAACTTCAACAGAAGACTAAATATGGTGGTTTTCCCGGCGCCAGAAGCTCCTGTAAGTGCTACTTTCTCGCCAGCTTGAATAATTACGGTTGCATTATCTAAAATGGTCCTTCCGTCTCGGCCATACGATACCGACTCGAACTCGATGGATCCTGGGGGAACGGTCCTAGGTGCTAGAAGCGAATCCTCCCCAATTGAATCTTCAACTTCGAGGCTGAAAAGCTGGTTAATTCTGTCCAGCGCTCCCCTAGCCTCAAAGAAGGTGCCAAGAGACTGAGACACCTGCACAATGGGGGCAAGCATCAGAAATAACGCGGTAACGAAGACGGTAAGTGCCTCTCCCGACAAATCACCGTTGCTCAACCTAATGGACCCGAAAAGAACGACCGCGAGAAGTGCCATGTAGGAAGCTACAGTGCTCAAGGGCTCAAGAACGGCTTCTACAAAACTCATCCTTCTCCGATTTCGGTAGGCGTAGTCTATCTCGGCTGACAAGTTGCCAATGACCTTCGTCTCTACGCGAAAAGCTTTAATAGTTCGAATTGCCGATAACGCCGACTGTAGGATTTCTCCGAGCGCTGCAAGATGGTCCTGAACGTTTGACGAGAGATTTTGCAAAGAACTTGAGATAACCACAATGATGACTAAGGCCACCAGCAACACTGCAACAACAACCAAAAGCAATTTCCAGTCCACCACCGCCATATAAATGAGTGCACCAATGATGACAGTGAATCCACCTACGAAATCAGTGAGGGTGGAAGAAAAAGCAGTACTGACGATGGAGGTGTCTGAAGTGACCCGTGTGGTAAAGCTACCTGCCCCTCCTTTCTCAAACTCTCTCATCCGCAGGTAGAGAAGATGATTTGTAATCTTTTTGCGCATGTCGCGGACTGTTCTATCCGCTGCGATGGAGACCACGTACATTGTGGCTGCTGTCAAAACAGATGTACCCAGAATAGTTAACAGAAGCAGCATGAGAGGTTGCTGAAGCTTTCCGCTACTCACACCTGATATCAACTGTCCGACAAGTGCGGGTTGAAAAAGAGTAACAGTGGTAGA
>NZ_GG667527.1:0-15995 GCF_000159135.1 Corynebacterium striatum ATCC 6940
GCGTCCACTCAGAGGGAGCTGCTGAATGCATTGTCTCGCTCACAGGAGCAATTGCTGGTGTTGTGCGAGCGCAAAGACTCGGCGACCTGGGTATGGGATATACAAGAGTTAAAGAGCAGCGATTTCATTTACTTGGTGGATTATTCACAGCATTCGCGTGAGAAGCTTCAAAAGGCAATCAATTTGGGCGCGTCTGCATATTGTGTGGTTACCCGGGAAGCTCGATCCGGCCATGGGGGCCTTAAAATAAGTTGTTGCTTTGAAATAAACGGCGTAGCTGTTGGGACAATGCCTGAACCAGATATGCAGCGAAACCTCGAGCGACTATCCGCGATTCAGCTTCGAGTTTTAAACGGAATTATATGTGGGCACTCAAATTATGGCATCGCGGAGGAAACCCATCTTTCTGTGCCGATGATCAAGAAAATAGTTTCCCAGCTGCTCGACATATTTGCTGCAGAGAACAGAGTCCAGTTAGCCCTCAAAACCTTACCCGCTATGGGTTGAGCTGCCAAACCTGTTGCAAATTCCCAGGGCAGGAAAACCAGACCTCCTGCTCGCATTTTCACGCGCTTGCCGACGCCGCGCAATCCACCAGAGAGCTGCATTTCCAGGGCTGGGTAGGTGGTGGGGGAGGCGAGCCGCGGGGCTATAAGCCGAAGAAATCCTCCACCACCTGGGCCGCGATGAAGCTATCGGTATTCGGCCCCAAGCGCGCGTCGAGCTCGTTGCCCGAGGGGATGACGTGGCCCACGCCTTCCATGGTCCACAGCTCCACTGGGTTTTTGCCTGGCCACGTGCGCAGCTCGATGTCGTCGAAGGGCCGAGACACAACAACCTCGCCCGCGCCGTTGAGCTCAGCGAAGCGTTGCGCAGTCCACGGCGCCGAGGTCACCTTTCCGCGCGTGCTGCCCATAATGCCTGCCTCACCACCCTCGTAGGGAGCGAGCGGGTCCGCAGTGCCGTGCATCATGAGCACCGGGGTGGGCTTATAGCCATCGGGATTAGACGGCGCATGGTTAGCACCGCTGCCCAGCGTGGAGGCGAAGATGCAGGCGCCGTCGAGGAGGCCGGGGGCGTCGAAAAGCAAGCGAATGACCATCTGCCCACCGTTGGAATAGCCGCACGCGAAGGTGCGCTGGGTTCCGTACTCGTGGTGGATTGTATCCACCACGTGGCACAGGAACGCGATGTCGTCGATGCCCAGCTCGCGGGTCTTGACCGGCAGGATGGCGCGGGAGTCGTTGAAGTGGCGGCCCACGCCGTCCGGGTAGACCACCACCGTGCCCGTGCGTTCGGCTAACTCGTCGAAGGTGCCGGCCGTGAAGCGCCGCAAAACGCTGCCATTTTGCAGCGAACCGTGGAGGAAAAGCAGCAGGTTAGGGCCAGGATTCTCCGGCGCGACGACGGTGTACTTGCGCTTTTGGCCCTGAAATTCCACGGTGGTCATGGGCCACTAGTTTAGTCCTGGTGCACGCAGTGCTCGTCGTGGGTGCTGGTGTGGTGCTTTTCGGAATCGCTGCGGCCCTCGAAGTGGGCCTTGGTGACGCGGGCGGCGGCGATGTCGTCGCGAACCGCGCGGCGATTGCGCAACCAGCCGATGAGGCGGCAGACCAAATAGATGATGAAGGAAATCGTAGTCACGAAGACCGAGACCGGCAGGCCCGGAGCCAGGGACAAAATGAGACCGCCCACGGCTGCGACCTCCGCGAAGATGGTGGACCACAAGACCGCACGCACGGGGGAGGAAGTAATTTGCACCGCCGCGGCGCCTGGCGTGATGAGCAGGGCCATGACGAGCAGCGAGCCGACAATCTGCACCGACTGCGCGGCGGTCAGGCCCACCAGGATGGCAAAGCCCACGGAAATAACGCGGACCGGAACGCCGGCCGCCTGGGCCATGACGGGGTCGGCGGAGGCGAAGAGCATCGGGCGCCAGAACAGCGCCACAATGGCCACGATGATGACCGTGGTCAGCGCGAGCAGCCATACCGAGGCCGCGGAAACGCCCACGATCTGGCCGGTCAGCAGCGTCATCGCCGTATTGGAGTTGCCCGGGTAGAGGTGCAAGAACAGCACGGACAGGCCGAGACCGAAGCTCATCACCACGCCAATGGCGCTATCTTGCTGGCCTTTGAGACCCAGCACCGCGAGGATGATCGCTGCCACGATGGCGCCGGCAATTGCGCCGAAGCCCAGGTTGAAACCAAAAAGCAGCGCCGCAGAAGCGCCCATCAGTGCCAGCTCTGAGGTGGCGTGGACCGAGAAGGACATCTGCCGCAGCACGATGAGCGAAGTCATAACGCCGGACAAGATACCCAGCAGCGCGCAGGCCCACAGGGAGGATTGCACGAAGTCGACACTGAGCAGGTACTGGGTGTCTTCCCAAAACTTAGACAGCGAGCTAGACAACGATGAGCCTCCCATCGACTTCAATGACGTTGACCTTGGAACCGTAGAGCTCCGAGAGGACATCGGAGCGCATGACCTCGTCCACTGCGCCATACATGTGACCGTGTGGGGCGATGTAGAGCACCTTGTCCACCACGCCCAGCACCGGGTTGATGCCGTGCGTCACGAACAGAATCGAGGTGCCGCGCTCCGTGCGCCAGCGGTCGAGTTTTTCCACCGTGGCCTGCTGCCGGGCCGGGTCCAGGGAAAGCAGTGGCTCGTCGGCGAGGATGAGCTGCGGGTCGTTGGACAGGGCCTGCGCCTGGCGGACTAATTGCTGCTGGCCGCCGGAAAGCTGGCCCACGCGGCGCTCAGCGATGCCGGTGGCACCTACCTCGGCGAGCAGCTCGTCGACGCGGGCGCGGGAGGGGCGTCGTTTAGCGATGGCCCCATGTGCCAACGACAGTGAGACCAAATCCCGGGCGCGCATGGGCAAATCCTGCGGGAACATGCGCTGCTGCGGGATAAAGCCCACGCGCGAGTTGACCTCCACGCGGCCGCCGGTGAGTTGACGCGTGCCCAAGATGGTGCCGAGCAGCGTGGACTTGCCCACGCCATTGGGGCCCAAAACGGCGATAAACTCGCCGCTTTCGACGGCGAGGTTAAGGCCTGACCACAGCGGCTCTACCGCTGCATCATGGAACTGTACGAGCACTAGGCTTTGACCGCCTCGAGTGCGGAGACAGCCTGGTCGTAGTAGTCGAGGAAGTTGGTGTCCTCCGGCGGGGTCTCGCCGATTTCCACGATCGGCACGTTGCGGTCCTCGGCAGCCTTGCGGATGCGCGAGGAGATGTCCGTCTCAGTCTGCGGGTTGTAAATCAGCAGGTCCACCTTGCCGTCCTTGACGGTCTGCAGAAAGCGCGCCAGGTCCGCCGCGGTTGGCTCGCCCTCGGAAACAGTGGCCTTGCGGAAGCCCTCCGGCGTCACGTCCAAGGCAGGGGTGTACTTCATGATGTAGTCCGCAATCGGTTCGGTCTGCGCATAGTTGAGCTTCGGCAGCTTCTCGACACGCGCCTTAATGCCCTCGACGCGCTCCAACAGCGGGTCTGCAGATGCCTTGGCCTCTGGGTTGGCCTTATTGACCAGGTCGGCGACCTCAGTGGCCACCTTCTCGATGGCGGCAGCGTCGTACCAGACGTGCTCGTTGCCCTCGATGTTGGTGACCTTGGACGGGTCAGACTTGGCGACGTCCTTGGCCTCCATCGCGGTGACGACGTCCGGCTCTTCGTCGAGCTTGCCGTGGTCGGTCAGAGGGAGGGCGTGGATGATCTCGTCTTGGTTCTTCACAGCCTGGTAGAGCCAGGAATCGTATCCGCCGCCACCGACGATGAGGACGTCGGCCTCGTTGGCCTTAGCGATGTCTGCCGCGGTGGGCTCAAAGTGGTGCGGGTCGACGCCGTTGCCTTTGACGATGGGCTCAACCTCGACGTCGACATCTGCCTGCGCGGTGTCGATGACGGCTTCTGCTACGTCGGCCCAGATGGAGGTGGAGGCGACAACCTTGATGGTGTCGGAGTCGCCGGCGCCCTCGGAGTCGGCGCTAGAGCATGCAGTGAGGACGAGGCTGCCCGCGCACAGGGTGGCAACTGAGGCGGTGAAACGCTTTAGAGAAAAACTCATACTGTCTAGTTTGCGGTTGTTGAAAATTATTGTCAAATGATAATGTATTGAAAATCCGTGGCTCGGGAGCCGTAAAGAATGTGGGAGAACAAGGTAGGGTAACCAGCATGGTAAAACGCAGCCACAATCGGAAAACTCTGGCCTCGCTGGCTGCTGAATTGGGTGTATCTCGAACCACCGTATCCAACGCCTATAACCGCCCTGACCAGTTAGCGCCTGCCACTCGGGAGCGAATCCTCACTGCTGCGGCCGCGCACGGCTACACCGGGCCCGACCCCACCGCGCGCAGCCTGCGTACCCGCCGCGCGGATTCCACCGGCGTGCTGTTGACCGAACACCTTTCCTATGCCTTCGAGGACGCCGCCTCGGTGGACTTCTTGGCGGGAATGGCGGAGGCGTCGACAGGCGCTGCGACCACCCTCACGCTCATCCCCGCCGGGCCGGATGCGCCATCCGACGACGCCGCCGCCCTGCTCGCCCGCGCTGCCGTCGACGGCTTCGTTATCTACTCCGTTTCTGCGGGCTCCGTGGCCGCCGCGGCGCAGCGTGGCCTGCCTGTGGTGGTGTGCGACCAGCCCAAGGATTCCGGCCTGCCCTTCGTGGGCATCGACGATCGGGCTGCGATTAAGCCTGCGGCACGCGCGCTTGTCGACGCCGGGCACCGCAACATCGGCATCCTTTGTATCCGCCTGCGCCACGAGCGCCTCGACGGCTTTGTAACGCGCGAGCAGGTCGAAGCCGCAGACATGCACGTGCAGCGCGACCGCGTACTCGGAGCCCTCGACGTGTTTGATGACGCCGCGCTTTCCGAGGTCCCCATCGTCACCCGCCACATCAACGACGCCAGCACTGCGCGCGCTGCCGCGGAAGAGCTGCTTGCCGCGCGCCCTGAGCTCACCGCGGTGCTGTGCACGACCGACTCGATGGCGCTCGGCGTGCTCGGTGTCTTGCGCGATGCTGGTCTCGCGGCACCGAAAGACCTCTCCGTGACCGGCTTCGATGGCATCACTACCGCACTGTTGGTGGGCCTGGCCACCGTCGTGCAACCGAATAAAGCCAAAGGCGCGGCGGCAGGCCATATGTTGGCCGAGCATATCGACGCCGCGCTTTCCGAGACTGCCCCAGTGCACGACCATAAGCTACTGCCCACCCGTTTCAACGAGGGGACCACGGTGGGCTCGCCGCGCGAGCAGCATTTTTTGGATTGGCAGCTCTAGTCGGCACATTTTGCCAAATATTGCGCCAAAATTTGCCGAAATCAGCGCCTTGTTTGGCAAAATGTACCGCGCTTGCCCCGTTTAACGCGCATCACGCTTAAGCGCCGAAGTGAACCGCGCGGGCCGCAGCGAGCTCCTCCAAAAAATCAGACACAGCCGCAATATCCGGAACGCGGTGTGCGGCTAGCGTCTCGCCCTCGCCAACCTTCACGCCCAGGTCTGGTGGCTGATTCAAAACCGCGAATCCATCTTCATCGGTGACGTCATCACCCAGGAAGACGGTGGCGGTGGCTCCGACGCGCTCGCGCAGCTCGGAAATCCATGAACCCTTCGTGGCCTGGGTAGCGGAGAACTCGATGACAGACTTGCCGGCAGTCATGGGGAAACTGGCTGGGTCGAGTGCACGGCCAGCAGCGTAGGCCTCTGCCGCCAGATCCGGGTCGCTGAGCTCCAGCCGGCGCAGGTGGAGCACGCGCTGGAAAGGCTTAATCTCAATTTCCGCGCCAGGGAAGCGCTCCATCAGCTCGCGGATTTCTGCTTCCTTGCGGTCCAAGTGCGCCTGGGCCTCCGGCGAAAGGGAAGAGTCCTGCCACGAGGACTCCGCGCCGTGGGAGCCGCCCAACAGAACCGGCTCACGCAGCGGGAAGACGCGCTTTAAGCCCTCCAGGTGGCGGCCAGAAAGTGCTGCGACCGTGGTGTTGGGCAAGCCTGCGAGGCGCTCTAGCGCTGCCAGCGAGCGCGGTTCTGGCTCGACCTCATAAATCGCTTTGGCGAAGCCGGCGAGGGTGCCGTCGAAGTCAGAGACCACGGCCAGGTGCTCGGTGGCAGCCACCTCAGCGAGGCCGGGAAAATTCGTGTGCGAATCAGTCATGGTCTCCATCCTAAAGCGAGACCATGCGGATAGCAGGCGAGTCCACCTCCGCGGTGTCCAGCGTTAGAACCAGCTGGTTGTTGGGGTTGAGACGCACCTCGAACTTGTGCTCCTCAGCGAGCAAGTTGCGCAGCAGGTTATCTGCCCACAGGGCCGAACCCGTGCAGTCATCGGGGCGGGTATCGATGCGTACCTTATCGATGGTCATCAAGTCCGCATCGCGAATATTCGCTGCCTCCTCGCCCTCGGTATAGGACACCTTGGCCTGGAAAGGCGAGCAGCCAGTGGACCCCACAATGGAAGACTCGCCGAAGCTCATCTGCGGAACCGAGACCGCATTCTGCGGGATGGCCGAAGGCTCATCAGGCTTGGTGTAGATAGCCACGACCTGCCAATCCTTGCCCACGATGCGCTCGTCGCCGCGCGGGGTAGGGCCCTCGTCCTCTGAGCCGCACGCGCTGAGACCGACTGTGGCCACGAGCATTACTGCTGTGAGAAGTCGCTTCACTTATTCACCGCCGCCTCATCTAGAGCACCTAAGAACGCGCGGGACCACACGTTCACGTCATGCGAGATTACCTGCTCGTGAAGGTCGAGCATGCGTTGACGCATGGTGTCGGGGGCGTCGTCAAGCGCTTTAAGTGCGGAAAGCAGTGCGCGCTTGATGGACTCGATGTCGAAAGGATTGCACAAGTTGGCCTGCGTGAGCTCGTCTGCCGCGCCCGCGAACTCGGAGAGAACCAGCGCGCCGCGGCCGTCGGAATGCGCGGCCACGTACTCCTTGGCCACCAGGTTCATGCCGTCTTTGAAGGGGGTGACCAGCATGACGTCGGCAAGCCGGTAGTACTTGCGCAGCGCGTCCTTGGGCACGGCGCGGTGGACGTAGTGAACCACCGGGCATCCAATCTGTCCAAAGCGGCCATTGATGCGGCCCACGGCCTCCTCCACCTGGGAACGCGTGGCGCGGTAATGGTCGATACGCTCGCGCGACGGCGTGGCAACCTGCACGAGCGCCACCTCCCGTGGGTCAAGCGCCTCGGTTTCCAGCAACTCCTCGAAGGCCTTGAGGCGCTGCAGGATGCCCTTGGTGTAGTCCAGCCTGTCGACGCCCAGAATCACCCGGTGGTGCCCGCCGAACTCTGCGCGCAGACGGGCTACTTCCTGCTCGTCTGCGGGCGTGAAGTTCGCGAGGGAAGAGGTTTCGATGGAGATGGGGAAGGCGCCTACGCCTACGGTGCGACCATCGACGTTGATCCCCGCGCTAATCTCGCGCGTGCTTACCTCGCCGGTGACCTCGAGATCGAGTCGTTTGGCCAGATCGAGGAAGTTGCGGGCATTGGACTCGAGGTGGAAACCGATGACGTCGGCACCCATGAGGCCACGCACGACTTCCTCGCGCCACGGCAGCTGCAGGAACAGATCCGCAGAGGGGAAAGGGATGTGCAGGAAGAACCCGATGGTGAGGTCGGGGCGCAGCTGGCGCAGGATGCCTGGCAGGAGCTGCAGCTGGTAGTCCTGCACCCACACAGTGGCGTTGGGGGCAGCGACCTTGGCTACTTCCTCAGCGAATCGGAGGTTGACCTCGCGGTAGGCGTACCACCACTCGCGCTTATAGACAGGAGTGACGATGAGGTCGTGGTATAGCGGCCACAGGGTGGCGTTGGAAAATCCCTCGTAGAAGCCCTCGAAGTCGGCTTCGGTGAGTTTGACGGGGTGTAATAAGATGCCGCGCTCGGTGGTGAAAGGCTCGGGGGCGTCATTGATGACGCCTGGCCAGCCCACCCAGCAGCCCTGCTGGGCCTCCAGCACGGGGGACAGGGCCGTGACCAGTCCGCCGGGCGAGGCCTTCCAAGTGCGGGTGCCGTCAGGCTGGACCTCAAGGTCCACAGGGAGGCGGTTGGCCACCACCACGAAGGAATTGTCGTGGCCAGACATCTGCCCTAGGCCTTCTTCGTGGTCTTTTTAGCTGCCTTCTTGGCAGTCTTCTTGGTGGCCTTCTTAGCCGTCTTCTTCGTAGACTTCTTGGCAGCCTTCTTGGTGGTCTTCTTCGTAGACTTCTTGGCAGCCTTCTTGGTGGCCTTCTTTGGTGCGGCCTCGGCCTGCTCAGCGAGGACCTTCTTGTGGACCAAGCCCTCTGGCTCGACACCGAGCATGGACATCAAGGTCACGCCGTCGAGGAAGTCCTCGGCGTAAGTGGCAACGATGCGGCGCGCAGCGCGGGCGGTCTCTTCCTCGACTGCATTGGTTTGGTCCGCAGCGGGCTGAGTGTCAGTGACCTTTGGTGGCACGAAGTCCTCCTGAACGAGTTGTGAAAGCTTTCAGACAGGACATTCTACGCCATATGGCCGTGCGGTGCGGATTCGGGTCCAGCGGGCAGGGCTCGGTGGCGGGGGTGCCGCCCTAATTGCCAAATTGTTGCTGTTTTGCGCGCGGTTTTGGCCACGATTCGGCATCTAGGCAGGCTGCACTCCAACGCTATGGCTGCGGGTCCTGCGGCGTGGTGCCCGGCACCGTGTACTTCGGCCTAGTTGCCGAAGTATCGCCGTTTTCCGTCCTGTTTTGCTCGCGATCCGGCAATTGGGGTGGCTCAGAGTCGGATGCGGCGCCCTGCGGCTGTGCCTCCCACTGCGTGGTCGCCGGCCACATCTCGGTGATGGTCTCCCACTCTTCCTTCCAGTCCTCGCCAATGGCCTGGTCTTGGAGCATACGCACCTGCTGCGCCGGCATCGGCGGCTTAGGCCCATGCTTCGGCGGCAGCACCGGCCTGTTGACCTTCGGCGCGAACGGCGAAAGCGGCACGCGCGGAATGCGCGGCCTGCGGGCCGCCAAGCGGGTGGTCTGGTGGAAGGAGAAGTGGCCAATGCGCTTGAACGCCGAGTACGGGCGGAAGTACTGCGGGCGGCGCAGGCGGCGGGCAACGCGCTCGCCCAGCACAACGCCAGCAGCCAGCGCACCAGCGATGGCAATAGCGCGGGCAAGGTTGGTAAAGCCCACAATCATTTGCTCATTCAGCGAGGCGTACATGCCGCGGTACAAGGTCAGACCCGGCAGCATCGGGGTATAGCCCACGATCATCGTGATGAGCGGTGGCATCATCCACCGGCGGGAGAGCAAGCCACCGGCCAGTCCCACGGCCACTGCGGAAATGCCGCTGGCCACCACAGCGCCCACGCCAAATGGAATGACCACGAAGTAGTAGAAGAGCATACCGGCGCCGGCCGTCAGACCAGAGATGGTGACCTCAATCCACGAGGCGCCACAAGCCAGTGCAAAGGCCGCCGAACCGATGCTGCCGCACAGAATGAGCAGCGGAACCTGGTGGTAGACCGGCGGTGCGAGTGTCGCCAGCGGCGGCAGCGTAAAGCCCATCCAGTCCGAGAACTGAATACCAACGCCAACGCCCGCGATGATAGCGCCCGTGGCTAGCATTGCCTCAAAGAAGCGAGCCGCCGAGGTCACCGGTGCGCGCGTGATGCCGTCAACCAAGCATTGCACCAGCGTAAGGCCAGCAACGAGGACGATGATTCCCGAACCAATAATCTGCGAAGGCGAGAACGTAATGCCCATGCCCGCAGCCAAGTTGTAGAGGATTGCCGCAGGCACGACGGCCAAGAATCCGCCAATAATGTTCTGGTAGAACGGCGGCACTCGGAACTTTGCGGCCCACGTGTTCACACCCATGATGAGCAAAGAGACGAAAAACGCCACGACGCCAACCAAGGCGTCGCCGCCCAGCATGACCGCGAAGGAACCGCCCATAACACCCCAGCCCGCCAGAACGGTGGAGGTGCGATAAGGCGCCTTCATGTTGTTGATCTCATCGAGGACGCGCTCAGCCATCGCCGGCGGGGTGGCGCCCGAACGGATGGAGTAGATCAGGCGGTCCACAGCAGAGAGCTTGGAAAAGTCCACGGTAATAGCCGGTGCCACGCGGAAGACGTGGAGATTGCGGCGGTTGGCGCCGGTGCCAATTGCAGTGTGGATCGTGATCGTATTCATCATGATGTCCACGTGGCAGTAGTGCAGACCATAAGACGACGCCACGAGGTGAATCTGCGCCTTCGCGTCTGAGTTCGCGGTGCCAGCGCTGATGAGGATTTCACCCACGCGGGCCGCGATCTCCATGACGCCCGTGACTTGGGCGGCATCGGTCAGGTCAACCGGCGCCAGCGGCGATGGTGGCGGCGCGGCCTTAGCCGCGTCGATCGTGGCAACGTAGCCGGAAGAGGCGCTAAAACGCTCTCTCCATGCGGAAAAGAAAGACACCCAACTAACCCTTAAACACGAACCCTAGAAATGACCAAAACTTGCGCGGAGACTATTCCTGCACTCTAACTGTTGTGACTCGCGTGCGCACAGGCCACCCCAGCATTTTTCTAGGGCGCGGTGCTCAGGTACGATTCTTCGCAGCGGTATTAACCGCAGTGCTGGAGTGGCGCAATCGGTAGCGCAACGCACTTGTAATGCGTAGGTTGCGAGTTCAAGTCTCGTCTCCAGCTCAAGACTGCTTTACGTGGAGCTCCCCGGTGTCCAAGAACGCCAGGAGGAGCTCCACTATTTTTTTGCGTGAAGTCGCCGGAATCTTGCGCTCGGTCAGGTGGTCATGCACCCACAAGCCGTTGCCCAACAGCGTTACGATGAGCGGGCTGAGGTTATTTCCGGCTGGGTCGGGCATCCAGCGCTTGTCGACGCCACTCCATTGCTCCATGAAGTCCGCGTGTTGCTGTGAGTGAATGCTCATCAGCAGCTCGATGAGCGGATCGTTCTTGCCCAAGGACAAGATGAGTGCCCGGTAGCGCTCCTTCTCACTGAGCTCCTCCGCCTTCTTGCCACCAGCCAGCGCCTCCAGCTCGTCCTCCCAACGCTGCGCGCAGAAGCGGTGGCAGTCCACCAGCAGCGCGTGCCGGGAGGGGAAGTGGTAGATGAGCCCCGACTTGGAGATGCCGGTGGCGGTGGCGAGGGCGTCGTAAGTCACGGCGTGCACGCCCTCCGCCTCGATGATGGCGAGGGCGGCCTCGAGGGCCTCGGTCTTCTTGCTAATGCGCGGCATTATTGCCTCCAGACTTGGGGTTGTGCTTGAAGCACCAGCCGGTTACTGCGGCTAGAACGAGCATAAAGGCCATGAGCCCGCCCAAGGTGGTGAGGTAGGCCTCGTTGTAGGCGCTGGCGGCGGTGTCGTGGGTCGCGGCGTCGTAAAGCGCCTGCATGCCTGAGATGCCTTCGGGGAGGTTGCGGGCGTAGAGCAACGGGAGGATGGAGCCCGTGATTGCGATGGACAGCAACGTGCCGAACTCGTAGGAGACCTCCTCCACGCCCGCGGCCATGCCGGAGCGGTGCGCCGGTGCCGCGCCGATGATGGCCGTGGAGGACACGGACATCGTCAAGCCCGCGCCAATACCCATCGTGAGCATGCCCGCGACGAAGAGCCAGAAGATGCCGTGGTGGCCGGCCCACATTGCGATGCCGATGCCCGCCGCCATGAACAGGAAACCGCCCGCGATGATGGGCAGAAAACCCCAGCGGTGCAGGTTAGCGCCGCCCAGCGTGGACATCGGGAGTGCGGCGATGGCCACCGCGGAGATGGTCAGGCCGGCGTGGAGGGGCGAGAAGCCGTCGACAAGCTGCAGCTTCTGGGTAGTGAGCATCTCCAAGCCGGACATGCCAAACATGGCGCCGCCCGCGGTGATGACGCCGCCGCTAAAGACGGGGGAGCGGAAGATGTCGAAGGTCAGCAGTGGGTCCGTGAGCTGGTTCTGGCGGCGGGCAAAGAGGAATGCGCCGACGAGGAAGACCAGCAGCGCGCCACCGGCGAGACTGAACTGGGAGCCCGCGAAGGACTTGATGGAAAGCACCAGCGAGGACAGCGTCACTAGGGCGAAGAGCGAGGAGATGAAGTCCCAGTGTTTCTCGGGATTCGGCTGATTGGGAGGTGCGAGAAAGTAGGTCAGGGTCAGTGCAATGAGGACGATGGGCACGTTGATGAGGAAGACCGAACCCCACCAAAAGTGCTCCAACAGGAATCCTCCCACGGTGGGGCCGACGGCGGCGCCGACTACGGCGACCGAGCCCCAGATGCCGATGGCGGTGTTGCGCTCGATTTCGTCGTCGAAGGTCAGGCGAATGAGCGCGAGGGTCGCGGGCATCATGACGGCAGCGCCGAGTCCGAGCAGCGCGCGGGCGCCGACGAGGAACCATGCGCTGGGGGCGAGGGCTGCAGCTAGGGAGGCTCCGCCAAACAGGAAGAGGCCGATGACGAACATGCGGCGGTGGCCGATGCGGTCACCCAAGGTGCCGGTTCCTAAAAGAAGGCCGGCAAGCACTAGCGCGTAAGCGTTGATGATCCACAGCTGTTGAGTCGAGGTGGTGTGGAGCTGCTCAGCGAGTGCGGGGAGCGCGGTGTACAGGATGGAGTTATCCAGGCCGATCATGAGCAGACCGAGCGAGACCACAGCGAAGAACGTCCAGCGCTGGGCCTTTGTCGATTGGGTGGCGGCGTGATTGTGCTCGGAATCTAGTGTGAACATGCGT
Source organism: Corynebacterium striatum ATCC 6940 (assembly GCF_000159135.1). Classification (GTDB taxonomy): domain Bacteria; phylum Actinomycetota; class Actinomycetes; order Mycobacteriales; family Mycobacteriaceae; genus Corynebacterium; species Corynebacterium striatum. The sequence continues at coordinate 12,688 of NZ_GG667527.1, forward strand.
GAAACTGTACCGAACGGTCATTGCAGTTTCAAACCCGTGGAAGGGCGTGTGCTCCGTGTCACTCGAGTGGGGTGAGCGTGAGTCTTAAGCAATTTGTTGGCATGGCAGTGACTGTACGGGGACACTGGGGTGTGGAGATTTTCTAAAGACTTTCTAGTTACAAAATCCTCAAGACTATTTCTGAAAGAAGCAGTGATATGGCGAAAAATTACGCAGAACAGCTCGTAGAAACTCTCGAGGCGCAGGGTGTCGAGCGCATTTATGGCCTCGTGGGGGACTCCCTGAACCCTATTGTTGACGCAGTCCGCCGCTCCTCGATCGACTGGGTTCACGTCCGCAACGAGGAGGCCGCAGCCTTCGCCGCTGAGGCGGATTCCCTGACCACCGGCAAGCTTGCTGTATGCGCGGCATCGTGCGGTCCTGGTAACACCCACTTGGTGCAGGGGCTTTACGACGCCCACCGCAACGGCGCCAAGGTCCTAGCCATCGCCTCCCACATCCCATCCCGCCAGATCGGCTCCAAGTTCTTCCAGGAGACCCACCCGGAGATGCTCTTCAACGAGTGCTCCGCTTACTGCGAGATGGTCAATTCTGCTGATCAGGGCGGCGTTATCCTGCACCACGCAATCCAGTCCACCATGGCTGGCAAGGGTGTATCCGTGCTGGTCATCCCGGGCGACGTTTCCACGCAGGAGGCTGGGGACGACACCTTCACCACCTCCACCATCTCCGCCGGCCGCCCGGTTGTGTTCCCAGACCCAGCCGAGGCTGCAGCCCTGACTCAGGCCATCAATGAGGCTAAGACCGTGGCGCTCTTCGTCGGTGCAGGCGTCAAGGATGCGCGTGAGCAGGTGCTGGCTCTGGCTGAGAAGATCAAGGCGCCAATCGGCCACGCCCTGGGCGGCAAGATGTACATCCAGTACGACAACCCGTTCGACGTCGGCATGTCCGGTCTGCTGGGCTACGGCGCGGCTCACGACGCCACCCACGAGGCCGATCTGCTCATCCTGCTGGGCACCGACTTCCCGTACAACGATTTCCTGCCGAAGGAGAACGTGGCGCAGGTCGACATCGACGGCTCCCACATCGGCCGCCGCACCAAGATTAAGTACCCGGTTACCGGTGACGTGGCTGCGACCATCGAGAACATCCTTCCGCACATTGATGAGAAGAAGGATCGCCGTTTCCTCGACAAGATGCTCAAGGAGCACTACAACAAGCTCAACCACGTGGTGGAGGCATACACCAAGAAGGCTGAGAAGATGAAGCCTATCCACCCAGAGTTCGTGGCCAACATCATCGATGAAGAAGCGGCTGACGACGCCGTCTTCACCGTCGACACCGGCATGTGCAACGTCTGGGGCGCGCGCTACATCACGCCGAACGGCAAGCGCGAGCAGATCGGCTCCTTCCGCCACGGCACGATGGCCAACGCCCTTCCGATGGCCATTGGAGCACAGGCCGCTAACGAAGGCCGCCAGGTCATTTCCTTCTCTGGCGATGGCGGACTGTCCATGCTCATGGGTGAGCTGCTCACCGTGAAGCTGCACAACCTGCCGGTGAAGACCTTCGTCTTCAACAACTCCTCCCTGGGCATGGTCAAGCTGGAGATGCTGGTCCAAGGCCTGCCGGAGCACGAGACCGACCACGCACACGTGGACTACGCGGCTATTGCTGAGGCTGCGGGCATCAAGCACATCCGCATCGAGGACCCAAAGAAGGCGCGCAAGCAGATTCGCGAGGCTATGGACTTCGATGGCCCAGTTCTGGTGGACATGGTCACCGACCCGAACGCACTGTCCATCCCGCCGACACTGACCTTCGAGCAGCTGCTGGGCTTCTCCAAGGCAGCTACCCGCACCGTCTTCGGCGGTGGCGTTGGTCAGATGCTGCAGCTGGCGCAGTCCAACCTGCGTAACATCCCGCGTCCGTAGCGAGCTAAAGCTCGCTACGGACGGCCAAGCGGCTCGCTACGGACGGCCAAGCGGCTCGCTACGGACGGCCAAAAGGCTTGTTACCTTTTGTGCGGGTCGCGCACCGGAATGAGGATGAGCGCGCCGACGAGCAGGACCAGGCCGATGGCCAGCACGCCGCCGCGGTCGCCTTGGCCGAGCCACGACACAAACAGGCCGAAGAGCAGGGGAGTCAGCCAGCTCACCGCGCGGCCGGTCGTGGCATAAAGGCCGAACATCTCACCCTCGCGGCCCGCAGGGGCAACGCGGGCGAGGAAGCCACGGGCCGAAGCCTGCGCCGGGCCCACGCATAGGCACAGGACGAGCCCGCAAATCCAGAAGGCCGTGGCGCCCGAAGCAAAATACATCACAATGGCCATCGCCGTGAGCGTGATGAGACAGGTGACGATGATGGCCTTGGGGCCCACATGGTCGTCGATAAGCCCGCCTATCACCGCACCCAGTGCAGCGGCGACGTTGGCGGCAACGCCGAAGATGAGGACGTCGCCAGGCAAAAGCCCATAGACGGATACGCCGAGCACGGCACCAAAACTAAACACCGCGGACAATCCGTCGCGGAATATGGCGGAGGCGAAAAGAAAGTAGACCGCATTGCGGTCCACCTGCCACAGATCCCGCAGCGTGCGGAAGAGCTCCTTGTAGGAATCCACGACGCCGCCGGCCGCACCGCCCGAAGGCGTAATTTCCGGAACACGAAACAGCACTGGCAGGGCGCTCACGCCAAACCAGATGGCCGCCAGCAGCGCCACCATGCGCATGTTGAAGCCGCCCTCCGTGGAAAGCCCCAGCGCGCCGCCATCCCCGGACACGAACCCGAAGTAGCAGATGAGCAGCAGCACGATGCCGCCAAAATAGCCCGCGGACCAGCCCAGACCGGAGACCCTGCCCACCTTGTCCTCCTCAGCCACCTGATTGAGCTGCGCGAAGTAGTTGACCTCAGCGAACTGGATGGTCACTGAGCCCACCGCGAGGCCCAGCAGACCCAGCCAGAAGTACACGGGCGCATCGTTGCGGATGAATGCGAGTGCCGCCATGGCAAGGAACGTCATAAGCGACCAAAAGCCCAGCGCGCGGCGGCGCCTGCCCAGCCGGTCGGAGCGCTGCCCCATGACCGGGGTGACCGCAAAGATAACAAGGCCCGCCACCGTCATGGACCATGACAGCCACTGTGCGGGAGTGAACTGGGAATCGATCTGCTTGCCCACCGAGTCGGTCAAGTAGACGGAGAAGATGAAGGTCACCAGCACCGCGTTGAACGCAGCCGAACCCCAGTCCCACATTGCCCAAGCTGCCACGGTCGCCTTGTCTGTGCACATGTTTGTGCGTTTGCGCGTG
>NZ_GG667527.1:16463-71467 GCF_000159135.1 Corynebacterium striatum ATCC 6940
CGAGTTGGCCGGGGAGTCAGTCATAAGTCGAAATACTAAGGCCTAGAAAAGGATTCTGCTTGACTTAGGGAAAATAGCTAGCCTGGAGGTTCACAGGTTGCGTCCAGAGTCTCTTCAGTGCCCTTGGATGACGAGGTGCCATTATCTAAAAGAAGCTCAAGAGAGAAACATTTAATCCGCAATCTCCCAACATCTGCCAAACGCAGCCGCTTAAGGAAGTTACAAGAAACAATGGACGATAGTAAAGAAGTAAAAGTCCTCGTCGTTGACGATGAGCCAAATATCGTGGAGTTACTCACCGTATCCCTGAAGTTCCAGGGATTCGAAGTATTTAGTGCTAACTCAGGCACCGAGGCGCTGCGCGTGGCCCGCGAAGTCAACCCCGACGCCTACATCATGGACGTCATGATGCCCGGCATGGATGGCTTCGAGCTCCTAGGCAAGCTGCGCCAGGAAGGCCTCGACGGCCCGGTCCTTTACCTGACCGCCAAGGACAGCGTGGATCAGCGCATCCACGGCCTGACCATCGGCGCCGATGACTATGTGACCAAGCCATTTAGCCTAGAAGAGGTCATCACCCGCCTGCGCGTCATCCTGCGCCGCGGCGCCAACGTGGACGACGTTAACAATGACGCCACCATCTCCTATGCGGATCTGACCCTCAACGATGACACCCACGAGGTCACCAAGGGCGGCGAGATCGTCGAGCTTTCGCCCACAGAGTTCAACCTTTTGCGCTACCTGATGCAGAACAAGGAAGTCGTGCTTTCCAAGTCCAAGATTCTGGACAACGTGTGGCACTACGACTTCGGTGGTGACGGCAACGTCGTCGAATCTTATATTTCCTACCTGCGCCGCAAGATCGATACCGGGGATACCCAGCTCATCCACACCGTCCGCGGTGTCGGCTATGTGCTGCGTATGCCGCGCTCCTAAGCGTCCTCAAAGTCCGAGAAACTAAAACCTAATGAGCACTTCTGATTCCGCGGCACCAAAGGTACCGCTTGATTCGCCTGAAGCGGTGGTAACTACGGGCGCTGCGGTTCCCGTCGGCGAGCCTGCTAAGCGACGCCGCGTGCAGCGACCCAAGGCGATGCCTTTGCGCACTTGGTTGCTCGTGCTCATGGTCTTGGTCTCTGGTCTGGGTCTTGCCGGTTCCTCGTTGGCTGTTTCCTCGATCATGACTGACGTCATGTACGCGAACGTGGACGAGCAGCTCAAAGAGGCCACCAATGGCTGGGTTCGCAACCTGAGCAACGATTCCTACGCGGGCGACTACTCCCGGCGTCCACCGACGGAATACGTTGTTTTGTCCTATCTGCCGGACGGAACCATTCTCTACACCGGCCCCAATGCCAGCATGCCGGACGCCAAGAAGCTCTATATCGATGACGAGCCGGCAACCATCAATTCAGTGGGAGATTCTGAAACCAAGTGGCGTGCCGTGGCCATCAAGCAAAACGGCACGGTCACCATCGTGGCCAAAGACCTGACCCGTGAGACGATCATGCTGCGCGGTCTCGCGATCGTGCAGATCATCATTACAGCGGTGGTCATGGGCATCATCGCTGTAGTCGGTATGTGGTTCATCCGCCGCGCGCTGCGCCCATTGCGAGTGGTGGAGAAAACTGCCTCGCAGATTGCGGCGGGAGACCTCGACAAGCGTGTCCCGGATTGGCCGCTACACACCGAGGTGGGCCAGCTTTCGGCCGCCCTCAACATCATGCTGGGGCAGCTGCAGCGTTCCGTGGTGCAGGCGCAGGAGAAAGAGGAACAGATGCGCCGCTTCGTGGGCGATGCCTCCCACGAGTTGCGCACCCCGCTTACCAGTTTGCGTGGCTACACCGAGTTGTATCGCTCCGGCGCCACGCAGGACGTGGACATGGTCTTTTCCAAGATTGATGATGAGTCCAAGCGCATGTCCCTGCTGGTTGAGGATCTCCTCGCGTTGACCCGCGCGGAGGGTTCGCGCCTAGACATGGGCACCGTGGATATGCTTGAGCTAGTGCTCTCAGCTGGTTCTTCGGCCCGCGCGGCCTTCCCTGGTCGCCAGATCGATGTGGTCAATGAGGCCGCCGATATCCCGCTGGTTAAGGGTGATCCTGACCGTCTGCACCAGGTGCTGCTCAACCTGGTCTCCAACGCGCTTCGCCACGGTGGCGAGGAGGCGAAGGTCAAGCTCACCATCCGCGAGGAAGCGGGGGAGAAAGGCACTGATGTGCTTATCGACGTCGCGGATGATGGCAAGGGCATGGCCCCCGAGGATGCCAGCCACATCTTTGAACGCTTCTACCGCGCGGATACCTCGCGTACCCGCGATACAGGCGGCTCCGGTTTAGGCCTGGCCATTGTGAAGTCCCTTGTGGAACAACACGGAGGCAGGATCTCTGTGGAGTCTGCGCTGGGCGAAGGCTCAACGTTTACGTTGCGCCTGCCCGCGCTGGCTGCCTAGCGGCGGCCTTCCTCGTCAGTGCCGAGGTGCTGACGGATGCGGGCTGCTGCCTCATCCATGGCGGCCGGGTCGGTGGCGTCGGCAGCATAAGCCTTGGCGAAGTCATACTCCTCCATCTTCTCGGTGGGGAAGAGGTGGATGTGGGTGTGTGGCACATCGAAACCCGCGATGATGTAGCCGGTGCGTGGGGTGTCAAAAGCGGTCTTGATAGCAGCGCCAATTTCCAGTGCCACCGCATTGAGGTGCGCCCACGTAGCTGGGTCAAGGTCAGTCCACTTATCTACTTCCTCGACTGGTACCACGAGGGTGTGGCCGTAGCGCAGCGGTTCGATGGACAAAAAAGCCACGCAGGTTTCATCGCGGTAGACAAAGCGACCTGGCAGTTCGCCATTAATAATCTTGGTAAATACAGAAGACATGGTGACTAGGCTACCGCCAGTTAAGATAGACGGCATGCGCATTCTCGTAATTGGCTCGGGCGGCCGCGAACACGCCCTGCTCAAAGGTCTCAAGGCAGATCCACTGACCACCGAACTTCACGTTGCCCCTGGCTCGCCTAATTTCGCGGACTTGGCCACCGTGCACCCTGCGTACTCCAAGGTTGATGACCCAGCTCAGATGCTTCAGCTGGCGAAGAAGATTGACGCTGAGCTCGTCGTCGTCGGCCCCGAGGTGCCGCTTGTGGCCGGCGTTGCCGACGAGCTGCGTGCCAACGGCATCGCCGTGTTTGGCCCCAACAAGTCCGCAGCTCAGATCGAGGGGTCCAAGGCTTTTGCCAAGGACATCATGAATGCAGCTGGCGTGAAGACGGCACGTGCGGAGCAGCTCGTGCCGGGCACTTCCGACGCCGAAATCGAGGCAGCACTCGACCGCTTCGGCCCGCCCTTCGTGGTCAAGGATGACGGACTTGCCGGTGGCAAGGGTGTTGTGGTCACCGATGATCGCGCTGCTGCCAAGGAGCACGTGAACGAGGTTCACGCGGCAGGAAACCCGGTCCTGCTCGAATCTTTCCTCGACGGCCCTGAGGTCTCCCTGTTCTGTCTCGTTGACGGCGAGACTGTAGTCCCGCTGCTGCCGGCACAGGACCACAAGCGCGCCTACGACAATGACGAGGGTCCCAATACCGGTGGCATGGGTGCATACACTCCGTTGCCGTGGCTGCCTGCCGACGGCGTGCAGCGCATCGTGGATGAAGTGTGCAAGCCGGTTGCCGCAGAAATGGTCAAGCGCGGCAACCCGTACTCGGGCTTGCTTTACGCCGGTCTGGCGTGGGGCAAGGAAGGCATTGCCGTCGTTGAGTTCAATTGCCGCTTCGGCGACCCAGAAACCCAGGCTGTTTTGTCCATGCTGGAGTCCCCGCTGGCGGAGGCGCTGAACGCCACCGCTACTGGCACGCTCGCGGAGCTGGACGAGCTGAAGTGGAAGGACGGCTACGCCGTTACCGTCGTCCTGGCAGCAGAGGGCTACCCGGCCTCCCCACGCAAGGGCGACGTCATCACTGGCCCAGGTCTGGATGACCCGAACAAGGTTCTCCACGCGGGCACCTCGCAAGCCGAAGGCTCGCCAGGTGTTGAAGAGGAAGTCGATGTCATCTCCAACGGCGGCCGCGTGCTCAATGTCTTGGGCCAGGGCGCCACGCTCGCCGAGGCACGAGCTGCCGCCTACGAGGTGCTAGAAGGCCTCAAACTGGAAGGCAGCTTCTACCGTCGCGACATCGGAAAGCGTGCCGAAGACGGCGAGATTTCTATCTAGCTTTTTCTAACGCACCCCCGTATAGCCCAGCTTGCTTCCAAAAGGTTCAGGCTGGGCTTTATACGTGGAATAATGTTTCCCGTGGCTGATAAGAAGAACATTTCCAACGTCCTGTCCTCTCGTTATGCTTCCGCTGAGTTGTCCAACATTTGGAGCCCGGAGCACAAGATCATCCTCGAGCGCCAGCTGTGGATCGCTGTCATGCGCGCGCAGAAGGATCTGGGAGTAGACATCCCCGCCGAAGCTATCTCGGCATACGAGTCCGTGATTGACCAGGTTGACCTCGAGTCCATTGCCGCTCGCGAGCGCGTCACGCGCCACGACGTCAAGGCCCGTATCGAGGAGTTCAACGCGCTAGCTGGCTACGAGCACATCCACAAGGGCATGACCAGCCGCGACCTCACGGAGAACGTCGAGCAGCTGCAGATTCACTCCTCCCTGCGCCTCATCCGTGATAAAGCCATTGCTGTGCTTGCGCGCATCGGCAAGCACGCCGCCGATTACCAGACACTGGTGATGGCAGGTCGTTCGCACAACGTTGCCGCCCAGGCCACCACCTTGGGCAAGCGCTTTGCTTCCGCAGCTGATGAAATGCTGCTGGGCATCGAGCGCGTGGAGTCCCTGCTCGCGCGATACCCGCTGCGCGGCATCAAGGGCCCGATGGGCACCTCCCAGGACATGCTCGACCTCATGGGCGGTTCCGAGGACAAGCTTGCTTCCCTGGAGACCGCAATTGCGGATCACCTGGGCTTCCACCGCATCTTCAACTCCGTGGGCCAGGTCTACCCACGCTCCCTCGACTTTGACGCAGTTTCGGCTCTGGTGGAGCTCGGCGCTGGTCCGTCCTCGCTGGCTACCACCATCCGCCTCATGGCCGGCAACGAGACCGTGACCGAGGGCTTCAAGGAAGGACAGGTTGGTTCTTCTGCAATGCCGCACAAGATGAATGCTCGTTCTTGTGAGCGTGTGTGCGGTTTCCAGGTCATCCTGCGCGGCTACCTGACCATGGTGGCCGATCTGTCTGGCCAGCAGTGGAACGAGGGCGACGTGTTCTGCTCCGTGGTTCGCCGCGTGGCACTTCCGGATGCATTCTTCGCTCTCGACGGCCAGTTTGAGACTTTCCTGACCGTCCTGGACGAGTTCGGTGCTTTCCCTGCCATGATTAACCGCGAGCTGGAGCGCTACCTGCCGTTCCTGGCCACCACCCGCATCCTCATGGCCGCCGTGCGCGCTGGCGTGGGCCGCGAGACCGCACACGAGGTCATCAAGGAAAATGCTGTGGCAGTTGCACTCAATATGCGTGAAAACGGTGGCGAGCAGGACCTCGTCGAGCGCCTTGCAGCCGATGAACGTCTGCCGATGAACGCAGCGGATCTTGAGGCCGCATTGGCTGACAAGCACGCTTTCATTGGGGCTGCTGAGTCCCAGGTTAATCAGGTTCTCACCCGCATCAACAACCTGGTCAGCGAGCACCCGAAGGCCGCCGCTTATACCCCAGGCGAGATTCTCTAAAAGCGAATTAGGATAAGACTCATGCGCCCAGAACTTTCTTCTTATAAGCACCTTGCATCAGGCAAGGTCCGTGACATTTATGACGTTGACGAGAACACCTTGTTGATGGTCGTCTCCGACCGCATCTCGGCCTACGACCACTCCCTGGACCCGGCTATCCCGGACAAGGGTCGTGTGCTGACCGCGACCTCGAAGTTCTTCTTCGACGTCATTGACTTCCCGAATCACCTCGCTGGCCCGCTCGATGACGAGCGCATCCCGGAGGAGGTGCTGGGCCGCGCCATGGTGGTCAAGAAGCTGGATATGCTGCCTTTCGAGTGCGTCGCGCGCGGCTACCTCACCGGCTCGGGACTTAAGGAATATAAGGAAAGCGGCACTGTCTGCGGCATCGAGCTGCCGGAGGGCCTCACCGAGGCCTCCCGCCTGCCGGAGCCGATCTTTACTCCGGCCACTAAGGCGGAGCAGGGCGAGCATGATGAGAACGTGTCTTTTGACGCGGTCGTCGCCAAGCTGGGCAAAGAGCGCGCGGAAGAGCTGCGCGCTGCCACCCTGCGCATCTACTCCGAGGCCGCCCGCATCGCGGAGGAAAAGGGCATCATCCTGGCCGATACTAAGTTCGAGTTCGGCATGGATGAAAACGGCACCCTCATCCTCGCAGACGAGGTGCTGACCCCGGATTCCTCCCGCTACTGGCCAGCCGATACTTATGAGGAGGGCAAGGTACAGCCTTCCTTTGACAAGCAGTACGTGCGTAACTGGCTGACCTCCCCGGAGTCCGGTTGGGATCAGGCTGCTGACACCACACCGCCGCACCTGCCTGACGACGTCGTCGAGGCCACCCGTGCTCGCTACGTCGAGGCTTATGAGCGTCTTTCGGGAAACTCCTTCTAAGGTTACTTCTAGCCGCAGATTGCGTAAAGTGGGGCGGCATGACTGAATTGACCCCGCCGATTGCCGCAAAACACCCCATCACCCGCGAGTTCCATGGCCGCAGCTTCGTGGATGATTACGAATGGATGCGGGATAAAGAATCCGCAGAAACGCTCGATTATCTGCGCGCGGAGAATGCTTATACTGAGCAGGAGACTGCGCACCTTAAAGAGCTGACTGAGAACATCTTCCAGGAAGTAAAGTCGCGCGTGAAGGAAACGGATATGTCCGTGCCTTCGCGCAGGGGCCAGTACTGGTATTACGGCCGCTCTGTCGAGGGCAAGAACTATGGCATTAGCTGCCGCGTTCCGGTGGCCGAAGGTGCTGACCCGTGGACCGCTCCCGTTATTCCAGAAGAAGGCGCGCCTGAGGGCGAGGAAATCCTCCTAGATGCCAACGAGCTAGCAGAAGGCACCGAATTCTTCGCGATGGGTGCTTCCACCGTCTCTGACTCCGGCAACCTTCTGGCTTATTCCGTGGATACCGCTGGCGACGAGCGTTTTTCTCTGGTCATCAAGGACTTGCGTACCGGCGAGCTGCTCTCCGACCGCCTCGAAGGCATCTTCTACGGTGCGACCTGGGTTGGCGACGACTACATCTTTTACACCACGGTCGATGATGCGTGGCGCCCAGATACCGTCTGGCGCCACAAGGTGGGAACTGAGCAGTCCGAAGACGTGCAGGTCATGCATGAAGCCGACGAGCACTTCAATATCGGCGTCGGCAGTATTCGCAGCGAGAAGTACCTGTTCATCGTCATCGGGTCGAAGCTGACCTCAGAGACCTGGGTGCTGGATCGCACGGACCCGGAAGGCGAATTCCAGGTTCTGTGGCAGCGCGAAGCAGGCGTTGACTACGACGTCGACTATGCCGAGATCGATGGCCAGGCCTATTGGTTTGTTACCCACAACGCCTCAGGCCCGAACTTCACCCTGGTCACCACGCCGCTGGCCGTAGGGGAGGACCTCGCACCGCTCCGCGAGCTCGATGTGCTGATTCCGCATCGCGAGGATGTGCGCCTGGAAGGCGTGGATACCTATCGCGACCAGGTCGTCGTAGGCTACCGCCGCGGCGGCATCGGGCGTGCCGCAATCATGGATGTACGCCATGGTTGGTCCGAATTTAAGGAATTAAACTTCAACGAAGAGCTCTACACCGTGAGCGTTGGCGGCAACCCAGAATGGGATGCGCCGGTACTGCGCGTGAGCTACACCTCCTTCATCCAGCCTTCGCAGCTTTTCGATTACCGCGTTGAGACTGGCGAGTACACCTTGCTCAAGGAACAAGAAGTCCCGGGCGGTTACAACAAGGATGACTACGTTGCCTACCGCATGTGGACGCAGGCTTCCGACGGCACCCAGATTCCGGTCTCCATCGTGCACCGCGCTGATCTTGACCGCACCAAAGCTAATCCGACGCTTCTCTACGGATACGGCTCTTATGAGACCAGCATGGACCCATACTTCTCCGTCTTCCGTCTGTCATTGATGGATCGCGGCATGATCTTCGCCATGGCGCACGTCCGCGGCGGCGGCGAAATGGGCCGCACCTGGTACGACGACGGCAAGCTTCTACAGAAAAAGAACACCTTCATCGACTTCATCGCGGTGGCCGATGACCTCATCGCGCGCGGCGTAACCACCGCAGATCAGATGGTGGCTGAAGGCGGCTCCGCCGGCGGCCTGCTGATGGGCGCGGTGGCAAACATGGCCCCGGACCGCTTCACGGCCATCCAGGCTTCTGTACCATTCGTGGATCCGCTGACTTCCGTCCTGAAGCCGGAGCTACCGCTGACGGTTATCGAGTGGGAAGAGTGGGGCGACCCGTACCACGACCCAGAGGTCTATGACTACATGAAGTCCTATGCGCCTTACGAGAACGTCACTGCGCAGAATTACCCGGACATTTTGGCGATTACCTCGCTCAACGACACGCGCGTGCTCTACGTGGAACCAGCGAAATGGATTGCCAAGCTGCGTGATACCGCAAAGGGCGGGCAGTTCCTCCTCAAGACGGAGATGGTTGCTGGCCACGGTGGCGTTTCAGGGCGTTATAACAAGTGGCGCCAGAATGCCTTCGAGTACGCGTGGGCCATTAACAAGGCCACGGGGTTGAAAGCCTAGAAGCTCTTCGCCGCGCGGACTCGCGGTGGCTGTGCGATAATTGCACTTATGCATGGCCACCTTCTAGTTTCGATTTCCAGCATCTTTTCTGACACGCGGAAACAAGCTAGTAACCTCATCAAAGAGCTCGACCGGGAAGAAATCCCGGTCTCTTTGCTGGTTGCACCACATATCGACGGCAATTGGCACCTGGCCAAGGATGACAAGACCTTAGGCTTTCTCAAAGAGCAGGAATCCGCGGGTAGGTTGCTCATCCTGAATGGCTTCGACCAAGCGGTGCAAGGCCGCCGCGCCGAGTTCGCTAACCTCGACTCGCACGAGGCCAATCTCCGTCTGAAGGGCGCCACGCGGCAGATGGCCAAGCTGGGCTTCGAGCCGAGCATCTTCGCACCTCCACGCTGGCGTATGTCGCCTGGCACCTTGGAGGTCCTGCCGAACTTTGCTTTCGATGTCGCGGCCTCCACGCGTGGCATCCACGAGTTGCGCTCGGGCAAGTTCCACCAGACCCGCAACCTCTCCTTCGGCGAGGGCTTCGGCGCGGCGAAGTGGTGGCGCCGCAACATTATTCGCGCAGCTGAGCGCTCCGCGCTGCGTGGCAACACCGTGCGTCTTTCCATCTCTGGCCGCAACCTGAATGACAGGAAAGTGGTATCGGACTTCATCAAGGCGGTTGACCGCGCCGCGAGCGCCGGCGCGCAGCCCGCGGACTATGGAGTCTTTTTGGCGAAGCGTTAAAAGCCTCCCGCGGAATTGCACGTCAAGCGTGCACCGAACGCACGCCGAACGCGCAAAAGCGTGCACCGAACGCGCTAAAGCGCACAATTTGCCAATTAGACTGCCGAATCCGCGCTAATTCAGGGCACTATTTGGCAAATTGTGCGTAAGGGGAAACGCTCCGGGGAAGACGCCCCGGAGGAAACGCTCCCGGGAGCCTAGAGCTTGAGGAAATCCCGGACCTGCGGTGGCAGGGCGTCGATGAGCTGGGGTGTCAGGAACTTCAGCGAACCGCCGAGCAACATTGCGATGCCGGGGACGGCAACCGCAAGGATCAATGCGATGATGCTGCCGGTGCTCGAACCAGAGCTAGAGCCGTTACTGGAGCTGGAGCCTTTGTTGGTGCCGGGCTTGCTGTCTGGGTCGGTGTCTGGTTCTTCGTCTGGGGTAGCGGCCGCCTCGCCCAGGCTGAATCCGACCTTGACCGGGTCGTGGTCGGAGGCGCGGAACGGGGAATCGTCGTAGAAGTCCACGATGTTGTAATTGCGGCGAGAGTACTCAAAGGCCACCGGCTCGTCGGCATTGATGTTCCACACCTGGGCGTCGGTTACCTTGCCGGATACAACCTCGTTTGCCAGGACGTGGTCGAGGGAACCCAACAGGCCAGAGAACTGGTAGGAGGCATCCGCGTGGTAGTCCTCAGCGGGAACGGTGTAGCCGCTGTCGCGGAAGACATCGATGGCATCGCCGTGGGTATAGGTGTTGAGGTCACCCATCACGAAGGTGGCCTTGTCCTGCCAATCTGGCTGCTTAGCCAGGTGCTCAAGAACGGCTTCGGCCTGTGCCTTGCGCACGTTGGGGTTGTTGCCCTGGCCGTCGCCGGTGTCGGCGTCACCCTTAACAACGGAACCCTTGGACTTGAAATGATTGGCCACGGCCACGAAGGTCTCGTCATCCGCGGCGTCGACTGGCGCGAACTCCTGCGCTAGCGGCTCACGGGCCGTTCCAGTGAAGCGGTCGTCGACGAAGATGCGGGATTCACCAACCGGTTTGACGCGTTCCCTTTTATAGATGAACGCGGTGCGAATGACGTCCACGGTGTCCGGCAGCTTCTCCGGGGAGGCCACGTAGGCCCACTTCTCGGAACCAGCGGCCGCGTTGAGCTCGTCGGTCAGGTGCGCCAAGGCTTGGTCGCGCTTGGACTTGTCGCCGGTGACGCCGTAGCCGTCTTCGATTTCAGAAAGGGCGATGACGTCGGCATCAAGACCGTTTACGGCCGCGACAATCTTGCGCTGTTGGTTCTCGAAGGCCTCCGCGGTATAAGCACCGCGGGTCGTGCCGCGCTTGACGGTGACTGGGTTGCCGTCCATGTCATCGTAGGAGCTGCCGCCGTACTCCTCGCCAAGGGAGGTGAAGTAGTTCAATACGTTGAAGGCACCAATGGTGTATTCTCCTTCGACGTCGAGTGCGTGCAGTTCCTTTTCGCGGGAGTCTTCCCAGGTAATCGGCAAATCGCTGCCTGCCGTATTGCCCGTTACCGGTGCGGTGGGCTGGTAGCGCCACTGTTCATGGGAGTAACCCACGATGACCGGGTGCTGGAAAGTTACCTGGTCAGTGGTGCGCAGGGACTTGATGGTCTGCGCGTTGTCCTGCGCGATATATGGCAGCGGGGTGGATTGGTCAGACTCGAGGTAGTTTTTCGTGCGGCCATCGTCCAGCGTGACCAGCTTGGCGGCGTTGGAAGCGGCGAGTTTCTGTAAGTCGGAGTCTGGGTCTGTCGACGGGTCATAAAGGTCCGACGGCTGGCGGAGTGCCTCAGTGCCCGGCGCCAGGCCTACCTCGCCATACTGGTTGAGCGCGTAGTTGTTGGTCACGGTGTGGGTGCCAGGCAGCACCAGCATGTGCTCGTAGGCCTCACGGGCGACGTCGCCTTCCGGCAGGGCCTCCAGTTCGAGCGCGGTGACCTCCGGCAGGGGAGCATCGAGCTTCTCGACGGCATCTGCGGTTAGCTGGGTGGCGTCAAAGAACTCCGAGACCTTGCCAGAAACCTGCACGGAATCCCCGAGCTGCGGATAAGCAGAGGCTTCCTTGCTACCCATGTAAATAAACAGCGCCGGGGAAGCAGCAGGAGCCTCGTTTCCGGTGCCGCCGGTCTGGATAGTGAAGCCGTTGATGCCGCCCTCGGACCACACGCCAGTGACGACGCCCTTGGTCGTGACGTTCTGGTCTTTAACCGGAGACTGAGCGCCGGTTCCCTGGATTTCTTCGATGCTTAGCTCGCGGCCGGGGTCTGCAGGCTGCGTTGGTTCCTCTGGCTCAGCGGGCGTGGTTGGTTCGTTTCCGGAAGGCGTAGGAGTTGGCGTGCCGACATGGAAATCGGCAGCGTTGTCGTCGGTATCGGTGCCCGCCTCATCGCGAGAGACTGACTCTGCATTGGAGGTGCATGGGGCAGGGGTGCCTTCTGCCAGCTGGGCGGAACCGTAACCGGCGAGGTCAACCTCGTTGCCGGAGGCGTCGTAAAGCTTGACCGATCCCTTCGAACCGGACAGGTTCAGGGAGGACTCCGCGTCTGGGGTAGGCAGTGGCGTGGAGCCGCCGTTGCCCTGGCCAGCCTGAATCAGGTAGTGCTTGCCAGCCGGAATCGCGCCGCTGAGAGCAGCCTTGCCGCCCGAGTTGCCACCGGCGGAAAAGTACTCGACGGACCAACCATCCAGCGAGACCGCGGCTTCGGTGGGGTTGAAGAGCTCGATGAAGTCGTGGGTAAAGGTCGCACCAGAGTTTCCGCCGCCGCCGTAAACCTCAGAAAGGACCACGGCATCACCTGCGGGGGCTGCATGGGCGGGGACGGTGAGAGTGGAGAAAGTGGAGATGAGCGCGGTCAAAGAAAGCGCGTGGAGAGAACGAGAGCGCATGAGAAACCTTGCAATAGGAGATATATGACCATTTGTTTCTAAGGCACCGCGTCGGGCTTGCCAAGCGTTCATCCCCCAGATGTCTTGGGGGTTTACCTGCATGCCCAAAAAGTTTGTCTTGCGGTTCATCGGGTGTTTACGTGGGCTTCGCGGGGCAGGGGCGTGCGAACTGCGCACAATTTGCCAAGCAAGCCCGGAAAATCAGCAAATTTGGGCGCACTATTTGGCAAATTGTGCCCACGCGAGGCCTCGGTGCCAGTAATCCTCCAAACCGAACCACCCCCAACCCGCCGCCCTATAGAATTGGTTTTCGTTCCCCGCGGGAAATACTGTGGGCACTAAGTCGACTACCGAGTTAAAACTTGAGCTTAAAGAAAACTGGAGGCACGATGGTTCAGCGCGTGTACGTGGAAAATCGCGAGGGTGGGCATGCCGCGGCATTGTCGAAAGAGTACGGCGTCAAAGTGCGCCTGCTCAACCGCTATGACGTAGAGGGCACCACGGATGAGGAGTTCGCCACCGCGGTTCAGCTGGTTCTCTCTGAACCGCAGGTAGACACAACCTATTCCACGTTGGACGAGGCCGGCGTCGACGGCGAGGTCCTCGCGGTCGAGCCGCTACCTGGTCAATTCGATCAGCGCGCGGACTCCGCTGCACAGTGCATTCAGTTCCTCTTTGAAAAGGAGCGCCCGCGCGTTCGCACCGCTGTGGTCTACGCAGTCGAGGGCACCATTCCGGAGGCCATGCGCGTAGGCCTCATCAACCCAGTGGAGGCCCGCGAGGCTTCCCTGGAACTGCCTGAGACGCTGGCACTGCAGGTGGCCACGCCCGCTGACGTGGAGACCCTCGAGGGCTTTACTGCGCTTTCCGACGCCGCCCTCCCCGAATTCGTCGCATCCCACGGCCTGGCCATGGACGCTGACGACGCCACCTTGATTCGTAACTACTTTGCTTCCGAAGACCGCGAACCCACCATCACCGAGCTCAAGGTAATCGACACCTACTGGTCCGATCACTGCCGCCACACCACTTTTGAGACGGTTCTCGACTCCATCACCTTCAACGAGCCAGCCGTCGAGGCTGCTTACCAGGACTACCTCGCAGCCCGCGAGTCCATCGGCCGCACCAAGCCGGTGACCCTGATGGACATGGGCACCATCGCGGGCAAGGTCCTGCGTGCCACGGGCAAGCTCGACGCCATGGACGTCTCCGAAGAGATCAATGCCTGCACCGTGCACGTCACCATCACCGTTGACGGCAAGGAAGAGCCATGGCTGCTGCTCTTTAAGAACGAGACCCACAACCACCCAACCGAGATCGAGCCTTTCGGTGGCGCCGCTACCTGTATCGGTGGCGCTATCCGTGACCCGCTGTCCGGCCGCGGCTACGTCTACGGCGCCATGCGCATCTCCGGCTCCGGCAACCCACTGGAGACCACCACGCGCCCGGGCAAGCTGCCGCAGAAGACCATCGCGCGCGTAGCCGCTGCCGGTAACTCCTCCTACGGCAACCAGATCGGCCTGGCCACCGGCCTCGTCGACGAGCTCTATCACCCGGGCTATGTGGCCAAGCACCTCGAGATGGGTGCAGTTGTCGCGGGCGCACCAGCCGCTAACGTGCGCCGCGAGGTGCCGGCCGCAGGTGACCTCGTGGTCTTGGTCGGAGGTGCAACCGGCCGCGACGGCATCGGCGGAGCCACCGGTTCCTCCAAGTCGCATACCGTGGAATCCCTGACCACCGCGGGCGCGGAGGTGCAGAAGGGTAATGCGCCGGAGGAGCGAAAGCTGCAGCGTCTGTTCCGCAACCCGGAATTCTCCAAGCTCATCAAGCGCTGCAACGACTTCGGCGCCGGCGGCGTCGCCGTGGCTGTGGGCGAGCTGGCTGATTCCCTCGAGATCAACCTGGACGCCGTCCCAAAGAAGTACGAGGGCCTCGACGGCACCGAGCTGGCACTGTCTGAGTCCCAGGAGCGCATGGCTACCGTGATTGAGGCAGGCGACGTCGACAAGCTCATCGCCCTCGCCAACGAGGAGAACCTCAACGCCGTGGTCGTTGCGGAGGTCACTGACTCTGGCCGCATGCGCATGCACTGGCGCGGCACCACCATCGTGGATCTCTCACGCGAGTTCCTCAACACCAACGGCGCGGACAAGCACGCCACCGCTGACGTCGCCCCTGCTGGTGATTGGCGCGGCGCGTCCCGTGAGTGGGCGCGCCAGGAGGACTTCAACGCGTCCTTCCTCGGCATGGCCTCCGACCTCAACGTTGCCTCCAAGCAAGGCCTCTCCGAGCGCTTCGACTCCACCGTCGGCGCGGGTACCGTGCTCATGCCTTTCGGCGGCACGCGTCAGGCCACCCCGATCCAGGCAATGGCCAACACCCTCCCGGCGCTGGGCGAGACCACCAACTGCTCCGTGATGTCCTGGGGCTACAACCCATACGTCACCGAGGCCAGCCCGTACCACGGCGCCTACCTCGCCGTTGTGGAGTCCGTGTCCAAGCTGATTGCCACCGGCGCCTCCTTCGATGAGACCTACCTGTCCTTCCAGGAGTACTTCGAGCGCATGGACTCTGCCTCCGCGTGGGGTAAGCCAACTGCTGCGCTGCTGGGCACCATCAAGGCCCAGCTTGGCCTCGGCGTCGCCGCGATCGGCGGCAAGGACTCCATGTCCGGAACCTTCGAAGAGCTGCACGTTCCACCAACGGTTATCTCGGTTGCCGTCAGCCACGACGACGCGGGCAACATGGTCCCTAACCACTTCAAGGCCGCAGGCCACCAGGTGACGCTGCTTTCGCCTGCGCTTGCCGACGTCTCCGATACCGCCCTCGCCGGCCTGCCTACCCCAGAGTCGCTGGTGGAGAACTTCCGTACCGTGACTGAGCTGCTGCGCTCAGGCAAGGTCGTCTCCGCGTACACCCCCGGCTTTGGCGGCCCTGCCGAGTCCGTGCTGAAGATGGGCCTGGGTGAGGGCATCGGCTTCGCCTTCGCTGACGACGCCCCTCTCTACGATTACGCCTACGGCGCCTTCGTCCTCGAGTGGGCAGAAGGCCAGGAGCCCGTTGCCGGCTCTGCCCTGGGTACCACCACCGCTGGCGGCTTCAGCTACCGCGGCGCGGAGGTCAGCTTTGCTGACGCTGAGGCTGCCTACTTGGGCACCCTGGAAGAGATTTACCCGACCACGGTGGAGCAGGCTGGCTCTGTTGACCTCGGCGCTGCTGCTAAGGGGGAGACGGTCGCACGGACCATCACCCCGACCTTCGGTGGGGCAAAGGCCACGGCGCTCATCCCGGTCTTCCCGGGCACCAACTGCGAGTACGACTCTGAGGCAGCGCTGCGTCGCGCGGGTATCGAGTCTGAGATTCTCGTGGTGCGCAACCGCACCCCTGAAGACATTGCTGAGTCCGTGGACCGCATGGCGGCTGCACTGGACCGCTCGCAGATGCTCTTCCTGCCGGGCGGCTTCTCCGGTGGTGACGAGCCGGATGGCTCCGCGAAGTTCATCACCTCCTTCCTGCGCAACCCGTCCCTGTCCGCAGGCGTGCAGGGCCTCCTCGACGAGCGCGGCGGCCTCATCCTGGGCATCTGCAACGGCTTCCAGGCGCTCATCAAGCTCGGCCTGGTTCCGTTCGGAGCCATCTCCGAGCCAGGCACTGAGACCCCGACCCTGACCTTCAACAGCATCGGCCGCCACCAGTCGCGCATCTCCCGCGTCCGCGTGGTCAACAACGATTCGCCATGGCTGTCCAAGGTCAATGAAGGCGACGTCTTCTCCGTCCCGATTTCGCACGGCGAGGGCCGCATCACCGCTGGTGAATCTGAGTGGGAGCGCCTCAAGGCTGCCGCAGTGACTCAGTACGTGGACGCTGCAGGCAACCCGCTGATGGATATCTCTGTGAACCCGAACGGTGGCCTCTTCGCCCTTGAAGGAATCATGTCCGAGGACGGCCGCGTCCTGGGCAAGATGGGCCACTCTGAGCGCATCTCGCCGTCGACGTACAAGAACGTGCCGGGCGAGTACGACATGTTGCTCTTTGAGTCCGCGGCGGACTTCTTCCGCAAGTAGTTCCGAGCCCGGCTGGTTGGGTCCTCCTGGTTGGGTCCCATTCCTTGGCTCCCTTTGCTAGCAAAGGGAGCCTTTTTCATCCCAAAACACAAAACTTCACTCGCAATAGGACCCAACCAATGGGACCCAAAGACGGGGACCCAACCGGTGTGGGAGCCTCAGAGCGAGCGATGGTCTGTGCTCAGCTGATCTTCATCTGTTGCTCGAACCAGCCGAAGGAGTGCGCGCCCTGGTCAGTGGAGACAGCTCCTGGGTCATCCGGTTTATGCGCTCTTGGCCGCCCTGTACACCTGGCAAGAGATAGAAGCTCGGGCGTGGCTGGTCACCACCGGGGAGCAGAGCATTGTTGGAGATCCCCTTGAACCCCTGAGGCTAGGCCCGTATAGTTACGGAAACGTAAGTTTAGTGTTGAGGCTAAATAGATTCCCAAAGTAAGGCTTTCTTGATGGCGATCCAACATAGGGTCACGACCCCCGACGAAAAATGCGAAAACGGCGCTTTAGAAAAACTCATTGAGCGCCGCTATTTCGTGGCAGACCGCGGCGAACGCCCACTAACGCGTGGGTGGGGTCATCTCTTCGCGGCTATTGCTTCCGTGATTGCCTCCACTGTCTTAATTACGTTTGCGTGGATGAGCATCTCGTGGGACCAGGCGCTTGCAGTGACCGTCTATGGCGTTGGGGTGGTGGGGCTCTTCGGCGTTTCGGCCCTCTATCACCGTTGGCCATGGCCCACCGCGCGGGCGGTGCGATGGTGGCGGCGCGCTGACCATGCCACCATCGCGGTGTTTATTGCTGCCACCTATACGCCGCTCTGTGCGATTGTGCTTGAGCCGGTCCAGGCTGCTTGGATACTGGGCATAGCGTGGGTTGGTGCAATTATGGGCGTCATCCTGAATCTGGTGTGGATTGACCACCCACGCTGGCTCGATGTGGTGGTGTACCTGACCTTGGGATGGTTGGTGTTGCCTTTGATTCCAATGTTGTGGACTGAGGCGGGGCCCGCTGTGGTGTGGCTGCTGTTCGCAGGCGGCGTCATCTATTCCGTGGGCGCGTTGGCCTATGGCTTTAAATGGCCAGGCCGCAACGCCCGGTGGTACGGCTACCACGAGCACTTTCACACGGCGACTATCGCCGCCGCCGTTGTACACATGGTCGCTGTCTGGATGGTCGTTGCGGCCTAACTAGTGGTGCGGCGCTTTAGTTAGTGGCGAAGCGGGTCTACGCCTGTCTCGGTGAGCATCGGAATGTTGGATACCTCGGAAGGCAGGCCGAAAGCGTCTACCAAGACCACCGACCAGGGCGCCAGGGAATCGACGAGGTCGTTGATGGCGGCGCGAGCAGCCTTCATACGGCCTGCGGGAAGCAGGTTGTGCTCCTGATACCAGCCGGCGTGCTCGACCAGCGTGGACAGAACGAACAGGTGACGTAGCTGCTCGAATACCTGGCGCGCCAGCGAACCCTCTTCCAGGCGCTCCTCTGCTTCGATCATGGCCTGGACCAGCAGGGTATCCACGCGGGCCCAACCAGCCGCGATGAGGTGGTCCTGGCACTTGTCCACGATGGCGGCCGCCTGCACCTTATCCGCCTTGCGGGCTGGCTGGATGCGGCGCACGAGGGAGAGGAGCACGGACTGGGCGCGATCGTCGATGAGCTTGGCCTGGTACACGGCGTCGAAAAGCGATGCCTCATTCGGGTTCACCAAGTCCACCAGCCCCTGCAAGCGAGTGGTGAAGCCGGTGCGGCGGCGGACCACTTCGGTGGCGGTCGTCGCGGCGTAACGCACGGTGTCCCATGGGGACATGTCGTTCATCGCGCGGCCATATGCCGTGAGTAGATTCTTGCCCACCATCTGGATGAGGACGGTGTTGTCGCCCTCGAAGGTGGCGAAGACATCGGAGTCGGCACGGTAGGTGGTCAGGCGGTTCTCCGACATGTAGCCGGCGCCGCCGCAGGCCTCACGGCATTCTTGAATGGTGCGGATGGCGT
This sequence comes from Corynebacterium striatum ATCC 6940, assembly GCF_000159135.1. Lineage (GTDB taxonomy): Bacteria > Actinomycetota > Actinomycetes > Mycobacteriales > Mycobacteriaceae > Corynebacterium > Corynebacterium striatum. Next base: position 34,911 of record NZ_GG667527.1, read on the forward strand.
GCTGGGTTTGCGCTGCTTTGATGGCGCCGGCGAGGGACTCCATCTCGCGGGAGGCGAACTTCTGCTCCTCATCCGGGGTGGTCACGGACCATGTGCCGGACTCCTGCTGGTCGTTCATTTCCTGGTAGCGCTCCAGGATCTGATTGTGTAGCAGGTGCAGCGCATAGGTACGTGCGAGCGGGATGAGCAGGCGGCGGCGGTGCTGGCGGTGATCGATGAGACGCTTTTCGGAACCGGTTGCGCCTTCGAACTGGCGACGTCGGTTGGCGTAGCGCAGCGCAATATCCAACGAGGCTTCAGTCGCGGCACCGGCGGCGCCCGCCACGCCCATGCGGCCGCGGATGAGCGTGCCCAGCATGGTGAAAAAGCGGGCGTTGGGGTTCTCAATAGGGGAGGTGTACTTGCCTTTCTCGTCGACATCGGCGAAGCGGTTGAGCAGGTTCACGCGGGGGACCCGGACATTGTCGAAGCGCAATGTGCCGTTGTCTACGCCGACCAGGCCGCCCTTGTGGCCGTGGTCGCCCACGGTGACACCCGGCAGGGAGTTACCCTCTTCGTCGCGAATCGGCACGATGATGGCGTGCACGCCGTGGCTGCGGCCATCGCTGCCCGGGGTGTAGAGCTGTGTAAAGACCACTGCGGCGCGGCCGTCCTTTGCGGCGTTGCCGATGTAGTTCTTTACCGCGGTGTCCTTTGGAGTGTTGATGATGAACTCATCAGTCTCCGGATCATAGGTAGCGGTAGTCTCCAGGGACTGGACGTCAGAACCGTGACCGCGCTCGGTCATGGCGAAGCAACCAGGTAGTTCAAGGCTGCTTGCCTTTTCTACCCATTCGAGGTGGCGTTCGGTGCCCAGCTGGTCGAGTGCGCCTCCCCACAGGCCCCACTGCACGCCGGACTTGATGGCCAGGGAGCCGTCGGCCCATGCCAGGCCTTCCAGAGTGAAGGTGGAAAGAATCGGCTTGCCCGGACCGCCATAGTCGCGGCGCAGTCCCTTCTGGAAGCCGCCGAAGTCGCGGACCTTTGTAAGGTTGTTAAAGGTGTGCTCGCGCTGCTCGGCAACCGAGAGCTCAGGACGTGGGAAGAGGCTTGGATCGTCGATGAATTCGCGCAACTCGTGGCGGAAAGAGGCGTGTGGGCCGTCGAGAAGCGCTCCCAGCTCGGTGGCCACGGAAGGCTTCGGAGTGGTGGGCAGGCGGCCTGGGCTGCGCGGCTCGGCTTGGGCTGGTGCAGAACGGCCGTCGCCGCGGCCAGGGTTTTGTTCCTTGTTGGAGTCTCTGCTCAGAGTCTTGGTGAGTGCCATGATGGGTTTCCTTAATTGATTGGGGAGTTTGGGCAGGTGGTCTCGTTGGTGTTCTAGTGCTCGACGATGGCAGCCACGCCCTGGCCGCCGGCTGCGCAGATGGAAATCAGAGCGCGGCCGCCGCCGTTTTCTTCCAGAATCTTGGCGGTGGTGGCCAGGATGCGGGTGCCGGTTGCGGCGAACGGGTGGCCCGCTGCCAGGGAGGAGCCCTTTACGTTGAGCTTGGTGCGGTCGATGGGGCCGAGCGCGCCGGGCAGTCCGAGGCGCTCGCGGCAGTAGGTCTCGTCTTCCCAGGCGGTCAGCGTGGCTAGTACCTGGGAGGCAAATGCCTCGTGGACCTCATAGAAGTCGAAGTCCTGCAGGCTGAGGCCGTTGCGCTCAAGCAGGCGAGGAACCGCGTAGGTCGGTGCCATAAGCAGGCCGTCGCCGCCGTGGATGAAGTCCACTGCAGCGGTCTCGGAGTCCACCAGGTAAGCAAGCGGTTCGAGGTTATGCTGTGCGGCCCAGTCCTCGTTGCCAAGCAGCGCCACCGAGGCGCCATCGGTAAGCGGCGTGGAGTTGCCTGCAGTCATCGTGGCCTGGGTGCCGTGCTGTTGGGCGTCGCGCTTGCCGAAGACTGGCTTGAGTTGTCCGAGCTTTTCCAAGGTGGAGTCCGCGCGCAGGTTGGTGTCGCGGTTGACGCCCAAGTAGCCGGTGGTCAGGTCAGTAAAAAAGCCCTCTTCCCAGGCCTGGTGTAGCTTCTGGTGGGACTCCAACGCCAGCTGGTCTTGGTCGGCGCGGGTGACCTTCAACTCGCGGGCGGTGATGGCTGCATGGTCACCCATGGAAAGGCCGGTGCGTGGCTCGCCGTTCTGGGGCTGCTCGGGCGCCAGCTGTCCCGGGCGAATGGAGCCAATGAGCTGTGCACGCTGGGCCACGGTCTTGGTGCGGGAGAGGTTAATGAGGGTCCGGCGCAGAGAGTCGTTGACGGCGAGCGGTGCGTCCGAGGTGGTGTCGGTGCCACCCGCGATGCCGGAGCTGATGCGGCCCCGGGCGATGGCGTCACCGACGTGGATGGCCGCTGCCAGCGAGGTGCAGCATGCCTGCTGGAGGTCGATGGCTGGGGTAGTGGAGTCGAGCGCAGAACCCAGGACCACCTCACGGGTGAGGTTGAAATCGCGGGAGTGCTTGAGAACTGCGCCGGCGGCGACGAGTCCTAGGCGCTCGTCGTGCAGTCCATAGCGAGCGACGAGGCCGTCGAGCGCGCTCGTCAGCATGTCTTGGTTGGAGGCATGCGCGTATTCCTTGTTGGAACGAGCGAACGGGATGCGGTTGCCGCCTAGGATTGCTACGCGGTGCGAAGTGGTGGTCATTGCGACTCCTTGGTGGGAAATCCTTGCTAGGAACGTGCTAGGAAAAGTTTTCACTCAAATGCTCTACATCACAGGCTGAATGATATTGTTAGTTCTATCACTTAATTAACTAAACTTGCAAGCTACTTCATAAAGGCTTGCAACCTTGTTAAGGGAAGGAATTGAAATGCCAAAAATTAACTTCGCCGAGAAACTGATCAACTCCCCTGTCGCGGCCAAGGCAGGCGTGCCGCAGGGGTATCCATTGCGCCGCTTCACCCCCGGCGAGCCAGCTCTCGACGGCCCGGTTGTCATCGGCGCAGCAGGGGAGGGACGCATCGCCGCATTTCTTAACTCGCATTTAGCGGTGGACTATCAGCTGCTGTCCGTGACTGCGGGGTCCAAGCGCGCTGCGCTCGTCTTCGATGCTACCGAGATCCACAAGCCGGAACAGCTGCGCGAGCTCTACGACTTCTTCCACCCGCAGCTGCGCAACCTCACCGCCAACGCGCGCCTGCTGGTCATCGGCACCACCCCGGAGGCCGCCGATACCGTCGACGCCCGCATTGCGGCCCGTGCCCTCGAAGGTTTCACGCGCTCCCTCGCAAAAGAAATGCGGAAGGGCGGCACCGTAAATCTGGTGTGGGTCGACCCAGCAGCCACCGCTGAGGTGGAGTCCACCGTGCGCTTCTTCCTCTCTGGCAAATCTGCGTTTGTGGACGGCCAGGTGGTGCGCGTCAAGGCTGGTTCTAGCGGCGAGGACCATGATTGGTCCGCCCCATTGGCTGGCCGTTTAGCCGTGGTCACGGGCGCTGCGCGCGGCATCGGAGCCACCATCGCGGAGGTCCTCGCTCGCGATGGCGCAGACATTATTTGCATCGATATTCCGGGCGCCAGCGAGCACCTCAGCGCCACTGCCAACAAGGTGAAGGGCACGGCGCTGCCGCTCGACGTCACGGATGCCGGTGCCGCCGCGGCCATCGCCAAGCATGCGCAGGATCGCTACGGCCGCGCCATCGACGTTATCGTCCACAACGCCGGCATCACTCGCGACAAGCTGCTGGCCAACATGAACGAAGGCCAGTGGGATGCAGTGTTGGCCGTCAACCTCCTGGCACCGGTGCGCATCACCGAGGAGCTCATCGAAAATGGTGACCTCGCCTCGGGCGCAGCCGTTGTGGGCGTGTCCTCCATGGCGGGTATTTCTGGCAACCGCGGCCAGACCAACTACGCCACCACCAAGGCGGGCGTCATCGGGCTTGTCGACGCCCTCCAACCGCTCCTCGCCGAGTCCGGTTCCACTATTAACGCGGTGGCCCCTGGCTTCATCGAGACCGCGATGACCGCCGCCATGCCTACCGGCCCGCGCGAGATTGGCCGCCGCATCAACTCGCTGCAACAGGGCGGTCAGCCTGTCGACGTCGCTGAGACTGTGGCTTACTTCGCGGCCGCCTCCTCCGCGGCCGTTTCCGGCAATACCGTCCGCGTCTGCGGCCAGAACATGATGGGAGCCTAAATGACTGCGCTCAACGTAGTGAACCTGCCCGCCGTTCCGGAGCTCAGCGAGCTCTACCGCAAGCAGGTGACCAAAGCGGTTCCCGCCATGGTGCCGGGCCTGAAACCCAAACGCACAATCGATGACCCGGCAACCGCCTTCCGTGTTGATGACGTCTGCATCGATCCCGTCCACCTCGCCCGCTACTGCCCGGCAGTGGGATTCCGCCTTGGCAACGAAGCGCCAGTGACCTACCCCTACGCCCTGGCCTTCCCCTTAGCGGTGAAGGTAATGGACTCACCGGGTTTCCCATTCCCGGCGATGGGTATCGTGCACCTGTCCAACAAGATTGAACAGTTCCGCCCCCTCCATGTTGAGGACACGTTCACCATCGATGTCCACGCGGAAAACCTCCGCCCGCACCGCAAGGGTTTGGTCCTGGACATGATTACGTCCATCTACGTCGAGGGCGTGTTGGTCTGGCAGCAGACCTCCGCCTTCCTAGGCCCTGGCGCTAAGTTCTCTTCCTCCACCCCAGAAGTAGTTGCATCCCGCCCAGAAGCCACCCGCTTCCTGCCGCAGCCGCAGGCCCCAGCTGCCGGAACGAACCCCGTTTCGACCCTGCGCTTTAGCACCGAGTCCACCAAGGTCTATGCGGAAGCGTCCGGCGATAAGAACCCGATTCACACCTCACGGGCGGGTGCCAAGCTCTTTGGCTTCCCCAATACCATTGCCCACGGCATGTACACGCATGCCTCGATGCTCACCGCGCTGGAGGGGCGGCTCCCCGAAGCCGTCCGCGTCCAAGCCGACTTCTACAAGCCGGTCATTCTTCCCGCGGCCACTGCGCTCTTTGCCAGCGCGCACGACCGTGCGTGGACGCTCGAACTACGCAAGGCCAAGGACGTCGACAAGCTGCACGTGGCGGCCGCCGTTGAGTCGCTCAGCTAATCAAAACCTAGCTGGGCTCACCGCATGGCTAGTCTAGGTGCTGGTGCTGCGGTGCCACCACGAGAGGCTTCGGGGAGTACTGTCCGCGCAGGTTACGCAGAATGCCGGCGTGCTCCCACAGCGCCTTGTCTTCGGCCGTCTTCGGCGTGAACTGGCGTGCTGCAATCGGCTGCCAGTCCGCGTCCATCGCCATGTAGGATACCGTGGCGTGGATGGCGGTCTCCAAGTTCTGGCGTCCGCCGCGTGGGTTGCCCGAGCGCACGTGAATGGACATCTGCATTGAGCGGGCGTCGGTTCGCATCATGCGGGCGTCGACCTCGATGAGGTCACCGATGGAAATCGGGCGGTAGAAGCGAATGCCGCCGGCGTAGACTGCCACGGTGTGCTCGCCGGACCACTCCATGGTGCAGGCAGCGCCCGCCTCATCGATCCACTCCATTGCCGTGCCGCCGTGGACCTTGCCGCCCCAGTTGACGTCGGTCGGCTTGGCCAGGAAGCGGTTGATCATGCGCGGGGCGTCGGAAGGCCCGTCATAAGTCTGCTTCTCCATCTCTTCCTCGATGGCCTTGCGCAGCTCAATGCGGGATTCCGCGGCTTCCCACACGCGGCGGTGATCGTCGGAGGAAGGTTCAAAGGAAGGAACTGGGGTGGACTTGCCGGTTTCCGGGTCCTTGGCCACGAAGATGACCAGGCAGTCGCACGCGCGGGTGAAGATGCCGTCGCGCGGATCGGCAGATAGCACCTCGTTCACGATGTGCATCGAAGAACGGCCCGTCATTGCGATGCGCGAGCGCACCTCTACCAGGTGGCCCGAAGGGATCGGGCGAGTGAAGTGAATGTGTCCCACATAGGCGGTCACGCAGTACATTCCGGACCACTGCACCGCGCATGCGTACGCGGCCTTATCGATCCACTCCAGGACGCGGCCGCCGCCAATGCCCTGCGCGCCAGCGATGGTCATATCCGTTGGAGCAGCCATGAATCGAAGCGTGATCGATGGCGACTTCCCGGTTTCAGTATTCTCTTGTTCCGGAAGGGTAAGTGACATGCATAGAAAGTTATCAGGGAGGCCGAATTAGCGCATGAAAAATAAGGTAGACCCAGCGGCCACGCGCGCTGCCGTGGTGGCGGTCCAAGACTGGATAAAACACCCCGATGAGGTGGAAAAACCAGGTAGGGCATTGCTTGCCGACGCCGTCCGTCGCACCGCCCGCACCCTCGAAGCCGACGCGCCGGGGCACTCGGTGGAACTGCGGGTGCCCCCATTCGTGGCAGTCCAGTGCATCGAGGGTCCCCGTCATACCCGCGGCACACCACCCAATGTGGTGGAGACCGACGCTTTGACATGGTTGCAGCTGGCTACAGGCTTGCTCAGCTGGGAGGATGCCGTTAGCGCAGCTCAGGTGGATGCCTCTGGCTCGCGCTCAGGGGAAATCGCTGGATGGCTGCCCATCATTCCGTTAGTTTCTCCTGCCCACAACGACTAGGATTGCAGCCGTGGTAGCTGAACTAACTCCCCATATCGCCAATCTCGATGATCACAGCGAGACCGAACCGCGCGAGGAATGCGGCGTCTTTGGCGTCTGGGCCCCGGGCGAAGAAGTCTCGAAGTTGACCTACTTCGGTCTGTTTGCACTGCAGCACCGCGGCCAGGAGGCTGCCGGTATCGCTGTGGGTGATGATGACAGCATCGTCGTATTCAAAGACATGGGCCTCGTGGCCAACATCTTTGATGAATCCATCCTCGCGTCCCTGCAGGGCAACGTCGCCGTGGGACACACGCGCTACTCCACTGCGGGCGGTAAGGAATGGTCCAACGTGCAGCCCATGTTCGGCACCTCGCCGAGCGGCGTCGATATCGCGCTGGGCCACAACGGCAACCTAGTCAACTACCTTGAGCTGCGCGCTGAGGCAATCGAGCGAGGGCTCATTAAGCCGCATGAAGAGTCGGTTTCTGACTCCATGTGCTTGTCCATGCTGCTTGCCGACGGCGTGAGTGAGGACGTTAGCGTCTTTGAATCGGCGCGCGCCCTGCTCCCTCGTGTTAAAGGTGCATTCTGCCTGACCTTTACTGATGGCCACACTCTCTACGCTGCGCGCGACCCGCACGGCGTGCGCCCGCTGGTGCTGGGCCGTTTGCCAAAGGGCTGGGTCGTGGCTTCGGAGACTTGTGCGCTCGACATCGTCGGCGCGCAGTTCATCCGCGAGATTGAACCGGGCGAGCTCATCTCCATCAACGAGGCGGGTATCCGATCGGAGAAGTTCGCGGAGCCAACTCACCACGGTTGCGTCTTCGAGTACGTCTACCTGGCACGTCCTGATACCGACATCAAGGGCCGTTCGGTGAACGCGACGCGTGTGGAAATTGGGCGTCGTCTAGCGCGGCAATACCCGGCCCCAGATGCGGACCTAGTCATTCCTGTGCCTGAGTCTGGTAACCCGGCGGCCGTGGGCTATGCCCGCGAGTCCGGCATCACCTTCGCGCACGGCCTGGTGAAGAATGCGTACGTTGGTCGCACCTTCATTCAGCCCACACAGACCCTGCGCCAGCTGGGCATCCGTCTGAAACTGAACCCGTTGCGCGAGGTCATCGAAGGCAAGAGCCTCGTGGTGGTGGATGACTCCATCGTCCGAGGCAACACCCAGCGTGCGCTCATCCGCATGCTGCGTGAGGCAGGCGCTGCCGAGGTGCACGTGCGCATCGCCTCGCCACCGGTGAAGTGGCCGTGCTTCTACGGCATTGACTTCGCCTCCCCGGGCGAGCTCATCGCTAACGCCAACCCGTCTGATGACCCGGAAGTAGTCTGCAAGACTATCTGCGACGCCATCGGTGCGGACTCCCTCGGCTTCGTCTCCATTGAGGAGATGGTCGCCGCGACCGAACAGCCGCAACACGAGCTGTGCACCGCTTGCTTTGACGGTGTCTACCCACTCGGCCTCCCGGCCGGCAACCCGAACGCTGAGGCCGTGCGCTCCTTGCTCGGCTCTGAATCTTAAAAGACTTGAAGGACTCAACAATGAGCGAGAACACTTACGCCGCAGCAGGCGTCAGCATCGAAGAAGGCGACCGTGCCGTTACCCTGTTTGCCCCGCACGCAAAGCGTGCCTCCCGCCCGGAGGTCATGGGCGGTCTCGGCGGTTTCGCCGGCCTGTTCAAGCTGGGCGATTACAAGGAGCCGGTCCTGGCCGCGGGTTCCGACGGCGTGGGCACCAAGCTGGCTGTGGCGCAGGCCATGGACAAGCACGACACCATCGGCATCGACCTCGTGGCAATGTGTGTGGATGACCTCGTGGTCTGTGGCGCTGAGCCGCTGTTCCTGCAGGACTACATCGCTGTGGGCAAGGTCGTGCCGGAGAAGGTCGCGGAGATCGTGAAGGGTATCGCTGAGGGCTGCGTCCAGGCTGGCGCTGCGCTCCTCGGTGGCGAGACCGCTGAGCACCCGGGCGTAATGGATCCGGAGGAGTACGACGTTTCCGCAACTGCAGTCGGCGTTGTTGAGGCGGACTCCATCCTGGGCCCGGACAAGGTCCGCGACGGAGACGTCCTCATCGCCATGGCTTCCTCTGGTCTGCACTCTAACGGCTACTCCTTGGCTCGTTACGTCCTGCTGGAGCAGGCTGGCCTGCCTCTTGACGGTCACATCGAAGAGCTTGGCCGTACCCTGGGCGAGGAGCTGCTTGAGCCGACCCGCATTTACGCCAAGGACTGCCTGGCGCTGACCGCTGAGTGCAACGTTTCCACCTTCTGCCACGTCACTGGCGGTGGTCTGGCTGGCAACTTGGAGCGCGTTATCCCTGAGGGCCTGACCGCTGAGGTCAACCGCTCTACGTGGACCCCAGGCCAGATTTTCAAGACCATCTCCTCCGTGGGCAAGGTTTCCCTCGAAGAGATGGAGAAGACCTTCAACATGGGCGTTGGCATGATTGCGGTTGTCTCCCCGGAGGACCGCGAGCGCGCTATGGCCATGATGGCTGCCCGCCACGTGGATGCCTGGGAGTTGGGCACCATTCGCGCTGCTGGCGAGGGTGAAGCTCGCGTCATCATGAATGGTGAGCACCCGAACTTCTAAGCCCGTCCAACCACTTCTGCTTTCGGCCTTCCAGTCTCTGCCACATCGCGGTGGAGGAGGGGAGGCCGTTTGTGGTTTGCCATTTGGGGCGTCTGTCCCGCGGCAGCCAAATGCAGTCGGAGCCTAGTGTGGCTCCAAATGGTGAGGTTGCACTGTAATCACTGTGACTGCAGTGAGCTCCTGGGGCGGGTGACGCCTCACCTCACCATTTGTTCCTCACCATTTGGAAATGCCGGCCGAGGGAAGGCCGAGGGAAGGCCGAGGGAAGGTCGAGGGAAGAGCAGGGGCGGCTCAGGCAGACCAGGGAAGAGGCCGTGAAGAGCAGGACAGTGCGGGTAAGAGCAGGGCAACGCGGGAAAGAGCCGGACAGCGGCCAAAAGCAAAAGGCCGCAACCGCGCGAAGCGGCTGCGGCCTACAGCTGGAGTTCCAGCGGCGAAAAGGAAAGCGCCTTAGCGCTTGCCCTCGTCGTCTTGGTCGTCTTCGTCCCACTCGTCGACGTAGTCGGCATAAGGATCTTCGTCCTCATAATCGTGGGAGTTATTCGGGTTTTGGGAGGCGAGCTCCCGCTGGAGCGAATCCAGATCCATTTCGGGCGAATTGTACTTCAGCTGGCGTGCAACTTTGGTCTGCTTTGCCTTTGCGCGTCCGCGTCCCATGTGCATGACCCCCTTGAGGTGAGTAGGGCGTTCCAGGGATTCTTGGACGCCCCATCGGCTTAAATCTAAAAGTGAATCTTCCTGTTAGACACAATAGCCTGTGTGACGAAAAAATTCCGAACCACCCCCTAGTTATTGCAAAAGTAGTGGTATAACTCGCCTCTTTCGGCCATTGAGTTAGCGGCCACGCAGCTTTTCCACGGCCGCGCGCCCAGCCTTGGACCCTTCGTCGGTAGGCAAGGAGTCCTCTTCCACAGACGCGGCAACGTCGCCGATCGTTAGCGTTCCGCCCGTGAGCGCGGAACGCTTGATCAATGCCAGGGCAATCGGGCCATAGTCGCAGTCATCGACAATGGTGCCCAGTCGCCCCACACGGCGCCCGCCCAGTGTTACCTCGTCACCAATCGCAGGCCGGTTCGGAGCCGAGCCATCGAGGTAAAGCATCACCAGCAAGCGCGGGGAACGGCCGAGGTTCTCCACGCGGGCCACGGTTTCCTGCCCGCGGTAGCAACCCTTGTCCAAGTGCACAAAGGCCGGTCCCTGCGAGCGGCGAATCCAGTGCGGTACCTCATGCGCGATTGCTTTGTCGTCCAAGTCCGCGGCGAGCTCAGGTTCCAACGCGCGCACGCGCTCCGCGGTAAATGCCATCAACCCCACGAGGGTTCCGCCGGCTGCCTCCAGCTCTGCCACGGCCTCAGCGAGGCGCGAGCGCGGAATCAGGTGGTCGGTGCGATGGGGCCCGCGCCAGACGACCTCCCGGGAAAGTACCGCATCAGCCGGTGCGGGAAGCTCTCCGCCCAGCACAGTCACCACGGCTAGATCCGCCTCTTCCACGGTTACCTGGGACCAGAAGATCATCTTGGTCAAAAAGCTCAGCAGCGAATCGAACTGCGCTGCAGGCACGTCGAGATAGAAGGCATCCTCGACACGGGAGAGGTCTATCTGGTGGAGTACGTGGCCCTGTATATCGAGGTCGAGTGCGCCGGCGTGGAAGCCAGATGAGACGTCGTCTAGCTTCTGCGAAAGCAGATTGTTTAGGAACGTTGCGGCTTCAGGTCCCGCAACTTTGATGACGCGGCGCTGGGATCGGTCCACAATTGCGGAACCGGTCTCTACTGATCGCTGCTCCACGAGCGGATCGCCATAGTGCCAGGCGATACCGACGGCATCGATAAGCGTGGCGTCTTGGATTTCTGATGCGCCGGGGCGCTGAAGAAGTGGCGAAGAATAACTCACGGGTTCCGATGGTAGGGCATAATGAAAAATATGGAGTTCACGCCTCGAAAAGAGCCGGTCATCTACGTTGTTGAGCCTTATGGCGGCTCGGTGCGCAAGCATTTGCCGTCGTTGCCGCTCGTCTATTGGGATGACGCCGCAGTTACCCGGGGAGACGGAATCTTTGAGTCTCTGCTTATCCGCGATGGCAAGGCCGCGAACCTCGCGCGCCATGGCCAACGATTTATTAACTCGGCGCTGGCTCTCGAGCTCCCCGAGCCACAGTTGGAGAAGTGGGAAGAGGCCACCAACCTGGCTATCGCCGACTATTTCGGGCCTGATGGCCAAGGCGAGGCCAAGTGCACCTGGACCTATACCCGCGGGCGCGCCTCGACCGGACACCCCACCGCGTGGGTAGTGGTGCAGCCCATCGACGCCAAGATTATTGAGCAGCGTGCCAAGGGAGTGAAGGTCATGACCACCCCGCGGTTGTGGCAGGTGGCTGAGGAGCTTCCCGCCAAGACCCTGAACTACGCGGCCACAATGGCCACGCTGCGCCTGGCGCGAGGCAAGGGCTTTGAGGACGTGATCTTCACCGACCCGGAGACGGGCTTGGTGCTGGAGGGCGCGACGTCGACAGTCGTGGCGGTACGCGGTGACAAGCTGCGTACCCCGGCGGGCAAGGGAATCCTGCCGGGCACTACCCAGGCCGCGCTTTTCGAGTACGCCACGGAAAAGGGCTATCGCTGCAAGGCCAAGGAGATCACCCCTGGATACCTGGAGCGCTCTGACTCTGTGTGGTTGGTCTCCTCGGTACGTACCGCTGTGCGTGTGACCAACCTTGATGGGACAAAGCTAAAGGCCCCAGATAACGCTGCGGAAATCCGGGACCTCTTGGATGCTGCTCTGGCGCGTTAGCCTGCCACGCGGGTGAGCTCAGCGGACATGTAAGGGCGCATCTCGCCGTCGACCATGCGCTCGTCAACCCAGCCGAGGTTGTTGTTCGGCATCAAGCCGTACATGCGCTTGCCCGGGCCAAAGTTCTTCGGGCCCGTCTCCGTGACCATGGTGGAGGCGGATTCCAGCTGCCATGCACGCTCGTTGAAAGGCTCGCCGTAGAAGATTTCCACGATGCCGTTGGAGGAGGTGTAGGTCATTTCGATCTCGTCCTTGAGCGAGATGCGCCAGAAGCCGCTTTCACGGATATCCGCGCCGCTTGGCTTGCCTACGGAATTGATGCGCCAGGTGCGGGAGCTAAAGGTGAGGTAATTTTCGCCGTCGTGGCTCACGATGAGCTGCTGGCCAAAGCTGTACTGCTCGCCGGTGGTGTCATGTGCTTGGCCTTCGCCCTGCCACACGCCCACGAGGGGAAGGAGAGCCAGCAGGCCGTCGTGCAGGGAAGGACCCTGGCGCAGGTTAGCGGTCTCTTGCGCGAGTGGGTTCTCCACGATGTCTACTGCAGGGATATTGCGGGAAGCTGCGTCTTTCCACGCCTCCGCGGCGTGGTTTACGGCGTCGTTGCCGTTGATCTTCTGGGGGCTATTTTCGTTGCTATTTTCGCTCATGACGCACCAGCCTAGTCGTCTATGTAGGTCAACAACCACTAGGCTGGTTCGCTGTGCGAGTACTAGCAATTTCGAATCCGAACTCGACTTCTCAGAGCGATGCCTTGTTCCGGCAGGTCATTCCGCTGCTTCGCGACGTCGAAGGCGCTCACATGCGCATGCAGTTCACCCATTACGCGGGGCATGCGGAGGAGATCGTGCGCGGAATGACACGCACTGATTTCGACGCCATCGTGGTCTTTGGCGGCGACGGGACCGTTAACGAGGTGGTCAACGGCCTGTTGGGGCCGGCTGACCGAAAGGACCGTCCGCGACCTGAAGAGCTTCCTGTCCTCGGCGTAGTCCCCACCGGTTCCGCGAACGTCTTTGTGCGTGCACTGGGAATTCCCAATACCCCGGTGGAGGCGGCCCACGTCTTGGCTCGCCTCATGGAGCGCGACACCCGCCGCAAGATTCACCTGGGTACGTGGAACGACCGTTGGTTTGCGGTCAACGCTGGTTTTGGTTTGGACGCCGACGTTCTTGCCCGAGTCGATCGCGCACGAGAGATGGGCTTTTCGGCCACGCCGCTGCGCTACCTCGCGGTTTCCGCGCAGGCTTACCTGCGGGCGCGCGTCATCCCACCGGAGATTTCCGTGCACGCCGTCAGCCGGGCAGGCGAGCAATTCACCGCGCACAAGGTTCCGCTGATGTTTACCTCGAATACCAACCCGTGGACGTTCCTGGGCCCGCTTCCCGTGGTGACCAACCCGCGCAACTCCTTCGACGCGGGCCTGGGGCTATTTGGAGTGTCTGACTTGGGCGGCATCCATGCCTAGTGGGCATGCTGCACCTGATGGGCGTGGACCGTCGGCGCATGCTGTCCAAGATCACCCAGGCGCGTGCGCTGCAGTTCGATGATGCACAATCGGTTGATTTGGAGACGCCAACTCCGAAGCGCTTCCAAGCCGACGGCGAGTCCGTGGGCAAGTTCACCGAGGTGCACCTCGAATCGGTGGCAGATGCCATTGAGGTCTTCGCGCCCCTGCAGCCGCGCCCGCCCCACGAGCGGAGCGTGCGAGAGATTCTGCGCGACTTGATTCGCATCAAGTAGGCGCTGCCAGGCAACCGAGTCGCTAGTCCGCGAGCCACCCCCAGGGCTAGCTGCCCTCGTTAACCTTCTCCGCAGTGTCCTCCGCCTTTTGCTCGGCGTCCTTAACGGCCTTCTCCTCTGAGCCCTCTATTTCGAGAGGGGACAGCTGCGTGGACTTGAGCTTGATGTTGCGGCGTTGGACCTCGAAGGTGATCGAGCCGCCGTGGAGCTTGACGGACGTCGCCTGTGCAGGAAGTGGCAGCTCGCGGGTATCGAACTGGAGGGTAAAGGCCTTGATAAGGCGCGGGTCTTCGGTGTCGTAGACGTTCATGTGGAACTGCTCGCCGACCAAGCGTAGCGCCACCTTAGCGGTGGACTTCTTCGTATCGCCCGGCAGCGTGCCCGTCAGCTCAGCCTCTGCCGCGGTGCCTCCGATGGGGGAGATGTTGTCGGGGTTGGCAATCGAGAGATCCGTAATCCCTAACAAACGTCCGAGCGCTACGCCGTCGAGGCTGATACCGCGCGTGTACGTGGATACTGGTGCGCCCTCAAACTTGCCGCTGAAAACCTGCTGCGGCGTGATGGTGATGTCACGCATTGTGGTTGAGGCGTTGACCATGCCGAGCTTGGGTACCTCGACGTCGAGCGACTGCACCTCGAGATAAGGAATCTCCTTGGTTAGCGCAGCCAATGTATAAGGGATGCCGCCAATATAGACGTCGGGAGTGTTCTCCAGGCGCGAGACCGCCTTCGATTCCTGAGCCACTGTGTGCTCAGCGTGCATGGCCACTGCGGAGTCGCTAAGCCAAGCGATGCCGCCCACCAAGGCGACGACACCAAGGCGGACAATATGGCGGTTGATTTGGAGAACAGTCACCCCTCTATTCTTACCGCACGTACCCTGGTGGGCATGAATATCGAATCCCTGAATCTCACCCAAGACGCCGATCTCGCAGACAAGGTACGCGCTGGTGCCGAGCAAGCGCGCCGGGCAGATGGCATCGCGCCCTTGTCCGAGCAGTTCCTGCTTGGCCTGAGCGATGCGCGCTTGGAACACCAGCATTACCTCGCCAAGGAAGGCGAGCAGGTAGTCGGTATCGCCGCTGTGGCCGGGCAGGATGTGGAGCTTTTTGTTCACCCCTCTCATCGCGGGCACGGCCTGGGCCAGGACCTCATTGAACACGTTCGCGCCGCCCAGCCGCACGCCCAGTTCTGGGCGCACGGAAACCTGCCGGCAGCACGCGCGTTGGCGGCCCGCAACGATCTGCACCTGGTGCGACAGCTGCTGGTGATGGAGGTAAACGGGCAGAACCTGGCCAAGCACGCCGCGCTTGACGACGCCCCCTTTACCCACCTTAACTACACCGATTCCGTTCAGCGGTGGGGCAAGGACTGGGCGGAACAGGAATGGGTGCGCGCCAACAACGAGGCATTCTCGTGGCACCCCGAGCAAGGTGGCTGGGATCTTGAGCGCTTGCACCGTGGAATGGAGGCGGATTGGTTCGATCCGGCGGACGTCCAATTCATGTGGGATGAGGAGAAAACCTCACCTCAGGGTGCTCCAACGATGGTCGGATTCCACTGGACCAAATGGCACACAGAAGAAACTCCTGAGTTTGGTGAGGTCTACGTGATCGGTCTTTCGGAGGCTTATCGCGGTCAAAAGCTAGGCGGTCCATTGCTCCACGACGGCCTTCACCGCATGGTGGAAAAGGGAGCTGAGCGGGTAATTCTCTATGTTGAGGCGGATAACGAGCCGGCCGTGAGGGCGTATGAACGTTTGGGCTTCGAAGTTATTGAAGACCATTCCGTCTATTCGGATCGTGATTAGCCTCACGCGGATTGGGGACATGTTCACTTTTTGTTCACCTGAAACTACTACTGCGGTTAACCCGCTCCGGTTAGCTTTACATCCCGTGAGTTAACCGCGGTGTTGGTAATCATCTTTCAGCTCTTTCGCGAAATGCCAATGCGAAGTGCGGTTTCCTCGGACTAACAATCTCTGTTCTTCGTTGAAAGGTTTCCCCGTGACCCGCAACTTCAAGCGCACTGCTGCAATCTTCGGCATCATCGCCGCAACTTCCACCGGCCTCGTCGCCTGCTCTGAGTCCGGCTCCGGCTCTGAGGGCGGCTCTGAGGTCTCCGGTGACCTCACCGGCGAGGGTGCTTCTTCCCAGAAGAGCGCAATGTCCGTCTTTGAGAAGGCATTCCTGGCTGACTACCCAGACGCTAACTTCTCTTACACCTCTTCCGGTTCCGGCGCGGGTGTTGAGGCCTTCACCAACGGCACCGTTGACTTTGCTGGTTCCGACTCCGCTCTGAAGGAAGACAAGGGTGAGGTTGAGGCTGCCAAGGAGCGTTGCGAGGGCAACGACGCATGGCACCTGCCAACCACCATCGGCCCAGTTGCTATCGCTTATAACCTGGGTGACACCGAGGTCAACCTGAAGACCGAGACCCTGGCAAAGATCTTCAAGGGCGAGATCACCAAGTGGAACGACAAAGAGATTAAGGCTGCCAACGAGGGAACCGAGCTTCCTGACACCGACATCACCGTCATCTTCCGTTCTGACGAGTCTGGTACCTCTGACAACTTCCAGAAGTTCCTGAAGACCGCTACCGGTAACTGGGACGACGAGGGCAAGCAGTTCCCAGACGCTGTCGGTGAGGGCGCAAACGGCTCCTCCGGTGTTGCTGACCAGGTTGCTTCCATCGAGGGTGCAATCACCTACGTTGAGGCTGGCTACGCACACCAGAAGGAAGGCGACGGCGTTAAGATTGCCAAGATCGACTTCGGCAACGGCCCTGTAGAGCTCTCCAACGAGTCCGTCGGCGTTGCACTCGACAACCTGGCATTCAAGGAGACCGGCTCCGAGCACAACATGGTTGTTGACTCCGAGGCTCTCTTCGGTTCCGACACCGCTGGTGCTTACCCACTCATCCTCACCACCTACAACATCGTTTGCTCCGCTGGTTACGATGAGGAGACCTCCGCTCTGGTGAAGGCCTTCATGAACACCGTTCTGGAGAACCAGAACGCTGACCTCGAGGCTGCTGGCTTCATCCCAGTCGCCGGCGACCACCTTGACCGCCTGAAGGCTGCGGTCGAAGCAATCCAGTAATCCTCTGGGCCCATACACTGCTTGCCCCCAAATCCGTTCCACTGAGCGCCTTTGGGGGCTGCGGTATGTCTTATAATTTCCAAACTTTCCGTTGAAAAGGATTTCGTAGTCTCATGGCAGACAACAATCTCACCACGGCGCCGGTCGATGAGCAGGACGTAATCACAACGTCCCAGCCTGCACTCGGCACTGACGGTCCTGAGGTAGCTTCCGTTGCTACCGGCGCGGGCGTAAAGCGCCCCGGCGACCGCGTCTTTGAGTTCCTCTCCACTGCTTCCGCAACGCTCATCACGGTGATGATTGCGGCTATCGCTGCCTTCCTGATTTGGCGCGCAGTTCCTGCGCTCAACGTCAATGAGGGCGGATTCCTGGGATTCTTTACCTACGGTCAGCGTTGGGAAACCAACGACACCGACGCAATGAAGTTCGGTATCCCGACCATGTTCGGATCGACGATCCTCATCTCCGTCGTGGCTTTGTTGATTGCCATGCCGATTGCACTCGGTATCGCCATCTTCCTTTCCAACTACGCTCCGGCACGCGCGGTTAAGCCACTGGGCTTCCTCGTTGACATGCTCGCAGCAGTTCCTTCGATTGTTTACGGTCTGTGGGGCTGGCAGGTGCTCGGCCCAGCTTTGTCCGGTTTCTACACCTGGCTGCACTCTTGGGCTGGTGGCTTCTTCCTCTTCACGACGTACGACAACTCGCCGTCCTTCACTACCGGCCGCAACATCTTTACCGGTGGCATCGTGCTGGCAGTGATGATTCTGCCGATTATCGCTGCTACCGCACGTGAGGTCTTTGTCCAGACGCCTCCGGGCCAGATCGAGTCCGCTTTGGCACTCGGCGCGACCCGGTGGGAAGTTATCCGCATGACCGTTCTGCCATTCGGTATGTCCGGCTACATCGCAGGCTCCATGCTGGGTCTGGGCCGTGCACTGGGTGAGACCATGGCTCTGTACATGGTTGTCTCCCCGCTGATTGACTTCCGCTTCTCGCTCTTCGACGGAGGTACTACCTTCGCAACGGCGATTGCTCTAGCAGCTTCCGAGTTCGGTAACGAGATGCGTGCAGGTGCATACATCGCGGCCGGTCTCATGCTGTTCTTCCTGACCTTCGTGGTCAACGCCATTGCCCGTTCCATCGTGAAGAACAAGTAGGAGGAAGAAAACAATGTCTACTCCAGTAAAGACTCTGCCTCAGAATTCCGGTTCTGTCTTCCTCGATATCTCTGCAGGCCGCAAGACTGCCAACAACGTCGCCACCATCATCGTGTGGGCCACGATGATTCTGGCTATGATTCCGCTCGTCTGGGTTCTGTGGGAGCTCTTCTCCCGCGGTGCTGGTGCCATCCTCACCCCCGAGTGGTGGACCCTTTCCCAGCGCGGAATCCTCGACACCGAAGCTGGTGGTGGTGCACTACACGCCATTATCGGTACTTTCGTGCAGACGATTCTCGCGACGCTTATCTCCGTACCAATCGGAATCTTCACCGCTATCTATCTGGTGGAGTACTCCCGCGGTGGCCTGCTTAGCCGCCTGACCACCTTCATGGTGGACATCCTCTCTGGTGTTCCTTCCATCGTTGCTGCACTGTTCGTCTTCGCAATGTGGATTACTCTCTTCGGCTTCGAGCGCTCCGGTATGGCTGTGGCACTTTCTTTGGTTCTGCTGATGATTCCAATCGTCGTCCGCAACACCGAGGAAATGCTCCGTGTGGTCCCAATGGACCTGCGTGAGGCCTCTTACGCCCTGGGCGTTCCAAAGTGGAAGACCATTGCGCGAATCGTTCTGCCGACCGCCCTCTCCGGCATCGTCACCGGCATCATGCTGGCTGTGGCCCGTGTTATGGGTGAATCCGCTCCGGTTCTGGTCTTGGTGGGTTCCACCTCTTCCATCAACTGGGATGCAATGGACGGCGCTATGTCCTCCTTGCCGCTGATGATGCTCGACATGTACAAGTCCGGTGCACAGCCGGCTGTTCTGGACAAACTGTGGGGCGCTGCGCTCACCCTGGTCCTCATCATCGCAATCCTCAACATTGGAGCTCGCATCATTTCTGCGAAGTTCTCCGTCAAGAAGTAAAACGCCGTCCCACTTAAAACCTCTCAACAGGAGTATCTTTCAATGTCAAAGCTTGAGCTCAATGACGTGAACATCTACTACGGTGACTTCCACGCCGTACAGAACGTCAACATGCAGATCCCAGCACAGGCAGTCACCGCATTCATTGGCCCTTCTGGCTGTGGCAAGTCCACCGTTCTGCGTACCCTCAACCGCATGCACGAGGTCATCCCAGGTGCATCCGTGAAGGGTGAAATTCTTCTCGACGGCCAGAACATCTACGGCCCGAAGGTTGACCCAGTTTCCGTTCGCAACACCATCGGCATGGTGTTCCAGAAGGCGAACCCATTCCCAACCATGTCCATCGAGGACAACGTCGTGGCTGGCCTGCGTCTGTCTGGCGAGAAGAACAAAAAGAAGCTGAAGGAAGTCGCTGAGAAATCCCTGCGTGGCGCAAACCTCTGGGACGAGGTTAAGGACCGTCTGGACAAGCCGGGCGGCGGCCTCTCCGGTGGTCAGCAGCAGCGTCTGTGCATCGCTCGTGCGATTGCAGTCGAGCCAGAGGTTCTCCTCATGGATGAGCCTTGCTCCGCACTTGACCCAATTTCCACCCTGGCGGTGGAGGACCTCATCCACGAGCTGAAGGAAAACTTCACCATCGTTATCGTTACCCACAACATGCAGCAGGCAGCTCGTGTCTCTGACAAGACCGGTTTCTTCTCCCTCGAGGCGACCGGTAAGCCGGGCCACCTCGTAGAGTTCGATGACACCACCACCATCTTCAAGAATCCATCCAAGAAGGACACCGAGGACTACATCTCCGGTCGCTTCGGCTAAAGACACCAGTCTCACTTCTTGCTCGTTCCTGTGAATGAGTGGGGCTCTCGCACTCCTGCGGCTATATTGCTGCGGAATGCGAGGGCCCCTTTTATTCCCCGGATTGCGTGATACCGAATCCTGAAGTGTATTTAGACTTGCGTAGATAATTTATGTGCAAAACGCAGAAACCCGACTTATCCTCTCCATTTGCGGCTTGAAAAGGTCTAGTCGGGTTATTGCTTTTAGCGGCGGAACTGACGCTCCAATTCGGCCATGCGGGATTCGAATTCCTTATCCCGCTCCTCCTCGCTTAGCTTGGCCATGTATTCCTCTGGCGCCAAGCCTGTGGACAGGTAAATGATGCGGCCTGCCACAGCGACGCAGTGGTCCGCGAAGCGCTCGTAGTAGCGCGTCATTTGTGCGGTTTCAACTGCTTCGCGCACGCTTGCTTTCCACTCTCGTTGCGTTAAGTAGGAGAGGAGATAGTGGTTTATGTCGTCGACAGCGTCATCCTCAGAAGCCATCTTCAATGCGGTGTCGGGATCCGGCGTAACGAGGATTTCGCGGAGCATTTTACTCATGTCAGCGACGAGTCGGTAGAGCTCCTCGAAGTAGCCGATGCAGTCAGCAGGGAGGACGGACTCGGGGTGGCGGCGCCGCGCGGCGGAGGCGACGTGCTGCGCCAGGCGGCCCATGCGGTAGAGATCCTCGACGATGTAGATGGAGGAAACTACCTGGCGAAGATCCTTGGCCATGGGGTTTTCGAGGGCGAGGAGTAGCACTGCGCGTTCCTCGCAGCGAGTGCGAACCTCGTCGAGGTCATCGCGCAGCGACAGGGACTCCTCGGCCGACTGGAGTTCGGATTCTAGAAGGGCTTCGGAGGCTTTGGTCATGATGGTGTGGACGATGTCTCGCATGATGATGAGGTCATGTGAGAAGTCGTCGAGGTGTTCGCGATAAGCGGTACGCATGTCGAAAATAATAGACCAATTTTTGGTCTAGCGCTCGTTAAGGTTTTATTTATCCACCGGAGTGCATGATTTCCGCGCCCTCCGGCACGGTAGCGTCCTCTGGGTCGTCCAGCCAACCTTCCGGAAGGACCACCTTGGCGGGTGAGCCTTGACGCCCACGGGCGCCATCCGCGTCGTCGGCAAGCGCCTGCGAATTAGCCCACGGTGCCAATAGTTCCCGCAGGTTATCCACGGATTCGACGCGCGCCAGGCCCGAGCGAACCTCGCCGCCGACTGGGAATCCACGCAGGTACCAACCCACGTGCTTGCGGATATCGCGGCTTGCCTGGCGCTCGCCGTCGTGCTGTGCAAGTAACTCTGCGTGGCGAATCATAGTCTTCGTTACTTCGCCCAGTGTCGGCTCTGCCGGGATGGGCTCGCCGCGCAGCTCGGCGGATAGTTCTGCAAAGAGCCACGGGCGGCCCAAGCAGCCGCGACCGACGACGACGCCGTCGCAGCCTGTCTGCTCCATCATCGCGCGCGCATCGGTGGCCTTGAAGATGTCGCCGTTGCCAAGCACGGGAATGCCCGAGTCGGCGAGATGTTCCTTCAGGCGTGCGATCTCGTTCCAATCGGCATGACCCGAGTAGCGCTGCGCGGCAGTGCGTCCGTGGAGTGCAACCGCGGCTGCACCTTCCTCGACGGCGATACGGCCGGCGTCGAGGTGCGTATGGTGCTCGTCATCGATGCCCACGCGCATCTTTACGGTAACCGGGATGTCGGTTCCTTCAGTTGCCTTTACCGCTGCTGCGATAATGTTGCCGAAGAGGCGGCGTTTGTAGGGCAGGGCGGAGCCGCCACCACGACGGGTCACCTTAGGTACGGGGCAGCCGAAGTTCATGTCGATGTGGTCTGCCAAGTTCTCGTCCACAATCATCTTGGCTGCTTTGTATGTGTACTCCGGATCGACGGTATACAGCTGCAATGAACGGGGGTTTTCTTCCGGCCCAAAGGTGGTCATGTGCATGGTCTTTTCATTGCGCTCCACGAGGGCGCGCGCCGTCACCATTTCGCACACATACAGGCCTGAGACGGTGCCTGTTTTCTCTATTTCTTGTTCGCGGCAGAGCGTGCGGAAAGCCACGTTGGTCACGCCCGCCATAGGGGCTAGGACAACGGGGGAGTTGAGCTCGATTTTTCCGATTGCAAGATTCACGCAGCCAATTGTGCTCTTTTAGCAGGTTGGGTGGCAAGTTGTGGAAGACGGTGTGACGGGGGTGTGTAAGTTTGCGAAGATTTCGGTAAAACCTCAACAAGTTCGCTAATGTGGTGCATGTAACTCGCAGGGGTGGACCGTTACCTAGGTCTTTTCCCGTATAAAAAGGAGGATTTACCTTGTCCGATAGGATCGCATACGCGCCATTTAAGGACCTCGTTGTTTCGGCTGACGAGGCTGCAAAGTTTGTCAACAACGGTGACCGCGTCGGAATCTCCGGCTTCACCGGAGCTGGCTATCCAAAGGCGCTGCCGACCGCCATCGCTGAAAAGGCTAAGGCTGCACACGCAGCTGGCGAAGAATTCAAGATCGATCTCTTCTCCGGTGCTTCCACCGCTCCGGACTGTGACGGTGTTCTGGCGGAGGCAGACGCTCTGCGCTTCCGCTCCCCGTACAACTCCGATCCGATTCTGCGTAACAAGGCAAACGCCGGTGAGATTCTTTACCAGGACATCCACCTGTCCCACTCTGGCCAGCAGGTTGAAGAGGGCTTCTACGGTGACTTCCAGGTCGCAATCATCGAGGTTGTCCGCATCTTGGAAGACGGCAACATCATCCCGTCTTCTGCAGTGGGCAATAACCTGGAATACATCGAGGCTGCAGACAAGATTATTCTCGAGGTAAACACCTGGCAGTCCGAGAACCTCGAGGGCATGCACGACATTTACAAGATCGAGAAGCTGCCTAACCGCCAGCCAATCCCGATCACCAAGGTTGATGACCGCATTGGTACCCCGTACATTGAGCTGCCGACCGAAAAGGTCGTCGCAGTCGTTGAGACCAACGCTCCGGACCGCAACGCGCCATTTAAGGCTCCGGATGAGGTTTCCGAGAAGATCGCCGCTAACTTCATCGAGTTCCTCGAGGGCGAGGTTGCAGCTGGACGCCTGGAGTATGACAAGTTCATCATGCAGTCCGGCGTGGGTAATGTCCCTAACGCTGTGATGGCAGGCCTGCTGGAGTCCAAGTTTGAAAACATTCAGGCATACACTGAGGTCATCCAGGACGGCATGCTTGACCTTATCGACGTCGGCAAGATGACTGTCGCTTCCGCTACCTCCTTTGCACTTTCCCCGGAATACGCAGAGAAGATGAACGCTGAGGCAGAGCGCTACCGCAAGCACATCATCCTGCGTCCGCAGCAGGTCTCCAACCACCCGGAGGTTATCCGCCGCGTGGGTCTTATCTCCTCCAACGGCATGATTGAGGCCGATATTTACGGCAACATCAACTCCACCAACGTTGGCGGCTCCCGCATCATGAACGGCACCGGCGGCTCCGGTGACTTCACCCGCAACGGTTACATCACCACGTTCGTTTCCCCGTCTGTGGCAAAGGACGGCGCAATCTCCGCGATTGTTCCTTTCGTTTCCCACACTGACCACACCGAGCACGACACCATGGTCATCATCACCGAGTACGGTGTCGCTGACTTGCGTGGTCTCGCACCGCGTGAGCGCGTGGAGAAGGTAATCGCCGTGGCACACCCGGATTACCGTCCGATGCTGGAGGAGTACTTTGAGCGCGCGAAGGCGAACAAGTTCGTCCACACCCCGCACGATCTGAAGACCGCATTCGATTTCCAGATCAACTTCGCTGAGAAGGGCGACATGCGCGGCTAATGTGCCCTCGTTGCTCATGCTGATGCCCGTCCCGGAACCTTCGGGGCGGGCGTTTGCGCGTCAGTAGGCAATCGCGTGCCGCGGGGCTAGTGAGCACAGGGGCGAGGAAGTACCGTCACGCTGGGAGTGGCAAGCGCCGCCGAGGCGCCTGGCACGGGAGAGTGGGTGACGAGAATGACGGTGCGCTCTGCACGTGCGCCGGGCAGCGGCCCGCAGGCGAGTATGCGCAGCAGGGATGTGGCATCGGCATCAGCAATGTGCTCGGTGGGCTCGTCGAGAAGCAGGACTTGTGCATCGCTGCACAGCGCGCGGGCGAGCAACAGACGGCGACGTTGGCCAGCGGAGAGCGAGCCGGGGCCATCCGCGAGCACAAGATCTAAGTCGAGTTCGAAGTCGAGGGCGGCAAGCACGCGGCGCATGAGCTTCTCGCTGGCCGCGGGAGCGGCGACGCGCAGGTTCTCGCGCACCGACGTAGCGAAGATCCATGCGTCCTCCGCGCAATAATGACACGAGTTCGGCACGGTAACGGTGCCCGCCCGCGGGGTACGCAGTCCGGCAATGGTCTCGAGGAGCTGCGTCTTGCCCACCCCAGAGGGGCCACGCACGATGACGCGGGAATTTTCAGGGGCATGAAAGTCCCAGGTGGCCTGACCAAATTCGGTGCGCAACCCCGATACTGTGACTGCTGCGGTGCGCTCGCGCGGGATCTTTGTGTGGCGCGGGGTTGTCAGTAGCGTGGATACGCAGCGGAGAGAGGGCGCGGCCTCTACACCGGCGAGAGTTGCTGCCGCGAGTTGGCCGTGGGCCTCGAAGGCCGCGAGCGGCATGAGTACGAGCGCGCCCAACCACATTGGGTTGCCAGCATAGAAATGCACAGCGCAGACCAGCACGCCCCATGCCGCGAGCCCCGTAGCGAGGGTGAAGAGGCTGGTGGCGCGGGCCAAGGGGGCATCGGCAGCAACGCGTGCGGAGCTATCGCTTTCCGATGCCGCCGCGGCGTGGTCCAGCAGCTCTTCCGCGCGCCCCAAGGCCGTGAATTCGACGCGGTGTTCAAGTACGAGATCGAGGCGCTCGATGAAGCGGGCGCGCTCGCGGGCAGCACGGTTGCGGGTGGCAGCGCGAGCGACGAGCCCCGGCACGGCAATGCCGGTGACGAGGAAGGCCGCAAGCATGATCGCCGCTGCATGCAGACTCAGCAGCGCCGTGGTGATGACCGCGAGCACGCTCATGGCGGCGGCGGTACCGGAGGGGAGGAGCCCCCGCACGAGGAAATCGGTGATGGCGTCAGCGTCGCGGACAAGCCGAACGTGGGCGCGTCCGCGGCTGAAGGACGGGGACTCACGTTCGACGAGCGCGGTGAAGATGGCGCTGCGCAGACGCGTGAGGGCGCGAAGCGCCATGTGGTGCGCGTAGAGACGGTCGACGTAGCGGAAGAGAGCACGGGAGATGCCGAGCGCGCGCACGCTCGTCACGGCGACAGAGAGCACCAGCACGGGCGGCATCTGCCAAGCTCGGGTGATGAGCCAGCCAGAGGTGAGCGTGAGCGCTAGCGCCGCAGTGAGCGTTACCGTGCTGAGCGCGATGGCGGCGATGAGTTCGCGTCTGCGCACGCCAGCTGCGCGCAGGATGAAGCGGAGATCGGAGACGAAAGAAGAAGTCATAGCTCAATCACCTCGTCGGCTTTCGCGATAAGGCGCGGATCATGGCTGGCCACGAGCACAACAGCGCCCGCGTGTGCCCGCGCCTGGAGGGCCGCGATGACGTTGGTGACGAGCTCGGGGGAGAGGTGGGCGGTGGGCTCGTCGAGGAGATAGCACGGTGCGTCCACCGCGAGGGTGCGTACGATGCCCACGCGTTCGCGCTGGCCCGCGGAAATACCTGTGCCGCCGGTGGCCACGTCATGAGCGTGCCCCACCCCGAGCGGGACAGCATCCTGCGCGGCGGCGAGCGCGGAATCGGTGGCATCGGTGAGCGCCAGGTTCTCAGCGACCGTGCCAGTAACCAGCGCCGGGCTGGCGGCAAGATATGCGGAGCCTGGAGGCAGGCGGACGGTCCCGGTAACGGCGGCGTCTGGAAGTGCGCCCAGAAGAGCAAGCAAAACGGTGGATTTTCCAGAGCCGTTGGCGCCGCTGAGCACCGTGAGCGCGCCAGGCCGTGCTTTAAAAGTCAGATCCTGAGGCCGCATGCCATCACGGCCAGAGATACTCACGTGAGAGACCGAGACTTCCGAACCAGCCAGCGTGCGATATCCACCCGTGACCTCTGGCTTTGCGGCGGCGCTGTCGATGACCCCGAGGAGCATCTGGGCGGCTTCTAAGCCATCGGCCGCGGCATGGAAGCTGGAACCCACCGCGCGCACCGGGTTGAAGACCTCAGGCACGATGATGAGCACGACCAGCGCGGGGAGTAGCTCGATGGAGCCAGTGACGAGGCGCAGGCCGATATTGACGGCAACGAGTGCCACGGAGAGCGTAGCCAGAAACTCGAGCGCAAAGGATGATAGGAAGGCCAGACGCAGCACGCCCATCGTGGCCTTGGAATGGCGCTCGCCCAGACTTCCCACGGATCGCGTTGGCTGCTTGGTCGCGTGCAGCGCCCGCAGCGTGGGCGCACCTCGCACGAGATCCGCGAGCTGGCCGCCGAGCCCGGCGGTGACGGCTAGGCGTCGCTGCGTGTGTTGCGCGGTGAGCGCGCCGATGAGCACCATAAACGCCGGGATGAGGGGCAGCGTCACTAGAGCGAAGACAGCAGAGACCCAATCGAAATAGGCTATGGTAACAAGCGCCGCAGGGGTCGCGATGCAGACCGCCACGAGAGCGGGCAGAAACTGCGACAGATACGGCCGGAAGTCCTCCATGCCGCGGGTGAGCACGTGGCGCCACTGTCCGGACTCTTCTTGCACGACGCGTGGGTCGCGAGTAGCCAGGGCGCGCAGGGTACGCATGCGCAGCGCGTCGACGGTCTTGCCCACCGCGTGGGCCTGCGCGCGGGAACTCGCCCAGGCAGCGGCCGCATGGAGCAGTACCACCGCGAGTACTGCCAACAGCAGCGGCCACAGTTCACGAAGGTGAGCGTCGGACGTGATGGTTCGCGCGGCCACTGTGCCGATAAGCACGCCGCGCGCGATGACGAGCACAGTATCGAGCGCCTGAAAGCTGCCGGTACGCAGAATGAGGCCGCGCACTGGCGGCACGAGGCGCATAAGCCGCGGATCGAGGGGAGCAGCCATGGCTGGGCTCGCCTTAAGCGTCGACGCCGATGCGCGCGCGGAACTGCCAGTAGGTCCAGCCTTGGCCGATGAGGACGGCTGGCGCGAGCACCACCGCAGCCCACGTCATGATCTTCAGGGTGTACGGGCTCGCGGACGCAGTGTAAATATCCAGGCCTGCCACGTCCGTGACGGAAGGCAGGACGTTGGGGAAGAGCGCTCCGAAGAGCGCCAATCCCACCGCGATGATCGCCGCGGCGGTGCCGAAGAACGCCGTACGATCACGACCGCTCCACAGGCCCGCGAAGGCGGCGACGAGCGCGAGCGCGACGGCCGCAAGGGCAATCCAGGTCCAGGATTTGCCGAAGTTTAGCTGCATCCACACGAGGTAGATCGCACCGACCGCAAGTGTGGCGATGGCCAGCCAGCCCCGCGCGATGGCGTGGACTTGCGTGCGAACCGGTGCGTGGGTCTTGAGCCCCAAGAAGAGAGCGCCATGGAAGGCGAAGAGCAGCAGAAAGGCCGCGCCGCCCAGCAGGCCGCGCGGGTTAAGCAGCCCCAGGAAACCATCTATCACCGAGTCGACATGACCGGGGGACGAGAAAGCAACGCCCGCCACGATGTTGGTCATGGCTACGCCCCACAGTAGAGCGGGGAGATAGGAGCCGAGCGCGATGCCGATATCGCAACGTTTGCGCCAAGCGAGGGTGTCGACCTTAACGCGCCACTCAAGGCTGACGCCGCGGATAATGAGTGCAGTAACGATGAGTAACAGCGGCAAATAAAAGCCCGAGAAGAGCGTCGCGTACCACTCCGGGAAGGCCGCGAAGATGGAGGCACCAGCGACGATGAGCCAGACCTCGTTGCCGTCCCAGACAGGACCGATGGCGCGCACCGCGGCGGTACGGCGCGCATCGCTGTCCGCGGCGGATTCCCCGCGCAAGAAAGGCAAGAGCATGCCCACGCCGAAGTCGAATCCTTCAAGCACGAAGTAGCCCGTGAAGAAGAAGGCGATGATGATAAACCACACGGTGTTGAGATCCATGACTACTTCCCCTTCTTGTTCGTGGCACCGGCTGCAGCCGCGCCCGCAGCAGAATCGCTAAAGCTCAGAGGCTGTAGCTCAGTATCTTCACCCGGCCCATAAAGAGCCGCAGCCAGGTCTTTTTCATCCCCGTCGCGCAGGCCCGGCTGATTGAGCCCCATCACTGCGTAGCGGCGCATGAGCCAGAACCAGATGACGGCCAAGATGCCGTAGAGCAACGTGAAGACAATGAGACTCGTCCACACCACCCACTCCGGGTGATCGGAGGCGCCAAAGTCCACGATGAGGTGAATCTTTTCTGCTGAACCGGCGGCTTCCGGATTGGGAGCGACGATCCATGGCTGGCGGCCCATCTCGGTGAAGATCCAGCCCGAGAAGTTCGACAGCCACGGTGCGGGCAGCGCCAGTAGTGCCGCGCTGGACATCCACTTCGCCTGCGGCACGCGGTGGCTCCGCGTGGTCCACAGTGCGACGAGAGCCAAGATGACCGGCACCGCGAGGAAGCCGATCATGAGGCGGAAGGACCAGTACGTCACGAAGAGATTGGGAGTGTAATTGCCTGGCCCGTAGAGCGCTTCATACGTTTGCTGCAACTCGTTGACGCCGCGCAGCTCGACGCCGCTGAAGGTTCCCTTCGCCAGGAAAGACAGAACGTAGGGCACGTCGAGCATATGCACGGCGGTCTCACAGTTGTTCATCGAGGAAAACGACAAGATGGAAAATGCTGGGTCCATTTCGGTCTCGCACAGTGCTTCGGCGGAGGCCATCTTCATCGGCTGTTGGACGAACATGAGCTTGCCAAGGAAGTCACCCGTGAGCGCAACGGCTGCCGTACCGACCAGGATGACCCAGGAACCGAAGCGGGTGAGGCTGCGCCAGATTCCTGCTGCGTGCCCATGGGCATCGCCTGCGCGGGTCTCGCGCAGCATCCACCATCCGGCAACGCCGGCAACAAGCGTGCCGCCCAGGATCCAACCGCCGGCGACCGCATGTGGGAAGGCCTGTAGCGCGGTGGGGTTGGTAAGCAGTGCCCAGAAATCCGTGAGTGTTGCACGGCCCTTGACTTCGTCAAAAGCAGCGCCCACGGGGTGCTGCATGAAAGAGTTGGCGACGATGATGAAGTATGCGGAGACATTCACCGCGATAGCGACCGTCCAGATGGCGGCGAGGTGAGCCCATTTGGGCACGCGGTCCCAACCGAAGATCCACACGCCCAGGAAGACGGATTCGAAGAAGAAGGCCGCGAGTCCCTCGAATGCGAGCGGGGCGCCGAAAACATCGCCCACGAAGCGGGAGTATTCGGACCAGTTCATGCCGAATTGGAATTCCTGCACAATGCCGGTGACTACGCCCATGGCGAAGTTGATGAGGAAGAGATTTCCGAAGAACTTCGTGGCCCGGAACCATTCAGGGTTGCCGGTGCGGTGCCACACAGTCTGCATGATGGCCACCATCGGCCCTAGCCCCAGGGTCAGCGGCACAAAAATGTAGTGGTAGACAGTCGTAATGCCGAACTGCCACCTCGAGATATCAACGAGATCCAAAACGCACCCGTCCTTTAATTCCGAATGCGCGCCCCGCATTTTGTGCGGACGTGCGCATTAGTATCAACCCGTGGTGAAAATCCGCGGTTATTTAATATAGTCGCTCCGGAAGTGCGGATAGTTCCGGGCCATGAGCAAAAGCACATTATCGGCGACGTGTTTGCGTCACGCTGGTGTGTAACCCGGAGAAAATACCCACGTTCCGATTGGCTTCTTCTAGAACGAGACGGCCTTGAGATTGAAGCCGTTTGTGCCATTTTTTACGGCAATACTTCCGGCTGTATGTAGCGGGGCCGAAAACATGGGGGCGAATTTCAATCCAACGCGTGCTGCCGGTACACTAACTATCCATTGGGCCTTTAGCTCAGTTGGTAGAGCTACGGACTTTTAATCCGCAGGTCCCGGGTTCGAGCCCCGGAGGGCCCACAAAACGGCGTTTCCCCTAGAAGACTTACTTTCTAGGGGAAACGCCGTTTTCTAGCTCTGGCGAAGTTATCGAGCTAGCGAGAGGGTTTCTGACGCTTTGGTTCTAATGCGCACTAAATCGTGCAAAGAGGGCGAACGTCGTCTTGCCCGCCGTCGACCGGCGTGGTCAGGAAGGCACAGTCCCACCAACCGCGGTTAGTCACGATGAACTTTACGGTGGCCCATTGCTCTGGCGTTAGGTAGGGGGGTGCGGGAGAGAACGAAACCCGAAAGACGATCTGGGTCTCCGATAATGGTGAGGGAGTAGTCCTCGGCGAGGTACGTGACTCGGTAGTTGACCGGTCCGTTTTCGTTCTGGAAGGGAATTCCGGAGAAGTTTACGCGCAACGAAGCGTCACTACGCACACTTGCCGTGCCGTGGATTCCGGATCGCCCGCCCAGGTAGGTTCGGCAGGAATTGTCCACGGAATCGTGCGGGCGTCGATGACCGAATACTTCGCAACAGAGTTGGAGCCGCACTGTAGCTGCGCTGGTTGCGGCAGGGCAGCTACTTAGTACCAGGTTCCTTGAAACTTGTTTAGATTAACCTGACCGCCGAATTCCGGCAGAGGATTAGCGCTGCCGGGAAGGTTCTCTGCGGTGAACTGAGAGGAACCGCCGCCCAACCTGCCGCCGTCAAAAATATCTTGGGCCGAAGCTGGAGGGGCGTTGGCAAACGAGCTAAGCATGGCCAAAACGAGAACAGAAATTTTAAACGCATCGTTGCCCATCGAGGGCTCTCCTAGAGATGGAAAGAGTGGGTGTAGAACTGTCTAGTTCTTTACCAACTTGCGGATAGCCGTCATGGCCTCTTCTAGCTTCTCCTTGGCCAGTTCACCGTCTTCGGCGGCGGCACCGGCTACGCAGTGCTCAATATGGTCTTCGAGTAAGGCCAAAGAGGCATTTTCCAGCGCGGAGGTCACCGCGGAAATCTGCGTGATGATGTCGATGCAGTATTTGTCTTCTTCGATCATGCGGTGGATGCCGCGCGTTTGACCCTCGATGCGCTTTAAACGCGCCAAATACTTCGCTTTGTTTTTGCTATCTGCGTTATATCCGTGCACGTGAGGCTCATGGCAGGCGCAGGTATGTTGCTGGTCAGACATGGTTTTCTGCGTTCATCTAGGGGTTCCTTTCAGGGCGATTTTGTATCGTTCGACATCTCCAGTATATTTTTAAAACGTTGCTTCAAGGCAACGGGCCCCCATCGTCTAGCGGCCTAGGACACCGCCCTTTCACGGCGGCGGCACGGGTTCGAATCCCGTTGGGGGTACGAAGCTCTTTCGCTTCATACCGGTCTTTTTTAAGGCCACAATTCAATATGGCCCTGTGGCGCAGTTGGTTAGCGCGCCGCCCTGTCACGGCGGAGGTCGCGGGTTCAAGTCCCGTCAGGGTCGCCATATTGCAAGCCGGTTCCAGGATTGGGGCCGGCTTTTGTCATGTCCAAGTCCCATTCCGGTGGCGCAATTGTGTTCTGTGTCATGCGCTCTTTGCTTAGATCTTTAGTCGGTATCTGCGTGCAGTGTGTGCCTGAGATAATCGGTGAACAAGATAGGTATGGCAGTGGAGCACGACTAGGCCTGCTAGACGCGGTGGCTGCGCTGGTGCTTGCGCTGACTGGGGTTGCTACCTGGCCGACGCGTGCGGAGGGTGCTGGCGCGACGTCGGAAAGCGCGGCGTTAATTTTGGATGCATCGAGCTCGATGACATAGCCAGGGTCAAAGTCGACCTTCGAGCCAATGGGTTTCGATAGGCCGCAAGTCGCGACCAACGCCGCACGGTCAAACGAGACTCAACGCGAGACCTATGGCGAGGATCGTCCTAACTGACAATTTGAGCATCTCTGTTCGACGATCTGGAGCCTTCGTTGGCAACTGTGCAGGTTTCTTTTTCTTGGCCGAGCGCTGGTCGCGTTAGCCCCGCCGTGGAAGCAAAGCAGCGCCAAATAGCCCTAAAGAATTGTCCTGAAATTGCTGTTAAGGTGCGGATTTGTCTAGCTTTAAGAATGTTGTGTAGAGTAATTATTCGTGCCAGAGAGCACAGCAACAATAGAATATGGCCCTGTGGCGCAGTTGGTTAGCGCGCCGCCCTGTCACGGCGGAGGTCGCGGGTTCAAGTCCCGTCAGGGTCGCCGAAGTCCTCAGTGGCTTCTGGCCAGATAGCTCAGTCGGTAGAGCACACGCCTGAAAAGTGTGGGGTCGCCAGTTCGATCCTGGCTCTGGCCACAAATCAACCCCCTTCTTCAGAAGGGGGTTCTTTTGGTTTTGCAGAAATGGTTTAATGGGCCACATGACTACTTCTGTTGCACACCAAACTGACACCTCCCGCTTCGTAATTACCGTCGATGGGGAAGAGGCCGGCTTCGCGGAGTACGCCGACACCGCAGAAACCCGCGATTTCCACCACACCGTGGTCCACAAGGGCTTCCAAGGCCAGGGCCTGTCCAAACCACTCATCAAGGCCGCCCTGGAGGATGAATCAACCGCCGGCAAGCGTGTCATCGCCAGCTGCTCTGCCGTCGCGGGCTTCATCGAGAAGAACCCGGAATACCAGCACTTGCTCGAGAACTAAAACCTAAAAGTGGACCCCACGTTCGTCTGGGGCCCACTTTGCCGCGCTTGGCGACGTCGCAAAGCAACAGCTAGATGTAGTAGTCTGGGTCGACCAGTTTGATGCACTCGTCCTTCTTGCGCGGCCTATTTGTGGCCGGAATGCCGATGGCAATGTGCTGTGCCGGCACGTCCTTGGTGACGACCGCGTTTGCACCGATAGCGGAGCCCTCACCGATGGTGATAGGGCCCAGCACCTTGGCACCAGCACCGATAGTGACGTTGTCCTCAACGGTGGGGTGGCGCTTGGTCTGAGTAAGAACCTGACCACCCAGGGTGACGCCGTGATAAATCATGACGCCGTCTCCGATTTCGGCGGTCTCACCAATCACGATGCCCATGCCGTGGTCAATGAAGAAACGGCGGCCAATGGTGGCTCCAGGGTGAATCTCAATGCCGGTGAAGAAGCGGTTAATCTGCGCCAGAATTCGTGCAGGGCCACGCCATCCGCGCTTCCACATCCAGTGACAGATCCGGTGAACCCAAATCGCGTGCAAGCCTGAGTAGACAATGGCATTTTCTGCATCACCACGGGCAGCTGGATCATGATCACGGGCGTTCGCCAAATCCTCGCGGATCATCTTCAGGATGTTCATGTGGTTCATACTACTGTCATAGAAAAAGCACCCACCAAGAAGACGGGTGCTTTAAATTCAGAAAGCTTTTGCTTCGCGGATGTCCTCGAAGAGGACGGTGGAGACGTAGCGCTCACCGAAGTCCGGCAGGACGACCACGATGGTCTTGCCCTTGAACTCTGGGCGTGCAGCCAGCTTCAAAGCAGCGGAGACGTTCGCGCCAGCGGAGATGCCAACGAGCAGACCCTCGTCGGTTGCCAGCTTGCGGGAGGTTGCGATTGCCTCCTCGTTGGTGGCGGTCAGGACCTCGTCGAGAAGCTCGCGGTCGAGAACCTCAGGGACGAAGTTAGCGCCGATGCCCTGGATCTTGTGCGGACCTGCGTGACCCTCGGAAAGAACAGGGGAGTCAGAAGGCTCGACTGCAGCCAGGTGCAGGTCCGGGTTCTGGGACTTCAGGTAACGGCTCACACCGGTAACGGTGCCGCCGGTGCCCACGCCTGCGACGAAGGCATCAACCTTGCCCTCTGCGTCCTTCCAGATCTCCGGACCGGTGGTTGCCTCGTGGATCTTCGGGTTTGCCTCGTTGGCGAACTGGGAAGCGAGGATGGCGTTGTCGGTGTTGGCGATAATCTCGTTTGCCTTGTCGACTGCGCCCTTCATGCCGGCAGCACCTGGGGTGAGGACAATCTCTGCACCGTAAGCGCGCAGCAGAACCTTGCGCTCGTTGGACATGGTCTCCGGCATAGTGAGGATGACCTTGTAACCCAAGGTGGCGCCAGCGAAGGCAAGTGCAATACCGGTGTTGCCGGAGGTTGCCTCAACGATGGTGCCGCCTGGCTTCAGCTCGCCGGATTCAACGGCGGCGTCGATAATGGCCTTGCCAATACGGTCCTTAACGGAGTTAGCAGGGTTAAAGGACTCAACCTTAACGAGAATCTCGGCGTCGAGGCCCTCGGTGAGGCGGTTGAGGCGTACCAGCGGAGTGTTACCGATGGTTTCCAGAATGTTGTTGTAAACAGCCATTTTGTGGACTCCTTTGGAAATTTGTTCTTGCGTACCCCAGTCACTGTACACCACGCCACTAGACCAAGTGGTATATAAATTCTGTACCGATCATTCGGGCACCGTTTGTTGGATTCCGATCAATGTTTAATGGTAAGGCGATTTATTATTACCCCCGTTCGCCGGTTATACTGCGGTGAAGGTGTTCTTTTACCCCCGAATTGTGTGGTGGGTATGGGTGCACCTACTGGTTACCCCCAACTAGGAGAGATTCTCATGGAGCCGCATCGCCTCAAAGATGATGACGAAGCCGTACGCGCCGCCCTGTCTTCCCTGAAGACCGCAACCGGCATTCCCGTCACGATGTATGGAACCCTACTTCCTGATAACCGCCTGCAAATCACTCAGTGGGTTGGGCTTCGCACTCCCGCTTTGCAAAACCTCATTATCGATGCCGGTGTAGGCGTCGGTGGTCGCGTTGTTAGCACGCGGCGCGCGGTTGGTGTCTCGGACTACTCTCGCGCGACGACCATCTCGCACGAAAATGACCGTCACATCCAGGACGAGGGCCTGCACTCCATTGTTGCTGTTCCCGTTACTGTACATCGCGAAATCCGTGGAGTGCTTTACGTGGGTGTCCACTCGCCGGTGCGCCTGGGTGACAAAGTCATCGAAGAGGTGACCATGACTGCCCGCTGCCTGGAGCAAGATTTGGCAGTTAACTCCGCTATGCGTCGCGCCGACGGCGGCAAGAGTGGCGCAGCGCGCGGCCATGTCATGAACGGTGCGGAGTGGGAGCAGGTTCGCTCCACGCACTCCAAACTGCGCATGTTGGCTAATCGGGTTGAGGATGAAGACCTGCGCAAGGAGCTTGAAGCTCTGTGCGACCAGATGGTTTCCCCGGTGCGGGTCAAGCAGTCCACCAAGCTTTCTGCTCGCGAACTCGACGTCTTGTCCTGTGTCGCGCTCGGTCATACCAATGTGGAGGCCGCAGAAGAAATGGGCATTGGTGCCGAGACCGTTAAGTCTTACTTACGCTCTGTGATGCGTAAATTGGGCGCACACACTCGCTACGAAGCGGTCAATGCTGCCCGTCGAATTGGCGCTTTGCCCTGATAGATTCAACTTTTTAGACCGGATGCCCCTGAAGCTCGCAGAAGTTTTTCAGGGGCATCCGGTAGTTTAGGGAGATGTGAAAGACCAATTTATTGTCTCCGGCGGTGCTCGACTCGAAGGCACGGTTGTGGTTGATGGCGCCAAGAACAGCGTCCTCAAGCTCATGGCCGCAGCCCTTCTCGCAGAGGGCACTACGACGCTGACCAACTGTCCGCAAATCCTCGATGTGCCCCTGATGTGCAAAGTTCTTGAAGGTCTCGGCTGTGAAGTGGAAATTGACGGCTCCGTCGTTTCCATCACGGTCCCAAAGAAACCGCAGTCTAATGCTGATTTTGATGCAGTCCGGCAGTTTCGCGCTTCAGTTTGCGTGCTCGGCCCACTGACTGCTCGGTGTGGTCATGCCAAGGTAGCGCTGCCTGGCGGAGACGCTATTGGTTCGCGACCACTCGACATGCACCAATCGGGTCTGGAAAAGATGGGTGCCCGCACACGCATTGAACATGGTGCTGTGGTTGCGGAAGCTGATGGACTTCATGGTGCAAGCATCAAGCTCGACTTCCCTTCGGTGGGTGCTACGGAAAATATCCTTACCGCCGCAGTTTTGGCAGACGGAGAGACCGTTCTTCACAACGCAGCGCGCGAACCCGAGATCGTCGACCTGTGCACGATGCTCAAGGAAATGGGTGCAAATATCGAGGGGGAGGGAAGCTCTACCATCACGATTCGGGGTGTGGAGAAGCTGCATCCAACCGAGCATAAGGTCATCGGAGATCGCATCGTTGCGGGCACGTGGGCCTATGCGGCGGTTATGACGCAAGGCGACATTACGGTCGGTGGAATCGCTCCGCGCCATCTTCACCTGCCGCTGGAGAAGCTGAAGTCCGCCGGCGCGGAAATCGAGGCTTATGACAACGGTTTCCGTGTCTGCATGCGCAAGCGCCCAGTAGCGGTGGACTATCAGACTCTGCCTTACCCGGGATTTCCTACTGACTTGCAGCCGATGGCCATCGGTCTTTCTGCGATTGCGGATGGTACCACCATCATCACCGAGAACGTCTTCGAGTCCCGCTTCCGCTTCGTGGACGAGATGCTGCGCCTTGGCGCCGATGCACAGGTGGACGGTCACCACGTGGTCATCCGTGGCCAGGAAAGGCTGTCGTCCACGCATGTGTGGAGTTCCGATATTCGGGCGGGCGCCGGTTTGGTTCTATCCGCACTGTGCGCGGATGAGGTGACTACGGTGCATGACGTCTTTCATATTGACCGCGGGTATCCCAATTTTGTGGAGAACCTGACGCGTCTAGGGGCTACCATCGAGCGCACCCAAGAGCCGGAGCTTTATTAAACGCTTGACGACGTCTCTTTCACTCCCCAGCATGCACGCCAAAAGGCGTTGTGTGCTGGGGATTTGTGTTGGTTGGATGTGGTGTGTAACTTTATGTGAGTCAGCGCGACCGACAGCGCCCCACAGTCACATAGTG
>NZ_GG667526.1:0-66826 GCF_000159135.1 Corynebacterium striatum ATCC 6940
CTGTCCGGGGGTCAGGCCCCGTCTTGCCAACATTAGCCTTCATGAAAGGACTAAGAAATGGCCACCTTAATGAGTATTCCTAGCTATCGCCGCTTAGTCGGAACAATGGCGTTCAACCAAACTGGTTATGCAATGGCTTCAGTAATAGTTCCACTATTGATTTTTGACATAAGCAAAAACGCCACACTGGCAGGATCAGTATCAGCTTTTGGAACAGGTTCGCTTATTCTTTTGAGCCTGTTTGCCGGTGCATTAACAGATAAGTTTCATCCCTCAGTAGTGCTAAAACGAGTTACTCTCGCTCAAACGATCATTTGGATCAGCATTGCTCTCATGCTCTCCTTTAGTGATCTTCCGTTACTCCCCATAGTTTTATGCATCGTTCTCGCTTCCGCGCTCTCTGCATTCGACGCACCAAGCGAACAAAGTCTCATCAAGCAGATGGTCCCTACAAGCGATCTAGGTACAGCAAATGCTATCGCGCATGGACGTGAATCCACTGCGGAAGTTTTCGGCGGACCGAGCGCCGGACTTCTTTACGGTTTAAACCCCCACTTAGCTCTTTTTGTCCAGGGAGCATTCCATGCCATCGCCTGCGCTCTCGTTCCTCGAAAGCCTAATTCAGCGTCAGCAAATCAGCTACCCGAAGAACACGACACAAATGTTTCTGTTCTAAAGTCCTCGACTGATGGGTTCCGTTTTGTATTTAGCCACACAGGGCTGCGCGCAATCACTCTCGTGGCAGCCGTTGCCAACATTCCAATGTCAGCTTTTATCTTGGTACTGATTTTTTCATACCGCGCTACAGGAGAATCTGCATTCATTATCGGTTTGATTTCAGCATCTTTTGGATCCGGTGTCATCGTAGGTTCTTTTTTGGCCAGCAAGCTAGCAGAGGTTGTACCACTAGGAAAACTTGGCACTATAGCTTTACTTACCTTCACAATAAGCCTTATTGTGCTTACCACACTACATAGCAATACGGTCGCCACCATCATTGCTTTATTTATCGCGGGTCTACCCCTAGCGTCTTTTAATACTGCAATTGGGGCTTTTACTGCCGCCATTACCCCTGACTACCGAATGGGCGCAGTAACCACAGCTTCTACCATTCCTGGAATATTTCTCATGCCATTCGGAGCATTTCTCGCTGGCTTTGGATTTGAGCACTGGGGAGCTCCAACAACACTCGGACTCATTTCAACAATCGCGCTCATTGCCACCATGATGACGCTAACCTCAGCGGTTCGCGGAATACCATTGCTATCTCAACTCGACGAAGTTCAATCCTGATAGTTCCACTCTGCACTGTAATGCTCTTAAAATAAGGATTACCCCATAGAACGATTAAGCCAAATAACTTTCGACGACATATACCTCATCTCCCCGTCCAGTTGGAATGATTGAAACACCGTAATGCTCCCAGACCTAATCAAAATTCAGGACTTCCAGAAAGAGAACTCTGGGCGGCTGGTGAGCGACGGTTTCAAGGAGCCCGACCCCGGAAAGTAGACACCGTGGGGTGAACAAAATGTAGGTGTAAGCCTATCAGACCTTAAGCGGCTTGGGACTCGAACTCATCGGGAGTTTTATACCCGCACCAAGTGTGCCGACGGCACGTGTTGTAGCGCACGCACCACCGGAAGACGTCTCGGCGGCAGATCAGTTGATTGGCGAATGTCTTCGCATCTTTGAGGACCTCCCGTATCAGAGCCGCGTTGAACGACTCAGCCAGCGAATTATCCGCGCTGGTTCCCACCGCGCCCATCGACTGGGTAACGCCCAAGCGCTTGCATGTTGCCTGGAACTGCGACGAGGTATACACGCTTCCGTGATCCGAGTGGAAAACCGCACCATCAAGACCTCCACGCAGATGGGAAGCGTTTTCGAGGGCTTCTTCTACCAGTTCGCAACGCACGTGATCTGCGATAGCAAAGCCGACAAGTTTGCGGGAAAAACAATCAATCATTGTTGCCAAGTACATGTTCGTTCCGTCTGCGATCGGCAGATACGTAATATCGCCAACAAGCACACGATTTGCAGCGCAGGCTGTGAAGTCACGGTTGACCAAGTCTGCAAACACGCGCCGGCCTTTGTCGCGCACAGTGGTCTAGACCCTGCGCTTCTTTTGAAATCCGAACAGGTTCTGGGCCCGCATCAAACGTGCCACCTTTTTGCGATTGATCCGCTTGGCAGGGGTTGTAGCACCGTCGCGACGTGTGGGGTCGTTGAGTTCGGCGGTGATGCGACGAGCGCCCCACACGCCGTTTTCAGCGTCGAAAATGGTCTGGATCTCCGCGGCCACCACAGCGTCATCTAAAAGGCGCGCACGGCGCCGCGGAGCCGAGTTCTTCCACTTGTAATACGAAGACCGATTTAAGCCCAGGACTGTGCACATCCGCTTGACCGAGTAGTCGGGGATATGGTCACAAGTGAACTGGAAGCGGATCACCAGGTCGTCTCTTTAAGCAAAATACTTCGCGGCCTTGCGCAGAATATCGCACTCTTCACGAAGCCGCTGGCTTTCGCGCTCTCGCCGACGGATTCTTTCCGTATCAGCCAGCTTTTCTGTGGGCGACGCTGCATCATCATCCTCGGCGACGTTGGTGCCGAATTGCTAGTACCAATACCCCAAAATCGAGCGATTGGTTCCGATAATCTTTTCCACTCATCCAGAACCATACGAAGCATAGGACCGTATCAAGCGTCTTTAACAAAGCAGTGACTCACGATAAGAGTTATCTGGCGCATTGCGCTCGCAGTCCACCGGGATAACGGCTATCCCGGTAAACTAGGATATCAATCTACCAAGATAAACCTTATCCCCAATGCCCCAAGCGCATGAGAGGAGTCAACTGTGGCAAAGACAGTCGAATTGGAATGGATCCCCGCTGATGGCAGCGGTCTTTCTCGACGCGCCAAACAGGGAGGTAAGTATCACGCTTTCGTTCCCGATTCCCTTGCAGGCATGTCGTTGAAACTGCCGTCCGAGCTCTCGCGACGTATCGTTCGCATCGAGCGGGAGATTCACAATCTCGGGATGAGAGACAATACCCACTCCCTTGAAGGAGTTGCGCGACTCCTGCTCCGATCTGAGGCCGTCGCCTCCTCCCGGATCGAAGGAATCGCTCCCAACTCCGACAAAGTGGCCATGGCGATCCTCGCGCGTGAATCAGATGCCGAAATTCGGGGATTCAAAGAATCCGCAACAGCTGTCGCCCGCAATGTCGCCATCCTCGACACCATCAATGCAGACTTGGCTTACAAAGACGAGCTGGTCCTGGATGACATTGTTGCAATGCAGACAGCGCTCGTTGCAGAAAAGCCTTTGCAAGGAGTACGTACTACTCAAAACTGGATTGGTGGGTCTGACTATCACCCCATCGATGCGGCTTTTGTCCCCCCGCCTCCTGTACAAGTCCCAGGACTCCTCGACGATCTCATTGAATACTTCAACGGGGCAGACCACGCCGCGCTCGTTCAAGCAGCACTCGTTCATGCACAGTTCGAGACCATCCACCCATTCCCGGATGGGAATGGACGCGTGGGGCGAGCCATGATTCACGCGCTTTTGCAGCGCAGAGGGCTCACCGATGCTGCGGTTCTCCCCGTCAGTATGGTTCTGGCAACGCTCGGTGACCGTTACGTCGACGGACTCACGAAATTCCGCGAGGGTGACGTGCTGGCATGGATCTCTTTCTTCGTCGAGGCTGCACAAGTCGCCACCACCAAAGCAGCTGAACTTGCGGATAGCGTCGCCGCCCTAGAAGCAGAATGGATGGACAAGGTCAATCACCACCGCACTGCGCAAGGAAGCAAGCGCGCATTGAAATCGAATTCGACAGAGTTCCAACTGCTCAAGAAACTACCTGCGATGCCTTTGGTCACGGTGCCCATCGTGAAGTCCGAGCTGGGGATTTCATCGACAAGCACGGCCCGAGATGCTCTCGATTCACTCACCGACGCTGGCATTCTGCGTAAGAAAGTCATCGGTGTGGGCGGGCTTCTCGGTTACTTCGCTGACGATGTTTTCATGTTGGTCGACGATGCTGAACGCCAACTCGCCTCGACGCAGTTTAATACTCGGCTTTCACCTCCGACCGGCCGAGCGGTTCCAGCCCTTCGCGATAAATAAGCAGTAATCATTAGTAGTCACGCGCTTCGTTTCCTTACATAAGGCAAAGCGTCGTGCTGGTGCGACGGTGCAGGAGGGGGCATCGGAAAGCGCAAAAGGGACCGTCACTCAAAGTGACGGTCCCATCATGGCGCAGGTTAGGTGCCCTTAACGTTGAGAATCTGGCGCAGGGTGTGCTTGACCTCAACGAGCTGGGTGGCATCGGCCATCACGCGGTCGATGTCCTTGTAGGCGTCCGGAATCTCATCGACGAACTCGGCACCGGGACGATAGACGATGCCTTCCATGCGTGCGGCAAGGTCCGCCTCGGTGAAGCGGGCCTTGGCCTGGGTGCGCGACATGACGCGACCTGCGCCGTGCGGCGCAGACTTGAGGCCCGGCGCGTAGCCCTTGCCTTCCACGACGTAGCTGGCGGTGCCCATCGAGCCGGGGATGAGACCGCGGTCGCCCTCATCCGCCTTGATGGCGCCCTTGCGCGTGAGCCACACGTTCTTACCGTAGTGGTTCTCGCGCTGGGTGTAGTTGTGGTGGCAGTTGATGCGCTCGAGCTCGAGGTTCTCGCGATCCGCGCCGGACCAGGTGGCGACGCAGTCGAGGAAGCGGTCCATCATCTCATCGCGATTGAGCAGCGCAAAGTGCTGTGCCCAGTGGAGATCCGCAATGTAGGAGTCGAACTCTTCCGTGCCCTCGACGAGGTAGGCCAGGTCCTTGTCTGCAAGCTGGATCCAGTGCTTCTCGCAGTGGCGCTGCGCGGCCTTGATGTGCTTCTGCGCAATCTTGTTACCCACGCCGCGCGAGCCGGAGTGCAGGAACAGCCAGACGCGGTCTTCTTCGTCGAGACACAGCTCGATGAAGTGGTTGCCGCCGCCCAGGCTGCCCAACTGCTGGCGCCAGTTCTTCGAATGACTAAGGTCCACGCCGGTGTCCTGGGCCAGCTGCGCGAGCTCGCGCGTGCGGGCCTCGGTGCGCGGGTCCATGATCCAACCGTTGTAGTTTCCGGGCGAGAGTGGAATGGAGTCTTCGACCGCGGTGCGCAGGTCCTCGAGAGCGAAGTCCTGGATATCCGCGTGCGTAAGGTGGGTCCGCACGGCAATCATGCCGCAACCGATATCCACGCCGACGGCCGCCGGGATGACGGCACGCAGCGTACCGAAGACGGTGCCGACCGAGGAGCCCTTGCCAAAATGGGCATCAGGCATGAGCGCCACGTGTGGGTAGACGAAGGGCAGGTCAGCGACGAGTTGTGCCTGCGCCACCGTCTTGTCTTCAACGATGGAGGCGAAGTTGTGCAGGCGCATAAGGGAGCCTTTCTCTGCGCTTTAATAGCGCAGTTCGTGAGAAAGGGCCTGCTTGGGCGGCTGACTTATAGGTTTGCGCGCGGGTTGCGCGGCTGGCACCAACGTCCGGGATAAGCAGGGCCGCTTTCCCGGAAAATGGTCAAGTCAGCCTGTTAGAAGAGTTGCTTAAAGAAGCGTCCTAGCGGCTGATTGTTATAGGTCATCATCGCGGGTTCGCCTCCTTTATGCTTTCTTGTTCTTCTTTCGGGCTGTTAGTGCTGCGTGTGAGCCTACACGATGTACGCGATTTCTACACGCGATTGATGATGCAAGGGAATTCACCCAGCCACGAAAACTTGACACCGTCCATTCAACAGCATTCGCTGCCTGCTTATTTGTTCGTCCGTCTGGCGGAGTATCGTGCGCCGTGATGAGCTTCATTTGATCGTTCAGCCCGCCTCGACCTAGTCGAGAGTGGGCTGGATCTTTATCTGGGTTATGCAGCAAGATTGCGCTGGGTAAAGCCGACGTCGTGGTCGCCGGCGGCATCGACGACGTGCAAGGCGAGTCCCTCCAAGGCGGGTGCCGCGCTCTTCCAGACCGGCGGTATCATCGACGTCTTCCGCACCGGCCGCATCCCCGCCAACGTCTCGCTGGACTGCGTTGATCCGCTCATCGCACCGAAGGCGAAGAACCCGGTATGGCTGCGTTCGCCGCTCGACCTAGGGGCCGCTGGCCGTCCGGTCAAGGCCGCGGCGCTAACCTCACTCGGCTTCGGACACGTCGGCGCCCTCATCGTGTACGCCCACCCGGGCGTGTTTGAGGAGGCCGTCGCCAAGCAGCGCGGCGCTGACGCTGCAACGGCGTGGCGCGAGCGTGCCGAGCAGCGCCTCGCCGCGGGTCACGACCGCTGACAAATGAGCGGCCTGCACAAACCTGGCATACATTATTGGGGATAAGAGACGGTTGTTGAAGACCCATCTGCTCACTAACGGCGAAGCCGCCCCCTTCCAACTTGCAAGGTCCCATATAAGTTTGATGCTAGACACAGCAATGACCCAAAACAAAGTGATTATGATGGTGCATTTCTCGATTGGGTTTTTAGTGGTATCGCGCCACGGTACAGCTCATCGAACGGCTGCTGGAACGATAAAGCAGCACACTACAAGACAAAAGTTCATGAAAATTTGGGTAAAAGTATTGCCATCTCTTGAATTCTTCAGTAATTTCCTCGACAAAACCAGATTGACAAGAGAATTAAGGAAATGAAGTTGAAGAATACATTCCAAAAAGTCTTTCCCGTTCTTGTTGTAGCCGCAACAATATTCGCTACCCCCACCGGAAGTTTTGCCTTGGAGACCACCCCAACAGTATCCGCCGCATCCCCAGCTGATAGCACGCAAGACAAAAACTTAGTTGGCAATCAAGCTTTAGCAATCCCTGCAAGCGAGGTATCAGAGTCAACAGATTTTGATACTGCGATGGCCACACTGTCTCACTACCTCGTATATCGGGCGGACGGACAACGCCATTTCGACACCGAAAAAGCCAAAGAAGAAAATGCGTCGCATTATTTACTCGTCGCAGGAGAAAACCTCAACCGCGTAGCCGACAATAACGAGGTCATGATATATAGCCTTGAAACGCGCGACATGCCTGGGTATGGAAACTGGTGCGGCCCAGGGCACAGTGGTCCGGGTGCCCCCAATCAATACTCTCGACTCTCTCTGCCAAAAGCATGATAAATGCTATGGTTCGCGAGGATACTTCGCTTGCTCATGCGACAGGGAGCTGGTTCAAGGAATTCGTAAAACCGGGGCAAATTCAATGGAGTCGGAGAAAACGCGATGGCCCTTGCTATTGCTACATATTTCAATTCCGCCCCGTGCAATCCATTAGCATAGTGGGTCCCCAACGGTCCAGGAAGGAGAAAGAAATGAACAGGCACAAAAGCAACAAGAGCCTAAAGTTAAGTAAACTTCTCTCAGCTTTACTCTCAACAACTGCGATTGCGTTCCCGTATCTTTTTCCTTCCATTTTTCCGGAAGGGACCATGCCGTATTACATCATTACCGTACCCATAGGTGTAGCAGCTGGAGTCCTTGCATACAAAAGCCAATCGTGGTTGCTTGTTGCATTTTCTATTCTTGCCGGATTATCCCCACTACTGTTCGCTTGGATAATTTGGGTTGTTATCGGGATCATATATTTTGTCACGGACGGTCGCTTCCCCAGCGCTGAATGGCTCTAAAGAATTCAGAGCCGCAGCACACCCTCGGCGAACAAAATATG
The DNA here is from genome assembly GCF_000159135.1 of Corynebacterium striatum ATCC 6940. Lineage (GTDB taxonomy): Bacteria > Actinomycetota > Actinomycetes > Mycobacteriales > Mycobacteriaceae > Corynebacterium > Corynebacterium striatum. Next base: position 7,705 of record NZ_GG667526.1, read on the forward strand.
CCTGAAATTTCCAGATCCCGCGCCCCCTACTGCGGTGCGGACTTTCCGCAGCTTTAACCGTAAAGGTGTCAAAAGTGAACTGCTCCCCATAATCCGGACTGAAAAATCAGAAACCAGATTGTGGGGAGTTTTCTATGCATCCAGCAGCAAGTTGAGCCAGGCTCAGCGTGAACAAGCAGTGGAACTATTTGAGCAGGGCTATGGCGCTAGAGCGGTCTCTAATCCTCTCGTCTCATACGCTTCGCTAGGTCTATCCTCCCCGGACGCGGCTGCCCTACTTTCGCCCTCATCACCAAGCTCTGGCGAACAGCACATGTCATGTCAGCGCACCTAAGTTTTCCAACGATCATTTCACGGATAGTCGACCTGCGGTTTAGTGGAAGACCATGCCACCGTCGACGATGATGGTCTGGCCGGTGATGTAGTCAGAGTCAGGACCAGCGAGGAATCCGATGATCTTGGCGACGTCCTCGGATTCGGAGAGGCGCCCCAAGGAGATGTCCTTGGTGAACTGCTCCCAGCCCCACTCGGCGGGCTTGCCAGCGTTTTCTGCGAGCTCCTCGGCCAGTCCCTTCATGATCAGAGTACGCACGATGCCCGGCGCGATTCGGGCGGCGGCACGCGAGGGGGCATCGGCAGCGCTGACGGCGCATACGGAATGCTCGGATTCGGCGCAGCACACGCAACGTACGCGCAGATGAAGGTCCTCTTTCGAATCCCACAACGCCGCAGCAGGGGCGCCAGTATGATGAGAGAATGTCTGCTCTCACTTGCTCGGCACGGCTCGCCCAGGCCGCCGCTGCCTCATTCCTTGCCCTCGCGGCGCTCGCCCCGACTACGGCGTCCGCTCAAGAAGTTACACCGCTGCCTGCACTGTCCTCGACAAGCCTCACCGAGGTCATCGACTCCTATGCGGGCGCGTCCATGTTTATCAATATCAATGCCGGCTATCGGGTCATTCATCCCACGAGTCCCGCCGAGGAGCAGCTCATCCGCTGCATGAATTCGGTACCCAGCAGCTCGCGGGACCGCTGGAGCACGGCCGGCATGATGAGCAGTTATGCCGCGGGCTGGTGGTGCATTTTGAGCAACCCGCAGCTCTCTCTAGCGTTAGATAGGCACATCGCTCGCCCCATGAATTAGCAGCGCTTTCGCCGTCAGCGACCTCGTGTCGGCACCCTCCCGTAGCATGTGTGGTGTGAGGACCGAGACACTCAATAACTTCGTAGACCCGCGGGTCGTCCAGCGCGGGGTTGCGCTGGCCACGCAGAATGCCGCGCGCATCGAGTCCGTCGAGGCTGCCCGAGGCGAGGGCGCCAAGGTGTCGGGCTATTGCACCGGGTCGCGTGGGGACGAGTACTTCGTCACGGTCGACTACACGCTGGGCACCGACGGGGTGGTCACGGCATTTAACTCGTGGTGCGCGTGCCCATATGGCGAGCGGTGCAAGCATGCGGTGGCGCTGGCGCTCAAGCACCACCTTGACTATCGCGAGATAGGCAAGCGCGAGCCGTTGGGCGCGTTCGGCGAGTTTGTTGACCACCTTGTGGAACGCACGGACAGCTTCCGCGAAACACGGGAGGTGCTCAGCGAAGTACTGGGGTGGGAACGGCGCCGCCGGCCTGTACGACGCGAGCCGACGTGGCAGGAATTGTTAGAGGAATACCTGCCTGTGGAATCCGCAGAGTCCTCGGCCGCCACGCCAGTCGCGGTGGTCTTCGAGACCGACTTTAACGTTGTGGGGGATCATGCGGTGTTGCGCAACCTCAGCGTCACCGGCGGCCGACCGCGTAAAAACGGACGCGGGTGGGTGAGCTCTGACATGACGCTGGCTAAGCTGCAGAACGGCACCGGTCATCCCGTCGCAGAACGAGACCGCGACCGACTCATTGAAATTCTTTCCGAGGCTGGTTCTTACGACATTCATAGCCAGCCTCAGTCATTGCGGAGTCTCCGCAGTCCCAAGTTCTTTGCGCTTCTCGACGAAGCCCAGGAGTACGGCATCGAGCTCACCACGGCAGACGGAGGGCTCGTCATCCTCCATGAAGAGCCGCTCACCCCAACCGTGTACGTCACCGAGAATGATGAGGGGCTGCGCATGGACGCCGCGATCGTAGAGTCCGGCGACCATCCCCCACTCATTCTGGGATATGAGGCGCGCGGTGCGGCATGGTTCGATGATGACGGGTACCTGAACCTGGGACGCTTCCGGCACCGCGCACCAGCGGAATGGCAGCGCCTACGGGAAGCCCGCCGCCCCATCACGGTGCCGCCGGAGGGCCGCGCCGAATTCGAAGAGAAGTTCCTGCCGCGACTGCGTGCAACCGGGTGGAGCAGTCCGGACGAGTCGTTTGTGCCCACGCCACCGGCACCGCCCGTGGTGCGGGCGTTTGTCACGGCCACGGCCCACCTGTTGCGCGGGGCCGTCGAGTTCCGCTTCGCCTACTCCAACGGGCGCACGTACGCGCTGGGGACGGAAGCGGACCCGACGCGCAACGGGGAATCGGAAAGCGAGCTGCTGGCGGGCCTGGAAGGCTTCAACCTCACGGACCGCGAGATAATCGGCGCAGAACTCATGGAATTCCTGCATGAGACGCTGCCGCAGCTGGAAGCCGCGGATGTCGATGCACGGTTGTCGCCCGGCGCGCGGGAGCTCCTCGGGCTGGAGACGGCCGAGTCCATCGATCTCCACGCGGGACTCAAGGGCCAGGACAAGGACTGGCTCGACTTGTCGATGGAAGTCCGTGTCGACGGGCAGGGCGTGCCGCTCGCGGAGGTCATCCGAGCGCTGCGTTCGCAGGCGCGCATCCTCATCGTGAACGGGCACTACGCACACCTCGACTCCCCGCAGTTCGATAAGTTCGCGCAGCTCCTCGAGGACGCGCAGGGGCTTTCCGACGCCCGCCGCAACGCCGTCCGCGTGCCGAAGACGCGCGTGGACTGGTGGGAGCAGCTGGGCGAGCTCGACGCGCTCCAGGTCGATGAGCGCGCGTGGCTCGACAAGGTCGTGGCAGCAGCGCACACGGAGCTGCCCTCGTTCGACGTGCCGGCTGCGTTGGACGCGACGCTGCGCCCATACCAGGAAGACGGTTTCCGCTGGCTGGCAAGCCTGCGGCGGCGTGGATTCGGCGGCGTGTTGGCTGACGACATGGGCTTGGGCAAGACCATCCAGATTTTGTCGATGATCCTCGATTCTGGCGCCGGTCCCTGGTTGGTCGTGGCGCCGACGTCCGTAGTTTCCAACTGGAAGGCCGAGGCCGCGAAATTCGCGCCGTCACTGCGGGTGACGGTGGTGGAAGCGACGGTGAAACGACGCCAGGATTCTCTGGCATCTCTGGCGGAGTCTGCGGATGTGCTCGTCACCTCGTATACGCTTCTGCGTCTCGAGGCATCCGAGTACCAGGCATTGGGCGTGGCGGGCGTGGTTCTCGACGAGGCACAGAACGTGAAGAACCCGACATCCAAGATCTACGCAGCGGTGCGCGACCTGCAGGCGCCGGTGCTCTACGCGGTGACGGGTACACCGATTGAGAACTCGCTCAAAGACGCATGGAGCCAATTCTCCCTCGCCGCGCCCGGTTTGTTGGGGAGCTTCCAGCAGTTCCGTGAACGTTTCGAAAAGCCCATCGCAGGCAACGACACAGAGCTGTCCAAGACGCGCATGGCGGAGCTGCGCCGCCGCGTCGAGCCGTTCCTGCTGCGTCGGCGCAAAGCTGACGTCGCGCTCGACCTGCCGCCCATCCAAGAGCAGGTCGTGCCGGTGGAGCTCGCGCCCGCGCATCGCAACCTGTACGACGTGCACCTCGCCCGCGAGCGCCAGCGCGTGCTTCGCCTGCTCACCGAGGATCCCGAGTCCAACCGCGTCGAGGTGCTCGCCGCGCTCACCCGTCTGCGCCAGCTCGCGATTTCGCCGACGCTCGTGGAACCCGAGTCCGGTGCACCCAGCTCCAAGCTCGACGCGATGACGGGGCTCCTGCGCGACATCCTAGCCGAGGAACACCGCGTACTCATCTTCAGTCAGTTCACGAGCTACCTCGCGGAGATTCGTGCCCGCCTCGAGGCCGAGGGAGTTTCCTTCTCCTACCTCGACGGCGGCACGCGCGACCGCGACGCCGCGATCCGCGCGTTCACGGAAGGTAACACGCAGGTCTTCCTCATTAGCTTGAAGGCCGGCGGCGTGGGCCTCAACCTCACGCAGGCGGACTACGTCATCGTCGCTGACCCATGGTGGAATCCGGCAGCGGAGGCCCAGGCCATCGACCGCGCCCACCGCATTGGCCAGACGCAGCCCGTCACGGTCTATCGGCTGGTCTCCGCGAACACCATCGAGGACAAGGTCGTCGCCCTCCAGGACACCAAGCGCGCGCTGTCCAGCGCCTTCCTCGAGCCCACCGGTTCCGCGACCGGCGGGGCAGCGCTCGATGCAGCGGCGATTAGGGACCTGCTGGCCTAACGCAACGGGGCGCCGTCGAGGAAATCAGCGGCATGGAGATGTACTACCTCTCCAGTGTTCAGAGGCATTGCATCGAATGTGAGGAGAATGCAATGGCTGCCAGCGGGCAGGCCACGGAAGGAAGACAGCTCCCGATGCAGCGTCTTATCATCCAAGGCCGTGAGCGCGACCTGCACATAATAGCGTTCCTTATCCCGCGTCACCACGAAGTCGACTTCTCCCTGCGGCGCATTTCCAACTGCAACCGAGAACCCCCGCCGAAGCAGCTCGAGATAGACCATATTTTCCAGATCGTGCCCGGCATTCGACGAGTTCGCTCCAAGTAACACGTCACGCAGTCCTGGGTCGACAAAATAATACTTGGCACCGCCTTTGAGATGTGCTTTCCCACGGACATCAAAGCGGTCACAGCGATAGAGCATGTGCGCATCGACCAAAAGACCGAGGTACCGCTCCACCGTTGGTTGCGTCGTTTTTGCGCCCGCAGATGTCAGGTAATTGGCAATCTTGTGTGCCGACAGCTGCGAGCCCACATTATCGAATACGAATCTCGCGACCCTCATGAAGATGTCAGGATCTTTAATTGCACCTCGCAGTGCAATGTCGCGCGCGAAAATAGAGTCGAAAATGGCGTTGTTGATCTCCCGTCGGATTTTCGGAGATCCTACTTGCGCCGCGGCTGGCAACGTACCGCGCATCCATTCCGCGTAACGAGCCGAAGGCTGAGAAGGAGCTTCCGGAGCGAAAGAGGAGTACTCATGAAGCGAAAGAGGAAACATCTCCAGCTGTATATAACGCCCAGCTAGGTATGTAAGTCCCTCGCCCACGAACATGGAAGCATTCGAACCCGTCACCGTGATGGTGAGATTCTCGTGAAGCCGCAGCGAGTTAATAACCTGTGACCAATCGTCGAGCTCCTGAACCTCATCCACATGAAGATGCGTCGCCCCCGTTGCTGCAATTCGTGCCGTCATTTCCTCGTGAAACCGCTGGGCTTCACGAAGCCCCAGAGTGGAAAAATCCTCAAAGTTGACAGAAACGACCTTTTCAGAACCAACGTGTTGCTTATAAAGCTCCAGTAGAGACGACTTTCCCGAACGTCGCACACCACTTATTACTCTCACCATACCGTTAGTAGCCGGATCCGCGTCCCAATCCACCAATGTCTGCAGGTAGTCCTTGCGGGTGCGAAGTTCATGTGCGCGAGTCATGACTTAAAGTTTAGTTCAGATTTTCACCAATGGCGACAACAATTTAAAGTTAACTTTAGTTTTCTTCCAATTCTGGATGGAATTTAAAGTTAACTTTGGTACTGTTGCTGTGCTGCCATTAGGAAAGAACCCCGCCACCGGCTACATTCGTTGCCATGCCTCTTACTTTCTCCCGCGCGGCTGCAGCCTGCGCTACTGTGCTCCTTGCTGCGTCGACCGCCGCCCCGGCGCTCGCGCAGTCCTCGAACTTCGCGCCTTCGGAAGTCCTGTCTGGACTCGCCCCGGGATTTGAGCCTTCGCAATTCCCGCAAGGCTCCTCAACGGTGCTGCCCAAGGTGGACGGTACAAATGTCCCGACCACGGATGGCTCGGGCGCGCGCTTGGTCGAGACCCGACACATCGAAAAGAACGTCTACCAAATCGACATCTACTCGCCGTCGATGGACCGCGTCATCACGAATTACTACTTGAAGCCTTCTGTTGACGGACCGCGCCCGACGGTCTACCTCATGCAGGGCTCCGAGGGCGGCGAGTTCGGCTCCACTTGGTACACCCAGACCAACTATGAGGACTTCTTCGCGGACAAGCCGGTCAACGTTGTCTCCGCCGTCGGTGGCCGGGGCTCCCAGTTCGCGGACTGGCGCCGCACGGACAAGGAATTCGGCATGAACAAGTGGGTGACGTACTACTCGCAGGAGCTTCCCTACGTCATGGAGCATGAGTTCCACGGCGACGGACGCTCCGCCATCGCGGGCTTGTCCATGTCGGGCTCGGCGGCGCTCAACATCGCGGCAAAGTCGAACGGTAAATTCTCCGCCGCTCTGGGTTTCTCGCCGTACCCGGCGCCGTCCTCCGTCATCGGCCGCGCGTTTAACACGGTCATGACCGCGCGCCTGGGCGGAGACCTCGTCAACGCCTTCGGCTGGCCGGATGACCCGGCGTGGGACGACAACGATCCGTCCGCTCACCCGGAGCGCCTGCGCGGCATCAAGGTCTGGGCGACCACCGGCAATGGCACGCCTATGACGAAGGACCCGTACGACCTTGATGACTTCCAGGAGATGCTCGCCGAGACCATTGCGCGCCCCATGACCGACCAGTTCGTGGCCAAGGCCCGCGCCGCCGGCGTGGACATCACCTACGCACGCGAGAACTACGGCTCGCACTCTTATGAGTTCTTCGAGCATCAACTGCCGAAGGCGTGGTCGCAGGCCATCGCCCCGGCACTGGGACTTTAAATCGGGCTTCGCGGAAGTCGAACGATAGACTCGATCCCATGACAAAGAGCAACGTGGAATCCTTTGAACTCGACCACCGCCTAGTCAAGGCCCCGTACGTACGCGTGGCCAAGCGCGAGCGCCTCAGCGACGACGTGGAGATCATCAAGTATGACCTGCGTTTTTGCCAGCCCAACGAGGAGCACCTAGAGATGCCTACGGTGCACTCCATTGAGCACATGATGGCCAACTTTATGCGCGACTACACGGATAAGCTCATCGGCTTCGCACCGATGGGCTGCCAGACCGGCTTCTACGCCATTACGTACAACATGGAGCAGGACGAGCTGCTCAACGCACTCGAGCACGGTCTCAACGATATCCTCAACGCCACCGAGGTTCCGGCCGCCAACGAACGCCAGTGCGGCTGGGGCGCCAGCCACTGTCTTGAGGGCGCACAGGCTGCTGCCCGCGAGTACCTCGCGCACAAGGACGAGTGGCTCGAGGTTATGGCTTAACCTTTATCCGCGGGTCTTATCTACGGCCCTTATCCACGAAGCCTTCGTGCAGTTGCGTCAACCGCGCGCCCTGCACGGGCTTTCGGCTTAGTACCTCGTCAATGGCCTCGCACTCCTGCGCGCTCAGCGCAGTGACTGCGAGGTTTTCTTTGATCCGTGCGAGGTTCGTCGAACCGGCAATCGGCACCACGTCCTTGGCCAGCAACCAGCCCAGCGCTATCTCGGAGTCGTTGCGGCCGGGCACTGCTGCCGCCACTTCCTGCGCCAGCTGCTTGTTGGCCGCGAAGTTCGCAGAGTGCAAACGCGGCGAGGAAGAATCATCATCTGGCTCGCTGCGGCCTGCCAAAAGCCCCTTCGCCAGCGGTGAATAGGCCATAAACTCCGCGCCCAACTCGCGGGCTAGCGGGATGATTTCTTCTTCTACGTCGCGGCTAAAGATGGAGTATTCATACTCCAGATACTTCACCGGGCAGACCTTGTGCGCGCGACGAATGGTCTCCGGGCTTGCCTCGCACAGCCCGAAAGCGGCCACGTCACCTGCATCGATAAGTTCTTTCACTGTGCCCGCTACTTCCTCAATGGGCACGTCTTGGTCCACGCGATGCTGCATATACACGTCCAAGCGCTCCCGTTTTAGCCGGCGTAACGAACCATGGGCGCTCGCGCGAATAACCTCCGGGCGCGAGTTCAAAGCGCCGGTGGGCTTTCCTCCCTCAATTTCCCATCCGAACTTGGTGAGGACGCGGGCGCGGTTGCCCAGGGCGTCGCCAAGCATTTCTTCGCCCGTGAAGGGCCCCTGGATTTCAGAGGTGTCGAAAAGCTCTACGCCTGCCTCCACTGCGCCACGCAGGACATCGACCATCTCGGCGCGACGCGGGGAATCGGGATAGGAGTGCGGAGTCATTGAGGTACAGCCAAGCGCGATCATGGACACCACCGTAGCTGCTTCCCTCGTGTGCGTGTACCTCCCTGTGTAAATAGCCCCCTTAAACCGGCACTATTTCCTGCGCTAAATACACACAGAAGTACGGTGCCGCGGGCACAGCGTTCACCACGGCGCGTTCTCGTAGCGGAAATAGTAATGCCACTTCCACGCCGGTGGTAGCAGCTCCCCTCCACCGCGGGCCACGGCGATGACCTGGTCGACGGCCACCTGCAGATGATGCTCAATCATGCCTGCCGTGAAATGCAGGGGCTTCCACCCGCGCTGCACCGCGTCGTTGAGCTTCTGGCGGTCCAGCTCAAAACGCTGGATGCGCTCACCCTTGTGATACTCGTAGCCGTCGATCTCGATCGCGACCTTCTCCTTTGCCAGCACGATGTCCCAGTAATAAGGGCCGATGCGTTGGTTGTTGGTCACGGTGAGGCAGGCATCGGCAAGGGCTTGGATAAGGCGGCGCTCGTATTTGCTATCACTGCCGATGACGCTACGCTGCATAATCCGCCGCGTGCGCGCGGGAAAGCGCTGGAAATCCTCCCTAAAAAAGGCCAACCTTTGGTGGCCATCCTTGCCGTTGCAGAAACGCTCCAAGAACTCGATGGCTTTGTCTTCTTCCACAATCTCCAGCGCTTGCAGCGGATTGCATGCGTTTAGGCCGTTGACCATATATGGGCCCTTGGGTGTGGCGCGCCGCGTGGTGAAATACTCACAGGTACGAGCGTGACGTGCCGCCATGAGCTGCAGCGGAAACTCCAGCTTGCGCTCGGCATAAGCGGCCATGGCCGAGCCTCCATCCAGAACGGTGCCGGGATAGCGCTCGTTCAGAATCCCCGCGAGTTCGCGCGGGGTGGGTTGGCGCGGCAACGTCAGGCCCGGCGTGATGCGCACGGCTTTGCCCTTCGCCACGAGGCGATCGATAGTGCGCGAGTGTTTCCCCCGAATTGGTTGCAGCATCCTCTACTTCCCCCAAGTGTGCGTGCTCCCCCAAGCATGCGGATACCTCTCAATGTAAATAGGCCCGTCAATTCGCGCAATTGGGAGGCCTATTTACACACAGCGGTACGTTCTAGACGGATACCCCAATCCAGACCGGCTCCGGCACGAGCTCCACGCCGAAGCGCTTGGCGACGCCCGCGCGAATCTCGCGCGCCAACGCCACCACATCGGCAGCCGTCGCGGTCCCGCGGTTGGTCAGCGCGAGGGTATGCTTCGTGGACAAGGTAGCCGGACCAGCACCTGGATAGCCCTTTGCGAACCCGGCGCGCTCGATGAGCCAGGCGGCCGAGAGCTTTATTTCCTCGCCGTCCGAGCCTGCGTGGACTGCGTGGCGCGGCATGCGGTCTGCGTCCTCGGCGCCGCGTTCAGTGCGCACGATTTCCTGGATTCTATCGGCAACCGCAGATTCCACGATGGGGTTAGTGAAGAAGGAGCCGGCGGACCAGGTGTCGTGGTCGGCGTCGTCAAGCACCATGCCCTTGGACCGACGCAGCGAAAGGACCTGCTCGCGGACCTCAGCCACGGGCCGGCGCTCGCCTGGGGTCTGCGTGAGCTGGCCAAAGCGCAACGGCTTGGACAGGCCATCGGTGGTCAGCTGCAGCTCGATGGCCAGCACCACGCCGCGGCCGGTGAACTTCAGGTTGGAGTAGCGATACGCCAGCTCCAGCGCCGCGGCGAGCACCCAGGAGGCCTCGCCGGTCGCGCGATCGTAGAGGTAGACCTGCGTGAGGACGTCGGAGATCTCGGCGCCATACGCGCCCACGTTCTGGACCGGAACGGCACCGGCGTCGCCCGGAATGCCGGACAGGCACTCGATGCCGCCCAGGCCGCATTCCACGGTCATCGAAACGACGTCGTCCCAAGTAGCGCCTGCATCCGCGCGGACCAAACCGCTGGCCACGGAGACGTCGATATCGTCGAAGTCGAGGCGCACCACAACCTGCTCAAGCTCGCCCTCTGCGACCACGAGGTTTGAGCCGCCCCCGACAACGAGGTACGGGACTTCCTCGAGCACGCGCAGCGCCGCCACTGCAGCCTCCGCGGTCTCGCAGTGCACCGTGGCCCGCGGCGAGCCGCCAATGCGCAGGGTGGTCAGGTCCTTGAAAGTGGTCTCATGTTCCACCGTCACGCCCGTGATCTCTTGCAGCTTCTGGGTCATAAATTCGTCAAGCACGTCTACCAAGGTAGTCTGTAAAGCATGTCAACCCGTAGCGAAAACACCGTAACGATCAATCAGCCCATCGAAAAGGTACACCAGGCGTTGCTCACGCAGGGTTACTGGGAGCACATTGTTGCTAACCTTTCTCCGGATCCGGGCCAGGTTCACGACTTCACCAACAACGTAGCCATCCTCTTCGAGGTGCTGCCAACCACCTTGCTGCCTGAAGCTGTCCGCGCCATGGTTTCCCAGGACCTCAAGGTCAAGCGCGTCGTCACCATCGGTGACCTCAACGGCAACGCTGCCGACGTCAAGTACACCGCTGACGTCAAGGGCACCCCTGTTGACTTCGGCGGCGACATCGCCCTGACCGGCGAGGGTGATACCACCACCCTGTCCTACGTCAACGAAATCTCCGTGAAGATCCCGATGATGGGCGCTGCCATCGAGCCGAAGGTTGCCGATGCCCTAGGTGAGCTCTTCAATAACGAGGGCAAGCTGACCGAGCAGTGGATCGCTGACAACCTCTAAACGCTACTTTTAACAGAAATGGCCGATCACGCACATAACCTGCGCGCAAGCGCGAGTGCGGGTCGGCCTTTCGGCGTTATTACCCGCGGCACCACCAATCAAAACAGGCTTCGTCGCTGCGACAGGTGGGTCGCGGCGCACCCCGCCATCACGACTTTGCTGCGGTCCGTGGAGGAGCCGCTGGCTCTCGACGTCGGCTATGGCGCGTCCCATTTCACCACCGTGGAGTGGGCGGGCTGGCTGCGCCGGGTGAATCCGCACGTGCGGGTGACCGGCCTAGAGATTGCGCCGGAGCGCGTGCTGCCGCCGCGCGACGGCGTGACGTTCGAGCTGGGTGGATTCGAGCTGGCGGGCTATCGTCCGCAGCTCGTTCGCGCGTTCAACGTGTTGCGCCAGTACGACGTCACCCAGGTTCCCGAGGCCTGGCACGAGGTGACGTCGCGGCTAGCCCCCGGCGGATTCTTCATCGAGGGCACCTGCGATGAGCTGGGTCGGCTTTCTACCTGGATTCTGTTAAACGCGGACGGGCCGCAGTCTCTAACGCTCTCGTGGGACCCGTTTGCTGTGGAGAAGCCTTCGGACTTGGCCGAACGCCTGCCCAAGGCGCTCATCCACCGCAATGTGCCAGGCGAGCCCATCCACGACCTTCTCAAGGAGGCTGACCGCGCCTGGGAGTACTCGGCGGGCTGGGCGCCGCATGGACCACGCGTGCGATGGCGCATGGCGCACCAATCGCTTATCGACGCCGGGCTTCCCCTCCACCCGATCCGGCGCCGACTTCGCGACAATGTTTTGAGCGTTGACTGGGAAGTCGTTGCGCCGAAGCTGTGAAGGCCCCACCCGCATTGGCCATCTGCCGCCACATGAGTAACACTAGTAGGCATGGCTAAAAAGAAGACTTCACTAGCATGGAAAATTCTCATCGGGGTGCTCGTCACATTCCTCATTCTCGTGTTGGTGGCGGAATTCGGCATGCGCTGGTTCATAGGAAACCAGATGAAAGACCAATTCGTGCAGGCAGCCAAGGACGAAGGCGTTGAGACTCAGGAGGAGCCGGACGTCAGCTTCGGCGCTACCCCGCTGGTGATTGGCATGCTGGGCGGCAAGCTCTCTGAGATGAACATGACCACGCCGTCCACGCTGAAGATCGAGGGCACCGAGATCAAGGGCCAGCCGGCCACCGATATCCACATCGAGGACATGACGCTCTCTGATGACCCGGTAGCCGGCTCGTTGCGTGCTTCGACCAAGGTTCCGGACGATTTCCTGCTGGCCACCTTCCAGAAGGCCATCGCGGAGAAGTCAGGTAGCGATCAGATAGCGAACCTAGCGGTCTCTGACATCACGGCTAACGACGCTGATAACGTCCTCAACGTCGAGTTCGCTAATGGCTTGGCTAACCTGGCGCTGGAGCCTGTCGCACGCGACGGCGGCCTGTCCATCAAGGCAAAGAACGCTTCCCTCCTCGGCTTTGAGTTGCCGCAGGAGGCTACCGGGGCCATCTCCTCTGCCTTGCAGGAGGGCATGAAGGACCAGTTCATTGGTGAGGGGCTTAGCCTCGAAGCAGTTGACGTGGCAGACGGCGAGCTGGAAATGACCATCGTGGGCAAGGACGTTCCGATGAGCAAGCTGGGCGCTGTGACCGCGGGCGGCCAGAGCGCCCCCGCGCAGGGATAGCGAATCCGCGGCCTAAGCGGTAGGCCACACGAGAGCCGGCCTAAGCGGTAGGCCACACGAGAGCCGGCCTAAGCGGTAGGCCACACGAGAGCCGGCAGTACACCTGCCGGCTCTCGTGCTATCTGGGTTTCGGCTTCAGCGAGGTGTTCCTGCGTGGCATAGATGAGCTTGTCAAAGCCCGCCTGGGCTGCCGCGCGTGCCGCGGCGGCCGCATGCTCGCTAGATGGGACGATGAGCCCCAATGCGACTGGCTGAGGGCAGGCCTCGCGCACGGTGATGAGATCGGTGAGGAGGGCGGTGGCGTCGCCAAGCAATGCATCAACTGCAACCCAAACCTCCGCCGCACCGGATTGCACCGCAAGGCGCGCCTCGGAGGCCTTGATGAGGCTGTGGTGGCGGCCGGTGGGATAGCCCGCCACGGTGGCTACGTGCGGCGCCTGTGCAGCGGCGAGCACGTGCGTGGGCGAGACGAGGAGGGCGCTGTCATTCTGCGCCGCTTCGCGTACATCTGCGATTGTTGCTTCAAGCAGGTTGCGCATTTTTAATAGCTGTAGTCGCCGTTGATGATGGCCTTGAGCTGGGGGCGGACATCAAACCAGTACACGCCGGTGACCACGGCGCCGATCCACTCGATGAACGGCAAGTGCAGGTTCATCGCCACTGCGGAGCCCACCAGCAGGCCCACCCACGTCCACTTGCCCTGGCGGTCTCCGGCACGGAATGCGTCTTCGCGGGTCGTGGCGGCCACGACGGCGCCCACGATCGCGAAGATTGAAACGGCCATGAAGATCCAGTGCTCCATGTTTGCGAGAATATAATATGCAGTGTTCATACGTTAGAACAGTCTAGCTGGCGGAACCGAAGGGGTTGGAATTGTCGTCGTCGACGACCTCACCTTCGACGATGTTTTCATCCAGCGGAGCCTGCGGCGCAGTCTCGGCGGCCTTCTTTGGGGTGGCGCGCTTTTCCTTCGCATTGGAGATAGCCTCGGCCACGCCCTCGCGGCCTTCTTCAAAGGCGGCGGTGACGTCCTGACGGGCGCGCGCGAAGGACTCGGATTCGAAGGTCTCAGCTGCGGCGCTAACGACGGTCTCGCCCAGCTCGCGGACGGTTTCGGTCAACTTATCGATGAAGGGCTTCTCCCCCTCTGCGGAGCTTGGCTCGTCGGCTGCGCGGGCGACGCGCTCGGCCTTCGCCTGCTGCGCCTGCTGCTGGCGCTCCTCCTTGAACCGGTTGCCAAAGTTCTTTGCCACCTCAGCGCTGGAGGCACCGGCGGTTTTCAGTGAGTCGAGAAATGAGTTATCCATGGAGTTCTCCTTCTAAGGCCCTTAGGCTCCAAAAACTAGATGGTTGACGGTATAGATAACCAATCCTGCCAGTGTTCCCACAACCGTGCCATTGAGGCGGATGAATTGCAGGTCTTTTCCTACCAAAAGCTCAATGTTTTCGGAGGCTTCCGTGGCGTCCCAGCGCTTGATGGTCTCCGGGATGATGCTGATGATGTCGCCGGCGAAGTTCTCGGCGGCCCAGCGCGCGGCCTTGTCCACGATGTCATTGGCCTGCTGCAAAAACTTCGGGTCCGTTTGCACGCGCGTGCCGAAACGCTGGGCTTCGGTGGCGATCTTCGTGCGCAAGAAGGACTCGGGATCCGCAGCCTGCTTGGCGACGCCGCTCCTAAAGGCCTCCCACGCCGCCCCCGGCATGGCTTGGATCTGCTCGGAGCTCATCATCTCTTGCTTGATGCCTTCGACACGAGCGACCATCTCGGGATCGTCTTGGAGCTTCTGCGCGAACAGAGCGAGGTTGCGGCGGATAGCTTGGCGCACATCGTGGTTCTTGTCGTACTTGACCTCGGAGGCCCACTCGACGATGGCCACATAGACCTTGTCGCCTGCCATGCCGCGGGCAAAACGAGGCAGCCAGGCGGGCATCTTTTCATCGACGAGCTCGATGACGGCATCCTCCATGGTCAGTACTTTGCCATGGGCCCAGTCGATGAGGTCGTCGACAAGCGGCTCTGCTTTGCCATCGGCGATGTAGCCCTCGAGCAAACGCCCGACCGGCGGACCCCATTCGGGCTCCATCAATCGGTCGAGGATCTGGGTGCGGATGAGTTCCTCGGCCTCGGCGGGGTCAAAGCTGTTGACGGCGCGGGAGGCCACGTCTGCGGCCTTGTGCGCGGCGAGCTCCGCGTTGCGCGGCTGGGCCAGCCAGGCGCCGGCCTTCTCGGGGATGTTGTTCTCCGAGATCTTCGCCGAGAGCGCATCCGGGGTGAGGAACTGTTCCTCTACGAAGGTGCTCAGTGCCTCGCCTACCTGGTCCTTCTTCCTGGGGATCAGCGCGGTGTGCGGGATCGGGATGCCCATGGGGTGGCGGAAGATGGCGGTAACCGCGAACCAGTCCGCGAGGCCGCCGACCATGCCAGCCTCGGCGCCCGCGCGCACATAGCCCACCCACGTCGGGGCGTCGGGGTTGTGGTGCTGCCACCAGGAGCACGCGAAGAAGATGACTGCGGCGAGGATGAGCAGGCCGGTGACGCCCCACTGGTACTTGCGCAGGGTGCGGCGGCGCTCGGCGACGTCGGCTGGGTTGGGGCCTGGGACGGCGATGGTCATTGGTACTCCTTGGTCGAACCTAGAGACTAACCCTGTTATGTCCCTAGAGACTAACGAAGCCCCCGCGCCACGAGGGCTGCGGGGGCGTCCGATGCACAGAAACTAGTTGATACGACCGGTCTCAGAACGATACTGACGGTAGTAACGACGACCGTAGTGGATGAGACCAACGCAAGCGACAGCCATGACAACGAGCAGGGCAGCACCGACGATGATGGAAATCTGGGAGCTCTCCTGGCCCACGCCGTACTGGAAGGCACCAGCGCCGAGGCCCCAAATCAGGGTGCCGGCTGCCGGCAGCAGAGAAAGGATCAGGCCCATGCCTACCCAGGTGGAGGTGCGCAGCAAAGAAGAGTGCGGTGCGCCGAAGGATACTGGGTCGTATCCCTCAATGTAAGAGTCCTGGATCTTGCCGGAGAACTCCGGGTAGGTCTCACTTGCGTGATCAGCAACTGCATGGGTGTTGTCGCTCATGGCTGAAACTTTCTCTCGTTCCTGTTATTCCTGTGAATGACTATATCTTAGTCGTCCTTGCCGCGGAAAGCAGCACGTGCACGTTCGCGGGTAACCGCGGACACGGCGGTCAGTGGGACGCCTGCCGGGCAGACGTCAGCGCACTCACCGTAAAGGGAGCAGTGACCGAAGTTCTGCTCAAGGTCGTCGACCATGTTGCGGGCGCGGCGGCCACGCTCTTCCTTGCCCAGCGGCATGAGGGAGAGGTGAACCAGCTTGGCGCCCGTGAACAGGTGTGCTGCACCGTTCGGGCAAGATGCCACGCAGGCACCGCAGCCGATGCAGGCAGCGTGGTCGAGGGAGTACTCAGCGGTCTCGTGGTTGAGGTGCAGAGTATCTGCGTCCGGTGCGGTACCGGCGTCCATGGATACGTAGCCACCCTGCTCCATGACGTGGTCCAGCTTGGCGCGGTCCACGATCATGTCCTTGATGACGGGGTATGCAGCGGAACGGAATGGCTCCAGCTTGATGGTGTCGCCATCCTTGAACTGGAACAGGCGCTGCTGGCAGGCCGGGGTGTTCTGGCCAGGGCCGTGCGGACGGCCGTTAACCAGCAGACCACAGGTACCACAGATGCCCTCACGGCAGTCAGAGGCAAATGCGAAAGGCTCGTTGCCAGCCTCGATCAGACCATCATTGACGTGGTCCAGCAGCTCCAGGATGGACATCTGCTCGGCGGCGTCAGCGACCTGAATGGTCTCGAACTTGCCTTCTTGCGTCGGTCCGGCTTGACGCCAGATCTCAAGTGTCAGTTTCATTACTTGTAGTTCCTTGTCATCAGCGGGATCGAATCAAAGTACAGAGGCTCTGCGTGGCGGATAAACTCGCCAGCGTTTGCACCCGGCTCCCAGGCGGAAACGAAGCACCAGTTCTCATCATCACGCTCAGCCTCGCCATCCTCAGAGAGGTGGTCGTCGCGGAAGTGCGCACCACAGGACTCATCGCGGTCCAGAGCGTCAACACACATGAGCTCGCCCAGGTCGATGTAGTCAGCAACGCGCAGACCGTACTCGAGAACCTGGTTCATGTCATTTGCATTGCCGGTGATGCGGACGTTTGCCCAGAACTCCTCACGCAGAGCGCGGACCTTGTCGATAGCAACCTTAAGGTCCTCGACGTTACGGGAAACGCCGCAGCCCCAGTACAGAATCTCGCCAAGCTGGCGGTGGTAGTAAGCCGGGCCGTGCGGGTTCTCCCCGCGAACGCTCATGAGGCGGTCGATGCGGGACTGTGCGCGTGCAATAGCCTGTGCTGCCTCTGCGGAATCCTCAGCCAGCTTGGCCTCACCGAGGTGGTGAGCCAAGTAGTTCGGGATGGTGAACGGCAGGGTGAACCAGCCGTCGACGGATGCGGACAGCAAGGAGTTAGCGCCCAGGCGGTTCGCACCGTGGTAGGTCCAAGAGCACTCACCGGCGGCGAACAGGCCGTCGATAGCGGTCATCTCGTTGAAGTCGGTCCACAGGCCACCCATGGTGAAGTGGCAGGTCGGTGCGATACGCATCGGGGTCTCGTATGCGGATTCGCCGATTGCCTCTTCATACATCTCGATGAGGTTGGAGTAACGCTCACGGATCTTGTCCTTGCCGAGGCGCTGGATAGCGTCACGGAAGTCCAGGTAAACGGAGTTGTGCAGCGGTCCGACGCCGAGGCCCTTGTTGATCTGCTGAGAGATCGCACGGGAAGCAACGTCACGCGGAACCAGGTTGCCGAAGGCCGGGTAGCGACGCTCCAGGAAGTAGTCGCGCTCCTCTTCCGGAATGTCGTTGGCGGGGCGGTCGTCGCCTTCCTTGATCGGGGACCAGATGCGGCCGTCGTTACGCAGGGACTCAGACATCAGAATGGTCTTGGACTGCCACTCGGAGTTGACCGGAAGACCCGTCGGGTGGAACTGGATGAATGCCGGGGAAGCAAGGTATGCGCCCTGCTCGTAGGCACGCATCATGGCACCAGCGTTGGAGTTCTTGGCCAGCGTAGACATGTGGTAGACGTTGCCGTAACCGCCGGTACCGAGGATAACTGCGTGGCCGGTGAAGGCCTTCAGCTCGCCGGTGATGAGGTTACGGGTGACGATGCCACCTGCGCGCTTCACACCATTGTCGTTGTAGGTGATGATGTCCTGCATGTCATGGTGAGCAAAGAGCTCCACGTTGCCCAGACCGATCTGGCGGTACAGCGCCGAGGTGGTGGACAGCTGCAGCTGCTGACCTGTTTGACCACGGGTGTAGTAGGTACGAGAGACCTGCACACCACCGAAGGAGCGGGTAGCCAGGGTGCCGCCGTACTCACGGGCGAACGGCGCACCAATGGCGTTCATGTGGTCGATAACACGGACGGACTCGTAAGCTAGGCGCCAGCAGTCGGACTCGCGGCAACGGTAGTCGCCGCCCTTCACGGTGTCCTTGGTGTGGCGGTAAGCGGAGTCGTTGTCAACCTTCTTATGACGGGAAGAGTTAACACCACCCTGTGCAGCAATGGAGTGCGCACGACGTGGGGAGTCATGGTAGGTGAAGACCTTGACGTTGTAGCCCAGCTCGCCGAGGGCGGCAGCTGCAGAACCGGCCGCCAGACCGGTACCAACAACGACGATCTCGAACTTGCGGCGGTTCAGCGGGGAGACCAGCTCCATGTGGTCTTTCTGGTAGCTCCACATGTCCTTCATTGGGACGCCGTGTGGCTCGTGGGACTCCAGAATTCGGCCAGCGGTGACGCCAGGAACAATCGACGTCGGGTGCGAGAACGTTGGGTGCTCGCGCTTGAGTTCAGTGTTAGACATATTCAAAAGCTCCTTTAGCTGACCCAACCCAGGGCGATGGACAGCGGCATAACGATGTTTGCGATGCAAACGACTGCCGGAATGACATAGGCCAGGATCACGAAGACCTGACGCCACTTTGCACCGGTGATACCCAGGTCAGAAGCAGCCAGACGGATGCCGTGGGTCAGGTGCAGGAACAGGCAGCACATTGCCAGCACGTAGAAGATGGTGACAGGCCAGCGGCTGAAGGTGGCAATCATGTTTGCCTTAACCTCACCGTGGACGAATGCCTCAGGGGCAATCGGCTGCACGCCCATCGTCAGATCCAGCAGGTGGAAGATGATGAACAGCAGCAGGACGGCACCGGTGACCAGCATGGTCTTGGTGGCAAAGGAATCCAGGCCACCCATGAGGTTGGTGCGCTTGAACTTACCGCGGGACTGCTTAGAACGGGCTGTCAGGGCAAATGCGCCGTAGATGTGAGCGATAACGCAGGCGAGAAGGACGATACGGATGATCCACAGCATGTGGCCATGCGGAATCAGCGGCTCGCCGAGTCCACGCAGGAATTCGCCGTAGATGTCCAGCGCCTCATCGCCGTCGTGAGCCGGCAAGTAAAGCTTCAGGTTGCCGGCCATGTGGCCAACAACGAAGAGCGCAAAGAACAGGCCCGTAACGGCCATGGTGAGCTTCAGTGCCCAGGTGGGAACGGAAGGCTTGGTACGAATTGCTTCATTAGTGATACGGCCGTGAGCGAGAGCTTCACGGTCAGGATTTTTTACAGACATGACACCTCCATAGTCGCTTTTACCTTACGCAGCCTTATTCGCTGGCAACTAGTCAATTTGGGCCTTCTTTAGCCCGCCAAAGTGCCACTAAGCATTCCGTAGAAAATTCTTTAGGTAAGGATCGCCTAAAAACTAACTTTCGAAAAGCCGTTTACCTTGCATGCTGCCCTTTACGCAATACGGGCGTTGCGGAATTCCCAGCAATTTATGAGGTTGGTCACAGGCGACGATTCAAGTGACAGGGTTACCCCTTTAGGTGTCAAACTTTCGCAGGAGTCACACCACCCACACCCCACGCAAAATACCCCCAGTCGCAGGGTCGTTAAGAAGCTTCACACAAACTTTGCAAAACTCCTGTTACGACCGGGCCTGCGCCGGTAACCTTTCTCACATGAGCAAGACATACGTGGGTTCGCGCCTTCGCCAACTGCGGCGCGAAAGGGACCTTAGCCAAGCTTCCCTAGCAGCTACACTAGGCCTTTCGGCCAGCTACGTGAATCAAATCGAACACGATGTTCGCCCATTAACGGTACCTGTCTTACTCCGAATAACGGAAGTCTTCGGTGTCGACGCCACGTTCTTCTCACGCGACGACGATTCACGCCTCCTCGCGGAAATCCAAGACGTAATTCAAGACAAGGAGCTCTGCCCCTCCCCCGTTGAGCTCCAGGAGCTCTCTGAATTGGTCTATAACCACCCCACGGTGGCACGAACCCTCGTGGACATCCACCGTCGCTATCGCAATGTGCGCGACAAGCTCTCACTGGCTACCGATAGCCGGCGCACTGCTGGCACCCAAGCCTTATCCATGCCGCACGACGAAGTCCGCGACTTCTTCTACGCTCGCCAGAACTATCTTGACGAGCTTGATCTACACGCCGAGGCCCTTGCCTCCAAGCTCAACGTTTCCCAGTTCCGCATCCGTGACACAGAGGCCGCCCTAGCCGTGCGCCTCACCGAAAAGCACGGGGTGGAGATCCTCACCACACCCCAAATGGACGGAACGCTGCACCGCTTTGATTCCGAAGAGGGAACGTTCCGTCTCGCCAGCCGCCTTACTGAAGGCCAGCGCGCATTCCGTATGGCGGCGGAGCTAGGGTTCCTAGAAGCCGGCTCGCTTATCGACGCCCTCGTCGACGAAGAGCCCTTCACCTCAGAGGCCTCACGTAACTTGGCTAAGCGCGGCATCGCCAGCTACTTCGCAGCGGCCACCATCCTGCCATACACGACTATTCACGCAGAGGCCGAGCAATCTGGATACGACCTTGAGTACTTGTGCCAGGTCTTCGGCGTGGGCTACGAGACGGTTGCGTCTCGTCTTTCAACCCTCCAGCGCCCAAACAAGCGAGGCATTCCTTTTACTTTTGTGCGCGTTGACCGTGCAGGAAACATGTCCAAGCGCCAATCAGCCACGGGCGTTCACTTTTCCAACTCTGGCGGCACCTGCCCGTTGTGGAATATTTACGAGACCTTCTCTAAACCCGGCGTAATCTCCCGCCAAGTGGCCCAGATGCCCGATGGCCGTAATTACTTGTGGATCTCTCGTTCGGTGCAGCATCACCAGGGCCGCTATGGCGATACGAATAAGCTCTTCGCTATTGGCTTAGGATGCGAAGCTCGCCACGCAGACCGCACGGTGTACGCCGAGGGGCTTGATTTAGGCGACCTCTCTGCAGCAACACCAATTGGCAATGGCTGCCGAACCTGCCCGCGTGCGAACTGCGCACAGCGCGCTTTCCCTGCTATCAACGAGACGCTAAATATCGACGCCCACCGCTCTTCCGTAGCCCCCTACTAAGCACGCGACATCCCGGGCTTGCGGCGCCGCGCTTCGCTGCCGGAACGCAAATACCCAGCCCTGAAAGACAAGACCTCGTGGTCGTACAAGCATCCCGTTTGTTCTCGCGGGATCGCCACCAGCAGGTCTGTGTTTCCAGGGCTGGGTATTTGCCAGAAGATGCAGAAAAGGCCCCCTCGCGGGGGCCTTAACGCAAAAAGCGCTTAGAGGTTAATCATGTGGCCGCCGATGCCCTCGGCAGCTTCCTTCATGGCCTCAGAAAGCGTCGGGTGTGTGTGGATGTTGCGTCCGATTTCCTCTGCGGTGAGGTCGAAACGCTGTGCCAGCGTGAGCTCCGGCAGGAGCTCGGAGACGTTGGAACCAACCATGTGGCCACCGATGAGTTCGCCGTACTCGCCATCAGCGATGAGCTTGACGAAGCCGGCGGTCTCGTTGAGACCAGCAGCCTTACCGTTTGCGGAGAACGGGAAGGTAGCGACCTTGATCTCGCGGTCAGCAAACTTCTCCCGTGCCTGCTCCTCTGTGTAGCCGAAGGAAGCAACCTGCGGGTTGCAGAAGGTAGCACGTGGCATGTTCATGTAGTCACCCAGCAGCTGGGTCTCAGCGCCCGCGATGACCTCAGCGGCAACAACGCCCTGTGCCTCAGCCACGTGTGCGAGCTGCAGCTTCGCGGTGACGTCGCCAATAGCGTAGATGCCCGGAACGTTGGTGCGCATGTAGTCGTCGATCGCGATTGCACCGCGCTCGGTGAGCTCAACACCGGTGTTCTCCAAGCCGAAGCCCTCCACGCGAGGTGCGAAACCGATGGAGACCATGCAGCGGTCAACGGTCAGGGTGTCGGTCTTGGAGCCGTCCTTGGACTCGACCTCAACGGTGACGTTGTCACCGTTGTCCTTGATGGAGGTGGTCTTGAAGCCGGTCAGCAGCTTCACACCAAGCTTCTTGTACTGCTTAGCAATCTCCTTGGAGACGTCCTTGTCCTCGTTCGGCAGAACGCGGTCCATGAACTCGACGATGGTGACGTCCACGCCGTAGTTAGCCAGGACGTATGCGAACTCCATGCCGATTGCGCCGGCACCCACGATGACCATGGACTTCGGAGCCTCGTCCTTCAGGATCTGCTCCTCAAAGGAAACGATGTTGCCGCCGATTTCGACGCCCGGGAGGGACCGAACGACGGAGCCGGTTGCGATGATGCAGTTGTCGAAGGTGACGGTCTTACCCTTGTCATCACCCTCTGTGATTTCAATGGTCTTTGCGTCCTTGAAGGAGCCAAGGCCGTTGATCTCGGTGATCTTGTTCTTCTTCATCAGGTAGTGGACACCTTTGACGATGCCCTCAGAGACCTTGCGGGAGCGCTTGTGAGCAACACCGAAGTCGAAGGAGACATCACCAGAGATGCCGAAAGCCTTAGCCTCATGGTTGAAGGTGTGTGCAACCTCGGCGTTCTTCAACAACGCCTTGGACGGGATGCAGCCAACGTTGAGGCAGACGCCTCCCCAGTACTGCTTCTCAATGACAGCAACCTTCTTACCGAGCTGGGCTGCGCGGATGGCGGACACGTAGCCGCCGGGGCCCGCGCCGAGTACTACAACGTCATAATGTTCATTAGTCACGCATATAAGAATACGTAACTTCGTGCGCTGTGTCTCTCTCCCCCCGCGATTGTGTGCATGGGCGAGAGATGGGGACGTCGGTAAGCATGTGCTCCCCACCAACGATGAGCAAAAAGAACCCGCCTCCGGACCTATATATAGGCACCGTGGCGGGGGCAGCGTTGGCTAATTTAGAACAGCCCCATGGCCAATGCCGCGTTGGAGGACATGGAGGAACCAGCGTGGATCCAGCCACCGAGGATGTTGTTGATCATGACGAGAAGGGTATCAAAAGCGTTCATTGAGCTTCACTTTCTATTGTTTCTGGCTGATTTAGGTGCAGGCCACACGCCCAAGGGGTGGGCCGCAGACCGGGTTGCACATATATTAACGGGCTTTCATGCGACGTCGTTACGTGCCACATGGTTTCCGACGCAGAAGATTATGACACAAAAACCACCCCCACACCACTGCTAACTTCAATAACTTCACGAGAGTCCTATGATCATTGCCCACCATCATCGACAGGCAAACCCCGAAAGTCACTACAAGACACTGCCACCTAGCAATTTGTGCAGCTTAGCCAGCCTTGACCGACACGCTACACAAAAGGCATTCCCCCAAGCCGCCGTTTTGAAACAGTAAAATTCATCGGAAATTGTTAACGAATACGAAGCGGTCGCCGATATCCCAGTTACCGAATGGCTTACTGAACTGAGATTGTTTACCCCTACTGGCTCCGCACGGTAGACCAGACAGCATGAACACAGTAAGCTCTCCTTGTCACTCTTCAGATGTTGGAAAGAAGCCAATGAAGCGAATTAGCACTATCATCGCAGCAGCAGCCATCGCTGCTGGCACTCTCACTGCACCTGCCGCAGGTGCTGCAACCCTCACCCCACAGCAGGTAGCTGGCGAGACCACCCTCTCGGAGGTCTCCGATCTGCAGGTCACCCCAGAGGTAGAAGCAACCAAGTGGTTCCAGAAGTACAAGGACGATGCACGCGTCCTGAAGCTCCAGGCCACCTCCCCTGCTATGAACGGCCGCGTTGTTCCTTTGGCAGTGATCCGTGCGAAGGACGCTAACCGCCCAACCATCTACCTGCTCAATGGTGCAGGTTCCGCTGAGCAGGATTCTGACTGGCTAAACCTGTCCCAGGCCGTTGACTTCTACTCCCAGAAGAACGTCAACGTCGTCGTTCCGCAGGCCGGCGCTTTCTCCTACTACACCGACTGGGAGCAGGAGCCGAACGGCAGCTACCTCTCCGGCCCGCAGAAGTGGGAGACCTTCCTGACCAAGGAGCTGCCGACCGCCCTCGAGGGCCGCCTGCAGGCTTCCAACAAGCGTGCCGTTGCGGGTATGTCCATGTCCGCAACCTCCTCCCTCCTCTTCGCTCAGCACAACCAGGGCTTCTACGATGCAGTAGGCTCCTTCGCTGGCTGTGCCGCTACCTCCACCCCGCTGGAGCACCAGTTCCTGCGCCTAACCGTTAACCGTGGCGGCGCTGAGCCGGAGCAGATGTGGGGCCAAATGGGCTCCGAGAACAACCGTCACAACGATGCCCTGCTCAACTCCGAGAAGCTGCGCGGCACTGCTCTCTACGTTTCCTCCGCAACCGGTCTCGCTGGTGAGACCGACACCTCTTCTTACTACACCGCGCAGGGTATGAACCCAGCCGTTGCACTCATGGGCTCTGCCCAGCTGCAGGTCGAGGGCGGCATCATTGAGGCTGCAGTCAACCACTGCACCCACAATCTGAAGGCAAAGCTGGATAAGCAGCAGATTCCTGCAACCTTCAACTTCCGCAACGTCGGCACCCACTCTTGGCCGGGCTGGCGCGAAGACATTGAGAAGTCCTGGCCGGTATTTGAGGCAGCACTTAACTCCTAGGCTTTCTCGAATAGGGCTTTAGACCTTAAGGGCGGTAGGATCGCAGCATTATGAAGCTGCTTTCCACCGCCCTTTCGCATGTCGCCTCAACCGCTGGTCAACTCTCCGAGCACCGCGACGAGTACACCGGTATTGCGTTTAATTTAGGCTTCGAGGTGCTCCACTACGACTTGGACCTCACCTACCGCGTGGAGCCCAACATGCTGCAGGGCGTGGCGGTGCTGCACATGCGCGCACTTGACGACGTCGACAAGCTCACCCTTGATCTTGGTGGCGCCATGGTGGCACGCCGTATCACGGCTAAAAATGCACCACGCGTGGCGAAGTTCCGGCAATCCACTGGCAAGTTGCGCATCAGTTTCGCCGAGACCGTGGAGGAAGGCACCGAGTTTGAGCTCCACATCCGCTACGGCGGCTCCCCGCGCCCAATTCGCACCCCGTGGGGCGAGCTGGGGTGGGAGGAGACCGAGTCAGGATCCCTGGTGGCTAGCCAGCCCAACGGCGCTCCCAGCTGGTTCCCATGCGATGACACCCCGAGCGAGAAGGCCACCTACGATATTCGGATTACCGCAGATGATCCGTTCCGTGTTATTTCTAATGGAAAATTGGTCTCCCGCAAGCAAGCCAGCGGTTCCACAACGACCTGGCATTACCGCACCGAGCACCCCATGGCCACTTACCTCGCCACGGTGCAGGTTGGTGAATTTGTGGAGATTGATTTGGGCAAGCACGTTCGCGCATGGGCCCCGACGCAGCTCAAAGAGGCGGTCAAGCGCGAATTCGCACACCAACACGAAATGTTGAAGTTCTACGCCGATTGCTTTGGCAGTTACCCATTCGACGAATACCAGGTCGTCATTACCGAGGACGAGTTAGAGATTCCGCTGGAGGCCCAGGGACTTTCTATTTTCGGCTCGAACCATGTCTCGGCTACCTTTGAGCGTCTCATCGCTCACGAGCTATCCCATCAATGGTTTGGTAATTCGGTGGGACTCACAGAATGGAAAGACATTTGGCTTAATGAGGGCTTTGCCTGCTACTGCGAGTGGCTGTGGATGGAGCACGCGCACGACCAGCCTGCGCATGATTCGGCGCGTTCCCACTACAACGTCTTGGCACGCAAAAAGCAGGACCTTAAGCTTTCCAATCCCGGCACACGCGACATGTTCGATGACCGCGTATACAAACGTGGGGCCCTCACGGTTCACGCTTTACGCCGCCTGCTTGGCGACGTCGCCTTTTTCCGCGCCGTCCGCTCCTATGTAAAGGCCAGCCAGCATAACGTCGTTAGTCCTGCGAATCTCATTGAACGCCTGCACGCAGAGAGCGAGGATCCGGCTGCCGTGGACGCGCTGCTTGAGCAGTGGCTGGATCACACGGCGCTACCCAAATTCCCCGCATAGCTCGTCACATAACTGTCTACCCTTACTGAGTGTTTAATTCGAAAAGTTTTTCTACTTCCCTATTGACACACCTTTAGGATTCGATATAATAGAACATGTAATCGAATACGGGGATTCGAGAGGGGGACGGAAACAATGCAAGACAAGCATGAGGCAATAATTTCCACAATCAATAGCATTACGAGCTCGCTAACTTCACTGCGAGAGCTCTTGAAGGATCCCTCTGATGTCTACTTTGGGCGCCTCCACCCCGCCTTTGAGCATCTCGAAACCGTAATGAGCAAAAAGACCACCGTGGATGCGGCATTCGCGTTCATTGCCGCGCGCGATGATGCTGGGCGCGTGGTGGGGTCGAGCAAGCCAGAAGACTACCTCACGGCGAGACTGGGGCTCACTTACGCCGAAGCTCAGTCACGGATAAAGACGGGGCAATCACTTTTTGCGCCGCTTGCTGAGGTCTCCCCTTCTGAATCTGCACCGTCTGAAACGCTGCCAGTGGGCGAGGAAGCTAGCGACGAAGAGCGCAAGCGAGAAGAGGCTGCTCGCGAGCGTGATCGGCGGGAGCGCGCGGCAGCCGAAAAGCGGCGCCGTCAGATGCTCGAGGAAGATGCCGCGCGCGAAAAGACCATCGCGCTTATCGAGCGCGAATTGGAACACCTCACTGAGGGCGCGACGCCTGGGCCGCAAGAATTGCGCCAACAAGCCTTGGAGAAGTCCCGCGAGCTTTCCCATACGGCTTTGCGGGATTGGCTGCGCAACGCTATCCGTCAGGCCAACAAATCGGTTTCGGATGTGGATGCGGTCTTTAAGAAGCGCCGCTTGCGCATTTCCCAGCCAGATGCCGACGGAGGCGTGTTCATCAGCGGCTATGTCGATGCTGCTACTGCGGCGATGCTCAAGGCTGCTTTCGCACCAGCCCGCCATCAGGGCGGACCAAATGTCCCCGCCGAGGAAGACTCGCGCACTTATTCGCAGCGCATGGCGGATCAGCTGGCGGCAATAGTGCACGACTACTTGGAGTCGAAGCAGCACACTAACGGCGGAGTAGGTTCCCTGCTCATCACCACCACGTTGAGCGAGTTGGAGGAGATGGATTCTTCCACGAGGTTCGCCACCAACACAGGAGTGGAGCTTTCCCCGCTCGACCTGTTGCGCATAGGAGCTGCATCGCATGACTTTATCTGCGCAGTAGATGACAAAGGTTTCCCGCTGGAACTTGGCCGCTGCAAGCGCAGTGCAAGCCTCTATCAACGGATTGCTTTGGCGGCATCAGAGCTGGTGTGCTCGCGGCCGGGATGTGATAAGCCCTGGGTCGAATGCGATGTCCACCATATTCATGCTTGGGCAGCCGGTGGGACCACGGACTTACGGAACTTAACGCTCCAATGCAGAGGTCATCATGTTGATAACAATGACCAACGGGACGGGGCCAGAAATATGGGTCATGCGGAACGATGCCCCAAAACAGGAAGAGTGGGTTATCGCCCCGCACGTTCGGGGCAGATCCTTCTCAATGACAGTCCGGCTGCGCAAAAAGCTCCAGCGCGCAAACTCAGTGCCTAACCGCAGGACAAGTGTGTCTTGCGGGAGGGCAACGCTGGCGTTTTGCTCCGGAGCTGAGGAAGGATAGGAACGGTGGCCTAAACTTGGTAGCCATGCACAGAATGCTCGTCACAGGTGGCGCCGGATTCATCGGCGCAAACTTCGTTCGTCTCGTAGCTAAGGAGCGGCCGGAGGTGGAAATCACGGTCCTCGACAAGCTCACTTACGCCGGCAATCGCGCGAACCTTGAGGGAGTCGAGGCACGGCTAGTGGTCGGTGATATCGCTGACGCCGTGTTGGTAGACGAGCTAGTGGCGCAGTCGGACGTAGTCGTTCACTTCGCCGCTGAGTCGCACAATGACAACTCGCTGCGGGACCCTTCCCCCTTCATTCAGACCAATGTGGTGGGAACGTTCACACTGATCGAGGCGTGCCGCAAGCATGACGTGCGATTCCACCACGTGTCCACCGATGAGGTTTTCGGCGACCTTGAAATCGGCGCCGACACGAAGTTCACGGAGTCCACTCCGTACAACCCTTCCTCACCGTACTCGGCTTCCAAGGCCGGCTCGGACCATCTAGTGCGTGCCTGGGTGCGCAGCTTCGGTCTGCGGGCGACCATCTCCAACTGCTCCAATAACTATGGCCCGTACCAGCACGTGGAGAAATTCATTCCGCGGCAGATCACCAACTTATTGGATGATCAGCCCGCAAAGCTTTATGGCACCGGCGAGCAAGTGCGCGATTGGATTCACGTCGATGATCACAACGCAGCAGTGCTAGCGATTTTGGATCGTGGCGAAATCGGTGAAACCTACAACATCGGTGCCGACCAGAAAGACATCAACAACAAAGAAGTCATCGAAGTGATCTGCGAGATCATGGGAGCTACTGACGAAACTGGTAAGGCCCGCTACGAGCACGTGGCAGATAGGCCGGGCCACGACCAACGCTATGCCATGGACGCCTCGAAACTGCGCCGCGAGCTCGGCTGGGTCCCGCGCTACACGGACCTCCGCGTGGGGCTTGAGCAAACAATCACGTGGTACCACGACAATGAGCAGTGGTGGCGTCCGGTGAAGGGCGACGTCGAGAAGCACTACGCGCAGCAAGGACAATAAGGGGCAATCATGCAGATCAAGAAGACAGCCATTGAAGGCCTGCTCATCCTGGAACTGGATGTGCACAGCGACAACCGTGGCTGGTTCAAGGAGAATTGGCAGCGCGCCAAGATGCTGGATGCCGGGCTGCCGGACTTTCAGCCGGTGCAGAACAACGTTTCTTTCAACGCCGCGAGGGGCGTGACTCGCGGCCTCCACGCCGAACCATGGGACAAGCTGGTGAGCATCGCCCATGGCAAAGTTTTTGGCGCGTGGTGCGACGTGCGCGAGGGCTCTCCGACCTACGGCGAGCTGGTCACCCACGAAATTGGGCCGGAGACCGCCGTCTTTGTGCCCTGGGGCGTGGCCAACGGTTTCCAGGCGCTGGAGGAAACCGCCTATTCTTACCTCGTCAATGACCACTGGTCACCGGATGCGGAGTACACATTCGTGAATCTGGACATGGTGGATTGGCCGCTCGAACCCACGGAGATCTCTGACAAAGACCGGGCTCACCCACGCCTTGCCGACGTCACCCCCATGGCCCCGCGCAAAGTATTGGTCACCGGTGCAAACGGTCAACTGGGGCGCGCGCTGCGCCAAGTGTTGCCCCACGCTGAGTTCTGTGCACGCGAGGACTTCGACATCTGCAACCCACCTGAGCGCCATTGGCGGCACTACTCCACAATCATTAACTGCGCTGCCTACAACGACGTCAATGGGGCCGAGTCCGACCGCGCCCGCGCCTGGGAAGTCAACGCCCTAGCGCCCGCGAAGCTCGCGCGCATCGCCGTGGGGAACAACCTGACCTTGGTGCATGTCTCGAGCGACTACATCTTCGACGGTTCCCAGAAAATCCACACCGAGGAGGAAACACCCAGCCCGTTAAGCCTGTATGGGGCGTCGAAGGCGGCAGGTGAGGCGTCGGCAAGCGTGGCGCCAAAGCACTACATCGTGCGCACCTCCTGGGTCTTTGGGGACGGCAATAACTTCGTCAAGACCATGGCGCGGCTTGCCAAACAGGGCGTGGAACCGAAGGTGATCCATGACCAGCACGGGCGGCCGACCTTCGCCGAGGACCTAGCCAAGGGCATCGCTCACCTGCTCAAGGTGCAGGCACCCTACGGCATCTACAACATATCCTCCGGGGGCGACAGCGTAGGCCGCGACGAAATCGCGATGGCCACGTTCATCGGGCTCGGCCACGACCCTTCCGAGGTCCACCCGGTCAGCGCCGAGGAATACGGCGATGAGCCCGCGCAGCGTCCGCTGGAGTCCACGCTGGATTTGTCCAAGATTGAGGCCACCGGCTTTAGCCCTATGAACTGGCGCGCGGCGATTGCGCTGTACCTCGCGCTCTACTCGCTGGATTAAGGTTGAATTCATGAAAGGCATCATCCTCGCTGGCGGTTCAGGCACGCGCCTCTACCCCATCACCAAGGGCATCTCGAAGCAGCTCATGCCGATCTACGACAAACCCATGGTCTATTACCCGCTGAGCACTCTCATCCAGGCGGGCATCCGGGAGATCCTCATCATCACCACGCCGGAGGATTCGGCATCCTTTGAACGCCTGCTTGGCGACGGCTCCCAGCTCGGCCTCATGCTCTCCTACGCGGTGCAGCCACAGCCGGAGGGCCTGGCGCAGGCTTTCCTCATCGCGGAGGACTTCATCGGGGATGACTCGGTGGCGCTCGTTCTGGGCGACAACATCTTCGAAGGCCACGGCTTTGCCACCGCGCTGGGGCAGTGCCGCAATCCGGAGGGCGGCATCATCTTCGCCTACGAGGTTTCTGATCCGCAGCGCTATGGCGTGGTGGACTTCGACGCCGACGGCAATGCGCTCTCGATTGAGGAGAAGCCGGAAAGGCCCAAGTCCAACCATGCGGTGGTGGGCCTATATTTCTACGACAACTCCGTTGTTGAGATCGCCAAGTCTATCGAGCCCAGCGCCCGCGGGGAGCTAGAAATCACCGCGGTCAACGAGGAATACCTGCGGCGCGGGCAGCTGCGCGTACAGCGCATGCAGCGCGGCGACGTATGGCTGGATACCGGCACCGTGGACTCCATGAGCGAGGCCTCCGCCTACGTCGAGGTCATGCAAAAGCGCACCGGCACGGTGATTGGCTCACCCGAGGTGGCGGCCTACCACGAGGGTTTCATCTCCCGGCAGGCCTTGGCCGCGCTCGCCGATCCGCTCATGAAATCAGGCTATGGCGCCTATCTGGTGGACGCAGCGAGCGAGGGCTAACTAATAGCCGCGGGCCACGTACTCGTCGATGCGGGCAGCCTCTGCCCCTACCGTGGTTTCATCGCCGTGACCTGGCAGGACGCGAGTCTCCGGGGGCAGGTGGAACACGACGTTGCGCAGCGACTCGATGATGACGTCGAAGTCGGAGTACTTGCGGCCGGTAGCACCGGGCCCGCCATTGAAGAGGGTGTCTCCGGAGAGTAGAACGCCGTCGGATGGCAGGTGCAAGACCACACAGCCCGGGGAGTGACCTGGGGTGTGGAACACCGTGATGTCCTCGCCGCTGACCTGGAACTGCTGGTTATCCGCCAGCGGGGTGAAAGGCGCACCGCCGTTGGACTCCTCCCACAGCATCTCATCGTCGGGGTGGAGATAAACCTCGGCTCTAAAGCGCTCGGCGGCCGCGGGCGCGAGGTCACAGTGGTCGTTGTGGGCGTGAGTGAGGAGGATGCCCTTGACGGGGCGGTCGCCAACCATGTCGGCCACTGCGTCTAGGTCGTGGGAAGGGTCCACCACGTAAACGCCGGAGGCATCGCCTATGACATAGACGTTATTATCCACGTCCCACTCCCCGCCGTCGAGGCGAAACTTACCCGAGGTCACTACCTTATCGATCTGCATCTTTGCTCCTTCTTGATTGCACCCTAGCGGTTTACGCGAACTCTACGACAGAACGCAGAACCTTGCCGGACTTCATGGTGGTGAAGGCTTCCTCGACGTCGTCAAGCGCAATGCGCTCCGAGACGAACTTGTCCAGCGGGAACTGCCCATTGCGGTGCAAGGAGACGTAGGCCGGGAAGTCGCGCTCCGGGAGGCAATCACCGTACCACGCCGGCTTGATGGAACCCCCGCGGCCGTACAGGTCGATGGCTGGGATATCCACGTGATCCGTGAGGTTCGGCACGCCCACCATGACCATGCGGCCGGCGTGATCGCGGGAGTAGAAAGCCTGGCGCCAGGTCGGCTGAATGCCCACTGCATCGATGGTGACGTCGGTGCCGAAGCCCTCGGTGAGGTTGCGGACGGCCTCGACGACCTCGTCCTCGCTCAAATCCTTGGTGTTGATCGTGTCGGTGGCGCCGAACTCGCGGGCGGTTTCCAGCTTGGATTCGTCGATGTCCACCGCGATGATCTTCGCAGCACCTGCCAGCTTGGCTCCTGCGATGGCCGCAGTGCCCACGCCGCCGCAGCCGAATACGGCGACGGACTCGCCTAGCTGGATGTCGGCGGTATTAACCGCAGCGCCCAGGCCTGCCATGATGCCGCAGCCGAGCAGGCCAGCGGCGGCAGGATCCTCGCCTGGATCCACCTTGGTGCACTGACCCTCGTGAACCAGGGTCTTCTCCG
The DNA here is from genome assembly GCF_000159135.1 of Corynebacterium striatum ATCC 6940. Taxonomy (GTDB): domain Bacteria; phylum Actinomycetota; class Actinomycetes; order Mycobacteriales; family Mycobacteriaceae; genus Corynebacterium; species Corynebacterium striatum. The sequence goes on from NZ_GG667526.1 coordinate 40,005, forward strand.
CGAAGGACCCGATGCCGAGCGCTGGGGTCAGCTCCGTGCCGGCGTCCTGGTCGCCTTCGGCCAGACGCATCTTCGCGGAAGCATTATGGGTGTTAAAGCAGTACTTCGGCTCGCCCTTCTTGCAGGCGCGGCACTCGCCACACACGGCGCGCCAGTTCAGGATGACGAAGTCACCGACCTCCACGTGAGTTACGTCGGAGCCCACGCGCTCGACGACGCCCGCAGCCTCATGTCCAAGCAGGAACGGGAAGGCATCTTCGATGTCGCCGTCGCGGTAGGCCAGGTCGGTGTGGCACACACCGCAGGCCTGAACTTTTACGATGACGTCGTTAGCGCCCGGCTCGGGCACGACGATGTCAACGGTCTCTACTGGTGCACCCTTGGAACGGGCGATTACTGCTTTAACGGTTGTTTCACTCATGCGGCCGAGCCTACACAGATTTTCAGCAAGGCCGTACTAATGAAAATGTCTTTCAGAATCTAGGATGCGGCAATAACGTTTGCCGCATGCTCGTGACCGCGCTGGTTGATGTGCAGCGGCAGATTGCCGTCGCCCGCAGTAAAGTCCACAAGACCAGCCCACATGCGCTGATCCGCGTTCGCACACATGCCGTTATTACGGGAAGAAGGCTTCATGTCGAGAAATTCGACACCCGTACGGGACGCAAGGTCAACCTGCATCCACTGGGCTGCATTCTCCCAGCCTTCCACCTGCGGAAGGTAGGTGCGATCCGCCGGAGTTGGGCCAACGTGCAGCAAGCAGTAGCTCCCCGCGGAACCAATGGTCGGATAGCCCACAATCTGAATACGCGCGTTCGGCGCAGCGGCACGAATGCGGTTAATCAAAGGTGCATTCGCATCAACAAAGCGGCGACGCAGCTCGCCCTCGCTCATTCCGGGGTTGTTGTAGGTGTCATTGAAACCGGTGGTGTAGAGAACTCGACGCGTCTCACCGCTGAGCGCCCCCGTCTGGATAGCGCGGTCCACCTGGGAGAACATCTGCGGCCCAGGGGAGAAGGAAACGGCGCCGGAGCAGGAGAAATCAGCGACCGGCAGGCCCAACTTCGCGCCGGTGCGCTTTGCAAAGTTATTGGACTGCGGGCAATTCACACCACCAGCACTTTGAGAGCTCAGACGCGCCTGCAGGTAGGCTCCCACATCAGGGTCCGCCAAAACGGAGTCACCGAAAGCCACCAAGTTACGCTCAGCCGCAACCGCCTGCGGCACCTGGCCAACCCCCACCGCAACAAACATAGCGGCGGCGACAGCAGCCACCTTCTTCTTCAGCTTCATTAGATTCCTCTCAAAATTTGTCGCACATTATCCTAGCGCAACCTGGATGCCCGTCCAGTTGACCGCCAGGAATCCGGATATTCAGAAAATGTGTTTAGAATCAAAAGTATCCTACGCTACTTTACGGTAACTTCTGTAACACTAGCAACATTTGACCCCTTCAGAGCAACGGTTAGCCCTGAAAATACGATAGAGAAGCGAATAGCTCTCCAAATTATTTTGAAAATAGGTTTATATGTCTTTCAATTTTTCCGATTTAGCTTTCAAAGCTGCGGCGATCAGCCGCTTTGTCCCCGAACTCTTCAAGTCCGGAATCATTACCCACCACGACGGAATCACTCCCCTGATCAAGGCAGGGCCAATCCTGACCCGCTACCGCTTCACCACGGCGCGCGAGCTCGAGCAGGGCTACATCACCTGTCCAGATCGCATTGCGCTTATCGATGACGACGGCACCCTCACCTACCGCCAACTGCGCAATAACGCGCAGACCCTCGCCAAGCACTTGCGCGCGCTCGACCTGCCGGAGATCCGCCTCGGTGTCATGGCTCGCAACGGCCGCGGCATCATTATCCCGCTCGGTGCCAAAGGCTACGCGGGTGCCCACATCTTCCTGCTCAACGTGGGTTCCTCTCCGGAACAGCTAGCCGGTTGCATCGAAGAAAACAACATCAACGTCCTCGCTATCGATGACGAATTCATCGACCGTCTCGATCCGGCCTATTACGAGAAGCTCGAGGTCATCATCAGCCACGACTCGGGCGCGGAACATTATGGATTGCGCACGCTAAGCGACGTCGTCAAGCACCCCGAGGCCGTCTCCCAGGTCCGCCTGGACAAGTACCCCAAGCATGGCCACATCGTGCTGATGTCTTCCGGCACCACCGGCATCCCGAAGGGCATCATGCGCCCAGAGCCGACCCTGCCGGTCGTGCTTGCCTCCATCGTGGGCAACATCCCGTGGCGCGCAAACCAGAAGGTGCAGATGACGGCGTCCATCTTCCACACTTGGGGTTGGGCCTGCGTCAACATCGCGCTGGGTCTGCGCAACACCATCGTGACCCGCCGCGACTTTGACCCGGAGCTGGCGCTCGATGATATTCAGCGCTACAAGCTCGACGGCCTGCTATCCTCCCCCGTCTTTTTCCGTGCGATGGTCGAAGTGGACCCATCTGGGCGCTACGACACCTCTTCGTTAAAGTTCATCGCTTCTGCAGGCCACGCGCTCACGCCGCAGATTGTGGAGGAAACCAACGGGCGCTTCGGACCCATTCTGTGCAACGTATACGGCTCCACGGAGCTCGCGCTCGCCTCCACGGCGACGATGGAAGAGGTGGCCAAGGACCCGACCACCGGCGGCAAGGTGGCTTCGGGCACGAAGCTGCGCATCCTCGACGAGGAGGGCATCGAGGTGCCGCGCGGCGAGGTCGGCGAGATTTACCTGACCAACTCCACCGCGTTGATTGGCTACACCAACCCGAAGATCAAGCTAAACAAGATTGACGGGCTGATTTCCATCGGCGACTTGGGCTACATCGACGAGCAGGGTTACCTGCACGTGGTGGGTCGCGCCGACGACATGATTATCGTCGGCGGCGAGAACGTTCACCCGCAGTCGGTCACTGAGATTCTGGAAGCGATGCCGGGCATCCACGAGGTGCACGCCGGCGGCGTGGAGGACGAGAAGACCTTCCAGCGCATCGCGGTGTGGGCTGTGACCACCAAGGATTCGCTGGGCAAGTCCGTGACGGCAGAAACCATCCGCGAATGGGTGCGCGAGAACCTCGCCGACCACTCGGTGCCGCGCGATGTCCACTTCCTAGACAAGCTTCCGCGCAACGCTACGGGCAAGGTTGTCCCGCGCTTGCTGCAGAGCTAACGAGAGCTAACGCTTTCCTACTTCTCCCCCTCCCTCCGCCATCCTCTAGCAAATACCCAGGGGTGGAAATGCAGCTTTCTGGTGGATTGCGGGGCGTCGGCAAGCACGTGCGGTGGCGAGCAGGAAGTCTGTAGTTCCAGGTCTGGGTAACTAGCCAGGAAGCACTAAACCCGCCTCTTACAGATAAGAAGGCGGGTTCTTTTTGAGCCGCTTGTGAGAATCGAACTCACGACCTTTTCATTACGAGTGAAATGCTCTACCGACTGAGCTAAAGCGGCACACTGCATATGCAGCAAAAGGGATTCTATCGCAGTGCTGGCGGGTTCCGGAAATCGCGTGTGGATCGGCGTCGGAAAGCAGGCTCTAGCGGGCCAAACGCAACCGCCCCACCATGCCGTCGAAGGCCACTTGGGGGTTGGCGTTCTGCAGAAGTTGTTCACGGCAGGTGCGAATCGCGGACTGCGCCGCGAGCAGACCGTCCTCGCTCACGCGCTTGGCCAGTTCGCCTGTCAATCCAGCAAAATCCGGGTGCGTCATCTCCACTTGAGCACCGACCTTGAGCATGAGGGCATCGCGGTAGATTCCCGCTAGATCGATGAGCGCCATGTCCAAGCCGTCCGTAATCCGGCGCTTGGCGCGCTTCTTATGCAAATCCTCGAGCTCCTTGAGGGCCGACTTGGCGTCGCGCTGTGCCCGGGCCGCGCCTTTACCCTTGGCACCCACGCCAAATGACTGCTCCAGCTTGACCAGCTCCTCCGCATCCTGCTCGGCGCGGGAATTTTTGGCGTCGGTCTCCACGAACTTCAGCAATGCCGTTACTGCTTGGAAAGCCTGCGACCCGCGGTAGACCTCCTCAGCCAGGTTGATGGCCATGGCGCGACGCTTCTGCACGCCGGGATCCTGCACCAAGTGGCGCGCGCGGCCCACGTGGCGCAGGCTGGTCACGGCGGCCAGGCGGGCGTCGTGCTCGCTGGCGCCCTCGGCGATGAGCTGCTTGACGATTCCGTCGACGCTCGGTGCCGGGATATAGAGGTGGCGGCAGCGCGATCGCAGGGTCTGGGAAAAGTCCTGTGGGTCCTCCGACGGGGCGACCATGATGATGACCGTGCGCTCCGGCGGCTCCTCAACAGTCTTGAGAAGCGCGTTGGCAGCCTCGTTGCGGAAGCGATCGGCCTTATTGAAGATGACCACGCGCCACGGCGCCACGCTGGGAAGGCTCGCGGCGCGGCCGATCACCTCGCGGGCCTCGCCCACGGTGATGAATTGTTCTTGGGGGTCCACGTAGACCAAGTCGGTGTGTTTTTGTTGCTCGAGTACGCCACGGCAGGCCTCGCACTGGCCGCAGCCGGGGTCCCCATTTTCGTCAGCGCTAGTACACATCAACGCGGCCGCGAAGCAGAGCGCAGCCAGGGACCTTCCAGCACCCGGCGGGCCCGTGAACAGCCACGAGTGGCTCATGGCACGCGGGTCCCCCTCCCCGCGGGCTGCCCGCGCGGCGGCCAGGATCGTGTGGGCCACCGCCGGGGTATCTGCCAATCGTTGCGCAACGCTTCCGGTATTCACTCGCCCTAGCCTACTGGGATAACTAAAGTAATAAATCATGAACAGACTACTGCGTGGCGCCCGCTGGCTTATGGGCACCCAATGGCCGATGTACGCCACGCTCGTTCTGGGATCTAACATCGTCGGCGCCATCGCGATTATGACCTTCGTGGTCTTCTTCCTGCCGATGCCGGAAATTAAGGACTTCACCTCCGACGTTCCCAACCTCGAGCTCGTCGGCGCCCTATACGTGACCTTCGCTGTGGTGATCGGCATCGCGGTTACCCTGCTGCTTTTCCGTCCGGTGCTGGATTGGCAGCGCAATCCCGACGCCCATGATCCCAACATGGTGCGCAACCTCGTGCTTCGCATCCCGGTTTACCAAGCCGCGGTGGCGGCCTTGGTGTGGGTCATCGGCATCATCCTCGCCGTAGTTATCGCCTCGCAGTCCTCGGGCCGTTTGGGTCTGGTGGTCGGTGTGTCCACCACCTTGGCGGGACTGCTGGTGGTCCTGCTTACCTACCTGCAAGCCGAGCGTCTGGTGCGCCCAGTAGCCGCACAGGCCGTGGCGCGTCGCTTCGAGGACTCCACGCTGGAGCCGCCCATCAAGTACCGCCTCATCTTCACCTGGGTGATGACGTCGGGCATTCCTTTGATCGGAATCGTGCTCGTTCTGCTGGGCCGGCGCGCGGGACTGTTTACCGATAACTCCACCGACATCATGCCCGCGGTAATCGCCCTTGCGCTGACCGCCCTGGGAACGGGTTTTACCGGTACCGTCTTCGCGATGATGAGCGTGGTTGATCCCATCCTGGAGCTGCAGGACGCCATCAACCGCGTGCGCCGCGGCGAAAATGATGTGCAGGTCGATATTTATGACGGATCCGAGTTGGGCGTGCTGCAGGCAGGTTTTAATGAGATGATGCGCGGCCTGCGCGAGCGTCAACGCGTGCGCGATATCTTCGGCCGCTACGTGGGCACGGAGGTGGCCCAGCGCGCGTTGGAGGAGCGCCCCGAGTTGGGCGGCGAGGACCGCAAGGTAGCCGTTCTTTTCATCGACGTCATCGGCTCCACCACCTTCGCGGTCAACCACACACCGGAGGAGGTCGTCGAAGCGCTCAACAAGTTCTTCGAGCACGTAGTCGAAGTGGTGCACCGCAACAAGGGCATCATCAACAAGTTCCAGGGCGATGCCGCGCTGGCCGTATTCGGCGCTCCGCTTAACGTCTACGACGCTAACTCCATGGCGCTGCAGGCAGCGCGCGAGCTGCGTCAGGAGCTGCGTGGCTTGGAGCTGCAGGCAGGCATCGGCGTCGCGGCGGGTCACGTGGTGGCCGGCCACATCGGCGGCGCAGATCGCTTCGAGTACACCGTCATCGGTGACGCAGTAAACGAGGCGGCGCGCCTGACCGAGCTGGCCAAGGACACCCCGGGCCAAGTGCTGACTAACTCCGCCACGCTGCGCGGTGCCAACGAGGCTGAACAGGCGCGTTGGACCATGATGAAGTCCATTGAGCTGCGCGGACGACGCCGCATGACGCGACTGGCACGCCCTATCCGCCCCACGCTTGCTGAGCGCGCGGAACAGTAGTGGAGCAAGCGCGGCGCAGTAATCGAGAACTAATTTCATAAGATCTGTAACATGCGGCCCATGACCTCCGCAGTGTCTCAGTCTCGACCTCGCATGATCGTGCCCGACGTAGCTCGTGGCATGGCTCTTCTCGGCATCGCCCTAGCCAACGTCTGCACTGGGTGGATTACCACCGCCCATCCAGACGGCCAGTACTTCGGCGGCATCGATTCCGGCAACGTGTGGGATAAGGCAACCGTGCTCTTTACCGCGATGTTCGCGCATAACCGCGGCTTGCCGATGTTCTCCACGCTCCTGGGCTTCGGTATTGGGCTTATCACCCTGAGCCTTTGGCGCCGCGGCTTCCCGCTCGGCCAGGCACGCATGGTCATCATCAAGCGCTACGGCTTCCTGGCCCTTTTCGGCATTATCCACCTGGTGTTTATCTTCAATGGCGACATCATGTTTTTCTACGGCTGCTGTGCTTTGGTCATCAGCATGTTTATTACCCTGCACGATAAAACTCTCAAGAAGATCGCTTATACCCTGCTGACCATCATTACGGTCCTTGGAATCGGTGCGTTTGTGTTTACGCTTTTGGTTCCGGAATCAGGCATTAATTATGTCCTCTTTTCCGAGCTCCCCAAATCCTATGGGAAGTTGGTGCTGGATGGATTAGTGATGCTGTTGGGGCAGGCTGTTGCCGCCGTGCCGTTCATGCTCATGTACGGACCCATCATGTTGGTGGGCTTTACGTGGGCGCGCCAGGGCACGCTTGCCGACGTCGCGTCTCACCGCACCGAGCTGCGCATCTGGGCGGGCATTGCAGCAGCGATCATCTTGGGCGTGGGCCTGCCGTGGGGCCTTGCTGCTATCGGCGTGCTCCCCGCGGAAGCCGAGGGGGCCTTCTATCTTCTCAACACCTTCGTCGGCGTGATTACCGGCCCGGGCATCCTGGCGATGCTCGCGCTGGTGCTAGAGAAGGTGCAGACACTGCCCTGGTGGCTGTGGCCATTTAGTGCGCTGGGTAAGCGCTCGATGAGCGGCTACATCATGCAGTCGATCATCTTCTTCACGGTGATTTTCCCGTTCACCTTAAACATCGGCTCCCAGTTCTATGCCTCCGGCTTGGCCTTGTTGGCGGTGGGCAACTGGCTGCTCACTCTGCTGCTGGCCTGCCTTCTCGAATACTTTGGCAAGCCGGGCCCATTCGAGTGGCTGCATCGCCGAATTTCTTATGGCAAGACGATGCGGCCAGAACTAAAAAGGCAGCCGCCTAGCGGCATTGAATCACCCGTCAGTGGCGCTCCAGTGCATCAACCAGAAGGAAGTGGCCAAGCACGCGGCTAGCGGCCTCGGCGGCGCCCAGTAGGCGGCTATCACGCAGCGGGTTGACGGGCAGGGTGCGTGCGAGGGTAAGCCCCTCTGAGAAGAGGATGAGGTTGGCGCCGTGGCTCGCGCCCTTCGTGGCCTCTGCGCGCAAAGCTGGATCCCCTGCGAGCGCCGAAGTGGCGGCGACAGCCGCACCAGCCACGGCGGTGGCCGCGCGGTAGCGGCCCTTAGATACGGCAAGGCCGCCAGCCCACACGCCGATGCGCAGGCCCCAGCCCAGCTTGTCGTTGCGCTGCGCACGCAAAAGATACAGATAAGCCCCGTGATGCAAGGCAATGGCGGCAATGCCCAGAGCATTCGGTTCGCCGCGCTTGCAGTACTGGCCCACCGAACCGGCGGCAAGGCCACCGCGCAGCACCGGGTTCGCCGTTTGGGTGCATAGAGTAGCTATTACTGTGGCGTCGAGAAGCCGGGGCTCAAACCCGAAGATGCGCGCCCAAGCGCTGGCCTCCCCGGCAGCTAGAAAACCAAGGCGCGCGGGGTGACCGGCGGGATCGGTGATTGCGGGATATACCGCCCGCCACAGCGCGGCGGCGCCCTCCTCAGTGCGTTGTAGGAAGTCCATCGCTACTTGCGGCTGCCTGCCTTGACCACGTTCTTAGTGCCTGGCGAAGGCTTCTTCGCCGACTTCTTGGTTGCCTTCTTCGTGGATTTCTTGGTCGATTTTTTGGTCGACTTCTTCCCAGCCTTTTTGGTTGTCTTCTTACCGCCATCCGCGGCCTCCTTGGCACGGCGCTCGGACAACAGCTCGTTGGCGCGGGCGTCGGTAAGCGTTGCGGGATCGTCGCCGCGGCGCAGCGAAGCATTCGTGGTGCCGTCGGTGACGTACGGGCCGAAGCGGCCATCCTTGACGGACATCGGCTTGCCGGAGACGTCATTGTCACCCAGCTGCTTCAGCGGCGGCTGCGCGGCGGCGCGGCCACGGCGCTTCGGCTCCGCGTAGATGCGGCGCGCCTCGTCCAAGGTGATGGAGAAGATCTGCTCTTCGTTAGCCAGTGAACGGGAGTCACTGCCCTTCTTCAGGTACGGACCGTAGCGGCCGTTCTGCGCGGTGATGACCTCGTTATCGGAAGGATCCACGCCCACCTCACGCGGCAGGGACAGCAGCTTGAGCGCATCTTCCAAGGTGACAGTAGATGGCTCCATCGAGCTAAACAGCGAAGCAGTGCCCGGCTTGAGCTTCTCGTCGATGTACTCGGCGATGCGCTTTTCCTTCTGCTTTTCCGCAGTCTTGGTCTCCCAGTTCTTGGCGCGCTTGCCTTCCTCGGCGCGCTGCTTGTCTTCGGCCTCGCGCTCCTGCTTGACCACCTCGAGGGCCTCGGCCTCGGCCTTTTCGCGCTCATCGTCGCGCACCTGCTCGGTCACGTAAGGACCAAAGCGGCCTTCCTTGGCCACGACCATGCGCCCGTTAGCAGGGTTCTCACCCAGCTCGCGGCCGCCCTGCGGGGTGGCGAAGAGCTTCTCTGCGAACTCCTCGTTGAGCTCATCCGGGGTGGTGGTCTCAGAAAGGTTGGCGCGCTGGTACTCAGGCGTGCCGTCCTCGTTGGTGCCCACGACGCGCTCGATGTACGGGCCATAGCGGCCCACGCGCACGAAGACGTCGCGGCCTTCCGAGTCGGTGTAAAGCTTCAGCGAGTTGACCTGGCGGGCGTCGATGGCCTCGAGGTTGATGTCGATGAGCGACTTCAGACCGCCGTGGCGGGCAATCGAGTCCGCCTTCTGGTCCTTGGCTGCGGCGTTGCCGAAGTAGAAGCCATTGAGCCAGTCGGTTCCGTTCTCGGTGCCGGCGGCAATGGCATCGAGCTCGTCCTCCATGGAGGAGGTGAAGTCGTAGTCCACCAGCTCGGTGAAGTTGTTTTCCATCAGGCCGATGACCGCGAAGGCAACCCAGGACGGAACCAGGGCGTTGCCGCGGGAAAGCACGTAGCCGCGGTCCTGGATGGTCTTGATGATGGAGGCGTACGTCGACGGGCGGCCGATGCCTAGGTCTTCCATCTTCTTAACCAAGCTGGCCTCGGTGTAGCGAGCCGGCGGGTTGGTGGAGTGGCCGTCTGCCGTCACCTTGGTGGCGGCGAGGTCATCGCCCTCGTCCAGGTGCGGCAGGCGGGACTCGCCGTCGGAATTCTTGGCAGCCACATCTTCGTAAGCCTTGAGGAAGCCCGGGAAGGTGATGGTGCGGCCGGTGGCAGAGAACTCCACGTCCTGAGCGCCCTCGGAGGTGGTGGCGGTGGACGCCACGGTGACCTTCATGGAGGTGCCCTTGGCGTCAGCCATCTGGGAGGCCACGGTGCGCTTCCAGATGAGCTCGTAGAGCTTGAACTCCTCCGCGTCGAGCCTGCTGGAGAGCTCACCCGGGGTGGCGAACTTCTCGCCGGCTGGGCGGATAGCCTCGTGGGCCTCCTGGGAGTTTTTCACCTTGCGGTCGTAGATGCGCGGCGCCTCAGAGACGTACTCCGAACCAAAAATGGAGCTTGCGGCCCCTCGCGCGGCGTTGAGCCCCTGCTTGGACAGCGAGGTTGAGTCGGTACGCATATAGGTGATGTGACCGTTTTCGTAGAGACGCTGCGCGATACGCATGGTGCGCTCGGAGGTGTAGTGCAGGCGACGGCCTGCCTCCTGTTGCAGCGTCGAAGTCATGAACGGCGCATAAGGCTTGCGGGTATATGGCTTGTGCTCGACGCTGGAAACGTCGAAGGTGGCGCCCTGGAGGGCGTCGGCAAGCGCGTGCGCCTGCGACTGCTTGACGACGACCACCTCATCACCCTTGAGCTGGCCCCTATCGTCGAAGTCACGACCCAAGGCAACGCGCTTGCCGTCGATGGCGGTCAGGCGGGCGTCGAACTCCTCCTTAGCATTGCCCTGCGTCTGCAGGGAAGCGGTCAGGTCCCAATACTCAGCAGAGATGAACGCCATGCGCTCACGCTCGCGCTCGACGATGACGCGGGTAGCAACGGACTGCACGCGGCCGGCGGACAGGCGCGGCATGACCTTCTTCCACAGAACCGGGGACACCTCGTAGCCGTAGAGGCGGTCAAGGATGCGGCGGGTTTCCTGGGCATCGATGAGGTTCTCGTCGAGCTCACGGGTGTTTTCTGCCGCCTCCAAGATGGCGGACTTGGTGATCTCGTTGAAGACCATTCGGCGCACAGGGACCTTGGGCTTGAGAACCTCGAGCAGGTGCCAAGCGATGGCTTCGCCCTCGCGGTCCGGGTCTGTTGCGAGGTAGAGCTGATCGCACTGCTTCAGCTTGGCCTTGAGGTCTGCGACCTTCTTCTTTTTCTCCTGGCTGATGACGTACAGCGGGGTGAAGTTGTCCTCAGGGTTCACGCCGAGGCGGGCCCAGGATTCCTTCTTGTACTTCGCAGGGACGTCAGCAGCGCCGCGTGGAAGATCGCGGATGTGCCCCACGGAGGCTTCAACAATGTATTTGTCGCCTAGGTAGGGCTGGATCTTCTTAGCCTTGGTCGCTGACTCGACGATGACCAGGGTTTTCCCGGCTGCTTCTGCCACTCGACTTCATCCCTTTCGATGACCCGATCTCATGTCGCTGTTTCAAACCCTTTTTAGCGCTTCAGGATCGCGCACAATAAAAGGCAATTGAGCAATAGCGTACACAGTTCTTTTTCTCTGTATTTATTAGGGCAGCTGCGCTGCCTTGTTTAAGCGCGGTTATACTGGTCGCTTTACAGCCAGCTGTAGCTTTGGGGGCCACGTTTCCTGACAGCGCCTCAGCACAGGGCACAATAAAAGGCACACTAACACGAACAGCACGCCCGATGGGGAGGAATGATGGTTGCATCCGTCACCGCATGGATCGAAATGGTCATGCTCACCCAATGGGTATACCCGCTGGTGGGAAGCCTAATCTTCCTAGACTGTTTCTTCCCCGTCCTCCCCTCTGAAATCCCACTCAATATGGTGGGTGCTTGGTCCGCGTCGCAGGGGTACCCGCACGTCCCCACTATGTTCTTCGTCGCATTGGTGGCAGCCATTCTGGGCGATAATCTCTGTTTCCTTCTGGGAACCCGCTTAATGGCCTTGGTCAACCGCGTCCAAAAGGGCTCCAAAGCCTACGAGGGCCTAGCGTGGGTCAAGCGCAACATGCGCCGCGGCGGTGGCGCCGCAATCATCATTGCCCGCTTCATTCCCTCAGCGCGACTATTCATGACCATTCTGTTGGGTTCGATGCGCTATCCGTGGCCGCTGTTTTTCTTCTTCGACACCATAGGCGTCTCCATCTGGGCTGCCCAAGCGCTAGCCATTGGCTATGTGGGAGGTATGGCCTTCTCCGATTCGCCGGCGCTCGCGATGGTGGTCAGTATTATCGCCGCAATCATCATCGGCTTTGGCCTACAGAAGGTTCAAAACGCTCTGCTGGAGTGGTGGGATACCCGCCGCGGATACGCAGAAACCCCCTAGGAAATCATTCCTAAGGGGTTGCGCGAATTAAAGCTTTAGAGAGCAGTCACGTTCTGTGCCTGCAGGCCCTTCTGCCCCTCAGCTACCTCGAAAGAGACCTTCTGGTTCTCTTCGAGGGTACGGAAGCCGTTGCCCTGAATCTCGGAGTAGTGAACGAAGATGTCGCCGGAGCCATCTTCCATCTCGATAAAGCCGTAGCCCTTTTCTGCGTTGAAGAACTTGACGGTACCTTGTGCCATGGTGTTAAACCTTCTATGTGAGTGTCCACTCGGTGTGGACGAAAAATTGGATTGTGGAAAACAAATCTTCGCCAGCACTAACAAAAAGAAAAACACTGAGCCAAGAATTCATCGGCCTGCCTCCCAGTGTGGCACGTTTGTTCAGTAGGCGATAGTTTGACACAAAAGATTTTCGGGAAAGGGGGTAGCGTGACCAACCCTCTTGGTGAAGAACTCGTCGAGCTCCTGCAGCGACGCTACGACGAATCCACATGCACTTTCACCACCACCCTGCCGGCGAAACCGGCCAGCTATGCGCCGTGGCCCGAATGGGTTCTCCCTGGGCTGCGCACCTTCCTTGAGGGCCGTGACGTGCACAAGCTCTACTCCCATCAGGTCGCGGTAGCCGAGCGCGCCTGGCAGGGAAACGACGTCGTGGTGGCCACAGGCACGTCTTCGGGCAAGTCCTTGGGATACCTGCTTCCCATCCTCACTGCGTTGGCAAGTGACCCTACTGCGTGCGCGTTGTATCTCACCCCCACAAAGGCGCTGGGCTCGGACCAGCTGCACTCCGTTTTGCAGATGAGCAGAGAGGTCGAGGAGCTGCACGGGATGGTTGCCGCGCCTTACGACGGCGATACTCCCACCGAGGCGCGCGCCGGAATCAGGGATGACGCGCGGTTCATTTTCTCCAACCCAGACATGATTCATATGTCGATGCTGGCCTCCCACCAGCGCTGGGCACGCTTCCTGCGGCATCTGCGCTTCATTGTGATCGACGAGTGCCACTCCTACCGCGGGGTCTTTGGCGCGAACGTGGCGCTGGTGTTGCGCCGCCTATTAAGGCTGTGCGATCACTACGGAGCGCGCCCGGTGGTCATTTCTGCCTCCGCCACAATGAAGGACCCGGCCATCCATGCGCAGCGTTTGACGGGGCGTAAAACCCGCGAGGTGACCGAGGACGGTGCGCCGACGGGCGCGCGAACGGTGGCGTTGTGGGAGCCGGGCTTCATTGAAGGCGCTGAAGGCGAAAACGGCGCCCCGGTTCGCCGCGCCGCGACCACGGAAGCTGCCGGAATGATGGCGACCTTCGTGGCAGAGGGCGCGCGCACCTTGACTTTCGTGCGTTCCCGGCGCGCCGCGGAGGTAGTGGCGCTACGCACGGCGGAAGACCTTTCGGGCGCGTTGGGCCGGCCGGATTTCGCCCGCCGCATCGCTGCGTATCGCGCGGGCTACCTGGCAGAAGACAGGCGCAAGTTGGAAAAGGCCCTCGATTCCGGTGAGTTGTTGGGCGTGGCGACGACTTCGGCGCTGGAACTAGGTATCGATGTGGGCGGATTGGATGCCGTCATCACCGCGGGGTTTCCGGGCACGGTGGCAAGTTTTTGGCAGCAAGCAGGCCGCGCGGGCAGGCGCGGGCAAGGCTCCGTGGTGGTGTTGGTGGCACGCGACGAGCCGATGGATACCTACCTGGTGCACCACCCTGACGCGCTGCTGGGCAAGCCAGTTGAGACGAGCGTGTTCAACCCGGCGAATCCCTATATCCTGTTCGGGCACGTCTACTGCGCGGCCGTCGAGAAGCCGCTCCAGGATGCGGAAATCGAGCAGCTCGGGGCGCACGACGTGGTGCATGCTCTGGCGGAGCGGGGGCTGCTGCGCCGCCGCGACCGCGGATGGTTCGCCGCGCCGATTCCGGCTGGGGAGGAGCTCACGCCGGAGACTGCCCACGCGGCGGTGTCGCTGCGCGGTGGTTCGGGCGAAGAGGTCATGATCGTGGATGCTTCTGACGGGCGTTTGCTCGGCACAATCGACGCCGCACGCGCCGCCAGCCAGGTCCATCCCGGCGCGGTGTATCTGCACCAGGGCGAGAGCTACGTCATCGAGGAGCTGCACTTCGCCGACTACCTGGCGCTGGCTAAGCCGGACACCCCGGAGTACACCACGACCCCGCGCTCGACCACGGATATTCGAATCGTGCGCGAGGCCGACGAACTGGTGAACTACGCGCCGGGGCTGTGGGTAGCCAACGTCGAGGTAGAGGTCATCGACCAAGTGACGGGTTATCAGGTGCGTTTGCCTGATGGCACGGTGGGCGATGACATTGCCCTGGAGATGCCGCAACAGCGCCTGCATACCCGCGCGGTGGCGTACACCATCGATCCGCTGGCACTTGCAGCGATGGGCGTCACCGCAGCGGATACGCCTGGCACCTTGCACGCGGCGGAGCACGCCGCCATCGGTCTGCTGCCGCTGATAGCAACGTGTGACCGGTGGGATATCGGCGGCGTCTCTACCGCGCAGCATGCGGACACGGGCTTGCCCACGGTGTTTGTGTACGACGGTCACCCCGGCGGCGCCGGCTTTGCCGACGAGGGCTTCCGCCGCTTCCCCGAGTGGATAGCCACCACCTACGAGACGGTGGTCTCCTGCCCGTGCGAGTCGGGCTGCCCGTCCTGCGTGCAGTCACCGAAGTGCGGCAACGGCAACAACCCGCTGGACAAGGCAGGCGCCATCAAGCTGTTGGGCGCGCTGGTGACGATGACGCAATCAGGGCCCATGCCTGCCGACGCTTAGACAGGCCCGGCCCGCGCCACCGCCTCCACCCGCCGTACGGCAACGGTGACGATGACGTCGCGTTCGACCACTCGGCACTCCCGCAGCGTCGATTCGTTGTGCGCGGCCGTCTCCCGCGCCTGGGCGCACGCGTCCCTGCCCCGGGCGTGGTCCCAAGCAGCCGCCACGGCAGCCATGTCCGCCGCAACCTGCGCTTCGTGGCGCGCAGCCACCCGCCCCGCTACGGCGGTGACGCCGAGCAAGAGGGACACGATGGCCACGATGATGCCCGCATTGGCCACGGTGGCATAGCCAGCATCGGAGTTATGCCAGCGGTTCATCGCGTGGACCCGATCTCAGCAGGGAACACAGCACGCGCCTTCATCGACCCGAGCGGGGCCGGCACCGTGGCTTGTGCGGTCACGAGCCCGCCATGCTCAGCAACGTCGACGCTTGCCCCGTCACTCGAGAAGGGCTCCCCGATGGCATGTGCACGGGCGGCTGCCCCAGCGGCGTCGACAGCCGCGAGGTGTGCCGCCATCGTTGCCACCCCGGCGACTGCGCCCGCGGCCACGATGACCAGCGAACTTAACCCCAGAGCCGCCTCGATGGTGACCGAGCCCGTGTCATTACGCAGGATGCGGATGAGTTGCATAGCCTAGCGCGGAGTATTGGAGAGCGCGTCGGTGATGATGGATTCGATGGCGTCGGGAACCTGTCCGCCATTGATGACTGCATAAAGTACCGCAGCCAGCGCCGCAGCAGCGAGTGAGCCCATGGCGTATTCGATCGTCGACATACCCTCGTCGTTGCCTAAGACGGCTTTCATGCGAGTAGCTAGAACTTTCATATTTTTCTCCTTTGTAGTGCTGGTTTCTGTAGTTGATGTGTGAGATTCGTATTAGTGGATAGGTTTCTAAAGCAGCTGGGTCCCCAGGCTGATAATCACGGGCACGAGCCCCAAGACGATGAACGCTGGCAGAAAGCACACGGCTAGCGGAACCGCGATGAATACCCCGGCGCGCTCAGCGCGTGCCACAGCATTCGCGGCGGCCTCCGCGCGCAGCGTCTCCACCAGGCGGTGACAACCCGCGGCAATCGCGGCGCCGGATTCACCCGAGAGCTCAAGCAGACCCGCCAGATCCGCCAACTGCGGTTGTTCACGCAGGACCGCGATGGCCGAAGACATCGGCGCACCAACCCCCAGCAGCGCGGCAGCTTCCTGCCACGCGGGGCAGGCGCTTGTCGACGCCACCCCAGCCAACGCATCGCGCACCGACAGGCCCGCCTCCACGCACACCGCGAAGAGCTCGAGGTCAGCCGCAACATCAAGAGGCGCAGGCTGCTGCCGCGGCCCATCGCGTGGCGTCTTTGGCCGCACGAGACGACGCAGCGGCGGGGCCGTGGGAATAAGAAGCGCTAGGGCCAGACAAAGCAAGGTCATCATGCCGCAGCCCTCCGCAGGATGTAGCGCGACCAGGCAAAGCCTGCACAGGCAAGGGCCACACCGACGTCGAGAAGCAGGCCCCCTAATCCCCCGCCTAACAGGAACGATAGTGAATCCGCGCCCATCGCCCCTCCCATCGCGATGCCGGCCAACGGCAAACAGGCCAGGATAAGTGCGGTGGCCTGTGGGCCCTGCAGCGAAGACTCCGTGGATTTGGCGTGGCGGCGCGCGGCATCGAGCTGGGCCTGGGCCTGCTCGATAAGATTTGCGAGCGCGACCCCGTGTGCCGTCGACATGCGTATGACGTGGCCAAGGCGCACTACCGCCGGGTCCGCGGCCTCCACGAGCGGGGCGTGAATATGCCCACCGTGAGCAGCCATTCCAGCCGCAGTTTGAAGCGGAAGCCGCACTGCCGCGGGGCATTCTGCAGGGACCGAGTTCACACCGCGTTGCAACGCACCCGCCGTGGTGGCACCCGCCCTGAGATCCGCGGCAACCGTGCCGAGGAAGGTAGCCAGATGTTCCCGACCGCGCCGGGCTTGGCGGGCTTGATTGACGTCGCGGATGTACCAGACCGCACAGACCACAACGAACAACACGGCCACTGCGACGCTGACACGCCCGAATACGTAGCAGCCGAGCACCCCGCAGAAGACCACCGGAACCACAAGTAGCCCGGCAGGGCGAGTCCGCGCGTTGCCTGGCTGCAGCCGGCGAGCTACCGGAGGCTGCATCACAAGGGCCGCTCCCGTTAGGAGTAAGAAGGTCATGGTGCAACCCCCAGGCGCTCAGCGAAGTCCCCGTAACCGGGCCCCTTGCCGGTATCGATGCTCCAGATAAGCTCGGGCACCACGGGGTTTCCTTCGAGCAGCCCGATGTGCGCCAGGCGCCGGCCCTCTGGCCGCCGTTCCATCGCAAGCACCACGTGTACCGCCGCCGCCAGCTGCGAGTGCAGTGCGTCGCGATCCAAACCGCCGAGCCCGGCGAGGGCCTCCATGCGCGCTGGTACCTCCCAAACCGAGTTCGCGTGCAGGGTCCCAGCACCGCCGTCGTGGCCGGTGTTGAGCGCGGCAAGCAAATCCACAACTTCCGCTCCGCGAATTTCTCCCACCACAATGCGGTCGGGGCGCATGCGCAGCGATTGCTGCAGGAGCCGCGCCATCGTGATTTCACCGCGGCCTTCCGCGTTAGCGCGCCGCGCCACCAGCGTCACCACGTGCGGATGCAAAGGCGCAAGCTCCGCGGTGTCCTCAATAACGAGGATGCGCTCAGAGTCTGGCACCGTACCCAGCATCGCTGAGAGCAAAGTAGTCTTGCCCGCTCCCGTTCCGCCAATGACCAGGAAGGAAGCGTGGCGTTCCACAATCGCCCGCAGCAGGGGCTCGACCTCTGCTGCGATGCTGCCGCTTGCCACCAGTTGGTCAAGGCTCGTTTGTGCTTGGCGAAGCACGCGCAAGCTAATGCAGGTGCCGCCCGCAGAAGGCGGGGCAAGCAGCGCGTGCAGGCGCAGGGCTGTGCCATCGGGCCGCGCGAGCCTTCCATCGGCGAAAGGCTGTGCGTCATCGAGGCGCACACCCGCCACCGCCGCAAGGCGGGTGGCAAGCTGGCGTACCTCGGCGTCGCTGGCAAAGCTGACGGGCACCGGCTCCAAGCCGCTGCCACGGTCGATGAAGCAACTGCGTGGACCGTTGACCACAACGTCGCTCAGCCCCGGCTGCGCCAGAATCGGTTCCAGCACCCCGAGCCCAAGCGAGTCATGGCGCAGGCGGCGCAAAAGGTCGAGAACATCACCATCACTGATGACACCTGCCTCTGCGCGGATACGCCGCGCCAGTGCCGTGGTGTCGGCCACGAGCTCCGGCTCGGCAGCCACAATTCCGCGCAGCTTATCCAGGAGGCTGGTGTTACTCATGAAAGCACCTCGTCGATCACTCGCTGGGAAGCCGCGCGCAACGGGCGCGGTATGCTGCGCAAACCGCCTGTCTCCACGGCCTTGGTCAACCCGCGCACAGTGGGAATCTCCGCAATCGGGTCGCAGTGCACGATGTTCGCAATATCCTCCGGCTCAAGCCCCGACCACTGCCGATGCCGTACCACAACACTGCACGCCATCTGCTGCGCACGCAGCTCCCCAACCAGCTGTGCACACGCCGCGGCGGAGCGCACCTCGGCAGCACAGACGATGATCACGTGTTCACAGACTTGCGGAATATCGCCCGGCGCGGCATCAAAGACAGCACCTTGTGGGTGCAACGCAGCTGCTTGGAAAATGGCCCCGCGCCGCGCTGGCTTAAGGGTCGCTACCTGCGCATGTGCGCTTCGCGACGCCGCCAGCACCCCCAGGTTTCCGTGCCGCGGCACCGCCCGATGCAGGTCCGTGGCGTTTACGGCGCCACTTCCCGCTGCAAGATCCGGCCACCTTGCCCCTGGTTCCTCCTCGATGCCAGCGAGAAGATCGAGCCCACCGGAGTAAGGAGCGGCGTCGACGAGCAGCCCTGCTCCCGCCTCCACCGCGAGCGCATAGGCAAAGGTAGATGTGCCCACTCCCCCGGCTGCGCCAACCACTGCGAGCGCGAAAGAGCCGCCGCTTTGCTCACGTGGGCTCACCTGATCCGCAAGCGCACTCAAGAGCTGCTTCGACTCAGCAGGCACGATGAAGGCTTCGGCGCTGCGGCATTTCATCGCGGCCTCGTAGTCAATGGGGCCGGGGTCGGCCACAACGAAGAAAACCGGGGCAACGCTGTGTTTGGCCACGAGAGCCGCGGTGAGCTTGTCTGCGATGACAACGCTGGCCTTGGGCAGGTGCCGCGGAAAGTCGCGTGGGTCTTCCACCGTGGTGACGTGCACGCTGGTAGCAGCGGCTGCTGCAAGAACCTCAGCGCGCAACGCGGAATCTCCCACGGCGATGGCGATGGTGACGTCTTGTGAACTCATGCCTTAAGCCTGCGGGTGACATAGCCGCTGTTTCTAGAGGCAATTTTCTCGCTGTGGATAACGCACCTATTGGAAACGCGTTGTAGCGATGCAGCGTGACGTGTCAGCAAATATGTGTGGAAAACAGCCGTTTTGTGCTTTCCTTTGCCTTGACCTTCGCGTGCACAAACAGGGCGGAAATAGATGATGACCCGCGCCTCGGGGGGGTGTGCGCGGGTCATCGGTAACCCGGCATCGGGGGGGGTGAGCCGGGGCAGGCCGCACAGTATATCGGGGCCTTGCACCGCTCATTATGGCATGGAAGCGGGCCATTGACAACAGCAACCACGGCGCAAGGCACCCAAGGCCCCAGACCAAATGCCGCACGAGAGAAATCACAAAGTTCCGCCAACCTTGCCGCCACCGCGTAACACCCTTAACATTGGTCACAGTATGATTCCCGATCCCCACCGTGCTGAAGCTATCGGCACGGAAGCCGCCTCCACCGCTGCTGATTCCTCCGTGCCCAGCGGTGATTCCCGCGTGGCTGCTTTCTTCGATCTGGATAAAACCATTATCGCCACTTCCTCCGCATTCGCCTTCGGCAAGGAGTTCATGCACAACGGACTCATCACGCCGTCGGAAGCCCTGCAAATGTCGATTGCAAAAGCGGGCTACATGTTTGCAGGCCAATCCAGCGAACAGATGGACGCCACCCGCGACCAGTTAGCAGCAATGGTCGCAGGTTGGTCGGTGGATGAAGTCCACAACATCGTGGCTGAGACGATGCACAACGTGGTCACCCCGGCCATTTATGCCGAGGCCCGCGAGCTCATCACGTTCCATCAATCGGCGGGCCACGAGGTGGTCATCATCTCAGCTTCCGCATCAGCGCTGGTGCGCCCCATCGCCGAGGAGCTCGGCATCACGCGCGTGGCAGCCACCGAGCTAGAAGAAAGCGACGGCCGCTTTACCGGGGAAATCCTCTTCTATTGCAAAGGGCCTGCCAAGGCGCAATCAATAAGTGACATCGCGGAGGAACTGGGCGTCGATCTCGGTGAGTCCTATGCATACTCCGATTCGGCGACAGACATCCCGATGCTCGCAATGGTGGGCCACCCCGTTGCGGTCAATCCTGACCGACACATGAAAAAGCACGCCTTGGAACAAGGCTGGGACATCCGCACTTTCAAGGACCCGGTCCCCCTCTTTACGATGCCCGGTGCGAAGGAAGTAGGCATCGGTTCCGCGGTGGTGGCCGGAATCGCAGCAGTTGTGGCGGCTGGCCTGTGGCTGTCACAACGCCCCTCGGCCTTCTGGGAACCCAAGAACAGCGCCTAGGCCGACCGCGCGATGCCGTCCGCTTCTTCCCCGCCCGCAGCCCATGCCTTAAGCAGAAACTCCAAAGTTTTGCCAGGCTGCTCCGGATAAGCGCTGATGGCTTCCCAATACTCATCGCGGTGGCGGTTGTAGTAGGTTTCGGGGGCCGCAAAGCCACGCGGGTCGAAGCCACTGTGTATCGCCGCGATGCGGGCTGCAACCATGCCGATGAGGTGACTGCGTGATCCGAAGACGCCGTAGGCAGCGAGCTCCGCATGTAACACCCCTGGGAGCAACCGGTCAAAAATCATTCCGCTACCACTGCTGATGAGACGCGCCAAGGCTTGGACACGCGCGGCGCCCGACGCCGCCGGAATGCCTGTTCCGCCCGCCGCAACGTCGAGTCGCGCGAGAACTTGGAGCGGCGAGCGCGCAAAGGTGCGCACAGTAGTCGATTGCACCTCGGGCGCCAGCACCGAGTAGGCACTAATAGCGTTTGCAAGGGGCCCGTCGGCCGCATCTTCGGGCTGCAAATTCGGGGAGATATTTAGGCCTTCGACGAACACCGCGGCCCGTGCGCCGCGCATCGCGGACTCTGCGGAAATAACATCGAATTTCCGTAAACCCGCCGGGCGGCGATGTGCGCGAGAAATTTTCTGAACAGCTTGCGCAGCCGCATTTTCCACCCCAGGCAATGCAAAGAGCGGGGCCAACGGGTCATTTTCTGCCATATCCTCTAGGATAGACCTGTGCGGCCTCTGCGATTCCCCACACACGCAGTTGTCAGGTTTCACTACTATGGCCACTACAGATTTAGACAAACGCTAGGAGTTACTAACCGTGAGCAACGACGGACTATTCACTGACGGATCGGACCAATTCGCACCGAAGGTCAATGCTATCCCGCTCAGCGATGCAGATACCTCGAGGCCCGGTGAGGTATCCGTGGGACAGCTGGTCTCCAACGCTACCGAGCAGATGTCTCAGCTCGTCCGCTCCGAGGTTGAGCTCGCCAAGACCGAGCTTGCTCAATCCGCCAAGAAGGGCGGCATCGGTGCCGGCATGTTCGGCGTCGCTGGCACCATCGCGCTGTACAGCTCTTTCTTCTTTTTCTTCTTCCTTGCGGAGCTGCTCGACCTCTGGCTCGATCGCTGGGCAGCGTTCCTGATCGTCTTCCTCATCATGCTGGTTCTCGCAGCCATCGTGGGCTTTATCGGCTTCAAGAACATCAAGAAGGTTAAGGCACCTGAGAAGACCATCCAGTCCACCAAGGAACTCAAGAAGTTAGTCCCAGGCAAGGCAACCAAGTCCGTTGAACGCGGCCTGTACACCTAAAACCATTTAGCAGCACTTTCCAACTTCGCTTGTCTCCGCCCGAGGCCTTATCTCCGCCCGAGCTCTCTAGCTCGGGCGGGTTTAGCTTTTATAAGGCAAGGAAAGAAAGGAAACCGTTCCCATGGCCCAGACTCCTGCGCCGTTGCCCCCTTCAGTAGTTGAGCTCGAAGGCCCCTTCACGCACGAGTTTGTGCACACCCGTGGCATCAGGCTGCATGCAGCGACCGCTGGGTCACCGAGCGATCCGCTCGTCCTCCTCCTGCATGGTTCCTTCGGCGGGTGGTTCGATTTCAAGGACGTCATCGCCCCCATTGCTGAGCAAGGCTTCCACGTCGCTGCCCTCGATATGCGCGGTTTCGGAATGTCGGACAAGCCCCCAGTGGAGGTAGGCCAGGACATTCGCGCGATGGTCGGTGACATCACGGGCGCCATCCAGGCATTGGGCCACGATTCCGCATACCTAGTCGGTGCAGATTCCGGTGGTGCCATTGCATGGGCCGTGGCCTGCGAACGCCCCGAACGTACCTTGGGACTAGTCTCTGTTTCCGCGTCCCACCCCGTCGATCTGCGCCGCGCCATGGCCGCCCGCCCATGGGACTTCGGGTGGCTGCTACTGCGCGCAGGCCTATGCCGCCTAGCAGGGCCCATCCGCCGGCATAACCCCTTAATGCGTCCCTCCACTTATGAAAAGGAGCTGGCCCTCAACACGGATTCAAAGTTCCCAGCTGAGTGCCGGGGCGACGTCGCCAAGCTGCGCATTCAAGCCTCGCAGATAGGAAACGTCCGCCGTGGGATCCTGTGGAACCACCGCATGCGCACCGCCGTGCCACCGTTAAGCTGGATCGACTCGAAGGTCGAAGCGCCGGTTTTGTACCTGCATCCCAAGCAACAACTGTGGCGCCCACTCGTGCGTCGCGCTGAGAAACGCACGGCAAGCGCGTTCCGGAACGCCACCATCGCTCAGACCAAGAACCTGCCCCACATTGAGTCGCCCGAAGCCTTCGCAACGATGGTCAGCGAATGGCTCAACTCGCACGATTGCGAATGTGCGAAATAAGTAACAGTTAATCTATCCCGAGCGCCACCCCACACAGGGGGTGGCTTTTTCTTTATTATTAAGCCTAAAATCCCAGTTCACGGGATACTAACTAGCGACTTATAGTTTTTATCACATGTTTATAAATTACAAACTCTTGAATGTGTGCGTGAACACAAGGTAACTTCATTTCAAACCTAAAAGGTTCGCAAATGTTCATCCAATGCTCTACGCAATTCGGAGGTCTCTCCCCCTTATGACGATCAAAAAGACGCTTGCTGTCGTATCGGCAGCTTCCGTAGCCCTTACCCTCGCGGCATGTGGCAGCGACAGCAACGACAGCGCCGCAGGTGGATCCGCTAGCGGCGACAACCTAATCACCGCTTGGGGCAGCGAGCCACAAAACCCGCTGATTCCTGCAAACACCAATGAGACCGGCGGTGGCCGCATCGTTGACTCCATCTACTCCGGCCTCGTGTACTACGACTCCGAGGGCAAGACTCAAAACGAAATCGCCGAGTCCATCGAGCCCAACGATGACAACACCGAGTTCACCATCAAGCTCAAGGAGACCAACTTCTCCGACGGCTCCCCGGTTACCGCAAAGAACTTCGTTGACGCTTGGAACTACGCCGTAGCAAACGACCAGCTCAACGCATCCTTCTTCGGCAACATCAAGGGCTACAAGGAAGGCGTCAAGGAGCTCGAGGGCCTCAAGGTCGTCGACGATCTGACTTTCACCGTTACCCTGACCAACCCAGAGCAGGACTTCCCAGCTCAGCTCGGCTACTCCGCGTTCTACCCGCTGCACGAGTCTGCTTTCGAGGACATGGACGCCTTCGGCCAGAACCCAATCGGCAACGGCCCATACAAGCTCTCCGAGTGGAACCACAACCAGGACGCAACCGTCGTTCCTAACGAGGAATACAAGGGTGGCCAGAAAGTTGCCAACGACGGCGTGAAGTTCGTCTTCTACACCGACAACGACGCCGCTTACGCTGATCTACTCTCCGGCAACCTGGATCTCCTAGACTCCGTTCCGGACTCCGCTTTCGATGTCTACGAGGCTGACCTCGGCGACCGTGCAGTCAACCAGCCTTACGCTGGCTTCCAGTCCTTCACCATCGGCGAGAACCTCGAGCACTTCTCCGGTGAAGAGGGCAAGCTGCGCCGCCAGGCCATCTCCTACGCAATCAACCGCGAGGAGATCACCGAGACCATCTTCAAGGGCACTCGCACTCCTGCCAAGGACTTCACCTCCCCAGTTCTCCCGGGTTACTCCGAGGACATCAAGGGCAACGAAGTCGTGAAGTACGACCCAGAGAAGGCTAAGAAGCTGTGGGCTGAGGCTGACAAGATCAACAAGTGGGCTTCCCCGTCCTTCGAGATTGCCTACAACTCTGACGGTGGCCACAAGAGCTGGGTTGATGCAGTGTCCAACTCCATCAAGAACACCCTGGGCATCGAGGCCGTTGGCGCTCCTTACCCAGACTTCAAGTCCCTGCGTGACGAGGTAACCAACCGCACCATCAAGACCGCTTTCCGTACCGGTTGGCAGGCAGACTACCCATCCCTGGGCAACTTCCTTGCTCCGCTGTACCAGACCGGCGGTTCCTCGAACGACGGTGACTACGCCAACGAAGAGTTCGACAAGCTGCTCGTTGAGGCTGCAAAGTCCTCCTCCCAGGAAGAGGCCGCTAAGAAGTACAACGAGGCTCAGTCGCTGCTGTTCGAAGATCTCCCAGCCATCCCGCTGTGGTACCCGAACGCCACTGGTGGCTTCTCCGAGGCTGTAAGCAACGCTTCCTTCAACTGGAAGGGCGTCCCGGTCTACTACGAGATCACCAAGAACTAAGTTCTGCGTTAAGCTTTAGACTCGCGCAACGCAAAGCTCCGTCTCCTGTCTGGGAGACGGAGCTTTTTGTTCGCTTGGCGACGCCCCCTTAGCTTCGCCATTTCCTGAGTCTTATTCATAAAATATGCACGGTTTTCCGCCGTTGCATGCTCGGAAGCAAGAATAACTTTCATCCCGCTAATTTTTGGATCTTCTATGCAGTGCTTCTAGTCTAAATGCGATGTTTCCCTACGCACCGCGTGAAAGGTACAACTGCATGAATCACAAGAAGACTCTCGCTTTCCTAGCCGTAGCCACGGCCTCGGTTTCCCTGGCTGCTTGCGGCTCCTCCGACAACGGCGGTTCCTCTGACGGAATCGTCTTGGCCAACGGAGCGGAGCCGCAGAACCCGCTAATCCCGGCAAACACCAACGAAAATGGTGGCGGACGCCTAACCAAGCTGATCTATGCCGGCTTGGTCTACTACGACAACGCCGGCAAGACCCACATGGACGTCGCCGAGTCCATCGAGCCCAACAAGGACAACACTGTCTTCACAGTCAAGCTCAAGGACACCAAGTTCTCCGATGGCTCGCCGGTCACTTCGAAGGACTTCGTCGATACGTGGAACTACGCCGTTGAGAAGAACTTCAACAACGCGTACTTCTTCGAAATGATCAAGGGCTACAAAGAGGGCGCTAAGTCCATGGAGGGACTGAAGGTCATCGATGACTCCACCTTCACCATCGAGCTGGCCGCACCCGACGCCGACTTCGTCAGCCGCCTGGGCTACGACGCCTACTTCCCGATGCACGAGTCCGCCTTCGCCGACATCGATGGTTATGGCGAAAACCCAATCGGCAACGGCCCATACATGCTGGATTCCTGGAACCACAACGTTGACGCCACAGTGGTCAAGAACCCGGAGTACACCGGCGAGCGCACAGCTCAGAACGAAGGCGTGAAGTTCACCTTCTACGCCCAAGGCGACGCCGCCTACGCTGACCTGCTCTCCGGCAACCTCGACGTATTGGATGCCATCCCAGACTCCGCATTCTCCACTTACGAGCAGGAGCTCGCCGGCCGTTCCACTTCCGACGCCTCCGCCCGCCAGGTTGCTTTGACCCTTAACGAAAACCTCGACCACTTCTCTGGTGAAGAGGGCAAGCTGCGCCGCCAGGCCATCTCCCACGCCATCAACCGCGACGAGATCACCGAGGTCATCTACAAGGGCACCGCAACCGCAGCCAAGGACTTCACCTCGCCGGCGATCCCGAACTACAACGACTCCATCAAGGGCTCCGACGTGCTCAACTACGATCCCGCCAAGGCGAAGGAGCTGTGGGACAAGGCGGACAAGATCAGCAAGTTCGAAGGGACGCTGCCGATTTCCTACAACGCTGACGGCAACAACAAGGCTTGGGTCGACGCCGTGGCAAACTCCATCAAGAACGCTCTGGGCATCGAGTCCGTGGGTAATCCGTACCCTGACTTCAAGTCCTTCCGTGACGAAGTTAAGAACCGCACCGCTAAGGGCGCAACCCGATCCAGCTGGTCCGCCGACTACCCGGCCACCAGCGCCTTTATCGGCCCCCTGTACGGCACCGGCGCCGGCAACAACGATGCCGACTACTCCAACCCAGAGCTCGACTCCCTCATCGACAAGGCAGCGTCCAGCTCCCCCGAAGAGGCCGTAAAGGTTAACGAGCAAATCCAGCAGATCCTTTTCGAGGATCTGCCCGCCGTCCCGCTGTGGTACCCGAACACCACGATCGGTTGGTCCGAGTCCGTCAACAACGTCGCGGTCAGCTGGAACGGCACTATCCCGTTCTGGGAGATTTCTAAGGCCTAGCCTTTCCGCAGCAGCATCGCCCAATATAGGGTGAGCCTGCTCACCACATAGGGCAAAGGGCACCCCCATCTGTCGTTTCAAGGACAGATGGGGGTGCCCCTATTTTTACCCCCATGAATAAATTGAAAATGCCTGCATATTCCACATTTACGCGGCTACCAGCGGCTAAAATATACCAACCTGCCAACCACTAGAAACCACACTTTTCTGTGATGCGCA
>NZ_GG667526.1:67141-77350 GCF_000159135.1 Corynebacterium striatum ATCC 6940
CAGAGATTACTCATTGAGCGAGATCACAAACTAGATTCCCTGTAGCCACGACAGGCAAACTCTCAAGACACGCGTAGCAGCCTCTGCCACAACCCTTACCCAGGGTCGCGACCTTCTCGGTCGCGCGGCGTCGGCAAGCGCATGCTCACAACTAGTAAAGGACAACACTATGTTGCGCTATATCGGGCGACGAGTGCTCCAGATGATTCCGGTGTTCTTCGGAGCTACCCTCCTCATCTACGCACTTGTCTTCTTGATGCCCGGTGATCCGGTCGAAGCCCTGGGCGGCGACCGCGGTCTCACCGAGGCAGCTCGCGCTAGGATCGAGGCCGAATACAACCTCGACAAGCCATTTATTGTCCAGTACCTGCTCTACATCAAGGGCATTTTCATGCTGGACTTCGGAACCACCTTCTCCGGAATCCCCGTCACCGAAGTTATGGCCAATGCTTTCCCAGTTACGGTGAAGCTCACTCTCATGGCCATTGTCTTTGAAACAGTCTTCGGCATCCTGTTCGGCGTCATCGCCGGTATGCGCCGCGGAGGAATCTTCGATTCCACCGTCCTGGTCGCTTCCCTGCTCGTCATCGCAGTGCCTTCCTTCGTCATCGGCTTTGTCTTCCAGTACCTCGTGGGTATTAAATGGCAGCTCCTTCCGGTGACGGTGGGCGCGAAGGCCAGCTTTGAGTCGCTCCTCATGCCAGCAATGGTGCTGGGTGCGCTCTCCTTGGCATATGTCATCCGCCTGACCCGCCAGTCTGTTGCTGAGAACCTCCGCGCAGACTACGTGCGTACCGCCCGCGCAAAGGGCCTTTCCAGTGGTGCCGTCACCCGCCGCCACGTCCTGCGCAACTCCCTGATTCCAGTGGCTACCTTCATCGGTGCCGACATCGGCTCCCTGATGACCGGTGCCATCGTTACCGAGGGCATCTTCGGCATCAACGGCGTTGGCGGAACCATGTACCAGGCCATCCTGCGTGGTGAGCCGACCACCATCGTTTCCTTCACCACGGTCTTGGTGATCATCTACATCATCGCCAACCTGCTGGTTGACCTCCTCTACGCAGTACTCGACCCGAGGATCCGTTATGCCTAATTTCGAAAAGACTACTCAGTACCCTGGCCAAGAGCACTACGTCAACGAGGTCGACGAAACCGGTCTCGGCGCTGTCGACGCCGTCAAGGACGAGTCTGCTCCTTCTTCCCAATGGGGAGAGGCATGGCGCTATCTGCGCCGCCGCCCGCTGTTCTGGGTTGCGGCCACCATGATCGTTATCGCAGTCCTGCTGGCGCTGTTCCCAGGTCTGTTCACCAACACCGATCCACGCATGTGCGAGCTGTCTAAGTCGCTCGCTCCTGCCGAGTCCGGTCACCCCTTCGGATTTAACCGCCAAGGTTGCGACATCTACGCTCGCGTCATCTATGGCGCACGTGCCTCTGTCACCGTGGGCGTGCTGACCACGATTCTCGTGGTCATCATCGGCGCCCTAGTGGGCGCCGTAGCCGGCTTCTTCGGTGGATGGATTGACTCCGTTCTCTCCCGCATCACCGATATCTTCTTCGCTATTCCGCTGGTTCTGGCGGCAATCGTTGTTATGCAGATGTTCAAGGAGCACCGCACCATCATCACGGTGGTCTTGGTCCTTGGTCTGTTCGGCTGGGTCTCCATCGCCCGTATTACGCGTGGCGCCGTGGTCTCCATCAAGAACGAGGAATACGTGCAGTCCGCGCGCTCTATCGGCGCGTCGAACATCCACATCCTCTTCAGCCACATCCTGCCGAACGCTGCAGCGCCGATTATTTCCTACGCCACCGTGGCGCTGGGTACCTACATCGTCGCCGAGGCAACCCTGTCCTTCCTGGGCATCGGTCTGCCGTCCACGTTCGTCTCCTGGGGCGGAGACATCTCTGACGCACAGGCTTCCCTGCGTGTTAACCCGGCCGTCCTGTTCTACCCGGCAGGCGCCCTGGGCCTGACCGTTCTGAGCTTCATCATGATGGGTGACGTCGTTCGCGACGCCCTCGACCCGAAGGCAAGGAATCGCTAATGAATAAGCCGCTACTTGAAATGAAGGACGTCCACATCTCCTTCGAGACCTCCACCGGTACCGTCGAGGCAGTTCGTGGTGTCAACCTGAGCATCTACCCAGGCCAGTCCGTGGCAATCGTGGGCGAGTCCGGCTCCGGTAAGTCCACCACCGCTATGTCCATCCTGGGCCTTCTACCGGGCACCGGCAAGGTCACCAAGGGTCAGATCCTCTTCGAGGGCGAGGACATCACCCACTACAACAACAAGCAGTTCGAAGCCCTCCGCGGCAACAAGATCGGCTTGGTCCCGCAGGATCCAATGTCCAACCTGAACCCAGTGTGGCGTATTGGCACCCAGGTTGAGGAATCCCTCAAGGCCAACAACGTGGTTGAGGGCTCCGAGCGCGGGAAGCGCGTGGTGGAGATCCTTGAGGAAGCTGGGCTTCCCGACGCCGAGCGTCGCGCCAAGCAGTACCCGCACGAGTTCTCCGGTGGTATGCGCCAGCGCGCGCTCATCGGTATCGGCCTGGCCGCTCGCCCGAAGCTTCTTATCGCCGACGAGCCGACCTCGGCACTCGACGTGACCGTGCAGAAGACCATCCTGGACCACCTCGAGCACCTCACCGAGTCCCTCGGCAACGCGGTTCTGTTCATCACCCACGACTTGGGCCTCGCGGCAGAGCGTGCTGAGCACCTCATCGTTATGCACCGCGGCCGCATCGTGGAATCTGGCCCCTCGCGAGACATCCTGCGCGACCCTGAGCACCCCTACACCCGCCGTCTGGTCACCGCGGCTCCTTCCCTCGCTTCCTCCCGCATCCGTGCGGCCCAAGAAGCCGGAATCGAGACCGAGGAGCTCAAGACCGGCACTGCAAGCCACGCTGCCAACATTGAGGAAGAAACCGTCATCTCCGTACGCAACCTGACCAAGGAATTTGATATTCGTGGTCAGCGCGGCGAGAAGAAGCTGCTTAAGGCAGTTGACGATGTCTCCTTCGACATCCGCCGCGGCACCACCATGGCGCTCGTGGGCGAGTCCGGTTCGGGTAAGTCCACCGTGGCCAACATGGTCCTGGGCCTGCTGGAGCCGACCTCCGGCACCATCGAGTTCGAAGGCAAAGACACTTCCAAGCTCTCCAAGAAAGAACTGTTCAACCTGCGCCGCAAGATGCAGGTCGTCTTCCAGAACCCGTATGGCTCCCTGGACCCGATGTACTCCATCTTCAAGTGCATCGAAGAGCCGCTGGCTCTGCACAAGGTGGGAAGCCGTAAGGAGCGTGAGGCCCGCGTGGCTGAGCTGCTCGACATGGTGGCCATGCCGCGTTCTGCGATGCGCCGCTACCCGAACGAGCTCTCCGGCGGTCAGCGCCAGCGTATCGCCATCGCCCGCGCCTTGGCGCTGCGCCCAGAGGTCATCGTCCTCGACGAGGCAGTCTCCGCACTGGACGTTCTGGTGCAGAACCAGATCATCCAGCTGCTGGCCGAGCTGCAGTCTGAGCTAAAGCTGTCTTACCTCTTCATCACGCACGATCTGGCAGTTGTCCGCCAGACGGCCGATGACATTGTGGTTATGAAGAAGGGCCAAGTCATGGAGGCAGGCACCTCCGATTCCATCTTCAACAACCCACAAGAGGAATACACCCGCAACCTCATCAACTCGGTTCCGGGCATGCACCTCGAGATCGGCACTGGCTCCAACCTCGGATTGGCCAAGGAGTAACACCTCCCCCCTCGGTGCACCACAGCACACCGCAGGCCGTCACAAAGGCCCTGCTTATTCTTCCCCCTCAGGAATGCGATAAGCAGGGTCTTTCTCTATGGCGCAGATTGGGGCTTAGGGCTTCTAGCCAGCCACGCAGTTGCCGGTATCTACGGGCCGACTCAGCTGGGTGATGTCGCCGATGTGCTTGTTTACCTCGTCAGCGGTCAGTGCGTAGCCGGTCTCCGAGTCTTCGACGGAAGCACCAAACACAACGCCGAGGACTTGGCCATCGGTATTGACCAGCGGCCCGCCCGAGTTGCCCTGGCGGATGCTGCCGCGGACCGTGTAAGCATCGCGCTCCACGCGACCCTTGGAATAAATATCAGGTCCGGCAATGGTGATGCGTTCGCGCACGCGTGCCATCCCTGCCTCGAAGGGGCCGGAGTGCGGGAAGCCCATGACCATAGTGTCGTCACCAGTATCAGCTGGAGTCGGCGCCCAATCGAGCGGGCTGATGCCCAGATTGTCGCTGTGCAAGACGGCGATATCCACATTGGGGTTGTAATAGACCACCTCTGCTTGGCGCAGGCCAAGGACCGTATCCAGATGGACCTTCTCGGTACCGGCAACTACGTGCGCGTTAGTGATCACGTAGTCATCAGCTGCTACGAAGCCGGAACCCATGAGGCGGCGGGAGCAGACCTCGGCGTCGCCAAGCACGTGAATGACCGAAGGTCGCAGGCGTTCCACCAGAGCAGGGTCATTAACGTCCTGTGCTGGGGCCGCCACCTCGACGGCCCTGCCGGAATCCTGCCACGGCGAAACCAGCGGCGGCAGTCCTGACTCGTTGAGTACCGCCGCAACGCCATTGGGCAACGACGCCAACTGCGTTGGTGCAGCCCCATTGAGCACGCTCAAAATATGTGATTCCCGCAAGGCACGGCCTGGCGCGCCGCCCACGTTCGAAGCCAAAGGCAAGGAGATCAGCCAAATAACGAAGACCGCGGCAACGGCCTGAAATCCCGCGCCGATGAAAGAATCCACCCGCTGTTTCTTGCGGGTGCGCATCCTATCGCGCAAACGGGCACCGATACTCGCACCGATTAGCTGACCAATGCCCACCATCATGATGAGCACACCGATGGCGAGTAGAAAACGCAAGGCAGCCTGGTCTGTCAGCCGTATGGCGAATTGCGCCAACACGGTACCCAACACAACGCCGGCTACGATGCCAACAAATGACAAGACAGCAGAAATCGCGCCCTGGCGCCAGCCCGCCCAGAGGGCAAGCAAAACTGCCACCACGATGAGGATGTCTAATACGAGGGTCAGGGTCACGGGGCAAAGGTTCTTTCTTCGGTAAACGCGCGGCCCACTTAGAGCACAAACGCGAAGGCCATTTCAGCTAGGTCATCTTCTCATTATTTCGCGAACGCTTGAGTGCGCCGTGCAGATCATGCACCGAATTGTTATCCCATTCGCTCTCCCAGCCGGCGTGCTCCAAGATGGCGGAGAGAATCCCCCCAGTAAAACCCCAGATCAAATAGTCGTTGGCGCGAAATGCCGGCCCCTTCCACGGGCCAAAGCCCACCATCAAGCGATTAGTGGGTTCCGCCAGTTCGCGCAGCGGAAAGGTGAATACGTCGTCGGTTTCATCGGGGCTCGCCGCCCACACCTTTCCAGGAGCGTGCCAAAAGGCGGTAACGGGGCTTACCGGGTTACCGGTGGCTCGAATCTGCAACTGGTTCCATTGCTCCAGCGGCGTGACCGTGGAGCTATCCAGGCCGGTTTCCTCCCACGCTTCGCGCAAGGCAACGTCGACAAGCGTGGCGTCCTCGGGATCGCGGCGCCCACCTGGGAAAGCGATTTGTCCGGAATGCGAGCGCAGCGACGGCGAACGGTGCGTCAGCAACACCTCGCCATCGTCGAAGGACGTGCCCTTAAACAGCACCAACACCGCAGCCTCCTTGCGCACCGGCGGCAGGTCCTTCACGAACTTCGTAGCGTGACGGTTACCTATGCGCTCCTGCACCGCCGCTGCATCCACACCCATGGCAGGGCGTAGCCACTGCGGCGCCAAGTCTGGTTTCAGCCTACTCATGCCAGGGCCTCCTCCACTGCTTTCTCAATGTCTGCGGTGGACTCGAAGGGCTTTATGTACTGCTTCTTCACCTCGCCCTTGTACACAACGAGCGTAATGGGAATAACCCCTGGGAGCCCAAGCTGACCAGCAAATTTATTGGAAGCATCTTGGTAACTCGGCAGGTCAATGCCAATGTCCTGGAGGAAAGCGGCGCCATTCGCAGCGTTGCCATCCGCGTGGACTCCCACCACGTCCCAGTCGGGATGCGCCGTGGCTACTTCCTGCAAGTACGGCAGTTCCGCACGGCACGACTCACACCACCAGGCCCAGACATTGACCACTTGCACGTCCTTGGCAGCACTTTGTGCCTGCGCGCCCAAACATTCGAGGTCCACGCCCGCTACTGCGCCCTCCGGACACGCTGGGCGCTTGACGACGTCTCCCTCCCCCGCCTGTGCAGACGCACTCGCCGCGGCATCGACGCCGCGTTCAGGCTCCTGCCCGCCACTGCCAAGCAGGTTGCGCGCACCAACGAAAGCCAGCACGGCGACGACGATGGCCGCGATGACTGAACCGACGATGTACGAGGTGAGCTTATTCATGCCGTTCAGCCTACTTCCCGCCTCGGACATCGGTCTTCCTTACGCCTTGAGCTGCTAAAACTCCGGTTGGGCACAACTTCCGCACCACGCATACTTCGCACTCCGGCTTGCGCGAATGGCACACGCGGCGCCCATGGAAGATGATGCGATGGGAAAACATCGTCCATTCCTGTTCCGGCAGGAGTTCAGCGATGTCTTTTTCAATCTTGAGCGGAGTCTTGCTCTGGCTTAGCCCCATCCGCTGCATAAGTCGGCCGAAATGAGTATCCACCGTCAAGCCTGGGAGCCCAAAGGCGTTACCGCGCACTACAAGTGCCGTCTTGCGTCCCACGCCAGGCAGCTCCGTGAGCTCCTTGATGCCCTGCGGAACCTCACCTCCATAATCGGCCATGAGTTTCTCCCCGATGCCAATAAGATGCCCAGCTTTAGCGCGCTGAAATCCCAACGGCCGGAGAATAGCCTCCAAGTCGCTTCGCGACGCCGCGGCATAGTGCGCCGCATCCGGGTACTTGGCAAAGAGCTCGGGAGTTACCTGATTGACGCGCGCATCAGTGCATTGCGCTGACAACACCGTGGCCACGAGAAGCTCAAGCGGGTTGGAGAAGTCCAGCTCGCACTCAGCATCCGGGTATTCTCGGGCGAGCAGCTCATTGATGCGCGAAGCACGACTAACAGGCGATGAGTCAGACATTCTCTTGAGCTTAGTAGGATACTGATTATGGTTTCATTGATCGTCGTTGTGCCCCTAGCCCTCGCACTGTTTGCGATCCTCATGGAGAAGCTGGAATCAAAGGTCTTCGGGGACTGATAAATTTCCCCGCACCCTTTTCTGACCTCCATAGAAGTGTGACAATTTTTCACAGGGTTACATAAAGTGACAAATTACACTGTAGGATGAGATTCGTTGCATAGGGGCGCGCGCCTGTCTCGCTAGAAAACTTCTGGTTTTTCGATACACACGCGTCAGATGCTCGGAAAGACTCCGGGCATTTCTTCACCACTACCCCGCCAACTTCAAGGAGCAAAACGTGGAAGGCGTACAGGACATTCTTTCTCGGGCTGGTATTTTCCAAGGCGTTGATCCCGTCGCAGTACAGAACCTCATTGAGCAGATGGAAACCGTGCGTTTCCCTCGTGGAACCACCATCTTTGAGGAGGGCGAGCCAGGTGATCGTCTCTACATCATCACTTCGGGCAAGATTAAGCTTGCCCGCCACGCGCCGGACGGCCGCGAGAACCTCCTGACTGTGATGGGCCCGTCTGACATGTTCGGCGAGCTGTCCATCTTCGATCCGGGTCCTCGTACCTCCTCCGCGGTCTGTGTGACCGAGGTCCAGGCCGCAACCATGAACTCCGAGATGCTCAAGCAGTGGGTCTCTGATCACCCTGCTATTGCACAGCAGCTCCTGCGCGTTCTGGCCCGCCGCCTGCGCCGCACCAACGCTAACCTCGCGGACCTCATCTTCACCGACGTTCCGGGCCGCGTTGCCAAGACTTTGCTGCAGCTGGCTAACCGCTTCGGTGTTCAGGAGGGCGGCGCCCTCCGCGTGAACCATGACCTCACCCAAGAAGAAATCGCCCAGCTCGTTGGCGCTTCCCGTGAGACCGTAAACAAGGCGCTCGCCACCTTCGCACACCGTGGCTGGATTCGCCTCGAGGGCAAGTCCGTCCTCATCGTGGACACTGAGCACCTGGCAAAGCGCGCTCGCTAAAGCCTAAATCCATAAATAAAGCTCCTGGGAATCACTTCCGATTCCCAGGAGCTTTACTCTTAATTCCTATTTCTGGTCAGCCAGATACTTCAGCGCAGTACGGGTGGACTGCTCTGCGGCATGGCGCAGAACTGGGTCAACGTCGTCATACATCTCATCCACCAGAGTCTTCAGGTCAACGTCCTCGCCCAAGCGTGCGTGGACTTCCTTAATCTGCTCAAGGCGGTGGTGGCGGCGGTCAATGTACTTGCGTGCGACCTGCGAAACATCGTCCAAATCAGGGCCGTGACCCGGCATCAAAGTGATGTCCTTGCCGCGCTCTTCCAGCATGTCCAAAGTCTTAAGGTACTCCGCCAAGTCACCATCCGTCTCAGACAGCAGGACCGTGTGACGGCCAGCGATGGTATCGCCGGTGAGGATACCCTCGAGCTGGGAATCCTTAGCCACACCAGACCAAACAAAGAACGAGGTCGAATCAGCGGTGTGGCCTGGGGTGTGGACAACCTCCAACTGCGGGGTGATGCCGTCAACGGTGATAATTTCGCCGTCGACAAGCGCTTCTGCCCCATTGCAGTAGTTCGGGTCAAAAGCTCGAATTGGCGCGCCGGTAAGCTGGCGCAAACGCTGCGCTCCAGACGCATGGTCGTCATGACGGTGAGTAACAAGAATCAACGCCACTTCACCCGCCTTCGCGGTGACGACGTTGAGGTGACCTTCGTCCTCCGGACCTGGGTCAACGACGATTGCCTTTGAATCTTCGTTAGCACGAACGATCCACGTATTAGTTCCCTCGAGCGCCGTGTAGCTAGGGTTGTCGCACAAGACAACGCCTACGGACGGGGTCACGGGACGCAATTGGCTATATGCAGGATGCTCCATGAGTATTAAGCCTATCCGATCACTTAGAAAGTTCCACGATAACTTCCACCTCAACGGGGGAATCCTTCGGAAGTACAGCCACGCCCACTGCAGAACGTGCGTGCGTGCCAGCCTCGCCGAAAACCTCCCTGATGAAATCGGAAGCACCATTAATAACTTCAGCCTGCTCAACAAAGTCAGGTGCAGAAGAAACGAAACCCACGACCTTAACTACGCGGGAGACACTATCGAGTCCAACAAGAGAGTCGATCGCTGCGAGAGCATTCAGCGCGGCGGTGCGTGCATAGCCCTGTGCGTCTTCGATCGAGACGTCCGCACCCACTTTGCCCGTGGCTGGCAGAACGCCCTCAACAACGGGCAGTTGCCCGGAAGTCCATACTTGGTCGCCTACGCGAATAGCCGGAACATAGGACGCAAGTGGCTTCGCAACCTCCGGGAGAGAGTATCCAAGTTTGGCGAGTCGCGAAAGATGACTCATTACTGTTCCACCTCACGCTTGAAGTAAGCCACAACGTTCTCTGGATTCATACCAGGAGTGATGGTGACAAGCTCCCAGCCGTCTTCACCCCAGGAATCCAGAATCTGCTTGGTCGCGTGAGTTAGTACTGGCGCGGTAGCGTATTCCCATTTAGTCATAGACCACATACTACCGGGTTAAGGTCTGCGGGGTCACCGCCTGCGGTACCTACTTGATCAACGTCTACGGCCAGGACGGCAGCGTACTGCTTGGTGGTGAGCATGGCGTACTCGCACCGTCCTAAAGCATCAGTCTCGAAGCGATACATACGCGGCGAGTTCGTACCGTCAGCGTTGCGTCGATAGGCCTTTTTAAAGTCTCGTGTGACTGAACCGTGGAGTACCTCGCGGCCTAGATGATCGCGTAAAAGGTCGCGGTCACTGGCAGATGCTGGGGCGTTATCCAGTCCACCACGGTCGCGCTCGACACGGGTCGGTGTTTTAATATGCGCGTTCTGCGCATGAGTCTGTAAACTCATGACTGAAGCGTCCTGGGTTTAGTTCCGCTTCTTTTACGGCCCCGTGTTGATGGGCTCGGTGAGATAGTACTCGGTTTCTACTTCCTGTGGGGTAGCGTAGTCCAAAGCTTCATGAAGCCGCTTGGTGTTCCACCAATGCACCCACCGCAAGGTGGCCAGTTCGACTTCTCCGACCGACGTCCACGGGCCCTGGGCATGAATTAGTTCC
>NZ_GG667525.1:0-3186 GCF_000159135.1 Corynebacterium striatum ATCC 6940
GGAACCGATTCAAAATCAAGATCAAGGCATTATCCCAGGCTGCCTCGGGGATCCGAATCGGTTTATCCACACGAAAGTGTGTCCGGTCGGCGTATCGTCGAGACTAACCCTGCAGCATTGAGCTGCACTTTTTGAGTTACCGAAAACAGAGCGCGCTCAAGGCCTGGGGTGAGAACCTCTAGTGGTGGCCAAGTGGACCGCTCATGCCTCACAAGCGAAGGAGCGGCTGCAGTAGCTGCAACCGGCGTATTTGCTCCCCTCGGTTCGGGAGACAGCCGGCTTGAGACCACGCGCTACCACGGCTTGTTCAAAACAACGGGATCTCGAGCGGTAGTGGTCGATATATTGTCGAGCGGAATACAAATCCATCATTCAGGCATATTGACCTGCAAACACGGTGAAATACAGACACACTTTTTGCTACTTAGCCCGGAAGTGGGAAAGCAAGTAGTCTGTGGGTGTTCGCTATAGGCTTCCCCGGGCTTTGCCGAACGGAAGGAAAAGCCGACCCCCGAGCGGCTTCTCCCCAGTGCCCCTGCGAGCGCAGTCTGAGGAGTTTCCTTTATTCAACGGCACTCTAGACTTGGAGTAAATCGTGGATCTAGAAAAGGCGCTTTCCGAATTCACGCCCAATATCAATACGACTCTGCCGGATTATCATTCACCCGCCGAGGAAAAACCTGGGCGCCCCCTCGAGGGGCTCGTCCGCAAAAGATTCATATTCGTTCACAAATACAGCCGCATTATCGCGTTGAATATTCTAAGTCTTGTTTACCCTCATCGTACCAACGAGGGAGGTGCTGCCCACCCGACTGCAAGCAGCACAAGGCGCATAGATAATCCAGAATCGCTATTGGAATTTTCCGCCTAACATCCATCATCCGCAGATCCTAAATATCAAACAGCAAAAACTCTTGACTAGCCAAAGCTCTTGCGCGTGAATCAGATAGAATATCAGCATCCCTAGATGAACCTGAGCCACATTCCAACTCAAGATATCTAGCTAGCATCTCCCTTTCTTCAAGATCTAACAACTTGGTACCGCGCCACTTCTCCTTAGGGTTAGAGTGACCCTTATACGCAATCCAAGCATCCACCGAAGATCCCAGCGAAGAACGAGAAGTAAGAAGCGCGCTAACCACATTCCCCGAGTCTAAAGCCCCTTGGAGATCTTCTAGATGCGCGCTTGCCTGATATTCGGACCTACGCCTAATAGAACGGCAAAGGACTCGGTTATCGACCGTATTCTTTAACGAAGTGAAGTTAGCCTCACCGATAACTGGAATTCCAATAACCAAATCTCGAAAGAGTTCAAGCTCACCTTGGCTGACTAGATTAGGGAAATTGGCAGGCTCAGCAGAATCTAGAAGACGCGAGTATGCCCTTTCTACCCCTTCTAAAGCATGAACTTCAATATCTGATCGCCGACTTCCAAACACCGATGAAACAATTAACGACTCCCCTTGGTCCACCCAGGAATCCTGAGGCTGTAGCACATCCGGCAAGCTCTTTTTAAGCTGAGAGATGTCCTGAATCGAATTTAGCAGTACAAGAACATCGATGTCTGAAGTTGAATTTCCCCACCCTTCAACAAGAGAACCTCCCAAAAACGCGGAAATAATCGGCACAATCGAGCCAAAGCGATCCGCTAAGTCATTTAAGCCTAACAATTCCTCAGGAGAAATTATTGAATCAATAGTGTTCTGTCTCATCCCACAGTCCTAGTCAAATAGCAATCGAAGCATTTTTCGGTTTTCGCCTGCAAATGTAGTACGGCCATGCAACCACCTTAAATTATCCAGTAGATAAAAATCTCCCTCTTTCATGCTCACCGAAAAACTATTTTGCGCAATCGCTTCCTGCAAGACATCAAGCTTAGAAATCAATCCATAATTAAAAAACGCTCCCTGATCTAATCGAAGACGTATATTCCACACGCCACCTTCGCCACGCGTAAGAATTGGTCCCGAAAAAACTCCACCTGCGCCCTTAAAGATCGCCGCTCCTTCATCTTGCAGCAGATCAACCAATTCCTCACCATGCATTTGAAGGAAGCCCACAAGCTTTTCCACATTGCAAAATGTACTATCTCCCCCAGAAGAGGCGGGTTGTTCACAATAGAGACCGATTCCTTTAGGTGGAACCGATACACCGGAACTATCGGTATGCATGCGAAGCCCTGCGTTAGTTAGCCCCAACACACTTTCCGTAGTTGTCAACTTCGTCTCGACCTTGACTTCCGTAACTCCAGACGGATTTGAATCACGATGCATCCGGATTTTGCCCAGAGCTACGACCGAGTTCACAAACTCTGAATAACTTGCTCCTTTACGGAGCACAAATCCACTGGCAGTAAAATCTTTTTGAAGATTTTCATCTACAAGCACAGTCCTGCTCCATTCTTCCATCCACTGACCCCATCTTCATCAATACGACAAACACCAGGCAAATCATGGGAGACTAGGAAAGATGCAGTAAACAACATATCCCATACTTCGAAGTCCTTTTGTGAAGTTCCGAAAAACCTATTGAAATATCTAAGCAGAGCTCCGTCATCGATTTTCTTTAGCGCAGAATCGTCAAGATTATCTATCTCAAGCTTAAGTTGGCTAACTACCGCCTGAATTCGAGGCTCTTGGAGAGACTTGGACCAGTTCTCATATTGAACCAAATCCTCTTGTGCTATCTGCAAAAGGTTTTCCTCTACATTTCGCGTCCCACCCACTGTTTGCAAAGCAGACTCAAATAGCGACTGCAACCTAAAATAGAGATTTTTAGCGGGACTCCGAATCCCCAGTTCTCGCAGTATGTCAATTGGTTCATCTGGCGCATGTATTAGCGTCAGGACACGATTTGGAGCCTCAATTCTGTCTCGAAGAGTACTTCCATCCCTATACTCTTTCAGCGCTGAACCTTTCAGCGTTCTCAACCGAACCGTGGCAGGAATATCTCCAGGCAAGCGCGACATGTCATAGAAGAAGATAGTCAGCTGTTTCCCTAAGCCAAGAAGTTCCTCAAAGATAGCAGCTCGATCGATCGTGGCTATGTTCCATTGAAACTTCCAGATCTCTCTCGCCTCTGAAAAAGTCATGCTTTCTTCGACATAGTAGAAAGGGACAAACCCGTTATCTCGCATATAAGTTAGTAGCTTCGGTAGTGCACCTAAAACTCTGCCATCAGGTTTAA
>NZ_GG667525.1:4486-6276 GCF_000159135.1 Corynebacterium striatum ATCC 6940
CAAATCCCCTGTAAAGTTTGACGCTTATTTCCACTATCCATATCTGAAAAGGCAGACAACGCAGCACGAAAACTTGGTTCCTCAGAATACTCTCTAATTTTCTCTGGGACTGCAGTAAACGAACGCCAGTCTCCAAGTTCGTTCGTCAACTTCATCACCTCATCAGCCGATAGCTTTCGCTTAAGACCTTCGGAAGGATCTCTGTCGAGCCTCTGTTTATATTGACTAGCTTTTGTCATTTCCACTCATCTCCAGATATTTCAAAATCACGGTCTTATATTCCGGCAAGAGATTTTGCAAACCCGAAATCTCATCCTTTCCAAATAAACCTAGCTTTTCATGCTCGATGCTTTCACTAATATCAATCCCTTCATTCAATGACACGGTGACCCCATATGCGATAATCGCAACCGGATTTTCCACTTTCGGATCTCTTAGAAGAAACGCATCTACTAGGGTATCGGGGAGAGTCTCCAAATTTGCCTCTTCTTTCAACTCGCGCTGAGCTGTCTCGCGAAGCGATAAGTCTCCCCTGTCCGGCCAGCCTCCGAGTAGCTCCCAATCCCCCCTAGGATTAAGCCCCAATAGCACCTTACCGCCGAGGACTGGAATAACCTTCACACTAGCGTGAACAAAAAACCATCCAGTTTGAGAGTCGATCATTTTTCTCCTTAGATCACGTTATCGAATACTTTGGGGGACAAAAAAGCTGTAGCCGAGCAAATTCCCGTTACCAATATTGCCGAAAGCGCGAATGAGTATCCTGCAGAAGAAGCTTGCGCTATAGCGCCTCCCACGATCATTCCCAATGGAATAGAAACACGGTTATAAGTTCGTACAACTGAAAACGTCGCAACCCTTTCGCCCTCTGGTATACTCGCTTGCTGAAAAGTAGAGTTTACGGATATATATATTCCGCAACCGAGCCCAATAATAAATTGGCCTAGCAACACAGCTGTTCGAGCATATGAGTTGAAGCTCGACCAATCCGGCATTAAGACGGGGGACGCTAGCAGTAC
Source organism: Corynebacterium striatum ATCC 6940 (assembly GCF_000159135.1). GTDB lineage: Bacteria > Actinomycetota > Actinomycetes > Mycobacteriales > Mycobacteriaceae > Corynebacterium > Corynebacterium striatum. Next base: position 5,506 of record NZ_GG667525.1, read on the forward strand.
AGCACCTAGCGAGTAGACGATTAACGAATTGACAAGTTCTTTCCTCCCGGAACCGCTCAATCGGATAGACAAAAATCCTCCAAGAATCGTCCCAGCAGTTACCGAGATTCCTGTTGCAGCCAAGAATACCGAAGAGTAGCCAAGTTCTTGAATCACATAGACGGCCATAGTTCCGGTTGTTAAGGAGGCAGCAAAGTTAATCAAGCTTCCCACACCCATCAAAAATCTAATGGCTGGACGCTTTCGAACTAACCTACGACCGCTCAGAAATAATTCAAACCAGTGACTATCGTTGTTGGAAGAGATATCTCTTTCCCGAACATACAAACCCGATCTATAGATCTGAACTACTGACACAAGATATCCAGCCGCTCCGGCAACTAAGCAGTACGTTTTGCCAGAAATGTCCAACAGAACCCCAGCAATAGCGGTACCTGCGGAGTTTGCAGCTGAGTCAAGGCTCTTCATTATTCCATTTGCTCTTTTTAGATGCGCTGAATCTCGAAAGCATCTAGGGAAGATTGATAAAAGCAGAACCTCAAAGCAGCCATTTAATATTCCTGACGCCATAGCGAATAGCGTTAAAACGAGATACAAATGGTTGCCCAGAAGTAAAACTATCGATAATGCCACTACACAAACGAGCCTAAAAACTTCAACCCCCAGTAGAACATTTTTATTGCGCAAAACTTTGCCAAGGGGAATCAATGTAAACACGGAAATGGTTTCCGCCAGAAAGACGATACCGATATAAGCCGATATATATAAAGG
>NZ_GG667525.1:8123-9452 GCF_000159135.1 Corynebacterium striatum ATCC 6940
CCCTGAATTGCCAAATAGCTAGGAATCGCAAACGTAACTATTGACTCACCCAAGATTGAAGCCGATCGGCCTGCCCAAAACTCCCTTTCGGAGAAAGATTCACTGTGACGGTCCATCATTACATCGATATCGTCCTTCTCAAAAATGGTTGTATTGCCCTAGGAAGGTTCAGTAAAAAATGCGCACATATTGAAGGCCCAACTCGATCCCTATTCAAGATTGTGCACCCCTGCCAAAAAGCTCCCAACAAGAACCATTTAACAAAATTAGAAGAATCGAAACTTGTATGACCGTTCCCGCCAGGAGGTGCAAAAAGATGCTCGCCGGCAAAAGTAATCCCAGAAATAAGAGAGATAATCAAAGGATTATTGATCCCCAGTTTTCCAACAACCAGAGGCAAGAAACCCCTGTGATAAACTTCTTGGAATAGAGATGGTGCCAGAAAGAATGCAGACTCCGTTACTTTATCTTCAATAGAAATCTCAGGCATCAGTCGCGCTATCTCCCGATTCAACAAAATTCGGAGGTTCTTCCGGTTTCCTATAAGCGAATACAGAGTCGGGGTGACAGCAAGTAAATATGCTAATATGCTGATACCTTGCTTTGCGACAGGCTTTTCCCTCTTATAAACTAGACACGGAGTTACATACGGAGCAAGCCTCACGCCCCTTCTAAATGCATGTCCCTTCACCGTTCTAATATCACAAGTATTAGATACCGCAATGCATAAAAATGATACGGGGGCAAGCATGACTGGCCTCTTATTTATCGCTACAGAGCCCAAAAGGGATGCGGCTGATATGCCTACCCTAACTCGATTTAGGGAAATATTGTCAACTTTCAAAGCATCCCTCAGAAGACTACAAGTCCAGCGTCCTTTAGCGCAGAAAGAAAATCTTCAACATCAACCCGAACCTCTTGGAGGGGATGATCGTATTCAACAGATATTTCATGCGCTATTTCCTGAATCCCTCGACTTCCGTCCAGCTTCCCCCAAATCTCTTTTTCAATTTGACCTAAAGCAAATACCTTCCGTCCAGACACTAAATATGTCTCCCCAGACACTTCAGTCGTAGAGGCGGTAAGCGCTCGTTGCGGATTCTGATACATTCTGCTCCTTAACCAATAAAGGTGTGGGGGAACCACCCCACACCTTCACCATGTTTAAATGTGGTTCATAAACGGTGCCTTGGTCACATCCACAACCTTGAGCACTGGCTTCTTGTACTTCTTCATGCTTCACCTCCGCAACTACTCATTGACTACATATTAAAAACTTGTCACACATCTCACTTTTGCAAACAATGTGACCCTGCAAACACTACCAGA
>NZ_GG667525.1:9932-13352 GCF_000159135.1 Corynebacterium striatum ATCC 6940
CGAATGGATAGCCAACTATGGCTGGAAATCCTGAAACTTGATGGAGGAGGGGTGACCAAGTGATTGATAGTGCTGGACCTCTGAGTCAGAGGTGGAACTTTTTCATCCGAGGATTCGAGTCCCATTCTCTAATCCAAATTGGCAAGGTGGCGTACACCCCACTTTTACAATAAGGTACATGTTTGAATTTCGCGTATATTCGCCGACTTTAAAGACAACGTTCTTCTACGGTAGGGAGCCAAGCTTTGAGCAGGCCTGGGACAAGGCCGTGGTCTACATTTTGAATGATGCCCGTTGGAAAGACCAAAGCAATATCATTGATGCCATAGCTGCAACGGAGACAAAGTCAGAACATGCCACAAATGGGTGGATAGACGTCAGCCTTGGCCGGAATATGCAAAATGTTTACGAGCAACACGAAGTTGCGGTCATGATTGATAAAACTGCACGTGTCATGAACAATTTAGGACACTGAGTTAAGTCGGTTAGGGTACACCACGTTACGAGATAATCTTCCAACTCTTGCTCAAGCAGTCAGTCCGGTAGAAGTGATAACTCACGTCCCCTCTACCAACCGCAGTCCCGGACGCGACCGTGGGGCACTTGCTAGTGCCCTCAATTCTGCTCTCGGTCATATATCCGAAATCGTCTCACACCAGCGGCTTTAGAATCTTCAGGTGATAACACCGGCGCGTCCCACACAATAAGCCCAGATCGTTTTTCAGTGATAGATCCTGCTGCAGTCGCCGGTCGGCACGTGCTGCTAGTGGAGGACACTTGGGTCAGCGGAGCCAGTGCGCAATCAGAAGCGGTATCTCTGCACCGAGCAGGCGATCACCATGTCACTGTCATGTGTATCGCCAGGATGCTGAAAGCCAAGTGGGAAGACGGGACTTACTTGGCATCTCAATACGCCACCTTGCTGCCTCCACAGCAAGACACTACAGTTTTCAATCCTTAAACAAGGAGATCTGAACATACTTTTAGACGGCGCTGTTGCAAAGTTGGGCCAGGGCACGATGTTTACCTACGGGCACCCGAACCCAGACGCGGTGATCGTCAGCCGGATATTCGAGACAGCTTAAGCACCCCGGAGCAAGGACAACTAATGTCTTGAGGGTAGGCTTTTCGACCCTGGCCCAACTTTGCAACAGCACCGCGTAGGTAAAATAACGGGTTAAGTGACAATTTTCGATTATGTGACCTTGGATGACTGTGTCGTTTTGAGGAGTCGTCTGCACGGATTTCAGAAGTCCTCTGCACTATCGCCATCCACTCCGGAGAGGCCGCGGGCGTTCGTCCACTTCATCTGGAACGCGACTCGACAGAGCGCATTCAATCGGATGGTCTCTTTCTCCCTGCGAAGGATGGGGGCACTTTAGGGTGCCAGGGTGTTGACCAGATCGAGGAATTCCTCAGCGTAGGCAATTTGCTTGCGTAGCTTTTCGTAGCGGGTGCGCGTCTCCTCACGAATGTCGGCAAGGGTGGCCTTGGCATTACTCCGTGCCTGCTGTGCGGGATCACTGTCCTGCCCGCCATCTGAACTATGAAGAATCTCCGCAGCTTCCAGGAATTCCCGCATCTGATCCAGAGTAAACCCCAGCGGTTTCATCCGTCGCACCAGCAAAACACGACGTACATCAGCCTCACTATAAAGCCTGAACCCACCAGGGCTACGCCCCGATGGGGTAATCAGGCCGACGTTGTCATAATAACGCAAGGTGGGAATCGACAACCCCGTCTGGTCAACGACCTCGCCGATCTTGAAATTACTGTTTTGCATTGCCTGTTCTCCTTCACGGTGATGTTGCCCACGGGTTCCTGTGCCTGGGTTGGCGGTTGAGTAAAACTCCCGCTACCATGACCACCATCACCAAACCTAAAGTTACTAGAGGGTTGGATTCCTTTCGGGCGTTCGCCCAGTTACCTATCCCCTCAAAGATTGGACATCTATGACTGAAACTAGCACGGCGGCCCCCCGCCCCCTCCTGAGTCCAGACGGCGCTGATGCCCCTACCGGGATCATCGCATCCTTCCGTTACGCATTTTCTTCCCCCGCCCGTATCCGTATAGAGATTCTGGCCGGACTGGCGGTATCCCTGGCGCTGATCCCTGAGGCCATTGCCTTTTCCATCCTTGCCGGTGTTGACCCAGCCATGGGTCTGTTTTCCTCGGTAGTCATGGCCATTGCGATCGCCTTTACCGGTGGCCGCCCGGCAATGACCACCGGCGCCACCGGGGCTATTGCCCTAGTCATTGCTCCTGTGGCGCGTGGTTACGGGATGGATTATTTCATCGCCACCGTCCTGTTGGGCGGTGTCCTACAAATCGTGCTCGGAGCCCTCGGTGTGGCGAAACTTCAGCGTTTTATCCCCCGATCGGTGATGCTGGGTTTCGTCAATGCACTGGGCATTATGATTTTCACCGCCCAACTCGAACACCTCATTGATGTGCCTTGGATAGTCTACCCACTCGTCGGCTTGGGTGTGGTGATCATGATTTTCTTCCCCAAGCTCACCAGTGTGATCCCCGCCCCGCTGGTCACGATTATCGTGCTCACCGGTTTGGTCATTGCCGCCGGTTTGACTGTCCCGACGGTCTCGGACATGGGCAAGATGCCGGAGACCTTACCGTCCCTGTTTATTCCGAACGTGCCGTGGACGTTGGAGACCCTGCAGATCATCGCGCCTTATGCCCTGGCCATGGCCGTGGTCGGTCTCATGGAATCGTTGATGACCGCCAAGCTCGTCGATGACATCACCGACACTCATTCCGATAAAACTCGCGAATCCTGGGGACAGGGGGTGGCTAATATTGCCTCCGGTTTCTTCGGCGGCATGGGCGGCTGCGCGATGATCGGTCAAACCATGATCAACGTCCGCGAATCCGGGGCACGTACCCGCCTATCCACCCTGTTAGCCGGTGTGTTCCTGCTGGCCCTGGTCCTGGCACTGGGCGACATCGTTGGCATGATCCCGATGGCTGCGCTGGTGGCAATCATGATCATGGTCTCGGTCGGCACCATCGACTGGCACTCGGTGCATCCACGCACCCTTAAACTCATGCCGGTCTCTGAGACCATTGTTATGGCCGTGACGATTATTGCCACCCTAGCCACCAGCAACCTGGCCATTGGTGTGGTGTTGGGTGTGGTCACCGCGATGATCATGTTCGCCCGTCGGATGGCACATATCGCTTCCATTGAAAAGGTCTCCGATATCGACGGCGACGGCGATGGCGAGATTGATACTCGTACCTACCGGGTGCATGGCCAGTTGTTTTGGGCATCAAGCAATGACCTGGTTTATCGCTTTGATTACACCGATTCTGCCCGTCATATCACTATTGATCTCACTGAGGCGGAGATCTGGGATGCCTCCACGGTCGCGACCTTTGACGCGATTACGCAGAAGTTCCAGG
>NZ_GG667524.1:0-22372 GCF_000159135.1 Corynebacterium striatum ATCC 6940
CCAGAGTCCAAAAAGTCGTTAGACATCTTGTCCATAAACTTCCTAGACTCCGCGTCAAAAAACTAACTGGACTCCAAGTCCAAAAAGTCAATGGACTCCGAGTCCAAGAAGTCACTAGACATCACAGCACATCTCTAGAGGGCGTTCACGATCACGCAAACCCCGGATTCATTCATGAATCCGGGGTTTGCTAGTGCGCTAGAAACCGCTCGCTACGAAAGAAAACTACTTCTCCTCGGTAGCATCTTCAGCGCCCTCTTCTTCGATCTCACCGAAGTACTGCTCAACGTCAACCTTGTTGCCGTCTTCGTCCTTCACGTCAACGCGGCAGATAGCGGCTGCAAGAGCCTTGCCACGGCGGACGTCGGAGAAGAGGTTAGCAATCTGGCCGTTGGACTGCAGCTGCTGGATGAACTGGTTCGGGTCCATGCCGTAGGACTGAGCGGTGAACAGGATGTGGTCGGTCAGCTCCTGCTGGGAGACCTCAGGCTGCTCCTCGTCTGCAACAGCATCCAGGAAGAGCTGGGTGCGGACGGACTCTTCAGCGGACTCGCGAGCTTCCTTATCGAAGTCCTCGCGGGTGGTGCCCTGTGCCTCGAGCAGCTGGGCGAGAGCCTTCTCGTCGTGTGCCAGCTGGCCCAGGATCTGGTGGAGCTGTGCGTGAACCTGCTCGTCAACCACAGCGGTCGGAAGCTCGAACTCGGTGCCCTCGAGGGCAGCCTTCAAAACCTCGTCGCGGATGTTGGCAGCCTGCTCAGCCTTCTTGGACTCCTCAACGCGGGTCTTGGTGGACTCGCGCAGCTCGTCCATGGTGTCGAACTCGGAAGCCATCTGTGCGAACTCGTCATCCAGATCCGGAAGCTTGCGCTCCTTGGTCTGCTGAACGTGAACCTTGATGGTTGCTTCCTCGCCAGCGTGATCGCCGGACTGGATGGTGGAGGTGAACTCGGTGTCCTCGTCGGTCTTCATGCCGCGCAGTGCGGTGTCGAGGCCCTTGATGAGGTCGTCGTCACCAATCTGGTAGGACATGCCCTCGTAGGAAGCCTCGTCCAGCTTGGTGCCGTCGATTTCAGCGACAATGTCGATAATGGCGAAGTCGCCGGTCTTCATCTTGCGCTTGGTGTCCTTGAGCTCACCGAAGCGGGAAGCTAGTTCCTCAAGAGCCTTGTCGACGTCCTCGTCCTTAGCCTCGATGGCTGGAACGGTAACGGAGAGCTTGGAGAAGTCCGGAACAGTGATCTCTGGGCGAACATCAACCTCAGCGGTGAACTCGACGAAGTCGTTGTCCTCGATCTTGGAGATGTCAACATCTGGCTGACCAATAACGTTGAGCTCGTTCTCCTGAACTGCCTGCTCATAGCGGGTTGGCAGCATGTCGTTGACAACCTGCTCGAGAATCGGGCCGCGGCCGAAGCGGGCGTCGATAAGCTGGCGCGGAGCCTTGCCCTTGCGGAAACCCGGGATAGATACCTGCTGCGCGATCGCCGCGTAGGCCTGGTCGATTTCCTTGTCCAGCTCAGCGAACGGAACGTTGACGGTGAGCTTGACGCGGGTATCGCTCAGCTTGTCTACGGTGGTCTTCACGAGAAACTCTCCTGGCATTAATTGGTTCAGAATGTAAATAAGGGGTCTGAAAATACTTTTAAGGGTATTTTCAGACCCCCATACGTCGGGGCGACAGGATTTGAACCTGCGACCCCCTGCTCCCAAAGCAGGTGCGCTACCAAACTGCGCCACGCCCCGTATGTAGGCCTCCACGGTCTCCAAACATTTCATGCTTTTCGCCGTGGCTGCGTTGCTTACTCGGGTTAGTGTACCGGCATATCGCTAATTGACCTAACACCGACCCCCACTTAAGCGAGTTTTCCCAGTTTATTGGGCCTTAATTTGTGCCGCGAATACGTCCGCAACTTGCTTGCCTTAAGCCGTTTCTTGCGAGCCTGGAGAGGCGTAAATGAGGTGTGCAATTCCCGGCGATTGATTGCAGACAATGTCGCCGTAGCGGCAATACTCGACGCGGCGCAAAGTGGTCCCTTTGGTTTGGTCCCATTCGTTTGGTCCCTTTGTGGGGTAAAGGGACCATAAAGCCCTGCCATGCAACGGCAGGTACTCGTAAAAGTACCTTTGGAGAGGGACCTTTAGGGTCTGGACATCCAGCCGCCCCAGCAGCCAGGCGCCAGCCCCTCCCCCAGAACGCAGAAACCGCCCGAGCCTCGAGAAAGGCCGAGCGGTGAAACTTGGAGGGAATGACGGGAATCGAACCCGCGTCTTCAGCTTGGAAGGCTGAGGTATTAGCCACTATACGACATTCCCACAGTCCTACATCCTGCGATGTTTGACGTGCGGACTACTTTAGCGCACCGCGGCCGAGAATAGGAAACTGGGGCCACTAATCGGCGCCCCGCGGCTGGCTTCGGTGCACCCAACTCCACAGATTAAGCGCGGATTTTGGCAGATCTGGCGGGGAACTAATTGCGAGGCGGTAGCGTTGTGTCGGTAAGTGCGAAATTTAGTCTTTAGAAATCGGAAGTGAGTTTAAGTGTCATTACTCCTCGTAATCATCGTCCTCGGCGGCGGCGCTGCATACTTGGCCTCCCGCGGCAATAAGAAGAAGCAGGCTGAGCTCGAAGCACAGAAGTTTGATGATGCTCTCGCCGATGCCCGCCGCTGGACCGAGCGCCTTGGCGGCCAGGTGATGCAGATTTCCGGAACCGACACTGCATCGATGCAGGCCATGGCCGACGCATCCGAGCGTTTTACCGCTGCGAACTCAGCAATTTCGCAAGCCACCACTGTTAAACAGGCAAACCTGGCCCGCGAGTCTGCGCTCGAGGGCATGCACTACGTCAACGCTGCACGCGAAATCATGGGTATGAACCCCGGCCCCGAGCTGCCGCCACTAGAGGGTCAGCGCCAGGCCGGTAAGGTCACCGAGCGCCGCACCGTTGAAGCAAATGGCGAGACCCTTACTGCCTCGCCTTATGCATCCAACGAGACTCCTAACTACTACCCAGGTGGCATGGTCGCGGGTCGCCCGGTTCCGGCCGGTTGGTACTCCCGCCCTTGGTGGGCCGATGCCCTTAGCACCGGTGTCTGGATGGTGGGTTACTCCATGATGTTCAACGCTATGTTCGCTGGAATGTCGGGCATCGGTTACTCCGCTGCTGCAGCTGAAAGCGGCGACTTCGGCGGTGACATGGGCGGCGACATGGGAGATGCCGGCGGCGACATGGGCGGCGACGGTGACGGCGGCGGACTCTTCGACGGCCTCTTCGGTGGCGACGATGGTGGCGACGGCGGCGGACTCTTCGACTTCGATTTCGACTTCTAGATGCCGCTTTAACGCCTTGTTACTGGATTCATGAGGAGCCTCTGACCACATGGTCAGGGGCTTTTCCCGTGGATAAACCGTGTTTATTCGGCGGTGTCTGCCAAGCCGTGGCAAATGCACGTAGTCTGGGCCGCATGACTGTACCAATGATTGAACTGCACGACGGCAAGAAGATCCCGCAGCTGGGCTACGGCGTATTCAAAGTCGACCCAGACAAGACCGAGGAACTCGTCGCTGAGGCACTGCGCGTGGGCTACCGCCACATCGACACCGCTGCCGTCTACGGCAACGAGGAAGGCGTAGGCCGCGCAATCGCCAGCTCTGGCATCCCGCGCGAGGAGCTTTTCATCACCACCAAGTTGTGGAATGACAGCCAGACCAATGCCGCTGCTGCACTCGACGAGTCTTTGAAGAAGCTAGGCCTCGACTACGTGGACCTCTACCTCATCCACTGGCCATGCCCGGAAGACGGCAACTACGTCGAGGCATGGAAGCAGATGATTGAGCTGCAGAAGACCGGCAAGGCCAAGTCCATTGGTGTCTCCAACTTCGAGCTGGAGCACCTCGAGCAGCTAGAAACCCACACCTCCGTCACCCCTGTGGTAAACCAAGTAGAATTGCACCCTTACCTGCAGCGTTGGCGCGAGCTGGACGCCTTCCGCGCCCACGGCGTAAAGATCGAGGCTTGGGGCCCATTGGGCCAGGGCCAGACGGACCTCTTCGAGGTCGACGCAGTTACCGAGCCTGCTGAGAAATACGGCGTCTCCCCTGCCCAGGTCATCATCCGTTGGCACCTGCAAAACGGCGTCATTGTGTTCCCCAAGTCCGCCAACCCGGAGCGCATTGCGCAGAACTTCGATGTCTTCGGCTTCGAACTGACCGAGGACGAGATGGCGGCAATCACCGACCTCGACTTGGGCGAGGAAGGCCGCGGCGGTCCGCACCCGAACGAGTTCCACGTCAAGTAGGACGTGCTAAACGCAAAAAGCGTTCCCCAACCACAATGGTTTAGGGAACGCTTTTCTCTTAAGTGCGGCGAAGTTAAAGGGCTCTTAAACCTCCGGAATCTCCGGTGGAATCTCAGTGCGCTCGTACTCTGCAAGGATATCGATGCGGCGCTGGTGGCGCTCAGCAGCGGACCACTCTTGGTCAAGGAAGGCGTCGACAATAGCGAGCGCCTCTTCCTCAGAGTGCATACGGCCGCCAATGCCGATGAGCTGTGCATTGTTGTGCTCGCGAGCCAGGCGGGCGGTCTCTGGGGACCACGCCAAAGCGCAACGAGCGCCCTTTACCTTGTTCGCTGCAATCTGCTCACCGTTGCCAGAGCCACCAAGGACAATGCCGAGGGAGCCTGGGTCGTTGACAGTACGCAGTGCTGCCTCGATGCAAAATGCTGGGTAGTCATCCTCAGCGTCATAAACGTGTGCGCCACAATCGATAACGTCGTGGCCCTGCTTCTTCAGGTGTTCGGCGATGACATTCTTCGTCTCGAAACCTGCATGGTCTGCTCCTAGATAAACGCGCATGCCCCAGATACTACAGTCTCGCGAGCAACCCTGTTGCTATGATCGACGTTCTAGCAATAATCAACCCCCCGTTAAGAGATGCCTCCGGGGATACCTCAGATGAAAGGTGGCAGCGCCCCCATGAATGAACGCTTCGCCACCCAACTAGTAATTAGCATCTTCATCGCCAGCGTGTTCTTGCTAGCGATTTTTCCGATCATTCTTCCGCCCTTTGTGGGGCCGTTCGTGGGCACTATCCTGATTACCCTCACCCACATCGTGCTCGGAGCGTTCTACTGCTTCCCCGCGCACCGTGACCTCCGGGTGGGAATTACCGCACTGATTGGCGCGGCGTCGTGGGCTACCTGGGCGCACTCAGCGTGGGAGGAATACTCCGCGCAGATGACGCTGCCCATCATCAACATCGCAGGCATGGTGGCGCCCATAGCCACGTTGCTGGTGCTGTTGTTCCTCTCCATCACGTATCTGCACCTCAACGAGCCTTCCCGCACCGGCAAGCGTTACTTCGTCATCGGCTTGGCCTTTACCGTCTTGGTCTTGGTCGAGGTCCTGTGGACCTTCTTGTTCCAGGAGCGCCTCGATTCGCTCAACGTCTCGCCGGAGACTGCGCGCGCTGCCATGATCGTCGTCTCACGCATCGCCCCCTTTGTCATGGCCGCTCTGGCACTGGTCACGGCAATGAGCACAGACAGCACGAAGCCCCGGAACCTCATGGTGGGTGCCGGGGGCTTTGCCCTGCTGAGCTTTTTCATCCCATTCGTCACGGTCTTCTCAGCAGTGTTGTCCTTCACTGCGTGGGCCAGCCTCAAGCCGGCCCAAGAGTCCAAGGCCAGGAATTAATCTTCAATTACCTGCGGGGACTCGGTGCGGGTGCGCTTGAGTTCGAAGAAATAAGGGTACTGCGCCAGGCGGACAGCGGCGTCGAAGATCTCGCCGGCTTCCTCGCCCTCTGGGATGCGGGTGATAACTGGGCCGAAGAAAGCGGTATCGCCAAGCTTGACCACTGGGGTTCCCACTTCGTCGCCGACCTCAGAAATACCGGCGTTGTGGAAAGCACGCAGCTGCTCGTCCACCTCCTCGGTGTTCGCAACGGAAGCGAACTCGGCGGGCAAGCCAGCGTCGGAAAGCGCCTGCGCAATGATCTCATCGTAGGCGCCGTAACCCTTCTTGCCGCCCTGGCCCTTGCCGTGGATGAGGGTGCCCATCGCGGTGTAATAAGCATCGACCTTCTCTGGGGCCTCAATCGCCACCTTTGCGGCAACGCGGGCAGGGCCCCAGTTAGCCTTCATCATTTCCATGTAGCCGGGATCAAGATCGCGGCCGTCGTTCAGCACGGACAGCGACATGGGTTCGAAGGTGACCTCGATGTCGCGGACCTTTTCTACTTCCTTAATCCAGCGGGAGGTCGCCCACGCAAACGGGCACGTGCAATCGAACCAAAACTTCACGGTTTCAGCCATGCTGACTCCTTCAAACAAAAATTCATTGGTAGTTGACGATTTCCCACCCTAGGCGCACGACTAAGGTTGATGCAGAAACTTATTCACCAAGCAGAGGAGCACACCCAATGACCTCGATCAACCTCACCCGCGAGGAGGCAAACGCCCGCTCGCAGATGATTGACGTGAAGCACTACGACGTTCACCTAGACCTCACGGATTCGGAGACGCACTTTATCTCCACCACCGTGGTGTCTTTCCACGTCAAGCAAGCGGGATCCACCTTCATCGACTTGCGCGGTGAGGAACTCCTCGAGCTCCGCCTCAACGGTGCTCCCCTGCCCACCAACGCCTATGAGGCCAAGTTCGGCGTTCCCCTTTCGGGCCTACAGGTGGCTGACTACGAGCTCAAGGTCGTAGCCAAGATTCCTTACTCCCACACCGGCGAGGGCCTGCACCGCTTCGTGGACCCAGCAGATGAGAAGGTCTACCTCTACACCCAGTTCGAGACCGCCGACGCCAAACGCGTGTTCGCTTGCTTCGACCAGCCCAACATGAAGGCCACCTACTCGCTGGCTTTCGATGCCCCAGCTGACTGGACCGTCATCACGAACGGCCCCACCCAGACCACGGCGGGCGCAAACGGCGCCCAGACTTGGTCCACTGAGATCGATTACCCGCTGTCCACCTACCTGGTCGCACTGTGTGCTGGCCCCTACTACGAGGTCACCGACACCTGGACCGGCGAGCTGAGCGAACACCCAGAGGGCAACCCAGCGCAGAAGCTCGAAGTGCCGCTGGGCGTCTACTGCCGCGCTTCCCTGGCGGAGCACCTCGATGCCGAGCGCATCCTCACCGAGACCAAGCAGGGCTTCGACTTCTACCACCGCAACTTCGGCTTTGCGTACCCGTTTGGCAAGTACGACCAAATCTTCGTGCCAGAGTTCAACGCCGGCGCCATGGAGAACGCAGGCTGCGTGACCATCCGCGACGAATATGTCTTCAGCTCCAAGGCCACCCACTACAAGTACGAGCGCCGCGCGGACACCATCCTCCACGAGCTGGCTCACATGTGGTTCGGCGACTTGGTCACCATGGAGTGGTGGGATGATCTGTGGCTCAACGAATCCTTCGCCACTTGGTCCGCCGCCATCTCCCAGGCTGAGGAGACCCAGTACGACACCGCGTGGGTCACCTTCGCCAACGTGGAGAAGTCGTGGGCCTACCAGCAGGATCAGCTGCCCACCACGCACCCGATTTCCACCGATGCTTCTGACATTGAGACCGTGGAGCAGAACTTCGACGGCATCACCTACGCCAAGGGCGCGTCCGTGCTCAAGCAGCTGCAGGCATACGTGGGCCGCGAGAACTTCTTCGCCGGCGTGCGCCGCCATTTCAAAGCGCATGCGTACTCCAACGCTACTTTCGACGACCTCCTCTCCTCACTCGAGACCTCCAGTGGCCGCGACCTGTCCTTCTGGGCGCAGCAGTGGCTCAAGACCACGGGCATCAACAGCTTAAGCGTGCACACCGAGACCGACTCTGCAGGCGTTATCACCGCCGCTGAGCTGGTACAAAGCGGCGATACCCTGCGCACCCACCGCGTGTGCGTGGGCCTGTACTCCCTGCAGGGCGACAAGGTCGTGCGCACCGATCGCATCGAGATGGACATCGACGGCGCAAGCACCGAGATTGCCGAACTCGTGGGCAAGAAGCGCGCGGACATCGGCTTCATCCTGCCGAACGACGATGATCTCACCTATGCGCTGCTGGACCTGGATGAGGGTTCTCTGGAGTTCCTCATCGGCAACATCGACAAGTTCGAGGACCCATTAGCGCGTACTCTGTGCTGGTCCGCTGCTTGGGAGATGACCCGCGGCGGTGCGATGAAGGCGCGCGATTTCGTGGCGCTGGTGGCACGTGGCGCGGCTGCCGAGACCGAGCTGGCTGTGCTCGAGCGCATCCTGCAGCAGGCCGCTTCCGCACAGTCCAACTACGCGGATCCAGCGTGGGCCAAGGAGAGCACCGTGCTTGCTGACGCCCTCCTCGAAGGCACCAAGGATTCCGATCCGGAGCGCTCCATTATCTTCGCCCAGGCGCTGGCAAAGATTCGCCTGACCGATGGCACCCGCGCTTTTCTGCAGGACGTTCTGGAGTCTTCGGACGACGAGGGCCTGCGTTGGTACGCCATCGCGGCGCTGGCTGCCGACGGCGCGCTTGGCGACGTCTCCTCTGCTGTAGACGCTCAGCTGGCTCGCGATAACTCCGCCACCGGCTACCAGGCTGCGGTGCGTGCGCGCGCGGCTGTCAACACTGCTGAGAACAAGCGTGCGGTGTGGGATGAGATCGTGGCGGGTGAGCTCACCAACCGCGAGCTGACCTCGAAGCTTGAGGGACTCACCTACCCCGGCTCCGATGAGCTGCTGCCGACGTCAGAGTTCTTCGACGTGGCGGAGAAGGTCTGGTCTTCCCAGTCCTCCGAGATTGGCCTGACCTCCGTGACCGGCCTGTTCCCGTCGTGGGCAATCTCGCAGGAGACCCTGGATGAGGCCGACGAGTTCCTCAAGCGCGATCTGGCGGGCGGCCTGCGCCGCTCCGTGACCGAGCAGCGCGACCGCATGGCGCGTGCGCTGCGTAACCGCGCAGTAGACGCTGACTAGCGCCAGCTGGCGCTAGTCAGGACAAGCTGGCGCTAGTCGAGGTGCGGGGATTCTTTTGGTGGGAAGGATCCTCGCCCAAGACAACCTCGACGTTGGCGACGTCGGAGCGCAGCGTTTCTTCTTGGAAGGCGATGACGGTGTCATCAGCTGCCTTGATGATGCGGCTAAAGCGCAGCATCGGATGAGAGCGGCCCACGCCCAAAAGTTTTTGCTCCTCCGCGCGGGCAGTGGCGGCAATGATGTTTTCGCGCTTGTACACAGACTTGAGTCCATAGGTCTCGAGCAGTGGCAGGAGTGGCTGGTTGAGTTCGTGCTCATCCAGATCCGGTACGAGCTCGACTGGGATAGTGACCTTGGTGACGCTGATTGGGGTCTCGTCGACGTAGTGGACACCCTTGAGCTCCCACACTAACGCGGTATCTTCCACACCTAGGGTTCCAGCCACGTGAGAAAGAACCTCGAGCTTATCGAGGGAGATAACTTCCACGCGCGTCTTAAATCCGCGCTCAGTGAGCTGCTGTAGGATGCCGTGCTCGCTGGTGAGGCTCAGAGTCGGTGGAATAGCGCGTACGAAGGTACCACCGGTGCGGCCGCGCTTGCGATCAATCAATCCCTCAATCTGCAAGATGTCGAGCGCATGACGGACCGTCATGCGGGCGACGCCGAACTCTTGAACAAGTTCGCGCTCGGTGGGGAATCGCTCGCCGGGTTTGAGAACTTTGGATTCGATCCTGCTGCGCAGGGAATCCGCGATGGTCAAATAAGCCGGCCTGCGGCGGGTGGTTTCAGTCACAGCTCCCAGATCTTACCGACCTCTCGGAAAATCGCATGTCGAGGAGCTGTGACTTCCACAACTAGTATGGTTACTTCATTTATTTTCTTAACGCCAGCTCAATACGTGGGCGAACCCGAATCTCAGTAAGCTGCGTTGAAGGTCCCGCATCCACTGCAGCGCGAATTGCCTTTGCTACTTCAATAGGTGCAATGACATGGGCAGGGTCGTAATCCTGTAGTCCCTTTAGCATTGGGGTGTCAGTCGGTCCCGGCGAGACAGTGCTGACGCGGATGGCAGGCTCGGCAATACGTAGGCCGTCGGCAAGCGCGTACAAAGCGTGCTTGGTAGCCGAATAAATCACGTTGTCACCGTAGCTATGAATGCCAGCTCCGGAGTTGATAAACACCACGATGCCCTCCGCCTGGCGCAGCTGCGGCAGCAAGCGGCGGGTGACCTCAGAAGGCGCATGGACGTTGAGGTCCATCTGCTCGCGCCAGTTTTTCGGCCGCGCCGATTCCACGGAGTACTTGTCCGCCCGTGCCGCCGCATGCACTAGGACGTCCACGCGGTCGAGCTCCGGCAGGCCGATGTTTTCCTCTTCGTCCTTGTCCAAAGCTTCCACAAGGTCGATGGCAACTGGGGTCACGTTGTCCATGCCTGCGAGCTCGTCTGCGCGGCGACCCAACGCATACACGTGGTGGTCGCGCGCGAGGTCAAGGATGATTTCGCGGCCCATGCCGCCGGTGGCACCTGTTACAACCGCAATCTTCGAGGTGGTCATGGTTTACTCCTTCTCGTCGTATGTGCTGTTAACGGTAGCGCTTAGGCACGTCGGGTGCGCCGATGGTGAGCATCAGGCGGTTGGCCCAGTTGAAGAAAGAGGCGGAGTTGATGAGGTCGATGATGGCCAAATCATCGAATCCGACGCCACGCAGCTTGGCCACGCAACCGGAGTTGAAGGCGAACGGAGTACGCGTCAGCTCGCGGGAGGCGTCGCGTATAACGCCCCACTGCTCAGAACCCAGATCTGCGTCGAGTCCCTCAAAGAGCAGACGATCCACGGCATCGGCATCGCCGCCCTCGTCTTTCGAGCGCTGCTGGTGCACCGAAGCGCAGAACTCGCAGCCATTAAAGCGGGAGACCACAGTTGCGGCCAGCTCACGCTCGGCGCGGCCCATACCTCCGTCAGTGTTGTAGAAGATATCCAGGTCCGTGAGTGTGCGTGCCTTCAGCGCCGCAGGGTCGCGGGCCAGCAGGCGGAAATACTCGGAGTCGATACGCTCCGGGCGGATCAGCGCGTCGGTGTGCTCTGGGGTGAATTCATCCTTGGGCAGCGGTGCCAGCCATGGCTTCCAGCCCAGGGAGTGGTTCACAAAACCTTCTGGAGCATGGACGTCCGGGGTCAGGGTACGTTCGTGGTTCTGCCAGCCTAGCTTGGCGACGCCCTCCTTGCTCTCCGTTTCCGGAGTACAAGCCGTAGAGCCGCCCAAGACCACGAGGCCGTGGATGACGCGCAGTTGGAAGGACAGGAAGGAAATGAGCTGCGCGAGGGTGACGATGTCATCGTCCGACCAGCCCTCCGCCTGCAGGTGGCCGATGGCCTCGGGCGCTGCGTCCTTGGGATGGAACACCAGCAGATGCGCGAAGTCGAAGGCTGCAACGAGGCGCTCCCCTAGCCCGGCAACGGACTCGAAGGTGATGAATCCGGCGGCATCGCCGGAAATGCCCTCGGCATCTGCGTATGGGCCGACGGAAATACCGTGCGCAATGGCCTCTTGTACCGCGGCATTGAGCTCTGCCGGGGCGTCGTCAGCCAGCAGGTCGGCGTAGAAGTCCCGGGCGTTCGTGGACTGGTAGATGCCAGCCACGAAGGCGGCCACGGCATAGCGCTCAGTAAACGGGAAGGTTCCTTCCTCAGCCGGCTCGAGAAGTGCCTCGAAGGAGAGCTGCGCGTTAGCCAAAGCGTCAAGGCGGCGGGAGCGCAGCTCGGCAATCTCCGGGCTGACCTCGGCTAGTTGGTTGATGATGTCTGCCATGAAAACTCCTTAACTTTCGGGCCCTTACAGGCCCAGATTGAGGTCACCGGCGCGGTAACGCTGTCCTGGGATGGCGTCGATGAGGGTGCGGGTGAACTCGGATTGTGGGTTCGCAAAGACGTCCGCGGTGCGGCCCAACTCTACCTGCTGGCCGTGGGAGAGGACGGAGACCATGTCCGAGATCTGGTTGACCACGGCGAGGTCGTGGGAGATGAAGACGTAGGTCAGCTGCAGCTCGTCTTGGAGGTCTGTCAGCAGGCGCAGGATCTGTGCCTGCACGGTCACGTCGAGCGCGGAGACTGCCTCGTCGAGAACCACCAACTCCGGCTCCACGATCATCGCGCGGGCAATGGCCACGCGCTGGCGCTGTCCACCGGAAAGCTCCCGCGGACGGCGGTCGTAGTGCTGCGGGTCCAAGGCAACCAGCTCCAGGAATTCCTGGGCGCGGATCTTCGCTTTGGCTTTGGACGCGCCCGCGAGGTTGCGCAGTGGCTCAGCGATGGCGTCGCCGATGGACTGGCGCGGGTCGAGGGAGGAATACGGGTTCTGGTACACCAGCTGCACGTTCTTACGGGCCTCGCGCAGAGCCTTGCCCTTCAGCTTCGTCAGCTCGGTGGAGCCGCCATTCGCACCGGCCAGCTCGATGGAGCCAAAGGTCGGCGCGTTGAACAAGGCGATGGAACGGCCAGTGGTGGTCTTGCCGGAACCGGACTCGCCCACCAGCGCATGGGTGGTTCCCCTGGCGACGTCGAAGCTCACGCCATCGAGCGCGAGGAAGTCGCCGTAGCGTTGGGTGAGGTCACGCACCCGCAGCACGGTCTCGGTGCTGCGCGTGGAACGACGCTTAGCGTTGGCGACGTCGGCTACGGACAGGGACGGGGCGTCGGCAAGCAGGCGGCGTGAATAAGCGTGCTGCGGATCAGTGAGAACCCTGGCCGCCTGGCCCGACTCGCGGACCTGACCCTTTTCCATCACCACGATGCGGTCGGCGCGATCGCCTGCCACCGCCAGGTCGTGGGTGATGAACAGGATGCCCACGCCGGTTTCCCGACGCATCTCATCGAGCAGGTCCAGGATGACCTTCTGCACCGTGACGTCAAGCGCGGAGGTTGGCTCGTCGGCGATGATGAGCTCGGGCTCGAGCGCCACTGCAGCCGCGATGAGCACGCGCTGCTTCATGCCACCGGAAAGCTCGTGCGGGTACTGGCCGTAGCGGCGCTCAGGGTCGTCGATGCCCACGCGGTCGAGCAGCTCGATGGCACGCTGCTTGCGCTCAGCCGCAGTGCCAACGCCATGGATAGCCAGGCCCTCCTCCACCGAAGCACCGATTGTCTTCAACGGGTTGAGCGAGTTGTTCGGGTCCTGCGGGATGAGGCCAATGGAACGGCCCCGCAGCTCGCGCCAGCGCTTGTTGTCGAGGTCTGTTATGTCGCGGCCCTGGAACTCGATAGTTCCGGCGTCGACCTGCGCGTTGGAGGCAAGCAGGCCGATTGCGGCCATCGCCGAGGTGGACTTGCCGGAACCGGACTCGCCCACGATGGCGGTGATTTCGCCCGGGTAGACCTCGAGGCTGACGCCCTGGACGGCCGGCACCTCGCCAGCCGCGGTGGTGTAGGAAACATTGAGGTCGCGAACCTTGAGCAAAGGAGTGTGGTTATCAGTCATGAGTTTTTATGCCTCCGCTCGGAAGTTCTGGGAAAGACGGTTGGCAGAGACCACCACGGCCACGATTGCCAAGCCCGGCAAGATGATGAGCCACCATGCGGTAGCCATGAAGTCGCGGCCCTCCGCGATGATGAGACCCCACTCCGGAGTCGGCGCTGGGGCGCCGTAGCCCAGGAAGCCCAAGATGGACAGCTGCAAGATGGCGGAACCGAACAGCAGGGTGGCCAGGGCGATGACCGGGGTCAGGGAGTTGGGCAGGATGTGACGGGCCATGACCTGCGCCGGGGTGGCGCCAGCACCGTAGGCGGCCTCGATGTAGTCGGAGCCAGCCACGGTGATGACCTGGGAGCGGGCCAGGCGGGCGAAGGTGGCAATCGACGTCGCACCGACAGCCACGGCGGCCTGCAGGGAGCCAAAGCCCAGCACGATGATGATGGACAGGGACAGCAAGATGCCGGGGATAGACAGCAGCACGTCAACCACGCGCATAATGACCGAATCGACCCCGCCGCGCAGCGAGCCGGCCAGCAGGCCGAGCAAGGTGCCGACCACGAGGCCCACGGCCACAGCAATCAGCGCGCCCAGCAGGGATTGGCGGGCGCCGTAGACCACGCGAGCGTAGAGGTCGCGGCCCACAGCGTCCGTGCCGAACCAGTGCTCGGAGCTCGGGTGCAGCAGCGCGACGTCGGTGCCGGCGTACGGGTCAGAGTTAGTAAACAGGCCCGGGAAAAGGGCGGCGAGGAAAGCCACCACCAGGATGACGGAAGCCACGATGGAGGCCGGGCTGGTCCACGGGTTGCGCTGGGCGCGACCGACGGGGCGGCGGTTACGGCGCAGTGTGGTGCTGCCGTCGACCGGATGTGCGGTGTTCACGGCGTTAGATGTTGGCGCGCTCATGCACGGGCTCCTTTCGCAGAATCCTGGGCAGGACGGCGCAGACGCACGTCCAGGACTGGGTACAGCAGATCCACCACGAGGTTGACGATGACGTAGGCAGTCGCGGCGATGAGGACGATGGCCAGCAGAACCGGCGTATCGCGGTTGGAGACCGCCTGCGCCGTCATGTAGCCCAGGCCGTTGCGGCCAAAGACGGTCTCCGTGACCACGGCACCGCCGACGAGCTCACCGAAGAGCAGGCCCGCCATAGTCAGTGCCGGAAGGAGGGAGTTGCGCAAGATGTTGCGCCAGAAGATCCACGACTCCGAGGCGCCGCGAGCGCGCACCGCCTGCACGAAAGGCATCGCTTGCGTCTCGTCGATGGAGCGAATGAGGACCTGAATGAGCGGTGCCGCCATCGGTACCGACAGGGTCAGCGTGGGCAGAATCAGGCCCTCAATGCTGGAAGGCTCAATGATGCGCACCCAGCCCAGCTGGAAGGAGAAGAGCTGGATGAGCAGGATACCGATCCAGAAGCCCGGCAGGGAAACCATGAAGGAAGGCAGCCCACGGAAGAAGGTGGCAATCGCGCCGAGTCCCGGCAGGGTTGCCAGGAAGGCCACGAGGAGCGCCACTATGATGGCCAGGCCAATCGAGCAGACGGCCAGAATCAACGTGTGTGGGAGGGCGTCGGCAATGAGCGTCGACACCGCCGCACCCGTCTGCGTGGAGTTTCCGAAGTGGCCGGTGAAGAATCCGATGAGGCCGGTAAAGAACTGCACGAGCAGCGGCTTATCGACGCCCATCTCCTCACGGATGGCGGCAATCTCCGCCTCGGACAGGCCCAGGGCGGGGTCGCCGTAGCGGGACATGACCGCGTCGGAAGGCAATGCGGACAGCAGGAAGAAGGCCACGGTGTAGGTCACCAGCAGCACCAGGATGGCCTGCCCAATGCGGGCGGCAAATTGCTTGGTAGTCATTTATTTATCCTCCTGCTCAAGGCTGACCTCGTAGAACCACGGGCGGGCCACGGACTCGGGGCTAAAGCCGTGCACTTCCGGTGCCACTGCGTAGACCTGCGGCTCCTCGAAGAACGGGATGACGTAAGCCTGTTCGGTCAGGTAATCCTGCACCTCTTCGACGGCCTTCTTACGGTCTTCAGACTTGGGGCTGGAGGTCACCTTGCCCAGCAGCTCTTCCAGCTTCGCGTCTAGAGGATTGCCCTCTTTGTCCTGGTTGAGCAGGGCGTCGCGGTTGTTCACCGAGTACATGGAGGCAATAACGTCATAATCCGCGCGGCCCACCATGATGTGATAGAGCTGCACCTTGTCGATGGACTTCGCATCTGCGTTCTGAGTTGCCTGGTCGCCCGGGTTGATCTCAATCGCAATGCCCAGCGCGCCTAGCTGATCCTGGACCATGGTCATGACTTCCTTGGAACGCGGCTGTGGCAGCGCGGTATTCGAACGCAGGACCAGGCGCTTGCCGTCCTTGACGCGGATTCCATCCGGGCCTGGTTTCCAGCCGGCCTCATCCAACAGGCGCTTCGATTCCTCAGGGGCGAAGGTGTACGCCGCCGACTGGTCCTTAAAGCCCAGCCCGGTTTGGGCCACGGAGGACTTAGCCAGCGGGTAGGACTCAGAGAAGAGCACGCGGAGGATTTCCTCGCGGTCGATGCCGTGAATGATGGCTTCACGTACTCGCTTGTCCTGCAGGAACGGGTGGTTGAAGCGGAAGCCCAACTGGTTGTTAATGGAGTTGGTGCCGTGAGAGATGATCTGCACGCCTTTGTCCTCGAGGAGGCCTTCCTGCGGCGCGGAGATCTGGCGAGCAATATCGGCCTGACCAGAGACGATCGCGCCGGTGCGCACGGACTCCTCTGCAGCCAAGATGTAGTGCACACCGTCGATGTCGGCGCGGCCCTGGTGCTCCACTGCCGGTGGACCCCAGTCGTAATCCTCGCGGGTCTTGAGAACGAGGTCGGTACCGATCTTCTCGGAATCGACCACGAACGGGCCGGAGCCAATAACCTTCTTCGCGTTGCCCGGTCCGAAGCCCTCGTCGTCGAGCTCTAGAGAGCTATCCGCCAAAAGGCCCGCGTTATAAGAGGAGGTGGCCTGCAGGAATCCCGGGGAAGGCTCCGAGAAGTAGAACTTCACGGTGTCCTCGTCCACGACCTCACCGTGGTCATAGTTGGCAATCTGCTCCGAGGAGGTCAGTGTGCGCGACTTATCGCCGAGGCCATAAAGATCGAAGTTGCGCACCACATTCTCCGCGGTCAGCGGGGTGCCGTCGGAGTAAGTCACGTCCGTGCGGATGTTGAACGTGTACTCGGTGGCGTCCTTGTTCACCTCGGGCATCTCGGTGGCGATCCACGGCGAGAGCTCCAAAGTCTCAGGGTCTTGGTAAAGCAGGCGGTCGGTCAGCTGGTTAACCACGCCGCCATTCGGGTAAAAGCCAGCCGCTGGTGGATACAGCGTGCGGAAGAATTGCGGCTCAAGGTAGGTCAGGACGTTGCTGTCCTCCCCTGCCTGTTCGCCGCTGGGCGCTGCGCATCCTGCGAGCAGGGCCGCTGCACCCAATACGCTGGCGATAGTGCGGAATTTTTTCACGAGGTAGCTTTCGTTTATGAGAGTGTAAATAGGCTTGTAAACTAACACAACGTAGACTTGTTGGTATAAATTCCATAGACAAAACGGTCTAATAATTTTTCTCAAACGGCGAGCCTGCAGACCCGCCATTAAGGATGAATAGAATTGGCTTCGCATGAATCCACGCCATCCATCGCCATCGTGGGCATGGGCCCACGCGGCATATCAGTCGTAGAGCGCCTCGCCGCTCACCTGCACACGCTTGCGGAGATCCCACGCCTCACGCTGCACCTCATCGACGACGCGCAGCTCGGCGCCGGCCGCATCTGGGATACCGAACAAACCCAGACGTTGTGCATGAACACCCTCGCAGGCGCGGTCACCCTCTTCACCGAGCCCGAGTCCACCATGACGGCCCCCGTGTTGGAAGGCCCCATACAGTACGAGTGGATCCAGCTCCTGCGTGGTGAACGAGATGGCATCTCCCCTACTAAGCAGGCACTTTTCGACGCCCACCCCGTCACCATCGACGAGTCCTTCCGCGCCGAAATCGAGACCACCCGCCCCGAGTCCAACCCATCGCGTGCGCTTTACGGCGCCTACCTGCGCTGGGCTTTCGAGGTGGCGTTGGCACAGCTGCCTAAGACCGTGACCGTGGTCAACCACTCCTCGCGCGCAGTAGCTGTAAACGAGGCTGAGGGCCACGACGTCATCGATCTTGCCGACGGCTCCCACGTTGCAAGCGACGCCACTGTCTTGGCCTACGGCTGGCAGGTTCCCGGCCCAACTGACTCTGAGCAGCACCTGGCCGAGGTCTCCTCCCAGCTGCATTGGGTACGCCCCAACAACCCAGTTGAACAGCCCATTTCCGAGGTGCCGGCGGGCCAGGATGTACTGGTGCGCGGCCTAGGCATGGGTTTCTTCGACATCATGGCGCTCCTGACCATCGACCGCGGCGGCGTCTTCCACACCGATAACTCCACCCGCTCGGGCCTGCGCTACGAGCCATCCGGCAACGAACCCCACTTCGTGGTCTCCTCCGGCCGCGGCTACCCCTACATCCCAAAATCCGAGTACCACGCACTGCCGCCGCGCGCGGAGCTGGTGCGCTTCCGCAAGCAGCTGGCACTGGTCCAGGGCCGCGAGGTGGACTTCGGCCGCGACTTGTTGCCACACATCGTGCGCGATGCCTACGCCGAGTACTACGAGACCCAAGCACGCGTTAGCCCAGATGCGCTGCAGGTTCCGCTCACGGAGATTGTCTCCCGTATCGACGCAGCGAAGCTTTCCGCACAGGACGTCGTGGGACTTTCCCGCGAGCTCAATGCGGCGCTCGAGGGCGTTTCTTCCGAGCCACTCGACTTGGCGCACTGGGTCAATCCGCTCGCTGACTTCGCCGGCACCACCATCGAAGAGCTCACCGATTACATCGCTGAGGGACTTGCCCGCGACATCGTGGAAGCAGTCGCTGCTGCCGACTCCCCTTTGAAGGCCGCGCTGTGGGCCATTTCCGCGGCCCGCAAGCCTTCCTCGATTGCCGGCTCTGAGGGCCGCATGACCTGGGAATCGCGCACCACTAACTACAAGGAATTCATGGCCTTTGGCCAGATGGTCGGCTCCGGCCCGCCGCTGTTCCGCACCCGCCAGCTGCTCGCCCTCGTCGACGCCGGCTTGGCCACCTTCCTCGGCGGCCGCCCCGTCTTGAGCTGGACCGATGCCGAGTTCACGCTGACTTCCGGCGAGCGCACGGCCACCAGCCCTTGGCTCATCGATGCGTGGATGCACTCCCCCGACGTGCGCCGCCCGTCAGACCCCCTCGCGGTTTCCCTGCAGGAGCGCGTGCGTCCATTCGTGGACCACGGCAACGCCACGGGCTCCCCGGAGACCACCTGGGAGCGCAAGGTTGTTCGCCCCGACGGCAGCACCGATCCGCGCCTGCACGTCATCGGCATCCCCACCTACTCACAGTGGCCTGACACCACGATTTCCCCGATGCCGGGAACCGACCCGCTCATGTTGCAGGAGACCGACCGCACCGCTGGCTCGCTCCTCGCCGCCGCGCTCCGCGCCGAGCACTAGGCCCAGCCCCCACCGCGTCCGACGCTCAGCCACCCCTCCCTCCACAATCACCCAGCCCTGGAAATGCAGCTCCCTGGTGAAAAGCGCGGCGTCGGAAAGCGTGGGCGAAAGCGAACAGGAGGTCTTGGTTTCCAGGGCTGGATATCTGCCGGGAAAGGCGCGCGTGGAAGGCGCATCTCTGTGTCTTAAAGCAACCGCAAACAGCCAAGAGCCCATAGCCTAGAATGGTTCGGGTGAGTAACCTACGCATTTTTGACACCGCCACCCGCACCCAGCGCGATTTCGTGCCCGTAAAAGAAGGGCATGCCTCGATTTACTTGTGTGGTGCCACCCCGCAGGCCCAGCCGCACATCGGCCACCTGCGCTCCGGCGTAGCTTTCGACATCCTGCGCCGCTGGCTCATGGCGCAGGGCCTAGACGTGGCTTTCGTCCGCAACGTCACCGACATCGATGACAAGATTCTCAACAAGGCCGCAGAAAACGGTCGCCCCTGGTGGGAGTGGGTTTCCACCTACGAGCGCGAGTTCACCAAGGCCTACAACACCCTGGGCGTCCTGCCGCCATCGGTAGAGCCGCGCGCCACGGGATTCGTTACCCAGATGGTGGACTACATGCAGCGGCTTATCGACGCCGGCTTCGCCTACGCGGTACCTGACGATACCGCGGGGGTAGACGGCGCTGGTTCGGTCTATTTTGATGTGACCGCCTGGAACGCTGCAGAGGGCTCTGACTACGGCTCCCTATCCGGCAACCGCGTCGAGGATATGGACCAAGGCGAGGGACAAGAGGCGCTTGCGCGCGGAAAGCGCGGTCCGCAGGACTTCGCCCTGTGGAAGGGCGCCAAGCCCGGCGAGCCTTCTTGGCCCACCCCGTGGGGCAAAGGCCGCCCAGGCTGGCACTTGGAGTGCTCGGCTATGTCCACCTACTACTTGGGCAGCGAATTCGACATCCACTGCGGTGGCCTTGACCTGCAGTTCCCGCACCACGAGAACGAGGTAGCGCAGTCGCACGCGGCGGGCGATAAGTTTGCCAACTACTGGATGCACAACCACTGGGTGACCATGGCCGGCGAGAAGATGTCCAAGTCCCTGGGCAACGTGCTGGCCATCGACAACATGCTGGAGATCGTCCGCCCGGTCGAGCTGCGCTACTACCTCGGCTCCGCGCACTACCGCTCCGTGCTGGAATACTCCGAGGCGGCATTGACCGAGGCCGCTGCCGGGTACCGCCGCATCGAGGACTTCGTGAACAAGTTCGACGACCTCGTTGTAGGAGACTGGACCCAGGGCTTCGAGGACGCGATGAACGACGACATCGCCGTGCCGAAGGCACTGGCCGAAATCCACACCACGGTCCGTGCCGGAAACAAGGCGCTGGCAGAAGGGTCTGCAGACGAGGCCCGTAAGGCGGCTGAGTCCGTGCGCGCCATGGCCGCGGTGCTGGGCTTTGATCCGTTGGATGAACAGTGGAAAGATGGGACGTTGACAAGCAATGCGGATGCAGCGCTGGACGTCCTCGTCCAAGCGGAACTGGAACGCCGCACCCAAGCCCGCGCGGAGAAGGATTGGGCAACTGCGGACGCCGTCCGCGACCGCCTCGCCGCCGCTGGCATCACCATCACTGACACTGCTGACGGCCCCACCTGGTCGCTAGCCTAAGGAGAATTCATGGCACGTACACACGGCCGCGGCGGCGCGGGCATCCGCAAGACCAACAAGAAAGGCGCTACTAAAGGCAGTGGCGGCCAGGTAAAGAAGGGCCTTGAGGGCAAAGGACCAACGCCTAAGGCAGAGGACCGCGTCTACCACGCGAAGCACAAGGCCAAGCTGGAGCGCGAGCGCCGCAACTCGGGCCGCCACCAGAAGGAGACGGCGGAGATGGTCGTCGGCCGTAACCCGGTCGTGGAGTGTCTGCACGCAAAGGTGCCTGCTACCTCGCTGTACATCGTGCAGGGCACCCGCAACGACGCGCGCCTGTCGGAGGCCGTGGCCATTGCGAATTCCCGCAACATTCCTATCCTTGAGATTCAGCGTCACGAGATGGATCGCATGACCGGCAATGGTATGCACCAGGGCATCGGCCTGCAGATTCCGCCGTACAAGTACGCGGACTTCCACGAGCTCATGGACCGCGCGAAGGACGCTGGCGAGCCGGGCATGTTCGTCATCCTCGACAACATCACCGACCCGCGCAACTTGGGCGCCGTCATCCGTTCGGTGGCTGCGTTCGGCGGCCACGGCGTCATCATTCCGGAGCGTCGTTCGGCTTCGGTGACTGCGGTGGCATGGCGTACCTCCGCGGGTACCGCGGCTCGCCTGCCAGTGGCGCGCGTGACCAACGTGACCCGTACGGTGCAGGAGTTCCAGCAGGCGGGTTACCAGGTCGTGGGTCTTGATGCTGGCGGCGAGCACACCCTCGATACCTACACCGGCGGCAAGGACCCTGTGGTCATCGTCATCGGCTCGGAGGGCAAGGGCATCTCCCGTTTGGTGCGCGAGAACTGCGACGTCATCATGTCCATTCCGATGACCGCGTGGGTTGAGTCCTTGAATGCCTCCGTTGCTGCGGGTGCCGTGCTCTCTGAGTTCGCTCGTCAGCGTCGCGCGGCGAAGTAATCACGGCCCCTTAGCAAACACCCAGCCACGCAAAAGCAGACCTTGAGGTCACGTTCGCACGCGCTTGACGAGGGACTGCGGACTTTTTATGAGACCTCGTGTAGCGCGAGTCGTGTGCTGGTTTGTAGGCCAGTGCACGGAGAGAACCTTGAGTTATGTCTATGACCGGAAAGCAGCTTTCTCCGGCTCGACTAAGAGCTCTTCGCCCTACGGTGAAGAAACTTTATGACGAGGGTATGACTTGGGCAGAGATCCTTCGGGTTCTCGGTGATAATTCTCCGTCGCTAGAAACACTCAGTTCCATGATCCATGGTGTCGATGCAGCCGATACGCCGCCTATTACGCCTCGCTTGAAAGCTGAGGTAGGCCCTACGCAGTTCTTGGTTTTCTTTCGCGACGTTGGGCGGCCTTTGATATTGGGTTTTCTCCTTCGGTCTTACCGTAAAATGCCCTCGGTTTGTTCCGTTTGAGTAAATGGGAAAATTCTCGAACATGCCGAAGAAGTTTGATCAGGAGGCAAGAGACCGTGTGGTCCGCCTCGTGGAAGACCGCATTCTGGCGGAGAGTATTTCGACGCAGGCAGCCTGCAAGATCATGGCACACAGCGGTGCAATGGACGCAAGCCCGCTCGACGTGAGGGACGCGTTACCGAACGGTTGCCTGAGGACCTTGTGGCAGAGGCCGCCAAGCTGCGTCGAGATCATCTGCCAGACGTTAAACACGCATCGCGAAGGCATCTTTCTTAGCTCGCGTGGATACCGCCAATCCAAGGCCCGGGG
>NZ_GG667524.1:22422-62905 GCF_000159135.1 Corynebacterium striatum ATCC 6940
GCGCCCGCAGTCTTCGCGACGCTGCCCTCGTGGAGCATAGTCACGACGTTCATTTCCAAAAATTACGACGTCTACGGCGTACAGAAGATGCGGCACGTGCTGCGCCGCCGGGGCATTAACATTGGACGCGAGCACACAGCCCGGCTGATGCGCAGCGCTGGACTGTCCCGCAAGGACAAAGGCGGGCCCAATTTATCACTCGGACCACGGCTCACAAGGTGTACACATCAGCAGCGTTTAGCACACGATGCCAGGAACTTGGCGTAATCCAGTCCATGGGTGCTATCGGTACCAGTGCAGATAATGCGTTAGCAGAGTCATTTAATTCCACGATGAAAAGAGAAGTCCTGCGCAATAGGAAAGTCTTCGAGAATCCGCTGCAATGCCGGCGGGAGGTATTTCGGTGGTGCATCAGATACAACACACAGCGCCGACACTCATGATGCGGACAGGTATCGCCCGATGTCTTTGAAGCCCAATCTATTACACTGACCAAGGCAGCATTACTGCCACTCACCTTGTCTACTTTTCAGGGGTCACGCCCGGCGTCCTTTTCGAGGATAGGTAGAAGTTGATTCGAAAGGTACCCATGATGGTCGCCCTATTTGTCCTCGGGGCCCATCACAAGAACTAACTCGTACACCACGCTAACGGATGCAACCGCCGGCTGACGACTTTACTCACTGGTTATTCCTGATGATTGTTTTTGACGCGATTGACCAGAACTGCTGCAACTATAGTGAGCAGTATGAGGATGAAAAATCCGAGGATCGACTTGTTTGTGATGGCGACATAACCTGAAATTGCCAGCCCAAATAGTGCAACGACAATCGCATTGGGAGATATTTTATGTCTGTTCATTAGTCCTCTTTACACTTGATCGTTAAGTACACTCGATGCCTCGGACTCTTCCGGCCCACGTGTAATGGGCTTTTAAGCGATTATTGCAGCGTTTGTGGTGACTGAGGACTACTGTTGCCCCAGTGATGATGGCTCCAACGACGGTGCAGGCGGCCCACCCGACACCGGGAATGGCGCAGATGGCGGCCCCTAGGGCAAACCCCGATCCGCTGATGATCATATCCTGCTCAAGAGGGGTGAACTCTACCCAGAATCCCCCGTTTTCTTTCCCTCCGCTCACATAGGGGGTGATGGCATGTGGATCCCTTAACGTTAGATCCATGTGCTCGAGGTCGAAGGTTACGGTGGAGTCATCATTTACAGTTCGGGGAACATCCGAGTTGATCAGTTCTTCAAAAGCTTGATCCAGAACCTCCGGGGTGACTGTTCCTTCCGCAACGGTCTGTTCTTGGAACTCTTGAGGGGTTGTAGGATCGTCCTTTTCTGCAGCGGAGGCTAGTCCCTGACTAGCAAAAAGGATAGCTATGGAAGCTAGTGAAGTTAGTGCTTTTGACTGAGTTTTCATAGTGTTCCCGATCTCTAGAGAACCGAACTACTCCCGAGGTTACATACTGTCCAAATTGTGGGCAATAGTTTGACGAATTGTGTGAGGTGATCTATCGCACCTCACGTGAGAAAACACTTGGCTGGGTCAAGTCCGCGTATTGGTAAATATGCGCAGAACACCACCCCAATCAAGAAACAATGGAAATCAAGGCGAAAGCCTAGGAACAAAACCCAGGGCACTTCACAACACACAACCACCAAGCTGCGTGAAGAATTCAAAACATCCGCAGTCCCCGACGCGATAAAACGCAACCTCAGGGTCTGGTAATCCAGGGCCGGGTGCTTAGGGCTGGGCTTTTGGCAATGAGGCACCAAGCACTCGCCTTTAGCGGTTGTGGCGCCCCAACACTATCTAGTGCAGCGCGTCCAACGCCTGCTCGAAGTCCGCGATGAGGTCCGCAACGTCCTCGATGCCAATGGAGATGCGCACCAGATCCTCCGGCGGAACCAGTTCGGAGCCCTCCGCCGAAATGTGGGTCATGTTCTGCGGATGCTCGATGAGGGATTCCACGCCGCCCAAGGACTCCGCCAAGGACACCAGCTGGGTGTTCAGGCACACCTGTTTTGCATGCTCCGCATCGTGGAAGCGCACGGACATCATGCCTCCGAAGCCGCGCATCTGCTTCTTCGCCAGCTCGTGGCCTGGGTGCGAAGGAAGACCCGGATACAGGACCTGCTTGACCTCAGGGCGGGATTCCAGGAACTCGGCCACGGCCTGCGCATTCGAGCAGTGGCGGTCCATGCGCACGGACAAGGTCTTGATGCCACGGACGGTGAGGTAGGCGTCGAATGGCGAGGACACTGCGCCGACATTGCCCTGGAAGTAGAGCAGGCGCTCGTCCATCTCCGCCGAATTGGTCACCACGGCACCGCCCAGCACGTCAGAGTGTCCGCCCAAGTACTTCGTGGTGGAGTGCAGGATGTGGTCCGCGCCGAGATCCAGCGGGTTCTGCAGGTAAGGAGTAGCGAAGGTGTTGTCCACAACGATCTGAGCGTTGCCCTTGTGCTTGACCACCTCAGCGATGTCCGTGATGTTGGTAGCCGGGTTGGTTGGGGTCTCCAGCCAGATGAGCTTGGTGTTCTCACGCACCGCCGCAGCCACGGCAGAGGCATCGGTGGTATCCACGATGGATAGCTCGATACCCCACTGGCCATAGTCGTGGTGCAGCAAGCGGTACATTCCACCGTATGCGTCATTGCCCAAGATGACATGGTCGCCCGGGCGCACGATGATGCGGATCAGCGTGTCCACCGCCGCCATGCCGGAGGAAAAACATCGCGCGTACTCAGCGTTTTCCAGGGACGCGAGCGTTAACTCAAGCGAACGCACGGTGGGGTTGGCCACGCGTCCATACTCAAAACCACCGCGCAACTGCGCCAAACCGTCCTGCTGGAACGTAGTCGACGCGTAAATCGGCACGTTAATACTGCCCATGTAGGGGTCTGGGTGGTAGCCAGCATGAATCGATCGGGAGGAAAAGCCTGGGGCGCGGTTCTCAGTCATGTCTAGAAACTCTAGACCAAGCTGTCCATTCCAAACAGTGATTGCAATGTTTTTATTCATCTCATCAATGAGCGTTCCCTTAAGCTTTGAGAATTTCCGTACCATGGTGTGGTTGTGCGTCACACGGAATCATGACTGGTTCCGGCGTACACTTTGAATTTTCCCCGAGTAGAAAGCACCATGAGTTTTCCTACCACCACCGCAAGCACCGCGCTCCTTGCAGCTAGCCCTAATGCCGAGCAAGCAGTCGAAACCGTCACTGGGTTCTGGAAGAACGAAACCACACAATCGTGGCTCGTCGACAAACCAATTCGCATCGCGATCATCCTGCTCATCGCTTTGGTCGCCCACTGGCTTCTGCGCCGGCTCATCACCAAGCTCGCCGATAACAGCATCAAGAACGGGCGCCTGAAATCACAGGTTCGTCCACGCCGCAAGGTCGCTAAGCAGGACACCGCACTGGCGAAAACACACGAGGCACGCCGCGTTTCGCGCCTGCAGACCCTCGCGAGCGTGGGCCGTTCCGCCGCAGGCATCTTCGTCTGGGTGTGGGCAGTCCTCGCTATCTTATCCGAGGTCGGCGTCAACGTCGCACCTCTCGTGGCCTCCGCCGGTGTGGTTGGTGTCGCTCTTGGTTTCGGTGCGCAGTCGCTGGTCAAGGACTTCCTCTCCGGCATTTTCATGCTGCTGGAGGACCAGTACGGCATCGGCGACACCATCGACTTGGGCAATGGCGTCTTCGGCGACGTGGAGTCCATCTCCCTGCGCATCACCACGGTTCGCGACATAGACGGCGCCCTGTGGTACGTCCGCAATGGCGAGATCCTGCAGGTAGCCAACCACTCAGACCACTACTCGGTGGCCCGCGTGCAGGTTCCGGTCGCGCTTTCTAACGATCCCGACAAGGCATTTGAGGTCATCTCCAAGGCTGTCCAGGACGCTGCGCTTGACGACGCCGTCCGCGACGACCTCCTTGATCAGCCCGACGTCAACGGCATTTCCAGCCTCGAGGTCGATCACATGTCCTTCCGCGTGACCGTGAAGACGCTGCCGGGCAAGCAATGGGGCGTTCAGCGCAAGCTGCAGGCGAAGATTCTCAACGCAATGCACGCGCACAACATCGACACCCCATATCCTCAGGGAGTGAGCTTCTATGACATGGATGAGGCCGAATACCCATTCATCGAGAACTCTCTTAATCCCGCAGATCCCGGAAACGAGTCTTAAACACTATGCAGCCCACGAGCGTGTATGAAGCAGTTGGCGGTATGGAGACCTTCGACAAATTGGTCGGCGTTTTCTATGCCCAGGTCCGCACCGACGACGTCATCGGCCCAATGTATCCCGACCAAGATTGGGAGGGCGCCGAGGAACGCCTGAAGTGGTTCCTCGTGCAATATTGGGGAGGCCCGCAGCTGTTTAGCGATAACCGCGGGCACCCGCGCTTGCGCATGCGCCATGCGGAATACCCCATCAATCTTGAGGCGCATGACCGTTGGCTCGAACTCATGGCCAACTCGCTGGCCCAGATCGATGAGGAGACCATTCCGCCGGCTTACCGACACATGATCTGGGTCCACATGGAGCGCGTAGCGCAGATGCTAATCAACCGCCAGGGCTAATCAGCAGCGCTAGGTTTTCTTCCTAGTCTTCCCAGGAGAAAGCAGCACGGACCTGCTCAGAGACGAGGTTCCTTGACCAAGGTCTACACTGCAAGCGGAGTCAGAGCCACGCGATTCTCGTTATTCATAACCTTTTAGGGACGGCGATACGCATTGCTTTCTCCTTAGAAAAGAAAAAGTTTATTGATGCGAATGCGATTTACATCCGCAGCTCGCGAAGGCGCCCCCACGCCACTAGCATCCTTAGAATGACGACTTCACAAGGCGGCTTTTCAGAGGTCAACCGATCCTTTGGTCCGCTTGGCTGGACAGCTTTTGGTGGACCGGCCGCGCACTTGGGGTACTTCCGTACCGAGTTTGTCGAGCGCCGCCGTTGGCTCACCGACGCCACCTACGCAGATCTCGTCGCCATGTCCCAGTTTCTGCCCGGCCCGGCCAGCTCCAAGGTGGGCATGGCGGTGGGCTATCACCGCGCCGGCCTGCCGGGCATGGCCTTGTCATGGTTCCTCTTCACCATCCCCTCCGCACTCATATTGGCAGTGTTTGGCCTAGTGGTCGGCGGCGAAACCACTGCCTCGCCTGTAGGCGCAGGCTGGTTGGCTGGCCTGTTGGCAGCGGCAGCCGGCGTGGTCCTGCACGCCATCATCGGCATGTGTAAGAAGCTGCTCAAAACACCTGTGGCCTGGGCGCTGGCGGTGGTGAGCTCCCTCGTGCTGATCTTCGCGGGCTCCTCGTGGCAGCTCGCGGTCATCCTCATTGCGGGTTTCCTCGGGGCTACCATCTTGCGCGGGCAGTTGGGCGTCGGTGAGCAAGCGGGCGCTGAGCACGGGCTCCGTGCGGTGTCGGTCCGGCTGGCGTGGGGCTGCTTGGGCGCGTTCTTCCTCCTGCTCGGCGGGCTGGCCATAGCTGCACGTTTAAGCGATGCTTGGCTCATCACCCGTCTCAACGCGTTCTACCAATCAGGCGCTCTGGTCTTTGGCGGCGGACACGTAGTGCTGCCGCTGCTCGAGGATAAATTCGTGGGCGCAGGCTGGCTCACTCAACAGGAGTTCCTGGCCGGGTACTCAGTGGCGCAAGGCGTGCCGGGTCCGTTGTTCACGTTCGCGTCTTATCTTGGCGCGGTCGACGGCGGCGTGGGCGGCGCCGTGTTGGGCACGGTCATGATTTTCTTGCCTGGCGCTTTGCTAACACTTGCCGCACTGCACTTTTGGTCGCGGTGGCAACACTTAAGGTGGCTGCGCACCGCCTTCGCGGCGGTAAATGCCGCGGTCATCGGCCTACTGATCGCAGCGCTGTGGGACCCGATTATCACCCACGGCGTCACTGGCTGGGCTAGCGCCGGAATTGCGGTTGCGACCTACGTTGCTTTGCAATTCTTCAAGGCGCCGCCGTGGTCTGTAGCCGTGGGTGCGGCGCTGCTGGGGTGGGCGCTACTCTAGCGCCGTGGCCGACGAGGTATCGGCTAGAACAGGGAGAGCCGCGTCGAGCGATACACACTGCCAAAGGGGGCGTCGACGCGGACCCACCGGCCAAGGCCGGATACGCGTAGATGACGTGGAATATCCATCGGCGCAGCGAAGCCGGGAATAAGCCCCAGGTTGGTGCAGGCGAAAATCATGCGCATGGGGATTCCCACCTCTTGGTTCTCCGGACCAGTGACGGTAACCACGGTCTGATTCAGCAGGCTCGCCGGTGGGCCGAGGGGTCCAGAGAACTGGCGGGCGAGCTGCTGGCCCTTATCGGAAAGCTCCCGCACTACCTCAACGGGCAGGGTATCGAGCAAGACGAATCCGGTTGCTGGCGGCAGGGCGCCCGGCCACGAAGGGTCCCGAGCGGGGCCGAGCTCAAGGGTGCCGGGTTCGGCGTCGCCAAGCAGCAAAGCCTCATGCAGAGCATTCGCAGAGACCACTGCCCCGTCGCGGGAGACCGTGCCCTCCACGCGGCGGGAGGCCACCACCTCAAATGGCGTAGTGACAAACACGTCGACGGTGTTCTCGTCGAGCTGGCGCAAGCGCACTAACGCCGCCACGTCCAGCCCCACTGCACGCGCGATGAGGGCCCGCAATCCAGGTCCACCACCTCTTAATTCGAGTGATTCGTTGACCATGGCTTGCAGGCCCTCCTTCGACGTACTGATGCGCGGCGAGCTCGAATTCAGCTCACGCTATGCGTCCAGCTTAACCAAAGCATTCTCAAGAATGATCTTCTTCTCCTCCTCAGAGATAGCACGCGGCATCTGCGTTGCCTTGTCGATGACAACCTGGGTGCAAGTGATAACGCATGCGACGTTGCCGGTGCTGTCCTTGATCTCCTGGCGGGTGGTGAACGAGGTGTTACCCAGGCGCACCACGGTGGTCTCAACCGTGACCGTGCTGTTCTTGCCATCCCACTTGAGCGGACGAACGTAGTCGGCGTCGAGGTGACGCACGAACGCAATCATGTCCAGGCCGTTTTTGTAGAAGTGGTCCATGGCAAAAGCCAAACGGGCCTCTTGCGCCAGCTCGATGTAGTTGGCGTTCATCATGTGGCCGTACATGTCGAAGTCAGACCAACGGACACCAACGGTGTGCGCGTGCACGTTCTCAGAAGACATTCTTTAAAAATCTCTTTCCAATTGGGGTTGGGGTTTAGGGAAAAGCTAAAAGGGCGTCCGTTTTCCGGACGCCCTTTGCGTTAAACGCTAGCGGGTCAGCTTGCGGTGGGTCACGCGGCTCGGGCGAGCGGCGTCCTCGCCGAGGCGCTCGATCTTGTTCTTCTCGTAGTCGCCGAAGTTGCCTTCGAACCAGAACCACTTGCCCTCTTCCACGTTGCCTTCCCAGGCAAGGATGTGGGTACAGGTGCGGTCCAGGAACCAGCGGTCGTGGGAAATGACCACGGCGCAGCCCGGGAACTTCTCAAGGGCGTTCTCAAGGGAGCCCAGGGTCTCGACGTCCAGGTCGTTGGTCGGCTCGTCAAGGAGAATCAGGTTTCCGCCCTCTTTCAGGGTCAGAGCCAGGTTCAGGCGGTTACGCTCACCACCGGAGAGAACCTTGGAAGGCTTCTGCTGGTCCGGGCCCTTGAAGCCGAACGCGGACAGGTAAGCACGCGATGGCATTTCGTTCTGGCCGACGTGGATGTAATCCAGTCCGTCAGAAACAACCTCCCAGACGGTTGCCTCAGGGTCGATGTTCTCACGGCCCTGGTCAACGTAGGAAAGCTTGACAGTCTCGCCAACCTCAACGGAGCCGGAGTCCGGCTGCTCCAGACCAACGATGGTCTTGAACAGGGTGGACTTACCCACACCGTTCGGGCCGATAACGCCGACGATGCCGTTGCGCGGCAGGGTGAAGGACAGGTCCTTGATAAGAGTTCGGCCGTCGAAGCCCTTGACCAGGTTCTTGACCTCCACGACCTTGTTGCCCAAGCGCGGCGGGGTTGGAATCTGGATCTCTTCGAAGTCGAGCTTCTTGTACTGCTCAGCCTCCGCAGCCATCTCCTCGTAGCGCTGGAGACGAGCCTTGTTCTTGGCCTGACGAGCCTTGGCGCCGGAGCGAACCCAAGCGAGCTCTTCCTTCAGGCGCTTCTGCAGCTTCTTATCCTTGGCGCCAGCAACTTCCAGACGCTCGGCCTTCTTCTCCAGGTAGGTGGAGTAGTTGCCCTCGTATGGGTAGAGCTTGCCGCGGTCAACCTCACAGATCCAGCCCGCAACATGGTCGAGGAAGTAGCGGTCGTGGGTAACCGCCAGAACGGCGCCCTTGTAGTCAGCGAGGTGCTTCTCCAGCCATTCCACGGACTCGGCGTCCAGGTGGTTGGTCGGCTCGTCGAGCAGCAGCAGGTCCGGCTCGGAGAGAAGGAGCTTGGCCAAGGCGACGCGACGGCGCTCACCACCGGAGAGGTTGTTCACCGGGGCGTCGGAAGGCGGGCAGCGCAGCGCTTCCATGGCCTGCTCGATCTTGGAATCGACCTCCCAAGCATCGGCAGCGTCGAGCTCCTCCTGGAGCTTGCCCATTTCTTCCATGAGCTCATCGGTGTAGTTGGTGGCCATCTCTTCTGCGATGGCCTCGAAGCGCTGCTTCTTCTCAAAGATCTCGCCCAAGCCCTCTTCGACGTTGCCGCGAACGGTCTTCTCGTCATTGAGTGGTGGCTCCTGTAGAAGGATGCCCACGGTTTTGCCCGGATCGATGAATGCTTCACCGTTGGATGGCTGGTCGATTCCGGCCATGATCTTCAGAATGGAGGACTTACCTGCACCATTCGGGCCAACGACACCAATCTTGGCACCTGGGTAGAAGGCCATCGTTACATTGTCGAGAATGAGCTTCTCGCCGACTGCCTTACGCACATTTTTCATCGTGTAGATGAATTCGCCCATGTTTCACCCTTTGCTTAACTTGGGAATGGTTTATAACACAACAAAGAGTACATCACATGGGAGGACAAAGCGCCCCGGGTTAGGGTTATCCTTCGCAGGTATTTTCCTCCCCTCACCCGAGGAGCAATCCACCGCTTTTTATACGGATACCTCTTCTAGCTCTTGGGCTCCGCCTTCCTCGCTTGTTTCATTCTCAGCATCCACATGTAGAGCGTTCTGGCCACCGAGCCCGCGAGCTGCCTGCCGGCGGTCAGCGGCAGTGTCGTGCTCGTCATCGCGTTCGGCTTCGGACTCGGTGGTGGCGTCTGTTGGAGCAGCGTTTGACTGCGCCGTCCTATCCAGATCGATCTCCGGCATCTCATCGCCCGATGCCGGTGGCTCCAGGCCATCCGTGGTGTATACGTGTTCCAGCTTGCGAGAAGAAATGATGTAGCGGTTGAGGTCTAGCCCCACGTAGAAGGCCTTCACGAAGGTGCGGAACTTGTTTTGACCGTTCGGGCTGGTCCACGAGTCCGAACACACCGAACCAACGACAATAACCGGCATCCCACGGTGCAGGGACTTCTTCACGTTGATGGCAAACTGACCCCACATCTCAACATCGATGTAAATCAGATCAGTATCGCGCCACTCCCGCTCGCCGTTTACCGTGCTATCCGCGGGAACACGGCGCGAAGACGCCATACGCAGGCGTGTCTTGTACATGTCGGTATTAACTTTGACGAGCTCCGGCTCGTGGGTGAGATGACCAGTGATGGTGATAGGTAGCTGGGACATGTCCTTAAATTCCTTTTCTTTTAGAGTCTTAGGGTCTCAGATGACGGAAAGGGCCGCGCCCCTTCCTGCCTGCATCATCACTGCGAATGGACAAGGGCTACAAGAGGAAGTTTTGCAAGCTGTGGATAACTAGTTGGCAGCGTCAACAAAACGCAAATAACTCCCACCAGTTGGTGAGAGTTACTCACAGATTGCGCTGTTTCTCAGTGAAATTACTGCTGCCGGAAGCCGGTAGCGTCGCCCTCGCTCATGCGTCGCAGCATCTCGTTGTAGTCCTCCAAGTCCGCATCGCCATCAACCTCCGCCTTGGCATCGTGGCGACGCGCTATAGCGCGGTCGTCGCGCAGCCAGTCTAGGAAGAGTTTGCCAAAGACGATGACCAACGGGAACTGGCCAAAGCCCCATGCGATGCCGCCACCCACGCGCTGATCTTGCAATAGGTCGGGGTTCCACGGCAGGTTCAGCGACAGGTAGAACGCCTCGCCCAGCACGCTTTGCAGCTGCATGAGGTAGACGCCAGCGAAGAGGTGTAGCGGCATGGAGAAGAACAGCACTAGCAGGCGCAGGTTGGTCGGCGCACGGAACGGCAATGGGTCTGGGCCGATGACCTCCCAGTAATAGATGTAACCGGAGATGAGGAATGCCCAGTTCATAATGAGGTGACCGGCGTGCTCGGACACCGCCACCTGATAGAGATCGGGATACAGGTAGAGCACGTAGAGGAATACGAGGAACTGGATGAGGTTGACTGCCGGATGCGTCAGGAACTTCAGCACCTTGGCCTTGGTCACGGCCACAGCCGCATCATGGATGGTCGGCTTGCCGGGAGCACCTGGCTCAAAAGCTTCCATTACCAACGTCAGCGGTGCACCAAGCACCAAGAACAGCGGGATGGCCATAGACAAGAACATGTGCCCCAGCATGTGCATCGAGTACAACGCCGGAATGTAGAGACCAATGCCCGAGCTCATGATGAAGGTCAGACCAAGCGCGCCCAACATGAACCACGCGGTGCGCACTGGAGACCAGCTCAGACCACGGCGACGCAAGCGCAGCAGCGCGTAACCGTAAAGCGCCGCGAGTCCGAGACCGAGGGTGCCGAACATGAGGTCATAGCGGTACATGGTCCAAATGTTGGTGACGGTCGGGGCGTCGAGAAGCTCATAGCCCAACAGCACCTGCATGTTGTTCAGATTCGGATCCCGGGGCGGTGGCGGCGGGGTGCGCCCCATAGAAATCGCTACGCCTACCGTGGCAGCCATGACGAGGACCTCCACGAAGGCCACTCGCCTAAACAGCTCAGGGCGACGTTCCAGCTGCGGAATGGTGATTTGACGATGCGCCAGTCCAAAGACAGCAAGCAGGATGGTCAGTACCGTCTTGGTGACAATGAGCAGGCCGTAACGGGTGCTAAAGAGATCGCTGAACTCCACGCGGATAAGCGCATTGATGATGCCGGATGCCGCCATGGCCACGATAGATACAAACGCGACCACCGAATAGCGACGAACCGCCGTAGCCATTCCCGGGCCCAAACGCCGGCTATGGGCGATGAGCCCCAGCAGGCCACCCACCCACAGCACCAAGAAGAACAGGTGGAAGAGCAAGGAGTTCGTTCCATAGTCATGGTCGCCGCCAGCAGCCGAGTGTCCCTCCATGCCGAGTGGCACCATTTGCAGGAGCGAAACCATGAAAGCGATGGGCTGCATTGACCATTTTCTGGAGGCTAGGCCTAAGACACCAACGACTACTGAAATAGCTGCGGTGACGAGCCAAGCCTGGGAGGTAGCAATGCTTTCCAGCGCCATGCTCATCAATTGCGGGTTGAGCACCTGGGCAAAAGGAGTACCAGTGAGGTCCGACATCACCAAAGGAACTTCAAGAAGAGCCACGATGGCAACGCCGAATGCCGCAAAGGCACCCGTTCGGGCCGCAATATGCCCATCCACGGTGAGGCGAGATTCAATGAGACGCTCATTGTCTTTGTCGGGGATCTGCGGCGAGATAAGGAAGGCAGAGACCATGAACGATCCCACAGATAACGCCATAAGCAGCCAGGCGACGGCGCGGAAGAACGGCAGTCCGAAGGTGGTCAGGCGGCCTGGGTCAGGGATACCGAGCGCAGCAAGCGAATCCGCGAGGAAGAACAAGGAGATGAAGCCACCCACGAATCCCGCAAAGAATATTGCACTGGCGTACAACCATTTTGCATTTTTCGCACCGCCGCTGGCGGCAGCAGCGCTAGCGGGCTTAACGGCGGCGCCTTGCGGGCTTTCTTTCCCAGCCCCTGCTGCATGCAGCTGTGAACTGGCAGTACCGTCCTGTTTTTTCATAGGCGCAGTGTACCGCCGAAACCATTGCCTTACCTAAAACGAATAATTCTCTAAATTTTGGCATAATCACGAGTTATGGATTCGCGCCAGCTTCTCTATTTCCGAGCCGTTGTTGATCACGGTTCGTTTACTCATGCGGCTGAAGCATTAAACATGACTCAGCCATCTCTTAGCCTCTCCATCCGAAAGCTCGAAAAAGAACTCAACGTCCAACTTCTCACCCGCGGTCGCGCTGGCGTGAAGACTACGGAAGCAGGAGTTTATCTCTACAGCATCGCCTCCAAAGTTGAAACGCTGCTTAGCGACGCTACCCAGCGCATATCCGAAATCGCCGAAGGCGCTGCAGGCAGTGTTTCTATTTCCTCGGCGCCTGAGTTCAACTGGTTGTTCATGCCGGAGGTCCTGCACCGAATGTTTGAGAGCGCCCCTGACGTCAATATTTTCCTCGATGACCCAGAGCCCACCATCACCCTAAACCGCGTGTTGGAAGGCTCCATCGACCTAGGCCTCATGCCCTCAACTGATCCGCAGGCTTTTGCGCAGCGTTATCGCGACGAGCTCATTGTCCACGAAGCCACCGAGATGGAATTCCGCGTGGCAGTTCCAGAACGCCTCAGCCACCTGCCGGATCCGGTTTCTTTGGCAGACCTTTCCAAAGAAACGTGGATCTTGCCGCCCCGCCACCCTGAGTTCATTGGCATGCCTGAACTGCTCGACCAGGTCTTCCTAAAGACCCCTGGCGCAGTTCCTAGCCGAATCCAGGAAATTTCCACGCTGCAAACCGGCCTCCCGCTGGTATCTGGCGGAATCGGCATATGCCTGTTGCCGAGTTCAGCGCAAGCGCTAAACCATCGCGGTATTCACTATCGCCGCATTGCGGAGGGTATCCCTCCGATGCAAGCCTTGCTGATTTTCCGCCGCGACCGCGATCTCTCCCCTGCGGCAAAGCAACTGGTGGACCTGATCCTCGACGTCGGCGGCGAAAGCGAAGAATCCCTCCTCGACAGTGCCAACCTGCTCTAAGCATTAGGCCTACTAGCCCTCGCCGCTTTCGCCGGTGAAAGGCGGCTGACGAGAGGCGCCGCCCCCACTTCCAGCCTGCCCAGCACTCTGGTCTAATATGTGGGATATGCCTCCATAGCTCAGCGGATTAGAGCAGTGGGTTTCTACCCCATGTGTCGCGGGTTCGAGTCCTGCTGGGGGCACGCAGGTCAAGGCCACCTTTTGCCGGAATTCACGGCAGAAGGTGGCCTTTTCTTTGTATCTTTCCTCTCCACACGGCTCGGGGCGCAAGCCTAGGATGGAATCCATGGATATCACCCTGGCTACCTTCGTCACGGCCCCTGCAGCCGCCCTCATCGGCATGCGCTTCGACAACGCGTGGGCTCCTTCCCCCAGCTATGCGCAGTCCCGCAAC
This sequence comes from Corynebacterium striatum ATCC 6940, assembly GCF_000159135.1. Classification (GTDB taxonomy): domain Bacteria; phylum Actinomycetota; class Actinomycetes; order Mycobacteriales; family Mycobacteriaceae; genus Corynebacterium; species Corynebacterium striatum. Next base: position 35,894 of record NZ_GG667524.1, read on the forward strand.
AGCGTCTTGACGGGCCAGTATCCGCAGCGCGAAGCTAAGACCCGGATCACGGATATCTTCCGCGAAGCAGGCTACAGCATAAGCGAGGACATCGACTCCCCACCAGGTACCGAGGACGCCCCGGTATTCCGCCTGCTGGAAGAACCTGCGGACCCGGCGCGGCTGCGCGACGTCGCCAAGCATGGCGTGGTCGCCGTGTGTTCCTTAAGCGGCGGGCCTTCCCCCATGTCCTTGGTTTGGCCGGGCGTGACGGACACCGCCGCCCCTTCCTGCAAGGAGCTGGTCTCCCCCATGGATTTGGCGCCCACGCTCGCGGCAATTGCGGGCCTTGATGTACGCCCGAACGCGCAGCTTTCCTTCGACGGCCTCAACCTAGTCCCGGTGGTGCGTTATGGCGCGTCGGGGCATGCGGCGTTGTTCTTCGACAACGGTGTGCGCATGCAGGACGCCGTGCTTATCGACGCCGTGGCAAGCCCCGCACGCCATGCAGCCAGGCTCCGCGATGAGTGGGAGACCTGGCATCGGTTCATGCGCTTTGGGCCGCTGCAATAAGGCCCGCTGCGGCAGATTAGCGAGCGAGTTTGCGCTTATTACGCAACCGGCATGATCACCCATAACAGGATGTAGAGCAAAATCCCGGAGAATCCGAGGAGCGTTGCGATAACGAAGAGCGCGCGAACCAAGGTTGGGTCGAGGTTGTAGGCCTGGGCAATTCCGCCACACACGCCTCCGATGTAGGTGTCAGTGGTCGAACGGGTCAAACGGTTGTTGTTCATTTCTGTCATCTCCTTTCACTTTCAATTCAACCTAATGTCACGCCATGTTGCATCAGGGAGAGCCCTGATAAACACCCTGATTTCTGGCTTTTCGTCTACGCTAGACGGAGTTGTTAACACGGCGAAAGGAATTTTCACCTCATGACTAAGCACGCAGGGCTGCCCGCCCCCACCCGCACTTCTTATGCTTTGCTCACTGGTGCCAGCCAGGGCATCGGCGAGGCGATGGCGCGCGACCTTGCTTCACGCGGCTACAACGTCATCCTGGTGGCGCGCCGCCAGGAAGTCCTCGACCGCATCGCTGCGGAACTTAAGGCCCAGCATGAGGTGGATGCCATTGCTCTGGCCGCCGACTTAGCAAAGGAAGCCGACGTCGACCGCGTCATCGAGTTCATGGCAGACAAGGAGATTTCCATCATCGTGAACTCTGCTGGCATCGCCAGCTTTGGCAAGTTCATGGATCAGGATTGGGACTATGAGACCAAGCAGTTCGATCTCAATGGCAAGGCCGTGCACCGCCTAACGCGTGCAGCGCTCAAGCAGATGCTGCCGCGCCGCTCGGGCGCTATCTGCAATGTGGGTTCTGCTGCGGGCAATGTCTCGATTCCGAACAACGCGACTTACGTGTTCACCAAGGCCGGAGTAAACGCCTTCACCGAGGCGCTGCACTACGAGCTCAAGGGCACGGGCGTGAGCTGCACCCTGCTGGCTCCAGGCCCAGTCCGCGATGCGGTCATTCCGGAAGAAGAGCAGTCCATCGTGGATAAGGTGGTGCCGGACTTCCTGTGGACCACCTACGAGTCCTGCTCCGCGGAAACCCTCGCGGCAATGGCGCGCAACCAGCGCCGCGTGGTGCCGGGCCCGCTGTCCAAGGCGATGAACGCTCTGGGCCAAATCGTCCCTACCCCGATTGCCGCACCGCTCATCGGCAGCTTCTACTCAAAGATGGCCTAAGGCACTCCCACCCTTTCGGCGAGCCTGCTTTTGGTGTGCCTTACTCGGCGACAGAGGAAGAGCGAGCGTTCTTGCGCTCTACCCAGAAGTCGGCGTTCTTGATGCCCAGAGCTTCAGGGTCGAAGTCCGGATCCTTGCCAGCCTTCTTCTGCGCGCTGTAGTCCTTGAGGCACTTGAGTGCCGGGACCTGGAGGAAGAGGATGGCGATGATGTTGAGCCATGCGGTGGCGCCCACTCCGATGTCGCCTAGTGCCCACGCGGAGCCCGGGGTGGTGGTAGCACCAATGATGACGGAGATGATGATGAGGACGCGCAGGACCCACACCAGCGCGCGGCGTGCGCCAGCATTCTTGATCCAGCGGTTGAAGTAGGTGAGGTTGGTCTCTGCCATGTAGTAGTAAGCCAGGACGGTGGTGAAGGCGAAGAACGCGATAGCAATTGCCACGAAAGAAGCGCCGACACCACTGAATACCGAGTCCATACCGGATTGAACGAAGCCTGGGCCGACCGCAATGCCGTCAGGCAGGGAGCCGGCGTAGCGAACGGCGCCATCCTCGGACTCGCCTTCGAATACCTTGTACATGTCAGTGGAGATGATGATGAAGGCGGTGGCCGAGCAGACGAAGAGGGTATCGACGTAGACGGCGAATGATTGAACGAAGCCCTGCTTTGCTGGGTGGGAAACCTCAGCAGCTGCTGCCGACTGCGGGCCGGTGCCCTGGCCTGCCTCGTTGGAGTAGATACCGCGCTTTACGCCCCACATGATTGCAGAGCCCAGCATGCCCGCGAATCCTGCTTCCATGTTAAATGCAGACTTGAAGATAAGGCCAAATACGTGTGGAATGTCGCCGAAGTTCATGAACAGGATGGTCAGCGCGATGATGATATAAGCGGCTGCCATGAATGGAACGATGAGCGAGGTGAAGTTAGCGATACGCTTGACGCCACCGATGATGATGAAGGCCAAGACGCCAGCCAAGATGACTGCGGACCAGGTGACGTTGACGCCCCAGGCGTTCTCCACTGCAGCGGCCACACCGTTGGCCTGGATGCCTGGGAGGAAGTAGCTGGTAGCCAGAATCATGGAGACAGCGAAGATGATGCCGTAGACCAGCATAAACGGGCCCACAGAGGTGTGGCGGTAAGCCTTTTCGATGTAGTACGCCGGGCCACCGCGGTACTCGCCGGTGTCCTGATCCTTTTCCTTGTAGACCTGGGCGAGAGTACATTCCACGAACGAGGTAGCGGACCCCAACAGCGCCACCGCCCACATCCAGAAGACAGCACCTGGGCCACCGAAGGCGATCGCCGTGGCAACACCGGCAATGTTGCCGACGCCGACGCGACCGGCGAGGGAAATCATCAGGGACTGGAAAGAAGAAACCCCGGATTCTGACTTCTCGCCGTTCTTCAGCTGCGCAATCATGTCGGGAATACAGCGAATCTGCAACCCCTTGGTCACGATCGTGAAATAGACACCGGCGCCCAAGCACAGGAACACGAGTGCTGGGGACCAAATGAGGGAGTTGAGAGCATCCAAGAACCCGGCCATATGAGGGAACCTACTTTCCAAAATTATGATCTCTAGCATAAAGAGTGGCATAAAGAATCATGCACTACTTCAATCGAAATTTGTGAGGGCAATCACGAAAATGTTTTAAAAGAATCTAACTCTTCGCATCACCTGTTGGTTGACCGAAATTTAATGCGCAGCTCAAGAACCGTCAATACCGCTAACAGAAATCATTTAGAAAAACTGAACTATCTGCGTCAAACACACCCTTTGCCTACCCCCGCCACACCTTCCACGCCGGTGGATTGAGCCAGACGGTGGGAAGGGAGGCGTCGACAAGCACGGCTCTAGGAGGACTAAGGTTAAACCCATGACTGACATCGCCCCGAAGAATGACCGACTCGTCTGGATTGACTTGGAGATGACCGGGCTCGACCCGAAGCGCCACGTCATCGTGGAGGTGGCCGCCATCATCACCGATGGCAACCTCAACGTCATTGGTGAGGGAATCGACCTAGTGGTCCATGCCACGGAAGCGGAGCTCGCTGAAATGGATGACTTTGTCACCAACATGCACGCCAACTCCGGCCTGGATAAGGAAATCCGCGAATCCACCACCACCCTGCGGGAAGCCGAAGATGCCGTCCTGGCGCTCATCGCTGAGCACTGCAACCCTGAGCATCCCGCTCCCCTGGCAGGCAACTCCATCGCCACCGACCGCACCTTCATTCGCGCCTACATGCCACGCTTGGATGAAGCGCTGCACTACCGCATGATTGACGTTTCCACCATCAAGGAGCTCAGTCGCCGCTGGTTCCCACGCGCCTACTACAACCAGCCTGACAAGGGCATGGCGCACCGCGCGCTCCAGGACATCATCGAGTCCATCCGAGAGTTGGACTACTACCGCCGCAGTGTGTTCCGCACCGACGAAGGCCCCTCTTCCGAGGAAGCAGCGAAACTCAAGGAGTCAACTACCGCCGATTACCAGGCGTTTTTGTAAATCTCGCGGCGTGAGTTAATCTTATCCGTGCTGCTTTTAAGGCAGCGATGGTGGCTGTAGTTCAGCTGGTAGAGCACCAGGTTGTGATCCTGGGTGTCGCGGGTTCGAGCCCCGTCAGCCACCCCGAATGAGACCCTAGCCTGCACTTTCGCAGACTAGGGTCTTTCTTGATATGACGGGCTACGATAGCCGTGAGCGACTTGCGTAATGCCCGCGCGGTGGCAGGTCTTTCTCCTTCAAAAGGTGGCGTACATTGTTCAGGCTCTTTACTCACACCCCCAACCCACTGCCCCGTTATGACAACGGCGCTGAGCGGGCTGCTGAGCAAATCATCGCGGCCTACTCCACTAGTTTTTCACTGGCCTCTCAAATGCTGAGCCCACAAACCCGCACGGACATCCGCAATCTTTATGCCGTGGTCCGCATTGCGGATGAGATTGTCGACGGTGCCGCCGCCGCAGCTGGACTAAGCCCGCAGGAGGTCCAAGAGACCCTCGACGCATACGAGCAAGCAGTCTTGCAGACACCGCATCGCCGCTTTCATACCGACCCGATTCTGCATTCCTATGGATTGAGCGCACGCCGTTGTGGATTCAAAGACGAGCACATCCAGGCCTTCTTCGCGTCGATGCGGCGCGACCTACACCAGAGTGTTTACTCTACGACGGCCGAGCTGAATCAGTATGTCTATGGCTCAGCTGAGGTCATCGGCTTGCTGTGCCTGGACGCGTTTCTGGTGGGCCAGCCGGTTTCCAGCGCGCAACGCCGGGAGCTCGAGGCCGGCGCCCGCCGCTTGGGCGCGGCCTTCCAAAAGGTCAACTTCCTGCGGGATTTGGGCGCGGACACCGGCCAGCTTGGTCGCTCCTACTTTCCCCAGGCCGGCTCGGCAGGCTTGTCCGCGGAGTCAAAGGATGAACTCATCACCGACATCCGCGCCGACTTAGCCGCCGCCCGCGCGGTGATGGATCAGCTGCCGCTCACGGCACGGGTGGGAGTCATCGCCGCCACAGATCTCTTCGAAGCTTTGACCAACGATATTGCTGCACTGCCCGCTCTCGCCTTGCCCACTAAGCGCGTCAGCGTCAGCATCCCGCGCAAGCTGGCCCTTCTGCTGCGGGCACCCGTGAAGTCCCTAAGGAGGACGCGTTGATGAAAACCTTTAGGCGTGGCGCTGTGGCTAAACAGCCAGAGTCCGTCATCGTGATTGGTGCTGGCATTGCAGGGCTTGCAACTGCGGCTTTGCTCGCTCGCGACGGCAAGCAGGTTACGGTGGTGGACAAACTCGAAGAGGTCGGTGGGCGCGCAGGTTCGCTGTCTGCAGAGGGCTTCCGCTGGGATACCGGCCCGTCGTGGTACCTGATGCCGGAGGCCTTCGATCACTTCTTTGAGCTGTGCGGTACCTCGACTGCGGAGGAGCTTTCGCTGGTTGACCTCACGCCCGCCTACCGCGTCTATGACGACTCGGGCCAGTTCATCGACGTCGAGACCGGCGTGGATAAGGTGGCCACGCTCTTCGAGTCCATCGAGCCCGGCGCGGGCCAGCGCGTAAGGGACTATCTGGACCAGGCCACGGACGTCTACAACGTGGCCCTTGAGTGCTTCCTGTACACCACATTTAGTGATCCCCGCGAGCTCCTCGCGCCAACTGTTCGCTCCCGTTTAGGAACTTTGGCTCAGCTACTCACCCGCACCTTAGATAAGCACGTGGCGGCGTCTTTCCGGGATTACCGCCTACGCCAGGTGCTCAGTTACCCGGCGGTCTTTCTTTCTAGCGAGCCTTCCGCAGCACCGGCAATATACTCGCTAATGAGCCACACTGATCTGGTTGAAGGCGTGCGCTATCCGCTCGGCGGCTTCAGTGCGGTGGTCGAGGCTATAGCGCGGCAGGCCCGCAATGCTGGCGTTACCTTCTTGCTGGGAACGGAGGTCACGGGAATCCTCACCGACGATTCGGCCCGCGCAACAGGTGTCCGGATCATGACTTCCGCAGGCTCCCAAGAGCTGCTTGCCGACGCCGTCGTCTCCGCCGCCGATCTACACCACACCGAAACCTCGCTGCTGCCTGCGCATCTGCGTTCCTACTCAGCGAAGTACTTTGCGGGGCGCGATGCTGGTTTGGGCACGGTCTTGGTACTGCTGGGCGTAAAGGGTGAGCTGCCGCAGTTGGCGCACCACACGCTGCTGTTCAGTAAGGACTGGGAGCCTGATTTCCGTGCGGTCTACCACGGCCCAGAGCCCACGCGTGTGCTGGATGCTTCGCATTCCATCTATATTTCTAAGACCTCCGCCACCGATCCGGCGGTGGCGCCGGTCGGCCACGAGAACCTATTCGTGCTGGTTCCGGTCCCCGCGGACACCGCGTTGGGCCACGGCGATGCCTACGGCGCTCACCCGTCTGCTCGCGTGGAAGCCATTGCCGATGCCGCCATCGCACAAATCGGCCGCTGGGCTGGCATCGACGACTTCGCCTCTCGCATCGTCGTGCGCCACACCCTCGGGCCGGCCGACTTTGCGGAGCGCTACCACGCCTGGCGCGGCGGCTCGATTGGCCCAGCGCACACTCTGGCGCAGTCGGCCTTTTTCCGCGGCAAAAATGTCTCCTCCAAGGTCAAAGGCCTCTACTATGCCGGCGCCACGACCGTTCCTGGCGTTGGCGTACCTATGTGTCTTATCTCCGCAGAGAACATTCTCAAGCGAATGCACGGCGACACCACGGCTGCGCCGCTCGCGCATCTTCATTAGGCCTCTTTTTCGGCGGTGCGTGCATTCGAACCATCTTTCTGCCCCTACGAAACCCGCTCAGCCGCACTAGATGGTTCGAATGCACACGAGCGCTAGCGAATGAACAAGTCCAGCCCGGCGAGCAGCTCCTCTGAATGCGCTCTGCCCTCGCGGTCGGGCATATCGCCGGTGACTAAGAACTCCTCGACGCCGAGTTTCTCTGCGATGTCGGCAAGCTTGGCTTCCACCGCAGCGGGAGTACCGTAGACCGTATTGGCAAGCGTCTGCTCGAGGCGTTCGCGTTGTTGGCCGGTTAATCCTTTCAAGTCGGGATCTGGGTCGAGTGCACCAAACACGCCGGTGCTTCGGGAAAGCACCTGGGCATAGGCCTCGGGAAGGAGAAGGCGCCGGGCATAGGCCTCGTCTTCGGCCACCGCAATGTTGAGTGAGGAAATGACCACCGGCGAGGTGCCTTGGAAGTTCTCCCGATAAACCCGTGCAGCCTCAACCTGCGTCTCGGCTGGGCCGCCAAGGATGACGCCCAAGCCCAGCTTGGCCGCAGAAAGCGCAGAGCGGAAACCGGCCAAGACAAAAAGCGGCGGCCCAGCATGGGGCCGGAGGGTGATGGGGGCGTCGCCAAGCAAGAAATTGCGTACTTGGGCGAGGTCGGAATCGAAGCGTTGCTTGGCCTCCACGGTCTGCCGCAACGCCTCGCGTACTGGTTTAGTAAACCCCACCGAAGAGCCCAAGCCGATAATGATGCGCCCTGGATACAGCGACTCCAACATCGCGGCCTGCTCCGCGATGATCAATGGCGGGTGATTCGGCACCATAATGCCCGCCGTGCCAACCTGAATCCGCGCGGTCCAAAACAGAAAAGCGCATGTCCACCACTGTAGCCATGCGCCCCGTTTCGAAGTGAAACTTATTCTAAGCGTTTGCGTTTGTATTGCCCTTGGACCACGTCTCCCAGTCCATGTTCCAGTCGCCGAGGCCATCAAACGCACTGAGTTGCTCGCCGCCGGTGTTGAACACGCGCACGATGTCGCCACGCTTAACCACCGACTGGAACCACTGCGCAGCCTCTGGAGAGACGTTGATGCAACCGTGGGACTGGTTGTAGACGCCCTGGGCACCAATGGACCATGGAGCCGAGTGGACGTAAATTCCGGAGTAAGACATCTGGGTCGCGTAGTTAACGTTCGTGCGGTAACCACCTGCATCCAGTGCTAGACCATATGTAGTGGAATCCATGACGAGGGACTCGTACTCATCACCAATGATGTAGCGGCCGTTCGGCGTATCCCACATACCGTCAGTGCCCAAGGAAACTGGGATAGAACGCAGCAACTGACCGTTCTTGAAGACCTGCATGGTCTTAGTGGCGTTATCGACTAAGGAAATTACGCGGTCCCCAATAGTGAAGTTCGTGGAAGAGTCCTCGCCACCGTAAATACCGCCACCGAGATTCTTGCCGTAGAGATCAACGTTAACCTCTACCTTGGTACCAGGCTCCCAGTACTCCTTCGGACGCCAGCGAACTTCCTGGTTATTGATCCAGTAGAAAGCGCCCTCAACCTCAGGGGTGGTCTTGACGGTGATAGCTTCCTCGGCGGCCTTGCGGTCAGTGACATAGTTGCCAAAGCGAACACCAATAACCTGTCCAACGCCTACTTCGGCGCCGGGGATCGGCGACAAAGCGACCTCAGAAACACCCGCTGCCTGTGGGGTAGCGAAAGTTACGGTCTTCTTGTTTCCGTCAACGTCTTCTGCCTGGATTGTGTAGGTGTGATTGTATCCAAGGACCTCATCGGTGGACCAGGTCTTAGAGTCGGCGGACAGCTTTTCTGCGACTTCGACGCCAAGCTCGTTCGTCATAGTAACCGTCTTCATTTTGCCTTCGGTCTTTACCGTAATGGTTTCGGAAGGATCGACGTCGGTCGCACCGTCCTTAACGGAGACTTCAAGTCCCTTCTTCTTAGCGGCGGCAGAGCTTTCTGCAGCAGCATCATTTCCCGCGGCGGCAGCTGCGGACTGCTCGGAGCTCTTATCTTGAGCTGTGGAATCAATGGTGCAAGCTGCGGCAACAGTCGCAGTCAAAGCAACGGCGGTGACTGCGATAACACGACGGGCAAGAGGTAGGGGATTAATCACGGGAGCCCTTTTATAAAGCACAGAGGAGTCGGTTAAGAATTTCTCAATCAGCCTATAACGAGCTTCTTTAAAACACCACACGGCGCTTCACGTGTTAACCAATTGTTATCTGCTCGGCACCCCCTCCCATGCGCAAGCAAAGCAAAACGCCAAAACGGCCACGAAAACCATGAGTGACCTGCCGATTTTACAGTTTTCCAACAAGAGTGTTAAAGTTACTTCTCGTTGCACGGCAGGCAAACAAGCCAGCCGGACAACACATGCGCCATTAGCTCAATTGGCAGAGCAACTGACTCTTAATCAGTGGGTTCGGGGTTCAAGTCCCTGATGGCGCACAATAGAAAGTCTCGCAGCTTCATTCCCAAGAATGAGGTTGCGAGTCTTTTAGTTTTGCGAGAGGCCCCAGGATCTGCATAACTGACAACGAAGGGGGCGCCGGCGTAGCTTTCCGACGCCCCGTTGGCAACTACGCAGGTTCTAAATCTGCTCGCCCGCGATTTGGTAGTCCTCCGGGTCGCCCACAGGTACCTCGGTGCCGTCGGACATCTTGAGGTCCTCAAGCTCCTGGTCTGGGTCGACCAGCTCGATGTCGAAGCCCGACTCGCGAATTCGGCGCAGCCCCTCCTTGAGCATCCTACGACCCATCTTGTTCGTCGCGGTCACGTTGGACAACTCCAAGACCACCTTGTCCGCGCTCAAGTCATAGCGCTCCAACTCGTGCAGGACCGTCTCAGCCGCGTTGAAGTTGAGAACACCCTGGAGATAGATGACCGTAGCGTCGCCGTCGTCAATAATGTGGCGAATCGGCTGGACACCGTAGCGCTCCTCCGTTGACATCAGGTGCAAGCCCATGTCCTTAGATAAGAGCTTGAAAGCTTCCACGCCACGGACAGAATTGCCTTCCTCGTTCAGACGCGGCGAGAAGGTAGCAACACCCAGCTGCCCCGGCAGCGTTCCGAGCAAGCCGCCGGCCACACCGGACTTCGCCGGAATACCTACCTCGGCCATCCAGCGGCCGGCACCGTCATACATTCCGGCCGAGCTCATCAGCGCCAGAGTTAGCCGGCAGACATCGGCGTCCAGAATCTTGTCATTCGTTACTGGCTGGCGGCCACCATTAGCCAAGGTCGCCGACATCACCGCCAGGTCCTTCACCGTCACTCGAATAGAGCACTGTTTGGTATAAGTAAGCACGGCGTCGTGCGCTTCGTCCTTAATAATGTCGTAGTTGCGCAGCATGTGCGCCAAAGAGAGGTTGCGATCCGCGTGGTCTAGCTCCGAGCTGAACGCGCTCTCATCGATCTCTAGCTCGCGTCCCGCCAGGCGCGACATATAGGTAAGGATGCGCTCCACGCGTTCCTCAACCCCGGAGTCAACGCCATTGATGAGCTGGGTAACCGCAATTGCACCAGCATTGATCATTGGGTTGACCGGACGGTGGTCATCGCGGTTGAGGGAGAGCTCGTTGAACGCTTCGCCGGAAGGCTCCATTCCGACGATTTCACGCACTGCGTCCAACCCCAGTTCCTGCAGCGCCAAGGCGTAGACAAAAGGCTTGGACAAAGACTGCATGGTGAACTCGACGTCCGCGTCACCCGCCGAATACACGTGGCCCGTGGTGGTGCACAGCGCGGCGCCCAGGTACTCCGGTTCCGCAGCCGCGACCTCTGGGATGTAGTCAGCTACCTTTCCACCGTCCTTATCACGGACACTGTCGAGGATTTCCTGCAAATAAAATGGGATTGGTGTTTTCATCTCCGCCCAGCTTACGGATGACTATGATTGCCCGCATGAACAGAACTCTTGTCATTGTGGACGTGCAAAACGACTTTTGTCCTGGCGGCTCCCTCGCGACGGATCGTGGAAACGAGGTAGCGCGCGACGTCGCCAAGCTGGTGCGCACCCAGGATTATGACTTCATTGTTGCTACGCAGGACTGGCACATCGACCCCAAGGGGCACTTCTCTGAAGACCCGGACTTCGTGGACACGTGGCCGGTGCACTGCGTCGCTGACACGGAGGGCGCGGCCATGCACGCCGCGCTTGCCGACGCTCCCATCGACACCTTCTTCCACAAAGGTGCCTACACCGCAGCTTATTCCGGGTTTGAGGCCGAGTGCGTCGACGATGGTGCAACCCTGGCGGAGTGGCTGCGCGAGCGTGAGGTAAGCGAGCTCGACATCGTTGGCATCGCCACCGATCACTGTGTGCGCGCCACCGCGATCGACGCGTTACGGGAAGGCTTCACCGTCAACGTCTTGGAGAGCTACTGCTCTCCAGTCAGTGAAGAGCGCGCAAAAAAGACCTTTGCCGAACTGCGCGAGGCAGGGGCAAAGGTCGTCTAAGGCGGGGGGGCAAAAATGCCGCGTCGAATTAGCGGCGCTCAGCGAGCAGGCGCTGCAGCTCCTTGATGTCGTTCTTGCGACGGTTGGAGCGGAAGACTGCTAGTGCTACGAGGCCGACTACAGCTGCGCCAACGCCGGCGAGTGCCATCTGAACGTTGCGATCCTGCAGCTTCTCGGTTGCGGCGCCCTTTGCGTCATCGACCAAGTTCTTTGGCTTGCTGCGGTCAGCGAGCTCGTCGAGGGTGCTAGCCAGCTGGCGGCGGGTGCGCTCGATGTCGCGCTGAATGTCATTAATATCGCGTGCCACGTTGTAACTCCTGAATTCGTAATTTCGCTTTATAGGCCTTTTGGCTCAGCTTCCACCGAGTCAGTCAAGGGACCAGTCTACAGGCATCGACGCAATACGTGCACGCGGGGATACCGGCACCTGCGCCTAGGATGGCCCAGACCATCACGAGGGCACGGTATGGTTAAAGGCATGACTGAAGCAAAGCGTTTGGAAATCGGAGACGTTGCCCCCTCTTTCACCTTGAGCGACGATCAGGGAAATTCTGTAAGCCTCAGCGACTTCGCTGGAAAGCGCGTGCTCGTGTATTTCTACCCGCGCGCCAACACGCCAGGTTGCACCAAAGAGGCGTGTGACTTCCGCGATTCCCTTGAGCAGCTCAATGGTCTCGACATCGCGGTCGTAGGCATCTCCCCTGATAAGCCAGAGGCCCTGGCTAAGTTCCGCGCCGATCACGAGCTGAACTTCCCACTTCTGTCTGACCCTGAGAAGGAAACGCTCGCGGCATACGGCGCGTTCGGTGAGAAGAAGAACTACGGCAAAGTGGTACAGGGCGTTATTCGCTCAACTTTCCTCGTTGAGCCAGATGGCACCATCGGCCAGGCCATGTACAACGTGAAGGCTACAGGTCACGTCGCCCGTGTGATGAAGGGGCTGTCTTAAGCTTCGGTACATACACAATCACCTAAACAATTCAGATGAGCATCAAGCACGATACCGAGCTGCTGGTTCCACGCCGGCGCCCGGCCCAGGCACGTAGCCGCGAGAGATACAACAGGATCCTCAAGGCTGCGCGAAGCGTGCTTGTCGACGTTGGCTTCGAGTCCTTCACCTTCGACGAAGTCTCGCGCCGCGCGGAAGTGCCTATCGGCACGCTGTACCAATTCTTTGCCAACAAGTACGTGCTGATCTGCGAGTTGGACCGCCAGGATACCGGCGAGAATCTGGAGGAGATTCAGCGCTTTTCTGAGCACGTCCCGGCCCTGCAGTGGCCGGACTTCCTTGATGAGTTCATCGACCACCTCGCCCGCATGTGGCGCGAAGACCCCTCCCGCCGTGCGGTGTGGCATGCGGTGCAGTCCACTCCGGCCACACGCGCCACGGCCGCAGATACGGAGCTGCAGCTGCTCAAGCCCGTGGCGGAAATCCTGGAGCCGCTGGCCCAGCGTATGACCTATGACGAGCGCGTGGAGCTGGCCGGATTCCTCGTACACACGGTGGTCTCGATGCTCAACTACGCAGCATCTGGCGAGCCAGAGAACTTTGACGACGTCGTGGGCGAAATCAAGCGTATGCTTATTGCGTACTTGTTCTCCGTAGCCACTAGCTAAAGGTTAGGAACCGTGAGCAGGACGGTAGCGGTGGCATAGTCTCCGTCGTGGCTGATGCTCAGGCTCGTTCGCATATCCCCGAGACTTGCAGCCACGCTCTCTTTGATGTGGCCGTGCAGGACCAGTGCGACTCTCCCCCAGGCGTCCGGCTGAACCTCGATTTCTTGCCATTTGACGTCGTTTTCTGCCACCACCGGCGGGCGGCCATAAAGCGCCTGCGACCATGCCTTAATAAAAGCTTCCTTCGCCGCCCACCGCCCGGCGAGGTGCTCGGCGCGGCGCGCGGAGTCGCCTTTGCGCGTAGCCACGCGCAGCTCCGTGGCACTGAATACCGCCTCGAAACGAGTGCCCGGCACGCTGAGCTGCTGGGCAAACTCCGAGATACAAACAAGGTCAGTGCCCACGGCGAAGGTAGCGGCGTTCATAGCCTCTCACTCTAACTCGCGAGCTCAGTCTTGAGCATTTCGAGTTCTCCGCCACCAGCCATCCACTGGGTCAGATCTTCGACGCTTACTTCCGCCTTCGAAGCATTGAGAACCACTTCGCCCATGTTAAGTACCACGAAGCGGTCCCCCACCAAGAACGCGTGCTGCGGGTTGTGGGTAATCAGCACCACTCCCATGCCGCGATCACGAGCGGCGTCGATAAAGCGCAGCACCATGCCGGACTGCTTGACGCCAAGCGCCGCCGTGGGCTCATCCAGCACGATGTAGCGCGCACCGAAGTAGATGGCGCGCGCGATGGCCACCACCTGGCGCTGGCCGCCGGAGAGCGCTTCCAGCTCCACGTCGATGTCGGCTAGGTCTACGCCCATTTCTTGCAGCTGCTCGCGGGCAATGGTGCGCATCTCCTTTTCCTTCAACAGGCCGAAAGGACCTGCGAGTTCCTGGCCTAAGAAGAAGTTGCGCCACACGGAAAGCTGCGGCACCAGCGCGAGATCCTGGTACACGGTAGCGATGCCCGCATCGAGGGCGTCGCGGGGGCTGGAAAAGGTGGTAGGGGCGGCGTCGACAAGCAGCTCGCCCGAGGTGGGTGTGTTGAGACCCGACAGGATTTTGATGAGCGTGGACTTGCCTGCACCGTTGTCGCCAAGGACGCAGGTGACAGTGCCTGGGCGCAGCGTCATGTTGACACCACGCAGGGCATGGAAATTACCGAAGGATTGCTGAATATCGTGCAGCTCGATGCTGTGTGCATTCTCAGTCATCACTGCCTCCTATTTCCGCTTGTTGAAGTTGGCCACAGACGTGTTGGTAAGAACCGCAAACAGCAGCATGGCGCCGAGGAAGAACTTGAACCAGTCGGGGTTCCACCCCGCGTAAACGATGCCCTGGTTGGTCATGCCGAATATGACTGCACCGATGGCCGTGCCTACGGCAGTGCCGCGGCCGCCCGTCATCGAACAGCCACCGATAACCGCCGCGATGATATAGAGGAACTCGTTGCCAATGCCCTGGCCCGCCTGGATGGAGTCGAAGGCAAAAAGCGTGTGCATGCCCACAAACCAGGCGGCGAAACCGACGACCATGAACAGGATGACCTTGACGCGGCGCACAGGAACACCGACGGCACGGGCGGCGTCCTCGTCACCACCGACGGCGAAGATCCAGTTACCGAAGCGGGTCTTGTAGAGGACGAAGGAGGCCACAGCGACGAACAAGATCCACCACAACACGGTGGCACGGATGCTCAGCGAGCCGAGGTGAATAGTGCCAGCGAAGATGGCGCGTGCGGCAGCAAAGCCCTGCATGTCAGAGATGGGAGGTGTGGCCACCTGGCCGGTAACGAGCTTGGTCACGGCCAGGTTCAGCCCCTGCAGCATGAGGAATGCGGCAAGGGTGATGAGGAAAGAATCGATCTTCGTACGCACGACAAGCAGGCCGTTGATGGCACCAATGGTCAGGGCCGTCACGAGGGCGAGGGCTGCTCCAACCCAGGAGTTGAGGTGCAGGTTGTAGTTGAGCATGGTGGCCACGAGCGCAGAGGTAGTCACGGCGACGCCGGAGGATAAGTCGAACTCGTTGCCAATCATAAGCAGGCCCACGGCCAAGGCTACGATGCCCAGGGTGGAGCTGGCGTAGAGCACCGTGGAGAAGGCCTCCATCGAACGAAACGATGGAGCGACAATCATGAACAGGGCAAAGATGACGATGGCACCAAGGACACTGGCTAGCTCGGGGCGGCGCATGATGCGGGCGCTTAGGCTCCGCGATGCTAGCCGCGCATCGATGCTTGGCGACGTCTCGGTCATCGCAAGCCTGCCTTAGCGGACTCTGAGATTACGTCGACGTTGGTGGAGTCGACGAAGGAAGGGCCGGTGTAGACGGGACGGCCGCCGCCCACGGTGGAGCCGTTGCGGTGTGCGAGCCACAAGGCGTCGACAGCCATGTAGCCCTGCATGTAAGGCTGCTGGTCCACGGCCCAGGCGACGTCGCCGGAAGCGATGGCGTCGACAAGCTCAGCGTTGGTATCGAAGGTGGCTACCTTTGCCTTGGCGCCGGAGTCAGCGATGGCGTCGACGGCGCGCATAGCGACGGGCGCTTGGAGAGCCATGACCCAATCAATGGATTTGTCCTGCTCGAGCTTCGCGTTCAGGGTGGACTGTGCTGCAGTGAGGTCCTGACCGTTGACATAGAGCAGCTCAACCTTGCCGCCCTGTCCGTCCTGCAGACCCGCGCAGCGATCCTCCTGGGACTTGTTGCCTTGTTCGTGGATGACGCACAGGGTGTGCTTGGCGCCGTCCTTCTTGAGGCGCTCGCCTGCCTTGGTGCCGGCGACCTTCTCCTCTTGGCCGAAGAACGCGGTCATGCCGTACTTCTGGTAGGAATCCATGCCGGCGTTAAGGCCGACGGTGGGGATTCCTGCGTCGGCGGCCTTCTTGGCTACAGGACCGATGGCGCTGGCGTTTGGCATGGTGACGGCGATGCCGTCGACGCCGGAGTCAATGGCGGACTGCACGAGGTTGGCCTGGTTAGGGGCCTGCGGATCGGAAGAGTAGCGCAACTCGATGTTGTCCTTCTTGGCTGCGTCCTCGGCGCCCTTGCGCACGAGATCCCAGTAGGTATCGCCAGGGGCACCGTGGGAGATCATCGATACGACGATGCGCTCGGTGTCCACTCCCCCGGCGAGTTCGTTCTCACTGTTTTCGCGCGGCGCACCACCGGTGGAGGAGCATCCCGTCACTGCTAGCGCGGCGGCCAAAGCCACCCCGGTTCCCACAATCTTGCAAGCTTTAACGTTGAAGTTCATGCTTGCATAGTGCCCCACCTGCAACAGGGACTCAAACCGCTGACCTGCATCTTTATCGTTTCAGGTGGCGCAAGCTGGCACTTTCGACGCCGTTTTTACCCCCGTTACAGCTTCCCAAACCCCCAACACAAAGCCACAAATACACAAAAGGGAGGGCTCCCCATTTCTGGGAAGCCCTCTCTGCCGCTTCGGCCACTGGCGTGAATGTCCTAAAGGCGTTTTTCCTTCTTGATTAGTTCAGCATCTGCCCGGTTTCAAGGATTCCGTCGCGCAGACGAGCGGCGTCGTCAAGCAGCACTGCGGCCTCACGTTCCTTCACAGCGTCACCAGTACCGCCCAGGTTGCGATCCACCGGACGCTCGTAGAGAACTGCCCCGCCGCGCATCGCAGACTCGATGCGGCGCAGCCCGGCGCGCTCACGCTCGTGCGCCTGCTGCTGCCACTGAGCAACGGCCTCCGCATCCTGCGCCGCCGCCAGTGCAGCCAGGAATGCGCCCGGGTGCACAATTGCCACTAGCGCAGACACGTGACCGAAGCCCAGCGAGGTAACCAGGCCTGCCTTCGGTGCGTACTCGTCACGACCGCGCAGGTCCAGCTGATGGCGTAGCCAAACCAGGTGCTCATGCTTAGCCAGCACTGGGTCCACGCAATCCAGGGAACGATTCGGCGGCAGGATGCCCTCACGCAGGACCTGCGTCAGGCCAACCATCTGGAACGCGGCGGCACCACCCTTGGCGTGGCCAGTCAGGGTCTTCTGCGAAATCACGTACATCGGGTTGCCGTTGTGGCGTCCCATCGCGGCAGCAATGCGCTCGTGCAGATCCGACTCGTTCGGGTCATTCGCATTGGTCGAGGTGTCGTGCTTGGAGATGATGGACACCTCATCCGGCGTGACGCCATGCGCACGCAGGGCCTGCGCCAAGCGGGAATCCACGCCGCCACGGGCCGCAGACAGCGCGCCCAATCCCGGCGCGGGGATGGAGGTGTGAGCGCCGTCCGCGAAGGACTCCGCGAAGGCCACCACGCCCAGAACCGGCAGTCCCTGCTCCGCGGCGAATGAGCCACGGGCCAGCAGCAGGGTGCCGCCACCTTCAGACTCGATGAAGCCTCCGCGGCGCCTGTCGTTGGCGCGGGAGAAGTACTTGTGGTCGATGCCCTTTGCTTCCATCTCTGCGGTCTCCGCGGTCGCAGCCATGTCGCCGAAGCCGGTGATGCTCTCAATAGATAGGTCATCGACACCACCAGCGACCACGAAGTCTGCCTTGTGCAGGCGCAGCTTATCCATCGCTTCCTCCACGGAGACCGCAGCGGTAGCGCAGGCTGCAACCGGGTGGACCATCTGGCCGTAGCCGCCCACGTAGGACTGCATCACGTGCGCTGCCACCACATTCGGCAGGGCTTCCTGCAGAATGTCGTTCGGGCGCGACTGCGCCAGCAGCTTATCCACGTAGAGCGAGCGCAGGGAGGCCATGCCGCCCATGCCGGTGCCCTGCGTCGAGGACACGCGTGCGGGATGAACGCTCGCGAGCAGCTCTGCCGGGCTGAAGCCCGCCGAAAGGAATGCCTCCACGGTGCACACGATGTTCCACAGCGCCACACGGTCGAGGTTGTCGATCATGTCGGCCGGGATGCCATAGACCGCCGGGTCGAATCCGGTCGGCACCTGGCCGCCGACGAAGCGCGACATTGCCACGCGGC
This sequence comes from Corynebacterium striatum ATCC 6940, assembly GCF_000159135.1. Lineage (GTDB taxonomy): Bacteria > Actinomycetota > Actinomycetes > Mycobacteriales > Mycobacteriaceae > Corynebacterium > Corynebacterium striatum. The sequence goes on from NZ_GG667524.1 coordinate 53,924, forward strand.
GCGGCACACGCACTGGCGAGCCGGCCGGGCGGGTAACCTGCCATTCCTCACCATCGAAGTGCGCCGTAGCGCCCTCAACTTCTTCTACGAAGGACTTGGCGGTTGCTTCATCGTCCACGGTGAAGGTCAGCGGCTTCTCCAGGTAGATGGTGGTCAATTCAGGCGCGAGGTTGTCCACCATCGGCATGTGCGGGCCGAAGTCATCGTGGTAGCGGCGCACGCCGATGTTGGCCATCACTTGGTCATGGAATTGTTCGTAGACGTCTTCCTCGGCAATGGCTTCGCCGGTCTCCAGCACGGTCCACTGGGCCGACTGGGCATCCCACTCGATGAGGCCCATGGTCCAGGCCAACTCAAGCACGCCGGCAGCGGAAAGCTCGCCGGTAAGCTCGACCTCGAAGCGGGTACGCGAGGAACCCAGCGGGCCGAGCTCACCTGCGCCGACGATGACGACCATGTCATCGAGCGACTGCGTCACGCCACTGAAGTCTGGCGTGGTCCACTGCAACGGGGACAGCGGGTTCGGCAGTGCTTGCACCGTCTTCGGGGCCTGGATGACGCCGCCATTGGATGCGCTTGTTTGCTCCGCCCGCCGTGCGGCCTCGCGGGCCAGTTCAGGCAGGTTGAGGTCGGCCTCGCCCAGACCGCCGGTGAAGTCAAGGGTGACCGGGTCCTGGGCCGCCTGCTCACGCACGTCGGCGTTGGCGCCGCCGTCGACCAGCTTGATAGCCATTTCCTCGGTGGAGTAGGTTTCCACGCCCTTGGCCTCGACAAGCTCGACCATTGGGTCGTTTCCGCCCATCAGGCCAGTGCCACGTACCCAACCGATGTGGGCGTGGACCAGCGAGGTGCGCTCGCCCCAGACAGGCTCTGCCTTCCAGCGGGTAACCAAGGCGTCGAGTGCCGCCTTGGCCTCACCATAGGCGCCGTCGCCACCGAAGCGGCCACGGTTCGGGCTGCCTGGCAGCACCACGTGCAGGCGCTGGCCCACGTGGGTATCCGCGCCCAGCTGAGACAGGCCCGCGATGAGCTTCTCCACCGACCACAGCAGCAGACGCATCTGCGACTCGGCCTGGGCGCCGGCGTCGGCCAGCGTGCCCTGCACGCGCGGAGCAGCGAACGGGAAGAGCAAGGTCGGCACCAGCGCCGGCTTGACCAGCTTGGACTTGCCGCCCACTGTGGCCGTCTGCTCGTTAGCAATCCACTCCACCAAGGCGTCGAGATCTTTGAAGGAGCTCAAGTTCGCAGGGACCACCCACAACGCGGCGGAACCAGCGGCGTGCGTGCGGTAGAGCTCCTTGTAGAACTCCACGCGGTCATGGTTTAGGCGCGAGGTGGTTGCCACCACGGTGGCGCCCTCGTTGAGCAGCTCGCCGATGACAGCGGCCGCAATCGAGTTCGGGGAGCCACCAGTAACCACGGCAACGTCGTTGCTCATGGTCAAGCTAGCGGCATCCTCACGCGCATCCTGTGCGTGATCCGGCAGACCAAAGTGCTCCGCCAGCCGCGCCACGGCTTCGCCAGCGCCCAGAACATCGACGTCCGCAGCGTTGAGCTCGCCCGCGGCAACACGCGCAAGATCCTCGCGGGCAGAAGCCCAGCGGTCGTCGATTAGCACTGCCTTATCCGCATCGAAGGACGGCGCGACCTGCTTAGCCCAATCGGAGCCCAGCTCACGGGAGACTAGCTCCGCCAGTGCGGCGTTCTCATCTACTTCCGAAAACTCGGTGGCAGGCGCCGCAACTCCCAGCTTGGACAGCAAGGTGCGGGCGGTCTCCGCAAGGGTATCGGTCATTTCCGCGGTGTAGGCATCCAAAGCAGCGGAGTCCACTACCCCACCGCCCGCAGCACCACCCGCGGAAGGCATCGCGATGCTAATCCCCTCGCGCTGTCCGGCGACGGTCACGGCGGCGTCGATTAGCGAATCCAGCTCCTTGACATTCGCAGCGCCCGTGCCGAGCGTGGCCAGGTCGCCGCCACGCAGGGACGCGCCCTCGCGAGTGCCGAGGACAAGCTCAGCGATGACGCGATCTGCCCAGCCTTCGCCCAAGCCCCAGGCGCCGGTGACGCGCTCAGCCACGTAGCCAGGTTTCTTTCCAGCAGGTCCAGTAAGGCGGCGCAGCGCATCAGCGACCTGCCCGCCCAGGACCGGGCCAAAGGCCTTATAGCCCTTGGCCATGCCTGCGACAGTCTCCTTGAGTTCCGACAGCGCAGCATCGGCCGCGCCATCGATAGCGCCCAGGCCGAACTCCACACCCAGATCCAGCAGGAGCTGGTTGCGGCGGGAGGACACCCCCTCGACGAGCAGTTCGATGGTATCGGCAGGACCCATCTGATCCAGGCGGACCTTGGTCCACACCGCCACGAGCATTTCGGTGGCGAACTGCGCGCTCAGCGGCTTATCCGCTGGGGTCTCCCCACCCGCAGCAGGTGCCGGAACCGGAGCCACGAGGGTCGCGGTCTCCGCTGCTGCCGGGGTCTCAGGGACCAGGCTTGCTGCGGTAGCGCCAGATTCGGCGCCATCCTCGGCACCAGATTCAGCCGCTGCATCCGCCGCCGCAGTCTGCTCCGGCTCCGGGCGAGCGATGGCATCCTCAGCGAAGACAACGCCGCGGTCGCGCTCGATGTTGAGCACCTCGATGCCGTGGCCTGCATACTGCGGCAGGCGCAGGGTCTGGCCCAGCATGTTCGCCAGCGTTGGCGAGGAACCCACGCCCACCTCGACAAAGCGCTCCACGCCCAGGCCCGGGGTGCCGGCGCCGCCGATGGCGCCCGGCTCGCTAAGCAGGAGATCCTGGGTTTCGATCCATCGGACAGGTGAAGCGAACTGCCAGGCCAGAAGCTCAATGAGCAGGGTGCGGCCCAACTGAACCGGGTTCTCAAGGGCGCCCGCGAAGTCAGACAGGATGGCCTTGACGGGATCAGAGTCCACCACGGAGTCAATGGCCTGCACGAACTCTTCAGTGAGCTCAAATGGACGCGCAACCAGGTTCGGCACGTAGTGGCCCACGAGGATATCCAGGTCGATGTCCGCCGGAATGAGGGAATCGAGGTGCTCGCGGAAGGCAGGCACGCCGTCCAGCAGATGAGAGGAGTGGAACGGCACGTCGATGCCCGGGATCTGGATGAAGGCACGCGCCCCCGGCGCGCGGCGCTCGGCGTCGGCACGCAGGGCGTTAAGCCCCGCGCGAGTACCGGCGACGGCGTACTGGACGCCTGCAATGTTGTAGTTGACGATCTCCAGGAACTCGCCGGTCTGCGCGGAAATCTCAGCAACGTACGGGAACACGTCCTTGGCGGAGACGCCGATCTTGTTCGGACGCAGCGCCGCCAGTCCATAGTTGGAGTTGCCCTCGGCGTCGCGCTCGACCAGGCGGTGCATGGTCAGGCCACGGGCGTAGACGATCTCCACTACTGCTTCGAGGGAGAGCACCTGCGCGTAGGCGGCGAGGGCGTTGTACTCGCCCACGGAGTGGCCCGCAAAGTAGGCGCCAGAGTCAAGGACGCCGGCCTCCTGCATCTCGGCGATCTGCGCGCAGCCCAGGGTGGCCATGGCTACCTGCGTGAACTGGGTCAGGAAAAGAGCGCCGTCTGGGTGCGTGAACTCCTCGCCGCGCACGGTGACGGACTGCGGATTGTTGCGCACGATCTCCAGGATGGAGAATCCCAACTTGGAGCGGGTGTGCTTGTCCGCGCGTTCCCATACGGAGCGGGCGCTTGACGACGCCGCGAAGGCGTCCATGCCCATCCCCTGCGACTGGATGCCCTGGCCGGGGAAGCCGTAGAAGGTCAGCTTGTCAGCGACAGTTGCGCGAGCCTCAAGGACCGGAACGCCGTCGACGGAAGCGGTGACGGCTCGGACCTCGCCGAAGCCTGGGCGGGTGTCCAGGCCCACGCGCTCGACCACGAAGGTGACCTGCGCGCCGGGCAGGACAGGCGCCTGCATGGTGGCGCTCCACTCACGGACTGCGGCGCCGTCGAAAGCGGCGGCCAGCTGCGCCAGCGCGGAGGTCCACATGCCGTGGACGATGACGCCGTCCTTCAATCCAGCCAGCTGGGCGGCGAGATCGGCAACGTGGATCGGGTTGCGGTCGCCCGTGACCACGGCGAATGGGTGCATCGACTGCGGGGCGGTCACGGTCATTTCGTGGCGGAAGCTGCGCGGCTTTTCCGCAGTGGTGGACGCTGCACCTGCGACGGAGTCCGCTGCGCCGAGTTCCTGCTCGCCGCGACGGCCCTGGATGGCGAAGCGCTCGAAGAGGCGTGCAACCGGGGTGCCTGCGGTGTCTGCACCAGCTGCGGAAGCACCATCAGTGGCCGTGTCAATATCTACTGCGACGTCGACGACGCGGCCGACTGGGGTGTCGCGGACCTCGCCCGCGGTGGCGGTGATACGCAGCTTCGCCTCGCGCGGCAGCGCGGACTTGAGTTCGAGGTTGTGTTCCAAGTGGACCAGGTTGAGCAGGCCTTCAACGACGTTAGTTCCGTCTTCGGTAACTGCATCGGCGATGACCGCGAACACGGCTGGCCAGGCCTTGCCCACGAGGACGTCTGGGGCCACGTGTGCGCCCTCGGCAACGTCTGCGGAAAGGGCGTCGGCAGGCGCATAGCCCGCGGTGACGTTTTCATAGTCTGCGGAATCCGCGGCGCTGAGCTCGCCGGACCAGATGGCGGTGCCACCGGTTACCTCCGGCAGGGTGCCGCCGGCAGCGACGCGAGCCAGCTCGCGCATGGACTCAGCGGCATCGGCCTCGGTGATAAGCGGCGAGGCGCCCGGAATCTGCGGTGGGGTGATGCGCAGGCGCAGCTGCGCGCCTGCAATCGCGCCCCTGAGCGGGACGCTCAGCCAGTACTCGCCTTCGGCAAGCTTCTCAAAGCGGGAGCCGTTATCTTTGTTCTCGATCGACTCAGCCAGGAACTGGCCGGTGCCAAGCACGAGGCGAAGCGGGTTGAGCTGCTCGCGGCCTGCCCAATTGACCATTGGTGCCTTGAGAATTTTGTCGAAGTCCGAGTGCTCTGGTTTGTCTTGCACACCGGCCTGGGTCAACTCATCTGTTGCGGCCTGCTCGAAGCGGGCAAGCAGCTCAGCCACCGGCTCGTCAACGCGCTCAATGCCGCCGACTGCGGTGGTGCCTGGGATGATGCAGACTTGGTCGGCATCGTAGCGCTCGTCGTGGGCCTGCCACAGGGAGTCCTGGCGCCACAGACGGCGGACCTCCGCGTCGATGACGGGGACGAAGTTGGCGGGCTTGCCCTTCTGGTTGAGCAGCTGCAGGAACCACGCGGCGTCGCCTGGGTGGACGAGCTGGTCGACGGCGGCGCTGCCCAAGAGCTCGCGCAGCTGCATGACTGCCTGCTCCGGGTTCTCGCGCTCTGCGGTGACCTGAAGTTCGATCTCGCCGTGGTCCGCCGGGTTGAGGCGGGCCTCGGTGCGCTCCACCATTGCGACGAAGCGCTGGAACCAGGATTCGTCGACCCACTGCCCCATGTAGGAAAGTTCAAGGTAGCGCTCGAGCCACTGCGCGTAGGTCATAGAGTCAAGGTCACCGAAGTAAGGCTTGCAGGTCTTGCCGATGGCCTCGATGATCTCGTCACGACGTGCGGCCACGGCCTCAGCGTCGCCCGCGACCTCGTCGAGCAGGCGCCCGGCGCGTGCGAAGGAGTTGTCGATCTCGTGGATGTCCGCGCCCAGCTGGGACAGTCCGGAGGTCACGGAGCCGCCGAAGTCCTGGGCTGCAGCGCCCACGCCGGCCCAGCCGCCGTTCTGGACGGTCGGCTGCGCGGCCACGAGTGCGCGCTTCACGGATTCGGAAGCGGTGGATTCCTTGGTCGCCATGGCGGCGGTGCCCACCATAATGGCGTCGACAGGCGCATCCGGCAGCCCCTGCTTGTGTGCCCAGGTGCCCAGCAGGTACTGAACACCGCGGGCTGGGGTGCCGATACCGCCGCCGACGGCCAGCACCACGTTGTCGTGCTCGCGGATGCGGCCATAGGTGGCAGCGAGCAGCTCGTCGAGGTCCTCCCACGAGTGGTGGCCACCGGCGTGACCGCCTTCGATCTGCATGATGATAAGTCCTGGGGCCTGCTCAGCGATGCGCAGTACTTGGTCGATCTGCTTGATGGTGCCTGGCTTGAATGCGACCCACGGGAAGTTGTCCGCGTGCAGGGACTCTACGAGTTCCACTGCCTCTTCGAGCGGTGGGATACCAGCAGAGACAACCACGCCGTTGATGGGCGCACCGTTTGCGCGTGCCTTGGGGAGGGCGCGCTCGCCAGCGATCTGGCGGCGCCACTGCGATGCGGAGAGATACATGGCGTTGAACTGTGCGTTCACGCCTGGCTCGAGGAGTTCCTCTAGCTTCTCCAAGTTGCGTGCCAGCAAGGCGTTAGTGGTCTGGCCACCGCCTGCGAGCTCTGCCCAGTGACCGGCGTTGGCTGCTGCAGCCACGATTTCTGAGTCGACGGTGGAAGGGGTCATGCCGGGCAGCATGACTGGCGAGTAGCCGGTTACCTCGGTGAACTTGGTGGAAAGGCGACCTGCGCGCAGGGTCGGGCGGAAGCACTCCCAGGACATGGGCAGGGCGGGTGCCTGGCCGGCGTCGAAAAGCTGCGACTGCCCGTGCGAACCGCACACCACCAAGGTGCCGATTCCTCGTCCTGCGACGATGTCTCGGGTCAGCGGCTCGACGCCGCCATCAGGGCCGCACTCGAAGATCCAGCGGGCGCCTGCCTCGATGGCCTCGGTGACGCGGGCTGGCCAATCGACGATGTCGGTGAGGACGGCGCGGGCGCCTTCTTCCACGAGCACGGGGTCAAGACCTGCGGTTTTGCCCCACTCGATGACCTGCGCAACGGCCTCTTCCATTGCCGGGTGGTGGTAGGCAGCCTGGATGTCGAGGTGGCTAAAGCGAGGTGCGAACGGGGCGCCGCCGCGCTGCTTGGATTCGACGAGCTTGACGTCCTTGGAGGCCGCCGCTTCGAGGCGGCCCTGAACTGCGGCTACCTCCGCCGGGGTACCGACGATGATGAACTTGTCGCGGCCATTGCGCAGGCCGATGCGACCGCCAGCCTTTTCAATCTGCTCTTGAGTGGCACCGGAGACTGCCACCATAGGAGAACCCTCAGCGTTGCGGACCAAACCGTGAGTGCGGGCTGTACGCGTGATAGCGGCACCGATGAGCTGCGCCAAGGCGATGACCTCGCCGGCTGCGGCGCGGCCGGTGGCAACAAACGTGCTCAAGGTGCCCTGGGAATGTCCAATGGCCGCGACCGCCTGCGAGACGTCGAGCCCCTGGGCAGCAAGCGCTTCAAGCACACCAACCTGGGCGGTGACGATGCCCGGGGTAGAGATAGCAGAATCCGCCAGGTTAATGCGCGGCGAGTTCGCTGCTGCTGCCCACTCGAGCGGGGCAAAGCCGTGCGGGAAGGCGGCGGCGAGATCGTCTGCGAGTGGCTCGAGGATCTCTTCCGCCTGCTTCAGGTGCCCGGCAAGGCGGGTGCCTGCGCCTGCGGCGATAGATGCCTGCAGATTGGGAAGCCAGGCATAGCCCTGTCCTGAAAATGACAGCGCGAAGGGTTCGGCGGCTAGGCGGTTGACCAAGCGTTTGCCTGTGGAAAGCGGCTGGGTAATGGTCGTAGTTTCGGTACGCGGGGTGGTGCTCACTGTGGTTGCTGCTCCTATGCGAGTGCGGCCAGAATTGTTTCGTATCAGAAAGTCAGAGATACAGCATGCCACAAAATCATGAGGAAACCATCATCTTTTGACGGCGTGTGTGGATGCTGCCCGTAAATCACGGTGGCGAGAATGCGGCTAGAAATCACCCAAGAGCTGGGAAACTAGCTCTTCAGCACGCTTTAGTTCCACGCGTGATTGGCCCCGACGCACGCCATCCCCGGCGGGACCTTCGGGCTCTACTTCTGCATAAATCTCGCATGCACTCGCCGGAACCACAGGCGCACTACGGACAATCCCGCGCTGTTGCGTGTATTCATCAAAGAACTTATCGATACTCATTACCGGCGCCAGTCTAGCCGCTAAAATCATCCCCATCATGGCAGCCCGCTCCCCTTTTCGCCCGTACTACGTAGTCGGCATCCTCAACCTCATCGTCGCAGCTCTCGTCATCTTTGGCGCAACCCTCGACACCCCGACTTCACCCTCCTCAGCGACTGCACCCACAACCACTGCAAACGGCAGTCCGGACAATGCGCCCAACAGCCCCACGGCACCGGCTCCAGCAACAGCTTCAGACGCAGCTCCGGCAGCCCCCGAACCCCCTGCGGCACCTGCACCAAATCCAGCATTAGAACAGCTCACCGCCCTGCCGGTTAAGGGCCGCGCGCCAAAGACTGGCTACGAACGTAAGCAGTTCGGGCAGGCATGGTCTGACGATGTCACCGTGGAATTTGGCCACAACGGCTGCGATACGCGAAACGACATTCTGCGCCGTGACCTCGTGGATATCACGCTCAAAGAAAACACTCATGACTGCGTGGTCCTGACAGGTACACTGCATGATCCCTATTCCGGCACTGATATCAGCTTCCAGCGCGGGCAAGGCACCTCCGAGTTGGTACAGATTGATCACATCGTGCCGCTTGCCGACGCCTGGCAAAAAGGCGCCCAAGAATGGTCACCGGAAAAGCGCCGCGACTTTGCCAACGACCCGCGCAACCTCCTCGCGGTCGACGGCCCACTTAACCAGCAGAAATCCGCAGGCGACGCAGCCACTTGGCTTCCACCAAGCAAGGAATACCGCTGCACCTACGCGCAGAAAATCATTGAAGTTAAAGCTACCTACGGGCTGTGGGTAACACAGGCCGAATATGACGCGCTGGCTACCCAGCTAGCAACCTGCCCTTGAGCTACCCCCACTTTTTACCCGCCAAGAATCTGCATATTTTGCGCATAGTTTGACCCTAAAATAGAGCATACCTTTTAGACAATATGCCTGTATGTCACAGAAAACGTGAGCACCCAAG
>NZ_GG667524.1:63272-67361 GCF_000159135.1 Corynebacterium striatum ATCC 6940
AACGGCTTATATAAAGACCCGAAATAAATACAATCCGGGGCTAATAAGTTTCACCCCCAAACTTTAAAAATTTGAACAAATAGGCGGCCAACCCTTTTCCAATTTCCTAGTATCAACTTCAGCGAAATTGATAGCCAAGTCACATTTCTCTCACGTATGTGCCGAGGGACTCAAAGACGCAACTCTCAACTGTCGTCTCTGCGAACGGAACCCACCCGATGTTCAAATACATCCTGAAGAAGACCGCTAGCTGGTTGCTAGTTATCTTCCTCGCGACCAACATCGCCTACTTTCTCGCGGCAACCTTCCTTGATCCGCGTTCGAATTACATAGGCCGCAACCCGCCTCTTCGCCCGGAAGAAATCTCCAATATCCTCCAGCCATTGGGTCTCGACCCAGAAACGCCCCTCCTTGAGCGCTGGTGGAACTGGTTTAGTGGGATTTTGTTCCACTGGGACTGGGGCAGCTCCCCTTTGGGAGACCCAGTCAGCGCCCAGATCGGCCACCGTGCGCTCGTGTCTGCCCAGCTTCTCCTCCTAGCAACCGTGCTTTCTGTTGTCATCGGTGTTGGTTTGGGTGTTTACACCGCTGCGCGCCAGTACAAGGCTGCCGACCGCGTATGGCAGGGCATATCCATCATCACGATGAACACCCACGTCGTTGTCGCTTCTATCTTGGTGGTCGCAGGTGGCCTGTGGCTAAACCGTGTGACCGGGCACCGCATCGTCTACGTCACCGGCTCTGCTAATCCGGACATCACTGGTCTTATCCCCAAGCTGATCGACTACGCCCAGCACCTCATCCTGCCCACCATCGCCCTAGTCGTCATCAGCTACGCCGGCTACCACATGATGCAGCGCACTCTCCTGCTGGACAACCTCAATGCCGACTACGTTCGCACTGCCCGCGCGAAAGGGCTAACCCGTGCCCAAGCCATCCGCAAGCACGCGCTAAGAACCTCCATCATCCCGGTGGCAACGTCAGTTGCTTTCTCCGTGCCCGGAATCTTCACTGGCGCGATCATGACCGAGCAGATCTTCGCTTGGAAAGGCATGGGCCAGTACTTCATCGAAACCATCAGTCGCAACGACGTCAACGGCACCACCGCGGTCGCCGCCTTCGGCGCAGTGATGATTGCATTCTCAGCAATTCTGGCCGACCTCGTCGTTGTTGCACTCGACCCACGAGTGAGGGTGAGCTAAATGTCTCCAGAGAAAAAGTCCACGACTCCTCGCGCTTCGGCACGTCACTCGGAACGCCACCGGCGAAACGACCTCGCTATCGACTCCGCGGCGGATAACCTCGGTGTTCGCCCACACGCCGCCACCGCCGACTTCAGCATGGCCTCGGAGCCAAGCGCCCAATCTGCACTGGCTTCCGGTGTTGATGTCGATGATGCCCAACGCCGCCAATTCACAGGCAACGACGGAGACGAAAAGGAAGAGGTCTTCCGCGGCACGTCGAAGCTGAAGCTGTACACGCGGCGCTTCTTCCGCAACAAGTTCGCTTTAATCGGCGCACTCATCTTCCTGCTTCTAACCTTGTTGGCTCTCTTCGGCGGCTTTGTTGCGAAGTGGCCTTACGACGAGCCTGACTTCTTAAACCTCGCCACAGGACCTTCGCCGGAGCACTGGTTTGGCACCACCGATTCTGGCAACGACCTTTTCGCCCAAACCGTTCATGGCTTGGGGCGCTCGCTCATCATCGCGTTGGTCGTCTCCATTGCCACGACCGTCCTTTCGGCGCTCATCGGCGCTGCCGCAGCCATGTACGGCGGACGCATCGAAAAGGCGATTCTGGCTTTTATCCACTTCTTGCTCGCCATCCCGACCTTCCTGCTCATCGCTCTCGTGGTGGCGGATTCCGGCGGCGATTGGAAGCTGCTCATCGTGGTCCTCATCGCCTTTGGCTGGATGTACCCCGCCCGTGTTATTTGGGCGATGGCGCTGTCCGTGCGCGAAAACGACTACGTGCGAGCGGCCGACTACATGGGCGTATCGCGCTTCCGCACCATCGTTCGCCACATCGTGCCCAACATCGGATCGCTGCTCATCATCCAGTTCGCACTGGGCGTCGTGAGCACCGTCATGTCAGAAACAGCACTGTCCTTCTTGGGTTTGGGCGTGAAGCTTCCCGACGTCTCTTTGGGCACGCTGCTTTCCGTCGGCGCCAACGCCATCGAATCCTCGCCTTGGCAGTTCTACTTCCCAGCGGGCGTGCTGACCCTACTCACTGTGTCCATGGCATTCATCGCGGATGGCCTGCGCGATGCCATTGACCCCAACTCGAACTCCGGAGGCCGAGCATGACAACGCCTACTACCCCATTGCTGCAAGTCCGCGACCTCGCCGTCACCTTTCCTTCTGAAGCTGGTTCGGTCCATGCTGTCCGTGGCGTCAACTTCGATCTTCTGCCAGGGCGCACCCTCGCGATTGTGGGTGAATCCGGCTCCGGAAAGTCCGTGACGTCGATGGCCATTATGGGGCTTTTGCCTGGCTACGCCAAGGTTGAGGGCTCTGTTAAATTCCAGGACACTGAGCTGATCGGAATGTCCGACAAAAAGATGTCCGAAATCCGTGGCCAAGACATCGCCATGATTTTCCAGGATCCGCTCTCTTCGCTGACTCCCGTCTTTTCCATCGGTGACCAGCTCAAGGAAGCCATCCAGATTCACCGCTCACTGTCGGATAAGGAAGCCGAGCAAGAGGCCATCCGCCTTCTGGATTTGGTGGGTATCCCCGAGCCTGAAAAGCGCATCAAGTCCTTCCCGCATGAATTCTCCGGCGGTATGCGCCAGCGCGTGGTCATCGCTATCGCGATGGCCAACAACCCCAAGGTCATCATCGCCGACGAGCCAACCACCGCTCTCGACGTCACCATCCAGGCGCAGATTCTTGAGGTCCTCAAGGTCGCTCAGCGCGAAACCGGCGCTGCGGTCATCATGATTACCCACGACATGGGAGTCGTCGCGGGCACGGCAGATGACGTCCTCGTCATGTATGCCGGGCGCGCCGTCGAATATGGCGACGTAGACACCATCTTTAGCAACCCCAAGATGCCCTACACGGTGGGACTACTCGGCTCTACCCCACGCGTGGACAAGTCGAGCGACCAGCCCCTCGTACCGATTAACGGCACCCCGCCGCGCCTCATCGAGATTGTGCCGGAATGCTCGTTTGCTGCCCGCTGTCCCGTGGCGCAGGAAGGCTGCTGGAAGCAGGAGCCTGAATTGCGTGCACTTGACGACGCCCCGCGGCACGCCGCCGCTTGCCTGCGCTCCGATGAGATCAATCAGGGCAGCATCGGTGGCGAGCGAATGTACCCGCTGCCACAGATTTCCCCCGATGCCCTAGGCGATACCCCGTATGACGAGCGCCCCGTGACCCTGGAGGTAGAAAACCTCGTCAAGGAATTCCCACTCATCAAGGGCGCCATCCTCAAGCGTCGCGTGGGCACCGTGCATGCGGTTAACAGCATCAGCTTCACTGTCCATCAAGGCGAATGTTTCGCCATCGTGGGCGAATCCGGTTCCGGCAAGACCACCACCTTGCTCGAAATCATGGATCTTAACCCACCTAAGGGTTCCACCATCGTTGTTAATGGCACCGACACCTCCGGTCTTAGCAGCTCAGCTCGCCGCAGCCTGCGCAAGGACATCCAGATCGTCTTCCAGGACCCAATGAGCTCGCTGAACCCGCGCATGACAATCCGCGAGATCATCGCGGAACCGCTGGAATCGCTGGGCTATGACGGCGACGTCGGCAAGCGCGTGAGCGAGCTCATGAAGCTCGTCGGCTTGGAATCCCACCAGGTAGACCGCTTCCCAGGGCATTTTTCTGGTGGCCAGCGTCAGCGCATCGGCCTGGCCCGCGCACTGGCTACAAACCCGTCAATCATCGTCCTCGACGAGCCAGTATCTGCTCTGGACGTATCCATCCAGGCCGGCATCATCAATCTGCTGCATGACCTGAAAAACCGCCTGGGTATCTCCTTGGTCTTCGTGGCTCACGACCTATCCGTGGTGCGCAATCTTTCCGACAAAGTCGCCGTCATGTACAAGGGCGACTTCGTGGAATACGGCGCCACCGA
>NZ_GG667524.1:68071-101605 GCF_000159135.1 Corynebacterium striatum ATCC 6940
TCTTCGATAACCCGCAGCACGCGTACACCAAGGCGCTGCTGTCCGCTATCCCTATCCCGGATCCTGCCGTGGAACGCAACCGCAAGCGGGTGATCTACGAGGAACATGCCTCTTAGAACCCCCGCGCTCGACCTAAAACTCAATATTTCATCTCTTTGTAATTCCTCCCCCCTCCCACAAGGAAGATTCGAACCATGAACCTAAAACTCCGTAATGCTACGTTGGCGGTCATCGCTGCCTCCGCTCTCGTCATCTCCGGCTGCTCTAGCAGCGATTCAGAATCCTCGGGCGAAGCCATCGACGTCAAGCTCGACGGTTCCTACAATCCAAAGGACCGCTCCGAGCTGAAGGAAGGCGGCGAACTTCGCCTGGCACTGGAAGAGCTGTCCCAGCAGGCAAACCGATTCCACGCCGACGGCACCCGGTATACCAGCGACGTGTGGAAGTACTACAACCCGCAAATCGGGCTTTTCGACGGCTCCGGTGAGTTCCACCCCAACAACGACTACATCACCGACATCAAAGAAGAGGAGAAGAACGGCAAGACCGTCATCACCTACACCATCCACGACAAGGCCCAGTACAACGATGGCACGCCGATTGACTGGAAGTCCTTCGAGCACACCTGGAAGTACAACAACGGCGAGGATAAGTCCCTCAATGTCTCCAGCACCGAAGGTTACAATCTCATCGAGTCTGTGACCAAGGGCGAGACCGACAAGCAAGCTGTGGTCACCTACAAGCAGGCCTACCCATGGTGGGAGGGCCTGTTCAACTTCTTGCTTCCTCCGCAGGTCGACTCCGCAGAGAAGTTCAACAAGGCATACCTGGGCGAGCTGCGCCCAGAGTGGGGTGCTGGCCCATACAAGGTCGACAACGTCGACTTCGTCGGTGGCACGGTTTCCTTCGTGCCAAACGAAAAGTGGTGGGGCGACAAGCCATTCCTCGACAAAGTCACCTACCGCCAGATGGAAGACCAAGCCTCCATCAATGCCTTCAAAGCAGGCGAAATCGACGCCACCGGCGTGGGCAATAAGGATCGTCTAGCTGCGGTTAAGGACATGAATGATATTGAGATCCGCACCGCAATGTCGCCTTCTAACTCCCTGTTCGTTCTCAACTCTGGCAACGAGATCCTGAAGGACATCAAGGTCCGCGAGGCAGTGCTGACCGGCATCGACCGCTCCCAGCTGGCCGCCATCCGCTTCAACGGTCTCGACGGTTACAAGGAAGAACTGCCGGGCTCCCTCAATCTCTATCAGACCCAGAAGGGCTACGAGGACAACGTTGGTGCCGTCGTGAAGTTCGATGCCGAAAAGGCCAAGTCGCTGCTGGACGAAGCCGGCTGGAAGGAAGGAGCCGACGGAATCCGCGAGAAGAGCGGCAAGAAGCTTTCGATGCGCTATACCCTGCTGGGTGACAGCGTCATTTCCAAAGCACTGGCCACTGCAACGCAGAAGATGCTCAAGGACATCGGAATCGATCTGAAGGTCGAAGAGCGTCCTTCCTCCGACTTCTCGGAGATCGCCACCAAGAAGGATTTCGATATCTTCCCAATGGGGTTTTCCTCCGGTGATCCATTCGGCATCGCGTACTTTGGTCAGATCTACCGCTCCGACTCCGAGCTGAACAAGTCCGGCACCGGTACCCCGGAGATGGATAAGAAGATCGAGGAGCTGGCCAAGATCGCAGATCCTGACGAGCAGATCAAGAAGGGCAACGAGCTGGAGCGTGAGGCCCTGTCCACCTATGGCATCATGCCTATCTACAACGGCCCGGCCATGGTAGCTACCAGCCCGAAGCTAGCTAACTTCGGAGCTAACTCCTTCGCAGTACTTGAGGTCGAAAACATCGGCTACACCGAGTAAAACCTCAGCCGCAAACAAAAAGCTGGCTCCGCTCAATGACTCGTTGACAATGAGTCATTGAGCGGAGCCAGTTTTTTGTTTTAGTAATCGCCTTAGTTATCGCCCTTGAGCTGGTCACGCAGCTCGTCGAAATACTGGCGTGCCGTCTGCGGTGCCTTGCTCTGTGGTGCACCGTCGGCGTACGGCGGCTGCTCAATAGCTTGAGCGCTCTGTTGGGCTTGCTGCTGCGCCTCGCGCGCCGCCTGCTGCGCGCGCTGTACATTCTGCGCACGCAGCTGCTCCAAGCGCTCGCGCTGCTCACGGTCGAGTCCACCAGAGGCTTCATTGTTAATAGCCTGAGTCGACAGCAGTACGTCGCGCATGCCGCCGAAGAGGTCTTGCATGCCACCTGGGTTGGACGGCATGTAAAGGACGTTGGTGTGTGAGCGATCTGCCACATCGACCATCGCGTCCAGGTACTGGGAAACCAGCATCAGGGTCTCTGGGTTTTCCTGAACGCCTGCAGCACGCAGCATCTCGTACTGCTGCGCGATACCCTCAACAATTTCCTTACGCTGCTCAGCCACGCCGCGACCCTGCAGCTTCTTAGCCTCAGCGGCACCTTCGGCTTCCTTAACCACGCGAATCTTCTCCGCCTCAGCCTGTGCGATAGCCGCCTCACGCTCACGCTGCGCAGCGTTAATGGAGTTCATCGACTCGCGCACGCGGGTATCCGGACGAATATCGGTAACCAGGGTGTTCACGAAGTGCCAGCCATATGCAGCCATGTTGTCGCGCAGCGACATCGCAACGTTCTGCGCGATGGTGTCCTTCGAAGAGAAGGAATCATCCAGGTCCATGTTCGCCACGGAGGAGCGAACGTTGTCCTGGACATAAGCCACGATCTGCTGTTCGTGGTTGGAGAGCATGTAGTAGGCCTCGCGCTCACGGCCTTGCACAACCTCGTATTGGACGGCGACCGGAATCTGTACGAAGACGTTGTCCTTGGTCTTGGTCTCCACCATGACATCGAGCTGGCGCACCTGCAAGCTGATCTTGTCGCGCACGCGATCAACCCACGGCAGCTTGAAGTGCAGGCCAGCGTGCGCCACGGTCACGAACTTACCCAGGCGTTCCACAATGGCAGCCTCACGGGTGCGCACGATGTAGTAACCATCGAAAATGGTCAAAACAATCGCCAGCAGCACAACACCAACAAAAAACATTCCGAACATTGGTTCTTCCTCTCGTCCATTTTTCGTTCAATTCTTGATTCCTCCTCACCTTTCCACACCTTAAATAAGTGCGCGAGCGGGAAAGAAAAATCTTAATGAAACTGCTATCGAACAAGACAAGGGGCTAGGCAGCGGGGACCGACCCCGGGGGCCGGCCGGCGCAAACGGGCGTTCTAGTGGTCATCAACCAAGCGGAAGAGCTCGCCCAGAATGCCCTCGCCGTCGTGGCCGATTCCGTTGTGTTGGAACTTGTTGGTCACCATTGGGCGCAGGTCACGGTAGGCACTAGCGGTCTGCATCGACTCTTCGAAGGGCACGAAGATGTCATCCAGATAGACAGCTGCGGCGGCCTGCACTTCGGCGTTGCCCAATGCCGCGGCGTCGTAAGGCGCGGCGTCCCACTCAAGCTGCGCCAACGCTTCTGCCGAATCCTTGAAGGCAAGCAGCGCCGGATCCTCATCGAACTGCCACGGGAAGATGTGCTCGCCTGTCAGCCACGTGCCTGACTCAGCAAACTCCGGGAACTCCTCGCGCACGCGGTGCGCCGCCCAGCCCGTGACGTGCTGGCCGCCCACACTGCCATAGATGGATTCGTGGATGGCCGCATACAATGGCCCACCCTGGAAGCTCACGCGAGCACCGACCTCGTGGAGGAAATCGGAGCGCAAGCGCTTCTCCCCACCCACGGTGCGGAAAGGCTCCTCAAGCAGGTAGCCCAGGGAATCGAATCCGGAGCCACGGCCCAGCTCGATGCCGATGGTGCGGAAGCGAAGCGAGCTCAAGCGCTCCCCAGTAGGCAAAACCTCCTGCGAGTTGTCCAGGTGATCGATGATTTCCGCGATGCGCTGCTGCGCGAAAGGTACGTAGTCGAAGAAGCGCTGTTGGCGCATCTTGAGCTTGGTGAACGTGGAACGATAAAGATCGTCTGCGCCCTTGTCCAAGGTCGGGAGGCCGCCGGTCAGGAAGGCCTTGTCCACAGACTCGGGGAACAAGGAGACGTAGCTCGTGATGCAAAATCCGCCAAAGGACTGGCCGAACAAAGACCACTTGTCGATGCCAAGGTACTCACGCAGCCGCTCCGCATCGCGCACGATGTTGTCCTGGCGCAGCAGTTTAAGGCGCTCGACGCTTAAGTCGGCGGCGTCGGAAAGCTCATCAATGCGATGGCTGCGGCCGGTGCCACGCTGGTCCATGAGGATCCAGCGGTAGCGCTCCAGGCCCTTGCCGATGACACCTGACGCCCCCAGTGGACGCGGGGCTGGGAAGCCTGGCCCGCCCTGGTTATAGAGAATGGCGGGCTTATCCGGGTCACCGATTTCACGAGCATAGAGCTCAAACGTGCCCTGTTGCGGGTCGTTGTAGTCCCACGGGACGGAAAGTGTGTGTTCTCTTACTGGGTATCCGAAACGACGAGTCATGGATAAAAGTTTAGCGCCGCACCATAGTGGCGCAGCGCTAAAAACTTTTCTTATTCAGAGAAGACTCGTTTAGTAAACGGTGAATCCCTTCGCGCGGAAGACGTCACGAATTGCTTCGATGTCCTCCGGCTTTGGCGGCTTCGTGTCCTCGAGGGTGTACGGATAGCCCAGTTCATGCCACTTATCAGCACCCATATTGTGGAACGGAAGCACCTCGATACGCTCGACGTTGTTGCTCCAACGCCCCACGATCTCGGCGACGTTTCGCACGTTTTCAGGGGAATCCGTAAGTCCTGGAACCACAACAAAGCGGATCCACACCGGCTTACCCATCGCCGACAGCCGGTCACCGAAGTCGATAGTCGGCTGCAACTCGCGGCGGGTGACCAACTTGTAGGTTTCCTCGTCACCAGATTTAACGTCGAGGAGGACGAGGTCGATGTTTTCCAGGTCTTCGTCCCGCAGACGGGAGCCCAAGAAACCGGAGGTATCGATGGTGGTGTGAATACCAGCATCGTGGACTTCCTTGAGCACACGTCGCGTGAACGCAATCTGGAACAGCGGCTCGCCACCTGAGATGGTCAGTCCGCCACCGGAGGCTTTGAAGATGGGCTTGTAGCGCTTGATGCGCTTGACGACGTCCTCGATGCGCTCGAGGGTGCCCACCTTCATCTCCATGGTGTCAGGGTTGTGGCAGTACTGACAGCGCAGCGGGCATCCGGACATGAACATCGTCATGCGAGTACCGGGACCATCGACGGAGGTTACTAGCTCCCAGGAATGTACGAGGGCGATGTCGCCAGTGCGACGTGCCTCCATGAGCTCTGGGCGCTTGATCTCGTCGAGGGAGTTATCGGTACCTAGGCCGGCGGCCGCTCCGCGCACCTTCTCGCCCGCTTGGGGGTCGAGGTGCACCACTCCAGTAATGCCATCAGCCATTGTTTATGAACCCTGGTGGAAGGTACGGGAGATGACGTCGAGCTGCTGCTCCTTGGTGAGCTTGACGAAGTTCACTGCGTAGCCGGAAACACGAACGGTCAGGTTCGGGTACTTCTCTGGGTGCTCGACAGCGTCCTCGAGGGTTGCCTTATCCAGAACGTTGATGTTTGCGTGGTAGAGACCTGAGTTCATCTGGTGCTCGTCACGGTTTGCCTTCATGGCTGCAAGACGCTCGTCGAAGGTTGGGGTTGCCATGGTTTTCTCCTTGAAATTGGTTGAGGTTGGTTTGGGAAACTTGATTGACTGCAGGTGGCTTACTCGGACTCCATGATGAAGCCTGCATCCAGAACCCCCACCAGGTTGTCGATGCGCTCCTCCGGAGTGCGGCCGAGACCAGACGGGGTGATGGTGTTGGTCAGCGAGATGCCATCCAGCGCATCCTTGTAGTCCAGCTTGCCCACGGACAGCATGGAAGCGACCATGCCGTGGCTGTCGGCGCCGTTTTCTGGGTTAGCACCTGGTGCGAACGGGGTACCAGCCTTGTGGCCGGATGGGAAGGCACCGGTTGCCTTGCCGTAGACCACGTTGGAGGTAATGGTCAGAACGGACTGGGTTGGGATTGCGTTGCGGTACATCGGGATGGCCTTAATCTTTGCCATCACGGTGTGGACGATGGTGGCGGCGATGTCATCGGCGCGGTCATCGTCGTTGCCGTAGAACGGGAAGTCGCCCTCGGTCTTGTAGTCCACAATCAGGCCGGTCTCGTCACGCACTGGGTAAACCTTTGCGTACTTGATGGCGGACAGGGAGTCAGCAACGATGGACAGACCTGCGATGCCGCAGCCCATGGAGCGGACGATGTTGGAGTCGTGCAGAGCCATCTCGATTGCCTCGTAAGCGTACTTATCGTGGCAGAAGTGGATGATGTTCAGTGCCTCGACGTAGGTGCCGACTACCCAGTCCAGCATCTCTTCGTACTTCTTCCAGACTTCGTCGAAGTCCAGTGGGCCGTCGCCCTGGATTGCGTCGTAGCCTTCGACGACCTGCTTGCCGGTGACCTCGTCACGACCGCCGTTGATAGCGTAGAGCAGGGCCTTTGCAGCGTTAACGCGAGCGCCGAAGAACTGCATCTGCTTGCCAACTTCCATCGGGGAAACACAGCAAGCAATCGCTGCGTCATCGCCCCACTGCTCACGAATCTGCTTGTCAGACTCGTACTGGATGGAAGAAGTGGTGATCGAGATGTGCGCACAGAACTTCTTGTAGCCCTCTGGCAGTGCTGGGTCCCAGAAGATAGTGATGTTCGGCTCTGGTGATGGGCCAAGGTTGACCAGGGTCTGCAGCAGACGGAAGGAAGTCTTGGTGACCATGTGGCGGCCGTCGTTGCCGAAGCCAGCGTCGGACCAGGTTGCCCAGTATGGGTCACCGGAGAAGATCTGGTCGTAGTCCTCGGTGCGCAGGAAGCGGACGATGCGCAGCTTCAGGACGAGCTGGTCGATGATTTCCTGTGCATCCTCTTCAGTGATGAGGCCGGCTGCGAGGTCGCGCTCGAAGTAGCAGTCGAAGAATGCGGACAGGCGGCCGATGGACATTGCGGCGCCGTCCTGGGATTTGATGGAAGCCAGGTAGCCGAAGTAGGTCCACTGGACTGCCTCATGAGCAGTCTTTGCAGGGCCGGAAATGTCAAAGCCGTAGGACTCTGCCATGATCTTGAGTTTCTTCAGGGCCTTGATCTGCTCTGCGTGCTCTTCACGGTAGCGTGCCCAGTGCTCGCTGAAGCCCAGGTCGCCGACCTCGTGCTTCTTAGCTTCCTTTTCGGCGATGAGGTAGTCAACGCCGTAGAGGGCGACACGACGGTAGTCACCGATGATGCGGCCGCGGCCGTATGCGTCAGGCAGACCGGTGATGATGTGTGATGATCGGGCAGCACGGATGCGCGGAGTGTAGATGTCGAAGACGGCATCGTTGTGGGTCTTGCGATAGCGAGTGAAGATCTTCTTGATCTCAGCCTCTGGCTCCTTGCCCGCTTCGCGGATGGCCTGCTCGACCATGCGCCAACCACCGTTCGGCATCATGGCACGCTTCAACGGGGTGTCGGTCTGCAGCCCGACGATGACGTCATCGTCCTCTGATATGTAGCCGGCTGGGAAAGCGTCGATGTCGGTTGGGGTGTGAGTGTCGACATCGAAAATGCGCTTTTGGCGCTCTACTGACAGGTAGTCCTTTTCGAGGGTGTCCCACGTGCGCTGAGTCTTTTCGGTTGGGCCCGCGAGGAAGGAAGCGTCTCCATCGTACGGAGTGTAGTTGCGCTGGATGAAGTCCCTGACGTTGATGCCTTCAGCCCATGGGCCAGGCTCGAATCCCTTCCAGGCTTCAAACTGCAGCGGTTGCGTTGCGGTGGTCACTGTTGTGACTCCCTTCTTGTTTGACACGTTTCATTCAAGTGAGTCGGGGCGCCATGCCGCTAGTTCCTGTCACTGTGTCGCGGAGTTGTATTTCAAACTCGGGCTTCACCATCTGAGCGACGAGCGCCTCTTGTCTCCAAGTTTAGAAGCCGTGACTGCACCCCTCCTACTTGAGAAAATGTGCAACAGGGCACATCCGTAACAAATCAGCCCTCTTGCAGGTCACCCCTTTCAAAAAAGACGTATATACCGTTTATATCGGGGGTATTTTGCCCCCGAACGTGAGTTTCCACACGTTAAATTGATAGATTTTTTATCACCAAACGAGCAAGGGGCCGCCGTAGCGACCCCATAATTTCCCACCCCTACTTGAAGCTAAACTCCAGCTCAGCATTATTATCTACTGACCTAATGATTCCCGTGTAGAAGTCTTTTGCCTGGTCCTGCAAGACACCCCGGTTGTCCGAAATGTTCTGTTTTTTCTCACCTTCATCAAGAATTTTCGAAACCGTATCGGCAGCATCGAGCTCGGGGGTAATCCAGCTAAGAGCACCATTATCGTTGACGGCGGTCTTAAAATGCTCATCGGAGTGGCCAATGAAAATGAACCTCGGGATGGTCACTTTGTAGGCGTGCTCGCCGGTTTGCTCGACTTTTACGTCCTTGCCTTCGATTCCAAGTTTGGCCTTGTAAGAGTATTGCACGAACTGGGTGCGGTCAGTCCACGGAATACCGACGCCGAGTATCTCTTTATTCGATGAATTTTCGGCCAAGCCCTCGATGCCCAGGCTAAGCAGCACAACCTGTTCTTTCCGTTCCACAGACTTGATAACCTGTGTGTTCAACGCATCCCCCTGGGTGCCAATGATGCCCTTGTTCTGCAAAATTGCAACCCCGCCAAGCGCTACTACGGCGACCAAAAGAATGGCAATCAGGGCTGTCTTGAACTTTTTCATGGCGGTTTACTTCCTCACTGTCAATGAATTGGCGGCCGTCTTTCCCGTGGCGGGCAATCGCAGCACGTACTTGGGATACGCGCCGAGATGCGCACGGGGAGGTCAGCAAAGTTTGTTGTCCATTGAGGTCATCGACGCCCCATCTCTTCCGATTCCCCATCGGACATAGTTGTGGTCTATTCGTTACTAAACGGACATAAAAAGCGCCAGATTCTGCCCTAATCCGGGCACAAACCGGGCACAAACAAAGGCCCCCGCAGCAATGCGGAGGCCTGCTGTGCGCCCGGAGAGACTTGAACTCTCACGTCATAAGACACTAGAACCTAAATCTAGCGCGTCTGCCAATTCCGCCACGGGCGCATTCATTACATTGGAACCACCACTCCACTCAAGTGTAGGGAGGAGTACCGCAATGCAACTGCGACAGTAGTTTACACACTGATTTCAGTATCACTAAAACCAGGCGCGCGCGGGGACGCACCCGTTCCTTCCTACAACCGTGCGCCGCCCCACAATCGTGCTGGCTAAGGCATAAATCCACTTTTCTAAAAACAATGGGTAGGCTATTACGGGTGAGCAACAACAGCGTGCCGAAAAAGCAGAAGTTGAAGGTGCGATGGTGGCATATCGTCCTCATCGCTTTTTTCGTAGTGCTCTTTTTGTTCCTCGCCTACTGGCAGTGGACCCGCTTTCGCTCCGGGTCGGGCACATTCCAGAACTTGGGCTATGCCCTCCAATGGCCACTCTTCGCAGTCTTTGTGGTCTACGCTTACAAGACAGCATTGAACTACGAGAACGAGCGTATTGAGGCTGAAAATGAGGCCTCCGCCATGGGCATTACCGACTACAAACATGAAGCGGCAGCTGAGAAAGAAAAACGCGGTGAGGTCACCAAGATCGATGAGGACTTCCTTCCGCAGCGTCCGCAGATGGACGTGGAGACTTTCAATGCCATGAACCAACAGCGCCGCAAGCGCGGCGCCGCCTACGATGATCAGTTTTAGAAAGAGAATCCATGACTAACCAAGTTCACCCAGACCGCCAGGCCCGCATCCGCGGCCCGCTGAAGTTCTTCTCCATCGCGGCAACGGTCACCGGTATTTTCCTGCTCATCCTCGTAGCCCGCATGATCCTGCAGTACATCGTCGGCGTCGAGATTCCGCACTGGGCCACCTACATCGCGCAGGCCCACGGCCTCGCGTACATGGTCTACTTGGTCTCCATCTTGGTCCTCGGACCACGTGCACTGTGGCCGGCGGGCAAGCTCATCACTACCGCCCTCGCTGGTGTTGTTCCTTTCCTCTCCTTCTGGATGGAGCACAAGCGCCGCCTCGAAGTCACAGAACAGTTCCAGCTCAACCGCTAATACCAGCGCGGCTATGAGCACCGTTTCCGTGCTCAAGCATGACTGAGCGTTAAAGCACACAAAACTTAAAATAAGCAGGGAGGCTCCGGCTAGCGCCGGTGTCTCCCTGCTTTTTGTTTTGCGAAATTAGTGCTTGCAGCCTGCTTACTAGTTGATGGCTGCGAGCTGAGCGATGACGTCGGTGAGCTGCGCCAGCGCACGGCCGCGGTGAGAAACCGCGTTCTTTTCCTCGGGGCTCATCTCGGCGGAGGAACGCTGCTCGCCTTCCGGCTGGAAGAGCGGGTCATAGCCAAAGCCGTTCTCGCCCTGCGGCGCGCGCAGGAGCGTCCCTGGCCAGCGACCCTCGGCAACGTACTCCTTGCCGGCTGGCGTCACGAGCGCGCAAACCGAAACGAATGCAGCTGCCCTACGCTCGTCAGGAACGTCGGACATCTGCGCGAGCAACAGGTCATTGTTCGCCTGGTCATTGCCGTGCTGCCCGGACCAGCGTGCCGAGAGCACGCCCGGCATACCGTTGAGTTCTTCGACGGCGATACCCGAGTCATCCGCAATCGTGGCGATACCAGTATTGGCAACGCCAGCACGGGCCTTAATCAGTGCATTATCAGCAAACGTGCGCCCGTCCTCCACCGGTTCGTCATACGCTGGCACAGCGGAAAGCGACAGCAGTTCGACGCCTTCGATTCCCGCGTCTGCGAGGATGCGTTCGAGCTCTCCTAGCTTCTTCTTGTTATTCGAGGCGACAAGGAGCTTTACCATCCCAGCGCTGCCTTCTGTGCCTCGATCAGCTCCTCGCAGCCCTTCTGCGCCACATCGAGCATGGAGTTCAGCTCGTCGCGGCCGAACAGGCCGTGCTCGCCGGTGCCCTGAATCTCCACGAAGTCACCGCCTTCCTGCATGACCACGTTGAGGTCAACTTCCGCGCGGGAGTCCTCCTCATATGGCAAGTCCAGGCAAATCTGACCGTCGATGATGCCCACGGAAACCGCAGCAACAGGGTCCAAGAGAGGCTCACCAGGGACGACGCCCTCGGACTTCAAGTACTCAATCGCATCCGCCAAGGCCACATAAGCACCGGTGATGGACGCGGTGCGGGTACCACCATCAGCCTGGAGCACATCGCAGTCGAGCTGAATGGTGTTTTCACCCAGCTCAGAAAGGTCCACGGCGGCACGCAGGGATCGACCCACCAAGCGGGAAATCTCGTGGGTGCGTCCCTTGACCTTGCCCTTCATGGACTCACGCGGCATGCGGTCGTGGGTGGCAGCCGGCAGCATGGAGTACTCAGCGGTCAGCCAGCCTTCACCGGAATCTTTCTTAAAGCGCGGCACACCGAACTCGACGGAGGCAGTGCACATCACGCGGGTGTTGCCGAACTCAACGAGCACGGAGCCCGCCGGGTTGGTGGTGAAGTTACGGGTAATGCGAACGCTACGCATCTGGTCGAGCGCGCGACCATCGGCACGAGAAAAATCAGTCATGCCCACCACCCTACCGGCTTAGCTAGAGCTCAAACTCCATGCCCGGCGCGCCCAGGATGATCTCCCCCTTGAATTCCGCTTGCGCAGCACGCAACGTTGCCGCGGTGTCGCCCCAGGGCTGCAGGTGAACGAGCACCAGCTTTGCGACGCCGGACTCACGTGCCACGCGTCCCGCTTCCGCACCCGACATGTGCATGTTCGGGGCCTTGCCCTCAGAGGTCTCGCCCCAGGCGGCTTCGCAAAGAAACACATCGGCGCCCCGTGCGGCGTCGACAAGCGCAGGTGTAAACGCCGTATCCCCAGAGTAAGCAATGGTCTTGCCCGTCTTGGCATGTTCCATGCGCAACGCATACGCCTCAACTGGGTGGATGACCCTAAAGGGCGTCATGTAGACGTCATCGAGCAGCTGACGCTCGCGGTCGATCCACGGGGAAAAAGCGAAGGTATCCGACATGTCGTCGACGCCATCGACCTCATCAGCGGACAAGCGCCCCAGATGGCGAGGCGCATGCTCCGGCCCAATGCAGAAGTTGCGTGAAGCCGCAGGCGCGGTGGGATGGAAGCGGCGCCAGACCATCAGGGACGGAAAGTCCAGGCAGTGATCAGCGTGGAGATGGCTAAAGGTGATGTGCGCATCGCAAGGATCCTGCACTTCTTGGAGGCGAGCAAGCGTGCCCGGGCCCATGTCCATCACGATGGATGGCGCGTCCGGGAAGGACACAACGTATCCGGAGGCAGCGTTTCCCGGGACGGGAACTGAGCCGGAACAGCCAAGAATCGTCAGCTTCATGGGTTCAATAGTTCCACGAAACCTTCTCGATTGCTGGATTTGGGGTGAAAATGACCTAAAGCAGTCTAAGCAGCCACAGGTCACATTTCTAGGGCAGGCACCTGCCTGCAGCACTAGATTCACACACGTGAGCCGTGCATTTTAGATCTGCGGGCCTAGAAAACGCGTGGCTAGGCGGGAGAAAGTCTCTGGGTCTCCGGTGGACTCAAACTTGCGCACCGCTTCTTGTCCCTCCGGCGCCAGCATGTCGGTCTCCGTCAAAGTTCGCATGACGTCCTTGGCCGTTTCCTCCGCAGAGGAGACCAAAGTGACGTTGTCCCCCATCGCCAACTGAATAACGCCGGTCAGCAACGGGTAGTGGGTACATCCCAGCACCAATGTATCCACGCCTACGGACTGCAGGGGCGCAAGGTAGCCCTCGGCGACACCTAGGATCTGACGCCCAGCGGTAATGCCGCGCTCAACGAAACCGACGAAGTCAGGGCAGGCGACGGCGTGGGCCTCCACGTGCGGGTTAACGGCAAAGAGGTCCTGATAAGCCCCGGAGTTCACGGTGCCTTCGGTACCGATGACGCCAATCTTTCCGTTACGGGTCGTGGCAATCGCACGGCGCACTGCTGGGCGGATGACCTCCACCACCGGGATGTCGTAGCGCTCGCGGGCATCGTGTAAGAAGGCCGCAGTAGCTGTGTTGCAGGCGATGACGATCATCTTGCAGCCGCGCTCCACCAGCTCGTCAGCGATCTTCGTGGAGAGCTCGCGCACCTCCGCGATGGGACGCGGGCCATACGGGGAATGCTCGGTGTCGCCGATGTAGATCACCGACTCGTTGGGCAGCTGCTCAATAATCGTGCGCGCCACGGTAAGTCCGCCCACGCCCGAGTCGAAAATTCCAATAGGCGAGGTTGCGTCCGGCATTAGCGCTTCGCCACCTTTACCGGGTCATCCGATGTGATAGTCATGCCGGCAATCACGCCACCAATTGCACCGAAAAGGTGGCCCTGCCAGGACACGCCTTCATAGACCGGCAGCACGCCCCACACCAGGCCGGAGTAGGCAAAGCCGAGAACCACGCCCAGTGCCGTTTGCGAGAAGGAACGGTTAAACAGGCCGCGGATAATAAGGTAGGCCAGCCAGCCATAGACCAGCGAGGATGCGCCGATGTGGGAGGTACCCGGCCCACCCAGCAACCATGTGCCGATGCCGGCGACCAGTACGGTGATAATGGTGACTTCCCACCAGGCCTTGCGTCCGGACAAGCCGATGAGGAAGCAGAAGATTGCGCCCGGCACGGAGTTACCGATGAGGTGCTCGAAGTTCGCGTGCAAGAGCGGGGCGGTAAAGATGCCCCAGATGCCGTTGAAGTCGAGGGGGCGAATGCCGTAGTTCGACAGCGCCCCGCCGAAGATGAGGAAGTTGGTTATCTGGACGAGCCATTCCACCACGAGGAAGCCCACGGCGAGGCTGATGCCAGTGCGGATGCGGCCACCGCGCGTGTAGTTCTTCGAGTCGCCGCGGTTTGTGCGCACGGGCGAAGAAGCGCCGTGGGGCTGGTTTGCCCCGAAGGCTGAATTAGGGAAGGAATATCCAGAGGTGCCACCTGAAGTCATAATGGCAACAACTCTAGTCCAGCAACGAAGAATAAGTCTCTAATCCCAGGCCAGGATTAGCTTTCACAATTGCCACAACGATTGCTTGTTCCACGGCTTCGGCCGCAGCCTGACACAGCGCTGCCATGGTTAGGGTGTCGACGCCCCGCGTTGCGGTATCTGACGCCGTCGACAGTGCAAAGAGCGTATCCCCGTCCAGCGGCGAGTGCGCCGGGTGAATCGCGCGTGCGATTCCATCGTGCCCTGTCAGCGCCAAGCGCTTGGCCTGGGCCTTGGTCAGTGGGGCGTCGCAAAGCACAGCTCCGATGGTGGTGTTGAGCTTGGACTCCGCCGGGTGACGCAGCACCGCGAAACGCTCCAGGTTCACTGCCTGCTCATCTGGGGCGCCGAACAGACGGCCCGTGCGCGGGTCCACGACGCTACCGACCGGATTGGCCACCACCACGGCACCCACAGCGAAGGTCCCCTGCGGGGTTTCCACTGGCAGCTCGGCCAAGCCAAAGCCGCCGCGCATCTTTCCGGCGGTTGCGCCCACTCCCGCGCCCACGGTTCCGGTTGACGCATCATGCTTGGCGACGGCGCGCTTTACCGCCTCCGCGCCATCTTCAGCGGTGGGGCGCTCGTCACCCAGTAGCAAATCAAAGATGACCGCGCCGGGCACGATGGGAACGCGCGGACCTGGCTTGCCCTCGCCAAGGACCGGGAAACCAATTCCCTGGGATTCCAGCTCGCGCATAACGCCGTCAGCAGCAGCCAAGCCAAAGGCCGAGCCGCCCGCCAACGTGATGGCATGGACGCGCTCGACGGTATTGTGTGGTTCCAGCAGATCCGTCTCGCGGGTGCCTGGTCCGCCGCCACGCACATCGATGCTAGCGACCGCGCCTTGCGAGCCACAGTACAGAACCGTCACGCCCGTGTTGTTGTGGCTGACGTGGCCAATCGACACTCCGGTGGGACCAAAGAGGCCGGACGTTGTGGCAGGCGATGGTACGTCAGACACTGTCTATCCCATCAACACTTGGAGAAGGGAATCCTGGCAATAAGCCAGCCATTCCACCAATGTGTCGCGGTCATCCTGCATCGACTCCTCGGGGACGTCACCGGCGGCAACGAAAAGGCGCAGATCATTGAGACCAATCAGGAACGCATGCGCTTCCTCTTCGGAGATCGTGACCTCTACCCCACCGGTTGGGCCGAGTGCGGCGTTGATGACCTGCAGGTTCTGTAGCTTCGCACGGGCGATGTCATTCTCGTGCAAGGAACGCAGCAGCGAATTATCGCCGTCGTATTCTTCGTCCCCAGGTTTTTCAAAGTCTGGGAACAGGCGCGCCAGGGAAGGATCCTCTGGAGCTTCTGTGTGGCCGGTGGGCATGTCCAGCATTTGTGCCAGTTCGTCCTTGGGGGCGGACTGTGCACGGGCGATGATTGCTTCCGAGACGGTGGCCGTGAGATCACCTAAAACCTCGCGCTCCATGGGCTCCAAGACGGTGGTGAACTTGGCCGCACGCATGAGCGACTTCTTCTTTTTCCAAGCCTGCATTAGCTGTAGTTACTCCCTTAGCCCGCCTGCTGCATCGTGGCCCAAAGGCCAGCGATCTGGAGCTTTTTGACGTCGGCTTCTACTTTGTCACGCTCGCCCGTGGACACCGCGGCTTTACCCTCGGTGTGGACTTGCATCATCAGCTCATTGGCGCGTTTTTTGTCATAGCCCAGAACCGTCTGAAAGACGTAGGAAACATAGCTCATCAGGTTGACTGGATCATCCCAAACGATGCACATCCAAGGCAGGTTTTCGCTGGATGCAACATCGACCTCAATGGCCTCATCCAGTTCAGGAGTAGCCATCGGTGACCCGAGGCGGACTCCACCGCCTGGCAGGGCAACTAATTGGGCAAAGTGCGGATTCATGCCCTCTACCCTAACCAATTTTCGCCCCCGACACTGAAAATTCACGATAGACTGACGGGGATTCTCACTGTATTTCATGTTTCCCCGAGCTTCAGGAATACCCAACGATGAACCTCTCCTCAATTCCACCCGCATTCACGGCTATCCGGGAAGGCCGCATGCCTAGCCATGAAGAGATCGTGCACCTTGCACAAGGCGTGATCACCGTCGTGGCGCTTCTCGGCACAATCATCATGGCGGGCATCGGGTTAGGCACATCGAGCGCCCCTGGCGGTGGAGATCCGAGTGGTTCTTCTCAAGACTCGCCCGACAACCATTACGAGGTGCCTTCTCCAGAGATTCAGCTACAACTCGATGCAATTGCGATCGATATCAACGAGGCCCTCAATCAATGGCGCATAGATGCAGGGAGCGCACCACTTGCCCCGTGGATTGACCGCCAATCTGCAGCACGCAAGAAGGCAGAGTACAACGCAGCAACCGGGACAGAGAGCTTCACCAGTGAAAATGTCTCGATGGTCCAGCACCATCTACCCCTGAGCAAAGCCAGTGGTTACGCCTTCATCGAGGCGTGGCGCCAGTCGCCTGAACACGTCGCGGTTCTGCGCGATCCGCACGCTACTTTCGCTGCCGTGGGTACCGCCTACGCCAACGGCCAGGTGTACGTGGTCATTCAGCTGGAAAAATAGATCTACCTCTTTTGGGAGCAATAGCTGCAAGGCAATCACCCGCTAGGTACCATTTGCGATGTGACTAACATCTCCGAAACTATCCCTAGCCATCCTTCCACTACCGATCGCTCTACCGCGCTGCTGACTGATAAATACGAGCTAACCATGCTCCAAGCGGCGCTCAAGGACGGTTCTGCGCATCGTCAAGTGGCCTGCGAGGTCTTCGCACGCCGCCTCCCCAACGAGCGCCGTTATGGTGTGGTGGCTGGAACCGAGCGCGTGCTACGCGCAGTGCGTGACTTCCAATTCACCGCAAAACAACTAGCCCAGATGGATTTCTTGGATGAGCAGACTAAGGAATACCTGCGCAATTACCGTTTCTCTGGGCAGATTGATGGCTACCGTGAGGGCGAGATCTATTTCCCTAACTCCCCGCTTTTGACGGTGCGCGGTACTTTTGGCGAGTGCCTCATCCTGGAGACGGTCATCCTCTCCATCATGAACTCCGACTCCGCCGTGGCCTCCGCCGCATCCCGCATGGTGGTCGCTGCCGATGGCCGCCCGATCATTGAGATGGGCTCGCGCCGCACCCAAGAGTACGCTGTAGTAACCGCAGCTCGCGCCGCTTACCTCGCGGGCTTCCAGGCCACGTCGAACCTCGAGGCTGGCTACCGCTACGACATCCCAGTCTCCGGCACTGCCGCACACGCGTGGACCCTCGCACACGTCAACGAAGACGGCACCCCTAATGAGGAAGCAGCTTTCCGCACCCAGATTGAGACCCTCGGCGTAGAGACCACGCTTTTGGTCGATACCTACGACATCACCAAGGGCGTCGAGACCGCAGTAAAGGTGGCCGGCCCTGAGCTCGGCGGCGTGCGCATCGACTCCGGCGACCTCGGCCCTGTGACTCGCCGTGTGCGCAAGCAGCTCGACGAGCTAGGCAACCACAACACCAAGATCGTGGTCTCCTCCGACCTCGACGAGTTCGCCATCGCCGGACTACGAGGCGACCCAGTTGACGTGTACGGTGTCGGCACCTCCGTGGTCACCGGCTCCGGTGCCCCTACCGCGGGCATGGTCTACAAGGTCGTTGAGGTTGAGGGCCACCCGGTGGCGAAGCGTTCCTCCTCCAAGAAGTCCCAAGGCGGCGCCAAGCGCGCAATCCGTACCTACCGCTCCACGGGTGTTGCCGTGGAGGAGCTCGTGCTTCCATTCGGCGCCCCAGACCCAGAGACGGGCACTCTTAGCGCGCGCGAGATCACCGTCCCGCTGATGCGCGACGGCGAGATCGTCAAGGACCTGCCCACCCTGCAGGAATCCCGCGAGTACCGGGCCAAGGCAATCACCACCTTGCCGTGGGAAGGCCTCGCGCTGACCCGTGACGAGCCGGCAGTGCCAACCCGCATGGTGGGTTTTAAGCCCACCTCGCGTTAGTTGGTCACGAAAGTTACCTGGAAGAGCCTGGGCTTGCGGGCTTCCTGAAAGATTCTGCGGCTGCGCTAGACTCGACCGAGTGAGTGACGAGCCTTTAAACCAAAGCACTGAGACGCTTCTCGACGCCGCCGTTGAATCCCTCGGCGGCGCGCGCCGCGAGGGGCAGCTGAAAATGGCTAACGCCGTCACCAAGGCCCTGGAATCCGAGCGTCACTTAGCCGTCCAGGCCGGCACCGGTACTGGTAAGTCCCTTGCTTACTTGGTGCCCGCTATTCGTCACGCCCAAAACACCGGGCACACCGTCATCGTCTCGACAGCGACACTGGCACTGCAGCGTCAGCTGGTCGAGCGCGATTTGCCGCGGCTTGTCGACGCTCTCGAGCCCGTCATGGAGTCCAAGCCCACCTTCGCAATCATGAAGGGACGCTCCAACTACCTGTGCCTCAACAAAGTGGCACGCGCCGACGAGCTCGCTGAGGAACAAGGCGAACTGCTCGAAGAGCACGAAGTCTCACGTCTAGGCCGCCACATCAAGCGGCTCTACGACTGGGCTGATGAGACCGAGACTGGCGACCGCGACGATCTGGACCAAGGTGTTCCGGACTTGGCGTGGCGCCAGGTATCGGTAACTTCCGCGGAGTGTCTCGGTGCCACGCGTTGCCCTCACGGAGAGGAGTGCTTCGCCGAACTGGCTCGCCGCAAGGCCGCGGACGTCAACGTCGTGGTGACCAACCACGCGCTACTGGCAATCGACGCCGTCTCTGACGTCAACGTGCTTCCCGAGCACGAGGTAGTAATCGTGGACGAGGCCCACGAGCTCGATGGCCGAATCACATCGGTGTCCACCGCAGAGATCACCGCCCGCGCCATCAAGATGGCTGCCAACCGTGCCAAGAGCCTGGGCGCGAACGGCAAAGACCAGCGCTTGGCGGAACTCGCCGATGAATTCACCATCCTCCTCAGCGAATTCGGGCCTGGCCGCTGGACAGACATGCCGGACAACGCCAAGTCTCAGCTCACTGCCTTAGGCGACACCCTGCGCGAATGCCGCGAGGCAATTGCCCGGACGCCCGAAGGCGAGCAGGCCAATGATCCGGAGAAGTTTGCTGAGC
Organism: Corynebacterium striatum ATCC 6940; assembly: GCF_000159135.1. Lineage (GTDB taxonomy): Bacteria > Actinomycetota > Actinomycetes > Mycobacteriales > Mycobacteriaceae > Corynebacterium > Corynebacterium striatum. Next base: position 87,247 of record NZ_GG667524.1, read on the forward strand.
GCCAGAACTTGGCCAACCACCTCGCCACCATGGCCGAGGCCGTAGCCCGCATCCTTGACGTCTTTGCCACCGGGGACCCCTCGGCCCACGAAGACGTGGTTTGGCTCGAGCGCGACGAACGCAGCTTCACCGACACCCTTGCCGTGGCACCGCTTTCCATCGCCGGCATGTTGCACGAGAAGCTCTTCGGCGAACAGACCGTGGTGCTTACCTCCGCGACCTTGGCGCTCGGCGGGCGCTTCGATGCTATGGCCGCGCAGTGGGGCATGCCGAAGGGAACCTGGGACTCACTCGACGTGGGTTATCCTTTCGATCCTGCTAAGAAGGGCATTCTCTACGTGGCCAAGCATCTGCCACAGCCCGGCCGCGATGGCCTTGCACCGGAGACCATCGAGGAGATGCGCGAGCTCATCATGGCCGCCGGCGGGCGCACGCTAGGGTTGTTCTCCTCGCGTCGTGCTGCCGAGCAGGCTGCGCTAGAGCTCAAACCAAAGCTGCCTTTCGACGTCTTCGTCCAAGGCGAGGACTCAATCGGCGCGCTGGTGGAGCGTTTCTCTAAGAACGAGAATTCTTGCCTCTTTGGCACCCTCACCTTGTGGCAGGGCGTCGACGTGCCCGGCCCCGCCTGCTCTTTGGTCCTCATCGACCGAATCCCGTTTCCCCGCCCGGACAATCCCCTCATGCAGGCGCGCACCGAAGCCGCCCAGGCCGCTGGACGCAACGGCTTCATGGAGGTCTCCGCAACCCATGCGGCACTCCTCATGGCACAGGGGGCTGGGCGATTGCTGCGTTCAGTTACTGATCGTGGCGTCGTCGCAGTCCTCGATAACCGCCTCGAAACCAAACGCTACGGTGGGTTCCTCAAGGCATCGATGCCGCAGTTCTGGCAGACCACCGACTCCACGGTGGTCCAGGGGGCATTGCAGCGCCTCGTTACGGACCGCTAGCTCAGCGGCGCGCGCAACGCGCAGACCGTAGCTGAGTCGGGCGCAACTTCGGTGAATCCGGCGTCACGCACCACGACTGCCCCAGGCGCTGCGCACGCACGGAGGAAGCCCTCAGAGTCGATCTCGCGCACAGACAGCACGAAGTCGCGTGCTGCCCATCGCTTAACTTCCTCGAAGCTCATCTTCGCAGCCAACAACATGGAGCCGTGGCCCACCTGGGCCGCGGCTTTTCCTGCGCTCATCTCAAGGCTCGAATCGACGTAGATTACCGGAGCGTCGCCAAGCGGGGCTCCTGGCTCATCCTTTTCCAGATCGGTGTGCCCGATCTGGAGCTTGCGCACGAGCGGATCTACCTCGGAGACCGCCGATGGTACGAAGGCGCGGGCGATATTATCTACGGTGACACCGGGGACCGTTTGAACGTCCGTCCATGCCTTGTTACGCGCGCGACGCGCTACCTTGCGGATACGATGGCCGTACCACTGGCCCAGGGCCGCAGCAAAGGCTGAGTCCTGGCCGGCGCGGTCGTCTAAGCACAGCGCCACGACGGCACGCGCGGCGGACTCTAGGACCACCGAGCGTGCAGGCGTATCCTCCTTCGGCAGGTTCAGCGCCAGCTGCATGGCCTGGATGGTCTCAGGGCGATCGGGATCCTCAGGGTCTTCTCGCCAGCTCCGATCATCGCAAGCTCGCACCAGCCGCTCGTGGGCTACCCGCAGTAACTCGGGGTCACTCACTGACGACCTCCTCAGCTGGGATTCCGAGAATCTGCAGGATTTCATCCATGTATGGATGGCTGACTGACGCATCCGCGACCTCGCGCAGCGCTGGCTTTGCGTTGAAGGCAATTCCCAAGCCAGCGGCACTAATCATGTCGATATCGTTAGCGCCATCGCCCACCGCAACGGTCTGACTCATGCGCAAACCTGAGTCTGCAGCGAACTCGCGCAAGAACTCCTCTTTGGCCTTGCGGTCAACGACCTTGCCTATGACGCGGCCGGTGAGCTTGCCGTCGACGATCTCGAGCGTGTTGGCACGGACGTAATCCAACTGCAGGTCCGCTGCCAAGTCTTCAAGCACTTGGATGAAGCCGCCAGAGACGACCGCCGTGCGGTATCCCATGCGGTTGAGAGTGCGCACTGTGGTGCGAGCACCCGGCGTAAGCTGAATTTGCGCGGCCACCTCGTCGATGACGCTAGCGTCCAACCCAGCCAAAGTGGCAACACGTTCACGAAGAGATTCTTCAAAGTCGAGCTCGCCGCGCATGGCACGCTCGGTTACGGCAGCGACCTCTGCTTCCTTACCCGCGTGTGCGGCAAGCATCTCGATGACCTCGCCGGTGATAAGGGTGGAGTCGCAGTCAAAGCAAACGAGACGCTTAGCGCGGCGCTGAAGGCCGGCACGCTCAATTGCGATGTCGACGCCGAGTTCCTTCGATAGCTGCGCCAGCGCGGAACGCACGGGGTCCCCAGAGCCCTGCAGACTGATAAAGAGCTCGAAACCCATCAGCGGATAGGTAGACAAGCCGCGGATGCGATCAATGTTGGCGTCGAAGTTTGCTAGCTCCTGTGCGACTGCCGACATCGTGCGCGCTGTGACGCTTTCCCCCAGGATGACAACCGAGTGGGTCGAACGCGCGCGGGAAGTCGTTTCATCCGCTTTGATATCGAGACTGATGACTTGGTTGTAGATGCTCAGGGTATTGCGCAGTCCCTGCTCTAGTTGCTCTAGACGCGCGCTATCGAGGCGCACGTAAGCTGCGAGCGAAATGCGGCCAGAGAAGATCGCTTGTTCGACGTCGACCAGTTCGATGTTGTGCGACGACAGCACTCGAAAGAATGCCGCAGACACGCCCGGCTTATCTGGCCCCGAGGTCGTAATGACGGCAAAGGTATCCAGGTTGGTGGCTGGTTCAGGAGCCTGTGCGTGCGTGACATTGTTTTCAGTTTGGTTTTCCACGTGCACAGTATCGCACGTCAAGACATATTTTTGGAAAGAATTGGGGCTATTCGGCCTGTTCTGTTACTCAACTAAGCCCACTTGTTCGGGAGAGATCACAAAACCGCCTCCCCAGTGCACCGCGTGGTGCTTTTGGGGAGGCGGTTTGCCAGGAGTTAGGTGTCTCAGCCTATAGCTTTAGTGAGCACCGGAATCCTTTGTAGTGTGGCCGTAGTGTGCTTCCTCGCGCATGCGCTTAACCATGTGTGGGTAGTGCAGCTCGAATGCCGGACGCTCAGAACGGATGCGCGGCAGGGAAACGAAGTTGTGGCGTGGCGGCGGGCAGGAGGTAGCCCACTCGAGGGAGTTACCGTAGCCCCATGGGTCGTCGACGGTGACGATCTCGCCGTAGCGCCAAGACTTGAAGACGTTCCAAACCAGCGGGATAACGGAAGCACCGAGAACGAAGGAGAAGATCGTGGAGATCTGGTTGTAAACGGTGAAGCCGTCGGACTCAAGGTAGTCAGCGTATCGACGTGGCATACCCATGTTGCCCACCCAGTGCTGGACCAGGAAGGTGCCGTGGAAGCCGATGAAGGTCAGCCAGAAGTGAATCTTGCCAAGACGCTCGTCGAGCATACGGCCGGTCATCTTCGGGAACCAGAAGTAGAGGCCTGCGAAAGCGGAGAACACAACCGTACCGAACAGGGTGTAGTGGAAGTGAGCAATCAGGAAGTAGGACTCTGCCAAGTGGAAGTCAAGTGCCGGGGAAGCGAGCATAACGCCGGTCATGCCGCCGAAGAGGAAGGTGGACAGGAAACCCATTGCCCAAATCATCGGGGTATCCCAGGTGATGTGGCCCTTCCACATGGTGCCAACCCAGTTGAAGAACTTAACGCCGGTAGGAACGGCGATGAGGAAGGTCATAAAGGAGAAGAACGGCAGCAGGACAGCGCCGGTAACGAACATGTGGTGTGCCCACACAGCCATGGACAGGGAGCCGATAGCCAGAACCGCGAAGACCAAGCCGATGTAGCCAAAGACTGGCTTACGGGAGAAGACCGGAATGACCTCAGAAATAACGCCGAAGAATGGCAGTGCCAGGACGTAAACCTCAGGGTGGCCAAAGAACCAGAAGAGGTGTTGCCACAGGATCGCGCCGCCGTTGCCGGAGTCGTAAATGTGGCCGCCAAGCTTACGGTCGTAGAGCACACCAAGTGCACCTGCGGTCAGCAGCGGGAAGATCATCAGGGCGATGACGGAAGCGGTGAAGATACACCAGGTGAATACCGGCAGACGGAACATGGTCATACCTGGCGCACGCAGGGTGAGGATGGTGGTGATCATGTTGACTGCGGAAGCAATGGTACCGACACCGGTTGCACCGACGCCGACGATCCACATGTCAGCACCGATACCCGGGGTGTGGACAGAGTCAGCGAGCGGGACGTACATGGTCCAACCGAAGTCAGCAGCACCACCTGGGGTGGCGAAACCGAGCAGCATGACGATACCGCCGGTCAGGGTGATCCAGAAGCCGAATGCGTTCAAACGCGGGAAGGCCACGTCAGGTGCACCAATCTGGAGCGGCAGGATGTAGTTAGCGAAGCCCCAGACAACCGGGGTAGCAAACAGCAGCAGCATCACGGTGCCGTGCATGGTAAACAGCTGGTTGAACTGCTCGTTGGACAGGAACTGCAGACCCGGGCTGAAGAGCTCAGCACGAATCAGCAGGGCCATGAAGCCACCGAGGAAGAAGAAGCTGAAGGACATGATCAAGTACATGATGCCCAGCTGCTTGTGGTCGGTGGTGGTGAGCATTACCCAAGCCTTAGAGCCGGTCTTGGCATTGCCAGTCGGCTCTGGACGAGTTGGCGCGACGTAATCGTCGAGCCTTGGCGCCACAGCGGTCATTTAATTCCTCCTGAAGAACAAGTGTTATGCACGCCAGCTCCGGTTAAATGGACCTGTCGGCACAACACCTAGGTTTACTCGACTTATATTAGGGGACTCACCTGTGAAATTTCCAGCTTTCCCCAATGCCCATCAAAGCTAGTTAACCCCGTTTTTTAGGCACCCCAACTAAAGAACCCCCAGCACGCGGGCTGCGTTTCTGCAATAAGCTCAAAAACTCACCTCAAAGCACGTGATCCTCGCCACAAGTTTTATTCGGACCTTTGAGCCAGAAGGAGAAAACACACCCCCTAAGGTAATCATCCTTAAGGTTGATTCGCGGGCGGCGCCGCGAGTCCCTCCCGCTCGCCTAATTCACCTGTTATAGGTGCGCCCAATGGGATTTCCGCATAAAAGAGAATACTTCAGTGAACTATTCCACCTTTTATTCAGTATTTTATTCACCCGAAAACCAAAGAAGTGGACGGCTCATAAAGCCGTCCACTTCCCTTTGAGGTTCCTAGTTCTTAGAAATCCCAGTCATCGTCAGTGGTGTCCTCAGCCTTGCCAATGACATAGGAGGAACCGGAGCCAGAGAAGAAGTCGTGGTTCTCATCCGCATTCGGCGACAGGGAAGACAGGATGGCCGGGGAAACGCGGGTCTCGTCAGCCGGGAACAGCCCCTCAAAGCCGAGGTTGTTCAGCGCCTTATTGGCGTTGTATCGCAGGAAGCGCTTTACATCCTCGGTCCAGCCGAGCTCGTCGTAGAGATCCTCGGTGTAATCAATCTCGTTGTCGTAGAGCTCGTAGAGAAGATCAAAGGTGTATCCCTTAATTTCCTCCTGCTTCTCAGCCGGCAGCTCGTTGTAACCATTCTGGAACTTGTAGCCAATGTAGTAACCGTGCACTGCCTCGTCACGGATGATAAGGCGGATGATGTCCGCGGTATTGGTCAGCTTCGCACGGGAAGAGAAATACATCGGCAGGTAGAACCCGGAGTAGAAAAGGAAGGACTCCAGCAGCGTGGAGGCGACCTTCTTCTTCAGCGGGTCTGCACCCTTGTAGTAAGACATTACGATCTTTGCCTTGCGCTGAAGATTCTCATTCTCTTCAGACCAACGGAAAGCATCATTGATCATTGGCGTGGAGGCCAGTGTCATGAAGATGTTGGAGTAAGACTTCGCATGCACAGACTCCATGAAGGCGATATTTGTATAGACCGCCTCTTCATGCGGGGTCTTGGCGTCAGGCAGCAAGGAAACCGCACCGACGGTTCCCTGGATAGTGTCCAGGAGGGTCAGCCCAGCAAAAACGCGCATAGTGGTCTGCTGCTCATGCTCGGTAAGCGTCTTCCAGCTCTGCAGATCATTGGACACTGGGACCTTTTCAGGCAACCAGAAATTACCGGTGAGGCGGTCCCACACCTCAGAATCTTTGTCATCCGGAACAGTGTTCCAGTTGATGGCTTTCACTGGCTCCGCATGGCTTGCGATGTACTCGTCATACTCGTGAGACAAGGGGCTTCCACCTCTTTATTTAAATGGACTCTAACTTGCTCAATCGTACTCAATCGACGGTCTAAACGCATTGCCACTGGTAGCCGTATCAACGCTCCATAAAGCAGCAATTGAGCAGATCTGCACCGCGCCTCGGCAGCCATTTCGACCCATTCCACAGAAGAAGGCTTCCTAACCCCCAGAATAAGCGGTAAATTGAACGCAATTCAATAGTTTTACAGCTCTTACGGGTAGTTAACATTGGCATCCCTTAGGATGTATTTACGTTTCATGGAAGGGGTGCCAATTCAAGGCCATTCTTTTCTTGATATGGATTTCGCATTCAATTGCCGGTAAGCGCTTTTAGTTTTCAAATTCTGCACAAGGAGGCCCCCTACCGTGGCTAATTCCAGCGAGTCTCCAGTTCCTCTGCTCACCGCCGTGCTCGATCAAATAGGGGCCGAAATTGTTAGCGGAACTATCGAAACCGGACAACGGTTTACCCTGCAAGATATCTGCGCGCGTTTCGACATTTCCCGTACCGTCGCCCGAGAGGCTATGCGTGCACTCGAGCAACTGCGCATGGTGTCTTCATCTCGCCGAGTTGGAATCACTGTGTTGCCGTTAAGTGAATGGGCCGTCTTCGATCAATCCATCATTAATTGGCGTCTAGCCTGCGAAAAAGGCCGACAAGAGCAGCTAGATTCCCTCAATCAACTGCGCCTTGCCATCGAGCCTATTGCCGCTCGTATGGCAGCTACCCGTGCCTCAGAGGCCGAGAAGCAAGAGATCGTGGAACTGGCAGATCGCCTCCACGAACTTGAGATCAACCCTTCCCGCCGAGTTGGCGAAGAGCTTGCGACGGACCTGCGTTTCCACAGCATGGTTCTATATGCTTCAGGAAACGAGATGTTCGCCGCTTTGACGCCTTCCCTTCTGTCGATGCTCAAGGGCAAGTCCGTCTTCGGCTCTGAAAAGCGAAACCCAATCGCCGGTACCTCCGATCTGCACCAGGACTTGGCGCACGCGATCCAGAATTCCCGCCCTGACGATGCCGAGCGAATTGCTCGTTCCATCCTCGACGAAGCACGCGCTAGCGTCGACGAGAACGCGTAAAGTCCATAGTTTCGCCGCAAAAGTCTCAACAAGACCAAATCACGCCCCCAGCCACTCACGGTGGTTGGGGGCGTGATTCGTTTGCTGATTAGACGCTGCCGATTTCTAGAGCATGCAGGAGACGCAGCCCTCGATCTCGGTACCTTCCAGTGCCATCTGGCGCAGGCGGATGTAATACAGGGTCTTAATCCCCTTTCGCCATGCGTAGATCTGCGCCTTGTTGATGTCACGCGTGGTGGCGGTGTCCTTGAAGAACAAGGTCAGGGACAGGCCTTGGTCCACGTACTTGGTGGCTTCAGCGTAGGTGTCGATGATCTTCTCGTAGCCAATCTCGTAGGAGTCCTTGAAGTATTCGAGATTGTCGTTATCCATGTGCGGCGCCGGGTAGTAGACGCGGCCGATCTTGCCTTCCTTACGAATCTCAATCTTCGAAGCGATCGGGTGGATCGAGGAGGTCGAGTTGTTGATGTAGGAAATCGAGCCCGTTGGCGGCACTGCCTGCAGGTTACGGTTGTAGAGGCCATGCTTGGCGACGTCCGCCTTCAGCGCCGCCCAGTCCTCAGCGGTTGGGGTGTGGATGGAGGAGGCGTCGAAAAGCTCCTGCACACGTGCGGTACGTGGCTTGAACTCTTCTGGATCGTAGCGGTCGAAGAACTCGCCAGATGCGTACTCAGACTGTGGGAACTCGGAGAAGTACTCCCCGCGTTCGCGAGCGATCTTGTTGGAAGCACGCAGCGCTGCGTACATGATTGCCGCGAAGTAGGCGTTGGTGAAGTCCAAGCCTTCCTCAGAGCCGTACTCGATGTGCTCGCGGCCCAAGTATCCATGCAGATTCATCTGGCCAAGGCCGATGGCGTGGGAGTCATCGTTACCCTTACGCACGGAAGGCACGGAGTTGATGGCGGTCTTATCTGCCACGGCGGTCAAGCCACGGATAGCAGTCTCAACGGTCAAGCCAAAGTCCGGCGAGTCCATGGTCATCGCGATGTTGAGCGAGCCTAGGTTGCAGGAGATATCGGAACCCATGGTTTCGTAGCTCAGGTCATCGGCGAACACGGACGGAGAGTTAACCTGGAGGATCTCCGAGCACAGGTTGGACATGTTAATCCAGCCGGTCTTGACCGGGTTGGCCTTGTTCACGGTGTCCTCGAACATGATGTACGGGTAGCCGGACTCGAACTGCAGCTCAGCAACGGTCTGGAAGAAGTGACGGGCGTTGATCTTCTTCTTGCGGATGCGTGGATCCTCGACCATCTCTTCGTAATGCTCCGTGATGGAGATGTCAGCGAAGGCCTTGCCGTAAACGCGCTCGACGTCATATGGCGAGAACAGGTACATATCGTCGTTCTTCTTGGCCAGCTCGAAGGTGATATCTGGGATAACGACGCCGAGAGACAGGGTCTTGATGCGAATCTTCTCGTCAGCGTTCTCGCGCTTGGTATCGAGGAAGTTCATGATGTCTGGGTGGTGGGCGTTCAAGTAGACCGCACCTGCCCCCTGGCGAGCACCCAGCTGGTTAGCGTAGGAGAAGGAATCCTCCAGAAGCTTCATGACCGGGATGACGCCGGAGGACTGGTTCTCGATGTGCTTAATCGGCGCACCGGACTCGCGGATATTCGACAGCAGCAGGGCAACGCCGCCACCGCGCTTGGACAGCTGCAGAGCGGAGTTGATGGAACGGCCGATGGACTCCATGTTGTCCTCGATGCGCAGCAGGAAGCAGGAAACCAGCTCGCCGCGCTGGGCCTTGCCGGCGTTGAGGAAGGTTGGGGTGGCCGGCTGGAAACGGCCAGTCATGATTTCATCAACCAAGTGCTCAGCCACGGTGGTGTCACCGTCTGCCAAGAACAAAGCAGTCATGGAGACACGATCCTCGAAGCGCTCCAGGTAACGGCGGCCGTCGAAGGTCTTCAGCGTGTAGGAGGTGTAGTACTTGTACGCGCCAAGGAAGGACTTGAAACGGAACTTGTAGGAGTAGGCGCGCTTAAACAGGGACTTGATGAAGTCAAAGTCATACTGCTCGAGCAGCTCCGGCTCGTAGTACTTGTTTTCCACCAGGTAACGCATCTTCTCTTCCAAGTCGTGGAAGTAGACCGTGTTCTGGTTGACGTGTTGCAGGAAGAACTGGTTCGCAGCCTCGCGATCCTTGTCGAACTGAATCTTTCCATTCTCGTCATAGAGATTGAGCAATGCATTCAGCGCGTGGTAATCCAGCTGTTCTTCTGGCTTTACTGGTTCGGCTACGGTCTTGCCCAATTGCGTGGTCACGGCTGATGGAGCCTTTCTCTTGAGGTGTGAAACAGCGCCGCAGCGCTGCTGGAGAAAATGGTGGAGAAAATATGTAAGGTAACTGGCCCGAGCCGTCTTGGCTCGATTCACAGTTACCTATTGTTCAAGGTTTAGGCCGCGGCGTCCAGCCCGAGGGCTGCCGCCTGGGAGATGAGGCCTTCCCTGCAGATCTTTACGTCTTCATCTGAGCCCATCAGCTCGAAGCGATAGACGTAAGGGACCTTGCACTTTGCGGAGATGACATCCCCCGCCTTACCGAAGTCTGCGCCAAAGTTACTGTTGCCGCCAGAAATGACGGCTCGAATCAAACCGCGGTTGTGCTCATTATTTAGGAATCGAATTACTTGCTTAGGTACCGGGCGCGAATTCTCGTGGCTAATGGAAGCGCCTCCACCGTACGTGGGGCAAACGAGGACGTAGGGCTCGTTCACGATAAGCGGCTCGTCATTCTTATACAAAGGAATGCGAGCGCTTGGCAGACCCAGTTTGTCTACAAAGCGGCGGGTATTTTCCGTCGCTGAGGAAAAATACACGACCAGCATTGCTTAACTCCTAGCGCAGCTGGTGCTTAGGCAGAAGCAGCGACGGTAGCCAGGGCCTTGATGCGCTCTGGACGGAAACCGGACCAGTGCTCACCGTTAGCCTCAACCACTGGAGCCTGGACGTATCCGAGAGCCATCACGTAGTCACGAGCCTCCTCGTCGAGGGTAACGTCCACGGAGGTGTACTCGAGACCTGCACGGTCGAGAGCCTTCTTGGTTGCGTTGCACTGGACGCAGGCTGGCTTGGTGTAGAGGGTGATGCTCATTTGGGAAGTCCTTTGACGCGATTTTCAGGTATGCAGTGTGCTGGGATTCCGGCCGAGCAGGTGCGCTTATCGCGCTCCCCTAAGCCCTCCGGAGCAACATCAACGACACTATACTTTGTGCCCAAAAGCCGCAAACGGCACTACATGTAGTAGTTACATGCCTGATATTCCCAGGATGCAACCCGGCCACACCCCACATGTTGACCCGAGGGTCGATCAGCCCTGTAACTACACCGATGAGATTTCCTGCAGGTTTACCTGGCCGTAACCTAAAACTATGACCAAGAACACAATTAGCCCCTAAATTTTAACCCATGATTCACTCCAGCCACTCACGTACCACCTGCACCGCTTGCCGCCGGTGCCCCAGGAAGGCGTCGCCAAGCACAGTGCTCAAACGCCGCCCACACGCCGCCCACACGCCGCCCAAACGCCGCCCAAACGTAGCCCAACGCAAAAAGACGCCTCCCATCGAGACCGAAGTCCCGGGGAGGCGTCTGGAAGGTAAATCCTTTTACTCTTAGCCCTGGCGAGCCTTGAAGCGCGGATCCTTCTTGTTGATCACGAAGACCTTACCGTGGCGGCGAATAACCTGGGCGCCCGGCTTCTTCTTCAGCGACCGAAGCGACTTGCGAACCTTCATCGGGCGCTCCTTTCGTTATGCGCAAACATCATGCGGTTGAATAATTAAAGCGTGACCGAGATGATGCTCGGCCATGACACGAGGGAAAATATTACCCCACGCGCGCGCCATAACCAAAACACTGATTAATTAGCGTATCGCTCTTGCATCTCATCGCCCACATCCTCGAGGCTGCGCCCCATCGTTTCCGGGATGAGCAGCTTGGTGTAGGCAATAGCCAAGATGCCAAGAAAACCGAAGACCATGAAAGCAACCGGGCCAGTCAACCAGTCCACCATTGGCAGGAAGAACTGCGCCACCGCCCAGTTAGTCACCCACAGGGACAGGCCCGCGATGCCCATGCCAATGCCGCGCACCTCAACGGGTACGAGTTCCGAGATGAGCAGCCAGGTCGTTGGCGAGACCGCAGCTTGTTGGAAAGCAATGAATAGCGCCATGAACGCCAGCGAAACCAAAGCCATCGTGGTAGAGCCTTCGGCGAAGCGATAGGCGATAGAGAGCACCAACAAGGAAACCACATTGCCGATGAGGCCGATCATGAGCAGGCGCTTGCGCCCGATGCGGTCCACAGCCTTGAGCCCGAACCAGCAGGCAATGACGGAAACGGTGCCGATGAGGATCGAGGTGTAGACCGCGTTCGAGGTGGAAATACCCACCTGATTCATCATGGTCGGGGCAAAGTAGACAATCGCGTTTACACCCGTGATTTGCTGCGTGAGCCCCATGAGCATTGCGAGCAGGACGGTAACCTGGAGCCAACGCTCCCCTTTCAGGCGCTGCCACTCGCTACGCTTAACCGCTCCCCCAGCGGCTCCGCTATCCGCGGATCCACCCGTGCCGAGTTCCGTGCCGCGGATGCCCACGCGCGCAGCCAGCTTCCAGGCTTCATCGACTCTGCGTTTCTTCAGCAGCCACACCGGCGTATCGGGCAGGAAGAGCATGCCCACTGCCAGCAGCAGACCAGGGACTGCGGCAAGACCTAGCATCCAGCGCCAGGAGCCGGTTCCAGCCAGTGCGGAATTGACCAGGTAAGCCAGCAGCTGGCCCACCACGATCATCAAGGTATTAAGCGAGACCAAACGCCCGCGCACACGCGCCGGTGAGATTTCCGAAATGTACATCGGCGAGACAATAGATACCGCACCGACCGCCACGCCGAGAAACGCGCGCGCCAGGGCCAGCATAAATACGGAGTCGGCCAGGGCACACCAGATGGAGCCAAGGACAAAGACGCAGCCGCCGAGAATCAGCGTCTTGCGGCGGCCCAACGCATCTGCCACGCGGCCGGCAACGAGCGCACCGAAAGCCGCGCCCACGAGCAGCATGGAGGTAACCCAGCCTTCTTCGTGGGAATTCATGTCGAACTCGGGGCCAATAAACAGAAGAGCACCGGACATGACGCCGGTGTCGTAGCCAAAGAGCAAGCCACCGAGCGCGGCAACGATGGCAACGGCTTTGACGAAAGAATGATTTTTCACTCGTTTATCCTTACAGGCCGCTACCATGGGCGTCATGTCACAGACCGGAGCGCAACTGCAGCAAAACATCATAAAAAACCTGGGTACAAAGCCCTTGATCGATCCAGAACAAGAGGTGGAGTCACGCGTCGAATTTCTCGCAGACTACCTTCGCAAGACTGGCGCGAAGGGCTTCGTGCTGGGGATTTCTGGCGGCCAAGACTCCACTTTGGCCGGCCGCTTGGCACAGCTTGCTGTGGCGCGCGTGGAGGAAACTCAGTTCTGGGCTGTGCGCCTGCCGCACGGTGTGCAGGCCGACGAGGACGACGCCCAAATTGCGTTGGACTTCATCCAGCCGGATCACCGCCTTACGGTCAACATTGCCCCTGCGACCAAGGAGCTTGACGACGCCGTCGCCACTGCACTCGGCAACTCTGACAACGGCGAGTTCAACCTCGGCGACTTTAACCGCGGCAACGTCAAGGCTCGCGTGCGCATGACCGCGCAGTATGCCATCGCCGGCGAGGTCGGCGCACTCGTTCTCGGCAGCGACCATGCTGCAGAGAACATCACGGCGTTCTTCACCAAGTGGGGCGACGGTGCCGCCGACCTGCTCCCACTCGAGGGGCTCAACAAACGCCAGGGCGCACTGCTGCTCCAGCACTTGGGTGCTCCTGAGTCCACCTGGAAAAAGATCCCCACGGCTGACCTCGAAGAAGACCGCCCACAGTTAGCCGACGAAGAAGCACTCGGCGTCTCCTACACCCACATCGACGACTACCTCGAGGGCAAAGATGTTCCCGCGGCCGCACGCCAGCGCATCGAGGAACTCTGGTACCGCGGCGCACACAAGCGCATCATGCCGCCGGGCCCGCACACGCTGGCGCGCTAGCTCTCCCCCAGCGCTTCCAAAGTAGCCTGCGCTGCCGCACCCAATGGCCGGTAATACACCGGTCCGTGGGTGAGCGCGTGCACCGCCAGCGGATGCAGCTGATGCATCGGAATCCACGTCGCCACATCGTCCCCGGCACCGTAGCCGCGGAGGATGTCGTCGTAGAAGGGCGTTCCAAAAAGCTCCAGCATGGCTAGGTCGGTATACGGGTGACCGCCGTGCGCTGCCGAATCGATCATCACTGCACTATCTGCCGTGAACAGCACGTTTCCCGCCCACAAGTCGCCATGGATGCGGGCTGGGGACACGTCCCACTGCGTGCTACGGACGGCGTCGGCAGCCCGGCGCACTACGTCTGCGACGTCGCCTGGCAGATCCGTGCCCTCCACAAAGGGTAAAACGCGCTGCTCCACGTAGAACTCACCCCACTCGCTGGTGGGCGTGCAGTCCTGCTCGATTCGTCCGATGTAGTTCTTGCCTTCCCATCCCGCTGGCGGCGCACCAAATGCCGGGGCGCCTGCTTCATGGACCTCGCGCAGCGCCCTGCCGAACGCACGGGCAGCTTTCGCGGTTGGCGTCGCTTGCACAACACGCCGCGTGCTTATCGACGTCGCACTAACCCCCGTCACCTCTACCACCACGTCGGGGCGGGCTTCGGCCAGCCACCGCAGACCAGCGGCCTCGGCGCCAGCTTGGTCGGCGGTGCGCACTTTCTTGGTGTAAACATCCATGGCGCCCAGACTACCTAGGCCCAAAACCTGCATAACTGACAACGAAGCGCCCCACCAACGAGAAACTGACACCTTCGTTGGCAGATACGCAGATCCAATGCCAAAGCAGCGCGCCGAAACAGCACCTCTGCCGTGGGAAAACAAAAAAG
>NZ_GG667523.1:0-14535 GCF_000159135.1 Corynebacterium striatum ATCC 6940
GTTCAAATGATCTTCCAGATCCAACCTTTTTTCCATCATTAGTGCGGACAGCTTCATAAATAGGAGCTTCATAAATGCGGTCCGCGTTTTCCATCCTGGCTTCGCACAGACCTTGAATGTATTGCCTAATCGAGTAAAGGTTCCAAATTCCATGTTTGTGCCGAATCTTGTCGTAACCCCAAGGGCCATATGGACGTGTTTTGGCATCAGGTTCATACCATCCCCGTCGTAGCACAACAGGAACCCCACATCGGTCATGCGTAGCCATCATCACCTGATCGGTATAATCATTGCCTCCAGCGATTCCACTGCCTTGTAGGGTAGGTGCATCTTGTTCGAGTCCTGCCCCAGGCATAAAGTCAGGAAAGAATTTGTCTAGTTGGCTACCGTGGATGCTGCCTTTTTCAAACTTTTGTTCCTTCCAACCGTCACTGTCACTTTCTCCGGGGTCACCAATAGGGTAGCCGACATCTCCATCAATAGCGCCTGAATACACCCATTGGAGTAGCACATCGCCTGTTATAGCGTGAGCGCCGAATTTGGGGTGCCAAACCATAATTCCTTTTTGGAAAAGGTTGTATCGCCCGATCCCGTCAGGTGTTTTTTCTTCGCTGCTGATAGGGAAACCTAAGGTACTCTTTTGGGCTCCCATGCCCTGCCATTTGTCATATATTCGCCCCTGAATTCCTGCTTGTACTGCAGGAATGGAGTTTCGTGTGTAGATGTAGCCACCTTGGTATTTCTGCTTATACCAACCCTCTCCGAGAGCGATATCATTAGTCATTGGGTACCCGAAGTGTCCGCGTTCCCAACCATGCTTTGCCCACACGACGGTTGCAGGAATGCTAACAGTATGAGCGCCTGTCTTTGGATGCCAATAGATAAACCCGTTGACGAATTCGGACCTTTTACCAATACCGTCAGGATTAGTTAGCTCGTTGCTTTTAGGAAACGTCAGAAAGCTTTTCGGTCCGCCAATGGAATCATAAAGTTCCCGGATTGCACCGCATACTTCAAAAGGAGAAGGCCAGTAAACTTTGCAACCTGGGGCAGAATTTAGGGTCGGATTATCTTCTTCTTGCAGCTGTGCTTCTTTTGTTTCTGCAAGATCCGCCTCTTCTTTGGTGAAATCACCCGGTATTTCTTCCCTATCGCTACGCATTTCTCCAGGGCGTACAGTAGATTTAGGAGATTTCGTCGGAGTCCACTCGGAGACTTCTTCCGGTGAAAGTTCAGTTTCTACAATTTCAGACGAGGCCCCCTTAGCCCACTCTGGCAGTACTGGAGTGGGGTATTCATCTGACGTTTCCTTATTGTCGATTGCCTCTACGGTATTTTCACTAGGATCAGCAGGAAAAGTATCCTGTGACACTGATGACGATAATGAATCAGAAAAAGATGATTGCGCGACTGCAGTACCGGGAGTGGTACTGATTAATAAGCTTGCTGAGACGAAAGCAAGTAGTTTGCGTGAGAGAGCTTTCATTGGCGGTCCTTAGATGAGAGTGAAACAAGGAGTTGTTCTACTAGGTCAGCTTATAGCTTGGTGGCAGGCTACGCTGGTTAAGCGAAAAAGTTCTCCTTTCTAATCTCGTCGGGTAACCATGAAAATAGCTAAAACCAGTCTTATAATCCTCACCTGCGCATTTACCGCACTGGGTGCTTCTCCTGCTGTAGCCCAGGACGCCAATGGTGATTTCGCTTCTCTACAAGCAAGTAGCACAGTACCGGTAAACGATAACCGGATTGCTGCTTTATGGTCAGCAATCCCAAGCCTGGATAATCCACAAGAACCCCGCATTCGACGCGACTGCACCGCAAGCTATCTAGGAGATAGCTTCTGGCTCACGGCACATCACTGCGTATCTAACGCACCGTTTATGGACGGTTTTCTCCGTCAATCAGATGGTGAAGTAGCAGGTATCGCTGCTATCTATACCAAATCATCAAACGATGATGTTGCCCTAATCAAAGTAGGCGAAGGAATCCACGCAGATGCCTTCACTTTCGCTAATGAGCCGTTAACCATTGGAGATCAAGCCGTACTTACCGGGTACGCGCAACCCCATGATTATGCCTCTTCAGCGTTGACAGTCATTTCTGAAAAAGTTAACTCCCTGAATTTCGGGAACGTTACATACACCGACCTTTTCAAAGGAACATCCTCAACTACTTCACGTTCCTGTGGCGGAGACTCAGGAGCCCCCATCTACAAAGACAACATCCTCTACGCGGTGCACACCGCCGGCGGATTCAACCCAGAATGCAATGATGGGAAAGGCCGCCCCATGTGGCACACCAACATTGTCTCAAGGATCCCCTGGATTAAAGAAACGATGCAAAGCAATTCGAGTTTCACAGACCAGGAAAAAGCCAAATCAAACACGGGCCTGAAACACGCAGCTACCCTTTTCCCAGATGTGAGCAACCCGAAAAATCCGCACAATGATTCCTCCCCAGAAAAGAGCTCATTTAGTCTCTCTTCTCTATCAAGCACACAGCAGTAGCAAATTATTAGCGACCAGAGAACCAGATCCCCTATCTTCTCCAAGGTTTTCTTCAAGTGAGTTTTTATCTAACTGCCTAACGGCAGGGGAACCGTATATTGCTTACGGCCTGTCCAGTTTTTTAGTGCGCCCTCGCGGTAAAACAATCCCTGCGTCTTTCACAGCTCTACGCACAGTTTTTTCGGACACGTTAAACTCGCTTGCGGCTTCTTTGACCAACGGCCATGCCTTCGTTTGTGCATATGCGGAGTAAAACCAGGCAGCAATCTGAGCCTTCGACGCCTTGCCTGAGATAGTCCTGACTGCGTTTGCTTCGGTTAGTTTCTTGCGCTCAGCTTGCGCATATTTACCATCAGGGTCTGTTTTCCAGCGTTCTGCTGCTTTCTTGCCGCCTCTGCGTCCCATGGTGGCTAGTGCTTTGCGTTCGCTGCTGGTGGCTTTACCTGGCGCGCTAGAACCGCTGTAGGTCTCACTCTTGGACTGGGTGACATACCCGCGCACGCGCCTAGCCATAGTTTGACGGTCGCGCATCGGCGGCATCTCATTGTCGCGGCCTGCACCGCCGTGGGTGTGTGCGACGTTGTAGGCGTGCTCATAGGCGTCGATAATTGCTGCGTCTGTCAGGCGTTGGCCTTGCTGGCGCAGACGGTGTCCAGTCTTAAGCGCATGCCTAAAGGCGGTTTCGTCGCGTGCTGCGGTGCCTTGGGTAATCCAGAGCACACGCACACCGTCGATAAGTTCCGGGTCGTACTGGTCGAGTCCACCGGCAATTTCTGCGTCTACATCCTGGGCAAGCGCTTTAAACGCCTGGGCTTCCTCACGGCGGGTCTTAACCGCGTTAATGAGTTCATGGCCAGAGCTGAATTGCTGGCGTGGAGTGGGGTCGAACTGGTCGTGTCCTGCCATATCCCTCACCTGCTTTATCAAATCTCCAAGACGCATCACCCGGTTGTGCTGCCTATACCAACGATAAGCGGTAGGAGCCTTGCCGGTATAGAACGGGTGGCGGCTAAAGCGATGGGAAAAGTGCGGGTCATGGTCTAAAAGCTCACCCAGCACACGCGTAGTCGCCGCCAGCAACTTCATCTGCACAGATTTACCGTTACGGTCAGCGTAGACAGGGTCAATAATCCATATGAACTGGGCTTTTCCGTTAGTTGGGTTAATACCCACCCATGCCGACCCGACGCTATGAGTAATCAGTGAGCGCACCACGTCGCGAACGTACGGTTTAACAGCCAAAATGACGTGTAAATAACGCTCTAGGTTTCCCTAGATTCCGATGAGTTCGCCGCCCTCAGCCAAGTAGTGCGCCCAGCTGGTAATGTGCGGATTCTTGCGCAGGAGTGCACGGCGCTGACGCTCCGTCAGACCGCCCCACACTCCGAATTCAACACGGTTGTCTAGTGCATCTGCGCGGCATTCATTAAGCACTGGACAATGGCGACAAATGACCGCGGCCTTACGCTGCTCGGCGCCACGCACGAAGAGTGCGTCTGGGTCACCGTTGCGGCACTTAGCTTGAGTTACCCATTCACCACGCTCGGTTGCACTTACCGACTTGGCTGGACCCGTCACCTTCAGGCTTACGGTCATGGCTGGGTAGCTCCTTCCTCTACTACCTATCCCGCTAATCTTGCGAACAATTTTGACGAAATACCATACGCGCGACATATCGCTCGTTGTATGATGTTTCATCAGGCGGAATATTATGTAACAACGGTAAGTGTATTCACACGCGTTAGCACTTGTCTAACACGTCACACTTTAGGGGGGAGTCTGCTATTCCCCGCTCACAGTTTCACCACGTAGGGTGTTCAACGTGACTGTCATCAAATCCTTGGCAAAAATTGCCCTCTCCACGGTCCTCGCGGGAGTTCTCATCGCCGTAGTGATTGCCCCCTTTGCGGGGCTTTCTGGCGTGGCGGTTGCCCGTACCAACGACACCATGCAGTCCGACTTACAGGATCTCACTGCTGGTGACGCCCCGGGCGTAACCACCATTCTGGATGCCAAAGGCAACAGCCTTGCCTATCTTTTCGAGCAGCGCCGTCACCCGGTGAGCCCCGACAAGATTTCCGATCCCATGAAGAAGGCCATCGTGGCTATCGAGGATCGTCGCTTCTACGAGCACGAAGGCGTGGACTTCCAGGGCAACTTTCGCGCGCTGTGGAGCAACCTAGCAGCAGGCGGAGTCTCCCAAGGCGCATCCACGCTTAACCAGCAGTACGTCAAGAACTATCTCTTACTGGTTAACGCCAAGACCGATGAAGAGCGCGCCGCGGCAACCGAGCAGTCCATTCCCCGTAAGCTGCGCGAGATGCGCATGGCGACCGACCTCGATGCGGAGTTGGACAAGGACGAGATCCTCACCAACTATCTAAACCTCGTCCCCTTTGGCAACCACTCCTACGGTGTAGAAGCCGCGGCACGCACATACTTTGGCATCCATGCCTCTGAGCTCACGGTGCCCCAAGCGGCGATGCTAGCCGGAATGGTCCAGTCTTCCGAGTATCTGAACCCTTATACCAACGAGCAGGAAGTCATTAACCGCCGCAACTTGGTCCTCCAGTCGATGGTGGATAATGGCGCTCTCGAACAGGCCGAAGCTGATGAGTACAGCAAGCAGGACTTGGGCGTGCTCGATAGCCCTTCCCTCCTCCCCAACGGCTGCATCAGCGCAGAAGACCGCGGCTTCTTCTGCGACTACGTCATCGAATACCTAGAGAGCAAGGGAATTTCCCGCGAGCAGCTCACACGCGGTGGATACACCATCAAGACCACTCTCGATCCTGATGTCCAAGACCAGGCGCTCAACGCAGTGCGATCCCAGACAGACCCTAAGACCCCGGGTGTCGCTGAGGTCATGAACGTAGTCAAGCCCAGCACGTCCACTCGCGAAGTGCTCGCTATGGTCTCTTCTCGCAAGTACGGTTTGGACCTCGACAACTACGAGACCATGCTCCCGCAGACCCACTCATTGGTGGGCAACGGTGCCGGCTCGGTCTTCAAGGTCTTCACCGCGGCAGCCGCGTTGGAATCTGGCTACGGCATCAAGAACCAGCTCGACGTCCCCACTCGCTATGAAGCAGAGGGACTCGGCTCCGGCGGCGCGGCAGGCTGCCCGGCTAATCGCTACTGCGTTGAGAACGCAGGCAACTATGCCGCAACCATGACGATGCAAGATGCGCTGGCTTATTCACCGAATACCACCTTCATCAAGCTCATCGAACAGGTGGGCGTGGAGCACGTGGTGGATATGTCGGTTAAGCTCGGTCTGCGCTCTTACGACGAAAAGGGCAGCTACGACGAAGAGACGTCGATCGCTCAGCACATCAAGGAATCCAACCTTGGCTCCTACACCCTCGGCCCTACCGCAGTGAATCCGCTTGAGCTTTCCAACGTGGGCGCTACGTTGGCCTCAGAAGGCATGTGGTGCGAGCCCAACCCCATCAAGCAGATCACGGACAAAGACGGCAATGAGGTCTACCTCAAGGTGCCGAATTGTGAGCGCGCGCTGAACAAGAACATCGCTAACGCATTGGCCAACAACATGACTGCGGACACCATCAAGGGCACGGCTTCTGCTTCCGCCAAGATGATGGGCTTTAGTGGCCAGGCAGCCGCCAAGACGGGAACCACCGAGTCCAACCAGTCCTCCGCATTCTTGGGATTTAACTCCGGAATCGCTGCGGCTCCCTACATCTACAATGACGGAACCACCACGACTTCACTGTGCACCAGCCCAGTCCGCCAGTGTGGTTATGGCGACCTCTTCGGCGGCCTCGAGCCTGCCCGCACCTTCTATTCCATGGCTTCATCCGTCGCAGCCGCTGCCACAGGCACGGTCCCCGATTACGACAAGGCTTATGACGACGGCAAGGTCAACTCCCTCCTCGATGGCCTCCGCGGCAAGTCTGAGAGCGAGGCTCGCTCCAAGCTCGAATCCGAGGGCTACCAAGTCAAGGTTTCGCAGGTCCAGGGCAACGGGGTTCCCTACCGCCGCGTGGTCCGCGCCATCACGGGTCCAGACGGGCTAAAGAAGGGCTCGGAAATCACGCTGCAGCTTTCCGACGGCACTTCTTCCGCACCACCGCCTTCCTCTAACGGTGGTGGCCGAGGCGCGGAGACCGATCAAACCAGTGGCGATCAGCATGCCCCGGATCCTTTCGGTAACCAGCGGCAAGGCAATCCCCCGCCGCTCATTCGCCAGGAGGACATCGACGCCATTGCTGACAGCGTGCGCGACCTCTTCGGCCTCTAGGCACACGCGCATTGAAAATCCCGCCGTCTCCTCTGCTTAGTGCAGGAAGACGGCGGGATTTCTTTTTGCGTCTTAGGCGAGCTTGGCCTTGACTGCGCGGGATAGGCGCTTGCCGTCGGCGCGGCCAGCAGCCTTGGCGGTGGCAACCTTCATGACGTTGCCCATCTGCTTGATGGTGGCAGCCTCGCCGGAGTCTGCCTCGACCTCGGCGATGGCCTCGCTGACGAGGGCGTCTAGGGCGGCGTCGTCAAGCTGCTCCGGCTGGTACGCCTCGAAGAAGGGGACCTCGACAAGCTCGGCGTCCGCCAGCTCCTGGCGACCATTTTCTGCATAAACCTCGGCGGACTCGCGACGCTTCTTGATCTCGCGGGCGATTACCTTAAGTACGTCCTCGTCGGTGAGCTCGTGGCGGGAACCGTTGGTTTCCTCGGCCTGAATGGCGGCGAGGAGCGAACGGATGGCGCTGGTGCGCTCCTTCTCACGGGCCTTCATGGCGGTCTTCAGATCTGCACGAATGGTTTCTTTAAGCTGGCTCATATTCTTCAATCTACGCCAGGTAGGCTGTGTGGGGTGAAGATACTCCCGATTATCGGTGGCATTGCTGCCGCCGGCCTAGGCACCCTGGCGTGGGGTTACACCGAACTGACCAAGTTTGAGCTGAAGGAATACACGCTCCCGCTACTCCCAAAGGGGACGCTGCGTGGGAAAGAAGAATTCCGCATCCTGCACATCTCGGATCTGCACATGATTCCGGGGCAAGAAAAGAAGATTGAATGGGTCTCAGGCCTTGATTCCTTGGACCCAGACCTGGTGGTGAACACAGGCGACAATCTCTCCGACCAAGGTGGCGTACCGGATACTCTCCGTGCGCTCGGCCCGCTGCTGAGCCGCCCGGGCTTGTTTGTCTTTGGTACTAACGATTACTGGGCACCGCGCCCGGTCAACCCGTTTAAGTACTTGTTTGGAAAGAAACGCGAGCCCTCCTATGTTGACTTGCCATGGAAGGGCATGCGTGCGGCGTTTATTGAGCACGGCTGGCACGACGCCAACCAGGCCCGCGTGGAGTTCAAGGTCGGCGATGTAAAGCTGGCGGTGGCGGGTGTTGATGATCCGCACCATGACCTGGATGATTACTCCGAGATTGCCGGCGCACCGAACGAGGACGCTGACCTGGCATTGGCGCTGCTGCATGCTCCGGAGCCGCGGGTGCTGGAGAAGTTCGAGGCTGATGGCTACCAGCTTTCACTGTCTGGCCATACGCATGGCGGGCAGATCTGTCTGCCGGGCTCCCGCGCACTAGTCACTAACTGCGGCATTGACCGTGCCCGCGTCCAGGGCCTCCACGACTTCGGCAGAATGAAAATGCACGTTTCCAACGGCCTGGGCACCTCGAAGTTTGCGCCAGTGCGGATATTCTGCCGCCCCTCGGCAACCCTGCTGCGTATCACCGAACGCTAGGTGGCGTTCAACTGGCGTTTTGTGGTTGACGCTCAGGCTGCGTTAAAGTATTCGGGTACCGATTAAAGCGGTTTTCCGGGATATGGCGCAGCTTGGTAGCGCGCTTCGTTCGGGACGAAGAGGTCGCAGGTTCAAATCCTGTTATCCCGACCATCAGCCTGGCTAGGTTTCTAGCCGGGCTTTTTCTTTTGCGCTTGGGCTGCGGGCTTGGACTGCGGGCTTGGACTCCCGGATCTGCATAACTGACGACGAAGCACGCCCGCAGGTAAGAAATGACACCCTCGTTGTCAACTACGCAGATCGGCCACAGATCCGAGTGGACGCAACCGCATCCCAGCGAACGAAAAGCCCCCAGAAAGCAATAAAACGGGAAACGACGCGGCGCCCCTACAGCAGCCGCGTCGCCCCTATTCCCTATCACTCACAACGGATTGGAGAAACCGTTTGCCTACCCCCTAAGTAGGCATTGTGAGCAATTTTACCCTAGCACTAATTCATCATGGAACGTTAACCAAACCAAGACATTCACAGAAATCTCTGCACCAATACCTATTTGGACTACATTTTCATAGACCAAAAGGGTTCGCCACCTGGGACTTTTAGATTTCAGAATTTTCAGTTGGGCGCTTCATAACACCTAATGAGAATGCCGAAGCTACACCAAGTACCCCCAACGCCGTCCACAGCAGCATGTGGTCGCCACCGTTACCCGCCACGGTCAGAGCCGAGGTAGTCCAATGCAGCGGAAGCAGGCCCATAACAACCTTCCAGGCTCCTCCCACCACAGCTGCCGCCACAGCGGACTTCCAGAACCAGCCCACCGCAGCAATCTGTGCCAGGCCAAGCACAACTGCCAGGCCCGCGCCCACCTTGCCAAAGTAGCGCAGCAGGGCCGTCGTCAGCCCCGCCGACGCAAGGCTCGTTACCGCTGCGGCTAGGCCAACCCACAGCGCGGCCTCACCAGTCGGACCCGTAGCCAGCAGGAAGAACATTATCTCCGCTAAAACTGCCAACACCACTACTCCACCGAACAACGGCAACCAC
Source organism: Corynebacterium striatum ATCC 6940 (assembly GCF_000159135.1). Classification (GTDB taxonomy): domain Bacteria; phylum Actinomycetota; class Actinomycetes; order Mycobacteriales; family Mycobacteriaceae; genus Corynebacterium; species Corynebacterium striatum. The sequence goes on from NZ_GG667523.1 coordinate 9,274, forward strand.
GGACTGCGACCCGAGCACACCACAAAAGCCCCCAGACAAGCGCCACCCAGCGTCAGCACTACCGCAATCAACAAGGCCACCACGGGGCTTAGCAGCTGCACGTCTTGAACTCCGCCCGTCGGCGCAGGCAGCGCACGCTGCACCTCTTGCACTTTCGACTGGTTCTGCTTTGCCATCCCGTCGACCTTTTTCGCGCCATCATCAAGCTGCTTTACGCCGCTCAGCGCTTCATCGACCTTGGCATCGAGCTGCTTCGTACCATCGTTGAGCTGCTTTGCGCCTTCGACAGCCTTGTATACACCGTCGTGGTAGCCATAGCCGTTTACAGCCAACTGGTTGGAAATCTCACGCGAGCCCTCCTTCAGCCTGGTCAGCTGGTCCGTTAGATTCTGATCCAGCTGGAAGTTGTTTACTTGGACACGCAGGTCAGCCAGCTGCGACTTGATATTGCGCGCCTCTGCGGAGTTATTGCCTTCTAGATCCTTAACGGTGCCATCGATGGCCTGTAACAGCTGGCCTTGCACCACCTTTAGCCCCACAATCTGGTCCACCGCAGCACCCACACCGTTTGCCACTTCCGTCGCGCCGTTGCCGAGCTGTGCCGTGCCGGATTGCAATTGAACCAAGCCGTCGTAAAGCTCCTGCGAGCCGGAGCTCAGCTTGTCGACGCCCCCTCCAAGTCCGTCCGCCCCCTCCTTCAGCTTGCCAGTTCCTGTCGCGAGCTGGCCAGTACCGGACTTAAGAAAGCCGGCTTGGGCTTGGGCTTCGCTGGCGGCGCGGGCGGCGTCGCCAAGCGCTGCGGAATCAGCGTTAGCGGCAGAGGGCGCACCCGTGCCCTCACTCGACCAGGCACGGGCCGGATCCCAACCCGTGACGCCAGCAATAGCCGCGCCCGCCAGTAACGGCAGAATAAGGAGTATGCACAACAGGATTCCCCGCGTGCGGGAGGGGCGGGAAGTCGATTCAGCGAGACGCGAGTTCATCCCTTCAAAATATCGCCACCACCACGGCAAACAACGCAGGCGCGCCGTTTTAAGCCGGGGCAAAGATACAGAATTCCCAAAACTTCAGCCCACTGATTCTCCCACTAGCCGTACTTCTTCCTCTCACCGCTTGCTCCCCCAAAGACACTGCAGAAGGTGAGCCGCAGTTCGCTGCCGCCGAATCCAACACGGCCGCAAAAGAAACCGCCACTAGCGAGACCACTAGTAGCGGCATGCAGGGCCCCTGCTATGACGTCGAAGGCATGAAATCACGAGGCCTGAGCGACACTATGGCAGTGCACGCTCAGGCCTGTGATTAGGAGGTTGTATTACATGCTAGTTCTTCTCAGCGAAGAGCTCACGAACGCGCTTTTCTAGGCGTGGGGAAACTGCACCCCAGTAGGCGTAGACGCGCTCCTCGGTCTCTGGGGAAACACCAGCCATTGCATTGGTGATGTTGTCCGCCAGGCGCTCCTTCTCGTCATCGTTGTAGACGTTCTCATACAGGTCAGTTGCCTGAACCGTATCGGAGTCTTCAGCGTGGTGCACGTACGGTGCACGGACAAGGTCCAAGCCAGCCGGGTCCGGATTCACATAGAGGTCCGGAGCGGTGATGGTCTCCTGCACGGAGCGGTCGTTGACGTCGCCATCCAGGTAGCCGCCGCCCTTTGCGTGGCGGTTCGGGGAGTAGACAGGATCCTCAGGAGCGTTGAAGAGGAACTGCATGCTGCCCTCGTGCTCGTAGGTGTTGACCTTGTCCGCATTCAGCGGCTGGTTAACCGGCAGCTGCTTGTAGTTCGGCCCGATGCGGTAGCGCTGCTGGTCAGCGTAAGCAAAGACGCGAGCCTGCAGCATCTTGTCCGGCGAAAGGCCGATGCCGGGAACGAGGTTGGATGGATCCAGAGCAACCTGCTCGATTTGGGCGAAGAAGTTACGCGGGTTGCGGTTGAGCACGAAGTATCCAACGTCAACCAGCGGGTAATCCTTCTTGGACCAAACCTTGGTGAGGTCAAACGGATTGAAGCGGTATTCAGCTGCCTCAGCGAGCGGCATGATCTGCACCTTAACGTCCCAGATTGGGTAGTCGCCTTCTTCGATGGCGTTGTAGAGATCCTCGCGGTGGTAGTCGGCGTTTTTGCCGGCCATCTCACCTGCCTCCGCGTCGGTGAAGTTTTGCACGCCCTGGCGGGTCTTGAAGTGGTATTTAACCCAGAAAGCGTCGCCTTCCTCGTTGACCCACTGGAAGGTGTGGGAACCGTAGCCATTCTGGTGGCGGGTGGTCTTCGGGGTACCACGGTCACCCATCAAGTAGGTGACCTGGTGGGTGGACTCTGGGTTGCGGGTCCAGAAATCCCACTGCATGTCCGCATCGCGCAGGCCGTTCACACCAAGGCGCTTCTGGGAGTGAATAAAGTCGGGGAACTTCATGCCATCGCGCAGGAAGAAGACCGGGGTGTTGTTACCGACGATGTCGTAGTTTCCATCCTCGGTGTAGAAACGCAGTGCGAAGCCATGGACATCGCGCCAGGTATCCGGCGATCCCTGCTCGCCGGCAACGGTAGAGAAACGGCCCATCATCGGGGTGACGGTACCAGGCTGGAAGAGCTTTGCCTTGGTGTACTTGGAAACATCGTTGGTGATATGCAACTCACCGAAGGCACCATGCCCCTTAGCATGCGGCGTGCGCTCTGGCACGCGCTCGCGGTTGAAGTGGGCGAGCTTTTCGATCAGATGGATGTCATTGAGAACAACAGGGCCATTCTTACCGGCAGTAATACTAGTGTTCTCGGTCGCAATCGGCTGGCCGGAGGGGCTGGTTGTGTTTGGACCACCCGCTGGGCGCTGACCCTTGTTGAGCACCTTGTCAGCTTCGGAGTTAGTCATGGAAAGCCTCCTAAAAGAAAATAGTTGATAATTGGGGTAGGTTATCAATCACGGACAGGTAATAGTCTACCCCGCTTAATAGGTTGCTGCAACAGAAATGTCCAAATTGATAAGTATTGACAGCAAAGTCTGATTCAACTGCCATACTGGTAAGTTCATGGTGGTGAAACACCACTCCGAACATGACGACGCACGCGTCACCGACCTTGCCCTCAGGGCTGGTCGTGGCGACCGCGCGGCGCTAACGGAGTTCATCAAATCCACGCAGGACGACGTGTGGCGGCTACTCGCCCACCTAGGCGGCCCGGAAATCGCCGATGACCTCACACAAGAGACCTATTTGCGGGTCATTGGTGCCCTCCCCCGCTTTGCTGCGCGTTCGTCGGCACGCACCTGGCTCCTATCCCTGGCACGGCGGGTCTGGGTGGACAACATCCGGCACGACATGGCTCGCCCGCGCAAGTCCGCCACGGAGTATGAGGACGCGGCGGCCCAGGCCCCAGTAATCGAGAATTCAGGCACGTGGAGCGATTGGATCGACGCACGTGCGCTTATCGACGCCCTCCCTGCCGACCGCCGCGAAGCCCTCATCCTCACCCAGGTCTTGGGCTACACCTACGAAGAAGCAGCCAAGATCGCCGGCGTGCGCGTCGGCACGATTCGCTCGCGCGTGGCTCGCGCTCGCAAGGACCTTATTGAAGGAACCGATCCTTCCACAGACTAATAGCCTGCGGTCACAAGGTGAACACACGTAGACGGTGGCCGCTGCCTACCACCTACGAGAAGGGCTGCACGCATAACGGCACCTGTGGCTTAACCACCGCTGGAGCTTCACAGGATTCCCAAGTGCAAGGAAATCGTTATCTACTAGTTATCAGCACTGCGATATAGCCATAAAGCCTGCGCTTTTGGGGCTGAATACTGAACGGATTTCATAATTTTCCACGAAATGACCACTATTTGGCTGGCAGTTCCCGGGCAAACGAAAGTAACCTGGTTAAAGACACACGTGACAAATCGACAGTCGACCCGACCCCGCGCGCGATAAGACGCGCGCATTCCTTTTGCTCGGCGCGTGTGGGAATGCGAGAAATCTCCTCATGCTGAAACGTGCATTGGCTATCTCCATGGCGTTTATCGGCGTCATTGTTGGCGCTGGCTTTGCATCCGGCCAGGAAGCGATGCAGTACTTCGTAGCCTTTGGAAACCAAGGATTCTGGGGCGTCGCCTTAGCCGCAGGTTTGATGCTCATCACGGGTATCGCCATTTTACAGTTGGGCTCCTATTTCCAAGCCTCAGAGCACACCGCAGTGTATGACAAAATCTCGGGACCGATTACATCCAAGATTCTCGACTGGTCCACCATTGCGACTCTTTTCTCCATCGGCTTCGTTATGTTTGCTGGTGGCGGCTCAACCATCAGTCAGCAGTTCCCCGGGGTCAAGCTGTGGATCGGCGCGACCGTCATGTTAGTGCTGGTTCTTCTCGTGGGCTTACTTGACGTCGACCGAGTCACTACCGTCATCGGTACCATCACGCCGTTCGTCATCTTTTTCATTGTGTTGGCCACCGGCTACACCATCGCGACTGCTGACGTTGACTTCGCACAGCTCAATGACTTTGCCGTCAACAACGTCGACACCAGCCTTTCTCACTGGTGGCTTGCTGCACTGAACTACACCGGCCTGAACGTTATGTGTGCTGTGTCCATGTCCATCGTCATTGGCGGCAACATCCTTGATAACCGCGCAGTAGGAATTGGCGGCTTTATTGGCGGCATCATCTACCTCATCCTGCTCACCCTTTTGGTTGTCTCCTTGTTCATGGTGGCGCCGCAGGTCAATGGTCAGGATCTACCGGTGCTTGCACTCATCAACACTCTTAATCCGTCGCTCGGTTACATCATGACGTTCGTTATTTACGGCATGGTATTCAACACCGCGATCGGAATGTTCTATGCGCTGGGCAAGCGACTGACCCGCAAGAAGCCAAAGCTCTTCTACCCTGTTTATGCCGCTTCCTGTGTAATCGGCTTTATTTTGTCTTTCATTGGTTTCCAGTCCCTGGTCAGCAATGTCTACCCAGTCCTGGGTTACTTGGGATTGCTCATGATCGCTGTGATGGTGTTCAAATGGATCACCAATCGTGACAAAATCACGTCGGAGAGCAAGCGCCGTCATCGTGCGCACATCTTGGTCCAGCGCAAGCTAGACCCGCGTCAACGATTCACCAAGAAGAATCAGAAGGAGCTCGCAAAGCTCGCGGCCGCTTCCAATATGAAGACCGACGAGTTTGAGGACGCCATCGCCGAAGAAATCCACGAGGAGCTCGAGGCAGATGAAGAGCTCGAATACGACCGTGAAGATCCTGATCCTTCCGTGGTCTTCGTCGAGCA
>NZ_GG667523.1:16330-167613 GCF_000159135.1 Corynebacterium striatum ATCC 6940
TCGAGCACACCAAGCCGGAAGTCCCAAAGTAAGAATCCGAAGTAAATAACTAAAAAGGAGCTTGTACATCCGTTTATTGGATGTACAAGCTCCTTTCTGTGTTTTATGGCTTTGTTTTAGGTCCGCGCGCTAGACCAACAACTCAGCAATCTGAATCGTGTTCAAAGCCGCGCCCTTGCGAAGATTATCGCCGGAGACAACCAGCACGAGGCCCTTGTTGTCATCCACGGACTGATCCTGTCGGATGCGGCCCACCAGGGACTCATCGATGCCTGCAGCAGCAAGCGGGGTTGGAACGTCGACGACCTTGACACCGGGGGCGTCGGCAAGCAGGCGGCGTGCCTCGTCCGGGGTGATTGCCTTGTCGAACTCCGCATGGATGGTCAGGGTGTGGCCGGTAAATACCGGGATGCGCACGCAGGTGCCAGCAACCTTGAGCTCAGGAATACCCAGGATCTTGCGCGACTCGTTGCGCAGCTTCTGTTCCTCATCGGTTTCCTCAGAGCCATCATCAACCAAGTTGCCAGCAAAAGGCAGCGCGTTGAAGGCAATCGGAGCAACATATGGGCCAAGCTCATCCTCAGAGACCTCCAGAACAGAGCCATCATGGACGAGCTCTACGTTGCGATCTCCAATCTCGGCAGCCTGCTTGGCCAAGGCCTCAACGCCAGCCAAGCCAGAGCCAGAAACTGCCTGATAAGAAGACACGTGCAAACGGTTCAGGCCAGCAGCATCGTGCAAGACCTTAAGAACCGGCATTGCGGCCATGGTGGTGCAGTTCGGGTTAGCAATGATGCCCTTCGGCGGATTCTTTGCCTCCTCCGGGTTTACCTCAGACACGATGAGCGGGACCTCAGGATCCTTGCGGAATGCAGAAGAGTTATCCACTACAGTTGCACCAGCAGCGGCGAAGACCGGGGACCAATCGCGCGAGGTAGCGCCACCGGCGGAAAACAGAGCAATGTCTACGTCAGCAATGGAGGCCTCAGTGACCTGGGAGAGATCTTCAACCACGATCTTTTCACCACGGAACTCCAGCTCCTGGCCAGCAGAGCGCGGTGACGCAAAGAAGCGCACCTTATCCGCAGGGAAGTTTCGCTCTTCAAGGATGGAGCGCATTACGCGTCCTACCTGGCCGGTAGCTCCTACGACTGCAATGGTGGTCATGAAAATTTCCTTCTTTCCCTGAAATGTTTTTAGCGGCCCGTACCAGCGTAGACGGTAGCTTCTTCTTCGCCCCCCAGCTGGAACTTCTCGTGCAATGCCACAGCCGCCTTATTGAGGTCAGTCTCGCGGACGAGCACGGAGATGCGGATCTCGGATGTGGAGATAAGCTCCATGTTGACGTCGGCGTCACGCAGCGCTTCGGTGAAGTCTGCGGTAACACCCGGGTGAGACTTCATGCCTGCACCGACTAAGGAAACCTTGCCCACTTGGTCGTCGTAAAGCACGTTTGCCCAGTGACCCTCGTTCTTGAGCTTGGTCAAGATCTCCATCGCGCGCGGGCCATCGGCACGCGGGCAGGTGAAGGTGATGTCGGTGGTGCCGGACTCCAGGGAAGAGACATTCTGCAGGACCATGTCGATGTTGATCTCGGCCTCGGCGATGGCGCGGAACACCTTCGCTGCCTCACCCGGGCGGTCCGGGATGCCCAAGACGGTAACCTTGGCTTCAGAGTTATCGGTCGCGATGCCAGTGAGTACTGCTTCTTCCACAGGGATATCCTCCATTGAACCGGCGATCAAGGTGCCGGGGTCGTTTGAATAAGACGAGCGAACTCGCAGGGGTACGTTGAATGCGCGGGCGTATTCCACGCTGCGCAGGACAAGAATCTTGGAGCCGACGGCCGCCATCTCCAACATCTCTTCGAAGGAGAGCTTCTCCAGCTTCTGCGCATCCGGCACAATGCGTGGGTCCGCGGTATAAACACCATCGACGTCAGAGTAGATCTCACAGACATCGGCTTGCAGCGCCGCCGCGAGGGCCACGGCGGTGGTGTCGGAGCCGCCGCGACCCAAGGTGGTAACGTCGCGGCTTTCCTTATTAACGCCCTGGAAACCAGCGACGATACAAATCTTGCCTTGATCCAGAGCCTCAGTAATGCGGCCCGGCGTGACGTCCACGATGCGCGCGTTGCCGTGGCGCTCAGTGGTGAGCACGCCAGCTTGGGAGCCTGTAAAGGACTGAGCTTCCGCGCCAAAGGACTCCACGGCCATGGCCACCAAAGCGTTGGAAATGCGCTCACCCGCGGTCAGGAGCATGTCCATCTCGCGCTGCGGCGGCACCGGGTTTACTTGGGCTGCCAGATCCAGCAGCTCATCGGTGGTGTCCCCCATGGCGGAGCAGACAACAACCACGTCGTTGCCCGCCTTCTTGGTAGCCACAATGCGCTCGGCGACAGCACGGATGCGCTCCGCGGTTTCGAGGGATGAGCCTCCGTATTTTTGAACGATCAGGGCCACGTTGGGATATCCACCTTTCACTGTGCGTTTCCCGCGACAGGCTATAGCCACAGGGCCGATAAGCCCTGCTATACCTGTCGTGCATTAGTCAGTTGTCCATGCTACCCCGGCGAGGTACTTCCTTTCACAATATGTGAAGGGGATCAAAGTGTTTTTATTCACCAATCATGCATTGCGCCGTATTTTTAGCGCCGCTCCGCCACCATAACGCAGCAACCCCGCAGCTGCCCGCATATACAGAAATCACTACACACGCCTGAATCATTCGTTATATTCACGGCGCCTTGAGTACGGTGGTGGGGTGTTCAGCAATCTCTTGGCGGTCTTCTTCGCCCTCGCCTCGGCCCTCACCGTGGCGTGGGGAACCGTCATCCGCCACCGGATCGCTCTCGAAGCGTCAAGTTCCGTCATGCGCACAGCCATGGGCAACCCCTTATGGTGGGTCGGCACCCTAGCAGCAGTGGTGGCCTATTGCCTGCAAATCATCGCTTTAGGATTCGGAACCCTGCTGGTGGTCCAGCCCATTTTGGTGCTTTCCCTCATGTTCACGCTCCCCCTTTCCGCCTGGTACTCCAAGCGTGCGCTGTCATTTCACGAGACCTTCTGGTGCGCGGCGCTGACAATCGCTGTGGGCGTCTTGGTGGTCTACGGCCGTCCCACTGCCGGCAATCCCCGTCCCTCCCTCAATGAATGGTGGCCGCCGCTTGTGTGTGGTGCCGCTGGTTTGGCCCTTTTAGGTCTGTTCGCCTGGCGCTACCGTGCCCGGCGTGCGCTCGCCCTGGGAACAGCCTGCGGCGCGCTCTATGGCTACGTCGCACTCTTGTCCAAGTCCGTGGTGGACATTTTCACCAACGATGGGCTGTGGCAGCTCGCGCAATCGTGGCAGCTATACGGCCTCGTCTTTCTGGCTGGAACAGGCACGGTATTACAACAGTATTCTTTCCATGCCGGCCCGCTCGCGCAGTCGCTTCCTGCCATGACCATCATGGAGCCCATCATCGCCTTCAGCTTGGGTTATGTAGTGCTCGGCGAGGAATTCCAAGTAGATTCCATCACGGGCTGGTCCGTGATGGCCGCCGCCTTGGCCGTCATGATTCTAGCAACGATCGTCCTCTCTCGGCGGCCAGTGGGACGTGCCCAAGTGCAGGCCGATAATTAGCTCGGCCCGGCCAGCGCGTTATAAATCGCCCCTTCAAAACTGCTAAATCGCCCAGTCAAAAACAGCCAGCATGTGCGCCGAGAACCAGGCGCCACCAAGCACCACTGCGCCCATTACAAAAGCCATCTGACGGGAGCTTGCCCACTTACTCATTTCGATTGTCCACGGAATAAAGAGCACGGCAGCCGGAAGCAGAAGGCGTGGGCGCGAGTGCATGATTCCGTCCGAGAGCAGCACGTTAGCTATGAGCGCTGCCGAAAAGAGCCACACCGGCAGCGGAAGCTTGCGCCAGGCAAGCACCAACAGAATGGGAGCGCCAACGATGACCGAGGTAGATAGCAGAAATCCTGCGTGATCCGCGGTCATCAGCGTGGATTTAACCCATTTAAAGGTGGCCACGCCGAAGTCGAACTGTGAATTCCAGTGTTCTTTCTGAATTCCAAAATATCCACCGGCGGAAGCTAGGTAGTGGTTGGCCATCGTGAGATAACCCAGCAGCGGCAACGCCGAGGCCACCAGCGCCACCCACGCCTTCCATTCCCGTGCACCCCACAACAGCACAATCACGCCGAAGACCAAGATCACGTCCACCGAGGTCAGACGAACGGCAGAAAGCGCAAAGACAAAAAGACCCGCGAGCAGCCATTTCCGGTCAATGAGCGCAACGAGCGCCCACATTGTCAACGCGCCAAACAGCGCCTCCGTGTACGGCATCGCGAAGACGATGGACATCGGCGCTGAGGTCACCGCGATTGCTGCGGCCACGCGTGCCTTGAAGTCCGCACCCATGCGCTGCGCGATTGCCATAACACCTGCGGCCATAACCACGGTAAACACAAAATTCAGGAGGATAGCGGCGATGGGTTCCGAAAATCCCAGGAAACTGACGAGCTTAATGAGTAAAGGAAAACCCGGAAAGAAGGCCATCGTCGTTTCATAAACGTTGCCCTCGGTCGCAATATCGGCGTTGAAGTAGCCGGCGCGTGCAATTTCTGTGTAATATACGGCGTCCCATTTATTGAGCAGGCCCCACAAATTATCATCGTTGGCCTTGGCAAACATAGCGAGCACAGCAATGCGCAGGATGTTTCCTAGGACGCCCACGCCCAGGGCCGCGATCCAATCGCGCTGACGCTCGTGCTTGACGACGTCGCCAAGCGCATTGCTTTCCGCTTCCTCACCGAGACCTGTTTTGCTCGCGTTCTCCACAATGGATAATGCTATAGGTTAAGCGCCCGCCGCCGGCAATATGCCGCATTAGGCTGGACGAATCTTCCAGATTTCGCATTCTCCTCCCCCAAGCCACACCCTCATTTGTCTCACCCCATGGGAACACTTGCCACGGAATGGGAAGCACGTTAGTGTGATCCACATGACTACGCGGCTGATCCTCCTCCTTATTTGCCGCGGCGGGAATTAGGCCTTGATAATCTTGCGGCCAGCGTCCCGTCGCGGTGTTCAGTGATGCGCATTCAGCCGCCATTGCCACAGCTGGCCGTGAGACACAGCTTCCACAAACCTTTCAAAACCTTCAAGGACCTTATAAAACATGTCTCCCAACGATTCCTTCATTTCTGCACCTCGCGAGATCACCACTCCTAACGGCCCATTCGGCGAGAACCAGCCCGCATGGAACAAGCAGCGCGGCTCCTCGATGCCGGTTAACCGCTACCTGAGCTTCGCCGAAGAGGTCGAGGATATCCAGCTGCCGGACCGCACCTGGCCTGACAAGAAGATCATCTCCGCCCCACAGTGGTGCGCTGTGGACCTGCGCGACGGCAACCAGGCGCTGATCGATCCAATGAGCCCGCAGCGCAAACACCGCATGTTCGACCTGCTGGTCAAGATGGGATACAAGGAAATCGAGGTAGGTTTTCCTTCCGCATCTCAGACGGACTTCAACTTCGTGCGTGAAATCATCGAACAGAACAAGATCCCTGAAGACGTCACCATCCAGGTTCTGGTTCAGGCCCGCGAGCACCTGATTCGCCGCACCTTTGAGGCTTGCGAAGGCGCCAAGAACGTCATCGTTCACTTTTACAACTCCACCTCCAAGCTGCAGCGCCGCGTGGTCTTCCGCAAGGACCGCCCGGCCATCAAGAAGCTGGCTACCGATGCCGCCGCGCTCATCAAGGAGATCGCCAAGGACTACCCAGACACCAACTGGCGCTGGGAGTACTCTCCTGAGTCCTTCACCGGCACTGAGCTGGACTTCGCCGTCGAGGTATGCGACGCCGTCGTAGACATCATGGAGGCCACCCCGGAGCACCCGATGATCATCAACCTGCCTTCCACAGTGGAAATGATCACCCCGAACGTCTACGCCGACTCCATCGAGTGGATGCACCGCAACTTTGCCAAGCGCGACTCCATCATCCTGTCCCTGCACCCGCACAACGACCGTGGCGAGGGCATCGCCGCAGCCGAGCTGGGCTACCTGGCGGGCGCCGACCGCATCGAAGGCTGCCTGTTCGGTAACGGCGAGCGTACCGGCAACGTGGACCTCATCACCTTGGGCCTGAATATGCTGACGCAGGGCGTCGATCCGCAGATCGATTTCACCGACCTGCCCGCCATCCGCGAGACCGTGGAATACTGCAACCAGCTGCGCGTTCCTGAGCGCCACCCCTATGGCGGCGAGCTGGTCTTCACCGCTTTCTCCGGTTCCCACCAGGACGCCATCAACAAGGGTCTGGATGCACTGGCCAACGAGGTTCGCCCTGGCGCCAACAACACCGAGGTCTCCTGGGACGAGCTGCGCGAGACCGTCTGGGAGGTTCCTTACCTGCCCATCGACCCGAAGGACGTCGGCCGCGACTACCAGGCTGTTATTCGCGTGAACTCGCAGTCGGGCAAGGGCGGCGTTGCCTACATCATGAAGACGGATCACGGCATCAACATGCCGCGCGCCATGCAGGCGGAGTTCTCCGCTGTGGTACAGGAGGTTACCGATACCGAAGGCGGCGAGGTCAACTCCAAGAACATGTGGGACATCTTCGCCACCGAGTTCCTGGACCGCGAAGCACCGCTGGCGCACAAGACCTTCCTGATCGATAACTCGCCTAACGACGACTCGGAGGCAAAGGTCACGGCAACCGTCGAGTACAACGGCTCCGAACATGTCATCTCCGGCCACGGCAACGGCCCGATTGCGGCCTACGCCAACGCTCTGGAACACCTCGGCATCGACTTCGAGGTCATCGAGTATTCCCAGCAGTCCCGTACCGCTGGTGACGACGCTGAAGCAGCTTGTTACATTGCTGCCGATGTCAACGGCACCCAAGTGTGGGGCGCGGGCATCGCAGGCTCAACCACTCGAGCCTCGATCTTCGCCATCAACTCTGCGGTCAACCGCGCACTGAACTAGCCGCATCTGCACACCCCTCCCCGACTGCGCGCCTAGGCCAAAGCCCCGCGGATACGGTTTAGGTGGTAGAAGTCGAAACATGACTTCTCCCCTGTATCCCATCCCGCACCTTGGCCTAGGCGCAGTTCAGTCGCTTCCCGTTTGGGATGCCGCTACCGCGCCCTCCGATCCTGAGAAGCAACTCGTTTCCCTCACGCGTCTGACTAACGGCGGGTGGGATGTCATGTCCGGCGAAGAGAAGCTGGGCTCGATCGCTGCCCGCGATGCTGCAGAGTATCCAGAAATTGAGCTGCTTTTCGACGCCGGCCTAACCCCCGCCGTCACTTTTCTCCACGGCACCCAGCCCGCCATCCTTCTACCACGGCCAGGCCTATGTTTGCCCGCCAATAACCCGCCGAGTTCCCCGTGGGCAATACTGGATTATGCCCCCGCTATAAGCGTTCACGACATTCCAGACGACGTGGATATTCCGCACTACGGCCGCATCCACCTTCTTGTCACCCTGCGAACCGCCGAATCCGATCCCCACAGCATCAGCGCATACTTAGGGCCGCAATTCATCGCAACGCTAGACGACGCCCCCGCATACCTTTCTGCGATCATCACAGAAAATGCCGCAGATGGGCTGACCACACTAGCGCATGCTTACCACTACCCCCGCCAAAACGGGCGCGTGCTTAACATTTACGCCTCTAACGCCGTCTCCCAAGAATCGCGGGAGGGAACGGGCCAGGAACGTCTTTTAGCAGAACGTACCGCCACCACTAGCGTTGCCGCCGAGACTTTCGAGACGGCCAGTTTTAAAGCCATCACCGATACAGACCTTTCCCGCATCGATCGACTCCCCAGCACAAAAGGTGATGCATCACCCAAGCCGGGCAGTCCTAAACTCTGGCTCATTCTTATTATTTTGACTGTCGTTGCATTAATTTTGTCAACTGTATATATGGCTGCCCACTAAACATTATTCGTTAGGCGTAATATGCTTCCCCCACTCGCAAAGCGTCAATAGTCCCAGCTAAAGGCCAGCTTATACGTTTGAAAATTATTCATTTTCGAAGTAAGATTTTCTACAGATTATTAACCTATGCGGGCATTTTAATGGATAGTGTTAGTGAAGCTGTCAGCGGCAACCCCACCCCAATGCTTGCCGGTGATTGCAGTATTTGAATACTTAGTTTTATTGAACCCCGACTTTTTGGCTCAGCCGGTACCCCCTATAAGAAGGCGAATATTGATGAAGTCGACCAACTACATGGTCCCCGACCATGGTTTTGGCAATGTCAATAACATTCCCATCCAAGAAGTAAACCCTGACTTCTTGGTGGACCTTATGGAAAAAGCGGGCACCGATCAACCAGAAATCAAGGTCAATTTGAGCGGTTCAGCCAAAGAAGGCTTCAGGGTCCGCTATCAGGACACCACGATCGGCCACCTCGAAAAGAGCGACGTCAGCGCTTATACCGAGCTGGACTGGATCATTGATGCTGGCCTGCATCCACACGTCACCGCTCGCATCGCGATGGTCGAAATGGACGGCGAACAGTGGCCTTCCTTTGACGTTCAGCTCCCAGCCCCGGGCCTATGCGTGCCTGCAAATAACCCCCCAGCTGAGCGGTGGGCCTTGCTGCCGGGTTCAACCCCTGCAACCATCACTAATTTTCAACCAAAAATGGACGTGCTCCCCGAGGGAGCCGAGCACTTCCTCGTTACGCTCCACGCCCGCCGTTTCCTTGGCCGCCGCGCTGTAGCTGTTCTCGTCGACGGAGTACAAATTGCCTCTCTGGACCGCGAAGATGCCCGTCGCCTTGCAAACACGGTGCTGGAGTATCAGCAAAACGGCCTCCTTGCAGTCGCTCACGCCTACTACTGCATGGAGGAATCCAAGCCGAGCTTGGTTGTTTATGCCGATGCTGAGGATAAAGCTAATCGCGCAGTCGTAGCTGGCACCCTCACCGCAGCGTCAATGGGCCTTTCTGCTGTTACAGCTGCACGTGCAGAGGCAGCAGAGCACGCAAACATCCACTTCTTCGGGTCCACCAACAATCAAGTTGCAGCCCTAATGACTTCCAAAACTGCTTCTACGGCTCTCATGGGCAGCAACATTGGTTTGAAGCTGGTGGCGGCTGCAAGTACCGCGGTCATTGTTGGTGGCGGGGCAAACTTTGCAGCTTCCATGTTCTCTGTAGACAAGCAGGAACACGAGGAAACAGCTGCATTACAGGGAGAATCCTTCGACGATTCCTCCTTCCAAGACGAAGTCACACCGTCCCGCAATACTTTGGGCAATAAGTCCCATTCCAGCTCATCCGTTGCTACAGCTCCTGGCACCGAAAGCCGAGGCGGATTCCGCACTATTGAAGAGGACTCTGACTCCGCTTCCAACAAAAATGGGCACCGAAACGTAGCTACGCGCATCCAGGCGAAGGCGATTGAACCGACGCCTGAGCCTGCAAACGAAGACGTACCGCAGGTCACTGAAACTTCTGTAGTTCTATCTACACCTCGTACTACTGCGCCCCGCAAGTCAGAGACCACCGGCCCGGCACCTTCGGTTGAGGTTACAACCGCACCCCCAAGCACTGTGTATACCAAGGAGCGCGCAGTCGACCATCCATCCACCACCGACGCCCCTACTACGAGCCGCGAACCAAGCACTCCGCAGCCGCCTACGCCCGAGATCGTCCCGTCGACCACGCCGCAAACCACGCCACCGACGAGCAAGCCGCAAACCACGCCACCGTCGACCAAGCAGCCAGAACCTACGCAGCCCTCAAGCCCGGCCACACCGACTAGGCAGGTTACAACGACGGTAATAACTATCATCATCCGCCCCTAAGTCATACGCTCGCCCGTTGAGCGGTTTCGCGCGGTCTGGGTACTACACTGATAAGAATGAGCATGACCCCCGGCCCTGATTCAGCCCCCGCGCCTTCTCCGGCTGCGCTGGCCACTGGCCACCCGCGCACTCCCGGCCGGGCTTCCGCTCCGAAACCCGGCCCCAAGCCGCAAGCACAACCGCCTAAGCCTGGGCCGCAGACGCAAAACTCCGCGGCCAGCACCCCTGCTTCCACTGAGCAAGAGCCAGCGCACAACCACCGCGAGCCCAGCGCGCAAGAAATCGCGCAAGCCGAGGCCGTGGCCGCGCATCCTTTCGTCGCGCTCACCGTCCAGACCACAGGCATTCACCCCTCCACGGCTCGGCTCGTTGCAATCGACGCCCTAACCTTCAACGCGCAAGGCGAAGTCGGCCAGGAATTCCATGCTGTTGTCAACCCTGACATAGACCCCGGTCCGCGCCACCTTCATGGCCTGACTCCCGAAGAGGTCGCTAGAGGCCAAGCCTTCTCCCGCCTTCTCAAGCCCTTGGACCGGCTTATCGACGGCCGCACGCTCATCGTCCACGACACCCCCTTCACTTGGGGCTTCATCGTGTCCGAGGCCCGCCGCGCCATGATGGCAGCGGCCCGCCAGAATCGCTCGCGCAATCGCAATCGCAACAAGGGACGCCGTCGCCGTCAAAAGGTCGGACACGTTCCCACCCCGGTCACCATCGTGGATACTCTCGCCACCGCGCGCCGACAGGGGGTATGGGAGAACGACATTAGGCTGGCGGCCGTCGCCAAGCGCAGCGGACTCGATGTACCGCCACCCACCGCAACTACGCAGCGCGCGCAGCGCAGCGAGGCGGAGACCTCCCGTGAGGCTACGCAACTGCTGTACCGCCTCTACCGCCTCCAAGCAGGCAAGACGCTGAGTACGTACGCACCTGACGAACTGCGCGCGGACCGCTTTGGGCTGCAGCGCTCACACGTGCGCGTCGACGCCGCGGAAGCTCCGCGGCAGCACCATAACCCGGGCAAGTACCAGCCGGGCAAGGAGCTGCGCCGTGGCATGGAGATCGTGGTCGCCCCGGAAATCTTGGAAGATCCGGACACCATCATTTCTGCGCTTGGCCGTGAGGAGCTCAACTACTCGGAAAAGCTGACCCGTGAGACTTCCTTGGTGGTTTGCAACGTGACCACTGACCTGGTGGGCAAACCGATGCACGCGCACCGCAAGGACATCCCCCTGATGTCTGACACGGCCTTCCTCGCCGCACTCGAACGCATCGAGGAGGCCCAGGAGCCGGAGCCAAAGAAGGAGCAGTCGAGCCGACACGCACACGTTCCGAACAGCAACAATCGCCGTTCGAGCAACGCTAACCGACGCCGCTCCCGCCGCAAGTCTTCCTCCGCAACAGGCAAGCCAGCCAATCCCAATGCACAAGTTGCTGAGAACAAGCAGGATGCTGCGCACAGCACGCAACACAACCCCCAGAACAACCCCCAGAACAAACCGCAGGACAAGTCCGGCTCTGGGAATGGCAACAAGCGACGTCGCCGCCGCGGCGGACGAGGCGGACGCGGACGCCGCGGAGGGAACAACTCTGCGGGGAATAACTCTGCAAAGAATCAAAACTCCGGACAAAACTAGGCGCGCGAGTCCCGTCCGGCGCGCTGACGCGACTACCCTAAGGGCATGAGTTTTAACCTTTCTGGCACGTTGCAGTCTCTGCGTACCAACGCCGCCACTACCGCCGCCAAGCTGGCCACCACCGCCTCCCGCGCCACCGGCCGCGGAGCAGGCGGAATGATTGGTGGCCTCGTTGCCGGCGCTATTGACCCACAGATCATGGCCCACCTCGGTAGCGACCGCCCCGCAGTGCTGGTTACTGGCACCAACGGCAAGTCCACCACTACCCGCATGCTCGCCGCTGCTGTACGTGCTGAGCACACCGTGGCCACCAACGACGGTGGCGACAACATGGATGCCGGAATCATCTCTGCATTGCTGGCCGGTAAAAACGCCAGCCGCCTCGTCCTCGAGGTCGACGAGCTGCACGTTCCGCATGTGGCGGACAAGCTCAACCCGCAGGCTTTGGTGCTGCTGAACCTCTCCCGCGACCAGCTGGACCGCGTGGGCGAGATTAACAAGATTGAACGCGCCCTGCGCGGCGCGGTTGAGGCGCACCCGGACATGCTCATCATCGCTAACTGCGACGACGTCCTCATGACCTCCGTGGCATACGACGCCAAGAACGTCATCTGGGTGTCCGCTGGTGCCGGCTGGCTCGGCGAATCCGTGACCTGCCCACGTACCGGCGGCCACATCATTCGCGACGGTGAGGATTGGCGTGCCGTCAAGCCGCTTGCCGACGGCCGCGAATTCCGCCGCCCCGCTCCCACCTGGTCCGTGGACCAAGCTGGACTCCACACTCCGCAAGGTGAGCGTGCATTGAACCTCGCCCTGCCTGGCCGCGCCAATCGCGGCAACGCCGCCCAGGCCATCGCTGCTGCCGTGGAGGGATTCGGCGTGGACCTCGACAAGGCGCTTTCCGCCACCGAGTCCGTTGCCGACGTCGCCGGCCGCTACTCCACCATCACCCTTGGTAACCAGAAGATTCGCCTGCTTTTGGCTAAGAACCCGGCCGGCTGGCAAGAGGCGCTGTCCATGGTGGACCGCACCGCCGAAGGCCTCGTCATCGCCACCAATGGCCACGTCGCTGACGGCATCGACATGTCCTGGCTGTGGGACGTGAAGTTCGAGGACTTTGAGAAGCTGGCAGTCAAAGCTTCCGGCGAGCGCGGCACCGATCTGGCCGTGCGCTTGGTTTATGCCGATATCTCGCACGAGCTCATCCGCGATCCGCTGGAGGCCATCAAGGCCTGCCCTCCGGGTCGCATCGAGGTTCTGGCTAACTACACCGCTTTCCGCGACTTAAAGAAGGCGCTTGAGCGCGAAGCAAAGGAGACCACCAATGACTAAGCTGCAGATCGGCCTCATCCTGCCGGATGTTTTGGGCACCTACGGCGACGATGGCAATGCTCTAGTCCTGCGTCAGCGCGCCCGCATGCGCGGCCTCGAGGCGGACATCATCCCGATCAAGCTGGGCGAGCCAGTGCCGGATTCCCTCGACGTCTACACCCTTGGTGGCGGCGAGGACGTGGCACAGATTCTCGCTGCTGAGCACCTCATCGCAGACGGTGGCCTCACGCGTGCGGCCAACGCAGGCCGCCCAATCATCGCCATTTGCGCAGGCCTACAGGTTCTCGGTGAGTCCTTCCGCGCCTCCGGCCGCATTATCGACGGCGTGGGGCTTATCGACGCCACCACCGCTTCCATGGCCGAACGCGCCATCGGCGAGGTCTCCTCTGAGCCCACCCGCGCTGGCATCACTGCGGAACTCACCGAGCCTCTCACCGGTTTTGAGAACCACATGGGCGCGACCATCCTGGGCCCGGCTGCGCAGCCGCTGGGCAAGCTCACCCGCGGACAGGGTAATGCCGACACTGCCGCTACCGCGGACCTTGCCGATGCCTCCGAGCAGCGCACAGCCGAAGGCGCCGTTCAGGGCAGCGTCATCGCTACTTACATGCACGGACCAGCACTAGCCCGCAACCCGCAGCTCGCTGACCTGCTGCTGGCCAAGGCTCAGGGCATCGCTTTGGCGGATCTCGAGCCCCTCGACATCCCAGCCGTGTCACAGCTGCGCACCGAGCGCTTCAACGCGTCGAAGCCGCCGCGCTCGCAGCTCTAGTCTCGCAACTGCGGGCGCTCAGCTGGCGCTCGCGGCTTGCCTTAGCCGCCCTAAATGCCAAATCGTCGCCATTTTCGCGCCACTTAGCGCCACAATTCGGCAATTAGGGCGGCTGCTAAGACAGCTACACCGTCAAACGACCCGACAGCGCGCGGGACAGCGTCAGTTCATCCACGAACTCAAGGTCGCCACCCAGCGGCATGCCGGATGCGAGGCGGGTGATCTTTAGGTCAGGGAAGTCTCGCAGCAAGCGGACTAGGTATGCCGCGGTGGCCTCGCCCTCGGTATTCGGGTCCGTGGCGAGGATAACCTCTTTGATCTCCGGCGTCGTGTCGTACAACGGCGCGTCCGGAGTGGAATCCGCTAGCTCTCGGTCCGGCAGCACGCCGCCGATGCGCTGCAACAACGCAGAAATATTAAGGTCCTTCGGGCCGACGTTGGCCAGGGGGTCCAAAGCACCGCCCAGCACGTGATAGCGGCCGTTGTACTCGCCAGTTCGCTCGATGACCTGGATGTCTTTAGGCTCCTCAACCACGCATATGGTCGAGGCGTCGCGTTGCGAATTCACGCAGATGCGGCACACCTCTTCGCGGGAGATATTGCAGCAAATGCGGCAGAAGGTCACGCCGTCGCGCACCGCACCGAGGGCGTTTTGCAAGCGATCGACGTCCTCTGGATCCATGTGCAGCACGTGAAAAGCGATACGCTGCGCCGACTTTGGGCCCACGCCAGGCAGGCGTGAAAACTCGTCGATGAGATCCTGCAGAGGTCCTTCGAACACGATTCTCCCTAATAATTAACGACAAAAGGCCGCCGCCCCGAACCGGGACAACGACCTTTTAGTTTAACGTGCGACTACTGATTGCCGCCGAAGACATCCTAGAAAGACAAGCCGTCAAAGCCCTGCTGACCCTGGCCCATGCCCTGGGACAGCGGGCCAATCTTCTCCTGTGCGAGACGACCAGCCGCAGCGTGTGCTTCCTTGAAAGCGCCGATAACGAGGTCCTGGAGGGTGTCAACGTTCTCAGGGTCCACAACGGACTTATCGATCTGGAGGTCAACGAGCTCAGCACCACCAGTCATAACGACCTTAACCAGGCCATTGCCAGCGGTTCCCTCAACCTGCGCGGCGAGGATTTCTTCCTGTGCCTTCTGCAGCTCAGCCTGCACGCGGGCAGCCTGTGCGAGCAGATCGTTCATGTCATTTGCCTGGGACATTGGGTCAGTCATGGAAAGTCCTTTCAAAAGTAAGTTCTCTAAGTTTTTGCTACCCGCCAAGTGTACAGATGCACGCCTACAAGCGCCGTGCTCCGAGTTCCTTGGCAAGCAGCTCCATCGCCACCTCAGTTGAACTGCGATGATCCATCTCGCCGACGTTTTGAGCTTCCTCCATCATCTCGCGCTCTTCGTCATCGCGTGAGTAGGCCTGTTGCGGTGGTTGCGCAGTGCTTGCCGACGCCCCCATCTCCTGGTTCTGCTGCCCCAACCCCGGTTGACTGGGCTGCGGGTCAGCTGGATAGTACTCCTCTGGTGGTGCCTCAAAATCGTCTTCCGGCGCTGGTTCGGGCGGCAGCGGTACACCGTTGCCGAAATGCGGAACTTTGTTGAATTCCTCGTCACGCTTCTGTGCCACCTGGGAGGCCTGCGCGATTCGCGAACGCCAGTCACCACCCTGCTGGGATGACTGTTGTGCCGGCTTCGCCGCTTGCTGACGCGGGGCCTGCAGCTGCGCAGGCGGAGTAGCTTGCGGTGCAGGTTGATGCGCGCTTGCCGCCGCTGTGGCCGCCGCCGCAGCCTCCGATGCCGCAGCCGGTGTCACTGGCCCGGGGCTCTCTTCGCGAGCAGGCTCGTTGTTCTGCGTGCCGATAGGTCGCGGTGCTCCCCACGGATCATCAGATGCAAACGCAGAAGCGTTCGGAGAAGCGTTATCGGCAGCGCTTGCCACCTCAGCTCGTCCAGTCTCCGGAGCCGCAGGCTGTGGCCGTTCCGGCTGCACCGCCTGAGATGCGCTGGCAGACTGCTCCGATTGCTGCTCGGGTTCAGCCTGCGGACTAGGCCTCTCAGACTCCTGTTCTGGCTCAGCGGACTCGCGCTGTTGCTGGTTTGGGTTCCACGTTGGCTGCTGGCGCGGAGTGCTTTCGCTAAAGCCTGCTGCCTTCGGGTTGGTACCAATAATGCAGTTGACCTTGATGTCACGGCGCAGCTCTTCCTTAAGAACTGCCACGATCGCATCGTTGTTGGACGGCGAATTGATTCGCTCCGCAAGAGCACCCGTGGTGTGTCCCAGAATCAATGTGTCATCACGGAAGCCAAGCACGCGGGCCTCAGCGAGCATGATCTCTGCAACCTTGTTGCGACGCCCCACGGCCGCGCGAAGGTTCGACCACTGCGAACGCACTTGCTCCGCGACATCAACTGCATGTTCCTGCGCTGGCTCCTGAACAGACTGCTGTGCCGGTTCCTTGGCTGGCTCCGGAGCAGACTCCTGTGCAGGTTGAGTCTCGGTTCGCTGCTGAGGCGCCTGTTCGGCGCGCTCGGCTGGCTGTTGCTCGGACTGCTGCGGCTGAGCCTGCGGCGCCTGGGCCTGCTGCTGTTGTTGCTGCGCCTGCTGCTGAGCCTGGCGGTTGCGGCGGGCAGCGATAATGGCGGCAGCTGCGGCTGCTGGGTCTTGGGCTTGGGCAGTAGCGGGTGCAGGTTGGTTGGAAGCTGCGGTATTTGCGTGGCTGACAGCAGGCGTTCCAGCGGAGGCACCTTGCGGTGAACCAACAGGCATGCCCGTGGGCAGCGCAGCCGGCTGGCCAGCCGCGGCTGCTGCCGGAGCCGAGCCCACGAGTAGGTGAGCGCAGAGAATCTCCAGAAGGAGGCGCGGCGAAGTCGCTCCTCGCAACGAAGAGATACGGCTGTTTACGGTCTCAGCCAGGTAGGCCAGCTGCGGTCCGGTGAAACGCTGTGCTTGGGCAAGGAGGATCTCGCCGCGATCGGTTGGAGCGGAGACCAACCCGACTTCCAAAGCACCCGGAACGGCCTGCAGGATCATCAAGTCGCGCAGACGATCGAGCAGATCAATGGCAAAACGGCGAGGTTCGTGGCCGGCTTCGATGACATCGTCGACAAGCGTGAACAAACCCGCCTTGTCCTGGTTAGCCAGCGCCTCAATCGTGTTGTCAAGAAGACCGAGATCGGTCACGCCCAGCAGGGGACGGGCGACGTCGTAAGTGAGCCCGTCAGGACCCGCACCCGCGAGCAGCTGGTCCAAAATGGACAGCGTGTCACGCGGGGAACCACCGCCGGCCTGAATGACCATGGGGTACACAGTGTCATCCACGTGCACGCCCTCAGCAGCCACGGTGCGCTCCAGCAAGCCCTTCATCGCGGGCGGGGTCAGCAGGCGGAACGGGTAGTGGTGGGTACGCGAACGGATGGTGCCGATGATCTTCTCCGGCTCCGTGGTGGCGAAGATGAAGATGACGTGCTCTGGTGGCTCTTCAACCACCTTGAGCAGAGCATTCGCACCCGAGGCGGAAATCATGTGGGCCTCGTCGATGATGAAGATGCGATACCGCGACTCCGCCGGCGCGTAGTAGGCGCGGTCGCGCAGCTCACGCATGTCCTCAACACCGTTGTGTGACGCCGCGTCGAGCTCCGTCACATCGAGATTGCCCGGGCCGCCCGGGGCCAGGGACACACAAGAATCGCACACTCCGCACGGCGTGGACGTCGGCCCCTGCTCGCAGTTGAGCGAACGGGCCATGATGCGCGCAGAAGAGGTTTTACCGCAACCGCGCGGACCGGAAAAGAGGTAAGCATGGTTGATTCGCCCTGCGTCGAGGGCAGCGGATAAAGGCGTGGTGACCTGCTCTTGGCCGACCACTTCCGCGAAAGTTGCTGGACGATATTTCCGGTATAGAGCCACGGTTAGTCAGTCTACATTCTGCCGCGGACACTCTCCCCCGCTGCGGGCGGAACAAGCTAACCGGCGCGCTTCCAATCCAGGATGTCCACGCCTTGCTCGGCGACTGCTTCCTGCAGCTTGGCGACGCCTTCTTCCACCGCGTACGCATACTCCGAGTCGGTAAGCATGAGCAGTTGGCACACCAGCGTCAAGCGACCTTCTTCGGGCAGCTGCGGGACCTGCCCGCCCCACAGATAAGGAGCGATGAGCAGGCCATGGTGCACGCTCAGCGAATCTTCGGCGAGGACCTCCGGCAGCATCACGCCTGGCTGCGCGGGCAAAAGGCCCTTGGCCTTGGTGAGTTTGTCCGCGGCCGCGACGACTGCCGCAGCCACCGCCGGCTGGGTGGCGCGCGCTACGGTCAACAGCTCGCAGCGCACGTCGACCCCCTGCTCCGCATGCTTAAGCCCGGTGTCGACGTCGCCGAAGGTGGTGGTGACGGCGAGGGACTGGGCGTCGTCAAGCGCAGCTAAACCGAGCCTGCGCCCCTCGACGTTCTTAAACTCCAGCTGGGCGGGGATGGCCTGGTCAAGCCAATAAGCAGTCTCGTCGGAATTGATGGCCTAAGCCCCCAGCTTCTCCAGAGCGGCGAGCAGGACGCAGGTGGCGACGCCGTCCATCGCAGTCTCAACCTCTTCCTGCGGAGGCAGGGACGGAGCGAGGCGGATATTGCGGTCATTCGGGTCCTCGCCGTACGGGAACGCGGAACCGGCCTTGGTGAGGACGATGCCGGCGTCCTTGGCTAGCTCCCAGACGCGGGTAGCGGTGCCGTCAATGACGTCGAGGGAGATGAAGTAGCCGCCCTTTGGCTCGGTCCACTTGGCAATCTCGTACTCGCCGAGGCGGGACTCAAGGATGCGCAGGACCGCGTTGAACTTCGACGCCAGCAGCGCTGCGTGGCGGCGCATGACCGCGCGAACGCCCTCTGCAGAGCCGAAGAACTGGTGGTGTGCCAGCTGGTTGATCTTGTTCGGGCCGATACCGCGGATCTTGGCGTGGGAGAGGTACCAGTCGAGGTTCTCGCGGGAGGAGGCGAAGAAGGCGACGCCTGCGCCGGCGAAGGTGATTTTGGAGGTCGATGACATGGCCCAGAAGCGGTTCGGGTTGCCGGCCTCTGCGGCAATGTCGAGAATCGGCAGGATCTCTAGGAATTCGTCGGTGAGGGTATGAACGGCGTAAGCGTTATCCCACACGATGCGGAAGTCAGCAGCGGCGGTCTCCATGGAGGCCAGCTCCTTGGCTACCTCTGCGGAGATGGTGACGCCGGTTGGGTTACCAAACATCGGGACGGTCCACAGGCCCTTGACCTGTGGGTCCTTGACCAGTTCCTTGATGGCGTTGACGTCAGGGCCGTCTTCTAGCATCGGCACAGAGATGAGCTCAAAGCCAAAGTGCTCGGTGATTGCGAAGTGGCGATCGTAGCCCGGAACCGGGCAGATCCACTTGATGTTTTCTTCCTGCGACCACGGGCGCTCGGAGTCGTTGGTGCCGAAGGCGAAGGCCCATGAGATGAGGTCGAACATGATGTTCAGGGAGGAAGAGTCACCGGCCAGCAGCAGGTCTGGGTTGGTGTTGGTCAGCTTGCCCCACAGCTCGCGAAGCTCTTTGATGCCCTCGAGGTTTCCGTAGTTGCGCAGGTCATTGCCCGCTGCGTCGGTGTAGTTGCCGGCGCCCGGCAACTCAAGAAGGTCGTTGGACAGGCTCAGCTGGGTCTTGGCTGGCTTGCCACGGGTCAGATCGAGCTTCAGGCCCTTGGCCTTGAGCTCCTCGTAGTCCTTACGGACCTGTGTTGCGAGGTCATCGAGTTCGGGCTTTTCGAGATTGAGCAGCGACATTCCTGTCTACCTTCCGGGTTAGTTGCGGGTAGTTGCGAATATATGGCAACCAATACTAACGCTTGCGTGCAGCTTTTGTAATGTTTATCACCCAGAAAACTTAAAAGGGACCCCGCGCACCCGTCAGAGCCTCCTGACCCTTGCTGCATTCCTGCCCTGGGGGAGTTCAGAGGATGGACGCCACGCGGAATCCTGCCGATAAGCCTAGCGTGCTAGCCACGCTCGCGGCAAACCGTTATTCTTTCCGTCGCTGCGGCCCCGCTCCTCCCACCACTATGGCCACTGTTACGGGTGCCCCACTAGTGCCGGACGCAGGCCGGCCCACCCGGCGTGCGGTGTACGAATTTTTCCTTTGGGCCTGCTCGTGTAGAGTCTTCCAACGGAGGATTCGACTAGCGGCCTATGTCACACGCCTGGAACGCGTGCGGGAGTCACATCCCTCAGGGGTTCAAATCCCCTATCCTCCGCCACAGGTCCCAGCTCTTCGGAGTTGGGACCATTTACGTTTTTGGGCCCGGCGGCACGGAAGGGCCAAATGGTGAGGTACAGATGGTGAGTTCGCCACTCAACAGCCCCAGCAGTTAACAGCACCCCCATCCGTAAAGGGTCGACCTCACCATTTGAACGTGACCTCACCATTTGGACGCTGGGCTCGCACGGATTGCACTCAGGCCGCGGGATTCACGCTCAGCCCGAATGGTTTGCACTCGGCCCGCGTGGCTCGCGGGCGGCCCACGCAATTTGAGGGCCATCTTTCCCCTATTGACCTGCGGATTTTGCCACTCCAGACAAGGCTGATAATGTTTTCCAACGGAGGATTCGACTAGCGGCCTATGTCACACGCCTGGAACGCGTGCGGGAGTCACATCCCTCAGGGGTTCAAATCCCCTATCCTCCGCCACAGGTCCCAGCTCTTCGGAGCTGGGACCATGTTTCGTTTTCAGCAGCCAGGAGCTGCAGCGCTGACAAGGGGCCTAAGAAGGTCAGAACTCCAGCGCACCGCTTTCCAAGCACAGCAGCAACTCCTTTGCGGCCACGCCGCCACGGTAGCCACCGAGGCTGCCGTCACTGCGCAGCACCCGGTGGCACGGCACGATGATCGGCACCGGGTTGCGGGCGCAGGCGCTGCCCACGGCGCGGACGGCCTTGGGGTTTGCGGCGGCATCGGCAAGCTGGGCATAAGTGGAGGTCGCGCCGTATGGAATGTCCGACAGGAGTCTTTGCACGCGCTGACGGAAGCCCGAGGTGAGCGACTCATCGATGGGCACACTGAAGGTGCGGCGCGCGCCTGCGAAGTACTCGGCGAGCTGCGTTACGGCAAGAGTCAGTCCTGGGCTGGTGCCCTTGGACACCGGGCCGATCTTGTCATTAAGACGTGCCAGCACTTTCGCAGAGTCTTCGCATGCGAAGGCCAGATAGACCACACCCCACTCAGTCGCCGCCACGAGGAGTTCGCCCACAGGCGAGTCGACGTAACGATAGGTAACTGAGCGGGGTGTAGATGCCATGCCGGCGATTCTAGTGCGGTATTACATCAGCTTGGTCTTTGCCAACTCTGCATTGAGGTTGGTG
Organism: Corynebacterium striatum ATCC 6940; assembly: GCF_000159135.1. Classification (GTDB taxonomy): domain Bacteria; phylum Actinomycetota; class Actinomycetes; order Mycobacteriales; family Mycobacteriaceae; genus Corynebacterium; species Corynebacterium striatum. The sequence continues at coordinate 37,258 of NZ_GG667523.1, forward strand.
GTGTAGGCGTTGAGCGGTTTGTGGAGCACGATGCCAAGGAAGAGCATTGGGACAATAAAGAGGAGCAAGACCAGCAGCGAGAGCCAGTAATCCGCGTGGTAGACGCCAGCAATAGCGGCGCGGAAGGCGCGAATCGTGTACGTCGCCGGCAACCACGGGCTAATGTTTTGGAACCACTCCGGCAGGAGCTGCAGCGGGTAGGCGCCACCCGCACTAGAGACCTGGATGACGAGCAAGAGCACGCCGAGCGCCTTGCCCGCGTTGGCGAAGGAAACCACGAACGTATAAATGATCATCATGAACACGGTCGAAGAAACCCAGGCTGCAAGCCACAGCAAGAACGGGTGTGCGGGTTCTAGCTGCACGAAGAAGATAAGGCCCAGGGAGAGCAGCGTGGACTGCAGGAAGCCGATCATCGCGAAGATTCCAAAGCGGCCAAAGAAGCGCTGCACCACAGAATAAGACTTATCGGTGACATCCGTGCGCAAAGTGACCGCCGTCAGCAGCGCCCCCACCCACAGCGCCAGGGTGGTGTACAGCGGCGCCATACCAGCGCCGAATGCTGCGACTGGGTAGACCGGTTGACGGTCAACCGCAACCGGCGAGGCGATGAAGCCGGCTAACGCGTCCGGGTTGGAGCCCACCAGTTTGGCCAGCTTGGAGAAGTCGCCTGTCTTACGGGCGTTGCCCAGCTCGTCTTTGAGCTCACCGAAGCGCTCGCCATCACTGTCGAGCTCCGAGGCCAACGTAGTAAGGGCATCGCGCGCGCCAGTCAGAGTCTCGGTATCGAGGCTGATGCCGGATCCCTGCGTACCAATGTCTTGACCAACTCGCTGTAAGGAGGACTGCAACTGCCCCACCGAGGTGCGCAGTTGGGAGTTGCGGCTTCTCTCAATTGCCTCCTTGGCACGGTCGATGGCAGAGAAGTCCGGTTTCTCGGTGCCCGGCGCGTTGGCTGCGGCGACTAGGCGAGAATGCACCGCTTCCTGTGCGGCAATCGCCTCATCCAAGTTGCTGGTCAGCTGGGCGGCCTCCGCAGGCAGCACCGGCTTAACGTCGGTGTTGATACGGTCGCGCAGCCCCTTGTAGGCGTCAATCTGGCCCTGAACCTGCCCCGCCAAGGTGTTGAGCGTTGCTTGCATCGAGGCTCGCGAGGTGGAGGCGGAATCATAAAGGGCATCGATACGCTGGCGGACGACGTCGTAGCTGTCCGCGGTCTGCGAGAGTGCGGCGTCGAGTGATTCGGTCGAAAGGTTCAGCTCGCCGCTCGGCGCATCAAGCGAAGGACGCGGGGCATTCGCAATGCGCTGCGCGCTTTCCACCAGTGGCACCGAAGAGTCCACGAGGCTGGCCATGGAGCGCGCCGTGCGCGCACCGGTGTGCAGCTGCGCCTCAATGCCGTCGGCGCGAGTCTCGATACGTTTGAGGGCCGCTTGCGTATCGCCTTGGTTGAGGTAGTCGTCGAGGGAGGAAATGAGGCCGAGGGAGACGTCGCCAAGCGTGTGCGTAAAGGACTCCGCAATTTGGGAGGAAACACCCTCCGCACCCTGGTTGGTGATCTTCGGCGCCAGCGCGTTCTTCTTCTCGTTGGTGTACAGCGAGATCTCAGTCGGCTTGGCGCCTTCCGCGTAGAAGGTCATCATGTCCGAGCTAAAGTGCTCCGGCAAAACGATGGCGGCGTAGTATTCGCCGGACTTAGTTCCGTCTAGTGCATTCTCCGGATCAGTGATGATCCAGTCCAGCTTGTCGTTGGCGCGCAGCTGCGAGAGCACCTGCTCGCCCACGTTCAACGGAACGGGGAAGATATCGCTCTTGTAGCCGGTATCCTCGCTGGCTACAGCGACCTTGAGCTGACCGGTGTTGGAGAAGGGATCCCAGCTGGCCAGCACGTTGAACCAAGTAAACAGCAACGGAATGACCACGAGGCCAAAGAGGATGACGGCAGCCATCACGTTCTTGGTTGCGCGACGGAGATCGTCGAGGAAGATTTCACCAATCTTTTTCATTACTCCTCCTCAACAGAAACGGAAGCGGCAGCCGTTGCCGAATGCACGCCCTCGCCGCGTGCGGCGACAGAATGCTGCAGCTCTTCCTCGTCCAGATCCACGAGCTCCGCAGACTGTGCCAAGCTCTGCCGCAGGTACTCAAGCGTGACCGCGATGGCCAGAATCACCAGGCACCACAGCGTCCAAATGCCCAGCAGGAACGGCTTCTGCGAAGGAACCAACGCGGCGATGATCCCCAGCACCACCATGCCCACAAAGCCCACCACGGCGGCAATGCGAATCCAGTGCTGATAGTCGTGTTGGCGTTTTTCCAAGTCGGCCACGAACTCTTCCTTGCCCTGCAACGCCTTGATGACGTCGGCGAAGCGGTAGCCATCGCCGACAATCTGCACGTTTTCCGCCGCGATGAGATCCGTCTTGGCCAACTCGCGGTTAAACAGCAAGTTGAAGTGCGCGAAGCTGCGACGGCCGATAAGACCCAGGATGAAGGAGGTCACGAACATGAGCGCGAGCACCGCCATGAACTTCCAGTAGTGCAGCCCATAGAAGCCACCGATGGTCTCACGCATTGCGTCGATACCGTAGGAGAACGGCAAAAGCGGATAAATCGCACGGAAGAAGGTCGGCATCAGCTCAATCGGGTACAAGCCGGAGGCACCAGGGATCTGCACAGTGACGAGTACCACGGCGAGACCCCGGCCCACGTGGCCCAGCGCCGTCGATAGCGCATAGATGATGCTGAGATAGGCCAAAGAGATCAGCATGCCGGTGGCCACGAAGCCCACCGGGCTCACGGTCTGCACGCCGATGGCGAGGTCGCCCACGGTTACGATGGCGGCCTGCACCAGAACCAGCAAGGCCATCAGCATGAAGCGGCCAAGGTAGGCCTGTCCCACGGTCAGGCGCTTGAAGCCCTCGAGGTCCACCTCCACGCGGATGATGACCATGAGCACGAAGGCGCCAATCCACAGGGAGAGGTTGGTAAACAGCGCGGCCATCGCGGAACCATAGGAGCCCACCGGGTAGACGGGCTCACTCTTGACCTCGACTGGATCGGCAAAGAAGTTGCCGATTTCCTCGGAGTTCAGGCCGGTAATGGTCTGCAACTCCTTGGTTCGCGAGGTCGCAGTGATAGCTCGCACGTCATCGCGCGCGCCCTCCACGCCTTTCTCAAGGGAAGCCAGGTCGGAGTCAAAGGACCTCACCGCATCCTGGGTGGCGCCGAGCTGCTTGGCGACGCCGTCGACCAAGCGTTGCGCTTCCTTCATCGTTGCTTTCTGGGTCTCCAGCGTGGCCGAGAATCCACCCACCTTGGAGCTCAAGTTGCTCATTGCGCGGTTGAGCTCGGGCACGGACTTGTCCACAGCATCCGACAGCGCCTGCGAGGTCTGCTTTGTGTCCTGTGCGGCCTGGTTGACCGCGTCCGCGGTGGACTTGATGGACTTGGCCGTTTCATTGCTGTCATTGCTGAGCGCCTGCAGGTTGCCTAACAGCTGCTTGTTCGCGGCGTTGCCATCTTCCAGGGTGGAGATGGCGTCGTTCAGTGGGCCCGCTACCGAAGGGGAAATCGCGGGCGAGTTTACAATGCCGCGCAGTTGCTTGATGGACTTGTCGCCAGCAGAGATGGCGTCGTTAGTCTGCTGGGTTGCAGAGTTGAAGCGCGAATTAGCTTGGTCCAGCCGTGCGGTGATGTCGGCGACCGATTCCTGAGCACGGGACGTACCTTCCGCCAGGCCAGTCGCGCCCTCCACAAAGGCTGAGGTTAGCGAGTCGGTGTAGCCGGTGACGTTACCTTGAGCATCGGAGATAATGCCCTGGACGTCCCCCAGCGCAGCCTGCGCATCCGTCATTGCCTGCTCAACGTCGCTTAGCGTCTGCTTGGCGCCCGACATAGAGGACTGGGCGGTGCCGAGCTTATCGCCTACTCGCTGCAGATCGCTGCGTGCCGATTCAATATTGTTAGCGGCCTTATCGAAGGCGCCCTCAGAGCGCTGGCGAGACTGCTGAATCTTGTTCTGGAATTTATTTCCCTCGTCGCGCACGTTGGAGGCCGCGGCCTCGGCTACCTGTTCCTTGAACGCAGAGGTGATTTGCTTATCCAGGCTCGATGCAGCGGTATCGGTGATCTTTGGGGCGATCGCGCTGGCTTTTTCGTTTACACGATACTCCAGGGCCGGCTGGGTGTATTGCCCGTTAAGCGCGCCCAGCAGCTCCGAGCTGAAGTCGGAGGGGATGGTGATGGTGGCGTAGGTATCGCCGCGTTCGAGCGATCTCTCTGCAGCTTCTGCGTCGAAGAACTGCCAGCCCAGCTGATGGTTCTCGCGGAGCTGTTCTGTTACTTGTTTTCCTACGTCGATACGGCCCGTGACCTCAGAAAATCCGCCCTTGTCCTCATTGACAACGGCGACCTTGATGTTTTCGGTTGCTCCGTACGGGTCCCAAAAAGCTGCAATGTTCACCCACGAGTAGAGGGCAGGTGTGATGACCACGCCGATGAGGATGATCCATGCCTTTTTAGTGCGACCGAGACGGGCAATGTCTCGAGTAAAAATCTGCCAAGCGTAACGCACTAAGAACACACTACTCAGCTTTAGACAATCGGGTTAACCAGCGGCTTTATATTTCAAGGCGCGGATGAAATTTACTTCAAAAATTATTTACGCGGGAGTGATTTTGTTCGATTTTCCTAAGTTTCTACCGGCTCCCGCCGCTCGGACTTCCCCGTCAAGCATCATTCCCATTTACCAAGCTCCTAGCCATAAACGGAGTGTAGACTATCACTTCCGGCGTGCAAGCTTGCAGCGGGGCGCAACGAAAATCCCGTAAGCTTGCACCCTCGACTCGTCACTCTCATCAATTTTTGTGAAATGCCGCACATACCGGCGCAATACCCACGATGCCCTAGTGCTCGGCGTACCGAACACGCTGCGCCCCTCCATGCGGCGGGGAGTATTCCGCCCAAAACACCAAAATGTCCAGACAGAGGTTTAAAGTAATGAGGTCTCACAATCCACCCCACCCTTAACTTTGTTCCCTCGGAGGAGAATTCCGGATGCCAAGACCGGTCGATTCACACACGTCATATGTCCCCGCTATTGACGGGCTGCGCACTGTCGCCGTACTCGGTGTTCTGGCTTATCACTTGAATCCTGCTTGGCTGCCCGGCGGTTACTTGGGCGTCGGCATGTTCTTCACGCTTTCTGGCTACCTGATTACCGCCAACCTCATGCGCAGCCACCTGCGCGGCAAGGGCCTGGGCCTGCCAACCTTCTGGTTGCGCCGCTTCCGCCGCCTGGTCCCTGCGGTTGTGCTCATGCTGGCTGTGGTGCTGCTACTGACTATCTTCTTCGATCGCGCGAAACTCAGCGAGACCGGCGGGCACGCACTTAGCGCGCTGTTTTACGTCAACAACTGGCATGTCATCCTGGAAGGACAGTCCTACTTCGACCGCTTCACCGGCCACGCGCCGCTCGACCACATGTGGTCCCTGTCCGTGGAGGAACAGTTCTACCTCTTCTGGCCGCTGGTACTGTTCGTGCTGCTCAAGCTCACGCGCGGCAAGCGCAAACCGCTGGTTGCGGCCACACTCGTCCTCGCCGCGGTCTCTTTCGGCTGGATGGCTTTCCTATTCAACACCGGCACTGACGCCACCCGCGTCTACGAAGGCACCGATACTCGTGCCGGCGGTATCCTCTTCGGCGCCGCACTGGCCATCGCGCTAACCAAGGACAAAGGCTATCGCATCCCGCCGCGCGCCCTGACCATTCCGTGCGCGCTGCTGGGCGCGGTGGGTATCGGCTTCCTCTACTGGTGGCTGACCGACTACTCCCCGCACCTCTACAACTGGGGCCTGCTTGCGCTATCTGTTGCCAGCGTGGCCGTGATCACCGCGGCCTTGGATCAGCGCACACTCTTCTCCAAGTTCTTTGGCCTCGCGCCGCTGCGCTGGATCGGTGAGCGCTCCTACGGCATCTACCTCTGGCACCTGCCCGCTATCGTGTTCATCCCGGAATGGTCGGTGGCGCACCCCATCCTGGTCACCGTCGTAGCCATCGCGCTGGCGTCAATTTCCTGGTCCCTGGTGGAGGACCCGATTCGCCGCAACGGTGTGTTTGCTCCCGTCAAAAACTGGTGGGCTGAGCGCAAGGCTCTGGGCACGCCCCGCCTTGCCCTAGCCGTGCCAGCCACGGTGCTGGCGGCAGTGGTTGCTATGGGCATTCCGGCCGCATGGAACGACACCCTAGGCAAGGAGCAGCCAGCTGGTTCGCAGCAGATGGGCCTGAAGGTCGGCGGTAACGGCCCTGCTAACAAGGCGTCCGATGCGGCGGCGCCGGAAGGGGCGGCGTCGTCAAGCGCGGATCCTAGCTTCGCAGCCCCGGATCCTTCCCAAGCAGGCAAGACGCGCTGCACCACCGTCATTCACGTAGGTGACTCGACGTCAATCGGCATGTTCTCCGACGACTACATCTCCGATCCTTCGCTCAATGCCCAGGTAACCTACCAAAACGTCGGCGCTCAAGAAGTCGTCGCAGACGTCACCGGCGCCCGCTCCACCGTTGAGGCCCTCGAGGGGGATCCAACCATCCTCGACTCCGTCAACCAGCTGCTGGGCCAGGGCTACGGCGCGGAATCCTGTTGGGTCATCGGCGCTGGCGTGAACGACGCCGCCAACCGTGCCGTGGGCGGTTCCGGCGAGGAAGACTGGCGCGTGGACCAGATCATGCAGGTGCTTGGCGACGCCCCCGTGATGTGGCCGACTGCCAAGACCAACCTGGATTCCGGTGCTTACGCCAACGCCAACATGGCGCCTTTCAACGAGGCCCTGCTGCGCGCACGCGACCGCTACCCCAACCTGGTGGTTTATGACTAGGCCTCTGACGTGCACACTGAGTGGTTCCTGCCGGGCGACGACGTGCACTACTCCACCGAAGGCAACGAGAAGCGCGCCGAGTACTTTGCCAAGGCAATCGCGCTGGCATTCCCTGCTGACGGCTCCAAGCCGGACAATCAGATCGTGGCCGTGGACTTTCAGCCCACGCACTAAGAAGCTTCTTAAAAGCGCTCGTTAGAAGGCCGGTGGCTCGTAGCCATCGGCCTTTAACCATTCAATATGAGGTGGGGTGTTGTAGCCCCACTCGTTACGAGTCCACAAAAATGCCTCTTCGACTTCGGCCTCAGAGTATTCACCGTCGCGCAGATACTGCTTGAAACCATTGGGGCCGGGCTCTTTAATCCACAGCCAAATGTAGTCCAACACCGTATGGTCCCCGAGCAGCTCCTGCAGGGACTCCGGCAGGTACTCGCGTTCAGTGCGTACGCGGGATTCCAAGTCTTGATCAAAAAAGTCGTACAAGTAGTCCATGCTGTCTTCTAGCTGGGCATACTCAAATGCGTTCATGTGTGTTGCTCCTGTACGAGGCGATGTGGTTCCGGCTGCCCAGCCTAGTGAGTCTTGGTTCCGAGGGTCATACGATCGACTTCTTCGAGCACCTCATCCACGATCATGGGGTTAAAGTTGCGGTCGCGACGCAGGCGCAGCAGCTCCTGCTGCGCACCAGCCAGTGCTACCCGGCGCGCCGCAATGGCGACGTCGCGGGCCTGAATGGCCTTCTGCATACGCGTACTAGCGTCATCGCCGTCTTCGTCTTCACCAAGGCGTTCCTCGAACCACTGCGAGATATTTGCTGCGATCTCTGGATCCAATTCCTGGTACTTCTTCCGCAAGGACTGGATTCCGGCTCTACGCGCACGGCTGGTGATTTCGGTGCGCATCTTGTCCGACGCCGCCTGCGAGTACGTGGTGAGATCCAACTGCTTCATGAGCCATGGCAGCAGCAGACCTGGAATCACCATGGTCATCACGAGCACGGTCAGCGCGATGACAGAAAGCTCATCGCTGTAGGCGATGGCATCGCTAGGAATGGACAAGACCAAGGCCAGCGTGACCAGCCCGCGCATGCCGGACCAGGTCATGAGGAGGACCTCCTGCAGGCGCAGCGGGGCAAGACGGGGTTTGCCGCGCTTCTTGTTGATCAGGTAGAAGACCCACATCCACAGCAGGCGCACAACGAAGGCAACCAAGGAGAGCAAGATGCCGACGATGACGGAGTGGCCCAGGTTGGCGCCTGCCTCGTGTACCGCAGTGTTTACCGTCATGCCGATGAGGCCGAAGGCCACGCCGGTAAAGAGCAGCTCGATGGTCTCCCAGAAGGACTGGCCGGAGAGCCTATCCTCGGCCTGGATGGGCGCGCGCGAGTGCAGCTCAACTGCGGCAATCACCACGGCAATGACGCCTGAAGCATGAAGCTCTTCCGCCCCCGCATAAACGGCGAAAGGAATCACCCAAGTCAGAGCGTTGCGTGCCACGACCTCGTGCACCCTGGCAATGAAGATGGAGGCAAGGCGGCCGCTTCCCCAGCCCAGGATTGCTGCGACGACTGCGGAATAGAGGAAGCTCGTGACCGCGTCTGCCCAGGACATGTTCGAGCCATCGGTGACTGCCACGAGCGCGAGGTGGAAAGCGACAATCGACGCCGCGTCATTAAAGAGGCCTTCAGTCTGCAGCGTGGAAATGATACGGCGCGGAATGCCTGCGGGCTCGGCGACTGCCTCCACTGCAACTGGGTCGGGCGGGGCAATGGCGGCGCCGATGAGGATCGCTCCAGCAAGAGAGATGCCCGGCAGGAAAGCATATGCGGTCATGCCTACTGCCATGGTGGTTGCCACCACGAGAAGGACGGACAGGCTAAGAATTGTCATCCACTGTTCCCGGATAACTCCCCAGGAGGTCCTCCTTGCCAGCGCCCACAGCAGCGGCGGCAGGAACACCGGAAGAATCAGGTCAGTGGGAATCGTGAAGTCAGGCAGCCGCGGGATGAACATCGATAACGCGGCAAGGATAGAAAGGAGCGCTGGCCACGGCAGACCGAGTTTGTCACCTACTGCTACAACGATCACGGTCAACAACATCAAACCGATTAGGACCAGTAGCACTTCCACTCAAATCACTCCGAACACGACCGTATAATTTAGTTACTTCTTTAACAATAGTCCGCGCTTTATTAATGAATCGAAGAGTTGATCCAGATATAGGGCTCAGTCCCCACTGAGCTGGGATCGAACTGGTCCAGGAGCTCTGCCGCACTGCGTGTCTCATAGCCTAGGGATTCGGCCATGTGCGCCACGACGTCGCTTGGGCTCTGCTCTTCGAGCAGCTGCCGCAACGTCACCGCCCCATCCCTCTTTGAAAGGCGCTTGCCTTCCTCGTTCAAAACGAGCGGAACGTGGACGAACTCGGGTGCCGGTTGACCCAGCAAGGAGGCCAAGTACGCCTGCCGCGGTGCAGAGCTCAACAAGTCATCACCGCGCACGACTTGATCGACGCCTTGATAAATGTCATCGACCACTACCGCCAGGTTATAAGCCCAGTCCGTATCTGGGTTAGCAACGTCGGCCACCAGCCCGCCGCGGCGCAGGATGAAGTCATCCACGTCTCCGGTGTAATCCCCATGCAATGCGTCATGGATGGTGAACTCGGAGACCTCTGCGGCAAGCCGCAAGGAAGGCACGCGCCCTGCGGCCGCGAGCTCAGCGCGCTTAGCTTCTTTCTCTGCGCGCGTGAGATTGCGGCAGGTTCCAGGGTATTGCCCGGGGATGGCGTGCGGGGCGCGCGAGGCTTCCTGAATGTCCTTGCGGGAGCAGAAGCACTCGTAGTGCGGAAGCTGGCGCAGAGCCTCGGCATAGGCGGCATAGCGATCCTGTTGGCGGATGACTTCGCCATCCCAATCGATGCCAAGAGCCTGTAGATCTTCCAGCTGGCGCTGCGCCGACTCCTCCGATGAGCGTTGGGTGTCAACGTCCTCGACTCGGACCACAAAGCGCCTGCCTGTAGAACGGGCAAACAGCCAAGCCAACAGGGCGGTGCGCAGGTTTCCAAAATGGAGATCCCCAGAGGGGCTCGGGGCGTAGCGCCCCGCGGGGGTGTCGGTTTTCATGGGCTCTAGTGTACGAGCGAAATTTGTCTCCTCCTGCACTAAAATCTGTCCCATGCCTACCGACGTGACATTCCCTCTCCTCGATGCCGAGCGCGCAGCAGCACTGTTGGATTCGGCAAAATTGTTCTCTCCCGAAGATGGCTTCCCCGCTTCCGAGTTTGAAGAGATAACAGCAGGTATCGACCGAGTTATTGTGGATGGTCGCTTCACCGGCGCAGTTGAAGACGCACAGCCTGCCGCCGATCTCCTAGAAGCGCATAGCTTGCTTGTCGCCTCCCTACTCGATGATTCCGAGCCGACTGACTCAACCAATGGCCTACTCATCGCTGGCATCGGCATCCTAACGGGTAAGCCTGATCTAGCAAGCCGCGGCTACGCCCTCTTGGCCGATGAGTTCATGAAACTCGAGGAGTTTGAGAACGCCCGCGCCTTCGGGGAAAAGGCCGCATTTGCAGGCAACAGCTCCATTCTCACCGAGCTCAACGAACTCGAGAAACGCAAGGCCACCGAGCGAGCTGAAAGAGAAGCCGAGGAAACAGCCGCCGCTCAGGCGGCAGCAGCGCCTGAAACTAACATCCACCCAGTTGCTACCCCGAACGAAACGGCAGACTCTGATGAGGCTGGGGCGCAGAGCATCGCACAAATTTTGGCTGGCCTGCGCACGCGACTCGACGCCGCCAAGTCTGGCGATGCCCAGTCACACGCGTCCGAGTTCGTCGCTATCAACCATGCGGTCCTAAATTCTGCCTTTGCTGGCCCCTTGCAGGTCACAGCCCCCACCACAAGCCTCGATTCCAGCGCAAACACGGAGCTAAAAGAGGCACTGACTATTCTCCTCGAATCCGCAGTTGGCGCGTTGTGGGCTTCCACTTCGGATGAAGCCCGCGAAGTCGTCGCTGAGGAGTCTTACAAGATCCTGCGCCGCAACCACAAGCGGCGGGAATACCTCGAACTCCCCATCGCCATGTTGGCTCGCTTCTACGAAAATGCAGCCCGCAATATCACGGACCCCTCCGGAATAATCCGCGCCCAGTTCTACGCCGATGCCGCCCAAGAACACGCCCGTGACGGCAACGAAGAACGCGAGCTGGAGATGCTACTCAAGCAAGTAGTTCTTGGGCTCATGCAGTCCGACCTTAGTGAAGCGCACGATATCCTCGCCTCCCGCTACGTCAGTGTTCTCAAGCACACGGGGCTTCCCGTAGCCGCTAAGTGGACCGTGCTGTTTTCTGAGACGCTGCGCACTGAGGCAAACAACCTGTACAAATCCACACAGATCCTGATGGACTTCCTCGAGCGGCACCCAGTGGAGCTAGCCCAAACCGCCGCCGACTTCAATGGCCTCGGCGAGGTCGCCGAGCTCTTGGGAGATCGTTATGCCCTCGCCAACGACGCGGATAGTGCACGCCAGCGCTACCACTTTGCCTACAACCTCTTCTCCGCCGCCGGAAATGACGACGCCATGGCATCCCTGGCCAAGAAGGCCTAGCGGCAAGCCATCTCCGCATACCACACTGCGCACATGCTGTTCGCTTACAAGCGCCTAGCTTATGAAGCCAAACCATTCCTTATTGCTTGGCAGCCACAGCAGCACAATGGCCACGATTGCGGCCAAGGAAATAGGCCATACGTGCGGTAACACAATCATGAGCACGACCAGCGCTAGGACCGCAGAAAGCCAAATGCGCGCTTTATGCTGCGCATGCAACACGTAGACGCTCAGAACGCACAACGCAACCACGACGATGGAAAGCACAACACCCAGCTCAGTAGCCAGTCGCTCGATGCGATTCAGGGATTCCGACACCCGCTCCGAAGCCACGAGCTCGAAGACGTAGTACACAATGTAGGAGGAGATGCCGAGGACGATGAGCGCGGCAATCTGCAGCGTCCACGGCGCGCGCCACGCGCTCATGTCTGCGGCCTTGCGCTTTACCTGCTCCTGCTCGGCTACCTGCCCAAAGCGGTAGTCGCTGAAGGGCGCAGCCGGCGCCCCAAACCCCTGGTTACTCTGCCCTCCTTGTGGCGGATAACCGAACTGTTGATTGCCCCGCGGGCTGCCGAAAGTCACTGCACATCATCCTTAAACACACCGCGGCTGCTGAGCATCCAACGTAGAGGATCAAGAACGCGGAACGGCGCGATGCCGCTACGCGCCAGCTGCCGGCCAGTTGGCGCCTCGCCCAATGCAGAGACCGCAAAGTACTGGCGTCCATTCTGGCTGATGTTGTTGACCATATTGATGAGGTCGTTGGCCTTAAGGAAGCGCAGCAGCGAGTCAACTTCGTAGCTCAAGATGGTGGCATCATCGAAGTAGAAGTTCCAACCGGTGTCACGACGGAACGCGGCACCAGTGTTGCCCATGATTTTGGCCCACTGCGTATTCGGGTTCTGCTCGAGCTTCTGGATCGTGTCGAACTTAGAAATCGTCACCGCCAGCGGTGGTGGGGAGTCCTCGCCCATGAGGGTGATGAGGTTCTCCAGCACGCGGGTTGGTTCCGCACCCAGCTCGCCGAAGTCAGGAACCAAACCGTGCAGGTAGTCACGGATCTCTCGCTCGCGGAGCGGGTCGAAGAGGAAAATCACGAGGTCCGCGTATTTGAAGAAGGACAGCGCCTCACGGTCATCCTCACGCTCCGGCAAGTTCTCCAAGTCCTCACCTGCGACATCGCGGAACACAAGGTAATTCGTGCGCATCGTGCCTTCAGGATCTGGCCACTGGCCAAGATCGAAGATAAGCGGGTCACGCTGATACGCGTCCGTAGCCACCGCGCTCGGAGTTGGGTCCATGCTCTTCATTTCCTGGAAGAGCGGCTGCTCGTACTTTTCCTGGAAGCGCTGCTCCGTGGACTGATCCGCTGCGAATACGGAATGGTTGTGCTTATGCGCCAACTGCTTGAGCTGCTTGACCATAACGGCGGTATACAGAGACTTTCCGGAGTTACGAGCACCTGCCATGGCCACGCAATGGGTCACGGATTCGGTCCAGTTGGGCAACAACTCACGGTTGTTATACGGGCTGACGGTAGCGCCTTCTTCCAGTGGACGGAACGTCCACGGACATGCTGCCAAGCTAGCCATTAGTACTCCTCCTTGAGCATCTCGGCGACCTGATCTGACAGGCGTGCCAGGTCCTGGTTGAACTCGCTCCCCTGCTTTTCAACGGCCTCGGCGTCAATAACAACGAAGGCCACCGCGTGGTCCCCTGCAGTTACCTTGGCAAGTTCGACCTCTTGCTTAGCGATCGGGCTGACGACGATAACCACCGAAGGAATATCGCCTTTCAGCATCTGTGCCGTTGGACTATCAGTGACGTAGATAAACAGTGAGGAATTCGCAGAGAGATCCTCGCTGCGCCAACGGCGTTGACCCACGCGGTCAGCACCGGCTTCGATGACGCCACGGATGAAGCTGCGCAATTCGCTCACCACGTGCTGGTCGGTGCGCTCACGACCATCGGTTGCGATGAAGCCACTGAAGGAATCAGCGAGGGCATTGATGTACTTAGCCACCAGATCGAGCGCCGCATTGTTGACGTTGACCTGCATGGACGAGGAACTGTCGATGATTGCCGTGGCGTTCTTCAGCTCGGCGTCGTTCACCGCAGCACGCCGCATCTTGGAACGAACCTCACGTGCGGAGTCGGTAATACCCACGCCTTCAGAAGAGCCGAAGGCATCGAGGCGGAGGCGTCCACCTTCAGCGGTGAGCTCAGCCAGGCGTTCCGAGCTGTCCTCAGCACCATCGATAAGCACGCGCGGAAAGCTAACGGTGTCCTCGCCATTGGAAATGCTCAAGCGGATTTCGGTGCGCTGGCCGTAGGTTGCTGCCTCAGACGGCTTCACCTGAATCGTTGCGCGTTCCGTGATGTTGTGGATGATGTAGTACATCTTGTCGATGCGACTAAAATCCGCACCTTCACCAATGATCTCCAGCTCAATCCTCGCGCCACCTGCACCAATCTCGAAGGCTTCGACACGAATGCTGTCATTCATAGAAATGGAGCGGGAATCTCCATCCTTCAAAGTGTATTTAGCCATAGTCTTCTACCTTCCGTTGGCTTTGGACGTTGCGAGCAATCTCTTCAGCAATTTCCTTGATGAAGCGACCCAGATCGCTTTGTGAACCGATACCCATTCTGCACCGGTCTAATTTGATGACCCCGGTAAACCGCTCAACCACGAGAGCACGCGCTTGCGCGATTGTGTCGTCGTCGAGACCTCGCAAGATTTCGCGAACGAGGAGCTTATAAGGCGATTCGAACAGCTGGACCCAGGAGGCAATTGCCGCAGCCAAGGCGAGGGTGTAGTAACCCTCTGGGTAACAGGAGCGATCCAGAATCGCGAGGTGAATAGCACGGCCACGGTTGGCATTCAGGTACTTCAGCCACCACGCCGGATCGTAGTTATATAGGTGCTCGATTTCTTGCTTAGTCAGCGGCGGCACCCATGCATTGGGGCGCGGAGCTGCGCTTGGCGACGCCCGGTGTTCCACCCGTGGGTGCACCGGCGCCGGGTTCACTGGCGCTGTGGACTCTGGGGTCTCTGGCGCCGGATTGACCGGCGCAGGAGCAGCAGAGACGTCAGCAAAAGGATTGGAGCTCGTTGCGTTATAGGCACCGAGTGGCTGCTGTTCTGCGAATCCCGTCGGCTGCGGTGGCCGCGGAGCCTCTGGCAGGAATGGTGAAGCTTCGGCAGCCGGAGCTTGTGGCTCGCCAAAAGGGCGCGGCTGCTCCGCCACCGTGCTTTGTTGCGGCTGCACGGCAGAGTCATCATAGGCGCTGATATCGGGCAGGGACTCGCCCAGAACAAAGACGACCGGGTTACCTGGGATAGCACCGGCTTTAACCATCTCCATCAGGCGTAGCTTTTCACTTTCCGGGACGACGACCATGGTCGAAGCGCCCAGCGGCAGCTCAGCGATACCCGCTGGCTTTTCAAACGTGGAGTACCCGAAGCCTTGCTCGCCGACCTCGCGGGCGGTTGCGGCAATCCACAATGCCGCCTGATTTTCTGGTGCAACGAGTACCACTAGTGACTTCTTCTTGGAAGAAAGCACCTGCGCCATGGCACTGACCAAACGCGCGTTGTAGCCGGCGTCCGGATTGGGGGTCACGGACTTAAATGGCGCCGGAAGAGTGGCAGGTTTTTGGAATTCGCCAGCCAGAAAGTCGTCGATAAGTGCATCAATAGCCAGCGGGCCCTTGCGCACGATCTTCTCCGGGATTTGTACCTTGTCCACCTCGAAGATGGAGAAAGGAGTGGGCACGTCCGGGGAGAACAGTACCTGGGCTGGCGCCGGCGGAATTCCGCCGTCCGTTACGCAGGTGTACGTGAACACATTTCCACCGCGTCCCGTGGCATCGATTCCCGCCGGAACAGAGACCATGGTGACCCACTTCTCGCCTTCCTCAGTCAGCGTGAATACAGCGGTACGGTGCACCAGCTCTGCACGCTCCTGCGCGGACGGAAAGTCAGGGATGCGAGTGCCAGTGTTCAGCGTGGTCGGGACATAAGTGATGAGCTCCTGGAGCTCTTCTGACGAGATATCGCCAACCTTGGAGCCCACTCCCCAACCACCGGCACGGCCGTTTCCGCGGGAAAAGGACGCGTAGCTAAATGCGCCGCCCATTACTGCTGCCCCTTCTGATAGTCGTTGAAATCAACCGGTTGCTGGTTAAAAGCACTCGCCGGGAAGAACAAGCGGCTAGCCACGTTGCGCTCCACCACGACGGCCTTGTCATTCTCCTTGAATTCAGAATTGAACTCCGACGAGTCGAATCCACTCTGGTTGAAGGAATTAAACACGTCGTTGCTTCCCATCCCAAAGGAGTCGAATCCGCTGTCCATCGAATTGAAACCATCAACCGCGAACAAGCGCAGGTAGCCACCGCGCAGCGTGCGCTCATCGAGCTCCACAACAAAGTCAGGGTTCTGGAACGTGCTTTGTCCCAGTCCCTGGCTTGTGTACGTCGCCGTATTGGTGCCGGAGATTTTCAGCGGGTAACCATCCTCAGCGTAAAGCGGAAGGCGCTCTGGGTTGTAGACAACCTGGCAAGAAAATGGGCGCTTGTCGCCGCTGTCCAAGCTCGAGAGGTAAACACCAACTTGGCGAGTCGGGAAGTCATACAGGATGTCATACGTGACTGTCCGAAGTCCCGCGTATTCCAGAATGCGCTCCTCAGCCTCGGTACGCTCGCCTGCGTACATCGCGTAAGGACGCAGACGCACGCGGTCACTGTGGCGCTCCAGGTTCAAGCGGATGCCGCCCTGCAGCTCGTAGTCTTCCTCACGCACCGTGCTCGTGCCGCTGTTGGTGGTAACTTCCACCATGGTTGCGCCCAGTGGCCAGTTGAAGGAGATGAGCTGGCTGTCCACACGCTCGATGAGGCGGACCTCATTCTCCGCGATGGGCAGGACGCGCTGCAGAACCTTTGACTCGCCCACCCAAGCATCAGCTTCGTTGAAGTTCACCGGGGTGATGTACACCTCGTACCAATCCGGGGGCCACGCCACCGTGGTGTTTTGCGGCGAATCCGGTTGAGCAACGCCGCGCGTCTCAGTCACGGCGTCAGCAAACGCGTTCTCCACGTAGGACTTATCGATGGCCTTGGTACGCAGCTCCGGCAGCGGCGCATGCGGCGTGAGATAGATCTTGACCTCGCCGGTCTTTGGCGAGCGCCAATCGATGTCGATATTGTCATGACCTTCGACCGTGACACGCTTGCACCGAGTAATGGTCATCTTCTCGAGCTCACTGGCCAGCTTCACACGGTGCTGGACCGCGGCTTCATTAACGCTCGTCAACGTGTTGCTGCGGAACTGCGCCTGCCCCAGCAAAGACACGACCATGGTCTGGCCGGCTTCCTGGACGCGGATCGTAGCCTTGCGTCCACTGGCCTCAATGTCCTGCTCAAAGCGTGGGGAAAGCTTGTCACGCTCGTTGTCTTTGCACGCATACACGACGGCGCCCTCATGGCCATCGAGCAAATCCCAAGAGACCTGAATCGCGCCTTTGATGGTGGTGACCTTGACGTTGACCGGCGGGTAGATCACCGCGGTCTCGCCCATGAACACCGGTTGCGCACTGATGATCTCCCCAAGGTCTTTGCCCTTGTACGCCCACACCGAATAGTGGCGCAGGCCCGACTCGCCTGGGTTATGGTCACGGTATGCGAAGCCCTCTGTGATCATGAGAGTCTCGCCCGCCTCTGGCGACTCGATCATCTCTTTGTCATCAGCTACCACTCGATAGAGAACCATTTCTCCTGGCTGGCACTCCAGCGGCTCCCACCAGATACGCACGGGGTGGCGCGCATCGGAGCTCTCCTCCACCGACGGTTCGTAGCCGTACGCTTCTTCCTCCGGTATGTCCGACTGGGGCTGTGCAGCGGGAATCTCAATCTCGTAGTGCATCTCTGGGGCAACCCAGCCCGCAGCCTGGCGGCCTTTATAAGGCACTTTAAATGCAGATGCAGGGAGATTGGTGTAATCATCCTCGTTAACTTGGGTGCGAGAATCCTTTGCCGCTTCCAGTTTTGCCAACTCTGCCGCCCAGTCAAACACTTTCTTGGGCTTCTGTGGCTGAGGTGATTCGTTGTGGGGGCTCATATCTTTAATCTCCGAAGTCTCGGACTGGATAAAGTTTCCGGTAACCTCCGCCTGTGGCTCCGGGTTGAGGTTGCGCGCAAAAAGCTCTGGATGCTCCACGTTCTCACCGCTGAACACTGCTGCGATTTGCTCAGCGAACTGAGCAAACTCAGGCGACAATGCGTTACGTACGTCGTCGACAGTAACGCTGCGCATCGCGTGCAAAGGCATCAGCTGTGACAGCGGAATATCCGTGATCTTTGCTGGCTGGGATTGCGTCATCTTTCTTCGCTCCTAGAACGTATCGTCCAGATCATCGAGCGATGGTGGCTGCTGCGATTGACCGAAACCAAAAGGATTTGCGGTATTGCTGGTCTCATTTCCAAAGCTGTATCCAGGCTGAACCTGAGAAGCATTATTGAAAGAATCGATGTGATCAGTGTCATCGAGATCGCTCAGCGCATCCTCGAAGAACGCCGATGGCACCGCTTCCTCCAGCCGCTCTTCCTTCGGCACCAGGTACTTGAAATCCGTGATACGGCCGAACTGGACCACAGTGAGAGAACGGGAGAGCTGGCTGGTCAGCTCCGTATTGCTGTCCACCTCAATAGTGCGCGTGTAGTCAGGGTCGATCTCGGTGTAGCCTGCCGAAGCACCCAGGGTGGTCAGGGCCTCATTGCTGAAGGCCTGCATTGCCCCCTTCTCTTGGCTCATACCCGCCAGGAACTGCTCTGTGGACTGCGTCTGACGACGATTCTCATCCAAGAAGGTCACCGAAGACAGGTAGTGCTGCAGCCTGCCAGCCATCCGCGGATTCGTAATCACGTTGTGCCAGACCTGCGGCTTCTCATCACGGGAAGCCATGAGTGGGTGATCTAGGTGGCGTGAGATGAGGTCGAGCTGGGTGTTAGAGTTTTCGCCGCGCATGCCCCACATAGCGCTGAGCTGTACCGAGCCTTGGCCTACTTGATTGCGCTCAAAGACAGAGTTCATGTAATCGACGAGCGAACGCAGGGACTTGTGCGCCCAGTCACGTAAATAAACCTGGGAGCGAATCTCCTCAGCCATGCGGTTGGTTTCATCTTCCGAGACCTGCGCTTGGCCGATTCGCGCGTTATCCGGCAAGCCAGACTCTGGGGTACGCAGGTGATCACTCGTGGTGGAGTTAAGCCCGAACGGTGCGTAGATGGCACGTCCAAGGATTGCGGACCAGCTGAGGAACTGGCTGTAAGCGTTGAGGATGCGGTCGACGTCTGCAGCTGCTGACACGATGTTGCGCGCGGCAATCTCCTGGTTCTGGCGGTTGAGCTTTTGCCTTTGCACGTAATCGTAAATTTCGCGCTGTGCCTTGGTGAACATCAGCCACGTCAATAAAAGGAAGAGGATGATCGAAAGGAGCACACCAAAGGTGGTCCAACGCCAATCGAGAGTGAGCATGCCATCCCAGATCTTCACATCTGGGTTGTAATTGGCCAAGCACATGTAGAACAGCACAACCAGAACAAGAGTCAGGATGCTCCACGACGCACGCAGCTTGTTCGTGAGTCGTCGATTTTCATCGTTGAAGTCGCGCACAGCAAAGCCTTTTTCTTCCTCGCGCAGCCTGCGTGCTTCCATTTCGTAGAAATCAACGCGCTGGCGAGCGACACCAAGACGCTGTGCCAAGCCAGTACCGACCTTCCAGGCGAAGCTGTTTTGGTTCTGATTGCGCCACGCAGCGAATTCCTGCTTCTTGCGGTTGACTTCCGTGTTCTGCGTGACCTGGCTGGTCCAGTCCAGATCTGCTGCGAACTTCTCAGCCGCAATCGGGTCGAATGGGGCCACCTTAGCCTCGGACTCGTTGTTGTAGCCCACGGTGCGGTGCATCAGCGGATGGAAACCAAGGAAGGAGTTGCTCATGTCTGGCACGGACTGCTGCCCATACTGCACGATCAGGACTTCCTGTTGGCTGCCCTTCTGCGGTGTGAAGTTGGCGTCTTCTTTCCACTGACCATCAACCAAACCAAGGGCGAAGTCGTGGTAGGCCTCCCACATACCAGACAGCTGCGGCGCCTGGCCGATGTCGAATTGCACCTTCTGCGCCTCAGCCAGGGTGCGCTGGTTCTTCTGCTGCATCTGCTGAATAGACACAGCATTGCCCTTACCAGAGTGGCCATCCAGAACGACTTCCATGTTGGAATTCTGGCCATAGAGTAGGTTCTGAAGGAAGCCCGCGGTGGCACTGTTGACCGTGCCACGGTGGCTGTTGACCCAATCCTGCGGCTTGCCGATGACCATGGCCCAGTACAGGCGCAGGTTATCGCGCAGGGCAGCCCATGCGCTGACCTTCTGCGTCTTAGGCGACTCCAACGGGATTTCAGGGGACAGCAGCGAACTCCCGTGCATCGCGAAAAGCGTGTCGGAGTAGTACTGAGTCAGCCTCGCTGGATCAGTGACGCGCTCGGCATGGCTGTTGTTGCGCAGCTGCGGGCGCGGTAAGGGGCGGTTCGGATTGAACACGCGATCCTTGACCGCGTTCTCAACCGCGCTGGCGTCGATAGTGCGGTGAAATGCACGCACCAAACGGAAGTTCTCGCGGTTGCCCGTCTCCATGAGGCGGCCGGTGTCTGGATCAAACACCGCAGCCTGCGGCATTCCGCGCCAGAGGCCGAAGATAGATGCCACAGCAGGCGCAGCAAACTGGGCCAGTTCAAAGCCATCCTCAGTACGCGGAATCGGGCGAATACGCGTCGACGAAGGAGTGCCGCCCTCTTCCGGGGAGAGCACCAGGTTCTCCCACACCTGCAAGGGCTCGATGTGAACGTTGCGCAATGGCAACGCCGAAAGCAGGAGGCGCACTCGCTGGTTGGATGCCTGCACGATGCGGGAATCTACCGCGGCAGCCCACTGCGACAACGCCTCTGGTTGCAGGGGTTGCGCCTCATCCATCGAATCGAGAACCACCAGAAGGATGTCTCCTTCGTGGCGATGCAGGGCGTCGTCAAGCGTGGAAATGCGTGGCGTGCCCTCCGTGTCGAAAGAGCGCACTACTGGAGCTGACGTGGGGTGGGTGTAGTCCACCCACATGAAGTTATCCAGCAAGCCCACTGCACGCAGGTCGAAAAGGCGGGAACGAATCTCATCGGCCGTGGCGCCGTGTCCAAAGAACAGTACGTTAGTCATTAGAAGGTGTCATCCAAGTCGGTGAGGTTGAATTCAGGCTCAAAGCGCGGGGTCTGGCTGGAAGAATCCCGGCTCGCGGGAGCCTCAAAAGTATCGGGCGTTTCAGCGACAGTCTTTGCCTGGCCCAGCAAATCGCGGATACGCTGCGCCATGACGACGACGTCCGGTGCAAGGTCGCGGTAGTACGGCGTAGCGGAGGCGACATCGCGGCGGCGAATGTTTGCAAATGGTTTGTCATCCATGCCTTGGCCCGGCAGAGAATTCATTCCACCCGGAATGAAGAGATCGGCGCCGCGGACGAACTTATCGAGCTTCGCAACGAAGGATTCATAACGATCCTGGATGCCGAGGCCGACGGCGTCGCGGGGGCCCGGCACCTTGCCATCGCGCAGGAACTTAGCCAGACGGTGGACCAGTGGGTGCGTCGAAGCACCGGAGTGCGCAAAGTCCTGGCCGTCGTCGTAAAGCCCGCGCAGCAACTGGTACGGGTACAAGGAAGAGGCAAAGCCGTATGCGCCATTCTTTTGTACCTTCGCGTAGGCGATGAAGATGGACTCAAGCACAGAAGACATCCAGTCGGCCTTCTTGACCATA
The DNA here is from genome assembly GCF_000159135.1 of Corynebacterium striatum ATCC 6940. Classification (GTDB taxonomy): domain Bacteria; phylum Actinomycetota; class Actinomycetes; order Mycobacteriales; family Mycobacteriaceae; genus Corynebacterium; species Corynebacterium striatum. The sequence continues at coordinate 58,603 of NZ_GG667523.1, forward strand.
CGGCGCGGGGAAATCAGCATCGGGTTCGGGAAAGGAACCCAAGCATTGACGCCACCTGGGGTGTCATCGAAGATGTGCGCCGCGGCCTTGTCGGTGTCCTGATCGGAGATGTGGATGAGGCCGGTGATGCGGCCGATGATCCATCCTGCCACCATGGCCTGGCGCTCCGTCTCGGTGATCGGTAGAGCGGCAGCTAGCGGGCGTGTGCGGCGCTCCGACCAATAAGAGCCATCGAAGTTTTCTTGCTTGTCGATGTCCTCGGCGATGTAGCCGAACATGGAAGAAAATACGATCGGCGAGTAGTTCGGGTAGGAACCAAAGATTTCGATGTGCTGGACCTGCTCAGACATGTTGAGCGAGTTGCGCAGCGCTACCTGGGATGGCTCATCGATGGAAGACGTGCTCAGGATGCTGCTCAGGCGTGGGACAATGCCAGTCTCTTCGTTCCCCAGCGCTTCGAACGGAATGTCCGAGAAAGAGTAGGTGTACTGGACGTCCTTGCCGTGGATGCGCTGGACCATGTCGCTGGACACGGCAGCCAACGGGCGGGCGTAGCTCAGCGCCATCTGGAAGGCACTAACGAAGCGATCGATGCGCTGGCTATGCTCAACCTCGTTGATATCTGGGGTAAGCGTCAGGTAGCTGCGCAGATCCACTGAGTTGAACTTGTGGAACTCGTAGTCGCGGCGGTTGATCCAATCGCGAGCACGTCCCAGCAGGTCCGCCGGACGGATACGTGCACGGTACTGGGCACGCTGGGACTCGCGACGCTCCCCGGTCTGCGGATGCTGCGACAGGTGCTTGGATACCCAACCTGCACGGTTGCTGTATTCATCGTTGGTGCGCTTCTGCGGCGCCAGCGTATCCCGCGGTGCCTTGTTGGCATCCAGCGAATCCCACTCGCCGCGAATGACCGCACGCACCGCGAATGGGTAAGCCTGATCGTAATGTTGCACATCGGCAGTGGACTGCTGGCCCTGAATGGTGCGCAACATCTGGGTTTGGTAGTCGGTGATAAACGCGTTGACGTCGGTCAACATGATTTCGTTTTCCGCGCCCTTGAAGCGGGACTCAACGACCTCGTCTACTTCCTCCGGCCAGGCGTTGACCTCGTTGGTGCGAACGTCTGCCAGCTTGTTGGTCTCCGGGCGTGACTGTGCTGCCTTCTCGAGCACCTTATGGGCGTCGCCAAGCTCACGCTGCAGATGGAAGAGGTTCTCGTCGACGTAATCCTGCAGAACGTCCTGCAGAATATGCGCCGTAGCCAACAGGAAGTAGTGATAGAACTGCTGGTGATAAAGGCCCAGTAGAGCGTTGACAGTCGGCGTTGGATCCGTCATCTGACCCTTGCCGGTCAGCGGGCTAAGGATCGGCTCCGCGCCTTGCGGAAGCGCAAGCACGGCGAAGTTCTGGAAGGAATTAGAGAACTCATTAAGCTGCGGCTGCAGGCGGTCGCCGCTGGCCAAGACGTCCTTGACGCGATCGAGCATCTCGCGAACATAAGGCAGGCCCACTGCCGCCAACTCGCCCTCGACCGTGCTCAAGACCTTGTCTGAGAAGAAGTTAGCGAAGCGATAGGTGGTGTCATACGCCGCCTGTTGGAGCATTCCCGCGATGTACTGCTGGTTCTGTGGATCGCTCAGGTTCTGGATGAGCTCGCCACGCCACTCGTCTACCTTGCGGCCCTCGCCGATAGGAATGAAGTTACGCAGGTTGCGCACTGCGTTTTCCGCGGCGGGCTGGGCCATCATATTGAAATTGGCCATCAGCCAGTTCCAGGTAGTGTTGATATCAATCGGAGCGCCCGTTGCCCAGTTAGGGTCCAGAGTCATCTCCTGGAAGCGAGCAGGTAGACGCTCATCGAGGCGCTTAGCAATTTGTATCTCGCCAGCTTCCGGATTGGCCTTGTCAAGGTGGCCGTTGAGCAAACGGTCGAAAGAACTACGGGCCAGGCGCTGTGCGGAATACTCAGCGAAGCGGTCACGGCCCATGGAAATCTGTGCGTAACCCAGAGAGCCCCAAGGCAAGCGTGCCCACGGCGTACCGCCCTGGGACTGATCACGGTCCCAACCGAAGAAGCGGCGGCCGCCGTCACCGGATGGGGTGTTGGTCAGTGCGTAGGAAACCAGGTTGTCAGAGGCACGGGTCGAGGCCATCAAGCCCGCAAGCGCGCGGCCAAGGCCACGGTAGACGGACATCGCGGAGCCATCGCCGAAGCGGGAGCCGGTTGTGCCCATCTTGGAACCGATTGGGAAAATACGGCCGAATGTCGGACCGTCCGGCGGGGTGCCCATGTCGAAGGCCTCGAAGATGGCGCGGTCATGCGCGGTGGAGTTGCCCATCTGGGAAGCCACAACCTCGCCGAACATGGCCAGGGAATTCGGCCACGCACCGGCCATGTCCTCTGCCTTGTTGTCGGAGAAGATCTCCGGGGTGTACATGAAGACCAGCGTGCTGGTGGGATCGAGATTCTTGATGGTGGTCAGAACGCGGCAGACATCCAGGAACATCGAAGCGCCTGCGCCGCCTGCCATGGAGGAAACAACCAGCACAACCGGCGCGGAGGAACCAGTATCGGTGCGCTTCTTCGACTGCTTGTAATTGAGCTCGTTGAGCTCCTGGATAGCTTCCTGGGTAAACATCTCAGACACCGCCGCGTTCAATGCGTTGCGGATGTCCCTCAGGTGGCGCAGGGTCAGGATGCGGCCGATGGCGCGGTACTGGCCGGCGCCGTCGGCAAGCTTCGTGTCATTCGATTGCGGCGTACGCGAAGCCCACGTGGCGATCTCGCCCAGCTTGCCGGAGCGGCCCAGCGTTTCAGAGATACCCGCGTCGAACTGGTTGTAACGCTGTCGTGAACCGATGCCGACGTACTGGCCACCGCTCTGGGTAACGTTCGGCAGCTTCTGCGGGCCAGCCTCCTCTTCGAGGGGCACATCGATGTTCACAAACTGCCACGCCTTGGGCAGCTCGGTAATGTCTGGATCGATGGTGCGCAGCTCCGCCTTGAGCTGGTCCATGATAAAAGCCAAGGTCTTGGCGCCGGAGCCACCGCAGCCAACTACGAGGAACTTCTTCATCTGCTCTTAAAACCTTTCGGGATGTCTCTTTAAGTGTTCAACTTGTGCGTTCTGCTTGCGTTCTGGTTCGGACTAGTTGTTTCCGAAGGAAGGCCCCTGCGGCCATCCACCATTATTGCCGCTTGGTCCGTTGCCCGGCTGGCCAAAGCCTCCCTGGTTACCCGGTTGGCCAAAGCCTCCCGGCTGGCCGCCTTGGTTACCCGGTTGGCCAAAGCCTCCCTGCGGACCTGGTTGACCGAAGCCACTTTGGCCACCTGGATGGCCGAAGCCGCCCTGTTGGCCTGGCTGACCAAAGCCGCCCTGCTGGCCGAAGCCGCCTGGCTGGCCCGGCTGACCAAAGCCACCCTGCTGCCCCGGGAACTGCTGCACTGGAGCGTTAGCACCCGGCGCGTTCTGCCGTGCCTGTACACCTTGTGCGCCTTGCTCTCCCTTCGGGCCCTTTGGCGCCTTCGGCTCCTTCGGCGCTGGGAACTGCACCTGCTCGAAGAGCACCGGTGCGGAGCGGTTAATCTCCTCGGAAAGCTCGTCGTACTTTTCGGCATGTGCCATCGTGTCGATGGTCAAGACGATCTCGCCGCGGTCCTTGTCATTCGCGTTGCCCACGAAGAACCAGTTGTTCTGAACTGCCAGCGGCAAGATGGCGCGGCCACCGGACTGCTTGCCCTTGCCGGAGATGGAGCCGTCCTTTTCAATTTCCACGTGTGCCGCGGTAAATGGGCTAAGGCCCATCTTTACCTTTGCCTCGTACAGGCCCAGGTTTGCCCGGCGCGGCGCGGCGTCGACAGGCACTGCGCCCTGGAACTCGTCCTTGGAAACCACAAACGGCTTGCCGGTATCCGTGCGGATGAGGCTCGTGCCGTCCTTCTTGACCGGAATCGTCTTCGCGAACATGCGCGGGGATTCAGGGATGCGGCCCGAGAACCACTTCATGAAGTAAAGAACTGCCAGCGGAATCAGAAGGCCCAAAAGGACCGCCAGCACGAATGCCAGGCCGAAAGCGCTCTTGCTCAAAGGCGTGGTCATCGAACCCTTGAGCTGCAAAGGCAGCTGCGCTTCCTGATTATCTTCCGCAGACTGCAAGCTCAGCGTTGGCTTGAGCGCCAATGCGCCGTCTTCCATATTTTCGGCAGAAAGGGTCACAGGCAGCGTCGCCTCTTCGCCCTTGGCCAGCTCAAGCGCGTTATCCGCGGAATCGTGCTGCGAGGTTACCTTCAGCGCATCCACGCCCTTCGGCAGCGTGGCCTCATCAGCGCCGAAGCTCTGCTCCGCCAGCCACACCTTACCCGGACCAGCTACCGGAACATCGATCGTGACTTCCTTTTCCGTCATCGACACCACCTGTGCCGAGCCGACGGAAGGCATGTTGACCGGGGTAATCGTCAGCGGGGTTTCACTCTTGATGGGGTTGAGCTTGGAGCCCGGCTGATTATCGACGCCCTGCGTGGTGATGTCCACGCTGGTCACCAGCTTGCCCGCGGCAACGTTTTCGACCTTATCCAACGGGATATCCACTGCGTTGCCGTCCACGATCGGGGCGTTTTCGAGCAGCGTCACTGACTCGCCCTCTTCGGGGACGAACTCCGCGCGCAGCATGCCTTGGCCTTCGAGCTTGCGCGGCTGACCGCCGCCGTCGACAAGCTGTGCCTTAATGACTTGGTCGGAGTTGATGCCGCCGCTTAGCTTCTCACCGTTTTCGCGCTGCAGGTTGAGGTTCAGCCCCGGAATCATCACCATAGATGCCTGGTACTCGCCCTCGGCGCCGCCCTCCAGCTTGTAGCCAAAGGTCCACTTGCCGGCCCAGCCTTCGCCACCCTTCTTCATCGCGACGTCGACCATGCCCGGCAGGCGGTCATTGGTGGTGATCTCCACGTCGGCGCCGGCGACCTTCTTGGTATCCGGCTTCAGCTCTACCGTTTGCCCATCAGGGCCGGTGAGAGTCGGGATGATCTTGCCTTCTTCCACGCTGGTCTTCGGAACCGCGGACAAGCGGACCGGGTCGACCGAGTTATCCAGGAAGAAATCGAATTGCTCGGTGAAAGTACCTTCCTTTTTCAAGCCACCGGAGGTAGGAATGAGATTACGGAAGGCCGCGAACAATGCGGCGGGATCCTCACCGCCGTTGAAGAAAGCACCGTTCGGTTCGCCCTGGCCACAGCCCTCGCCTTCAGCCAGATCGGTGAGAAGCTCCGTCTGTTCCTTCGCATCGCGCTCCGGTACGAGGCCGACGTTGAAGAGGCGGATATTGGACTGGCGGAAGGCGGAAACCGTGGAATCCGGGGTGCACAAAATGTTGCGGGCTGCTGCGTTGTCCTTGCCGGTCTCAACGCCTACGTAGGCGCCGTCGGTGAAGAAGACGATCGCGCGGCAATCGCTGCCATCATGATCGCCAAATTCCTTGAGCGCGCCCGAGTAGGCCAGGCCATAGTCGGTCTCTAGGTCAGAGGTGCGCTCCTTGTTACGGAAAGCGTCAATCTCCTTGTCCAAGGCACCGGCGTTTCCGGAAACATTGGTCCAGCCACCATACTCGCCGGCCTCGGAGTAATAGCCGGAGCCGAATCCGGCAAGCTTGACATTGATATCCGCGCCGGCGTCCTTGCCCAGGTTGGCCAGCTGATTGACGATGTCCTTGGTGGCATCAACACGGAAGTGGGAGCCATCGGTGGCGGGTTCGCCTTGGTAACCGATGAGGGACTGCGACTGGTCGAGCACGAACAACAGGTCCGCGGATTTCTTATCCGCGATACACGAGCTGAAGTCCGCGAGGTTCTTCTGCGAGGCTTCGGAGAGGCTGCTTTCGGAGGCCTGCGGAGCTTGTTCTGGTGGGGCTTGTTCTTGTGGTGCTTGTTCTGCTGGCGGGGCCGCTTCGGGCGCTGGTGCTTGCTCAGGCGCTGGTGCTTCTTGCGCGGAAGCTCCCAAGGAACCTGCGAAACCGCACAACAATGCGGTGCTGCTGAGAGCGAGGAGACGATTGAGTTTTCGCATTAGGCGCCCATCACCTTTCCTACGTAGAAGGCGATCTCCACCGCAGAGGCAACAACGAGTACGAAGCCGCCGATCATAACGAGGCGGTAGACCAGCGTCTGGCGCGTGTCCTCAATGTAGAAGCTCTCTGCTTGGCGCTTGGTGTTTTGCAGGGTGTACAGGCCAAGGAGCACGAAGGCGACGATGCCTGCAAGCACCCAACCGGTAATTGCCAGTCCAAAGAAGAGGCCTTGGGTCGCAGTGGAAACCAACGGCGCGGCAATCACGACGATTGCAGACAAAATGGCGGCCACACCAGCGGCGATGAGCAAAGGCCACGGGCCCTTGGTCGGCGCGGCCGGAGTGGCTGGGCGCGAGCTGCGCGGCGCGCTGGGCTGCCCGCCCGGTGCGCCAAAGCCCTGGCTGCCTTGTGCGGGGCCAGCTGCGCCAAACGACGGCGCGGTGCCTCCTGCTTGATTCGGCGAACCGAAGTTAGGGGAACTCGGGAATCCGAAACCCGAGCCGGCGTTGTTGGGTCCGGTATTGGACCCGCTGCCCGCTCCGGGGTACGGACCGCCAAACTGGGGCGACGAACCAGGCGAACCAAATGTCATAATTAATGACCTTTTCTCAAATAGCGCTCCCCCGACCAAGAGCGCAGCCAGGGAAACCAAAGGGAACAAAATAGGCACAAGTGTAGCAAGCAAAAGAATGCCATATTTGAGGCCTCATTTCGCCCCTTCCTTGGGATTTGCCCTCTGCTATCTCATCGCTAGCTTGCTAAAGCTAGGTTTAACTGAAAATCTTTCGCTGGATCTACCTTGAGGATCATTCCCCAACCTCCCCCCAACATGTGGGAGCATTTTCTGGTTTCTTAGACCATAAGACGACATGGCAAGATAACTGCCCATGACAGAAAAATCGGCAACCGCAACCACTTCCAGTGGCGAGAGCATCCGATTCATCCCGGTACAGTCCACTCTGTACCCGTGGCTGGTTACGGTGTTCGTCGTTACGTTCCTCATCTCCAACATCAACGCCACAAAGGGCGTCCAGCTCGGTCCGCTCATCACCGACGGCGCCTTCTTCTTATTCCCACTGGCTTATATCGCAGGCGACGTCCTGTCCGAATGCTATGGCTTCAAGTCCACGCGGCGGGCGGTCTACATCGGATTCGTCATGGCGATTCTGGCCGCGGTGTGCTTCTATATCGCGATTTGGCTGCCAGCGGCGGATTTCTATGAGGGCCAAGAGGCCTTCGCCGCTACCTTGGGCCTTGTACCGCAAATCCTCGCCGCTTCCTTGGCAGGCTACTTGGTGGGCCAGCTGCTCAACTCCTTCACGCTGACCCGTATGAAGGCAAAGTCCGGTGAACGCGGGCTCATCGGCCGTTTGGTGGCTTCAACCGTCGTGGGCGAGTTCGGCGATACTGTGTTGTTCTGCATCATCGCCGCACCAGTCATCGGCATTTCCACATTCAGCGGCTTTCTCAATTACGTAGTGGTCGGCTTCGTGTGGAAAACCCTCATCGAGGTGGTCATGCTGCCAATAACCACCGTCGTCATCAAGTGGGTTAAATCCCGCGAAGACTACGTTCCCAGCAGCTAAACCACAAATCCCCAGCCCTAGAAACCCAACCCTAGAAACCCAGGGCTGGAACTGCAGCTTCCTGGTGAAAAGGGCGGCGTCGGCAAGCGCGAGAAAAGCCGAACAGGAGGTCTGCAGTTCCAGCCCTGGGTATTTGCGGAAAAGAGGCGGAGGGCGCATTTGCGGAAAAAGGCGGAGGGCGCAGGGAGGTAGCTTACTTGCCGGCGTAGTAGCGGCCCATGAACTCGTCGCGGTAAGCCTCGTAGTAGCCGCCGTCGATGGAGGCGCGGATGTTGTCCACCAGGCGGATCATGAAGGTCAGGTTGTGCATGGTGCACAGCGTGCCGGCCAGGAATTCGTTGGCCTTGAGCAGGTGGTGGATGTACGCACGGGAGTAGTTCTCCGAAACGTAGCCGCCAAACTCCTCGTCGATTCCTGCAAAATCGCGCTTGAAGCGCGCACCCTTCAAGTTCAAGCGGCCATCCAGCGTGTACACGCCACCGCGACGCCCCAGGCGGGTAGGCGCGACGCAATCGAAGGTATCGGCGCCGGCCTCAATCGCGGTGAACAGGTCATCGGGCTCAGAAATGCCCAGCAGGTGGCGCGGTTTATCCTCAGGAAGCTCGTCGCAGACCCAGCCCACGATGGTGCCCAGGTTCTCCTTCTCCAGCGCGCCGCCGATGCCAAAGCCGCCGAAACCGCGCTTGCCGTTTGCCTCGGCAGCCTGGGAAAGCTCCACCAAACCGCGGGTGGCTTGGCGGCGCAAATCCTCATATTGCGCGCCCTGCACCACGCCCCACAGGGATTGGCGTGGCTTTTGCGGGCCACGCTCCTCGGTCAGGCGGTGGTGTTCGTCCAAGCAACGCTGTGCCCAGCGATGGGTGCGCGCGACGGATTCCTCCTGGTAGGTACGGGTATCCACCAAAGTGGTCAGCTCGTCGAAGGCGAACATAATGTCGGCACCCAAACCATGCTGAATCTGCATGGAAACCTCTGGGGTAAAGCGGTGCTTCGAGCCGTCAATGACGGACTTGAAGTCCACGCCGTCTTCGTCGACCTGCGCCATGCGCTCCTTCTTGGCCGCGCGGATGTCCTTCTCGGTGAGGTTCGAGGTGTCCATGGCCAGGACCTTCTTGAAACCCACGCCAAGCGACATCACCTGGAATCCACCGGAATCGGTGTAGGTGGGCCCATGCCAGTTTTCAAAGGCCGCGACGCCGCCAGCCTCATCCACGATGTCGTGGCCCGGCTGCAGATAAAGGTGATAAGCGTTGGACAAGATAGCCTGCGCGCCCGTCTGCCGGATCTGCTCCGGAGTCAGGGTCTTGACCGTGGCCTTAGTGGCCACGGGGATAAAGGCTGGGGTCTGAATATCCCCGTGCGGGGTGTGAATGGTGCCGCTGCGACCATGCTTGCCAGGACCGGCCTGGTCGAGGCGCGTGCGCACGTCGAAGCTCAGGTCAGTCTCTAGCTTGGGTGCAGGAAAAGGCGGCTGTTGCTCGATCATAAGGGCTAGTTTACGTGCTGCGTCGTATCAGCAGATGCGCCGCCATGCTCACGCTCCCACTCTTCTTCCAGAGCTGTGCCTTCGATGTCGAGGGAAGGCATGACCTTGTCCATCCACTTCGGCAGCCACCAGGTGGCGCGACCCAGCAGGAACATCGTGGCGGGGACGAGGGACATGCGCACGAAGAAGGCGTCGAAAAGCACGCCTGCGGCAAGGGCGAAACCGAAGATCTGAATGAACGGCAGCGGCTGGTTAATAAACGCCACGAAGACCGAAATCATGATGATGGCTGCGGCCGTGACCACGCGCGCGCCTTCGGTAAAGCCCGCGATGGTGGCCTCGTCCACGGCGTTGTACTTGGTGCCACTGCCCTGCGGGTGGCGCGAGATATGCTCGCGCATGCGGGTAACCAGGAAGACCTGATAGTCCATGGCCAGGCCGAAGGTCACGCCGATCAAGAAGATAGGCATGAAGGAAATTAGCGGACCAGGCGCCGGGACTAGGCCAAAGAGGCCGTCCTGCCACACCAGAACCGTAAGGCCGAAGGCCGCGCCCACTGAGAGCAGGAAGCCCAAGCCAGCCACCACAGGGACCAAGACCGAGCGGAAGACTAGGAAGAGCAGCAGGATGGCCAGGCCCACCACGATGGCCAGATAAGGCAGCATGGCGGCCTCAAGGCGCTCGGTGATATCTAGCTGCACGGCGGTCAGGCCAGTCATGCCGATTTCCGCGCCGGTGACCTCGCTCAGGCGCTCATTTTCCGCACGCAGTGCCGACGCCGTGCCGACGGTCGTGGGATCCGTCGGGCCAGTGGTCGGTGCAACCATGATCTGCGCCGCGGTCTGATCAGAGTTGAGGCCAACGATCTGTGCGTGCTTCACGCCGCCTACCTGGTTAAGCTGCTGGGTCGCGTACATGAAGGAGGCGAAAGTTGCCTTCTTTTGTTGGTCTTCGCCTTCTTGACCCTGAATCAGCGGCTGGAGAGCCGGCGCGTCTGGGTTGGCTTCCTCACCGTTGACGATGACCAGGAATGGACCATTGACGCCTGCGCCGAAGCCTTCCGCCAGCAGGTCCGCGGACTTGCGCTGGGTGGTATCCGGATTTGAGCTGGTATCTGCCGGCAGCGCGAGCTCCATGTTCAGCACCGGGGCGCTCAGCGCGCCAAGACCCAACACGACCACGGCCATGACCAGGCCCGGGGCCTTCTGCACTGCGCGCACCCAGCGGTTGCCCATGGTGGCGCCCTTACGGTGCTTGCCCTTCTTGTTCGGGTTGCCGGCGATGCCGGGGATTCGACCAGCAAAGGCTTTATCGCCAGCCAGGCCAAGCAGCGCCGGCACCAGGGTCAACGCGACGAGCACCGCCATGAACACGGTGCCCGCGGCGGCCAAGCCCATGGCAGTGAGGAAGCCAATCTTGGCCACGATGAGGGCAAAGAGCGCCACAAAGACCGTGGCGCCGGCGAAGACCACGGAAGAACCTGCCGTGCCCACCGCCATGCCGGCGGCTTCGGGCCCATCCATCCGCGAGCGCTCCTGGCGGTAGCGCGACATGATAAACAGCGCATAGTCGATGCCCACGGCCAGGCCAATCATGATGGCCAGGACCGGGGTCAAGTTATTGAGCTCAATCCAGTGCGTGGCAATCATGACGCCGAGCGCGCCGAGACCCACGCCCACGACGGCCGAGATGAGCGGCATGCCTGCCGAGACCAAAGAACCGAAGGTGAAGATGAGGACGAGGAAGGCCACGCCCAAGCCGATGATCTCCGAGGTGGAGTTGACCTTAATCTCATCGCCAAAGCCCGCGCCGCCGGCCTCGACCGTTAGCCCCCTCTCGCGGCCCAGCTCCATCGCTGCGGTGACGACGTCCTTGTCTTCTTGCTCAACGGTGTAGGAGCTTTCCGCATCGAAGTCGAAGGTGGTGTAGGCGATGGTCTCATCCTCGTTGACCATCGCGAGGTTATCCGCATCCTTGCGGGCGGTCTCTTCCGGCAGGCCCATCGAGGTGAATTGATCGATAACCTGCTGCTGCAGAGCCGGCGATACGTCGAGCGGGTTGCCCCAGCGTTGCTGGTCCTTGATGCCGAGCTCGTTGGTGATCTGATCGACCACCTGCTGGATCGCTTCCTTGTTTTGCGGGTCAGAAAGCTTCTGCCCCTCGGGGGCTTGGAAGACCAGGTTCACAGAAGGCGCGCTGGCCAGGTTGCCGCTTTCCGGGAAGAGCTCGGCGGCGCGGTGGGTAGCGTCAATCGCCGGCGTGCCCTTGATGGAGTACTCCGTAGTCATGGGCTTCATCAAGGCAATCGTGGCGCCCACGGCGGCCACAAAGATCACAAGCCATGCGATGATCACTTTCCACCTGTTGAGGAAGGACCAGCGCCCAAGACGGTACAAGAGTTTTGCCACAGGAGTTACCTTCTGTCTCGTTGATTAACTTCGCCCAGTCTAGCGGCCAGCCGCTGGCAGCTAAAACACGAAAAGCCGTGGAGCAATTACTTGCCCCACGGCTTTCGCTATGGCGGTGGCGGCGGGATTTGAACCCGCGGTTGGGGGTTACCCAACATTCGCTTTCGAGGCGAACACCTTCGGCCGCTCGGACACGCCACCGTGGTCTAGGTTACGTGTTGAAGCGCGCGGCACAAAATCCCGCCGGATTTACTTGTCCTTCAGGCCGCCAATAACCTCGTTGGCCTTGTCCTTTACGCCCTCGACAGCGTCAGAGACTTTGTCCTTAGCCTGGGAAATAACCTGGTCTGCCTTGCCCTCGTTAGCAAGATCCTCGTTGTCGGTTGCGTTTCCCGCAGCTTCCTTGGCCTTGCCTACTAGGTCGTCCTTCTTGTTTTCAAAATCACCCATGATGAGCCTCCTTTGTTTTGCGATGACCCCACCCTACACAGATTCAGCGCAGCTCGCCGAAGAAGCCGGTCAGCAGTCCGGCACATTCTTCCTCGCACACCCCGGCGCGCACTTCGGGCACGTGCAGGGAACCGGGGGCACGCAGGACATCGACAAGCGAGCCGCACGCGCCCGTCTTCGGTTCGAAAGCACCAAAGACCACGGAAGCCACGCGGGCACCCTGGATGGCCCCGGCACACATCGCGCACGGTTCGAGGGTGACCACAATTTCGCAGCCTTCTAGGCGCCAGCCATTGCCATGCTTGGCGACGGCCGCGCGAATCGCCTCCACTTCCGCATGCGCGGTGGGATCGCCGCGCTGCTCCCGGCGGTTGACGCCGGTGGAAAGCTCGTTGCCGGCGGCGTCGTAAAGCACAGCGCCTACCGGGATGTCTCCCGCGGGTGTCTGGCGTGCCACCTCGAGCGCGCGGCGCATGCGCGCCTCGGCGCGGGCCAAGCCTTGGGATTTAAGCAATGATCTCTTCGAGCTCGTCGCCGAAGCCTAAATCGCCCGCGATGCGCAGGAGCATGTCGGAGGGCCAATCTTCGTCATTGTCGATGATGTAGCCCAACTGATCTTCACTGAGTCCAAGATCAGCAAAAATATCGAAGTCACCGTCGCCATAAGGATCTGGATCCTCGTCGTCGTCATCGATTTCGGGGAAGTCAAGGTCGCGCAGCTCCAGGAAGTCGGCGGCGAAATCATCCTCGTCGGCATATGTGGCGTCAGAGATCAGCATGCGCACATCTCCCGGCACCGGGCGCACAACGACAAAGTAATCATCGTCCACACACAGCAGCGCAAAGGCCGCGCCCTCGGAGCGCAGCGCGCGCACTGCGTTTATGGAGGTGTTGATGTCCTCGAAGTCGTCATCGAACTCCCGAACCACCCATTGCCCCTCATTGCGGGCAACGGTTACTGCGAAGGAGATGTTGTCATCGCTCATACCTCGTGAGATTAGTCGTGTTGTGCCAGAATTGTCACCGTGAGTTCTCAAGACGTTCAACGACCCGTATGCATCATCGGCCTCGGCCTCATTGGTGGTTCCCTGCTGCGCGACCTCGTGGCAAGCAAACACGCAGTGTATGGCTACAATCACTCGACTTCCGGCGCCCGCAGTGCCATCAAAGCGGGCTATGACGTCACCGATGACATGCCTGCGATCCTCGCACGCGCCGAGGCTGACGACGCCCTTATCGTCATCGCTACCCCCATGAATGCGGTGGACTCGGTGCTGAATCAGATCGAAGAGCATGCGCCGAGCTGCGGCATTACCGACGTGGTTTCGGTCAAGACGGAGGTCCGCGAACTCTTCCTGAAGCGTGGTATGGAAAGCCGTTACGTGGGCGGACACCCGATGGCCGGTACCCAGAACTCCGGCTGGGACCACTCCCAAATTGGCCTGTTCAAGCGCTCGGCGTGGGCAATTACTTATGACTACGCGGCGGAGTGCGAAGCCCGTGGCGAGCGCATCCCTAAGAAGTGGATTGAGACCTTCTCCGACGTTGTGCGCATGACACAGATGGTTCACGCAGAGGCCGTTCCGGTGCGCGTGGCCAACCACGATGCGGCCGTGGCCCGCATTTCTCACCTGCCGCACGTGCTGGCTGAGACCCTCGCCGTGGTGGGCGACAATGGCGGTATCCTCGCGCAGTCCTTGGCCGCGGGCTCCTTCAAGGACGGCACGCGTGTGGCGGGCACCACGCCTGAGCTCGTGCGTCAGATGTGTGAGACGAACGCGCCCGCGCTTGTCGACGCCCTCGACGAAGCCCTCCAGCTCCTCCAAGCCGCGCGCAACTCGCTCGCTGCGGAGCAGCCTTCCATCGCAGACTTGGCTGAGACCGGCTTCCGCGCCCGTACTCGTATTGAGGCGCGCTCGGGTGCCCGCAAGGAGTCTGTCTCGCCGGTGAAGATTTCCTCCCGACCGGTGCTGCGCCTACACCCGGGCGGCCCGAACTGGGTGGCGCAGCTGCGCCAGTCGGAGTCCTTGGGCGGGCGCATCGAGATTTTCTAGGCTGCGCTTTTAGTCCCGGAAGGTGTCATCGCGCTGCTTCCGGGACTTTGACTCGTCTCGGCTCAGCGCGAGAATCGGCAGGCCTAAGAGGCCGAGCGCAATTCCGACGGGCAAAAGCCATAGCATCCCCGACGCCAGCCAGAGAACCGCACCGAGAATGGCGCCGGCGATGAGACAGGATGCAAGCTTCTGGTTCATGGAATCTAGGGTACGGGGGCGTCGGAAAGCATGTGCGATCGGCCTAACTGACAACGAAGCCTACAGTTTTGGGGGTGTCGCGGCTTTCGTTGGCAAATATGCAGCTTTCCCCGGTAGCCGGTTACCCCACCTCTTGTTAAGCTGAGCGCAGCATCAACGGGGGAAACGATGACTGCACTACTTGTTCGGGGGCTAAGTAGGTCCCAACTTGTCACGCGTCTGCGGCGTGGGGACATCACCAAAATTGCGCGCGGTATCTACGTGTGGGGAGCTCCGACGCCGCTGGAGGTTCTGCAAGCGGTCCAAGAATACAAAGCGACTGTGATCGCCGCCGGCCGCACCGCGGCACAGCTCTATTTAGGCCATGAGCTGACGACTCCGCTGGAGCTGCGCGGACCTGCACGCTTGCCGACGTCGCCTTTCTACTCACTGCGCCGCACTAAGCAAAACGCCTATCGGATGATCGATGGCATCCGGGTGGCCAATCCGCTTCTCGCCATCGAGCGGCTCGACGCCGCCCTGGCGGTGGAGCTGTGCGAGGCCCTCTACTCGACGAAGGAAGGCAGGGAGGCCATCGAGCGGGACCGAGCGGAGTTTCGCCGACTGTCGGCGCACGCGCAGAAGGTACTTACGCAAGCTGCACTGTTTACCGACTCTTCTGCGGAGATACTAGTCATCCGCGCTTTGAAGGCGCGCGGGCTGAAGGTGGAGAGCAACTATCTCATTGGGGCGTATCGGTGGGACATTGTCTTGCCGGACTACAAGATTGCGATTGAGATAAACGGTCTGCAATTCCACTCGGCGCTCACGCCGTGGATTAGGGACCACTGGAAGAACAACGAGGCCGTCCTGCGGGGCTGGCGCACGTTGCACTATACCGGCCATTGCGTGAAATACCACCTGAACTACATCGTGGAGCAGATTTGTACTGCTAATCAGCCCGCCTGGGAGAGGCGCTACTACCGCGGAGTGCGCAGCTGGCACCGCGCGTTGGGTCCGGCGCCGTGGGAGGGAGCTCTGGAGCCGCCGCCCGAGCCGGACTGGGTGAGAGACATCGACTTTTCTCAGCAGGAGCCGCAGTAAGCGGGCTGTCTGTGGCTTTCGCGGCGGCTAGGGCTTTGGCTGCGGCTCGGATCTGCATAACTGACAACAAAGCCCTTCACTTGGCCTCCACGAGCGCTCTCGTTGGCAACTACGCAGATCCTAGGTGGCGTCCACGGGTGAAAGCCGAGGGCTAAGCAACCGGTAAGTGACCCTAGAAATATAGGCACACCGTGAAACGAAGAAACCCCTAGCCTGTTTAGCAAGCTAGGGTTAAATTTTGTGCGCCCGGAGGGATTCGAACCCCCAACCTTCTGATCCGTAGTCAGATGCTCTATCCGTTGAGCTACGGGCGCAGTCCGTTGACGTTGAGCGTCAAGCGCTCTCTGCAACGTTGATTAACTATAGTGCTGTTGCCCAGAAGCAGCAAATCGCCAGGCCACAATACGTTTTTACGCATTGTTAACCTGGCGTTCGGCACCGGATAGGTGCCTTGCCCGCACGCAGCAGACAGTGTTTACAGCACCAAGCCGAAGACCGGCACGGCCAGCAGGTAGACCGTCAGCGTAATGAGCACACAGCCAATGAGGTTGAGGCCGACGCCACCCTTGATCATGTCGCCAATCTTGACGTAGCCAGAGCCGTACGCAATCGCGTTCGGCGGGGTCGCAACCGGGAGCATGAACGCGCAGGTAGCCGCGAGAGCAACCGGGATGGTCAGCAACAGGATGTTGATTTCCCCGTTGGTAGTCAGGCCAATACCCACGGCCACACCGCCCATAATCGGCAAGAAGGTAGCCGCCGTTGCGGTGTTGGAGGTGATCTCCGTCAGGAAGAGGACGAGCAGGGCGACCGCCGCGATTAGCAGGATGGTCGGCAAGCCGCCCAGGCCCTTGGCCATCTCACCAATCCACAGGGAGAGACCGGAGTTGTTAAACATCGCCGACAAGGACAGGCCACCGCCGAAGAGAAGCAGCACGTCCCATGGCATCTCGTTGGCAGTCTTCCAATCCAGCAAGCGCACGCCGGACTTAGCGTCGGCAGGGATAGCGAATAGCAGCAGGCCAGCCGCGATGCCGACGATAGCGTCGTCGTAGTTGGAGTCCTCGCCCACTAGGAACGGGACGGCAACCCAAGAGATCGCAGCACTCAAGAAGATGATCCCGGTGAGAATCTGGGGCATGGTCCACGGACCGAGAGCCGCGATTTCCTTGTCGATGAGCTCCTTACCACCAGGAATACGGTCCATCTCCGGCTTGAAGATAGTGATCAGCATGAACCAGGCAACGAACAGGAAGATGATAGCCAGCGGCATACCGACAATCATCCACTTGCCGAAGCCCAGCACGATGTCATGAGATTCCTTCATGTAGCCAGCCAGCAGGGCGTTCGGCGGGGTACCAATGAGCGTGCCCAGCGAGCCGATGGAAGCCGAGTAAGCAATACCCAGCATCAGGGCCGTTGCGAACTTCTTCTGGTTCTTCATGCCACCAACCGTCTCAGCAGTCAGCGCCAGCACGGAGGTACCAATCGGCAGCATGACCACTGCGGTAGCAGTATTAGAGACCCACATGGACAAAAAGCCCGTGGCCAGCATGAAGCCCAAAATCAGGCGCTTGGGCGAGGTGCCCACAACCTTCACCACGGCCAGCGCCATACGGCGGTGCAGGTTCCAGCGCTGCAGAGCCAGCGCGATAAGGAAGCCGCCCATAAAAAGAAAGATGGTCGCCGATGCATAAGGCGCACCGACCTCTTTAATCGTGCCCACACCAGCCAGCGGGAAAATAACCAGTGGGAGCAGAGCGGTCGCTGCAAGCGGAATCGCCTCGGTCATCCACCACACACCCATCAGGATGGTCACGGCCGCAACCGCGCGAATTGCCCCGTATGTGTACTCCTCTTCTGGGTCAGCGCCGGAAGACTGCAGAACAGTCTCCACTGCATTGGATGGGAAGAGGAACCACACCAACGCAGCCAGGGCTACGCCAAGGAAAAGGCCAATCACCATGCGGCGCCATTCGCTCTGCTTTACGCCGTGGTCGTCTTCACCTTCTACATGTGCTGTCGATTCGTGTGTATGCGGTGTTGTCATGCAGTTCTCCCTGGATTGTCCTCGGCTTGGGGTGTGCAACGGGGCGTTTCGCAGCGGAAAATAAATACCCACGTTCGCGAAAACCATACAACTTGGACCAACGCAAAACTAGGAAATCGTTTCTATTTACCCCCACTGTTTATGAAAAATCGACTAGCCTACCCCCTCGGGCCCACTAGCCAACGTTGTAACAGTTCAGCTTTGCAAGGAAATGGTGCTACCCCCACCGAGTCCTACAATGGCCAAGAGCGCGAGCAAAGACACGGCCAAGGCAAGGCTAGCGAGAGCCGCGGCGCCGGGAAGTGGAGTGCGGGAGGCGAGGGCGGCGTCGTAAAGCGCGGCGCGTCGATGTACCCGCCAACCCAACCATGCGCACACCAGGCCACCGCCCACGTAGACCGCCAGTTCCGCGTTTGACCAGGGAATTTCACTGCGCAGCACCACCAACGCCACCAACGCGAAAGCCAACAGCGTGCGCTGCCAGGACAGGCGCGTGCGCTCGGGCTGCAATCCGACGTCGTACATCTAAGACATCAACTGACCTGCGAGGATGAGCGCGCCCACCATGATGACGAGCCCCACGAGCAGAGGCATCGCGGCATTCGGCGGCAGGGGCTTTTGTTCACGCATCGCGCTTTCCGACGCCGCCCAATGCGCCCACGCCACCGCCGGCAAGACAATGGCGACCACCAGCATGATCACGGAGATGATACGGGTCAGCGTGCCGTGAATCGGGAGATCGAAAGCCTGCAATGCAACGCCGCCTGCGATGAAAGCAAGCGAGGTACGAATCCATGCCAAGAACGTGCGCTCGTTGGCCATGCTAAAACGCGGATCGGGCTCTGTGCCTTTTTCATAGACAAAGCGTGGGAACCGGCCATTAGATTTATCCATTGCGTTTTATACTTCCTTAACGCACTGCCTCTTGCCACCCGGCAGGGCGCTGCGCCTTAGGCTGCTTTTGCACCACCGCGGCATAGGATTCCTGGACGAGCTCCCGAACTAACTTGGGGTTTATCGAATCCCCGGGATACACGGTGTACCAGTGCCGCTTATTCATGTGATATGCAGGGCCGATGTCGGCATAACCAGCCTGCAAAGCGGTGACATCCTCCGGCGGAGCTTTGAGAATGATGGCTTTCTTTCCACCGAAAGGCTTATTCGCAGGCATTGTGGTGGCCAGCATGAACCACTTTCCGCGCACCCGCCAGGCTCGCCAGCCTTCGACGAAGGGATAGGACTCGGCGTCAATGAGTTCTGCTGCAGCATCGCTCGCAATAGAAATAAGCTCTTTTTCGTTCATACGCCGACCTAAAATCCATCGAATTGAAAACGACAATTCCCCAGCTTAATGCGTAGGACTATCGGACGTCCAAGGTGTGAGCTAGGGTGGCTGCTACAGACCTAAGCTAAGCAAAGAATTAAAGGGCCAGTCATGAACAAGATTTTCTTTCTGCTCGCCGTGGTTTTGTTAATTGCGGCCATCTACATGTTCTTTAAATCGCGCCAAGCCAAGGCGGCTAGCGCGCAGGAGACGGGCGATACCTTCTCCAAGGATTACTTCGCCGAGGCCAAAGGCCAAAACGAGTTCAATCCAGAAAAACTTGGTCCGGGAGCAATCATCCGTTACGGCGCCACCGACTACGTCGTCCGCGGCACCCTGACCTTAAATGAAGGCCCTTATTACTGGTACGAGTACCTGCTCGACGGTGGAGATAACTCCTCCTGGTTGGGAGTCGAGGTCGATGAAGGCCAGCTCAATCTCACCTGGTGGACCTCCCGCAAGGGCGCAGGCGTCACACCAGGTCGCGGCACCGTGGAATTCGAGGGAGTTACATATAGTGAGGACGAGCGTGGACATGCGCGCTACACCTCTACCGGCACCACCGGCCTGCCAGAGTCCGGCGAGATGCGCTACGTAGATTATTCCGCGGGTGAAAAGCTGCTGGGCTTTGAGGGCTGGGCCAACAATGACAGCTGGGAGGTATCCACCGGCCGCACCATGCTGCCGGGTGAGTTCACCGTGTACCCAGCTCCGAAGGCATAGGCCGCAGTGGAGGTTCTAGATTGCCCCAGCGCTGACGTCAGTGCCGCTGACTTAGGGCTACGCTTAAACGGCCCGCGCCCGCAGGCGTTGAGCACGACCATGCTTCACGGTTCCGATGGCCTGCGGCTTGAGCTGGATATCATCGGCGCTTCGCATACTGCCAGCGTTTATCGCGGCGAGACGTTACTCTTCCGCGAGGAGATCTCCTGCCACTGTGAGGGTCCGCTGCCGCAGGCCTACGGTGAGGTGACGGGCTACGAGCTGAAGACGGACGTCGCCAAGCATGGGGCGGATAACTTCGCCGCAGAATTTCAGCGGGTGTCGAGCACGGATTGGCACTCTGCACAATTTCCCGGGCAGGGCGAGTACCACGTCACCGCCCTCAAGGGCACCGCACCCGAAGACTGCGCAGGCTTCGAGTGGGAAACGGTGCATATGTACCCTGCAGAAGAATTAATCGTGAAGACTACAAGTAGGTGGATTCCGTGAACTATGACAAAGGCTGGAAATGGTCACTGGTCTTCGCCGTACTTTTCGCAGTGATTGGCGGTCTGACGTCACCCGGCGTTACTGGCGCTCCCATCAGGTCAGGCGCCTGTCAGGCAAACAATGTTCAGGCAGAGGCCAACCGCCTTGCAGCAGAGCACAAGCCGAAGGCGCGCCAATTCGATCCCGCAACGGGCACGGAGTACCTGCGCTACCGCAAGCAGATTGTCAAGGTCGAGCCCACTGGCCCGCAGAACTGTTCCGTGCGCGTGGAAAATCTCGATCACTTCCACGACGGCACCTATATCTTCTTAGGCCCTGGTTTTAGTCCCTCCTCCCCTTCCCGTTCTTCCGGCGGCTCCTCCGGGTCTTCCGGCGGCGTGAAATAGAAAGGCGTTAGTTCATGCTCGATTCAATCCTGGCCACCTTTGCTTATTTCGGTGTTGCAGCGGTGCTGCTACTCGCCGGCTTCGTAGTTCTGGATCTGCTCACTCCAGGCAAGCTTTACCGCGCTGTCTTCGTTGATCATCACGTCAACGCTGCGGTCATCGCTTCCGCCCAGCAGATTGCCCTGGGAGCGGTGCTTGTTACCTCCATCGTGCACTCTTTTGACCTGCTAGAAACCGCTGTCTACGGCCTAGTCGGCATCGTGCTGCAGGCACTAGCGTTGGTCATTTTGGAGGCGCTTATCCCCGGCCGTTTCCGGGATCTGGTGGAAGATACCAAGCCCCGCGCGGGCGCCTTCTGCGCGGGCGTCATCCTCCTCGTCGTCGGCGTAATTAATGCCGCATGTCTGACCTAAACGCTTCCCCCGCCGCAGATCCGCTGGTCCGCTCGCGCGCCTGGCGGGTAGCTCTGCTTATTTCCGTCTGTATCTGCGCAGCTTCGGGCTTAGTCTACGAGCTGGCCTTGCTGACGCTGTCCACGAGCCTCAATGGCGGCGGCATCGTAGAGACCTCGCTGATCGTGGCAGGCTACGTCGCCTCCTTGGGCGTGGGTGCGTTGATGGCCAAGCCATTCTTGTCGTGTCCGGCGAGTTCTTTCCTCATCGTCGAAACCTTGCTCGGCTTGTGCGGCGGCGTGAGCGCCGTGGTGCTCTACATGGTCTTCGCACTTGTCGGCCAGTCCACCCTCATTTTGGTCGTAGCGACGCTGATCATTGGCATTTTGGTGGGTATGGAAGTGCCACTGCTTATGACGCTGATTCAGCACGGGCGTACCTCGAATGCTGAGGATTCCGGCTCGGTGGTGGCCAACCTCAACTTCGCGGATTACCTCGGCGGCCTGCTGGGCGGTTTGGCATGGCCATTTGTCTTGCTGCCGTGGCTGGGCATGATTCGTGGCACCGCTGCGGCCGGCTTGGTCAACCTCATCGCCGCACTCGTGGTTGCGCTGCTTCTACTGCGCACGGTGCTCGCCGGCAAGCAGCTTCTAATGCATGTCCTCGCGCTGCTGGGCGCTATCGCCTTGCTGCTTACTCTCATCATCCGCAGCGAATCCATAGTGGTAACCGCCCGGCAATCGCTCTACGATGATCCTGTCATTTACGCCCATACCTCGGATTACCAGGACATCGTGGTGACCAAACGCGGCAAGGATTCACGCCTCTATCTCAACGGCGGCCTGCAATATTCCTCCCGCGATGAGTACCGCTACACCGAGTCCCTGGTCTATCCCGTGCTGCCTGCCGAGCCAGCCGGGCGAGTGCTCGTCATCGGCGGCGGCGATGGCTTAGCCGCGCGCGAGCTGCTCAAGATGGACTTTAAGGTCACCCAGGTCGAGCTCGATCCCGAGGTAGTGAACGTGGCCAACACGGTCCTGCGCGAGGACAACGGGGGCGCCATGGAAGATCCCCGCGTGCGGATCCTCAACGAGGATGCGTTTACCTGGTTGCGTTCGGGCGGTGATCACACGCTTTACGACGCCGTCCTCATCGATCTACCCGACCCCGACTCCGCCGCCATGGCCCGTCTTTACTCGGAAGAGTTCTACTCCATGGCGCACAAGATGCTCGCTCCCGGCGGCAAAATGGTCGTGCAAGCAACCAGCGCTTTTAGCACTCCCGATGTGTTCTGGCGTATCGATTCCACACTGCGTTCCGCCGGCTGCCCCACCGTGCCTTATCACGTGCACGTGCCCACCTTTGGTGACTGGGGCTTTGTAGCTTGCGCGGAGGAAATCTCCGTGCCCAACTACGCTCCCCCGCTGCGCTACCTCGATGATGCGACTCTCGAGGCCGCGCAATCATTCGGCTTAGATAACCAGCCGCGCGACCTGCCGGCCTCCACGCTCGATCATCCTTATGTGGTCGATGACCTGCGCCGCGGATACCGCCAGGCAGGGGACTAAGAATACTAAGACCCAGCCCCGGAGAACTTCTCCAAGGCGATGGGGCTGCCGGCAATCACGATGAGATCCGTCGGGTTCAATTGCTGGCCTTTCTCAACAGGCATCCAGTGGCCATAGTCCTTGCGCACTGAGACCAGCTGCACGCGATGTTTTTCCCACGTTTTCTGCGGATCTAGTGGGGTTTGAACCAAGTGCGCGGGCGGAGTGAGCTTGGTAACGCCATAGTCCTCGGCGATTTCGGCGAAATCTTCGAACTTGCCGCCGAGCAAGTGCGCAATGCGGCGGCCGGTGTCGCGTTCTGGGCGGATGACGTGGTGTACGCCCAGCTGCAGCAGGATGCGTGCATGCGCGTCGGAGTCCGCCTTCGCCCAAATGTCCTTTACGCCGAGTTCTACCAGATTGGAGGCGGTCAAAATGGAGTCCTCTAGGTGCGAGCCGATGGCCAGCACCACGCGGTCCACCTCGTCGATGCCCAGCTGGTGCAAGACCTCGGCGTCGGTTGTATCAGCTTGTACTACCTCGGTGAGAACCGGCGAGTAATCGCGCACGAACTTCTCGCAATTGTCAATGCCGAGCACCTCAACGCCATGATCCATAAGTTCACGTGCCAGGGAAAAACCGAAGCGCCCCAAGCCGATGACCACCACTGCGGGGATGTCGATGGATTGCTTTTCGTGGCGCAGCGCGCCGAAGATGTTAGCCAATGAACGGCCTTTCTACTGGGTAGCGATAGTGACGGGTAAGGGTACGTGCGGCCAAAGCGGCCACTAGCGTGGTCGGCCCAACGCGGCCAAGGTACATGATGAAGCACAAAATAATCTGGGAAGGCGCGGTCAGGTTGGCCGTAATACCTGTAGACAAGCCAACGGTGGCGAAAGCCGAGAGCACCTCGAAGGTGATCTGATCGGTGGAGAATTGCGGGTTCAAAACCACGAGGGTTCCAACTCCGAACATCACCACTGCCACACCGGCCACAGTCAGGGCGAGCGCCTGGCGCGTAATCGAATTTGGCAAACGGCGCTTACCGATGGTGGTGTCCTCACGGCCCAGGAACTCCGCCGCCATCGCCGCAACGAGCACGCAGGTGGTGGTCACCTTCACGCCGCCGGCCGTACCGGCGGAGCCGCCGCCTATGAACATCAAGATGTCCGAGGCCATCAAGGTAATGGAATGCGCCTGCCCGTAGTCGATGGCATTAAAGCCCGCGGTACGCGGCGAAGCGCTAATGAAGAAGCTATTGAGCAGCTTGGTGCCAAACGGCATGTCCGCCAGCACGCCGGACCACTCAGCCACCAAGAAAAACGCCATGCCGCCGAAGAGCAAAATGGCAGTTCCCACCAGCGTCATCCGCGCGGTAATGGACATGTGGTGCACACGCGGCGCATGCCCTCGCAGGGCGAGCTTGAACCGGCCGCGGATACGGCGCACTATCTCCGCCAACATGGGATAGCCCAAGCCACCCACGATGAGCGCAAAGGCCACCGGCAGCAGAATCCACGCATCGGTATTAAAACCAATCATATTGTCCGAGTACGTACTAAAACCCGCGTTGTTAAATGCCGAAATCGCGTGGAAGACACCCTCCCACATCGCGCGCAGCACCGGGACGCCATGTGCGAAATGCAGGCGCAGGGCCAAGAGGACAGCAACTGCAGCCTCGCAAACGAGGGTGGCGAGAAAAGTAAACAAGAGGGTACGGCGAATGCCGCCGGCTACGGGGCGGCCCTCGGCGGCCGTCGAGCGCCGCGCTTTCAAGCTGATGCGTCCGGTTAAAAGCATGCCGGACAAGGAAGCAAGCGACATGATTCCCAAGCCGCCGAGCTGGATGAGGGCAATAATTACCACTTGGCCGAAGGGAGTCCAGTACGTGCCGGTGTCTTTAACGATGAGACCGGTCAGAGAGACAGCGGAAGTCGCTGTAAAGAAAGCGTGCAAAGGAGGAGTCCACTGCGTGCCTTCGGTAGAAAAAGGCAGCATCAGCAGGAATGTCCCCAGCATGATGAGCAGTAAAAAGCCCAAAGCTGTCACGCGCGCAGGACCAAAGATGCGGCTTCGGTTCTGCGAAGAACTACGTTTCACAAATAGGGATAATAGACCTCTTCGGGCGATTTACCACTCTTATAAGTGACTAATTTTTCTTGAAGGCTCGGCACATCGCGGGTACACAGGGGACATGAGTACTTTTGCACTTGAGAACCCAAACACCGGCGTCTCCGAGGAGACCTTCGACCGCATCAATGACTCCGACCGTGACGCGATCCTGGACCGCTCCACGGAAGCCTTCAAGAGCTGGTCCCGCACCTCAATCGAGGAGCGTGCAGCCATCCTCTTCCGCACTGCGGAACTCTATGAAGAAAACGCAGACAAGCTAGCCGAGCACATCGGCCGTGAGATGGGTAAGCTCACACGCTGGGCAAAGGGCGAGATTCAAATCGTCGCTGACATCTACCGCTGGTACGCCGAGCACGCCCACGAGCTGCTCGCGCCCGAGTACTTGGCGGCCCAGGGCGCGCAAAAGACTGTTGTTCGAAAGGAGCCGCTCGGCCCGCTGCTGGGCGTTATGCCATGGAACTTCCCGTACTACCAGGTTGCCCGCTTCGCGGCGCCGAACCTTTTGCTGGGTAACACCATCGTGCTCAAGCACGCTTCCATCTGCCCGCTGTCTTCCCAGGCCTGCCAGGATCTCCTGGAAGAGGCGGGTCTGCCGAAGGACGCTTTCATCAACATCTACGCTTCCGGCTCCCAGATGGATGCCTTCGTGGCGGACAAGCGCATCAAGGGCGTTTCCCTCACCGGCTCTGAAGCAGCCGGCGCTGCGGTGGCAAAGACCGCGGGTGAGAACTACAAGAAGTCCGTGCTGGAGCTCGGCGGCAACGACCCATTCATCATCATCGATGACAAGAAGCTCGAGTGGACCCTCGATCAGTTCGTACCAATCCGCATGTACAACACCGGCCAGGCCTGCAACGCCCCAAAGCGCCTGATTGTGTTGGAAGATTTCTACGATCGCACCCTCGACTACCTTGTGGAGAAGATCGGCAACCTCAAGGTCGGCCCATACGACGACGAGAATGCCGACATCGGCCCACTGTCCTCCATCGGTGCCCGCGACGAAATCATCGAGCGCCTCGACAAGGCTGTTGCCGATGGCACCGCCACCGTCCGTGTGGGTGGCAAGAAGGTAGACCGCGACGGCGCCTACATGGAGCCAACGCTGCTTAGCGACGTCGATCCTTCCGCCGAGATCGCCTGCAACGAGATCTTCGGCCCAGTCGCAGTCATCTACAAGGCAAAGGACATCGACGAGGCCATCGCAATTGCCAACAACTCTGACTATGGCCTCTCCAGCTCCGTGTGGGGTTCCGACCTCGACAAAGCCTTCGAGGTGGCGCAGCAGCTTAACGACGGCATGACCTTCGTCAACGAGGCTTCCGTCACCGCTGCCGGCCTCCCGTTCGGCGGCATTAACCGCTCCGGCTACGGCCGCGAGCTCGAGCGCTGGGGCGTGGGTGAGTTCGTCAACGAGCACCTCTACCGCATCAGCGGCCAGGACGACGCGGGCCTCTCCCCGGCGATGTAAGTACTCGAGCCCGCTCTTCCGAAGCCGCACCCCGTCCTGCCAGCTCATCACTGGTGGGGCGGGGTTCGCCTTTTACTGCGGCCACAAATGGTGAGGTCACCCCGTAACCACTGCGGTTCGTGTTAAGCGCTGTGATTATTGTTGGGTGACCTCACCATCTACTCCTCACCGTCTAGACCTCACCACCTAGCGGCAACCACGGTGCAGCACAAGGACGCCTCTAAGAAACGGTGGCACAGCCGTATCGCCGCACGCGCTAACCCGCCTGGTTGACTACCTTCCCCTATCCGATTCCCATGCAGAGAGCTACAACGACAAAGAATCAGCGTTATCGAGCTCCAGGCTCAGCGGCGGCAATAACCGCACAGCCCCACAATGGGGACTTAAGCAAAAAGTCTCGAGACAGCGCGTAAACGATGTCTCGAGACTTCTCAAGTGGCGGAGACGAGAGGATTTGAACCTCCGGACCTGCGCAAGCAAGTCAACTCCTTAGCAGGGAGCCCCATTCGGCCGCTCTGGCACGTCTCCAGCGATTCGCGATGAATCTTCGCTTACTTTACCCGAGCCCCTCCACGCGTGCCAAACAGCCCCCTCACTACCGTCTAACTGCTTAAGTTATAACGACGATTAAGCGCCGCATGCAGCTTCAATGCCATATACAAAGCGGCACAGCGCCAGCCATCTTCGAGGGCAGCCGAGCCCAGAATCTCACGGACGCGGTCTAGGCGATAATGCAAAGTAGCACGGTGAATATAGAGCGCGGCGGCTGTGTCATTGACGTTGCGAGAATGCTCGAAATAGCAAAGCAGACTTTCCCAGTAGCTATTGCGCTTGGCGTCTAAAAGCAGCGCGGCATCGGGGCTCAGCGCGCGCACGGTAGCCGGACTCAGATCCCATCCCAACAGCGCGCGCCAGGCGCCAGCCACAGCCCAGTCCATCGCAGGTTGCCCGGTCAGCCGCGCAACGTCGGCCATGAAACGAGCCCGACGCGCAGTGGGCGCACTGCCCCGCGCACCAATCTGCGTTCCCGCCGTAAGGGCCGCGGAAGCAACCTCCTCAATCAACGTTTTCGTGTCTTGCTCGTCGCGCGGGGATTCCACGATGATGAGCGAATCGTGCAAGTCCAGGGCTAGAAACGGACGCCGCCGCAGCGGACGGGCGAGCTCCATCGACAGCTGGACCAAGTCACCGTCTACGTCGATACGATGAATGAGCACTTCCCCATCACGCGGCAAAAGGTCGCGCTCGCGGGCTATGGCCAGCGCACTTTCATCACCCGCAACGATGTCACGGGCTAAATCACCAAGCTGCTGCGCACGAGTGGCCAGATAAGCATCGCGCTCGTCTACCAACTTGGTCAGCGTGCTCAGTTGCGGAGAAACGGTGGCAAGAGCGGCGTCGGAAAGCGCGTGCTCATCAATGATCCACACGTGCCCTACCAGTTCAGGGCCGTGGCGCAACGGAATAACCACGCGCGGGAGCATGTCATATTCCGCATTCGCCGGCAGGCGCACCGGGGCAGAAGATTCCTGAATGCCATAACTGAGCATCCACGGGATCGGCTCCGGCGGCGGGGTGCGCTCCAGAATCGAAGCCACGCGGTGACTATCCACGGCGCCCAACTGCGCGCTTGCCGCAATCACGTTGATAGAGGGAGTGGTTACCTCCACCGAGCATTGCAACTGCCGCGCGATGTCATCGGCTAGCTCTTGAATCCGTGCCAGGTTCGGCACCGTCGGTTTCGACATATGTCAAAGATACTTCTCTATGTTGACTAATGACAACAAAAATGTGACCTACGATAATCGGAAAAGCACGTTTTATCGCTAACAAAAGAAAGGGCTCGCAATGCAGACCACCGTCGGCGAATTTATCCTCGACCGCCTCAAGGCCATCGGCATCTCCGAGATCATCGGAGTTCCCGGCGACTTCAACTTGAGCTTCCTCGAGCAGATCGACGAGGCCGAGGGCATCCGCTTCGTTGGCGCCTGCAACGAGCTCAATGCGGCCTACGCCGCTGATGGTTACGCCCGCCAGCGCGGCGTCGGCTGTCTGCTCACCACCTACGGCGTGGGCGAGCTCTCCGCGCTAAACGGCATCGCCGGCGCCCGCGCTGAGCACGTCCCACTCGTTTCCATCGCCGGCGCTCCGCCGCAGTACGCCACCGAGTTCCGCTGGAACCTGCACCACACGCTTGCCGACGGCGACTTTGCCAACATGCTCGATGCCATCGCACCGTTTACCGAGGTAGCCACCCGCGTTTCCCCGATGAACGTGGTCGAGGAATTCGACCGGGCCCTGCACACCTGCCTGCGTGAGAAGCGCCCAGTGCACATCCAGATCCCTTCCGACATCACCCACTTGACCATCGAGGTCCCGGATACGCCTTTCTCCACCGAGCTGGCTTCCTCCGACAAGGAGCGCCTCGAGGCTGCGGCCGATCGCGTGCTGGAGCGCCTCGCTGCCGCTAAGGACCCGATCATCCTCATCGATCAGGACACTAACCGCCACGGCTTCGCCGACAAGTTCCGCGCCATCATCGACAAGGCCCAGCTGCCCTACTCGCAGCTTTCCTCCGGCAAGGCCATCCTCTCCGAGCGCGACCCGCTGTTCATCGGCACTTACAACGGCGCGGCTTCTGCCCCGGGCGTGCAGGAGCGCATTGAGAACTCCGACTTCCTGGTCACCACCAACCCTCGCTTCATCGAGGTCAACTCCGGTTCCTTCACCCACGATCTCGACAACGCGCACGTGTTCAACTTCGGCGATCAGCACCTCAACGCCGACGGCGAGTTCTTCGTAGGAATTAACACGCTGGAGCTTCTCGACGTCCTGCTCGAGCGCATCCCTGCCAAGAAGCCGATCGGCGGCGAGAAGTTCGTTCCGGAGACCTTCGAGGTGGAAGCCGACGCCGCCCTGACGCAGGCTCGCATCTGGCAGCAGATGCTGGGATTCATCCAGGAAGACGACGTTGTTATCGCTGAAGCGGGCACCTCCAACATTGGCCTGGGCCCGCAACGCATGCCTGAAGGCGTGCAGTACATCAACTCCACCATCTGGGGCTCCATCGGCTTTACCCTACCGGCAGTACTCGGCTCCCAGCTGGCCAACCCAGAGCGCCGCCACGTGCTCTTCATCGGTGACGGTTCCTTCCAGCTGACCGCCCAAGAGCTGTCCACCATCCTGCGCCAGGAGCTCAAGCCCATCATCGTTCTGGTCAACAACGATGGCTACACCATTGAGCGCTTCATCCTCGGCATGGAGCAGGAGTACAACGAGATCCAGAACTGGAACTACAACGAACTGCCGAAGGTCTTCAAGGCGGACACCACCATGGAGTCCTACTCCGCCAAGACCGAGGGGGAACTCAAGGACGCTCTGGAAGACATCGCCGCTCACCCAGAACGCGGGGCATTCCTCGAGGTGCACCTCGACCCATTCGATGCGCCGAAGGGCCTGCAGGCTTTCGGCCCGCTAACCGCAGACTTCGATTTCGGCCCCCGCGGCCCGCGCAACGCTTAAGGTAGTACCCATGATTCGCCCAGACCTTTCTTCGCTGCCCGTCTATGTTCCGGGTGCACGCAACGAAACCGCACTAAAGCTCTCCTCCAACGAGGCCACTCAGCCGCCACTCCCCGAGGCCCTCAAGGCCATGGAAGCCGCAGCTGCCGACGCCAACCGTTACCCAGACATGGGCGCCATCGAGCTGCGCAGCGCCCTTGCTGAGCACCTCGGCGTGACCTTGGAGCAGGTTGCTGTGGGCACCGGTTCCTCGGCTATCTGCCAGCAGCTGGTGCAGATTACGTGCCTGCCTGGCGATGAGGTGGTCTTCCCATGGCGCTCCTTCGAGGCCTACCCGATCTTTGCGCAGGTAGTGGGCGCTACTCCGGTGGCGGTTCCGCTCAACGCTGAGCACCGCGTGGACCTGCCCGCCATGGCACAGGCAGTCACGGACAAGACCAAGGTCATCTTCGTGTGCAACCCAAACAACCCCACAGGTTCCATCATCACCAAGAAGGAATTCGACGAGTTCCTCGCCGCAGTGCCGGAAGACATCATCGTGGCCCTCGACGAGGCCTACATCGAGTACAACCGCAACGACTCCGTGCCGCTGGCCACCGAATACATCAAAACGCACGCCAACGTCGTCGGCCTGCGCACGTTCTCCAAGGCTTATGGCCTGGCAGGTGTGCGCGTGGGCTACGCCTTCGGCTCCCAGGAGATCATCGAGGCCCTCAACAAGGTAGCCATCCCGTTCTCCGTGAACGCCGTGGCTCAGGCTGGTGCCGTGTACTCCCTGGCAGCGCAGGATTCGCTACAGGAGCGCACCGACGAGGCAGTGCGCGAGCGCGACCGCCTCACCGAGCGCTTCGCCGAGTTCGGCGTCCCAGCTTCTGAGGCGAACCACATCTGGTTCCCTGCTTCAAACATCGAGCAGCTGGGCACCCCGCAGGAGGTCGCGGCCAAGCTCGCAGAGCAGGGTGTCCTCGTGCGCGCGTTCCCGGAGGGCATCCGCATCTCCATCACCACCGCCGAGGAGACCGAGGTTCTGCTGAAGGCCTGGGAGGCTGCCTTCTAAAACGAAGCAGGCCTTTAGGCTCTAGCCGCCAGCAAACGGCGGCAACACATCGACGCGCGTCGCGCCCTCTAGGGTGGCGGCGCGCTCGGCGTTTTTGCCATCGACCAGGAAGGTACAGCGCTCGAGGACCTCGCCCAGGCCCATTCCAGCTTCGGTGGTCCCGGTGTGCGTGGTGGCCAGTTCGTTGAGGAGCTCGCCGAGAGTCGCGGGGGCGTCGACAAGCTCATGGCTCACGCCGGCCGCAGCGCGTGCGGCAGCGAAATAGTGAATTTCAACCATGTCTGCCACTATGCCAGTTTTTGCATTAAAAGTGCCGTTAAAATTGGAGAGGTTAACCAGACACATAAGGAGAGGCACGCCAGCATGCGCAGTTACGAAGAACACCTAGCAGCTATCCGTGGAGCACTACCTGCACCGACGGTGGTGACCCGCTCCCTGCTGGAAGTTGACGGTCTCATCCTCGCCCGCACCATCACCGCAGCTTATGACATGCCGCGCTTCGACAACTCGCAGATGGATGGCTACGCCATTACCTCCACCACCGGCGGCACCTTCACCGTCGGCGCCACCGTGGCAGCCGGTGCTGTGCCAGGTTCCGCCCGCGATGGCATCGCAACTCCCATCATGACCGGCGCGAAGGTGCCCGAGGGAACCGTCACCATCGTGCCTGTCGAGCAGTGCGAGCCGCCGCAGTTCCCGCGCGAGGGCGAAACCGTGACCATCCCCGCAGCCCCTGAGGGCCAGTTCATTCGCCTTGCAGGTTCCGACATCGCCGCGGGCAAGGTCCTCGTCGAGGAAGGCACCCGCCTGACCCCGGCCGCCATCGGCACGCTGGCCTCCCAGGGCATCACCGAGGTCGAGGTCTACGCGCCTGCCCGCATCGTCGTGTGCACCGGCGGCGCGGAAATCGGCGGCCAGGGCGCGGCCAGCATCCCGGACGCAAACGCCCCGATGATCGCCGCGTTGTGCCGCGAGTACGGCATTGAGGTTGTGGCCTTTGTCCGCACCAACGACGACCCAGGCATCCTGCGCTCCGATCTCGAAGGCGTGGTTCGCGTCTACCAGCCCGATGCCATCGTCACCTCTGGCGGTGTGTCCCACGGCAAGTTCGAGGTGGTGCGCCAGGTCTTCGAGGAGGATGGCTGGTTCGGTCACGTGGCTCAGCAGCCTGGCGGCCCGCAGGGATTGGCCAAGCTTGGCGACGTCCCCGTCATTTGCCTGCCCGGCAACCCCGTGTCCACGTTGGTCAGCTTCCGCGTCTACCTCGGCCCGGCGTTGGGTCGCTCCCGCGCGGCACACACCGCGCAGGTCACCGTTCCTGTCACCGGCTTGAAGGGCCGCGATCAGTTCCGCCGCGGCATCGTGGACTACGAGAATGGCATCGCCACCGCGGAACTCTTCAGTGGCACCGGGTCGCACCTGTTGTCCCAGGCCATGAGCGCCAACGCCCTCATCCGCATCCCGGCCGGCGCACAGCTGCAGCCGGGCGATGTCGTTGAGGTGATCCCGTTCTAATGGCCCGCCGCGCAGTAGTAATTGTGGCCTCCACCCGCGCAGCCGCGGGCATCTACGAGGACCGTTCCGGCCCCATCGCGGTGGAATTCCTGCGCCGCATGGGTTTCGATACGCCCAACGCACTCATCGTCCCCGATGCGGAGATCGACGAAGCCTTGAACACGGTCTTCGCGGAGGGCCCCTCGGTGATTCTTACTTCCGGCGGCACGGGCATTTCGCCTGACGACGCCACTGTCGAGGCCGTCTCCGCGCACCTAACCAAGGAGCTGCCAGGGATTGCGCACGCGTTTTACGCGGCGTCGGCAAGCGTGCCCACTGCTGCGCTCTCGCGTACAGTCGCTGGCGTCAACGCCCGTACCTTTGCCATGGCTTTGCCTGGCTCAACGGGCGGCGTGAAGGATGGCTGCAAGGTGTTGAAGCCCTTGTTGCCGCACATCATCGACCAGTTGGAAGGAAAGCATGAGCACTGATCCTTCGTATGTCAGCGCCGATACCGGAAAGGTTCTCGGGGCTTTCATGACCGCGGAACCGATCGAATACCCAGAGGTGGCCACCGCCGCGATGGGTGCGGTGGTTACTTTCGAGGGAATCGTGCGCAATCACGACGGCGGCCGCGGCGGCGTGGAGCTGCTTACGTATACGGCACATCCTTCGGCCGATGCGGAGATCGCGCGCGTGGCAGATGAGGTCATCGCCGCGCACCCCAAGGCCCGTTTGTGGTGTGCGCATCGCACGGGTGACCTGCACGTTGGCGACGCCGCCTTCGTGGTCATCGCCGCCGCGGCACACCGCAACGACGCATTCGCTGCTGCTGCGGAATGCGCCGACCGCGTGAAAGCGGAGGTTCCCATCTGGAAGGAACAGCGCCACGCGGACGGTTTTAGCAATTGGGTGGGATTGGAATGAGCATTCGTTACGCGCGCCAGGAAGCACTATGGGGTGAGGAAGGCCAGGCCAAGCTGGCTAATGCCACGGTGGCGGTGATTGGTGCCGGCGGGCTTGGCTCGCCTGCCCTGCTCTACCTCGCGGGTGCGGGCGTGGGACGCATCCTGCTTTTCGACGACGACGTGGTCTCCCTTTCCAACCTGCAGCGCCAAGTCATCCACGGTATGGACGACATTGGTGGCCCGAAGACCGTCTCCGCGGCGGAGACCCTCCACGCGCTTAACCCTGATGTGCGGGTCATTCAGCACCCGCGCCTGGAATCGGCGACGGCCCTGAAACAACTAGCTGAGGCCGACATCCTCCTTGACGGCACCGACAACTTTGAGGCCCGCTACCTGTGCTCGTGGGCCTGCCACGAGCTGGGTATTCCGCACGTCTGGGCCTCGATTTTGGGATTCGATGCGCAGCTTTCCGTCTTCTGGTCTGGGCACGGTCCGGTCTACGAGGACGTCTTTCCCACGGCACCTGCCCCTGGCTCTGTGCCGTCGTGCTCCCAAGCCGGCGTGCTGGGCCCAGTCGTGGGCACGGTGGGTTCTGCCATGACCTTGGAGGCGCTCAAGCATCTCACCGGCACGGGTTCCCTGCTCATGGGCAAGATCGGCTACTACGATGCGCTTTCCGGCACGTGGGAGTACATCCCCGTCGTATCCGGCGGCGCGGCGCCTTCGCAGCCTGCCGACGCCCCCGAGGTCCGAGAGATCCCTTCCGGTTACCGCATCATCGATGTGCGCACCGCTAAAGAGCGCGCTGAGCATTCCATTCCCGGCTCCGAGCACTTCCTTTTGGACCGCATCCTGGCGGGTGAGAACCCGCAGCTCGGCCATTACGAGCCTGCCGTCATCTACTGCGCCGGCGGCATCCGCTCCGCCCAGGCAGTCGCGGCCCTGCGCGAGCGCGGCTACACGCAGGCCTTCTCCCTGCGCGGCGGCATCAACGCCTGGCTCGAGCAGAATACCGCGTAGGCAGCCCGTATTAAGGAAACCGAAGACAGTCCACGGCGTATGTACCTCTGTGTGTATTTAGCGTGTCTAAATCACCAGGTGTCTGGCCGCTATTTACATATAGCGGTACATGAAACCACGCGTGGCGATGCGAAGCGCGAAAAAGTCTCGAGACACCATCCACAGGAACGATGTCTCGAGACTTACACGGCGGAGACGGCGGGATTTGAACCCGCGGTGGTTTGACCCACGCTGGTTTTCAAGACCAGTGCATTCGGCCGCTCTGCCACGTCTCCTTGTCTTGCGACTCACTTAGCCTACTAAACCCACCAAGCGAGTTCACATTCCCCCACCCAGTTCTCCACCCAAGCAGGGTCTGCTTTTCGTTAAGCTGGGCGAGCATGAAAGCTATCGTGCAAACCAACCCTGAGGATCCGGGCGCGCTGGAGCTAGGCGTCGTCGAAAAGCCACTGCTCCATCCCGGGGAGGTGCTCGTCAAAGTCCACGCTGCCGGCGTTAACCGAGCAGACCTGCTGCAGGCCCGCGGCCACTACCCGCCGCCACCTGGCGCATCGGAGACGATCGGCCTTGAGGTCGCCGGTGAGATCGTCGATGCCAACGGCACCGAGTGGACCGAAGGCACCCAGATTGGAGCACTTCTCGCGGGCGGCGGTTACGCCGAGTACGTTGCGGTTCCCGTCGGCCAGCTCCTGCCGATTCCCAAAGGCTTCTCACTCACCGACACCGCATCCGTCATCGAGGTCGCGTGCACCGTGTGGTCCAACCTTGCCATGGAGGCAGGGCTGCGCGAAGGCCAGACCATCCTCATCCACGGCGGCGCGGGCGGCATCGGCCTGTTCGCAATCCAGGTGGCTAAGGCTCTGGGCGCCACGGTCGCCGTTACTGCGGGCTCACAGGAGAAGCTCGATACCTGCAAGAGCTATGGCGCGGACGTCCTCATTAATTACAAGGAGCAGGACTTCGCCGAGGAGCTCAAGAACCAGTGTGACGTTATTCTCGACATCATCGGCGCGAAGTACCTCAAGCAGAACCTCAAGGCACTAGCCACCGACGGTCACTTGGTCACCATCGGCCTCCAGGGTGGTACAAAAGAGGAGCTCAACATGGGTATCCTTCTGGCCAAGCGCCTCACCCTCCAAGGCACCACTCTGCGTTCGCGCTCACTTGAGGACAAGGCCGCCATCGTCGCGGACACCGTCAAGCACGTCTGGCCCTGGCTCGAGGACGGCACGGTCAAACATCATCTCCACGGCACTTTTGCGCTTGCCGACGCCGCCGCTGCCCACCGCGCGCTCAACTCCGGCGAGGTCACGGGCAAATTGGTCCTCGAGGTGTAGACCGGCCCCGCATCCGCAAGACGGTTCCGCAGCACTAAGCCAGCGAAGCCACCACGCGGGTGAGCTGCTCGACGTCATGATGCGTGTTGA
Source organism: Corynebacterium striatum ATCC 6940 (assembly GCF_000159135.1). Classification (GTDB taxonomy): domain Bacteria; phylum Actinomycetota; class Actinomycetes; order Mycobacteriales; family Mycobacteriaceae; genus Corynebacterium; species Corynebacterium striatum. The sequence continues at coordinate 93,871 of NZ_GG667523.1, forward strand.
ATGGGCCCAGTGCCACGGTAACGGCACCGCCAATTTCGTCGGCACCCATTTCAGTCAGCAGCGGAGTGCGGGAAGCCAGCGTGGTTACCAAGCCGTTGTCAATGAGGCGACGGTGCACAGTCTCCGCGGGAACGCCCTGCACGGCGAAGGTCAGGCGCGGCAGCCTATCATCTGAAGCACCCGCTGCCGCCTCGCCCGTCACGCCTAGGATGTGCACGGCAGGCAAGGTGCCTAGGTACGTATATAGATCCGCGGTGAGCTCGCTTAAGTAATCACTCAACGCGTCCATCGACTTATGCACGCGCACGCGGCGGGAGCCGGCTTCGCCACCCGCCAGCGCAGCAAGGTGATCCACCAAGGGCCCAACGCCGCCGGCCAGGCCAGTGGACACGGGAGTCTCAAGTTTTTCAGCAGTGTGTGAAGTCTTGGCCGGACTATACGATTCAACCCTGCGGAACATCGCTTCATCACGGAATACCAAGGCCGCGATCTGCGGGCCACCGAGCAGGCCTATATCGATACCAAGGATGTCTGCCCCAAGCTCGTCGAACTCGAGAGGTCGATAGGGGGCGAGCGCGGAGACATCGACAAGCGTCCATGCACGCGAGCGCGAGCGGATCGCTTCGAGGATCTCAGCAGTAGGTGTCACAGTGCCCAACAACTCATGGGCGGCGGAGAAGGAAACGAGACGGGTGGAGCCGTCGACAAGCTCGGCATACTGGAACGCCGGAAGCTCACCTGTGCCGAGGTCCGGCTGTGCCCAACGCACGTCCGCATCAACTTCCGCCAGCGCGGTGTAGAGCGCAGGCGGATCGAGCTTGGACAAAACGACAGAAGAATTGTGCCGCAGCATGGGGCGCAGGCTACGCGCCAGCGTCTGGTACAGCGCCGACAGCGAAGGGCCTAAGACAACGCGGCCAGCCTTCGAGCCCACGAGATCCGCGATCGCCATGCGGGCCGCGCCGTAATTACGCGCGCCCTCAAGCTGCCCCGGCGTGCGGTTCGCGGAGTGCGCACCAGTGGAATCTTCCTGCGGGGCCACCGCCGCCGACATGCGGAAGGAACGAGCAACGCCTGCGGCCACTCGCTCAGAAATCTGGGGCGCAGCGTTTGCGTTGAGGTAGGTCCATCCGTCCGATAGGCCAGTGTAAAGACCTCGCACGCTGGCAACGTCATACCTCGATGGCAAGCCTAATGGCATGTATATAACCTTCCTCCGTGCCTTTCATTGGTTCCCAAACGCAACGATTTTCGGGGCCGCTGTGGGGCGATCGACACCCTACTCTATACGTGTTTCCCTCCGGATTCCTAAAACAGGATAACCGCTGGTCTCAAGCATTTTCCCAGTACAAACGGCGTGTAGATACCCGTTTAGCCTGGATGCACGCTAGGGTGTTTTGACGTGCAAGACAACAATCAATTGCGCGCCGACATCGCCCGCATGACCTCCACCCCGGAGTCAAGCGAGGTGCCGGCGTCCCAGTCCATGACCCTGCGGACTGCTTTTGCCGACCTTATTCAAGGCGCCAAGCAGCGCGAACTGTGGTTCATGCTGGGTATTCAGGACATCAAGCAACGCTACCGCCGCTCCGTTCTCGGCCCCTTCTGGATCACCATCGCCACTGGTGTGATGGCTGCTGCTTTGGGCCTTTTGTACTCAATGCTGTTCCAGATCCCCGTCGCGGAGTTCCTCCCCCACGTCACCGTGGGTCTTATTATGTGGAACTTCATCTCGGGTGCCATCAAGGAGGGCTCAACCGTCTTCATTGATAATGAGGGACTGATTAAACAGCTGCCGGCTCCGTTGTCGGTCCACGTCTATCGCCTGGTCTGGCGGCAGACGCTCTTCTTGGGCCACAACCTAATCATTTGGTTGCTGCTCATCATCATCTTCCCCCGCCACTTGGGTTGGGAGTTCTTCCTGTTCATCCCGGCGCTGGCGCTGTTGCTGGTCAACGGCGTGTGGGTGGCCATGTTCTTCGGCATCGTGGCAACGCGCTTCCGCGACGTCGCACCGCTGCTTGAGGCACTGACGCAGCTGTTGTTCTACGTCACGCCGATTGTGTGGATGACCAACACCTTGAAGGATCAGGGCGGTGCTGTAGCCAGCCGTGCACGCATTGCGGAAATTAACCCGCTGTATCACTACATGGAGATCGTCCGTGCTCCTATGATCGGTGAACCTGTCGCCGGCTATCACTGGCTCATTGTCATTGCCTGCACGCTTGTGGGCATCTTCGTTGCCGGCTTAGCCATGCGCCAGTGGCGCTTCCGCGTGAGCTACTGGGTGTAGCGCAAGCTGCACGAAAGGATCTTCAACAATGGTTTCTATCGATACTTATAACGCTTGCGTGGACTTTCCCATCTTTGATGCCAAGTCCCGCTCCTTAAAGAAGGCTGTACTTTCCTCAGCTGGCGGTGCGATTGGCAAGAACAGCGACAACACGGTGGTGGTTGAGGCCCTCAAGGACATCAACCTTCACCTCCGCGAAGGTGACCGCGTTGGACTGGTGGGCCACAACGGCGCCGGCAAGTCCACGCTGCTGCGTCTGCTCTCGGGCATCTACGAGCCCACCCGCGGCTCCGCCGACGTCCGCGGACGCGTGGCCCCTGTCTTTGACTTAGGCGTAGGCATGGACCCGGAGGTCTCCGGCTACGACAACATCATCATCCGCGGCCTGTTCTTGGGCCAGACCATCAAGCAGATGAAAAACAAGATGGATGAGATCGCCGAGTTCTCTGAACTGGGTGACTACCTCGCCATGCCGCTGCGCACCTACTCCACCGGTATGCGCGTGCGCCTAGCCTTGGGCGTGGTGACTTCGATTGAGCCAGAGATCCTCCTGCTCGATGAGGGCATCGGCGCTGTCGACGCCGTCTTCATGGCCAAGGCTCGTGTGCGCCTCCAGGAGCTGGTCAAGCGCTCCGGCATCCTGGTCTTTGCTTCGCACTCCAACGACTTCCTGGCGCAGCTGTGTAACACGGCATTGTGGATTGACCACGGCACCATCCGCTGTGCCGGCGAGGTCTCCGAAGTAGTCAGCGAATACGAAGGCCCCGAGGTAGGCGAATACGTCAAGGAACTACGCCAACGCTTCGAAAAGGAAGAAGGCACGGGCAAGGCTTAAGCCGTGCTTGGCGACGCCCCGAGCAGCTCCCTCAATGCGCCGGTTATTCCGTCCACCGTGACGGTGTAGCCGGCATTGTTGTACCTATCCCGAGCAAGGCGTGCGCGCCGGATGGGCAGCTCGGTCTTTTCTGGGCCACAGGGCAAGGTGGCGGCTAGGCCGGCGTCGTAAAGCTCATAGCCCAGCTTCATCGACACCCTCTCAGAGGCATGATTGCCCTGCACCCACCCAGTGCTCAGGGCCTGTGCACCCAGTTCACCAAAGCAAAATCCCGCTACTGCATGATGCACCAGCGTGCCTAAGCCTTTGCCCTGGTGGCGATGATAAATCCAGGAACCCGTGGACACCTCCTTGTGAACTGCAAACTCACTACCGCGCATATCAACCACGCCGATGATTTCCTGGTCCATGCACACTACAAAATCGAGAGACCATTCCGCGGGAGACATCCTTGCTCGGTGCTCCCACCGCATGCGCGCTGAGGCATAAGGATCGCCGTCGAAGAGCCAGCCGAACGCGTGCTGCGGGATTTCGGCCCCATAGATCTCCTCCGGAGTGACCCCATTAATTGCAGCAATGTCTGTATCGCGCATGACACGCATCGAAATGCTCTGCTTGCCATCGCTGGCGTGAATGCGCACCGCAAAAGGCGGCCACATCTTTTCTAACTCCATGTCCAAAGCCTATACGCCTCCGCAAGGGTGGCAGAATGGAACGCATGACTGCCACCTTGAGCACTGCCGGTTCCACGGCCGCCGTAATTGTCACCCACCAGCGCGTTGAACTGCTGCGCGCCTCGTTGGAGCAGGTAGCACGCCAAACCCACCCTGTGCAGTGGATCATCGTTGTGGATAACGGTGCCGAAGACGCCGTCAAGGACCTCGTTGAGTCCATCGCCGGGGAGCGCGGCGTATATATCCCCTCCCAGACCAACCTGGGCGGTGCAGGCGGCTTCGCCCTCGGTTTCCTCACCGCTCTGTCCCTCGGTGCCGATGCTGTATGGTGCGCCGACGATGACGGACGCCCAGCAGACAAGAACGTCCTTGCCGAGCTCTACCGCGTCGCTGAAACCAACTCCCTGCACGAGGTCTCCCCTGCAGTATGCAACATCAACGAGCCCGCACGCCTGGCATTCCCACTGCGCCAGGGACTCGTGTGGCGCCGCTACATGAGCGAGCTCGAGGGCGACTTCCTGCCCGGCATCGCCTCCCTCTTCAACGGCGCACTCATCTCCGCTGAGGCCATGCAAATCATCGGCGTCCCCGACTACCGCCTCTTCATCCGCGGCGACGAGGTGGAGTACCACCGCCGCCTCGTAAATTCCGGTCTCCAGTTCGGCACCGCGCTGACTACCAGCTACCTGCACCCAGATGGCTCCGACGAGTTCAAGCCGATCCTGGGCGGCAAGATGCATACCCAGTACCCCGCCGGTGAGTTCAAGCGCTACTTCACCTACCGCAACCGCGGCTACCTGCTGTGGCAGCGCGGCATGCGCAAACTTCTCCCCCAGGAGTTTGCACGTTTTGGCTGGTTCTTCCTCGTGCAAAGGCGCGATCCCAAGGGCTTCCTCGAGTGGCTCAACCTGCACAACAAGGGCCGCAAAGAAGACTTCCACCGCCCTTAAGCGCTCTGCTGGGCTTAATTGTCCACCACAAAGGACTTCCGCGTGCTGCGGAAGATGACCCAACGCTGCACAAAGAAATTAATCAGCGTGGCAGTACCCTGCGCGATCACAAAGGCCACGACCAAGGCCCAGGAGGAGGGCCACTCAAGGTCGTGGTCAAAGAAGGGGAACGCCCAGCGGTAGAGAATGATGTTGACCGCATAGGTCAGTGCATAAGTGGCCACCACTGCGGCCAAGCGCCGCTTCGAGGCCTTCGCATCAAAAGTCCAACGGCGATTTAACAAATACGCCGTCAAGGTGCCGAAGATGAAGCCGACGGTGCGGGCGGCGACGTCGCCAAGCAAGTCCAAGCCGATCTGGAAAATCCATGTCAGACCAGCATCAATCACCGCTGCAATCATACCCGTGATTGCGAACTTGAAGCCTTGGGCTTGCAGGGAATTTGAGTGCGAGAGCCGCTGCGCCGCGTTACTCATCAATCACCCTTAAAAATGAAGATGCGCTGGATGGCAAAGTTGGTCACGGTGGCCACGCCCTGCGCGATGACGAACGCAATGGTGTCCTTAACGGCGCCCTCAAATCCCATGGAGATAAGCGGTGCATTGAGTGCCCAATAGAGGAAGTTCTGCACAGCGAAGGTGGAGGCGTACAGCGCCGCGACAGCGCCGGCGGTGCGGCCGGAGACCTGTGCGCCGAACGTCCAGCGGGCATTCGCGATGTAGGCCGCGATGGTACCAAAGACCCAACCTATAGCCTTAGCCGCGGACCTGTGCAGACCCAGCGAGGTCAGCAACAAAGTCAGGCCATAATCAATAGCCGCGGTGAACACGCCCACGGAGACAAAGCGAAAAAGCTGCGTCTGCAACGAGGAGCGTCGGACCTCAACATCGGCGACGTTAGTGTCAACGTCTCCCCCGACGTTTCCCTCAACGTTGCCGTCAATGTTGCCGTCAATGTTGCCCCGACTATGGGCATTAGGATTTTTATCAATCACGGCTAAATAGCCTACCTGCGCAGCAATGCACGGTAAATGTCGAGCCGATCCACAGGCGCCAAAGCGTCGGCACCGTAAGCGCCCATGGCAGCCAGTTCCTCCAAAGAAGCAGCACATAATTCGCGGATTTCTTCACCGCTTAGGCTCGCCCCATCATCCGCTACCCATCCAAGAGCTTCCATGGTTGCCTCGGCCACAGAATTGGTGAGCTCGCGCCCGCCCATGCAGGAAAGACCAAGCGTCATCGACCAGAAAGCATCCTGTCCTTCTGAGGTGACCTCGCGGGGCAAGGAGTCCAAACCGGCGCGGACAGCATCGGCATTGTCAGTACTTTCGGGGCTCTCTGGGCGCTCTAGTTCAAGGGCCTGGAGCAGGGGTACGAAGTCGAAGAGTTTAGTTCTCTCAATGATCGCGCGCACTGGCGGAACCACGATATTGAGGACCTCATCGATGGTTTCCTGCCCTGTTAGCTCAGCATTAATTGCGGTGAGATCAAAAGGCACCAGGAAGGAGCCAGAACCGCCCACGCATAGGGCCTCCGGGGTGCCAGTATCACGTGGGTAGATCTCCGCGACCACCAGGCTAAAGTCCCACAGGCCCCACACGTAGTCAACCTGGTCTCCCTCTTTCCAGAGGAATTCAGAGACCTGATGCTCAGGGTCAATGCGACAGCCACGGGCGTCGCGATGCTCATAAAAGTGCCACGGTGAATCCTCATCGGGAAGCCCGAAGCTGACTTCTAGGACACGGTGGAGCTCCGCGAAGGTAAAAGCGTCTGAGAAACCGATCTGTCGGTGTGCTTCTGCTTCTGCCCGTACGTTAGAGACTTGGCAGATGACGGTGAGAGGCTCACGCTTGAGGGTCACTAGAGAGTCTTCACGCTTGGCGCGTGCTTGACTCAAATCTGTGACCTTGAGGCTCATGGGCCCCACCATACGCAAAACTTGCGAGGCTACGCAGCGAGCTTTTCGATATCGCGAGCTTCGAGCTCACTCACGAGGAATACGAAAGCAGCAGCAATTGCGCCCCATGCAGTCCATGGTTTGGAAAGACCTCGCTTGCGCAGGCGCTTGACCACTGCCTGGGAAACCTTGACGTTAATAAAACCGCCCAGCACAAAAAGAAGGATGACCGCAGCGAAGACAGCCCACTGCTTGAGGTCAGAATCGTTTTGCTCAGCTTGTGGTTCTTCATCCTCGCGCTGGGCATTCGTGATGGCGACGAGGGCTCCGAAGCCGATGAAGGAGAACACGTAGGTGATGCTAAGGGCCGTTTTGTTCTTAATCCAATCCGGGAAAGAGAGCATCAGACCTGCTGCTGCGGACTGCGTGATGCGGCCGGCGAGAGTGTCATCAAGTGCGTAGTTGTCAACGCGGGTGTCAGCTTGGACGTTAGATTCATGCTGCGAATGTGGCTGATTCATGGGCATAACTTTATGCGGAACTATGCTAAAACGCATGTACTCATCGAAGAAAGAGCATCTGACTCCCGCCCAGCGCGCGGCGCAGGATGAACGCCAAGAAGATGACAAGCGCAACGGACACTTCCTCGCCACGGAACACACGAATCTTCCGCTCGATGGATTCATGACTCGCCTGATGGCGGAAGAGCTCCCCATCTTGGACTCCACCTCACGCCGCCGGGTTTATGAAATTCTGCGCGGATACGAGGGACCAGAAATCACCTCACAAGAGCAGTTACCTGAAGAAATCCGCGACATCATGGATCTGTATTAACGAACGCTAGTGGCCAATGGCATTGGCGGCTTTGGGATTTTCATGACGGCGTGCCATTGCAGCCAACTCCACACTGAATAGCGACGTTAAACGGCCAAAACCCACATATTCGGAAATGTTTTGTGTCTGAGTATGTTCCAAATATCACTAACGCCACAAACGTCACGTGCCTGGATAGGTGGGTAGGCTGGGTACGACATATCACGTCGAGTAAAGAGTAAGAGATGGAACTACATACCACCGAAAAGTCCCTGCACGGCTGGGGCCGCACCGCACCGACGACTGCCCACGTACTGTCAACCGAGGACGTCGAGGTCATCAAGAAGGCCGTCGCGCAGGTTGCTGAAGACAACTCCGACAAGCCATCGCACCTCCGCCGTGGCGTCATCGCCCGCGGCATGGGTCGTTCCTACGGTGACCCCGCCCAAAACAGTGGCGGTCTGGTCATCGACATGCAGCCGCTCAACAAGATCCACTCCATCGACCCGGAGTCCGCAATCGTTGACGTCGACGGCGGCGTCACCCTTGACCAGTTGATGAAGGCGGCCCTGCCGTATGGCTTGTGGGTTCCGGTCCTGCCGGGCACCCGCCAGGTCACCATCGGCGGCGCAATCGGCCCTGACATCCACGGCAAGAACCACCACTCCGCTGGTTCCTTTGGCAACCACGTAGTTTCCATGGAGCTGCTCGTGGCTGACGGCCGCGTCCTCCACTTGGAACCTAGCGGTTCCAAGGATGATCCAGACGGAGACCTCTTCTGGGCCACCGTGGGCGGCATGGGCCTGACCGGCATCATCCTGCGTGCCAAGATCCGCATGACCAAGACGGAGACTGCCTACTTCATCGCGGACACTGACCGCACTGAGAACCTTGAGGAAACAGTTGCGTTCCACTCCGATGGATCGGAGCACAACTACACCTACTCCTCTGCTTGGTTCGACGTCATCTCCCCTGAGCCAAAGCTGGGCCGTTCCACCATCTCCCGTGGTTCCCTGGCTACCCTGGCACAGCTCGAGGAGCTCGCACCGAAGCTGGCCAAGGATCCGCTGAAGTTCAACGCGCCGCAGCTGATGACCGTTCCGGACATCTTCCCGAACTTCACCATGAACAAGCTCTCCCTGATGGCGATCGGCGAGGCTTACTACCTCATGGGCGCGCCGGCTCGTAACAAGATCAAGAACCTGACGCAGTTCTACCAGCCGCTGGATCTCATCGGCGAGTGGAACCGTGGCTACGGCTCCAACGGCTTCCTGCAGTACCAGTTCGTGGTTCCGACCGAGGCAGTTGAGCCTTTCAAGGAAATCATCCGCGACATGCAGCGCTCCGGCCACTACTCCGCGCTCAACGTGTTCAAGCTCTTCGGCCCGGGCAACAAGGCTCCGCTGTCCTACCCAATGCCGGGTTGGAACGTCTGCGTGGACTTCCCAATCAAGCCGGGGCTCGGTGCTTTCCTCGATGATCTGGACAAGCGCGTCATGGAATTCGGCGGCCGCCTCTACCTGGCCAAGGAGTCTCGCACCTCTGCGGAGAACTTCCACAAGATGTACCCAGGCATGGAGGGCTGGCTTGCCACCCGCAACGAGATTGACCCAACCGGCGTCTTCGCATCCGATATGTCCCGCCGTCTTGAGCTCCACTAAGAGTTTCCCAACCTTCGTTCAAGACCAGCAGAAAAATTAAGGAACAACCCACATGCTTAATGCAGTAGGCCAAGCACAACATATCCTTCTTCTTGGCGGCACTTCCGAGATCGGCCTCGGCATCGTCGAGGAATTCCTCGACCGTGGCCCAGCCAAGGTCACCCTCGCGGCACGCGCTGATTCCCCGCGCATCGACGACGCAAAGGCCACGTTGACCTCCCGCGGCGCTGACGTTGAGGTCATCAACTTTGACGCGACTGACTTCGATTCCCACCCGGACGTCGTCAAGCAGGCATGGGAGCGCGGCGACGTCGACGTCGCCATCATCGCCTTCGGTACCCTTGGTGACCAGGAAGAACTCTGGCAGAACCAGGCCAAGGCCGTGGCTTCCGCACAGACCAACTTCACCGCACCAGTGTCCTTGGGCGTCCTTCTGGGCCAGAAGTTCAAGGAGCAGGGCCACGGCACCATCGTGGCACTGTCCTCCGTGGCCGGTATGCGCGTACGCCGCTCCAACTTTGTCTACGGTGCCTCGAAGGCTGGCGTGGACGGCTTCTTCATCAACCTCGGTGAGGCCCTGCGCGGCTCCGGCGCCAAGGTGCTCGTGGTCCGTCCGGGCCAGGTTCGCACCAAGATGTCCGCTGCAGCCGGCGAGGCTCCGCTGACTGTCGACGTCCCGGATGTAGCTAAGGCCACTGTCAAGGCGATCCTCAACGGCACCCAGTCGATCTACGTCCACCCGCTGTTCGAGTACGTTTCTTTGGCGTTCAAGTTCATCCCGCAGGCCATCTTCCGAAAGCTGCCTTTCTAAATTCCTGCAATTCCCTCGAGTATGGGAAACTAGTGTGCATGACTAGCCCAGCAACAATGCAACCCGTGCGCACCGACATTGCCCGTACTACGGACTACAACGTCGACGAACTTTCTAGAAAGTCGACGCTGCTGGGCACAGCGGCGTCTGCCCTTGGAGGGGCAGTCGTCGCACTTATTGGTTTTTATGCTTTCAAGACCATCTCCTTGCCAGCATTCAGCACCTCCATGGTCACCCGCGCGCTCAGCACAGTGGGTACCGTGCTCACCCTCGGCGTCGTGGGCTTCCTCTGCGTGTGGTGGATTTATGACACCTACCAAGAAAAGGTCTCCCGCCCCACCTGGCGCGTATGGCTAACCCACGCAGCCTGCTATATCTCCCCTGCTCTGCTTGTTCTTTCTGCAATCGGCCTGCCGCTTTCTGCCTCCAAGCTGTGGCTCGACGGCGTCCAAGTAGACCAGGTCTTCCGTACCCAATTCCTCACGCGTTCTACGGACCAAATGGGCTACGCCGACATGAACTACGAGGGGCTTCCCACCTTTTACCCAATGGGCTGGTTCTGGCTGGGTGGCCGCCTGGCCAACCTGCTCAACATGCCTGGTTGGGAGGTCTTCCAACCGTGGGCGCTAGTCTCCCTCGCGGTATGCGGCTGCATCCTAGTTCCGATCTGGCAGCGTCTTGTTGGTTCCTTGCCAGTGGCAACCGCAATCGCTTTGGCCACCGCAGCGATCACTCTCACGGTCAACGCTGAAGAGCCTTATTCCGCCGTCATCGCCATGGGCGTTCCAGCCGTCGCGGTTCTTTCTTCCCACGCGTTCAAGGGTTCTTGGTTCTCCACGGTGGGGATCATGCTTTACCTGGGCGTCTCCGCATGTTTCTACACGTTGTTCACTGGTGCGGTCGCACTGACCATTGTTTCCCTCATCGCCGTGGTCACCGCCATTTATGACCGCCAGCTGCGCCCTATCCTGCATCTGGTGGTCATCGGTGTGGGCTCTATGGCCATCGCAGCCATTGCATGGGGCCCATACCTCATAGCCGCGATGACCTCTAAGGCACCTCTGGAATCCACCGCCCAGCATTACCTGCCGGAAGAAGGCACCCAGATCCCGGTGCCATTCCTCTCCTTGAGCATCATTGGCCTGCTGTGCCTGATTGGCTTGGTGTACATGACGATGCGCCTGGAAGACTCCGCCATTCGCGCGCTGGGCATCGCCACCATAGGCGCATACCTCTGGGTCGTCTTGTCCATGGTCGTCACACTTGTCGGTACTACCCTGCTGGGCTTCCGCCTAGAGAGCATCATCGTCATCCTCTTTGCCACCGCAGGTATTCTTGGCTTGGCCGAAATCCGCCGCATGGGAATCCCCAACATTTACCCGGCGCGCTTCAGCGATAGCACGAACAAGCGCATCACCGCGGCCTTCGCCATCATCGTTGCGCTAGGCGGCGTCTACTACGCCCAGCAGATCCCAGAGAAAAACGAGTCGGCGCTGGATCATGCCTACACCGACACCGACGGTAACGGCGAGCGCGCCGACCGCTTCGCAAGCGACTCTTCGATGAACTACATCAAGATCCGCGAATACATCGACTCTCATGGCTACGTACCGAACCAGACCGTGGTGATGACCGATGAGAAGCTCTTCATGGCCTACAATCCTTACCTCGGTTTTAATGCCTTCACCAGCAACTACGCCAACCCGCTTGGTGAATTCAGCTCGCGTAATGAGCAGATTGAAGCCTGGGGCCGCGACTCTTGGAACCAGACCCCGCAGCAATTCATCAAGTCCCTCGACTCCGCGCGCTGGCGTGGGCCAGATGTTGTCATCTTCCGCGGCAGCATCGAGGAACCAGGCGACGGCTACAAGATCCACCTGGCTGAAGACATCTATCCGAACCAGCCGAATGTGCGTTACCGCGCGGTCTTCTTTAACCCTGACGTATTCAAAAAGGGCTGGGACACCGAGCAGGTTGGCCCGTTTGTGGTGGCGGTGCGTTCTCATTAAATAGGAGGCGTGCCGTAAACTGATCGCCGTGTCAGTTAGCCTCACCAATATCGAAAAATCCCGCTTAGCCTTTTCGGACGCCCCGCGTTCGCTCCGGCTAACCGCTATCATCGCCGGCCTGATTGGCTTTATCTGTTTTGTGGCTACTCCGCTGCTGCCGGTCAATCAGACCCAGTCTTCCTTCGACTGGCCGCAGAACAACTCGCTGCAGTCAATCAACGCGCCACTCATCTCCGTGGCTCCGGAGGATATTAAAGCGGACATCCCGCTCAGCGCCGTCGACAAGCTGCGCGAGGGCCAGGATCTGCTCTACGGAACCGTGCCGCCTGAGTCCACCAAGGCCTCGAACCGCGGCATGTTCGTGCGCGTGGGTGAGCAGGGTCTTTCCGTGGTTTCCCTCGACGAGGTCCTACTTGCCCTGAGCCCGAAGGAAGTTGCGGCGCTGCCTGACGACGCCGTCCTCAAGATCGACGCCTCTGGTGACGGCACCACCGTCTCCGTGGGTAAGCACAAAAAGACTACTGAGGACGATGTTCGCCCGCAGGTCACCGGCGTCTATACCGAGCTCGAAGAGAGCGATGCTTCCGCGTTGGTGGCCGATGGCCTCAACATCCACGTGGACATCAACTCGCGCTTTACTTCCTCGCCTTCGCTAATCAAGCAGATCGCCATGTGGCTGGGCATCGCGATGACCATCGTGAGCCTGTTCTGTTTGTGGCGAATTGACCGCCTGGATGGCCGCAAGCTCTCCTTCATGCCGGAAACCTGGAAGCAGATCCGTCCGCTCGACGGCGTCGTCGCCGCCATCCTCGCCTTCTGGCACATCTTTGGCTCAAACACCTCTGACGACGGCTTCATCCTGACCATGGGTCGTGTCTCGGGCCACGCCTCTTACATGGCTAACTACTACCGCTGGTACGGCGTACCTGAAGCCCCTTTCGGCTCCCCTTATTACGACCTCGTGGCCTTCTTGTCGGAGATTTCCAGCACGTCAATGTTCGTGCGTCTGCCTGCGCTCATCTCCGCATTCATCGTCTGGTTCATTCTCTCGCGCGAGATTCTGCCGCGCTTCGGCGACCTAGTCAACGGCCGCCGCGTGGCGCACTGGACCGCGGCGTTTATGTTCCTAGCCTTCTGGCTGCCATACAACAACGGCACCCGCCCGGAGCCCATCGTGGCACTAGGCGTGATGGTGACCTGGGCTTCCTTCGAGCGCTCTATTGCCACCCGCCGCCTACTGCCAGCAGCCGTGGGCACCATCGCCGCGACCTTGACCCTGGGTGCGGGCCCCACGGGCCTGTTCGCCGTCGGTGTCTTCTTGATCTCCTTGCCGAAGCTCTTCGCCTTCATGGCCGAGCGCGCCCCGCACGTGGGCTGGCTCGCCATGATTGCGCCTTTCCTCGCTTCCGGCACGGCCATCATGGTCGCAGCCTTTGGTGATCAGACGCTGGCTTCGGTCATGGAGTCCACGCGCGTGCGCTCTGAGGTGGGCCCATCGCTGCCGTGGTACTCGGAGTACGTCCGCTACACCACGCTCTTCCAGCAGTCAGTGGACGGCTCGATGACCCGCCGCTTCGCGATGTTCACCATGCTCTTCTGCTTAGCGCTCATCATCTACGCCTTCATCAAGAACCGCCGCGTGGTCGGCGCCGAGGTAGGCCCTACCCAGCGCCTGCTGCTCATCGTGGCTTTGAGCACCTTCTTCCTGATGTTCACGCCGACCAAGTGGACGCACCACTTCGGCATCTACGCGGGCGTTGCAGGCGTCATCGCTGCGCTGGGCTCGGTGGTTCTCTCGCAGATCGCGATGCGCTCCCCGCGTGCGCGTACCTTTGCGCTGGCCTCCGTCATCTTCTTGCTCGCCATCTCCATGGCTGGCTGGAATGCATGGTGGTACGTCTCCTCCTTCGGCATCCCGTGGTGGGACCGTACTGTGCAGTACAAGGCCATTGAGGCCAACACTGTGCTGCTGTTTATTGGCTTGGTGGTCCTTGCCGTCGGCGTGGTCCAAGCCATGATCCACAGCTACCGCAAGAGCAAGGCCGAGGAAGAAGGCCGCGTCGAGGAGTTCACCGCCCAAGCCGCAGCGAAGGTATCGCGCTGGGCCGGCATCATGTCTGCACCGCTGGCGCTGGCCTGCGCGCTCATTGTGGCCTTTTCGTGCGCATCCTTCGCCAAGGCTTATGCCTCACAGGGAGATGCTTACTCAGTGGGCAAGGGCAACCTCGCGTCCTTGAAGGGCAACGTGTGCTCTCTTGCCGACGCCACCTTGGTCGAGACCAACACCAACGACGCCTTCCTCACCCCGGTCAAGGGCGAGTTCAAGGATTCGTTGGAGGACCCAGACGAGGATTCCATCGGCTTCGCCCCGAACAACATCCCTGAGTCCATCGAGCCGGAGAACCTGAACTCGGCGTCGGTTGGCGCAATTGCGAACACCGCCACGAACCAGGCGGAAAATGCTGACTCTGCCGACGCCGCGACGGAGGAGCAAAACAGCGAGAAGTCCGCGAACGAGCAGTCCGGCGGCGTCCGTGAGACCAAGGGCGTCAACGGCTCGACCCGCCACCTGCCGTTCAACCTGGACTACAACAAGGTACCGGTGCTGGGCTCGTATGACGAGAGCCAGCGCTCCACGGCAACGGTAACCACCCAGTGGTACAACCTGCCGAAGGCCACGGAGAACACCCCGATCCTCGCGGTGTCCGCGGCGGGCAACATCTACCACCACGACGTCAACGGCATCGAGCAGGACGGCATGGAGCTCAAGCTCGAGTACGCCACTTACAAGGACGGCAAGGTCTCCAACAAGGGCGAGGCTGAGCTTTCCGACGTCGGTGCAACCCCGAAGTGGCGCAACTTGCGCATCCCGCTGGCTGACCTGCCGGAAGACGCTAACGTCGTTCGCTTGGTGGCTAAGGACGACTCCACTGATGAGGACGACTGGTTGGCATTCACGCCACCGCGTGTGCCGGAGCTGGCCACCATCAACTCACAGTTCTCTTCTGAGACGCCGGCGTTGCTGGACTGGTCCGTTGCCCTTCAGTTCCCGTGCCAGCGCACGTTCGACCACTATGCGGGCGTGACGGAGATTCCGGAATACCGCATCCTGCCGGATGCTGCGGCGCAGACGTCCTTGACTGACTTCCAGTCCTTCTCGGGCGGTGGCGCGATGGCCACGGCTGAGGCAGTCAACTACTCCTACGAGATTCCGAGCTACCTCAACAATGATTGGGCTCGAGACTGGGGCGCAATCGAAAAGTACGAGCTGCGCACCAACTCTAAGGGCGAGGCACCTGTCGAGGCGCAGATCGACCATGAGGTGATTTCTCGCTCCGGCCTGTGGAAGCAATCCGAGATGAAGATTCGCCCGGAGGGCTCTGAGAAGAAATAAGGCTGGGTGCGAAAGCACCCAGCGCGTAATAGCACCCAGCGCGTAATAGTACCCAGCGGGTATTAGCACCCAGCGAGTACGAGAGAGGGAGGACCAGGTGGTCCTCCCTCTCCTTTCTTTATGGCAATCGTTCTAGACAGGTTGCTTGATGCTTTCCCCTTCTTGGGTTTCGCGTGGCTTGGCCTGTTTCGCCTTCTTAGCGCGCTGCACTGCCCAATCCACGAGGAAGAACAGCACCAGGGATGTGCCGAAGAGCGGAGCGATGATGGAATATAGCACCGCGCCCACGACCAGCGCTGGCGAGAGCTTCAGGTGCTGGAGCGCGCGCTTCGGGCGACTAAACCACATCCACAGGCCCATGACGCTGACCGCCAACAGGCCCAGCGCGAGAAGCGCGAGCGCAACCTGGTTGTAGATTCCGAACAAGGTGCCCATGTGCAGCTGGATGAGCCATGGGACCGCCTTGGCCATGAGCGGCCAGTCCTTAAAGTCCACGCGGTCCACCACTTCGCCAGTGTGCGGGTCGACAGCGATGGCATCGTAGCTCAGCTTGTAATCTTGGCGTGCCTCAGTGACGGTCCACGCCGGCTTCTCCGCGGAAGGCGGCGTCATGTCGAGAATTCCGGTCAACCCTGCCGAACGCGCGGCCGCCAACGCGTCTGCGGCGCCCATCACGTTCATGTCCCCCGTCATGTCCATATGGTGATGATGCTCGGCATGCGGGTCCGCGGCGGCGGTTGCTGCGGGCTTGGGCTGCATCCAGTCCATCTTCTCGCGCAGGGTAGAGATGTTTTCACCAGCAACCAAGGACCAGGTCAGGCCAGTGATGGTGAGGAACACGAAGCCGGGCAGCAGCCACGCGCCGATCTTGGAGTGCAGGGTGAGCATCTTGCCAGCTTTCCGACGCCGCTTGAACCACAGGTAGATGCCCATGATCGCCAGTGCGCCCAGCCATGAGGCGGCGAGCTCGGAGTAGATGCGGCCGGCGTCGCCAAGCCAGAGGCGGCGGTGCCCCTCGGAGAGCCAGCTGCGCAACGGCAACGCGCGGGAGGAGCCATACTGCACGAGGTCACCCTTGATTTCGAGCGTGGCGGGGTCCACGAACACTGCGTGGGCGTAGCTGGAGGATTTCAGTGCGTCATCCGCAAAGAGCACGCGGGTGGTTTTGCCCTCTTCAAAGGCTTGGACCTTGCTGACTTGGAGGTCTGGATGCACCTTCTGGGCTGCTGCGATCTGCTCGTCGAGGCTGTGTGCTTCACCGCTTCCTGACGCCACGATCTCATTCTTGTACACCACCGACTCGATGCTGGGGGCCAAGGCGTAGAAGAACCCGCTCAGCGCCGCAACGATGAGGAACGGCGCTATGAGGACACCGGCTGTCTTATGTAAGCGCGACATTGCGCCATGATTGGAAATACTCATGGGTGAATAGTCGCGACATTATTAGCAATAGTTCCCGATAAAGTTTTCTTGTGATCCTTTCGAATCACGGGAACTTTTGCCGGCAGTGGTCAGGTTGACCTCAATTCAGTTTGGTTTCCCTGGTTGGGTCCCCCTCTAATGGTCCCTTTACGAGTAGCGAAGCCATGCGGGATGCCCCATTGGGTAGCTTTACCCCCCAAGGGGATCCAACCAATGGGACCAAACCGCTAAACGCTAAAACCAGGCGGCCTAGACGGAGCGCAGGAAGTCCGCGGTGTCCATGATGCGCTGGCGGGCCACTGCTGGGGTGGAGATGCGGTGGGTCGAGACGTAGTCGGCGGTCTCAGCGCCAGGGATGGTGACTCGCTCGGCGATTTCGTCTTGCACCGCAGTCTGGACGAGTGTGCGCGGATACTCGGTGGGCAGCTCATAGCCGGCGCGGATCTCATCGGGCAAGTTTCCAAGTGCCGCGAAGTCGGGGAACGTGAGCAGCAGTGCATCGGCGGGCGCGAGTGCAGCCAAGGCGCCGCCCGAGGAGTAGCCCCACACGGTCACGGAAGCCGCACCTTGTTCGCGGGCATAAGCGATGGCCTTGTTGACGGATTCCACCATGTCAGCCACGGTGTGTTCAGGCGCGAGCGGGTAGTCCACGTCGATGATGGTGGTGCCCGACAACTGCGCTGCGGCGGCGACTTCGGGGCGCCACTGCATCTCCAGCGCGTTGCCGTCACCGCGCCACCAGCCGCCGGAGTGGAGGGAGACTGCCCACTTGCCATTCGGCGCAGTGGGCTCGAAGATGGCGCCGACCTCAGTGTCACGCTGAGTGATGCCGTCGGTGAACTTGGTGCCAGGCAGCGAGTGGTCCACTGCGGTGCCCAAGACCATCATGGAAGCCTGCGTGATGCGATCCGGCAGCAGTGCGCAGTAGCGATCCGCATCCGGCGAACCGCCACCAGCCCACGGCGGGCGGAAGTCCGGCAACGGGTAGTGGACCTGCAGGTAGGAATAGAGCTGGTCGAGCTGCTCTTCCTCGCTCAGCTGACGGTCTTGGCCGCCAATCTCCCAAGCTTGGTCCGATTGACCTGCTTGGTCGGCTTGGGTTTCCGGGTTCTCCTGCTTGTCAGTCATGAGACCGAGGTTACCGCTACCATGGCGGCCATGACGAAGGTAGTCATCCAAGAATGGGCACGCATCACCAGATTGTGACGCGGTCTTCCGGGACCAGGTAAAACGGCGAATCCGTGTCTACGTCAAAAGCCTCGTAGAACTCCGCAATGTTCGCTGCAATGAGGTTGCAGCGGAACTCTGCTGGGGAGTGTGGGTCGATGGCCAAATACTGCGTGGCCATCTCCGGGCGGATGGCCGTGCGCCACACGCGGGCCCAGGCCAGGAAGAGGCGCTGGAGCCCGGAGTACTCGGCGTCGTAAAGCGCAGGCTCCGCGTCCTCCACCTCGAAGGACGCAACCTGACCGTTGATGTCGAGGCCGTGGTCCGCGCAGTAATTCTTGTAAGCCACCACGGCGATGCCCAGTCCACCCAGGTCACCGATGTTCTCACCCAGAGTGAAGTTGCCGTTGACGCCTGCCACGCCCTCAACGCCTTCCAACACGGACGGGATACGGCCGTCGAACTGACCCACCAGCTTGGCGGTGAGCTGCTCAAATGCGGCGCGGTCCTCGTCGGTCCACCAGGAGTTGAGGTTGCCCTGGCCGTCGTACTGCGAGCCCTGGTCATCGAAGCCGTGGCCAATCTCGTGGCCGATGACTGCGCCGATTGCGCCGAAGTTCTCGGATACGTCGCCGCCCTCAGCGGAAGGGACAAAGAAAGGCGGGCGCAGGATGGCGGCCGGGAAGGTGATGTCGTTGACCACCGGGTTGTAGAAAGCGTTGACCGTCTGCGGGGTGGAGAACCACTCGTCGCGGTCCGCTGGCTTGCCAATCTTGCGCAGCTCGAAGTCGTGCGCCCACGCGTTGCCCGCGCGGACGTTGGCCACGAGGTCCTTGCCCTCAGAGCTGAAGCTCAGATCGGAGTAGTCACGCCACTTGTCTGGGTAACCAATCTTGGCCTTGAACTGGGAGAGCTTCTCCAAGGCACGCTCGCGGGTAGCGGGAGTCATCCACTCCAGCTGCGAGATGCGCTCGCGGTAAGCGGCCGTGAGGTAGTCCACCAAGGTGTCCATCTCCGCCTTGGAGGCTGGCGGGAAGTGCTGGTCCACAAAGACCTTGCCAATCTCCTGGCCCACCAGGGACTCCGCCAGGCCCACGGCGCGCTTCCAGCGGTCACGCTGAGTGGTAGCACCTGAAAGGCGAGTGCCGTAGAACTCGAAGTTCTTCTTGCCCACTTCTTCCGGCAGGTAAGGCGCGCGGGACAGCAGGATGTGCCAGGTGCCCCACAGCTGCCAGTCCGCCATGCGGTCTGCGGTGAAGAGCTCCTCGAAGTGCTCAAGGTAGGAAGGCATCATGTTGACCACGCGGCTCTCGGACAGGCCGCTGCCTGTGAGGATGGCGCGCACGAGCGCAGGCAGCTCGCTAAGTTCCATTGGGTTGTAGGTCTTCACGGCATCGCGGGTGGACACGACGTCCCAATGGCCCGCGGCCAGCTCGGTCTCTAGCGCCACGATGCGCTTTGCAGCCACCTCCGCGCCTAGACCAAAGAGGCGGGCCGGGTCGAGGAAACCCAACATCTGCGCCACGTGCTGCTCGTAGGCAGCCAGCGTCTCTGCGTGTGCCTCCTCGCGGTAATAAGCCTCGTCGGGCAGGCCCAGGCCAGACTGGATAATGTAGGCCACCGCTTCCTCGGAACCGGAGTCCTTTGCCACCCAGAAGGTCACGGGCGCACCGACACCTTCGCGCTCCAGCTCACCCAGGTGCTGTGCCAGCTCTCGCGGGTCGGCTGCGGTGAGGCGGTCGAGGTCGGCGTCGATAGGCGCCATGCCTGCACCATTTACGCCCTCGGTATCAAGATGCGATGCGTAGAGTGCGCCTGGGCGCCCCGTGTCATTTTTAACAATCTCGTGGACGAGTTCTTCCGCCTCGTCACGCAGGTTGTGGAAGGTGCCGTCAACGCCGCGGTCGTCGGGGATGACGTGGGAGTTCAGCCAAGGTCCATTGACAAATTGGTAGAGATCTTTCATGCCAGCCACTCTAGGCGAATCAATCCGGTTAAGGTGTGGACTATGCCAACTTATCGGTTCCCACCAGCACGACTCCGCGGATATTTTCTCGCGGTCGTTAGCTTCGTGCTGATAATGCTCGTCATCCCCACGCTTATCGCAGCAACGGTGACCCCGCCCGAGCCGAAGACCGAGGAGGTGGTGCTTGATTCTGCGGCAACAAGTTTCAGCGAGGATGAAAACTGGACCATTGAGGTCCCGGGTCTGCGTTGCACGCCTAATTCGGAGACCATGGCGAACCAGGCCTGGGACTGCGGTGCGACGCTCGTGCAGGTGGTCAGCACTGAGGGCCTCGACGGTGTCGACGAGGAGGTGGCGATGCGTCGCGCCGTCCGCGGCTATGCTTACGGCGAAGTTTCCACAGCAAAGATCCACAGGGAGGGCGACGCACTCGCGCTTTACGACGCCCCCGCCGACGCAATCGTCCTCTCCCGCAACGGGGAGGGCGACTTTACTGACTTTGACTACATCGTGGTGCTCACCGGCGGCGATTTCACCCACGCCGCGGAACTTATCTGGCAGGCCTTTGGACACCGCGAGCTGCCGGTGAAAGCGGAGACGGGAGTAGTGGCATCATGAGCAAACTCTTCCGCAACTCGCTGTGGGTACTACTGTCTCTGGGCATAGTGAGCATCATGGTTAACCTAATCAGCTACCTGCTGATTGCTCCTGCTTTGGTGGTACCCAGCGTGCTCATCGGCGGCGCCTACGTGGCCCTCGTCCTCTTTTTGCTTCGCCTAAGCCCCATGTTCCCGGCGCGCGGATGGGTCTGGGCGGCGCTCCTGTGGGGTGGCGGCACCGCGGTGGGCATGGTTTTGCTCTCCTCTACTCCGCTGATGACGCTGGCGTCATCCTTTGGGTGGCAGGCCGCCACGATGTCGTGGGCGGGTGCCTACCCGGAGGAGATTTCCAAGGCCGCCGGAGTCTTCTTCATTCTTTTGTCATTCCGGCAGATCAACCGGCCGTGGCACGGCTGGGTCGTGGGCGCCACAGTGGGCTTAGGCTTTGAGACCCTCGAGAACGTGTTGTACAGCGTCGTCGGCGGCACGATGCACCCGCTTTCTGACTGGACCGGAATGTTTCAGATGTGGGGCGTGCGCCTCATCGCGGGTCCGGCGCTGCACATCTTGTTCACCGCGCTGGCGGGTTGGGGAATAGGCTGGGCGCTGTTCAGCGCGAACAAGACAGTGTGGTGGCGCCTGGGCTCCATCTTTGGCTTCCTTTTGCTAGCCTTTGGCCTGCACTTTTGCTGGAACTACCTGCCGGAAAACACCACGCTGATACCGGTTCAATACGTGCTGGTGGGGCTGGTGCTCTACCCACTGAACATCTACCTGGTCTATCGCGGCAACAAGTTCGCGCGGGAGGACACCACTTACAGCGTGATGCATGCTGGCACCACAGCCAGCAAGAGGAAGAACCAAGCTCTCAACCGATCAGCCCTTCCAAGTCTCGGGCATCTAAACCATGGCGGCGCATGTTTACGCGGCCGTCTTTATGAGTAATTCCTTCGGCTTCCCAGCGTGGGATTGAGAGCTCAGGCGCGTGCGAGGTGCCGTCGGCGCGCACCACGCGCCACCACGGCACGGACTCGGCCTTCTTCATGACCCAGCCGACGTAGCGAGCACCCACGCCCGCTACCTTGCCCACTTCCCCGTAGGTAGAGACGTTGCCCGCGGGGATGCGCTTGACGACGTCAACTACCTGCTGCTTCATCTAAAGCTCGAGGTTGAGAACGTCGTCCGACTCGCGCGGCTCCTCCTCGGGAGCGTCCTCGACTTCGGCCAAGGTGACGGTAGCGCCGGTGGAATCGGCCAACAGGCACAGGCGGCCAAAGGGAGAATCCCACGGCTCGCGGATGACCTCGCCGCCTAGCTCCACGGCCTTGGCAGCAGCGGCCTCTAGGTCGCGCACGCCCAGGTAGGTCTGCCAGAAGCTTGGCACCTGCGGCGGGAACTGGCCTTCGGCGTTCCAGAAGCCGGCGAAAGGAGCGCCGTCTTCTTCCGCGGTGGCGTAGGAGTCGTTGCCGCGCACTTCCCAGTTGAACAGGTCGCCGTAGAAGTCGCGGACCTCAGCGAAGCTCGTAGTGGCGGTCAGCTCGTGCCACACCGGGGTTCCGGGCTCGCCGCCCGCGATGAATTGGTCTGCGCCAGCCGGTTGGATGAGGCCGAACATGCCACCGGCGACGTCGACAAGCAGCGCCATGTGGCCCAGCTGCACCTGCGTTGCCGGCACCAGCACGCGGCCGCCAAGCTGCTCGGCACGGGCGCAGTCGCCGTCGATGTCCTTGCTGAGGAAGTAGGTCACCCACGTATCCGGCATGGTGGCCTGCTCAGGCTGCGGAATGAAACCAGCAATCGGCAGGCCCTGGATACGGCCGATGCGGTATTCGGTCTCGGACTCGATCTCCCAGCCCAGCACCTGCTCGTAGAAGTTCACGGACTTGCGTGGCTCGGAGGTGGTCAGGTCGATCCAGTAGGGCATGCCTACTTCAGCTTCGAAAGCGGGCATTACATGTTCCTCCACTTCTCGGGATCGAAGTCGTCGTCTGCGGTGGCTTCGTCAAAGTAGTCATCATCATCGTCATCTGCGGCGGCCACGCGGGCAGAAGTGCCAGCGATGCTCACCTCGTCGCCGGGGTGCAGGGTGGCGCCGCGCTGGGTCACCACTTCCCCATTGACCTGGACCTCGCCTTGCGCGATGAGCTCTTTGGCTTCACCGCCGGTAGCCACGAGGGAGGCCAGCTTGATGAACTGGCCGAGCTTAATGGAATCGCCCTTGATTGAGACTTCTAGCATGCGGCATAGCTTACCGAGAAGGCACCCTGCCGGGATACTCGACCTTGAAAAAGTCCAGGATGGAGTTGGTTGCCCAGTCGTGCGGCACGAGTCCGCTGCGGTCGGTGACGCCGCCGTTCCAGGTGTGCGTGCCGCCCTTAATTTTGTAATTCACGGTGGGCATCGCGCAGGAACCCCACGTAAAGCGGGTGACGTCGTCCTGCTTATCCTCCGCAGGGAAGGGATCGCAGTGGTTGTGTTCGGCTACCTTGGCGTTGGAATCCTCGGCGCCCTTGTAGTGGCCGCCGTGCGCCTCGCCGCCGCGGTAGTTGATCACCACGTCCGCGGTGCCGTGTACCGCCAGGTAGGCAGTGGGATCGCCCTGGCAATCCTCGTCCACGCCCTCGTAGTTCGCCGCGGAGACCGTGGCGGCGCCGTCGAGGGAGCGGTTGCAGGCCAAGGCGCGCACGAAACCGCCGCCGTTGGAAAAGCCCGCGGCAAAGACGCGGCCATCGGTGTTGTAGTTCTGGTTTGCCCAGGCGAGCGCGGCGTCGACAAACGCAAGGTCCTCGTCCAAGGACGTCTGCGCATAAGGAGCGGGCGCCCAAGCCTGTGCCTTGCCTGCCGGGAACAGCGTGATGGCGTTGGCTTCGTAGAGCTCAGTGTCCTGGAAGATGGTGGACGGATCGCTGTTGTAGCCGTGGAAGACCATCACCACCGGCGCAGGTTTGGTCGGGTCGTAGTTGTCCGGCACGTGCGCCATGAAGGAGCGCCCCGTAGGCAGCTCGATGGTGCGGTAGTGGCCGGTTTCGGTGGATCCGCTGGCAGGCAGGGGCGCGCTTTCCGACGCCGTGACCATATGCGTCGGCACGCTATGCGGGCCGCTGCCCGGCTCATCCGTGGTGGAGCACCCGGTGGCAAAACCTATAGTGGCAGCCCCGGCAAGAATGCACAGGGCTGCCTTTAATGGGTGACGCACTATGAGATCGGGCGAATCTTGACTGCGGTGCCGGTGGCGGTGACCATAAGCATGTCGTTGGCCTGGCCCATAGGCGAGTAGTCAAAGCTGATGCCCACGACGGCGTCGGCGCCCAGCTCCTGGCCGCGGTTCCACAGCTCGTTAAGCGCTGCCTCGCGGGCCTTTACTGCCTCTTCCTCATAGCCGGCGGAGCGGCCGCCAGTGAAGCTGCGGAAGGAGGCACCCAAGTCCTTGAGGAAGTTAATACCGGTCACCGTCTCACCCGCAATGACGCGAATGTACTCGGTGATTTCGTGACCATCGACGTTGTTGGTGGTGGTGAAAATCATGAGCCCTAGACTACCTGCGTTCTGGGGGAAGATCAGCGACGCTGAAGTGTAAGCCCGGTGTCCCGTCGGCGCGGGTGAACTCGACCTGCAAGTCGTCCTTCTTACCAAAGGCCACGAGGTGGCGGGCCACAACGTGTTCGACGGACTCGATGCTTTCTGGGTCTGCCTCGACGTTGAGGAGGGGGATGTTGGGCTCAACAGAAAGGTCAAGGGTGCCGCGGGTGTTTTCGCGCTCGAAGACGCAGCGGCCGGTTTCGGTTTCTGGATCCCAGTGGGCGTCAATCTTGGCAGAGAAGTGCGATGCCAGCTGCTTGCCGTAGCGTGCCGGGCGATCGGTTGAAACGCGTGCGGTGGAATTGCTCATGCCGGACACTATACGCGATTTAGGATTACCTAAACAGAGCGAGAATTCCCTCATAAATCATCACGCAGCCCAAGGCGCCGAAGATGAGGCCCGAGCCGATATCGAGATGGGCCGAATACTTCGTGAGGAAACGCGCCGCCGCGCGGACGATGAGCGCAAAGGTAGAAAACCACGCAACGGAGACCACAGTCAGGATGATGGCGATGAACACGGTCCATTCAAGCCCCATGTCAGGGCGAATGAACTGGGCAAAGACGGCACCGAAGAAGACGAGCGCCTTCGGGTTGGAAAGGTTAGTGAGCAGGCCCAGCTTGTAGGCGCGGCCAGCGGTGATGTCCTCGACGTCGCCAGTGCTCACCGCCTGCTTGATGTGCTCCTCATCGAAGCTTCCCGCGCTTTGTGTCGCGCTTTCTGCGGCGTTTTCTGCCGCATTTTCCGCCGAGTCCTGTGAAGTACTGCGGGCAGAGTTAAGGGCAGAGCGCCGTTGCGTCAGGCCCGAGCGAATGGAGCCATAGGCCATCCAGAGAAGGAAGCCGCCGCCCACCAGCTGCAGCAAGCCGAGCAGACTAGGGCGAGCGGCGATAAGAGCAGATAGCCCTGCCAGGGAGGCGGTGAGCCAGACGACGATGCCGGTGCAGATGCCCAGCGCACACATGATTCCGGCACGCGTGGACCGCGGGGCAACGCGGCTAAAGTCATCCGGCCCTTCTCTTGGCTCTTCTAGTAGGCACCCTTAATGGCCTGCTTGTGATCGCGCACTGCCTCGCCCTCAGCGTACAGCGGCATATCCTCGCCAGCCTTGTACCACGTTACGTCGTTCAGCGGTGCCAAAGGCTTCTTTCCAGCAATCAGATCGGCGGCCTTCTCGCCCACCATCATTGTCGGCGAGTAGATGTTGCCGTTGGTCACGGACGGGAAGACGCCGGCATCGGCGATGTAGAGGCCCTCAATGCCCCAGACCTGCATGGTTTCTGGGTCCACAACCGCCATTGGGTCATCCTTGGAGCCCATCTTGGTGGTGCACGACGGGTGCAATGCGGTCTCACCGTCGTTGCGTACCCATTCGAGGATCTCCTCGTCGGTCTGCACGTCAGGGCCCGGGCTGAACTCGCGGGCGCCCACCTCAGCCATGGCTTCGGTGTCCAGCAGAGAACGCGCAACGCGCACTGCCTCGACCCACTCGCGGCGATCCTGGTCGGTCTTCAGGTAGTTGAAGAGGATCTCCGGCTTTTCGTGGATGTCTGCGCTCTTGATGCGGACGTGGCCCTTGGTATCGGAAAACATCGGGCCAACGTGCCACTGGAAACCGTGCTTGACGTCGGCCTTCTGGCCGTCGTAGCGCACTGCCATCGGCAGGAAGTGGAACATCAGGTTCGGGTATTCCTCGTTCTCGTTGGAACGAACGAATCCGCCGCCCTCGAAGTGGGAGGTCGCAACCGGGCCCTTCTTGGTGAGAATCCACTGCAGGCCCATGAATGGCCAGCGCCACTTGTCCAGGTAAGGCTGGGAGGAATCGGTGGACTTGGTGGTCTCATACTGGATGTAGACCTCGAGGTGATCCTGCAGGTTCTCGCCGACGCCTGGCAGGTGCTTGACGACGTCGATTCCGTGCTTGCGCAGCAACTCCTCGTCACCGACACCAGAGACCTGCAGCAGCTGCGGGGTGTTGATGGCGCCAGCGGAAAGAACGATCTTGTCAGCGAATACGCGGTGGACGCCGCCCTTCCACTCGTATTCCACGCCGATGGCCTTCTGGCCTTCAAAGAGGACCTTGGTGGTAAACGCGCGGGTACGCACCTCGAGGTTCTCGCGGTCCAGGTTCGGGTGCAGGTAAGCGCGCGCTGCGGACCAGCGCTTGCCGTGCTTGATGTTGCGGTCGAAAGGCGCGAAGCCTTCCTGGCGGTAACCGTTGACGTCGTTGGTCAGGTTGTAGCCGGCTTCCTGGACGGACTTAAACAGAGCCTGGAACAGCGGGCTGGTGGCGGGGCCGCGGGAGAGGTACAGCGGGCCGTCATGGCCGCGGCGCGGATCGTTGTCCTCGGCTGCGGCGGCGTTCTCCATGCGGTTGAAGTAAGGCAGGCAGTGGGCAAAGTCCCAGTTCTCCATGCCGGGGTTCTTGGCCCACTTCTCATAATCCATCGGGTTGCCGCGCTGGTAGATCATGCCGTTGACGGAAGAGGAGCCGCCGAGCAGCTTGCCGCGCGCGTGGTAGATGCGGCGGTTATTCATCTCTGGCTCCGGCTCGGATTCGTACTGCCAGTCGTAGTTCTTTGCGCCAATGGGGAATGAGAATGCGGAAGGCATGTGGACGAATAGGTCCCACAACGAATCGTTTCGGCCTGCTTCGAGAACCAGCACACGGGTGCCGGGGTCCTCACTTAGGCGAGCGGCGATGACAGAGCCTGCGGAACCGCCGCCTACGACGACAACGTCCGAGACCTCATCGGTGACCTTCTTCGATACCTTCTTGAGATTCTTCTTTCCCATGCAACGCTCCTTTTCCGTGCTTTCTGGCTTTCTTGGTCTTTCAGCGATCTTGCTTGACACTTTGTGACCGAATTCATACGGTCACACTCTCCTACGGAGTAAAGCTTTTTGAATTTTATGCATACGAACGAAATGTTATGCGTCGGGCCAAAATGGCCACCCAAACCACTGTACACGTCTTTGTGAATGTTTGCGCAGTATGGGGTATATTTGGGTTGTTCCGCCCTCAAGTCACGGGCGAAACAATGCAATCAAATCGCGCATAGAAAACGAGGGAGTAATTCACATCACACACCCCTCTTCGCCCCAGTGAGACTGAATTTTATTCACGTCTTAATGTCGGAATTTTCATCCATAAACGACTGCAACGAGGAGTAGTAAATGGCAAACTTTGACCCCCACGACCCGGAGGCGTCCCCGACGCCCCGCCGGTCCCCCCAGACAGGTGGGTCGGAGGCCGCCGCGTCACCGTTAAAAACAACAGAAACCAAGAGACCTCGCCGCCCCCTGAAGAAGTCGAACTATCAGGTCCGCGCACTCGTCGGCAGCTTCAAGGCAGAAACCGGCCCGGAAGTCGGCTCTGGTGAAGTTCCGGTGCCAAAGCCCAACTGGCCAGTGTTCATCATTTCCAGTGCGCTCATCATCGCCATGGCTCTCTACGCAGGGCTTGGCCGCGAGTCCGCAGCAAACACCTTGGCCAACGTCACCGCATGGATCGGTACCAACTTGGGCTGGTTCTACGTCCTGACGGCCACCATCGCCGTGGTCTTTGTCCTCTATATTGCGTTCTCCAACGTGGGCGATATCCGCTTGGGACCTGACCATTCGCGCCCGAAGTTCAACACCTTCTCGTGGGCATCGATGCTCTTCGCCGCAGGTATCGGCGTGGACCTCATGTTCTTCGCCGTGGCTGAGCCGGTGACCATGTACGTGGCCCCACCCGTCGGCGAAGGCGAGACCATGGAGGCCGCCAAAGAGGCCGTGGTGTGGGCGATGTTCCACTACGGCATTACCGGCTGGGCACTATATGCCCTGATGGGCATGGCCTTTGGCTACTTTGCCTATCGCCTCAACATGCCGCTGGCTATTCGCTCAGCACTCTACCCGCTCATCGGCAAACGTGTGCACGGCCCGGTTGGTGACGCCGTCGATATCGCCGCGATGCTGGGCACCGTCTTTGGTGTCACGGCGTCGCTTGGCATCGGCGTCGTACAGCTGTCCTATGGTTTCCACCTCATCTTCGGATTCGAGCAAGGCCTGGGCCTGCAGTCAGCACTCATCATTATCGCCGTTGTCATCGCCACGCTGTCTGCTGTTTCCGGCGTGGACAAGGGCATTCGCTTCCTCTCGGAGCTCAACGTCTACCTGGCCATCGCGCTCATGATTTACATCGTGGTCTTCGGCAAGACCGCGTACCTCTTCGACGCGATTACCACCAACGTGGGCGACTACATCTCGAAGTTCCCTTCGTGGACCATGGAGACTTTCGCTTTTGCTGACGACCAAGCCTCCACCGGCGAATGGATGCAGGCATGGACCTTGTTCTTCTGGGCATGGTGGATTGCCTGGGCCACCTTCGTGGGCCTGTTCCTGGCCCGCATCTCCCGCGGCCGCACCCTGCGCCAGTTCATCTTCGGCGTGCTCACTTTCCCGTTCCTGTTCATCCTCATGTGGATGTCTTTCTTCGGCAACACCGCGCTCGACATGGTGCGTTCTGGCGAATACCCCGACTTTGCGGAAGCCGCCGTTAATACCCCTGAGCAGGGCTTCTACGACATGCTTGCGGAGTTCCCAGCATCCGGAGTCGTAATCTTCCTGACCACCTTCATCGGTCTTCTGCTCTACATCACCTCAGCTGACTCCGGTGCGCTGGTGATGTCGAACTTCACCTCGAAGATTACGGATAGCCGCCAGGATGGCCCGCGCTGGATGCGCATCTTCTGGTCCGTCACCGTGGGTGCTCTGACACTGGCCCTGCTGCAGATTGACGGCATTGCCACCGTCCAATCCGCCACCGTGGTCATGGGCCTGCCCTTCGCAGTAGTCATCTACCTCGTGATGTTCTCCCTGTGGAAGTCCTTGCGCCTGGAAAGCGTCCAGCGTGAGGCTCGCCAGACCGCGCTGCATGGCGCAATCTCGGGCCGCACCGAACTGGCACCAGAAAACGGTGACCGCTGGAAGAGCCGTCTAGACCGCGTCAACTCCTACCCCACCAAGCAGGAAATGGATTCCTACCTGCGTGAGACCGCTACCTTCGCCCTCGAGAAGGTTGCCGTGCAGATGCGTGCACGCGGGTACGACGCAGTCCTCCTCACCAGTGAGCTTCCCGACGTCGAGCTGCCGCAGCTGGACTTGCAGGTCACCCTTGAGCACGAACGAAAGTTCCGCTACCAGCTCTTCCCAATCACCGCTGAAAGCCCTGACTTCACCCCAGGCGATGACGACGAGTACTACCGCCTTGAGGTCTACGACCTCACCGGTTCCCTGGGCTACGACGTCTACGGCTACTCGGAGAACCAGCTCATCAACAACGTGCTGGATCTCTATGAACGCCACCTAGCGTTCCTGTACATGCAGCAGACCCAGCCGGGCGACTCTGACGTCTCCGATGGTGCTGAACCCGAGCCCACATGGCAGGAAGACAGCTAAGCTGGCGGACCCCGTTCATTTATAGAACTCAAATTCATCTTTAGAAAGGTTGCTTTTCTTGAGCACTCAGAACACTTTGTTCGACCCAACCACTACCGAGTACCTCAAAGGCGTCCATACGGGCGATGGCCCGAAGTCTCTGTTTATCAATGGCCAGTGGGAGGCGGCCGCCGACGCTGCCACACGCACCATCATCTGCCCAGCCGACGGCAGCACGGTCGGTGTGGTCTCCGAGGCTTCAGATGCAGACACCATCCGCGCCATTGAGGCCGCACGCGCCGCCTTTGAGTCGGGTGTGTGGAGTAATACCCCAGCTATTGAGCGCGGCAAGCTGCTGATGAGGGTCGCCGACTTCATCCGTGAGAACAAGGAGCTTTTTGCTTCCGCTGAGTCCGCCGATACAGGCAAGCGTTACGAGGAGTCCCTCGGCGACATGGACGATATTTCCAACGCCTTCGATTACTTCGGCACCCTGGCCTCGCACGAGGCCGGCCGCGTGGTGGATCCGGGCGACCAGAACCTGCGTTCCCGTATCGATGCGGAACCAGTCGGCGTGTGTGGCCTCATCACTCCGTGGAACTACCCACTCCTACAGGTCTCTTGGAAGGTTGCCCCGGCTCTTGCGGCAGGCAACTCCTTCGTGCTCAAGCAGGCTGAGCTCACCCCGCACACCGCAATGCTGCTGATGGTTGGCCTGAAGCAGGCAGGGCTTCCCGACGGCGTAGGCAACCTGATCACCGGCGCTGGCGCTAACTGCGGAAACCCACTGTCCCAGCACCCTGAGGTAGACATGGTCTCCTTCACCGGCGGCCTGGCCACCGGCAAGATCATCGCCAAGAACGCTGCGGAGACCGTCAAGCGCACCGCACTGGAGCTCGGCGGCAAGAACCCGAACGTCATCTTCGCCGATGCCGACTTCGACGTCGCCGTGGACAACGCCCTCAACGGCGCATTCTTCCACTCGGGGCAGGTCTGCTCTGCGGGCTCGCGCATCATCGTGGAAGAGTCCCTGCACGACAAGTTCATCGAGGCCCTGGTCAAGCGCACCAACAACATCAAGATTGGTGGCCCGACCGACTCCAAGGCAGAAACCGGCCCGCTGATCTCTGAGGAGCACCGTGAGAAGGTCGCTGCTTACGTGGATAAAGCACGCGAGCAAGGTGCCAAGATTCTGACTGGCGGCCGCGCTGCTACCAGCGAGGACACCACTGGCCAGCACGGCACTGGTGAGACCGACCTGGGCAAGGGCGTCTACTACCTGCCCACGATCATCGATGGCGCCACCAAGGAGATGGACTGCGTCCACGACGAGGCCTTCGGCCCAGTGGTAACGGTGGAGACCTTCACCACTGAGGAAGAAGCCATCGCTACCGCGAACGACACCGAGTACGGCCTGGCAGGCGCCGTATTTACTAGCGATGCCGGCAAGGCTGAGCGCATGGCCCGCGCAATGCGCCACGGCACCATCTGGATCAACGACTTCCACCCCTACCTTCCGCAGGCAGAGTGGGGCGGATACAAGCAGTCCGGCAACGGCCGCGAGCTTGGCCCAACCGGCCTTGCCGAATATCAGGAGCACAAGCACGTGTACCAGAACCTGGCACCGGCGGCGTGGGACCAGTTTGGTCTGCAGTAACTAACTCTGCGTGCGCGGCTTAATGGTCATCGTGTCAATGTTGACGTGCGCTGGCAGCGATGCCACCCAGCGCACGGCCTCCGCGATATCCTCGGCCACGAGGTTAAGCTCGCCGGCGTAGACCGCGGCGGCGCGCTCAGCGTCGCCGCTGAAACGATTGAGCGAGAACTCCTCAGTGGCCACGCGGCCAGGATCAAGCTCGGTGACGCGGACATTGTGGTTCTCAATGCGCAGCACGCGGGAGATAACGCGCACGCCATGCTTGGCGGAGTTATAGCCGGAGCCCTCTCGTATGGTGCCCAGCCAGCAATGGAGCCCATGTTGATGATGAGCCCGGAGTCGGAGGCCTCCAGCTTGGGCATCAACGCCTGAATCATGCGCACCGTGCCAAGCACGTTAACGTCATACATCCACTGCCAGTCTTCGATCTTTGTCTCTACCAGTGGCTCCAAGCCCTTGGCGCCGCCCGCGTTGTTGACCAACAGGTCCACGCGGTCCAAGTGGGAGACAAACTCCGCGACGGACTCATCATTGGTTACGTCCAGCGGATAAGCTTCAGCCCCGATTTCTGAAGCAAGCTCTTCGAGGCGTTCCACGCGGCGCGCGCCGATGACTACATGCCAGCCATCGGCAGCGAGCGCTCTTGCCGACGCCGCGCCAATACCCGAAGAAGCACCAGTTACAACAGCAATCTTTTGTTCCGTCATATCCCCCGATGCTAAACCACCCAATTGCACACGCCCAGCAGGGCTAGCCACAAAACAGTGGAGGCCTCAAGGAAACTTAAGCCTTGACGGCATCCTCGATCTCGCCCAAGAGGTTGTCAACGAGGCCGTTCTTGAAGTCAGCCGGTGCGAATGCGCCATCGTTCATGTCGGTGATGAGGGAGACCTCAATCTGGGTGCGCAGCTGCTCCATGGAGAAGTTAGCCACTGCCAGGCGCCATGCCTCAACAGCACGGACGCCGCCGGAGAAGCCGTAGCCCACGAACGCGATTGCCTTGCCAACCCACTCGGAGCCGAGGGAGTCGAAAGCGTTCTTAAACGGGCCCGGTACGGAGTGGTTGTACTCCGGGGTGACGAAGATGAAGCCGTCGCATGCGTCGATGGCGTCGGACCAAGCCTGGACGTTAGCGTCGTCGTAGTTCTTGTTCGCGGCCATCGGAACCACGGAGGTGGTCAGGATTGGAACGTTGAAAGCCTTGAGGTCAACTACCTCGTACTCAACGCCGGTATTGCGGCCCTTTGCCAGGTCAGCAACCCAGTTAGCGATTGCTTCGCCTGCGCGATCGTCGCGGGTGGAACCAAGAACGATGCCAATCTTTGCCATGTGGAGAATCCCCTTCTCAAAAGTTGTTGATTAGTCAACATTAAAGTGTAGCACGGGCGTCAATTTGGCGAATGGTGATGTTGATTCGCCCCTCCTTCAACCCACATCCTTCCGGCAGCGTTGCGTCGTTGACCCGCACAACCCCGTGGTAGGCAAGTCGCTTCGGGCCGCCGAATACAATTAAATCCCCGGAGCTGAGCGTCACGTCATCCCACGGCTTATTGCGATTTTCCGTATTGCCCATGCGAAACAGCGCCTCATCCCCGATGGATAAGGAGATGACCGGCGCAAGGGACTCCTCAAAGTCATCGACATGCATGCCCATCCCTGAGCCCGGCGGATAATAGTTCACCAAGGCCATCTCCGGATAGAAGGTCTCCACCCACGGTTCCAGCTCCGGGGAGACCTCTGCCGCCGCGCGCAGTGCTGGGCGCGCTATCTCCTGGAGGGAAACGAGCATCGGCGGCACCCGAGTCCCCTCAATGTTGCCCACGTAACGGTAGGTTTCGTAATGCCAGTACCTGCCCAGATGCAGCTGGTGCACGCTCATCTTTCCGGATTTTAGTTGTGGCTGATACATCGCCATGGGAGTGCCAGCGTAGCGCCGTGCCACCTCACGGGTTTCCTCGACGAGGGCACGTTGCTTAGCGACGTCCACCCATCCAGGCACGTGCGCTACCCCAGGGGCAATGCGGGTGGCGGGCCGAGAGACATCGAAAAGCATGAGCCCAAGGCTACATGTCGCATGCATTCTCGTGACTAGACTTGGGCCCCATGAACAGCCCCAAGAACTTAGAGCAATACGGCACCTGGGAGAAGATGTCTGGTGGGCAGTGGCACCTGCCAGGTCAGACGGAGGAAGTGCGCACTCAGCACGCGCGGACGTTCCGTTTGATCAAGCAGTTCAACGACTTGGGCAATACCGACCCAGACAAGGCGGAAGAGATCCTGCGCGAGCTGCTCCCCGATGAATCACACGTTCCCGGCTGGTTCGGTCCGGCGCACGTGGAATTCGGTTCTAACCTCATCGTGGGCGAACACGTTTTTATTAACTTCAATGCCACCATCTTGGCGCAGGCCAAGGTCACGCTCGCCGATCACGTGATGATTGGGCCAAACTGCTCCCTTATCACTGTGGGCCATCCGGTCAACGATCACGAGATGCGCGAGGGCGGCTGGGAGATCGCCAAGCCCATCACCGTGGGTCGCAACACCTGGTTCGGCGCCAACGTCACGGTCATGCCCGGCGTGACCATTGGCGAGGACTGCGTCATCGGCGCAAACACCTTGGTCACCCGTGACATTCCGGATAAGTCGCTCGTACTCGGCTCCCCGGGCCGCGTGGTGCGCAAGCTTGACGGCGAGAATCTGGAGCGCCAGGACCTGGAAGGCCCAGTAGAGGGCTTCGGGCTGCTCTAAATGTTTGATCTCGCACGCATCGGCGCTGGCCTGCCCGTCGCCGAGACCATCGGCACGCTGCCTTCTTCCGGCAACGTCGTGGTCCAGGCGCCGCCAGGCACCGGTAAGACCACGCTCGTACCGCCGGCGCTCGCGAACCAAGCTGCGGAACAAGACACGAGCGGGAAGATCCTGGTCACCGCACCTCGCCGCGTGGCCGTGCGCGCTGCCGCGAACCGGCTGCAGCACCTGTCCGGCCAACAAATTGGTTACGCCGTGCGCGGCGATTCCCGCCACGGCCGCGACGTCGAGTTCGTCACCCCAGGCGTGCTGCTGCGCCGCCTGCTGCGCGACCCCGAGCTCAGCGGTGTTTCCGCCGTAGCCATCGACGAGGTCCATGAACGTCAATGCGACACCGACCTCGTCCTTGGCATGTGCCTGGAACTGGCGCAGCTACGCGACGACTTCCGCGTCATCGCGATGTCCGCCACCGTCGACGCCCAGCGCTTCTCCGAACTCATGGACGCCCCGGTTCACGTCACTGAGGCAGTGACGTACCCGCTCGACATCCGCTACTCCCCGGCCGCGGGCCGCGCTGCCGGCGAGCGGGATTTCTACGCCCACGTTGCCCGCCAAGCCACGGGCCATTCCGGTTCTGTGCTGGTCTTCGTGCCCGGTGTACGCGAGGTTAACCTCGTGTGCGAGCAACTGCCCGGCGCGTATCCGCTGCACGGACAACAGACCACGGCTGAGCAGGACGCCGCCCTGTACACCGACGCCGACCGTATCGTGGTGGCCACCTCCATCGCGGAGTCCTCGCTGACGGTCCCGGGCGTGCGCACCGTGGTCGATGCCGGGCTCTCGCGTACCCCGCGCCGCGATGCCCAGCGCGGCATGTCTGGCTTGGTCACGGTTTCTACCTCGAAGTCGAGCGCCGATCAGCGCGCCGGTCGCGCCGGGCGTGAGGCCCCTGGCACCGTGATTCGCTGCTACTCGCAGGACGATTACCAGCACTTCTCCCCGCACATCACTCCGGAGATCCTCAGCGCCGATCTCACTCAGGCGGCGCTGTTCCTGGAGTGCTGGGGCGCGGGTGAGGACTTTCCGCTCCTTGATCAGCCACCAGCCCGCGCGCTTGCCGACGCCCACCGAACACTGCGCTCGATCGGTGCCACCGGGGACGTCGCCAAGCAGCTCGCTCTTCTGCCCACCGACCCGCGCCTTGGCGCCGCGTTGCTCAAGTACGGCGCCGGCGCTGCGCATACCGTCGCCGCGCTCAGCGATTCCCCGCGTGGGGACATCACGCGCATCACTCCTCCCAAACGCGAGGTCGAGCGCCTAGCGCGCCTCGTGCCCGACAAAGGTCCAGCCGATCCTGGCGCGGTCGTGGCCGCGGCCTTCCCGGAGCGCGTCGCGCGCCGCGCCACCTCCGCGAAGGAAGCAGAGTACCTCCTGGCCAGCGGTACTCGTGCGCGCATGCTCGAGGACAACGGGGCTGCGTGGCTGGCCGTGGCGGACGTGTCCTTGTCCAATGCCGGCAACGCCATCATCCGCGCTGCCGCTCGAATCGATGAGCAAGCTGCGCTCTGTGCCATCGGTACTACCGAGGAGATCACGGCGACGCTCGAAGGCGGCAAGGTGCGCGGGCGCAAGGTCCTGCGCGCCGGGGCAATCGAGCTCAGCTCCACCCCGGTCAAAGTCACGGGCGCTGCGGCCGAGGAAGCTCTTGCTGCCGGCATCCGCGATCACGGTCTTGCCATGTTCTCCTTCAGTGAGAAAGCGCAGAACCTGCGCGAACGCTTGGCGCACCTGCACGCGCACTACGGCGCCCCTTGGCCGGACGTCGACAATGCAGAGCCCGCCGAGTGGCTGGGCCCCGAGCTACACGACGTCGCGGCGGGCAAACCTGCCACCAAGGTCGACATGTATCCAGCACTCCAGCGCCTTCTCCCCTGGCCGGAAGCCACGCGCCTGGATGAGCTGGCACCTGAACGCCTGCCCGTGCCCTCGGGGCGCGACGCGAAAATCGACTGGTCCGGGGATCGCCCCACGGTGAGCATCAAGTTGCAGGAATGCTTTGGGCTGGCGGAGTCCCCGGTCTATTGCGGGCAGCGTGTGCAGTTCCACCTGCTTTCCCCAGCGGGCCGCCCACTAGCCGTAACTGATGACTTGGCGAGCTTCTGGGCAGGGCCTTACCAGGGCGTTCGCGCCGACATGCGAGGGCGCTATCCCAAGCATCCCTGGCCTGAAGACCCGTGGACAGCACCTGCTACCGCACGGACGAAAAACCGGATGTGATTTAGCCCCGTGCGCTATCAAAACCCACGGAGAGGTAAATGCTCATCACCACGACGAGGGTGAGCAAGGCGTAGCGAATCAGCTTGGTGCCACCGCCTAAGACAGTGCGCGCACCGAGCTGGGCGCCAAGTACGTTAGCTGCAGCTAGAACTAGGGCGAGACCCCACAGGATGTGCCCGCCCAGGATGAACACGATGAGCGCGCCGACGTTAGTGCAGGTGTTCACCACCTTGGACATGGCGGCAGAGCGCAAGAAGTTCTGCGAAAAAATTGCGGTGAACGCCATGATGAGGAACATGCCGGTGCCGGGGCCAAAGATACCGTCGTAGAAGGCAATGCACGCCACCGCGCCCAGAGCCGCACACGTGCGCCAGCCGCCGCGGATTCCTTCGCTCTCGTTCGTACCGAAGCTGGGGCGGAAAGCCACGAAGACACCAACGCAGACCATCAGCACGATGATGAGCGGACGCATCACGTCTTTGTCGATCATCGCTGCGGCGCCCGCGCCTAGGCCCGAACACACCATTGCCGCTAGACCCAGGCGAATGAGTTCGGCCGCCGAAGGGCGCACCTTGCGAACGAGAGTAAAGGCAGCCGACGCCGTTCCGGACACTGCGGCCACCTTGTTGGTAGCCAGTGCGGTGGCCGGTGCGAGCTGCGGCGCTACGGCCATAATGAGCGGAATCAGCACGAGACCGCCGCCGCCGATGACGGCGTCAATCCACCCCGCGACTGCTGCTCCGGACGTCAAAATTGCCCAGCCACTAATCCCCAAGTCTGCGAGATCCATGCATTTATTAAACTCGATGCCATGTCTGTTCGTGCACGTTGGGCCATAGTCGTTCCGGGGTCCCTCGCAGTGGGAGCCCTTTTCACCTATCTGCACGTCCCCGCCGCCTGGATCTTGGCAGCCCTTCTTGTCTCGGGTGCCATGGCGCTCAGCACGGGCGAAGAGCTCGTCGTGAACAAGCACTTCTACGCCGTGGCCCGCGGATTCATCGGCATGATGGCGGCGATGCCCCTCACCCTGGTGGCGGCCTCCACCATCATCGGTTTAGTCCCTGCCGCTATCACGATGTCTCTCATCACGGCCATAGTCGGAATGGCAGGAGGCATGCTGCTGCACCGCTCGCAGCCCAAGGATATTTCCTGGGAGACCGGCATCTTGTCGATGCTCCCCGGTGGCGCGTCCCTCATGCCCGCGCTGGCCAGTGAGCTCGGTGCTGACTATCGCTACGTCGCACTGACGCAATACCTGCGCCTTCTGGCGGTATCCATCTCCCTGCCTTTCATAGTGTCGCTGCTGACCAGCCCGGCCGGGCAAGGCGTCGACATGAGCGTCCAAGGTGAAACCACCTGGTGGATCGTGCTGCTCACGGTGGCTATTGCCGTTCTGGGCGAGCGCTTGGGCAAGCTCGCTCACCTGCCAGCTTCATCGGTGCTTGGCCCGCTCATCATCACCGTCATCGTGGCGCAGTTCCTGCCGGCGGGCCACACGCTGGAACCGCTGTACGCGTTCAAGATCATGGCATTCATGTCCATTGGCTGGGTCTGCGGCGGCGGTTTGTCCGTCCCCGCACTGAAGTCCTTTGCCAAGCAGCTTCCGGCCACGATCCTTTTCATCATTGTGGTCATGGGCGTATGCGCGCTGACCGCGTGGCCGCTGACGGCGTGGCTCGGAATTAGCTACTTCGAGGCCTACCTCGCCACCACGCCAGGCGCACTCGAAACCGTTCTGGCGCTCTCCGCCGAAGGTGGCGCGGGCCCAGCCGTCGTGGCGGTGCAGATCATCCGCCTCATCATCGTCTTGGTCATCGCGGGATATCTCCCACAGATCTTGCGCCTGCTCAAACGTCTGCGGAGGTAGGGTTTCGAAAGCATCGCCCTTAACGCGCTAGCCCTGGAGCAGGCACTGTACCTGCTCTGGCGGCATGAGAATTGGGGTCCTTTAATTAAGGACTGCGTGGCGCAGGATAGACATCGGAACCGAGCCCAGTGCGAGGGCCTCGGAGTGGAAGTCACGCACGGACATACCCTGCGCCACGGCTTCCTCGCGGGTCTGCTGCCACAGGCGCTCGCCCAGAGCATAGGAAGGCGCTTGGCCTGGCCAGCCCAGGTAACGGTTGACCTCGAAGTTCAGGTTCGCGTCATCCATCGCGGTGTTCTCACGCATAAACGTCTTCACATGCGCCTTGTCCCACTTGCCCGGATTCGTGCAATCCGGCAGCTTCTTGCCCAAGTGCAATCCGATGTCGACCACCACGCGGGCGGCGCGGAAGCGCTGGGCGTCGAGAAGCCCCATGCGGAAACCAGGATCATCCATGTAACCGAGCTCGGCCATGAGCGCCTCAGCATAGAGCGCCCAACCCTCGCCGTGTCCGGAGTTCCAGGTCACCGCTCGCCGCCACAGGTTGAGATCCTCCTGCACCAGCGCAGAACCCAACTGCAGGTGGTGGCCCGGCGCGCCCTCATGGTGCACCGTGGTCAGCTCCTGCCAGGTGTGGAAGCGCTCCTGACCGGCCGGAACGGACCACCACATGCGGCCCGGGCGGGAGAAGTCATCCGACGGTGCGGTGTAGAAGATTCCACCAGTACCCGCAGGGTCGATGCGGCACTCAATGTTCTTGATCTGCTCCGGAATGTCGAACTCAGTGCCGTCCAGTTCCTTGATCACCTTGTCCGCGGTGGCCTGCATCCACTCCACCAGCGCGTCGGTGCCCTCAAGAACGTAGCGCTCTTCCTGGTTAAGCTTGCGCATCGCGGTCTTCACGTTGCAGTCAGAACCGTACAGCTCGTGGGCGATCTTCTCTTGCTCAGCGCTGATTTCGGCAACGCGTTCAAGACCCCATTCATAAGCCTCGTCAAGATCGACGGTGTCACCAACGAACAGCTTGGAGAAGCGCTCGTAGCGGTCACGCCCCACGGCATCCTCTGTAGGAGCCTGCGGCTGCAAGTCGTTGGAGAGCCAGTCAGCGAACTGACCAAACGCATGCTTTGCTGCTTCCACCTCAGGGTCTTCAACTCCCAGGTTCTCTAGCATCGAATCGGAGTCGGCAAGGCGTTCACACTGCACAAAGACCTCGTTAATTTGGCGGTGCGGCGGAACCATGCCGTGCGAAGCAGCCTCCTTAAGGGAGTCTTTATATCCGGTCAATGCACCGCCCACCTTGGACAGGCGGGAGCGAATGGCGTCCAGCTGTTCCGGAGTGTCCTGGGGCATGAGCAGCAAGGTGTCACGGATGGTCTGCACTGGTGAAGCGATGTTGTTGAGGCTACGGATGTCCTCACCATGGTGATGCAGGTCAAGGTCCAGGCAGAGGCGGTCACGCAGGACCGCGGCGGTTACGTAGTCAACCTCGTCGAAGTCATCCTCGTCATCAGACTCGTCGGTTGTGTCATCCAACGCATCGACGTCAGCGACCATGTCTCGCGTGCGATCCGCGATGGCAGCGTAGTACTCAGGTGAGAAATCCTGCAGTTCACCCTCATAACCCGGGATTCCCCAGGCGGTTGCCTCAGTAGGGCTAAGCTGTGCGAGGTCATGAACAAAGTTATCGCAGGCGGCGTCCAACAGAGAAGGCTGGCGCTTGTGGGTTGACTCTGAACTCATGAGGGTGAAGTCTATCCTCAATCTGCAGGTTAGGGCCAATTCAAAAGCCAAACGTTGTGGCCTTGTTAGCTACTTGTTATTCCACTTAATTCCTGGATTTACCCAACCTTCGAATCCCTCCAGCACAGCCACGGGAGTGGGAGCTAGAACCAGGGCGTCGACAAAGCGGCGCTGCACGAAGCCTGCCTTAGACATTGCGGCAAACATATCGACGAACGGGCGCCAGAACCCCTCAGTATCCACCAGTCCCACAGGTCCCGTCACGTGGCCGAGCTGTTGCATGGTGAGAACCTCAGCGAGCTCCTCCAACGTTCCCACGCCGCCTGGCAGGCAGATGTAGGCATCCGCAAGGTTCTCCATTCGAGTCTTGCGCTCCGCCATGGTTTCCACCACTTCAAGGCTGGTCAGGCCCGGATGCGAGAGCTCCAGATCCACCAGCTCCTCTGGGATCACGCCGGTTACGCTTCCGCCGTGGGCGAGGCAGGCGTCTGCCACGATGCCCATCAGCCCCACGTTGCCGCCGCCATAAACCAGGTTCAGACCGCGGTCTGCCAGCTCCTCCCCCAGCTGCCGGGCTGCCTCACCATAAGCTTCAGAGTTACCTGTGGCCGATCCGCAATACACCGCAACTGACTTCATGGATTTCATCCTATAGCTATCGTGGCTTTCATGAATGACAGTCCCAGCGCCCCACTTCGCCATGCTCTGGATCGCGCGCGCGATTTAATAAAGAACGCCCACCGCATTGAGATATTCACGGGCGCTGGCATGTCTGCCGATTCAGGTCTGGCCACGTACCGCGATCCCGATTCTGGAATCTGGGAGAACGTAGACCCACAGGACATGGCAACCATTGATGCATGGGCCAAGGACCCAATCCGTATGTGGCGCTGGTACGCCCACCGCCGCCATCAGGCGGAAAAGGCGCAGCCCAACGCAGGTCATATTGCGTTGGCGCAGTGGGATAAAGAGGTCACTGTCACCACCCAGAACATTGATGACCTGCATGAGAGAGCAGGCACTGACGACGTCGTGCATCTCCACGGTTCCCTCTTTGCCTTCAGGTGCTGCATGTGTGGGCGCCCCTGGCGCGGCGGAGTCGATACGGATACTCCGCCAGAGTGCCCGCTCTGCGGGAACTTGGTGCGGCCGGGCGTTGTGTGGTTCGGCGAGGCCCTTCCCCAACGGGAATGGGAGGAAGCAGAGAAGAGGATGGCCGCTGCCGATCTGGTGATAATCGTGGGCACTTCGGGCGTGGTATACCCCGCCGCTGGACTGCCCCGGATAGCACACCAGTTAGGAACACCGATCATCGAAGTTTCTCCGCAAAGCACAGATTTAACCAGCTTATCTACGGTTTTTATTAATTCAACGGCCGCGGATGCACTTCCCAAGTTGGTCAACCTTTAGACCATGTTGTCTAGCTGTCAAGTGCCCCATTAGACAAGGCGGTCTAGCCTGTCTATACTTTACACATGCTCAAACCTGGACCAGTGTTCACGCGCCCACGCACCCCGGCAGCGAAGTGCCTCCACCTCGTGCGTCTTAATCCGATCATCACGCGCAGTGAGCTCGTCGAAGCGACTGGTCTATCCCAACCCACGATCACCCGTGCCACCGCGGCTCTTCTCCAAAAGGGCCTCGTCCAGGAACGCAATGACCTGACTCGTTCACGCGGCCGCGGCCGCCCCACCGTTCCCCTTGAGGTCGCCGAGAATAACTGGATTCTCGCCGGCATTGCGGTGGGTACCTCCCAAACCCACATCGGCTTTTATGACACGATGGGCCGCACGATCCGCGAAGACGACGTCTCTACCCCAGTGGCGCAGTTGAGCGAAGAAGACTTCATTGAGCACATCATGGCGGGCGTCAACCGCCTGATGACCGGCCTCGATCGCAAGCTGGTTTCCGTCGGCGTCACCACCTCTGGCACCGTGGACAACGAGGGCCGCATTACTGCGAGCAACTTGGGCTGGGAAAACGTCGACATCGCCGAGCGCCTGCGCTTTCAGTTTGGCGTTCCCGTGGTTGTCTCCTCCGCAATCCCCGCTATCTTGGGCTCCGAAACACAGGCCGCCGAGCTCGGTAACACCGATCCAGTTCTCGTTCTCTTCGCGGATGACTCTATCGGTGCGGCACTTTCTGCCAATGATGAAGTCTCCCAAATCATTCCCCTTCCGGCGACATCCCAGCTCGCCGACCCAGAGGAATCACTCACCACAGCGGCCGTCCTGCGCAAGCTCGGCCGCACCGGCACCTTGGCTGAGGCCGTCGCAGCTGCCGCAAACAACCCGGCTGAACGCAAAATCCTGGATGACCGTGCCCGCCAACTGGGCGAAATCGCCGCATTGCTCGTAAACGAATATCAACCAGCCACTGTCGTTGTAGCGGGTAGCGCCTTCCTCGACGACCCTGCAGCCCCGAAGCTCTTTGCTGCCGCGGTGCGCGAAAAGGCCGGTCGCAGTACCCAGCTGCGCGTCATCCCCTCCCTCAAAGAGATCGTTCGCGCCATCACCCGTGCGATTGCGCTGGACCCGCTTCTGCGCGTGCCGCTGGAACTGTTTTAAGACTCGGCCATTTAAGACTCGTCCACGATTGCGCGCACGTCGTCGGCGCTCGTGAACAAGTGCGCCTGCAATCCTGCTGCGGCCGCTCCATCGACAAAGTCTTGCCGATCATCAAAGAAGTGCACCTTCTCAGCTGTCGCGGCAAGAGCATCGACGGCAACTTTGTATGCCTCTACATCCGGTTTGGCCACGCCAATATCGCAGCTAAATACCACTGCAGCGCAGTCTTCAATCCAATCGTGTTCACTGCGTACGGCATCCGCCAAGGTAGTGGGGATGTTAGAGAGCAAGCCCACCGTGTGCCCCTCGCCAATGAGCCGCTGCACTAAAGCAACCATCTCCGGTTCGGAGTCCATGTAATAGCGATTGTCGAGTTCCACAGCTTCCGCAACGTCAAACTCCCCGAGCTCCACGCTGGCAGAAATACGGTTCCAATACATTGAATCGGACATGATTCCGGCGTCGTATGCCGGGCGAAACTCCTGATAAGTTTCCCAGAACCTCGCGGGGTCCGCGGGATTTACCAGCCTCTCGAGCTCGGCTTGTTGCTCCGCGCTGGCAATGCGCATGAGCACGCCGTACATATCGAAAAGAAGCTTAGCCATGCGCCCCAGTCTAGACGCGGCGCGCCTGAGTCAGCACAGCCAGGATTCCCACCGCGGCACCGGCAACGAACATCGGCAGCGGAACTTCAGCATGACTCCACGGCAGCATACCGATAGAGGCAACGGATCCGAGCAGTAAAAGCCCAGCCAAGCTATACAGCGAACGAGTCACCGGACGGCACACGCCAAGCGCACCCGCTAGCATCCCGAACCCTGCTACTGGACCGAGCATCAGCGCAAAGGTGAAAAGAAATGTGCCCAACGCAAGGTACGTCGAGTTCATAGCCATACCACCGACTAGAGCCACCGCCAGTAGTGCTAGTGCAAAACTGATGAGGATCTTGTTCTTGGTAGTCATAAATAAAGTCTCCCACCGAGCGTTTACTCGATGGGAGACTTTATTAAATCTTGACGGCTTCGTTATA
Organism: Corynebacterium striatum ATCC 6940; assembly: GCF_000159135.1. GTDB lineage: Bacteria > Actinomycetota > Actinomycetes > Mycobacteriales > Mycobacteriaceae > Corynebacterium > Corynebacterium striatum. The sequence continues at coordinate 137,254 of NZ_GG667523.1, forward strand.
GATATTACGAGTTGCGGGATGCCAGGCCAGCGTCGATGCGCAGCAGGCCAGAGCCATCGTTGCCAACCAGCTTAATCTGGTCAATAATCTCGCTAACAGTAGCCTCTTCCCCAATCTGCTCATCCAAGAACCAGTTAATGAGGGAGCGGGAATCCAAGTCACCAGCAGCGTCAGCGGCGCGAGCGATCTCACGGATCTGCTCGGATACCTTCTGCTCGTGAGCAAAGGCAGCCTCGAAAGCATCCAACGGAGTTGCTGCCTTGATGGAAGGAACCGGGATGTCAGAAAGCTCTACTCGGTAGCCGCGGTCCAGCAGGTGCTGAGCAATCTTCTGCGCATGCTCGCGCTCTTCTGCAGCCTGTGCGTAGAACCAGTCGCGCATACCCGGGAAGGAGAGGTTGTCCAACTCGTATGCCAGCTGGGTGTAAATCAGAGCAGCGCCGTGCTCGTTGATTACCTGGTTGTTCAGGAGGGTTTGCAGCTTCTCGTCCATGTCAGGAACCTTTCTCTAAGACCCCCGGTAAGTGCAATTTCCTATCAAACCGGGGCGTTTCATTAAGTGCAACACCAACAATACAGATTTATTTCCGTCGCGCTAGGAAGGATTGCTTTAGCAAACATGCCGGTCAAAGCTACTTTTTGGGTTGGATATCCTAACTTTACTCAGGATATCCACCACTGCATTCCCTCCTTAGGGCAACCGCGACACAACCAAGCCACGCTTGACGACGCCGCCCTTGCCTAGAACAGCTTCGGCAGTTTCAGACCCGGAATCGCACCAGAGAAGGCAGCACCGACTGCAGCCAGAATCGCAATAATCGCGGCTATAATGCCGCCGATTGCACCCGCGGAAGAACCCGCTTCAGGCTTCGGATCTGGCTCAGTAGTCGCCTTGGCATAGGTGACAGTGAGGTCAGTGTTTCCGTCATCTAGCGGTCCCGGCTTGTAGATGCCCAGCATCACGTCGCTGCCAACCTGGGTGATGGACGTCTGTGCACCTTTGGTGGTGTAGGTCTTCTCTGCTGCCGGAACAATTGCCTCGCTCAACTTAAAAGTGGAGATTTTTGCGTCATCCAGGTTGGTCTCAAGTGCCTCCTTGCTGCTTGGCCCCTTGGTGCCGGTGGCCTTCACGTCCGCCGTGATGGTGGCATCAGTGCCGGAAACCACCACCTTGATGTCGCTGAACGTCATATCGAGACCATAGCTGCCATTTGGACCCAGGCCCGGGTGTGCTTGGAAGTGCAGCGAGCCATCAGTGTCGATGGTTCCGTTACCCTTTGCGTCAACCTTGGATGCGGAAGCATTCACTGGAAGCTTGAAAGTTTTGCCAGCGAGGACGGCACCATCAGTGGCCTCAATCTTCCCTTTCGCAAAAGGCTTTTGTACGTAGGAAATGAAGGACTCCTTGATGGGCCAGTTGAGCTCACCGGAAGCGAGGGCAGGAATTTGGGCAGCGGTAGCAGTAGGTACTGCGAGAGCACCGGCCACGAGAGTGGTGGCGGTGAGCACAGAGATTGGCTTCATTTAGTTCTCCGAATCAGAAAGAGTGTAGATGAAAGTATGCAAGCTTAGCCTTGCCATACCAAAGATAGGTTAGGCAAGGCTAAATTTAAAGTCAAGACCTGTTTTAGTGGAGCCGATCTAACTCAGCAAAGATGCCCGAGTTAAACGCAAAAGCCGCCTGGGCCTCAGAAATAAGCGCCGCCCGCTCCGCTTCTACCAATCGCATCTCATCGATACGCTGCCGGTAACCATTACGGTAAGGCGGAATCTTCCCGATCGCGGTGAAGTCGTAGAAGTTAAGCGCATCCGGATCAATCCCATACAGTGCACCCAACCGCGCCGCAATAACCTGGCCGCCGGAAATGTCACCGAGGTAGCGCACGTAGTGATGCGCCACAACCTCAACCGCATGCTCAGGTGCAGCCAACTGCTCAAGGCGAGCCACATAAGCCGCAGTAGCCGGCAAGATGCGAACCTTATCACGCCAATCCCCTCCCAGCTGCTGAGTCAGATCGACCTCGAGAGCATCACGGCGCTCCAAACGCGGATCGGCCACAGCACTCGCGGTTGCCGTTTCCGCCACAGCACGCACGGCTCGCTCCAACGCCTCATACACAAACCACAGCTGACCGGTCAGATCGGCGACAGCTTTGGCATCTAGCTCGCCCGCCATGAGCCGCTGCATAAAGCTCGATCCCTCCGCCCCCTCGTGGGCACGCGCAGTCGCCTCGCGCAAAGCCAGCGATAACGGTTGATCCAGTGCAGTGGTCATAAATTCTCCTTAGAAAAGTAACGCTTACCTAACTTACTGAAACCAATTTAAAGTTAGGGTCGCCTAAAAATCAATATTTGAGGAGAAAATCAACCAAAAGAACTACCAGTCTAATTTTCCGCTCAAACGCTCCAAGCGCTGCAAGCTCGCACCATCCAAGCCCCGGAATTCCACCTCGACCCCGCGGTCGGCATACTTTTCCTGCACCGAATCCAGCGTCGCCACCGTGGAGGCATCCCAAATTTCGGCGCCACTTAGGTCAATAACCACGCGCTCTTCCGGCAACGTGTAGTCGAAGGCATAAACCAGATCGTTCGAGGACGCGAAGAAAAGCTGCCCGCGCACGAAGTAGGTGTTTCCTTCCAAGTCCACCGACACGAAATGCGCCACACGGCGAGCAAAAGCCACCGACGCCGTCAGCACGCCGGCGACCACACCCACTGCCAGGTTGTGGGTGAGCAAGGTGCCCACCACGGTTACCAACATGACCACTGTTTCCGAAAGCGGCATAAGCCGCAGCGTGCGCGGGTTAATCGAGTGCCAATCCACGGTCGCACCAGCGACAATAATCATCACCGCTACCAACGCCGCCATAGGAATGCGGCCGACGGTCTCCCCCAAGACCACGACGAGGATGAGCAGGAAGACGCCGGCGAGGAACGTCGACAAGCGCGTGCGTGCCTGCGCGCCCTTCACATTGATCATGGTCTGGCCAATCATCGCGCACACACCCATTCCACCAATCAGAGCGGACAAGATGTTTCCCACGCCTTGGCCTAAGGACTCGCGCGTCTTATCGGAGTGCGTGTCCGTAATGTCGTCGACAAGCTTCGCCGTCAGCAGCGATTCCATCAGCCCCACCAGAGCCACGCCAATCGCGTAAGGAGCGATGAGCTCGAGCGTCTCCAGATTCAGCGGCACGTTCGGGATAAACAATCCCGGCAGGCTCGTAGGCAGCTCACCTTGGTCGGCCACGTCCGGGACCTCCCACCCGAATGCAATAGCCAACACCGTGACCACCAGGATGGTCACCAAAGGCGCAGGGATCACCGTGGTCAGACGTGGCAGCACCAGCATGATCACCAGACCCACGCCCACCAGCACGTATGCCATCCACGGGACGTCGCGCAGGTGCGGCAGCTGCGCGGTAAACATCATGATGCCCAAAGCGTTGACGAATCCGGTCATCACCGAGCGCGGGATGAAACGCATGAGCTTGGCGACGCCCAGCATCGCCAAGATGATCTGCAAGATGCCGGCCAACATGATGGTGGCCACCACATAGTCAAGGCCGTGACTGTACGACAACGGCGCAATAACCAAGGCCACCGCGCCCGCCGCCGCAGAAACCATCGCGGGGCGTCCGCCGGTAAACGCGATGGAGATTGCCATGATCACCGAGGCAAACAAACCCACGCGCGGATCGAGCCCTGCCAAGATGGAAAAGCTGAGAACCTCAGGAATCAGCGCCAGCGCTACCGCGAGGCCGCCGAAGACCTCCATACGAAAGCGCGCTGGCGAAGAAAATGCGTATTTAAAACTGCCGAGAACAGAAGTAGGTGCGGGTTGCGTAGATGCAGGTGCTGGTTGTTGAGACACCGCACATACTCTAGCGGCCCCTAGGCCCCTTCCCTAAAGGAACCGTCAGCAGTGATAACAGGCAGAACCGACCACGCAAAATTGATTCAGGCATCTGTCTTTTTCCACGAGAAATCCGGCTCAAAGATGGTCGTGGGCTTGGTGTAGATAACGGCTGACTTCACCTCGGCGGCCGTTTCCGCCAGCAGGTTGACCACGAGATCGAGAGTCTTTCCAGAATCAGCCACGTCATCGACCACCAGAACCTTCTTGCCCTGCAAGGAATCGGTATCCAGCTGCGGGTTAAGCAGAACTGGCTCGGGCAGGGTCTCCCCGATGTCGGTATAGAACTCCACGTTGATTGCACCCATTTCTTTGACGCCGATTGCATAGCCGATGGCGCCTGCTGGGATGAGGCCGCCGCGGGCGACACCCACGATGAGCTCAGGGAACCAGCCGGAATCCACAATCTCCTGAGACAGGTGCCGGGATGCTTCACCGAAGACCTCCCACGTCAGGTTTTCGCGATCAGGGTAGTACCACTCGGGCTGGGTCATGGAATCTATTCCTTGGGAGACGACGATTTTCGATCCAGCTTAGTCGCATGCCCCGCTCAACGAAACGGAATCTCCCCAATGGTGCGACGCAGCTTGCGAGTGCGGAGTCGCTCGGGATTCTCTGCGAGGGTCTCCATCGCGCGCACGGCACACATGACGTGCGCCTCCTTTGAGTTTGAATAGAAAGCTTGCGCGCCCGCTGGCAGCTTGGGCACCGCGTGCAACGGAAGATCCGACACGGACAGCAGCGTGCCGTAGGGGATGCGATATCTGTACCCATTCGCCGCGAGCATGCAGGACTCCATGTCGATGGCCACGGCGGTCGAGCCACGCAGCCACTCCCACAGCTCGCGCGGGGTGCGCCATTCCCAGTTGCGGTCCGCAGTAGACAGGACGGTGCCCGTGCGCATGAGTTCGTTGTCGGCGCCGTAGACCTCCTCGACGGCGGCCTCGAGCATGCGCTGGACCTCCGGGATGGCAGGAATGGGAACGTCGACGGGAATGGCGCGATCCAGAATGTGATCATCGCGCTGATAGGCGTTGCCGAGGATGAGGTCGCCGATGCGCATGCGGCCGTCGAGGCCCGCGCAGTGGCCAATCATGATCCACGCCTCCGGACGCAGCACCGCGAGGGAATCCGTGATGGTCTTCGCGTTGGAAGGACCCACGCCGATATTGATCATCGTGATGCCATCGCCGTCCGGCGTCGTGAGATCGTAGCGCGGCATCTGCACTCGGGTTTGGAGGTCTGCGACCTCGACACCCCCGGCGGCATCGGCAGGCACCGTGCGCCCATCCGGTAGAACGAGGGAGTCATAGCGGGAACCCAGCGCGCGCAGGCCAAAGCGCATGAACTCCGTCATGTGCATGCCGTAGTTCGTGAAGAGAATGTACTTCTGGAGCGAGTCGACCTCGATGCCGGTGTAGTGCTCAATGCGCGCACAGGCGATGTCGAAGCGCTGCGGACCGAAGTGGAACAGCGGCTTGTCGCCGCCGTGGAAGACATCCCAGTGGCCATCGATGATGGCGTCGTGGACCTCGTCGAGCGTGGGCCGCGGAACCTCCGCCGGGCGCTGCTGCGGGACCATCTCGACGCCCTTGATGTACTCGGGTGGGATGCGCACGTCCGAGGGGCCGACAAAGATCTCGCACGGGTAATTCTCGGTGAGCCGAGTGAGCTGTTCCTCCAGGTATCCGCGCAGGAGGTGCGGCTTAGACAGCACAGCGACGTACCGGCCGGACTCATCCACGTATCCGAAAGGCTCGGAGCGGTCGATGGGGCGCCATTCCTTGACGTCGACGACGATCTGCGGATAGACGACGTGCGCGTAGTCCGCGTACTCGCCCTTCTCGAGGCACACGCGCGCACGCTCACACGAGGATTCGTAGAGGTCGATGAGACGCTCGACCGCTGCGGCCGCGTCAGGAACAGGCGAAAGCTGGGTCATAGCCCCCGAGTGTATTAGCGATCCGCGTCCTCGGCATCCGCGGCAATTGCCTCCGACAAGCGGTCGAGCTCCGACTTCAGCATCTGGATATCGAGTCCAGAGGCGGAGAAACGTTCCATCTGGCGCCGCGGAACGTCCTCGGCATGGTCACGTAGCGCCCGCCCCTGGTCTGTCAGCTTCACAACGCGACGGCGCTCGTCCTGCGGATCAATAGCGCGCGTGAGCAAACCTTGCTTCTCCATGCGGCGCAGCAGAGGGGTCAAGGTGCCCGAATCTAGCCCCAGCTCGGCCGAGAGCTCCTTCATCGTCACCGGATCCTCATGGCCCCAGAGCGCTAACATGGTGACGTACTGGGGATAAGTCAGCCTCATTGGCGCAAGTACGTCCTGGTAAGACCGCTGGACGGCATGGCTCGCTCGGTAGAGGGCGAAGCAGAGTTGGTTGTCCAGTTCCAAAGACGCGTGTGACATGTCTCTAGTACAACGCACTAGGGTTGCGCACAATTAAATTGCGTACAAGGAAATCAACGTAAGGACCCCATCATGGAACCGCTCTACACCACCGAAGCACTCGCAACCGGTGCTGGCCGCAACGGCCGCTCCGTCGTTAAGGATTCTGATCTGGACTTCGATCTGGCCGCTCCGAAGGAAATGGGCGGCTCGGGCGACGGCGTTAACCCGGAGCAGCTTTTCGCCGCCGGCTACGCCGCTTGCTTCCACGGTGCCCTGCAGCTCTTAGCCAAGGGCGAAGGCGCCGACCTAGGCGAGTCCTCCGTGGGCGCTCGCGTTTCCATCGGAAAGGATGAGACCTCCTTCGGTCTTGCCGTTGAGCTCGAGGTCACCATCCCCAACCTGCCGCACGACGAGGTACAGAAGCTGGCCGACAAGGCACACGAGGTCTGCCCGTACTCCAAGGCAACCCGCGGCAACATCGACGTCAAGGTTTCCGTCGTCGAGAATTAATCCCCACCCCTCGCGGTAGCTCGTCCCCCGACTACCGCTTCCAGAGATAAACGAAGGCCCGTCAGCTGCGCACTGACGGGCCCTCTCCCCATGACTAATCTTTCGGCACTCACCTGGAGAAGGAAGTGGAGCGCAACCTTCCTGGCAAGCAACCGCCCGTGATTAGGCAAGGCTTAGTTTATAAACCTTTAGTTGGATGGTCAAGGGGGAACGAGAACTTTCTCCCGCGATCCCGTGAAAAATCATCGCTACCACTAATGATTCCGAAAAAATAATGTATCGCGGCACGAAATAGGATGGGAGTTATGGCAACAGAATCGTTCAAAGAACCGCTCAAAGAACTCGAAGCCCTCATCTCCGAGGGACTCGGACGGTTTTGGCGTTCAGACCCGACTCCCCCTTCCGTCAGCTACGACGCCACCGAAGGCCTGCCGGAGACACCGGCGGCGGAACAAGTTTCCGACTCTCCGCGCCATGGCATCACCACCCCTGCGCCCGCTAACGCCTTGCGCGAGGAAGTGGCCGACGAAATCGCCGAGCTATTGCGTGCCGAGCGCCGCAGCTTCTTCGACCTCGACTTTCGCCATCCACGCGGGTCCGCAGGCGACGACCACGAGGCAGAGACCGCAGCACGCCTGGCATCGCTACCGCTCGGCGCACGCCTGAAGCCACGCGGCGTTTTTGAGGACGACTGGGCAGCGCGCCCGGATGAAGACCACCCATGGCCCATCATTCTCATCCATGGGACGACGGATACGAAGGGCGTATGGCAGCTGCTCGGCTCCGAACTGCGCGAGGACGGCTGGGCCGTGTTCGCACCGGACTATGGTGCCCGCGCCACCGGCCCCATCGCCGCCTCCGCCGATCAAGTCGGCGCGTATATCGACGCGGTCCAAGCCGTCACCGGCGCGGAGCAGGTCGTGCTCATTGGACACTCCCAAGGCGGCATCGTCGCCCGCTACTGGATGCATAACCACGATGCGGTGGACCGCGTGCGCCACATCATCTGCCTGTCGGCGCCCAACCACGGCACCACCCAAGGCGGAATCGTCAGCTCGTTGATTTCCAACCGCCGCCAAGAACACGTCATGCGCTCCATCATCGACGCTTACTTCGGCCCAGCTGGCATGGAACAAATCGTGGGCAGCGCGACGCTGAACGAGCTCAACCACAACGGTGACCTGGCCCCCGGTGTGAGCTACACATGCGTGGCCACCAAGCAAGACTCCATCGTCGTGCCGCCGGAAACCTGTTTCTTGGATCCCGGCGACACTCCCGACGGAACGGTGCGCAATGTCTATGTGCAAGACGTCGACAAACGCGCCGTCGTCTTACACATGGATATGCCCATGGACAAGCGCGTGCGCGCCATCGTGCGCACGGTGCTCAAACAGCTCTCCCCCACCCAGGACAATCCTAACGACGCCCAAAGCCACGCCCTTGCCAACGCGGGTCACGCCGACTCGGATTAAACCCGTGCAGGTTCGCTAACGCAGGCGCGCCAGCAGGGAATCAAGGACGCCGGACTGCACGATGGCACCACCGATGACCGCAAACATGCCGCCCAAAGCGGTCAGCGCCAACACGATATTCCACACATTGGAAAAAGAAGAGCCTTCTGGGTCCTTCCCAGGAGTCTGTCCTTGGTCTTCTGTCCCCTTTTCCGGCTTCTTCTCTGGGTCCTTCCCAGGAGTCTTTCCTTGGTCTTCTGTCTGGTCCTTGCCCTTCTCGTCGCGGCCCGGCTCGGTCTGCCCCCCCGGGGTGGTCTCGGTGCCCTCATCGGCAGGACCCTTACACTCGGACGCGGTCTTCAAGGTCACCTGCACATCATCAAGTTCCGGCTTGTTGTCCTCGTTGTAAACGCCCATGAAGATCACGTCGACACCCTCGATGTGCTGGATCTTCTTCTCGCGATCGTAGTAGGTACCCGACTTCGGCTTGTACTTCACGTCGGTCGCTTTCAGCGTGAGCGTATCGCCGTCCTTCGACCATGCGGCACTACCCTCAGCGAAGGTATCCGTGCCGGACTTCTTGTTTTCTTCCGTGCGGTCCTCCCGGGTGTATTCCGTCATGTCCTTACCCGGCACGTAGTAGCCCTCGTAGGACGTGCCCGCCTTTGCCTGCGCTGCCTCCGTGAGGACATAAGGCGAGAGCATCTTGGTGTACAACGCGCCGTGGTGGCCCTCAAACTCCAGCGTCGAATCCTTGGTTCGAATATCGGCTTTCGTGACGGTGCCGTCTTCGCCCAGGCTCACCGAGGACGCAGAAGGATCCACCTCGAAGTGGAACTGGAAGTCTGCTCCGCCTTTGTTGCCCTCGTCCTGCGTCACCGCGCCAGACGTGGTCCACTTACCCTTCGCGATGCGGCCGGTGATGTAGCTGCGGAAAGATTGCTTGATGCCCCAATTCACAGTGCCGGAGACAACGCGGGTCTCCAGAGTCTGGCCAGCGGCACACGTGGGGGCATCAGCAGCAAACGCTGCCGGAACGGTCAGCGCCGAGGCAGTCAGCGCCAGCGCGAGAGAAGAAGAGACAATACGCATGAGTTAAGACTCCTTTAGTAGATAGACAAAAGACTGCTCGGGATCGGCGGCCTGACGCCGCGCCGGATGGACTGAAATGTGGCCGTCCGCCTCCCTCACCTGGATGGGCCAGCGATAGACCTGCGACAAAATCTCGTCGGTGTAGACCTCGCGCACCGGGCCGGCGGCGGCAACTGCCCCGTCTGCTAAGCACACGATGTGATCGCAATAGGCCGCAGCGGCACCCAAATCGTGGAGTACCACGAGCACCGCCACTCCAGCCTGCGCCGCAATCGAGCGCACCAATCCCAAAACTTGTTCTTGGTGGCGGATATCCAGCGCCGCAGTCGGCTCGTCGAGGAGAATCACCGGGGTCTGCTGCGCCAGTACACGGGACAACGCCACACGCGCACGCTCCCCGCCAGAGAGCGTGGCAATATCGCGGCCGGCCAAGTGCGTCGCATCCACCGCCGCAAGCGCTGCGTCGATGATCGCGTCGTCCTCGGCCTGCCGGGCGGTGCCCTCCCAAGGACGCCGGCCCATGGCCACTACATCTCGCACGAGAAACTGGAAGGACACAGTAACGTCCTGCAGCATCACCGCACGCGCACGGGCCAACGCCCCTGGGGAGGCCACCGCCGGATCCTGCCCCACGAGGGAAACGGAACCGGTGTAATCAATATCGCCGGCGATGGCCGCCAGCAGCGTGGACTTGCCCGCACCATTCGGGCCGATGAGGCCGGTGACCTCCCCTGGGCGGGCGACAAGGGAGACATCGGAAAGCAGGTTCCGCTCGCCGATCGAAACGGAAAGATTCGCAACGTTAATCATCAGTGCATTCCTTTCTTCATCATCCGGCGCAACAGCACGAAGAAGGTGGGGCCACCCACGAGCGCGGTAAAGATACCGATGGGAAGGTCGGCGAAAGGAATAAGCGTGCGCGCAGCGACGTCGGCAAAGCCAATGAGTACGGCGCCCGCCACCGCAGAGGCTGGCAGCAAGACCCTGTTTTCTGGGCCCATGATCGTGCGCAGCAGGTGCGGCACGATAAGGCCGACGAACCCAATAAGTCCAGCGAAGGCAACTGCGCCGGCGGTAAGAATAGCCGAGGCAGCGATGGCGATAATGCGCAGTCGCTTGACGTCGACGCCAGTGTGTTCCGCGGCGCGCTCGCCCAGCGCGAGCACATCGAGCTGGCGGCCAAGACACAGCGCGATGGCCATCCCGACGAGGGCGATGGGGAGGACCACCCACACGTGTTTCCACTGGGAGCCGTTGAGCGAACCCATTTGCCAAAAGATGATCTGCTCGCGGTTCGAAGTGGGCGCCAGGTACATCATGAAGGAGATGATGGCGTTGCACACCGCGTTGATGGCAATGCCGGTCAGGATCAGATTGACCACCGCCACACGCCCTCGTGAGCGCGCCAACTGATAGATCAGCGCGGTAACCAGCAGCGCCGTAGCAAACGCCGCGAGCGGGACCGTGAAGGTACCCAGGACGGAGATATTAAAGACGATTACCACGGCCGCGCCCACACCGGCACCGGAGGTCACGCCCACGATGGAGGGCTCAGCCAGCGGGTTGGCGAACACGGCCTGCATGAGCGTGCCCGCCACGCCCAGGCACGCGCCGACCAAGAAACCGAGCAGAATGCGCGGCAGGCGGATCTGCCACACGACATTGGCCGTCAAGCCACCATCAGGGCCCGCGACCATAATCTGCACCAGGTCACCCAGCGCGACGTAGTACTGCCCCAGCGCGAGCGACAGGACGAAGGCGACACCAAGCAGCGCCGCGAGCAATACGAATACACCACGCCGCAGCCGGGAGCGTCGCGCGAAGACCTCCGTGGAGGCCGCCGGTTTAAGCATTGTCTGGGTCATAGATTGCCTGCGCGAGTTTGAGAAGAGTCTGTCCGGTCAAGGGCCCGAAGGCGAGCGATTGCCCGTCTGGGATGGTCACGATCCGCTGCTTTTGGCCCGCGGTGGTTTGTGCAATGCCAGGGCGCTCGAGGAGGCCTTCGACGCCGCCGGTCGACTCCAGGCCGCCCGTCATCATGATGATGACCTCAGGGTTAATCTTTGCCAAAGATTCGGCGTTGGCAGGTTCGGCGTACGAGAGGTGGTATTCGGTGCCGAGGTCTACGCCGCCCACACCCTCAATGAGGTCCTTGGCGCCCGTGCCTTCTCCCATGATGAAGAAGATGCCGCCGTTGCCGCGCGCGTAAAGGAACGCCATGCGCATGGGCTTCTCCGGCACGATGTCTGCGATGGCCGCCTTATCTTTTTCGATTTCTTCGACGGAGCGGTTGGCCAGCGTTTCGCCGTCGTCTGGCAGACCCACGACCGCGGCCAGGTTTTTGATGTCCTCGTCCACCGAGTCAATGGTGCGTTTCGGCTCCATGACTACGGTGGTCACTCCTGCGGCGCGAATCTGGTCGATGGCGTCGCGCGGGCCGATCGAATGATCGACGATGAACAGCGTGGGCCGGAGCTCGAGCACGGCCTCCACGTTGATGTTGTGTCCGCCCTGGGTCACGACGGGGCGATCGGCGATAGCGTTTTCCGTCGACGACACCGTGCGACCCACGATATTGTCCGTAAGCCCCAGGCCCTCGAGGGTTTTCGTATACGTACCGTAGAGATCCAATGCCACGATTCGGGACACATCCGTAACGGAGACGTCGTAACCGTCAGCATCCGTGAGCTCCACCGGCAGAGCGGGAGTAGGCGACTCCGTCACCGCGACGACATCCTCGAAATCTGTCACATTCGACACGCCCGTAAACGAGCGCGGGTCTTTGGCCGACTGCGCGTCTGGGAGGGCTTCGCGCAGCTGCGCGTCTTGGGATTCATAGGCGCCTTGGACGCCGCACCCCGTGAGGGCGAGGACACACGCCAACGCCACCAAAAGTCGTTTCATGCGAAACGAATCCTTTCTCAAGTCTTGGGTAAAAAGGGGTGCGCTACGCCGGGTTGCGCAGGACGACGGAGCCCATGGAACCGCCGGCGATGGCGAGGCCTGCGATAAGCAGCAGGAGCCACGTGGTCGCCTCCGGCGAGGAGCCCGAGGCTGCGGCCTTCTTGATCTGGAAGTTGCCGCTGCCGTCTTCATAACCAGACGTGCTCGTGCCGTCCGCGGCCTGCAGGCCGTTTCCCGCAGAGCTTTCCGATGCCGCCCGCTTTGCCGCCGCAGCACTCTGACCGCCGGCAGTCGTCACCGCACCAGTGTTTGCCGTAGTTCCACTCACTCCGGCGCAGTCCCCGGATCCACCAAGTTGCGCGTGCAACGAGAGCGGATCAAGGGTCGTGCCCGGCTCATAGAAATTCGCGAACGCATCATTTCCCGCTGCAGTCAGCGTGACGGTGGCTTCGCCGTCGACGGCAGAGTCACTCACGTCGAGCTGGCTAAACGACATGTCTCCGAGCACCGTGCGTCCAAAGTCCTTGCGCTCGCCCTCCATGTTGGAGGAACGCACGTCAGCGATGAGTTGACCGCTCGTCCCGTTGAACCGGACTTCTAGGTTCGCGATAGTGAGATCGAGGACCCCGTTGTGGCCGGTAAAATGCATGGAGCCGCCGTAGCGGATGGAACCTGACCGCGCCGCTGTATCCACATCTCCGCCGTTGCCCGTGAACTGGAAACGCGAGTTGTCGTACCCTACGCCGTCGAGCGTCCAGGCGCCCTTGGCGATGGAGCCGGTGATATACGACTGGAAGGACTTCTTGACGCCCCACTCGGCGGTCGCAGCCTGCACGCCCGTGGCTACGCAGGTTTCTGACTGCCCTCCACTAGCCGCGGACCCGGGGTCTTGCGACCGCGCGGTTCTTGTGGTTCCAGTAGTGCCGGAAGTACCCGAAGTACTACCCGAAGCACCCGAAGGGTTCGCGGTGCCCGAAGTGCTCGCGGTGCCCGAAGTGCTGGCGCCCGACGTGCCTGAACCACTGGTGGTGCTAGTGGTCGTACCCGTGGCGGCATCCGTGCGAGAACGGAAGGATTTTAGCTGGTCTAGGAAGGACTCCGTGTTGCCCATGAAGGTGGTCAGGCCATTCATGGTGTCGTTCGTTTCCTTCAAAATCGCCATAGCTTCTGCATTGCGACCGGTAAACGTGCCCGAGATTGTCCCCAAGGACTTCGAACCGCTGCCTGAACCGCCAGAAGACCCGCCGCAGCTGCCGTCCGTGGCCACGGTCCCTGACGAGGGGTCCATCGACTGTCCCGCCTCATAGGCGATAAAGAGTTTGTGCCCTTCGTCGGTGAGCCTGACGTCGCCGGAAAGGTCGAGCGTGCGTGCGGACGCGTCGACGGGTTGCGCTAGATCAATCCCCGCGATGACCACGTTATCTCCGGTAATCCGCGGGCCGCGTGCGGACTTATTCACCATGTCAGATTCATAAGAGACGTAATCCACCACGATCGCCGCCCGGTTGCCGGAGGCCTGAATCTTCCAGTCCGTCAGCGTCATATCCAACAGATTGTCGCCGCCGTAGTTGTGGCCAGTGAAGTGGATGACGCCGCCAAAGGGGACGGTGACGGTATCGCCGTGTACGGAGGCCTTACCCGGAGTGAAGGTAAAAGCACCGTCTGCGCCGGTTTCGGAACCGGTAAAACCAATGCCGTCCGTTTGCCACTTGCCTTTGGCGACTTGGCCTTGGATATAGCTTCGGTAGGACTGCTTAATGCCCCAATTCCAGGAGCAGGTTCCGGCAGCCGAGGCGACAGGAGCGTTGAGCGCGACCGAAGGGAGTGCGATGAGAGCACTGGCAGCAAGAGTGCCCAATATTCGACGGAGAATCACGGATATAGTCCTCATGAAGTAATGATGAGACGAACAAAAAGAATCAGAAGTTAGGCTACACATACCTATGCAGTTTTGCATAGGCTACACTAACCTAAGTTAGGTAAGCAACCCCCAACAAAGGACACTCTTATTCCGTCATGACATCGTCGACTACCAGCTCCTTCAAAAATCTGTATCCCGACGTAGACCCCACGCGTGGGTTACCTCTCAGCGTCTCCGAGCGCCTTGCGCTGTCTCTCGCGCTCGCGATTGCAGCCTATGGAGCCGTAACCGCAGACATGCTCATTGCAGGCGCCGGCATGGCCTTCACCCTCATAGCCTCGGTGCTGCAACAGCACAAGACCGCGCGTCGGATTCGCTCCGAAGCGCGCACTCGCTTCCCCAGCGAAGACTGGGCCGAACACCGCGCCACGCGGCGGTTCAACCTCGGCGTCCTGGTCCCTTTGTGGGTCGGAATCATCATCGCCTTGTGCGCGGCCGGATACTGGTTCGTGCCGCCCGAATATGCAACTCCCGCCGCCATCGTCATCGCGGTTCTCGTTGCCCTGCTCGCCTGGTTCATGCCAGGCATCAGCCCCCTGTGGCGAGGCAAGCAGACCGATCCCCCGGCACCAGAGGAAGACACCGACACCGCAGTCATGTACTTCGAGAAGCTTTAGGCTTGCCGCACCCCAGCCTTACACATCAAGCAGATCCAGTAGCTCATCAAAAGCTGGCGCGACCTGCGTGCGCCACAGCGTCGTCGCCTTCGGGTCGCCGCGTCCGGGGCCGCCGTTAATCACAGAGACTTCCTTGCCCTGTTTGAGCGCGTCGAGCATGAAGCGGTATCCGCTCATCACCGCGAGCGACGACCCAACGACGATCAGCGAACTCGACCGCGCCAGCAAATCCCGCGCTGCGTCCCGCCGCTCCGCCGGAACCGGCTCGCCGAAGTAGACGACGTCCGGCTTGAGCAACTCCGATCCGCAGCGGATACATGGAGCCATCACGAACTCGTCCACCGCCTGCTGCGAGAGCGCGACGTCGCCGTCCGGGTTAACTTCATCCGCGCGCACGACCCAGCGCTCCAGATAGCCCGGATTCGCGGCAGCCAGCCGGGCATCAAAGGCCCCACGGTCTTCTGCATACCCGCAGTTCAGGCAGACAACATGCTCCATATCGCCGTGGAGCGGGATAAGCGTTTCAGTTCCGGCTTCTTTATGCAGGCCGTCCACGTTTTGCGTCACGATGCCGGAGAGCAGCCCGGCGCACTCCAGCTCCACGAGTGCGTAGTGGGTACGGTTCGGCCTCGCCGCATCCATGACTCGCCAGCCCACGAACGAGCGCGCCCAATAGCGGTGGCTCGCGGCGGAATCATAGCGAAATTCCTGATACGTCATCGGCGTATGCCTCGATAGCGACCCTTGAGGGCCGCGGTAGTCCGGGACGCCGGAATCCGTCGACACGCCCGCTCCCGTGAGGACCATGACCCCGCCGGCACGCAGTTGCTCAGCGACCCGCTCCGCCGCGTGCGGGGTCGGCTCAGTTGTCTCGCTCACCACCCGCTGGATAGACCGCAGCGCGGAGCGGTGGGCAAGTGCAATGCCCGGATCCTGAAAAGCCATGTCCGCCAGCTTACGCGGGCAGGTGCTCCTCGTAGAGCCAATCCGAGTCCAGCTCCCCGTGGCGCGAACACTTCGTACTCCAGCCGTCCGGGCGGACCTGCGCCACCATGCGGCGGCCACAGATCTGGCAGTAGCGCGGCACATCCAATCCCGCCGCTGCCGCCGGGTGCAGGTGCGCCTCATGGAAAGGCTCACCCGTGTTCGGGTGGAAAATAGGCTCCTCGCCAGCCAGAACGGCCGCCGCTAGCTCGTCCACTAGAGGGCCTTAATCGGCAGGTCGATGCGACCCAGCATGTCGACGTCCTTCTCGATCTGGCGGCCAAGCGTGGTCAGGTAGTTGCCGGCGATGATGGCGTTAATGCCGCCGAGCAGGCCCTTCTCCGTGCCGTCGTCGCCAAGCGAAAGCTCGCGGCCGCCTGCAAAGCGCAAGGTCACAGACGGCATCGCCAAGCGGAACGCCGCCACCGCGCGCAGCGCCTCACCCAGCGGGACCAGCGGATAATCCGCGAACGGGGTGCCAGGACGAGGATCGAGGAAGTTCATTGGGACCTCGCAAGGCTCGATCTGCGCGAGCTGGTACGCGAACTCCGCGCGATCCGCCAGAGACTCGCCCATACCGATGATGCCGCCGGAGCAGACCTCCATGCCCACCGCGCGCACGTTGTCGAGGGTCTCCTTGCGCTCTTCCCAGGTATGCGTAGTCACCACGTTAGGGAAGAAGGAACGGGAGGTCTCCAGGTTGTGGTTGTAGCGCTGGGCGCCCATGTCCTTCAGGCGCTGCGCCTGCTCGCGCGTGAGCGTGCCGAGCGAGCAAGAAATCTCGATGTCTACCTCATCCAGGATGGCGGGGATTGCCTCCGCGACCTGGGAAAGCAAGTTCTCATCCGGCGACTTTACGGCGGCAACGATGCAAAACTCCGTCGCACCAGTCTTGGCGGTCTTCTTGGCGGCCTCCACCAGCTCAGGGATGTTGAGGCGGGCAGCGCGCACTGGGGACTCGAAGAGACCTGACTGCGAGCAGAAGTGGCAGTCCTCAGGGCAGCCGCCGGTCTTGATGGAGATGATGCCCTCCACCGAAACGTCTGGGCCGCACCACTTCAGACGAGTCTGGTGGGCGATGTCTGCGATTTCCTCCAGCTGCTCATCCGGAACCTGCAGCACTTCCAGCAATTCTTCTTGGCTGAGACCAATACCCTGGCCTAGGGCTTTATCACGGGCGATATCGATAATGCTCATGGAGAGCAGCGTACTTGAACAGCGTTCAAATTTTGCTAAAAGCACCCAATTTTATCGCACCGACTACCCTCAAACGCATGACGCTTTACGACGACACCCTCGCTCTCCTGCAAGAACTCATCCGCAATGCGTGCGTTAACGACCTCACGCCGGACTCCGGCAACGAGGTGCGCAACGCCGACACCTTGGAGAAGTTCTTCGAGGGAACTGACGTCGAGATCGCGCGCTACGAGTCCCACCCGGGCCGCGTTTCCATCGTGGTCACCGTACCCGGCGATCCAGAAAAGGAGCCGCTTACCCTCATGGGACACACGGATGTGGTTCCCGTTGACGAGCCGAAATGGACCAAGCCGCCTTTCGACGCCCTCATCGAAGGCGGCAAGCTCTACGGCCGCGGTGCGGTGGACATGCTCTTTATTACTGCATCCATGGCGGCGGTCACCCGCAAGATTGCCCAGGAGGGCAACCCAGGCGGCACCCTGGCATTCGTGGGCATGGCCGACGAAGAAGCCCGCGGCGGGCTCGGCGTGAAGTTCATGTCAGAGCAGCACCCGGATGCGTTTTCGTGGAAGAACTGCCTGTCCGAGACCGGCGGCAGCCACCTACCCGGCGCGCTCGGCTTCAACGTTGGCGAGAAGGGCGCTGGCCAGCGCCGCCTGCACGTGCATGGCGACGCCGGCCACGGATCCACACCCTATGGCAAGGACTTTGCCATCGTGAAGATCGGCGAGGTCGCACGCCGCATCGCCGCTGCTGAACCGCCGGTTGCTTCGAATGAGATCTGGGAGGGATTCGTCAAGACCTTCAAATTCGATCCAGAAACAGAGGCGGCACTAATTGCGGGCACCGGCGACTACTCGAAGTTCGGCGATCTTGCCGCGTACGCTCATGCGTTTAGCCACACCACTATCGCCGAGACCGTCCTGCGTGCTGGCGGCGCAATCAACGTGCTGCCTTCCCACGCCTACCTGGAGATGGATATCCGCCCCTTCCCAGGCCAGACCCAGGATGAGCTCGATAACTTCCTGCGCGAGGCACTAGGAGATCTTGCTGACGAGGTTGAAATCGAGCACCTCATCACCGAGGACGCCACCCAGTCCTCCACCGATACGAAGCTCTGGCACGCGATTGAGGCAACCTCCAAAGAGTTTTTCCCCGATAAAGATGTGGTTCCAGTCCACGCCACGGGTGGTTCCGATCTGCGTTTCGCGCGCCGTATGGGCGGCAACGCCTATGGCTTTGCCATGCATGCCGAAGCCCGCGATATGGCGAGCGCCAACTCCCAGCTGCACAGCCACGACGAGCATCTTTATCTCGAGGATTTGGAGCTTACAGTGCGCGCTTATGACTCACTTGTAACGCGGTTCCTTTCTTCCGAAAAGTAGGTCACTGCCTGGGAAAAGTCGGCGCCGGAAAGCCGTGTCCGGGGCATGTTTTAAAGTGTGATTCGTAAGTTAGTTCGAAACACTTTAACGGTGAGGAACCTCTTGCTATGAAAGTGCCCTACCACTCTCACACCAACCCCGAAGACGAAATAGCCCAAGCCGCCGCGCAAATCCGGCATGCAGAACTGCGCTTCTGGCGCGAACATCTGCCGGAGTTCGATAACGATATTGAGCTTGCGGTGCAGAGAATGTTTTCTGCCACCGGCGTTAGCCCGGCGCGCATATCCAAAATTTTCATGGCTTTAGATCGCCTCGAATCCATGCCAGAACTACATGCTCTCCAAGAGCGCTATCTCCACCTGGATTTAGATCGGCTTATCGCCATCAACGAGTCCTTAGACAAGCTTGGGGAACCGCTTCCCGGCACCCTCGCCCGCATCGACGCTGGCATCACCAAGTACCTCACACCAAAGCGTGCGAACCAAGTCCCGCCCACGCAAGCAAATATCAAGCGCAAACTCAATGAGCTCATTAGCGCCGAAGATGACACGATTGCCCTGCAAGATACGCGCCGCCGTGGTCGATACAGCACCGACCCATTCTCCGTAACGCTGGAAGCAGATCCAGAAACCATCGCGAGCATCGACCAGGCGGTACGCGCCTTCGCCGAGGCCGAGCAGATTCCACTCGCCGAGGCCATGACACGCCTCATCCTCGGCGAGGCCCAGCCAAAGGTTATCCTGCACACCTACCAAGCAACTGACATCCCCGGCGCGCCAACCTTCATCCAAGGCCACGGTTGGTCCCGTACTCCCGTTTCCCCTTCGGAGGTCCACGAGCTCGACCCATACGCCGAGAGCAAGAACTACATCACTCCGGCGAACATTCGAAAATACGTCGAAGGCCGCGACGGCACCTGCCGCTACCCGGGCTGCAACCATCCGGCCTATAAATGCCAGACGGACCATCGCATCAATTTCGCCGACGGTGGCCCAACAACCCCCGCAAATCTTGCTTGCTTGTGCCAACACCACCACAACATCAAAACAGATGGCACAGCGTTCTACATCATGGACCCATACACCGGGGATATCTTCTGGCTCTTCGAAGATGGGACGTGGAAAGCCACCGAGCCCACCGGCCCCATCGCGGAGAAGAACTGGACGCAGACTTTCGCACAAGCCATCGCCAGCCGGCGCCGCCGTGCCCACGAGCAGGCCACTGCTTTAAAGGAGGAGATAAAGAGCTAGTCACAACCATGCCTCGCACACTGCTCATTAATTCCACCCTTGCTCGCTGCTACAACCAAGACGCCTGGTGTGGATCTGGTTCAATTTCGTCATCACGCCCGCTGGCGCTGGTGACACAGCAACGGTGATGGATGCACTCGATTGGCTCGCGTGGCGCAATGGGTGTGGCAGGCATGTTCGCCACCGCTTGGCACTTTGCGCCCTACATCAAGCGCTTTGCCGGCGATGATCGCAAAGCCCAGTGGGCGAGCCGTGGGTTTTCGGCGCAACAATAATGTGCGGTCGCCAAATGCTCTATGCTGCCGTCAGTGATACATCGCTAAGCATCGGCGAAAAGATCCTCATCGGCATTTCCGACTTTGGCGTGCTCACCTTCGCCCCGATGGGTTTCATCTTCCGCGGCCGGTGGAGCGAGGTTGAACAAGAACCGCTGCGAACAAACCTCGTTGACGGAATCATCGTGTTTCCTTGATTACAGTGAATATTTGGATCTCTACTTAAAACAGAAGTCCCAGGTTTCGCAGCTTTCTTCCTTCTAGGAGGGGAAAAAGTACTCGTCCGCGTGCAGCGCACATCCAGTATTGAATGTGTGCCCGCAGCGGACGCATTTGTATGCGGCAGTATAGGTGGCATAGTCCATCTGCGTGCCACATGCGCCGCACATGACGGCCTGCTCATCGCGGGGCATAGGACCAAAGCCGTGGTCAGTTAGCTCCGCATGACATAGCGAGCAGGCGAACCACTCGCGGCAGGTGGCGCACTTGTTTGCCACGACGTCGACAAGCGAGTGCCAATGCTTACAGCGACCCGCATCATCGATTGCCCCATGAATCATTAGCGGCTAAGGCCCCACATAACCTGATCGAGCGCGCAGGAATCGTGCGGCAGATCCGGATGCGCGGCTGGGGCCTCACAGACGTCGCCCAAGCTGACGTTTTCAACGTCGGCGCCCGGTACCGCAGTAAGCTTCGAGGTTTCGTTCGGCGTGACGGTGGTATCCGCCGGGCTATAGATCGAGGTGTACTTAACCCCCGGCGCGGTATCGGGCAGCTTGTTCATTTTCTCAATAAAATCCGAGCCCTGCAGCTGCTGAATGCCGGCCGTCGAGCCGAAGAAGGCAGCCAGCTTCGGCATAGCCTTGGCAATATCGTTCAATGCAGGCCCTATACCGTTCAGCGTAGTGCCGTGATAGTTACCACCCAGTGCAACAACACGGGAGACCTCCTCTGGGGAACTGTAGAGCTGCGTGAAAGTCTTGGTGTGCAGCCCGCCCTGGGAATGGCCCACGAGGTTGACCTTGTCAGAGCCAGTAGCGGACCGAACATACTCGATTTGCTCTGCAATCTCGCTAGCAGAAGCATCAAGATCCCCAATCGCCTTCATGGCCGGGATAGCATTCTGCAACGTGACATCGTCCGCGCCGTAGTCGAATGCCCACACGCACATGTTTTGCTCCTGCAGCCGCGGAATCAGAAACTCGAGGCACCACCAGCGCCGGCGAACCCCGAGCTAAAGTTGCTGCTCACATTGGGTGAAGAAGCTACGGAAGCGCTATTCCATGAGCTGATCGCCATAAAAGGTACGAATCCGTGATAACCCACTCCCGGATAGAAGGAAGGCTCGTCAATACGCGGGCGCGCCGCCAATTCATCCGCTTCGTTTTCCTTTTGTAACTGCGTTTGGATCTGCCCAAAGAGCGTGGCTGCGCGCTCCACTAGCTCGAGGTAACGATCCATAAATTCAGGCGCGGCCGCATCGATCTCCTCGGAAACGGCAATCAGCCGGGATGCTTCTTCCGCGACTCCGCCCGTTGATTCCGTGCGCGCCTCAATCAGGTCCTTGCGTAGCTCATAGAGTTCTTTGCGGCGCGCGTTAATGTCAGCATGCTCGACGGCATACAGACGGTCGATGTTGTGTTCTGCGGTATCTACGCGGTCACAGATGGATTTCGCTTCCTCGATTCCACTCGCCGCTTGTTCGAATTCCTCGTCCGAGGACTGCTCGTTCAGGCTGGCAAAAGCGCTAACTTTGCTGTCAAGGTTGAGAAACTCGTCGCGCAGTTGCTCCCATTCCTCGCGCATCCGGGCGTCGACAAGCGCTGATTGCAAAGAGTGCGCACGCACGTCGATGGCATTCAAGCGTTGTGCGGTATCCCCATAAGCCCGTGAAACGTATTTCCAATCCTCGCGGGCGGTCGCAATACGCTGCGCTTTCCGACGCCGCGTAGCACCCACCGCAGCCACGATCCCTCCGGCAGCTGCACCCGCGCCGAAACCGCTAAAGCCAATACCGAGACCGCGGTTAGCCTTAGCATCGGAATAAAGCTCCTCGCTGACCTTGTCCGCGTCGGCAGCATAGTCAGCGCCAGCGAAAAGACCTGCCGGGATATTTCCTGCCTTCACGCCCGGTTTGATCTCTTCGATTGCGTCTTCCAAATGACCATCATCGAGTTCCAGGGACAGGTCCCTCGCCACATCGTTGCCCGCGAAGATGAAAGCTTGACGTGGATCGAGGCCCACGCCAACGAAGAGCTGGCCATCGGTGAACTGGTCATCTCCAATGAGGTCTGGGTGATTATCGCGTAGATACTCTTCGACGGAATCCTCTACCTCGTCCTTGTTCTTTTTGAAGACAAGGTAGTTCAGCTGCTTGACCGGAGCCGCGAAGTGGATTCGCTCAACGTCACGACGCATGCGTGCTTCGTCATCGGGGTTTAAGACATCTTCGGGATCCATGATCTCGACCTTGACGTCTGCGGACCGCTCGACGGAATAGTCTGCTTGCTCCGGAGATGCCACAAGCGTGGCAACGCCGAAAGCAGTGCCGCCGCCAACCAAAAGCGCTGCTGCTGCAGTTGCCGCCAGAATCTTTTTCATTCCAACCTCCATTCCCGCTTGGTGCGCAGCCATGCCAGGACTGCCTTGACACGTCGGTTTTCGTCTTCAGGACTGAACCCGAGCTTCATGAAAACATTCGCCACGTGTTTGCTTACTGCACCGGCAGTGAGCACGAGCTTGCCTTCGATCTCGCGATTGCTGGCGCCTTGTGCCATCAAGGCTAGTACCTCGCGTTCTCGGGGCGTGAGCTTATCGACGCCCATCTTCCGGGAGGAGAGCAAAGTGCTCACGACTTCCGGATCTACCACGGTGCCACCTGCAGAGACCGTATCCAGTGCATGGATGAACTCATCCACATCGGCGATTCTTTCCTTGAGAAGATAGCCGAATCCCCCGTGTTCGATGAGTCCGTCCAGGTAGCTGGCGGCGACGTATTGGCTCAACACCACGACGGGCTGCTCGGGCGTACGTTTGCGAATCTCATTGACTGCTCGCAGGCCGTCGTCCTGCAAAAGCGGCGGCATCCTGACGTCGGTGACAATGATGTCGAATCCTTCTGCCGCAGCACGCAATTGATCAGCATCTTCGACCGTGGTGACCTCATGGTCCAAGGAACGCAGGAGTTGTTCGATTGCCGCACGCAGCAGGGCGGAGTCTTCAGCAAGCAAAATTTTCATGGCAGTTTCATCCTTAACCGTGCGCCCTGATCAGTGTCTTCTAGTTTCACGCTTCCGCCCAGGGCTATGGCGCGCTCTTCCAGGCCGGCGATGCCGGTTCCCTCGCCTGCGGTTAACCCGTGCCCGTTATCGGTGATGGAAATTTTTATTCCTTCTCGGTAATCCAGCTTCACAGTCGCTGCAGTGGCCTCACCGTGCTTTACGGCGTTGGTTAGCCCCTCTGCCACGCAGTGATAGGCCAACAAGGCGCTGGTTTCATCAAGGGAGCGTTCTACGCCCTTGCATTCGAGGGTGGTCTCCAGCCCAGAATGGACGAGGAGTTCTTCGAGAGCCGCAATCAGGCCATTATCGAAGAGGACCTGCGGTGCGATGCCACGGACCGTGTCGCGCAAGGCAGAGAGAGCAAGGCTGGCGTTGTGGTCGGCGGCGTCGAGAGCCGCGGTGTCTCCTCTTTTCGCCGCGGCTAGGTTGAGCTTGAGCGCGGTGAGGTACTGCTGCGGGCCGTCGTGTAGCTCCCGTTCGATGCGGCGGCGCTCGCCGGAGAAGGCGTCGATAAGCGTGGCCCGCGCATCGCTCTCCAACGCCAGGCGGGTGGTGCTCACGGAAAGAAAGGTTAAAAACTTCGCGCCAAAGATAAGGACCAGCAAGCACAGGCAGCCAAACGTCCAGCTCACCACGATAGCCAGGGCTCGATTTTCAATGACGAGGCTACCGATGTTGAACCTATCCGTGAAGAAAGGAGCGATGAAGAATACCACCGTCATAACCCCCACGAACAGCCACAACGCCATGCTCAAAATCGAGAGCAAAAGCTGAATCAGAAGGTGATAGAACTGCTGCCAATCAAACCAGCGATGTGGGGTGCGGTAGCGAATCTTCACTCCCAACCACCGTGCGCCGCCGCGGGTGATGGCGGCCATGAGGGACGCAACGAGCGGAATCCAGGGCAGCATGACAACGGAAACCACAGCAGCGGGAATGCACAGCAGCGCTAGCACTAGATTCCACGCTACGGATTTGAGAGTTGCCATAGAGTACAACCCTAATCCGAACTTCGGACACACGCAGTGGAGCTAGCTCCCCTAAATTTCTGGGAGTCTCCCCCATCGGAATACCGCGCCTTTCAACGTGAAATCGAAAGCATGACACTCATCGCGAAAAATCTCACGAAGAAATACGGCAAGAATCTGGTGCTAGACCACCTCTCGCTGCGCATTGAACCGGGCGAGTTCGTGGCCATCATGGGCCCTTCCGGAAGCGGCAAGTCAACGCTCCTCGGCCTGCTTTCTGGCCTCGACAAACCTACAACCGGCAAGGTAAATGCACCGGGGCGCAAGCACCGCGCTTTCGTGTTCCAAGACTATAACCTCCTGGAATCGCTTAACGCCCAGCAGAACGCGGAACTTACGGCGAAGTTCTCCGGCCGTAAATGCAGCCCGGCGAAGCTGCACCAGACCTTTGAGAGCTTGGGCATCGGCGGGCTGGAAAAGCGCTTACCGGCACAGCTTTCGGGCGGACAGCAGCAACGCGTCGCGGTGGCGCGAGCATTGCTTGCCGACGCCCCCTTCATCTTCGCCGACGAGCCCACCGGTGCGTTGGACGACGACACGGCGGACGTGGTCATGGATCATCTCGTCCGCGTACCCAGCACGGTGGTAATGGTCACCCACTCGCACGCGGCCGCCGCGAAGGCCGATCGCATCTACAAGCTGGAGGAACACCATGTCCGTATGGCTTAAGGATCTGCACAGCAATTGGCCTTCCTGGCTGGCGGTGGCGCTGACGTGTTTTATCTCCGGAATGGGATTTTCGCTTGCCGTAGCGCTCATTAACGCAACCGGTGATGACACAACTTCTCTGGGCGGAACCATCCTCGGGCTGGCTATCTGCTCCAATATTCTCGTCATTTCCTCGCAGATGAAGCTCATCATCGACGAGCACATCCACATCTACCGCAGCTGGCGCATGGTGGGCATGCCCAATTGGCTCATCTTTGTACTCGTGCTGGGTCAGATTGCGGCGGTCTCTACGTGCGGTGCGATTCCTGGTGCCTTTTGCGCTACATTTCTCACGGACTTCGCCCTCGACGCTTTGCACCGCGACAACCTTCAAGTGGACGGTATCTCCGTGACGATGGGCGGTGTTGTACTAGCTAGTGCGGTGTGCGTACTTGCCGCAGTACTCGGTGGATTCTTGTCATTGCGGCGCATCTACCGTTCAGGTATGCCTCGGTGGACGGCCGCTAGATGCGCACTCGCCTTCGTCCTCGGCGCTGGGATCTTATTTGCCTGCACCTTGATCGAAGATCCGATAGATGCAATGTCCGCGTGTTTGGGCCTTATCCCCTTGTTCGCATTCCTGGTTCCATGGATGTTGCCACTGCTTATGCAATGGACCCGACCTGTCGGCATCGCTGGCGCGAACGTGCGCGTACGCAGCAACTTCACCGCACCACATATCATGCCGTGGATCTTATTCGGCGGCCTCATCATCGCCGTGGGCTCAGGCTTCCGCGCCGTATTGAGCATGGAGGAGGAGGTTACGTTGTCGCCGTGGCAGGTGTTCGTAGTGGTACTCGGGCCGACGATCGCGCCGAGCGTGATGGCGGCGTTTACTACTTCGCTGTTAATGCGCAAGCGGATCGCTCACGACGCAGGGGCGCTAACTTTGGCGGGCGCTGCCAGGAACAGCATTTTCCGGGTACAAATCGGTGAAGCCTTCGCGCTGACAGCAACCACGACGGGATTACTGTCCGCGCTCACGCTCTTCATCGTCTTGCTCATGAACCACGGGATGACAGGACAATACGCGCTCACCGGCTTCTGGTGGCAGGCATTACTTGTGCAAGCTTGCGTGATGTTTATAGGCCTTTCCGGCTTCAAATGCGCGTTGGCCACAAACTTTAGGGATACAGCTGCACATTTCCGTCCGTGAAGGACTTGTACTGCTCAATGTCTCCGCCAACTGGGACCAATTGATCATCTTCAACCTCTAGGCGCACGCGTGCGGTTTCGGTAATTCCCTCTGCGGTAGTACGTCCGCGATTGCCCACGGTGAGCTCGATTTCATCGTCTCCCACCATGGAAGCTTCTTCCACGGAACTGGCGGTGATACCGTGGCCGCCGACCAATTCGCCCTCGGACCAAATGAGGATTCCGTCTGCGATTGATGCACCCGTTCCGGCAGGACCGTTTTCGTCACCTAAGGCGCCACTCAGTACAGCGTAGCTAATCTCCGCGCACGGATCATAGGCGCCGTCAATGACCGTGTAGTGGAACTTGAAATCATCTTCATTCGTATTGAGGACACCCTTTGCGCCGTTGGCGAATCGCTTCTGCAAATCAGAGCCGCCGTCCGCGCACTTTTCCTTTTCATTTTCTTTATTTTCCGCAGTTACCGTCTCGGTGACTACCCGCTGCGGGTCTGCTTGCTGCTGGGTCTGTTCTGTGGACTCGGTTTGTTGTTCGGTGGTCGCACGGAAGACCGGCTTCGGAGAATCGCTTTCGGATTCCGATGAACAACCGGTAACGCTCAACGCGACTACAGCTACAGCACTCGAAACAGCAACGAATTTCCTCATGATTTCACGATAGGTCACTGCTTGCTTTTGTAAATGGCGCCGCCAACAATCACCGGCACTAGTCCCACCACAATGAGGTAATAAAGCTCCGTTTCTGAGGAATAGAGGGTGGACAAACTGCCTGCTAGAGAAGTTCCGATAGCCAAGGAAAGAAAGAACAACGCGGAAAAGCGTGTGGCAAAGGCAGCCGGCGCGTGGATCGCAGTGGCAGCCATTCCGATGGGGCCAATGAAAAGCTCGCCCAAGCTCATAAACAGGATGCAGCCTACAAGCGCTAGGAACGGAACCGAACTTGCCCCGGTAAAGGGAACCAACACCAGCATTCCCATGCCCGCCAACGCGAGTCCGCCGCCCATGAGGTGGTTACGGTTGCGGTGTTTGGTTAAAAGGCGGGCGATGGGAAAGGTAAATACCAAGATAAAAAGAGGGTTGAGGGACTGCGTCCAAGCAGCGGGCACTTCAAAGCCAGCGATGGTGCGATCTAGGCGCTGCTCTGAATAAACGGCAAAGACGCCATAGGCCTGGGACTGCAGCGTCCAATACGTAGTTGACGCAATAAATAGCGGAATGAAAGCTCGTACTTTTTGTCTTTCTGCAGCACTTACCCGTGGCGAGGTGAGCACGGTGACAAAGAGCCCAAGGGCGGTTGCGACCGTGGCTATGAGCAGCACATAAGCCAAACGATCGGGATTTCTCAAGCCCCACACCGCAGCGACGATAACCAGTACAGAGGCGATAAGTACCTTGAGCTGTGTCTGCGGCGCAGCAGGGTTTGCAGGCTGGGTAATAAACTCGCGGGATTTAGCGCTGAGACTGCCGAGCATTCGCCTGCGTAACGCCAAATAGTTCACGCATCCTACGACCATTAGCAACGCCGCGGCGCCGAAGCCCACGTGAAAGCCACGGGTCTCAGCCAGCCAGCCGGTCAGCATGGGCCCCAAGAAAGCGCCGATGTTGATGCCTAGGTAGAAGATTTGGAAAGGCGGTCCCGCGGACGTCGGAAATGCCGCGCCTAAAATGGTGATCGCTGCGGTCTTGAGCAACCCGGAGCCCAGCGCCAAGGGGAAAAGCCCGGCGAAGAGGCCCACGAACCCAGGAATTAGGGAAAGCGAGAGATGGCCGCCGATAAGCAGCGCTGCGCCGGCTAGCAAGGTGCGTTCAGCGCCCAGAACGCGATCAGAAACCCACCCACCGGCGAAGGTGAATAAGTAGAGCATCGCGCCATAAGCACCTACCAATGCGGTGGCCTCACTTTGCTCCAGCCCCAGGCCGGCTGTGTGGTCATAGAGGTAATAGACCAGGATGGCTTGCATGCCGTAGAAGCTGAATCGCTCCCACATTTCCACGCCAGCGATGGCTGGCAGCGTGGGAGCTACACCCAGTCTTGAACGTTGTTCAATTACAGTCATGAAATGAGATTATAGCTGTGGTAGAGATAATTCCATGCCTTTTTTGAACAGTGTTCAAGTCGCTGCGATCGACTCCACCCACATCTGGCACCCCTATGCTGCGCCCGGCGCGCCAGCCTTGCAGGTACTGCGCACCGATGGTGCCTATTTAGAACTCGCGAATGGCCAACGCGTCATCGACGGCATGAGCTCTTGGTGGGCGGCATGCCACGGCCATTCACACCCGCGGCTGGTGGCGGCGGCGAAGGATCAGATCGATAGGTTCAGCCACGTCATGTTCGGCGGGCTCACTCATGAACCGGCGGCGCGGCTTACCGCAAACCTCCTGGAGTTGACCAACCACCAGTACGCGCAGGTCTTCTACTCAGATTCCGGATCCGTCGCGGTGGAAGTGGCGGTAAAAATGGCGCTGCAGTGCTCGCCGCCCGGCCGCACCAAGCTTTTGACCTGGCGCTCGGGCTATCACGGCGATACCTTCACGGCGATGAGCGTATGCGATCCGGAAGGCGGCATGCACTCTATGTGGAAGGGCATCCTTGCCGAGCAGATCTTTGCCCCAGCTCCACCCACGGAAGGCGCCTCGGCTAAGCAGCGGGCGGAATACTTGGATAAGTTCGAGTCCTTTATCACCGAAGAAGTCGCCGCGGTCATCATCGAACCCGGTGTGCAGGGCGCGGGCGGAATGCGCTTCCACGACCTAGAGCTGGTCGCAGGCGTGCGGGAGCTATGCGATAAGCACGGAATCTTGCTCATCGCGGATGAAATCGCCACTGGGTTTGGTCGCGCAGGTGAACTCTTCATGACGCAGGCGGCAGGAATCACGCCCGACATCATGTGCGTGGGCAAGGCGCTAACCGGTGGGTTTATCTCGTTGGCAGCAACCCTGGCCACGCAAAAGGTGGCGGAGACGATGCAGCCACCCGCATTGATGCATGGACCGACGTTCATGGCCAATCCCCTGTCCTGCGCGGTGGCGGCCGAGTCCACCGCCATGATTTCGGAAGGCACCTGGCGCGCGGACGTCGCACGCATTGAGCAAGGTTTACGCGCAGGGCTTAGCGACGCCCCCGGCACCACCCGCGTGCGCGGCGCCATCGGTGTACTGGAAATGGACCATGACGTGGACATGGAAGCGACCACCGCGGCGGCCCTTGAAGAAGGCGTATGGCTGCGCCCATTCGGCAGGCTCATCTACACGATGCCGCCATATATCTGTACCGATGAGGAAGTAGCGCGCATTTGCCGCGCCGTCGTTGCCGCCGGGGAGGTCGCATGATCTATTGCATCACCGGAACCAATACGGATGTGGGAAAGACCATTGCCACAGCGGCCCTGGCCGCGCAGTACCAGGCGGCGGGCAAGCATGTGGTGGTGGCGAAACCGCTGCAAACAGGAGATACGAGCGATTGCGCCACGGTCACACGTCTTACCGGCGTGGAATCCCGGCAATTCAAGCACTATCCGGAGCCTCTAGCGCCGAACCTTTCTGCCCGGCGCGCGGGATTAGCGCAGGCCGAAAAAGAGGAGGTGCTGGCGTGGATTCGCAGCATCGATGCAGACGTCGTACTCGTGGAGGGCGCGGGCGGCCTGCTGGTTCGGCTCGCGGATAGCTTCACGCTTGCCGACGTCGCCCGTGACCTCGGCGCCGAGCTTTTCATAGTCACCAGCTTGATGTTGGGCAGCCTCAACGCCGCTGAGCTCACCGTGGAAGCTGCCCGCGCCCGTGGCATTCACGTCAAAGGGCTGGTTGGCGGCATGCTGCCACAAGAGCCGGACCTCGCCACTCGCCTCAATATCGCGGAGCTTCCCAAGCTGACCGGCGTGCCACTGCTCGGCTGTATTCCTACCGGCGCAGGTTCGTTAAGCAAGGAGGAATTCTGCGCCCAAGCGGCGCAGTGGGATCTCTTGGGCGGCATTTAGATCGGCCCACGCAACCGGAAAGGGTCTTTTCATCCAACTGCTCGGGACTTTCATAACTCGGACTCCTCATCCCCTGGAACAATCTTGCTGTCTATGGCACTCAAGATGCAGCCAGCCAAAATGTAACCACTCGCCTGCATATGGGTGGCCCAGTTGCCTCCGCCTCCGGCCACAACCAAAAAGATCATGAAACCCACAGCAATGAGACAATAAACAATGAATCGGCCATGCGCACCGAGCCGATACCTCCGCGCAGAAATGACGCTGATGCCCCAGCTGAGCACTAGGAGAATTGCATAAACTAGCCCTCCGGCCG
>NZ_GG667523.1:168764-200890 GCF_000159135.1 Corynebacterium striatum ATCC 6940
CTCACCCCTGACACCAACGCCGTGTTCACTACTCGGGGGACACCCCGCCCACCTCGGCATTCAACCCTGCTGTGGGGGTTACTCGTAGCGAAGCGAGCTGAGCATCCCGGTTTCCATGTGATAGGCGTTATGGCAGTGAAATGCCCACTCACCGGGGTTGTCAGCGATCAGGTCGGCGATCATGGTTTCACCGTGGCGGAGAAGGACGGTGTCCTTGCGTAGTCCGCCGCTGCCGGGCAGCGCCCACGTGTGGCCGTGGATGTGCATGGGGTGGGGCATCATGGTCCTGTTGCGCATGACCATCCGCAGGCGCTGGCCCTCCTGCACGGTCGCGGAGGAGGATTGGCCGTCGGTGAGAATGCTCCATTCATATGGCATCATCTGCCCGCCCAGGTCGATGCTGACTTCTCGGTCTGGTGTGCCCTCGGGCAGGAGTGCACGGTCTGCTGGCTTCAGGGAGGACAGAAGCAGTCCGGTGGACGACAACTCGGGGAAGTCGACATCGGGGTGGGGGGCTTGGCCGCCGGCGGTGCGGATGACGGCGAAGGCGCGGTCGTCTTTACCCACCGCCAAAGCCGTGAGCGGGAAGATGCCGTCGCCGAGGATGACCTCGACGTCGACACGCTCGCCCATCGACAGGTAGATCGATTCGGTCTCCCAGGGCTGGACAGGGAAGCCGTCGGTGTGGGTGACGGTCATGCGGTGGCCACCGAGGGCCACCTTGAAGATGGTGTCACCGCCGGAGTTGATAAACCGCAGGCGGGCTTTGTCGCCCGGGCGAGCCTTGAAGGTCCGGTGAGCACGGGGGATACGTCCGTTGATGAGGTAGTGCGGATACATCACATCGCCGGCATCCCCGCCCAGTACCCGGTCCGGGGTGCCGTGCATCATATGGCCGTGACCTCCCATCCCCTTCTTCCCGTTATGGTCGCCCGAACCCATTCCGGTGAGCTTGTCGAGCTCATCGTCGGGAGTGCCCTGAATGCCATCGACCCAGTCATCGAGCACGATGGTCCACTCGACGTCCTGGTCCTCAGCGTCTTGCGGGTCGCGGACGATCAGTGGGGCGTGGAGGCCGCGATCAAGCTGCAGGCCGGTGTGGGAATGGTAGAAGTAGGTGCCACCGTGGGGGACTTCAAAAACATAGGAGAAAGACTCGCCAGGTCCAATGGGGTCCTGGGTCATGCCGGGCACACCGTCGGCTGCGTTGTGGAGTGCGATGCCATGCCAGTGGATGGAGGTGCTCTCAGGCAGTTCATTGGTGATATCGACCTGGAGGACGTCGCCGGCGGTGGCCTCAATGGCCGCATCCCCGGTGTCAGAGACGTATCCCCACGTCTTGGCTTCGATGCCGCCGATATCCAGAGAGAGGGGCCGGGCGGTTAGTGTCCGGCGCACCGTCGGCTCACCGAGCGCAGTGGGGGTGGGAGTGGGGCGAAGGGAGGGACCTGGTGCCGAGGCAGCGGGTCCAGGGTCGCTGGTGCAGGCGGCCACGGCCCCGGTGCCAGCGAGGACGAGCCCGCCGAGCAGAAACTGTCGTCGGGAAAACGCGTTCATCATGATTTAACCTTCCTTGGTGCTAGATTTCAGTGACACGGGAGACAGGCGCAGGTGAGGACCCTGCTGAGCCATCACGTCAGGCGCAGGTCTGTGACACAGGTGGCACCGTCGTCGGTGGTGGAAAACTCCGTGGTGCCGGTACGCCCCTGGTAGCTGACCTCAATCAAGCCGGTGACATCATCGGGAAGCCAGAAGCCAATAAACCCGTTGTCGAAGGTGGTTGTCGCCTCGTCCACCAGCACCTCACCGGTCGCCTCATCGGTGATCGTGACCTGGATGTCCTCATTGTCGAGTTCCCCCAGGCAGGTCGTGAGGCTGTGGTAGAAGCAGTCGTGGGTGGAGGTGAGATAGGGTGCGATCGAGACATACGTCTGATTGTCGGGAAGATCGACCACGACTTCCTGGTCATCGCTCGAGAGCAACAGTTCATCGGTACGCACTGAGGCGATCAGATCCGTGGGACGCTCAGTGACCTTCTGCCGGTCGAGGTGATCAATGATCTCCACCGCGTCCATGGCGGCCAGGCCATGGGTAGTCAGGAATGTATCCTGGGACACCGTCCCGTCGGCGGTGGGTTCCGGGTCGGCGGCCGAACACCCCGTGAGGGCGAGAGCAAGGGCGGCGACTGCAATCGCTGCTCGTTTCACGTCAATCTCCTTGGATCGTGGGTAGGACCGTGAGAAGACACCGCCCCAAGGTCGATGCCATACCTTTATCTAGCACGGGTGCCTGACGGACTAGAAATCAAAAACCCTGCTCACAGCCTTATAGCAGGGCGAAAAGAGGGCGAATTCGGTGAGCTGGGTCACCACCGGGACACCACCCCACAGCCGTGGGCGATGTCCTTCTACCTGCCCCGGGTATGCGGTGCTTGCAGTGAAATCCCTGGTGGCGCCTGCTGAACCGACCAGGGGAGGCGATGCCGCCGGCCCGGGGTGGGGCACAGGGGTGACGGCGGTCGAAGGGTTATGTTTGAAGATTTGATGAAGATTCCCCGCCGGGTACTGAGCGAGGATGGTATTCCCCCCCTGGCCGGAGCGATACTGGGGTCTATGGCTGACCACACACCGACCACCGCCACGCCCCCGGGGCGGGTGCTGGTCGTCGATGATGAACAACCCCTGGCTCAGATGGTGGCCTCCTACCTCATCCGGGCCGGCTTCGATACCCGCCAGGCGCACACCGGCACTCAGGCCGTGGACGAGACCCGTCGCTTTTCCCCCGATGTTGTGGTGCTGGATCTGGGGCTGCCCGAACTCGACGGCCTGGAGGTGTGCCGACGGATCCGCACCTTCTCGGACTGCTACATCCTCATGCTCACCGCGCGTGGCAGCGAGGACGATAAGATCAGCGGATTGACCTTGGGGGCGGATGACTACATCACCAAACCTTTTAGCATCCGAGAACTGGTGACCCGGGTGCATGCGGTGCTACGCCGCCCGCGCACCAGCACCACCCCACCGCAGGTGACCACCCCCTTGAGCGTTGGTGACCTCATCCTTGACCCCATCGCCCATCAGGTGCGGGTAGGGGAGACGACCGTGGAGCTCACCCGCACGGAGTTCGAGCTGCTGGTTGCCCTGGCCCTGCGCCCCGGCCAGGTGCTGACCCGCCACGACCTGGTCACCGAGGTCTGGGACACCACCTGGGTCGGTGATGAACGCATCGTCGATGTCCACATCGGCAACTTGCGTCGCAAGCTCGGCACCGACACCCGGGGCCGGGGGTTTATCGACACCGTGCGTGGCGTGGGCTACCGGATGGGGCAGCCATGAATCACGGACCCGGCCTGACCTTCCGCTTCCTGGCCGCCCAGGTGTTGGTCGTGGTGATTAGCCTGCTGGTGGCCGCGGCCGTGGCCACGATGGTGGGCCCGACCCTATTCCATGATCATATGTTGATGACCGGCCGGGAGGACCCCTCGCTGGAGCTGTTCCATGCCGAGCAGGCCTACCGGGGCGCCAACCTGATCACCCTGGCCGTCGCCCTGCCCACCGCCTTGATCTGCGCCCTACTGGCCAGCCTGTGGTTATCGCGTCGTCTGCGCACCCCCCTGCAGGATCTTACCCACGCCGCTACCAGCCTGACGGCCGGCAACTCCCGTATCCGCGTGCCCGCCGGAAAAGCAGGCCCCGAGGTCACCACCCTGGCGCATGCCTTCAACACCATGGCCGACCGGCTGGAACACACCGAACAGGTCCGCCGCCAGATGCTCTCTGATCTGGCCCACGAAATGGGCACCCCCTTATCGGTGCTCACGGTCTACCTCGATGGTCTCCAGGACGGGGTCGTGGACTGGAATAATGCCACCCACACGATCATGGCTGACCAACTCACCCGCCTGACCCGGTTGATGGAAGACATCGACGATGTCTCCCGGGCCCAGGAACGCCGGATCGACTTGGACCTGGCACAGGAAGGGCTCGGGGATCTGCTCCATACCGCCGCTGCTGCCGCGGGGGAAGCTTATGCTGACAAAGGCGTCGATTTACAGGTCGAGACCATTACAGACACCGCCCGGGTGCTCGTGGACCGGCAACGCTTCGGCCAGGTGATGAGCAATCTGCTGTCGAACGCGCTACGGCACACCCCGGCCGGCGGGCAGGTCCGGATCAGCGTCCACCGACAGGGGGCGTCCACCGCGCTCATCCACGTCGCCGATGACGGCGAGGGCATCCCACCTGACCAGCTCAGATACATCTTCGAACGCTTCTACCGGGGGGATGCCGCCCGCAGCCGGGACGCCGCCGGAGCCGGTATCGGTCTGACCATCTCCAAGGCATTGATCGAGGCCCACGGCGGCACTCTCACCGCCACCTCCCCCGGCCCCGGTCGCGGAGCGGTCTTTACCCTCCGCCTCCCGCTGCCCCCTCCCGACAGTGAGGAGGCTGCTCGGTGACCACACCCTGCCCCGCGTGAGGGCCGCGCCCTCGACCCATTGAAAATATACCCCCCTGGGGTATGCTGAAAATATACCCCCGGGGGGTATATGCTAAAGAGCGGCATCGCCGCACCCCACCGAACCGAAGGAGCTTTCCCATGATCACCTCCCCGCCCCGCCTCTTGCCGATGGCCTCCCACGGCTGCAGCTGTTGCGGACCTGCCTCACGTGCCGACACCGCCTCCATCCCTGCCGCCAGCGACTCGTCAGCAGGAGGGTCCTCCCCTAGCTACCAGGTCACCGGCCTGACCTGCGGGCACTGCGCGAAAAGCGTGACCCAGGCCCTTCAGGCCCTCCCCCAGGTCAACGACGTCCAAATTGATCTCGCTGCTGGTGGTGTTTCCACCGTCACGGTCACCGGTGTCGTACCCCCGGAGATGGTTCGCCGGGCCATCGAGGGGGCCGGCTACACCGTCTTATCCTGATCAGTTTTACCCATCATCTCGACCCCGACCGGGTTGAGCGAAAGGAACGTCATGAGCACTCCCCACCATTCGGGTGATCACCATGGTGATCACCCCGCTCCGGAAACAGACCACACCCACCACCCGGATCATGCCAGCCACGAACACCACGCAGATGCCGACACCCACGGCCAGGCGATGCCCCACGATCACCCGCACTCCGCCCTGGACGAAGACCACCACGTTCATGGTCACGGCGAACACGCCGGACACAGCACCGCAATGTTTCGGGACCGCTTCTGGTGGTCGCTGATTCTGTCCATTCCCGTCGCTATTTTCAGTCCCATGGTCGCCCACCTGCTCGGCTACCACCTCCCGGCATTTCCCGGATCCACCTGGATCCCCCCGGTGCTAGGCACGATCATCTTCGTCTACGGCGGAACGCCTTTCCTCAAGGGCGGATGGAAAGAACTGAAATCCCGCCAACCCGGGATGATGCTCCTGATCGCCATGGCCATCACCGTGGCGTTTGTCGCCTCCTGGGTCACCACTCTGGGGCTGGGCGGTTTTGACCTGGACTTCTGGTGGGAGCTGGCCCTGCTGGTGACCATCATGCTGCTGGGCCACTGGCTGGAGATGCGCGCTCTCGGGTCCGCGTCCTCCGCGCTTGACGCGCTGACTGCCCTGCTGCCGGATGAGGCCGAGAAAGTCATCGACGGGACCACCCGCACCGTGGCCATCTCCGAGCTGGTCGTCGACGACGTCGTGCTGGTGAGGGCCGGTGCCCGGGTGCCGGCCGACGGAACCATCCTCGACGGAGCCGCCGAATTCGATGAGGCGATGATCACCGGCGAATCCCGTCCCGTCTTCCGCGACACCGGTGACAAGGTGGTCGCCGGTACCGTGGCCACCGACAACACCGTCCGCATCCGGGTGGAGGCTACCGGCGGGGACACCGCCCTGGCCGGGATCCAACGCATGGTTGCCGACGCCCAGGAGTCCTCCTCCCGGGCCCAGGCCCTGGCGGATCGGGCGGCGGCGTTGTTGTTCTGGTTCGCGCTGATCTCCGCTCTGATCACCGCGGTGGTGTGGACCATCATCGGCAGCCCGGACGATGTCGTGGTGCGCACGGTCACGGTGCTGGTCATCGCTTGTCCGCACGCCCTGGGCCTGGCGATTCCGCTGGTCATTGCGATCTCCAGCGAGCGGGCCGCGAAATCCGGGGTGCTCATCAAGGACCGGATGGCGCTCGAGCGGATGCGCACCATCGACGTGGTGCTCTTCGATAAAACCGGCACCCTGACCGAGGGTGCGCACGCGGTCACCGGTGTCGCCCCGGTGCCCGGTACTTCGGAAGGGCACCTGCTGGCCCTGGCCGCCGCCGCCGAGGCCGATAGTGAACACCCCGTGGCCCGCGCCATCGTGGCTGCCGCGGCCGCACACCCGGAGGCCTCACGCCGCCCACTGCGCGCAACCGGTTTCACCGCCGCCTCCGGCCGCGGGGTCTGGGCCACTGTCGATGGCGCTGAGATCCTCGTGGGTGGGCCGAACATGCTGCGCGAGTTCAACCTCACCACCCCGGCCGAGCTCACCGACACCACCAGCGCCTGGACCGGGCGTGGAGCCGGAGTGCTCCATATTGTCCGCGACGGTCAGATCATCGGTGCGGTGGCCGTCGAGGACGAGATCCGCCCTGAATCCCGCGCCGCCGTGAAAGCCCTGCAGGACCGCGGGGTGAAGGTCGCGATGATCACCGGTGACGCGCAGCAGGTGGCCCAGGCGGTTGGCCAGGACTTAGGCATCGATGAGGTCTTCGCCGAGGTCCTGCCCCAGGACAAGGACACCAAGGTCACCCAGTTACAGGAGCGTGGCCTGAGCGTGGCCATGGTCGGTGACGGTGTCAATGACGCCCCCGCTCTGACCCGCGCGGATGTCGGTATCGCCATCGGTGCCGGCACGGATGTGGCCATGGAATCTGCCGGGGTGGTCCTAGCCAATGATGACCCGCGGGCAGTGCTGTCGATGATTGAGCTGTCCCAGGCCAGCTACCGCAAGATGATCCAGAACCTGATCTGGGCCTCTGGCTACAACATCCTCGCCGTGCCGCTGGCCGCCGGAGTGCTTGCCCCGATCGGGTTCGTGCTGTCCCCGGCCGTCGGCGCGATCTTGATGTCTGCCTCGACCATCGTGGTGGCACTGAACGCCCAGCTGTTGCGCCGCATTGATCTGGAGCCGGCTCACCTGGCTCCGACCGACGGGAAGGAGGAATACAGTGGGTCGATATCCCCCGTAACCGTTACTGACTGACCTTGTCCCTCGACCCCTAACTCACACCACCTTTGAAAGGAACGCTCATGAAACGCAGCATTACCCTCGCCGCCTTGGTACTGACCTCCACCCTGGCGCTGACCGCCTGCAGCGACGCCACCGACAACTCTGACGATGCCGACACCACCAGCACCACGACGGCAACCGCAGAGACCAACGAGACCCACCAGGAAGACACCACCACTGCCGACGAAGAGCACGGCGGGCACGACCACCCTGCCGACGGCGGGGCACCGCCGGCAGGCATTGAAGAGGCCGAGGATCCCACGTACCCGGTGGGCACCGAGGTCATCCTCACCGCTGACCACATGCCCGGCATGGACGGGGCCACCGCCACCATTTCCGGGGCGTTTGACACCACGACCTATTCGGTCAGCTACACCCCCACCGAGGGTGGGGCCCCGGTTACCGACCACCGCTGGGTCGTCCATGAGGAGCTCGTCGATCCGGGTCAGGCCCCCCTGCCCGACGGGGCGAGCGTTGTCCTGGATGCCGAGCACATGTCCGGCATGAAGGGTGCTGAGGCCACCATCGATTACTCCACCGAGGAGACGGTCTACATGGTTGATCTCACCGTCGACGGGATGACGATGACCAACCACAAGTGGGTCACCGAGAGCGAGATCCACCCCGCCGAATAGTCCACCCACCCTGAACCGCGAGACCAGACAAGGCACCCGCTCCAGAGTCGGTCATCAATCGCTACCGACCATGCCGCAGCACACCAGCCACACACGGAACCTACACGCCCACAAGGCCCACGCTGAGGTAGACCTTCTGTGTCACTGCTTCTCTTAGTCAGGGGAAATATGCCCTGGAATGACCCTGGTGACAGGAGTTCATTCCAGGGCTTTGTCTCTGCCCACCGGCCAGTTCCTGGCGGGTGGATGAGACCTATATCCGGGTCGGTGGCAGGTGGTGCTACCTCTATCCGGTGATCACCGCCGGTGGCCAGACCCTGGACTTTTACCTCTCTCCGAAGCGGAACGTGGCCGCAGCGAAGCGTTTCCTGGCCAAGGCCGTCAGATCCAATGCGTCAGCCGGGTATCCCAGAGTGATCAACACCAATAAAGCACCCTTCCTAGCCAGGGCAATCGCCGGGTTGAAGTCAGAGGGAGTCTGCCCGTCAACAGTGGAACACCGGCAGGTGAAATACCTCAACAACATCCCGGAAGGCGACCATGGTCGGCTGAAGCGGATCCTCGGGCCGAAAGGCGCGTTTAAGAACCGGACATCTGCACATCGGACGTTGAAAGGGATGGAGGCGATGCACTCATTGCGGAAAAGGCAAGGCACGATGTTTGCCCTCACGGGCAACCGAAACCGGACGCGGTGATCGTCAACCGGGTCTTCGAGACGGCCTAACAACGCCCACACGCAGCGGCCATCAGGGAATGAGAAACTGAGTCTTCGCTGCCCTCCGCCCAACCTTGCAACAGCACCCTCCAAGAACGATTCAAGGGCCTGGCCCCGATGCAGTATCGGAACCAGGCCCCCGCAAAGACCCTAACCATTTAGAATTAACCCAGTCCAGAAAATGGGGGTCAGCTCACTCTGGATGGGCTTATTAGAGGCCGAAGGCGCCGCCGCTGACGAGGATGAAGATGCCCAGGCCGATCAGGACGATCGGGAACAGCACGTGCTCCCAGCGCTCAAGGACTTCTGCGATGGGCGGGCGGGTGGCCACGAACTTTGCCAGCAGGACCAGGCCTGCCACCAGGACGAGGAAAACGATGCAGTAGATGATGACGGCGGCAGTGTCCACGTTGAGGAAGACCGGGACGTAGACGCCGATATTGTCGCCACCGTTGGCAAACGTCACACCGGCGACGGTCAGCACACCCACCTTTTTCCCGGCGATCTTCGCATCATCATCGTCGTCATCATCGCTTCGCCAAGCCTGCCAGGCCGCCCGTAGTCCCAGGGCCAGGGGAATTAGTCCGAAGTACGGGATCGCCTCAGCAGGTAGGAATACTCCTGCCCCCAGCATGACCAGGACTGCGGCCGCGAGGATGCCCATGAAGCCGAGGTACTGCCCAGCCAGAATCCGAAGCGTGGTCCCTTTTTGCCCCGCCCCGCGGGCAAAAAACAGCGAGAGCACGATGATGTCGTCGATATTGGTGGCGATAAACAGACCAATCGCCGACAGTAGACCGGTTACCACTACGCACCCTCCTGTCCATTGACACACCCAGATACGGCGCATCCGGCGTCGATGCATTCGGCGTTGTCATCGACGGCCAGGGTGATATCCAGCAACGCGTTCAACGCCTGCGCCAGATGAGCATCAACGATCTCGTAGCGGGTCTGTCGCCCCTGCGGTTCGGCGACAACAATTCCGCAGTCCCTCAGGCAAGCGAGATAGTTCGACACGTTCGAGCGCGTCAGTTCCAGATCCTGGGCGAGAGCGGCCGGGTAGGCCGGCCCCTCCAGCAGCGCCAGGAGAATGCGGGAACGAGTCGGATCCGCCATGGCCCGACCCAACCGGTTCATCACGTCTAGATGAGAAGAAATAGTCAGCATGTGCTGAACTATACAGTTGTTGCTGAACTAATTTCAACATGGGATGGCGTCGTTGCGAGAGGCCGTCTACACTTTCAGGCTGAGGCCTTCACTGCGCAGGAAGGAAGCGGCCGCCTAGTTGGCGGTGTTCCCGACGTGATTTAAAGGTGAGGGCTATTGCCGGCAGCTTCCGGCCCAGGCCAGTGGCGGCCCACGTACCGATCAGGGTGTCCCACTTCCAAGGAAGTGAGACACCCTTAATGAAACCAATTGAAAATACACAGCCCCAGGAGAGGACTGTTCCACAAGCTATTCCAACGAATTGACTCGCGAAACCTGCTGCAGAATAGACTTCCGGCACGCTGTGGGTCATGGATATTGGTAACGCCCGGGTTTCCACCGCAAAACAAGACCTCGACCGTCAGATCGACGCGCTCCGTAAAGAAGATGTTGCGGATAAATACATCTACGTCGACAAGAAATCCGGATCCACCACGAATCGGCCCGGACTCCAGCAAGCCCGCGCGGGAGATGTCATTGTCGTCCACACCCTCGACCGGCTGGGCCGCACCGTCCGCGACACTCTCAACCTGATCCATGACCTTCAGGAGCGTGGGGTAGGGGTGCGCACCTTGACTGATCCCATCAAGGTCAATTCCTCGAATCGGTGCCGTTGCAAAGTTGGGGCAGTAGGAAGAGCGACGTGAAATAGTCACAGTCATGGGTATCTTCTCCGGTCGTCATTTCCCGTGACATCATTCTGTGGGCAGTGCGGTGGTACTGCCGCTACGGGGTGAGCTACCGCGATCTGGAGGAAATGATGACCGCGCGGGGCGTGCCAGTCGATCACACCACGATCTACCGCTAGGGCCAGAAATACGCCCCTGAGCTGGACAAGCAAACACGGTGGTACCGACACGTTACCTGACTGGCAGGCCAGTTCCTGGCGGGCGGATGAGATCTATATCCGAGTCGGCGGCAGGTGGTGCTACCTCTATCGGGCGATCACCGCCGGTGGCCAGACCCTGGACTTTTTACCTCTCTCCGAAGCGGAACGTGGCCGCAGCGGAACGTTTCCTGGCCAAGGCCGTCAGATCAAGACAACAATCAAGATGACTTATTGACACCATCGAAAACAAAAGTTCGAAAGCCGAGAGCGGGAGTTAGGATGTAAATCCCCACACTTGCAATCCTCGACCGCTCAAGTTCAGAAAAACAAAGAAACCGGAGGTCACAAACCCTTTCAAGTTTGTGACCTCCGGTGTAGCAGTTTGTTGAACTGCTCAGCGTGCCCGGGGCGGGACTTGAACCCGCACGTCCTATAAGGACACTGGCACCTGAAGCCAGCGCGTCTGCCAATTCCGCCACCCGGGCTGGGTACCTAAATGTCTTGGCGACCAACTAACATTAGCATGCAGCAGCGTATTGATAACAAATCCGCTGGCAAAGCCAAACTTTTCTGAGGAAAAGTCCCGGATAAACCTGGGAACTTTGGCCTGTACGGCTACGTTTAGAAGGGGTAGGCACCCTATAATTAGCGCTGCTATAGAAAAGGAGGACAGCACGTGGCATTACTTGAAAGGCTCGCGAAGCTGGATTCCGCCATGCAGCGAGGCTTAGACAACGGCATGGCCTTTGTCTTCGGAGGCAAGGTCGTCCCTGCTGAGATTGAAGAGCTCCTCAAGCAAGAAGCGCAGGACAATCTCGCACGCGGAGACGATGCTAATCTCTACAGCCCCAACGTTATGACCGTAGGCGTGTCCTCCAAGGATTTGGAGAACCTCTCTCAAAACAGAGATCTTCCTGCGGATTTCGCCGAGCAACTCACCCGCTTTGTCAGGAACCACGGCTGGGCCTTCGCCGGCCCGGTCATCGTGCGCATCGCGGAGGAATCGGGATTGCGTACAGGACAGCTCCGCGTGTCCTCGTTCATCGATCACGAGCCCACTGAGGAAACCGGTTTCGACGCAATCTTTCACGAAGACGATGGTCAGGAGGACCATATGACTAACCCCAATAATGCAGATGAGGCCGCAACCACCGCTTTCTTGGCGCAGAGCCAGCAGCCGGAGCAGCCGCAGCCACATGGCCCAGCTGTCAACCTCATGCTGCAGGACGGTTCCTCCCGCGTGTACCACGTGCAGGAAGGTTCCAACATCATCGGCCGCAGCAACGACGCCGACCTTCGCCTGCCAGACACCGGCGTGTCCCGTCAGCATGCTGAAATTACCTGGAACGGCCAAGACGCCATCCTGGTAGACCTACAGTCCACCAACGGCACCACCGTGAACGAAACCCCAATCGATAACTGGCTGCTGGCAGACGGTGACGTCATCACCATGGGCCATTCCCACATCGAGGTTCGTATCACCGGTACACAGCCAAACAAAAACTACTAATACAAGCTCGAGAGAAAGGAGGTCACCATGGATTCGGTCGTTTTGTTAGCTCTGCGCATCGGCCTGCTCGCACTGTTGTGGCTTTTCATCCTGGTGGCCTTGAATGCGATGCGCCGAGACGCCAACAAGGCTGCCGGCGTGTATCAGCCCTCAGCGCAAACTAAGTCTTCCCCGCGGCGCCGCGAAGTTCCTAAGCAGATCAACATCGTGGATGGTCCGCTACGCGGCTCCCACATGCAGTTGGGCACCCTCGAGGAATGCACTATGGGCCGCGCCCAAGACTGTGACTTTGTCACAGGTGATGACTTTTCTTCCGGTCATCACGCCCGGCTTTTCCGCCGCGGCAGCGAATGGTTTATTGAAGACCTTGAATCCCGCAACGGCACCTTCGTCGGTGGCGTTCGCATTGACCAGCCGGAACGAGTTGGCGTTGGCAGCGACATCAAACTTGGCCGCACGACCGTGAGGTTGATGGCATGACATTGAGCCTAAAATTCACCGCGATTACTGACCGCGGCCTAGTACGCCAAAACAATGAGGACAGCGCGCACGCCGGTCCCCATCTTTTGCTTTTGGCTGACGGCATGGGAGGCCACGCCGCAGGCGAGGTCGCATCCAAGCTCATGGTCGAGCACTTGGAACACCTCGAGCAAGACCCCGAGGACAACGACATGCTCGCCCTCCTGGGCGCCGCAGCTGAGGATGCAAACGCGTCCATCGCAGCGCACGTCGAGCAGCACCCAGAGACCGAGGGCATGGGCACCACGCTGACCGCGATGATGTTCAACGGTTCCGAGTTTGGTGTCTGCCACGTCGGTGACTCCCGTGGTTACCGCCTGCGCGCGGGCAAGTTGACGCAGATCACCAAGGACGACACCTATGTGCAGTCCCTGGTGGATGAGGGTCGCCTCGACCCAGCTGACGTCTCTTCACACCCGCAGAAGTCGCTCATCCTCAAGGCCTATACCGGCCGCCCGGTTGACCCCACCTTGTTCATGCTGGACGCCAAGGTCGGCGACCGCCTCCTGTTGTGCTCCGACGGCTTGTCCGATCCCGTCACAGCCTCCACCATTGAGTTGGCGCTGGGCC
This sequence comes from Corynebacterium striatum ATCC 6940, assembly GCF_000159135.1. GTDB lineage: Bacteria > Actinomycetota > Actinomycetes > Mycobacteriales > Mycobacteriaceae > Corynebacterium > Corynebacterium striatum. Next base: position 181,988 of record NZ_GG667523.1, read on the forward strand.
AGGGCACGCTTGACGACGCCGCGGTAACCCTCCGCGATCTCGCCCTGCGCTCCGGCGGTCCGGACAACGTGACTATCGTCCTGGCGGAAGTGGTTGAGGGCAAGGGCGACAGCTCGCCTGTCACCGTCGGCGCGATCGCCGGCGTTGTCCCAGAACCTACTCACCCCGACTCCGCTGCGAGTCGGGCGGCGGCGCTGACGCGCCCGCGGGAGGCGTCGCCAAGCATTGCTGCGTCCCGGCAGGCCGCAGAAGAAGATGAAGAGTCCGAGGAGCCTCACAGTCCCAAGAAAAAGGTGGGCTGGAAGATCATCGGCGCACTCGTGGCTGTGCTTGTGCTCGTCATCGGCAGCGGATTCTGGACCAAGAACGAGATTTCGAACAACTTCTACGTAGCCATCGGCGAAGAGGAAGTGATAACGATCCACCAAGGCGTGGACTTCTCCATCTTCGGCCGCTCGCTGCAACACCAGTACCAAAATGCGTGCATCGATAAGGCAAATACTTTGCGTCTGGGCTCCGCGCCCTGCGAGGGAGACTTCTCCGCGTTCAAGGTGAGCGACCTTCCAGATTCCGAGCGCGCTGCGGTTGGAAACCTGCCCTCCGGTACCTATGCGGAGGTTCAGACCCAACTGTCGACCTTGTCCTCCAAGGCACTCAAGCCTTGCATCACCGCGCCCAGCGGAAAAACGGACAAGAAGTTAGAAAACAAAGCCGCGAAACCAGGAGTTACTTGCCGGGAGGTGAGTTAAGTGAAGAAGGTTTTTTCCCGTGGCACGGAGCTCGGGCTGCTGATCCTGGCAACCCTCGTCTTTGCCATCACCCTCGTAAGCCTGGAGCTTTCCCAGGGCAACATCCTCACCGTGGATGTCCTTTACCTCATCGGTGGATTCATCGGCGTGTTCACTGTCGCGCACTTAGCGCTGTGTTTCTTGGCGCCGCACTCCGATCAGCTGATGCTGCCTATAGTCTCGCTGCTCAACGGCACGGGCCTCATTATGCTGGCGCGCTTGGACCTCGCCAATGATGGTGGCCTGGCAACCCGCCAGGTGATGTGGACCATCGTCGGTCTCATCCTATTCGTCCTGGTGCTGGTGGTTTTGCGAGATCACCGTTCGCTGACTCGCTATTCCTACATCCTGGGGGCAGCTGGCCTGGTCCTTCTGGCACTGCCGCTAGTATGGCCGCAGCCCCCAGGAGTTGAGGCCCGTATCTGGCTGTGGCTTGGACCTTTCTCCATCCAGCCGGGTGAGTTCTCCAAGATCATGCTGATCTTGTTCTTCGCCATGCTGCTGACCCAGAAGCGTTCGCTGTTCACGGTAGCCGGCTACAAGTTCTTGGGGCTTTCCCTGCCGCGTCTACGCGACCTCGCACCGATTCTGGTGATTTGGGGCATCGCGATCGTCATCATGGGCATCTCCAATGACTTTGGCCCAGCGCTGCTGCTGTTCTCCACGGTCTTGGGCATGCTATTTATGGCCACGGGCCGTGTCAGCTGGCTGCTCATTGGCTTGCTCCTCGTGGGTGTTGGCGGCTTCGGCATTTACCAGATCTCGTCGAAGATTCAGCTGCGCTTTTCCAACTTCCTGGACCCGCTCGGCAACTATGACAACGGCGGATACCAGTTATCCCAGGCATTGTTCGGCATGTCCTCGGGCGGCATCTCTGGCACCGGCTTGGGCCAGGGCCACCCAGAGATCGTGCCGGTCGCGCACTCCGACTTCATCCTCGCCGGAATCGGTGAGGAGTTCGGCCTCATAGGCTTGGCAGCCGTGCTCATCATGTTCGCCATGCTGATCTCCCGCGGCTTCAACACCGCACTGAAGTCCCGCGATTCCTACGGCAAGCTCGTGGCATCCGGCCTGTCCTTGACGCTGGCCGTGCAGGTCTTCGTGGTCACTGGCGGCATTTCTGCAATGCTGCCGATGACCGGCCTGACCACCCCATTCATGTCCGCCGGCGGTTCCTCGCTGATGGCCAACTACATGCTCCTGGCAATCCTGCTGCGGATCTCTAATGCAGCTCGCCGCCCGGCGCGTGAGACCACCAGCAACGCGCCGAGCGACACATCCATGTTCCCCGCTGTACAGGAGGCAACCCGATGAATAAGTCGATCCGCCTCGTCTCTCTCTTCGCCGTCCTTCTGACCGCAGTTCTGTTGATCAACCTCACTGTGGTGCAGGCATTTTCAGACGACAAGTACGCGCATAACCCGAGAAACATGCGTGGCTACTACGCCATGCAGTCCACCCCACGCGGCCAGATTTTCGCAGGGGACACCGTCTTGGCTAAGTCCACTGCGGACTCCGAGGGCAATTACTCGCGTTCCTACCCCACTGACTCCCCGGCCTTTTCCAACATCACAGGCTACTTATCGACGCAGTTTGGTGCTTCCCAGCTGGAGGCTTCCCAGAATGACATCCTCAACGGCACTGACGATTCGCTGCTTGCCCAGAACTGGCTCGACACCATCTCCGGCAAGGAAAAGGTAGGCGCCAACGTCGAGGTAACCATCGATCCTGCCCTTCAGCAGGCTGCTTATGACCAGCTCACCGGCCCTGGCTACAATGGCGCCGCGGTGGCGATCCAGCCTTCCACCGGCAAGATCCTGGCCATGGCTTCCTCACCGAGCTACAACACAAATGACCTGCTGGGTGACAACGCCGACGACACCTGGACCGCACTGCAGGAGCAGGCGGGAGCGCCGCTTCTCAACCACGCCACGCAGGACACCTTGCCACCGGGCTCGATTTTCAAGATCATCACCACCGCGGCCGGCCTCAACAACGGTTTCACCCCGAGTTCTTCGCTAACCGGCGCGAACTCCATCGTCCTGCCTGACACAGTCACCGAGTTGACCAACTACGGTAATCAGATGTGCGGCGGGTCCCAGACGGTGACCCTGCAGACCGCCTTCGCGTTGTCCTGTAACACTGCCTTCGTGCAGATGTCCGAATCCATCGGCGCCGACGAGCTACGCAAGTACGCAGACGCTTTCGGCGTAGGCGAGAACTACAACTTGGGCGTCGACACGTCCCCAGGTAACTTGGGCGAGCTTGGCGACGGCGCGCAGGTCGCCCAGTCCGCCATCGGCCAGCGTGACGTCACCATGTCTGCTTTGCAGGCGGCAATCATGGCCGGAACCGTGGCCAACAAGGGCAAGCGCATGCAGCCCTACTTGGTCAACCGCATCACGGATGCACAGATGAACGAAATCCGTGCCACCCAGCCGCGCCAAGCCAAGGAAGCAGTAAAGGAAGACGTTGCGAACACGATCAAGGACTTGATGCTCAGCTCGGAGCGTTCGACGTACGGCTATGACGGCAACACTTTTGCCTCGAAGACCGGTACGGCCGAGCACGGCGAGGGCCTCGCGCCACACGTGTGGTACGTGGCTTTTGACCCAGACCGAGACATCGCTGTCGCGGTAGTGGTCAAAGACGGTGGCAACCTTGGGCAGAGCGCTACCGGTGGACAAGTATCCGCCCCAATCGGGCGCGCAATTCTGCGCGCATATGGAGGTCAGTAGTAATGAGCAATGCGGATAATAGAGAGCATCTCCAGCATCTCATCGGCGACGACTACCAGCTGCAGTGGATTATCGGCCACGGCGGCATGTCTACTGTGTGGCTCGCTGACGACGTCCATGGCGACCGCGAGGTTGCCCTCAAGGTTCTGCGGCCAGAGTTCTCGGACAACGATGAGTTCTTGAGCCGATTCCGGAACGAGGCCGAGTCAGCCGAGTCCATCTCCTCTGAGAACGTTGTGGCCACCTATGACTACCGTGAGCTAGAGGACAACGGCCGTACGTTCTGCTTTATGGCTTTGGAATACGTGCGCGGTGAGTCTTTGGCGGATCTCCTGGCGCGCGAGGGCGCTTTGCCTGAGCCCCTAGCGCTCGACGTCATGGAGCAGGCAGCACACGGACTTTCTGTCATTCACCGAATGGGCCTGGTGCACCGCGACATCAAGCCCGGCAATCTCATGATCACCCAAAATGGACAAGTCAAGATCACCGACTTCGGCATCGCGAAAGCCGCAGCCGCTGTTCCACTGACCCGCACGGGCATGGTGGTGGGCACCGCCCAATACGTCTCCCCGGAGCAGGCACAGGGCCTCGACGTGACGCCGGCTTCCGACGTCTACTCCCTCGGCGTTGTCGGTTATGAAATGCTGGCTGGCAAGCGCCCGTTTAGCGGCGACTCCTCGGTCTCCGTGGCGCTTGCCCACATCAGCCAGGCGCCGGAGGCGCTCTCGACGTCGATTAGCGCACCTGCTCGTGAGCTCATCGGAATTTCGCTCCGTAAGGATCCCACCACCCGTTTTGCCGATGGCAACGAGTTCACCAACGCCATCTCCGCGGTGCGTGACGGCCAGCGTCCGCCGCAGCCCAAGTCTGCTGCGCTCGCGCCGCTCGCTGCTGAGCCTTCCCCGTCCGCATCGACGGAATTGCTGGCCAGCGTGGCCAACCCGAAGACCGCTACTCCTGAGTACGCGCCGGTCAAGGACACCCCACGCCCGGCGGCCAAACACCAGCAAAAAAGCAAGGAGAGCTCCGGCTTTGGCGTCGGCCTGCTCATCGCTGCGGCCATTGCGGCGCTCGTGGCACTGGGATTTTTCGCCGCCAACTTCTTCAAAGGCACTGGAGAATCGGAAGAGACATCCCGCACCCCCGAGTCCATCGTGGTGACGGAATACCGTGGCCCTGTCACCACTGAAGTCATCACGCCCGAAGAATCCACGGAGGATACTCCGGAAGAAGTGACAGTAACAACCACGCACTCGGTGGAGCCGAAAACCTCACAGCAACAGACTCCAACGCCCGTACAGCCAGTTGAGCCTTCCACCGAACAGGAAATTCCCGCCACAGAAGAGCAGGAGACGGAGGTCAATGAACAGCCAACTACTAATTCCGAAGTAAACTCGCAGCCTGAAAACCCCTTTGAGAAACTACTACCCCAGGATGGTGCCTAGAACATGGGCAATGACCGCTACCACCTCCGCCACGTCATCGGATCTGGCGGCATGTCTGAGGTCTACGAGGCTGAAGACACAGTTCTGGGACGCACGGTTGCTGTAAAAATGCTGCGCCCTGAGATGGCGCGCGACGTCAACTTTCGTGAGCGCTTCCGCCGCGAGGCGCAAAACTCCAGCAGACTCAATCACCCGAACATCGTGTCGGTGTTTGACACCGGCGAGAAGGACGTCAACGGCCTGACCATCCCTTATATCGTGATGGAGCTGGTCAACGGACGTACTCTGCGCGATATCGTGCGCGAAGATGGTCCGCTCCCCTCGCAGGAAGCTGCACAGATTCTGGCGCCTGTCGCCGACGCATTGCAAGCCTCCCACGAGGCGGGAATCATCCACCGCGATATCAAGCCGGCAAACATCATGCTGACTGGCACCGGCCAGGTAAAGGTGATGGACTTCGGCATCGCCCGCGCTCTGGATGACTCCACCTCAGCCATGACGCAGACCTCTGCCGTCATCGGCACTGCCCAGTATCTTTCCCCGGAACAGGCCCGTGGCAAACCTGCCGATGCCCGCTCCGACGTTTATGCCTTGGGCTGTGTCATGTACGAGGCGGTCACCGGCCGCACTCCTTTCGAAGGCGAGACACCATTCGCGGTGGCCTACCAGCACGTCCAAGAGGACCCAGTTCCACCGACCCAGTACGTGGACGTGCAGCGTCTAACCGATACGCAACGTCTCAACATCGATGCCGTCATCTTGACCGCTATGGCCAAGCACCCAGCGGATCGCTACCAGTCTGCGTGGGAGATGGGCGAGGATCTAAGGCGGATGGGCAATGGCCAGCTCACCGAAGCTGCCCGCGGGCACGTCACTGTAGAAGATCACCCCACGGCCATGGTCGCGCCGGTCGCGGATGCGTCGGTTGGCCAGCACCGCGCGCCGGTAAAATCCACGCGCCCTTCTGAGGATGACGAGGGCGGCAACGGGTTGAAATGGCTCGCTTTGTTCCTAGCGGGTCTTTTGGTTGCCATCATGGGCTATTTTGCCTGGGACTTCTGGCAGTCCTCCCGCGAGGAAAGCCGCATCGAACAACAGCAACGCGAAGACGCTGCGGCGCGCGCCAACATGGTCGTGGTGCCGAAGGTGGAAAAGCGTCCGCGCAATGAGGTTGTGGCAGAACTTGAGAAGATGGGCCTTTTGGTCACTGTCAATGAAGAGGCTAATCCCGACATTGACCGCAACAAGGTCATTCGCATCAATCCGGCTCCGGGCTCTGAACTGCAAAAAGGCTCTTCTGTGACGCTGACCGTTTCCTCGGGCGACGAGATCACTGATGTCCCGGATCTCTCCGGAATGACGTTGGAAGAGGCAGGCAAGGCGCTTTCCGACGCCGGTCTTTCCCTCAACGACAAGATCGAGGAGACCAACGACGACGCGCCGGCTGGTCAGATCGTCTCGCAGAACCCAGCCGGCGGCTCGCGGCTTTCCAAGGGCTCAAAGGTTAAGGTCACCGTGTCTAAGGGCAAGGAAGAAGCTCAGGTTCCAGACGTCACCGGCATGCCACAAGCACGCGCTGTCAGCATGCTGGAGTCCGTTGGCTTCAAGGTCAACGTGAACGTCGTTGACTCGCAGGAGCCGGAAGACCGGGTGGTGTCGGTGAGCAACCAAGGCAGGAAACTGGCGAAGGGTGAGACCGTCACGATTGAGGTCTCCAATGGCATGCTCATTACGGCACCGGACCTGTTGCACAAGACGCCTTCTGAGGCTGAATCCGCGCTGCGCTCTGCCGGCTGGCAGGGTAGCGTGCGCACCGGCCCCGTTGTTCCTACCGGTGCGCTGGTGGATAACGGCCGCGTCGGCTGGGCCTCCGTTAACTCGGGCGACCTCATCCGCAAGAATGCAACCGTGGAGCTCCGCGTTTGGGAGTTCAACGCCTCGGCGCTGCTCCCACGCTAGTAGCAGACGAATTTCGCCTGCTAAAGTAACCGTTAAAAAGAATGCCTAAAGAAAAGTTGAAGGTTTAGCAATGCCAAAGTCAAAGATCACCCAGAGCTCGGGCGTTCCGCAGTCCTCTAGCTCTGCGGCCAACCGCACTCCGGTCAAGATCAATTCCGAGGGCACGCCGAAGTGGTACATCGCCATCATGCTGGGCCTGATGGTCATCGGCCTGCTATGGCTCGTGGTTAACTACCTGGCTGGCGAGTCCATCCCGTTCATGCAGGAGCTCGGCGCCTGGAACTACGGCATTGGCTTCGGTCTCGCCATCATCGGCCTCCTGATGACCATGGGCTGGCGCTAAACTTCATCCCTAAACCGTGAACTCTACGAGGTTCTATCGTTTCGCTGGCGTCGGCTGCATCATCGTGGTGATGCTGACCGTGGCCACCGATCCGCAATTCCTCTCCCCTGGCGCGCTATTGATTGCTGCCCTCGGCGTGGCTCTTACCCCGCTCGGTATGAACCACCCGCTGTGGGCGGCTGCGGCATATAGCGTGCTTTTTGCTATTTGTGGATGGCATCCCGAATGGCGCTCCCTTTTGCTTCTAGCATGGAGTGCAGTCATCGTAGGGCTTATTTCCTACCGACGCCCGTGGACTCACGCCGTTATCCCCGGGCTCGTATTGGTCCTACTCTCAATTGTCGATCCAACCCAAGGCGTGCTGGCTTCGCTGGATCTCTTTAGCTTCTTGTTAGTGGCTGCCTTCAATGTCGCGGGAATCATCGTTGGTGTCTCGCTAAAGAAGGCACGTCAGCGCCAGCAAGCGGCTGAACAGCGTAGCCAGGAATACCGGCACGCGCTGATGACCACCTTGCATGATTCAGTGGCCACAACATTAACCTCGGTGGTCATGCGCTCGGAGACTCTCGGACTCATGGGCACCGACTCAAAACTAAAAGAAAACTCCGCAGCTATCGCTGACGACGCACGCAAGGCCATGGGTGAAGTCCGCGATCTACTCCGCCTGATGAAGAACGAAGACGAACCTCTGCTCAAGAAAGCACGTTCAACCGCTGCTGAAGAGCTCGAAGAGATGCAGTCCTTCCTGCACAGCCATGGGTTTGATTGCACCGTGGAAGGCAGACTCGGAAAACTAGCGCGAACCATGGCGCTGCCCAATGACCTGCATTTGGTCTTTTCAGAGCTCTGTGCAAACCTCATCAAATACACCGCTGCAGACTCACAAATTGCCATCGTGTTCAAACGCAACCACCGCGGCATCGATATCCAAATTCGCTCTGTCATCGCCAAAGCACAGGCCGATCAACACATAACCACCGGATTGGGCATTTCCGAAATTCAAAAACGTGTCGCAGCAGCCAACGGCACTTTTAGCAGCGGACCTAAAAACGGAATGTGGATTAGCACGCTATACATCCCGCTTTCAAGTATGGTGCGCAGATAAACTTACCTTGTAGTAGTCTAAGGCCCATCGTCTTTATTTCTCGTCCCAATAGGAGTATCTACATGCGTTTTCGTTCCGTTGCAGCCGCAGCCGGTGCGGTCCTTTGCTTGACGAGCACCCCATTTGCTAGCGCTGCTTCTTCTTTCGGTTCTTCCAGCTCCGCTGAGTCTGCCACTCAAACTGAAACCACCAACGAGACCGCCTACACCGGTGGCTTCACCTACTACACCTCCATGGCGGAAGACGCTGCCAACCTCTTCCGCTGCTCCACCAGCCCGCAGCGTTGGTGGTGCGCAAAGTACCGCAAGTAAACCTCGATGTCCATTCGAGTCTTCCTCGTTGATGATGACCCGCTGGTCCGCTCGTCGCTACGACTTTATTTCGAAACCACCGATGACATCTCGGTGGTAGCTGAGGCAGCCAATGGCGCAGAATGCCTCTCAATGCTGGAACAAGTTGATGTTGACATCGTCCTGGCAGATATACACATGCCCACGATGGACGGCATCACCTTGCTGCGCCGCATCAAGCAGTACCCCTCCCCGCCTGTGTTCTTGGCAGTGACATCCTTTGATTCGGATGACACCATGCTCAAGATCCTGCAAGAGGGCGGTGCTGGTTACATTCTGAAAAATCAGCGACCCCAATCCATCATCGATGCTGTCCGGGAGGCAATCCACGGCGGAACCGTTGTAGCGCCAGTAGCGATGCATCGCCTGGTGGGATACATCGGCGATGCTCCTCGTAAAGACCCAGTCGCCGCTGCCATCGAATCGCATTCGCTGAGCAACGGCGAGATCAACGTGCTGAAGCTGCTGCTACAGGGCAATTCGAATTCCGAGATCGCAGCAGCGCTGGAGATCTCCGAATCTTCGGTGAAAAAACACGTCTCCAGCCTCATCGTCACCTTTAACGCAAGCACCCGCCTAAATCTTGTAACCAAGATTTTAGGCGGGGCAGGTAGCTAGGCACTGAGGCTAAAGCACGGCTTAATACACCGGGGCGTCGTCAATGCGTAGCTCCGAATAGCGCGAGTACGGTGCGCTGACAAAGTACGGCGCGCCCTTTTCTACCCACTGCTGATCCTCGGAACAACGCACATCCTGCGAATCCGCGTCGAGCATCATAAAGCCCCACACGAGCTTGCCTTGCTGATTAGCTTCCAAATCGTAGGGGCCAATCTTTTGACCGAGGCTCCAATGGATCTGGTGGACGAAGTTAAAGCCAAACGCGTTCGACATGTACTTTTCAATGTCACCGATTGGCTTCACCGAAACGCTGACCTCTGTGGTCTGCGTACGCTTATCAGTCACGGTGTGGCTAACTGGAACAGTGTAGTCGTTGCGATTAGCCACGCTGACAGCGTCAGTCTGCTTAAACCACATGCGCTCCGCCGTGACATAGGTGCCCTGTGCGCCCGGTGTTGCACAGTGGGTGCCCGGCTTGTAGTCATCGTTCCAGCGCTGCGGCAGGCGGTAGGAAGCCGCGCCGTCGACAGCCTGCGCAGCCGGAGTGGCCGCGCTTACTGCCACCAGCAATGCTGCGGCGATGCGTGCAAACTTGCGCACAGTTGCCTCCCCTAGTTGAACTTCATGTTGTCGCGAGTAGAAACCTCAACGTGGCGCTCTGCTGGCAGAGATGCGGTGAAGGTCTCGCCGGTACCCTGCCAGGTTCCGTCCTGGCCACACACGGTCTTCTCACCTGCAAAGTCGGAGACAACCCAGCCCGCACGCATGACGGCGGTCTTGCCTGGAGCAACGTTGTACGGACCGACGGTCTCTCCTACTTCGTAGGTCTGGGAATCGGTGTAGCCCGCGCTGAACTTGATGTTGACCAGCTTCAGGATGTCGAAGTCAACGCCTGCGGAAACATTCCAGGTCTTGGTCTTGGTCTCCTTGATGGAACGAGTCAGTGGCAGCGGCTCAGCGTTGTAGTTGGAGACGGTCCAGGTGCCTGCGGAACCATCAAAGTAGGTGCGGACAATCTCAACGGTCTGGCCGGTATCGCCTGGGTTGACGCACTTTTCACCGATGGTGGTCGGGTTAGCAGCGCCGTGGTTGACGGCAGGCAGTGCCATTGCTGGTGCAGCGGCGATGGAAGTTGCAGCAATTGCGGATGCTGCCAGGGCGAGAGTGCGGTTAAAGCGCATGATGTACTCCGATTTAGTGAGAAAAACAGTGGGGTTGGTAGGCAGTGTCGTGGTGTTAATAAGCGGTCTGGGTCGCAACTGGTAGGTCACGCCACTCATCTGGGGTGACGTCAACCTTGCGGGTCGAGCCATCCTTGCCAGTGACGGTGGCTTCTGCCCAGAAACCTGCCGGCGCGGAGGCCTGCTTGAAGTCGTGAACGAGGCTGTACTTACCGTCGCGGCCACAGTGCAGCTCGCTGTAGTTCACGCGCATCATGGTGGTGCCGTACTCGATGCGTGCGCGCTCACCTGGCTTAAGGTCGAGTGGCGCCAATGCGGTACCCACCGGCATGTAGGCACGCTGTGCGGCACCGATGGAGCCGAGCCAGCCCTCCGGCAGGCGGCCTTTATTGCCCAGCCAGTTCATCTGGCCGTTGTACTGCGCGCCCACCAGGTGGTCGGTGATGCCACGATAGGTGTAGTCAGCCTCAGTCCAGTTCATGAAGTCCTGGGAATAGCCCGGCTTTCGGAAGGTAGGAGCTACGCCCTCAATAGCGTTCGGGTACCACTGCATATCGCCAGCGGTGCACTCTTCGCCTTTGCGCGGCCAATTCTCGCGCTGCAGGTCGGTAGCAGGTTTGACCACATGGTCCTGCTTTTCATCGGCAATCTTCTCCAGGCTTGGGCCGGAGATGGCATTGTAGCCACCATCAACAACCTTGCTGTTCGCACCCGGCGCGCGGGACGGAATCTCAAGCGCTTGGTCATCAACGGTGCCGTCGGCGTGGATTACGGTTGCCCAGGCATAACGCTCGGCCGGTGCGGTACCTCTGATGACATTTGCACCCGGGATATTGGTATAGATGCCATCCTTACAGTCCACGAACATGGAAATGAAGTCTTTTTCCACGGTGCCGTATTCCACGCGGAAGGAATCGCCAGGCGCAAGCTTGATCGGCCCGATGGTTTCCCCCTCGATCCAGCCGTTAGACAGAGTCAGACCGATGTCTGTCTTTGCGGTGGTGTTCCAGTTGGAAGGCCACTTGGCGGCAGAGTTTGCTTCGATCTCGTGATTGGTGCCGGATTCGATGGTGGCGGTGTACGGAACCGTCTGCTTGGTGGTGTTGGTGAACTGGATGGTGCCATCCGAAAGGTAACGGCGGCCAGTTTCACCAAAATGCCAATCCGGATAACCCGCTGCAGTAGCTTCTGCTGGGCTGCACTCCTGGTAGAGATTCTCAATCGGATAGCCCTGTGGCATGGCGGGGATCTCTGCGTGCGCCGCAGCAGGGGCAACGAGGCTTGCCGCAGACAGCGCGGCGGCTGCTACGTAGTAGCTGAGATGGAGGCGGGGAATGCGCATCGCTACGTTTCCTTTTATTCACTATTTTTGCAGTTTGAGGTTCACAGCGGCACGGTCTCTCCCTCCACGCGCTGTGAACTACTCACATGACGCTAGACGGCCACCATCGCATCCTTCAATACCTCAGATACTTTCGGATAATTGCCCCTTGAGCTGGATCTTTACAGGTTTTTCCCAGCTAATTGCTATCCGAGAAACACTCGAAATTGTCCTTTCGTACACACCCGCTTTTGCCCCCTTTCCCCGAGTTGCCAACAAGATGGGAGGAAAGTTATCCACAGGCTGGGGATAACTCTGTGAAAATCAAATTCCCCAGGTTTCTTCCACAGCCTGTGGATAACTGTTTTCACCCACTTCCACAAGGGCTAAATCACAAGGATGTAAGTCTTCTTGCCTGCATGATCAGGGAAAACTCCGGCCATGCGTTCGGTAAATTACAAAAATGTAGTTATCCACATTGTGGATAACTATTGTGGAATTCTTTCGCACAAGCGTTTTGGTGAATAACTCGCCGGAGTTATCCCCAAAGCCCAGCTCTCAAGGCCAACAACACGCCGACAACCCCGAACACTGCAGCAACTCCAATCCAGTGCACAGCCTTCCGGCGCGAAAACAGGAACAGAGTCAGCACAATGCCGATTAACAGCCCACCCAGGTGTCCCCACAAGGAGACGCCACTCATGATGAACGTGTAAACCACATTTGCGAGCACCAAGAAGATGGGCGCGCGCAGATCCATTCCTCGGCTGCGGTAAACACCCACCAGCATCGCCAGCAAGGCATAAAGCGCGCCCGACGCCCCCACAGTCGGCGCGTCGTAGTCCATCCACAGCACAGCCGCGGAGGCGCCCAAGACGGAGACCACATAGCTCGCCGCATAAAGCGCATGCCCAAGTGCCTGCTCGATCTCGCGCCCGATAAAGACGAGAAGGCACATGTTGAGCGTCAGATGCCCGACGTCGATGTGCATGAAGCCGGCCGTGATGGCCGTGGCCGGGGCGGCGGCAAACTCTGGACCCCAAAGAGTCCACGCATAAGCCAAAGAAGAGTCATAGTAGGACCCTGAAAGAGAGCGGGACTGGATCGCTGTCACTGCCCAAGCCAGAAAGCACACCGCGACGATTGCTGTGGTGACGGGCGCTTGTTTGATGTAGTTCTTCAACTTTCCCCCAAAACTGGAAGGAGCCCACCACCACTAAAAAGTGGCGGTGGGCTCAACGCAGGAGCTCTTATGCAATCTCGATGGACTCGATGATGACGTCCTCACGCGGACGGTCCATGCGGTCAGTTGCAACCTTGGCAATCTTGGAAACGACATCCTGGGAAGCCGGGTCCGTGACCTCACCGAAGATGGTGTGGTGGTTGTTCAGGTGCGGAGTCGGAGCCACCGTGATGAAGAACTGGGAACCGTTGGTGCCTGGGCCGGCATTAGCCATGGCCAGCAGGAACGGACGGTCGAACTGCAGCTCCGGGTGGAACTCGTCTTGGAACTGGTAGCCAGGGCCGCCACGGCCGGTACCGGTTGGGTCGCCACCCTGGATCATGAAGTTGTCGATGATGCGGTGGAAAATTGCGCCATCGTAGAACGGGCCGGACTGCTCGCCCTTTGCGTTCTGGGTGGAGTAGTCCTTCTCGCCCTTGGCCAGGCCGACGAAGTTCTCCACAGTTACCGGTGCATGGTTACCGAAAAGGTCGATAACGATATCACCGTGATTGGTGTGCATCGTTGCAGTTGCGGTCTTCTGAGTCATGCCGACCATTGTATGGAATTTCTTGCTCGCGCGCCGCAAATGACATAACGCCCTAAGCGATCACTATGCTTATCCCCATGATTCGTGCCGTGCTCTTCGACCTCGACGACACCCTCATGGACCACACCTCCGCCATGCACGCCGGATTGGATGAATGGTGTGCAGAGCTAGGCGTTGCGCAGGGCCAGCACGCGCGTTTCTCCGCCCTCGAGCGCAAATGGTTCAGTGCTTATGAGCGTGGAGAGGTCACGCACCAGGGGCAACGCATTGAACGCTGCCGCGAGTTTCTGGGGCAGACGCTTGACGACGCCGCCTCCCTCGCCGCCTACGACGGCTACCTGGCTGCATATCAGCGCAATTGGCGGGCATTTCCGGATGCTCTACCTGCATTGCGCCGCGCACTGGCGGCTGGGCTAAACGTTGGGATTCTCACCAATGGTGCCCGTGGGATGCAGGAGGGCAAGCTCCGCGCGGGCGGACTTAATCTTCCGGAAGTGCAACTGATTGCCACCGTAGATTTGGGCATTCCCAAGCCGCAGGCTGCGGCTTACCACGAGGGTTGCCGCGTGCTGAGAAGCGAGCCTGCGCACACGCTCATGGTGGGCGATTCCCTGGCTAACGACGTCGAAGGCGCCCGCGCCGCCGGGCTGCAGGCGGTGTACCTGCAACGCGACGGATCGGGCGAGATTTCGAGCTTGGACGAGCTGAGCTTCTAAGCGGGAACGAGTGAGCTGAGCACCTCTTCGCGGGCCAAGACCATGTTGCGCAACGAGGCCTCGGTCTCGTCGTAGCCGCGGGTCTTCAGGCCGCAGTCCGGGTTGATCCATAGGCGCTCGACTGGAACGTTGCGCAGGGCCGCGCGGATGAGTTCTGCCATCTCCGCCACGGATGGGATGCGCGGCGAGTGAATGTCATAGATGCCTGGGCCGATCTCGGAGTGAAACTTGTCGTCGATGTCTTCGAGGAGCTCCATGCGGGAACGCGCCGCCTCGATGGAGGTGACATCGGCGTCAAGGCCAGCGACCGCATCGATGATTTGGCCGAACTCTGAGTAACACAGGTGCGTGTGAATCTGCGTCGTGGGCTTTGCCTCCAAAGCAACGAGTCGGAAGGAACGCACCGCCCAGTCCAAGTAGGCCTTGCGATCCTGCTCTCGCAGTGGCAGCAGTTCACGCAGGGCGGGCTCGTCAATCTGGATGATGTCGATGCCAGCCTCTTCGAGATCACGCACCTCGTCGGCGAGAGCCACACCCAGCTGATCCGCGGAGACGGACTGGTTAACGTCATCGCGCACGAAGGACCACGCAAGGATGGTTACTGGACCGGTGAGCATTCCCTTGACGTGCTTCTCGGACAGGGACTGCGCATAGCGTGCCCACTCCACCGTCATCGCTTGCGGGCGGGAGATGTCGCCCACCACGATTGGCGGGCGGGTGCAGCGGGAGCCATAAGACTGGACCCAGCCGTTCTCGGTGACTACGAAGCCGTCGAGCAGCTCGGCGAAGTACTGCACCATGTCGTTGCGCTCTGGCTCGCCGTGCACCAGCACGTCCAAGCCCAGGCGTTCTTGCAGCTCGATGACCTGCTTGACCTCGTCGCGCAGGGCGTCGACGTAGGCGGCGTCGGAAAGCGTGCCCTTGCGGTGAGCCGCACGTGCCGCACGGATCTCCTGCGTTTGTGGGAAGGAACCGATGGTCGTGCTCGGCAGCAGCGGCAGGCCAAGAGCTTTTTGCGCTTCATTGCGCTCGGCGAACAGCGGCTGCCGCTGCACCTCGCCCTCCGGCAACTGCGCGGTGCGGTTTTGCACCGCCTCGTTGTGGGTACGGGCCGACTCGGCTCGGGTGCGCACTGCACGGTCGGCCTGGGCATACGCCTCCGGTGCTGCAAGCGGGCCGGAGCTCAGGGCGACGACCTCGCGCACCTTTTCATTGGCGAAGGAGAACCAGTTGGCTACGTCAATGGGAAGCGAAGTCTCTGCTTCCACGGTATGCGGAACGTGCTGCAGCGAGACCGAGGTGGTTACCGATGCGCCCGGAAGGGTCTCCAGCTTGGCTCGCAGGTCACGCAGATTTGCCGCCCAGACGTTGCGGCCGTCAACCAGTCCGGCGCTGAGGTGGGATTTCAGTCCAGCCACGCGCTCCAGGTAGCTCGGATCCAGCGCGAGGGTGCCCACGGAAAGATCCACCTGCACCGCCTCCGGCTGCAGCTCGTTGATGGCGTCCAGACCCTTGCGCACCGAGCCATAAGGCGTGGTCAGGTAAACCTGCGGGCGCTTTTCCGCGGCGAGGATACGGCGATAAGCGCTCAGGAGTGCCTGGGCAAGGGCGGCGTCGTCAGCCGCTGCAAGATCCGCGACCAGAGCGGGCTCGTTGAGCTGTACCCACTCCACCCCGGCAGCGTGGAGCTGCTCGAGGACAGATATATAGGAATCGACCACGGCATCAAGGTGCTCAAGCGGCTGCGTGCTCGATCCGTCTGCCTGCTTGGACAGAGCCAGCAAGGTCACCGGACCCACGAGCACGGGACGCACGGCGTGGCCGGCATTGCGAGCCTCTTCCACGATCTTGAGAACGCGCTGCGGGCGGGCGTTAAACGTCTGGTCATCGGCGATCTCCGGGACGATGTAGTGGTAATTGGTGTCGAACCACTTAGTCATTTCGAGAGGCGCGGAGTCGGCATTGCCACGGGCCAGACGGAACTCGTCATCGAGGGTCTCTCCCTGCACCGCGCCAACGGTCAGCGCGGTCTCGAGGACGTGGTCGTAATAAGCCACGTCTGCTGGGATGGCGTAGTCCTCGTTAAGCCCGAGGTCGCGCAGGCGCGCATAAGTGTCAAGACGCAGCGAGTGCGCTGCCGACTCAAAGGTCTCGGCGTCGATCTTGCCGGACCAGTAGGCCTCTAGTGCGCGCTTGAGCTCGCGGTTCGCGCCGACGCGTGGGTAGCCTTCGATGGTGGCCTTAGGAAATGGTGCGTTCATGGGTGTACTCCAATTCGATTCAAAAGGTCTTGAGTGATGTGAGGGTTGTTGTGGGTATAGATATGGAGGCCGTCTGCCCCTGAGCGCAGTACGCTTCGAGTCAGCTCGGCGGTGAGTTCCATTCCGATTTCATGTTCTTCATCTGGGGTGGATGCTGCCGCGAGTGCGGCCCGCACACGGGGTGGGACCTGCAACCCGGACAGCTTGGCCATTCGCTCGAGCCGGGCCACGCTGGTCATCGGCATGATTCCCGGGATGAGCGGAATACGCACGCCGGCCAGCCGGGCGCGTTGGGCAAAGCGGGCGTAGTCTTCGGCGTCGAAGAAAAGCTGGGTGATGGCAAAGTCCGCGCCGAGCCGCTGTTTGGCGAGCAGAACGTCGAAGTCCTCGTCGAGGTTCGCGGACTCCGCGTGGCCGTTGGGATAGCAAGCCACCCCCACCGCGAGGCTGCCTGCGGCGAAACGTGCGGCTTGGCCCGCCTCGCGGTGGCGGATGAGCCGGACCAGCTCGTCGGCATGCTGCAGATAGTGCGCCGGCATGCCGCCTTCGGGCAGGTCGCCACGAAGGGCGAGCAGGCCGCGCACGCCGGCGTCGACAAGCGCATCGATCCAGCCGATGAGCTCCTCCCGCGTGCCAGCCGTGCAGGCGAGGTGAGCGAGCGGGCGCATGGACGTGGTGCGTGAGATTTGTTCGATGAATGCCGCGGTGCCTTCCAGCCATCCGGAGCGCTGTGAGCTCGTCACCGCAATGTAGTCCGGGTTGTACCCCTGCAACACCCGCAGGAGCTCGGCGGTAGTGCTCGCATCAGCATCGTTGCGCGGTGGAATCACCTCGAAAGAGAGCGCGGTCCTTTGGCGCGGCTCAACAGATACTTCACTGAATTGGTCTAGTGGTGCTGAAGCGGATAGACGCGGGGTCATGTTCACCTCCCTTACTGGTCAACGGATTTTGCTTGCGATGAAATGTACCAAGCTGTCCATTTTTCGGGGAAGAGTAACTTATTAAATAGTACTTTTAAAAGTGGCGTGCCTGCAGGCTTTTTAAAAATTGGCACGAATAAAAATAGAAGGTTGCGTACCAAGCTGTCTAGCAATCAGCTCTTGTTACGTGCAAAAGTCCGGCTCTACAGACTAGAGCTAAAGAGACGTTCTCGCCCGCTGAGTCATAATCAAGCGCAATAAGGGTCACCACCGCATCATGCAGGGGTGACCCTTTGCTTTTCCTTCATACGTATAGTGGCGGGCCTTAACGCCCGTCACTACGCTGGTGAGAAGCACACGATAAAGTCAATTTAAGGAGCGTTCGCATGAACCCCACCGCAATTTCCGCTTCCGTCGGCCTGGCCACCAACCTGTGGAAGAGGTTTAAGGATTACCGCGACGAGAAGGCTCTCGAGGCTTACACCGCCCTGGAAGCTGCTGCAGCAGAGGTAGAAGAGCGCAGCAAGGACGCCTTCCCTGAGGCTCGCCGCAGCGCCGGCGCCGTCACCCAGGCAGCCCACGATCGCTTGGAGCGTAGCATCGCGGAGCTCAAGGACCGGGGTCAGGAAGTTAGCAAACAGGCTTCCGAGCGCTTCGATGAAGCTCGCAAGGA
Source organism: Corynebacterium striatum ATCC 6940 (assembly GCF_000159135.1). Classification (GTDB taxonomy): domain Bacteria; phylum Actinomycetota; class Actinomycetes; order Mycobacteriales; family Mycobacteriaceae; genus Corynebacterium; species Corynebacterium striatum. Next base: position 200,178 of record NZ_GG667523.1, read on the forward strand.
CGCAAAGAAGGCCCAGAAGAAGGCACAGAAGAACGTCAAGAAGCAGTCCCGCAAACAGGCAAAGGCCGCACGCAAGGCTGCTGACAAGGCCCGCAAGCGCAGCGCTAAGAAGCTCAAGAACATCAACTTCGGCAAGGAGAAGAAGAGCTCCAAGTTCTGGCCGTTCGCGCTGATCCTCGCCCTGATCTCCGCTATCGGTGGCGGCCTCTACTACTTCTTCAAGATCCGCAAGGAAGAGGCTTCCGAGGTTCCGCCGCGCGTCGAGGACTTCACCACCGGTGCCAATGCCGCAGCTGAGGGCTCCACCTTGGTCTACACCTCCACCACCGAGGACGACCACAAGGTCTCCGACCTCGCGGAAGAGGGCGTCGTCGAGCGCGACGAAGAGCTCTTGGGCTCCATCGATGAGCAGCTAGCTAAGCACAAGGAAGAAGCCGAGGCTGCTGCCGACGCCGATACCTCCCGCATCACCGATGACCGCGATGACGAGGGCAAGCACCGCCTGCAGACCAACGAGCAGGAGTAAATCCACCCCGTTTAAGGGGGTAAAGCGAACGTTGTCTGGATCTCAATCCTTTGCTCGACGGGCTCGAAGCTGATTGAATTTTTGGGTACCTCGAAACAATCCCAAGGAGAATTGATGAGCTTCGAGTCCCTCATTGTCAAGCTCAAGAGCGGTGCGACCTACTACTTCCCTGCTGGTTCCGTCAGCG
>NZ_GG667523.1:202708-249070 GCF_000159135.1 Corynebacterium striatum ATCC 6940
TCAGCGGCGATCCTTCGCATCGAGTAGACAATCTCCGCTTTGCTATCGAGAACGGCACCACGTTCCACTCCGTGGATGACAGTGGCATCGACCGCGAGTTCTCGGGTTACGACGTGTCGAATTATCACCTCGCTTAAGAGCCCTTAAAGGCCGCCTTTCTAGTGAATTAGAAGGCGACCTTTTCTTATAGGATATGCAGCTATGACTGTCTATCCTCGCATGAAAACCTGGTCCTGGTATCTACCAGATCAGCCTCCCACCGGGGAAACTTCTCTCACCGAAACCACCAATTGGGCAAAGCCTGGTGCTGCCACTCGGCGGCTGCTGTTTGCCCAGCCTGTTGGCGTGGTGGGCCTACTCATAGCGGCCGCCATCAACTCACCGTTGGGTGCGCTGGTCTCCGTGGTCATTGGTCAGGCCACGCAGTACGCATTCAGCGATCCTTCCTGGCGAACACTGGGCGTTCCCGTACTGGTCACGGCATTGCTGCTCTACATCATGTACCTAGCGGAGGCCACAGCGGACGCCTTCACGGATCTTAGCCAAGCTCGCACCACGCATACCTTGCGCTTGGGCCTTTTACACAAGCTTCTCGACGCCTCCACCAAAGGACTCAGCCCCGGCCGCCTCCTCAACACGATGGACGAGGACTCGCACTACATCGGCCAACTCAAGCAGGTGCTTAACTTCCCGCTTTTCATGGCGGGATATCTCATCGGTGCCATCTTCAGCCTGGCTCCGATTTCCTGGGTGGTTTCCCTCGGGCTCATCGTGGGCGCGATCCTGACCGCCATTGCTTCGTGGGCCACCGCAAAGCCCCTGACGGGCGTTGCATCTGCCCGGCGCGCCAAGGAAAACACTGCGCTGGCCCTGGCCACTGACTTTGCCCAAGGCTCGCGCGTCATCAAAGGTCTCGGAGCCAACGAGGTGGCCAAAGAACGCTTCACTCTGGCTGCCCACGACGCCCTTATTTCGATGCTCCGCGAACTGCGCCTGAGCGTCCTGTTGTCGTGGCTGCGCCAAATGGTGCCCACCCTTTTTGCCGTCTTCCTTCTCACGTGGACGGCCTGGCAGACCTTCGAAGGAAACATCGAGCCCGGCGGCATGATGTCTATTACGATGCTCGCTCCTCCCGCGCTCACCGCGTTGGGCTTGTCGCTCGGCCATCTCACAGAGAACTGGGCAAAGGGCCAGGCGTCGGTGGAACGCGTGGGTGAGTTGCTGCAGGACCTGGGCAAAGGGGACGTCGCCAAGCAGGGCACCCCGGTAGACCTTGAACCAGGGCTCAACGTGTGGATACCGGAGACGGCTAAGGGCCGCGCGCTTGTCGACGCCTGGACCGCCCACCTTTCCGCCCACGGTGCTCTTTGCCCGCCGCACCGCATTTCAGTTTTGGAGGGCACCCTGGCCGATAACATCGACCCGCTTGGCACCCTCCCTACACAGCAGGTGCACGCTGCGCTGGAGGCTGCCGCCTGCGGCGACATCGTGACGCGCCTGGGCGGCTTTGGGCACGACGGCACTCTGCCTGACTCCCCTATCGGCGAGGCCGGCCTGAACCTTTCCGGTGGCCAGCGACAGCGCGTGGCTCTTGCCCGTGCGCTCGCGCAGGATCCCGAGGTGCTCGTGCTCGATAATCCCACCACGGGTCTCGACTCCCTGACCTTGGCCACCGTGGCCGAGCGCGTGGCTAAGCTGCGCCGCGGACGCGTGACCGTGGTGATAACCGCCGCCCCGACGTGGGCCGCCAACGCGGACAAGGTAGTGGCGCTGTGAGTCAGTCTCGTGCAGATGCACTCGCGCCGGCTTCAGCGCGCGAATCGTGGCGCTTCCTCAAGACTTTGCCCTCGGCGCCAACGCGCCCGAAGATGCTGCTGGTCTTTGCCGTTTTCACCGTCACCATCGTGATGATGAACTTAGGCTCCCAGGTCTTGGGCCGCGTGGTGGACATCATCCAAGGAATGGAGCTGCCTGTCATCGGCTCGGGCCGCCCAGCGATGCTCGCGGCGCTAGGCATCATTACCGCAGCGCTAATCGCGGAGGTTACCGGCCGCGCCATCGGAGGCTACATGATCAATGCCAAGGCGCGGCGCCTAGCCGTGGACCTGCGCACCGCGGCGCTGGATTCGGTGCTGCGTGCGCCGGTTCCCCGCGTGATGGAGCTGGGCACGGGCAACGTGATTACGCGTTTGTCCAAGGACATCGACACCGTGGTCACCTCTATCTCCATGATGGGCGAGCGCCTGGCCGTCACCCTGTTCATCCTGCCACTCACCGCGCTGAGCATGGTGCTCATCCACCCGGCTTACCTGCTGATCTTCGCGTTGGCGGTGCTTATCATGTACCCGTTCATCAAAGGCACCATCCGCGACATCCCGGAGATAGCAAATGAGGTCTCCTCCGTCGAGGCGCGCCGCAACAACGTCTTGCTCGACACCATCCGCGCCTTGGACACCCTGCGCCAATTCAAGCTCGGCGGCTGGGCCGAGCAGCGCATGGAGCGCTACTCCTGGGATACGGTGCAGGCCTGGGGCGATAAGGTCCCGCTCATCAACCGCATCATCGGCCAGGGCTCCATTAGCTTCGCGGTGCTGCTACTCGGAACCTTGTCCATGTCAGTGCCGATGGTGGTCTGGGACTGGGTCACGCAGGGCCAGGCGGCGGCCGCGGTGCTGCTGATCATGCGCCTTGAGGTGCACGTATTCAACATCTTGTTCTTTGCCGGTGAGATCCAGCATGCGGTCACTTCCCTAGGCCGCGCGGTTGCGTTGGCGCTGTTGAGCAGTGATATTCCGGACCAAGAGCAGGACTCGCTTTCGGCTGCGCCAGCGATACGCATCGACGGCGTCACCTACTCCTACCCCGGCGGCGCGGAGGTTCTGTACGGCATAGACCTTACCTTGGAGGCTGGTACCACGACCGCGCTGGTGGGAACCTCGGGTGCGGGCAAGTCCACTCTGGCGGCGCTGGTGGCGGGCCTGCAGTACCCCACGACCGGCACCATTCACCTCGATGCGGTGGACACCGCCACGGTTCCCAACACGTGGGTGACCGAGCACGTCGCGCTCATCACCCAGGAGGTTCACCTGTTTTCCGGCACGCTTCGCGACGACCTCCTCCTCGCCCTCCCCGGCGCCTCCGACGCCCAATTGTGGGCGGCGTTGCACGAAGTCGGCCTGGACGAGTCCTCGCGCTGGCTGCCTGACGGTCTCGATACGTTCATCGGCGCAGGTAACGAGGAAATCGGAGCGGAGGCCTCACAACAAATTTCGCTGGCGCGCATGATTTTGCGTCAGCCGCCGGTGCTCATCATGGATGAGGCGACGTCGGAAGCCGGCTCCGAGCATGCCGCGGTGCTGGAGTCTGCGGCACGTGCTGTAACCCGCGGGCGCACTGCGTTGGTGGTGGCTCACCGCTTAGACCAGGCCCGCGAGGCGGATCGCATCATCGTGATGGAGCAGGGCGAAATCGTCGAGGACGGCACGCACGCCTCCCTCATGGCGCTCGGCGGCCGCTATGCCAAGGCTTATGCGCAGTGGGAGCACGGCCACTAGGCTGGCCACCATGTCTGATTTCAAACTGCGCCCCTTAAGCGAGGCGGACCGCACCTACTTGGCCCGCCTCAACTTCCTCACGGACACTTTCGGTGAGGAGCACAAGGAGCTCACGCCGCAATTCGACGCCGACTTCGACTACTACCTCGCCGGATGGGAGCCCTCCCGCGGCGGCTTCATCGCGTGGGAGGGCAACGTTCCCGCTGGTGGCGTGTGGCTGAACTGGGGAACTGAGCAGCGCCACGGCTACGGGCACGTGGAAGAGGGAATTCCGGAGCTCGCCCTTGCTGTGGAGCCGCGCTACCGCTCGCAGGGCATGGGCACTTTACTTATTCGCGCCGCCACGGACCTCGCCCGCGACTTAGGCGCTCCCGGCGCCTCGCTCTCGGTGGCCCTGGCCAATGAGCGTGCGCACCGGCTCTACCTATTTATGGGGTTCGAGCCGGTCGGTGAGTCGGAGGGCCATGTGGTGCTGGTGAAGCGCTTCTAGGTCTAAGTAGCAAACGTGTCAGGAACGGTGCATGCACCAAACAACAAAGAAACCCGACACCATCACGGTGCCGGGTTCCGGGCTGTGGAGCATAGGAGAATCGAACTCCTGACCTTCTGCTTGCAAAGCAGATGCTCTACCAATTGAGCTAATGCCCCAGTGCGGTTAATACTACTCCACCGAGCCCGCGCGAAAAAATCCCCACCACAACACACCTAATTTACTTTACTTTTAAAGTAACCCGCCCAGCAGGCGCAATCTTCGATCTCCGTGAACGGGCAATTCCCCTAGCTGACCAGCACCGCCGTTGGCAGCCCAGCGACGGACCCATGCCCGCCCTCTTCGTCAGCCACAGTGCCTACGCCGGACACCACCTCGATGCCTTCGATGAGTGGGCGGCGCATGCCATTCACGCGGGCGACGTCGACAAGCTCATGGCCTACATGGACAAAGCACCGGGCGCGCGCATTGCCCACTCCACCGCCGATCATTACGTGCCGTTGCTGCTGACCATGGGCGCGGCCGACGACCCTCGCACCGCCAAGACCGTGTTTACTCGGCGCGGACTGGGCAACCACATCCGTTCGATCCAGGTGGCATAGGCTTTTACGCGAGTCACATTAGCCACAAAAGATAACAATTTTCACTTCCGTTGCGTGTCACTAGGGTTTTTATAGGAAGTAGCCACCATAATCAAGGATCTGTCCACTCCTCGCTTAGAAAGGTCCTTCACCATGCGCCGCCTCGCTGTTGCCACCGTTGCCTTCCTCACCGCCGCGGCCCTACCCGCGACGGCACAGGCCGCTCTTCCCCCGCTGCCCACGGTTGAACTACCGGCAGTTCAGCTGCCTAACCTCCAGCAAGAAGCCGACCGCTTCCTCAACACCCTTCCGCCGGAGTGGGGTTCCTCGCGGCCAGCACCGGCAGCGCAGCCCGCTCAGTACCCCGCACAACCAGCACAGTCCGCAGCGAAAACCGCCCCCAACTGCGCCAACTGCGTGGCCATCACCTATGACGATGGCCCCAGCCCCCTCACCAACCAGCTCCTCGACACCCTGAAGTCCAAGAATGCCCACGCCAGCTTCATGGTCCTAGCGCCCAACGCCACCGCGCACCCAGAGCTATTGCGTCGCATGCAGGCGGAGGGCCATACCATCGGCAACCACACCAACACGCACCGCGAGCTGAACAAGCTCGCCGCCGGCGACGTCGACGGGGAAATCAAGGCAGGTGCCAGCGCCATCAAGGCGGCAACCGGCCAGAGCCCTCGTTGGCTGCGCCCACCGTACGGCGCCACCAACGGCACTGTTGACGCCGCGGCCAAAGCCAACGGCCAAGCCGAGGCCATGTGGTCCGTGGACACGCTGGACTGGAAGGACCGCAACTCCGAGCACGTATGCAGCGCTGCAGTCAGCGGCGCGCAGCCGGGCGGCATCATCCTCATGCATGACATCCACGCCACCACGGTTAATGCTGCCAGCTGCGTCATCGACGGCCTGCGCGCCAAGGGCCTCGAGCCGGTCAGCCTCGATACTCTTATCCCCAACCCACAACCGGGCAAGCAGTACTACTCTCGGAGCTGATGATTGATTTCTCGGCCCCCGCAGATGTCGTTGCACCCCAACTCTTGGGGGCAACTCTCACCTTCAACGGCGTCAGCATCCGCCTCACCGAGGTTGAGGCCTACCTCGGCGAGGATGACGAGGCAGCGCACACCTACAACGGCCAGACCCCGCGCAACGCTACGATGTTCGGCCCACCCGGGCGCCTTTACGTCTACGCCTCCTACGGCATCCACCGCAACGGCAACATCGTGTGCGCCCCGGAGGGCACGGGCCAAGGATGTCTACTACGCGGCGGCGAGGTCATCGAAGGTACCGAGCTCGCTTTCCGACGCCGCGGCACCACCGACTTCCATAACCTCGCCCGTGGGCCGGGGAACCTCGGAAAAGCACTGGGATTCACGCTGGAAGATAACGGCACACCAATTCAACTCACCGAGCGTGAGCAAGAGCCGGAGTGGGTCTGCGGGCCGCGAATTGGCATCAGTAAGAATAAACAAGCACCTTTGCGCTTTTGGATTCCTTTCGACAAGACCGTCTCGGCGCGCAGAGGCCTGCCGCCGAGCTAATGAGGCCTAGTAACGCCCGCCGTAGCGTTCATCGCTCTCGATGGCCGCGAGGATGCGATCGTTGATCTGGTTGAGCTGGCGCACCTGCGTGCGAGTGAGGTTGTCCATCACGGAACGACGCGCCTGGGCGGCGTGCCCAGGCGCGGTGGCGACAACCTTATCCCAGCCGGCGTCGGTAAGCTGCGCCAGCGTGGTGCGGCCATCATTCGGATCTGGACGGCGCGTAACCCAACCTTGCTTCTCCAAACGCGTGACCACCTGGCTAAGCCGAGAGAGCGAGCCGTTCGCCGTGTACGCAAGGTCGCGCATGCGCATCTCACGATTCTCCGACTCGGAAAGACGAGACAGAACGGTGTACTCGAAGAAGCTCAAGCCGGCGTCGTCACGCAGCTGGGCATCCAGAATGCTGGTTAAGCGGATGGTGACTCCCATGAGGGATACAAAGGAAGAGAGTTCCTCCTCATCGAGCCACTTCTTGTCCTTCTCGGTCATGAAATTTATTCTAGCAACGAAGGTTTAGAGGTTAAGCATCTGCTAGGCAGATTTCAGCGCTTCCCGGAGAAGCTGCGCCGCCTGACTCGGAGTCTTGCCGACCTTCACGCCGGCCTCCTCAAGCGCAGCCTTCTTGCCCTCTGCGGTTCCGGATCCTCCAGAGACAATCGCTCCTGCGTGCCCCATGGTTTTGCCCTCCGGCGCGGTAAAACCAGCAATGTAGGCCACCACCGGCTTGGTCACGTGCTCCTTGATATAGCGTGCGGCATATTCTTCGGCGTCGCCGCCGATCTCGCCGATCATGATGATGGCCTCGGTCTCGGGGTCCTTCTCAAAGGCCTCGATAGCCGTGATGTGGGTAGTTCCGATGATCGGGTCACCGCCAATGCCCACGCAGGTGCTAAATCCAATGTCGGAGAGCTCATACATCATCTGATAGGTCAGCGTGCCAGACTTAGACACTAAACCAATCTTGCCCGGGTTCGGAGCAGTCTCCGCTGGGATGATGCCTGCGTTGGACTGGCCAGGGCTATAAAGACCTGGACAGTTGGGGCCAATGATGCGGGTCTTCGACTCGCGCGCAAGCGCGAAGAGCTCCGCGGTGTCCTTGACTGGAACTCCCTCGGTGATGATGACGACCAGCTCGATGCCCGCGCGGATGGCTTCCTCAGCCGCGTCCTTGGTGAACTTGGCGGGGACGAAGATGACGGTGACGTTGGCGTCGGTTGCCTGCATCGCCTCGCGCACGGAGCCGAAGACTGGAATCTGCTGGCCCTCGATGTCGACGCGCTCACCGGCCTTCTTGGGGTTGACGCCGCCCACGATATTCGATCCGGAGGCGAGCATGCGGCGTGTGTGCTTCATGCCTTCGGCGCCGGTCATACCTTGGACGATGATGCGGGAATCCTTGTTGAGAAAAATAGACATTGTTACTCCTATTCAGCCAGCTCCGCGGCCTTGCGAGCCGCTGCGTCCATGGTGGAAACCTGCTCCAGCTTGGGCAGGTGCGCGTCGTCGAGAATGCTGCGTCCAAGCTCTGCGTTGTTGCCGTCGAGACGTACGACGAGCGGTTTCGGCTCGATTCCATCGGAGGCCAGAATCTTGTAGGCCTGCACGATGCCCTTGGCTACCTCGTCGCAGGCGGTGATTCCGCCGAAGACGTTGACAAATACGGACTTGACCTGGGGATCCCCGAGGATCACTTCGAGGCCGTTAGTCATGACTTCTGCGTTGGCACCACCCCCGATGTCAAGGAAGTTCGCGGGCTTGGGTTGGTTAGGCAGATCCTCGCCCGCATATGCCACGACGTCGAGCGTGGACATCACCAGGCCCGCGCCGTTGCCGATGATGCCCACCGAGCCATCCAGCTTTACGTAATTCAGGCCCATCTGCTGCGCCTTGAGCTCCAGCGGATCCGTGGCACCGTGATCGTGCAGGGCAGCATGCTCGCTGTGGCGGAACTCCGCGTTGCCATCGAGCGTCACCTTGCCATCGAGGGCGATGATGTCACCCTGTGCGGTCTTCACCAGCGGGTTAACCTCCACCAGGGTGGCGTCTTCCGCAGTGTAGACCTTGTAGAGCTGCTTAAAGACGGGCACAAGCTTGGCGACGTCCTCCTCCACAAAGCCTGCTTCATAGGCCATGTCGCGGGCGAGAGTGTCTGTCATACCATCGAGGGGAGAGAAGCTGCGGCGAATGAGCGCTTCAGGACGCTCCGCGGCGAGCTTTTCGATCTCCACGCCACCTTCCTTGGAGAGCATCGCTAGGTAGCGGCGCTTGGTACGGTCCAAGAGGATCGAGAAGTAGTATTCCTCGGCGATGTCGGCGCCCTCGGCCACCATGACCTTGCGCACGGTGTGGTCTTTGATCTTGAGGCCGAGGATTTCCTCGGCCTTTTCTGCCGCCTCAGCTGGGCTCTTAGCCAGCTTCACACCGCCAGCCTTGCCGCGGCCGCCAGTCTTGACTTGGGCTTTGACCACAACAATGGGCGTGCCGAGCTTGGCGGCTGCTTCTTCGGCCTGGACGGCCGAGGTAGCGACGATACCTCGCAGGGTGGGTACGCCATGCTTTTCGAAAAGGTCCCTGGCCTGGTACTCGTAGAGGTCCACTGGATCTCCGTTTCTCGCAATTTCTGGATGGACAACTCTTCACAGAATCGCGGAAATCTGGCACCGAATCAACAGGTTAGGAGACATTCGTAAATGGCAACTTAACAAGCTTTACGGTTCGCTGAAATTTGGCCCTAAACTGCTCAATTATTCGATTTTCTAGACGAATAGCAATTAGCTAAGTTCGCCATTGGGGGCACCCGTCCCCCTGCTCTTCATCCTGTCGATGAGTGCCGGGAACGGTGCACGCCCCCAAACAACAAAGAAACCCGACACCATTACGGTGTCGGGTTCCGGGCTGTGGAGCATAGGAGAATCGAACTCCTGACCTTCTGCTTGCAAAGCAGATGCTCTACCAATTGAGCTAATGCCCCATTGTTCCGTGGTGGGCCTAGCAAGAATCGAACTTGCGACCTCATCGTTATCAGCGATGCGCTCTAACCGACTGAGCTATAGGCCCTTGTGCGGAACGAGTTGTAACTTTACATACTCTTTGCGAGATAACACAAATCGTATGGTCAGAGGGCTAATAAAAGCAGAAAACCGACACTTAAAATCAGGTGCCGGTTAAATGCTTTTCGTCTTAGTCGACGCTCTCTTGGATACCCAGTTTGAAACCACCGAAGACGTCCACGATGGAGTTGTAGATGAACGCCAGTAGCGGAGCCATCAACGTGCCGAACACGGCCACGATGGCACCGATCAACGCCGAGATGGACAAGACCACACCAAAAGTGACCTCGAAAGCGCCACCCACGCCGCCAACCAGGCTATTGAGGGAATCCCAGATTCCCGCCTGGTCCAAGGCGAAGTACAAGATGCATACCGCGAGGATCCATGCGACGAGGCCGACGAGGGACATCGCCAAGCCCACGCGAAACGCCGACATTGGGGAGATTCGCGTAAGGGTTACGTCTCGTCTTGCCATGGATTACTCCTCGTTGCCCTCATCATTAGTGTTCTTCGAATCCGCAATCTTCAGGTGCTCCTGCTGAACATCCTCCACGGACTTCTCGCCCTTGGCCACAGCCTGAGCGTCTTCCTCACCATGGTCCTCAACGTTGCGGTCGATTGCAAGCAATTCGACGTCGTTGGAAAGGTTGACCAGCCGAACGCCCATGGTCGCACGGGAAGAAGGACGGATCTGGTTAACCTCAGTACGGATAACACCGCCAGCAGAGGTGATTGCGAAGATCTCGTCTTCCTCGTCCACTGCAATCGCACCGATGAGCTTGCCGCGCTTCGGGGTGTACTTGAAGGTCATCACGCCCAGGCCGCCACGGCCCTGCGGGGTGTATTCCTCAATCGCCGTACGCTTGCCATAGCCGCCGGAGGTGGCCACGAGCAGGTACCCGCCGTCGTGGACCACGGACATCGACAGCAGCTGGTCATCGCCGCGGAAGCGCATACCCTTCACACCGGCTGTTGCACGGCCCATCGGGCGCAGCTGGTCGTCGTCAGCCGTGAAGCGGATGGCCTGGCCCTGCTCAGAGGTCAGCAGGATGTCATCGCCTTCGTCGACGAGGGAAGCACCGATGAGCGCATCGCCCTCGTTGAGGTTGATAGCGATGAGGCCAGCAGAACGAGCGGACTCATAGTCGGTGAGGCGGGACTTCTTGACGCGGCCCTGCTTGGTGGCCAGGACGAGGTAAGGAGCGTCCTCGTAGGACTGAATCTGAATGACCTGTGCGATCTTCTCCTCCGGCTGGAACTCCAGCAGGTTAGCCACGTGCTGGCCACGTGCGGTGCGGCCTGCCTCCGGCAGCTCATAAGCCTTGAGGCGGTAAACACGGCCGAAGTTGGTAAAGAAGAGGATCCAGTCGTGCGTGGAGCAGACGAAGAAGTTCTTGACGATGTCGTCCTGCTTGAGCTCCGCACCGCGCACGCCCTTCCCGCCGCGCTTCTGCGCCTTGTAGGCATCAACCTTGGTGCGCTTTGCGTAGCCAGTGGAGGTGATCGTGACGACCACGTTCTCGCGGGCGATAAGATCCTCGTCGGTGACGTCGCCAGAAGCGGCCACGATCTGGGTACGGCGCTCATCGCCGTACTTTTCGACGATCTCAGCGAGCTCGTCGTGGACGATCTGACGCTGGCGCTCCTCGCGGGCGAGGATATCCTTGAGGTCAGCAATGATCTCTTCGATCTCAGCCAACTCGTCAATGATCTTCTGACGCTCCAGGGCTGCCAGACGGCGCAGCTGCATCGCCAGGATGGCGTCTGCCTGTACATCATCTACCGCGAGAAGGGTTTTTAACCCTTCTCGCGCTTCGTCCACCGTTGGGGAACGGCGGATAAGCGCGATGACCTCGTCGAGCATATCGAGGGCCTTGACCAAACCACGCAGGATGTGGGCGCGCTTTTCGGCCTCATCCAGGCGGTACTGGGTACGGCGAACGATGACCTCGATCTGGTGCGCAACGTAGTAGCGCAGCATCTGATCCAGACGCAGGGTGCGCGGCACGCCATCGACGATGGAGAGCATGTTGGCGCCGAAGGAGGTCTGCAGCTGGGAGTGCTTGTAGAGGTTGTTGAGCACGACGCGAGCGACGGCATCGCGCTTCAGGGTGACCACGATGCGCATGCCGACGCGGTCGGAAGACTCGTCCTCGATCTTGGCGATGCCGGCGATCTTGCCGTTAGCCACGGACTCTGCGATGTTGGAGATCATGTTGTCCGGGTTGACCTGGTACGGCAGCTCGGTGATGACGATGGTCTGGCGGTTGCCGGACTCCTCGATGGAGGTCACGCCGCGCATACGGATGGAACCGCGGCCAGTGGTGTAGGCATCCTTGATGCCCTGATCGCCGACGATGAGACCTGCGGTTGGGAAGTCTGGGCCCTTCACGCGCTCCATGCAGGCTGCAAGTGCTTCCTCATCGGAGGCTTCTGGGTTATCCAGCAGCCAATAGATAGCCTCAGCCAGCTCGTTCAGGTTGTGCGGCGGGATGTTAGTGGCCATACCAACGGCGATGCCGCCGGAGCCGTTCATCAGCAGGTTCGGAACGCGGGAAGGCAGGATGTCAGGTTCCTGGGTTTTGCCGTCGTAGTTCGGGGAGAAGTCGACGGTGTTTTCGCGAATGTCACGGACCATTTCCATGGCCAGCGGGGTCATGCGGCACTCGGTGTAACGCATTGCCGCTGGGCCGTCGTTGCCGCGGGAACCGAAGTTACCCTGGCCGTCAACCAGCGGGTAGCGCATGTTCCAGGACTGCGCCAGACGCACCAACGTGTCATAAATTGCGGAGTCACCGTGCGGGTGGAACTGACCCATGGTGTCAGAAACCGGGCGGGCGGACTTTACGTAGCCGCGCTCTGGGCGGTAACCCGAGTCAAACATCGCATAAAGGATGCGGCGGTGCACGGGCTTGAGGCCATCGCGAACCTCCGGAAGCGCACGGCCGACGATGACGGACATGGCGTAGTCGATATAGCTCGACTCCATCTCCTCGTTGATATCAATCGGTTGAATACGATCAAAAAGATCGCCATTTTGGTCACTCATAACCGCAAATTCTACCCTCTGAGACCTTCCAGCGCCTCTTACGCCGCTCTGGTGATACCACAGTGATACCGTTTAGGCATGGCCATGACCCTTCGTTTAACACCCGAACAAGACCACGCGCTCACGCTCCTCGCCTCCGCCCAAGGCACCTCCAAGCACGAGGCGGTGGTGCGCGCGGTAGTTGCGGCTGCAGCACGCACGCTTTCCGACGCCGCCGTGCAAGACACCGCACGCCACCTCCTCCCCGGCCGTGCCGAGTTGGAAGCCGAAATCCGAAGGGCCCGCCCATGACGCCTGAGCAGCTCCTTCTCGTCGCCCGCGAGTTCTGCGCCCAGCACAAGGTGACGGTGACGAACTTTGGGGCATTGGTGGCCGCGGCGTCGTTAAGCACGGCGAAAATGGAGGGAATCGCAATCCACGGAAACAGGGTCCAGGCCGCCCGGGCCATGCGCGACCTGCTCGTGGCCTACCCCGCTTTAAACGCGCACAACGACGCCTTTGCCACTGTCTGCGCGCGCGTCTACATGGAAATAGAAGACAGGCTTTCTTTACGCTGACTTATTACTGCCCAGCTTCTCTCAAACGCGCCACCTCCGAAACCTTGCAGCTTCAGTAGGATTAGGCGCATGTCTAGTCTTTCCCAGCTCCTGGAAACCCCCATCCGCACTGCTGTGGTGGCAGAACTCGTCTCTTTGGTGGACAAGGTCGTCGCTGAGCAGTCCGGTATCACCGGCATGGCCATCAAGGGCGCGGTTTCCGCGGCAAAGAAGGTCGACTCCGACATCGTTTCCAAGGGCATCAACCGCATGCTCCCAGATCTGCTCGGTGAGCTGGAGTCTTACTGGCAGGAATTCCAGTCTTCCGCACAGGATGATTTTGGCTCCTACCTCGGCGGCAATGACAAGCGGGTCACGGATTCCTTGATGAACGTGGCAGACCGCAACGCCGATCAGATCAACAACGCGGCCCTGGCTAAGGCCTACAACTCTCTGCGCAACAAGGTCTCCAAGATCGTTGAGCCTCACGTCCCTGAGTTCGGCCGCATCCTACAAAAGCACATGCATTAAAGGGGTGTAGTCTGGCCCGCATGACTTCAAGCAATAACTATTCTGAATTCATCCGCAGCCGCCACTCTGCCCGTGCCTACCTGCCGGAATCCATCCCGGCAGAGGTAATTGAGCAGGTGCTTATCGACGCCCAATCGGCACCGTCTAGCTCCATCTTCAACGTTGAGCCGGGCCATGCTGACCTTTCCGAGAGCGTCACGCTTCCCGGAATCGACGTGGAACTGTAAGACGTATTAACCGCTAAAACAAGCTAAAGGCCTTGTAGATCATGTTTCTACAAGGCCTTTAGCTTTATCGGTCTGCGTGCAGGTCCGAACACCTAAAATTAAACGTCCAAGAAGCGAACGTCCTTCGCGCGGCGAGTAATGAAGGAACGGCGAGCCGAGACATCGTCACCCATGAGGATGGAGAAGAGCTCGTCAGCACGCTGCGCGTCTTCAAGGTCGACACGGCGCAGGATACGGGTGGACGGGTCGAGCGTGGTCTCCCACAGCTCGGACGCATTCATCTCGCCCAGACCCTTGTAACGCTGGATGCCGTCATCCTTGTTGATCTTGCGGTTGTTCTCCAGGCCCTCGGCGAGCAGCTTGTCGCGCTCGTCGTCAGAGAAGGCGTAGCCAGGTTCACCCTTGCCCCACTTGAGCTTGTACAGCGGCGGATTAGCCAAGTAGACGTGGCCATCCTCAACCAGCTGCGGCATGAAGCGGAAGAGCAGTGTCAGCAGCAGGGTTGCGATGTGCTGGCCGTCAACGTCGGCATCGGCCATCAGCACGATCTTGTTGTAGCGCAGCTTCTCAATGTCGAACTCTTCGTGGATACCGGTACCCAGAGCAGTAATGATTGCCTGGACCTCGGCGTTCTTCAGAACCTTGTCCATGCGGGCCTTCTCCACGTTCAGGATCTTGCCGCGCAGCGGCAAAATTGCCTGGAACATCGAATCACGGCCTGCCTTTGCGGAACCACCTGCGGAGTCACCCTCCACGATGTAAAGCTCCGAAATCTTCGGGTCCTTGGAACGGCAGTCAGCGAGCTTACCGGGCAGACCACCCAGGTCCGTTGCAGACTTGCGACGCACCATCTCACGGGCCTTACGCGCTGCAACACGTGCGTGCGCGGAGGAAACAGCCTTGTTGATGATGGCCTTTGCCTCAGCCGGGTTAGCATCGAACCAATCGTTGACGTGCTCGTTTACGGCACGCTGGACAAAGCCCTTGATCTCAGAGTTACCAAGCTTGGTCTTAGTCTGGCCCTCGAACTGTGGGTCACCGACCTTGACCGAGATGACTGCGGAGAGACCCTCACGGCAGTCCTCACCAGAAAGGTTGCCATCCTTTTCCTTGATGAGCTTGTGTTCCTTGGCGTAACGGTTCATCAAGGAGGTCAACGCAGCGCGGAAGCCCTCTTCGTGAGTACCGCCCTCATGGGTATTAATGGTGTTCGCAAAGGTATGAACAGACTCTTTGTAGCCCTGGTTCCACTGTAACGCCACCTCAACCTCGTGATCCTCTCCCTTGACATCGAAAGCCACGATGGTCGGGTGAATGGAGGTCTTGGTCTTGTTGAGGTGCTTTACGTAGTCAATCAGGCCGTCTGGGTAGTGGTAGACAACCTTCTTCTGCAGCTTCTTTGCCGGCTTTTCCTCGCTCGGACCATCAGCTTCAGCGTCAACGTCAATGTCATCGAAGGACTCAGCTTCGAGAGCGGTCTCACCAGACTCAGCATCGGCGATTGCCTCGAGCTCGAGCTGCTCCTTGGTCACGCGCTCGTCGATGAGCTCGATGGTCAGACCCTTGTTCAGGAAGGCCATCTCCTGGAGACGGCGAGCAATGGTCTGGTAATCATACTCGGTGGTCTCGAAGATCTCTGGGTCAGCCCAGAAACGGATGGTGGTACCCGTTCCGCGTGCATTTCCGCCTTCGACCAGTTCATCAGGAATAGCGTTAGAGAAGTTCTGGTACCAGTGCTTTCCATCGCGCTTGATCTCTGCTTCGACGCGGGTCGACAGTGCGTTCACGACGGAGATACCGACACCGTGCAGACCACCGGAAACGGCATAGGAATCAGAGTCGAACTTACCGCCGGCATGCAGCTGGGTCATAACAACCTGGACGGTTGGAGCACCGGTAGCGTGCATCTCAACAGGAATGCCACGGCCATCATCGATGACCTCGACGCCACCGTCAGCGAGCAGCTTGACGACGACCTTGGTGGCATAGCCAGCCATTGCCTCGTCCACCGAGTTATCTACAACCTCCCAAATGAGGTGGTGTAGACCGCGCACACCGGTAGAACCGATGTACATACCCGGGCGCTTGCGGACGGCCTCGAGGCCTTCCAGGATGGTAATTGAACCGGCATCATATGCGTGTTCTTCAGCCACGGAAACGTGTACTCCTTTTGGCTATAGCAAAATCTAAGACTTTAGCCATTCTACACTGTGTCCCCCTACTGAAGAGCACTCCACACCAGTCAGAGGGCGGAATTTAGCCCGATTTTTCGATCCGAGTTTTATAGCCTATCCGTAAGTATCTTGCGATCCTTGGGGCTTTACCCACTGCCGGCCTTGGTAGTTTCGATGCTGCTTTGGCCCCTGAATCCGCAGCTCAACGATGACATCGGGACCTAAGCGCTCCGCAATTTTCTTAAGGATCTGGCGCTGCAGATATCGCAGTTCGGTGGCCCAAACGGAAGCATCACAGGAAATATAGACCACCTTATCCTTGATGCGCTCGGGCTTTGTGTGGGCGGCGATCCGCTCCCCCACCAAATTGGTCCAGTTGCCCATAACCCATCCATCGGCAAGATCACTCTCCCAGCCACGGCGGGAGATTTCCTTACTCAATGCAGCCCCGAGACTAGGGACGTCGAGGCTGCGGCGCAGGCGCCGCCCATCGGGCCCAGTGGGCCTTCCCACCTGATATTTCCGTGGCTCCTTGGGAGCCTCGACGTTCATCTTTGGCGAAGGTTTGTTGAGCTTTGGCGCGTTCTTGGAATTCGAGCGCACACGATCAAAGAAGTCCTTGACGGGATCAGTCATCGCCACTCACTTGGTCATCAACTTTTGAAATTTCAGAAATTCTGCCATCCTCGGTGTCTGTCACCGTGACCTCGTAGCGCACGATGGGTTCCAGGTTGCCCGGCAGATCTTCATCAACTGCAGCGGTAATCAACACTTGCTCGGCCTCTGCGGCAAGATGCACGAGCTTTTCCCTGCGCTTGGCGTCCAGCTCAGCGAAGACATCATCAAGGATGAGAATCGGGTCGGTTCCATCTTGGCGCAATAAATTGAACTCGGCCAAGCGCAAAGAAATGGCGTATGACCACGTCTCGCCGTGGCTGGCAAAGCCCTTGGCGGGTTGCGTACCAAGGTTCAACACCAGATCGTCGCGATGCGGCCCCACCAAGGAAATTCCGCGCTCGATCTCACGCTGTCTCTTAGCAGCAAGTTCTGTCAGCATCACGGCTTCCAGGACTTCCCGATCAGAAACATCGATGGTGGACTTGTACTCGATATGAGCCGGCCGCGACTCCGGCGCCAGCCCTGCGTAGGCGGAAGGAATGAGTTCCGACAGGGCGTCGACAAGCGCCAAGCGTGCCTCGATGACCTGCGCACCGAGACGTGCCAGCTGCGCATCCCACACGTCCAAGGTGGCTAAGGCCGAGGCACCGTCGCTGTCCCCGTACCCACGACGCAAGCTTGACGACGCCGACTTCAACAGCGCATTGCGCTGCTTCAAGACCTTGTCATAATCGGCCTTTACGCCTGCTAAACGCGGGGTGCGCGACGCAATGATGTTGTCCAAATAGGTGCGGCGCTCAGCGGGCTCGCCGCGCACGACCGCAAGATCCTCCGGGGAGAACAACACGCTCTTAACCACGCCGAGTAACTCACGCGGACTCTTGAGCCGCGTGCGGTTGATCTGCGCTTGGTTGGCCGCATGCGGCTTGATGAGCAGATGGGCAGTCAGCTCTCGGCCCTGGTTTACGGCCGTCGTCGAAATGCGTGCATTTACTGCACTTTGCCGCACCAACGGCGCGTCATGGCTGACGCGGTGCGAGGACAAATGAGCTACGTATCCAATGGCCTCGACAATGTTGGTCTTGCCGTAGCCGTTGCGTCCGACGAACAACGTGATTCCCGGGCCGAGCTCAATGCTGAGCTCAGGCCACGAGCGAAAATCCCGGACGTCGAGTTCGCGGATGAACATTAACCTGGCAAGCGAACCGGCATGAGAAGGTAGGTGAAGTTAGTCTCCGGGGTTGGAAAGACTCCATCTTCATCTGCCAAAGGCATCTCTTCCGGCTCTGGGATCATGATGGCTGGGCGGGAAGGCTCGGTGAATCCGAAGACAACACGGTCGGTATGAACGACGGCCAAGCCGTCCTTCAGGTAACTCGGGTTGAAGGCGATGACGAATTCATCGCGGCCGGTGAAAGCGCATGGCAGGGTCTCATCGGCCTTACCGGAATCTGCACCAGCAGCCAGGGTGACCTGGCCTTCTGAGAACTCCATGCGGATCTGCGCGTTGCGGTCAGTCAGCAGGGACACACGGCGGATGGCTTCCTGCAGCGGCGCAACCTCGATGCTTGCCATAGCGGTGTGCGTCTTTGGCAGCAGCGGGGAGACGTTGGGGAAGTCTGCATCGAGCATGCGAGTGGTGGTTTCACGGTTGTCTGCGTGCAGACCGAACAGGCCTTCAGCGCCGATGTTCTCACCGGTACCCACCGCGATCTCAACCGGGATGTTGAGGTGCGTATCCAGGGAGCGGCCGGTGTCTTGCAAGGTCTTTGCAGGGACCAAGAGCTTGGCCTCGACGTCAGGTGAGGTGGGCTCCCATTCGAAGGTGCGCATGGCCAGGCGGAAACGGTCAGTGGCTGTCATTTCTACGTGAGAGCCGTGGATTTCCATGTGCACACCGGTGAGCATAGGCAGGGTGTCATCCTTGCCTGCTGCAGAGGCAACCTGGCTGATGGCCTCAACGAAGAGCTGTGGGTTCACCGTGCCGGTGACCTCGGGCAAGACTGGCAGCTGCGGGTAATCATCAAGCGGAATGACAGGCAGCTCGAAACGTGAAGAACCACAGGTCAGCAGAACCTTGGAGTCCTGCTGAGTCATCTCCACCTCCTTGTTCGGAAGAGAGGCAACGATGTCCGCGAGGAGTTTTCCTGCAACGGCGATGCGGCCTGGCTCATCGACCATGGCAGCGATGCGGACGCGGGTGGAAACCTCGTAATCAAAGCCCGTGAATTCCAAACCATTGTCATCCGCGGTGATCAGCATTGCGCGAAGCACTGGCTGCGTCACCTTGGAGGGCAGGCTGCGGGCTACCCAAGCAACTGCGTTAGCCAGATCATCCTTGGCAACACGAAATGACACAGATTGGTCCATGGTCTCGACGAGCTCCTTGCTGGGTTGTTGTGGTGAGGCGTTCTAACGCGGTGTTTTTTGTAAGTCACAAAAGCTGTTTCCAACTTACCGCATAGCTCCGACACGACAGATTTTTGTAATTCACTCTTTGCTCCGGGCCTTGGGCCCAGCGGAGCGTCGAATTACACACATCCTCTTTTTACTTCATAGATCAGAGAATTTAGTTAGTAGTAGTAATAACCGTTGTGAGATCTGTGGATAACCCTGTAAATGACAAGCTCTTTGCACTGATCAGCGTTGTGATCTGAGTTGTGGGATCTGTGTGATCAAATGACAAAAATTGTGAGTAACTGGGCGGGAGTCGGTTTTATCCACAACCTATCCCCAGAATTGTGGAATTTGATCACAGCGCTGATCACAGGCTCCTGATCAGCGGGAATGCGCTGTGGAAAAGAAATTTGTGAGCAAGATCTACGAATTACAACAATGAAATTACACAACTGTGAATAACGCTGTGGATAAAAAATAACCCGCCACCTAGGCAGGTGGCGGGCGGTTTTAAACAGAAGCTGGCGGTGAATACTCAACACCGAATACAGAACACCGATTACAGAACTAAGAGTGGCTGTGATTCTTGATGCGTTGGGTCAGCGCCTGGATCTCGTCATAGGTATTGCGATTTTCTGTCATCTCCTTACGGATCTTGCGGTCTGCATAGATAACAGTGGTGTGGTCCTTGCCTCCGAATTGATCACCGATCTTGGGCAATGACAATTCAGTGAGCTCGCGGCACAGGTACATGGCGAGCTGACGCGCGTGCGCGACGGCGCGCTTCTTTCCAGCACCGCGCAGGGTCTCGACGTCGATATTGAAGTACTCTGCGGTGACCTCCATGATGGCGGTTGCTGTAATTTCGCGACCCGCGGAGTCCGGAGCGAGATCATGCAGAGCAATTTCTGCCATCTCCAAGCTGATCGGCTCGTTGACCAAGGAGGAATAAGCAGAGACGCGAATGAGCGCGCCTTCCAACTCACGAATCGAAGATTCAAAGCGCGAAGCAATCAGTTCGAGCACCGAGCGATCGACTTCCGTGCCATCCGCGGCAGCCTTCTTCATCAAAATCGCAATGCGCGTTTCGAGATCTGGCGGTTGGATGTCCGTGATGAGACCGCCCTCGAAGCGGGTACGCAGGCGATCCTCCAGGGTGGTCAGCTGCTTTGGCGGACGGTCGGAGGACAAGATGATTTGTTTGTTGGCCTGGTGCAACGCATTAAAGGTATGGAAGAACTCCTCTTGCGTGGACTCCTTGCCTTCCAAGAACTGAATGTCATCAACCATCAAGATGTCGAGGTTGCGGTAGCGGCGCTTGAATGACTCTTGGCGGTCATCTCGCAGGGAGTTGATGTAGTCGTTCGTAAATTCCTCAGAGGATACGTACTTCACGCGCAGGCCCGGATGCAGCAGCTGCGCGTAATTTCCGGCAGCGTGCAAAAGGTGAGTCTTACCCAGGCCAGAACCGCCCCAAATGAACAACGGGTTATAGGCACGCGCAGGGTTCTCAGCCACGGCCACGGCCGCGCCATTGGCGAAGCGGTTTGAAGAACCAATAACGAAATTTTCGAAAGTGTGCTTCGGGTTCAGCGACTCTTCCCTATTGGGATCATGAGCCGGTGCCTCGCGCGGAATGCGGGCATTGGAGTGTTGTTGCTGGTTGTAGTGATTGGCAAGCTCATCCAAGCTGGCCGGAGCGTGGCTGGTTTGCCAGGCTGGTGGCTGTGTTTGGTTGGCTTCCTGCTGGATGGGACGCTGAACCTGCTGCTGGTTAGGTTGCGGCACAGAGTGCTGCCCGTAGTGCTGCGTCGAAGCAGATGACTGAAACGGCGCCTGGTTTTGAGGCTGGCTTTGAGTGCTGGCGGTGTCGTTAAGCGCTGCGTCATCCTCCGGGTTCGCCAGAGTTACAGCGAGTGAACATGGGCGACCCAAATGGCGTGCGAGGGCGCGCGAGATGTGCGGACCTAAGTCATTCTCGATGACGGATTTGGCCGTTTCGTTGTGTGCTGCCAGCAACGCATAACCATCCATCATCATGATGGGTCGCGCGAGCTGGAGGTACAGCCGCTGCGTGTGGTTAAAGTTCGGTACATCTGAGTTGGGTTTCTCAGATTGAGCGAGCAGGTCTTCGACTACTGCTCGCCAGCTGGCGTTAAGCACCGCTTGTTGATCAGACAAAGCGCCTACCTTGTGTGGACCCTAGTGTGGGACCCTAGTTTGGACGGAGAAAATAACAGTGAATTTCACGGAAGTATCCACATTGGGATTTGCGGTACGACCTCGATCTCCACAGAGTTATCCACAAGTGTGGATGAATTGTTTATCCACAGCCTATCGGATAGCTGTGGATAACTCGCTATAGGGTACTTTAGGGTCTTTAGCTGCTAAAATGCAAAAAGTCTAAAGTGCAGATTTAGAGTTATTCACAGTCTGTGGGTAGCTGTGGAATTCGATTCTTTAGTTTTACCGCCGAGTTAGCGGGACTGTCTAACGCTTTTCGGCGCTTGCACGGCGTGAACTTAAAATGCAAGCCGCCGTATGTGCTCTGACCCCGCAAAGTAGCCGTTTAGCTGCAGATAAAAACATCTTTGTAATTTTGGGTACACCCGGGTGTCGATTTGTTTCAGGGTGCATTCGTCACGTAATCTGTCATGGTCTATCGCAACAAACCGATGTTGCGCGTGAGGGTGAACCCATCCGAGGGTTACTAACCACTCACGCAACCATTCATCAGTGGGGCTCAGGAATTTACTTCCCGGAGCCCTGCGCACAACTTCAAGGAGATAATCGTGGCAAAGGGTAAGCGTACCTTCCAGCCCAACAACCGTCGTCGTGCTCGTAAGCACGGCTTCCGCACCCGCATGAGCACCCGTGCAGGTCGCGCAATCGTCGCAGCTCGCCGTAAGAAGGGCCGCGCAAAGCTGTCGGCATAATCGTGCTTCCAGCCCAGCATAAGCTCACCTCACCCGCGGAATTCCGCAGGACGATTAAGGGCGGGCGCCGGGCGGGTACACGCACTGTTGTTGTGCACTACCGTAACAACAAAAGCCAAGACTTAAGTCACGACATCGCAGCCTCTGGCCCGCGATTCGGACTTGTGGTCTCGAAAGCCGTCGGGAACGCAGTGGTTCGCCACCGCACCTCCCGGCGGCTTCGGCATGTGTGCATGTCGCTTTTCGACGCCCTCCCTCCCACCGCCGACATTGTCATCCGGGCGCTTCCTGCTAGCGCAGCGGCCTCTAGTGAGCAACTCGCAAAAGATATCCGTAAGGCACTGCGCAAATGGGATATCTAAATTCCTCCGGTGAGGAAATACCGCACGCGCATGGGGCGGCAAAACCGATGGTGAAGGCGGTGCGCTTCTACCAAAAGTATCTGTCACCCCTTAAGATGGTTTCCACCTGTCGTTTTGAACCGACATGCAGTGCCTATGCCCTTGAAGCACTCTCCGTTCACGGAGCTTTCAAAGGCACCGGCATGGCCATCGCTAGGGTCTGCAAATGCGGCCCTTGGCATCCGGGAGGATTTGATCCTGTACCCGGCACGAACAACAACTGAGGAAAATCCTTGCTTAATTTCATCTACTGGCCAATCTCGGCCGTCCTCTGGTTCTGGCACTGGCTGTTGAGCTTCGTGATGGATCCCGCCCAGGGCATCACGTGGATTCTATCCATTGTCTTGCTGACGTGGACACTGAAGGCTGTGATGGTCAAGCCAACCATTACCCAGCTGCGCTCGTCCCGCAAGATGCAGGAAATCCAGCCGCAAATCCAGGAGCTGCGTACCAAGTACGCGAATGACCAAACCAAGGCTGCGCAAGAGATGCAGCGCATCTACAAGGAATCTGGCGTTCGCCCGATGGCAGGCTGCCTGCCAGTCTTAGCTCAGATCCCAATGTTCATTGGTCTGTTCCACGTTCTGCGCTCCTTCGACCGTACGGTTCAGGTCGCAGGTGGCATTGGACACCCAGCAGGCGAGCCGATGAGCGTCGACGCCAACGCGAACACTGCGAACTACATCTTCAAGCCGGAATTGGTGCAGCAGTTCCTGGACGCCAAGATCTTTGGCGTTCCGCTGATTGCTAACTTGCGCGTGAACTCGCCGATTCTGGATCAGCAGGGCATCACGATGTCGCAGGCAGCGGTCATCATCGTTCCGTTGATTGTCATCATTGCGGTTTTGACCCACTTCAATGCCCGTATGTCGCTCAACCGCCAGGAGGCACGCCGTGCTTCCGGTAAGACTGCCGCCCCGCAGGGTCAGAACGCGGAGATGATGCAGCAGCAGATGGCCATCATGAACAAGATGATGCTCTGGGTCATGCCAGGCATGCTGGTCTTCTCCGGTGCTATTTGGCCTATTGGTTTGCTGTTCTACATGTTGGCCAATACCGTCTGGACCTTCTTCCAGACTCGCATCGTGTACAAGAAGATGGACGAGGAAGAAGAGCGCGAGCTGGCTGCTAAGGCTGAGCTTAAGCGCACCTCTGCTCCTAAGCCGGGCGTTCGCAAGAAGGACAACCGCACCAAGAAGCAGCGCAAGAACAGCAACAACAACTAAACACAACCTCACACAGGAGTTTTAAGTGTCCGAATTGGACCCGTCTGAAGTATTTGGCTCCCGTCTGCACCTCGCGCAGACTTACCACGATTCACTCGCTACAGACGGGTCCATTCGTGGTTTTATGGGCCCCCGCGAAGTGCCTCGCCTATGGGATCGCCACATCCTGAATTGCGCCGTGATCGGCGAAGTGATGCCGGAAGGCGCCCGCGTCATCGACGTCGGAAGTGGCGCAGGCCTGCCTGGCATCCCACTGGCTATCGCCCGCCCAGATCTCGACATCACTTTGATTGAGCCACTCCTCAAGCGCTCTAATTACCTCCTAGAGGTCAAGGAGATGCTCGGCCTCGACAACGTCACCGTTATCCGTGGCCGCGCCGAGGAAGGCCCTGTGAAGAAGGCTGTGAAGGGTGCTGACATCGTTACCTCCCGCGCAGTCGCTCCGCTGGGCAAGCTCGCCAAGTGGTCTCTGCCGTTGGTGAAGATTGGCGGCGAGATGATTGCACTCAAGGGTTCCTCGGTTCATGAGGAGCTGGAGCGTGACGCCGCTGACATCAAACGCGCGGGCGGCGGAAAAGCCGAGGTCACAACCATTAAGGGCACGACTATCATCCGTGTCCCTCGCGTGAACTAGAGTAGACGGCATGACTAATCCACGTCTTATCACCATCGCGAATCAGAAGGGCGGCGTCGGCAAGACCACGTCGGCTGTCAATCTTGCCGCGGCACTTGCTGAAGCCGGCAAGAAAGTGTTGGTGATCGACCTGGACCCGCAGGGCAATGCCTCCACTGCCGTGGGTGCTGCTCATACCTCGGGCACTGACTCTAGCTATGAGGTACTTCTCGGGGACCGCACCGCGGAACAGGCTATGCAGCCCTCCCCCGGCAGCCCTAATCTTTTCTGCATCCCAGCCACGATTGACTTGGCGGGTGCTGAGATCGAAATGGTCTCCTTGGTGCGTCGTGAGTTCCGTCTTTATGACGCGCTGCACAACGGCTTCCTTGAGGAGCATGGCTTCGAATACGTTTTCATCGACTGCCCGCCTTCCCTCGGCTTGCTCACCATCAACGCAATGACGTGTGCCGAAGAGGTCATCATTCCTATTCAGTGTGAGTACTACGCCCTGGAGGGGGTGGGGCAGCTGTTGGGTAACATCTCCATGATTCGTGAGCACCTCAACGAGGAGCTACACATCTCCGCGGTATTGCTCACCATGTATGACGCCCGCACGAAGTTGGCCGAGCAAGTGGCTAGTGAAGTGCGCGAACAGTTCGGTGCCGTAGTTCTTGGTAATGTAATTCCGCGTTCGGTGCGTGTGTCCGAGGCACCAGGTTATGGCAAGACTGTTATTCAATATGACCCAACCTCCACCGGTGCGCGAGCTTATTCGGCGGCGGCCCGGGAACTGAATTCCCGCGGTGATTATCGCCCACACCCCACCACTGGCGCCATTGGTGTTAGCCCAGAGATTTACGCGGAATTGGAAGGATAATAAAGCATGGCAGAACATAAGCAAGGTGGACTCGGTAAAGGTCTGGCAGCTCTTATTCCTTCCGGCCCTGATGCACCCTCCCGTAAGCCGCGCCTGGGCAACGACGCTGCTGACATCATCCTTGGTGCTGCTACCGGTGGTCCAGCTGGTGATAAGCGCCGCGTGAAGGGTGCTCCGACTATCCAGCAGTCCAACTCCAAAAAGCGTCAGGCCAAGCCTTCCGTCATCGGAGCCACCTACCGTGAGATTGCGGTCGGTGACATCATTCCGAACCCTAAGCAGCCACGTACCGTCTTTGACGAAGAGGGCCTCGCAGAGCTCGTTCACTCCATTAAGGAGTTTGGTCTCCTGCAGCCGGTCGTTGTGCGCCCGGCTGATGAGGGCGGCTTCGAGCTCATCATGGGTGAGCGCCGTTGGCGTGCATCCTCCAAGGCAGGGCTTGCAACCATCCCGGCGATTGTCCGCGACACCAAGGATGACGACCTCCTGCGTGATGCGTTGCTGGAGAACATCCACCGCGTTCAGCTGAACCCGCTGGAAGAGGCGCATGCCTACCAACAGTTGCTGGAAGAGTTCGGTGTTACCCAGAACGAGCTGGCTGATCGCATTGGCCGTTCCCGCCCGCAGGTGACCAACATGATTCGCCTGCTCAAGCTTCCTGTCAACGTCCAAAAGCGCGTTGCGGCTGGCACCTTGTCGGGCGGCCACGCCCGTGCAATTCTTGGTCTTCCGGACTCCGAGGCCATGGAGATCGTGGCTAACCGCGTCATCGCAGAGGGCCTCTCCGTGCGCGCCACGGAGGAGGCTGTAACCCTCTACAAGAAGGGCGAGAAGCCACAGAAGGAAAAGAAGCCTGCTGCTGCCCAGCCGCAATACTTCACCGACTCTGCTGAGCGTCTTTCCGATCGCTTCGACACCAAGGTCACCGTGACCATGGGCAAGCGTAAGGGCAAGATGGTCGTGGAGTTCGGAGATCAGGAAGACTTTGAGCGCATCCTCGCGCTCATCGAGGGCAAGTAATGCTGGTCGAGTCCGTCAAGGAAGGGGTGACCATCAACCCCTTGGCGGCTCGCTCTGTTTTCTGGGAGCTCAAAACTGCCGTCGTTGATCCGGCCTTTGAGAAGGAGGCTTGGATCTCGGCGATGCTGCTCAGCCACGGCGACTGTGGACTTACCGTTGGCGATGAAGCCACGGTGTTCTTTTGCCCTTCTGAGTACGCACCAGGTGCCGCGAAACTTCCTTCCTCACCGGTATCTGAGGATGCGGCTATTTTGTCCTCGTTGTTTGTGAAATCGCACCGTGCGGCGCGGGGTTTAGAAGCAGTGCTTCTCGACGCCGCGGTGATGAACCTTACCTCGCGCGATTTCAGCGCTGTCGAGGCTTTTGGCTACCGCGACGCCAAGGAGGCGGAGTTCCTCCTACGCGAAAAACCCGCCTTCATCGGGTTGCTTCCAGTGGAAACACTCGAATCAGCGGGTTTCATGGTGGTGCAAGACCACCCAATTACGCCTCGTCTGCGCCTTGATCTCCCACCAGCATTCGATCTGCTTTCGGATGCGGCAGTGGAAGATATGCTGGCTAGGGCCTTGGCCTAAGCCCTTGGCCCGCGTTGGCCAAAGGAGGCTTAGGCCTTCTCGGCGCGCAGTAGTTCGTCGAACTTGTAGGTGCCTGTTACTGCGGTGTCCTCATCCAACAGGTAGAGACGTTTAACGGAAACAACGATTGCCTCCGCGATGTCATCTCGCATGTGTGGGTTGGTCAAGATAGCCACGTCACCTGGGTTGGTGAGGTAGCCCATGACAACCTGCACAACCGGCATCTGAGTAAGACGCAACAGATCCCATGTGCGACCGTGGTTCCAGCAGTTCTGCAACGGCGTACGTGCGACAATCTCACGCTGGATGAAGCCGGAGAGGGTCTCACCGATCAGTGAGGAGTTGCCCTGCTCTGATCCGAAGTAGAAGGTCGCAACACCGTTAGCTTTGTCATTTTGGTAGCTGTCGCAAGCCAAAGAAATGACAAGATCAGCGCCGAAAGCGTTGGCCAGCTCAGCGCGGTCCTTAGTGGTGGGGTTATCCGTGCGAGGGCGGGAGATGATGGTCTCCATGCCCGCGGCAATCATACGGCCGGCGACGCGCTCGGCAAGATCCCACAAGAGGTCTTCCTCGCTGATTTCACCAAAGCGCCCTTTAACGCGTTGGCCTTTGTCCGCACCGCCGAGCGCAGGATCGATGACCACTCGCTTGCCGGCCAACTTTGGGCCAGCGTTGCGAACTCGCTCGCGCTCCTGAATGTTGTGTGCAGAACCGCCCGTTATGCGGCGCCCCAACAGGCTCAACGCATTGATGGTCGTGGGGCCGCAGACACCATCATTTTGCAGCCCGTAGTTCAATTGGTATTCAGCCAGCGCCGCGTGAGTGTCTGGGCCGAAGTGACCGTCCACACGCTGTTGATAAAAGCCAAGCTCCTGGAGCTGCTGTTGGAGTTGCGCGACATCGTCACCAACCTGAACGTTGCCCGGCTCGTACGCCAGTACGCGTGCACCAAGGGTATAAGACGCTTGGCGCAGCTCACGAAGGGTGAGATCATCAATGACGCCGCTGGGCACTATGCCGCGGGACTGCTGGAAGGCCTTGATGACCTCGGATAGTTCGGCGTCAAAGATTTTGTCTGACTCGGAGTACTTTTGCTGTTTCCAGTCGGACAGAGTTCCCTGGTAATCCTTCATGAGGCCGAGGCGGGCGAGGGTTGCACGTGCCTCAGCGACTCGGACACTTTGGTCGCCAATGTGAAGGACGCGATTCACACCTACCCCTTTCTCGTGTTAATACTGTGCGTCCTGAGACGCATGTGAATAAGGCTACCAGCTAGAGCTGCTTTTGAATCTGCGCCACGATGTCAGACTTCGAACGAAGTCCAACAAATTCGTCGACCTTCTCACCGTTGCGGAAAATCAGCACGGAAGGGATTGACATGATCTGGAACATGGCGCCAAGAGTGCGCTCTTCATCGACGTTGACCTTGACGACCTTGACGTCGTCACCAAGCTCGCCCGCGACATCATCGAGGATTGGGGAAAGCTTCTTGCAAGGGCCACACCATTCAGCCCAGAAGTCAACGACGACAGGCTTGGAGGCGGAGGACTCGATTACTTCGGTACGGAAGGAGTCGGTGGTTACGTTTTTTACGTTGCTCATGAATGTTTAACGGCTTTCTGCGAGGAAATGTTCAGCATCGATGGCTGCGCGGCAGCCGGAGCCTGCTGCGGTAATAGCCTGCTGGTAGTGGTCATCGACCAAGTCGCCGCAGGCAAAGACACCCGGAAGGTTGGTCTTGGTGGAAGGCTGATCAACAACGACGTAGCCGCCTTCGTTGAGCGCAACTTGGCCTTCAAGGAAGGCGGAGCGCGGATCGTGGCCAATGGCAACGAACATTGCGGTTACGTCCAGCGTCGAAACCTCACCCGTGATTGCGTCCTTGATCTCGAGCCCGGCGACCTTGCCTTCGCCCTCGATCACACGCTCCACTGTCTTATTCGTAGCCCACTTGATCTGTGGATTGGCCTTTGCACGCTCCAGCATGATCTTGGAAGCGCGGAAGTTCTCA
The DNA here is from genome assembly GCF_000159135.1 of Corynebacterium striatum ATCC 6940. Taxonomy (GTDB): domain Bacteria; phylum Actinomycetota; class Actinomycetes; order Mycobacteriales; family Mycobacteriaceae; genus Corynebacterium; species Corynebacterium striatum. The sequence continues at coordinate 231,131 of NZ_GG667523.1, forward strand.
GAGCGGTGGATGATGGTGACGGTCTCGGCGAACTTGGTGAGGAAGGTTGCTTCCTCCATTGCGGAGTCGCCGCCGCCCACAACGGCGATGTTGTGGCCCTTGAAGAAGAAGCCGTCGCAGGTAGCGCAGGCGGAAACGCCACGGCCGGAAAGCTCTGCCTCGCCTGGAATGCCCAGGTAGCGTGGAGCGGCGCCGGTGGCGAGGATGACGGCGCGGGCCTCAAAGACCTCGTCGCCTACGTGCAGCTTCTTGATCTCGCCTTCGAGCTCGACCGAGTCAACAACCTCCATGCGCAGGTCAGCGCCGAAGCGGATTGCCTGGGAGCGCATTTCCTCCATGAGCTCTGGGCCCATGATGCCCTTCTGGAAGCCTGGGTAGTTCTCCACCTCGGTGGTGTTCATGAGCTCGCCGCCGTACTCGAAACCCTCGAATACGATCGGCTTGAGCTCAGCGCGCGCGGCATAAAGCGCAGCGGTGTAACCGGCAGGGCCGGAGCCTACGATGGCGACATCGTGGACGGTCATTTAAATAACTCCCTTGCAATGTACTGCTGGATCAACCCCACAGATCCTACCCGCGCTACGTTAAATAACGGGTATCAGAAACGGGGTTGATGCTTAAACGTGACCTCTCATTCAACGAGAGGTCAGGGAGCGTTATTCCTTTTTAAGTATTTGCTCCCTGCAGCATTGCTTCTCGAAGCGCTCGCCGCGCCCGTGCGCGGCGGGACTTAATGGTGCCGGGAGCGACTCCCTGGAAAGCAGCTACTTCGGCGATGGCGTAGCCCTCGACGTCGGTCCAATACAGGGCCTCGCGGTGGTCTTTGTGGAGAAGCTCCATGGCCTCCCGGACGGCCAGTGTGTCCTCGAGGTTCTCGTTGGGGTTGTGAGCCAAGAGATGATTTCTGTCATCTTCGACAAAGTCCACGTCCAGCGAAGCATTTTCGCGGTTGGCTCGGTGGTTGAGGAAGTCATATCCCGAATTCATCACCAAACGGTGCAGCCATGTAGATAACGCGGATTCCCTGCGGTATTTGTGCAGGTTGCAGCTTGCGCGCAAGAGTGCTTCTTGGAGTACATCCTGCGCATCGGTGTCGTTGTGCGTATAGCGTCGTGCCACCATGGTCAGCCTGGCACGGTGTCTTTCCACGATGAGCGAAAAGGCTTTGTTATCCCCTGCTATGAATGCGTCAACAAGTTCGTGATCACTGCGATCAGCCATGTAGATTCCCCCCGGATCAACAAGTACTTAAACCTGTTTTATCCGAGGGGTTCTACCGGACGCTAGCGAAGAGTGTCTACTCTATTGACCATTTTTCACGCGCAAGGTGCGGCGCAGGTGATCCTGGCACTCCAGCAGCACGCGGCGCAGCGCACGCGGACGCTCCTCGCGCAGGAATTCGTCGGTGGCGGCATCGGCCATCTCGAGCTCCGGGTAAAGGCCGCGGACCAGGCGATTGGCGATCTCGATCGGATGCTCCTGCCAGATCTTGTCGAGTACCTGGAAGAACTCCTCCGCAAAAGGCTCGGTGAGGTGCTTCGAACGCGGCGCATTGAATGCGGCGAGCAAGGAATCCACCTCTGCGTTGGAGTAGGCGCCCGGCTCGCGGACCATGTCGAAGACCTCGCGCTTGCAGCCCGGGAAGGAGCGGGAAACGCCCAGGTAAGCAGCTGCACCGGTCAAAGTGTTGTCGCGCTCCTTCTCGGCGTCGAGTTCTTCCTGGGAGACCGCTTCGCGTGCCGCGAGCGCACGCAGCACCGCCCAGCGGATGTCGGGATCGGTGGCGTCGTCAAGCACTGCGCGCAAACGGTCGTTGCCCGGCTCCGGGGTACTACCCAGCGCATTGATAGCGGCGCGGGTCAGCAGCAAGTGCGTATCCGTGCCCTTCTCCGCTTGCTGCAGCAGCTCCCAGATCTGGGTGGCATAATCCGGGGACTCCGGAAGGTAGTGGTTGACCGCGAATTGGGCGTTGGACAAAGCAGTGGTGAGCAGGGAGGGAGCCTCCCCTACGGCGTGCTTAAGCACGGTGTCGACGTAGTTTTGGGCCGGCCACTCGCCATCGCGGGTGAGGTTCCACAGGGAAGTCCAGATGACCGCGCGGGAGAGCTCGTCATCAATATCAGAGAGCTTGTCCTGGATGGTCTGCAAGGAGGTCTCGTCGAAGCGCACCTTGGCGTAGGTGTGGTCGCCGTCGTTAAGCAGCAACAGCGCCGGTGCCTGCAGGCCGGAAGCCTCGTCGACAATCGTGCGCGGGCCAGCGACATCGATGTCGAGGACTGCGTACTTGTGCAGGGAGGCGTCGAAAAGCGCAGCGTTCAAGCGGTGCGGACGCGTGCGGTCTTCTGCCTCGGCGAGGATCGCTAGCTCGGTGATCTTGTCACCCTCAACGTGCAGCTCCGGCGCCAGGGTGTCCGGGCCCCAGGTCTTGAGCCATGCGGTGGACCAGGCATCCAGGTCGCGGTCGGTGTGTTGCTTGAGGGCGCTGAGCAGATCGTCGAAGGTCGCGGCCGCAAAAGCATGGTTACGGAAGTAGTCGCGGGCGCCGGCGTAGAAGTTCTCGCGGCCCACGTAATGCACCAGCTGCTTGAGCACCGAAGCGCCCTTGGCGTAGGTGATGCCGTCGAAGTTCTGGCGGGCGGCGTCAACGTCAGGGATGTCTGCCTTGATGGGGTGCGTGGTGGGCAGCTGATCCTGCAGGTACGCCCAGTTCTTGCGCTGACCTGCGAAGTTGGTCCATGCCTCGGTGTATGCGGTGGCCTCGACGGAAGAATCTGCGCCCATGAACTCGGCAAAGGATTCCTTGAGCCATAGGTCATCCCACCACTGCGGGGTGACGAGATCGCCGAACCACATGTGGGACATCTCGTGAAGGATGGTGTTTGTGCGGCCCGCGCGCTGCGCACGGGTAGCGCGGGAGCGGAAAAGATAGGACTCGGTGAAGGTCACGAGGCCTGGGTTCTCCATGGCGCCGAGGTTGTACTCGGGAACGAAGATGGAGTCATACTTGCCCCACGGGTACGGGAACTTGTAGGCCTCGTCGAAGAAATCCATACCCTGAGCGGTGATTTCCAGGATCTCGTCATCGAGGTAGCCCTCCATCGAGGCGCGCGCGAAGGCGCGGAGCTCGATGTCGCGCCAGGTGCGCGTCTTAACAATGTAGGGACCGGCGGCAAAGGAGGTTAGGTAGGTGGACAGCAGTGGGGTCTCGTTGAACTCCACGGTTACGGCGTTCGCGGCAGTTGCGTTTTCCGCTGCTTGGCGACGCACCTCCGGCTGATTGGAGAGCACCTGCCAACCCTCTGGCGCGGTGATGGTGGTGTAGAAGACCGCCTTGAGATCCGGCTGGTCAAAGCACGGGAAGATGCGTCGGGCATCGGATGGCTCCAAGTGGGAGTACAGGTAGGTGTTGCCGTCCGCGTTGTCCACCATGCGGTGCATGCCTTGGCCGGTGCGGGAGAACGCAGAGACACCTTGGATTTCCACGGTGATCTCTTCTCCCACCGGCAGCTCGTGGAGGTATATGCGACTGTCGTGGAAGTCGACCTCTACGTCCTCGCCCTGCACAGCGACCTTCGTAACCTGCTCGCCGAGGTAGTCCACAAAGAGCTCGGGCTCCTGGGTGCTAAAGGTGATTCGGGAGGTTACAGGGAAGGTCAGGTTGTCTTGTGCTCCTGAAACATCGAGGTGGAGATGGTAGGAGCTGAGATCGATCGCCTGGGTGCGGGCGATGGCTTCAGCATGCGTGAGGCTGCCTGCCTGGTGAGAAGAGTTCGAGTTAGACATGACGGTCATTTTAGAACCTGGCTGTGGCAGTGGCTAGCACTTAGTTGCATACGAAAAACGCCCCAGGTTTTCCTGGGGCGTTGCGCGTTAGCAGCAGTGTGCTGTGTGAATTACTGCTTGATTGCAGAGACCTCGAGCTCGATCTTGATCTCCTCGGAGACCAGGACGCCGCCGGTCTTCAGCGGTGCGTTGAAGTCGATGCCGTAATCAAGACGGTTGATCTTGGTGGTTGCCTCGAAGCCGAAGCGGGTGTTGCCGAACGGATCCTCAGCGAGGCCCTCGGTCTCAACGTCCAGGGTGACCGGCTTGGTAACGCCCTTGATGGTGAGGTCGCCGGTAACGGTGCCGTTGCCAGCCTCGTCAACGTTGAAGGAGGTAGCGGTGAAGGTCAGCTCCGGGTACTTCTCTACTGCGAAGAAGTCGTCGCCCTTAACGTGGCCGTCGCGGTCATCGTTGCCGGTGTTGATGGAAGCGGACTTGATGGTGACGTCAGCCTTGGAATCAGCGATGTTCTCTGCAACGGTGATGGTGCCCTCGAAGTCCTCGAACTTGCCGCGGGTCTTGGTAACCATTGCGTGGCGAGCAACGAAGCCGATGGTGGTGTGTGCTGGGTCGAGTACGTAGGTACCTGCAATCATGATGTTCTCCTAAAAAATTCCGCTTTGTCTGTGACGGCGAGTTCCGGAAACGAGTTCTTGAAACCGCGCGGTCGAAACTGTCGTTTGTTGATGTAACAACATATAGCTTACTCGCGCCACTAAATTAGTCAACGCTTGAAGTAATATTGCTATTTCCAAAAGGGAACGCCACCATGCCTGAGCTGGCATGATGGCGCTATAAGGAGATGAATAAAATTAGGACAAGCCCACGGTTTGTAGTTCGGAGACTGCGACCTTGCCGTCGAACATGATGAGGACTCCGTCGAAGCCCTTCTGCACCTTCTTCAGCTCGATGTCCTGCTTGCTGGCGCTGAGTTTGCCCTTAGCCAGCTCGGTGCCCTCGGGGTCCTCCGGATCAAACTTATCAGTGTTCACGCCATAGACGGTGAACTTAGTGCCCGTGGAACCGTACTGGCTAACCTGCAGCACATGCAGCTGAGTCGGCTTCTCCAAGGTAACGAGTGCGCCCTCGGCGATGTCCACTCGTGCGGAACCCTTGCCGTCGACGAGTGCCTTCTGTTCCTTGTTATCCGGAACAGTGAACGCTGACTTTTCCTTGAGTAGCACCGGCGGGGTGTTCGGGAAGCTGGTCACGGTCTGCGTCGGCTTGGTTACGGGTGATTCCTCCCCCACCAAAGACATGATCCACGCGGTCAGTGCAGCCATACCCACAACAAAGATGGTGGCAAAGACGCCCAAGATGATCGCGCCCGATCCCGAGTAGCCGCGGCCACCGAAGCCTGGAGTGGCTTCAGGAGCTTCGACCTTTTCTTCATGCACTTCCAGAGTCTGCTCAGTCTCGTTTGCATATGCATGCAAGACCTTTGCGCGCTCCTCGAGCGACTGCTCAGAATGTGCAACGTCGCGTAGTTCCTGTGGCGTAGATGCCGTGGATTCGGTCAGCAACGTAATGGTGGAGTTGATTCCATCGACGTCCGTTTCCACACTATTGCGCTCGAGTACGGCAGGGAACGCCAGCTTGGCGACGCCGTCCGTAGCGATACGGATGCGGTTGCGGTTATCGATACCCAGTACAAGATCGTGCTCGTGCGCTGTAGTTGCGGCGTCGACCAGCGGAGCGAGCGCACGTGCTACTGCACGCGGATCGAGGTCGCCTTCTTCCGCAACCGTCTTAAGCGGCGTGCCCTCAATCCAGTCGGCCACCACAAGGCAACCCTGGCGGTAGGACAGAATCTGGATGTTGGATGCCACCGCTTCCAATCCAAGCTCGGCGAGTTTGCGGGTGTTGCGAGAAACGTCGGCAGAACGACGTGCTGCCACTGCTGGGGTTGCCGGAGCCATCGGAGCCTCGCCCGTTGTGTCTACGAAGGTCAGGGAAACGACGCGGCCGGTGGCTTGTTCGCGGGCCTTCCAGAAGCGAGCGCCGGGGACCGAACCGTAGTCGGCAAGGAGGCGGAAGCGTCCGTCGGATACTGGAGCACCTGGTACCAGGCGCGGGCCGCGGACAATGCCGGCCGACATAGGCGGTGGGACTGGCGAGGAGTTGAACGCATCCTGGTTGAAGATCGGTTGGATTTCCTGGATCTCCGGCTCCTCGACCTCGATGGCTTCGGCGTCGTCGATCTTGATAAGACGGTTCATTCCCGGAATGCGCTGCAGCTGGCGGCCCAGGTTGATAACCTCTGGCAAGCCGGAGCGTGAGAGCACCAGGCCAGTTGCAATAACGAAGGTAAGTCCTACCACCATCAAGCGGATGAGCTCGACGAAAGGCGGTAGGGAGTCCGGTAGAACGAGATTGATGACCATGTTGAGGACAAAGGCCACAACGAGGCCAGCTACGGAAGACAACGTGGCCCACAAGGTGGTGCCCAGGACTTCCTTTCCACCGAGGCTGCCCAGCTTGCGCTTGAGGAGGAAGCCGCCGATAACCGCACCGGCAATGAAACCAAAGCCGTTTGCCGTACCCAGAAGAATAACAACGCGCTCTGGGGAATCCGCCACGTGTGGTGCGAGCATGGATAGAACAACCTTGGTGAAGGTAATTCCGGCAATGATGAAGGTCGGTGTCCAGGCTTCTTCACGGGCATAGAACACGCGTAGATGCAGTAGCACCAACGCATAAGGAATAAGTGTAAATGCCGAGAAGCTGAGGGTTAGGCCCAGCAGCTCAGCGGCATCTGCGTCAAAGGCACCGTACTGGAAGAGGCCGCGGGCAATCGGAATGCCGAATCCGGTCATAAAGATGACGATTGGAATCAGCGCGATGAAGGTCAGCTTGGTGCCTAGGGTGAGATCGCGTACGACGGCCTTGACGTCACCGTCCGCTGCATTGCGGGACAGGCGTGGCATGATTGCGGTGAGCAACGTGACGCCAATAACGCCATATGGAACCTGCAGCAACAGCCATGCCTGCTGGTAAGTAAAGGGAGCACCTTTATCTGCCTGCGATGCAATACGCGAGGTGATGATGTAGCCCAGCTGGGATACGGCAACGTAAGCCACGATCGCCATGGCCATGCCGCCGAACTGCTTGAGGCGATCGTCCAAACCCCACAGCGGTTTGAGGTTGATGCCTGCCTTCTTTAAGTACGGGAACAAGATCAGGCATTGGACAATGACACCTAAAGTGGTACCCAGTGCCAGCAAGAGAACGTGAGGGTCAGAAACCGGAGATGGTGCCTCTGGGTGCAAGGACCCTGGTACCACTTGATATGCCACCAGCACCGCGATGGAGATGATGTTGTTGACCACCGGTGCCCAAGCACCAGGTCCAAAAACATTCTTGGTATTGAGTACCGCTTGGAAAAGCGCAAAGAGGCCGTAGAAGAAGATCTGCGGGAGAAGCAGATATGCGAAGGACGTTGCCTGGGTGGCATTAACCTCGCCGTCATCTGTCAACATAATGGTTGTCAGTTGGGGCGCAAAAATGCATGAGGCCACCGTGACAATACCCAGCAAAGTGAACGCCAAGGTAAAGAGGCGACGTACAAAGTTCTCTCCCCTATCCGCGTCTTCCTTCTCGGCACGCACCAGGACTGGGACGACCAAGGAAGTTAGGACAGCTCCGAGGACAATCTCAGTGATGAGGTTGGGAAGTTGGTTCGCTGTGGTGAACGCGGAAGAAATCGCGGGACCGAGCGACGAACCGATGAGAACGTTGCGCAGGAAGCCTGTGATGCGGGAGATCAGCGTGGCAATCGCCATGGATCCGGTGGCGCGAACAACCGCGCCGTCGGAAGTAGCAGTCTCTACATGTTCGCCTTTCAACGCGGATTTGTCTTCCGCCACTGGCATCGGTGCAACCCTCTTTTCCGGCACAGGTGCCGGCGGCGTGGGCGTCACAATGCGACGACGAGAGCCATTTTCATTAGTCATAAAAGGAACTAACTATCTCTTTAGGAACTTTTCTTTTTTCTCCGCCCCAGCCGGAATAGCAGGGCCAAAATGAGAGTTAGAGCGGCGATGGCGCCGACTCCGTACACGCTTACGATACCGGCACGGGTCTGAACTGCGATATTTACCGGCTCGGAGATGGCCTGTTTGGACGGCGTGGCCAACCACAAGCTGATGTTAGTTCGGTCGACGTTAGGCATGTTTGCGGTCATGGATACCGTAATGGAACCCTTTGCCGGTATGCGCACGCGCGACGGAGTGTTAAGCGTTGCTGTTTCAGATTCGTAGATGAGCGAGGCGTCGACAGGCAGCGGAAGCCCGTTTTCTGCCACGATGAGCAGCGGCGATGACTCCGAGACGCGCGTGTAAACGTTGCCAGGTGGGATCAGCGACACTGAGGAGCGCAACGTGCGCAACACCTCAGATTGCTTGCTCAGGCGGTCGTTGAAGTCACCCGACAGCGCCACAAGGAGGTCGCGGCGTAGTGGGAGCGTGAAGTCGTAGCGCGTCATCGCAATAGCCGGATCGTTGACCATGATGTTGGTCAACTCGTCCGTGTAGCGCGCCTGCTGTTCCACGCGCACGATGTCGGCGTCACTGAAAGCAGACTCGTCCTCATAGGGCGTGCCCAATGGGCGGTCGGTCTCTTCAAGTGGCAGATCCGTCACCGCACGGGGGCGCACCTTTCCGGCGTCCAACAGCTTCGTTGCTGTGTCGAGGACCTGCTCCCCTGTTTCCGGGCTCAGATAGTTCGGCAGCTTTGCCACCACGTCACCCTCGGATGCCGCCACGCTAACCGACGCCGCGCTGGTCAAGGCCTGCGAGGCCGGCGAGTCTTGCGCGAAATCATAGCGCAGGAAGGGGTTCGTGTAACCTGCGCCGGGGTTTAGCAGGGAGCCAAGAGAGGCGTCGAAAGTGGCTGCCTGACCCACCCAACCGGTGTTATTTGCTACGAGCGCCGGCCGCTTAAATTTGTGGTTTACGTACCCTGAACTGGGAAGCAGCAATGTGGACGTGGGTTTGCCCACGATGTCTTCGTAAGTGCGATTGAGCGCCTCGTAGGTGAGGAAGTCATTATTAACATGAGCTACGGCATTAATGTCCGTGTTTGCCCACGGCAGCGGCATGTGGCACTGCAGGTTTTGAAGGCGCTCGATCCAAGCCTTGGCATCGGCTGCTCCAGTACCCGGCTTGCCGCGCTGCGAAGCGTCGTCATTGAACCAGGAGTCACGTAAGCGCTTGGGGCGCTCGGCGATGGAGGGACGCGTGTCATTGACCGTGTAGCCTTCGGCCATGCGGTTTACGGTATCCACTAACGCGGGATCCAGTGCGACGCAGCCTGCGCCTTTGAGATCGTGATCGAGGTAGGAATCCAGCAGCTTATCAAGGCGGCCGCCTTCGCGCAGCTCCTCCGCCAGGTGATCATCGCTCAAGATGAGCGACTCTCCCCCGGTTTCTCCAGGCACGATGTTGATCTCCGAGGTGATCGGGTAAATCACTGTCAGTGCGTTCGGTTCTTCGGGCAGATCCGCGGCATCTTCTGTTTCAGCGCTTGGTGCTTTCTCGGCGTTGAATTCAAAGATCATCCGCTCGTCGGCGAAGCTGTTGGCTTGGCCCTCCTGTATTCCCGTCAGGGTGAACTGGAGCGGGTAGTTTCCCGGCTCCGTCATGGCCAGCGTGGGTTCCTGCCCCAGCGAGAGCGGGACCTTGAAAGTTACTTCCTTGGTCTCACCAGGATCGATTGAGGCTATGCTTTGCGACGCCCCATAGTACGGGTAGGTGCCCGCCGCCAGCTCTTCCTGAGCCTGCTCGGTGGTTGACACCGCATCGTTGCGGCGGCTGTTGATCTGGAGATCCTCCACCTTGTTCTCGGTGGGATTGTGAATGCGGAAGGTCGCTTCCATGACCCCGTCTTCGGTGGCTTCAGAAAGCAGATCGAAGTCGAGGGTGCCCGGAAGTCTGGTTTGCGCTTGCGCAGGAACCGGGGCTGCTAATAGGCCTGCGAGTATCAGCGCTGAAAGCCGCTTCACCGCGGAGTCGCCTTTCCTGCGGCGGCTTCCTTTCGTGCCAAGTCCGGCAAGAGGTCATGAGCGATGCGCGCCAGCTTGCGTTCGTCGGCGTAAGCGAGGTGCTCGATGAGCTCCGAGACAGGAACCCACGAAACCTCGGTGACTTCTGGATCCTCGTCGTTAAGGATGCCGTCGACAAAGCGCAGCAGGTGATGGTGCACCGTCTTGTGGATACGCACCCCATCAGAGACGAACCAGTAATCGATCATGCCCAGGTCCGCAAAGACCTTGCCGTGAATGCCGGTTTCCTCCCAGACCTCACGCTCGGCGGTGACGTGTTTATCCTCGCCGTTTTCCACGTGGCCTTTGGGCATCGACCACAGCAGGCGGCCGCGCCGGTCGAGGCGGCCGATCAGGGCTACGTAAATGCGCGAAAGATCGACGTTGTCTCCGTCGACTGCCTCAGCGAGCCCAGACACGACAAGTCCACCCGCGGAGGTCTCATCACGCGTTGTCATGCGCGTGATGGAGTTGCGCTGCGGGCGCCTTTCCGGGCGGCGGCCGCGACGCCGCCTGCGGGAGCCTTGTTCGTGCTTAGTCATCCTTGCTAATCGTAGTAGACTAACACCCGTGAATTTTCAGGACACTCAGCTAAACGGCGTTGAAACGACTCTTGCCTCGCTCAGTGGCCTCGCAGAGCAATTTCGAGCTCGCGGAAACCGGCTTTACCTCGTCGGCGGTTCCGTGCGTGATGCGTTGTTGTCGCGCTTGGGCCACGATCTAGATTTCACCACCGACGCTCGCCCCGAGGTGGTCCAGGAAATCCTCGATGGATGGGCCGAGACTGTCTGGGACACAGGCATCGACTTCGGTACCGTCTCGGCTGTATATAAGGGACAGCAGATCGAGATCACCACGTTCCGCTCCGACTCCTACGACGGGGATTCCCGCAATCCGGAGGTTGTCTTCGGCGATTCCCTGGAGGGCGACCTCGTGCGTCGTGACTTTAAGGTCAATGCCATGGCCATCGAGCTCAAAGAGGATGGTTACGAGTTCCATGACCCCATGGGAGGGTTGACGGATCTCAAGAACAAGATCCTCGATACCCCGGATAAGCCGGAGATTTCCTTCCACGACGATCCGCTACGCATGCTGCGCGCAGCGCGCTTTGCCTCCCAGCTGGAGTTTGACGTGGCCGAGCGCGTCAAGACCGCGATGACTGAAATGGCGGGTGAAATCCGCAGGATCACCGTCGAGCGCGTGCAGGTGGAGCTCGACAAACTCATGTTGGGCAAGAACCCGGAAACCGGCATTGAACTGCTGGTTGATACGGGAATTCTGGATCATATTTTCCCCGAGATTCCTGCCCTGCGCATGGCTCCCGACGAGCACGCGCAGCACAAAGATGTCTACGCGCACTCCCTCACGGTCTTGCGCCAGGCCATCGATCAGGAGGAGGAGCCCGACCTGATCCTGCGCTGGGCGGCGCTGCTTCACGATGTCGGTAAGCCTGACACGCGTGACACCACCGACGGCAAGGTGACCTTCCACCACCACGAAGTCGTTGGTGCGAAGTTGGTGCGCAAGCGCCTGCGGAAGCTGAAGTACCCCAAGGCCACCATCGAGGCCATCGGGCAGCTGGTGTACCTGCATATGCGCTTCCATGGCTTCGGCGAAGGTCAGTGGACCGACTCCGCTGTGCGCCGCTACGTCACCGATGCTGGTGACCTGCTCCCCCGCCTCCACAAGATCGTGCGCGCGGATTGCACCACCCGTAACGCCAAGAAGGCACGGCGCCTGCAGCGCACCTACGACCATCTTGAGGAGCGCATCGCTGAGATCGCCGCCAAGGAGGACCTCGCCCGCGTACGTCCTGACCTCGACGGTAACGAGATCATGGAGATCCTCGGGCTCAACCCAGGGCCCGAGGTGGGTCAAGCGTGGTCCTACCTCAAGGAGCTGCGCTTGGAGGAAGGACCCCTCGAGCGTGACGTTGCTATTGCGAAGCTGCGCGAGTGGTGGGAGTCTAGGTAGAACATGTATGCCGACAGACTTTTCAACGCCCTAGAGCGCAACGAACCAGGACCGGGTCAGCTGCTCGTCGCCGCGCCGGGAACGCTTTCCCCTGAGTTTGCTCGCTCCGTCATCCTTGTCATTGAGCACAATGACATGATGACCTTTGGTGTGGACCTGACCAAGCGCTCGGAGGTGGCCGTCTTTAACGTGCTGCCCGAGTGGCTGCCGGTCGTGGCCAAGCCCCAGGCCTTGTACATCGGTGGGCCGCTGAATCAGCAGTCCGTCGTGGCTCTCGGAATGACCAAACAGGGCGTTCGCATTGAGGAGCACCCGCAGCTCAACAAGCTGGCCCCGCGCCTTGTTCATGTCGATCTGCGCTCAGAACCCGAGGACATCGCTGAACTCGTCACCGGCGCGCGGCTTTTCGCCGGGTACGCCGAGTGGGGCCCTGGCCAACTCGCAGAAGAGATTGAGCGGGGCGATTGGTACGTGGCTCCCGCACTTGCTCAAGACGTCCTGACACCTGGCGCGGCGGATCTGTGGGGCGACGTGATGAAGCGTCAACCGATGCCGCTGCCTTTGTACTCCACCTACCCTGCAAACATCGACGATAACTAGTGATCTAGTATTTCCTCATGCGCGAGGAGATACTAAAGGGCCTGAAAGATACATGGGCGGTGGCCGTGGGTCTTGTCCCACTCGGCCTCGCCTTTGGAATTTTGATTGTCCAGACCGGCTTTGCATGGTGGTGGGCACCCATTTTTTCGGTGGTGATTTACGCCGGTTCGATGGAGTTTCTCGCAATCAGCATGGTCACTGGTGGAACGAGTGCGATTACCTCGTTGGTCACCGCTTTCATGGTGAACTTCCGCCACATCTTTTATGGCCTCACGTTCCCGCGGGACAATATTAAGAGCCTCTTGGGCCGCGCCTATTCCACATATGCCCTCACGGACGAGTCTTATGCCATCGTTTCCGCCAAGCCGCGTGACGAGCGATTGTCCGGTGTCCACATTCTCACCATCCAGGTCTTTTGTCAGTTATTGTGGGTGCTCAGCGGCATCGTGGGTGCGCTGGCTGGGCAGATTATCCCGCCAAAAGTTAAAGGACTCGAGTTCGCTCTCGTGGCGCTCTTCGTAGTTTTGGCCATGAATTCTTTTCACAACAATAAGGACTACTCGCTGCCTTTGTCTGCTGCAGTCTGCGGCATTCTCGCCACGGTGCTCTTTCCTGGCCAGGTTCTCATGGTGGCGTTGGTGGCTTATTTCTGCTTGCTCCTCCTGCGCTACTTCTCGCCGCGTCTGGATTCTGCGATGGTGCTGCGAAAGGGTGAGCGCTAATGCCAGCCGGTGTAACCCTCTCCATGGTCGCTGCAGTCCTCATCCCGGTCTGCATCGTTACCGTGTTGCTTAGGCAGCTTCCCTATTCCTTCATCAAGGCGCTCAAGGGCAGTCAGTTTATTGGGCTGCTTGGCATGACGATGCCTGTCGGCGTTATGACAGTGCTCGTGGTCTATACGGTCTTTGGGCAAAAAGAAGCGCCCGGCGGAATCCTCGCCGCTCTGATTGGCGTGGCGATTACTGCCGGGCTGCACTGGTGGCGGAAGGACTCCGCCCTCTCCATCTTTGGCGGCACCGCTGCCTACATGGTGCTGGTTAACTTCGTATTCTAAAGCTCTCCGTAAAGAGCCACTGCTTCGCGCCATAGCGCCGCGAATTCGTCAGCGGAAATGTGCTCTGCCGTGATGTCGGGGAAGTCGTTGTAGGTGTTGGGATGTGGCACTTGGCGCTGGGGAATGTCTGCGTTTCCCACGGCTTTGGAAGGAGTGGCTGCGCCTGCGACGGCGTCGTTTGGCGCCAGCGCAATCATGCGCAGCATGGTGCAGGTATTAGCATCGACCTCTTCCATCTCCGCGATGTGGATGGCGGAACCTACGCCGGGAATTTCCATGGTGGTGCGGACGTACATCAGAGTGCTCATGACTGCCCAGCATACCGGGCCGCGAGCCAGGAGCAGATCATGAGCTGAACCTGGTGGTAGATCATGAGCGGCAGAATCAGCAGGCCCAGCGAGGTGCTGCCGGAGGCGAAGATGACCGAGGCCATCGGTAGTCCTGTAGCGAGGGACTTCTTAGAACCACAGAATTCGATGGCAATGACGTCTGCGCGGGGGAAGCCAAGCTTGGAGCCCAGGATCTTGGTGAGCCAGAGCATAAAGGCGACCATCAAGATCGATAGGACCACCAAGAACACAATCTCCCAGATGCTGATTGAGCCCCAGATGCCATCGACTACTCCCTTGGAGAACGCGGCGTAGACCACCATTGTGATGGAGCCGCGGTCGACAATCTTCGTGCCTTTGCTTGCTGCGAAGTCCTTGACCCACTTACGGGTTAGCTGGCCGAGGATGAATGGTGCAAGCAACAGGAGGCTGATTTCGACGAAGACTGAGCTGTCGATAGAGATGCCATTTCCAGCGCCCATCAGAGCCATGACCAACAGCGGCGTCATGATGACGCCCACTAGGTTCGATGCCGACGCTGACACGATTGCGCCGGCGATGTTTCCCTTGGCCACTGACGTAAATGTCACGGAGGACTGGACGGTGGACGGCACCAAGGTGAGGTACAAGATGCCGAGGTACATGTCGTGGGAAATGAACAGAGTTAGCGGGCGCAGAGCCAAGCCGAGGATCGGGTACAGGACGAAGGTAAACGCCAAGATAGTCAGGTGTAGGCGCCAGTTCTTCAGACCGTTGAGGGCTTCTTGCGTGGACAGGCGCGCGCCGTAGAGGTAGAACAGCAACGCGATGACCACGTTGGTCAGCGAGTCAAAGACCTCAGCAAAGTGGCCGCGTGCCGGAAAGATGATCGCCACGACCACTGCGGAAATGATGAGGAGAATAAGCGGATCTATCCTCTTTAGGCGCGAAGTCATCCTCAAAGCATATCGGTAGCATAGGCCCATGACTAAACTATTTTCTCCGATTATCCTGCGTGACTTCGAGTTCCCCAACCGTGCGTGGTTACCGCCGATGTGTCAGTACCAGGCGGTAGAGGGTCTTCCGCAGGATTGGCACTTAGTTCATTACGGCTCCCGTGCGGCCGGCGGTTTTGGCCTCATCATTGTCGAAGCTACCGCTGTATCCCCCGAAGGCAGGATCTCCCCTAATTGCGCCGGAATCTGGAATGATGAACAGCGCGACAAGTGGAAAGAGATTGTCGAGTTTTCCCACAGCCTTAACGCGCCGATCGGCATCCAGCTTGGCCACGCCGGCCGCAAGGCATCGACTCATCCGATGCTGCCTGGCTATGCCCGTGGCTCGGTCCCGTTAGAGGAGGGCGGCTGGGAAACGATAGGCCCTTCCGCGATTAGCTACCCGGGTTACACTGCCCCGCGCGAGATGAGCACGCAAGACGTTGCTGCAACAGTTGAGGATTTTGCCGCTGCGGCGAAGCGTGCCGTGGAGGCAGGATTCGACACCATTGAACTGCACGGTGCCCATGGCTACTTGCTACACAACTTCTTGAGTCCGTTGAGCAACCAGCGTTCCGACTCCTACGGTGGCAGCTTTGAGAACCGCGTCCGTTTCCCTCTTGAGGTGGTTGATGCGGTTCGTGCTGTTATCCCTCAGGGGATGCCGTTGATCATGCGCGTTTCGGCGACTGATTGGGTTACTGACCGTCTTGCCTGGGACGTGGAGCAAACCATCGAATTTGCCAGGCTCTTGCGGGAACATGGCGTTGACTTCGTCGATGTTTCTACTGGCGGCAACGAGCACGCCGAAATCCCCGTGGGGCCCGAGTACCAGGTGGAGTACGCCACGCGAGTTCGAGAGGCGGGGCTTCCAGTATCAACGGTGGGTCTCATTACCGAGGCGCAGCACGCGGAGCAGATTCTTTCAGATGATCGTGCTGATGTCATCGAGATTGGGCGTGCCGCATTGAAGGACGCCTACTGGGCACGCCACGCGGCTGAGGAACTGGGTGAGCCATTGGAGCCCCTCCCCTCCTATAGCCGTGCAAAGTAATTATGATGTTTCACGTGAAACAATGGATTCACGTGAAACACTCTCATGCTACTGGGCGCCTAAAGCCCTAGATAGTCAGCCCCGTAATTCAATAGTGTTAATTTAAAGCGCTGTTGTGGCTTAAGCAGAGACGTTCTTGACGGTGGTGCCGTCCGACTCGACGCTGTACTCGGTCAGTGGCTTGGTGCCCGGGCCGTCGATGACCGAACCGTCAGCAAGGTTATAAGACGTGAAGTGGGAAGTGCAGGTGGCGGTCATGCCATCAATCTTGGTAATCAAGCTTCCCTGGTGAGGGCAGGTTTGGGAGTATGCCTTAAACTCCCCTTCTGTTGGCTGGGCAAAGATCACTTTGTCCACCATGATCGCCGATCCCACTGGGATCTCAGTGGCGGCAATCTCTGCGCTTGGCTCCTTGCCACACGCAGCAAGGTAGGCGCCGGCGAATGTTGTTGCGGCGCCGAGGAGGAACATACGACGAGAGCACGTATTCATGTTTCTAGACTATCTCACTCTCTAAGCTATCTCACTCTTTAGACTTCTAGGTCCCAAGTGGGAACAGAGTCTGCGTTTGCTCCCCCGAGATCGTAAGACCCAACCTCGTTTCCGAGATCATCGTAAATGGCTAATGCAGAATCTTGTTTGTCGGCGCCGCTGGTGCCTACGTTGTTGATGATGGCGCCTACGGCGATCGCGGATACCGCTACTGCCGCGACGGCGAGGCTTTTGATGTTCATTTCTTTCATGTCATCCATTGTGCGCGCGAGTTCTGCGTGCGGCACGCTTCCGCGCCGTTTCCAAGCGGCTTGGTGCAATCTTCCCAGACTTTACCCAGCTTCAGATTTTCAGAATTTGATTAACGGCAGAATATCGTCACCACTGACGTAGTTTTTAACCTGTAGAGCGGGCCCTGCCGTTTTAGTCACTGTGTCTTTAAAATTGGGTATAAAGATAGCCCCCGAAATCGAGGGCTGAAACTGTTTTTAGGCGTGGTCTGACTTTTCAGCGGCCTTGCGGAGTGCGCCGAGATCAACCTCGGGTGCCTCCGAACCACAACCACCGTCGCCGCAATTACAGCTATCGCCGCAACCCTCTTCTTCCTTGTGGGCCTCGTCCCACAGGAATGCAGCGCGGGAGCCCATGTTGGAACCGATGGACAGGGCGAGCACCGCGATGACGAAAGTTAACGCCGGGATTGTCCACATCCAACCAGAGGCGGAGATTGCTACGATGCCACCGAAAACAAGGGAGACTCCTGCGAGTGCCCAGAACGGGCCGGCGATCGCGTGTGCATTATCCCAAGCCTCTTTGGATTTGCGGATTTCCACCAGGCGAAGTCCTACAACGCTATTGCCCGGAAGTTTTCGTGCGGTGGCCAGTCCACCGACAACGAGGAGAATAGCGGCAAGGATAAAGAAGATGATTGCAATCGCGAGCATGCCCCTTAGTTTAACCCTGAATTTGTCAGAAGAAAATCGAGGGTAGCCTGCCAAAATAATCCATCAGTTATATGTAATTTATTCACGTACTTTGGTAATATTCTGAGCGTGTCGACCAATAGAAATTTGTGGTCACACTCAGCGCACGACAATGAAAAGAAAACGATATGAACCTCAAGGGTATTACTAACTCTTTGCTCTTCAAGATCATCGTTGCGATCATTCTAGGTATCATTGCCAGCTCTTTCTTCCCGGAGTGGGCCGGCCGTCTTTTTGCCACCTTTAACGGATTGTTCAGTAACTTCCTGGGTTTCTTCATCCCAGTTTTGATCTTCGCTCTCGTCGCTCCTGCTATCGCTGGCCTCGGCCGCGGTGCCGGTAAGTGGCTTGGCATCACCGCCGGAATTGCCTATGGCTCTACTATCATTTCCGGTCTGATTGCATACGGTCTCTCGATTGCCCTCTACCCCACCCTTCTGGCGGGTCAGTCCATCAACACTAATGTCTCCGATATTGAGGAAGGCGCACTCGCTCCCTACTTCACCGTCGAGATGCCGGCGCCATTTGAGGTCATGTCGGCGTTGTTGCTTTCCTTCTGCATTGGCGTAGCCATGACTGCGGTAAAGTCTGACAATCTCTACGCAATAACTAAGG
>NZ_GG667523.1:249772-279385 GCF_000159135.1 Corynebacterium striatum ATCC 6940
AACGTTGTAGTCAAGGTGATTTGGGGCTTCGTCATTCCGTTGTTGCCTATCTACATCTTCGGTATGTTCCTGTCGTTGGGTATGAATGGAAACCTGGGCGATGTTTTGGTTGCATTTGCAAAGGTGCTGATCCTTGCCGTCGTTATGACCATCGTTTACCTAGTCTTCCAGTACATCCTTGCTGGCATCATCTCAGGCAAAAATCCGTTTACCGCTTTGAAGAATATGGCTCCTGCGTACTTCACTGCACTGGGTACGTCATCCTCCGCGGCTACCATTCCGGTGACACTTGAATCCTCATTAAAGAACGGTATTTCTAAGCCAGTTGCGGGCTTTGTCATCCCGCTGTGTGCCACCATCCACCTGTCCGGATCGATGATGAAGCTGACGCTTTATGCCTTCGCCATCGTCACGATGACCGATATGGATGTTTCTTTCGGCAAGGCGATGAGCTTCATTTTCTTGCTGGGCATCATGATGATTGCTGCACCGGGTGTTCCAGGTGGTGCTGTAATGGTGGCAGTTGGCCTACTGCAGGCGAACATGGGCTTCGATGAATCTCTCGTTGCTCTCATGATCGCCGCCTACATTGCAATCGACTCAGTGGGAACCGCTGCTAATGTCACCGGTGATGGTGCTATCGCCATGATTGTGGACCGCTTTGCTCGCGAGAAGATTGACGGGCTTGAGGCTGAGGCTGATGCTGAACCTGCTCGCCAAGAACTGAGCTAGACTCTTTGCTCCCGATGACCCGGTCTTACCGGGTCATTTTTTATGCCCTTTTGGGGTAGTAGAAGAACGATGAAAAAGTGGTCATGCCCCAAGCATGCCGCTGGGATATGACCACTTCTTCCTACCTGGGGAGGGTTTTCTACTTCTTGGTAGCCGCCTTCATTGATGCAACGAAGTCGGTGATTTCCTTCTTCAGCGCTTCGACATCGATGTCGGTGCCGGTTTCACGTGAAACATGCTTCTCGATGATCTTCGTAATTGCGGAGCCGGTGATGGCACCGGAAGCGCCAGCGGCGATTGCGTCAGCGACGTGCTGCGGCGTGGAGATGCCGAATCCCAGAAGGATTGGCGCGCCGCCGAAGCGCTTCACGTTAGCCACCACCTCGTCTAGGCCGCGGGTTTCGGAGGCCTTTTCGGTACCGGTGACGCCGTCACGGGAGATGGCGTAAATGTAGCCCTTGGAATTCTTGGCAACGCCCGCGAGGGTCTTCTCGCTTGCCTGTGCCGGGGCGATGAAGATGGGCTCGATGTTGGCCTTGGCTGCAGCGGCGATGAATGGGGCGCCCTCACGCACGGGAACGTCGGGAAGCAGAATGCTGTCCGCGCCCGCATCGTGGAACTCCTGGTAGAAGTTCTCGATGCCGCGGGTGAAAGGAACGTTGCCGTAGATGAGCATGCCGATGGGCAGCTCAGGGAACTCGGCGCGGATCGTCTTGATCTGTTCAATCGCGGCGTCGACAGTAGCGCCGTTCTCCAGAGCGCGGATGTGGGAGGCCTGGATCGTGGGGCCGTCAGCTACCGGATCGGAGAAGGGAACGCCCAACTCGAGGGCGTCGGCGCCGCCGGCCACAGCCGCGCGGACGATCTCCAGGGCAACCTCCGGGGAGGGATCTCCGAGCATGATGAAGGGAACGAATGCGCCCTCGCCGGACAGGGATTCAAAAAGGTTGTCGTAGCGGCTCATTAGTGCTCCTCCTGGAGGCGTAGTTCAGGGTGTTCTTCGAGAGTGTGGCGGACGTGGTCGATGTCCTTGTCACCGCGGCCGGAAAGGGAGACGAGGATGGTGATGTCCTCGTCCTTGCGCTTGAGCGCATAGGCCAGGGCGTGAGAAGACTCGAGGGCGGGGATGATTCCCTCTTTCTTGCTCAGCAGCTGGAAGGCCTCGAGAGCCTCGGCGTCGGTGATGCCGACGTACTTGGCACGGCCGGTCTTCGACAGGTGGGCGTGCTGCGGGCCGACGCCAGGGTAATCCAGGCCCGCGGAGATGGAGTAGGACTCCTCGATTTGGCCATCAGAATTGCGCATGAGGTAGGAACGCGCGCCATGGAGAATGCCGACGGTGCCGTTGTTGATGGTGGCGCCATGCTTACCGGAATCGAGGCCTTCGCCACTGGGCTCCGCGCCGACAAGCTCGACGCCCTCGTCTTCAATGAAATCAGCGAACATGCCGATGGCGTTAGAGCCGCCGCCCACGCAGGCGACGACGAGGTCCGGCAGCTTGCCAGTCCGCTCGATCATCTGCGCCTTGGCCTCTTCGGAGATTACCTTGTGGAACTCGCGCACGATGGTCGGGAACGGGTGTGGGCCCGCTGCGGTACCGAGGAGGTAGTGAGACTCATGGAAGGTTGCGGTCCAATCGCGCAGTGCTTCGTTCACAGCGTCCTTGAGGGTGCCGGAGCCGGAGTCAACGGGTACAACCTTGGCGCCCATCAGCTCCATTCGATAAACATTGGGCTGTTGGCGCTCTACGTCTTTCGCGCCCATGTAAATAACACAATCGAGGTCAAGTAGCGCACATGCGAGGGCGGTGGCGGTGCCGTGCTGGCCCGCGCCGGTTTCCGCAATAATGCGGGTCTTGCCCATGCGCTTGGCCAGCAGAGCCTGACCGATAACCTGGTTGGTCTTGTGTGCGCCGCCGTGGACGAGGTCTTCGCGCTTAAGAAAGATGCGCGCCTTACCTCCCAGCTTGGTTGCCTCGGTCAGTGGGGTGGGGCGTCCGAGGTAATCCTTCAGGTAGCCCGCGAGCTCCTTGCGGAATTCAGGATCGTTTTGCGCGTCCACGAATGCCTTTTCGAGCTGATCAAGCGCTGGAATTAGGGATTCCGGAACGAACTGTCCGCCGAATTCACCGAAGTAGGCCGGGAGCAGGGTTTCCCTGGTTTCTTGTGTATCAGTCATGGTGTTTCCT
The DNA here is from genome assembly GCF_000159135.1 of Corynebacterium striatum ATCC 6940. Taxonomy (GTDB): domain Bacteria; phylum Actinomycetota; class Actinomycetes; order Mycobacteriales; family Mycobacteriaceae; genus Corynebacterium; species Corynebacterium striatum. The sequence continues at coordinate 252,693 of NZ_GG667523.1, forward strand.
CTTAGGTTGGGAGGTGGATATTAGTACTGGTTGTGGTAGTTCCGGATGGCGCTGAACGCCCTGGCGATGAGGCCAGAATCCTTACCGCGTGGTGTCTCGAGACCAGAATTCAGATCTAATCCGATCGTACCTACGGCGAGGGCCTGCTCGAGGTTGGTGAGATTCAAACCTCCCGCCAACAGGGCGGGAATCCCAGCGGGGACTGTTGACCAGTCGAAGGTCTCCCCCGTACCGCCGGAACCGGTGTCGAGGACCAAGAGATCCGCGACGTCGGCAAGCGCTGCAACCACCTCTGGGGCGTGAGGTGCCGTCATATCGATGGCACGCCAGACGTGGTTGGAATGCTTGCTGGCCTCTTCGATGAGAGCACGCTCGTCCTCAACGCTCCCCTGGTATGGCGCGTGGAGCTGGATGGCGTGAATGCCGTCGAGAGCGAGTTCTTCAAAGTTGGAGGTGCGGCGGGAGACGGCAACGTAGAGCAGGTCCGGCTCATGGGCGATGATATTTTGCGCAGTTTCACGTGAAACATTACGCGAAGAGGCTTCCTCGAAAATGAGCCCGCCGTACACGGCGCCGGCGGTACGTGCTGCTTGAGCAGCGGTCCACGACGTTAGTCCGCAGACCTTATTGTCGCCGTAAACCAGGCGGCGGGCGGCGAGATCGATGTCAGGCTGACTCGTTAGTTGGGAGCCCACAAGGAAAGCGTTGGCGTGGCCGCCGATGCGACGCACCGTCTGGTTGTCGCGGATGCCAGATTCGGAGACCACGATCTTGCCCTCCGGAATGTACTCGGCGAGCTGCTCTGAGCGCGTCAGGTCGATGCTGAGATCGTGCAGATTGCGGTTGTTAATACCGATGATATCTACGCCAAAGGCAACCGCGCGGTCGACCTCTTCCTTGGTGATCGCCTCGGTGAGGACATCCAAGCCAAGCGAATCGGCCAGGGCCTTGAGTTCGGCGTAGGTCTCATCATCGACGATCGACATCATCAACAGGATGGCGTCGGCACCGTAGTAGCGCGCCGCATAGACCTGAATCGGATCGATGATGAAGTCCTTGCACAGAACCGGTAGGTGCGTCGACATTGCGACGGTCTGCAAGTGGTCATAGTCGCCGCCGAACCTGTCCGGCTCGCAGAGCACCGAGATGGCAGAGGCATAACGCGAATAGATGCGCGCAATGTTGCCCGGCTCGTAGTGCTCGCGGATAAGACCGAGCGAAGGCGAGGAGGACTTACACTCCATGATGAAGCGGTTGGTGCCCTTGAGGGTGTCGTAAAGCGAACGCTCCGATTTGGGCAGCGCCTGAAGGTCGACGTGTGCGATGCGCTCACGAATGTCAGGGATGTGTGTGCGGCGCTTGGCGACGATCCCTTCCAGCACCGTTGGCAGACTAGCCATAGTTGGCCTCCTCGTGGGTACGCAGCCATTGCGCCACCTGGCCGGAGTCGATGACTTCCTTGGCGTGCGTCACGCCTGCGGCGATGGACTCGGCCTTGCCGCAGAGGTAGAACATGGCGCCCGCGGTGGCCACGATGGCGTCGTAATGCGCAGGACTGCCCTCCCCTGCGAAGACCTTGCGGATGAGCGCGGCGTTCTCGGCGCCATTGCCGCCCTCGAGCTCCGCGAGCTCGTGACGTGCGATACCGAGCTCCTCCGGGGTGATGTCATATTCCTTAATCTCGCCGTCGTTGAGTTCCCACACGTGAGTGGTTCCGTGGACAGCAATCTCGTCGGTGCCCGCGCCATGGACCACGAGCGCGCGGGTGCGGCCGAGCTCCTTGAATACCTCAGCGATGAGTTGGCCCTGCGTCGGATTCGCGATGCCCATGATCTGGAATTCCGGGCGGCCCGGAGAAAGCAGTGGGCCGAGGGTGTTAAAGATGGTGGGGATGCCTAGCGCCTTGCGCACTGGTTGCACGTGGGCCACCGCAGGGTTGTAGGCGGGTGCGAATAAGAAGGTGAAGTTCGAGGCCTCGAATTGCTTCACGGCGCGCTGTGGATTGAGGTCGAGCGGAATGTTCATGGCTTCGAGTACGTCCGCGGAACCCGATTTGGAGGAGACTGAACGGTTGCCGTGCTTGATCATCTTCACGCCGTCGGACGCAGCGACTAGCGACGCCGCCGTGGTGATGTTGATGGTATTCGCGCCGTCGCCGCCCGTTCCGGCGGTGTCCATGAGGCCCTCCCCCGTCACCGGGAAGGGGCGGCCAGCGGTGAGAAAGGCATGGGCTGCGCCGGCGACGTCGGCGAAGGTCTCGCCACGGGTGCGGATATGGGTGAGAAGCGCTGCGACGTGGATGTCGTCATATTCGCCGATGGTTAACGGGGTGAAGACCTCGATGGCCTGCTCCACCGTGGGTTCGGTGATATCCAGGTAACCCTGGAGGGCCTTGAGTGCATTCTTATTTTCCATTTACTTGGTCTCTCCTTTAATTGATTTCAGCGATAAATTCTCGATGCAACGTTCCAACATGATTGGACCCTTCGGGCTCAACACGGACTCCGGGTGGAACTGCACGCCGAATGCCATTCCATCGTTAGTCTCGGCCGCCATCACTACGTCACCGATCTGCGTCTCCGTGGTCGCCAAGGCCCGCATTCCGGCGGGAATCTGCGTGCAACCCAAGGAGTGGTAGCGGGCCACTGGAACCTGCGTGCCCACATAGTTCGGGTTGTCTGGCTCGGAGTCCACGGTAAGGCCGGTGAAGATCGGGTGCTGGGCACCTTCTTCGGTTAGCGTCATCGCCACCGACTTGCCGTGTACCGGGCCGCAAGGCTCGACGGTTCCGCCGTGGTGATCCAGCAGAGCCTGGAAGCCGAGGCAGATGCCGAAAAGCGGGATCTCGCCGAGCGCGTAGTCGATGAGCTCCATCATGCAGCCGGCATCGCGCGGGTGGCCGGGGCCTGGGGACAGGCAGATGATGTCCGGCTGTGCGGCTAGAATCTCCTCGACGGAGACGGTGTTGCGGAAGATGGTGGTCTTGTAGCCAGCGAGTGCGTCCACGAGGTTGTAGACAAAGGAGTCGTGGTTATCAATGAGCACTACGTGCGGGGAATGGGTCATCGGACAACCTCCAATTGGGCGTTGTGCGCCAGAGCGATGGCGTGCAGGACTGCGTAGGCCTTGTGCAGGGTTTCATCTGCTTCAGCTTGGGGGACGGAATCACGGACTACGCCGGCCCCTGCCTGGACCACGGCTTGGCCGTTCTTGACGTAGGCGGAGCGGATGACGATGCAGTTATCCATAGAGCCGTCGCCCTTGAGGTAACCCACTGCCCCGCCGTAGGAGCCGCGCCGGGTTCCCTCGGTTACGCGTACGAGTTCCATCGCGCGTAGCTTCGGTGCGCCGGTGAGTGTTCCCATGTTCATGCAGGCGCGGTATGCGTCGAGGGCGTCGTAGTCTTCGTGAAGAGTGGCGGTTACACGCGAAACCAAGTGCATGACGCGCGAGTAACGGTCCACCTGGAGTAGCTCCGCGACCTTGCGGGTCTGCGGTACGGCCACGCGGGCAAGGTCGTTGCGGGCGAGGTCCACAAGCATGGTGTGCTCGGCGACTTCCTTGTTGTTGGTACGCATCTCGAGTTCGTTGCGGATGTCGAGCTCATGGTTGATGCTGCCGTCTGGGTTGAGCCCGCGCGGGCGCGTACCGGCGATGGGATAAAGCTGTACCTCGCGGGTGGAGGCATTAAACTTCAGGTTCGACTCCGGGGAGGCACCGAAGAGTTCGTAGTCCGCACCGCGCACGTAGAACATGTACGGCGAGGGGTTGGTCTCGCGGAGCTGACGGTAGGCGGCGAATGCATCGGGGCAATCGAGCGAAAATGCGCGCGCGGGCACCACCTGGTAGATGTCCCCCGCAGTCACGTTATTTTGTAACTGTGACACAATGGCGCGGAACTCGGAGTCGGGCATCGAAGCTTTCGCGATGAGTCGATAGCGGCTTGGAGTGGGCTCCAGTTCTTGTGCCTCGATGGATGCGAGCTCTGCCAAGCTTGACGACGCCGCTTCCTCGCTCAGATCGACCGCATGCAACGCGGCGGTCTCCGTGGCGTGGTCGATGGTCAGTAGCGTCTGCGCGACGACGAACTCATAATCCGGATAATCGTTCGGCCCCTCCCCTACGGCGGGCAGTTTCTCGAAGCTCTCGAGATAGTCATAAGCAAAGCCGCCGCCGACGAAAGGAAGTGCTCCATCCGGAGTGGAGTAACCAGCGTCTAATTGAAGGGCTCGGAGAACAGCGGCCGTCGATACATCGCGGAGGCGCTCGCGCTCGTCGCTCTTGGAGGAAAGACTAAATACAAAATCTTCGCCATCAAAGTGCTCGCCGAGCTGATCCTTGAGTCGCGCCATCATTGTCTCGCCGACTTCAGTTAGTGGCGTGGCTGTGACGCGCTGGCCCCGGCAGGTGACTTTCAGCGCGGCCTGGAGAACGGCGATGCAGTTGAGGTTCTTCTTGGACTCGATGTCGGCGGCCTCAAGGAGGAGGCTATCCTTCGACTGCGCGAGCCGGTGGAAAAGCAGCGACGCATCCTGCTCATAAGGTATCGCTTGGGAGGCGGTGTGGAAGACCGTTCCGGCGGTAGGGGTTGGTGGCATTAGTGGTGCCCTTTCGCGGCTAAATGTTGTCTATGGCTTCTTGAGTTTTGAAGCTTTAGATTCGCGCCGCGTGCGCCGTGGTGGCTATAAAACCACGAAAGGCCCGCATAGCGCGAGCCTAAATCTTCTGGTTTCGAGTGAACTGGCCCGCAGTTACGCGCGCCACCACCAGTTCTGGGATGTGTTGGTCAGAAGTTGCATGAAACACACCATAGCATGAGTGTGTGCTATGTGTGTGGTTTCGCGCACATTTTATGCACAGGCAAAATGAGTGCTCCTATGTATGATTGTGACCATGGACACGCTTGAAGCCAAACTCGCACCACTTCAGGAACAGTACTCGGAACAACTAACCAAGCGCCGTGAGGAAGCGGCGGAGACCTTCAGGCGTTTCATGGAAGTTCACGGCGACGATGAGAAGCTGAAGCAGCACAAGACATGGCAAGCGCCATATGTCGACGCTTTCGCCCGTGAGGTCGCTCCGAAGCTCAGCGTCGATGAGGTTGAACTCGTGCTCGGCCAATCGCTGGTGGAATACCACGGCAGCGATTGGCTCGTGGTTGGCGAGAACGATGGCGAGCCAGTCTTCGGCATCTTCGATCCGGCCCGCCGTAGCGCTGCCCTTCCCCGCACCTACGCCCGCGAAGTCGTGGAAGGTAATTCTCTCAAGTTCTTCGGCCTCCACTGGGTCCAGGTCTGGGACTTTGAGCCGGATGCTCCGGAATATTCTCCGGGCAAGTCCATAGCGGTGATGGAACAAATCATATTGAGTGCCGCTTTCTATCGCGCGCTGGAGCATCAAGAAGAATCTTCCCAAGAGGTTCTAACTCATGTTCTTGAGGAACTCGATACTTCCGATCTTCGCGATAGGGTTGCGGAGCTAAACCGCCAGCCGCTCGAGGAACGCTTGGAAGAGCTCTTGGCTACGCACTCATATTGTCTTCAAACTTAAGCCCCGCGCTGTGTTTCACGTGAAACACTACGCGGGGCCTTGTTTGTGGCTGTTATTTAGAGCCGTTGCTTACTTGGTTGGCAACAGTGCCTTGTCGAAGTACGCCTCGACAGCCGCGGCGTCGTCAAGCGGCAGAACTGCGCCCACGTACTGGTCCGGGCGTACGATGACGACCGCACCCTCGCGGGAGATACCGCGGGCCTCGAAGATGTCCTCCTCTGGGGAAAGCGCGTTGAAGACGTTCTCCCAGTTTGGGATGTTGAATTTGCCGTTCAAGGGGCGGAACAGACGCGGAGCGTCGAGAATCTCGTAGTCGTGGTGGTTGGTCTGCTGGTAGATGGCCTTGATATCAAAGTAGGTGTTCTCATCGGCGCCTTCCGGGTTGAACTTAGCGATAATCTCTTGCATCTGCTCGGCCCAGGCGGTGAGCTTGGATTCCGCGCCAGCCTTCGGGGCGTCGGCAAAAGCGTAGATGCGGTAGCGTCCGTCGGCGAGGTGCTGGTGGCCGAGGTGAAGCTTGAAGGCATCGCAGCGGCGGAGCACCTCGAAGGACTTGAAACGCTTGCCCACGGGGAAGCCAGTAGCCAGATCCTGGTGCTGGGTGTCACCGACGATGATGTTCTCTTCGTACTGCGTCATCATGCCGGCAGCGAACTCTTCGGCAGCAACGTAGTACTTCTCTACTGCCTCCGGATCATCGAGCTCCTCGGTTGGGGTGGCCATAAGGGTGGACCACTCGCGGTCGAAGTTGATGAGGTTCTGGGCGGCCGGCTGGCGCTCACCGTGGTAGGTGCACAGCAGCTCCTTTGGCGCGCGGCCGTCGAGGACGTGGCCGAGCTTCCAGCCAATGTTAAAGCCGTCCTGCATGGAGACGTTCATGCCCTGGCCAGCCTTGGCGGAGTGGGTGTGGCAAGCGTCGCCGGTGAGGAAGACGCGTGGGGTGTCATTGTTGTCGTCGAAATCGTCGACCAAGCGGTGTCCCACCTCGTAAACGGAGTGCCACGCCACCATCTTCACGTCGATGAAGTACGGCGAGTAGATTTCGTTGGCCTTCTCAATGATCTTCTCGATTGGGGTCTCGCGAACCTTGCCGTTGTCGCCCTCTGGAACAACGCCGAGGTCGACGTAGACGCGGCAGAGGTAGCCGCCCTCACGCGGGATGTGAAGAATGGAGCCAGCCTTGGAGTGGATTGCACACTTGGTGCGCCAGTCAGGGAAGTCGGTGTCGACGACCACGTCCATAACGCCCCATGCGTGATTGGCCTGGTCACCCTTCAGGGAGCGGCTGATGGACTTGCGGACGCGGGACTTTGCGCCGTCACAGCCGATGACGTATTTGGCGTGGACAGTACGTGGGTTGCCGTTCTCATCCTCCAAGTGGGCGGCGACGGGGTACTCCCCCTCCCCGACCTCAAGCTCGATGAACTTCCAGCCGTAGTCCGGCTTGATGCGCGCCGGGGCACGGTGTGCGAAGCGGGCGAAGTAGTCGAGGACGCGTGCCTGGTTCACGATGAGGTGCGGAAACTCGGAGATGCCAAACTCATCATCGATTGGGCGTGCACCGCGCTTGATGTGCTCGTGGTTTTCGGGATCCGGATTCCAGAAGGACATCTCGGTGATTTCGTAAGCCTCTTCGGTGATTTCCTTAGCAAAGCCGAATGCCTGGAAGGTCTCCACGGAGCGGGACTGGATGCCGTCTGCCTGGCCCAAGATGAGGCGGTGTGGACGACGTTCGATAATGCGGGTGTTGACGTTGGGGAACATCGCCAACTGTGCAGCTGCGATCATGCCTGCCGGGCCGGAGCCGACGATGAGGACGTCCATGGTGTCTGGGAGCTCAGATGGGCGATCTACGCCGTATCCTGCTGGCTCAAGGACGCGTGGGTCTTGGGAAACATAACCGTTGTGGTGGAACTGCACTGTGGTCTCCTTACTAACCGAGATGAGGAGGGGGTGGGAGGAACCCCCGCGGTGTGTGAGGTTCTCGTGAGACTGATGGTGACCCACTTCAATGAGTCATATATCTGTGATCCAAGTCCTATGTGCCGAATCATATATGATGGCGCGATATTGCACAATCACTTTTAAGAGTTTTCTGGGTTTGTGCTCGTGCGCTTTGAGAGGTGCAAAAATGCCGCCAGTTTCTCCCACCTTGCCGGGTAGGAGAAACTGGCGGCTAAGTCTGTGTGCGGCTGCGAGGTGGCTACCGGTTGCGGCTACTTGGTGAAGATGATGTGGCCACGGGCTTGCTCTGCTTCGTGCTCTGGGCCGAGTGGAATACCCTTGCGTTCACGCAGGATAAACATGCATACCAGGCCAACGATGGAGGCGGTGACGAGGTATCCGGACACTGCGAAGGTCGTGCCGGTGGCTTCCACCAGGGAGGCGGCAATCATCGGGGCGAAGGCGCCACCCAGAACCGAGCCGATAGCGTAGGTGATGGAAACGCCGGTTGCGCGGATGGAAGCTGGGAAGAGCTCGGCGTACATAGCGGACTGTGCACCGTAGGTAAGGCCAAGGCCCAAGGATAGGGAAATGAGGGCGACGTACAGCATCTTCAGATCGCCGGTGTTGACCAGCGGGAAGAGGGCGGCGGCACCAATTGCCTGCAGGACGAAGCCGATGAGGTAGGTGTTGCGCCGGCCAATCAAGTCGGAGATATAGCCGGCAAACAGGGTGAAGATTGCCCAAGTGAATGCGGAAAGTGTAACGGCGTTGAGGACGTCACCGCGTGCCAGTGCCACTGGGCCTTCAGGGTCAGAGGCGTACTTCTGGATGTAGCCACCGGTGGTCATGTAACCCACGGTTCCGTTGCCAGCGAAGATAAGCGCTGCGGTAAGAACCAGCGGGAAGAATTTCTTGAACAGCACTGTGAATGGGTGTGCAGACTCTTCTTCCTGGCGCTCCGCGATCTCCTCGAAGACTGGGGACTCCTCGACGCCCATGCGAATGAGGTAGCCAACGATGACCAGAACGAAGGAGAGCAGGAACGGTACGCGCCAACCCCACTGCATGAAGGCGTCGCCAGGCGCAATGCTATTCATGATGGACAGCACGCCGGAGGAAAGCAGCAGACCTGCGGGGACGCCGACCTGTGGGCCGGCGCCGTAGAGGCCGCGCTTGTTAACTGGGGCGTGCTCTACAGCCATCAGCACGGCGGAACCCCACTCGCCACCAGCGGAAATACCCTGGATGATGCGCAGGAAGATAAGCAGGATTGGGGCCCAAACACCCGCTGAGTCGTAGGTGGGCAGCACGCCGATGAGTGTGGTGGCGCCACCCATTGCAAAGAGGGTAGCCATGAGGACAACGCGGCGGCCGAGGCGGTCAGCGAAGTGTCCAGCCAGAAATGCGCCGACCGGGCGGAACAGGAATGACAAGCCAACGGTCAGGAAGGAGATGATGGTGGCGAGACCACCCTCCAGCGGGCCGAACATGAGCTTGTTAAATACGAGGCCGGCAACTGCGGCGTAGAGGAAGTAGTCGTACCACTCGATGGCGGTACCGATGGTGGTCGCAGCGACAACACGGCGACGTTCGCTCGTCGTGACTGTCGGGGCGGCGGTTGCGTGCGACATGTTTTTCCTTTCAATATGTGGCTTGCCATATACGTTCCAGGCTTTGTGAATTAAACCACTTGCGGTGATTGTAGGGATAATATACGATTTGGGCAAGCATTTGAGAGAAAAGAAGGATTTTTCATGGCTGTACCCCAATTTCTGCCTGAGAAACCGGGCAAGATGATTGCTGTGCATGTGGCTTTCGAGTCTCGTGCCGCACAACGAGGCCGCTGGCCTAAGACCCCGAGCTACTTCCTCAAGGCGACGAGCACGCTTGCCGAGTCCGGCGGCGTCGTCGAGCGCCCCGCGGGCACTGAGCTGCTTGCTTTCGAGGGCGAGATTGCGCTCATCATCGGAAAAGCGGCCCGCAACGTCTCTCTCGCGGAGGCTTGGGATTATGTTGCGTATGTGACTGCCTCCAATGACCTGGGCATCTACGACTATCGCGCGCAGGACAAGGGCTCCAACACTCGCTCCAAGTCCCGCGATGGTTACACCCCGATTGGGCCGAAGCTTATCGACGCCCAGACGATCGACCCCAAGGGCCTGCGTCTGCGCACTTGGGTCAATGGCGAAGTTGTGCAGGAAGGCACCTCCTCTGATGCGGACCTCATTTTCCCTCTCGCCCAGTTTGTGGCAGATCTTTCCCAGCACATGACTCTGGAGCCTGGAGATATCATTTTGACTGGTACGCCGGCCGGATCCACCGTCATCGAGCCAGGCGACGTTGTCGAGGTCGAGGTTGACGTGCCGGGCGGTGTCACCTCTGGACGCTTGAAGAGCACCGTCGTGGAAATCCCGGCTAACTTCGACCCGGCCCTGGGCAACCTGCCGAAGGTCGATGACAAGCAGCGCGAGGACGCATACGGTGACCGCGAGTCTGCAGGCCTGCCACCACTTCCCTCCTCTGAGCTCTCCGCAGAGCTGAAGAAGAAACTCGAAGAAGCGCCGACCGCCGGTCTTTCCGCAGAGCTGCGAAGCCGCGGCATCAATCAGTGCGTCATCGAAGGCGTTTACCCACAGACCAAGGGCACCAAGATGGTTGGCGTGGCTCGCACCCTGCGCTTCGTAGCTGGACGCGAGGACCTCTTTAAGTCCCACGGCGGTGGCCTAAACGAGCAGAAGAAGGTCTTCGACACCGTCAAGGAGGGTGAAGTCATCGTCATCGAAGCTCGCCAGGAGCCGGGTTCCGGCACCTTGGGGGACATCCTCGCGCTTCGTGCTAAGACCCGCGGCGCAGCCGGTGTGGTGACCGACGGCGGCGTTCGAGACTATGAAGCGGTTCGCGAAATCGGGCTCCCTGTCTTCACTCAGGGTGCGCATCCTTGCGTACTCGGCCGTAAGCACGTTCCGTGGGATAGCGACATCGCTGTCTCTTGCGGAAACGCCACCGTGGTTCCGGGCGACATCATCGTTGGTGATGACGACGGTGTCATCGTCATTCCGCGTGACCTGGCCGAAGAGGTAGCAGACGCTGCTTTGGCCAAGGAGCATGAGGACGAGTGGGTTGCTGAGCAAGTAAAGGCAGGCGCCAGCCTCGACGGAATGTTCCCGCCAACGGGGGCCAATAAAGAGGCTTACCTTGAGTTCAAGAATGGTGGTGGTCAGTGACTTCAGCAAAGGATCAGACCCAGAAATCTGAACAATCCGCGCCTGAGAGTAAGTCTCAGCAAGCCTATAACTGGATAAGCCGCCAGATTCGCACTCGTGAGTATGAGCCAGGGCATCGGTTGGTGCTCTCAACAATTGCAGAAGAACTCAACGTCAGCGTCGTTCCAGTGCGCGAAGCCATCCGGCAACTCGAAGCCGAGGGCCTAGTCACCTACGAACGCAATGTTGGTGCCAGGGTAACCACGCACAATCGCGAGGCCTACTACGAGTCGATGGATATCGTGGCCACTCTGGAGGCACGGGCCACCGCCCAATCGGCAGCGTTTCTCACCGCTGAGGATTTTGCTAAGGCGCGAGCAATCAATCAGAAGATGCGTGAACTCGATGTGCATCACGACCCAGACGAGTTCACGAAGCTCAACAAAGAATTTCATAGTGTGCTTTTCGCCAAGTGCCCCAACGAAAGGCTCGTGAACTTGGTTTATGAGCAATGGGACCAACTTGAATACCACCGAGTCTCCACCTTCCGCTACGTACCGGAGCGGGCCCTGGAATCGGTGGCAGAACACGAAAAGCTGCTCGCTCTCATCGAGATCGGCGCGGAAGAAGCTTATGTGGAAAAGGTTGCGCGCGAACATCGCTTGCAGACTTCCCGCCGATACCGCGAGAAAAATAGCCAGGCAGAAAGCCCGGCAGACAGCAATGCAAAAGCAGAAATTACAGACACCGCAGTTTAAGGAGAATGCCGCAGTGAGCATCAATAATGACGCAGCCAAGCCAGCCGACCTTCCAGAGAAGATCCTCCACTACATCGATGGTGAGTTCGTTGCCTCTATTGATGGCGACGAATTCGACGTACTCGATCCGGTAACTAACCAGAACTACATTAAGGCTGCTTCCGGTAAGCCAGCTGACATCGACAAAGCGGTTGCTGCCGCCAAGGCTGCCTTTGAGCGCGGCGAGTGGTCCAAGGCCCTGCCACGTGAGCGCGCACGCGTGCTCAACAAGATTGCTGACATTGTTGAGACCCGCGCTGACAAGCTCGCTGCATGGGAGTCCTTCGACTCCGGTCTGCCGATTACCCAGGCTAACGGCCAGGCAAAGCGCGCGGCGGAGAACTTCCGCTTCTTCGCTGACCTCATCGTTGCGCAGGCTGACGACGCCTACAAGGTTCCAGGCCGCCAGATCAACTACGTCAACCGCAAGCCAATCGGCGTCGCAGGTCTTATCACCCCGTGGAACACTCCGTTCATGCTCGAGTCTTGGAAGCTCGCTCCGGCAATTGCAACTGGCAACTCCGTTGTTCTGAAGCCGGCTGAGTTCACCCCGCTGTCTGCGCAGCTGTGGGCTGGAATCTTCGAGGAAGCTGGCCTCCCGAAGGGCGTATTCAACCTAGTCAACGGCTTCGGTGAAGAGGGCTACGCGGGCGACCCACTGGTCAAGCACCCAGACGTCCCGCTCATCTCCTTTACCGGTGAGTCCCGCACCGGCCAGATCATCTTCGGCAACGCTGCACCGCACCTCAAGGGCCTGTCCATGGAGCTCGGCGGCAAGTCCCCAGCCATCGTCTTCTCCGACGCTGACCTGGACACCGCTATCGACGCCTGCATCTTCGGCGTCTTCTCTCTGAACGGCGAGCGTTGCACCGCCGGCTCCCGCATCCTGGTTCAGCGCGACATTTACGATGAGTTCGTTGAGCGCTACACCGCCGTCGCCAAGCGTGTGAAGGTGGGCCTGCCTTCTGACCCGAAGACCGAGGTTGGCGCCCTGGTTCACCCAGAGCACTACGAGAAGGTCACCTCCTACATCGAGATCGGCAAGCAGGAAGCCAAGCTGGCAGCCGGCGGCGAACGCCCAGAGGGCTTCCCAGAGGGCAACTTCGTGCAGCCGACCGTCTTCGTGGACGTCGATCCTTCCGCCCGCATCTTCCAGGAAGAAATCTTCGGCCCGGTCGTTGCCATCACCCCGTTCGACACCGACGAGGAAGCGCTCGAGCTGGCCAACAACACCAAGTACGGCCTGGCTGCTTACGTGTGGACCTCCGACCTTAAGCGTGCGCACAACTTCGCACAAAACGTTGAGGCTGGCATGGTTTGGCTGAACTCCAACAACGTGCGCGACCTACGTACCCCATTTGGAGGAGTTAAGGCCTCCGGCCTGGGCCATGAGGGTGGCTACCGTTCCATCGACTTCTACACCGACCAGCAGGCAGTCCACATCAACCTCGACAAAGTCCACAACCCGGTCTTCGGCAAGCAGGACTAATCCATCTCTCTCATTTCTTTAAAGGAGCACATCATGACCAACGTTCAAGCACCGGATATCCTGCGTTGCGCCTATATGGAGATCGTTGTTACCGATCTTGAGGCTTCCCGTAAGTTTTACGTGGATACCTTAGGCCTCGTCGTGACCGAGGAAGATGACAACGCAATCTACCTGCGCACCTACGAGGAGTTCATCCACCACAACCTCGTCTTGCGCAAGGGGCCGGTCGCTGCAGTAGCTGCTTTCTCCTACCGTGTCCGCACCCCAGAGGATCTTGACCGCGCCGAGGAGTTTTACAAGGCCCGCGGCTGCGAGGTTCGTCGCAACAAGGACGGCTTTGTCAAGGGTATCGGCGACTCTGTGCGTGTGCAGGATCCGCTGGGCTTCCCATACGAGTTCTTCTACGAGGTAGAGCACCGTGAGCGTCTGGCGTGGAGCTATGACGCTCATATCCCGGGCGCGTTGGTTCGCTTGGATCATTTCAATCAGATCACCCCGGATGTTCCGAAGGCCGTGGATTACATGGAGGATCTTGGCTTCCGCGTCACTGAGGATATCCGTGATGAAGAGGGCACCGTTTATGCCGCATGGATGCGCCGTAAGCCGACCGTCCACGACACCGCAATGACCGGTGGTGACGGCCCGCGCATGCACCACATCGCATTCGCGACCCACGAGAAGCACAACATCATCGCCATCTGCGACAAGCTTGGCGCTCTCCGTGAGTCTGACGCTATCGAGCGCGGCCCAGGCCGTCACGGTGTTTCCAATGCCTACTACCTCTACTTGCGCGACCCGGATGGTCACCGCGTGGAGATCTACACCCAGGACTACTACACCGGCGACCCAGACAACCCGGTTGTCACCTGGGACGTCCACGACAACCAGCGTCGCGACTGGTGGGGTACCCCGGTTGTGCCTTCTTGGTACCGCGACGGCTCCACCGTCCTCGATCTCGATGGCAATCCGGTTCCACTGGTCGAGCGCACCGATGAGTCCGAGATGGCGCAGACCATCGGCGCGGATGGCTTCTCCTACACCCGCAAGGAAGATTCCGAGGAGATGCCGGAGTGGAAGCAGGGCGAGTTCAAGCTCGGCAACCAGCTCTAAAGCTCTCATGGATGCTGGACTGTGATTTCAAGGTTGATTAAAACCCAGAAATGCGGTCCAGCTTTTCTGCATGTTTCACGTGAAACAACGAACTAAGGAATTCGACAATGTTAGATAGCAAGCAACATATAGCCATCGCGGATGAGCTGGCGCAGGCCGAGCGCGACCGCACGATGATTCCTCTGCTGAGCACTCGTTTCCCGGACATGGGTGTGGAGGATTCTTATGCCATCCAGGGTGAATGGGTAAAGCGCGGCATCGCCGGTGGGCGGCGCCTCGTTGGCCGCAAGATTGGCCTGACTTCCAAGGTAATGCAGGAGGCGACCGGCATTACTGAACCGGACTACGGGGCAATTTTCGCGGACCAAGTTTATGAGAACGGTTCCGTTATCGAGCATGCGCAGTTCTCGAACGTGCGCATCGAGGTGGAGCTCGCCTTCGTTCTCAAGGAGGACCTGGCGGGGCCTAACTGCAGCATCTTTGACGTGCTTCGCGCGACCGATTACGTGGTGCCAGCCTTGGAGATCCTCTCCTCCCGCATCGAGATGAAGGGTCGCACCATCGTGGACACCATCTCTGACAACGCGGCGCTCGGTGCGATGGTTTATGGCGGCAACCCAGTCCGTCCCGAAGACGTTGACCTCCGTTGGGTCTCCGCACTCCTCTATCGCAATGAATCCATCGAAGACACCGGCGTCGCCGCGGCGGTGCTCAACCATCCGGCGATGGGCGTCGCCTGGCTGGCGAACAAGCTGCATGCCCACGGCGACACTTTGAAGAAGGGTGACATCATCCTCGCCGGCTCCTTCACCAAGCCGATGTGGGTGGAGCCGGGCGATACCGTCCACGCCGATTATGGAAAGTTGGGAGCGATCACATGCCGATTCCAGTAGAACTTCCGCCAACCTTCACGCGCGCGCTTGACCACGCCCCCTTGATCGGCGCCTGGATCTGCTCCGGCTCCCAGGTGGCGGCGGAAATTGTTGCTTCCGCCGGTTTCGATTGGCTGCTCATTGATGGCGAGCACTCCCCTTATAGCTTGGAGACCATCGCAGAATTGCTTCGGGCCACGGATGCGTATGGGCCAACCCGCATGGTGCGTGTTCCGGTTAATGACACCGCACTTATCAAGCAATACCTAGATGTTGGTGCCCAGAATCTGATGGTGCCGATGGTCGATACTGTCGCCGAGGCCGAGAAGGCTGTAGCGGCAATGTATTACCCACCGCACGGTGTGCGCGGCGTCGGCAGTGCTTTGGCTCGTTCTTCCCGCTGGAATGGTGTGGAGGGGTATTTGCAGAAGGCCGCTGAGACCGTCAGCCTGACCGTGCAGATTGAGTCCTTCACCGCTGTGGAGAACGCGGCGGAGATCGCGGCCGTCGATGGTGTTGACCAAATATTTGTTGGCCCTTCGGATCTGGCGGCCTCAATGGGGCTGCTGGGTCAGCAGACCCACCCAGACGTGCTGGACGCAGTGCAGCGTACTTTCGATGCGGTCCGTGCCGCAGACAAGCCGGTGGGCGTCAACGCTTTCAATCTGGAGCAGGCGCAGCGTTATCTCGACGCAGGTGCGTCGTTTGCGCTGGTAGGAGCTGATGTCCAGCTGCTGTCCGGTGCGGCGCGTACGCTGGCGGATAAATTCTCGAAGAAAGGTTAGCAACTTTTATGACTATCAATGTTGAGCAACTGTTGGCCAAGGTTCCGACTGGCCTGCTGATTAACGGGCAGTGGCGCGATGCTGCGTCAGGTGAGACCTTCGACGTGGAGAATCCCGCCACGGGTGAGGTACTAGCCACATTGGCTTCGGCTAACTCGGAGGATGCCGTGGCCGCGCTGGATGCCGCCTGTGCCGTCCAGGACGAGTGGGCGCGTACAACCCCGCGCGAGCGTTCTAACATTCTGCGTCGTGCCTTCGAGCTTGTTACCGAGCGTAAAGATGAATTCGCTGCGTTGATGACCTTGGAAATGGGCAAGCCTCTGGCTGAGGCCTACGGTGAGGTCACTTACGGTGCGGAGTATCTGCGCTGGTTCTCTGAGGAAGCCGTGCGTGACTATGGCCGCAGCTTGCCTGCACCGGAGGGCACCCTTCAGATGGTGACCCGCCGTAAGCCGGTGGGCCCGTGCCTGCTTATCACCCCGTGGAACTTCCCACTCGCCATGGCTACCCGCAAGGTTGCGCCGGCGGTTGCTGCGGGCTGCACCATGGTGCTCAAGCCAGCGAAGCTGACTCCACTGACTGCTCAGTACTTCGCGCAGACCATGATTGACGCGGGTCTTCCGGAGGGCGTTCTGAACGTCGTGGCGGGCAAGTCCGCTTCCGCCATTTCTGAGCCGGTCATGGCTGACTCGCGCCTCCGCAAGGTGTCTTTCACTGGCTCTACTCCGGTGGGTAAGACTTTGTTGAAGGCTGCTGCGGACAACGTTCTGCGCACCTCCATGGAGCTCGGCGGCAACGCGCCGTTCATCGTATTCGAGGACGCAGACTTGGATCAAGCTGTAGAGGGTGCGATGGGCGCGAAGATGCGCAACATTGGTGAGGCCTGCACCGCAGCTAATCGCTTTATCGTGCACGAGTCCGTGGCCGACGAGTTCGCACAGAAGTTTGCAGCCAAGATCTCTGAGCTCAAGGTGGGCAACGGTATGGATGAGGGCGTTACCTGTGGGCCGCTCATTGAGAAGAAGGCTCAGGACAACGTCGCCGCGCTCGTCGAAGACGCTGTGGCCAAGGGTGCCAAAGTCCTCGTCGGCGGCAGCCGTGGTGAGGGTGCTGGCTACTTCTACGAGCCGACCGTCCTGACCAATGTTTCACGTGAATCACGCGTGGCGCAGGAGGAGATCTTCGGACCGGTTGCGCCGATCCTTACCTTCAGCGATGAAGCAGAGGCCATCGATCTGGCCAACGACACCGAGTATGGCCTGGCCTCCTATGTGTTCACGGAAGACTCCGACCGTATGTGGCGCCTGGGCGATGGCCTAGAGTTCGGCCTCATGGGCTTCAACGCCGGTGTCATCTCTAACGCCGCTGCCCCATTCGGTGGCGTCAAGCAGTCCGGCATGGGCCGCGAGGGTGGCGCCGAGGGCATCGAGGAGTACACCTCGCTGCAGTACATCGGTGTGCGCAATCCTTATGCAGGCGCGTAACTGGGCGTTTGATCCAGGGGCTTGCGCCGCAGCCTAATTGAAGACCACCGTCTCGTAGGAACAGCCAGTGCCGCCACCGGTGGACATGATGGTTGCAAGAACTTCAACCTCTCCATCGCCGTCAATGTCGCCCTGGAAGGCGCGGAAGTTATCCACGGTGGTCTCGGGTAGTGGCGCGAGGCCCTCGTTAAAGCCCACCAGCTTAGCGCTGGGGCCGCCTGGGCCGATTGAGCTGTCCACAAACTTTCCTTCGCTCAGCAAGCCCGCCTTGGTGAAACCAAGTTTTGGAACGGCGCCGCCATTCCAAATCTTTGCGCGAACATCAGCCGGCACCTCCGGCGATACGAGCGCTACTGAAGAAGTAGTTTCCTCTGGACTCGAAGATTCCTCGCGTGTTGTCGTTTCCGGCGAGGGGCTGGCCGCATCAGCTTGAGTAGCGGTTTGGACGCTGGACTGCTGTGCCGTGGAGGAAGGTGCCTTGAACACAGGCTTCGTGCTCGAAGAAGAATCATCGCCGCAGCCATCAAGCAGGGTTGCGCAGGTGAGAACGCTGATGAGGGAACGAGAAGAGAAAGACATAAGGAAAGCACAAATGGCCACAGCCGGCGTGGAATGCACTCAGGCTCGCGGTTTTGGAGCTAGTGCTTGGCTGCGAAAGGAACTCGGAGAAAGTCCGAATTCAGCTTTGAATACCCGTGATAAGTGCGAAGGATCGTGCAGGCCGTAGCGCGCGGCGATGGTGCCAATGGATTCCTTGGCATTTAAAGGGTTTGTTAGCTCCTCCCGTACTTTCTCTAGTCGGCGGCTGCGGATATAGGAGCCTACTGAAAGGCCTTGGGCGGCGAAGCGGGAATGGAGATGGCGCACAGATACGAAAAGCGCCGTTGCGATGGCGCTTGGGGAAAGATCTGCATCACCTAAATGCTGCTCGATATATGAGGTGGCCTGGTTGAATAACAAATTCTTCGAGTCAGAGGCGGTGTCGATTTCAGAAGAGAACACTGTGACCAACATGTTTAACGCGGAACGAACGAGCGCGGAGGCATGCGGCCCCTCCAGCACGTCGAGATTGTTGGCCAGCTGCTCGAAAAGCGGCACTGCCACCTTGCCCAAGCCATGATCACGTGAAACTGGGCTCGCAGTTAGCTGCTGAATCTGAGCCGGTGTGAGGCTAAGTAGGCTCTGTGGAAAGTGAACGATAAGAGTGTGCTGCTCGACGGGATATTCAAGAACATAAGGCCGTTGAGTGACATACAGTGCTAAGTCACCGGGATGAAGCTCGCAGGTTCGGCCATCTTGCGCCATGGTGGAGCGGCCGGAAAGCTGGAGGCTGAGCTTGCAAAAGGGGGCGTCGCCAAGCGCTGCGCTTTCCCTTTTTACCGAATGGGGCGCGGTGTGCATGTCAAAGAGAGAGACCTCCCCCACTCTGGTGCTGGTGAGCTGGGCCCAAAAGGTGCTCGCCTCGGGTGCGTGAACCTCAAGCTTGCCGAAGGTTTCCGAAGACGCCGCGCGCCAGGCCGCGAGGTCATAGTGCGAGGAAGAGTTGGGCATATAAATACTATACAGTGACCTCAAGCACACTTTTGAACAAGCTTTGTGCGCTGAGAGTCAACTGTAATTATGTGTTGTGGGTAACAATGGGCGAAACATTGCACACCTCGACTAAGGAGAATAAATGTCGCAGTTCGCCACCTATGAAGATCTTCTCGCAGCCATCACCGTTGATGAGGGCCGCGAAATTATCAACCCGGCCACCGAAGAGGTTGTGGGTGTCGCACCTGAAGGCAGTGTTGAGGAGCTCAATGCGGCGGTTGAGCGTGCGGTTCAGGCGCAGAAGTCCTTTGCAAAGCTCAGCGATGCTGAGCGTTGTGACCTCCTGCTGAAGGCTGCGGACGCCATTGAGGCTGCCGCGGAGCCGCTGGTGGAGCTGCTCTCCCGCGAGCAGGGCAAGCCGCTGAACGGCCCGAATGCTCGCTTCGAGGTTGGTGCGTGCTCCGCGTGGCTGCGCGCGACGGCGTCCTTCGAGTCCCCTGATTACACCGCTGTCGATGATGACATCACCGCGACCGTGCACTACCGTCCGCTCGGTGTCGTCGGTGCGATTGGCCCGTGGAACTGGCCGATGATGATCACCATTTGGCAGATTGCCCCGGCCCTACGCATGGGTAATGCCGTGGTGGTTAAGCCTTCCGAGTACACCCCGCTGTCCGTCCTGGCGCTCATCAAGGTCTTTAATTCCGTGCTTCCGGAAGGCGTCCTGCAGGTTGTCACCGGCGACGGCGCGGTAGGCGCAGCGCTGACCACTCACGCCGACATCGACAAGATCATGTTCACCGGCTCCACTGCGACCGGCAAGAAGATCGTCGAGTCCTCTGCGGCGAACCTGCAGCGCCTCACCCTCGAGCTCGGCGGTAACGATGCGGGCATCGTGCTTGACGACGCCGACCCAGCCGCCATCGCCGGCGACCTTTTCTGGGGCGCGTTCATCAACACTGGACAAACCTGCGCGGCAATGAAGCGCCTGTACGTGCCGGAATCGCTGTACGACGCCGTCTGCGAAGCCCTCGTCGAGGTAGCCAAGGCCTCGCCGATGGGTGTGGGCTTGGAAGAAGAAAACGTGCTCGGCCCGCTGCAGAACAAGCAGCAGTTCGACATCGTGGACAAGCTCGTCAACGCCGCCAAGGACTCCGGCGCCCGCGTGCTGCTGGGCGGTGACCCGGACTATGACGCGCCGGGCTACTTCTACCCCACCACCCTGGTGGCGGACATCGACCCGGACAACCCGCTGGTCGTGGAGGAGCAGTTCGGCCCGGCACTGCCGATTGTGAAGTACACAGACCTGGATTGGGCCATCGAGCAGGCCAACAAGCTCGACGTGGGCCTGGGCTCCTCGGTGTGGTCCTCCAATCGCGAGCGTGCACTGGACGTTGCTGCGCAGCTGGAGGCTGGCACCACGTGGATCAACAGCCACGGTGCCGTAGATCCGCGCGTGCCGTTCGGCGGCATCAAGTCCTCCGGCTACGGTGTGGAGTTCGGTACCGAGGGCCTCAAGGGCCTGGCGTACCCGCAGATCATCAACGGCTAAAACCGCCATGGCGCTGCTATTCTTAGCGCCATGAGCACCGCCAACGTCCCGGAGATCGAGTACGCAGCCTTCGACGCCATGAAGGAGGTTGCGTCCTCGCTGAAAGCTGCCTACCTCACTCGGGCCGCTGAAGCAGGCAACGATGTTGAATCACAATGGTGGATTCGTCAGAATTGGCTGGTAGAGGACATAGTCAGTGGTGTTGATTCAACCGACATTGAAGCCATCCGCGCCGCTGCGGCTCTCTTTGCGCAGCGGCTTGAAGCCCTCTCCTCCGAGCACAAAGCGGCATAGCTTATGCTTTCCGCCGCTGATTTCCCCGTTGATCCACAAGTTATGGAGCAACGGCTAAAGACTCTGCAAGCCAGCTACTTTGGCCGATCGAATGCTCACAGTCCGTCTGTTCCAGAAGTCATTTATGTGGCGGGGCAGCCAGCGTCAGGCAAATCAACGGCTATTGAATCTGTAAAGAATGGTCACGCGGTCCTTGATTCCGATGAGGTTCGGAAGCTGCACCCCGCCCTCGACGAGATCATGGAGCGCGACCCCCTGCGCATGGACGTGCTCACCAATGGTCCGGTGCCCTATTGGATGTCCTCGCTGATTGAGTATGGCCGGCAGCACGGGCACTCCCTCATCATTGAGAACACGCTGTCCAACCCGGAATTCATCGCAGGAGAGATAGCCAAGTTTCGCTCCGTGGGTTTCCGCGTAAAGGTCGTGGGGCTGGCGGTGGCGCAGGAGGTCTCCAGGCTGGGCGTCGCCCAGCGCTACCTGGAGGCGCAGCGCGTGAGCCGCTACCCGCGTTGGACCAATGAGGTTTCCCACACGTCGGGTTTTAAAGCCATCGTCCCAGGACTTCAAGCGATTGCCCCGCTTGTCGACGAC
This sequence comes from Corynebacterium striatum ATCC 6940, assembly GCF_000159135.1. Classification (GTDB taxonomy): domain Bacteria; phylum Actinomycetota; class Actinomycetes; order Mycobacteriales; family Mycobacteriaceae; genus Corynebacterium; species Corynebacterium striatum. Next base: position 273,903 of record NZ_GG667523.1, read on the forward strand.
CTCGAGATCCGCACCCGCGACGGCCGCACCTTGAGTGGTATCGAGGATATTGAAGCCGAGCGCGCAACCTGGTTCGACTCCCCCGCCATTCGTGCTGATTGGCTGGCCCGCTTCGACAGCTGCGACTTGAGTGGCCTTGAAGCGGAGAAGCTCGCGCAAAACCTCGTGGCTGATGCAGAGCGTATCCGCAAACTTTAAGGCTGTGCCCGTGGAACTGCGCGCCCGGTAGGCGGTGGGAGCTTCGTGTCAAAGCGGCTGCTGGCGAGCTAGCGGTCTGCGAGGTCGAGCAGGCTGAGGATGTCGTCTGCGTGGAGTTTCGTTTCAATGTAACCTAAATGCGCTATGAATAGCGTATGACTACACGTGCTGCTATTTACCTCCGTATCTCGTTAGATGCTGCCATGGACGGCCTCGCCATCGACCGGCAGCGTCAGGACTGCGAAGCCCTCGCCGAGCAACGCGGCTGGGACGTCGTGCATACCTACGTCGATCAATCGATCTCTGCATCAAAGAAGGACGTGGACCGTCCCGACTACGACGCGATGGTGGCGTCCTTTGAGCGCGGCGAGATCGACGCGATCATTTGCTGGAACCTCGACCGCCTCACACGACAGCCCGCGCAGCTCGAAGAGTGGATCGACAGGGCGGAAGAGCAGGGGCTGAAACTCGTCACCGCGAACGGTGATGTTGACCTTGCCACCGACGGCGGCAGAATGTACGCGCGTATCAAAGCAGCCGTGGCGCGCGGCGAGATCGAACGCAAAAGCATGCGCCAATCCCGTGCGCAACAGCAGCGCGCCGAGCAGGGCCGCTGGTACTCCGGCGGTGTGCGCCCGATCGGCTACACCTCCACCGGCGAGATCATCCCATCCGAAGCCGCCGCCGTGATCGGTATGTTCCGCGCTGTCGAGAGGGGCAACTCCATGCGCGATATCGCACGCGCCTTATCTGGGGTCGATCAACCGGGCTTGCCGGACATTCCGACCACGCCGCGCCATATGCACACCGTGGTCACAGAGCGCAACGCACGCCGTCGCGCTGCTGGCCAGGAAGAAAAGTTGGTTCCCGACGCGCAGCCCTGGGCCTACACGTCGTTGCACTCGATCCTGCGCAACCCCGTGTATGCCGGCTACTCCACGTATAAGAAGGCCAAGCGCAAAGGCGTGAAGAACAAATACCGCCGTGTCACGCATATCGTCCGCGACCCCGATACCGGCGAGCCGGTGAAAGGGCAGTGGGAGCCGATCGTCACACCCGATCTGTGGTGGCGTGTGCAAAACGTGCTCGATGATCCCGACCGGCTGACAAACAAGGAGCGCCGGAACACTCGCCGCCATCTTGGCTCGGGCCTGTATGTCTGCGACGAGTGCGGCAACCCCGTGCACACGCATGCCGACCGCTACCGCTGCGCGGCCTGTGGCTTAGTGCGCACTCACAGCGTCGATGATTTTGTGCTCGCCGTGATCCGCGCCCGCCTTGGCCGTGACGACCTAGCAGACCTGTTGCCAACTGCGGATGACGACGAGGTCGACGCCATCGACGACGAACTCGCTGAGCTTCGCGCAAAGCTCGCCCGCGTCCAGGCTGACTACGACGAGGAGCTTATCGAGGCCCGTGACCTCAAGCGCGCGCGAAACCGTTATGAGCCGCAGATCGAGAAACTCGAAACGCGCCGTGCCCGCCTTGCTGGCGCATCGGCGCTGCTCGACACAACCGGCTACGCCTCGCCCGTGGACGCCTTCGACAACGCAGAGCTTGCCGTGCAGCGTCGAGTCATCAACCCCCTGTGCCAGGTGCGCCTGCGCCGTGGCGTGCGCGGCACCAAGACCTTCAACCCTGAATCGGTGCAGATCGTGTGGAACTAGGTTGCAGTGTGTGGCACATCAACAATCGCGCGCATGTGCTGCGCCTTAGGGGCGGCCTAAGCAAGCGCACGACACCGTGCGCTTGCGGCGTGCGAAACTAGGCAGGAGTTTCGCGCAGCTGACGTTGGCGAGGATGACGTCAGAAGAGAGCAAGGACGAAAGGGCGTGTTGCGGGCAACCCCACTCCGTACGGGGTGAATCCAAGACATAGCGGACCAAGGACAACCACCGCCCTCCCGAGCCTAAGGCCCGTGAAAAGTACCAATAAAATTAGAAAACTGGTTCTATTCCCATTTATATTCACTTAGGGTAGCCTTCCTTTTGAGGCAATCCCGCCTCATTTCCTCTCTCAAAGGAGACTGTTATGACCCCCAAAAAGCGCACTCGGCAGTTTGCAGCGCTGCTGATTGCCTCTGCTCTGAGCGTTTCCGTATCTAACTCAGCCGTTGCTTCCGCAGAATAATTCCAAGACCACGGCGCCAAGGGAGGCTTTGCTTCCGGTGTGATGGCCGAGCTACTCGGCGAGGCAGCACCAGCCTTCACAACCTACTGGGCATCTGTCGGCCGGAAAGTTCGCTGCCCTGCAGGTGGCGGTACCTGGGAGTACGGATTCTGGGACGCTAAGGCGCGTTCTTATTTCACCGTGAATCGGTGCCATACTTCGACTGTGATCGTCAACGACAGAACGCAACGAAGCATCGACACCCGCGGCGGCCAGAAGTCGATCGCCGAGCTTTGGGCAACGAATTTGCCGGGCACTAAGGACAGCTACTACTACAACTTCTGCTAGAACTCATGCGTATTCGACCCCTAGTACTTGGGCTTTTGAGCCTACTTCTTGCTGCAGTCATCGCGACTACTGGGTGGCTGCTAACAGCCCTGGTTGACTCCACCAAACCCTTGTCCTTAGGGGTCGAATCAACCTTTAGTCTTGACTACGTCGAGCCTAAGACTTCACTCGCGGAGGAACTTGAGTCAGACTACGCACCGACGGTAATCCGTAACTCACTGGTTTCATTGGCCGAGCAGAACGGCTACTCCATCTACCGGCTGACTGGCACCGATGACGCAAGCGGGACTTCCCACGAGGTTTTCATCCCGCTGGAGGAAAATTATCCAGCACCGGAACGCATTCCCCGGCTCAACCGGCCGGATGCCTTGAGCCAAGCGGCCAGTGAGCTTGGGTCGCTGGATTACCACGGTGACTACGTCTTGGTTCCCAAAGCAACGGGTGGCAATGCGAACCACTTCTACGAATCGGCCAGGAATGACGGGCTCAGGCTAAGCGAAAAGACGCAGTTCCTTCACCTCATCCAATCGGTCGTATTCCGCCTGCCCGCGTTGGTGGCGATCCTGTTTCTATTTGTCGTTTCCCTTTTTGCCCTGGTATTTGTTCTTCGGGTTTCCGGTCTTAGATTGGCAGCGCTGCGCACAATAAATGGAGGGCACCGCAGTCAAAAAGGCAATTGGCGGCAATGGACCTTTGTCATCCTCCCGCACCTAGTTCTCATTGGCCTTGCGAGTACATTCCTCGCCCGCCAAGGGAGCTATTCTTTTGCCCTCCTGTTCCTCAGGTTCTACGCCGCCGGGATAGGCTTGGCCCTGGCTACCACCGGTTTGGCCGTAGCCGTCACCGCCCCATTGTTGCGCCGCGCAGTAGCGCTGCTGGGGCAGCGTGCCCCCGCAGAGAAGGCGGCGGGAAAAGCGCTGAAAGTAATTTCGGTCTTTACCTGCGTGACCTTTGTAGCAGCGGGTCTTAGCTCAGCGGCTGCGCTCCGCTCCTACCAGCAGGAATCCGAGGCCCAGCAGACCTGGAAATCTCTCGCGGAGTTTGGAGCCTTGCATTTTTCAGCCAACTTCGACGGCCCTGCTGGCCGCGTGGAAGGAGGCGAGCTCTTGCCGCCCAGTGTGCAGCAGAACTTCCGCGACTTCGCGCTCAGCTGGGAACGGGAGCACGGGGCTGTCCTCAGCCATACTTTGCCGAAAGAAGGTACCGGTGTGCCGGACTCCTGCCCCGTGGCACTTGCTAACCGCCAATGGCACGATCTGCAGGATTATCAGTTCCGTCCCGGAGACGACAACCACTCGGTCGACTATTCCGCAGCCCAAGAGCATTTCGCAGCTTCCGTGGATCTGTGGGCTCAGGAATCCGGCGACCTGCTCCTTAAATCTGCGCAAATTGGTCCGGTCAGTGCCGATCATGCGGTCGGATTCATTAGTGGAACAATGTCGGGGGAACTGGTTCCCGGCGATTGTTTTTACGTGCTTGAAACGGACGATCTATCCGGCTTCGACGCAGACTTCCTAAGCTCCACAGCTTCGAGTGAAAATTTGCTCTTCGCGGATTTCTCGGAACTGGGTCCAGAACTTACCGCTGCCGGCCTCGAAGGCTACGTGTACCCGGTACGCGCGGCCGATCGCGGTCTGGCCGAACTAGTAGCCAGCACGGCGCTGTTCTGGCTGAGTATCCTGAGCGTCCTCGGAGCTTTGCTCGCCACGCTTGCGGCCTTGATAGTCCAGGCGCGCATCCAGCTCCGAGTTCACCGTCGCCTCCTGGTACTCCTCCACAGCGCTGGGCAATCACCGGACAAAACGATGTGGCGACTATTCAAAAGCCAACTGGTCAGCCTGACAGTTGTCGTCATATTGTCCGTCCTGGCTCCGCTACTGCTTCCCAACCCGTTCCTCTACACCTTCACCGCGCTAAGCTGCCTTGTCTTAATCGTCTACCTCGGTTTTGTCCGTCTCAGTATTTCTCAGCACATGTCCGCCTCCCCTAGGAGTCACAATGTCATTGGCTAGCCCCAATCAGTCCCCCACTCTGCCGCCGGAGATTTCCACCTCTCATCTCTGTCTCGCCGCGGAGTCGACTTTTTCTGTGGGGCGCAGCACGCGGATGGTGAAGAAGTCCCTCGTGGAAAATGCAACGTTTTCCCTACCCGGGCCAGGCTTTGTCGCCATCTGTGGAGCCAGCGGTTCCGGAAAGACTTTGCTGCTCAACACCTTGGCCGGGCTCCTGCCGCCGGCGGACGGCCTCCTCCGGATAGACGGTGAGAATGCCTCCGCGTGGAGGATGAAGCGGAGGCGGAGGTTCTGGCGAGAACGCGCAGCGATAATCCACCAAGACCACGGAATCATTCCCGAACTAAGCTGCGAAGATAACCTCACCCTCGGGCTATCCAGGAAGCAATACTCCAAAGAAGAATTGCTGCACTCCCTCGGCGAAGTCGGTCTTGATGTCCCCTTCGACGGGCCGGCAGCTATTCTCAGCGGAGGCGAGCAGCAGCGGCTGGCGATCGCCCGAGCCCTGCTCCGCGGCGCGGCTTATGTGTTCGCTGACGAGCCGACCGCCTCCCTCGACCCCACTAACCGCGACCAAGTTATCGCGCTCCTGCGGCGAGCTGCGGACGGGGGCGCACTCGTTCTGGCCGCCACGCACGATGCCGCAGTTATTGCTGCCGCTGACAGCACCTTGCGCATCAATGATCGCCAGGTCACAGTCTCCGGCTCTGCGCGGGATTAAATCGCGATGCCCGCGGCCTTGGCCACCTTCCGGTACCCGGCCGCATGGTCCGCGACGCTGGCGTGGGCGTTGAGTCCGCTGGGGTTGTCGAGCAC
>NZ_GG667523.1:279668-282597 GCF_000159135.1 Corynebacterium striatum ATCC 6940
GAAAGTTGCACCAGGCGTGCTGTCTGCGGGTGTTGTAGCGCATGCACCACCGGAAGACTTCTTGGCGACTGATGTCGAAGTGGTCGAGTTCAAGTTCAACGTGTAACGCGAGGCGTTAATGACGTTTCGCGTTATTGGGGGTAGGTTGAAGAGCGCTGTCTCTAACTCCGGTTTTCGTTCGGCCTCGGTCCATTCCGCTACCTCGTGTGAAGAATCTGCAAGCGGTATCAGGCCGTTGAACTATTAGGTTCACCCACAGTTCCCGTGCCTGCACGCATCGAGAAGGACCAGGCGGTGAACTCGAATGACTCGCCTGGTCCAACGTGTGTGTGCGCTCGGCGCGTGGTTCAACCCTTATAAGACTTGCCGGTCACAGCCTCAGCGTTTCGCTCGTGCAGCCCGCAGGCCGTTCAAGATCACGATGACTTCGGCGACTTCGTGTACCAACACGACGGCGGCCAGGCCCAGTACACCGCTGATCGCCAGTGGCATCAACACGATGATGATGGCCAGAGACAGCACGATGTTTTGGTTGATGATCCTGCTGCCTCGGCGGGCGTGCTGCAGCGCCTGCGGGATCAGCCGGAGGTCGTGGCCGGTGAAGGCGACGTCAGCGGACTCGATCGCGGCGTCAGAGCCGGTTGCTCCCATCGCAATGCCCACCGTTGCGCCCGCCAGTGCCGGCGCGTCGTTGATGCCGTCGCCGATCATCGCCGTCGGCGTCTTGGAGGAGAGTTCGGCAACGATGCTTGCCTTGTCCTCCGGTCGCAGCTCGGCGCGCACGTCGTCGATTCCGGCGATTTCAGCCAGCGCCCGGGCGGTGCGAGTGTTATCGCCGGTGAGCATGCTCACTTCCACGTCGTTGTCGTGCAGGGATTGCACGGCATCGGGCACCTCGGGCCGCAACTCGTCGCGCACCCCGATCGCCCCGGCGAGAGCGTCATCGACGGTGACTAGGACGCAGGTCTGGCCTTCGGACTCCATGCGCTCAACGTCCGCCTTCAGTGGCCCGGCGTCGATCCATCGGGGGCTGCCGACCAGCACCCGTCGGCCTTCGACGGTGCCGCCGATGCCATGACCGGCTTCCTCGCTGATATCCAAGGCGGTGGGCGCTTCGGGATCCGCTGCCACGATCGCCGCGGCGAGGGGGTGCGTCGATTGCTGCTCAACCGCCGCCGCGAAGGAAAGCACCTGCGCCCGATCGAATCCGTCTGCCGGGACCACTCCGGTAACCTCGGGCTGGTTGCGGGTAAGGGTTCCGGTCTTGTCTACCGCTAGGTGACGGATGCCGCCGAGTCGCTCGAACGCCGCGCCGGACTTGATGACTACTCCGAACTGGCTGGCCGCGCCGATCGCGGCCACGACCGTCAGCGGCACGGAGATTGCCAGCGCGCACGGCGACGCTGCGACCAGGACCACCAGCGCACGGGTGATCCAAGTCTCTGGGTCGCTCAGCAGCGAGCCAATCACACCGACCAGCACCGCAAGGATCATCACCCCGGGCACTAGGGGTCGGGCAATCCGGTCGGCGATCCGGGCGCGGTCGCCCTTTTCCGCCTGCGCCTTCTCGACGAGATCGACGAGTGTGGTCAGCGAGTTGTCCGTTCCAGCTGCGGTCGTCTCGACCTCCAGCACACCGGCGGAGTTGATCGCTCCCGCGGGTACCTCGTCGCCGGGCGCAACCTCCTCCGGAATGGATTCTCCGGTGATCGCTGAGGTGTCAAGGCTGGAGCGTCCGGACCGAATGATGCCGTCCGTGGCGATCCGCTCCCCGGGGCGCACGAGCATCAGCTCGCCAACCTCAAGGTCCTTCGCAGCGACCTCGGCCGTCGTACCGTCGCGCAGCACGGTCGCGGTTTGCGGTACCAGCTTCAACAGTGCCCGCAGTCCGCCTTGGGCCCGGTCCATCGCCTTGTCTTCAAGCGCCTCGGCGATCGAGTACAGGAACGCCAGCGCCGCGGCCTCTTCGACGAAACCAAGGATCACCGCGCCGACCGCGCTGATCGTCATAAGCAAGCCAATGCCGAGCTTGCGCTTCGTGGCAAGGTTCCGGATAGCGCCGGGCGCGAACGTATACGCCCCTAGCAGCAGGCCGACCCAGAACAGTACTGTCGCGGGTGTCTCTAGCCCAGACCAGTCCAGCGCCAGGCCTATGACGAGGGCTATGCCGGAGAAGATCGGCAGTAGCAACTCGGGGTCCTTCCACCATGGCCGATCGAGCTCTTCGATCTCCGTGGCGGGTTCGTGTTCGCATCCACATGCTGAACTCATGCGTCCGTTCCTTTCTCGCCGCAGCCGGGCACCGAGCACTCAGTGTCGATGCAGGGGGCATTCTCGTCGACGGCCAGCGTCGCGTTGACCAGCGCTTCGAGCGCCGCCGCGAGGTGCGGATCGGCAATTTCGTAGCGGGTCTTACGGCCCTCCGGCTCAGCGACGACGATGCCGCAATCGCGTAGGCAGGACAGGTGGTTCGAGACGTTCGAGCGCGTCAGATCCAAGCTTTGCGAAATCTCGGCCGGGTAGCCCGGACCGTCGAGTAGGGTCATCAGGATTCGGGAACGCGTCGGATCAGCCATGGCCCGGCCGAGCCGGTTCATGACGTCGAGGCGTGAAGCAATAGTCAGCATGTACTGAACAATACAACGTGCGCTGAACTATTCAAAATGCACTGAACTGACGGTTGCGCGAAGGTCCGGCGACCTGCAGGAATTAGTCGATGGGATAGAAGATGACTGATCCTTTGTGGTTCGGCTGCCACCCAACGCGGGAGCGACGTGGGCGGCGAGGTTCTCAGAATCTTCACGTTGACGTCTACGCCATCCCGCAAAACCTTTACGTGTTTCCATGCGCCCATATGTTCTCTGTGTGCTGACGTAATTGCAGTTTTCTGATTGTTGCAGGCTAACGAGAAAGTAACTTTGCAACAACA
>NZ_GG667523.1:284198-297249 GCF_000159135.1 Corynebacterium striatum ATCC 6940
CAACATACCGTGGAGTTCAAATTTAACGTGTAGCGTTATTCACGCTTCGCGTTATGGTGGATAGGGTGAAGCATGATCCAGTCGTTCGCTGACAAGGACACTGAGCGTCTGTGGAAGCTGCGCCAGCTTGGGTACGCGCAGACTCTTGATGAGTTACGGATTCCCCGGGAAACCGGCTCGAGGCGTTGAAAGGTGATCAGCGGGGTAAGTTCAGCATTTGAATCAACGACCAGTGGCGGATCTGTTTTCGGTGGTCTGCCGCGGGGCCAGAGGAGGTTGAGATCGTTGACTACCACTGACAAGCTCCCTCCGGTTCACCCCGGTGAGATCCTCATGGAGGACTTTCTCAAAGGAATGTGGCTCACCCAGCACAAGCTCGCCGTCTCCATCGGCGTTCTGCCCCGCCGGATCAACGAAATTGTTCACGGTAAGCGCGCTGTAACCGCTGACACGGCCCTTCGTCCAGCGAAGTTTTTCGAGATGAGCCCCCAGTTCTGGCTCGGGTTACAGGCTCAATATGACTTGGACGTGGCGGAAGACAAGATCCTCTCGGAAATCAAGCGGATTCAACCGGTCCAAGCTGTCTCAGCGTAGCGGTTACCCGACCCAGGTCCGTCTGCGTGAGGATATGCACGCGGATGGTTCGAACTAGGGAATTTGGGGCCGCCGTCGCGTGGACTTGAGTTCCGAGCGCCGCTTTTTAGCTTCGAGACGGCGCCGCACTGAGCCGCGCGTCGGCTTCGTTTTTCGCCGCGGGGGAGGAGGCGGAGCGAGCGCCTCGCGCAAGAGGGCGGCCATGCGACCTCGTGCCTCGGCGCGGTTGCGTACCTGCAATCGCTGGGTCGATGCGGTAACGGTAAAGACGGTGCCGTCTAGGCGGTGCTCGAGGTTGTGAAGGACGCGGCGACGCTGGGCGTCGGAAAGCGATGAGCACGTAGCGATATCGACGGAAAGCTGCACTTTGCTGTCCGTAGTATTGACGCCTTGGCCGCCTGGTCCCGACGACTTCGCGAACCGCTCCGTCAGGTCGGCGGCGACGATGACCAGACCCCCGGGGATCCCTGGGCCAGGCGCGATGGTCAGGTCGTTCATACCGCCCAGCGTAGTTAGAGTTGTTTCCGGATCAGACCCGCCGTGCGAGATCAGGGTAGTGTACGACCACTCCGTCACCGTCGACCTCCAACTCGACGTCGACTCCCCGTGTTCCGCTTTTGTATCGGACAGTTTCAGCATCGACGGAGCTGTAGTACTGGTCTGATGCGATCACCTGGAGGGACGGTATATCAATCCAAGCCATGATCAGCTGCGTTTTCGGAACCTGAGTCTCAAGCAGCGTCAAGCGACGAATAGGCATTGTGTTGGTGAGAGGGCACAGGCCGAGATCGCAATCGAGTGCGGCTTTCAGGTCGGCTGACTGGACGATACCGGGGGAGGGCAGATCTTCAGGCTGGGCGCCCTCTTCATTGGTTTCCGCCGACCACACGCCTTGTTCGGACCTAAACAGCTCGAGGCTTCGCCCCCATCCGTCGCCTTCAACGTTCACCGACACACGTTCGGTCACCCAGTTCTCCGCGGCGCGCAGCTCCCACGTGGCCTCGTATCCATCGCCGTATTGCACTCCGGAAGCGGTCAAACCGGCTCCTAAAAAATGAACTGCGGCCTCGTTCCGGATGAGGGGAGTCTCGACATGCTCCCACTTATACGTGCGCTCCATGGTGAGGATTTTACAACGCTCGATGGTGCGAAAAGGCAGGTAGCTTTCGATTTGGACCGCGTACCGAGGAGGAGGCTTACCGGCAGAATGGTGTACTTCGTAAGCCCGCGGCGCAGAAGAATTCCATGAATGAGAGCAGGGCCAACGTGCCCGTTGCCGTCTGCAAAGGGATGAATCGTTTCAAACTGAGCGTGAGCAATTGCGGCCTGGATGAGAGCACCGTGCGAAGCGCCATCGAGGTAAAGACATAAGTCGTCCACGAGGTCATGGACTAGGCCTGGGGGCGCTGGGATGAACTCGGCCCCAATGGGTGTGTGGTTACTTCCACCAATCCAGTTCTGAATAGTGCGAAGACCAGTGGGGATAGAGCCCTTCTCCCCCATCAACTCTCTTTGGAGCTTTTCAAGAAGGCCGATGGAGATGTTGGTTCGGTGGCAAAGCTCTTCTCAATGGAACACAGAACGGTGAGGTTACGCGCAACCTCTTCCGCGCTTTCCTTAAAGCCGCGGACTTCCTCCTTTTGGGCGAGTTCCGCGAGGACAACCTTGTCGACGTTGGGCGCAATACCTTCAATGCGTGAGGAAGAAATCGCCTCAGAACGCATGAGTAAGCGGGCCACAGACTCCAACTGGCCAGAAGCAGCATGACGGTTGAGATCCAAGATCTCTCGCTCGATACGTGCTGCCCGGCTGGTGAGCTCTGGGGAAAACTCCATGCCTTACTTACAAGATGGTCAGGGACATAGACCTAAAAAGGGCCTCCGGCCTTATCGCGCCGGGGAGTGCCGGAGCCTGATTCGGGGATCCAGCTCTCGGTAACGTAGTGAGGCTTGTAGAGGCTATCCATTCGTCAGACAGCAAATGAGTGGTTGGATAACTCTTATCCAACCACTCATTGCGGTTTATGCGCTAGATAAAGCTTAAACATACGGGGTTTCAGGGCCATAATTTGGCCTCAATGAGAATGTCAATGACACCTCAATGGGAAGATCAATGAGAACTCTTGTCATTGAAGAGGAATGAAGTTAGCATTGAGCCGTCATTGTTAACGTTGAGGGCGGGTATTCATCGTGAACAATTGGTCCGAGAATCAGCTGAGAGAGCTATTGGCTGAGCTTGAGTTGCGCGGCGGTGATTCAACAACAGTCGAGGTCGAAACCGCTCAAGGGGGCATTCCGGACTCTCTACCGCAGACATTGTGCGCGTTCGCAAACATGCCGAGTGGCGGCCTTATCATTCTCGGTGTCAATGAGAAGGAAGGATTCATTGTCACTGGCATTGAGAATCCTTCGGAGATGGAGGCTGCTCTGGCCTCGCAGGCGCGTCATGTCATCACCCCTCCAGTCACAGTGCATACCGACAGTGTGGCAATAGATGGCACGCATGTCGTGATTGCGGAGGTTACGGGTCTTCCGATTATTGATAAGCCTGCTATCTACAGGGGAGAAGCGTATCTTCGAATGGCTGATGGGGACTACCGTATGAGTGCCTCGGAGCTGCGCATGATGGACGTGGCAAAGCTGCATGCCGAAGAGGCAGTGTCCTATGACACGACGATTGTGGAAGGCACGAGCCTTGCAGACCTAGATAGCGACGTGGTGCAAGATTTCTTGGTTCAGGCGCGGAAAAAGAATCGGCGACTATCGGGACTTACTCAAGATGAGGACGTCTTACGGGCGCTAGCGGTGACGACCGCGACTGGAGAGCTGACCCTTGCTGGCCTGTATGCGCTGGGTTTCTATCCCCAAGGACATTTTCCCTCCTTAGCAGTAACGGTGGCGCAAAGGCTACCAAATGGTTCGAAGCACGGGCGAGTGCTGGGGTTGGAGACCTTTGAGGGGCCCGTTCCGGTGCTGTTGAACTCGGTAATGGGATGGGTAAGGCAACGTTTAGCCGCCGTACGGCGATATCGAGAGGACGGATCAATGGTGGAAGTTCCTGAACTTCCCCTTCCGGCCATTCGAGAGGCCGTGGCTAATGCATTGGTGCACCGTGATCTTGGGCCAAATACGTTGGGTGCGGGTAAATCGATTGATGTCCGCCTACTACCGGACAAGATGGTTATCTCCAGTCCAGGAGGCCTACGGGATCTGACGGTTGAACAGCTCAAGTCGAGAGATCTGGCGCGCCAGGAGATTAACCAGCGGCTCTATAGACTGTGCCGATATCTCAAAGCAGACGATGGCTCTTTTGTTATTGAGGGCGAAGGCGGCGGCGTGCAGCTCATGCTGGATGCTGCGCGAGAGCAAGGACTACCGGAGCCTGACCTGATAGATTCTGGCGTGCAATTTACGGTGAAGATGTGGCGGCCGGACTCTCGTGGAGAGGCCCGTATCTGGGAGCCACTACGCAAGGAGGAATCAGGCACCGGCCCGGAACGACGAGTGGATGCACCAGTGACCTTGGAACGCCTGGGTGTTAACGCCCCGCGCGTAGCGGAGGCGCTGCGTACGGCGGCACAACCGCTGTCTATCGGCGAAATAGAAACAGCCACAAACCTTACTCGAGCGCAGGTCCGATATGCGCTGAAGTCACTGGTGAAGGCACGATTCGTGCGTATGGATGGCACGCGCGGTTCACAAGCGACAACCTATGAATGGCTAGCTAACCGCGGGGCTGCAGGCGCTTAACCAGCTGGTCGTGGTGGACTGGGGCAAGGCAGCCGGCGTCGACGACGCGCCGGGCTAGCTCCTTGTCCCCCATCTTGGCGGCAAAGGCCATGCCCATGGTGATGTCATGGTCGGGGCGGCCGATGAGCGTAATCTCATCGCCTGGGTTGATGCGGCCAGGCTCGATGATGCGCAGGTAGGAACCGCAATCGCCACGCTCAGTGAAGGACTTGAGCCAGCCGGGCTCGTCCATCCAACCGGAGAAGGTGGCGCAGGGTGTGCGCGGGATAGACACTTCGAGCACGCACTCCCCCACCTGAATCTGCTGGTTGATCAGCATATTCGGCCAGGAGATCCCCTCGGTGGTGAGGTTCTCCCCGAAGTAGCCACCACGCAGCACGCGGTTGAGCGTGCCCTCCCAGTAGTCGAGCTCCTCGCGGGCATAAGCATAGACGGCCTTCTCGGCACCGCCGTGGTGGGCGTGGTCACCGATGGAATCCCCCACCACGCCGGAGCCGTCACCGTAGTTGGGCCCAGGTATCTCCAGGTCCAGGAAGGGGCGTGGCTGCTTATCGATGCCCGTGTACTCGTGTCGCCCATGCGGCTCGGGGCGGCGGACAGCGACGTTCGTGGAGATAACCTTCATGCTCACCTATTGTGGCACACCTCACACGCTCACATGTCGCGATCGCGGAAGAGAGCTTCGGCCGTCACGAGGTCGTAGAAGAAGAGGCGGGGGGCAAGCGGGAGGACGTCGGCAAGCATGGGCATGTCTTCCTTGAGCAGCGGGCTTTCCATGATGATGTCGTTCGCCGCAGCGCGGGAAGCCAGCGCGAAGGCATAGGAAATATAGGGCATCCACGCAGCGGCATTGAGCTCGTCGGCGGTGTTTCCGCTGGCAAAGGCGCCCAACGCGATGAGGGTGTGGCTAACGGACATGTCAACGCCCGCGTTTTGCACCAGCGAGGCCAGTGCCGTGGCGTCCTTGCGCAGGTGCTCGATGGTGCCCAGCGCATCGAGGGCGCCGTTGTTGGCAAAGCACTCACGCAGCGCGGCGACGCGGCCGGCCTCCCCCATCAGATCGTCGACGGGCGGTGTGGGGCTGTGAATGGTCGCGGCATTGAGCAGCATCGGGCGGGTCAGACCATCTGCGCCGGACTCGCGCACGGCGGTGAGCTCGGGGTTCTCGCTGGCTGAAGGATCGAGGAGGAGATCCAGGTAGCTATCGACGCCGGACTCGGCGGCGGCCTCCAGCGGGGAGTGGAACAAGCGCGTGCGCGCAAGCGAGCGGGCTTGTTGGTTCACGCTGACGCCGGTGCGCGCTAGAGCGTGGACCGCGGCCTCCGGTTGGGCGCGCAGGCGGTCGATGGTGCTGTCGAACATCGCCTGCAGCTTCGGGTTGGGGCTGCGCTGGGAGAGCACGTGGAGCGCGCGGAAGGTGTCCCAGAGCTGCTCCGGGGTCCAGTCCTTTGATGCGAGTGCCGCCGGTGAGCCTTCTGGCGTGATCACAATGGAGGCGCTGGAGGGGCGTGCAGGGGCGGCGAGGTTGGAGGAGGCGCGGAGCTCGCGGACATCGACAAGCAGCGAGCCCTGCTCAGCAAGGTCGGCGGGCAGCTCAAACCCCTCTTCGGTGGGTGTGAGTTGGGTAGGCGCCACCGTGGGCTCGGCCAATGGCCAGGCCCAGCCCACTAAATCTGCCTGCGGTTCTGCGTTCTGTTCAATGATGATTTCATCGCCATTAAGCAGGCCGCGGCTGACGAATGGGGACTTTCGGACGGTGGCCAGCGCCGCATAGATCAGGCTGGTGGATGCGGAAGCTTCGTACTCGACGATGCGCCGCTCCAAGCTGCGGGCCTGGTGAGCCTCGCGCTCCCCCGCCGGGAGGGAGTCCAGGTAGTCCTCGTAGGACAGTGTGGACCACATGAGGAAGAGCTCTGTCGTTGGCTGTTTGCGCACGGCGTTGGCCAGCGCGGCGTTGGGGACGGCGAGGCTGGTGACCGCCTGCGTGGTCTTCGAGGTGCGCGCCAGCTCCTTGATTTTCTGGCGGCCGTCGATGGTGACGAACTTCGCCAGCGGCAACGGGCGCGGCGAGTGGACGGTAAACATATCGTCCTGATCGAGCTGACCGGCGAAAATCACTGGTTTATCGGAGTGCTCGGTGGGCTCTAGGCCGATGCGCTTGACGCGGCTGAACAAAGCCTCGGGCCAGACATCGAATTCCAGCTCATAGCCGGCTTCACTGGCCACGACCTCGCGGCGCGAGACCTCGGTGTCCTCGAAGGTGCGCAGGCCTTTTTCCAGTGCGATGGGCTTCTTTGGCGGGGAGGCCAGCGTGTAGCTGAAGGCCGAGTGCGCACCGAGGGCATCGATGATGCGGAAATCCATGCCGCGCGGGCCGTCGTTGGTCGCACGCATGTGGAGGCCCTCGGCGAGGGAGATGAAGCGGACGTCGACAAGCTGCTCGTCGTGCCACAGCGACACCTTGTAGCGGCCCACCCACGGGTCTTCGTAGAGGTCACCCGGGAAAGGCTCGGCGATGCCTGCGTCGAAGGTCTGCTCCGAAATCTCCTCCTGCTCGCCGCCGAGAGGCGCGTAAGTGAGATCGATGCGCCACTCCCCTTCCGCGATGAGGTGCACGCGCGGCGACTTGGTGAACACGGGCTCGTTATCGAGGCCCCGGGCGTTGGGCAGGATGGCGACGTCGAAGTCCCACTCGAAATCGCCGTGCTTGGCGACGTCCACCGGTTCCCTCTGCGGTACCCTCACCTGATCCGGCAGCGGGCCCACTTCCCAGCCGGCCCAGATGCCGAGGGGCTCAGCGGCCTCCAGCGTGCCCTGCGGCGCGATGAGCGTGGTGCGGTCATAGACGATGAACGGCGCCTCATCGGTGATGCCGGTAAAGGTGACGGTCTCGATGAGGTCCTCATCGCCATCGCGCAGGGTTACCTCGATGCGGGTAAAAGGCCCAGGGATGCCGACTTCCAGCGGTTCTTCGGTGGCTAATTCGCGCACCGAATGGGGGCGATCGATGAAGTGAGACTTGACCACCCACCGCGGATCAGACAGATCTGCCTCAGGATAGGTAGCCGGCAGCTCCAGCATGAGAATGTTGCTCCCCCGGCGCAGTGAAATCCGGGGACCCTGTTCGGTGAGGTCAGTGGTGACCAACGGCGTTGTGGGAAGTGAATAAATCTCCGCGCTCATTTGCTTCATCATAGGACACGGCGGGGTGGTGTTGCCATGTCGTTGGTAAAAGTATCACCTGTCCTATGCGTAGGACAGGCGTCCTATTGATAGGACAGCTAGCTATAGTAGGGCCATGGACCCAGTACAACTCCTCAAGAAAAGCCCGCTGAGCCTGAGCGAAGTGTCGCGGCGTTCGGGGGTCTCACGAAATACGCTCAACCTGTGGATGCGTGGGACAGCCCAACCGAGTTTGGCTGGCTTGGAGAAGGTAATGCGCGTGCTCGGATACGAGGTTTCCGTACAGGTACACCGCATGAGTGATGCCGCGGCCGCGACAGCCGCCAGAGTGCTTCTTGGGGATCTCGCAAGTGAGGAGCCAGACGTTAAAGCCTGGATTGACCGCTTCGTGCAGTGGGGTGACACCCCGGCCTGCGGCGGTAGCTGCCAGGCTCTCATAGAACGGGCCGCGTGGGCCTCCAATCCCTATGGCCGCCACGGGGCTCTTCACTTTTTACCGGCGAATCCAATAACGCTTGCCTCAGCGGTTGATGCGAGCGGGCAACCATGGGCGATGTCGGGTGCCTTTGCAGCTCAACAAGTCTCGGGGCATATCGCTGGTGAAGTAGAACCTCGATCAACATTGATTTGGTGCACAAATCCGGCAGAGATCGTGCCCTCGTTGCCCACGCGGATTCGTGCCAGTGCTGAGTCAGTATCCGGAGGGATCACCCTCGTGCCCGTCGCCGATGAAGAGTTAACGGGCGCAAGAAAAGAGTTAGGAATACACTACGTGTCACCGCATCAGCTTGCTATTGATGTGTGCGCTGAAAACTACATCGGAGGGGCATAGGTGATGAGAAGAGCGACGAGCCGAGTGAGCTGGGAGCACCACGAGCGACCTCACATTGTGGAGTTGGGGACCGAGCGCGCGTTATTTCGACTCACCAAGCAACTTCCTGACTTGGTGTGGAATGCCGTCGCGCTGGAAGGAAACACGTTTACCCTCCCAGAAGTCCGCACGTTGCTCGATGCCGGACTTTTCCGTGGTGAAGGCGACGCAGAGGGAGACGGCGGTGGAGTGCGGCTCATGGATGGCGGGTTCATCCCTTTCGACCCTGCTGATGAATTGGGTGAAGCCCATGCCGATTTGCTGGTGTCCCTCCAAGGGCTTGAAAACCCAGTCGAGCAAGCGTTGGCCTATTTCTGCTCTGCCACGCGTAGCCAGTTTTACTTCGATGGAAACAAGCGAACCGCACGGCTTGTGGCGTCCGGTCTCTTACTGAGTCATGGATACAGCGCATTGAATATCCCCCACGCGAGGCAGCTGGAGTTCAACCTTGCACTTGATGAACTTTTCCGGGCCGACGATGCCACAGCTTTGATGGACTTTCTGTATGACTGCCTAGAGGAGTCCTCCCAGTAGAGGGAGAAGACGCGAAGTGCGTGAACGGCAAAGGCCCTCCGCTTTAAAAGCGAAGGGCTTGCTTGGGGCTGAATGCTCAGCGCATCCTCTAGTGTGAAGCGCTGAGTGCTTAGCGGAACATCCTCTGCAGAGCGGCGAAGTCAACCTTCACGATGCCCATGGACTGCAGGTAGGTAGCGATAGCGCCGAGGATGGCGGCAGCGATGCCAGCGCCCAGGAAGCCGGCGCCGACGGGGTGGCGTGGCTAAACGGAACAGAGCTGACGGCACCAGCGGACTTGCCGTGGGAAATAGCCTGCTCGGAGATGTTCTTCAGGGAGTGGCCGTATGGGGACTTGCCCAGAACACTGTTGACGTCGGCAAGCACTGCATGGACACCATAAAACGACAAACGGTGAACCCCAGGAGGTGGGATTCACCGTGGTGAATGAATGAGCGGATTAGGTCATCTGCAGGGTGGTGATGCAGGTTGCGCCCTCCTCGGTGGTGTCTAGGGGAACCTCACCGGTCTTGCCGTCCTTCTCGACGGTGATGGTGCCCTTTTTGTCGGCGGGCAGCCAGTAGCCAATGAAGCCGTTGTCAAAGGTCGTCGTGTCTTCGTTGACCAGCTCGTTTCCTTCGTCATCCGTGATGGTGACGTGGATGTCTTCCTTGCTGAGCTCACCAGTGCAGGTGGTCAGGGAGTGGTTGAAGCAGTCATGGGTCTGGGTCATGTACGGCGCGATGGAGACGTAGAACTTGTCCTCCGGCAAGGGCAGGGATGCTTGGCCCTGCTCGGCAGTGAGGACTAGCTCGTTCGGCAGCACGGAGGCGTGCAGATCGCTAGGGCGCTCCTCCTTGGGCATGTGGTCCAGCTTGTCGATGATCTCCGGGCCATCCAACCCTTCGAGATCGAACTCGGCGAGGATCTCCTCGGCAGGCACCTGTTGGATGTCGGTGCTGGAAGCGGCGCTCTTCGAGGCTTCGCTCGGGCCGGGGCTCTCCGTGGAGCAGGCGGACAAGGTGATGGCTGCGGCGCACACAGCCGCAAGAGAAATGAGGCGTTTCATAAGTCTTCCGAATAGGTCCGATTATGTTGACTCAAGCCTATACCCCACTGGGGTATCCATCAACGGAATGAGAGAAGGAACATCTTTTTGCGCTACGCGGGCTGAGCCTTCCCGTATAGCTGTCTCAATGGCTGCAACAGCTACCCTGAAGTACATGATTACCGGCGCCCTCAAAAACAACGTCGACCGCATTTGGGACACCTTCTGGTCCGGCGGCATTTCCAACCCTGTTTCCGTCATTGAGCAGTTCACCTACCTGCTCTTTATCAAGGACCTCGACGAGCGCCAGGTCCAGATTGATAAGCGCCGGGCGCTGGGGGATCCCACCGCGACGGAAGACATCTTTGATGCCAGCCAACAGGATCTGCGGTGGCGCAACCTCATCGAAGACCGTGACATTGCCCGCCGCAAAGCCACCATCATCACTAAGGTCTTCCCCTTCATCAAGGAGATGGGCGGGACGGGCTTCCAGGAACACATGGCCAACGCCTCATTCGAGATCGAATCTGAAGCGACGCTCTCACGCGTCATGGAGCTCATTGACCAGCTGCACTTCTCGAACAAGGACATGAAGGGCGACTTGTATGAGTACATGCTGGACAAGCTGTCAACCTCGGGTACGAACGGCCAGTTCCGCACGCCCAGCCACATCATCGAGCTCATCGTCGCGCTCATGGAGCCCACACCACAGCAGCGCATCATCGACCCAGCCTGCGGCACCGCAGGCTTCCTGGTGGCCGCCAATGATTGGATTGCCCTTCATCACCGCGAGGACCTATTTAACAAGGAAACGCGCACCACGTTTACCGATGAGGGCCTGACGGGCTTCGACTTTGACAAGACCATGGTGCGCATCGCGGCGATGAACATGTTCATGCATGGTTTTGAAGATCCCAACATCTCCCACCACGACTCCCTGCAGAAGCTACCCACGACGTTTGAGGACTTCGACCTCGTCCTGGCTAACCCGCCTTTTGCTGGTAGCCTGGATAAGGACGCCATCGATCCCAAACTCAAGTCGGTGACGACGGCCAAGAAGACGGAGATCCTCTTTGTCCACCGCTTCCTGCAACTACTCAAGCCGGGTGGTCGCGCCGCGGTGATTGTCCCTGAAGGCGTCCTCTTCGGCTCCACCAAGGCGCACAAAGCCCTTCGCAAAACCTTGGTTGAGGATCAGCGTCTAGATGCTGTCATCAAGCTTCCCTCCGGCGTGTTCAAGCCCTACTCGGGGGTGTCCACCGCTGTCCTGTGCTTTACCCGCACGGATTCCGGCGGTACCGATGAGGTGTGGTTCTATGACGTCACCGCGGATGGTTACTCCCTGGATGACAAGCGCACTCCGCTTCTCGAGCGCCCCTTGCTCGGCCCCTCCCCTACCTCCCACATCCAGGACCTTAGCGATCCCGCGCTTGCCGAAGACCCCACTCCCGTCACTCTCACCGACGAGCAGCTGAAGCTCAACAACCTTCCGGACGTGGTTGCCCGCTGGCACTCCCGCACCACCGACGAGCGTGAGCGCGCCCGCACGGACTACTCCTTCACCGTGCCCAAAGAGGTAATCGCCCAAGCCGACTACGACCTCTCCATGAACCGCTACAAGGAGATCGTCCTCGAAGCACAAGAAACCCGCGACCCTATGGACATCATTGCCGAGATCGAAGAACTCGACCGCGACATCACCCAAGGCCTTGCCAACCTCAAGGCCATGCTCAGCGAGGGTAAATAACATGGCCAGCACAGCAAAGCACGATTGGCCGATGGTGCGGTTAGGGGATGTGTGTCATCTGAAATATGGCAAAGCCCTTAAGAAAGAGGAACGTGTCGCAGGGGAGTTTCCAGTGTTTGGCTCTGCCGGTTCAGTTGGGAGCCATGTAGAGGCCAATTTTGTCGGGCCCGTCTCTGTAGTCGGCAGGAAGGGCAGTGCTGGATTCGTAGAGTGGTCCTCCGGAAACTGCTGGATTATTGATACGGCATTCGGTGTATTTCCGAAGTCTGAGGAACAGGTTGACTCTCGATGGCTGTACTGGCTACTAAAAGATTTGCGACTTGGACGGCTTCAAAAGCATGCGGCTGTTCCAGGGATCTCTAAGGCAGACGTGGTCGAAGAAAAGTTTCTTCTCCCTCCCCTCGACGAGCAGCGCCGTATCGCGGCGATTTTGGATGAGGTGGATGAGGCGCTGTTTAGGGTTAATCAGTCCTTGGGAGACTTGCTCCAGCTTAAGCAAGAATTGTTTACGGATTTGTTCCTAAGAATTGAGCGGGAATCGACAATAATTGGTGAGTATCTCGAATCCACTCAGTATGGAACTAGCGACAAGGCGAACGAGAATGTCGGCATTCCAATACTGCGAATGGGAAATGTCTCTTACAACGGTGAAATTGATCTTTCAGATTTAAAATACGTTGAACTCGACGCCAGCGATCGAGAGAAATACTCGCTGAAGGCCGGTGATTTACTCTTCAACAGGACGAATAGTAAGGACTTGGTGGGAAAAACTGCTGTCGTCCCAGAGTTGCAGGAGGAATATACGTATGCAGGCTATCTAATCAGATGTCGAGTAAACGATAAAGCGGTTCCTGAATATATCTCTGGGTTCCTCAATTCGGTGCTTGGTAAGAAGATATTGCGAAACACCGCAAAAGCAATTGTGGGAATGGCGAACATCAACGCCAACGAGTTGAAGCGGTTGCCGATTCCTCAAGCATCATTGGACGAACAACAAGAGTTCGCATCCTTAACATCGCGAATCGACGACGTTGAATCTCAAATGAAGCGCCAGAGGAAGCTTCTGCAAGAACTACAAGAGTCCCTATCCACCCGCGCATTCCAAGAAGAGCTCTAATGGCTATCGAAAGATGGGAAGCCTACATGATCTCGGTGTTGGAGGCTCTTAACTCAAATGGATCTGAGCTCCGGCGTAGGGAGCTCATCGAGATAACTGCGTCCTATGCGGGCATTACTGACGAAGAGAGGCTTGAGACCATTGCGTCGGGGCAGTCGCGCTTTGAAAACCGTGTTGGGTGGGCGTTGACATTCCTTAAGAAGGCGAATGCCATTACTTCACCGGCGAG
>NZ_GG667523.1:297665-304076 GCF_000159135.1 Corynebacterium striatum ATCC 6940
TTTCAAATTACAGATTTTGGCCGTGACCTGTTGGCACGTTACCCGGAAGGGATGACGGAGAAGCAGCTATTAGGAGAGATTGCGGGCACGGAAGCGGCACTATCGTGGCGGGGCCGGAATCCTCGGCGTAAGGCTGGGGAGGAGGTGGGCGTCGATAAGCAAAGCGTCCTTCCAGAGGCCGAGAGCGAGCTGGATCCGGTAGAGCAGGTGGAAACCGGTGTGTCTCGCAACAATGAGTTTGTGGCTGGTGAGCTGCTCACTCGGTTGCATGAGAATGAGCCGGCGTTCTTTGAACAGGCGGTATTGGACCTGCTCATGGCCATGGGATATGGAGGTACACAGGGCAAGGCCACGCGTACGCAGCTATCCAATGATGGTGGCATTGACGGGATTATTGACTAGGATGCGCTGGGGCTGTCGCGTATTTACGTGCAGGCCAAGCGGTATGGGCTGGACAAGAGCATTGGGCGGCCGGATATTCAGGGGTTCGTGGGTGCGCTACAGGGTGCGCAGGCGGACCGTGGGGTGTTTTTGACTACGGCAAAGTTCTCTGCGAGTGCGCAGGAGTATGCGGATGCGGTGGCATCACGCGTTGTTTTGATCGACGGGGATAGGCTGGCGGAACTGATGATCCGCTACGGCGTGGGCGTGCAGGTCAAGAGGACCGTGGCGTTGGTTGAGGTTGATGAGGATTATTTCGAGTAAGAAGGATTCGTGTTTGCGCTTTCGTATTTTTCGAATTGCGCTACGATGATCTCATGACTGAAGTACGGAATCGCCCCCACACAACTCTCCCGCCGCAAGATCTAGAGGCCATGCTCGATGTGAGTAGGTTCTTGGAACAGCTGGAAGGGCCTGCTGCGTTAGTAGGGCCCGATGGACAAGCAGTAGCTCTGCCTGAAGAAGCATTTAGCGTGTTGGCAGAGGTTGTCCACGCGATGCGGCAAGGAAAGGGTATTACTGTTGCGCCTGTAGACCAGCTGCTCACGACACAAGAAGCAGCAGATTTTCTGGGTATTAGTAGGCCGACTCTGGTGAAGAAGCTCGAAGACGGGGCGATAGCTTTCGAGCGCCCCTCAGGGGGAAGGCACAGGCGAGTTCGACTAGTTGACTTACTGCAGTACAGGGATAGGCAGCGGACTGAGCGTCGTAAAGCGCTGCGAGAGCTGATTGCTGAGGCCCAAGCGGCTGGTGCTTATGACGTGGATACTGTAGACGCATCTGACATTGCGCAGGTCCTTAAGGATGTTCGCAGGGAAGCGGCAGAGAAGGATCGGCGTGGCTAAATTTTCGGCGCTTTTGGATGCGTGCACGCTGGTGCCGATTTCGCTCGCAGATACCTTCCTATCGTTGGCGGAAGCTGGCCTCTACCGGCCATTATGGAGTAAGCGAATTCTGGAGGAAGCAGAGCTTGCGGTGAAAAGGATTCATCCGGAACTTCCTCCAGAGGCCGTCGAGAGGCGAATGGCCGAGATGCAAGACTTCTTTGATGACGCCAATGTGACCAATTGGGAGGTACTCGGGAATGATGTTTCCCTGCCAGACCCCAATGACGTGCATGTCCTTGCGGCTGCTATCCAGGGGCGAGCGGATGTCATTGTGACGTTCAACGTAAAAGACTTTCCGAAGGATGAGCTCCAGCGATTTGGCATTGATGTTCAGACCCCGGATGAATTCTTGCTCAACCAATTGGACCTTGATCCGGATGAGGTCTTAGGTTGCCTTGCACGGCAAGCCGAGGCATTGAAAGATCCTCCGGTCCAGTTGAGGGAACTTCTTGACGGATTGGAGAAGTTGAAAATTCAAGGATTTACGAGCGTAGCGCGGAAATTACTATGGCGGGTGCAATAAACGAAACGCCCCGCCGGCATTCTCAGTTGGAAAAGGAATAGCTGCGTGACCGGGAGGAAGATCGATGTTGTGTCACGATTTGCTGGTTCCCTATAGCCGTCATCGGCGACTGTTACCGTGCCGAAGGAAGGCTAGACTGGGTGGCGGTGTGGAGCTTTTCTCCCTCGGGTACGGTCAACGTCGTTAGCACTGAAGTTTCGGTGTACAGCATCACAAGCGGTCTTCCCTATCCAGTAGTGAAACAATGTCGTTCTTAGAAGGTAGAAAGTCTGTGTTGCTCGGCTGTGGAGCCGTCGTGGTCTGCGGGGAGTAGGGCTCGGGGGCGTGACTCAGGATTCCGGCAGCTACTAGTTGCTGAATACGGCTATTGGGGCACGAGATGGGAACAATTCGAGCAATGGGTCGATTGTGGTCGGTGATGGTTACAGTCTTTCCGGTAGAGGCTGCGGTGCGCACTATGTGGCCAGGACGCTGATTGAGTTCGTGGAGAGAAATACTGGTCATCGCTGTCATCGCCTTACCTAAACACACATTGGACGGGTGCTGTGTCCCTATTTATTGATTGGTGGCCCCTAGAACAGCCAGCTGTAGAACAACGGGATAGTGCTGATCTTAGCGGCGTGTGAAGAAAGAACAAGGGGAGTCGGAGCGTTTGGCCAGGGAACGCAGTGATGGTGCTAGCTAGGCCTAGAGCCGTGACTTAGAATTACTGGAATCAAGACGTACCCGATGTGAAATCTTGTCCCTGGAGAACTCTATGGTGACCTCTACTCCCCCGACTCCCCCGACTGCCGGGCGCAACGGTGTGCCAGGCGGGCCTGCACGCAGCAACTTCAGCTTTGTGCGCTACGTCTGGCCCACGGCGTATGAGGAGTGCCTGAAGGTAGAGCGGTTCGTGGATGCGGATCCGGTCATTTCCTGCTTCTATGCGCGCAAGGTGCTGGAGCGGGTGGTGAATCACATCTGGGCGTTCCGGAGCTTGGGCGATACTGGCTACCTCAGCTTGGCGGAGATGACCAGGGACCGTGGTTTCCTTCAGTGCGTGAAGAACGAGACCATGCTGCGCAAGATGACCATCTTGCGTAAGAGCGGTAATGACGCCGCCCACGCCGATGACATGGAGGGCAAGCAAGCGCCGGCTACTTCGCAGAAGGCGCGGGCAGTAGTAGCGCATTTGTATGACCTCATGGCGTGGGCGGTGCGTTACCACTCCGCTAATCCGAAGGCCGCGCCGGGCCCGCAAGCGACTTTTGATACCAGCCTGCTGGGCCAGAGCGCAGCTGATGCCTCTGGCATCCACGTTGCTGGGCGCTCCCAAGCGCAGACCGCCGCGTACCTCAAGAAGCTGGCGCAGCAGGATGAGGAGCTAAAGAAGAACCGGCTGCTGCTCGATGAGGCCAAGGAAGCCGCACGTGAAGCGGAGGAGAAGCGTCTTCGTGAGGCAGCCCAGTTTGAGCTTAAGCGGCGGAGCGCAGAGCTTCGGGCGAAGGCGGATCTGGCTGATGCCAAGGAACAAGCCGAAGCAGAGCGTGCGGCTGCACAGCAGGTAGAAGAGAAGCTTGCTGCCAAAATTGAGGCGCTTGAGGCGAAGCTAGCCGAGCAGGAAGCGGCCGCGGCTGAGCGCGCCGGGGCGGGAGCACAGCCTGATGCGCCTTTGGCGATCGGTGAAGCCGAGACTCGCCGACAGCTCATTGACCCGATGCTGGAAGTGGCCGGTTTTAGTGGTGACTCCGTCACCCGGGAGCTTGAGCTACACGGTATGCCCAATCCCTCCGGCGTTGGCTACGCAGATTATGTCTTGTGGGATGATGACCGCACACCGCTGGCCGTCATCGAGGCGAAGAAGTCCATGGAGTCCATGAGTGTGGGCTCCCACCAGGTGAAGCTGTACGCCGACTGCATCGAACGCGAATACGGAACGCGGCCGGTCATGTTGTGCACCAACGGCTATCACATTGACCTGATCGATGATGCCGCTAACCTTCCTGGAACCGGTGTGGGCTATCCCGCCCGTGAGGTGGAGGGCTTCCCCACTGCGCAGCAATTGCGCCGCATGATTGGTCGGCGCACCATGCGCGCCCTGTTGAGCGAGACACCGGTAGACACGGAGATTGCCGGTGGTGGTGCCCGCACGTACCAGCTCGAGGCCATTCGCGCGGTGACGGAGACGTTGGAGGCGCGGAGGCGTCGCCAAGCATTGCTGGTCATGGCAACAGGAACTGGTAAGACGCGTGTGGCCGTTGCCACTGCCAGGCTGTTGCGCCAGGCCGGTTGGGTGGGCAAGGTGCTGTTCCTGGCGGACCGCACTGCCTTGGTCAATCAGGCACACAAAGCCTTTGTGAGCATGTACGCGGAGTCCACGCCCGTGAATCTCATCAAAAACCCTGAGCAGGTGGGTGACGTGTATGTGACCACCTACAACACCATGATGAACCTGATTGGGGATGACGGCGACACGCCGGCGAAGTTCGGGCCGTTCGACTTCGACCTCATCATCGTGGACGAGGCTCACCGCTCCGTATACAACCGCTTCAAGCGCATCTTGGAGTACTTCGATGCCTACGTGGTGGGGCTGACGGCGACGCCAAAGAGCGAGATTGACCATGACACGTATGCACTCTTTGAGATGGAGGATAAGACCCCGTCCTTCGAGTACAGCCTCGATGAAGCCGTGGCAGACGGAAATCTTGTTCCCTTCAAGACGGCTCGGCAGGACTCGCTCTTCCTGCGCCGGGGCATGTCCTATGACGAGCTTTCCCCGGAGGAACAGCTGGCGTGGGACACGTCCGATTGGGGTACTGACGAGGACGGCGGGCGCTTGGATCCGCCCGGTCAGGTTTCTTCGGCGGAGATTAACCGCTACCTGTTCAACAAGGACACCATACGCAAGGTCCTGAAAACCGTGGTGGAGAACGGGATCCGCGTGGGCGGCGACCAACTGGGCAAGACCATCATCTTCGCTCGGACTCAACGTCACGCGGAGCTCATCAAGCAAGTCTTTGACGCTACGTTCCCGGAGTATTCGCGTACTGGAGCCTCCGTGATTACCACGCACACGAAGTATGCGCAGTCGGCATTGGACGACTTCGCAGATCCGGACGGGGACGTCAACATCGCGATTTCGGTGGACATGCTTGACACCGGCGTGGACGTGCCCGAGGTGGTCAACCTTGTCTTCTTCAAACCCGTCTACTCCCCCACCAAGTTCTGGCAGATGGTGGGCCGAGGGACGCGACTGCGCCCGGACCTCTTCGGCCCGGGGATGGACAAGACGCACTTCCTCATCTTCGACTTCTGCGGCAACGTGGATGAGTTCTTTAAGGGTGAAGCCCGCGAATCGGCCACGGGCCGACCACGGTCGCTGTCGGAAAAGCTCTTTGATGCCCGCGTGGGGTTGCTTGCTCAGTTGGATAAGCACGCTAAGGCCCCAGAGATGCGCGCCGGGCTTGCGGACTCCCTCCACGCCTCGGCGGCGTCTGTGCCGCTAGGCCACATCATGGTCCGGCCCGGTGACAAGGAAATCCTCGTGCGCTACCGCGAGCGCTCCGCTTGGAACGATGTGGATGAGGAGAAAGCTGAGCAGCTGAGCCGCCATCTCGGGCACCTGCCGCTGAACACGATGAAGGAGGCCGAGACAGCAAAGCGCTTTGACCTGGTGATCCTGAAGCTCCAAGTGGGCTTGCTCGACCATAGCCCCGAGTTTGCGGCACTGCGCCAACGAGTGGAGAGAATGGCCAATGACCTCATGGCCGTAAGCTCCACCATCCCCATGGTGGCCGAGCGGCGGTCCTTCCTCGAGCGCGCGCTGGATCCGGAGTGGTGGACCAACGTTACGGTGGAGGACCTCGAGACCATCCGCATCGGCATGCGTTCGCTAATTCAGTTCGTTCCCAAGGGAAAGCGCAATGCCGTGACCCTCGACATCCAGGATGAGATGGGTGAGCTCACGATCGATGATGAGATGCCGTCTCAGTTGCCCGGCACCGGTTCCTACCCCTCCCAGCTGGAACAACAGCTGCGTGAAGTGCTGCAGGAACACGCCAACGACTTGGCGATGATCAAGTTGCGCAGTGCACGCACGCTGAACGCAGAGGATGTTGCCGCGTTGGAGGCGGTGGTGGCACAGGTCGGCAGGGGAAGTGGGGGCTTCACGGAAAGCATTGATAAGCTGCGGGAACGCATGGGTGGGGACAGCATTCCTGCCTTCATCCGCCGCTTGGTGGGACTTGATGAGGCGGCAGTCCGGGAACAGTTTGCAGACCTTCTCAGTAATACGTCTTTCAATGCTGCCCAAATACGCTTTATCAAGATGCTGGTAGATGTGCTGGTTCACAACGGTGGCGTGGCCTACGAGGAGATCTTCCAGCCGCCTTTTGATGAAGAGGGCTCTGTCGTCGACATCTTTCACAACAAGACAGACGTTATCGTGGATTTACGCAAGCGCCTTGAACGGATTGAAGCGACGGCACAGGCTACCTAGGTACTACTGTGCTTCGGAACCGAATGCGGTCTAGCTGGGTCTAACTGGGGAGATGTCCGTGCGGTGACTACACTGTCTAA
>NZ_GG667523.1:305087-318326 GCF_000159135.1 Corynebacterium striatum ATCC 6940
TTTAGTGAATGTGCTGGAATAGGAGCCATACTGGTGACGATAGTTTTTGGCCTGGACACGCCTAGTTGATATTCGGAAGATTGTTCAAACGTTGAGGTGAGTGCCGACACTAGAATTGGCTGTCCGTCCTGTCTTCTGACTGCGTCCTTTCAGCGGTGAAAACGGCGAAAGCCCTCGTCATCCCCTAGAAAGTGACGGTGTTTCCGTCTGTGGGGAGACGAGGGCTGGTGCTTGCCCGCGGCCGAGTGGCGGGGCGTCGGCTAGCACATTAGGCGAACTGTTTGATGAGGTCTTGCAGAGCCTTGAAGTCGAACTTGACCAGACCGAGGGCCTGAGCCGCAGCGGTGATGATGCCGAAGATGAGGGACATCACGCCGGCGCCAGCCAGACCGGCGCCTGCAGAAGAGGAGCCGTTGGAGGAACCATCGTTAGATGGCTTGTTGTCGGTGTCGTCTTCAGCGGTGTTGAACCACCACTCGTCCAGGGCCAGCTTGGCCACGGTGGTGTTGTCGATGTACTCGCCGCGGACTGGGTCGGTGCCAGAAACCTTAGCCTGGATATCTTCGGAGCCAGCGCCCTTGAAGAAGAACGGTACTACCTGGTTGGTGTGGTTGGTGGAGTACCACTCGTGGGTCGGAGCGGTGCCCTTGGTGCCGGTCTGTGGCTTCCAAGCGTCAGTCTCATCCGCGCCGGAGAGGTAGCCGGTCTCGTGGTCAGCGGTCACGATGAGCAGGGTTTCCTCCCAGGAGGAGTTCTGGTCAACCCAGGCGATGGCGGCGTCGACAGCCGCGTTGAAGTCCTCGAATGCCTGGACAGACTCGCCCTCGAGCTCCTTGGCGGTGTCGGCACCGAACGCGCCTTCAACTAGGTACTTGGACTGGCCGGTCTCGTAGAGACTGTTGGAGGCGATGTGGCCGTAGCTCATGCCGTCACCGATCATGTAGATGATGTTCTTCGGGCCAGAAGTAGCAGCGTGTGTCGGGACGACAAGGTCGGTGGTCAGGGCGGTAGTGGCTACTGCGGCCACGCTAACGCGCAGAGCGCGAGCACAGATTAGAATCCCTCTCATGACTGAAAATGCAGCTGCCACGTTGCCGCCATGCCCTGAATGTTCCTCCGAATACACCTACGAGATGCCGCCGCTCATCGTCTGCCCGGAGTGCGCGCACGAGTTCGAAGCCACCGCCGCTGGTGCGGACACCGACTCCGCTGAGCCCCAGGTAATCGTTGATTCTGTGGGCAACACGCTTGCCGACGGCGACACAGTCACCGTCACCAAGACCCTCAAGGTCAAGAGCGCGCAGCAGCCGCTGAAGTCCGGCACTAAGGTCCGCGGCATCCGTCTGAACTTTGATGCTGGAACGGGTCAGGAAGACCACAACATCGACTGCAAGATTGATGGCTTCGGTGCCATGACGTTGAAGCCGGCGGTGGTCAAGAAGGTCTAGAGGGGTTTGCCCGAAAGTGATATCGTTACTGATATCAACGGGAAGGTGGGCAGTGCGATGGCCTCATTGGTAGTAAGAAACCTTGACGACGCGATAAAAGAAGCGCTCGTGGCTCGTGCGCAGGAGAATGGCCGCTCAATGGAAGCGGAGGTGCGCGCAATTCTTATTGACGTTGTGCAACCGAAGAACATTGGGATTGCTCTTTATGAAGCAAGCAGAGATGCCGCGGTTGAATTGGAAACTCCACCACGTGATGACGAAGCGCGGGCGGTGCTTTTTAAATGATCGTACTGGACACAAATGTCGTATCTGAGGTGCTTAAACCGCGTCCGGATGACAAAGTGTTGAGTTGGATGAAAAGCATCGAGGTCCGCACATCTGTCACTGCCATGACTGTTTCGGAGCTTTATGCTGGCGTGGCTATCTTGCCAGAGGGAAAGAAGAAGGCCACGTTGCGCAAGGTCTTAGATCGCGTCCTGAGTATGTACCCAATTCTTTCCTTTGATTTTCTGGCTGCGCAGGAATACGCCGAAGTCGTTTCTAGGCGGAGACAGTCCGGGCAGCCAATTTCTACTGTCGATGCGCAGATAGCAGCGGTATGCCGAGCCAATAATGCTGTATGCGCCACCCGTAATGTCAAGGATTTTGAGAATACTGGAGTTCGACTCATTAACCCATGGGATTAGTCAAGGTGGCGCAGGCGATGTCAAAGCCAGATGATGAGGAAGCCCGCACCGCTATGTATTTCGCCCGCACCGCGGAGCGGCCGAATAAATTGAAGTTTTATCCGCCCTGACGTGCTCCGGAGCTTGTTAGGGCGCTAGACTGTGGAGCCATGACTAACCCGAGTGATTCCACCGCGCACCGCTATACCCCGGAGCTTGCGGCCCAGATCGAGTCGACCTGGCAGCAGTACTGGAAAGACAATGGCACGTTTAACGCACCGAACCCCGTCGGCGACCTAGCCACGGAGGGCGCGGGCGCCCTTCCGAAGGAAAAGCTCAACATCCAGGACATGTTCCCGTACCCATCTGGTGCGGGCCTGCACGTGGGCCACCCGCTGGGCTATATCGCTACCGATACCTATGCTCGCTACAACCGCATGCTGGGCAAGAACGTCCTGCACACCCTGGGTTATGACGCCTTTGGCTTGCCGGCCGAGCAGTACGCCATCCAGACCGGAACCCACCCGCGCACCACCACGATGGCCAACATCGAGAACATGCGCCGCCAGCTGGGCCTGCTGGGCTTGGGTCACGATCCGCGCCGCTCCGTGGCGTCGACGGACCCAGAGTTTTATAAGTGGACTCAGTGGATCTTCCTGCAGATTTACAACTCCTGGTTCGACGAGGAGCAGCAGAAGGCGCGCCCAATCGCTGAGCTGGTAAAGGAGCTCGAGGTAGGCAAGCGCAAGACCAAGGATGGCCGTTACTACTCCGATCTGACTGCAGCCGAACAGGCCGCAGCCCTGGACGAGTTCCGCCTGGTCTACCTGTCCAACTCCACCGTCAACTGGTGCCCTGGCCTGGGTACCGTGCTGGCAAACGAGGAGGTTACGGCGGAGGGTAAGTCCGAACGCGGCAACTTCCCGGTCTTCCGCAAGAACCTGTCCCAGTGGATGATGCGCATTACCGCTTACTCTGATCGCCTGCTGGACGATCTGGAGCTTCTGGATTGGCCGGAGAAGGTCAAGTCCATGCAGCGCAATTGGATTGGTCGCTCCCGTGGCGCAGAGGTGGACTTCACCGCTGAGGGCCACAAGATCACCGTCTTCACCACTCGCCCTGACACCCTGTTCGGCGCTGAGTACGTGGTGCTGGCTCCAGAGCACGAGCTTGTCGACGCCCTGCTCTCCCCCGTCCCGTATGACGACGACGTCGACAGCCGCTGGACCTTTGGTCACGATGATCCGAAGGAGGCCGTGGAGGCCTACCGTGAGTCCATCGCCGCAAAGTCTGACCTGGAGCGCCAGGAGAACAAGGAAAAGACCGGCGTCTTCTTGGGCACCTATGCTGTTAACCCGGTCAACGGCAAGCAGGTTCCGATCTTTATTGCTGACTATGTTCTGACCGGCTACGGCACCGGCGCCATCATGGCGGTGCCGGCGCACGATACGCGTGACTACGAGTTCGCCACCGAATTTGGCCTGCCAATTACGGAGGTTGTCTCTGGTGGTGACATCAGCAAGGAGGCGTTTACTGAGTCCGGCAAGGCCGTTAACTCCGCTAATGATTCCATCGACCTGAACGGCAAGTCCAAGGAAGAGGCAATCGCGGCCATCATCCCGTGGCTGGAGGAGCAGGGCATCGGCCGCGAAAAGATCCAGTACAAGCTACGCGACTGGCTGTTTGCACGCCAGCGTTACTGGGGCGAGCCCTTCCCCATCGTCTATGACGCTGAAGGCCAGGCTCACCCGCTGCCAGAGTCCATGTTGCCGGTCGAGCTGCCGGAGGTAGAAGACTACAAGCCGGTCTCCTTCGACCCAGACGATTCCGATTCCTCCCCGCAGCCGCCGCTGGCCAAGGCCCGCGAATGGGTGGAGGTGGAACTCGACCTCGGCCAGGGCACCCAGACGTATTATCGTGACACCAACGTCATGCCGCAGTGGGCAGGTTCTTCCTGGTACCAGCTGCGCTACATCGACCCGCAGAATTCGGAGGAATTCTGCAGCTTGGAGAACGAGCGTTACTGGACCGGCCCTCGTCCTGAGGAGCACGGCGCTAACGATCCGGGCGGCGTGGACCTCTACGTCGGCGGCGTCGAGCACGCGGTGTTGCACCTGCTCTACGCCCGTTTCTGGCACAAGGTCCTCTTCGACCTCGGTCACGTTTCCTCCAAGGAGCCGTACCGCCGCCTGTTCAACCAGGGCTACATCCAGGCTTATGCCTACACCGATTCCCGTGGCGTTTACGTCCCGGCTGCCGAGGTGGAGGAAAAGGACGGCAAGTTCTACTACAACGGTGAAGAGGTCAACCAGGAGTACGGCAAGATGGGCAAGTCCCTGAAGAACGCCGTGGCTCCGGATGACATCTGTCGCGACTACGGTGCTGATACCCTGCGCGTTTATGAGATGTCCATGGGTCCGCTGGATACCTCCCGCCCGTGGGCAACCAAGGACGTCGTCGGTTCCCAGCGCTTCCTGCAGCGTTTGTGGCGTCTGGCTGTAGACGAGACGACCGGCGAGCTTGCTACTAGCGACGCCGAGCTCGCCGAGGATGATCTCAAGGCCCTGCACCGCGCCATTGCCGGTGTGCGTGATGATTACGAGAACCTGCGTCTGAACACCGTGGTGGCTAAGCTCATCGAGTACGTCAACTACCTGACGCGCACCTACGGCAACTCCGCCGAAGGCGCTCCGCGTGCTGCAGTTGAGCCGATTGCGCAGTTGGTCTCCCCGATTGCTCCGCACATCGCGGAGGAGCTGTGGAAGCGCTTCGGCCACGCCGAGACGATCACCTACTCCTCCTTCCCCACCTTCGATGAGAAGTACCTGGTAGATGACGAGATTGAGATTCCAGTCCAAGTCAACGGCAAGGTCAAGGCGCGCGTCAACGTGCCTGCCGACGCCGACGAGGACACCGTGGTTAACGCCGCGCTTGGCGACGCCCGCATCGTCGAGCTGACCGAGGGCAAGAACGTAGTCAAGAAGATCTACGTCCCTGGCCGCATGGTCAACCTGGTGGTTAAGTAAGCGCTAAATCATCACAAACCGAGGGCCTGCGCCACGTCTAGGAGCAGGCCCTCTCCCCTATCTGTGCTGCTTGCCGAGGCCACGAGCTGCACGCTCGCGCCATTGGCTGATGGTCCACTGCTGTGCAGCAAGCGCTGGTGGGTCCTGCGGAGTAGATGGTTTCGAAGGCATAACGAAATACTACGTGCGGTGGTGGACACGTGCGTTTCACGGTAAGTCTAAGACATGAATGAAAATAGGGAGCTTTTCCTCGACGCAATGCGTCGGCTTGAGATTGCAGAGCGCGCGCTTGGCGATGCCCGCGCCCGCCTCCTCGAATATGGTCAGCAAATGGAAGGGGCTGCGCAGCTGAGCCAGTCTCCGGCCCCTGAGTTAGCGTCGCAGCACTCGGCTCAGCCGCAGCTCCCAGTTCAGCCGCCGAAGCCGCGCGACCGCGAGAAGACGCTCATTGGTGCGGTGGCCGTGGGTGGCGCGCTTATCACGCTGGCGG
The DNA here is from genome assembly GCF_000159135.1 of Corynebacterium striatum ATCC 6940. GTDB lineage: Bacteria > Actinomycetota > Actinomycetes > Mycobacteriales > Mycobacteriaceae > Corynebacterium > Corynebacterium striatum. The sequence continues at coordinate 310,717 of NZ_GG667523.1, forward strand.
GCGTGGCCTTCCTTGTGGGACTTGCCATTCAGGCGGGCCTCCTGGGGCCGGTGGGCCGCGTCGTTCTGGCTTACATCGTGGCGGGTGCGCTGCTCGGGGCCGGATGGTGGTTCCGTGACAAGGCGGCACCGGCCGGTGTGACCGCCTTGGTGGCCACTTCCCTATTTGCGGCGCTGGCCACGACGTTCCTGGTGGTCACGTGGCTGGGCTGGTGGCCGGCATGGCTGGGAGCGGTGCTCATGGCGCTCATCTATGGCGGATTCGTGGGTTACGCCCACCGTTTCCGTCAGGGCTCATTCACGCAAGAGTGGATGGCCACAGGCGCAGGTATCGCCGCACTCTCCTACCCCAGCGCAGTGGCACCCGCGCACGTTGGCGGTGCCATGCTCGTTGTCCTGATCCCGCTGGTTACCGCCGTCTACAGCGTCTTGTGCCGCAGTGAGCGCATGGCCGAGGTGCTGCGCGCTATCGCCGGCGTCGGGCTTGCCGTGGTCATGATGGAAGTCGCCGTCCGCAGCACCCCCTTCAGTCTGCCCTCGTTGTGGATCGCCATCGCGTGCAGCCTGCTCGCCATCGCGGCTGTGGCCATAGTGGTCTATTTCCCCACCGTCAAGGCGGAATTTGGCTTCGCGTTCTTGGGGCTGCTCGCCCCGGGCTTCCTGCTGGTCGCTGCCCTCCTTCGCTCGGACACCATCCTCGCCGAGTGGATGGCCGTTGCTGCCCTGGCTGTCATCGTGGGTATCGCCTGGCTTGGCAACTCCGTCATCAAGGATTGCGCACTTGGTGCTATCCCCGTGGTCTATGCCCTGGTCATGCTGGACACCATGGCGGGCTGGACTGGCACAGCCCCCACAGGGACCATGGCGGTAGTCCTGACGTTTGTCCTAAGCGGGCTCTTCTTCGCAGCATTCGTGCTGCTCCTCCATGCGATGAGCAATGCTTTCGTCCTGGCCGCCTGGTTCCTGGGTTCGCTCATAGTGCTCACCCCGCTTCTCGGTGGTGTGCTCTTTGATCCGCCTGCCCTCGCTGGCATGGAGCCACTTGCCGAGGGCATCGTCCTCACCGTGGCCCTCCTCGCGGGCTACCTGTTGCGCCAGCGTGTCCCCCACTACGAGCACCGCGGAGTTGCAGCCGCACTGTTACTCTTTGTACTCCTGCTCAGTCTTCTTGCCACGGTAGGCACAATCGCCTCGGCAGCCGCGATCGTGGCGGGAGCCGCGGGCCTCAAGACTGCCTACCTGGCTTCGCACGCCCTGGTTTCAGTGGCGTGGATGGTCCTTGCTGCCCGCCTGCTTCTTGCCGCGGAGCAGCGCTTTACCGCCGTCGGCGTGCTGCTTGCCATTGTGGCGGTGGCCAAGCTGACCTTCTTCGATCTCGCGGCCACAAGCGGAATCTTCCGCGCGCTCGCATTCCTGCTCAGCGGCATTATCTTGCTGACCATCGCGGTGCGTCGGCGCGGCGTCGACAAGCCGCGCCGCGAACAGGTCTAGGTCTCGTCCCAGAAAGGAGTAGCGCAGACCGCCACGGCGTCGATTGCCGCGTGTGCGGGCGGATTCTCCTCGAAGACCACCGAAAACCCGGCCACTTGGCCCACCCAGAATTCATTTTCGGTGAGCTCATGCACGTGCTTCGCGACGTCCTTTACCTCACCCGTCACCCGCACCCGCGGCGTGAGCATGCTGGGCTTGTAATTGCTGTAGAAGCGTTCCGTGTCGGGGGCCTCGAAGTCCGCGGTAACGTGGTGACCTGCGGGTTCCACGTGCGTGGCCAGGAGCGCGGGGTACAGCGTGCCCTGCAAAGCCTCGCCACCGGCAGGGTTGCCGGCGGGGAGGGAAAAGGGGGCGTCGACAAGCGCGGCGAAGCGCTTACCTGCAGTTTCTACCACCCCGATGAAAGGCGTGGCCCTGTAGATGGTGGCCTCCTGGGCCGGGCCGCGGAAGGTGACCACGTAGGTCTGCTCATCCTCGTAAGCCATGCCCGTGATGCAGATGCCGGAAGGATCGCGGTGATAGAGGACCTCGTCAAACGCGGGGTCCTCATGGGAGCGCGCGACCTCGTGGAGCTCGTCGACGGTTTCCAAAAAGATGTCCATGATGGGCCATCTTAGCTGCGCGCGAGAGCCTCGCCTACGCGCTTGCCAGAATGGATGCAGCCGCCCAGGAACGTGCCCTCGAGCGCGTTCTTGCCATGCATGCCACCGCCGCCGAAGCCGGACGCCTCGCCGCAGGCGTACAGGCCGGTCAGGACGGATCCGTCGGGATTGAGGCAGGCGCCGTCGAGGTTGGTTTCGATGCCGCCCAGCGTCTTGCGGGTGAGCACCTTGAGGCGCACCGCGATGAGTGGGCCCTTGGCGAGCAAGCGATGCGGGGCCGCGCAGCGAATCAACTTGTCGCCCAAGAAACCGCGAGCGATGCGGATGTAGTTGACCTGAGCGTCCTTGGAGAACGGGTTGTCGAGCTGCGCGTCGCGATCCTCAATGATCTTGCGTAGTTGGTCCACATAAATCTTGGGTGAACCCTCTGGACTGATGGAATTCATGCCTTTGACCAGGTCTTCTAGGTTATCTTCAACAACCCAGTCGATGCCGTTGTCCATGAAAGCTTTGACGGCCACATGGGTGCCTGGGCCGAGCTTGCCGGCCAGCTTCTTGAACTCCTTGTCTGTGAGATCGGGGTTCTGCTCGGAGCCGGAGAAGATGAACTCTTTGTCCACGATTTCCTGGTTGAGCACGAACCAGGAGTAGCCATGCCCGGTGTTGGTGATGTGCGACAGTGCGGCGAGGTTATCCGAACCTGGGAAGAGGTTGGTGGGCAGGCGATTGCCTTCCGCGTCGAGCCACAGGCTGGATGGGCCTGGGATGATGCGGATGCCGTGCTCTGGCCAGATGGAATCCCAGTTGCTCATGCCCTCGGGGTAGGCCCACATGCGGTCCTGGTTGACGAGGTTGGCGCCGGCCTTGCTGGCGATGTCGATTCCGCGGCCGTCGACATGCGCGGGAACGCCCCTGACCAGCTCCTCTGGGCATTTACCCCAGCGCTCAGTGGGCCACATGGTGCGCACTTTCTCAAGGTTTCCGCCGATGCCGCCGGTGGCAATCACCACGGCCTGGCCACGGAGCTCAAATTGCTTGACGACTTCCCTTCCGCTCGCCTCACCACGCACCTGGTCGGTGGGCGCCAGGACCGAACCCTTCACGCCGACGACGCGCCGTGCGCTCCCGTGCCCCTCGGTGATGAGCTCGTCGACGCGGTGGCGGAAGTGGAATTCCACTTTGCCTTCCTTCTCGGCCTTCTCAAGAGGTTCGCGGAAGACACGGACTACCTCAGGGCCGGTGCCCCAGGTGAGATGGAAGCGGGGGACTGAATTGCCGTGCCCGGAGGCGTCGCCCGAACCGCGCTCTGCCCAGCCAATGGTGGGCAGCACGTTAAGTCCCAGTTTCTTGAGGTAAGAGCGCTTTTCATTTGCGGCGAAGCGAACGTACTCACGGCCCCACTTACGCGGCCAGTAGTCGTGGGAGTCTTCGGTGGTGACTTCGTCGTAGTCGGCGGAGTTGGCCCAGTCGCGCCAGGCCAGCTCCTCGGAGTCTTTCACGCGCATGAGCTTTTGCTCAGGGGAGCCGACGTAAAACAGGCCGCCAAGTGACCAAAAGGCTTGTCCGCCCAGGTTATTGCGGTTTTCCTGCTCGAGGAAGATGACGTGCTTGCCGCCTTTGAAGGCCTCGTAACCTGCGACCATTCCTGCCAGCCCAGTGCCGACGATAATGACTGAGTTCTCTTTCATGCACAAAAGCATACGGCAGAAATGTGACCTGTGACGCAGTTTCCTTAATCGCGGCGCCAATAACGCCTATTCGTATTACTGCTGCGCGTAGATGGTGTCGACCTTCTCCACCAGGGTCAGGACGTCGTAGGACGCAACCAGCTCGTCGTGCTGGTTGTAGAGGGCGGCATCCCAGCAGACCTCGCCATAATCGTCGGTCACGCGCGGGGTGATGCGCTTGGCGGTGAGCTCGATGCGGATGGAATCGTCGTAGGTAACCGGGGTGATAAAGCGCAGGTTCTCCAAGCCGTAGTTCGCCAGAACGGGACCTGGCGCCGGCTCTACGAAGAGGCCTGCGGCCCAGGAGACCAGGAGGTAACCGTGTGCGACGCGGCGTGGGAAGAAGGGGTTCGCGGTGGCGGCCTCTTCGTCGGTGTGGGCGTAGAAGGTATCACCGGTTGACTGTGCAAACGCGGTGATGTCCTCGAGGGAGACCTTGCGCAGGTCCGACGCGAATTGGTCGCCGATCTTGAGGGTGGCAAGGTCCTTGCGGAACGGGTGGACACCCGCGCTGGAGACGACGTCGGCGCGGGTCACGCGCTGCACGCGCGCACCGCGGTGCCACTGGCCGGTGATGGCGGTGAGGTGATCAGGCGTGCCCTGGATGGCGGTGCGCTGCATGAAGTGCTTGATGCCGCGCACGCCGCCGAGCTCCTCGCCGCCGCCCGCGCGGCCCGGTCCGCCGTGGACTAGGTGCGGCAGGGGAGAGCCGTGGCCGGTAGAGGTCTTGGCGTCGTCGCGGTCGAGGAAATGCAGGCGGCCGTGGTGAGCGGCGATACCGCGTCCGAGCTGGGTAGTTAGCTCTGGGTCGTGGGTGATAACCGAGGCAACCAAGGAACCCGCACCCAGGGCCGCCAATTCGATGGCCTCCTCAGGGGTGTCGTAGCCGATGAAGGAAACCACTGGGCCGAAGGCCTCGGTGTTATGCACCGCCGGGGTGCGAGAATCTGCAAAGCGCAGAATCGTCGGTGCGAAGAATGCGCCCTCGAGCTCGTCGGGGCCGCCGAGGACGATGTCACCGCCGGCGTCGACAAGCGTGCGCACTGCAGTGGCGACGTCCTCGCGCTGCTCAACGGAGACCAGCGGACCCATGGTGGCGTTGGCATCGCGCGGATCGCCAGACACGACCTTCGCCTCGAGGCGAGCCTTCAGCGCTGCGATGACGGGATCGACGAGGTGCTGCGGCACGATAGCACGGCGGATGGCGGTACATTTCTGCCCAGTCTTGGCGGTCATCTCGCCGAAGACGGCCTTGACGTAGGCTTCGAACTCGGGGGAGTCTTCGGTGACGTCGGTGCCCAGGATGGCCGCGTTCAGGGAATCGGCCTCGGCGGTGAAGGTGATGCCACCCTCGATGACATTGCGGTGGCTGCGCAGGGCGTGAGCCGTGGCGGCAGAACCGGTGAATGCCACATGGTCGCGGTAATCGAGGTAATCGAGCAGGTCACGGGCCGAACCGGAGATGAGCTGCAGGGAGCCCTCTGGGAGGATGCCGGAGTCGATCATGAGGCGCACGCAGGCCTCGGTGACGTAGCCGGTGGGGGTGGCTGGCTTCACGATGGAGGGTACGCCTGCGATGAAAGCAGGCGCGAACTTCTCGAGCATGCCCCAGACCGGGAAGTTGAAGGCGTTGATCTGCACAGCGACGCCCGGAATCGAGGTGTAGATGTGGCGGCCGATGAAGGAGCCGTCCTTGGAGAAGACCTCAGCCTCGCCGGCGGGGATGACGGTGGAGTTCGGCAGCTCGCGACGCCCCTTCGAAGAGAAGGTGAACATGGTGGAGATGCCGCCGTCGACGTCGATGAAGTTATCGCGCTTGTTGGCGCCGGTCTTGTGCGCGAGCGCGTTTAGTTCTTCGCGGTGATCCTGCAGGTAGAGTGCCAGTTCCTTGAGCTTGATGGCGCGCTCGTGGAAGGTGAGCGCTTGCAGCCCCGTGCGGCCGGTGGTCCGGGCGTATTCGACGGCGCCGGCGATGTCGAGCCCTTCGGCGCTTACCTGTGCGACGAGTTCGCCTGTGGAGGCGTCGTGGACGTCGGTGATCTTCGTCGGGTCGGTGGGCGTGACCCACTGGCCGGAGAGGTAGCTGGGGACGAGGCGTGCCTGGGAGGTCATCGGAGTCCTTTCTTTGGTAACTGATCGGTCGGTCAGTAATTTAGGTTAGTATAATCCACATCACACAATAAGGAGGGAGAACCATGCAGCAGTGGCAAATCCAGTTGGGGGAGCTAGACAAGAAAATGGGCGTTGAGGTGCTAGAACAGTCGCCCGAGAAAGTAGTGGCCACTATGCCGGTGGAGGGTAATACTCAGTCCTTCGGCCTGCTGCACGGTGGCGCGATGGCCTGCCTCGCTGAGGCGGTAGGCAGTTGGGCTGCCGTAATTCACGCCTCCACCCTGGGCAAGGTGGCGGTGGGCGTAGACATCAATGCCACGCACCATGCGTCCGGGCGCGCCGGGCTAGTGACTGCGACGGCCACTGCCATCAAGCTGGGGCGCACGCTGTGCAGCCACGAGGTCATCATCACCGACGAGGACGGCAAGCGCCTGTGCACCGCGCGGATCACTAACGCGGTGGTGGATAAAAAGTAGTGGGCAACCGCCCCAGATGCCAAATCAGCGTGTGTTGGCCGCCTGGATGGGCCACGATTTGGCATCTAGGCAGGCGTGAGCGCCCCCACCGCTTCGAGCTGCACACCCCGCCCGTCGGTGCTAGCTTCCAATTGGGGGGGGTGTTCCTATATAGTTTGTCAACCTCGCGGGTGGATTAGCCGGGGTTGATTTTTCAGCCGGGGTTGTTTGGCTGTGTTGTTTTCTGGCATGGCTGTTAGCCGACTGGGGTTTCCCAGTCGGCTGTTTGGTTCTTGGGGTTTAGGCTGCTTCGACTTCCTGTGATTGGTCGGGATCGCGGTAGTACTCGTGGTTGCTCATCATGGCGTATAGGACGTTGAGCCGTCTGCGGGCTAGCGCTACGACTGCAGCGTTGTGTCTCTTGCCTTCACGGCGCTTTCGTTCATAGAATTGCCGTGAACGCTCGTGGAATCTGATGGATGCAAAGGATGATTGCCATAGGGCGTTCTTTAATTTTTTATTGCCAGCTCTGTTCAGTGAGTTCGACATGATTGAGGTTCCGGACTGATTCGTTCGGGGTGATAAGCCAGCGTAAGAGGCTAGGTGCCCAGCTGTCGGGAAGTCGGACATGTCGCCCGCGGTCATGAGAATTTGGGCAGCCGTCTTCGGCCCGATTCCTGGCATGGATAGCAGGATTTGAGTGTGGGGGATGTCGTTGATGAGCTCGATGACTTCCTGCTCGATTTGTTTGCGGTGCTCGAGCTTTAAAAGCGCGTCCTTCGCCGACATTGCTACGCCCATTTCGGCATATTGTGCACCAGCAATGGCGACTGTTTGCTCAGAGATGGCAGCGAATATGGCATCGATGACGGGCTCGGGATTGCGTGCCTTATAGCGTCGAGCGAAGGCAGCTGCTTTGGCTTTTCCGAGGCGCTTTATTTTGGTGGGCCCGCCGTAGCGTGCAAGTAGGTGCAGAACCCATTTGCGGTGGATCACCTGGCCGCGAAGGGCTTGTTCGAATTGCGGGTAGCAGCCAACTAGTGCACTTCGAATCTGATTGATGAGCCTGGTGTAGGAGCGTGCTAAGTCTTCGTCGATGCCGTTGAGGACTTTCAACTGGAGGAAGGCTTCTTCGACGCGGTCGACACTGCGGAGGGATTCCGGAAGGTTCTTTGCAGCGTGGGCGATGATATATGCATCCCGGATATCAGTTTTGGCATTACC
>NZ_GG667523.1:319929-357794 GCF_000159135.1 Corynebacterium striatum ATCC 6940
TTACCAGCGTGGATGCGTGAGAGTTGGCGCATAGCCAAACCTGGAAGGTAGCGCACGTCGATTCCGATGTCTTGGGCAACTGCGACAGTTAGTCGCCCAATGTTATTGGGCTGGTCCACGACGACAAGGACCTTGTGGTCGTTTGCGCTGAACGTTGAAAAGAGTGTGCGCAGGGATTTTTCGTTTTGGTTGATACGCTTTGATAGCACTTGGGCGCCGTCGATATCTAAGACGCAAGCGTGGTGAAAGTATTTGCCAACGTCCATGCCGATGACATAGTCGTAGGTCATGCCAGACCTCCTAGCGAATTGAACGAGTATGAGACTTATTTCATCGCTGGTGGTCGGACATACTTCACGCTGGCATCCACATTACTTGAGACCTCACACATCCTGTGTGGGTCAGGTTCCTATTAGCAGTCTGGAGTATGTCACTGCCTTCGGCGGCATCACCCCCCGGATCATTTTCAGACAGGGACGAAAACAAGCCATACCGAAGCCAGCGACTAGTTCCGCTGCCACAAGGCAGAAGGAACGCAGATAAACATAGCCTGCCCCAGCATGGGGCTAGGAGTACGAATCCTGGGCTCCTTCAAGCGGAACTGCTAACAACGTAATGGGGGGAGATAATCATGGACAAGGGCTTAGTGTCGGGGCTGACGAAGAGCCAACTGGCCACGCACATCAAACACGGGCGCGTCACCAAGATTGCGCGAGGGCTCAACGTCTGGGGCAGGCCCACGCCGCTGGAAGTGCTCTGGGCGGTCCAACAGCGATACCCGCAGGCCGTCGCCACTGGGCGGACAGCCGCGCAGTTGTATCTGAAGCGTGAGGTGACACTGCCATTAGAACTCGCGGCACCGAAGCGTCTGCCAGCATCTACGTATTATTCCGCGCGGCGAAGCGTGCGGGAGCAGACGCGCGAGGTGCTGGGCTGCGCCGTGCAGAATCCGTTGTTGGCCCTCGCACAGATTGACTGGGGCTGCGGCATCGAGCTCTGCGAGGCGCTTTATGCCGGACATCGCGGGCGCGAGAAGCTTGAGGCAGACCGGGCTGAAATATCCAGCCTGTCCGCCCGAGCGCAGGAGCTATTGAGGTCCGCAGTATTGTTCACCGACTCCAGCGCGGAGATTGCGGTTGCACGGGCACTCCAGCAGGCAGGGTTGAAAATTGAATGCAACGTGTTCATCGGCGTGTACCGCTGGGATATTGTGATTCCCTCACGCAAGATAGCCATCGAGATTAACGGGCTGAAGTTCCATTCCGAGTTGGGCGTGTGGATTCGCGATCACTGGAAGAACAACGAAGCCGTATTAAGAGGCTGGCGGACTTTGCGCTACACCGGCCATTGCGTGGCACATCACCTAGATTACATCGTGGAGCAGGTAGCGCAGCCGCCCAATTGGTCGCGGCGTTTCTATTCCTTCGTTCACCTCTGGCACAAGGCGCTGCTGCCTAAACAGGAATACGCGCTGCCGCCAGAGCCGGAGTGGGTGCACGAAATATCGCCCTAAATGCCAAATTTGTGCTTTACGACGTCGGCGATTTCGCTCCGATTTGGCATCTAGGGCGGCGGGCCTAAAAGGCGCTAGCTGTACTCGTAAAACCCCTTACCCATTTTCCGGCCGAGCTCGCCGCGGGCGACCATATCGCGCATCAGCTGCGGCGGGGCAAAGCGCTCGCCAAGCTGGGACTCCAAGTACTCGGCGATGCCGAGACGTACGTCGAGGCCCACGATGTCGGTGAGCTCGAGCGGGCCGATGGGGAACTTGTAGCCCAGCACCATCGCGTTGTCGATATCGCGCGGGGAGGCCACGCCTTCTTCCACCATGCGGATCGCCTCCAGCGCGATGGCCACGCCCAAGCGGGAGGACGCGAAGCCGGGGGCATCCTTGACCACAACGGCAGTCTTGCCCAACGCCTCAACCCAGCTCTTGGCCTGCTCAACCAGCTCCGCGGGGGTGGAGTCAGCGATGACCACCTCTACCAATTTGGATGCCGGAACCGGATTGAAGAAGTGCAGGCCGATGACGTCGTTGTTGACGCTGCCCGCGAGCTCAGAGACGGACAGTGAAGAGGTATTGGTGGCGATGACTGCCTCCGGGGCTGCCGCCGAAACGTTGGCGAATGCCTGCGTCTTGAGCTCCATGGATTCCGGGACTGCCTCGACTACCAGTGGGAATCCCGCGAAGTCGGCAGCCTCGGTGGACAGCGTCAGGTGCTGAGCCCACGATTCGAAAGTGCCGTCCGCACCGCGGTCGAGGGAGCCGCGGATGGCTTTCTCCACGCGCTCGCGGGCGGCGTCGACAGCCGCGGCGTTAATATCCACCACGTGAACTTCGGCGCCAGCGGCGAGGAAAGCGTGGGCGATGCCTGCTCCCATGCGGCCGCCGCCCAGGACTCCAACTTTGTTAGGTACGTTCATGAGTTTTATTTTTCCTTCTTGCGGTCGAGGAATGCTTGCATGCGGTCGAATTTGGCCTGGGACTCAAACAGCACTGCCTGCGCGATGTTGTCCACGGAGGGGTGCGCCGAGTCCGGCATTTCCATAAGCTGCTTTGAGATGCGGACGGCCAGCGGATCCAGCTCAGCGATGCGGGCTGCCAAGGCCTCGGCGCCTGCCTGCAGCTGATCCGGCTCGTGGAGCTCGTTGACCAGGTGGGCGTCCAGGGCTTCCTGGCCGTTGAGGATACGGCCGGCTAGCAGAATCTCTTTAGCCAACGGAGTGCCCACGGTGTTCTTCAAACGCCACAGTGCGCCAGCCGCGGCAATGATGCCGAGGTTTGCCTCCGGTTGGCCGAACTTGGCAAAAGGCGTGGCCACGCGGAAGTCCGCAGCTAGAGCCAGCTCTAAGCCGCCGCCCAGGGCGTAGCCGTCCACGGCCGCAATCACCGGCATGGGCAGCTGTGCGATGCGGTGGAAAATGCCCGAGTTGATGCCGCGCAGGGCGTCGTCGCGGCGGCGCTCCCGTAGCTGCGCGATGTCCGCGCCCGAGGCGAAGATGCCGCGCGGGCCCTTGGGCGTGTCTACGGTGCACCCGGTGATGATGAGGATCTGCGGCTCGCGTTCCAGCTGGCCGCACAGTTCGTGGAGTTCACCCACCATCTGCTCGTCAATGGCGTTGCGTACCTCAGGGCGGTTGAGGCGGGCGACGAGAAAGCCCTCTGCCTGCGTTAACTCGATAGCGGAAGACATCTAGACCCTCTCGATCGCAATCGCGGTTCCCTGACCCACGCCCACGCACATGGTGGCCACACCGCGCTGGAGGCCCTCGGTCTCTAGGCGGTTGAGCAGGGTCAGCGTGATACGCGAGCCGGAAGAACCCAGCGGGTGGCCCAGAGCGATGGCACCGCCCCACGCGTTGACTTTGTCCTCGTCGAGGCCCAGTTCGCGGATGCATGCGAGGGACTGGGAGGCGAAGGCCTCGTTGAGCTCAACCGCGTCGAGGTCCTCAACGCTCCAGCCAGCGCGTTCAAGCACCTGGCGGGTAGCGGGCACAGGGCCGGTTCCCATGATCTCGGGCTTGACGCCGCGGGCGGAGTTCGCGACCACGCGAGCGCGCGCCTTCAAACCGTACTTTTCAATCGCCGCAGAGGAGGCGACGATGACGCAGGAAGCGCCGTCGTTAAGCGAAGATGCGTTGCCGGCCGTCGTGACTTCGCCGAGCTTGGTTACAGGGCGCAGCTTCGCCAGAACCTCGAGGGAGGTCTCGGGGCGTGGCCCCTCGTCCGTGTCGACGATGGTGACATTTCCCTTGCGGTCGGTGACCTCTACCGGCACGATTTCCGCAGCGAACTTGCCCTCGGCAATGGCCTGCAGCGCGCGCTGGTGGGAGCGCAGGGCGAAGGCGTCGGCGTCCTCGCGGGTGATGCCGTAGGCGTTAGCCACCTCCTCGGCAGTTTCCGGCATGGAGTAGGTCATCTTTTCCTGCGCCAGGAACTTGGGGTTGGCAAAGCGCCAGCCGATGGAGGTGTCGTAGACCTCGCCGGGCTTGGCAAAGGCCTTTGCGGGCTTTTCCATCACCCACGGCGCACGGGACATGGACTCCACGCCACCTGCGACGATGATGTCCGCCTGGCCCGACTCCACGAGGGCAGTAGCCAGCGCAATCGAGGACATTCCGGAAGCACATAGGCGGTTGACGGTGATGCCCGGAACGGTGTCGGGGAAGCCAGCGAGCAGCCACGCCATGCGGGCGACGTTACGGTTTTCCTCGCCGGCTCCGTTGGCGTTGCCGATGATGACATCATCCACCAGGGATGGGTCGATGCCCGCCTCATCCACGGTCTTCTTGATGGCGGTGGCGATGAGATCATCGGGGCGAACCGAAGACAGGGCGCCGCCGTAGCGGCCCACTGGCGTGCGGAAGCCAGAGACGAGGTATGCGTGTGAGTCAGTCATTTATGCTCCTTTGAATTGTGGCTTGCGCTTCTCATTGAAGGCATCGAAGCCTTCGTAATAATCTTCGGTATTGCACAGCTGACCTTGGGCGATGTTCTCCGCATCCACGGAGGCCCACAGCCCGGTGCCGTTGTCGCGGATGTCTTGGACAAGCTTGCGGCTGGCCATGAATGCCAAGGTGGCTCCTTGAGCCGCGCGCTTGGCGACGCCCCGGGTAAAGTCCAGCAGCTCCTCTGCCGGGAGTGCGCGGGAGAAGAGGCCCGCGCGTACAGCCTCGGCGCCGCTGATGAGGTCACCGGTGATGATGAGATCCATGGCGCGGTGCGTGCCGAGGCGCTCCACGAAGAGGGCGTGTCCGCCGGAATCGAGGGTCGCGCCCAGGTTGGCGAAGGGGGAGCCGAACTTGGCATCCTCGGCGACGTAGACGACGTCGCAGGCCAGGGCGACGCCGAGGCCCACGCCGAGGCAAGGGCCGTGCACCGCTGCGAAGGTCGGGGCAGGGAAGTCGTCGATCTTGCGCAGTACCGGGGTCACCTTGTTGGCGAGGAAGTCGGTGGCGTCGTCCTCGCGCGGGTTGAGGCCCTTGATGTTGCGGCCAGCGCAGAAACCTTTGCCTTCTCCACGCAGGATGAGGGCGCGGGGGTGCGCCTTGGCTGCCTCGTCGAGGGCGTCGGAAAGCTCGGCCAAGTCTGCCTCGCCGAGAGAGTTCATGGCCTTGGGATTGTTGAGGATGAGTTCGGCGACGCCGGTCTCGGCATCAATGTGGAGTTCAATCAAGGTGTGTCCTTTAGGGCTACGCGTCGAAATCGATGGTGACGTTCGGGGTCTTGGCGTGAGATTGGCAGGTGAGGATGTAGCCGGCGGCCACCTCGTCTGCCTCGAGAGCGTAGTTCTCGTCCATCTCGACTTCGCCCTCGACGACCTTGGCGCGGCAGGTGCCGCACACGCCGCCGGCGCAGGCGAACGGGACGTCAGAACGCACGCGCAGAGCCGCATTGAGCAGTGACTCATTTGCGGAAACCGGCGAGCTCACCGAGCCAGAAAGGCCGTCGAGCTGGAAGTTGATTTCCACGTTGTCGCCCTCTGGGTCCACCTCGACCAGGCGTCCGGTCTGGTTCTGGTTCCCGGTGGGCTTGCCGGTGGTAAACAGCTCATAGCGGACGTTCTTCTCATCGATGCTGCGGCCGGAGAGTTCGTCGCGGACCAGCTGTACTAGCTCGAAGGGACCACAGAGGAACCACTCGTCGACGCTCTCGGTGCGCACCACGTTGTCCAGCAGGGTCTGCAGTTTTTCCGCGTCGATGCGGCCAGAGAAAAGCGGATTGACGCGCTGCTCGCGGGAGAGCACGTGGTGCACCGCGAAGCGGTTGGGGTATTTGTCCTTGAGGTCGCCGATCTCCTCGGCGAACATGACGTCACCGCCGCCCTTGTTGGCGAAGATGAGCTCGAAAGTGGTGTCCGGGGATTCCGACAGGACAGTCTGGGCGATAGCCATGATTGGGGTGATGCCGGAACCAGCAGCAATCGCCACGAGGTGCGGGTGGTCGAGCTTCTTGAGCTCCTCGCGCACGGCCTCTGGGTCGTTGAGGCCGGTGACGTGGGTCTTGGAGGTGAAGGCACCCTGCGGGTTCATAACGTCCATCTTGAAGCCTGGCTGCAGGGACTCGTTGGCCCAGGTAGAGAAGACACCGCCACGGTCGCGCTTGATGGCGACGCGGATGACACCATCGCGAGGAACATCGCAGATCGAGTAGGAGCGGCGGATTTCCTGGCCGTCGATGTCAGCGCGCAGCGCCACATACTGGCCGGGGATGTAGTCATAGTCGGCCTGCAACTGCGCGGGAACGGCGAAGGAGACCTCGACGGAATCTTCGGTGAGCTTGCGCACCTCAGACACGACCAAGGAGTTGAACGTGGCCTTCTTCTTGTTTGGAATTGTGGTGGTCATTAGTGCACCTTGAAGTAGTCGAAGGGCTCTAGGCAGTCCTGGCAGTTATACAGTGCCTTGCAGGAAGTAGAGCCGAATTGGGCGAGCTTGCGGGTGCGGCGGGAGCCGCAGTGAGGGCATTCGATGGCTGGCGGTGGGCCCAAGGTCAGCGGGATGGGGCCGGAGCCAGCGGCACGCGCGGTGCCGCTCGGCGGGGCAATTCCGTAGTCCTTGAGGTTCTGGCGGCCGAGCTCCGTGATCCAGTCCGTGGTCCATGCGGGCTGCAGCACCAAGTCCACCCGGGCCTTCGAGTACCCGGCTTCCTGGAGCGCCTTGGTGATGTCCGTGGTGATGTGCTCCATGGCCGGGCAGCCGGAATAGGTGGGCGTAATCGTGGCGACTGCAACGTCGCCGTCGAGCTTGGCTGCGCGCAGGATGCCAAGGTCCGCGATGGAAATGACAGGAATCTCTGGGTCCGGCACCTGCGCGGCGACGTCCCACACCTGGGCGTCGGCAGCATTGTCCGGGCGCAGCGGGTGAGAAGTATCGGTGATGGACATGGGCAAGATTCCTTCCACTTAGATGGGCCAGTTGGCCGGGGGTCTACCAGGTAGCGCCCGGGTGTTGACGGCCCAGCGATTGCATTTCGGCGAGGATGTAACCGCGGTACTCAGAGAAAGCGCCGGTGCGCTGGCCCGAGCGAGCCTGCTTTACCTCAGGAATTGAAAGCTGGGCCTTCTCAAGGACGTGGGCAATGCGCTCGTCGAACTGCGCGCGCAGCGAGGACGGCAGCACCGCGATGCCAGTGGCCGCGAGTTTCTGATGAATCGGCAGGTCCTCGAAGAGCTCGTCGAGGTAGGGCCACATGTAGTACAGGCCGGCCTCGATGCGACGCTTGGACTCCTCGGTGCCAAGGCCCAGGCGCAGGATCCACTGGTTAGCGTGGTCCACGTGGTACTCCACTTCTTTGATGGCCTTGGCGGCGATGGCAGCCAGGGTCTCATCGGTGGACTCCAGCAGAGCGGCGTAGAGACCGTACTGGTAGTAGGAGAAAAGCAGCTGGCGGGCGATGGTTTGGCCAAAGTCACCGTTTTCCTGCTCAACCAAGCGGACGGAGCGGAACTCCTCCTCGTTGCGGAAGTAAGCGAGGTCGTCTTCGGTCTTGCCGTTCGCCGTGCCCGCGTAGGTCAGCAGGAAGCGCGCGTGTCCGATGAGGTCCAGGGCGATGTTGCCCAGCGCGATGTCTTCCTCCATCTCTGGAGCGCGGGAGATCCACCAGCCCAGGCGCTGGGCGAGGATGAGGGCGTCGTCGCCCAGCGTAATTGCGTACTGCGCCACATCTTCCGAGGCCACGGCGCCGGAAGCGGCGATATCTTCTGCGGTAATGCCGTTACCCTGCGACTGCTTGGTCGCAGAATCGGCGCTAGCGAATCCACTCACAGGTGCGGCACTCCTTCGGACTTGTCGTAGTAGGTGGCGTGGCGATAGCTCTTGCCCTGTGGGGACTCGAAGAATCCGCCCTTGGAGTCAGGGTCGGAGGAGGAGATGGCCTCGGTGGGCACAACCCACACGGAGGTTCCTTCGTTGCGGCGAGTGTAGAGGTCACGTGCGTTACGCAGCGCCATGGTTGCGTCAGGCGCGTGCAAAGAACCAGCGTGGACGTGGGACAAGCCGCGGGAGGAGCGGACGAAGACCTCCCACATTGGCCATTGGTTTTCAGACATGGGGTTTCCTTTGGTTGATGTGGAGCGGATTAGGCCGACAGGGCGGAGTCGACGTTGTGGTACTTCTCGGCATAAGCCGCTGCTGCCTCGCGGACCCAGGCGCCGTCGTCATGCGCTTGGCGGCGGCGCTGCATACGCTGCACGTTGCACGGACCCTCGCCCTTGATGACGGACTTGAACTCTGCCCAGTCCAGCTCGCCGAAGTCGTAGTGACCGCGCTCCTCGTTCCACTTGAGATCCGGGTCCTCGAAGTGCAGGCCCAGGGCCTCAGCCTGCGGAACGATCATGTCGACGAAGCGCTGGCGCAGCTCATCGTTGGAGAAACGCTTGATCTTCCACTCCATGGACTGCTTGGAGTTCGGGGAATCGTCATCTGGCGGGCCGAACATCTGCAGGGCAGGGCCGTAGAAGCGGTTGATTGCTTCCTGCGCCATCTGCTTCTGCTCCGGGGTGCCGTGGGAGAGTTCGTAGAGGATCTCCCAGCCTTGGCGCTGGTGGAAGGATTCTTCCTTACAGATGCGGACCATGGCGCGGCCGTACGGCGCGTAGGAAGCGCGGCAGAGCGGGACCTGGTTGCAGATTGCGGCGCCGTCGACCAGCCAGCCGATTGCTCCGATGTCAGCCCAGGTGCGCGCCGGGTAGTTGAAGATGGAGGAGTACTTGGCCTTGCCGTCGAGCAACTGCTGGACGAGCTCGTCACGCGGGGTGCCCAGAGTCTCGGCGGCGGAGTAGAGGTACAGGCCGTGGCCTGCCTCGTCCTGCACCTTGGCCATGAGGATGGCCTTGCGCTTGAGCGAAGGCGCGCGGGTGATCCAGTTGGCTTCTGGCTGCATGCCGATGATCTCGGAGTGCGCGTGCTGGGATACCTGACGGGTGAGCGTCTTGCGGTAGGCAGCCGGCATCCAGTCGGTGGGCTCGATGCGGGAGTCTTCCGTGATGAGAGCGTTGAAACGTGCCTCTTCCTCGGCTGTTGAGGCAGTGGGGACTGCGCTCAACGAGGTGTCGGATAAGGATCCAGATGTGGAATCAGTAGTCGTCATGGGGGCAAACCCTTCTATCCAAGGTGGGAATCAGGTGGTTACTTACTGAATGGTTGGTCAGTATATGGGAGATCTGTGACTTACGTCAACATTTCTTGTGATGTGGGTCTACTTTTTGGCGGGAATGACGCGGAAGGTGCCACGGAACTCGGCGATGGGTTTGCCTTCTACGCTGAGCTCGACGTCGACGATTCCGTTGCGGCCCCAGGACTGCCGGGTGATTGCGACGCCCTTGACGACGTCGCCTTCAAAAGCGGGCGCGATGTAGTGAATGGAGTTGTGTGCGGCGACCGCTACCTCGCCGGGGGAGTTGCACGCGCCGGCGAAAAGCGAGTCGGCAAAGGTGTAGAGAAACCCGCCCTGGGCGGTGCCGTGGCCGTTGCACATTTCCGGACGTACGATGAACTGGCCTTCGCAATGGCCTAGTTCTAACTTGGTGATCTCCGCCCCGATGTGGGCGGTGGCGTTGTCTCCTTCAAACATGGCGCGGACGTGGGAAAACTCTGGCGATTCCGCCACTCCTGGGCGCAAGATTTGGTGCATTGTCGCTCCTCCTGGTCGAGTGAGGAGCAGTGATATCTAAAGCAATGGGGTGTGGTGATTGCAGAGTCTAACCATTTTTTCCGGCTTCTGCTTGAATGGTTTGCGTGACTGATGTGAATGCTGGCGCCCAGCGTGGACGCCCGGGGTATTCCCGTGATGATGTGATTAACGCGGCGGTGCGCGCGTTTAACTCGCGCGGTTATGACGCGACATCAATGGGGCACGTGGCCAAAGAGCTGGGGATTACGAAGTCGGCGCTCTACCATCACATTTCTTCGAAGGAAGAGATTCTCGAGCTGACTGTCGCGCATGCGCTCAGCAACCTGGAAGCTGTGGTGGCGGAGGTTGCTGAGTCCGACCTGGGGCCGGGGGAGCGGGTGTGGAGCCTGATTCGCGGTTCGATTGAGGTGTTGTGCACCGACCCTAAGTTGGTTGCCTTGTTGCTGCGACTGCGTGGCAATTCGGATGTGGAGGAACGCGCACTGGAGCGGCGTCGTAAGCTCACTCGCTCCGTGGTGCCGCTGGTGCGGGATGCACAGGAAGCAGGGGAAATACGCGCGGATCTCGACGCCGCGGTGCTCACACGCATGGTCTTCGGCATGGTTAACTCGGTGGCCGAGTGGTACGACCCAAAGGGTAAACTCGGTGTGGAGGAAGTCGCGAATTCGGTGGCAGAGCTGCTGTTTGGTGGCTTGCGGGCCAAGTGATTGCCAGCGGCGTTGTTGAGGTGCATGGGGGTAACTTCCGCGTGGGAGCTTTTGCTGTCAAAAATTAAGTGATTGAGCTGGGGGTTTGTCCCCTGACTGTGGGCTAGATCAAAAAACTTTCACAATTGTGTTGTGGCTCACGCGATTGCCTTGTATTGTACGTCACATGATTTACCTGACCGATCGGTAAGTCAATATCCGCCGGTTACCACCGGCTCACGTAATCCAGGCTAAAAATCCCGAGCAGTGCTTTCGAGGGAATGCGGGTGTGGACCTTAATTCTCCCGAGTCGAAAGGCAACAACGTGACCGCAACGTTTGACATCTTTTCTGATCACCACGGCCCGCAGATGGGCATCGAGTATGCTTCCCGCGACGAAATCATCGCCTTGCAAACCCAGCGAGCCAAGAATGAGTTGCGCCATGCGTACTACAACGTGCCTCATTACCGCCGTGCGTTTGATGAAATGGGCGTCCACCCAGATGATTTCAAGGAGCTGGCAGACTTTGCCAAGTTCCCATTCACGGACAAGGAAACGCTGCGCTCCGAGTACCCGTTCGGAATGTTTGCCGTAAACCAGAGCCAAATCTCCCGCATCCACGCGTCATCCGGCACTACCGGCCGACCGACCGTGGTGGGCTATACCCAAAACGATGTGAAGATTTGGGCTGAGCTTGTGGCTCGTTCCCTGCGTGCCGGTGGCATCCGCCCTAGCGACAAGGTGCAGATCACCTTCGGCTACGGCCTATTCACCGGCGGACTTGGTGCCCACTACGGCGTCGAGCAGCTGGGCGCAACCGCAATCCCGACCTCTGGCGGTCAAACCGAGCGTCAGATTCAGATCATGCAGGACTTCGAGCCAGACGCGATTCTGGGTACTCCGTCCTACGTGCTCAACCTGCTGGACCGCATGCGTAAAGAAGGCATCGACCCGCGCGAAACCTCTCTCCGAGCTGGCGTCTTCGGCGCCGAGCCCTGGACTGAGGGCATGCGTCGCGAGCTCGAGGAAGGCTTCGGCATCACGGCCACCGATATTTATGGCCTCTCTGAGGTCATGGGTCCTGGTGTTGCGCAAGAATGCGTGGAGACCAAGGACGGTCTGACCGTCTGGGAGGATCACTTCTACCCAGAGATCATCGACCCAGAAACCCTGCAGCCGGTGCCTGATGGAGAATACGGCGAGCTCGTGATTTCTTCCTTGACCAAGGAGGCATTCCCGATCATCCGTTACCGTACGCATGACATCACTCGCCTCCTGCCAGGTACGGCTCGCTCCATGCGCCGTATCGACCGCATCTCGGCTCGTAACGACGACATGATCATTCTGCGTGGCGTGAACTGCTTCCCATCCCAGTTCGAGGAAATCATTACTGAGGATAAGAACCTGCGTCCGCGCTACCAGTGCGTCCTGTCCAAGAAGGGCCGCATGGACCACCTCACGCTCCTTGTCGAGCACGCTCCCGACCTCTCGAAGTCCGATATCGAGGCATCCGGTGATTGGCTGAAGAAGCAAATCAAGAACCGCATCGGTATCACTGTCGGCGTTGACGTTGTAGACCACGTTGACTGTGGCGAAGGCAAGGCCAAGCGCATTATCGACCATCGCGATATGTAAATCCCCCCGTCCAACTGCTTCTGCACCCATAGAGAGAAGAAACCCTATGTCTGCACCTGTTATTGACCGTGACCAACCGGAAACTGGAATCACCTCCGAGCACAAGCGCGTGCTCGCGGGCTCCATGGTCGGAACCACCATCGAGTGGTTTGACTTCTTTATTTATGCCCAAGCTGCGGGCCTCATCTTCGCCACGCAGTACTTTGACCCAGTTTCCAATGAGAATGCGTCACTAGCGCAGATCATCTCCTGGGCTTCCTTGGGTATTTCGTTCCTGTTCCGCCCGCTGGGTGCGATCATTGCAGGTCACTTGGGTGACCGCTTGGGCCGCAAGCCAGTCCTCGTCATCACCCTGGTGGGCATGGGCTTGGCCACGATGCTCATGGGTCTCCTGCCGAACTACTCGGCGATTGGCATCGCGGCACCGATTCTGTTGGTCGTGCTCCGCATCCTGCAGGGACTGTCTGCCGGTGGTGAGTGGGGCGGCGCGGCAATGCTCGCCGTGGAGCATGCTCCGCGTGGCCGTCGTGGCCTCTTCGGCGCCTTCCCGCAGGTGGGCGTTCCGCTCGGCATGTTCCTGGCCACCATCTTCATGCTGGTTCTCTCCGCAGGCCTGTCGCAGGAGCAGTTCCTCGCATGGGGCTGGCGTATCCCCTTCCTGTCCTCCGTTGTCCTGATTTTTCTGGGCTACTTCATCCGCCGCACGGTGGAAGAGTCTCCCGCATTCGCTGAGCTGCAGGATCTTCAGAAGAAGGAATCTGCCCCCTTGGCGGTCCTGTTCAAGAGCCACACCGGCACAGTCATTAAGTGCGCGCTCATCTTCGCTGCTAACAACGCTGTGGGCTACTTTGTCATCGCCTACTTCACCTCTTATGGCACCAAGGTAGTGGGCTACGAGCGCACCGACGCCCTGCTAGTCGCGCTCGTTGCATCCATCGGTTGGTTCGCTGGCACCCTCTACTTCGGCCACCTGTCGGACAAGGTGGGCCGCAAGCTCACCTTCATCGTGGGCTACATTGCGTTGGCTGCGTGGTCCATTCCGTCCTGGATGGCTGTTGACTCCGGCAATCTTGCCCTCTTCGGTGGTGCGGTTCTAATCCTAGCGACCATGCTGGGTGCCACCTATGGTCCCCAGTCCGCGCTTTACGCGGAGATGTTCCCGGTGAAGGTACGCCTCTCGGGTGTTTCAATCGGCTACGCGTTTGGCTCCATCATCGGTGGTGCTTTCGCCCCGATGATTGCGGAGATGCTCTTCACTGAGTACAAGACCTCCATGGCTATCGCTACCTACGCGATTGTCATCTCCGCCATCTCTCTCATCGGCGTTCTCATGGTGCCAAAGGGCATTCAGGACCGCGACCTGCACGTCTAAAGCGCACAAGCGAAAGGTCCGAGCTCTCCTCAATCTAGGAAAGGCTCGGGCCTTTGTCGTGCGTCGGATGCCACAGGTTAGCTAGAGCCCCAGCTGGGCGTTAGCCACTGAATCTTCGGCACCGCGGATTGCCTGGCGGGCTGGGTCGTGGAACTGCACCGGCACGAAGTTAAGGATTTGCTGCTCCAGCGGGGAAGGCTGGCGGCCCGAATTGCGGATGCCGTCAGCGGTGATGCGAACGGCACCCAAGATGTCGCTGGTGAGCTGGGAGGCTGCGCCATAAGTATTCGCCGCGATGGTAAAGCCATTGCCAAAGGAGGCGGTGGCATGGACGTTGCGGTTATCGTCCCAGCCGAACTTCGCGCCCACAACACCCGGCACGCGTGAGGTGCCAAAGTCTTGCTTATAGCCGTCAGCGGCAACGGGGGAAGCGGTGCGCATGCCATTGATAATTGGCGTGGCTAGTGGGTCGCCCACAATCGCGGAGGTAAAGCGCGCAAGGTCCTCAGTAGAGGTAGTGGTGTTGCCCCAGAATCCTGGGTAGTGGGTCTCATGCAGGACAAACTGGCCGATGACCTCAGGGATTGCCTGCGGGTAGCGGCGGTCCAAGTCTGTGGCCGTGCCGTCCTCGCTGAAACGAATCATGTTTTCCACGCGGGCTTTGTCCGCCGGAGCGCCGTGCTGCAGCACCCAATAGCCCAAGTAGAGCTTGACCAAGGAAAGCGCCGGGCGAGATTCGTGGGAATTAGCAGTAGAGACTACTGTGCCATTGCTGTAGCGAAGCGTGACCTGAGTACCCCGGGCACAGCGTTAGGGTCGATGGTGATGCCAGCCTGGGCAGCGGGCGTGACGAGGCCGGCGGCGAGGGTGCTAACCAGCGCGGCAGCAAAGACACAGGGACGGGAACGCATAGGAAAATAGTATCAGCGCTGGGAAAATTAATTGTTCCCAGCGCTGATAAATAGTTTGTCTAGATTTCTACGATGGTGCGGCCGTGGTGGGTGCCGGCGAGCAGCTCCTTGGCGGCGTCTGCGACATCGTCGAGCGCGATGATGTTGGAAATAGAATGCAGCATCTCAAGATCGAGGTGTTCGTCCAGCAGCTTCCAGGCGTCCTCACGGACCTTGAGCGGTGCGTCGACGGAGTTGCCGCCTGCCAGGACGATGCCGCGCAGGATGAATGGCAGTACCGAAGCCGGGAGGTCAGGACCGGCGGCCATGCCGGTTGCTGCCACGACGCCGCCCCACTTGATCTGCGCCAAGACGTTGGCCAGGACGGTGGATCCAGCGGTGTCTACCGCGCCGTCGTAAAGCGCCTTCTGCAGCGGACGGCCGGTCTCCGAGAGTGCGGAACGATCAATGATGTGGTCTGCGCCCAGGGCCTGCAAGTACTCGCTTTCGCTATCAACGCGGCCGGTAACGGCGGTGACCTCGAAGCCGAGGGACTTCAGCAGCTGTACCGCGATGGAACCCACGCCGCCCGTGGCGCCGGTGACCAGCACGTGGCCCTCGCGCGTGCCGTGGGTGAGCAGCTGGTTGACGCAGATGGCGGCGGTGTAGCCGGCGGTGCCGATGGCAGCGGCGTCGGCAGCAGTGAAGCGCTCCGGAACTGGCAGCGTGGCCTGGGCGTTGACACGCTGCTGCGTGGTGTAGCCGCCGTGGCGGAACTCGCCGAGTCCGTCGCCGAATGCGGCCACCAGCGCGCCCACCGGTAGTCGCGGATCGGAGGACTCAGCCACGGTGCCCACGACGTCGATGCCTGGGACCAATGGGTTGATGCGCATGACGCCCTTGTTGCCGTCCAGGGCCATGGCGTCCTTGTAGTTCAACGAAGAATGGGAAACGTTAACCAGTACGTCGCCCTCGGCGAGGAGGGGCTCTTCCTGAAAGGTGTGGGAGATGCTGTTGTCTTCGGAACGTGTAACTACGAGTGTGGTCATGCCCACGATGGTACGCGCTCTGTGAGTTGTGTAGAACCAGAACTTTGCCAGTAAACCAGCCGGGGAATCCACAGATTGCGTTGTTAGGTTTGCTCCCATGTCAGTAACCCAGCAGTCCACCCAGCAGACCGCGCATCCTCGCCACCGCATTCAAGCAGTGCCGCCGCGCCACGCGACGCTGCGGCGCGATTCCGTCGTGGTTACGTTCCTGGTGCTCGCTGTCATTGCTGTGATTACCCTCGGCAAGTCTTTTATTGAGATTCCCGGCGTAATTGACGCCTCGGCGCACGCGGTCCGCAGTCAGGACCTGCAGATGTTTAATGGCTTTGATAATCCCACCATCTGGTACGGGCCGTGGACCAATACGATTGGTAACTTCCTGCTGTTCATGCCTTTGGGCGCCAGCCTCATTGTTTGGGGTCAGAACCTGCGCCGCGTGCGCTTTGGCCTCGGCGGAACTATCCTGGCCGGCTTGGTGCTGAGCTTGAGCATCGAAACCCTCCAGTACCTTTTCGCCCTCGGCTTTAGCGACGTCGATGACCTCGTGTTCAACACCTTGGGCACCGCCGTGGCGGCCTTCTTCATGTCACGCGTCAGCAAGGAAAGCCAGTCCAAGGTCCTCCACCGTATGGGATTCATTGCAGCCACCGTGCTGACCGTTTTGGGCTGTGCGATTGCCACGGGGGTCATCGCTTAAGCAGCGCTCAATCAATCCGGCCTTTAATAAAAGAAGCAACGTCGGCAGCAGCTTGCTTGGCAAAGGGGCTAACGCCCGTGATGGTGGCTGAGCCCGGGCCGGTCCAGGTGCCGAATCCCACGAGGAAGAGCCCAGGGACGGTGGGCTGGCGGTCCACCAGGAGGCGGGAGATAGGGCGAAGTACGGGCCGGAAGCCGGTGGCCCAAATCAGGTGATCCGCGTTGATGTCGTCGAGGGAATTCGGCATCGGGGTGGCGCGCAGGAGCCCTTCATCACGCGCCTTGAGCACCGGCGGGACCATGACGATATCGCCCAAGTTCGTATCCGCGCCGGGGTCAGGCTCGCCACGATTGATGGCGTTGAGGCGCTCGCGGTTGCGCCGGAAGAGCACGCGTCCGTCGACGTCGTCAGGCATCCAGCGCGGCTCGCCCCTTGTTAGCCAGGTGGTGGAAATACCTTCAAGCAGCAGATCCGCCGCGATCTGTGCGCCGGAATTGGCCGCGCCCACCACTGCCACGCGGGAGCCGCTGAACTCCGCGACGCCGGGATAAATGGCCGAATGCCATTGCGTCCCCGCAAACTTACCGGGGTAGTACGGGATGAAGGGCGCGCGCCAGGTACCCGTGGCCGCCACCACGGTGCGGGCCATCAAGCGTTCCGTGCTCGAGTAGACGTGGAAGAACTCGCCATCGTGCTCCACGGACTCAACCATGAAGGGGCGTCGCACCGGCAGCTCGTAGCGCTCTTCGTAGCGCGAGAGATAATCCACCACGTGGCTCGCCGGCGGGAAGCCTTCATAAAAAGGCATGGGCCAGCCCGGTAGGTTGGAGGCGCTCGTGGTGCTAAATAAAGTCAGCGAGGGCCAGGTGTGCAGCCACGCACCACCAGGGCGCGATTCCGCATCCAAGATGGCGAAGTTCAAGCCCTTTCTGCGCAGGTAATAGCCCGTAGCCAGCCCTGCTTGGCCGCCGCCTAAAACGAGGCAATCATAAACCTGCGCGGACACTTAAATGAGCTTCCTTTCCCGGGCCACGGTGACAGCCGCTGTGCGGGTATCCACGCCCAGCTTCTGGTAGATGTGAATCAAGTGCGTCTTCACTGTAGCTTCCGAGATGAACAGGCGCTGGGCAAGCTCCTTATTCGATTTGCCCGTGGCCAGGGCTTCTAGGATCTCCAGCTCGCGGCTGGAAAGCGCCACCTCGGGGCGGGTGATGCGCTCGGCCAAAAGCGCTGCCACCTCGGGTGCCAGGGTGCGTTTGCCGGCGGCCGTGGCGAGGACGGCGTCGTGAAGCGCCTGCTCCGGCGCATCCTTTAGGAGATAGCCCAGGGCGCCCGCCTCCACGGCGGAAACGATGTCGGATTGGGTGTCATAGGTGGTGAGGATGAGCACCGGCGGGCCGCCAGCTTGGGCGAGCTGAGAAGTGGCCGCAATGCCATCGGTGCCGGGCATCTGGATATCGCAAATGACCACGTCCACATGAGGAGCATCGGGAGCTGCAAGTTTGGCGACGTCCGCCCCATCCGCACCTTCTAGCACCACATCGATGTCGGGGAAAGCGTTCAAAATGGCCCGCAGGCCGGCGCGCACCACGGGATGATCATCGATGAGCATGACGTTAAGCATCCTGGTCCTCTACTTTTTGCGGTATACGGATAGCAAGGGCGGTTCCCTCGCCTGGGGAAGATTCCACCGTGAGCGTACCGCCGTGGCCTTCCACGCGCTGGCGTAGGCCCCGTAGCCCGAAGCCACCTTGCGAAGGTGAAGTAGGGTCCATGCCTTCTCCGTCGTCGACGATGTCGAGCGTGGTCTCGCCTTTAAAACAGCCTAAAGTGACCACTGCGCGCCGGGCACCAGAATGCTTGAGCATGTTGTTGAGCCCTTCCTGTGCGGCGCGCAGCAGGTCCTGGCGGTGGGCCTCGGGAACGGTGCTTTCGCCGGAAACAACCAGCTCGATGTCGGTGTCCTTCCCCAGCGCAGCGGCCTGGGCGGCAGCTGAATCCACCACCTGCTGGAGGGCCTCCTCCAGCGATGGGGCAGGGGCGGCTAGCTCGCTGACGAAGCGGCGGGCCTCGCTTAAGTTCTCGCTGGCCACCTTTTCAATCAGCGCCAGTGTCTCTGGGGAAGGATCTTTTTGAGCCGCGCGCGAGAGCAGAACGATGGAGGAAAGGCCTTGGGCCACGGTGTCGTGGATCTCCCGGGAGAGCCGTTCGCGCTCTTCCAGGCGTCCTGCTTGGTGCTCGCTCGCGGCAAGTTCGGCCTGGGTGGCGCGCAGCTGGCGGGCTACCGCCGCATGGTGCGCTGCCTCAGCCTGCACCATGCGCCCGGCATGGAAGGCGCCGATGGCAAAGGCCGTGCCGATGAAGGGGCCGATGGCCGCCGCGATGGTCCATTCCGCCGGATGCTGCCAGGCGGGCAGGAAGGCCGCCAGTGCCCATAACAATCCGCTGCAGGCGATGCCCGGCCAGCGGGGAAGCGAGCTTAGAAAAGCAAAGACCAGCGGGAATTCTAGCCACATGAAGTCCTGGGCATGCACCATGAGCCCGCACCACAGCACGCACAGCCCTACCAGCCACAGGGCGCGGGGGAGTACGCGCCGCAGTGCGTAGACCACGGCCAATGCGACTGCCAGACCAAGGGCGCGGGCGTCGAGTCGCTCATCGAGCCCGGCGCGCAGCAGACCGAATAACAACAAAAACGCGAACATCACGTGTAGCCCGGCGCGCCAGGGTCTAAGGCGCTTATGGAAGGTCAGCGGGGAGCGCTGTTTCACGTCATTCACAGCCTTTTACCCTAACTCTCGGGCGGGACATGGGGAATCAACCAGTTGGTTGACTCGAAGTTCAACTAGCGGCCCGATTACTAATCCGCGCGCGGTAGCGATGCTTGAAACTATGTTTCTTGCACTTAGAGAATTGCGCGCAGCCCGCGGGCGCTTTGCGCTGATTGGGACCGTGGTCGCGCTCATTACCTTGCTTTTGGTCATGCTCTCTGGGCTAACGGAGGGCCTGAGCAAACAAAACACCTCGGCTTTGGAGGCCTTGGGGCATGAGTATGAGCAGGCGAGCTTTAGCACGCAGAAGCCAACTTTTACGGAGTCAGAGATTTACGCGGACGACGTGGTGCCTGGCAGCGCGCCTTTGGGTACAGCGCAGACCAAGGTGGAGGGCTTCGGCGGTGTGGCTGTGCTGGGCCTGCCGGCGGGCGAGCCTATTCCGGGTACCAAGCAGCAGGTGCCGGCCACGGGAGTGGTGGCATCGCAAGCGATCACGCAGGGAAATTCCGTGGTGATTGGGGATGAGGCCTATGCCGTTCGCGGCACCGTGCCGGATCTGTACTATTCCCACTCACCGGTGCTGTGGGTTTCCACGCAGACTTGGGCGCAGTTGAGCCACGCGCCTTCCGACGTCGTGGGTACCGCCCTGCTGCACGCGAACAGCGTTACCACCGGGCTTCCCACGTCCGTCAGCATGCGCGAGGCCTTAAGCGGCCTGCCCTCCTACAACTCGGAGCGCGGCTCGCTTTTGACCATGCAGGGCTTCCTGTATGCAATCTCGGCGCTCGTGATGGTGGCTTTCTTGAGCATCTGGACCATGCAGCGCACCCGCGATCTTTCGATTCTGCGTGCGCTGGGGGCGCGGACGCGCTACCTGCTTGGCGACGCCCTGGCACAATCCGCACTCATCCTCGCCCTCGGAGTTGGTGTGGGTGCCGCAGTGGGCTGGGGCCTGGGCGCGCTCGCGCAATCGACGGTGCCTTTTGTGCTCTCGGCGCGCACGATTGCTGCCCCGGCCGCCGGCATGTGGTTACTCGGCATGCTGGGCGCGGTGCTAGCTACCCGCCGAATCAGCAAAATCAACCCTTTGGATGCGTTGGGAGGACAAGGCTAATGCTAGAGATTGAAAACGTGACGGTTACCTTCCCCGATGGCCGCGATCGCGTGGTGGCGCTGGATGACGTCAGCCTGGCCATCAAGCCGGGCCAGCTCATGGCCGTCGTCGGCGAATCCGGCTCCGGCAAGTCCACCTTGCTCTCCGTGGCCGCAGGGCTAATCGAGCCCGATAGCGGCCGGGTGCGGGTAAGCGGTGAGCGCGGCATCATCTTCCAACAATCCAACTTGGTCAGCTCGCTCAATGCCCTGGATCAGCTGCTCATTGTGGACCATATGGAAGGCCGAAAACCTCGCCGTGAAAAGGCGCGGGAGCTGCTTGAGTATGTAGGCCTGCCTGGGATGGAGGCTCGCCGCATCACTCAGCTTTCTGGCGGTCAGCGCCAGCGCATCAATATCGCGCGCGCCTTGATGGCTGACCCCGAGGTGCTGCTTGCGGATGAGCCGACAGCGGCGCTGGATTCTTCGCTCTCGCGCGACGTCGGCAAGCTGCTGCGTGACATCACCGATGAACAACAGACCGCAACGATGTTTGTGACCCATGACCGCAGCCTGCTGGAGTTTGCGGACAATGTGGTCACCGTCAAGGACGGAAAGTTGGCGGCCGGTACCTAAAGCCCTGCAAGCGGGTGCAAACGGGGTACTACCAAGGAGATCTTCTACCGGCAGATGACTGGTTGGGTGATGCTGGTGCTCGGTGCGGCATGGACCATCATCAACCTGCTGGGGCCGTGGCCGTGGTACATCCTCGCCGAGATCGGCGCCGTGGCAGGTGCCTGGGCTGCGATGACGTGGCCGTGGGAGACCCGTAGGCTGCGCCGCGGCACGGTGGCTGTCGGTGCCAAGGGGCTACTGCGCTGCTCCGTGCGCGCCGTAGCAAATAGGCTTTAGCGAGCCATACGCAAAAGCTTGGCGACGGCCCGCGGGATCGCCGCGGCAATCTGCGAGGCGGAGCAGATGGCATAGCCCTCCGGCGTTTGCGCCGCGATGGCTGCCGCATGGGCATGGATGGCGCCGGCGTGGAGGACTTCTGTGATGATCTCGGTGAGCGTCGTGCGGCCTACCTGTGCTTTGTCCTCAAGATGTATCTGTGCGAGGACTGCGCCGAGGATGCCGGCCAGTACGTCTCCGGAACCAGGCGTTGCGGAATAAGAGTGACCGGCGTTGAAGGCATAGATGGGCTGGCCGGGTGCAGTAACCAGGGTATTTCTTCCCTTGAGCAGCACGATGCAGCCCAGCGCTGTGGCGAGCTCCTGCAGTGGCGCTGCTTTGCCTGATGACAGGTCGAGGTCCTTGTTGAAGGTCGCCTCGTAAAGCTCGGTGAACTCGCCCAGGTGAGGAGTGAGAACCGTGACGGGCAGGCTTCCCAGGCGGGCGCGCAACTCGGGGTGACGGGCAAGGAGTCGCAGCGCATCGGCATCGATGACGGCCGAGATGAACCCATCGAGCACCTCCGCGAGCTCCGCTTGGGCCGCAGCGTCAGTGCCGCGTCCTGGGCCCACGACGATGGCCTGGGCGTGACCCGCTGAGCCAAGATCTGGGTGAACCACGAGTTCCGGCAGGAGCGAGGTGATGGAGCGGTCTCCGATAAAGCGCACCATGGCCGGGCTGGTGCGCACTGCCGCGGTGGCTGCCAAGATGCCAGCGCCGGGATAGGTGTCGCTGCCTGCGGCAATAGTGACCACGCCGCCGGAATATTTATCGGAGGAAATCCCTGGGGTGGGGTCAACGATTGGTCCGGTACAGCCAACCGGGCGCGGGTGCGTTGCGATGCCATGGGCGGTCTCGATGTTGCCGGGGCGCCACGCATATGCGAACTCCAGGGTGGGCTCGTTGGCGATGTGCCCGGCCGGTTGCGCGAGCGATTCGAGCATCGCGCTAAACGATGTCGCGCCGGGCAGCGTTAAATCCGCCAGCACCACCTGGCCGCACTCCGCGGCGAGTACGTGGCCCATGCGCGCCCAACCGAAAGTTATGGTGACGTCAGCATGCACTGCGCCTTTGCAGGCGGCGATGCCAGTCTCTGCGTTGATGCCAGTGGGCATGTCGACCCCGAGCACCGGAATGCCTGTTGCCTGCTCGTAGACCTCTAGCGCTTGGCCGCTGAGCCCGCGCCCGGAACCGAGGCCGGCCACGGCGTCGATAAGCAAGCTCATGTCAGCTGGCAGGGAAGTGTTGGGATTAGGAGTGGACCCACTTTTTAGAACTTCGCCGCCGGCTTTCTCGAACGCAGCACGAGCGGCAGCGTGACAGGTCTCGGGTACGAGTGCTGTGACGGCGTGCCCCTGTTGGGCGAGAAGAGCGCCGGCGAAAAGGCCGTCGCCGCCGTTGCCACCGCTGCCTGCCAGAATCATCACGTGGCCGGGGTGGGCGGCGAGCATTACCGCGGCGGCATCGGCCACCGCGTGGGCGGCCAATTGCATGAGCTGGTCTGGATAGCTCTGCTGGGCGAGCAGGCGCTCCTCGGCAGCGCGGACGGCGTCGACGGAAAAGGCATATCGCATGCCGCCCAAAATACCCCCTTGCTTAGGCTGGAGCGTTCTGGCAGGTAGGGCACCAGAACAGGTTCCTGCCTTCGAGCTTCTTTTCTGCGATGAGCTCGCCGCAGATATAGCAAGGCATGCCGGCGCGGCGGTAGACATAAACCTCGCCGCCATGGTCATCCTTGCGTGGCGCGCGGCCCATGGCCTCTGGTGTGTGCTCCGGGCGGACCGTGTCGATGCGGGCGGTGGGCACGCCAGCGCGCATGAGTTCTACCAGGTCCTCCCAGATGACATCGAATTCGTGGCGGTCTAATTCATTGCCGGCAATAAAAGGCGAGATGTTCTGGCGGAATAAAACCTCGGCGCGGTAGATGTTGCCGACTCCGGCAAAGAGATGCTGATCCATCAGCAAGGAGCCGATGCTGCGGCTCGACCTGTGCACTCGCGGCCAAAGGTTAGCCGGTGATGCGTCCTCGCGGATGGGGTCGTGGCCAATCTTGGCGAGCGCGACGTCATACTCGGCATCCGTGATGAGCCGGCACCACTGTGGCCCGCGGAGGTTGGCAGCTAGGTCATCGCTTTCGATGCGCAGGCGAATCTGGCCCCAGACAACATCCAAAGGCTCAAAGCGCAAGCTGCCGATCAGCCCGAGGTGGATATAGATGATGTGCTCTGGCGCATCGGCGGAAAAGTGCAAAAAGAGATGTTTGCCGCGCGCTTCGGCGAAATCGAGCTGCGTCCCATCGAGCACGGCTGCTTCCGCCGCAAAGCGGCCCTGCGGACTCGTGACGCGCAGCGGCCCACCCCGGAATTCACGGTCGAGGCGCTGTGCAAGGTGATGAATGATGTGGCCTTCGGGCATGGGGATAAGTCTATTGCATGTGCTGCGAAGAAAGCTCAAGGATAAAACGGACATTTTTCCGTTTGGAGTGTGGGATTGAAGTGCGAAGACGAGGCTTAAGCGTTCATTTCCTGCTTTAAAGGTCTAGGTTAAATAGGTGAAAGTCAACATAATAAACATTTATCTATTTTGTTGTTTAGTCTATAGCGCGACCATATCTGATAAAGATTGGCCCAAATATATAGTGGTCCGTTTCACATTTATTTTTCTTCCGGGTTAATTGGACTAGAAAGTGCCAGCGCATGGCGTTAAATTTTTATAAAGCTAGAATTGGTTAGTGAAATTCTTTATCGGATTTTTGTCCGATTGGCTTTGCAAACGTTGATTTTGAAACCGCCGTTGATATGCTTCGCATGGATGTATCTACTGGTGAGTGATAGATCCAACCGCTGCGCATGTAGGGGTGCGTGGCGGCTATTGCCAGGTGGGTGGGACTGCCTGGCTGTAGAGGGTGAGGGCTTGTTCCGCATCCTTAGAGAGACAGGTAACGCCTGGGCCCATCCTTTCCGGGGCCCAGGCGTTACTCGTATGTTTTAGGCGGCTTCGTCAGTGCGGTTTCTGGCGGTGTGGCGCCGTGGCAGGACGTATGAGTAAACCCAGTTCTTTCGAGTAAAATCCAATCCAAAAGATCCAGCCCGGTTGCGGGGATTGTCTATGGCGGAAGGCCTTTAAATGACGCGTTTGCTTGGTTTTGACCGTGAGAAGTACATCGAGATGCAGTCGGAGCACATCCATGAACGGCGCCAAGCTATCGGCGGCAAGCTGTATCTGGAGATGGGCGGCAAGCTTTTCGACGATATGCACGCCTCCCGCGTGCTGCCCGGGTTCACTCCAGACAACAAGATCGCCATGCTTGAGCGCATCAAAGACGATGTCGAGATCCTCATCTGCATCAACGCTAAGGACATCGAGCGTCAAAAGATGCGCGCTGACCTCGGAATCCTCTACGAAGATGACGTTTTGCGCTTGGTCGACGTCTTCCGTGGCCGTGGCTTCCTAGTAAACAACATCGTCATGACCCAGCTGGAGGATGGCAACAGCCAAGCTGAGGCCTTCATTGACCGCCTGGAGCGCCTTGGCCTGAGCGTTGCGCGCCACCGCGTTATCCCGGGTTATCCTTCCAACACAGACCTCATTGTTTCTGAGGAAGGCCTTGGCCGGAACGAGTACGCGGAAACCACGCGTGACCTGGTTGTCGTCACTGCGCCGGGGCCAGGCTCCGGCAAGCTGGCGACCGCCCTATCGCAGGTCTACCACGAGCACCAGCGCGGTGTGCAGGCTGGATACGCCAAGTTTGAGAC
This sequence comes from Corynebacterium striatum ATCC 6940, assembly GCF_000159135.1. GTDB lineage: Bacteria > Actinomycetota > Actinomycetes > Mycobacteriales > Mycobacteriaceae > Corynebacterium > Corynebacterium striatum. The sequence goes on from NZ_GG667523.1 coordinate 344,466, forward strand.
CTTCCCGATCTGGAACCTGCCGCTCGATCACCCAGTGAACCTGGCTTACGAGGCCGCAACCGTTGACCTCAACGACGCAAACGTCATCGATCACTTCCACTTGAGCGCATACGGCGAATCCACGGTGAACTACAACCGCGATGTTGAGGCTTTCCCGCTGCTTAAGACCCTCCTGGAGAAGCTGACCGGCAACACCCCGTACCAGTCCCCGACGGACATGGGCGTCAACATGGCCGGCTTCTGCATCACCGATGACGAAGTCTGCCGTGAGGCCTCCAAGCAGGAGATTATTCGTCGCTACTTCAAGGCTTTGGTGGAAGAGGCGCGCCTCGGCCTAGATTCCACGCAGTCCGAGCGCGCGGCCGTCGTCATGGCGAAGGCCGGCATCAAGTCTGATGACCGCCCAGTAGTAGCGCCGGCGCGCAAGCGTGCCGCCGAAACTGACGAGCCCGCCTCTGCGTTGCAGCTTGCCGACGGCACCATCATCACCGGCCGCACTTCTGCGCTTCTGGGCTGCTCCGCTGCGATGCTGCTCAATGCGCTTAAGCATCTCGCCGGCATTGACGATGAGATCCACCTGCTGAGTCCAGAGGCCATCGAACCGATCCAGAAGCTCAAGACCGAGTATCTGGGTTCGCGTAACCCGCGGTTGCATACGGACGAGGTTCTCATCGCGTTGTCTGCATCGGCGGCCAAGGATGAAAACGCCCGTAAGGCCATGGCTCAGCTGAAGAAGCTAGCTGGTTGCGATGTTCACACCACCACGATTTTGGGCTCGGTGGATGAGGGAATCTTCCGCAATCTTGGGGTGCTCGTCACATCCGATCCAGTGTTCGCCCGCAAGCAGGCGCTTTACCAAAAGCGCTAAGTACGGAGTTTTCGGAAGAATTTAGGAAAAGAAACAGCTCAAGCATAGAATTAGTGGCGTGAGCCTTAGCAAAATTCTTCTGTACTACTGCTTTACCCCAATTTCTGATCCCACGGCCGTCATGTTGTGGCAGCGCAATCTGTGCGAGAAGCTCGGACTGAAGGGTCGCATTCTCATCTCCGAACACGGTATCAATGGCACCGTGGGCGGCGACATGAATGCCTGCAAGCGCTACGTTCGTGAGACCCGCGAATACCCAGGATTTAAGAAGATGGAATTCAAATGGTCCGATGGCGGCGCTGATGACTTCCCGCGCCTGTCGGTCAAGGTCCGTGACGAAATCGTGGCCTTTGGCGCGCCTGGTGAGCTCAAGGTGGACGAGAACGGCGTCGTCGGTGGCGGCGTTCACCTCAAGCCAGAAGAGGTTAACAAGCTGGTAGAAGAGCGCGGTGACGAAGTCGTGTTCTTTGACGGCCGCAACGCCATGGAAGCGGAGATTGGCAAGTTTAAGAATGCCGTGGTGCCTGACGTCAAGACCACCCATGACTTCATCAAGGAAATCGAGTCCGGCAAGTATGACTGGATGAAGGACAAGCCTGTTGTCTCCTATTGCACCGGGGGTATCCGCTGCGAGATCCTCTCATCCCTGATGAAGAATCGCGGTTTCAAAGAGGTCTACCAAATTGACGGTGGCATCGTGCGCTACGGCGAGAAGTTTGGCAATGACGGCCTGTGGGAAGGCTCGATGTATGTCTTCGACAAACGCATGCACCATGAGTTTGGGCAAGGGCTGCAAGATCCTGGCTTTATTCAGCTGGGGCACTGTGTGCACTGTGGAAAAGCAACGAACACGTTCCACAATTGCATTAATGAGGACACGTGCCGTCAGCAGATTCTAATTTGCGACGATTGCGTACAGCACGTTGAAACCCAGCACTGTGGGCGTCCAGAATGCGCGGAGGTCGCAGCTACAGCTGCAGCAACCAATGCTTAGCTCGAGCAGAAATTAGCTCGAGCAGAAAACGGTGCTCCTAGAGAAAGCTTTGGCTGAGGGAGCGCCGAAGGCGCTGGGTTATCCGAGAGGGACGAGCAGGATCTGGATATCGGTGATGCACCACAACATGAAGTTGCAGGCCATCACCCAAAAAATGGCCATCCACGAACGCCAACGTAAGTAGCGCTTGAGTTTGTGAATCATGATGAGCGCCGTGCCAATCATGCCGATGAACGGGATGATTATGGTAGTGAAGGCAAAGAAGCGGCGCTGGCCGTTGGTGCATAGCCAGGTGGCGAGGGAGGCGTCGCAAAGCGCCCCGCCCTGGGAACGCGTAATAAGGGCTAGGACCAGTGCGTAAAGCCCGGAGGCGGCGAGGATTCCCAGCATGAAGTAAATTGCCTGAATCGTTGAACGGCGATTGGCTTTTGCAACGGCAAGAGGATCAGGTGCATCAGCGAGTTCATCAAACGTTGCTGGCTCGGGGCGCCGCAAGTTGGCATAATCCGCATCAGTTGTCAGATCGTTTTCGGGATGCTCGTCAGTTGCACTCATACGCAGGAGTCTAGTCCTTAATCGGTGCCGAGTCGGAAGGCCGAACCATCACTGGTACCCGAATGTGCGGGAGAAGCTCCGTAGCGGCTGAGCCGATAAACACGCGCTCGATGGGCCCCATTGGGGAGGAACCCATGCACATGATGTCGCCCTTCTTCCATTTCAAGGAATCAACTGCTCCTGCCCACCCATGCCCGGTTCCAATATCGGTGGAAATTTCCAGGCCGGGGTAGTGGTGGTCAACAATGTCTTGCGCTCTGTCGAGCATTGCCAACGTATGTTCGTGCCAGCCCTTAGTGAGCTTGGAAGCGATGTCGACGGAGTCATGCAGAGGAGCATCAATAAGTCCCTCCGCATTGAAAGCCACGATGCGTAGGGGCAACTTCCACCTGTTTGCCAAACGGGCTGCATGAAGCAGTGCTGGGTCTTCAGAGTCGCCACGCTCGGTGAAGGCGAAGTTGATGCGTGTAACGCCATGCTTGGAAAGCTTGATGTCGCGCGGCGTGAGGCCGAGAGGAATGGGGGAAAAGTGCAAGAGCGCGTCTGCAGTAGAGCCAGCAAAGAACTTGCCCTTAGGAGCTGACTGATTTGCTCCCAACAAAATTGCGTCCGCGCAGAATTCAGTGGCCATCTCCGTGAGGAGTTGTGGCCGTGAAGGTCCAGCGAGGAGGACGGAAGGACGCTCATCTAGCTGTGAGTTATCGACTCCTGCTGCCTTGAGAGCGGCAAGCACGCTTTGCTCGCACTCAGCCTGTTCCTTTTTAAACCACTTCTTGTACTTGCCGCCGTGCTTGGTGAAAACTGTTGTGGCGCGTGGCACAGAAATAGTAGAGATCACTCTGATGCAAACCTTGGTGGACCTAGCCAACCAAGCTGCGTACTCGATCGCCTCCGTGCCCGTGGAGGACGGGCTCCACGAGACTAGAAGTCGAACAGGGTCGTTGGGGTCCTCTTTAGCGAGGGAAGCCCGCGACTCACAAGGGATATTCTTAGCCATGCACCAATCAGTCCGGTGATCTATCTTGGGACGTTGTTGGTGCCATTATTAGTCGCTTGAGCGTACAAAATGAAATCTGCGGCGGGGGATCGATCGCGGTGAAGAAGATTGGTCTATTTACGCCCTGGGGTTGCCAGAGTTTAGTCCATGGTGGGGCGGTAAACGTCTGCGAGCTTAGAAATTAAGGTGCTCATCTGGTGCGCTTTGTCTAAATCCGAGGGTTCTAGCTACTGGAGGATCTCAGCTAGGGCTGCGGCGCGTTGTCGAGAGACAATGTTGAGTTCTGACTCGCCTAGCTGGGTCAAAGCCACCAGGACGCCACGGCGATCCTTTTCATCGCGGCGTCGTTCCACGAAACCATCACGCTCTAATTGGTATAGGGCATTAGATGCCGTGGGCATTCGAATAAGTTCTGCCTGCGCAATGGTGCTTACTCGGGAAGGTCCCCGTAGGCGTAACTGATTCATGATCGACACCTGTGAGGTGGTGAGGGACGTACCTTCGGTTGTGCGCTGGAAGATAAGCATTAGCTTGTTCAACGCGGGTTGAATGTTGCGCGCGACGTTAAGAGCGTCCTCATAGTTGGAGGGGGAGGCGGCGGCTTGTTCACTCATAAAAAGTAATAATAGCGACCGTTTGCAGCCGACGGTAGTTAGGTGGCTAAAAAATTAGGTTTTGGGTTTGAAAATTTATTGAGGGGAGCGTAAGGGAACAATCTCTTTCATTAAAGTGTTTGAGAAGTCGGTGGAAGAAGGCCATCTCCGCAAAATTGTTAGGAAGAGAAGCGAGAGAAAAGGAGGGCAGATGCTTTGAGCCTTTCTTTTAAGCACATTATTTCTCATGAATGGGAGCGGGCCCAGCATCTCAAGGAGTATCGAGCGGGCCGAGTAGATAGGAGCGAGCTTTGCGACGCCGACTTCCTTCTGCGTGCTGCGGCTGAATACCACGGCGTCGATATGGCGAAACGGTGCCCGATGTGTGAAGCGCCGATGTGCTTGACCACATGGGTATATGGCGAAGAGTTGGGGCGTCGCGCTGGAAGCGCACGAAATGCGGAAGAAATCGCAGAATTTGCAGCCGACGGTCTCGAATTTACGGTTCACTGGGTCGAAGTTTGTACGGCATGCCGTTGGAACCACCTATTGCGTGCGGCAACAGCCTATGATGAAGGTTAGTTTTTGGCTCGGCCGTTGAGGCCGGTAATCTGCATTTATTTAAGAAAATCCGCCCATGATTGATGAGGACACGAAGCAGTGACCGAAAAGGAATCTGCCCCTAAAAAAGCGGGGCGTCACGTTTATAAATCCACGAAGCAGCGCAAACGACGTCGCTGGCCGTGGATTGTGCTGATAATTGCCTTGGTATTGGTAGCTGTACCGGCAGGCCTTTTTGCCTATGCATACTCCCAATACAACGTTCCTGAGCCAAAGGAGCTTCAAGCAAATCAGGTTTCCACGATTGTGGCTGGGGACGGTACCACCCAATTGGCTAAGTTGGTTCCGCCAGAAGGCAACCGCACCCAGGTCAAACTCGATGAAGTCCCCGACTACGTCGAAGATTCTGTGCTTTCTGCTGAGGACCGTGAGTTTTGGACCAACTCCGGATTTTCCTTCACCGGCTTGGGACGCGCAGTCTTGGGCAAGCTGACTGGTGATTCAACCGCAGGCGGTGGTTCAACAATCACTCAGCAGTATGTCAAGAACACGCTGGTTGGTGACGAGTATTCCTATGTGCGTAAGATCCGCGAGCTTATCTATTCCATCAAGATGACTAACGAATGGTCCAAGGAAGACATTCTGCAGGCATACCTCAACACGGTCTACTTTGGTCGTAACGCCTACGGAATCCAGGCAGCTTCCAACGCATACTTCAATAAAGATGCCAAGGATCTGACGGTTGAGGAAGGCGCAATGCTCGCCGGCCTTATTCAGTCTCCTTCTGTCCTTGACCCGCGCGTGGACGAGGAAAGCTCGAAGGCTCGCTGGAACTATGTTCTTGACGGTTTGGTTGAGATGGGCGATCTGGACGCTACTCAGCGTGCGCAGATGCAGTTCCCGCAGACGCGTGATCCTGCCGAGTATTCCGCTTATACAGAGGCGCCAGGCGCCTACGGACATATTAAAAACCAGGTTATTGCCGAGCTGGAACGCGTTGGCATCACCGAGGATCAGGTCGCTACGGGCGGTCTGAAAATCACCACGACCATTGACATGAACGTGCAGAATGCTTCCACCGAGGCTGTTGATGGGCAGCTGCAGTCTTTGCAGGAGGATGCCCGCGCTGCGGCTGTGACCATTGACCCTGCTTCTGGTGCTGTGCGCGGCTACTTCGGCGGCCACGAGTCGACCGGCTGGGATTATGCCAACGCCGGCCTGCAGACGGGTTCGACGTTTAAGATCTTCGCCCTTGCGGCGGCCCTTCAGCAAGGCATCGGCCTGGACACGTATTACTCCTCTGCGCCGTACCAGCTCCCTGGTTCTCAGGTAGTCACAAACGTCGGTGGCGGCTGCGGTAACTGTTCCATCGCGGAGGCATTGAAGAACTCGTTCAATACCTCGTTCCTGCGTCTGCAGGCGGATCTAGAAAACGGCACTCAGGATACTGCCGACATGGCGCATGCGTTGGGCATTGCTAAGTCTCTGCCTGGCATTGAAAAGACATTGACTGAAAATGGTGGGGCTCCATACGAGGGCGTTGTTCTGGGTCAGTACCAGTCTCGCCCACTCGACATGGCAAGCGCTATGGCGACGCTGACAAACGGCGGCGTTTGGCATCAGCCTCACTTCGTGCAAAAGGTCGAAACTACCGGTGGCGAAGTTCTGTATGAATTCAACGACAACGGTGGTGAGCGTCGAGTTTCAGCCAACGTGGCTAACAATGTTCTTAAGGCAATGCTTCCTATTGCGGGTTGGTCTAACGGAGCTCTGGCCGGCGGCCGCGCATCTGCGTCCAAGACGGGTACTACTCAGTTGGGTAACACCGGAACCAACAAGGACGCGTGGATGATTGGTTCGACCCCGCAGCTGGCTACGGCAGTTTGGGTAGGTACCGCTGACAACACCTCCGCCATTTTCAATTCTTATGGCGGAATCATGTATGGCTCTGATGCGCCTACCCGTATCTGGAAGCAGATCTTGGATACTTCCTTGGTTAACTCGGAGTACCAATCCTTCCCAACGGCATACCCGATCCGTTATGGAAGCGGGAACTGGGGCAGCGGGTACACGGGCTCTTATGGCTCCTCAACGGAATACGGCAATCGTTACGGCAACAACGATGATGCTCCAGAGGAGACTGCAAACCCAGAATCCCCTGCTCCTGGCGAACAACCTGCGCCTTCCCCACACCAGCCTGCAGCGCCTCCGGCAGCGCCTGCTCAGCCGGAGGCACCAGCCCCAGACGTTCCTTCGCTGGAAGACATCATTAATGGTCAAGGTGACTTGGCTGAACTTTTAAGACCGTAGGAGAGGAACGTGACTGATGAGGCCCTCAAGACCGTGAAGACGGTTGGAAAGTCCCACTCGGCTGTGCGTGGCGCCTCTGCCGAAGGCCGCATTCCGCTTAATCGTGAACCTTTTGCACACGACATCATCGAGTTTTTCGGTGGCCCGCGTGGCCGTTTTGCCCGCACCTTACCTGGTCAATGGATGTCGCCATTGCGCGCGATTATTGGTGTGTCCTGGATTTTCCTCGCGCTGGGCTTTCTGAGTAAGGCCAACTGCGCAGGAAGCCGCACAGGGGACGACGGAGTCATTTCCTTGAACTGGGATGGCAACCGTCAATACACGTCTTTCTGCTACAACGACATCGTCCCGCTCTATGGCGGCCGCGGCTTGGACCAAGGCGGATTTCCCTATGCGTATTCGTGGCAAGAAGGTGACCTGACTAGGTACATGGAATACCCGGTTCTGGCGGGTATGTTCCAAGGATTGATGGGTTGGACTTCACGAGTCACGTATCCAATTGGTGAGTTCTTCGGCGTAGCGGATGCCGGTTGGTATTTCGGAGTCACCGCGCTCGTGCTTTCCTGCATTTGGATCGGTACGGTCTACATGGTTTTCCAGCTCACTGGAAACCGTGCATGGGATACGATGCTCATGGCCGCGAGCCCCCTCGTTGTCATTCATGCCTTTACAAACTGGGATATCCCGTCCATTGCGTTTATGGTCGGTGCGCTCTTTGCGGTGACCCGCGGTAAGAATTGGCTTGCAGGTATTTTGATTGGCCTCGGAACTGCTTTCAAACTGTGGCCGTTGTTTATCTTGGGCGCGTTTTTTGTCCTCGCGGCGCGTAACAAGAGGTGGGCACCATTCGGTGCGATGTTCGGCGGAACCGTAATCTCTTGGCTAGTCGTCAACGTTCCAGTGGCGTTGAAGTACCCGGACGCGTGGCGTGAGTTTTTCCGACTCAACGAAGAGCGCGGCGCTGAATGGACCACAATTTATGCGTTGATCAACCGCTATGCCGAAAATGGCCTCACCCCAGAATTCCTCAATAGCTTCACGCTGCCAGCATTCTTGCTGGGATGCGCAGCTATCGGCATCTTTGGTTTGCGCGCTCGCCGCGAGCCGCGTGTGGCTGAGCTCATTTACCTGATCGTGATGGCCTTCTTGCTCATCAATAAGGTTTGGTCGCCGCAGTATTCCATTTGGTTGGTTGTTCCAGCTTTGCTTGCTCTCCCGCGTTGGCGCCTGTTGTTGAGCTGGATGCTTGTCGACGCCATGGTATGGCCAGTCCTCATGTGGCACATGTTGGGCGCGGAAAATAAAGGCATCGATCATGAACTGCTCGACCTCTTTGTGATTGGCCGTGACACCTTCATCGTTATTATCGGAATTCTTATCATCCGCCAAATGCTGGGCAAGTCCGTGGACAAGGTACGTGCAGCACATGGTGGCCGTGATCCTCTTGCTGGAGACTTTGTCTAATGCTCATCACCGTCGTAGGAATAATTTCTATTTTTCTCGGATTCTGCTGCGTGATGGGTGCGTACTACCTATATCAACGCAGCGAGGATCGGCGCTGGCCCATCCTTTTGGGCCTGCTGGCCTTGTTGTTTCTCACCGTAATTCCAGCAGGAAGTGCCATCTTCTTCGCCACCACGATGCGTAGTTAGTGTCAAAACGGTACCGCGCTTGGCTCTTGATGATTAAGCACAGCGCAAGCACTGATTCTCCCCAACGGCTTTCCCCCGTTGGGGATTTCTTTTTGGCCGGTCAATGCGCTATTGTGATGAGGTTGCTTGACGCAACGTACCCTCCTGCCATGTCCGCAAAGGTGATATGGCCGAAAACAATTACTAGACCATAGGAGGTGATGAGGTCCGTGCGTCACTACGAAGTCATGATTATTCTGGATCCTAACCAGGATGAGCGCACCGTATCCCCGTCCCTAGACAAGTTCCTCGAAGTTGTCCGTAAGGATGGCGGCAAGGTTGAAAACGTCGATGTTTGGGGCAAGCGTCGTCTTGCTTACGCAATCGACAAGAAGGAAGAGGGCATCTACGCCGTCGTTAACCTGGAGTGCGAGTCCGCTTCGGTTCTCGAACTCGACCGCCGTCTGAACCTGAACGACACCATCCTGCGTACCAAGGTTCTGCGCACCGACAGCAAATAGCGGATACTGGTTTCAGAGTTTCGAGAACCCACGTAACCGATAAGGAGAACAGACCATGGCACAGGGAGACACCACAATCACGGTAGTTGGCAACGTTGTTGCTGACCCCGAGCTGCGCTTCACCCCAGCGGGTGCGGCTGTAGCAAACTTCCGCGTCGCTTCCACCCCTCGTCGTTTCAATTCGCAGACGAACCAGTGGGAAGATGGCGAGGCCATGTTCCTGACCTGCAACGTGTGGCGTCAAGCCGCAGAAAACGTTGCGGAAACCCTGACCAAGGGCATGCGAGTAATCGTCAATGGCCGTTTGCGCCAGCGTTCTTATCAGAACCGCGATGGCGAAAACCGCACTGTCTTTGAGATTGAGGTTGACGAAGTCGGCCCGTCCCTGCGCTACGCTTCCGCACAGGTCACCCGCAAGTCCGCTAATGGCGGTAACGGCGGTGGCAATTACGGCGGCGGCCAGCAGCAGAATCAGGGCGGCAACAACTTTGGCGGCGGCAACCAGGGCGGCTTTGGTGGGAACCAGAGCGCTCCGCAGCAGTCGCAGCAGTCAGCTCCTTCAAACGATCCGTGGAACTCCGCACCCCAAGCTGGAAGCTTCGGCGGTGCAGACGCTGAGCCACCGTTCTAAAACTGTCCCACGCAATTATTAACTAACTCAATTGAAAGGCAGGGATCATGAAGCTGATCCTCACCGCTGCCGTTGAGAACCTCGGCGCCCCAGGCGAAATTGTAGAGGTTAAGAACGGTTACGGACGTAACTACCTGCTTCCGCGCGGCCTGGCTATTGTTGCCACCCGTGGTGCTGAGAAGCAGATCGAGGGCATCAAGCGCGCCCAGGAAGCTCGCGCAATCCGCGACCTGGATCACGCACGTGAGGTCCGCAACCAACTCGAGCAGCTTTCTGGCGTACAGGTTGCAATGAAGACTTCTGAAAACGGCAAGCTATTCGGCTCCGTTTCTGCAGACGACATCGTTTCCGCAGTTGAGGCCGCTGGCGGCCCGAAGCTGGACAAGCGCATCGTCGTTCTGCCTAAGGGCCTGGTCAAGAAGACCGGCAACTACCAGGTCGAGCTCAAGCTGCATGCTGACGTTCTCGGCAAGGTAAACTTCTCGGTCGTCGCTGCCTAATAGGCGCACGACGGTTCCCGCTTAAGAGTGGGAACACAATGACAACAGCAACGCTTAGGGCTTCGAGGCCTGCCATGTGAGGTGGCAGCCCCCGAGGCCCTTCGCGCGTTTTCAGCGACGCTGCTTCTGCCGCACCGCTGAATCGTTTGATGAAGTTTTGTGTGCTCCCAGACAGTGCGCCGACACTGAGTGTCCGATCATCATGCCGGCTGTGGGTGACTGTGGATAACTGTGGATAACTTTGAATAATTGTGGATAACTAACGTTGGAATCCCTTCCGATTTGCGTTTTGTTAACCCGCAGGTCGCCTCAATAACACGCAGGTAAGCGGGATTCTTCACGGAAATTGTGCACATTTTCACACTTCCGGAAATAGCTGTTGACCTGCGGAAACGATAAGTGCAGGTCACAGTGCTGCGATAGTTATCCACAGCCATATCCACGTGTTTGGGGGTCGAAAGTCGGTCTCACCTGGGAATTGCACAGAACCCTGTGGATAACTGTGGGATTTATACCCAGGGGGTGCGTGTCAGGGGGCTGCATTAGACTAAAAATCCAGAAGCCGAGCCCCCCCATTTTTGCGGTAACTTCTCGCAGATGTGTCACGCTGGGGCGCGGTGATAGTGTCCGAATTTGTGCTTCACGCCAGCCGGCGAAGCAGAACATGGGGTGGATTGCTTTATGACAAACGCAAGCTTCGATGACGCAGACTACGTACCGCCAGGGGCGCCTGACGTACCTGCCCAGGAGGAGCGTCCCTATCGCCGGAACCGGCAGGATGTTTCCAAGCGCTACGGAGAATTCCGTCAGCCGCCCTCGGACAGAGAAGCCGAGCAGGGCGTCCTCGGCGCAATGCTGCTGAGCCCGAACACCGTAATGGAGGTCATCGAGGAACTTGAGCCTGATGACTTCTACTACCCGGCACACGCGCTTATCTACCAGGCCATGGTTGATCTCTATGCCGCCGGCACTGACATCGACGCCGTCATCGTAGCCTCACGCCTCGACCGCTATAACAATTTGGAGCGCGTGGGCGGAGCGCCGTACCTGCACACGCTCCTAGCCACGGTGCCTACCGCTGCAAACGCGCGTTACTATGCGGAGATCGTCGCCGAGAAAGCGGTGCTTCGCAAGCTGGTCGACGCTGGCACGCGTGTTGTTCAGTTGGGCTTCGAAGGCGCAGAGGACGCCGAGATTGAGTCCGTGCTCGACCGTGCTCAGCAAGAGGTCTTTGCCGTGGCGCAAAAGAAGACAACCGAGGACTATCAGGTGCTCGGAAAGCTGATTGACCCCACCATTGATGAGCTCGCCATGCTACAGCAGAACGGCATCGAGGCCGGCGTTCCCACGGGTTTTATCGATCTAGACAAGCTCACCAACGGCCTACGCGCCGGCCAGATGATCATTGTGGCAGCGCGTCCTGGTGTGGGTAAGTCCACCTTGGCCATGGACTTCATGCGCTCCGCGTCCCTGCAGCACGGCAAGACCTCCGTCATCTTCTCCTTGGAGATGTCAGCCTCAGAGATCGTCATGCGTCTGCTTTCTGCAGAAGCAGAAGTAAAGCTGACGGACATGCGCGGTGGCCGCGTCTCTACAGAGGACTGGGCCAAGATCGACCAGACCCTGAACCGCATCCAGGATGCACCACTGTTCATTGATGACTCACCCAACCTCACCATGATGGAGATTCGCTCGAAGGCTCGCCGCTTGAAGCAGCAGCATGGCCTCGACCTCATCGTCCTTGACTACATGCAGCTGATGTCTTCCGGTAAGAAGGTCGAGTCGCGTCAGCAAGAGGTCTCGGAGTTCTCTCGTCAGCTCAAGCTCTTGGCTAAGGAGCTTGAGGTTCCACTGATTGCTATTTCGCAGCTTAACCGTGGCCCTGAGTCGCGTACCGATAAGAAGCCGCAGCTGGCTGACCTCCGTGAGTCTGGCTCGCTGGAGCAGGACGCTGACATGGTTATGCTGCTCTACCGCCCTGACTCCCAGGACCGCGACGATCCGCGTGCGGGTGAGGCTGACATCATTTTGGCTAAGCACCGTGGTGGCCCTATCGATACGGTGCAGGTTGCCCACCAGCTGCACTACTCCAAGTTCGTCAACATGGCCCACGGCTAAGAGGGAGCGGTTAATGTCAAAGGGAATTCTTCGCAGTTACACTCCTGCTATAGCCGCGGCGCTGACTCTGCTCGCGGGTTTATGCGTGTCCTGTGCTGATAACTCAGCTGGTTCCGGCGAATCTGGTATGGAGCACTCGGCGTCGCAGGCGCCGGCTACCCAGAAAACTAAGAAGCCGGAAGTTTCCGCCAAGAAGCTCGTCTACGCACATGAGCATGAGCGTCAACACGGATTCTTGGTCACACCCAAGAAGCCGCAGCCAGGCAAAAAGCTGCCCTTAGTTGTGTTCCTCCACGGTGGAGGATGGCAAGAGAAGTCCACTGCCCAGTCAGCGGCGCCGGCTGTCAATGACCTCGTGGAGCATGGTGCCGCGGTGTGGAACGTGGAGTATCGCGGCGTATCCATCGACGGTGAAGATGCACCGGGCGGCTGGCCCATGACCTACCAGGACGTCGCTGCGGCAATTGACTTCATCCCGCAGCTTGCAAACCACAGCGATGTTCCCCTCGACCTCAACAACGTTGTGGTAGCGGGCTACTCTGCGGGCGGCAATCTTGCTACGTGGACCTGTTCGCGTCCGGAGCTGGCTCCCGACGCCCCCGGTGCCCATCCGGCCTTCCCCGTGGACAAGTGCGTGGGTATCGCTGGCGTTTATGACATGGAGCTCGCCTACCAGCAGCACGACAAATTTGTCCGCACCCTTCTAGGCGGTACACCGCAGGAAGTCCCCGCGCACTACTTCGATGCCTCCCCGGCATACAACGTCAACAAAAAGGCACGCGTCCTAGTGCTGCACGGAGAAAACGATGAGATGGTCAACGTCGATGAAGTCACCCGCTTCGCCGACTATGCCAAACAGCGTGGCCTCAACATCGATGCCATCATCTTCGACGACGCTAAGCACCTTTCATGGGCCAATCCCGCTGGCCTCCAGTGGCAGCAGGCACGGCGAACCATCCTTGAGCAGGTTGGAATCAAGTCTTAGGCACCGGGGCGTCGTCAAGCATCACTGCATCTGGCTTCGAGAGGTCCTTGACCTTATCGGGATCA
>NZ_GG667522.1:0-12003 GCF_000159135.1 Corynebacterium striatum ATCC 6940
TTTTAGGTTAGCAAGCCGCCGAGTTGCCAACAACTCGGCGGCTCAAGCAATGCTGAGACTACAGTTTTAATCTCAGGCGAGCGCTAGCCACCAATCTTGAAGTCGCAGACGTCGCCGTCCTGCATGATGTAGTCCTTGCCCTCTTGGCGGACCTTGCCCTCGGCGCGGGCCTCGGCCATGGTGCCAGCGGCGTCGAGGTCATCAAAGGAAACGATTTCGGCCTTGATGAACTTCTTCTCAAAGTCGGTGTGGATTACCCCCGCAGCCTGCGGAGCAGCCGAACCCTGCTTGATGGTCCAAGCGCGGGCTTCCTTCGGACCAGCAGTCAGGTAGGTCTGCAGGCCGAGCGTTGCAAAACCTGCCTTAGCCAGAGTTGCCAGGCCAGGCTCGGTCTGGCCGACGGACTCGAGGAGCTCCATCGCTTCGTCCTCGTCGAGCTCAAGCAACTCGGTCTCAGTCTGGGCATCAAGGAACACGCACTCTGCTGGGGCAACGAGCTCGGCGAGCTCGGCCTTCTTCGCGTCGTCGGTAAGCACTGCTTCATCAGAGTTGAAGACGTACAGGAACGGCTTCGAAGTCATCAAGTGCAACTCACGCACGAGAGCGAGGTCGATTTCGCCGTTCTTGGAAGCAGCGAACAAGGTACGGTCATCCTCTAGGATTTCCTGCGCCTTCTTGGTGGCCTCAACGGTCTCAGCCAGATCCTTGTTCTTGCGCGCTTCCTTCTCCAGTCGCGGCAGAGCCTTCTCGATGGTCTGCAGATCGGCCAGAATCAGCTCAGTGTTGATCACAGAGATGTCGTGCGCTGGGTCAACCTTGCCATCAACGTGGATGACATTGTCATCAGAGAAAGCGCGAACCACCTGGCAGATCGCGTCTGCCTCACGGATGTTAGCGAGGAAGGCGTTGCCCATGCCCTCGCCCTTGGACGCGCCTTCCACGATGCCGGCGATGTCCACAAAGGACACGGTCGCAGGCAGGATGCGCTCGGAGCTAAAGATCTCCGCCAAGCGGTTAAGGCGATGATCCGGCAGCTCCACGAGGCCAACGTTCGGCTCAATCGTGGCGAACGGGTAGTTGGCCGCCAAAATGTCGGAACGGGTCAGGGCATTAAACAGCGTGGACTTGCCAACGTTAGGCAGGCCGACGATTCCAAGTGTAAGACTCACAGGGGCAATCCTAACGCACGCGGAATTTTTTCAGGCAAGATGGTGGGGTGAGTTCTCAATCGCCTTCCGCATCATCCATGCCGCCTTCTGGACACAAGTCTGATCTGGACCAAGCTGGGCTTGGCGATCGTTTCGATGGTTCCGTCGACGCGACATCGCTTGACGACGTCTCCCCTCACCCACCGGGAGATCAGGTCGACCGTTCCGTTGTCGTCGGCGAGGTCATCAAGTCGACCTCGCTGTGGGCTCTGCGCCTTTTTGTTATTTGTGTATTCCTCTATGCGCTATTCCGCATGGCTGGAAACTTCTGGCGCGGCATCCTGCCGATTCTGTTGGCACTCATTATCTGTACTGTGCTCGCACCTGTCGCAGGATGGCTACGGCGCCATCACGTACCGAGTTCACTTGCCGCTGTACTGACTATCCTCGTTTCCTTCAGCGGGTTGGGCGCGCTTTTCCTTTTCATTGCGCCTAACTTTGTGCGCCAATCACAGACGCTGTATCTGCAGACCGCAAACGGTATCCAGGCTCTTCGCTTGTGGGTACAACAGCCACCGTTGAACCTTAACGAGGATGAGATCGGAACCTACATCGACGAGATCGCCCTGTGGGCACAGAAGCAGGCAGGCTCCATCGCCGGCTCCGTCTTTAACGGCATCGGCCAGGCCACTTCCATGATTGTCACATTGATGGTGGTCCTGGTCCTCACGTTCTTCTTCCTCAAGGACGGCCACCACTTTCTGCCCTGGCTGCGCGAAGCCACGGGGCGCCGCACCGGCTGGCACCTCACCGAGCTTTTGACCCGCGGTTGGAACACCTTGGGCGGCTTCGTCCGCGCGCAGGCTCTCGTATCGCTAGTAGATGCCGTCTTCATCGGCATCGGCCTCGCGATTATTGGCGTTCCGCTCGCGCTGACATTGGCCATCATCACGTTTATCGCAGGCTTCATTCCTTTTGTCGGCGCCATCGTGGCCGGCGCCCTGTCCGTGACGATTGCACTGGTCTCGCTGGGAGTCACGAAGGCGTTGCTCGTCCTTCTTCTGGTCTTGGTGGTCCAGCAACTTGAGGGAAACGTGCTTTCCCCATGGCTGCAGTCCAAGGCCATGAACCTACACCCAGTGGTGGTCTTAACCTCCGTCACCGTGGGTTCTGCACTCTTCAATCTCGTAGGTGCATTCCTGGCGGTACCGGCCGCTGCCATGTTCGCGGTTGCCTACCGCTATTTCCAAGACATGATGAAGCTGAAATCCGGAGAGAAAACAGCCGAAGAACTGCACTTTGCTACCGTCGCCGGCTTCCTCATCGGTCGCTACACCCAGGAGCAGGGCGAACATAAGCGCGCCGAGTGGCTGACAATGCCGGATCACAAAGCCCCCAATGCGGCGCCTGCCGACGTCGCACACGAAGGCGTGGGAGACAGGCTCGACGACGCAGTCAACATGGATGCCCGGCCCAATAACATCGGTGACGAGGAGGCCCCTGCATCGCGCGGTGCCCGCGCCCACGTTGTTCGAGGTAGCGTCCAGCGAGCAATGTCCCGTTTCGAACACTTGTTGCATCCAGACAAGAAGGATTAAACCGGGATGTCCTGAGCACGTGCAAGGGTGGTGAGCATGTCTACTGCCTTGCCCGTGCTTTTGTTGTTTTTCGGCGTCATCCTGGGAGCCATCCTCGGATGGTTGGCACGCGCATATAGCTCTAGCTCATCCCAGCCTTCTGCCGAACACCCCGCCCTCCAGGAATCACAGCGCCGCCAGGCAGAGCTTGCCCCGCTGGAAAAGGCGATGGATAGGTTGGGCTACCAGCTGCAGGAGCTCGAGGAAAGCCGCGCCACGGAACTCGCAGCGTTGTCGAGTCAGGTCCAGGCTGTGACGCGTACTTCCACGAAGCTAACCGACAGAACCGACAAGCTGGTTGGCGCACTACGCTCGCCGAACGTGCGCGGCCGATGGGGAGAGATGCAGCTCGAGCGCGTGGTTGAAATCGGCGGCATGCTCAAGCACGTCGACTTTAATACGCAGGCCACGGCCCGAATTCAAGGCACCACGGTCCGCCCAGACCTAGTCATCCACCTCGCGGGTGGGCGCAGCGTCATCGTAGATGCCAAAGTCCCCTTCTCTTCCTATCTTGATGCCCTTGAAACCGAGGACCCGGAAGAGCATGCGGGCTATTTAAGACGCCACGCGCATCTGTTGCGCAATCATGTCCAGGCGCTGGCCCATCGCGACTACATCGAAGCCTTTTCTCCCACGCCGGAGTTCGTGGTGCTCTTTGTACCGGCGGATCCTTTCCTCGATGCCGCGCTGGGCGTCGACCCCGAGCTCTTGGAATTCGCCTTCGAGCGCAACATTGTCATCGCTACCCCGAGCACGCTCTTCGCACTTTTACGCACTGTTGCTCTGGGCTGGCGCCACGAGGACCTCTCCGAAAAGGCCAGGGAAGTCCAGAGGCTTGGCAGCGAATTCTACTCCAGGCTGGGCACGCTCAACGAGCACTACAACAAGGTCGGCCGCAGCCTGGAAAAGGCAGTCGAAGCCTACAACTCGAGTTTGGGTTCCTTGGATTCTAGAGTCGGTGTCACCGCGCGCCGCTTGTATGAGCTAGAAATTCCTGCGCGCACCGACCGACGCCCCGTGGAACCCCAGCCGGTACAGGCCGAACCACGTCGGCCGCGTTTCGAAGATTAACTATTAGGCAATTAATTTCGCCACATTCGGCCAAGAAAATACCGAAAGGGCCAGCAAAGCCTGTAGAATCGTCCGGCGTGTCACTTGCCAAAAATCGAAACCACCGAGCCAGACGTGAATCTGCCGCCGTGCACGGGCTAACGCTGCCCAAGGCCCTCTTTGGTCTGGTAGCTGCGTTAATCGTTGCAGCACTCATCACGATCGTCGTGGGTTCGATCGGCTGGCCATTTTTCGCCGTTTTCACGCTCGGCGCACTCGCCATGACTTTCTTGGTCAACCCCCGCGGGTTGTATCTCTTGGTGATCAGCATCCCCTTGCTGTTTACGGTGGCCATTGTTTCAACATCGTGGATTTTGGCCGTGCAAGCGGCACCGGAAGGGGCCTCCCCATTCTCCACTACCTCCCTTTTGACCACAGCTTTCCCATTCCTCCAGCGCTTTCCGTGGCTGATCATCGTCTTCCTTCTGTGTGCTCTCCTTGCCGTGTTTAGGCTGTGGAACGGCAAGAACAATGCCAAGTCACGCAACGTCAAAGCCCAGGTTGCCCGCCGCGCTCAACAAAAGGCAGAAAGACGCAATCGTGATGAGCGACTTTCCGTTGCGGAACTCATCGCCCGCGATAAGAAGGCGAAAGAAACAGCTCGTCAGCGCACCGGACGCCTCCGGGAAATGGACCGCGAAGAGCGCCGGCGACAGCAAGCAGTCGAGCGCGAGGCTCGCGAGCGAGCTGCGAGCGTTAGCTCGGCGGAATACGACGACTCCGATTTCGCCCCGCGTCGCCCGGATCCGCAGCGCCGCGCAGGTGACGTCGACAAGCAGCCTGCTAAAGAGCCCAAGGCCAAGCCAGCTTCTCCCCTCGACGAGAACCTCTACGAGGACTAGATTCTGCCGCGAAGCAAGAGACAGAGAAAGACCCGACTCCCCTCCTTGACTGGAGATGAAAGTCGGGTCTTTCAGTGCCTTTAGCGCGGTATCTAAGTTTCCGGCCTTAAGCCTTAGCGCCTTGTGCAGTACGTGCTGGGCGCAGCTCACGCGGCAGGGAGAACTGAATGGTCTCCGTGGACGTCGTAACCTGCTCGACGTTGGAGTAGCCGCGCTCGTCGAGGAACTCGAGGACCTCGCGCACAAGCAGCTCAGGTACGGAAGCGCCACAGGTAACGCCTACGGTCTCCACACCTTCCAGCCATGCCTCATCAATCTCGCTCGCGAAGTCAACGAGGTGGGAAGCCTTAGAGCCTGCCTCCAGGGCAACCTCGACGAGACGCACAGAGTTAGAAGAGTTCTTGGAGCCCACGACGATCATCAGATCGCACTTCGGAGCGATATTCTTCACCGACTCCTGACGGTTCTGGGTGGCGTAGCAAATATCGTCTGAAGGCGGGTTCTCCAGGTGCGGGAAACGCTCGCGCAGCTGGTTGACGATGGTGATGGTCTCATCCACCGAAAGCGTGGTCTGGGACAGCCAGATGAGCTTTTCTTCTTGGAGGAAATCAGGCAGCTTGGCGACGCCCTCTACACCATCAACGAGGTGCGTTACCTCAGGTGCTTCACCGGCGGTACCTTCGACCTCCTCGTGGCCCTCGTGCCCCACGAGCAGGATGTGGTAGCCGTCACGGTGGAAACGACGTGCCTCGTTATGCACCTTGGTCACCAGCGGGCAGGTAGCATCGAGCGTGAGCTGCTTACGGCCCTCAGCCTCAGCACGCACGGCAGGAGCGATGCCGTGAGCAGAGAAAACCAGGTGTGCACCCTCCGGTGCTTCGGAGGCTTCTTCGACGAAGATGACGCCGCGCTTGGCCAGGGATTCCACAACGTAGCGGTTGTGGACGATCTGCTTGCGGACATAAATTGGGGCGCCGTACTTCTCCAGCGCCTTCTCCACCGTCTCAACTGCGCGATCGACGCCAGCGCAGTAGCCGCGCGGTGCCGCCAGGAGAACGTTCTTGCCAGTCTCAGTCATGGCCTCCAGAGTATCTAAAAGTCGTAGAAAACAGTAGATTGGGTGGCTTATCCTCGTGCTACGAGAGAGTGTGAGGAGTACAGCACGAGTACTGCACAGCAGGGCGTGACCGGTAAATACGCCCGAGCTCGCAGCCCCGGGCGGTCACGTGTCCGGCAAGGGCAATAGACTATGAGGCATTCAACGCTGTGCAGAAAGGCTGCTTTGTGAATCAACCGGCAAACTCCCCGGAGACGCCCTGGCCCGTTGGCAAGGTCAATGACCAAGTCAAGGGCTGGATTGAGCGTCTCGGTTTTCTTTGGGTAGAAGGCCAACTGACCCAGGTAAACGTCAAACGCTCATGGAAGCTTTCTTATCTGACGTTGCGCGACGTCGAACAAGAAAAGTCCGTGCAATTAACCTGCCCCACGGACATGGTGCTGAAGATGCCCACGCCGCTCAAAGATGGCGATCGAGTAGTGGTCTACGGTAAGCCAGCTTTCTACGCTGGACGCGGTTCGTTCTCCCTGTGGACTACTGAGATCCGTCACGTTGGGGTGGGTGATCTCTTGGCCCGCATTGAGATGCTGCGCCAGCAGCTTGCAAAGGAAGGTCTTTTTGATCCTTCCCGCAAGCTGCCGCTTCCCTATCTTCCGCACAAGGTCGGTCTGATTACCGGGCGCGGTTCTGCGGCCGAACGCGACGTCTTGGCAGTGGCCAAGGACAGGTGGCCGGCCGTTCAATTCCGCGTCATCAACACCGCGGTGCAGGGTGCCAATACGGTGCCGCAGGTGATCGATGCTCTCCAGACTCTCGATGCTGACCCAGAAGTCGATGTCATCATCATCGCGCGTGGCGGCGGCTCGGTAGAAGACCTCCTCCCCTTCTCCGAGGAAGCCCTGCAGCGTGCGGTGGCATCCGCTCAGACCCCAGTGGTCTCAGCCATTGGGCACGAGCCAGACAACCCAGTGCTGGACAACATCGCAGACTTGCGCGCCGCCACGCCTACCGACGCCGCCAAGCGCGTCGTCCCTTCCGTCGCTGAGGAGTACGCCTTGATCGATGAGGCACGCTCCCGCATGGCAGCGGCCCTGCGTGGCTGGGTTGAGCGGGAAAGACGCGGTCTGGAAAACATTCGCTCCCGCCCAGTTCTGGCAGACCCAATGACGCCGATCAATGCTCGCCGTGAGGAGCTGGAGCGTTCCCGTGCATTGATAAATCGCGACATCCGCTACCTGCTGGATAAAGAAACTAATCGCATCGCAGCCTTGCGCGCGCAGGTTTCGGCGCTTGGCCCCTCAGCCACCTTGGAGCGCGGTTACTCAATCGTGCAGGTAGTCCCCCGGGATGGCTCAGGTCCTGAGGTTGTTACTTCTTATGAGCAATCGCCTCCAGGATCGCAGCTGCGCATTAGGGTTGGTGACGGTTCCATCACCGCGGCGGCCATGGCAGCTAAGCCCGCGGACTAAGCAACTAGCCATAGTTTCAAACCAAGACAGCAACCCAAGACAGCTACGAAGAACACAACCACAAGATAGAAGTTAGAGGGAAATATGAATGACACCATCGGTTCCGGCACCCCGGGCCAAGATGCTTTTCCGCCAGTAGAGCAACTCTCCTACGAGCAGGCTCGTGACGAACTCATCGAGACCGTAAAGATCCTGGAGCTCGGCCAGATGGGGCTCGACGAATCACTGAAGTACTGGGAGCGCGGCGAGGCTTTGGCCAAGGCCTGCGAGGCGCACCTTGATGGTGCAGCGCGCCGCGTCGAACAAGCACTGGGCCGTGTAGACGCAGAGTCGGAGGCTGGGGAATCACCAGCAAACAGCTACCCAGACGAGTCCCTTGAAGAAAACCCCGAGGATGAGTTCTAATGCAGATTTACGGCTACCCAGGTGACCGCGTCGATTTCGTATCCAAGTCAGGTTCCGCAGGTTCGCTCCTGTTCGGGGATCCCCGCAACCTCGCAGAGGAATTTTTCGGCACACCGCACACTGCGTCCGAAAATGAAATCTCTTACTTCTCCGGGTCTATCGTCTTAAGCTTTAGCGAGGACAAGCTGCGCTCGGTAACCATCCATCCGCAGAAGTCGAAGCGCGAGCGCGTCGATGTCTACTTAGCCAAGACCCGTTTGAGCGGTTTAGACGAAGAAACCCTCGCACAGGCAGTGGAAACTGCTGGCGAGGGCGTCACTACCAGCTACGAAGAGCAGCTGGAATCTGTCACTTTTAGTTAGTTGGTGCAGGTAACCCAGACGGAGCGCTCTCGGCGCTTCCGTCTTCGCTGTGATGAAGCACTGGGGCTTCGGCAAATGCCTTGAGCGCCGTCTCGTAGTCGGCGTCTGCGGCAGAGCCAGAAAGGATCAGTCGGGCATCGCCTAGGTCCGCAATCCACAGCGGCCGCACGTCCGCGTCTTCGCTCTCTAGAACCTTAACCTTGAGACCGGCGACTTCTCGCTCGGACTGCTCCGCACGGTAGTTAGAGTCATAACCCTTTTCAGCTTCCTCAGCAGAAACCTTGGTCTGAGTCGACTCAATGTAGCCCTCGTCAGCAGTCAACCAACTGACAACCGCCGCGTTTTCACCAGCGACAGCGGACCTACGGGCCGCGGTTGGTGACCATCCCTCCGGCATCTTCGGCTCACGAATCACCGAACCGGTTGCACGCGCTTCCATCTCCAAAAAGGTCTTGGCGTCCACGTTTTGGATTGGGCCAGGCTTGGTCTCTGGGTTGATGGTGCACAAACCGGTTGCTCCCACAACCAGAAGCATCGCGATGACGGTCACTCCCAAAGACAAGATGATGTCTTTGGCGCCCTCAAAAATTTTGGGTTTCTCTTCAGCTGCCACGCAGACCAGTATTCCATGCACACTGTTGCGTAACGAAAAGCCGCGTACTTAAAGAAGAATCACACACTCTCGAAAACCGATATGCAGCAAGTTTCCTATTCAGTTGCCCCCGGATCGGGCAAAAGCCCTCTTTCGGGGGCATAAAGCGGACTACAACTCGATGTAAAAGTGCAAGAATAGACAGGAGTGCCCTGGAAGCTCCCAGC
The DNA here is from genome assembly GCF_000159135.1 of Corynebacterium striatum ATCC 6940. GTDB lineage: Bacteria > Actinomycetota > Actinomycetes > Mycobacteriales > Mycobacteriaceae > Corynebacterium > Corynebacterium striatum. Next base: position 8,850 of record NZ_GG667522.1, read on the forward strand.
GGCCGCAAGAAAAATGAATGGAAGGCAGCCTAAACACATGTCCGAAAACACTTCTTTCATGCCAGATCGCAACCTTGCAATGGAGCTGGTTCGCGTCACCGAGGCCGCAGCGTTGGCCTCCGGCCGCTGGGTCGGCCGTGGCAAGAAGAATGAGGGCGACGGCGCAGCTGTGGATGCAATGCGCAAGCTCATCAACTCCGTTGCCATGAACGGCGTTGTTGTCATCGGTGAGGGCGAAAAGGACGAGGCCCCAATGCTCTTCAACGGCGAAGAGGTTGGTACCGGCGAGGGCGCAGCCATGGACATCGCGGTTGACCCAGTTGACGGAACCCGCCTGATGGCGGAAGGCCGCCCGAACGCCATTTCCGTTATTGCTGCCGCCGAGCGCGGCACGATGTACGACCCATCCGCAGTCTTCTACATGAACAAGATTGCCGTCGGTCCTGCAGGTGTGGGTTCTATCGACATCAACGAGTCCGTTGAGTGGAACATCAACTCGGTGGCCAAGAAGCTCGGCATCAAGCCGGCTGACCTGACGGTTGTGGTCCTTGACCGTCCACGTCACGAGCAGCTCATCAGCGATATTCGCGCAGCTGGCGCAAAGGTCCGTCTCATCATGGATGGCGACGTCGCAGGCGCCATCGCCACCTGCCAGGACTCCAACTCCATCGACCTGATGATGGGTATCGGCGGCACCCCAGAGGGCATCATCACCGCATGCGCAATGAAGTGCATGGGCGGCGAAATCCAGGGCAAGCTGTGGCCTAAGGATGAGGCCGAAGCTGAAAAGGCTCGCAAGGCCGGTCACGACCTCGACCGCGTCCTTAAGACCGATGATCTGGTTTCTTCTGATAACTGCTACTTCGCGGCAACCGGTGTTACCAACGGTGACATGCTCCGCGGCGTCTCCTACCGTGCAAATGGCGCAAGCACCCGTTCGTTGGTCATGCGCTCCAAGTCCGGCACCATTCGTTACATCGATTCCGTTCACAAGCTGGCTAAGCTGCAGGAATACTCCGTTGTTGATTACTCCAACGCGGCCGACGCCTAAGCCTTAGCGGCAAAAGTCCTGCGGATTTTCTCCGGAAGACTCTTGCTGATGCACGCCTAACTTTTGGGGGCGTGCATCTTGCACATTTGCGCGCTTTTTAGTCCATACTGGATGAAGTGAAGCGTGCCGCCCACACCACGCACCGTGCCGGGCAACACAATTCTGCTAAATCGTATTCCGCAACCACTACTTGCAGATTCGTTCGATCCTCTTCGACGTCTGGAAGCTGTGGTGCGGACAGCTAAATAAACATCTTTATTCAACACATTCTTTTGAGGTGGATTTCATGACTGAGTACCGCATTGAACACGACACCATGGGTGAAGTGAAGGTTCCTGTTGACGCTTTGTGGCGTGCACAGACCCAGCGTGCTGTAGAGAACTTCCCGATTTCTGGCCGCGGCCTTGAGACTGCGCAGATTCGCGCCCTCGGCCTGCTCAAGGCAGCCTGCGCCCAGGTCAACAAGGACTCCGGCGCGCTCGATGCAGAGAAGGCTGATGCCATCATCGCTGCCGCAAAGGAAATCGCTGAGGGCAAGCACAACGAGGCTTTCCCGATCGACGTCTTCCAGACCGGTTCTGGTACCTCCTCCAACATGAACACCAACGAGGTTATCGCTTCCATCGCCCACAACAACGGCGTTGAGATTCACCCGAATGACCACGTGAACATGGGCCAGTCCTCCAACGACACCTTCCCAACTGCTACCCACGTGGCAGCTACCGAGGCCGCAGTCAACGACCTCATCCCGGGTCTGAAGGTTCTGCACGCATCTCTTACCGCGAAGGCAAAGCAGTTCGCGGACGTCGTTAAGTCCGGCCGCACCCACCTGATGGATGCAACCCCAATTACCTTGGGCCAAGAGTTCGGTGGCTACGCTCGCCAGATCGAGCTCGGCATCGAGCGCATCGAAGCTACCCTGCCTCGCCTAGGCGAGCTGGCTATCGGTGGTACCGCAACTGGCACCGGCCTGAACACCTCCGCTGACTTCGGTGCAAAGGTAACCGAAGAGCTCAAGAAGCTCACCGGTGTCCAGGAACTCAAGGAAGCTGAGAACCACTTCGAAGCTCAGGCGGCTCGCGATGGACTCGTTGAGTTCTCCGGCGCAATGCGCACCGTTGCAGTCTCCCTCAACAAGATTGCTAACGACATCCGCCTGATGGGCTCCGGTCCTCTGACCGGTCTCGCTGAGATCCACCTCAAGGATCTGCAGCCGGGCTCCTCCATCATGCCGGGTAAGGTCAACCCTGTTCTGTGTGAGGCTGCCACCATGGTTTCAGCCCAGGTTATTGGCAACGACGCAGCCGTCGCTTTCGGTGGCGCTAATGGCCACTTCGAGCTCAACGTCTTCATCCCAGTGATGGCTCGTAACGTACTCGAGTCCTCTCGCCTGCTGGCCAACGTCTCCCGCGTCTTCGCCGAGAAGTGCGTCGATGGCATCGAGGCTAACGAGGAGCGCATGAAGAAGTTCGCTGAGTCCTCCACCTCCATCGTTACCCCGCTGAACTCCAAGATCGGCTACGAAAACGCAGCCAAGGCAGCTAAGCACGCCCTGTACCAGAAGATGACCGTGCGTGAAGCTGTCATCGACTTGGGCTTCGTAGACGGTGAGAACCTCACCGAGGCTGAGCTGGATGAGCGCCTCAACGTTCTGTCCATGACCAACCGCGAGCGTGACCGCTTCTAAAAGCCATGACTTAGCACCGCGCTAAGACCACTAAGACCAAAGCCTTCCTTCGCCCTCAACTGAGATTCTGGGCGGAGGAAGGCTTTCTTCTTTCCCCCTGTCTGCAGACTTAGACACAATCGGAGGAATGAACTCACGAAACGTCGGCCGTAAAGCCCAAGCCGCAGCATCCGATGCTGCTAACTAAGCAGCTCGTGGCGGTGCGCCCGGCGAAGCGTCGAACTCCGGCGCCATGGCGGCCATTGCCGCGCAGCCTTTCGGCGCCGCACTTCCCATCATCACAGCCATTGGTTTCTCCCTTAATGGCTGCTACTCCATTGCTCGTGCGAAATACATCAACGAGATCTAAACCAAGGTGTGCAAACTACCCCTAGTGAAGCGTCCTGGGTTTAGTTCCGCTTCTTTTACGGCCCTGC
>NZ_GG667522.1:13980-33546 GCF_000159135.1 Corynebacterium striatum ATCC 6940
TCCTTAGCTGAGGTAGGAACTAAACCCAGGACGCTTCATAGGACCTAGATCACACCCTTCCGCTCGTCGTTTAAGAATCACCGAAATTACACTTGGTGCAAAGTTGCATCAAGTGTAAAGTTGCACAGTGTGCAAGAAGAAATGTCATTACGCGAGCAGAAGCGCCTCGAAACGCGGCTGCGCATCGAAGACGCGGCCACTTCCCTAGTGGACAAGCGCGGATTCTCCGCTACCACGATCGAGGAAATTTGCGAACATGCAGGAATTTCTCGGCGCACGTTCTTTAACTACTTCGATTCTAAAGACTCCGCTGTACTCGGTTCCCCGAGCGAGATGTTTTCGGACGATCAGCGGACGTATTTCCTTAAAACTCCAACTGAAGATCTTCTGCATCTGACCGTTGAACTCGTCAAGACCCACATGCGCGGCCACCACGCCAACCATGAAATTGCTGCGAGACGCCGTCGCATTGCAGGAGACCCGGACGCGGCCGCGGCGTCGTTTAGCCGCAAGCGAGCCAAGTCCACGGAAATCGCAGAACTCATCAAGCTGCGACTCGAGAAGAACCCCGAGCTCAGCTTGTGCCCGGATGTTCTGCCGGAAACGGAGGCGCTGCTCATCGGCGCCATCGTTCGAGAAGCGCTATGGATTGCCACCGCTTCCCCTGAAATCAACTGCGCAACCCCATTCGAGGATCGCCTCGACGACGCATTAAAACTCGTGATTAATTTTTCCAAAGGACTGAAATGGTAGATACCGCACTGACTCCGGCAAATAATGTCGGTGCAGCCGAGCCGGCCAAGGCCGCAGCTGCAGAAAAGAAAGAAAACAACGTCGGTTTGGTCTTCTCCGCCCTCGTGCTCACCATGCTGATGAGCTCTTTGGGCCAGATGATCTTCTCCTCTGCTCTGCCTACCATCGTCGGTGAGCTCGGCGGCGTGGACCACATGAGCTGGGTCATCTCCGCCTTCTTGGTCACCATGACCATCGCCATGCCGATCTCTGGCAAGCTGGGTGACATGGTGGGCCGCAAGTGGCTCTACATCGGCGGCATTGCTGTCTTCGTGATTGGATCCGCGCTCGGCGGCTTCTCCAACACGATGAACTGGCTCATTGTTGGCCGCGCAATCCAGGGCTTCGGCGCTGGATTCATGATGATTTCTTCCCAGTCCATCATCGCTGAGGTCACAACCGCCCGTGAGCGCGGCAAGTTCATGGGCATCATGGGCGGCGTCTTCGGCCTGTCCTCCGTGCTTGGCCCAGTCCTTGGCGGCTGGTTCACGGATGGGCCTGGTTGGCGTTGGGGCCTGTGGATGAACATCCCGCTTGGCCTACTCGCAATCACCGTCTGCACGTTGGTCCTGCACCTACGCGTTGGCGATACCGATTTGCGCAAGTTCGACGTCTTGGGCGCAACTTTTATCGCAATCACCACTGCTTCCCTCATTCTCATGACCACCTGGGGCGGCACTCAGTACGAGTGGTCGGACCCAATCATCATTGGCCTGGGAATCACCGTTGTCATCGGCGCCATCATCACCGTGATCGTCGAGTCCAAGGCGAAGGAACCGCTCATCCCAGTGCACCTGTTCAAGAATCGCAACATGGTTCTGACCACTGCTTCGGGCACTGTCCTGGGCCTCGCTATGTTCGGCGTGCTCGGCTACATGCCTACCTACCTGCAGATGGTTCACACCCTTACCCCAACCAAAGCAGGTCTCATGATGATTCCGATGATGGTCGGCCTCATCGGAACTTCCACCATCGTGGGCTTCATCATCGCTCGCACGGGCCACTACAAGATGTACCCAATCATCGGCTTTATCATCACCACGGGCGCATTGTTCTGGATGTCTAAGCTGACCGTTGCTACCACCCTTACCCAGCTGGGCGCTGAGTTCTTTGTCTTCGGCGTGGGCCTTGGCTTCGTGCAACAGGTTCTGGTCCTCATTGTCCAGAACTCCTTCCCCATCGCTTTGGTTGGTACTGCGACTGCGGCCAACAACTTCTTCCGCCAAATCGGCGCTGCGGTTGGTGCTTCCCTGGTTGGCTCGCTCTTCATCCACAACATGAAGGATGAAATGGCAGCAAATATGCCAGCAGCAATCCAGTCCATGGGTCCAGAGGGCGCGCAGTATGCACAGCAGTTCGCAGCCGCAAGCGGCGGTTCTTCCCACTTGACTCCTTCCCTCGTTGCACAGCTTCCGGATGCAATTCAGTCCGTCATCCTGAATGCCTACAACGACGGCCTCACCCCCGTCATCCTGCTGATGGTCCCACTAGCCATCGTGGCGCTGCTTCTCGTGCTTCCAATTACTGAGGAACACCTCAAGGAAGAAATCTCCTAGCGGCACCTTCTCTAGGACGGTAGCTTCGCAACTGATACGTCAAAATCCCCGGCTCAACAGTCAAAGTACCTGTTGAGCCGGGGATTCTTTGCTATATCTCGCTAGTGAGTGCCCTCAGCAAATTCCTCAACGATCTTCGCATTGAACGCAGGAAGGTCATCCGGGGTGCGGGAAGATACGAGGCCCTGATCGACGTGGACTTCTTCATCCACCCAGGTTGCACCTGCGTTTCGCAGATCCGTTTTGAGCGACGGGAACGACGTAAGAGTACGGTCCTTAAGCACGTCAGCGTCAGTAAGAATCCAACCGCCGTGGCAGATAACGCCCAGTGGACGGCCTGCCTCAACGTGCTTCTTCACGATTTCCACTGCGGCTTCGTCCATACGAAGCGCATCTGCATTACTCGTGCCACCAGGGAGCACGATTCCGTCGAACTTCTCACCCCGTACATCAGCAGTGGTTGCATCGACGTCGACGCTTGCGCCTTTCTTACCGCTAATGGTGCCTGCCTCAGGGGCAATGACCTTGACGGTTGCACCCGCCTCGCGAACGGCATCGGCCGGCGACGTCAGTTCGGAATCCTCGAAACCGTCGGTTGCGATAATGGCAATTGTCTTAGTGGAAAGATCCGCCATGATTTACTCCTTAGTGTTTCGTTGCTAAGTACGGATCCCACTGTAACCGCGGCTAGCAGTTCTCGCAGAGCCGTGGAGCCCATCCCTGTCAACGGCATGCCGGGCGTCAAGCCCCCTGCAATTCAAGCTCTTCGCACATTGAGAACAGCAAACACAGAGTTGGTACCTAATCGGCTACTGGTTGCGCCGCCTTACGCTTTTCCTCCGGCTTAGGAAGCAGCAGCTCATAGACGTCGGTATCGCGCCACTGGCCCGCCAGTTCGCCGTACGTCATCTTCGCCATGTGCGAGTAAGTTCCAACCTTGACGAATCCGCGCGACTTGTGCAGGCCTGCCGAGCCTTCGTTCTCCGGGAAAATCCAGGAGTGAATGGCCCACTTATGCAGGTCGATGCAGGTCGCAATGAGCTTATCCAAAAGAGCACCTGCAACACCGCGCCCCTGTGCCTGGGCACTGATATAGATAGAGTCCTCAACAACGCCGTGGAACACCGAACGGGAGGAAATCTGGGCAGCGGAAACCCAGCCCAAGACTTTGGAGTCATCGTCAGCTTCAACTGCAACGAAGACGGAGGGCATGATCTTTGCCTTGGTGAATTGCTCAAGGGTAAGCGAACGCGTCTCATACGTCGCGTGGCCGGTGTTCAGGCCCTCTTCATAAATCGCCCGCATTTGGGGATAGTCGGCCGTGACGAACGGACGAATAGTGAAATTCTTCGCGGGTTTGTTTTCTGTCATGTTCTTTATTATTCCAAGACGGTTGCCTATACGGCTATATAAATAATGCAGCGTTAGCTAGCAGTGATCATCCCTGGTTACGTGGGATAAACGCGACGTCGCCAAGCACTGTGTGCACGGCTTATGTTTCGTTTTCCAACAAGTCCGTGACCAGCTCCGCGATGGCCGAGCGTTCCGATCGCTGCAACGTGATGTGCGCAAAGAGCTCATGCCCCTTGAGCTTCTCAATCACCGCCTGGACACCATCGTGGCGGCCCACGCGTAGATTGTCGCGCTGGGCGACGTCGTGAGTCAGCACCACGCGCGAACCCTTACCCAAGCGGGAAAGAACCGTGAGCAAGACATTACGCTCCAAAGACTGCGCCTCATCCACGATGACGAATGAATCGTGAAGGCTGCGGCCGCGAATGTGCGTCAGCGGCAGGACCTCGAGCAAACCGCGATCCTGCACTTCCTCCATCACGTTGTCAGAGACCAGCCCCTCCAAGGTGTCGTAGACCGCCTGCGCCCACGGATTCATTTTCTCGGCCTCGGTGCCTGGCAGGTAGCCCAGGGACTGGCCGCCCACTGCATACATCGGGCGGAAGACCACTATGCGGCGGTGCTCCCTCCGCTCGAGAACTGCTTCCAGTCCTGCGCACAACGCCAGGGCTGACTTACCTGTACCGGCGCGTCCGCCCAAAGATACGATCCCTACATCGGAGTCCAAGAGGAGGTCCAACGCCACTCGCTGCTCTGCTGAACGGCCCTGCAAGCCGAATGCATTGACTTCGCCGCGGACCAGGCGAATAGTGCCCTCTGCTGTAACACGCCCCAACGCCGATTGACCGCCAGCGTTCAGAGTCACACCGCAATGCACAGGCAGCTCTTCTACGGCAACGCCCGCCTCAGTCAGTGCACCATCGACCATGACTTCCCCATCACGGTAGAGCGCATCAACGACATCAGTCGAGGTATGCACTACGGCCATGCCCGTGTAACCAGTAAGCACAACGTCCTGTGCGTGATACTCATCCGCTGGGAGCCCAACCGCGCCGGCTTTGACACGCAGCGGTACATCCTTGGTTACCAGTACCGTGTCCTTGCCCTCGTGAGCCAGGTTCAACGCACACGCAAGGATACGGTGATCACCTTCGGACCCACGGAATGCTGCTGGCAGCAGGGACTGGTCTTGGTGATTGAGCTCTACGCGCAGCGTTCCGCCATCAATGTTTACTGGAACCGGCTGATCCAAGGCGTCATAAGAGCCGCGAAGGTCCTCCAAAAAGCGAAGAGCTTGGCGGGCGAACCAGCCAAGCTCAGGGTGATGACGCTTTCCTTCCAACTCGGAAATGACAACGATAGGAAGGACGACCTCGTGCTCTGCAAATTTGCGCAGCGCCCACGGGTCTGAAAGAAGGACGGAGGTATCAATAACGTAGGTCTTGGTGGCCACAGCGCCCGGGTGCATCGATTCGGTCAGGACGGACGGGTTAGTCATGATGGCAGGGTTCTCCCTTTAGCTGCCACCTCCCCGCGTGACTCCGCGGGCTCTGCGCAATGTCAGCGCCGCATGGATTGCGAGAAAGTAGCGATAGTGAAGCTGGTTAATTTTCGAAACCCCAAGAAGTTCCGCCAGGGTGATGGTCCTCGCCGATAGCTTTCTTCTTGGTTGTCTTCCAAGCTAGGGGCCGAAGGTTGAAATTACATGGGTGAAAGATGAACATTGCGAAAACGCGAAAATCCCTTGGCTCTTTGAACCAAGGGATAAAGCGGTGAAAGCTTAATCGACGAGCTTATTCAACGGTAGCTTCGTACTCGCCGGAGGCACCCTTCATCCACTTGATGGTGCCGTTGGTGAACTTCTGGACCCAGCCGTTGCCTTCTGCCTGCTCAGGAGCGGTCGGCAGACCAACCTTGTTAGCAAGGCCGCCCTCGCCCTTCCAGGTTTCAGCGATCTTACCGATGATTGGCTGCGCACCAGACTCTTCGTTGAAGGCAAGCAGCTTGTCTTCCGCGAAGGTTGCTAGGGAACCGGCGTCAGTGTTCTCGATGCTCTGGACATCGCCCCACTCGCCAGCCTTCTCCTCGATTGCGGAAGCGAATGCTGCCGGAACCTCAAAATCGCCTGCTGGGGTGTTAATGGTCTTCTTCTCGCCAGAGTCCTTGCCCGCAGCGCCTTCAGAAGCATCTGCGCCCTCAGATTCAGACTCAGAGTCCTTCGCGCCAGTTGCGTCAGCGACAGCGGAACCAGCCTTCTCGGTTGCCTCGTTGGCTGCAGACTTAGCTGCGTCACCTGCGGAGTTAGCTGCATCCTCAGCGTCGGAGCACGCTACTAATGCAAGCGAAAGGGAAGCTGCTGCGAGCCCTGCTGTGAAACGACGGGTGATCTTCTGCATGGGCTACGTTCTTTTCTAAATTTGTTTTCGTAGGAACACAAATAACGCTACGGACGGAAGGCTCACAGCAGCCACCTAATTTTCCGCGATTTGACAAGGAAAATGGCCTATTTCCGTCGTTTCCCCCGCTGAGAGGATTTCTTACTTTTTGATAACAGATAATTTTTTCGTCCCTGAACAGCTCTTTTGTTACCAGCCTGTGACCCACCGCTGGTCTTTTTCTTAGCATTGTTCTGCTTGTGCGCCTTGCCTTGCTCCTTGGCCAGAGCCTCCCGGCGCGCCTGCTTTGCTTTGGACTTCTCTCGAGCACTGAGTTTTACCGCGGTACCGCGCGAAGAATTTTTGGTGCGCCCCTTGGCCACGCCAACGAAAGCCTGGACGTCATCAGCATCGCGTTCCTTTGACCACACCAGCGCAATAGCGGTCCGCGCAACGGTTGGATCATTAAGCCCCAGCGGGACCACCTGCTTTTTGCTCAGCACCTTGAGCAAAGGCCGCGGCGCGATGACGATACCCACGTTCGCGGCCACCACCTGGAGTCCTTCGCGGACCGCGGGAACATCGACCAGTGCGTCATCGCCAATGCGATAGTTCACGTACTCATCCGCCACGTCCGCAGGCTCCACATCCTCCCCTACCTCGGCATAGACGGAGTCCTTCGGCACGGCGATGCCCACGGCTTCTTCATACAGGCGCACCATATGGAAGTCATCGCTAATGCGCTTGTCGACGCCGTCCGCCGGCACGCGCGCCAGCGCCAAGTCGGCGTCGCCCGCCAGTAAGGTGTCGATGGCATCGTCGGAGTCGACCGTGGTGAGGCCACCGTAGTCCGGGTTCGACCGGTAGCGCTCAAACCATTTCCCTGGTTCTGTTCCGGTACTAAAGACGAGTCGCAGCATGCAGACAATATTAGACAATATTACTGGGTGCTATCGCCGGCACCGTTAAGCGGCGGGCACAGCACCACCGGGATAACACGAGCCCTAACTTGCGGCATGACATAGGCATGACATGTACTGCGCAATACTGCTACCGTAGGCAACGTGAATGACATGAATAAACAACCTTCCGGCACCGCTATGCGCGCTCAGACCGCTGCTAAGAAGCTGGGCATTTTCCTGCCTGCTACCCCGGAAGAATTCCAAAATAACGCAGTATCGCACGCGGAACTGCGCGAATTACAGGACAATCCGCCGGAGTGGCTGGTCAAGCTACGCCTTGAGGGTCCGCACCCACGCCCGGTAGTCGCGCAGAAGCTCGGCATCTCGGTCACGGCCCTTAAGAAGAATGACGTGGATCGCCCGATGACCACCGCCGAGATCAAGGAGCTCCTCACCGAAATGCCAGAGTGGCTTGAGGCTGCCCGCAAGGCACATGCCGAGAACCGCGATGGTTCGGGCGAGTCGGAAGACTAAGCTCCAGCAGACAAAAGCGGGGGAGCTACCGCGCGGTTACATCGACCGCGCTTTCCCACAGCCGGGCGTTGATGCGCCCGGTTTTTGTGTTTTCTGGGTCTGCTGTGTTTGCTGCTGCCTGCACCATCTTGCCCTCGACAATCCATCGGGTAACTCGCGTCCAGCCATGCAAAGCGCTCGCGCACCAGGCTTGCAGCTCCAGCGCTTCCTCAAGCCGAATCTCCGCCCGGCGCGGTTTAGGCATCAGACCTGCCTCAACCGTGGCGCGCAGCGTGGTCGATTCCAGCACCCAATTCGCGGGCCCCATGGCAGGCCCCTCCTCGTCGAAAAATATGAGAGCAGCGTTGGCCGCCTCGTGTACTACACCATCTGTGCCATAAAGGAGCACGTCATCCGCGCCATGGCTTTGGGCTTCGGCGCGCAGCGTGCCCAGCAGCGCTAGGTCCGGGCCCTTGGTCAGCGGATGTATGCGCGGATCAGGTGTGGGAGGTACCCACAGCGTGGTTTCAGTGCGCAGCCGTGGCGCCGGGCGCCACACGACGCCGCCGACCGTCACGCGGGGGAACCACTCGCCGTGCTGCGGGGCGTCGTCAAGCGCTGGGTAGCCCGCGCCAAAGCGCGCGCGATGCAGGTCCGGGCGGATGGCTCTCCCCTCCCGTACAAGGAAGGAATCCACCCGCGTATCGACAAGCGCCTCATTTTGGGCCGCAGCTTTATCCTCACTATGCACCATGACTGCCACCTTGCAGCTGCGCAGGGCTAAGCCCCAGGTGATTGAGAAGCGGGCGGGCCTTGACCATGGTTTCTTCCCATTCGGCTGCCGGATCACTCACGGCGAGGATCGCGCCGCCCACTCCGTAATAGGCACCTCGCTCATTGCTCACGACGGAGCGGATGACCATGGAGAAGTCCGCAGTACCGGTCAGCGAGAGGTAGCCGTAGGCACCCGAATAGACGCCACGCCACGTGCCCTCCAGTTCACTGATGATGCGCATCGTGCGTTCCTTGGGCGCGCCTGTCATGGAACCACCGGGAAAGGCCGCGCGGATGGCGTCAACCGGGCTAGCGTTGGTCTTGAGCCGTCCGGTCACCTCGCACATAAGCTGATGCACCGTAGCGTAGCTGCGCACCTCAAAGCCACGTGGCACCGTGACGCCATCGCACACGCGGGCCAAGTCATGGCGAACCATGTCCACGACCATGAGCAGTTCAGAGGTGGTCTTGGCGTCCCGCAGCAGCTCCTTGTGCACAGCATCTTCTGCGGGGTCCGCGCTGCGCGGGCTGGTTCCCTTAATCGGTGTTGAGGAGACCATGCTCCATTCGTCGATGCTCAAGAAGTGCTCAGGCGACGTCGAGAGCAATGCGTTTCCAGCAAAGCCCAGGTATCCCGTGCGCTTGCTGGGATTGTCTTCGCGCAGCTTCAAAAAAGTCTCCAGCGGCTGCGGCAAAGGTTCCAGCTCAATGCGGTTGGTCAGGCATACCTCGTATGTCTCGCCGCGTACCTCAAAGTCTTGCGCTGCTGCGATGAGGCGCAAGTACTCCGCCTCGTCATGTATGAGCCTGCCCGAGGATTCCCACGGCTTTGATGTCCCCGTCTGAGCTTTAACTGGTGGCAAATCCCAATCGGCATCGTCCGCGAAGCTCAACAAATAGGTTTTGTTCTCTTCATGATCAATAACGATTGCTCGATCGCAGAACACGAACTCCGCGTCCGGGCCAGGTGCCGGCGGGAAGGCGGTATGTGCCTCCTCGAGTCCAATCTCGTATCCCAGGTAACCCACCCAGCCCAGCGCAAAGTCGCAGCCTGGAATGGGCGCGCCGACGCGCGGTGGCAGGACAAACTCTTCGTATTCACGCGCAGCATGATTAAAGAATCCCGCATCATCCCCTGCTGAAATTGTGTAACTCAGATGCCGCGCACGCGGGCCTGAATCGTCGCCCAGGATGCCGAACCGGCCAGCGTCTAGCCAAAAGACATTGCCGCGCAGTCTCCTGGCGATGTCTTTGATCGGCAGCGGCTCGTCGAGGGTACGCACCGCAAAGTACTCGGCCGCATAGTAGCGCCGGGCGAGTTGGAGGAAGTTGGCTATGAGCCGCTCCCCTGCGTCCGTCATCAGGGACTCGGGGTGAAACTGCACGCCCCAGCGCGGCAGGCTGCGGTGCTGGATCGCCATGACGAGGGTGTTCAAGGAAGCGTCGTGGGGCGCATCAGTGGCGCGACAGGTGGCGGTGACCTCGAAGCATTCAGGGACTTCGTGAGTGACCAGGGAGTGGTAGCGCACCACTCTATACGGGTTTTCAAGGCCCGCGAACAGGCCAGTCCCGTCATGGTCAACGTGGTCAACCACGCCGTGTGCAGGGGCGGGGGCTGGGCCGACTACACCGCCTTCTAGGTGCACCATCGCTTGGAGTCCAAGGCACACGCCGAGAATAGGACCGGCGAACTCGCGCAGCACATCCGCGCTGATTCCCAAGTCAGCAGGGTTGGCCGGGGTGCCTGGCCCGGGTGAGATGATGGCGGCGTCGTAAAGCGCCAGATCCACCTGGGCCCACGGGGTGTCATTAGGCACCACCGTAGGCTCAGTGCCAGTCACCCGCCGAACGTAGTCCACGAGGTTGAAGGTAAAAGAATCGTGATTATCGACGATCAGCAGGTGCATGGCAATGGGTTGTGTGAATTAGCTTGGAAGGAAGCTTTTAGACGAGCTTCCAGTCCTCGAGGCCATCGTAGAGCGGGTACTGCTCAGCGATCTTGGCAACGCGTCCGCGCAGGGTCTCAACATCAGCGTTCTTGCCCTGCGCCAGAGCGGTACCAATGATGTCAGCAACCTCAGTGAACGCAGCTGCGTCCAGGCCACGGGTAGCAAGTGCCGGGGTACCGATACGCAGGCCGGAAGTAACCATCGGCGGGCGAGGATCGTTCGGCACAGCGTTACGGTTCACGGTGATGCCCACCTCGTGGAGGAGGTCCTCAGCCTGCTGGCCGTCGAGCTCAGAGTTGCGCAGATCAGCCAGAACCAGGTGCACGTCGGTACCGCCGGTCAGAACGTCCACGCCGGCAGCCTTTGCGTCAGCAGCGGTCAGACGCTCAGCAAGGATGCGTGCGCCCTCGAGGGTACGCTCCTGGCGTTTCTTGAACTCCTCCGAAGCGGCGATCTTCAAAGCAATAGCCTTAGCAGCGATGACGTGCATCAGTGGGCCGCCCTGCTGACCTGGGAAGACGTTGGAGTTAATCTTCTTAGCGTAGTCCTGCTTAGCTAGGATCAGACCGGAGCGTGGGCCGCCCAAGGTCTTGTGAACCGTGGTGGAGACAACGTCAGCGTGCGGAACTGGAGATGGGTGCAGGCCTGCAGCAACCAGACCAGCGAAGTGGGCCATGTCCACCCACAGCTTGGCGCCAACTTCGTCGGCGATGGAGCGGAAGGCCGCAAAATCCAGGGTGCGCGGGTATGCGGACCAGCCGGCGATGATGACCTTCGGTTGCTCCTTGATGGCCTGCTCGCGCAGCTTGTCCATGTCGATGCGCATGGTCTCTGGGTCAACCTCATATGCGGCGACGTCGTACAGCTTGCCCGAGAAGTTCAACTTCATGCCGTGAGTGAGGTGGCCACCGTGTGCCAAGGACAGACCCAGGATCTTGTCGCCCGGCTCCGCCAGGGTGGACAGAACCGCAGCGTTTGCCTGCGCACCGGAGTGCGGCTGGACGTTAGCGAACTCAGCGCCGAAGAGCTCCTTGGCACGGTCACGCGCCAGATCTTCGATGACGTCAACGTGCTCGCAACCACCGTAGTAGCGGCGCCCTGGGTAGCCCTCAGCGTATTTGTTGGTGAGGACGGAACCCTGTGCCTGCAGAACGGCACGTGGGACGAAGTTCTCAGATGCGATCATCTCAAGGGTGTCGCGCTGGCGGGCGATCTCACCATTAATGGCGTTAAATACGTCCGGGTCCAGCTCGCGCATCTCTTGGTAGCGCACGTCTGCGGAGTTGTTGGCAGTCATGGAAGCGTTGATTCCCTTCTCGGTTGCTTACAAGGTCGGTTCAAACCTGCTCTACATATTAACTGCCACGCCCCCACGCGGGGGCTGTTGCAGCCACTAAATACATGCAACTTTCACCAAGGACCGATGAAGTGCGACAATTAGGCAATGGCGCGTATTACCGACACCAGTCCCTACCTCGACTTTGACCGCGAAACCTGGCGCCAGCGACGCTTGTCGATGCCCCAGGTTCTTACCGCCACGGAAGTTGAGGCGCTTCGCGGTATCGGCGATCGCATTGACCTCGACGAAGTCGCTGACGTCTACCTTCCGCTGTCGCGTCTTATTCACTTGCAGGTCGCAGCACGCCAGGAACTGACCGCCGCCACCGAAGAATTCTTGGGCAACGACCCCGCCCACGTTCCTTTCGTCATAGGCATCGCGGGTTCGGTGGCTGTAGGTAAATCCACCACCGCCCGTGTACTCCAATTGCTGCTCCAGCGTTGGGATTCCCACCCGAAAGTGGATCTGGTCACCACCGATGGCTTCCTCTACCCCGCGGATATTCTCAACGAGCGCGGCCTCATGCAGCGTAAAGGTTTTCCAGAGACCTATGACCGCCGCAAACTCATGCGTTTTGTCACCGACGTGAAGTCCGGCAAGGCTGAGGTCAAGGCGCCAGTGTATTCGCACATTTCCTACGACATTTTGCCCGATGAATACCAGGTGGTGCGCCGTCCCGACATCCTGATTCTGGAGGGCCTCAACGTCCTGCAGACGGGCCCTACCTTGATGGTCTCGGATCTGTTCGACTTCTCCATCTACGTCGACGCGCGGGTGGACGACATTGAGCATTGGTACATCGAGCGCTTCCTCCACCTACGCCACACCGCGTTCCGTGAGCCGGGCGCGCACTTCGCGTCCTATGCGGAGATGGATGACAGCGAGGCCCGCGCGCAGGCCCGCGAGATTTGGCAGTCCATCAACTTGCCAAATCTTGTGGAAAATATTCTGCCCACGCGTCCCCGCGCCTCACTCGTACTGCGCAAAGGCTCACACCATTTGGTGGAAAAGGTGCGCATGCGCAAGCTTTAGGAGTTGCGCTGTGCCCATTGAACGATGGGCGCCAGCTCCGCAAAGTTGGTCTCATCGACGTCGCGCTCGTAGCAATCGACCATGTTCTGCTCGTTCGGGGTACGGTCCTTCTTCTGACGCAGCGCGGCGATCATGGTCTTCATGATCATCTTGTGTTTGAACTTTAGCTCCGAATAGTTCAGCCGACCTGGCAAATAAAAGTGCTCGACGGCGGGCTTTTTCGCCAGCGGAATCGCGAGTTGGTCCTTCGCGCGCGCTTCCTCAAGCAGCGTCATCCCAACGACCACGACGGCCACTGGGCGGTCACCAAAGTCATGCTTCTTTACAAAATCGGCGGCGGTAATCGATGGGCCATGCACCGGGGACATGACGATGAGCGGTTGCTTGTCGACGCCCAGCTTGTCCAGGTGTGCTTGATTCTTAGCGTCAGCGAGCGGCAAGATTTCGGCGTTGAGCTGATTTGCCAGCTCCTGGGCGTAGCGCTGGGTAGAACCGTAAACAGAGTCGAAGATTACGGTGGTCATGGAGACCTACTTTCCGAAACGGCGGGAGCGTTGCGAGTAATCACGCAGCGCTCGGAGGAAATCGACGCGGCGGAATGCCGGCCAATAAGTGTCAGTAAACCAGATCTCGGAGTATGCCGCCTGCCAGAGCAAGAATCCGGAAAGACGCTGTTCACCGGAGGTGCGGATGACCAGATCTGGGTCCGGCAGCCCCTTGGTGTAGAGGTGGCTAGTGATGGCATCTGCGGTCACCGAGTCGGCGATTTCCTCTGTACTATGCCCCTTCTGAGCCTCGTCGCGGATGAGATTTTGGACGGCGTCGACGATTTCCTGGCGGCCACCATAGCCCACGGCGATGTTGACGATGACGCCCTTGTTGTCCTCGGTGGCCTGCGCTGCGGCGCGCATCTTCTCGGTAACCTCAGCAGGTAATAAATCAAGGTGTCCAACGAGTCGGATTTGGCAGTCCAAGTCCCCCTCGGACAGGTGCTTTACCACGTCGGAGATGATGTCGAAGAGCAGCTGCACTTCTTGGGTGCTGCGCTTAAGATTCTCCGTGGAGAGCAGATAGATGGTGACGACCTCAATGTCAGTGTCTTTGCACCACGAGATCATCTCACTGATCTTTTTTGCGCCCTGCCTGTGACCGTGGCTGATATCAGTAAAGCCGGCTTCCCGAGCCCAGCGGCGGTTTCCGTCCGCCATGATGGCTACGTGGCGTGGCTGCGGTTTTCCTTTAATCGCGCGCGCCAAACGTGCCTCATAGACGGGGTACAGCAACTGGCTCAGGAAGCTCACTATTTTTCCTTACACAACATTCCGGTTTCGACGCATAGAACTTCGCCTACAAGAAAGAACGCTTACTGTTGTCAAATACACCGGCTTCCTTCATTGCCGCATCGACGGCTTCGTCGTCGAAAGGATCAATGCCATGGTCTTGAGCAAACATGGTACGACGGCGGAAACGGGAGTAGCGGCGGTGGAAGTTCCAGCCAGCAAACAGGACGGCCGCGCCCATCAGGGCGAGGATCAACAGGCCGATAGGTGAAGCTTTACCGAACTCTGGGCCCATGGGGCCTTCCTTTGCACCCTGGGCAAGGAAAAAGACATTGGTCTGGATGTCACTTGCAGCAAGAACTAGCGAATCAATTGCGCTCATATCTTAAGACTCCCCTACTTCAGTAATTCCTGCAAATAAATCGCTTTCTGGAAGCTCAGTCGACACACGAGTCTGCGCAAGCTCGAACTCCTCCGTTGGCCACAGGCGCTGCTGGACCTCTACGGATGTGGCCAAGAACGCGCCGGCCGGATCGATCTGCGTCGCATGCGCACGCAGGGCATCATCACGGTTTTGGAAGTAGTCTGCACACTCAACCTGAGTGGTCACTCTTGCCATAATGTCGCCGAATGCTGTGTCCCATCGCGCAAGCATAGGACCGTACGGGCTGGACTTGCCTTCTTCCTCGAGAAGGTCGTGGAAGAGCTTCATGCGCTGATAGACAAATCCGTGAGTGTAGTAAAGCTTCTGTGGCTCCCATGGCTCGCCGAGCCCTGGGTGGTAGGACGGATCTCCTGCCTTCTCCCAGGCAATCATGGATGCGCGGTGCACCATGAGGTGATCTGGGTGCGGGTAGCCGCCAATCTCGTCGTAGGTGATGATGACCTGGGGGCGGAACTCGCGAATCGTCTTCACTAGCTCTTGCGCTACCTCATCGTCTGGGATGAGAGCAAAACAGCCCTCGGGCAGCAATCTCTTAAGTTCCGGATCGAATGGATCACCACCGGGGAGACCAGAGTCAACATGGCCGAGCCACTGGTGCTTAACACCGAGAGCCTTCGCGGCTTGTGCCATCTCTTCGTGGCGGATGGCTCCCATATTTTCTTTAACGCCTGGCTTATCCATGGCGGGATTAATAACGTCACCGCGCTCGCCGCCGGTGCAGGTAAGAACGAGCACTTCTGCGCCCTCGGCTGCATACTTAGCTGTAGTGGCGGCCCCCTTGGAGGATTCATCATCGGGGTGCGCGTGGATGGCTAGCAGGCGCTTGTCGCTCACTGTGGGTTCATCTCCTCTAGCACTGGTATAGGAACAGGGGTCCAGTGTAGTGGATAGTTTGAAAATCTTGAGTGTTGGATAGACTATTGACTATGACTTCCGCCGGTACCCCTCGTTCAGGTGCTCGCTACGGTGCCCGCCCCTCGGCAGACAACTCTGCGACTAAGACCTCAAGCTTTACTAATAAGGCCATTGTGCTCGTTTTCGCGGCAATGTTCATCGCCGCGATTTTTTATGGTGTCCAGTACTTCCAAAAGCGCGAGGAGGTCAACGCCAGCATCTCCTACGTCACGCACGAGGTACTGTCCGACGACTCCATCCGCGTCTGGGCTGACGTCACCCGCAACCACATCGATGAGGACGCGTACTGCATTGTCCAGGCCTTCGATTACTCCAAGGCTGAGGTGGGCCGCCGCGAATTTGCTGTTCCTGCCGGCGGCGCTGAGGTGCAACGCATTGCTGTCGACGTCCCCACTAACCACCGCGCGGTAGCCGGCGGCGTTTACGGTTGTTCGGGCAACGTGCCGAGCTATCTCAACATGAATAACCCGGACTATGTGGAGCAGTCCACTAGCTAAACCGGCTCATCTGCTCAGCACAGCAGCAAAGCTGACTCACAACGGTTCTATCCCACAACAGCTTCCCGAACTGTTGCGCTAGGCGACGCCGTGATAATCACCCGCGTGTTCTAGGATTTGTAGCGCTTAGGATAGGTCGCACCTCCTGCGAGTTTGCATGGTGGGAGCTGACCTTTTCCATTAGGTGGGCCCGCAATTGTATAAGGCCCACAATATTTTAGATTCTCCCCGCTTTACGGAAGGTTGCACTATGGCTGAGCAGCAGAAGCAGTACATCACCCCGGAAACCAAGGCCAAGCTTGAAGCAGAGCTGCAAGCGCTTATTGACCACCGCCCGGTAGTCGCTGCGGAAATCAACGAGCGACGCGAAGAAGGCGACCTTAAGGAGAACGCTGGCTACGACGCAGCCCGCGAGATGCAGGACCAGGAAGAGGCCCGCATTAAGCAGATCTCTGAGGTTCTGGCAAACGCCACCACTGAGCGCACCGCTATCCAGGAGGGTGTTGCCGCCATCGGTTCCGTGGTTCACGTTTACTACAACGGTGACAAGGACGATAAGGAAACCTTCCTCATCGGTACCCGCGCTGCTGCTTCTGACAACAAGGATCTTGAGACCTACTCTGAGCAGTCCCCGCTGGGTGCCGCCCTGATCGGAGCGCATGAAGGTGAGACCCGCGAGTACACCGCACCAAATGGCAAGACCATTTCGGTCACGGTGGAATCCGCAGCGCCGTATGATTCAGCTAAGGCCGCAACTCCGCGCCAGGCCTAATTTCATATTCTTAGTTTCAACTCATTCTGGAGAAAGAGCACCCATGAAGAAGTTCTCCCGCTTCGCAACCGCCGGTTTGGTATTCGCTGCAGGTCTGTCTCTGGCAGCTTGCCACCCACCGAACGAGCAGGATTCCACCAGCGAGAAGATCGACAACGCTTCCACCTACACTGGCAAGGCTCCGAAGCCTGCTGAGTCCACGTCTTCGAGCGAGGCATCCGAAAGCACCGCGGCAAACAATCCGGCCGCTTCCGAGTCTGCTGCTGCTAACCCGAACGTCGTGGTTGAGACTCAGGTAGTACCGGCTCTGTAAAACTAAAAACTGGCGCCCATGCACTGTGCATGGGCGCCATTCTTTTTAGTTCGAGTCGTTTCTATCCTTCTTCACGTGCCCATGCTCCGATGACGCCGGGCAGTGCGGCTGGCGGCTCCCCTAATAGATCCCGTCGATTTGGGTCGCTTTCGACTTTGCTGGTGACTGACTTGATACGTCGATCTTCGCCGCCACCACGCCCCATCCCGGCCATCATGGGCATCATCCCGCGCCCCATGGTGCCACGAGCAGCGGCTCCCCCACGTGCCGCAGTCAGAGTTGTGTTGGTGCCACCTCCCAGGTGCGAACCATTGCCGATGCTTCCTGTGCTGAGTGATCCACCACGAGTGCCCGCCGAACCGGCAAGTGTACCTCCGCCCGATCCGCTTCCGGTGCTAAACGCCCCAGGTACACCGGCTCCATTGCCTTGATTTAGCGCACCCGTGTTGCTTAGCCCCAGGGCATGCTTACCAAAACCGTAGCTCTTGCTTGCTGGTGCGCCAATCATGGCGGGAACTCCCGCATGTGAATTCACTGCTGTTAGCCCCGCACCGCTATTGGCTGCAAGCGTCGCTGGATTGATGTGTTGGTTGGCGCCAGTACTCTGCGGGATGGAGCCAACCCCACCCAAACCAGCCGTGGTGTGGCCTATCGGCGCGCCTACCGATGGGCTGGCATTGGCACCACTAGTGACAAGGTCTGCTGCTGAGATCGGCGCACCAAGCTGCGCTAGCGACGCCCTGCCACCGTTGAGCAGGTCTTGGTTAAACTTTTGGATCTCAGAATCTGTCATCCCAAGGCCTTCCAACCCTTCGACCTGGCCATCGACGATTCCAAAAGAGCCAGGGCCCAATTTCCCGCTAGCGATTGCTTCTGCAATCCTTCGCGGCCATACGACCGTGTTGGTGTCAAAACGTTGGCCATTGCCATTTACACCACCAAATTGGCTGCTTACATCGCCGCCGCCTGACGGTGGCATGGTTGTCATTAGCGCATGTTGGAACGGCATCGCGGCAACCACTTGGGTTTGGAGTGCGTTTTGCATAAACGCCAGACCTGCCTGCTCGGCGGCCTTGCGTGCTGCTGGATCAGGAATCGCCATCGCGGACATGGCCAAGGACATTGCTTTGGGCTGCGACGCCATCAGGTTGGCTTGGAAGCCGAAAAGCTTCTGGCTCATCACCTCAGCATTAGCGATGAAGTGATTACCTGATTCCGCCACAGATCGGATCTTTTGTGCTGCCCGCGCGGTTGCTTCACTATCATTTTCGGATTCCAGCGAAGAAGCCGCCTCATTCAATCCATCAACAATTGCCGTGACCTCGTCGGCGAGGCTCTTCCACCGTGAATTGGTTTCTGAGACACTCCAGATTTTCGTATTGAGCAAATCCATTGCAAGGCCAAGAAGGTTATTGCCTACATTCACCACGGGCGTCGTAAACCCGAAAGGACTATATCCAGGTTCCGGTTGGTTCATCACCGGCATTGCTTCGCCCTCAACTGAACCACCGGCGTCAGCGATATCAAGCCCCCGGCTATTCGCTAAATCTTGTGATTCGAAGCCATTAGCGTCAGCTTGCAGCGTGTCTGCCAGCCACTGAAGCTGTTGATCAAATGCCTTCAATGAGTTACTTGCCGAGCCAGGATCAGTAGCGATCACCCTCTGATGAATCGTGCCCACATCCCCAACACCATGCACACTCGAAAAGCTTCCGTCGATTGGCGAAGTCGCCATACCGACAGCGCTCGCACTACGACGAGCTAGCCCCAAAATCACCTGATTCGCCGAGTTCAAGCCTTCAATGTTAATTTTCATTTATCCCCCCGTACTGTATTTAAAACAAGAGCGTCCCAAGTACGCCCTCAGCAGCTAAGCACTTTTCTAGAAAAGTCTTTTGGTTTCCGGCATACGTATACCCAACACTGACATGTCCTCTTTTTGTGTCAAGAGATAAAGTGCAGTTATTGTCGCCCCCAAGTGGACTCTCGAACGCTATCGCCCCCGTCGTCCGACTTTCATATAACACGCGGGAACCATTCTTCAGCTCATGGTCGGACATAGATACGTCGCTTGAGGACAAGCCGACCACACCACCATTTTCTTGTTCCTCGACTAAAGAAAAAACGCACATCACAGAATCCGTAAAATTGAACCCCCTTTCTAGTCTCCGCCCTAGGCCGGCTTCAGCGAGCTTTTCGGCGGGTATTTCGGTGCACGGGTCGAACAGGTCAAAGTCCGGGTCCGTGCGGTCGAAGCTGCCGAATGGCGGCAGAACGCCGTTCCCCTCCCCCTTTGCGGTGATGCTGGAATCCGCACCAGCATCACCGCTGTCGCTCGTGCCATTGGAATCGATGAATCCCCCATCCCCGGTAGCTTCCACAGCGTCCCCCGGATTGTCGGCGTTTTCTGCCGCCTTGTCCATACTTGTGCCGAAAGTGTCCCCCGCCTCCTTTACGGTATCTGGCTGGTTTTCTTTCGCGCTCCATGGAGCAAGTCCTATAGCGCAGCCCGTCAGCACCCCCATGCTGACAATCAGCGCTACAACAATCCCCTGCTGCTTCATGATTACCCTTCATCAGACTTCAATGACGAGTCGGAAGGCCGCTGTTGTGGCTGCTAGCCGCTTGCCGCCTCCCGCAAATAGGATGCACGAATCTGCGCGGCCTGTCGCGTCAAGTTGTGAATTGGGTCAAATTCGGGGCGTCTTCTACGACATAAAGATGACTTACCTAAACCTCAAAATGGGAAAAATTTCCTG
>NZ_GG667522.1:34693-48551 GCF_000159135.1 Corynebacterium striatum ATCC 6940
TCCTGCTCAAATCATATGAAAAGGCTGTAAAAGAGTTGGAAAACCATGAACTCTCAACCATTTATCGATTCCCCCATTTCTACACCCGAATTACAAGAATGTTACTTAGCAGACTTATGCCCTACCGCTCATATAAGAAACCCCAGCCGCCAAGGGCTCGCCTTGGAAGCTGGGGTCTAAAAAAGCTACTTTATTCAGAACACCGTTAGCGGTCTTGGAAATAGGACAGCAGGCGCAGAATCTCAGTGTAGAGCCAGACCAAGGTGACAGTCAGGCCGAGTGCAACGCCCCACGCAGTCTTGGACGGAGCGCCAAGTCGGATGAGACGGTCAGCGTGGTCGAAGTCCGTAAGGAAGGACATCGCAGCAAGCACGATGCAGACCAAAGAGAAGATGATGGCAATCGCGCCGCCATCGCGCAGTGGGCTAAACCCGAAGAAGATAGCACCGATGAAGTTACCCAGAGCCAGAACCGCCACACCAGCGATAAGACCGAACATGATCTTGTTGAACTTCGGGGTGACCTTCACAGCGCCAGTCTTGTAGATGACAAGCATGCCGATGAATACGCCAACGGTACCCATGATTGCTTGGCCGATAAGTGCCATACCGTCAGAACCGGCAACGTTAACGCCAGCAAACAGAAGCGAGAAGCCACCAACAAAGAAACCATCGAGTACAGCGTAGGTAAGCGTCAGCGGCGCAGAGCCGAACTTCTTACTAAACGCAGCAATTAGCGTGACGATGAAGCTACCCAAGCCACCAACTACAGTCAACAAGATTGCCGCACCATAGTTGACCTGAGTGCCGATGAAGAAGTTGGCAACTGCAAAGACAATCAACACCGCGAGCGTAATGCCGGTCTTAGTAACAACGTCGTCGACAGTCATTGGTCGCTCAGAAGTCTGACCGGCTGATTGTCCATATCCCTGCTGGCCAAATGAGTTTACATTCTGGCCAGCATCGTAAGGGTTGTTGTTACCGAACGGGTTGGTAGAAGTTCCTTGACTCTTCGTCAAAGAGTTCATTACCGGGTTGCTTGAACGCATTGAGGTACCGATTCCTTTCACAGGTTTAGTCACTAGGGTTAGCGAACGCCCAGCCTAACAGTAATCACGCACCATATGGGCCAAGCGGTTTTATTTAAGATTCCACTAAGTTCAACGCGTGCAATACTTCAAAAGTTCCCAGCCGTACGGTTTTACTTTGAACTATTTTGCAGTGCCTCGGGGAATCGAAATCCCGGGTTTCACTTATCGTTACGCTTGGGGTTCATTGCGCACGCGCTTTCCGACGTCCCACTCCACCCAATTCACGAAATGACAGGTTTAGCGCACAAATGCAAACTGGTTCTGCAGAGCAAAAGGTCATGGACAAAAGTCCATGACCTACAAATTTGGTGCCCCCAGTGGGACTCGAACCCACACTGAATTGATTTTAAGTCAACTGCCTCTGCCGATTGGGCTATAGGGGCTTTAAGGTGTGCTCCTATTTTAAGGCACCCCACATGCACACGCCGACAGTGGGGTACCCGAGAGGGATGGCGTTAGCGATACTTACAGGTCAGCCGCAATACCGACAACGATCCCATCGAGGATGTCCTTCTCACTAATGAAGAAGGACTTTGCATCACTGTTACGTTCAATCATTCGGATAATTCCCTCAACAGCCACCGATCCGCCACCAATAACGTCGGCACGACCAGGATGAATGACTGGGTTAAGCGCGCGGACGTCGGAAGGCACGCCCATCAATTGACGCGTCAGCACACGAAGCGCATCAAAACGCAGCTCAGAACCATGGATAGCATCGGCGTCGTAGCGCTCTAGACCCTGTGCCAAGGCTGACAGAGTGGTGAAGGTACCAGCACAGCCCACAAAGGTCTGTGCGTCCGAAATCGGAACGATCTTCTCTACTTCCTGCATACGCTGTTCCACGTAGTCAGCAGCGATCTCAATCTCTGCCTCCGTCGGCGGATCCGTCCTCATGATGCGCTCAGTCAAACGGACACAACCCATCTGTGCCGAGTGCGCACCCAGGATCTCACCTTCTGCTGTTCCCACCACGAACTCGGTAGAACCGCCGCCGAGATCGATGACGCAGAATGGTCCCTTGTGTGACGCCAAGTCAGTGACCGCTCCCTTGAAAGACAACAAAGCCTCTTCTTCGCCGGTGATGACCTCAGCCTGTGCCCCTTGTTGGATTTGGCCAAGCAGCTGCGCCGCCATGTCGAAGAATTCACGCTGGTTCTTTACATCTCGCGTAGCGGATGTAGCCACCATGCGCACACGTTTGACATTCTCGAACTTCATCTGCTGGACGTAGCCTTCGAGCGCCACGCGAGTACGCTCCAGAGCTTCAGCAGCGAACTCCCCTGTTGCGTCAACTCCTTGGCCTAAGCGGACGATTTCCATCGTGCGTACGATGTCACGAATCTTTCCGTCTTCCTGAACCTCACAGATGAGGAGTCGAATTGAGTTGGTTCCGCAATCAACGGCGGCGACGCGAGTCATTGAAACTCTTTCCCTTCAAAAATTAAGTGTGCGTTGGCAGCAACGGGGTTCTTATTACGCGTGTGCTACTCGGCGTTCGAGAAATCGAACTGGCTCAAGTCGATACCGAGATCCTCGGTGGTGGGCCATTCTTGCGGAATAGCAGTGCCACGCAGTCGGCCGTGGTCTGCTGCCAATGCAACTGCCTCCGTGCCCAAACGGAAGTGCTGTGGCCCCTCAGCGAGGGCATACGCGATAAGCACGTGGAGACACTTCACGCGATCAGGCATGCCACCGCCGGAAAAGGTGGTTCCTAGGTCCTCGATTTCGTTGCGCTTAGCGAGGAAATACTCGTGCGCACGCTTGTAATCTTCAGCTAGTTCCTTATCCTCTGCCAATCGAGCTTCCATCCACTTCATAACGTGAGCTACCTCGAGGCGCGAAGCCTCCGCAGTCAGGCGCGGGTCAGTCAAGTAGTAGAGGGTAGGAAATGGCGTGCCGTCAGGTAGTTTTGGGGAAGTCTTCACCACGGCCGGCTGGTTGTCCGGCGTGCGATAAGCAATGTCGAGCACACCACGCGGAGCGCGGCCAAGTTGCTCTTTAACAATTTCGAGATCTGCATCGTTGACGGTCATGACCGCTATTGTCTCATGCCAGTGCAACTCTAAGACGCTTAGGATTCACTGCGACCACAAAACTCCACGGTTGTAGGCTACAAAGCGCTACTGCGCTGCAGGAGCTGCCGGCGCTGCGGGAGCTCCTGGAACTGCAGGCTCACCGTCGCCAGCAGGGACTTCCTGCCCCGGCACTGCCTCCGGGCCAGACGACGGCGCAACCGTCGGCAGGTGTCCTGGATCGGTGTTTGTCGACCCCGTCACGCTTGTGTCTTCGTCTTCAGAGATAGACCCCCAAAGAATTTCATACCACGGACGAGAATCTACATCGCTCAGCTTGTCGGTAGTCACCGTATTGTTGTGATTCATCCGGTTATCCATGATGCGGTATGCGGTCTCCCCCTCCGCAATAACGCCAAAGCGGCGACGCGCTTCCTGCTGCAAGTAGTCCTCGGAGCGGTACTTATCAATTTCTTCCAGCAGCTCTTCCTTTTCCGCTTGCTTTGCGGCAATGGATCTCTCGAGCCGGGCTGTTTCAGAACGCACGTGATAATAGTTGCGCAATGGCACCGCGATGGTGAGCAGCACGATTAGCACAACCACGAGAATTACGGCAAAGCCAACAATATCCATGCGGCCCATTGACTTAATGCGTTGCGACGCCCCCTTGGCTTTCGCCTTAGCCGCGGCTTCTCGCTGTCTAGTGGCACGCGAAACCACTGGAACAGTGGTCCGGGATTTCTTGGAAGTGTGATTCTGGCGTGCCATAGGGTTCCTATCCTAGCGGCGGGCACTGTTTGAAACGGGTGACGCGCGTGTGATTGGAGTAAATTCTCACAAAAAGAAGCGCCGCCCGCGGCGGTCCCTCCTTGAATGGGAGGAATTACCTGCGGACGGCGGCGTCGTTAACGCTCAAAGGCAATTAACTCTGGGGCGCTAGCCCCGAAGAATTAGCCCTGAAAGCGAGGGAATGCGGAGCGGCCTGCGTAGACAGCGCCCTCGCCGAGCTCCTGCTCGATGCGCAGCAGCTGGTTGTACTTAGCAACGCGCTCGGAACGAGCCGGTGCACCAGTCTTGATCTGGCCACAGTTCAGTGCCACTGCAAGGTCAGCGATGGTGGTGTCCTCGGTCTCACCGGAGCGGTGAGACATCATGGTGCGGTAGCCGTTGCGGTGAGCCAACTCGACAGCGTCGAAGGTCTCAGTCAGGGTACCGATCTGGTTAACCTTCACGAGCAAAGCGTTAGCAGCCTTCTTCTCGATGCCCTCAGCCAGACGGGCTGGGTTGGTGACGAAGAAGTCGTCGCCAACGATCTGGACCTTGTCACCAATGGTTGCGGTGAGCTTGGTGTAGCCCTCCCAGTCATCCTCCTGCAACGGATCCTCGATGGAGACGATTGGGTACTCGTTGATGAGCTCCTCGTAAACCTTGGCCATCTCCTCAGCGGTGTGCTCGCCGCCCTCGAAGTGGTACTTGCCGTCCTTGAAGAACTCAGAGGAAGCAACGTCGAGTGCCAGGGCAATGTCCTTGCCTGGCTCGAAGCCAGCTTTCTTGATTGCCTCAACGATAAGGTCCAGAGCAGCCTTGGTGGACTCAGCTTCTGGTGCGAAGCCGCCCTCGTCACCGAGACCGGTGGACAGTCCCTTTTCCTTAATGACGGACTTCAGGGAGTGGTAAACCTCAGCGCCCATGCGCAGTGCTTCTGCGAAGGACTCAGCACCGATTGGAGCAATCATGAACTCCTGAACGTCAACGCCAGAGTCAGCGTGTGCGCCACCGTTAACAATGTTCATCATTGGAACTGGAAGAACGTGGGCGTTCGGGCCGCCGATATAACGGTACAGCGGTAGGGCTGCGGACTCAGCAGCAGCCTTAGCAGCAGCGATGGAAACACCCAGGATGGCGTTTGCGCCGAGGCGAGACTTGTTCTCGGTGCCGTCGAGGGCAATGAGGGCCTGGTCGATGAGGCGCTGGTCGTCGGCCTCGAAGCCAGCAATCTCGTCAGCGATCTCTTCGTTGACGTTCTCAACAGCCTTGAGAACGCCCTTGCCCAGGTAGCGCTCGCCACCGTCACGAAGCTCGTGTGCCTCGTGAACACCTGTGGAAGCACCAGACGGGACGCCGGCTACGCCGTGTGCACCGTCATCAAGGAAAACCTCTGCCTCGACGGTCGGGTTACCGCGGGAATCAAGAATCTCTCGAGCAAATACGTGGATGATGTCAGCCATGCTGCTTTCACTCCTATTGAGCCAAATTGGTTTAGATATGTGCTTTGGGTTTCTTGCCCCAAATCACCTGCCGCCAATTGTTCCAGAAAACTTCGGAACGTGTCGGACAGAAAGTCACATAGTGAGCTAAAACGTGATTTTTTCTACGAAGCAGCGGGCTGCGGAATCGAATAAGCATTGGCTGCAGCAGCCACGCGTCGCAGGTAGTCCTCCGACTGGTTGTAATTAAGTACGCCTGCACGCCAATCTTCAGGAACCGACAAATTTCTTCCACCAAAGCATAAGAGTGCCGCCGCACCGAGTGCTGCATCGTCGATTTGGTTGGGATCGGCTACACCATCCCCGTTTGCGTCACGGCCGACATGTTCCCACGAGGAAGGGATGAATTGGAGCGGGCCAACTGCACGATCAAACTCGGCATCGCCATCAAAATGCCCACCATCGGTATCCGGCGTATGGGCCGTCCCATTCATTCCATCCAACGCAATGCCAATAATCGGCGGATCGGGATAGCCATTCTCATCCAACTTCGACGGACGGAACCAGTTTCCGTTGTATGTGCCGTGGCGGGTCTCCACCCATCCCAGCCCCGCAAGGGTCGTCCAGTGAAGATTGCATTCTGGCCATGCGTCACGAGCAATAAGCTCTGCATTTCCATAGGCCCGCAACGCTTGACCGGAGATACCGGTTTCAGCTTCCAGTTGGGAGGACCAATACGTTAGTTTGTCGGCTGTACGCCCCTCAGCGTGCACGTCGATATCGGGAACCGCCATTCCCGCCAACGGTGGCATGGCATCTGGCACGGGTTGCAGCTGTTTCAAGGTCGCTGGCTTGCCCAATGCGGAGAGAACCCAGCCCACAAGGGAAACGATAACGACCACAGCGAGGACTGCGGCTAGGCCGCAGCCCCCGAGTTTCCGCAGCCGCTTAGTCATGGGTAGCAATCTTAACGGGCAACACATCCCTGCCCCACCTGACACTTCGACAGAGAGCATCCTCCCAGAAGAAATCCAGCAAACTAGCAAAAATTATGTCGTTATATTCACACCCGTAACATTTTGCGCTACAGTAACCCTGTTAAGTCTGGACTTTTTGACCTAACCCTCCTCTTACTCAACCCCGCATTTCCCCTCCCGAAGGAGTCACATGAACATCCGCCGAATCGCCGCCGCAGCCCTGGCCACCATCGCCCTTGGCGCCGCCACTCCGGCTGCTGCACAGGCCCAGAACCTGCTGGGCGACATCAACAGCCTCGCAGCGCAGCTCATCTCCGGAGCCGACTGCGGCACCGTCCGCACCGCCCTGACACTAATTGATCAGAACACCCCGGGCGTTTTGCTCGATGAAAACACCACCCGCAATCAACTCGCACACAACCTGCAGAATCTCGGTGGCGAGCGGAAGGCTCAGATCTCCCCGCTGACTATCGCAGCCATCAAGTACTCCGGCCTGACCGCCGACCGCGCACTGACTTGCGGCATCGTCAAGCAGGACACCCTGCTCACCGGCGGCACCGGCCTGTCATCCCAGATTTCGGACTACCTGCCAATGCTCTCCTCCACCCTGAACCTGCCGAAGCTTTAAGACTCCGATTCCAAATTTCCGGAGTCTAAACCCAAGGCTTGCGACTTCTCGCGGGCCTTTCCTTCTGCCCACAGGAGCTCTTGCTTTTCGACGTCGACTAGCTCGCGGGTTCCATCAAAAAGATACGGTGCGCGCGAGCGAAGTTTGGTCACGAAGGAAACCGCGACGTCGTCAAGCGTAAACGCGCCTCGCCGCGAGGCGAGCTCGGCATGGAAGAGAACTTGCAGGAGGACGTCGCCAAGCTCCTTGCACAATTCTTCATCCCCCGCGCGTTCCCGGACCGCCTCCGCAAACTCTTGAGATTCTTCCGCCAAGTACGGCAAAAGGCTTTCATGAGTCTGCGCCCGCTCCCATTGCCCTATCCGCACCGCTTGCATCATCGCTTCGCGGGCTTGGAGCATCGGATCCTGGCGCGAGGGTGCCTCAATCAGTTTTTCGCCTGCCGCCAGGCGCGCTTCTACCTCTTCGTCGTGCGCGTCGGTAGAAACGAGCAGCCCGAGCCCGGTTGGATCCTCTCCCGAAAGGAGATCGCTGAAGTTCCATCGCACACGCACTGGAACTTCACCCGTAAATGAAACTGGACCCAAGAGCAAGCCCTGGGCCTCCATCGGAATCATCGTGGGCCAGCGTTCATCGAGCAGCAGAACAGTCATGGCCACAAAGTATAGGGCAGTTTAGTAATCAGGTTTTAAATGCTGACTTCGCTCCGTGGCTTTTGCGGGGTATTTTAGTCGAATGACCTCCACTACTTCCTCCCTGGCGAACGCCGAGTCATCGCGCAATCACACGGTGACTCTGTGGACTCTCGTCGCCTTGATTATCGGCTCCACCGTGGGCAGTGGAATATTCTCGCTCCCTCAAAACATCGCCTCGGTTGCAGGTCCCGGCGCAATGCTCATCGGTTGGCTCATCGCCGGCGTGGGCATGCTCTCTGTCGCGTTCGTGTTCCAGTACTTGGCGCACCGCAAGCCGCACCTCGACTCCGGCGTGTACTCCTACGCCCGCGCGGGCCTAGGTGATTTCATCGGCTTTACCGCAGGCTGGGGCTACTGGATTGGCTCCGTAATCGCACAGGTGGGGTATGCCACACTCTTCTTTAACACCGTGGGCCACTATGTGCCGCTTTTCGACGCCGATCATCGCTGGGCCTCCGCCATCGCAGTGTCGGTAATGTCTTGGGCCATTTTTGCAGTTTTGGCGCGCGGCATTAAGCAGGCCGCTGTGATGAACATGGTGACCTCGATTGCCAAGATAGTGCCGATTCTGGCCTTCATGGTCTTCATTGCTTTCCTCGGCTTTAGCTGGGATAAGTTCACCTTTGATTTCTGGGGCGAGGACTCCGGCTCAACCGTCTTTGAGCAGATTCAGGGCATCATGCTCTATACCGTGTGGGTATTCATCGGTGTGGAGGGCGCCTCCGTCTACTCCAAGCAGGCCCGCTCCCGCAACGACGTCGGCCGTGCCACCGTCATCGGTTTCTTCTCCGTGCTGGCGCTTTTGGTTTCAGTCTCCACATTGTCATTCGGCGTGCTCTCCCAAGCTGAACTGGCAGCATTGCCGGATAACTCCATGGCTTCCGTGCTAGAAGCTGTCGTCGGCCCATGGGGCGCGGCTTTCATCTCCATCGGCCTCTGCCTTTCTGTGCTGGGCGCTTACGTGTCTTGGCAGATGCTGTGTGCTGAGCCCATCGTAATGATGGCTATCGACGGCCTGCTGCCTCGCAAGATCGGCACCATCAACGTGGCCGGCGCCCCGTGGGTAGCGCAGTTTATCTCCACCGCTGTTATTCAGGTCTTCATCATCGTGTTCTTCTTGAATGAGACCTCATATAACGCCATGGTGCAGCTGGCCACCATCATGTACCTGCTGCCTTATATCTTCACCTCGCTCTACCTGCTTTTACTGGGTATCCGCGGCAAGGGCCTTTCACACCCGCACGCAGGTGTGAAGTTCGATCTTTCGGGCCCGGAAATCTCGAAGCGGGAAAACCGCCGTCATATCGTCATCGGCGCCATCGCATTCGTTTACTCGCTGTGGCTTATCTACGCCGCCGACCTGGTTTATGTCTTGCTCGGTGTGCTCGCCGTTATTCCAGGTCTTATCCCTTACGTGGGAACGCGCCTGTATAAGAAGGAGCGCGTCTTCAACGCATTTGAATGGTGCGTCGTGGCCATCGTCTTCATC
Organism: Corynebacterium striatum ATCC 6940; assembly: GCF_000159135.1. Lineage (GTDB taxonomy): Bacteria > Actinomycetota > Actinomycetes > Mycobacteriales > Mycobacteriaceae > Corynebacterium > Corynebacterium striatum. The sequence goes on from NZ_GG667522.1 coordinate 43,795, forward strand.
GGCGCGATCGCTGCGATTTGGGGTCTGAGCACCGGCAGTCTGGCACTCTAAGCTTCTTAACTCCTAAAAGGGGTAGCCACACGACGTGTGAGTTGCCTCTTTTCTTTTTGCGCCAAATCACGCCAAATAAATTTCAAGTTAGCCTTACCTTGGTTAGATAATTCAAGTGGCGGAACACCGTCCCTTCGTCACTGCCCTGAAAGAAATTGCTGCTTTTTGCTAACTTGCTCATCGGCCTGCGCGAAGGTCTTGAAGCAGCCATGGTCGTTATGATCCTCGCCGCCTACCTAGCCAAGTCCGGCCGTAAGGACCATATGCGGTGGGTGTGGGTCGGCGTCGCCAGTGGCGTTGGTCACCTACATGCTGCTGTGGATGCGCGGTGCTTCGAAGAACATGAAGGCAGAACTCGAGGGAAAGCTGGAGGCGGCCATCGCAGTGGGCGCGGGTTCCGTCTTCGTCCTGGCATTCATGGCCGCGGTCCGCGAGGGCATCGAGACAGCGCTGCTGGTGTTCGATACCTTTGCCTACGGCTCCACCATGACGCCGGCGCTCGGCCTTTCCCTAGGCATCCTCATCGCCGTAGCCGTAGCCGTAGCGATGTACTACGGCGCAGTGCGCATCAACCTCGGCACCTTCTTTAAAGTCACCGGCATCTTGCTGGTCGTCGTGGCTGCGGGCATCCTGCGCTATGGCATCACGGACTTGCAGGAAGCTGGCCTGCTGCCGGGCCTGCACACACTCGCCTTCGACATCTCTAACGTCATTGCGCCTGGCACTGCACTTGCGACCTTGATCGAAGGAATCTTCAACCTCGTGCCGGCGCCGTCCTTGCTGTCCATGATCGCATGGGCGGTCTATCTCGTCGTCGCCATGTATCTCTTCCTCCGCCCTGCCCCAGCGCCAAAGCCAGCTAAGCAGCAGCAGCAAGCAGACACGCAAAGCATGGCGCACTAACAACTTTTCTAACTCTTCGCCTCACAACTTTTTAAACCAAGGAGAACAAACCCAATGAAGCGCATCCTCGCTGCCGTCGCCGGCACCGCTGCCGTACTGAGCCTTTCCGCGTGTGCGGACAAGGTCGACGAGGCAGAGTCCACCAACTTCACGGTCACCGCCTCCGACGAGTCCTGTGAGGTCTCCGGAGCCGAGGCCACCACTGGTACCTCCTCGTTCGACGTGACGAACAACAGCAAGAAGACCACTGAGTTCTACGTCTACACCTCTGGCGGCCGCGTGGTTGGAGAGGTCGAGAACATCGGCCCGGGTGCTACCCGCAAGCTGGTTGTGCAGATCACCGATCCGGGCGAGTACACCCTGACCTGCAAGCCAGGCATGGTGGGCGACGGCATTTCCCAGAAGCTCAACGTCACGGGCGAGGCAGTTGCCGCCACCGAGGATGAGGTTCTGACCCAAGCTGTTGACGGCTACATCTCCTACGTCCGCTCCCAAACCAATAACTTGTAGGGCCAGGTAGACGAGTTCGTTGCCGCCATCGAGGCAGGCGACCTTGAAAAATCCAAGGAGCTCTTCGCGCTTGCCCGCACCCCATACGAGCGCATCGAGCCCGTGGCGGAGTCCTTCCCAGATGACCTCGACCCGCGCATCGACCTGCGCGAGGCCGACATCGAAGAGGGCGACACCTGGACCGGCTTCCACAAGATTGAGAAGGATCTGTGGGTGAACAGGAAGATCACCGACGAGACCAAGAAGGATGCCGCCCAGCTCAAGAAGGACATCGCTGAGCTTGTCGACGGCGTCGCAGCCGACGATTACACTCTGATTCCGGTTCAGATTGCCTCCGGCGCCCAGGGCCTGTTGGACGAGATTGCAACCTCGAAGATCACCGGTGAAGAAGACATCTTCTCCCACACCGACCTCTATGACTTCCAGGCCAACCTGGACGGCTCGAAAGCAGCCATCGCCTCCCTGGAGAAGGCTCTCAATGAGCGCGATCCACAGCTGCTGACCGACATCAATGAGCGCTTCGAGAAGGTGCAGACTCTGCTGGACAAGTACAAGGAGGGCGAGGGCTTTATCTCCTATGACAAGGTTTCGCAGGAGGAGCGCAAGGAGCTTTCCGACGCCCTCGATGTCCTGACTGAGAAGGTCTCCACCGTCCAGGAAGTTGTGGCTAAATAATGTCATTCGCATTCAGCCGCCGCGCATTTCTGACGGGCGCATCCGCTTTGGGCGCCACCACGCTTGTGGCTGGATGCGCGACTAAATCTGCCGGTACCCCTTCTGGCGACGCTGCCATCAAGTTCGACGGCGAGCACCAGGCGGGCATCACCACGGCCCAGCAGGACCGCATGCACTTTGCGGCTTTTAACGTGGTGACCAAGGAGCGCTCTGAGTTGGAGAAGCTGCTCAAGAAGTGGACCGCTATGGCGCGCCGCATGACCCGCGGCGAGACCACAGTGGATGAGGCGATTGAGGACGTGGGCCAGCACTCGGTGCCGAAGGACACCGGCGAGGCCTACGACTTGGAGCCTGCGAACCTCACAATCACCATTGGGTTTGGGCCTTCGCTTTTCGACGATCGCTTTGGCCTGGCATCGGCGCGTCCGAAAGAGCTCAAAGACTTGCCGAAGTTCTCCGGCGACATGCTGGTGGACAAGCTTTGTGGCGGCGACATCGCCATCCAGGCGTGCTCTGACAACCCGCAGGTGGCTATCCACGCCATCCGCAACCTGGCGCGCGCTGGCAGCGGAGTCGTGGAATACAAGTGGTCCCAGCTAGGATTCGGCCACGCCACTGCCACCACGCGCGGCCAGCAAACGCCGCGCAACCTCTTTGGATTCAAAGACGGTACGAACAACATCAAGGCTGAAGATCAGGACATCGTCAACGAACACGTGTGGGTCTCTGGGACCGACTCGTGGTTTGACGGCGGTACTTTCGCCGCATCCGCATGCTCCTGGAAAACTGGGACCGCCAGGTACTTGCCGACCAAGAGGAGACCTTTGGACGCTCCAAGGGCAGCGGCGCTCCCCTGGGCCGCAGCGACGAATTCGACGAGCTGCCATTGGACGAATACCACGGCACTTCTGGCCCGGTGATTCCGCTGACGGCACACTCGCACTTAGCGAGCCATCAGGAAAACCAGGGCGCGCGCATGCTGCGCCGCGCGTACAACTTCACGGATGGAATCGACGACTTCGGACACCTCGATGCGGGCCTATTCTTCGTGTCCATCGTGAACTCGCCTGAGCAACGCTTCATCCCGATCCAGTCCAAGCTGGCAAAGTCGGACAAGATGAACGAATACGTGCGCTACGAGTCCTCTTCCATCTTCGCCTGCCCTCCGGGCACCACCGGCGAAGACGACTGGTGGGGCCGCACGCTGTTCGAGGCCACGGCCTAGATGCGTCCGCGCCGCGTTCGTGCGGCGCGGACTCCGCCCTAATAGCGAATGACGCGGCGGCCTTCGATGCCGCCCTTGATAAGCCCCTCGAAGACCTCGTTGACCTCGTTGAGCTTGACTTCCTCGACCGTCGGCTTAATCATGCCGCGGGCGTAGAAGTCGAGCGCCTCCTCGAGATCCTGGCGTGTACCCACGAGCGAGCCGCGGATGGTGAGGCCCTTGAATACGATGTCGAAGATGGGCGCGGGGAACTCTCCCGGCGGCAGGCCGTTGAAGACGATGGTGCCGCCCTTGCGCGCCATGCCGATGGCCTGGCCGAACGCCTGCGGGTGGACGGCCGTAACGAGCACGCCGTGGGCGCCGCCCTTGGTATACTCAGTAACGGCCTCGGCCGGGTCCGCTTCCTTGGCGTTGACGGTGTACTCGGCGCCGTGCTTCTTCGCCAGCGCTAGCTTCTCTTCTGAGATATCCACCGCGATGACGCGCATGCCCATGGCGACGGCGTATTGCACCGCGATGTGGCCCAGTCCACCGATGCCGGAGATGACCATGAACTGGCCCGGGCGCGTCTCTGAGACCTTGAGCCCCTTGTAAACCGTGACGCCAGCGCAGAGAATCGGCGCGACCTCGATCGGGTCCGAGCCTTCCGGAATGCGTGCGCAGTAGCGGGTGTCCACGAGCATGTACTCGCCAAACGAGCCGTCCACGGTGTAGCCGCCATATTCCGCCTCGTCACACAGCGTTTCCCAGCCGGTGCGGCACTTCTCGCACACACCGCAGGCGGACCACAGCCAGACGTTGCCCACGATGTCGCCTACCTCGACGGTGTGCTCGCCTGGTCCCAGCTTGACCACTTCGCCCACACCCTCGTGCCCCGGGATGAAGGGTGGCTCCGGCTTAACCGGCCAGTCGCCTTCCGCGGCGTGGACGTCCGTGTGGCAGATGCCCGACGCAAGGTTACGCACGAGCGCTTGGTTGCGCCCCGGTTCCGGAAGATCCGCCTCACGGATATTCAGGGTAGGTCCGAATTCTTCGACGACAGCGGCGGTGAATGTATCACTCATTATGTACTCCTTTACTACGGGTCGATGACGTCACCCAGACTAGAAATCTCGCCCGCGCGCGTGTACCGCTCTACCCCGCTGCAAATTCCGCAAATCTGTGAATTAACACGAATCCGACGCGATGAGTGATATAGAGCATTCAGTCTGCAAAGATTGCATTTTTACCCCCGACCTGCATAAATGAATACCTATTTCATTAACCGCGGTCGTTTCCCCCCATACCGCGCGAAGGCATGCCGAATCGCCCCAGCCGCGGCCGGGTTGTCGTTTGTGGGGGTTAGTCCACGGTGCAGAGGTAGCGCTTGCCGTAGGGCGTGACGTACCAGTAG
>NZ_GG667522.1:48832-55534 GCF_000159135.1 Corynebacterium striatum ATCC 6940
GCTAACTTCTCCTGCACGAGCAAACGAGCTGGGCGCACCGTGCCATCCGTGGCACGAATGAGCTTGTCCTCGGCCAAGTACTCTTCGTGCTCGTCGAGACGAATAACTACGTGCGCAGCCCGGGCCTGCGTCTGGACCTTCTCACCGTCAGTGACGAACTGTTTGAACCCGTCGAGCAGGTCGTCGCCAGGCAGCGCGCCGAGCATGTCCATCAGCCACGGGTCTTGGGTGTTAATCACCAAACGGTGCCAGCCGTCTTTGCCATAGGTATGGCGGGCGGACTCCACGCGGGTCTTCGGCTTGGCAAGCTGCGCGCCGACCTCATCGAGCTTGGTCTCCGCCGTACCGCAGAGGGTCACGCGGGCGGCGTTGGGGTCGTCGCAGCGCGCGGCGAGCACCTCGATGCGGGCGAGCACGCGCAGGGAATGGCCGGCAGCGCGGGCGGCCTTGCGGGCCTCGGCGATGCCTTTGGGCTTAGTGCGCCAGTAGACGGCGGCCAAGGGGTAGATGAACTTCGCGTCGGCGAGTGTTAGGCCGCGGTCGCGGAGTTCAGCCACGCTAAGGCCAGCGGCTTCCTTGAGAGAATCGACACCGAGAGCAAGAGCATCGAAGATCGAGACGGTCATGCCACGGAGGATAAAGAGGCATCGGAAAGCCTGCAACCGATTGTCCAATGTATTAGTCGAACAGGGGTATTCGAACAGGGGTAATGAGGGGATAAACGTGCAGGTCAGCACTTTTCGACGCGAGCGTGCCGGTGGAATCGCGAGGCGGACACCCCTATCAATTGCGTGGGCCTCGGTTAGCCTGAAGGTCCACTATCAATTTCGCCGCGGCCAGCGAGGCCGGGCTTGGCCCGCTGCTTGCGGGCCCGGCGATGCTCTTTGCACTGAGCTCGCTGTCGTTCCTGCGCAACTTCTAGAAAGCGCTACTCGCTCACGGAAATAACGTTGCCCATCTTCCGCGGGGTCTTGCCGCCGGTGACGTCCGCCTGATCGATGTCGAACATCTGCGACAGGAAATCCGCGACCCACTGCAGCAGCTCGACGTCGCGTAGCTTCGGGTCCGTGACGTTGCGGCCCGCCTTGGGGAAGTTGAGCTGAATAGCCTTCGCCGCGGCGCGGTAGTTCGATCCGGGGAACAGGCGCTTGAGACGAACCTGCTTAGAGTCCGGCAGCTCAACCGGGTGAACCTTGATGCGCGTGCCTTGGACCGTAATGTCCGAGACGCCGGCGCGGCGGGCCTGGTGGCGCAAGCGTGCTACCGCAAGCAAACGAGTAACCGGCTGCGGCAGCGGGCCGTAGCGATCCTCCATCTCCTCCACTGCCAGCTGCAGGTCCGCATTGTCTTTGGACGCCGCCAACTTGCGGTAGACCTCCAAGCGCAAACGCTCAGAGTTGATGTAATCCTCAGGGATGTGGGCGTCGACTGGCAAGTCGATGCGGATCTCCTTCGGGCCGTCGTCAGTGGCCTTGGGAACCTCGCCACGTGCCAAGGCCTTGAAGGTCTCAACCGCCTCGCCCACCAACCGCACGTACAGGTCGAAGCCCACGCCTGCAATGTGACCGGACTGCTGGGCACCCAGCACGTTACCGGCACCACGCATCTCCAAGTCCTTCATCGCCACGGCCATGCCGGCGCCCAGATCATTGTTCTGCGCAATGGTGGCCAGGCGGTCGTAGGAAGTCTCCGTCAGCGTGGCGCCCTTCGGGTACAGGAAGTAGGCATAGCCGCGCTCACGGGAACGACCCACGCGCCCGCGCAGCTGATGCAACTGGGACAAGCCCATGTGGTGGGCGTTCTCCACGATGAGCGTATTGGCATTCGCGATATCCAAGCCTGTCTCCACGATGGTGGTACAAACCAGGACGTCGTACTCGCGATCCCAGAAACCCTGCACGGTCTGTTCGAGGGCTTCCTCGTTCATCTGGCCGTGCGCCACCACGATGCGGGCCTCTGGCACGAGTTCGCGGAGCTCGCGCGCCTTCTTCTCAATATCAGAGACCTTGTTGTGGATGAAGAAAGTCTGGCCATCACGCAACAGCTCGCGACGAATGGCCGCGGCAATCTGCTTGTCCTCGTAGGCACCCACATAAGTCAGGACCGGATGGCGGTCCTCCGGCGGGGTCAGAATAGTAGACATTTCGCGGATACCCGCCATGGACATCTCGAGGGTGCGCGGAATTGGCGTCGCCGACATCGTCAGCACGTCCACCGAAGCCTTAAGCGCCTTGATGTGTTCCTTGTGCTCGACGCCGAAGCGTTGCTCCTCGTCAACCACAATGAGGCCCAGGTTCTTCCAATGCACACCTGTTTGCAGCAGGCGATGCGTTCCGATGACGATATCGACAGAACCGTCTGCTAGGCCGGAGACAATCTCCTTGGCATCCTTCGTCGACGTAAAGCGGGACAGCACCTGAATATTGACCGGGAAACCCGTCATGCGTTCGCGGAAGGTATCCGCATGCTGCTGCGCAAGCAGAGTGGTAGGTACGAGAACCGCCACCTGCATTCCGTCCTGCACTGCCTTGAAGGCTGCGCGCACCGCTACCTCGGTCTTGCCGTAGCCCACGTCGCCCACGACCACCCGGTCCATGGGAACGGTGGACTCCATGTCCTCTTTGACCGCGTCGATGGCCAGCATTTGGTCCTCAGTCTCGATGTACGGGAAGTTGTCTTCCATCTCCGCCTGCCACGGTGTATCCGGCGCAAACTGGTGGCCCGGCGAAGCCTGACGCTTGGCATAAAGTTCCACCAACTCGCCCGCGATCTCGCGGACAGCGGCACGCGCCTTCTTCTTGGTGTTCTTCCAGTCCGAGCCGCCCATCTTGGACAGCGTCGGCTTCTCGCCGCCGGTGTACTTCGACAACAGGTCCAGCGAGTCCATCGGCACCCAGAGCTGATCGGCCGGCTGGCCGCGCTTCGACGCCGCGTATTCCAAGACGATGTACTCGCGGCGCGAGGTCTCGTCACCAGACTGGATCGTGCGCTCAGCCATCTTCAGGAAACGGCCGATGCCGTGGGTTTCATGCACCACGTGGTCGCCCTGTTTGAGCGCCAGCGGATCGACGCGGTTGCGGCGCTTGGCGGGGCGTCGCTTAGCGCCGGCAATGTCGCCCACGCGGTTACCCGTCAGGTCCGTCTCCGTCACCACAACCAGCGGCAGGGCCTCCTTGGTGGCGCCACCCTGGCTGCGTGCCTTGGGGAACACCAGGCCCGCATGCGAGAGCGCCTGGTATAGCGTGACCTCACCCGGGGTCGGTTCCCAGCCGGGCGTTGCGACCTTGGTGCGAATCCCCTTCTCAACAAAGCGTTCCACCATGCGCTTGATCGCGCCTTGCGCAGGAGCGATGAAAGCAGCACGCCCGCCATCGCGGGTATGCGCGAGCAACTGGGCCATCATGGCGTCGATCTCCTTGACGTCACCACGCGGCGTCGGGCCCGGTTCATACTCTAGCGGCAGGGTCTGCGCCTCATCCGCCATGAACATTCCAGGAGGAGCAAAGGTCCACAGCGGCAAATTCGCGTTAGCGCACGTTGCTTCCAAAGACTCGTAGGAACGGTAGCTAGCGGCCTCAGTATCCAGGCCTTCAGCAGCCAAAGGACCATCCGCCCCCATGGCAGCGGCTTCCCAACCGGCAGCCAAGAATTCCGCGTCCGTGGACTCTAGATCCGCAATACGGGTGCGAATCTTTTCCGGCGCGACCAGCAGCACGTGGGTACCCTCCGGCATGAATTCGGGAAGGGTGATGAGCGGGGCGTCGGAAAGCACAGCGAGGAGCGCCTCCATGCCGTCGGCCGGGATATGCTCACCTACCTTGGTCAAAAGCTCTACCAAAGCGGCGTTGCCGGGGTGCTTTAGGGCGAGTTCTTGGGCACGCTTGGCGACGTCGTCAGTAATCGGAAGCTCACGCGCCGGGAAGATGTCCACCGCGCCGACCTCAATCTCTGGAATCGCGCGCTGGTCGGCGACGGAAAACTGCCTGATATCGGTAATTTCATCGCCCCAGAACTCCACACGCACCGGGTAATCGAGCGTCGTGGGAAAGACATCCAAGATGCCGCCGCGGACGGCATACTCGCCGCGCTTGGCCACCATGTCCACGTGCTTGTAGGCACGAAACTCCAGCTGGGAGACGATGGCCTCGAGCTCTATTTCCATGTCCTCGGCCAGGCTGATCGGGCTGCGGCCTTCCACGTTTTTCAAGATCGGTTGGCTATATCCACGCGCTGCCGTGACGACGACGCGCAGCTTGCCTTCTGCAATGCGGTGCAGCACCTGCGCGCGGCGGCCCACGATATCCGCGCCGGGCGAAAGGCGTTCGTGCGGAAGGGTTTCCCACGCCGGGAACTGGGCAACCTTGTCCCCCATCATCGCGGTTAGCTCCGCGGTGAGGTCCTCGGCCTCACGGCCGGTGGCGGTGACGACAAGCACGGGCGCCTGATTCGCCAGCGTGCCGATAGCCCACGGGCGCGCTTGGTCGATGCCGGTGATGTGCAGGTGTGGCTCGCCTACCTGGGTGGCAAGCCCTTTGAGTTTCGGGTCGGAAGCCGCGACCTTGAGTAGTCCGGCGAGCATCGGCGTTGCCACTTAGTTAGTTCCTCTCAATTTTGGCTTAGCTTCCATTCCAGACAGCCCATTCCAGCACAAGTTTACGATGTGCGCAGCCACCACTTCCTTTGCCGGCTGGCGGGTATCCAGCCACCATTGGGCGGTCATCGAGACCATGCCGACTAGCGCTTGGGCATAAAGTCCTGCCAGGTTCGCGTCGAGGCCGCGGCGTTCGAAGGCGGAGCCTAGGATATAGGAAACCTGCCCCACGGAAGAATTAAGCAAAGTGGAATAGGAGCGTTCGTCGCCTGGCTTGGAGTCGCGTACGAGGATTAAGAACCCATCGGTTTCTTGCTCCACGTAGTTTAAAAGTGCAACAGTGGCTTTCTCGATGCGCTCGCGCCACGTGCCGTCGCTAAGCGAATGCGTAATCACCTCCTCCAGCGCGAGCATCTCACGGTCCACGATGACCGCATAGAGGCCTTCTTTCCCTCCGAAGTGCTCATAGACCACGGGCTTGGAAACGCCAGCTCGCGCCGCAATCTCCTCCACACTGGCGCCGTCGAAGCCCAGCTCGGCAAAAGCCGCTCGGCCAATCACGATCAATTGCTCGCGACGTTCGCGTCCAGTCATCCTCTGTCGAACCATGCGATCAAGCTTAGTGGGTGGCATTTGTAATTAAGGCATGTGCGTCAGGTACTATTAGCAATGCACGCCTTGAGCGCGCGGTTATTCCCCATGGTGTAATCGGCAACACTACGGTTTTTGGTACCGTCATTCTAGGTTCGAGTCCTGGTGGGGAAGCTTTTTCTAACCCTCGCCGACCATTAAAAATGCTGGTCGGTGGGGGTTTCTAGCTTTGACAATAAGGCCCAAGGCCTAAGTAGCAAAAGGGCATGCGGACGAAATCTTGAAGGATTTCCCGTCTTTCTAGGTTGAGCCGTTGCTCTTTGTAGATTTCTCCTTAACTGGCACAAATACCGCAGCCAAAGCAACAACATCGATTCCTACAAGGAATGCAGCAATCCACGTTTTGCCCAAATACGCGCACCAACCACCCAGGAGCAGCACTGCAACTACGCTGAAAGCGCCGATTAGCTGACCTCTCCTAGCAAGTTTAAATGAACCATCAACCGTTTTTCTGCGGGCATAGTTCTCCGTCTCAATCGAGTCCTGAGTCGTCGCAATCCAAGTTTCATAAACCTCGGGAGCTTTAGCCTTTAGCGACTCAGCTACATCAGGATCTGGGTAGTACTGCTTAAACTCTTGATGAGTTAAAGGAATTAGAGCTTAGACGAGAGTGCGCTCTGAAATTGTCTGTTATTTTCGCCTCGAAAACTTCAAATATTACACATCGTGCCAAGCCTAGTTTTGAAACAGATACTAAACTCTCTTGCGCGACAGCCCCGAGCCTGTAGTTAACCGCTAACGCTAAATAGGGAAAACATGCTGGAAACTCTTTACCTGCACGCCACGGCCACGGATGCCGAGCGCCTGTTGCTCTGCCTGGAAAGTCACCTGCAGGATCAGCTCACCGCAGCCACTGTGATATCCGTAGTTCTAGATATGGATCCGCAAGAAGATTTTGAAATACCACCAGAGGATTCAAGTGGCCAGTGGCAAAAGAGCAATTGTCAGGTGCGCATCGAGCTGCGGCCGACAGACGGGCAAGCGCTCACTGAAGACTACCTTGATCACCTCGGTGAACGACTGCTCGAAATCTTCTTTGCCGTAATGACGGACTTTCCGGAAGTTTGCTTCTTCAGCATCTTGGATCCTGACTAAATCATCTGCACGGCCACAATAAAGGACACTTAAGCGCTAGGAAGCCTCCGCGCTCGGCGTCGCGTACGGGCTACGGGATGAGTCCACTACTTGCCCAGCATGTACGCTATGTGACGACCCAGCAGCCTTCTCGAATACAAGCGCCGCCGGCTTGACGCGAACGTCAGGTTTTTCGCCCTTGTTCACCACAACCATCTGACCCATCATGCCCTTGTCCTCGTGCAGGAGCATGTGGCAGTGGTACATGTACGGAATGGTCTTATCTGGGAAGTACCCCAACTCCACGAGCAGCTTGGCGGTTGCCTTGGGCGGAAGATTGACGATGTCCTTCCAGCCCATCGTCGGAACCGCGATGTCTTTGCCAT
>NZ_GG667522.1:57150-62450 GCF_000159135.1 Corynebacterium striatum ATCC 6940
ATCGCCATAGTCATAAGACAAGACCTTGAAACGCGAATTGTGGATGTGGAAGTTGTGCGGCCAATCGCTATTTTCGTTGGTCACAGTCCATACCTCAGGCTTGTCTTCCTCGATCACGGTGTCCACGCGGGCCATGTCCATGGTCTCACCGTTAATCATGAAGGTATTGAGCACGAACTCGCGCTCAGTCAGCCCCTCGGCAGACGGGACGTCGGCAGCCGCGGGGTCCAAGGTTTGCGGCAGAGCTGGCGCTGCAGGCGCATCCTCCCCCGGCGCGGTGATATGCAGGATGTCAAAGCTGTCCTTGAAGCCAAAGTCCGCAGAGTACTCATCTTCGGGGATGCTGAAGTTGTCCTTGCGCGGCACCGACTGCAACACCACGTCCTTGCCGGGCTCCAAGTCCACGAGGACCTCGATGCGCTCGCCTGGTCCGATGAGCAGCTCGTCGACCTCGACGGGGGCGTCGAGAAGCCCGGAGTCAGTAGCGATGACGTTAAACGGCGTCCCATTATCCAGGGCCAGCGTGTAGAAACGCATCGAAGCGCCGTTGAGCAAGCGCAGACGAACCCGGCGCGTGGTCGCGGCGAAAGAAGCATTCGTGATGCCGTTAACCACAGGGGTAGTGCCCAGGAGACCGAGCGTGCCGTCAACCTGGTGATCGAGCTGGCCGTCCTCAGTGAACTTCGCATCCATAATGACCACCGGAATGTCATCCACGCCGTACTCAGAAGGAATGTCGAGCTTATCCGATACGTCGTCGTCCAAGATAAACATGCCAGCAAGTCCGCGGTAGGCATGGGTTGCCGTGGCCATATGCGGGTGCGGGTGGTACCAAACGGTAGCCGCTGGCTGCACGATCTCCCACTGTGGCTTCCAGGTCTTGCCTACCTCAATCGGCGAGTGTGGTCCACCATCGGAATAGGCCGGAAGCTTCATTCCGTGCCAGTGCACTGTGGTCATTTCCACCAGGTTGTTGGTGATTTCCGCGCGAACCTTGTCGCCCTTGTGGGCGCGCAGCGTCGGGCCGAGGAACGGGCCGTTAAAGCCCCAGGTGCGGGTGTTCTTGTTGCCCGGAATGACCTCGGAGTGTCCGTCTTGGGCGGTGAGCTTGAATACTCGGGTATCGCCTTCCATCTCACCTTTCAATACCGGCGGGATAGGAAGCGGGCGCGGTTCGGAGTCGTAACCCACCGGCGCAGGCTGATCCTTATTCGAAGAACAAGCTGCAAGCGCAGACCCCGCGACCACTGCCGTAGTAACGAGCAGTCCGCCTTTGAAAAACACTCGACGCGAAAAAGCCATGTACCCCAGATTATTAAAATAGCGACGCCACCGCGCCGGATTAGGCTAAAGCGGTCCTGAATCACATACGCTTTAGACCATGTCAATCCCAGACAATGAAACTCGTCCTGCCCGTCTTTTCGCGTGGTCCAATGCGCTGCAAGGAATCGGCGACCAACTGGTGTCCGGCAAGACGGTTCTCCCCTGGCTTTTCGCCCAGGTCGGAGTCCCTCACTTCTTCACCGCGCTCCTCGTCCCTATCCGCGAGTCTGGATCGATGCTGCCGCAGGCCGCACTCAGCCCCTGGGTAACCTCCCGGCCAGCGCGCAAGAAGCTGTGGGTGTGGGGCTCGCTCATCCAGGGCTGCTGTGCCGTCGTCGTTGCCGTCGCTGCAGCACTGTTCCACGGCTGGCTTCTCGGTGTTGTCACCATTGCCGCATTGGCGGTGCTTTCCGTCTTTCGCGCTTTATGTTCGCTCACCGGCAAGGACGTTCAGGGACGCACCATCTCAAAGGGCAGCCGCGGTGAGGTCACCGGACTTGCTGCCCAAGCCACGGGCGCGGTGACGCTGCTTATCGGTTTGGTGCTCGCGGCCCTCGGCCAACTTCCACCGCTCGGGCTAGCCGCGGTCCTGGGATGCGGCGCGGCCAGCTGGTTCATCGCCGCGGCGGTCTTCCACGCCATCGATGAGCCGGTTCCAGACAATGCCCAAGACCCCAGCAAGTCGCATTGGTGGCGCGACACGTGGGGACTCTATACCGAGGATGCGGATTTCCGCCGCTTCGTCAACGTGCGTGCGCTTCTCCTCGTGACGGCATTGTCCACGACGTTCATTGTCACGCTGTCTCACCAAGCCGGCACTACTGCGTTCAGCGGTCTAGGTGGGTTCGTGCTCGCTTCCAGCCTGGCCAGCCTGGTCGGCGGCAAGATTTCCGGCATCTGGTCCGATCGCTCTTCCCGGCTGGTCATGGCATGGGCCTCTGCCGCCGCATCATTGACGTTGCTGGCAGTCGTTGCCTGCGCGCAGTGGGCCCCTCACTGGGTAACTGCGTGGGCGCTGCCGTTGGGATTCTTCCTTGTCAATCTGGCACACACGGCAATTCGCGTGGCCCGCAAGACCTACATCGTGGACATGGCTGGCGGTGACAAGCGCACCTTTTATGTGGGCGCCGCTAACACCATGATGGGCGCCATCTTGCTCATGGTGGGCGGAATCTCGGCGGTGATTTCACTGGCCGGCCCAACTGCCGCGTTGCTCTTCCTCGCGGCGTTGGGTTTTGTAGGTGCCTGGCGAGCCCGCATGTTGCGTGAGGTCTCGGAATAAAAGACGGCATTCCTGCCGTCGCTTGCTCCCAGTGCGCACCCCGGCGTTAAGATGTGAGGCAATACTCCCCTAAGACCCAACCACAGGAGAACGAAGAAACTCGTGGCAGATACAACTGACTGCGCCATTGTTGTTTTAGCGGCAGGCGCTGGCACCCGCATGAAGTCCGCCAAGCAAAAGACACTGCACGAAATCGGAGGGCGCCCACTCATCGGCCACGCATTACACGCTGCAGCTGGTCTTAAACCCAAGCACCTCGTTGCTGTGGTCGGTCACCAGCGCGACCAGGTCTCCCCTGCCGTCGAGGCTATTGCTGCAGAGCTCGGCCGCGAGGTCGCACAGGCTGTTCAGGAGGAGCAGAACGGCACAGGCCACGCGGTACAGTGCGGCCTTGCCCCACTCCCCGACTTCACCGGCACCGTCATCGTCACCAACGGCGACGTTCCGCTGCTGCGTCCGGAAACCATCCGCGGGCTTTACGACGCCCACGTGGCCGCCGGTAACGCAGTCACCGTTCTGTCGATGCAGCTGGATGACCCAACCGGTTACGGCCGCATCGTGCGTGACACGGACGGTTCCGTCAAGGCCATCGTCGAGCAAAAGGACGCTGCGCCCGAGCAACTGAGCATCGATGAGGTCAACTCCGGGGTTTTCGCTTTCGACGGCGCTATTTTGCGCGACGCCCTGACCAAGCTGGATTCCAACAACGCCCAGGGCGAGCTCTACATCACCGATGTTCTGGAAATCGCCCGCACCGCCGGTCACAACGTCGGCGCGCACATTGCTGCCGACGCCGGCGAGCTGGCAGGCGTCAATGACCGCGTCCAGCTCGCCGCTGCTGGCCGCGAGCTCAACCGCCGCACCGTGGAAGCCGCAATGCGCGGTGGCGCCACCATCGTGGATCCGGAAACCACCTGGATCGGCGTGGACGTCACCATCGGCTCCGACGTTCTCATCCATCCGGGCACCCAATTGTGGGGAAAGACTTCCATCGCGGACAACGCCGAGATCGGCCCTGACACCACCCTGACCGACATGACCATCGGTGAGGGCGCCAAGGTCATCCGCACCCACGGTTCCGAGTCTGTGATTGGCGCTAACGCCAATGTCGGCCCGTTTACCTTCATCCGCCCGAAGACCGAGGTCGGTGAAAACGGCAAGCTCGGCGGCTTCGTCGAGGCAAAGAATGCCCAGATTGGACGCGGTTCCAAGGTTCCGCACTTGACCTACATCGGCGACGCCACCGTTGGCGAGGAGTCCAACATCGGCGCTTCCTCCGTATTCGTCAACTACGACGGTGTTAACAAGCATCACACCGTAATCGGCAGCCACGTGCGCACCGGATCTGACACGATGTTTATCGCACCAGTCAATGTCGGTGATGGCGCGTACTCGGGTGCGGGTACAGTTATCAAGGAAGATGTTCCTCCGGGAGCACTCGTGGTCTCCGGTGGCAAGCAGCGCAACATCGAAGGCTGGGTTCAAAAGAAGCGTCCGGGAACTCCGGCAGCTGAGGCTGCCGCCCGCGCACAGGACAACAACAAGTAAGGGGAATTACCGCCCATGACAGGCAAGGTAACCGGCAGCAGCAAGAACATGAAGCTCTTTTCTGGGCGTGCACACCCAGAACTGGCTGAGGCTGTGGCCAAGGAACTGAAGACGGACCTCGTTCCAACCACTGCTCGCGACTTCGCTAACGGTGAAATCTTCATCCGCTTCGAGGAATCCGTGCGTGGTGCAGACTGCTTCGTGATGCAGTCCCACACCCAGCCGCTGAACAAGTGGCTGGTGGAGCAGCTCATCATGATCGATGCGCTCAAGCGTGGTTCCGCAAAGCGCATCACCGCCATCCTGCCGTTCTACCCATACGCACGCCAGGATAAGAAGCACCGTGGCCGCGAGCCGATTTC
The DNA here is from genome assembly GCF_000159135.1 of Corynebacterium striatum ATCC 6940. Classification (GTDB taxonomy): domain Bacteria; phylum Actinomycetota; class Actinomycetes; order Mycobacteriales; family Mycobacteriaceae; genus Corynebacterium; species Corynebacterium striatum. The sequence goes on from NZ_GG667522.1 coordinate 61,666, forward strand.
CGCTCGCCTCGTTGCTGACCTGCTGCAGGCTGCTGGCGCGGACCGCATCGTTTCCGTGGATCTGCACACCGACCAGATTCAGGGCTTCTTCGACGGCCCCGTTGATCACATGCACGCAATGCCGATCCTCGTGGACTACATCAAGTCCAAGTACTCCCTGGATAACCTCGCTGTGGTTTCCCCGGATGCTGGCCGCGTCAAGGTGGCTGAGAAGTGGGCACATGAGCTTGGCGACGCCCCACTGTCCTTCGTTCACAAGACCCGTTCCACTGAGGTTGCTAACGAGACCGTATCTAACCGCGTTGTCGGCGAGGTCGAGGGCAAGGACTGCATCCTGCTCGACGACATGATCGATACCGGCGGAACCATCGCCGGCGCTGTCCGCGTCCTGAAGGAAGCTGGCGCGAAGTCCGTCGTTATCGCTTGTACCCACGGCGTCTTCTCCAACCCGGCTCGCGAGCGTCTGTCCGAGTGTGGTGCTGAGGAAGTCATCACCACTGACACCCTTCCGCAGTCCACTGAGGGCTGGTCCAACCTGACTGTTCTTTCGATTGCTCCGTTGCTGGCTCGTACCATCAACGAGATCTTCGAAAACGGCTCCGTAACCACGCTCTTCGAGTCGAACTAAGCGCTTAATAAGCAGCACGTAAAAGGACCGTCCAGCACACAGCTGGGCGGTCTTTCCATTCCCCCCCAAACAGAAATAGATGACCTTGACCGATAATCTCTCAGAGGCCTTCTGCGAAGTGCGCGCGGTTTTGGAGCCTTTGCGCAACGACGCCGCG
>NZ_GG667522.1:63838-68079 GCF_000159135.1 Corynebacterium striatum ATCC 6940
TCTCAGAGGCCTTCTGCGAAGTGCGCGCGGTTTTGGAGCCTTTGCGCAACGACGCCGCGCCGCGATTATCAGTCAGCTCGGCAAACGTGAGGCTACCGATCTGCAACTACTGGCGGATGCCATCAAAGAAAACCTCCCAGGAACCCGCTTTGGCAATGAATTCTTCATTAGCAAAGCCATCGGCTGGGCGTTGCGCGATCTCTATCGCACCAATCCCACCTGGGTTTTGGGCTTCCTAGGCTCGCATGACGTCGCAAACCTCACGCGCAGAGAAGCATTGAAACACCACCGCTAAGCAACTCAATTTCGATAGTTCTGTAGTTGGCGAAGAAGAGCAGAAGTAACTTGCCTGCTCTCGGCGCTGCGTGTTAGAATTTTTGCTGTCTCGGCGAGGGCTGCCCGGAATCGGAAAGCCGTTATCGACGCGATTAGAAGTTATTTCACACGTTTTAAGCCTGCGATGACTCGACCAAGACGACCATCGGCAGGCTTTCGCCGTTTTCGAACTCGCTAAAGTCTCGCCGCACCAATCTTTGACACTAGGAGTTTTACTATGGCAAACACCCGCCCGGTATTGAAGGCAGAAGTACGTAACGAGTTCGGCAAGGGCTTCGCTCGCCGCCTGCGCGTTGCTGGCAAGGTCCCAGGCGTTGTCTACGGTCACGCCGTTGACGTTCTGCACTTCGCTGTTGACCGCATCGAGCTGACCGCACTGGTTCGCGCACACGGCGTCAACGCTGTTTTCGAGCTCGAGCTCGAGGGCGAGCAGCACCTCGTCATGGTCAAGCACGTTGACCAGAACGTTCTGACCCTAGACATCGACCACATCGACCTCCTCTCCATTAAGCGTGGTGAGAAGGTTGAGGTTGAGGTTCCGGTTACCCTCGAGGGCGAGCCGGCACCGGGCCTCATGTTCATCCAGGATGCTGACGTCCTCCTCGTTGAGGCAGACGTTCTGAACATCCCAGAGGAGATCTCCGTTTCCATCGAGGGCCTCGAGGACGGCGCTGTTGTCACCGCTGGCGACATCACCCTGCCAGAAGACACCACCCTGGTTGCAGATGCAGAGACCATCATCGCTTCCATCTCCCTGCCTGAGGTTGACGAAGAGCTCGAGGAAGCTGCTGAGGCTGCTGAGGAAGGCGGCGCTGAGGCTGGCGCTGAGTCCGCCGAAGAGACTGAAGAGTAAATCACTCTTCTCTGCGCCCGCGCTAGATTTACGTCTAGCTCGGGCGTTTCGCCGTTTTACTATGTCCTTCTCGGGGTCAAGATCCCTCGCAGCATGAGACAATAGCGCAGTGAATAGTTTTCTCATTGTTGGCCTTGGCAATCCAGGCCCCAAATACGCAGGAACACGCCACAACATCGGCTTTGACGTGGTCGATGAGATCGTGGGCCAGAACTACACAAACTTCTCAGTGCACAAGAAATCCAACACTGAGCTCGCTGAGACCCGCCTCGGTTCCGCCAAACTCGTTTTGGCCAAGCCACGAAGCTTCATGAACCTATCCGGGGGACCAATCAAGGCCCTTCTGCAGTACTTTTCAATCAACCCTGCTCAGCTCATCGTGGTACACGATGAGCTGGAGCTTGATTTCGGCGTCGTCAAGCACCGCTTCGGCGGCGGCGATCATGGACATAACGGTCTGCGCTCCACCACCAAATCCTTGGGAACCAAGGACTACCAGCGCCTCTCGGTCGGTATTGGGCGCCCACCGGGACGTATGGACCCCGCGAGCTTTGTGCTCAAGCCTTGGTCGAAACAGGAAAACGCGGAAATCCCCATTATTTGTGCCGACGCAGCCGACGAAATTATTCGGGTAGTTCAGGAAACTCGTCTTCCTTAACGCGTAAACTATCCGCCATGAGACTTGCCACGCTACGCACCCAATACGGAACCACAGCCATTCGCGTCGACGGCCCAGGCGTCGGCGTGGGGCTCGATTTCGAGGACGTCGGCGAGCTGTTGCGCTCCGAAGATTGGCAGAAGTCGGCGCAATTGTCTGGCGAACCCATTGTCTTTCGCAATGAGGACCTCGCGCCAGTTATCCCCTCCCCTGGAAAAATCATCTGCGTTGGTGTTAATTACGCTAAACACGCGCGGGAAATGGGCCGCGAGCTTCCCACGCAGCCGACTCTGTTCATCAAGTTCCCGGAAGCCCTCACCGGGCCTTTCGATGATATTTACATTCCTGAATGGGCCACCAAGCAGCTCGATTATGAGGGCGAACTAGCCGTGGTCATTGGTACTCGTGCGCACAACGTACCGGTTGAAGAGGCGCTCAACTACGCCGCTGGTTATGCCATCATGAATGACTACACGCTACGCGACTACCAGCGTCGTACCACTCAGTTCCACGCCGGTAAGTCCTTCTACCGCACCGCTGGTTTCGGGCCGTGGCTAACCACCGCTGATGAGTGGGCACCAGGTGGGCATGCAGCTGTGAAGACCACCGTCGATGGGGATATCCGCCAGGACGACGACACCGATGACCTCATTTTCTCTGTGGCTGAGCTCATCGCTTTTTGTTCGAAGCTCTACCCGCTCAATCCCGGTGATGTGATTGCGACTGGCACCCCAGAAGGCGTGGGCTTTGCGCGCGACCCGCAAGCTTTTATCCGGGATGGGCAAAATGTACGGATTGCTATCGACGGCTTGGGAGAGATTTCCAACACCACGCATTTTGGTGAGCCCCCGGTCGGCTGCGGCGCGGAATGCACCTGCCAAGGTAGCTAGGTAACTTCCTTTCAAATCCCCTTCCCATAGCCATACCTGTTAAAACTAATACTGTTTGCGTGACCCGCACACGACTACCTTGGACTGAGTCAGCGACGCGCGGCATGCTCTGTTAACGGTGCTCAGGCTTTCCACCGCGCATCGCGGCCGCAGAGGCCGACTCAGCGCAATGCGGGGTGAGTTTCTATCCAAACCATTAAACATTTCTGCAGCTAGAGGCTAAAATTAATAGAATGAGCAAAGATAAGAAAAAGTCCCCCGCAAAGCTCGATAAGGCAGCGTACGAGGAAGAGCTCAAGCGCCTGCAAGCAGAACTCGTGGAAATGCAGCAGTGGGTAGTTGAGACCGGCGCCCGTGTTGTCATCATCATGGAAGGCCGCGACGCCGCAGGTAAGGGCTCTGCAATCAAGCGCATCACCCAGTACCTGAACCCTCGCACCTGCCGAATCGAAGCACTGCCCAAGCCCACCGACCGTGAGGCTGGCCAGTGGTACTTCCAGCGCTACATCGAAAAGCTTCCTACAGAGGGCGAGATCGTCATCTTTGACCGCTCCTGGTACAACCGCGCCGGCGTCGAGCGTGTCATGGGCTTTTGCTCCCAGCAGGAGTACGTTCGCTTCCTACACCAGGCCCCACAGCTGGAGAACATGCTCGTCGAAGATGGAATCATCCTGCTGAAGTACTGGTTCTCCGTATCTGATGAAGAGCAGATCGCACGCTTCAAGTCTCGTCGCAACGATCCGCTTCGCCGCTGGAAGCTCTCCCCTATGGATCTTCAATCCATCACCCGTTGGGAAGACTACTCCCGCGCTAAGGACGAGATGTTTGTGCATACCAATACCCCGAACGCACCGTGGTACACGGTCGAATCTGAGGACAAGAAGCGCTCGCGCATCAACGTCATCAACCACATCTTGAAGACGGTTCCTTATCAGCACGTCGAGCAAGACGTCCCAGAAGTTCCGGAGCGCCCTGATTCTTCCGGCGAGGAGTACGAGCGCCCGCCACGCGACGAGTTTGCCTACGTCCCAGACGTGGCCTCGAACCTTGAGCGCAGCAAGGTATCCGCCGCCAAGAAGTCCGGTGGAAAGAAGAAGAAAAAGAAAAAGTAGCGCCCACTGCAACTAAAAGGCCGCTGGTCCCCCTTCAGAGAAAGGGAGCCAGCGGCACTTTAAGTTTTAGAGCTCAGTTGCATCAACGCGGGTTGGGAACACGCGTGGGCGCGCGCCTGCGATCTCCTCAACGATGCGGATGACCTGGTTCGAGTAGCCGAACTCGTTGTCGTACCACACGTAAAGAACCAGGTGCTTACCGGAAGCGATGGTTGCCAAACCATCCACAATGCCTGCGTGGGTGGATCCCACGAAGTCAGAGGAAACAACCTCTGGGGAAGCAATGTAGGAAATCTGCTGGCGCAGGTCGGAGTGCAGGGAAACGTTACGCAGGAAGTCGTTGACCTCGTCGCGCTCAACTTCCTTCTCCAGCTCCAGGTTCAGCACAGCCA
>NZ_GG667522.1:69866-92695 GCF_000159135.1 Corynebacterium striatum ATCC 6940
GGTTCAGCACAGCCATGGACACGTCCGGGGTAGGAACGCGAATAGCGTTACCAGTCAGCTTGCCCTCGAACTCCGGAACGGCCTTGGACACGGCCTTTGCAGCGCCGGTCTCCGTCAGAACCATGTTGAGGCCAGCTGCGCGGCCGCGGCGATCGCCCTTGTGGAAGTTATCGATCAGGTTCTGGTCGTTGGTGAAAGAGTGCGCGGTCTCCACATGACCGTGGACAACGCCGTAACGGTCGTTGATGACCTTGAGAACAGGGGTGATGCCGTTGGTGGTGCAGGATGCAGCCGAGATGATCTTGTCGGAGTCCTCGATGGTGTCGTGGTTGATGCCGTAGACGATGTTCTTCAGGTCACCCTTGCCCGGTGCGGTCAGCAGGACGCGGGAGATACCCTTGGATTCCAGGTGCTGCTCCAGGCCCTTGCGGTCGCGCCATACACCAGTGTTGTCCACGAGGACGGCGTTGTCGATGCCGTAGGAGGTGTAATCGATGTCGGTTGGGTCGTTGGCGTAGATCATCTGAATCTTGGTGCCGTTTGCCCAGATGACCTCGTTCTCTTCGTCCACACCGATGGTGCCGTTGAAAGCACCGTGGACGGAGTCACGGCGCAGCAGAGAGGCGCGCTTGAAGATGTCGCCGTCGCCCTTCTTGCGGACCACAATTGCGCGCAGGCGAACGCCACCGTAAGCAGCCTCACGAGCGATCAGGATGCGGGCCAGCAGACGGCCGATGCGGCCGAAGCCATAAAGCACAACGTCGGTGCACTCCTTGTCCACAGCAGCGCCAACCAGGTCAACGAGCTCCTGCTCGAGGTAGTTGCGCAGGCTGGTGGAGTTGGACTCAGCGTAGCCAGATGCCAGGCGGCCCAAGTCGATGGAGGCAGTGCCGAGGTTCATGTCGCACAGTTCCTTCAGGATGGGAAGGGTCTCTGCGGTAGACAATTCGCGGTTCGCGATACGGCGAGCGTAGCGGTGAGCCTTCATGATGTCGATGTCCGTCACGCCACTCAAGACGCGACCGTAGATGGTGGTCACGACATTGTTGGTGCGGTGCAGTTGGTGGATGAGCGGAATCATCTCCTGAGCAAGCTCGAGACGTTCGTTCCAGTCAGCGTGTCCAACCTGTGCGTTCGCAGTCACGTGTTCTTTTCCTTTACTCGTCATGGGGGTAAACCAACATTCAACCGTAAATATTAACTGTTATGAGTGCCCGTTTGGGCATAGATGGTGCAGGATCTCCGCCACACTACCCCCGTTGATTTTCTCAACCTCTTCTCCCACGAGGCAATAGCCCACCGCCGGGTCCTTTTGGGCACGCCGCGGCTTCAACATCGAATTGAGATAGGGGTAAAGCGGAGAAAGCTGCGGGTTGCTTCGTGTAAATTCCGTTTCCAATCCACGCGCATAACGCCCGGAAAAGGCACGCGTAGAAACGCTCCTCCCGCCACGCGCAAGAAGCTTACGGTTAACCGGCGAAGTGCCCGCTTCCGACGCCAAAAGGAAGGCCGAGCCACAGCTCACCGCAACCACCCCCGGCCAGGCCAACGCTCGTTCGACATCCGCGGAGCTGCGCATGCCACCGGCGGCGATGAGAGGAATGGGGGCGTCGCCAAGCGCGGCGTGCACAGCGAACACGAGCTCCTCCAGCGGCCGCCAATCAGGTTCTGCCTCCGCATCCCACACGCCGCGATGGCCGCCTGCCTCGGGGCCCTGCACGCACAACGCGTCGACGCCGCGGCGCGCCGCCTCCACTGCCTCGGCCGGGGTGGTCACCGTGGTCCACGCCTCTGCCCCAGCGGCGTGAATGCACGTGATTTCCTCCTCCGTAAACGTCCCGAACATCGACCACAGCACCGCAGCGCCCGCGTCGAGCGCCATGTTCAGTTTCTCCGTCCAGCCGAATTCCAGGTCCGCCTCCAGCACCGAAACGCCCAGCTCCTGTGCCATAGCACTCACCGCCTCCATATTGGCTGGGCTTAGCGGTTCCTGCGCGTGAAAAAGGTTAACGCCGAAGCGGTGTCCCCGGCACGCCTCGATCTGCTCTTGAGCAGCGCTTAACGACGCCGTCCCCAGCGCCAACGCACCAAAGGAGCCGTTGTGCTCTGCAGCAATGACGCTGTCAGGCGTGGTGGGGCCACCCGCCATGGGGGCGGGAAGTACTCTGATTTTTAGGCTTTTTAGAATGGCGCTCATAGCGTCCACCTTAGATCTCGACCAATTGTGAGGGCATATGACTGCTTCTGCTTCATCTTCTGCTGACTCTTCCGCGGGCAGCTTCTTCGCGCGGCTCGTGTCGCGGCTTTTCGGGTCCTCCGTTAAGGAAACGGGGGCGTCGTCAATGGCGGCTCTCGAGGCTGCAGACCTCGACGCCGAATGGCTCGTGGTGGGCTTAGGCAATCCGGGCGCCAAGTACGCAGCCACCCGCCATAACGTGGGATACATGGCCGTCGACGATTTGCTGGCGGAATCCGGGGAACTCTTGCAGCCGGTGGCCGGCCACTCCCTCACCGCCGCACCGTTGAATGTTGCAGACACGCCGGTTCTTGTGGTGCGCTCGGCGACGTTTATGAACTTGTCCGGCGATCCTATTGCTCCCTTGGCGCAGCAGTTGGGCATTCCGGCTGAGCGGGTCCTCGTTATCCATGACGAGCTGGATCTGCCGCCGAACAAGATTCGAATCAAGGTTGGAGGTAATGAAAACGGCCACAACGGGCTGAAATCGCTGACGGAGCGGCTGGGTACTCGCGACTATCCTCGTGTGCGCATCGGCATTGGCCGCCCGCCCAAGGGTTCTTCGATTCCTGATTACGTTTTGGGTCCGATCGACGCGGACGCAGGTTTCGACGCCGCGATCGAGACGGCTGCCGACGCCGTGCGCCTCATCGTAAGTTCTGGGATCCAAAGCGCACAGAATGAGATTCATTCCCGCAAGTAACCCACCACGCGGACCTGTTTACGCCTAAACTAAATTTTCATGAGCCACGCCCCACACGAACCGCAGACCATAGTCATTACTGGCGCTTCCGATGGCATCGGTGCCGCAGCCGCGCGCACCCTGCGTGCGAAGCGCCCACAAGACACATTGGTGCTGGTGGGGCGTAATCCGGACAAAACTCGCGCGGTAGCCGAAAGCGTGGGCGCGAGCTACCACGTAGCGGATTTTGAATCCCTCGGGCAGGTGCGGCGCTTGGCGGACGAACTCGGCGAACTTGAGGAAATTCACGCACTGGGTAACAACGCCGGGGGCATTTTTGACGGCCCCTTCACCACCGCCGATGGTTTCGAACGCACGTGGCAGGTCAACGTCGTGGCTCCATTTTTGTTGACCTCACTGCTGCGGGACAAGCTCCGCAAGACCGACGCCACCATCGTGCAGACTGCATCCGTGGCTAATCTCTTGATGTCTGCCTTCGACCCAGGTGACCCAAATACCTTCCAGAAATTCACCGCCGAGCGTGCCTACGGCAACGCGAAGTTGGGGGACATCCTGCTCACCAGCTACTTGCACAACCACGACATGACCTCCGTGGCCTTCCACCCCGGTGTCCTAGCCACCAATTTTGCGCGCACTTCTCATAGCCGGACTCGGAAGTTCTATTCCGGCGCACTGTCCAAGAGCTTTGGTAGAGCGGAGGAAGGCGGCGACAATCTAGCGTATTTCCTCACCGGCACGCCGGGGATTCACTTCGAGTCCGGCGAGTACTACAACAGCAAACGCAAGCTGGGTCTGCGGCGCCCGATGGCTAAGAAGCCGGCCGTGGCCCGCCGCATCTTCGATGATTTGGGCGAGCAGTTGGGTGTTAGTTGGGACTAGCCGTGCGTCTGTGGTGGCGCAATTCAGGGGCCGACGCAAAGGGCAGCTAAACTAGCCCGCATGAGTATTGCCTCCGAAGCCACCCGCCGCCGCACGTTTGCCGTCATCGCCCACCCGGACGCCGGTAAGTCCACATTGACTGAGGCGTTGGCGCTACACGCGCACATTATTAATGAAGCCGGTGCGGTGCACGGCAAGGGCAACCGCAAGGCCACTGTCTCCGATTGGATGGAGATGGAAAAGGACCGCGGTATTTCGGTAGCTTCCTCCGCGCTGCAGTTTGAGTACGCGCCGGAGAACCATGAGGGCGAGCCCTTCATGATCAACCTCGTTGACACCCCAGGTCACGCGGATTTCTCGGAGGATACCTACCGCGTTCTCACGGCCGTGGATGCCGCGGTCATGCTTATCGACGCCGCCAAGGGCCTCGAGCCCCAAACCCTCAAGCTCTTCCGCGTGTGCAAGGCCCGCGGATTGCCGATCATTACGGTTATCAACAAGTGGGACCGCGTGGGCCGCGAGCCGCTGGAGCTGGTCGATGAAATCGTCAACGAGATTCAGCTGCAGCCGACTCCCCTGTACTGGCCGGTAGGCATCGCTGGCGACTTCCGCGGCTTGGCGCACATCAATGAGGACGGCGAGGCGGATAACTACATCCACTTCATCCGTACTGCTGGTGGTTCCACCATCGCGCCGGAGGAGTACTACGACCCAGAAGCAGCGCTTGAACGCGAGGGCGCTAACTGGGAGACCGCTGTCGAGGAGGCAGAGCTCCTGGCTGCCGACGGCGCCCTGCACGATCAAGAGCTCTTCGAGCAGTGCGTCACTTCCCCGCTCATCTTCGCATCCGCGATGCTCAATTTTGGCGTGCACCAGATTCTGGACACTCTGTGCGCCATCGCCCCAGCGCCGCGTTCGCGCGATTCCGATCCGAAGGCCATCGAGGCAGCCGGCTCTGGCGGCGCGGCGGCAATCGACGAGACGCGTGAGATCACCGATGACTTCTCAGGTGTCATCTTCAAGGTGCAGGCAGGCATGGACCGCAAGCACCGCGATAACCTCGCGTTTATGCGCGTGGTCTCCGGTGAGTTCGAGCGTGGCATGCAGGTCAGCCACGCCCAGTCGGGCCGCAGCTTCTCCACGAAGTACGCGCTGACCGTCTTCGGACGCGCCCGCGACACAGTGGACAGTGCCTTCCCTGGCGACATTGTTGGCTTGGTCAACGCTGGTTCCTTGGCGCCTGGCGATACCATCTACGCCGGCAAGAAGGTTCAGTTCAAGCCGATGCCGCAGTTCGCCCCGGAGGCCTTCCGCATTTTGCGCGCGAAGTCTTTGGGCGATTACAAGGCGTTCCGTAAGGGACTCGACCAGCTGGCGGCCGAGGGCGTCGTCCAGATCCTGCGCAACGAAACCCGTGGCGACGCCGCGCCTGTCATGGCTGCGGTGGGTCCCATGCAGTTCGAGGTCATGCAGGCCCGCATGGAGGTCGAGTACAACGTGGAGACGGTCACCGAGCCCATCCCCTACTCCGTCGCCCGCCGCACCGACGCCGAGTCCGCGCCGGAGCTCGGCCGCCAGCGTGGCGTGGAAATTTTCACCCGCACTGACGGCGAGCTCATCGCTCTCTTCGGCGACAAGTGGAAGCTCGCCTTCGTGGAGAAGGAGCACCCGGAGCTGACAATTGAACCGCTCGTCGCGGACTAACCTGCGGCGCAGAAGATTTTCGTTTCAGGCCGAGGAAGCCCCACAAAGTCGCATGGATTGGGGCTTCCCCGGCCTGAAGTGTCAATAACCCACCGCGCTCGTTACCCAGCGAGCATCTTTTAGGACAAGCCGGGAATCACGATGTTGAGTCCCAGCATGATGGCCAACGTCGCGAGCGGGATGATGATGGTCACGACGGCCGCGTCCTTGTAGGACAGGCGATGGGTCATGCCGCAGACCATGAGCATGGTGAGCACCGCACCGTTGTGCGGCAGCGAGTCGAAGCTCACGGAGGCCATGGCTGTCACGCGGTGCATAAGCTCGAGGCTGATCCCCTGCTCCGTGGCCAGTTGCGCGAGCTGTTCGCCGAGGGTTTCCATCGTGATGGACAGACCGCCGGAAGACGAGCCGGTGATGCCGGAGATGACCCCGGTGGACACGGTGGAGACCACGAGCGCGTTATCCGCGATGGCGAGCATGTTGTTCTTGATGACGGCAAAGACGGCCAGCGCCGCGATGACGGCACCGTAGCCCACCTCAGACGCGGTGGTAAAACACGGGAGGATGGCGTTCTTCGCGCCTTCGGATAGCTCCTTAAGCGAGGTGCTCACGCGCGAGGGGAACATCGCGATGATGACCACGACGGCGAGCGCCAGGGCGATGGTCGGCGACCAGATGCCGAGCAGCGCTGTGAGAGAGGTCTCGCCGTATTTTTCTCGGGCAAGGTAGTCAGCGGTCCAGGACTTGGAGAAGAAGTAGACAATCGCGAAGTTCACCACGATGACCACGAGAATGGGCAGCAGACCCAACATGCCTTGGACCTTGACGGACGGTTCCTTGATACCCAGTGGCGCGTGGGTGGTCAGATGACCGCCGGAATTGGTGTCGAAGGACTCGCCGCCGATGTCAACGGAGGCTTCGTCGCCAGTATCGCCGATGCCCTCGGGTGTTGGGATGACGTTGCCCTTTGCGTCGATGGGCTCGAAGCGCTCGCCGCCGCGCTGGAGTTGCTTGATGCGGAACTCGAGCCAGGCCATTCCAGCCACCAGCATGAGGAGGGCCGAGAGGATGCCGAACACCGGCGCGGCGTACGTATTCGTGCCGAAGTAGCTCGTCGGAATGGCGTTGTGGATCTGTGGGGAGCCCGGCAACGCGGCGAGCGCGAAGGTGATGGTGCCCAGCGCGATGGCGCCGGGCATAAGCCGCTTGGGGATGCCGGTTTCTTTAAAGAGCGCGGTCGCAATCGGCACGATGGTAAAGGCCACGACCCACGCGGAGACGCCGCCGTAGGTAAGCAGCGCGGTGGCGATAACGGTGGAGAGCATCGCGCGTTTCGGCCCGAAGAGCGCGGTGATACCGCGGGCGAGGTAGCGTGCCAGGCCTGTCGAGGTCATGAGGTAGCCAAAGATCGCGCCGAAGAGGAAGAGCGGGAAATACTTCCCGATGAACCCAGCGAGCGTCGGCATGAAGATCTGGGTGTACGTGCCCATGACCGGTTCGCGGGCAAAGAGCACCGCAATGAGCGCGGCGGCGGGGCCGACGACGACCACGGAGTGGCCGCGATAAGCGAAGACGACAAGGAATATGAGTGAGAGGACCACGCCTATGAGCGAGATGACCATCGAAAGAACCTTCCTAGAAAAGCATCGTGCGCCCGCGGGGCGGGCGCTACGATAAGCGACATGGATACAGGCCCGGCACAGGAGCCGAACGAGGTAAAGCCGAGCGCGCGGGAGCGGATTTTGGAATGCTCGCGCGTGCTCTTTAGCGAGCACACGTTCGCGCAGGTCTCGCTCAAAGACATCGCGGAGGCCGCGGGCGTGTCCGTGGCGCTCGTGGTCAAGCACTTTGGTAACAAGGACAGCCTCTTCGAGGCCACCGTGGATTTCACGGCTTCTTCAGCCGCGCTGTTTGCCGGACCGTTTGGCGAGCTCGGGCGGACCGCGGTCATCGAAACGCTCACGGCCCCGCACAATGCGCCCTACTCGATGGCGCGGACCATCTCCGTGGCCGCGGGTGCGCCGGAGAGCCTCAACGCGATTGGCAAGCGCATCAAGTCAGACCTGCTGCAAGTACTCGCCCAGCGCATCCGGGACGAGGCCCCGCACCCGAGTCCCTCGCCGGAGCTGCGGGCGCAGTCGGCGGTGGCACTGCTCATGGGTTTGAGCTTCATGCGCCGCTTCGGGGATACGGAATTCGAGGCCTTCCACACGGACACGCTCATCGAGTACTACGCGCCCGTCCTCCAGGAGATGCTGGACGGGCACTCGCCGGAACGCTGCACGCACCGGCGAGCATGAACTACTTCGCGCGCACGTCGTTGATAATCGCGCCGAAGTCGAGGCCGCCGTGCCCCTCGTCCACGAGCTTGGCGTACTGCTGGGTGGCAATCTTGCCCAGGACGGTATCGGTCTTCGTCTCATCCGCCGCGGCCATGGCGAGCTTCAGATCCTTGAGCATGAGTGCTGCGGCGAAGCCCGGCTTGAAGTCGTTGTCGCCCGGCGAGCCCGGCACGATGTCTGGCACCGGCGCGTTAACGGTGAGCGACCAGGAGCTACCCGTCGCGTTGGAGACCACGTCGTAGAAGGCCTGGTGGTCGAGGCCGAGGCGCTCGCCGAGGACGAGGGCCTCGGACAGGGCAATCTGCTGGATGGCCAGAATCATGTTGTTGCAGGCCTTCACGGCCTGGCCGTTGCCGGTCTGGCCGCAGTGCGTCACAGACTTGCCCATGACCTCAAGTACCGGCTTGACCTTGTCGAAGTCCTCCTTCTCGCCGCCGACCATAAAGGCCAAGGTGCCGTTGGCGGCGCCGGCCATGCCGCCGGAGACTGGGGCGTCGAGGAAGCGGGAGCCGACGGCGGAGACGGCATCGGCAAGCTCGCGGGCTTCGGAAACGGCGATGGTGGAGACATCGACGAAGAGCGGGGCGGTGTCCTCGGCCGCGATGATGGGCTCGAGGACCTGCTTGACCAGGCCGCCGTTAGGCAGGCTGGTGATGACGATGTCAGCGCCTTGGGCGGCCTCCTCAGCCGAAGCGATGATCTCCACGCCGTTGTCCTTGGCGCGCTCGCGGGCCTCCTCCACGACGTCGAAGCCGTGGACCGTGTGGCCTGCCTTGACCAGGTTGGCGGCCATGCCGCCGCCCATGTTGCCCAGGCCGATGAATGCGATGGTGGTCATTGAAATCAGTCCTTTCTTACATGACCGGCATGGTGAACTGCGGGCCGGCGTTCTGGTCATCCGGCCAGCGGGAGGTGACGGTCTTGGTCTTGGTGTAGAAGCGGAAAGCGTCCGGGCCGTGCTGGTTGAGGTCGCCGAAGCCGGAGGCCTTCCAGCCACCGAAGGTGTGGTAAGCGATGGGGACCGGGATAGGGACGTTGACGCCCACCATGCCGACGTTGATGTTCTTGACGAAGTCGCGGGCCGCGCCGCCGTTCTGGGTGAAGATGGCCACGCCGTTGCCGTACATGTGGTCGTTCGGGTAGGAGATGGCTTCCTCGAGGGTCTCCGCGCGGACCATGGAGAGGACCGGGCCGAAAATTTCCTCGGTGTAGATGGACATGTCTGCGGTGACGTTGTCGAAGAAGGAGGGGCCGCAGTAGAAGCCGCCCGCGAGGGACTCGCCCTCGAATTCTTTGCCGGACATGTCGATGTCACGGCCATCGACGACGAGGTCAGCGCCAGCCTCGACGCCCTCGCCGATGAGGCGATTGACGCGGTCACGGGCGTCCGCGGTGACGAGCGGGCCGTAGTCCGCCTCCGGGTCAAGGCAGTGGCCGACCTTGAGGTCCGGGATCTTGCGGATGAGCGCCTCGCGGAGCTTATCCGCGGTCTCCTTGCCCACGGGAACGACAACGGACAGCGCCATGCAGCGCTCGCCGGCCGCGCCGAAGGCGGCACCGGCCAAGGCATCCGCGGTGGCCTCGATGTCCGCGTCCGGTAGAACGATGGCGTGGTTCTTCGCGCCGCCGAAGCACTGGGCGCGCTTGCCGTTGGCCGCGCAACGTTCGTAGATGTAGTTCGCAATCGGGGTGGAACCCACGAAGCCCACGGCCTTGATGGTCGGGTTGTCGAGCAGCGTGTCGACGGCTTCCTTGCCGCCGTGGACAACGTTGAAGACACCGGCCGGGCCGCCGGCCTCGATAAAGAGCTCGGCGAGGCGGACCGGAACCTCCGGGTCGCGCTCGGAGGGCTTGAGGACAAACGCGTTGCCGGAGGCGAGCGCCGGGCCAGCCTTCCACAGCGGGATCATGGCGGGGAAGTTAAACGGCGTAATACCCGCGACGACGCCGAGCGGCTGACGCAGGGAGTAGGTGTCGATGCCGGTGCCGACCTCGGTGGAGTACTCGCCCTTGAGCTGGTGCGGCGCGCCGAGCGCAAACTCGAGGACATCGACGCCGCGCAGGACGTCGCCCTTGGCATCCTCGAAGGTCTTGCCGTGCTGCAGGGAGAGCGTGCGCGCCAGCTCATCCATGTTGGCGTGGATGAGGCGAATCCACTCCATGATGACGCGAACGCGCTTCTGCGGGTTCATCGCCGCCCACTTCGGCTGGGCCTTCTCCGCTTCTGCGACGACGTGGTCGACGTCCGCCGTGTCAGCCAGCGCCACTGCGGCCTGCTCCTGACCGGTGGACGGGTTGAGGACCGGCTGCGTGTTGCCGGTCGTGCCCTCCCAGGCCTCACCGTTGACGTAGTGGTGAATGGTGTACATAGCGGACTCCTTTGCATCCAGATTGGGGTTTCGTTGCCTTTCACCCTAACGAGACACACGTCACAAAACTATCTTTCGCGAGAACTGAACCACTGTTTACCCCTGGAGTGACCCCAGTGTCATGGGATTTCGCCCAAACCCCTGGGGTGAACGCCATTCACTGGCTAGAGTGGGACGGCATGAAGCCCGAAAACAGCAGGTATACAGCCTGGGACGCGGATGTCATCCTCAACGACGGTTCCATCGCGACGCTGCGCGCCGTCCGGGATACGGACCGCGCGGGCCTCGTGGAGTTCTTTGGTCGCGTCTCCGATCACTCCAAGTATCTGCGCTTTTTCGGAACCCACCCCGAGCTCACCAATGAGGACCTGGACCGCTGGCTCGACACGCGCGGCTATGACAAGGTCACCCTCGTCGTCGAGGAGCGCGGGGACATCGTGGCCGTGGCTGGCTACGGGATTGTCGAGTCGCTCCTGCCCGCCCGCGTGGGCGACGTGTCCTTCCTTGTTCAGGACTCCCACCACGGCAAGGGCGTGGGCAATATCCTGCTCGAGCACCTCGCCGAAATCGGCCGCGAGGGCGGCGTCGAACGCTTCTTCGCGGAGATGCTCACCCAAAACCGCCAGATGGCGCAGGTCTTCATCCGCGCGGGCTACTCCGCCAAGCCGGAGCTCGCGGACGGCTACATCAGCGTGGACTTCCGGATTGAACCCAACGCCACCTCCCGCGAGGTCATGGAGCGCCGCGAGCTGCGCGCCGAGTCCAGCTCCATCCGCCGTCTCCTCAATCCCACCCACGTGGCTACCGTCGGCGACGCCCCCGCCACCTTCCACGGCCCGACCAGCTCCCTCGCCCAACTTTCCGATGCCCCCTCCCCCGACGCCGCCACCCCCGGCGGCCTCGTTGTCGCCCCGACCGGCACCGACCCGGGCCCGCTCATGGACGCGGCCTCCGCGGTCCATGCGGCCGGCGTCGTGCTCGTCTCCCGCAGCCAAAACCCAGGCCTCGCGGGAGAGGCCTCCCGCGCCGTCGTTCTCGCCGCCCGCGACCATGGGCTGCGCGCCCTGGGCCCAGCCTCGTTGGGCATCATCAACACGGATCCAGACGTGCGGCTCAACACGACACCCGCGCCGATGCCGCGGGCGGGCCGCACTGGTCTCTTTACCCAGTCCGCGGGCGTCGCGACGCTCACGCTTTCCCACGCGCTCGCCCGCGGAGTCGGCCTATCCACCTTCATCGCGGCCGGCTCCTTCGCGGATGTCACGGGCAACGACGTCATTCAGTTCTGGAGCGACGACGAGCGCACGCAGGTCTGTCTGCTCTCCCTCGACACGGTGGGTAACCCCCGCAAATTCTTCCGCGTGCTGCGTCGCCTCGCCCTAGAAAAGCACGTCGTGGTCTTCCTGCCGTCGCGTGCGCTCCACTCGGCACGCTATACTGCAGCCCCAGACGACGTCGCCGTCACCCAGCCCGCCGCGCCCATCGCGGCCCTCGACGAGGTCATCGAGCAGACCGGCGCCATGGTCGTCACCCGGCGCGACGCCATGTACGACATCGCACAGCTGCTTGCCCGCCAGCCCGTCCCCCAGGGCCCGCGCGTCGCGGTCATCTCCAATTCGGCGGGGCTCACCCGCCAGATGGAAGGCGCCGCCGGTCGCTTCGGCCTGCGCGTCCGCGGCACCACCGTCATGGGCGAGCCCGTCGCCAGCATCCGCGACGCCGTGGCACAGGCTCTCGCGGACCCCGCTGTCGATGCGGTGCTCACCGCCGTCGTGGAAATCGGCGAGTTCATCACCAAGGATGCCCGCGCGCAGCTCACCGAGCTCGCCGCCGGGCCCGCCCTCGAACACGCCACCCCGCTCATCGCCTCCTTCGTGGGCTTCGACCTCCCGTCCGAGGACCACACCGACGAGGAAACCCAAGGCCAGCTGCCTGTCTTCGCCACGTACGCGGACGCGCTCGAAGCACTCGCCACTATCCTCCACAACGAGAAGCGCCGCACGCTCGCCCGCCCCACGCCCGAGGACCAACTGGCAGAACCCGGCGACACCCACGGCACCCGCGCGATCATCGCCGATATCCTCCGTGACTCCCCCACTGGCCGCTGGGCCACGGACGAGGAATGCATGGCCATCCTCGCCGCCTTCGGCATCGACATCGTGCCGTGGACGCCGGCGCCCACCTTGGGTGAAGCCCTCCATGCCGCGGAATCCCACGGCTGGGACGTCGTCCTCAAGTGCACCTCCCCCATCGTGCGCGGCCGCTCCGAGCTGCCCACCGTCCTGCGCCACATCCACACCCCCGAGGCCCTCACCCGCGCCTGGGCCACGCTTACCCAACTCACCCGCGACCTCCACCTCGGCGAGGATCCCGGCGTCCTCGCCCCCGCCATCCAACGCACCGTGCCCGCCGGTGCCTCACTCACCATGCGCGCCATCGAGGATCCCGTCCTCGGCCCCATGGTCTCCGCCGGCATCGCGGGCCTACCTACAGATCTCCTTGGCGACGTGTCGTGGCGCGTCCCGCCCCTGCGCCGCACCGACGCGCTCACCATGCTCAGCGAGCTGCGCGCCGCCCCGCTCCTTGCCGGCTACCAGGGCGCGAAGGCCCCGCAGCTCCACGGCGTCGAAGACGTCCTCATGCGCCTGACCGCTCTCAAAGACGAGCTCGTCCAAGTTGTCGACTGCGAGCTCACGCCCGTCATCGCGGGCCTCGACGGCACAGCTGTCGTCGGTGCGCGCCTGCGCGTGGCTCCCCTCGACGAACAACGCGACCCGCTCGCCCGGGCGCTGCGCTAGGAGACCGCCGTGAAGCCATTGCTCTTCAACGCCGAGGAAATGCGCCGCTACTCCCTCGGCCCTGACCATCCCATGGGCCCGGACCGCGTGCGGCTGGCCCACGAGCTCGCGGACTACTTCCACCTCACCGAGGAATTCGAGGTCGTCGAGCCCGCCGCCGCCACGACCGCCGAGCTCACAGCCGTCCACTCCCCGGACTACATCACCGCCACGCGCCTCGAAGTCCCTGCCCGCCGCTTTGGCCTCGGCACGGAGGACAATCCCATCAGCCACGGTCTGTCCACCGTCGCCGCGAGGATCGCCGGCGCCTCACTCCAGGCTACCCAGGCCGTGTGGGAGGGCCGCGCCCCGCGCGCGCTCAACCTCGCCGGCGGACTTCACCACGCGTTCGCGGATTCCATGTCCGGTTTTTGCATGTACAACGACGCCGCCGTCGCCATCCAGTGGCTCCTCGACCAGGGCGCCACCCGCGTCGCCTACCTCGACCTCGACGCCCACCACGGCGACGGCGTCGAGCGCATCTTCTGGGACGATCCCCGCGTGCTCACTATCTCCGTCCACGAGTCCGGCCTCTACCTCTTCCCCCACAGCGGCTTCGCGCACGACATCGGCGGGCCCGGCGCCGAAGGCACCGCCGTCAATATCGCCTTACCCCGCTCGCCTTCCGATGCCGCCTGGCTCCACGCCGTCCACGCCCTCATCCCCGCACTCCTCAGCCGCTTCCGCCCGCAGCTGCTTATCTCTCAGCATGGCGCCGATCCCCACGCGGCTGACCCGCTCGCCGACCTCGAGGTGAGCATCGACGCCATGGCGCATGCCTACCGCTCCGTTGCGGCGTGGGCCGACCAATACGCCAACGGAAAGTGGGTCGCTCTCGGCGGCGGCGGATACAACCTCGACTCCGTCGCTCGCGCCTGGACGCACGTCACCGCCGCCGTCGCTGGCGTGGACCTCGACCCGGCCGCGCCCATGCCTAAGGGCTGGCACGGCTCGGCGACTCTCGGTGACTTCGGGAGCGCACGCCCGGACTTTACAGAGTTCGACCCGCGCCAGGTTCTCGCCACGCGCCCCGAGCCCGCCGTCGTGCAGACCTCCCGCGCGGTCTTCCCCTACTGGGGGCTTCCCGCCTACGGCTAGGCCGCCGTACCCCGCCACTCCACGGCGAGGATGCTGTGGCGCACCGTATCGTCCAGGGGGCCGTCCGCTTGGAGAACGAGAAATTGAGTTGGATTGTTTACCGTATTTGGTTCACTCCACCAACTCAATTTTAAGTACTCGATCGACCACTTTCCATTCGTCTACCAATCCATCTTCGGTTTCTATCGCTTCTCCGCTAAGCAAACCGTTAAAAATGTATTGGCAATTGAATGTTGCAGTTTCGCCCGATATAGGAATGTCAACTGCAAAAGGCAATATTGAAGGGAGTAGCTTCCGTGGACCATTTCTCACGAGAATCATGATGCGTACGAACTGATTCAACTGGCATGCTCACCGCACCATCTCTCAGAAGTATTGCCATTCGATGAACCAATTCAATCCAATCTCTGGAAATGTCTTCGGCTGAAGGAACGCGGACGCCGAAGGTAACATGTTCTTGAATAGTCGCTAAATCGTTGAGGAAAGCGCCCACTTTCTCTGCATGGTCAATAAATGACGGCTCCAGCATTATCAACTGCGACAGAAGCTGCTTTGGGATAGGTCCAAAACGAGGAGCAACGATCAAACCTCTCGAAAGTTTCACTTTCAAATAGAAGTCAATGACTGCCCGTAACTCTGCCACTAAACAACCCTGAGGCAACTTCATTGAAAGTGTCGTAGTCGTCTGTTCATCGCGAACATCTGTCAGAAGTTCGATATCAAACGCTCCCGAACGATCGCGCAATCTAGTGGAAAACCCGGGAATTCCATCATCATCAGGAACACCGGTACCAATATATTCTCGAACCAGTTCTAGCGAACCGAGCTCATCAAACCCCTCATCGATCTCAACAATCCGGAGCTCCGGCGCATTCGCAAGATTGCCTGCGATCGGGGTTAGAATTATCGCCCCTTCAGCCGCCGAACCGCTAAGTCCTCCCGGGGCGTCAACTTCGATATCCATTACCCCCGACTCGAGGTGTAGCGGTACACCGAATCTCAGAGATTTTTGAATTGCTACATGTTCTGGAGACCCTTGTACCGCCGTTAGCAATGAATGGATTGAAATAGGGCGGAGCTCGGTTGAAAGACTATTTTTAGCAAAAACATTAATGCGAACTAATTGTCCATTAACAACGTGTAACGTCGAAAATACTAATTCTGGCGCCTGTGGTGCGGGAAGCATATCGAAGGCTTCGGGAAACGTAGTGATAAATGGACCAGTTGAGATTCCATAGGTGTAGTGCGGATCCAGCCTATTGAGCTGATCCAAGACGGATGACAGGCTATCGCGAACGTCAACAATTTCCTTGTCAGCACCCTCCGGAATCAAATTGCGCAACTGACCGCGTTTCACGAACGCGTCCGCCATTTCAATCACCGTTTCGCGACTGCCATTGAAATAGTAGTCAGTAATCTCATGATATTTCGCAGCCCAAGCTTCACCTCTCGCCAGCCCGTCCCATACGACGCCCTTCATTCCTAACTGATTTCCCTGATCAATCAACCACTTCAAGGCTTCAGGAGTGGGATCCCACGGCATGACCAGATGCCATTCTTCAACATCCAACTCGCTCCATCGGTCGTCGGCGGAGAGCGTTTTCATGGAATCCAGAATTTGTTTCTTCTGTCCAGCTTTTAGCGGACCAGAGAAGCCTTTCACCTGGTAGACAATGGTTCGTGGATATCGTACGAGGATATCAATTCCACCATCACCTCGTGACGGCGAAATCTTTTCTGCATATTGGTCTTCCGATGCGATAAACATGGCGATCGCATGTTCAATATCTTCGCCGCTATATCTGCTCCATTCAATTCGTCCCATATTTTCCACCTCATCCCAGTTCAGAAAAATTCTTGCTTGGTTCAAGTCTCCTATCTTAAGCCCTGAACTGGGGTTAAGTAGTCTCTCCAGACGCTCTAGCGCGGCGGCATGCGCAGCGCGCCATCCAAACGGATGGTCTCGCCGTTGAGATAGTTGTTTTCCGCCATGGAGATAGCCAGCTGGGCGAACTCCTCGGGCTTGGCCAGTCGTGGGGGGAACTGCACGGTGGCCTCGAGCTGCTGCTTGAACTCGGGCGTGATCTGCTCCATCATCGGCGTCGCCACGACGCCGGGTGCAATCGCGTTGACGCGGATGCCCTGCGACGCGAGGTCGCGCGCAGCCGTAATCGAGAGCGAATGGACCGCACCCTTGGACGCAGCGTACGCGGCCTGGCCTACCTGCCCCTCAAACGCGGCGACGGAGGCGGTATTAATGATGACACCGCGCTGGCCGTCCTCGTCAACCGGCTCGGTCGTGGCCATGGCCTCGGCCGCCGCAGTCATGACGTGGAACGTGCCCATCAAATTGATATTGATGGTCTTCACGAAGAGGTCTGGGTCGTGCGGGCCCTTGCGACCGAAGATGCGCGCTGAGGGGCAGATGCCGGCACAGTTGATGGCGAGACGCAAGGGGGCATCGGCACACTGGGCGGCCTGAACGGCCTCGCGGACGGCGGCGGCGTCGGTGACGTCGACCTCGGCGAACTCCACGCCGTCATACTCCGGGGCACGAAGATCAAAGGCCGTGACGCGCACGCCACGCTGGATAAGCGCCTGAGCCGTCGCGGCGCCAAGGCCGGACGCGCCGCCGGTGACGATGGCAGAAATGTTCTCGAGCTGCATAGTTTCTCCTTAGACGAATGCCGACACACCGGTGACGGCGCGGCCGACGATGAGCGAGTTAATGTCGTAGGTGCCCTCGTAGGTAAAGAGGACCTCCGCGTCCAACATGAACTTGGACAAGTCATACTCGGTGAGGATGCCGTTGCCGCCACCAATATTGCGGCCGGCCGCGGCGGACTCGCGCGCCAAGCGCGTGGTCGTGGCCTTGGCAAGTGCCGCGAACGGCATCTCGAGCAGGCCCTTTTCCTGGACCTCGGCGACCTGCGCCATCATGGCGAGCGAGGCCGTTGCATTGCCGAGAATGCGCGCGAGCTGCTCCTGGACAAGCTGGAACTTCGCGATGGGGCGGCCGAACTGCTCGCGCTTGACGGCGTATTCGCGGGCCTTGTCGAAAATGCCGAGCTGGATACCGGCCCCCTGCCAGCCCACCCACGCGCGGGAGTAGCAGAGGAAGTCGTTGACGTTGGCGAAGGTCTCCGCACCCGGGATCAGGTTCTCGTGCGGGATGACGACATTGTCGTAGTTGATGTCCGCATTCTGCATGATGCGCAGGCCCATCTTGCGGGCAATCTTTTGCGTCGTCACGCCCTCGCGGTTGTGCTCGACGATAAATGCCTTGATGTCGTTGTCCTCTATGTCGCGGGCGAAGCAGATCGAGAAGTCCGCGAAAGTACCCGCGCCGATCCAGCGCTTGGCGCCGTTGATAACCCAGCCATCCGCGGTCTTTTCCGCGGTGGCGGCCAAGCCGCCGGCGATATCAGAGCCGTGGTCCGGTTCAGTGAGCGCGAAGCACCCCACCTTCTCAAACTGGCGCAGGCCCGGCAGCCATTCCTTCTTCTGTGCGTCCGAGCCCAGCTTGTCGATGAGCCCGACCACGAGCTCGTTGTGAATGCCCACGAGCGCCGAGAGCGACACGTCCGCGCGAGTGACCTCCGCGTAGACGAGGCCGCGGTAGAGACGTGAGGTGCCGGAGAGCTCGATCTCGCCGAGGCCGTGCGCGGCCATCGTGGGCAGCAGGTCGAAAGGCAGCTCTTCCCGGTCCCAGAACTCGCCCACCACGGGGCGAATCTCGGTCTGGAGGAACTCGTGGATGGTGGCGAGCTTGGATTGCTCGTCTTCGGGCAGTCGATCCGCGACGCCCAGGATGTCCGCGTGCGGGTATTTGATGCCGGCGAGGTGCGCGCCGAGCGGATGGGAAGAATCAAGAATCGGTGGCATGGGATGCTCCCTAGGTCCGAAGGGATAGTACGATTACATTTAAGATCGTACCGTATGACGTGGTGCACGTCACGGTTTCTGGGCGGAAATTTTCCCCCATGCGTTCCCCGACCTAGAGTTAACGCAGGTAAACCGCGAAACACAGACAGGAATGAGCCCCATGACCGAGAACGCCGCAGCGCTGTCCCCCGCAGCCGCACGCCCGCTCACCGCGCGCCAACGCGAAATTTTTACCGCGCTCCTCACAGACTTCCTGGCCGAGGGTTTCGAGTCCTTCACCATCGACGACGCCACCAAGCGCTACCGCTGCTCCAAGTCCACTATCTACGCCTTGGGCAAAACCCGCGACGCCATCATTCGCCGTGTGCTCGTAAGCTTCTTCAAAGAGATCACCCGCCGCACAGCCCCCGAGGCAAACCGAGCCACGAGCGCCGCCCGCGCACTGGAGGACTACTTCACGGCAATGACCAGCGCACTCGCCCCCGCAAGCACCGCCTTCATGCGCGATCTCGCCACCGAGCCCGTTGCCCAGGAGGTCTACGCCCTCAACACCTCCGGCGCGACACAGACCATCCGCACACTCCTCGAGCGCGGCGTCGCGGCGGGCGAATTTCGCGCCGAATCCGTGGCGTTTACCTCGCTGGTCATCCAGCGCACCATGGCCGATATCCAGCAGGGCACCTACACGGAGGCGCTGCCCCCCGCCACCGCCTATCACGCGTTGGGACAACTCGTCCTCCACGGGATCCTCGAGCGCTAACACGGCTATTTTTATTCGCTGTACTGCGGAAACAAAAATACTTTGAAAATTGCCTAGCCATTACTTCGAATTCGAACTATGGTGAGTTGGGACGCAGGTCACAATTATCTTCCGCTTGGACCCCCGACACTTCTCGAGGAGCATCATGACTACTGTTTCCAGCCCCAGCGTTACCGAGCAGTTCCGCGCCGCCCGCGACCAGCTTGTTTCCGTGCAGACCGATTACGAAGCCGCTCGCGCGAACTTCGAATGGCCGCGCTTCGAGCACTTCAACTTCGCCCTCGATTGGTTTGATCACCTGGGCACCGAGGCCGAGTCGAAGGACCGCGAGGCCCTCGTCATCTGCGAGCAGGACGGTACGTCCACCCGCCGCACCTTCGCCGAGCTCTCCACCCGCTCGAGCCAGCTCGCCAATTGGCTCACAGAGCAGGGCGTCAAGCGCGGCGACCGCGTCATGGTCATGCTCAACAACCAGGTCGAGCTGTGGGAATCCATGCTTGCTTGCATCAAGGCTGGCTTCGTCCTCAATCCCGCCACCGCGATGCTCGGTACGGTTGACCTTCAGGATCGTACCGATCGCGCCGATATCTCGTGGGTCATCGCCAACGGCGAGGATGCCGCCAAGTTCCAGGACGTCACGGGTGAGTTCACCATGATCCAGGTCGGCGACGCCCCGGACGCGCAGTCCAGCCACCCGACGCTACGCTATTCCGATAGCTACTCCGCTTCCGAGACCTACACGCCCACCCAGGAGACCGCCGCGGACGAGACTCTGCTGCTCTATTTCACGTCCGGCACGACGTCCAAGGCCAAGCTCGTGGAGCACACCCACACCTCGTATCCTGTCGGCCATCTCACCACCATGTACTGGATCGGCCTCGAGCCGGGCGACGTCCACTTGAACGTCGCGGCACCCGGCTGGGCTAAGCACGCATGGTCGAATTTCTTTGCGCCGTGGATCGCAGGCGCGACGGTCTTCCTCTACAACTACACGCGCTTCGACGCAGCAGCCCTCATGGACAAGATGGAAGAAGAAGGCGTGACCAGCTTCTGCGCCCCGCCGACCGTGTGGCGCATGCTCGTCCTCGCCGATCTGAACCGCATGAAGACCCCGCCGAAGAAGCTCGTCGCCGCCGGCGAGCCGCTCAACCCGGAACTCATCAACGCCATCGAGAAGGCATGGAAGACCTCCGTGCGCGACGGCTTCGGCCAGACGGAGTCCACCCTCCAGATCGCCAACACCCCGGGCCAGAAGGTCAAAGCCGGTTCCATGGGGCGTCCGCTGCCGGGCTTCGAGGTCGTCCTCATCGACCCTGCCACGGACGAGATTGGCGACACCGGCGAGATCTGCCTCAAGCTCGACCCGCGCCCCGTGGGGCTTACGCCGGGCTACTTCAACTTCCCGGAGAAGAACGAGGAAGTCTTCCGCGACGGTTACTACCACACCGGCGACACGGCCGAGCGCGACGAGGACGGCTACATCTTCTACATCGGCCGTGCCGATGACGTCTTCAAAGCCTCGGACTACCGCCTCTCCCCGTTCGAGCTCGAGTCCGTTGTCATCGAGCACGCCGCCGTGGCCGAGGTCGCTGTCGTCCCCTCCCCGGATCCTATCCGTCTCGCGGTGCCCAAGGCTTACGTCGCACTCGCCCCGGGCTACGAGCCCACGGCCGAGACCGCCGAGGCCATCCTCAAGCACTGCCGCGACGGCCTCGCCCCCTACAAGCGCATTCGTCGCCTGGAGTTCTACGAGCTGCCCAAGACCATCTCCGGTAAGATTCGGCGTGTGGAACTGCGCAAGCGCGAGACCGATATCCACTCCGCCGACGGCGGCGAGACCAAGGCACAGACCGAGTTCGCGGATTCAGACTTCCCGAACCTGAAAGGCTAACTCATGGACAGCATCGCGGAGGGCCGCCGGCAATGGGAGAAGCACTATGCTGCCGATGCCGCCTTAGGCCTCACCGCGATTTCCTCCGCCGCCCGCGCCGCGCACGTCTTGCGCGCGGGCGCGGAGGACGCGCTCGCGCCGTTCGGCGTGAGCTTTGCTCACTTTGAGCTCCTCACTCTCCTCATGTGGTCACGCTCCGGCGCGCTGCCCATGTCGAAAATCAGCACCCGGCTCCACATGCCGCCAGCCTCTCTCACCCACACCGTCCGCCGTCTCGAAGGCCAAGGCCTCGTTGCCCGCGTGACGGACGAGAAGGACAAGCGATCGACGTTGCTCACCATCACAGACCAGGGCATCGCGCTCGCCAGCGCCGCCGGCCCCGTCCTCAGCGACTACTGCGCCAGCCTCGACCAGGACGCCGCCGCCGAGCTTGTCGATGCCGCCGCGATCTTCCGACGCGCCGCCGGCGACGACGTCGAATAACCTCGGCACACACACGAACATCCCACCGGTCCTCACATGAACCGGCGGGATTTTTGTTGCCTCACCAGGCCTTGTGGTCACATCAGGGCCAATGAAAGCAGTTTAATTTCTCGGTATTCTAGGCAGCGAGCGCGCAAGCGCTCCCCTTCTGACGGTGCTGTCAACCGGGTTCACACAGGGTCTACACCGCCACATATGGGGGTCGGGGGCCAACTGCCATCGCCAGCGCTGAGGCGTTGGGGTCCGCCTACGTGATGGAGGGAGGTAAGAGGACACATATCCGCTTCTTCGTCTGAACCACCCAAGGGCGACAAGAATTAGAAGAAGACCTTAACCGCAATTGTTACCGAAATCGCGACCAAGGCCCTCGGGACGCTGGCAGCCAACTACTTGCGCGATGCTATCGCAGCAGGGGGAACTGGCTGACTAGCTAGTCTCACTGAAAGCCTCAGGGTCGTTGCGGGTTCTGGGGCTTTCCGCTGTTGTGGCGCGACAATCCGCCGTGTTTTAGGAGTGCGTGAAGTTGGCGTCGCGCTTCTCGGTGAAGGCGGCCATACCTTCCTTTTGGTCGTTGGAGGAGAAGATGGAGTGGAAGGTGCGGCGCTCGAAGAGGAGGCCCTGTGCGAGGGTCGTCTCGTAGGCGGCGTTGACCTGCTCCTTAATCATAGTCGTCGCAATAAGCGACTTGGACGCGATGGTCGCGGCGGTCTTCAGCGCCTCGTCGAGGAGCTCTCCTGCGGGGATGACGCGGGAGACGAGCCCGGAGCGCTCGGCTTCCTCGGCGTCCATCATGCGGCCGGTGAGGCACAAGTCCATGGACTTCGCCTTGCCCACGGCGCGCGTGAGACGCTGGGAGCCGCCCATGCCCGGGGTAACGCCGAGGTTGACCTCGGGCTGGCCGAACTTGGCGCGGTCGCCGGCGATGATGAAGTCACACATCATGGCCAGCTCGCAGCCACCGCCGAGCGCATAGCCGTTGACGGCCGCGATGATCGGTGTACGCGCACGAGTAAGATTTTCCCAGTCCGCGAACCAGTTGGTCGAGTACATCTCGGTCGCGCCGCGCGGCGCCATCTCCTTGATGTCGGCGCCGGCGGCGAAGGCCTTCTCGGAGCCGGTGATGACGATAGCCCCGATGTTCTCGTCCGCGTCGAACTCAGCGACGGCGGCGGTCACCTCCTCCATCGTGGCCTTGTTGAGCGCGTTGAGCGCCTCGGGACGGTTGAGCGTGATGAGCGCGACGCGGTCGCGGGTCTCGGTGAGGATGGCCATGGTGTCTCCTTCTGTCGTGCGTTAAACGTTTTGGGTGAAATCCGGCGGTGCAATGCCGTCGATGGGGGCGAAGAGGGCGCCCACGTCGCTCGGCACGTCCACGATCGTTGCGTACTTCCAGTGCGGGGTGCGGTCCTTGTCGATGATTTGGGCGCGGATGCCCTCGGCAAACTCGGGGTGGCGCTGCATATTGAGCGACATCCAGAATTCCTGCGTGAGCACGTCCGCGAGGCTGTGATGCGCCGCGCGCTCCAGGCCCTCCTCGGTCACGCGGATGCCCAGCGGCGAGTTGCGGCGAATGCGCTTGGCGGCCTTCGCGGCCCAGTGCTCCTCGCCGTGCTCGGCGGCCAGCGCGTCGAGTCGCTCGAGC
>NZ_GG667522.1:92976-99758 GCF_000159135.1 Corynebacterium striatum ATCC 6940
CCGCGATGACGGCCGGGTCCGCGGTCTCGTGCAGCCGTGCCACGAGCGACTCAATCTGGTCCTGCGGCACGTAGTAATCCGCGAAGCCGGTGTCGATGGCCTCGGCCGCGCCGACGTGGGCCGCGGTGTAGCCCAGATGGAAGCCCAGCCGATCCTCCGCACGCGCGAGGACGTAGGAACCGCCGGCATCCGGCGAGTAGCCGATGCCGACCTCGGGCATGCCCAGGCGCGAGTCATCCGTGACGATCCGGTGGCTGCCGTGCGCCGAGATCCCGATGCCGCCACCCAGCACGATGCCCGTCTGCAGCGCCACGTACGGCTTGGGGTAGACCGAAATATAGTGGTTAAGCTCGTACTCCTCGCGCCAGAACGTGGCGCCGAAGTCGCCTGGTCCGCCCTCGGCGACCGCGTCGCGGTAGAGCGCCGCGACGTCGCCGCCCGCACACAGGCCGCGCTCACCAGCACCCCGCACGAGCACGAGACGCACCGCGTCATCGTCCGCCCACGCACGCAAAACGCGGGTGAACTCACGAATCATGTCCAAGGTCAGCGCGTTAAGCGCCTGAGGCCGGTTGAGCGTGAGCGTGCCCACGCCGTCGCACACGGAAGCGAGAACCTCGCCCTCAGTGATTTCTACAGACATCTCACAGTTCCTTTCTATTTCGCCTCGAGCAGCAGAGCCTCTCCTTGTCCCCCGCCACCGCAAAGCGCAACACCCGCGCGCGAACCCGCGCCCGCCGCCAGCTGGTGCGCCGCATGCACGACCAAGCGCGCTCCCGATGCCCCGATGGGGTGACCCATCGCAATCGCCCCGCCCTGTGGGTTGACCGCGTCCGGGTCAAGGCCCAGGGTGCGCGCGGAGTGCACGACGACGGCGGCAAAGGCCTCATTGATTTCCACGTGGTCGAGGGAGCCTGCGTCCCAGCCCTCGCGCTCAAGGGCGCGGAGGAGAGCATCGGCAGGCTGCTGCTGCAGCGAGGAATCGGGGCCGGCGGTCTGGCCCACCGAACGCAGCGCGGCGAGGACCGCCCAGCCCTGCGCCGCGGCATGCGCGGCCGTGGTGAGCACGACCGCCGCCGCGCCGTCCGTAATGGGCGAGGAATTGCCCGCCGTAATCGAGCCGTCCTTCTCAAAGGCCGGACGGAGCTTGGCCAACGACTCGTCCGTGACGCCCTCGCGGATGCCCTCGTCGGACTCGACCGTCACCGAGCCCTTGCGGGTCTCGATGATGAGCGGCACGATTTCGCGGGCGAGCGTGCCGTCCTGCGTCGCGGCGAGCGCGCGCTGGTGACTCAGCGCCGCGCAGTGGTCCTGTTCTTCGCGGGTGACGGGATAGCGGCCCGCGTATTTCTCGGACAGCGACCCCATGGAAATACCCAGGTCCGCGGCGCGCAGGCCATCGTGTTCCATGTGATCGAGCGCCTCAAACGCCCCGAATTTCACGCCGGCGCGCGAGCGCGGCAGCAGGTGCGGCGCGTTCGTCATGGACTCCATGCCGCCGGCGACGACGACCTCGGCCTCGCCCGCGCGCAGCAGACGCGCCGCGTCGATGACGGCCGTGAGCCCGGACAGGCAAATCTTATTCACCGTCGTCGTATGTGCCCGCGGCGAAATCCCGGCTGCGAGCGCGGCCTGCTTCGTGGGATTCTGGCCAACACCGGCTTGGAGGACCTGGCCGAAGACGACGGCATCGACAAGCTCGGGCTCCACGCGCGCCTGCTCAAGCGCGCCGCGGATGGCGTGCGCGCCCAGGTCGGTGGCGGGCAGTGCGGCAAGCCCGCCCAGCAACTTGCCAAAGGGCGTGCGCGCGGCGCCCACGATGACGATATCGGTATCCTGCAGGGTCACATTGCCTCCCGAGAAAAATCTGTACGAATTTAGGATAAATCGTACAGATCATCCGTGACCTGCGCCACCCTTTCGGTTAGGAAGTGAGGAATTCCTTCCACGCGGGCCACTCGGCGTACATCTGTGCGCGCCCCGCGTTAAAGTTCGCCCGCAGCTTGGCCACGTTCTTTTCCGTCGACGCGACCTGCATATCCTCGGTGAAGAACAGCTGCGCGCGGCCTTCCTTTTCGAGCTCGAGCAGCCTGTCCTTCGACGCGTTGTACCGGTCCGGACGTTGGATGAGCGCCTCCGCGACCGCGGGGTAGCGGCCCAGCACGCGACGCACGGCGCGGCGACGCGTGACCTGCGGTCGGACGTAGCCGCGCGGGTGCGTGCCCACGAAAAGGAACTTCTCGTAGCCCGCCTTCTCCGCCTGGTCGATGGAGATGCCGCCGGACTCGCCCAGCGCGCCGTCCACATAGGGCACGCCGTCGATAAAACGCAACGGCATGATGAGCGGCAGCGTCGAGGACGCGCGCACGTACATATTCATGTCCGACTGCTCGTGGATGTCCGCACGCGTGATGTAGACGGACTCGCCCGTATCTGCGCGCGTCGTGGCAAGATTCATCTCCGCCGGGTTCGCCTGAAATGCTTCGAAGTCGAAGGGCAGATCCTTGTCCGAGGAGCGCTCATAGATATACTCCGCGTTGAAATACCCCGTGCCGCGCAGCAGCGAAGACACCCCGCCGAAACTAGGGTTATGGGCAAAGTCCACGAAGGATTCCTTCGCCCGCCACGCATCGTGCGAGAGATAGTTCACGGCGTGCGAGGACCCCGCGGACACGCCGCCCACCCAGCCGAACTGTACGTCTTCCTCGATGAGCTTGACCACGCAGGCCGCCGTGTACGAGTTGCGCATGCCGCCGCCTTCAAAAATCAGGGCGATATTTTTTGCATCAATCACGTTGTTTTACTGTACGCGGCTGCTTACCATGTTCACATGGGATTACTTGACGCGCTCCGCTCGCTCACTGGCCCCAAGGCCCCACGCCTCGCCACGCCCGAGTCCGGCGCGCCCGTCGTCGAGGTCGGCCACTTGGAGGTCCACTCCGCCGAAACCTTGCTCATCGTCGTAACCGACTCTTCCGGCGCCGCAGCCCTCCGTGAGGTCGCCCGCGCCGCCGAGCCCGCCTGGCTTGCCGATGCCCCCTCCACCACCCGCGTCTTCTTCTCCCCCGCCCCACGCCCCGAGGTCCCCGTCCGCGATCCCAAGAAGGGCTGGGCCATCCCGCTCGACCTGGACACGCGCGCCGCACTCCTAGAGACCCTGCGCGCCGAGCCGGGCGACTACGAAATTTCCGAATCCCTTGCCATCGTCGTGGAGGAAAATTAATCATGCTCATCTTGCCTTTCAACGGTGTGTACCCGCGCATTCACCGCAGCGCCTGGATTGCTCCGAACGCCACCATCATTGGCGACGTGGAAATCGGCCCCGATTCCTCGGTCTTCTACGGCTGCGTCCTACGCGCGGACGTGGGCGCCATTCGCCTAGGCGCCCGCGTCAACATCCAGGACAATTCCGTCATCCACGAGGAAGCCGACGTTGCGTGCGTTTTGGAGGATGACGTCACGGTTGGCCACATGGCGATGCTGCACGGCACGCACGTGGGCGCTGGCACGCTGGTTGGAATGAAGGCCTCGCTGCTGTCGCGTTCGGTGGTGGGCCCTGGCTCACTCATCGCTGCCGGCGCGGTTGTGCTGGAGGGACAGGAGATCCCAGCGAAGTCCCTCGCCGCCGGCATCCCGGCGAAGGTTCGCCGCGAACTCAGCGATGAGCAATCGCATTCCTTTATCCCTCACGCCGGACGCTACGTTGATCTATCCAAGGCACAGGCGCTTTCCGACGCCGCCGTTTCCCTCGAGGACGTCTACTACGACTAGGGGCCGCTAGAGACTCAGCACACCCATGATGACGAGGAAGATTGCCACGACGTAGCCGCTGATTTCGGCTACGCGCGCGGAGTTTTCGCGGGCTGCGGAAAAAAGCTTGCCAGCGGCACTTTGCGGCTGCGCGCGCACGAGGGCGATGAAGATTCCACACAGCGTGGGCAGCGAGAGCGCCAGCGTGGCGTACCACAAAGTGCCCAGGTAGCGGGTGGCGTCGGAGAACTCGCCGGCGGCGAGGTGCAGAAGGCCGCCGTAGAAGGGCACGGAGGTCAGCGACTGCACCACGCCCATGATGAAACCGATAGCTGCGGTCTTGAGCGAGGGCTCGCGCAGCGGCACGAGGAGTTTTTCCACCATCGGGTTGGATTCGCCTTTGGATTGCCAGGCGCCGAAACCGATGAGCACGCCTACTGCGATGAGGACGATGCCGGTTATTGGCGACTCCAGCGCGGCAACGATCTGTTCGCGGATTCCGACGAAGATAAAGAGCACGGCCAAGGAGGCCACGAGCACGCCGAGCCAATCCCCCGCCACGATTAGCGGCGCCACCTTGCGGTATTTACCGCGCGGCAGGATGATTCCGATGGCAACGAGGATGCCGATGAGCAGCGCGTTGACGGAGTCTCCGAAGGCATAGATGACGGCGTGGAGCATGCGCGCAAGTCTACAGTGCGCGGCGGCGGCCCCAAATTTCGAGAGGATTAACCGCCAGCAAACAACAATTTGCACAGCATCTGCAAACTTGCCTAAGCTATGCAATGTTTCTGAAAGACTGCAAATTTCATAAAGGATCTGCACATGTCAAAATTCCTCTACCACTTGGGTAGCTGGTCATATCGAAAAGTCTGGCCGTTCCTCGCGTTCTGGCTGGTACTGCTCGTCGCGATGGGCGGCCTCACTGGCGCCTTCGCGAAGTCTCCAAGCCCCACTTTTTCCATGCCAGACATGGACTCCACCGTCACCCAAGAGCAGATGATGGAGCGCTTCGGCACGGAGACAGATGCAATGAGTGCCCCCAGCGCCACCATCACACTGCAGGCTCCGGAGGGCAAAAAGCTCACGGATAAGGCGGTCATGGGCGAAGTCGATTCCATGATCAAGGAGCTGCAAGGAACCGACGCGCTGAAGGACCCCGACGCAATCGTTAACCCGGTCATGGCTTCCATGGGAATGCAGAAGCAGATGACCGAGAAAATGGCCGCGCAGGGCATGCCGCAGGAGCAGATCGATTCCGACCTTGCCGCACTCTCCCCTCTCAGCGAGGACAAACGCACCGGTACGATCTCCATCAACTTCGATGCCGCGTCCGTCACTGAGATCCCTGCCGAAGAGATGACCTCCGAGGTCATCGGCCTCATCGTTGCCGCCATCGTCCTGCTCATCACCTTCGGTTCCTTCGTGGCCGCAGGTATGCCGCTCATCTCTGCCGTCGTCGGCGTGGGCGTGGGAATCCTGGGCGTCCAGCTCGCCACAGTCTTCACCGACTCTGTCTCCGACATGACGCCGATGCTGGCCTCCATGATCGGCCTGGCCGTGGGCATCGACTACGCGCTGTTCATCGTGGCCCGCTTCCGCAACGAGCTCATCACCTCCTCCGGACTCAATGATCTGAGTCCGAAGGAGCTCGCGCAGGAGCTCAAGAAGATGGACAAGGCAACCCGCGCACACGCCATGGGCATGGCCTTGGGCACCGCTGGTTCCTCCGTGGTCTTCGCTGGTGCCACCGTGGTCATCGCACTGGCAGCGCTGACCATCATCGGTATTCCGTTCCTGTCCACCATGGCCATCGCCGCTGCCGCAACCGTGGTTGTGGCAGTCTGCGTCGCGCTCACCTTCATCCCTGGCCTCTTGGGCCTGTTCGGCACCAAGGTCTTCGCTGGCCGCGTGCCGGGCCCCAAGGTTCCGGACCCTGAGGACGAAAAGCCCACCATGGGCCTAAAATGGGTACGCCGCATTCGCGCTCACCCGCGGATGCACCTCATCGCCGGCGTGCTGTTGCTCGGAATCCTCGCCCTGCCGGCCGCCAACCTACGCCTGGCCATGCCCACCGACGGAACCTCGAAGCTGGGCACCCCGCAGCGCGATGCTTATGAGATGACCGAAGAGGCATTCGGCCCAGGTCGCAACGCCCCGATGATCGCTTACGTCGACGTCGCGGACGTCGCAAAGCAAGACCGCATGCCGGCCTTCCAGGAACTCCTCAAGGACTTCAGTGAGACCGAGGGCGTCGTCAATGCGCAGATCGTCGCCACCACGGACAACATGGACGCGGCGCAGATCCTGATTACCCCGACCACCGGCGCAACCGACGAGACCACCACCGAAACCCTGGAAAAGCTCCGCGGTTTCAAGGCCGAGTTCGAAGACAACACCGGCGGCACCTACGGCATCACTGGCATCACCCCAATCTTCGATGACATTTCGCAGAAGCTTAGCGACGTCCTCCTCCCCTACATCGCGATCGTCCTCGGCCTAGCATTCATCGTGCTTCTCCTAGTCTTCCGCTCCATCTGGGTGCCGCTCATCGCGGCCGCTGGCTTCGGCCTGTCCATGGCAGCCACCTTCGGCGTCACCGTGGCCATCTTCCAGGAGGGCATGTTCGGAATCATCGACGACCCACAGCCGCTGCTGTCCTTCCTGCCGATCATGCTCATCGGCCTGACCTTTGGCCTCGCAATGGACTACCAGGTATTTCTGGTCACCCGCATGCGCGAGGGCTTCGTCCATGGCAAGACCGCGGGCAACGCGACGTCGAATGGCTTCAAGCATGGCGCACGCACCGTGACCGCGGCAGCGCTCATCATGATCTCCGTGTTCGCAGCCTTCATGCTCATTGACCTCCCATTCATCAAGACCATGGGCTTCGCCCTTGCGGTTGGTGTGTTCATGGACGCCTTCGTTGTACGCATGATGATCATCCCGGCCACGATGTTCCTGCTCGATAAGAAGGCATGGTCAATTCCGAAGTGGCTCGATAGGATTCTGCCCAACATGGACATCGAGGG
>NZ_GG667522.1:100569-111574 GCF_000159135.1 Corynebacterium striatum ATCC 6940
CTCTCAGTGCCCAGCACGAAGAAATCCAAAGAGTTTCAGCGCGATAAAGTAGAGGAAAAGTCGAAGGGAAAGGAAGCAGCTCGTGTCTAGCTTGCGGGAAGCCAAGAAGCAGGCAACGCGCCACGCCATTGCAGATTCGGCAGCGCGTTTGGTGGTCGATGAGGGCGTGGAAAACCTCACTGTCGCCCGAATTGCTGAAGCCGCGGGGGTATCCCCGCGCACCTTCCATAACTATTTCTCTTCGGCCTCCGATGCTTTGTTCTTCTTCGCCGCGAGCTTGCTCGATTCCCACTCCGATGTGATCGAGAACCTGTCCCCGGAGATGGGCATCAACGAATTCTTCGAGGCTATGTTGCTCGAGGTCCTCGACGATGACCAGCCCAACCTGCATTCCCTCGCCACGCTCGTCACAATCGGCGAGTCCATGGAGAGCATGAGCCACACTGCTGAGGAACGTCAACGCTATGAAAAGGTGGCTTTCGGAATCGTCGAGGCTTTCGGCCGCCGCATGCCAGGTTATTCCAAACTGGAACTAGCAATCCTGCTTGCAGCACACGGCGCCGCGGGCAAGGTCGCGCTGACGGAGATCGCTGACCAGGAAAGCTCCGGAACAAAGCTCAGTTCCGCTGAAAAGCGCGAGATCGTGCATCATGCCTTCCAATTCCTGAAGCAGATTCCTTAGACCAGCCACAACCCAGCTCAGTGTCCCCTGATTTTTGCAGTTCACTGAAAATTCACCCCGGGCCCCCGCAAGAGCGGTGGGTTCCGGGGTAGTGTCGTATAAGTCGTATTTAACCCCGAGCATATTTGGAGTGTCCACAGTGAAGGTAGCGATTCTTGGCGGCGACGGATTCTGTGGATGGCCAGCCTCCCTGTACCTATCTGATCAAGGTCACGACGTCATCATCGTGGACAACCTCTCCCGCCGCGCCATCGACACCGAGCTAGGCGCTGAGTCTTTGACTCCGATCGTCTCCATCGAAGAGCGCATCGCCGCCTGGCACGAGGTCTCCGGTAAGACCATCGAGTTCCGCAACTTCGACGTGGCGCAGGACTACGACGCTCTCCTTGAGTTCCTCACCACCGAGCGTCCCGACGCCGTGGTGCACTTCGCCGAGCAGCGCGCTGCGCCTTACTCCATGAAGAGCTCCCGCACCAAGCGCTACACAGTGGACAACAACATCAACGCCACCCACAACCTGCTGACTGCCATCGTCGAGTCCGGTGAAGACATTCACGTGGCGCACCTTGGCACGATGGGCGTCTATGGCTACGGCACCGCCGGAATGGAAATTCCGGAAGGCTACCTCGACGTCCAAGTCAAGGTTGAGGGCCAAGAGCCGATCGAGCAGTCGATCCTGTACCCTTCTAACCCTGGCTCCGTGTACCACATGACTAAAGTCCTGGATCAGCACCTGTTTGCGTACTATGCCAAGAACGATGAACTGCGCATCACCGACCTGCACCAGGGCATCATCTGGGGCACCCACACCGAGCAGACCCTCAAGGACGAGCGCCTTATCAACCGATTCGACTACGACGGCGACTACGGCACGGTGCTCAACCGCTTCCTCATCCAGGCCGGTATCGGCTACCCGCTTACCGTCCACGGCACCGGCGGCCAGACCCGCGCTTTCATCCACATCCGCGACATGGTTCGCTGCGTCGAACTCGCGCTCGAGAACCCGCCGGCCAAGGGTGATCGCGTCAAGATCATTAACCAAATGACTGAAACCCACCGTGTTCGCGATCTCGCAGAACTGGTGGCCAAACTCTCTGGTGCCAAGCTCGCCATGGTGCCGAACCCGCGCAAGGAGTCCGCAGAAAACGAATTACACGTCTCTAACAACACCTTCCTCGAGCTGGGCCTTGAACCCACCACTTTGTCCGAGGGTCTCCTTCACGAGGTCGAGGAAGTCGCGCAGCGCTACGCCGACCGAGTGGACCGCTCCAAGATCCCGGCCCAGTCCCTGTGGACCAAGCAGCAGCATGCGGGCGTTCCGGAAGAACTCCTCAACGAGGCCGCTCACTAAGCAATTCACCGAAGCATCGTGCGCATCGCCATCGTTACCGAGGTCTTCCTGCCAAAGATCGACGGAGTAGTCACCCGCATCACCCACACCCTGGAACAGCTCGCGGTACTGGGCCATGAGGTCCGCATCTTCGCCCCAGGCAACCCGCCAGAGACCTTTGCGGGATTCGAGGTAACCCGCATCCCTAGTCTCTCTCTGCCGGTGTATCCAGAGATCAAGTTTGGACTGCCCACCTGGAAGTTCTTCTCGGAGATTCGCGCCTGGGAGCCTGACGTCATCCACGCCGTCAATCCAATCTGGACCGCTGCGCTTGGTGTATTCGCGGCGCAGCGCGACGCCGTCCCACTCGTGGCCAGCTTCCACACCAACGTCCCCGAATACGTTGAAGCACTCGGCATCGGCTGGACCCGCCCACTGACTGAGGCCGCCATCAACTACCTCCACAACCAGGCCGCCGTGAACCTTTGCACCTCTGGCCCGATGGTGGATAAGGCCCGCGGCATCGGCATGCACAACGTCAAACTGTGGCCCAAGGCCGTGGACACGCAGACGTATCACCCGAGGAAGGCGTCGCCAAGCATGCGCGAACGCCTCACCGCCGGCCACCCGGAGGCCCCACTGCTGACCTATATCGGGCGCATCTCCAAGGAAAAAGACCTGGAAAGGCTCGACAACGTCATCCGCCTGGTGCGCGGCCAGGCACCGGACGCACGCCTCGCCATCATCGGCGCGGGACCGTACCTCGACGCGCTCAAGGCAACCTTCGATCCCGAGATGACGGTATTTTCCGGCTACCTCTCCGGCGAAGAACTCGCGCAGGCCTTCGCTTCGGGCGACGTATTCCTCTTCCCCTCTGCCACCGAAACCCTCGGCCTCGTGGCATTGGAATCCTTCGCCTCTGGAGTGCCGGTCATCGGCACCAACGCTGGCGGAATCCCCTTCGTCATCGAAGAAGGCGTGACGGGCCACCTCATCGATCCCGACGCTCCCGACGAAGCTTGGGCGGGCGCAGCGCTGGGCCTGATTGAAGATTCTTCGCGACGCGCCGCCATGGGACAGGCCGCGCGTGCCGAAGCTGAGCAGTATTCATGGTTAGAATCCACAAAGGCGCTCGTTGCAGCCTATGAAGAAGCTACTGCCAACCCCTATCACCGCTGACAAGGATTCCTCATGCCATTGCCGCCGTTGCCACTGCCCACCAGCTTGGAAGAGATCTACTCCGCCGGCGCATTCGTGCAAACCGGAATAGACGCCTCCTTCGCCGAGTTTTTGGGCAAGGTAACTGCCATCGAGTTCAACTTCCAGCCATCTCCTGAAGGAGACGCGGAGACTGAGCTCGATCAAAAGGTTCAGGTGCGTTTCAACACAGCGAGGGGCCCGCAGGACTTTCCGGGAATTCGCCTTGCCACCGTGGAGGACGAGGTCCTAACTTGGCGAGCCACAGGAGCAGCCCAAGCTCCCATGGCGGAGTTCCACGCTCCGCAGCCTTACCACGAATCGTTGCTCACCATTGCGCGCTTCTTGGTAGGAAACGCCCCGGTCGTGCGCGCTCAGCAGGGCGATCACGAGGCAATCATAGCGGTGCCCTTCACCCAACTTCCGCAGGACGCCCGAGCCACGATTCTCGCAGGCATCGAGCGCTTTAGCGGTGGGGTCGACGAGCGTTTGGCGCTATTGCACTTGGCCCAAGCGATGGGCCTTGAGACAGACTCCACCACGCGCGCGGATTCGGAGAGCATTCGACTCAGCGATGGCACGGAAGTCCGCCTTACTCCTGAGGGCGCCCCAGAAGGCCAGCGCATCGTGGTTCTGCAGGGACGCAACTATGGTTTGTTGCCGGAGCAGGTGCTTTCCGACGCCCACTTCACTGCCGTTGAGCACCAATTCTTCCTGGAGGCACGCTACCCCAACGCTGAGGCTGAACTCGACCTTTCGACGGGAAGCGCCGTGCTTAACACGGCTACCGGCTCGACGACCGTGAACGCGCACCTCATCGCGGTTGTTGACTCTGAGAATTTGACCTGGGCATGGGCGGAGCCTGAGTATTCCTCGACTGTCGCGGCCCAAGCTGCACATAATCTTCTACGTTTTGGACGCGATAATGCGCTGCCGGATTTCGTGCGTCCTCAGCTGCCCCTAGCGTGGGCGCGGGCTGCTCATCTGCCACAGATGGCAATGCCGGTGTTGGGAGTATGGACGCTGCTGACCGCGCGCTTGGGTGAAAAGACTGGGTTGTTCCTGGCGAGCTCGCCTACCTTGACGCTGCCCGCGCCGACGCGTGATGTTACCGATGCAGTTCTCGCGGTAAAACTGCCGGCGCAATGCGATGCCGCCCGCGCTCGCTCTGCTTATACGGCAAACCGCGGCATCCTTTTGTAATTTCTAAAACCCGGCCTGCCGAGTGTGCGCTCGGCGGGTCTTGGGCTTTCTAAGCGCGGGCGATAGCTGCACGGAATTCTTCCGGCTGGCCAACCGGCTGGAACTGCGCGTCTTGGGTTTTGTCCACCAGAACAGCGCGGACGCCCTCTGCGAAGTCTGGGCGACGCAACATGTGCTTGCCGAGTTCTAGTTCCATACGCAGCGCCTCGCGAATGTCAGCGGCATTGGCTTCGGCTTCGAAAAGCTCGGTCGCTGCGACCAGAGCCGAAGCGCACGCCTTCTCGGTAAGTTTGGCGAAGAGTTCTGCGAGTTCCGGATGTTGTGGCAACGCGGCTGCGATCTCTTCCCACGTTGCGTGCTGGAATACCTCGTCGATGTCTTGGATGAGACCTGCCAGTTCTGGCTGACCTTCAGGTTCTACGGCGTGCTTTTCAATGGCCGCGTCAACTCCGTCGGCGATGACGTCCTCGATAAAGGCATCGGCATCCTTGACGACGTGGGTGGCAAGGCCAGACCACAGCATGTCGGCTGCATACATGCGGTAACCGCTCAAACCCCAGAACTTCGCCAGAGCGGGGTCAGCTTCCCCGCGAGTTCCGACCATGCGCTGGGACATGTAGGCGATGCCGACGTCGGTAACGTAGCCGATTGCCATCTCCGGCATAGACGCAAAGGCCTTCTCTGTAACGACTCGGTGCGAACCATGCGCGGAGATACCCAAGCCTCCGCCCATGGCTACGCCATCGATAACAGCGATATACGGCTTGGGATACTCGGCGATGTCCCCGTTGAGCGCGTACTCGCCTTCGAAGAACTCGTCTACCTCTGCCCACTTTTCGGCGAGAACGCCGTCGCGCGCAGCGCGTACGTCGCCACCTGCGCAGAAAGCTTTGGGACTATTGGAATATACGAGCACCTGCTCGACCTCGTCGTTGTGACGCCACTGGGAAAGAGCTTGACGAATAATGTCAAGCATCTCAGGATTCAAACTATTGAGCGCGCGCGGGCGATTTAGCTCAATCACTCCGGTATGGTTGCGAATTGAAACAAGCACTGGCGAGGATGTTGTGTTTTCGACGTTTATTTTCTCAGACATGCACACCAGTGTGACACATCACAATTGATACTGCCACCCCGATAAATCACAGATTGGTTGGACACTTTGGTTCCGCAGCTCATTGCGCTCGACATGGACGGCACACTGCTTGACCCCCAAGGTCAACTTCCCCCGGACTTTGCTGAGCTCACCGAGCTCGCCCGGAGTCAGGGCGCTACGCTTATCCCCGCATCCGGGCGCCAACTTGCCACCTTGCAGCTGATGTTCCCGGAGTTTTCTACCTTCATTGCGGAAAACGGCGCCGTCGTCATGCGCGATGGCGACATCATCGCGACCTTCCCACTACCGGTCGAGGTGGTCGAGCGCGTCTTGGACGCATCGGCGACTCTTCCTGCCGAACATACGCTGGTTTTGTGCACTCCAGCTGGCGCGTTCATTGAGCGTGACATCCCGGACCATGCCGTCGCAGAGATCTCTAAGTATTACAAGGCAGTGACGTGGGTGGACGACCTCACCGCGGTGCAGCACGACAACATCATCAAGATTGCGGCCTACTGCCAGGACGGATCTGAGGCCAACCTTGCCCCCACTATCGATGATGTCGTCCAGGACCACAATGTGGCCATCTCCGGCAAGGTGTGGCTGGACGTGATGGCGGACGGCGTCGACAAGGGCGCGGCGTTGACTGCGATGGCTGAGTTGAGTTCAATCCCTCTTGCTGAGACCGCTGCTTTTGGGGACTTCCTCAACGATTACGAATTGCTTCGTACTGCCGGATTGGCGGTGGCGATGGACAATGCGCACCCGCAATTGAAAGAGATTGCGGATATCATTGCCCCCTCCAATGCCGACAATGGTGTCGCTACGGTACTGCGGGGCCTGTTCGCAGGTGTCCCAACCAGCGATTTAAGCATTTCTTAGGCAGTCCAAATTTGGGTGAGAAACACTCCCCATTATTTTAGGAATCCATACACTTCGCGGGCTAAACTGATCCAGTCGCTAGCCGCTATTCCCCTGGAGAACGTTTTGAAACAGTTTTTGAGGTCCCTCCTCGGCAAGCCTTCCTCAACTGCCCAGGAGAAGTCCAAGAAACCCGTTTACCAACCGGTCGCGACTCCGACCAAGGGAGAGCAGGCTTCGCAGGCCACCCCTCCGCAGTCCGGCGATGATGCCAAGGCTGATGTTCCTTCTGACGCTAAGTCCGGCGACAAGCCTGGTCAGGGTAGGTCTCCGCAGCAGTCTGCAAAGCCTCAGCCAGGGAAAGCACCGACTCCTAAGCCAGCCGCGCCTAAGGCCCCGGCTGATAAGTCTGCCAAGCAGAGCACTTCCACCATCGAAGGCACTAAGAACGCCGAAAAATCCGAAAAAGATGGTTCGAATGCAGCTAAGCCGGCGGACAAGACCACAAGCGACCAGAAGAACGCGTCCGTCGACCATCCGAAGCAGGCCAAGCACGAACCAACTCAGCAGAATTCCACCAAACCTGTAGTGAAGGACACCCCCTCTGCGAAGCTGCCGCCACGTCCAAACAACAACGCGCAGAAGCAACAACCGGCCAAGGACGCTCAGCAGCCCAAGACTGGCAACTCCTCTGCAGGAAACAAGCAATCACAGAACTCAAAGGCACCAAAGCCCGGCCAGCCCGCCAAGAAGGGCTCCACTTCTGCTGCCACTGAACCAGTAGAGAATGCGTCGAAGCCAGCCGCGCCTAAGGCCCCGGCTGATAAGTCTGCCAAGCAGAGCACTTCCACCATCAAAGGAACCAAGAACGCCGAAAAATCCGAAAAAGATGGTTCGAATGCAGCTAAGCCGGCGGACAAGACCGCAAGCGACCAGAAGAACGCGTCCGTCGACCATCCGAAGCAGGCCAAGCACGAACCAACTCAGCAGAATTCCACCAAACCTGTAGTGAAGGACACCCCCTCTGCGAAGCTGCCGCCACGTCCAAACAACAACGCGCAGAAGCAACAACCGGCCAAGGACGCTCAGCAGCCCAAGAATGGCAACTCCTCTGCAGGAAACAAGCAATCACAGAACTCAAAGGCGCCCAAGGCCCCGGCTGATAAGTCTTCCAAGCCAAGCACTTCCACCATCGAAGGAACCAAGAACGCCGAAAAATCCGAAAAAGATGGTTCGAATGCAGCAAAGGCTGCGGGCAAGAACGCCGACGGCAAAAAGAAGCCACGCCTGATTTATCCGCCGGTAACGAAGCAACAAGTAACACAGACGCAAAAGGCGTCTGTCGCGCCAAAGCCACAGAACGCACAGGCTCCAAAGACTCAACAGCCAAAGACTCAACAAAGCGCTCAGCCGAACACGGGCGCCAAGCCCGATACCTCGAAGCAAAGCACTAAGCCAGAGACGCCGAAACAGGGCGCCTCGAAGGCAGGCCCCACAGCAGCTGGCGCCGCCGCAGCCGGTATTTCCGCAACCAAGGCCAAGGCTGAGGCGCAGAATCCGCCTGCAAAGCAACACCCGAAGCAGCCTAATGCCGGTAAGAACAAGCAGCCCGAGGGCAAGCCGGCCAACGCAGCACAGGCATCTCAGACGGCCCAAGCTTCTCAGCCTGCTGGAAAGCCGCAGGCTCAGGCCCAGCCAAAGGCCCAGGCTCCGCAATCTCAGGCTAAGCAGACACAGCCCCAGGCTCAAGCACAGCAGCCGCAAAAGCCACGGCCAGAGGCAGAACAGGCGAACCGCCCAGCGAGTGCCGCGAAGCCTGGAACCACTGCAAAAGCAGCTGGCGCAGAAGCCACCGCAAACTCCGCGAACCACGCTGCCACTGAGCAGGAGATCGCACGCGCACTCGCACGTCGCTCGCAATCCGTGGGCACGCCTTCCCAGCAGCAGTTGAAGGCACCGAAGCCTCCTCGCGAAGCACAGAAGCATCCCAATCGTTCTGCGCAGACCTCAGACGCCAAGCCGAACAATAAGCCAATCGCGAAGCCCACTGCCAAAGAAGCAAGCATCGCTGCTGCCCCAGCGGCATTTGTGCAGCCGCCCAAGAATGAGCCGCGCCCGCAGCAATCTGCAAAACCGGCTACCCCGGTCATGGTGGACAGCTTCCCCCACGAGCCCGAAGCACTTGCCACGCCACCAGAAAGCAAGGAAGTAAAGCACAACCGCCGCGCCCGCCTGCGCCAGGTCAAGGGCCTCGACGGCCTTCGCGGCCTAGCCGTCCTCGCAGTGGTCATCTACCACTTCTTCGGCGACTTCCTGCCCGGTGGTTACCTCGGCGTTGACATGTTCTTTGTCCTATCCGGATTCTTGATTACCTCCCTGCTCGTCCGCGAATTCCGCGCCAGCGGCCGCATCAGCTTGAAGGATTTCTGGGTCCGACGATTCCGCCGAATCCTGCCCGCAGCGTTGGCCGTGCTCATCATTTGCACGTCCATCGTTGGTCTCATCGGCGGTGATCTAGCAGTAGGAATCCGCGAGCAGTTCCTGGGCACGTTCTTCTTCGTCAATAACTGGACACAGATTGCCACCTCGCAGTCTTACTTTGCTGACAACGAAATTCAGGTCTTTGCCCACTACTGGTCGTTGGCTGTTGAAGAGCAGTTCTATGTCATTTGGCCCCTGCTCATTTTCACCATTTTCGCCATTTCCCGGCGTCAACCCCGCCGACTCCCAATTGCGGTCTCGTTAATTCTGGCCATCGCGTCCGGCGTGGCAATGTGGCTCATCTACGTTCCTGGTGAGGACCCAACGCGCGTCTACTACGGCACCGATACCCACGCCTTCGGCTTGCTCATTGGCGCAATCCTTTCT
Organism: Corynebacterium striatum ATCC 6940; assembly: GCF_000159135.1. GTDB lineage: Bacteria > Actinomycetota > Actinomycetes > Mycobacteriales > Mycobacteriaceae > Corynebacterium > Corynebacterium striatum. Next base: position 109,807 of record NZ_GG667522.1, read on the forward strand.
TTGATGCTCACCAGCACCAAGGAAGATCCCGGGGCTGACTCGTGGGCAAGTCCCGGAAAGTCCGAGCGTGTTCTGGCAGGAACGATTGGCTTCTTAGCGCTTGCGGGTTACATCGCGCAACTGTTCCTAATGCCGGACGATGCAGACTTCACCTACCGCGGCGGCTTGGTGCTGACAAGCGTCCTCGGCGCGCTCATGATTTGGGGCGTCGTCCGCGAATTCGGTCCTCTCAAATGGATCTTCAGCACTGCCGTCATGCGTTGGCTGGGTCAGCGTTCCTTCTCGCTGTACCTGTGGCACTGGCCGGTCGTGATGATTTTGCGCGCGATTTTCGACGGAAACCACTCCTCCGACAAGCCGTGGATTCTGGGCCTTGTCGCGATACCGATCTCCTTCCTGCTGGCAGAGCTTTCCTACCAGTTCGTGGAGAATCCTTTCCGCCGCGGCGGTTACAAGAAGACGTGGACTGGCTACTGGGCGGCCCGCCCCTCGATCTCCGAGATGAAGGACGGATTTGCCAAGGCCTTTTGGCCGTTTGTGCCGTTGATCGTCGTCGCTTCCCTAGTGGGCGTGGGCTACGCGCTGGCGACCTCCAGCGATAAATCTGAGCTGGAGCAGCAGCTCGAGATGCTGCAGCAGAAGAACACGCAAAGCAACCAGGGCAACCCTGGCGCTGCGGCAGCTCCAGCGAGCCCAGAAGAAAATACCAGCCGTCCGATGCCAACCGGCAATGAAATTACCGCCATCGGTGACTCGGTGATGTTGGCTGCCTCCGAGGCACTGCAGCAGCGCTACCCAGGCATCTACGTCGACGCCGACGTTTCCCGCCACTACACAGCAGCTATCCCGATCATTCAGCAGCTCAAGGATTCTGGCCAGCTGCGCTCCACGGTTTTCCTTGGCTTCGGTACCAATGGCCCGGCATTCCCTGACCAGATTCAGGAAGTCGTTGACCTCATCGGCCCAGACCACACCATCGTGATGGCCGTTCCTTATGGCGACCGCGGATGGATGGCACAGTCCCAACGCGACGTCATCGATGCTGCGAAAAAGTACGACAACGTCTACCTTGCTGACTGGTGCACCCACGCACAGAGCAACCCGAACTTGCTCTATTCCGACGGCATTCACCCGCTTCCGGAAGGCGCTTCGGAATACGCCTTGGCTTTCCACTACGCCTTGTTGCAGTATTCCAACTACGACAAGAACTTGGATTCCAAGTGCCAGATCTAGAAGTTCTTGAGCCAAAGCTCCTAGAACGCAAAAGGCGGACGGTCTCTTACAGCGGACCGTCCGCCTTTTCGTTATCCTGTTTTTGGATTTAGGTAAGAAACTGCGCACACGAGGAACTTCCTGTTGACAGCTCCACGCAAAGAATGGATTTGGTTGGCCGCCACGGCAGCGCTTGCGCTAGTCGCCGCAATCGTAGTGATTGCCGGCTGGGATAGTCTCCCAGACCCACTGCCCAAGCATTTCAATGGTCGAGACGAACCTGATGCATGGATGCCAAAGACCTATCGCAATGCAATTGGTTTTGCTGTGCTTGTTCCTATTATTCTGACGATTGTTTCAGCAGTAACTATCGGCATAACGCAACAAAGCACCAAGACAACCACAGGCAGCTATTCGCAGTCTTCTGCGGTTGATATCGAGCGTAGCCGTGCTCACTCCGCTGCTATCCTTCCAGCGTTAAGCTTTTGGTTTTTTGCACTAACGGCAATCTGCACGGCGTTCGCGCTCACTGGAATCTTTCTCAGCGGCCCTAGAC
>NZ_GG667522.1:113381-149475 GCF_000159135.1 Corynebacterium striatum ATCC 6940
AGACCGCTAATTTTCCCCTGCTTAGTCGTTGCCATCCTTATGGCTTGCGTCTGGCTCATGTTCAGGTTGAATAGCATAAATAAAAAGCTGGATGAAAACTTTCCTGACTCCTCTACAGCGGGCAAGCTTCGTTACGGATTGTTCTACTACGACCCCACAGATACCCGCGCGATGGTGCCCCTTCCCAGCGGTTCTTCCCAATTCAACTTTGGGCAGAAAACGGCCTGGTTTATCCTCGCAGGTCTCCTAGTACCGCCAGTCCTTATTATCATTCTTCTCAACGTCGCAACCTAAAACGCCCATAGAAAAATCCGCCTTCCTGCGCTGCGTGGTTGTATACACGGTGCAGGGAGGCGGATTGCTTTTAAGCGAGTTTCTTAGGACTCGACCTTGTACTCGGCCATGCGGTCCCACTCGGTCTTCCCGTCGATGTGGACGTTGATGATTTCCGGGGTCTCCAGCAAGTACTTCGGGAACTCCTCGCAGGAGCGCTTAAAGTGCTCGCCCTGGACATGATCCACGTCCTTGCCATCAGCATAAGCCTCAACGAGGAGGAAGCGCTGACGGTCCTCCGGATCACGGTACCAATCAAAGTTCAGGCAACCCGACTCCGCATTACAAGCCTGGGTGTACCAGTCGATCTCCTCGAGGAAGGTCTCTGCATATTCGGGCTTTACGTGGAATTTTACGTTAATCAAAATCATGGGGACCATCTTACGTACCCGGAAACTACGCCGCCATGCTCCCGTCATGACCTGCCTTTCTGCTCCGCGCAGTGGGTCGGATCAGTGCACCCGTCGTCCTTAGTAGATAAAGAAGCAAAGACTAGTTAAAGAAGTACTCCGCAACGTAGACGTTCGAGCCGTCGAAGCTGGTGGCCACGCCAAAGTGCTTGCTAGGTCCCGGGGTAACTGGGACGTCGCGGTTGAGCCAGTTGAGGCGGTCTTGTGCTTCCTGGATGCTCAGGCGGTAGACGTTGCCGCTGCCCTCGTTGAGGTGGGTGCGGCCATCACCGGCATTGCCGTGGAAGGTCAGCGTTCCCGCTGCGCCGTGATCAGCCCACTCCTGCGCGATGTTTCGCGCGTTGCCGTCTTCAACATGGCCCTGCTTGCGCAGGTGCGCGTTCGTGGCGCTAACCAGCTGGTGGGCCACCTCAGGGGCTGGCTGCTTGATAAACGGCGGCAGCTGAATGTTGAACTGCTTGGCGAGGTCGTATGCCTGTGCAGGCAGCTCAATTTGCGAGCTACCCGCTGGCAGCTGGGAGGAAAGCTCTTGGACCTGTGGCGGGAGCTGAACCTGTGCCTGGGCTGGCACCAGCCCACCCATGGTCAAGGCAAGTGCGGCTGTAACGGGGAGGATGCGGCGCGAGATGTTCATGACCTCCACCGTGCCACAGCTACGCGGTATGAGGACACCGCATTGAACGCTGTTCGGCAGATCGCAACCGCATCGTTATACGGCAGGGGGAGGCATGCTTGACGACGCCCCGCTTGCCCAAAGGCTTATCCCTCCAGCTTTTCACCGAGTTCCAGCCACTCCATTTCCAGCTCCTCGCGCTGCGCGGTGATGTCTTTGAGCTGCGCATCTAGCTTGGTGAGCTGCTCGGTATCGAGTACCGTCGCAGCGGCAACTTCTGCCATGGTCGCACTCACTTTCTCCGCTTGCTCGTCGAGCTTGGACATCTTGCGTTCCAGTGCGTTCATCTTCTTGGTCAGCTCGCGTTCTTCCTGCGAGCTCAGGCGCTTTGGCGCCGCGGTGCCAGTGCCGCCGGCTCCGTCGCCCTTGGTCTTGGCCGTATCGGCAGCAGTTCCGTCCGCGTTCTTACCGCCCAGGTTCAGGACACCGGAATTCTGGGCGGCGTCGAGCTGGGCGCGGCGGCGCAGGTATTCGTCGATTCCTCCCGGTAGGTTAGTCAGCTTGCCGTCGCCGAACAGCGCATAGGTGTTGTCGGCGATCCTTTCTACGAGGTAGCGGTCGTGCGAGATGACCACCATCGTTCCGGGCCACGAGTCTAGAAGCGACTCGAGCTCCTGAAGGGTATCAATGTCCAGGTCATTGGTTGGCTCGTCCAGCAGAAGAACATTTGGCTCGGCCATGAGCACGCGGGTCAACTGCAGGCGGCGGCGCTCGCCACCGGACAGGTCACCCACCGGGGTGCGCTGGCGTTTGGCAGAGAAGCCGAGGCGCTCAGCCAGCTGCGAGGCGCTCAGCTCCTTCTTGCCGAGGTGGACGTAGGTAGCGACGTCTTCGACGGCGTCGATAAGCCGGCGTTGCGGATCAAGGTCGTCGAGTTCCTGGCGCAACCAACCCAGGCGCACCGTCTGCCCCTCAATGCGCTTGCCTGCCGTGAGCGGGTGCTCCCCTGCCAAAGCGCGCAGCAGAGTGGTCTTGCCGGAACCGTTAACGCCAACAAGGCCAATGCGCTCGCCCGGCGCGAGGCGCCAGGTCAGATGGTCTACCAGCACACGGCCGTCGGGGGTTGCCACGGTCGCGTCCTCGAGTTCGATAACCACGCGGCCTTGGCGCTGCTTGGAAAAGGCCATGAGCTCAACCTTGTTGCGCGGCGCGGGGACGTCCGCGATGAGGGCCTCGGCGGCCTCAATGCGATAACGCGGCTTGGAGGTACGAGCCGGCGCACCTCGGCGCAGCCAGGCCAGCTCCTTGCGGGCGAGATTCTGGCGGCGCTGTTCCATGGCGTCGGCCTGGCGGGCGCGCTCGGCGCGGGCATAGATCCAGTCGTTGTAACCGCCCTCGTAGGGGTCGACCACGCCGTCGTGCACTTCCCAGGTGGTGGTGGCGACGGTATCCAGGAACCAGCGGTCGTGAGTGACCACCACGACGGCAATCTTGCGGCCCAGCAGGTGCTGCGCAAGCCACTGCACGCCCTCGACGTCGAGGTGGTTGGTCGGCTCGTCGAGTACCACGAGGTCGAGTTCCTGTACGAGCGCTGCGGCTAGATTCACGCGGCGGCGCTCACCACCCGAGAGCGAGCCCACTTGGGTCTCTAGGCCGAGTTCCACAATTCCGAGGCCCCCCAGGACGTCGCGTACCTTGGCGTTGGAGGCCCACTCAAAGGTTTCGAGGCCGAGCGGTTCGATGATGACCTGGGCGATGGTCAGGGCGTCGTCAAGCTCAAAGCGTTGCGTCACCACAGCCATGCGTAGATCGGAGTTGTGGGAAACGCGCCCCTCGTCTGGCGGCTCGATGCCAGTCAAGACCTCTAGAAGCGTGGTCTTACCGCCGCCGTTAACGCCAACGATTCCGATTCGGTCACCGGATTGCACGCCGAGTGATACCCCATCAAGGAGAGTCTGGAGGCCGAAAGATTTGGATACGTTTTCCAAGTTAATAAGGTTCGCCATAACGTTGTCCCATCTTAATGCCTAGACCGGAGTACCCCCTCATTTCCGCGAGTATTGCAAATGAATATCGTTCTAAATAGCCTTAAGTGTTATGAAGAAATCTGCGCTTTCAATTCTCGCCGCTGTCTCCGCGACCGCGCTTCTTGTCACTTCCTGCTCCAAGCCAGCTGACGAGGCTGCTCCGGCAACCTCCGCTGCGGAGGAGGCTCACGATCATGAGCACGAGGGACATGACCACTCCCACGACGGCATGGAAGCCAGCGAGGGCGAGACTGAGGTTGCCCAGCTGCCTAATCGCGTCGTTCTCTCCCACGAGGGTGGCCTGAAGACCTACGATGCCAAGACCGGCAAGGTCATCGCGGAAGAGGATATGCCTGCGTTCCTGCGCCTGTCTAACGCTGGCGATGACCGTCACGTCATGGTGACCAAGGGCGACAAGTTCCTCACCTTCGACACCGGCCTCATCACCAAGCCGCACGGCGATCACAACCACTACTACACCGCTGAGCCAAAGCTTGACGACGCCGAGTACAAGGCACCGCACGCAGGCCACGTGGTTCACCACGACGGCTTCACCGCGCTCTTCTCCGATGGTGACGGCACCGCACAGGTCGTACCAACCGACCAGATTGCTGATCCAAAGGACGTTAAGACCTTCGAGTCCGGCGAGGCTCACCACGGTGTGGCTGTTCCGCTCAAGGATGGCTCCGTCGTTATGACCAAGGGCACCGAGGACGAGCGCCACACCATTCAGCACCTGGACAAGGATGGCAAGGTCCTGACCGAGACCACCAAGTGCCCTGGCGTCCACGGTGAGGCTACCGCTGGTAACGGAAAGCTCTTCTTCGGCTGTGAGGACGGCCCTGTCGTCTTCGACGGCAAGGAGTTCCATAAGATCGACGTTTCTTCCTACGCTGGCAAGGACGGCTACCAGCGCTCCGGTAACTCCGCTGGTTCCGAAGAGTCTGACATCATCCTCGCTGATAATAAGACTGAGAAGGACGCCGAGTTCGAGCGCCCAACATCTGTCTCCCTCATCAACACCGAGGACTACTCCGCCAAGAAGGTTGAGCTTGGATCTTCTTACTGGTTCCGTTCCCTGGCCCGCGGCCCGCTGGGCGAGGCACTGGTTCTGACCTACGACGGCAAGCTCAACGTCATCGATCCGGAATCCGGCAAGGTCACCAAGAAGATCGACGCTATCTCCGAGTGGCGCGAGAACGAAGAGTGGCAGCTGCCTGGACCGATCCTGAAGTCCGTTGACGGCTACGCTTACGTCACCGACGCCAACAAAAAGGAGCTCGTTGTCATCGACCTGTTCGAGGGCAAGGAGATCAACCGCTTCAAGCTGGACATCAAGCCGACCGAGATGGCTGTCCTCTAAGGTTGCGCTGTAGAGCCCCCTCCGCTCTAGCTAGGAAATAGACAAAGGCACCGTTCAATGGGACGGTGCCTTTGTCTATCTCAGTCGATCTCAAGTGGGCTAATCAGCCCAGCATCTCGATACCTGGGGCCGGCGAGTGCGTGACAATGCCGCGGGTGCCCTTGTTGTCAAACATGACTTGCGCAACCACTTCTCCGGCGGTCTCCTCATCCTCGCAGAGGAAGGCACAGGTGGGGCCGGAACCGGAGACAATCCCGGCCAGTGCACCGGCGGCCTTGCCAGTGTCGAGAATCTTACGCAGGTCTGGCCGCAGGGACACGGCGGCGGCCTGGAGGTCGTTGCGCAGCGCAGCCGCCAGCTGTTGCGGCTGACCACTCATCAACGCCTGGGCTACCGCTGATGTATCCATCGCAGGGGTGCTACCCTTCCCCGCCGCGCGCAGCTCATCGATCTTGTGGAAGACCGCCGGCGTCGATAAGCCCTCGGCGTTGGTGATAATCGCCCACGTGTAGGTGCCGCGGGTCATCATGGGTGCTAGCTGCTCGCCGCGCCCAGTGCCCAAGGCGGTGCCGCCCATGAGCGTGAAAGGCACGTCGGAGCCCAGCTCGGCGGCCAGCTCGTAAAGCTTGTCCTCGCTGAGCTCACAAAAGTCTGCGAAAGCTTGCGCAGCTAAGCGCAGGGCCGCAGCGGCGTTCGCCGAGCCGCCAGCCATGCCGCCTGCGGCAGGAATTCCCTTCTGCAGGTGCAGCGTCACGCGCGGCAGAGCCACCTGCCGGTCGGCTCGCACAGCGCGGGCCACCACCTCGACAGCGCGCCAGGCCAGGTTGGACTCATCTTCCGGTACGCCGGCAGCATAGGTGCCGCTGGCGTGCAGCGCGGCAACAACTGGGCCGGTGGTCGGTTCGTCGGCGTGAACCTCAAGAGAGACCTCGTCGCTGATATCGAGGGACTGAAACACCGTTGCCAGCTCGTGGAAGCCATCGTCGCGAACTGCCTCGACCCCGAGGTGCAAGTTTACTTTCGCGTGGGCGCGTGCTCTCAGAATCACTTGATACCTGCCAAACGCACGAAGTCTTCTACCGCGAGCTTCTCGCCGCGCAACCGTGGGTCAATGCCCGCCGCCACGAGGGCTTCCTCCGCCGCCGGGCCGCCGCCAAAGTGGCCGGACAAAGCCGCGCGAAGGGTCTTGCGGCGTTGGGCGAAGGCGGCGTCGACAAGCGGGAAAACTGCCTTACGCGTCGCATCGTCGATAGGCCACGGGGCGTCCTGGAAGCAATCGATGCGAACCAAACCGGACTCGATGTTGGGTGCGGGCCAGAAGACGTTCTTGCCGATGGTTCCCGCCTGGCGGACGGTGCCGTAGAAGGAGGCCTTCACGGAGGGCACACCGTAGACCTTGTTACCGGGCTTCGCGGCGAGGCGCTCAGCGACCTCCAGCTGCACCATCACCAGCACGCGTCGAATGGTGGGATACAGCTCCAGCAGGTGCAGCAAAACCGGAACTGCAACGTTATAAGGCAGGTTCGCCACAAGGGCCGTGGGTTCTCCCAGCTCTCCCGGCGCGATGCGCAACGCATCCTTTTCGATGAGGCGGAGGTTGCCCGCCTGCTCCGGCGCGCGCTCAGCAATGGTGTCCGGCAGCTGCGCCGCTAGGCGCGGATCGATCTCCACCACGGTGAGGTCATCGACTGCTTCCAGCAGGCCCAAGGTCAAAGACCCCAGGCCAGGTCCTACCTCAACCACGCGGTCGTCGCGCTGTAAGTCTGCTGCGGCAACGATGCGGCGGATAGTGTTTGGGTCGTGCAGGAAGTTCTGACCAAGCTTCTTGGTGGGGGTTACATCCAGCTTCTCGGCCAGTTGGCGAATTTCCACGGGTCCGAGCAGTTTGGGTTCAGTCATGCAATTCAGAGTAGTTCACAAAATCAGAAAAGCCCGCATAAGCGGGCTGTTTCAGGAAAGCGATTCAGGTCTAGCTGCGGTGGCCAAATTCGGCCTGGCGCAGAAGGGCGTTTAGCGCAGGCCCAGCTTGGAGGTACATGCAGGCCATGCGCCCCAGCCCTGTGCGGCCTGGACCTTCTCCGCGACAGCAATCTGCTGCTCGCGGGTTGCCTGCCATGCCTCAGGAGCATAAGCGGTGCCACCGAAGCCAGCCCAGGTGGACGGGGTGAACTGAAGGCCGCCGGAGAAACCGTTGCCGGTGTTGATGGCCCAGTTACCGGTGGACTCGCACTGCGCGAGGGAATCCCATACGCTGCCGTCAGCCACGGCTGGCGCTGCTGCGGGCTTCTTGGTGCCACGGGCGATGGTCGCAGCGACCGGCTCGTTAATGACCTTCTCCTTGACTATCTCGTCAGACTCCTTGGCACCGTCTTTCATCACGAGCTTGCGGGTGACGTTGCGCTGGCCCTTGACTGCCTCCACGCGCACTTCCTCGTTGCCCTCTTCAAGCTCAGGATCGTCAACGAAGGTAGGCTCCGCCTCAAATTCCTCGGTTGCGTCGTAGAAGGTGGTGGAAACCTGGTCAACCTTGATGGACATGCCATTGACGATCGGGGTATCCATCGACGGGAACACGCGGTCATCCTCATCAACGTCGATGCCGCGCTCTTCGATGACGTCCTTCACGGTCTTGGCCGCGATGTTGGTGTAGGTGATCTTGCCGCCGTCATTGATCTTGACGATTTTCGGTGAGACAACCTCGAGTTCCATGCCCTCAGTCAGGTTGTCGTCACCCGTTACCTTCTTATCACCGGAGGTAATAGCCGCACCTGGGGCGATGCCGTCAAGGTTGCCCAACAGATCCGAAACCTTGAGGTCGGTCGAGGAAAGCTGCTGTTTGACGCCGTCGATAGACACGGCCACCGGCTTGGAGGTGCGCACGGTGATGTTGTCACCGTCAGCGACCTTCTCAGAAGGAGCCGGGTAGACCAGATCCTCACCACCGACGTTGACGCCAGCAGCCTGCAGAGCCTCATCGACGTTGCCCGCGAAGGTGGCGAGCTCAATCTTGTCGCCATTGACGTCAAGGGTGATGTCTTTTTGCGCAGACACAGCGACCACACCGCCCACTGCCAAAGTGCCGAGCACACCGCCGGTGGCAAGACGCAGTGGAAGGGAACGGGAAGAATTGATGCGCTTAATCTGGTTCATGTAACTCTCTCAAAACGAATGATGTCTCGCGCTAGGCCCTCAGGCGTGGGGCCAACCATGGGACGGTAGCGCGTTGAGCAAATCTTCAATAACAATACGATAACAGCAGCGTCCAGTCGAGAGCGATTCCTTTCGCCACGCCACTTGGAACACTACCGCAACACCCAACACGTGTTTTACGGTTGACCAGGACAAATACTAAATATGACGATCGTCACAAACCAAACACGGAGTTGAACGTCTGGTTAACTTCCGTAACCAAATCCTCCACATCCATGCCCCGCGCTTCCGCAATGCAGTTATACGTATGACCGATGAAGGTCGGCTCGTTGCGCGCACCGCGGAAGGGCTCGGGAGTCATATACGGAGCATCCGTCTCCACGAGTAGCTGCCCCGCCGGAGCAATAGCCGCCGCCTGACGCAACTCCTCGTTGCGCTTGAACGTCACGTTGCCGGCAAAGGAGAGAACCCAACCGCGTGCCAGGGCCTCCTTCGCCACGTCCAACGGTGAGGAGAAGCAATGGAGCATGACATTCTCGGCGTCGCCAAGCACACGCAGAAGCTCCACATCCGCCTCACGATTGTGGATCATGAGGACCTTGCCCGCCTCCTTGGCCAAATCCATGTGCCAGCGCAGCGCCTCCTCCTGGACGTCAAGGGGTGCGGTGGACTCTGGCTCGTGCTTAATCCAATAGGTATCGAGGCCGGTCTCCCCGATTGCCACGCAGCGTGGGTCCGCAGCCATTTCCTCCAGCCGCTTCCGCGCCGCGGCATCGAGTGTGTCAGCCTTGGTGGGATGGATGGCGCAGGCTGCCCACACGTTGGGGAACTCATGTGCCGCTTGGAGCGCACGCTCGGCCTCTTCCAAACCATCACCTACCGTAACCATGCGCGACACCCCTGCAGCACCGGCGCGGGACACGATGTCGGCGGCTGGGTCCTTGCAGGAGGCTAGGTGCGTATGGGCGTCGACAAGCTGCGACAAGCCTTCTGCTGGAACAGGGACTGGGCGTGGCTTCTTTTTAGACATGTACGCAATTGTAATCTGGAACGCATGCAAATCCGCAGTGCCACCCTCGCCGACGTCCCCGCGATGACCGAGTGCCTCAACTGGGCCATCCGGGAGACCGACTTCATCTTCCGCGACACCGAAGCAACCATCGCCGAGCGCGAAGAATACCTGCGCCAGAACATCGCTGATGGCTGCCCGTGGCTGGTTGCAGAAACCGAGCCTGAGACGCCAGGCGAAAAGCCACAGCACTTAGGTTGGGCCATGTATCACCCCTACCGCGACCCAAGCGTGTGGAAAGGGTGTTACGAAACCACCATTTATTTGGATCCGGCAGCCCAAGGCCGAGGCGTGGGCACCGCCCTTTTAGGTGAGCTCGTTTCCCTAGCGCGCGCGGATGAAAAAGTGCATACGCTGCTGGGGCTCATCGTGGACACCAACGTCGCATCCATCAAGTTGCATGAGAAGTTCGGTTTTGCCAATGTAGGAACGTTCAAAGAGGTGTCCTACAAGATGGGACATTGGCTCAACCTCACTCACTTGCAGCTCATGCTTTAAGGATCAATCCATGCACGTTCGCCCCGCCGCGCTTTCCGACGCCGCCGCAATCGCCTCCATCTACAACGCCGCGTCGGCCGCTAGGCCGGCTGCCAACTTGGTCACGTGGCAAGAATCCGTCGAGGACCGCATCGCTTGGCTCGAGCAGATGGAATCCGATGGATACCCCGTCTTTGTGGCTGTCGACGACGATGAAATCATCGGCTGGGCAGCATACTTCCAGTTCGTGACCCCGGCAATCTACTGGGGCACCGTAGAAAATTCCGTCTATGTGGCGCCGTCTGCACGCGGTAAGGGCGTGGGCAACGAGCTCATGTGCGCAGTCATGGATGACGCCAAGGAAAATGACTACGTGCAGACGATGATCACCTACATCGTGGACACCAATGAGGCATCGATCGCGCTGCACAAGAAGTTCCGCTTCGAAGAAACCGGACGCATGCCGAATATCCACACCAAGGATGGCGTTCGCCTTGGACTAGTGCACCTGCAGCGTCACTTCGATAGAAGCTCGTCGTCGATGTAGACCGGCCGCGCGGCGGCTACACCGGCCACGGCCATCGCAACTGTGAGGGCAATGAGCACCGCTAGGCTCACCGACCATCCGCCGGTTGCCTGAGCCACGAGGCCAAAAATGAAGGGAAAACCACCCGCCAAGAGGTAGCCGCCTGGTTGGACAAACCCCGATAACCGCGCCGTCACCGCTGGCTCGCGGGTGCGAGCTGCGAGCAGGGCCAGTGCGAGTGGGAAACACATTCCGCCAATCCCCATGAGGCTCGCCCAAATCAACGGCGCTGCTGACGCATTGACCAGCACGCCAATCCAGCCCGCAGCTGTGGTCGCAGCAAGGATAAGAGGCACCGGGCGCAGATCCCGCAGGCGCTCGATGAGCACCGGCATCACTAGTCCGCCAATGATGTTGAAAGCGCCGATGAGGGCAAGTGAGACTCCAGCAGTTCCACTTCCGACGCCACGCGAGACAAGCATGGTGGGCAGCCAGCCCATCTGCACGTAGGCCATGGTTGACTGCAGGCCGAAGAAGAACAGTAGCGCGACGGCGGTGGGCGAACGCCGCAGAGGAATGTTGCCTGTTGTGGAAGGCTCCACTGGGTCAAACCCCACGTGGCGGGTGGCAATGAACCAACCCACCGCCTGCAGCACCACAGGAATGGCCCACAGGAACAAAGAGGTGCGCCATGCTGCGAGGTTCGCGGACAACGGTCCGAGGGCGCTGGATAGACCCAACACCGTGGTGTAGGTAGTCATCAGCGCCACCATCGTGCGGCGGCTGCCGTAGGTCTTAATCCAGGCAGGCAGCAGGATGTTGGTCACGGCGATGCCGCCAACGACCAAGAATGTCAGCGCAACGAAGGCCCCAAAGTTGTTGACCCAGGGTCTGGCCGCCAAGCCGATGAGCAAGGCGAGGGCGCCTGCAAGCAGGGTGGGGCTGAGCCCACAGCGGCGCGCGATAGGGACTGCTGCCCACCCCATCGCGGCAAAGCACAATCCCGGCAGGGCCGTGAGAATTCCCGCGCTGGCCGGGCCAATGCCGAAAGCCGCGCTTAAGTCCCCGAGCACGGGAGCCACCGAGGCGATTCCCGAGCGCAGATTAAGCGCGGTGAGGGTTACTACCGCAAACGCGAAAGCGGTCGCGATGCTACGGCTTTGCCGCATCCTACTTCTGAACTGGCGCCCACTCTGGGCCAGTCTCGGCGAGCTCTGGGTCAAGCTTGGCCACCAGTGGCTTCGGCTTGCTCAATGAGGTGCCAGGAACCACGTCGACGCGCTGCCACGTGGCCTGCTGTGCGGTGTAGTCACCCGTGATGATTGGGTACGGGTGGTTCTCCGGTGGCAGACCCACGCCAACCAGCTCAACTGGGATGTCATCGACGACCTCTTGGATCTCCGGCTGGGCAGCCCATACACCATCGCGACCTAGGGTCTCATGCACCTTCTGCGCGGTAAACGGCAGGAAAGGCGTGAGCATGACGTTGCAGTCAGAGACCACCTGCAGTGCGGTCCACAAGACGGTGGCAAGGCGCTCGCGCTGAGTCTCGTCCTTGGCCAGTTTCCATGGCTCCATCGCTGCGATGTAGGCGTTGGCCTCACCCACCACGTGCATGATGGCAGTAATGGCCTGCTTGAACTTGGACTGTTCAAGGTTTGCGGCTGCGGCGGCGAAGGTGTCCTCAGCTAGCTGCAGAATGGCCTTATCTGCGTCCTCCAAAGCAGCCGGTGCAGGAACCTCGCCGAAGTTCTTGTGCGCCATGGACACGGTGCGGTTTACCAAGTTGCCCCAGCCGTTGGCCAGCTCGTTGTTGATTCGGCGAACGAACTCATCCCAGGTGAAGTCGGTGTCATTGTTTTCTGGGCCAGCCACTGCAATGAAGTAACGCAGCGCATCCGGGCCAAACTCCGCGAGGAAGTCCTTGACGTAGATGACAACGCCCTTCGAGGAAGAGAACTTCGAGCCGGACATGGTCAGGTACTCGGAGGAAACAATCTCCGTAGGCAGGTTGAGCTCGCCATACTTATGCAGATCTCCACCCTTGGCGCCCTTGCCTGCGTAGCCCAAGAGCTGGGCCGGCCAGATCTGGGAGTGGAAGGTGATGTTGTCCTTGCCTTGGAAGTAGTAGTGGCGAGCATTGTCGTTCTGCCAGAAGTCCTTCCATGCATCCGGGTTGCCGGTACGGTGTGCCCACTCGATGGAAGAAGACAGGTAGCCGATGACCGCGTCGAACCACACGTAGAGCTTCTTAGCGGAGTTCTCCTCCCAGCCCTCTACTGGAATTGGAATACCCCAGTCGATGTCACGGGTCATGGTGCGCGGGCGCATGTCCTCAAGCAGGTTGAGGGAGAACTTCAAGACGTTCGGGCGCCAGTCCTCACGGGTCTTGAGCCACGCTTCGAGAGCGTCCTTGACGGAAGGCAGGTCGAGGAGGAAGTGCTCGGTCTCGATGAATTCCGGGGTCTCACCGTTAATCTTGGACACTGGGTTGATGAGGTCAACCGGATCCAGCTGGTTACCGCATTCATCGCACTGGTCGCCGCGAGCGCCGTCAGCGCCACAGATTGGGCAGGTGCCCTCGATGTAGCGGTCAGGCAGGGTGCGGCCAGTCGACGGCGAGATAGCTCCCTGGGTGGTCTCCTTAAGCATGTAGCCGTTCTCGTAGAGACCCTTGAAAAGCTCCTGGACCACCGAGTAGTGGTTGCGGGTCGTGGTGCGGGTGAACATGTCATAGGACAATCCCAGACCCGCAAGGTCCGTGACGATCTGGCGGTTGTAACGGTCAGCAAGCTCGCGGACGGTCACGCCTTCTTTGTCAGCCTGCACGAGCAGCGGAGTGCCGTGTTCATCGGTACCCGAGACCATGAGAACGTTGCGGCCACGCATTCGCTGGAAACGAGCGAAGACGTCCGAAGGAACACCGAATCCGGCCACGTGTCCGATGTGGCGGGGTCCGTTGGCATAAGGCCAAGCAACATTAACTACTACTGACTCAGTCATGCACACCACTCTATCGAAGCCGGTAGACAAAGTGCGCGTTAAGGGTGCCTTGACGCCACGCATAAAGAAATCCCCCTCCCCCAGTCTCCCCGGTCAAGGGATGGGCTAAGGAAGGAGGATTCTCCTGCGCAATACGCACTGTGCGGAGCTTTGGAACGCCTAGTGCTTGTGGTGTGCCTTCTTGCGCTGCTGGCGACGCTTCTTGAGCTCTTCTGCGCGCTGGTACTCGCGGTGCAGACGACGCTCGCGTGCCAGCTTACGCTGGAATGCCTGGGACTCGCGGTATTCCAAGTAAATGACGTCGTTGCTGAGCGCCTTGTAGATGGCGAACATCAAGCCAACAACAATAAAGAGGAATGGGAGTGCAGCCACAATAGTGACGTTTTGCAGGTTGGAGAGGGAGTTCTCATCAGCCAGCAGCAGGGTCAGACCAACAGCCGCGGTGGCAACGCCCCATGCTGCGGACAGCCATGGCTTGGCGTTGGATGCACCATTCTGAGACATCGAGCCCATAACGGTAGAAGCCGAGTCAGCGGAGGTAATAAAGAAGGTTGCGAGCAGGATAGCTGCAATGATGCCGGCGATGAAACCACCAGGCAGGTTGTGCAGCAAATTGAACAGCTCAACCTCAGAGGACTCGCCGGAGATGGAGTTGCCATTCTGCTCCATGTGGATTGCGGTACCGCCGAAGATGGCGAACCACACGGTGGAAAGGCCAGCCGGGATCAGCATGACGCCGATGCAGAATTCGCGGACGGAACGGCCACGGGAAATACGTGCCAGGAACATACCGACGAATGGGGACCAGGAGACCCACCATGCCCAGTAGAAGATGGTCCAGGAGGACAGCCACTCGCCTGCTTCGCCGTTGTTGGACTCAGCAGTACGGGAAATCATCTCGGTGAACGCATTCAGGTAGTTACCGATGGAGCCCGGAATCTGGTTCAGGATGGAAACAGTTGGACCAAGGATGAACACGAAGATGGCAAGCAGTGCGGCCATAACCATGTTGGCGTTGGAGACATACTGAATGCCCTTGCCCACGCCGGACATTGCGGAAAGCAAGAAGGCCAGGGTCAGCACGAGGACGATGCCAACGACGACCTTCTGGGATGGGTTGTCGATGAGGCCGGAAGCCTGGATACCAGCCTGGATCTGGGTTGCACCGATACCCAGGGAACATGCGGTACCGAAAACGGTGGCGAAGATTGACAGGATGTCAATGATCTTGCCAACCCAGCCATCAGCAGCGCGCTGACCGATGAGAGGCACGAATGCCTGGCTCAGCAGTTGCTTGCGGCCGATACGGAAGGTCGAGTATGCAATTGCGAGACCAACGATGGCATAAACAGCCCACGGGTGAAGCGTCCAGTGGAACATGGCCGTAGCCATCGCAGTGCCGACTTCCTTCGGCTCATGGCCCGGAACACCGTTGAGGTAGTAGTTCAGCGGCTCAGAAGCACCGTAGAACATCAGGCCGATACCCATGCCGGCTGCGAACATCATCGCGATCCAGGAAGGCGTAGAAAATTCAGGCTCTTCATCGATATGGCCCAAGCGGATGGTGCCGAACTTGGAGGCGGCGATGAAGATAACAAATACAACGAAAATCGTGCCGAAGAGGACGTAGGCCCAACCAAAGTCGTTAACAACGAAGCTCAGTGCATCGCTAGCAAAGTTTGCGAAGTTGGTCGGAGCAGCCAAGCCCCACGCAACGATGGCGGCAATGAGCACGCCAGCGATGCCGACGATGGTCCAGTCGATTGGAGCATCGTCATCGGCTGCTATTTCAATTTCAGGCTCGGTCATCTCGTGGGGAGCGAAGTCCTCATTGCCGAGCATGTCTTGCAGCTGACTCGTCGCAGATGCTGATTCCAGCTTCTCGTCGACGGTCTGGTACTCGTCGGAAGTTACTGCTGGCGAGTTTGAAGCAGCAACCGCACCTTCTTCCGTCTTAGGATTCTTATCTGGATTAGTCATACAACCCAGAATGTGTGAGTTATGCATGACGCGTCAACCTAGAAAGCGCTGCATAGAACCCCAAAGCCAGAATTTTGGCAGGTTATTTACATTCCCCAGACAGTTTAAAAGACGCAGTTGTTCAACATAAGCAGGCGTTTTTAGCACACGCTAGGTTTTGCCTATAACAATCCTGCAACAATCGCGGATTTATGCGTCTCGAGCCGCCAAATACGCGTCATAAAGATCGCGATTAGTTACTTCGGTTCCAGCTGCTGCTTCTTTACAAGCGTCTTTTGCGCGCATGCCCGAGGAGACGAGTTCATGAACCCGCTCCACCAAATCCTCAACAGGTGCAGGCTCACTCGCACCGCCTTCAATTACGACTGTGATCTCTCCCCTTGCATTGTCCACTGCCCACTGGGCTAATTCCCCCAGCGTTCCTCGCTTGATTTCTTCGTATGTCTTGGTCAACTCCCGGCACACTGCAGCCGAACGCTGAGCGCCGAGGACGTCGGCTGCGTCAGAAAGCGTTTGGGCCAAACGGTGGGGAGACTCAAAGAATACGATGGCCCGCTCCTGCCCCTTGAGGGACTCCAGCCATGTCTTGCGAGGCCCCGCCTTGCGCGGCGCAAAGGCATCAAAGAGGAAGTGGCCAACCCCAAGGCCGGAAAGGGCCAACGCCGTCGGCACAGCTGAGGGTCCGGGGAAACATGTGACAGGCACGCCAGCCTCCACCGCGGCTGCAACAATCGAGTGCCCGGGGTCAGAAACCAGCGGCATTCCTGCATCAGAAACCACCAGCACGGTGCCGGAACGAGCGGCATCGACTAGCGCCTGTGCCCGCTGCGATTCATTATGGTCGAAGTTGGAAACCACTTTGCCCTGAATCTCGATACCTAAAGCGGACGCCAAGCTACGTACTCGGCGGGTATCCTCCGCCGCTACAACGTCTGCTTCAGCCAGTGCTTGCATGAGACGTGCAGAGGCATCCCCAATATTGCCCAATGGTGTGGCGGCGACAATAACTCCACGGGGCAGCGGTTCCAGGCGAAAATTGGTATTCATGGTTCCTAGCTTTCCATAACTTGGGGCACAGACTCCCCAGTTCGGGCTCGCATATCCTAAACTCTTCCAAGTGACTATTGCTACCGCCTCGACTAAAGCCCATGGCAAACCGCTCGGCAAACACGCCATTACAGCGCCTCCTGCACCGATCGCCTACTCTTGGGGCAAACCAGATTGGATTAGCACGGCCGTAATCGGGGTATTGGCTCTCATCACGCGTTTTGTGGGCCTGACCGCTCCGGTAGCTAATGGCACCCCGGTCTTCGACGAGAAACACTACGTACCACAAGCATGGGATATGGTGCGCAGCTGGGACAATCTCTTTATCGGTGGCATCGAATCGAACCCAGGTTATGGCCTCGTGGTCCACCCTCCTCTAGCAAAACAGATCATTGCATTGTCGGAGATGGTTTTTGGATACTCGCCTTGGGGCTGGCGTACGATGACGGCTCTTTTCGGTGTAGCCACCGTCTTGTTGACCATGGCACTGGCACGCCGTGTTTCCGGTTCTTGGCAAATTGCAGCGATAGCTGGGTTTATCGCAGTATGCGACGGCGTATTGCTCGTTTCCTCCAAGTTCGGAATGCTGGATATTTTCCAGGTTTTCTTCGTCGTCGCAGCTGCGTGGGCTTTGGCGCGAGACCATAACCAAATGCGCCTGCGCCTCCATGAAGCTTTCACCTCCGGAAACATGGGTACCTCCAAATTTGGCCCGCGTTTTGGTTTCCGTTGGTGGCGCTTTACCGCAGGCATCTTCTTGGGTCTTTCATTGGGCGTGAAGTGGTCCGGCCTGTACTACATCATGTTCTTTGGATTGCTCTCTGTTTTCAGCGATCTTGCTTTGCGACGCCGCTACGGTGTGCGCCGCTACGTCCTTGGTACCTTGGTGCGTGACACCCCGGCAGCGCTCGCCTCGTTGGTTTTGGTCCCCGTCCTCATCTATGCATGGACTTGGCGTGCATGGTTTGCGTCCGAGACCTCCGTCTACCGTCATGCAAAGGTCGACGGCACTATTGAAGAAGATTCGTGGCTGCTCAACTTGCCTGAACCAATCGCCGGTTGGTTCTACTACCACTCCTCTGTCTTGGAGTTCCACGCCTCGCTCACCAGCTCTGGCGGACACTCCCACCCTTGGGATTCCAAACCATGGGCATGGCTCGTTGCGGCTCGTCCGATTCTGTATTACTCCTCCACGGACCTGGAATGTGGCGACGGCGGTACATGCCGCAAGATGCTGTATCTCTTCGGTACGCCCGCTATTTGGTGGCTTGTCATTCCGGCAGTCTTCTGGGGCCTTTGGTCCCTACTGGTGCGCCGCAACCGCGCCTTCCTGATTCCACTGGTCGGTTTTGCTGCGGGCTTCCTTCCGTGGCTAGCTGCTTTCGACCGTCAGATGTACTTCTTCTATGCCACCGCATTCATCCCATTTGTCATCGTGCTCATTGCGCTGGCTTTAGGGCAGATGATCGGACACGGCAAACAATTGCAATGGCGCTGGCTCAAATCCTTGGCGGGCGGAGAAATCCGGACCGGCTCGTTCGTGGCGGTGTGCTACCTGGCGCTCGTGCTCGCGATGTTTATCTACTTCTCCCCAATCCTCTACGGCTACATCATCCCTGAGAACTGGTACCAATCCATGATGTGGCTCAACAATTGGACCTAGCAGTACTTCACGGCGAGTTAAGTATCCAACGCGAATAGCTTGTCCGCTTGTGGCGACGGAGTCTTAATTCGCGGCAACAGACTAGGAACAACACAAGAAGAAGGCGTGGTGTAGACCATGCCTTCTTCTTGGATCCTGCTGTACACAACCACGTTCATCGAGGCATCGTGCGCAGCGCTTGACGACGCCGCAGGCGCTCCCTTTACGCGCTAGTGCGAGGGGGACGGTGGGCTAATGCGGATCAGCGCCCAGCGAGCGCCAGAAGTCTCGTAGCACGTAACCCTTATCTGCTGCCCAAGCCCAGATCAAAGCCAGTGTGCTCAGGCCGGTAGCGAGGAGAATATAGACTTGGCTCATCACGGTCGTTCCTAGGGCAATGTCCCGCATGGTAAATCCGAAAAGGAACGCAAACATGGTAGCCACGACCGGCAGGGTCCCCGGGATCGAGGCTGGGCGCCAAGCCGCGAAGAGCAGACCGATTGCTAGGCCGAAACGTAGCGCTGCGCCTTCGATAAGCAAGCGGGCACGTTCTGGATCGGCGGAAAGCGAAAGCGTCCCTTCATCCCCTATTACAGCCAATCCCGAGGCACTCGCGACTACGACAATCGCCCATACGGCGAATACCAATCCGAGTGAGACAAGGCCAACGCGGGCAACAGTCAACGCGGTTTGGCGCGCGCTCGATGCCCTATTCCATTCGGACTCAACACCCGCAATGATGACTTCGGAGAGGTCCTGCGGCGGTGCCATTCCTTCTGCCGATTCCACGAAGCTCAAAGAGCGAGACAGCGCGGCGGCCTTGTCACGAAAGGCACGGCATTGGGCGCAACTCTCAACGTGGGCATCGACGACGTCGGCAGGCAACTGCGCCGGCTCCCCGTCAAGCTGCGCGGAAATCGCGGCTTGGACTTGCTCATGCGTCAACACGGCTCAACACCCCATCCAAGCTCGCGCGACCAGAACCGAAGACCACGACCATTAACAGGGAAACGATAAGTACCGCCGGGTACTCAAAGCCGCCGTCGGCCGCAAAAATTCCATTGCCAAGATGCACAAAGTAAAGCGCGCAAGCCATGAATAATGCCAGCGCACCGGCGACGAACGTGGTTAGAAGCCCCACCACCAGCAACGAGCCGCCAACCATCTCGCCGATGGCGGCAATGTAGGCCGAAACATGTGGTTGTGGGATACCCATCGCAGAGAACTGACCCGTGGTTTCGTCTATCCCAGCGAAAAACATTTTGTCTACGCCGTGGGCTACGAAAACGAGACCTAGAACTGCGCGCAGAATAAGCAGCGCGGCATCGCGTACAGCAGGTCTATTCATGAGCATTACACTACCCTGGGACCCCTGGGTACTGACGAATCAACCGCAGGTTGGCAAGCAATGGAACCTTTCAGCCACTCGCGCAGTCCAATAGATCATGACTTACAAATCAGATATTCACACCGATGAAAGCACAATCATTGATAGTAACCTGGCGCCCATGACCAACCCTTTTGCGCGCGATGAAGAAGCCACAGCCCAGTCACCCACCCAATTTATCGACTTTTCTGCGGCACCATCGATGCCCAATCCAGCCTCCGAACCAGGTAACACAACGGGCAAGACCGGCCTTGTGTTTGATTCTGAAGGAGTGGGGCGCCCACCATGGGCCACAACGTCTGCACTACTGCGCGAATATTACGACACGGAATGGGGAATGCCTGTCCGCGATGAAGCCGGACTATTTGAGCGTTTGACCCTAGAAGGCTTCCAGTCGGGTCTCTCTTGGGCCACGGTATTGCGTAAGCGAGATGACTTCCGCATCGCATTTGCAGGCTTTAATCCTGATGCTGTCGCAGCTTTTGGCCCAGCAGAAGTGGAGAGGTTGCTCAATAATCCCAAAATCATCCGCAACCGCCGCAAGATCGAGGCTGCCATCAACAACGCCAACGCCACCATCAAACTCCGCGAAAAGGGTGGCCTGAGTGAATTCATCTGGAGCTTCATGCCCGAGGAGAATCTCTATCCCCGGTTCATGGAAGACATCCCTAAAACTAGTGAAAAGGCCAAGGAACTTTCCAAGGCCTTAAAGAAGGAGGGTTTCACTTTTGTTGGACCTGTGACCTGCCACGCGCTGATGGAAGCAATCGGTATGTTCGATGCCCATCTCATCGGTTCCCACCGCCGCGGTACCTCCGGCGTGTGGGATGACGTGGTTTAACTAACTCACGCGGCGCGATGCCAAGTCGTCACGGCGCTGGCGATTGGTGGCGTGGGGTCCATCGAATCCGTCAAACTCGTCATCGTCAAAATGCACGGGCAGGTGGTCAAAATCCGGGCTGTCGTCATCAATTTCCAGCACTACAGCGCCCGGACGGCGCAAATTGCGGGGGATTGCTAAGGCTTCATCCTCAGCGTTACGCACACCCAAACGAGCGCGGCGCAGATGGTAGACACGGCGCTGCAGCAGAGCTTGTTCCTGACGCACCTGGGTCCGAAGCGCTACCAAGTAGACGATGCTAGACAGGCCCGCGAGGGCCGCAAAGGTCCAGGTCCAACCGCCGAAAACAATGCCTAAAGCAACGGTGAATACGACGGCGACTGCCAAACCAATCAACGTACGCTGACGACGCTGGTAACGGTTGGCAGAAGCAGCCTTTTCAGCTACTGGATCCCAGCCGCCGCGACCTAGTCGGCGCTGTGCAAAAGCAACCTCGTCTGCCGAGAGATCTGTGTCCTCAGCGAGTTCAGATTCCTGCTCTTCCTCCGCTTCAATAGCATGCGGGATTTGGCTTACCTGCTCAGCGCTGTCCACCGCACCTGGGTACATCAAGTCCACCGGGGAGGTGTAAGTGGAATCAATTTCGTAGGCATCCTCCGCTACGTCTGCTACGGCAGGTGCGCTGAAGACCTCTGCTTCCTCAGCTTGGACGTCCTCTGCCACCTCTACGTCAGAGTCTTCTCCAGCCTTGGTTTCATCCTCGATGAGCAGGTCGTCCTCTTCCACGTCGTCGGCATCCTCAGCCGCTGCACCACCTTTGCTTCCGCTTTCGTGGTTGTCAGAATTTTGAGCTAGCTCAGATTGGTTCGAAGGCTCATCCTTAGTCTCTGCGGACCCAACGATCGTGACTTCGTTGTCATCCTCGACCAGCTCACCTTCGATCGTCTCAGGGGTGCGCTCAGCTTCCTCGCTAAGTGCGGACTGCGCAGCTTCAGCTTTGTCACCAAGCTGTGCACCTGGTTGACGCGGATGTGCCTTGGCCTTTGCGGCAGCCCCGGCGATGGTTATTGCTTCCGTTTCTTTGTCATCAACCACGGAGATGTCCGCAGCATCGATGACCTCGAAATCCTCATCGTCTGCCTCGCTCAAACGCACGTCGCGCTTGCCTAAGCGGGGACGGCGGCGGGCAGCAACATTTCCAGAATCGCCTTCGAACAAGACGCGGGTATCGTCAAAGGCCTCGCCGGTGCGGCTCATTGGGCGCTGCGATCGCAGCAACCACGGAGCCAAGACGAAGGCCCAGACCACAATGATGCCGATGATGGGCACAGCAATGGACACGGTAGAGGTGACCTTCCGTAGGGTGCAGAGTTTCTCCCAACGTTAGCGCTTTTCGCCACCAGTAGAGGTATCCAAACCAGTTAAATTACAATGTTGTGACTTGTGTGAAAACAGTGGCGAATTACACCCCCACTAGGGCGCTCAAACAACGCGTACAGCTAAACGATGCGTCCAGCACTGCGCAGACGGTCGACCGCCGTGGTGGAGAAGTCTTCCCGATTCAAGGCCACTAAATGATGATCGCGCCATGCACCATTGATGTGCAGATTTCTCCGTAGATACCCTTCCTCACGAAAGCCGCACGCCTTCAGCACCTTCCCGGAGGCTGGATTATCTGGCAAGTACGTGGCTGTCACGCGATGCATTCCGACACGCCGAAAAGCGTGATCCACGTCCAAGGCACACGCCGCGGTAGCAACACCCGCATGATGGACTGCCGAATGAACCCAGTATCCAATCCAGCACTCTCCAATACTCCCGTGCTGAATGTTTCCTAAAGTCACCTGTCCTACAAAATCCCCGTCCAGCTCAATAATCAAAGGCAACACGGAACCCGAGCGCGCAGATTCGCGTAAGAACATGAGATGGTTGCGCCATGCACTGTGCGAATGGGCATCGGCCCACGATGCTGGCATCGTCGGTTCGACTGGGCGCAAGTGTTCCTCATCGGCGATACGCTGAATGCGCCACGCTTCCCCGTCTTTGCGCATCAATGGACGCAGTCGCAGACGAGCGCCTTCCTCCAAGACAGCAGAGGGATGCAACTTCACGTATGGAGTGGACTCGGGCCACCCTGGGTGTTCAGGATCAGGCTGGCCGCTCGAGGGCCTGCGCAGCCGAGCCGCCGCAGTACCAAAAGGATCAAGCATGTTTAGCTTCGCTGCGTGAGGAACAAAACGTCGACCACATCACCAGGACGAATCTCCGTGGCTTCTTCCGGAATTCGGATCATCGCATTAGCTTCGGACAAACCAGCCAACAGGTGGGCAGGTGCACCAGACGCACCGCCCAAGCCCTCAACCAGGTAATCAGCGGTTTCTGCGTCGCGCATCAAGCGCGCACGAATAAACCCACGACGGCCCGGGCGGGACTCCATGTGATTGAGAGCTCGCGCTCGCACCACACGACGGTTTGCATTGCGTTTCCCCAGAGACAAACGAATCAATGGGCGTACAAACACTTCGAAGATGACGAGTGCTGAGACTGGATTCGAGGGCAGGAGGAACGTCGGGATACGCTCCTCGCCCAATAGGCCGAAGCCCTGGACCGAACCGGGATGGATGGCCACACGAGAAGTATCGATATCTCCCAGTTCGTTGAGGACTTCACGCACAGTTTGGGAGCCGGCACCGCCGACGGCACCGGAAATCACGAGAACCTCACTGCGGCCAATATGGGTTTCCAGTGCCTCACGGATGCGGCGTGGCTCTCCCTCCGCAATTCCTACGCGGTGTACATCGGCGCCTGCCTCTTTCGCAGCAGCTGCCAAGGAATAAGAGTTAACGTCAAAGACTTGACCCAAGCCCGGCTCGCGGTCAATATCCACTAATTCCTTACCGAAAGACAAGATAGTTACGCGAGGTCGCGGATAAACCAAGACCTTTGAGCGCCCCACCGCAGCAAGGAGCCCGATCTGTGCTGGGCCAAGGATGGTTCCCGCAGAGACCGCAACGTCACCCGGCTGAATATCGTCGCCAACTCGACGTACGAAGTCACCAGAGCGAACTGGTCGGTGCGCGGTTACGCGTTTTCTTCCGCGGTCAGTCCACTCAAGGGGAAGGACGGCGTCGGCAAGCGTGGGCAATGGCGCGCCCGTATAGACCCGCACTGCTTGCTTAGGTTGCAGGCGCAACGGCTGGCGAGAGCCCGCAGGGACCTCACCGACCACAGGAATAGAGCGCTCCACTTCTGCAGCGGACTCCTCTTCTTCCGCGTCCTCCTCCGAGGAACGTCGTGCCCTCAGTGCGCGCTCGCCTCCAACGTCGACGGCACGCACTGCATAACCATCAATAGCCGCCTGAGGGAACCCGGGAAGCGGCTGATTAGCTTGCACTTCCTCGGCACACATCAACCCCAGTGAGTTTGCAATTGCAATACGCACTGGTTCCGGTGTCACCGCCGCATCAGTAATCAAAGCAAGCTGGTCATCTACCGAACGCATGGACTGCCGCCTTCCCTTCTCTGCCTACTGCCTTAGGCTAGTTGATACCCTTTTCCGCCTCATACTCGGCAATGAGTTGCTTGATTGCCTTGTACAAAGCCGGGCCATACTTCTCATGGTGTAGGCCGAAGTCCACGTTGGCAGGAATGTATCCACCTGGGTTACCCAGGTCATGGCGCTTACCGCGGTGAACAACAACGTGAACCGGGTGGCCTTCCTGGATGAGCAGCTCGATTGCATCGGTCAGCTGCAGCTCCCCACCCTTGCCTGGCTTAATGCGGCGCAGGGCATCGAAGATCTTGCGGTCGAGAAGGTAGCGGCCAGTAGCTACGAGATTAGAGGGAGCATCCTCAGGTTCAGGTTTCTCCACCATTCCGACAACCTTCTTGACGCCGGGCACATTGGTGTCCTCAACGTCGAAGACTCCGTAGTTGTAGGTCTCTTCGCGGTCGACCTCAAATGCACATAGCACGGAGCCGCCTACGGCGGCGCGCACGCGTGCCATCTCTTCCATGACGGTTGCTGGGAGAACGATGTCATCAGGAAGCATGACTGCGAAGCATTCTTCGTCATCATCTAGCACCGATTCAGCCAAGCCCACTGCATGACCGAGCCCCAACGGCTTTTCCTGCGGTACAGAAATCGGATGAATTAGCTGGCCGGCACGCTGCACCTTTGCCACCTGCTCATCTTTACCGCGTGCGTCGAGCGTCTCCACCAACTCTGGGAAGGCATCGAAGTGACGCATCACTTCCTGCTTATTCGGGGCGGTAATCACCGCAAGACGCAGAGCACCAACCGCCGCCGCTTCTTCCGCGATGAGCTCGATACCTGGTGTGTCCACTACGGGGAGCAATTCTTTCGGGACAGTCTTGGTCGCTGGCAAAAAGCGAGTGCCCAGGCCCGCAGCCGGCACTACAACTGTCTTGATCCCATGAAGGGAGCCCTCGTTGTTATTAGCCATAAGTTTGAGCTTACAGGCAGAGCATTTTCTTTCGTGCAGCGATACACCAGCAATTACTATTTGCTCTATGAGTGAGATAGCTACACAAAAAGACGCCCTTCGCGCAGAGCTGCTCGCTATGCGCCGTGCCCGTACTCCCGAGGAAAAAGCTGATGCCGACGCCGCATGGTGCCAAGGTGCTGCCGCCTTGCTCACCCCCTCGATGAACATCGCGGCATACAACCCTTTGGGTTCCGAGCCCGGCGGCAGCGCATTTGTGGAAACCCTCGCGGCGGCGTGCAAACACCTTTACCTGCCCATTTCTGGCGACGACGGGCACCTTTATTGGGCGCTTTATTCCGGCCCAGAGTCCATGCAGCCCGGCGCCTTGGGCATTGCCGAACCAAAAGGCAAGCGTTCCACCAGTTCCATCCTCGCTGGCGTTGACCTCATATTTGCCCCCGCAATGGCCGTGGATACTGAAGGGTACCGCCTAGGAAAAGGCGCCGGCTACTATGATCGAGCGCTTACTCCCCTCCCCACTGGCCGCCCGCCCGTCGTAGCGGTCGTCCACTCCTCGGAGATCCGTAAGCTCCCCCGCGAAGACCATGACCGCCCAGTCGATGGCATTCTCACCGAACGGGATTTCCAGTGGCTATAGCTTCTTAACTTCTTGTTTTCTTAGCTTCTTACCCCTGCCCCACCTTGGCTTATTCCTGCCATGTTTGGAGGCAGTTTGGGCGATTGGGAACCTCCAGGGCCCCAACGGAGTCTAAAACCACATGGAAGCTAAAACGATCCTTCGCTCAATTCGTATCCCTGGGCATCGACGATCACTGCTCGTTCGTCGCGTACTCGCTGCCGTCCTCATTATCGGCGCGGGCCTCAGCGCCCTACATGCTCGTCGCGAGCTTCCGCAGGCGGTAGTCTTTGCCCGAGACGTGCCGGCAGGCAGCACCCTGCAAGCAGAGGACCTCACGTTAGCTCCAGTGCCATCCCACATCCTGCCCGATTCTGCGGTTGACACGGACCTCGAAAAGTTGGAGGGCAGAGTAGTCGTTGCAGCAGCTGCAAGCGGCGAACTCGTCACCGACGCCAGGCTGCTGAGCCCAGAGCTTGTAGACAACTTAGTGAACAATTCCACGCTAAATACTTCCGGAGAGGAATCCCACATGATTCCGCTCAAACTCGCAGAACCGGATATCCTTCCGCATCTCCATCATGGAGACACAGTAAACGTCATCGCCGGAAACTCCAATTCCGATTTAATCGGCACCACATCCCCCGCTGGAAGCGTCATCGCCGCTGGTGGCCGGGTTGTTGCTACCACTAGCTCGCGCGATGGCGAGGATGCCTCTACCCTTTTACTCGCACTCCCAGCCAGCCAGGCTGACGCAGTTGCTTCCGCCTCACTGAGCCAACCTCTCACGGTAGTCATCGTTGGGCAGCGTGCCACTGGATGAAAAAGCCACAGCGCTCACAAATAGATGTTGGCATATCCACTAAAAATCACTAAGGTTAGTCCGCGCTAGCCCTGCTGATAATAAACACAAACACTTGGCTCAGGAACTTCCACAGTGTCTTACAGGGGCGGGGCCACAAAGTGTTTTTAGGAAAGGAACACCAACACATGCTGAAGGGCTTTAAAGACTTCATCCTCCGCGGCAACGTCATCGAGCTGGCTGTCGCAGTCATCATCGGTAGCGCATTCACCGCTATCGTTACCGCTGTAACCGACAGCCTTATCCAGCCGTTGATCAACTCCTTCGGTTCTGCAGACTACTCCGGCCTTGGTTTCCAGATCACCGACAACGAGTCCACCTTCATGGACTTCGGTGCAGTCCTCACCGCGGCAATCAACTTCCTCATCATCGCCGCTGTTGTTTACTTCTTAATCGTTATGCCGATCAACAAGATCACTGAAACAGCAAAGCGCCGCCAGGGCGTTGACCCAGAAGAGCCGGCTCCGACCACAGAGCAGCTGCTTACCGAGATTCGCGACCTCATGGAGGCGCAAAAGGTTGCAACTTCCCCGAACTCCGTAGCTGGCGACACCACCGTTGACCCAGACTCCACTGGCCGTCACCAGGCTTAATTCCGCGAGGAATTAATTGCCGCTGTGGTTTCTTCTAAACCACCAAGGGGCTCCGCACCTTCCGTCATGGGAGGACGCGGAGCCCCCTTTTCGTCTCCTTCTTTGAACGCGCTCTCGGGTCTCAATCTTGCCTTGTCCTTGTAGACCTGTCCGTCAAGGATTGATCGTTTAACCCAAGGGGTCGGCTTGGAGACTTCACCTATGCCCCATAGTGCGGAGGAATCTGTTCACGATAGAACTGCTCATTGTGTGGCTGTTCAGCCGGCTGTTCCTCGTCCAGAGTTACCTCGCGTGTGGCGTCCGAGCCGCGCTCATCCCCAGTTTCATCAAACGCGGAGACAAAGTCCGGACGATCTGCTGTGCGGTCATAGTTGCTCTCAGCACGGCGAACCACGCGGCGACGCTTGCCGGGTTGAACCATTTTAATCAGCTCCTCGCTGCTTATTGAACGCTATATTTCTGCAGCTGATCAATAAGGTGGTGGACCAACGGCGCAAGAGTAGCCATGCCGTCACGCACTGCCGCGCGAGAAGACGCAAGGTTCACGATGACCGTGGACCCCGAAACGCCAGAGATACCACGAGAGGTACACGCGTCTACAGCGCCACAAGCTTGACCAGAGGAACGAAGCGCCTGAGCGATTCCAGGAACCATTTGGTCGAGCACCGAACGCGTAGCGTCAGGGGTCTTGTCACGTGGCCCAACGCCTGTGCCGCCAATCGTAAGGACCAAATCGACGCCACCAACAACGGCTGTCTCTATAACCTGCCGAATCTTGGACTTCTTCGAGCGGACAATGATTGAGCCATCAACCTGAAACTCAGCTTCCGCCAACAACTCCCCGACCAAACGCGAGGTTCCCTCAGCGTGCCGCTCAGGATGATCAGTAACAATCACAACCAGTGCGCGGCGAGGAGCATTGAGGCCTTGCTCTTGCTCGCTCGCGAAGAGGAATGCATCATCTGGCTCAGCGACGTCCAAAAGCGCTCCAGTGGATTCCGGGACTTCAATGGCGCCAGTGTTGGTCTCGATATCAGCATCGTGTGCCAAAGTTGCTCCTTAAATAGGGCCGATATATCAAGGCGTCTTCTTGGAATACGTCTGAAATATGTTCTGTAGTTGTTAGATAACTTACTCCCCTGACAGGGTTACCTCTACCTGTCGGGGATCTTTGCCGTCTTCGCCGCTGACCTCAAGAGTGACCTTGGCGCCAAAGTCCTGCGAACGAGCTGCTGCGATGAGGGAATCCGAGTTATCGATTAGGCGATCATTGACACGGGTCACAAGATCACCCGCTTTCAGCCCCGCTTTCTCAGCTGGGCTATCTGGCTCGACTTCCACGATGCGAGCACCGTTACCACTGTCTCGCGCATCGACCTTCACACCCAGCGTTGGGTGCTTTACAGAACCGTTGTTGATAAGTTGCTCAGCCATGCGCTTGGCAAAGTTCGACGGGATAGCGAACCCCAAGCCAATAGATCCAGCCTCACTCGAGCCAGAATTGGACAAGGAGGCAATCATGGAATTCATTCCCACCAAATTGCCATTAATGTCCACGAGTGGGCCACCGGAGTTGCCGGGATTGACCGCAGCGTCAGTTTGGATGGCGTCGACAAGCGAGCTCTCCCCGCCTCCTTGGGAGGCGCGAACCGGACGGTTCTTCGCGGAAACAATGCCGGAGGTCACCGTTGCGTTAAGGCCCAGCGGGGAACCCACGGCCACGACTTCCTGGCCCACAGCCACGGCATCGGAGTCCCCGAACTCAAGGTATGGAAGACCTGAGACATCAGCGATCTTAACGATTGCTACGTCCGTATTGGCGTCCGAGGCAACAACTTCTGCGGCGTGCTTGCTGCCGTCATTCATCGTGACGCGCAGCTGGCCGCCGTTTTCAGCCCCAGCCACAACGTGGTGGTTGGTCAACACGTAGCCGTCAGGGGAGATGATCGAACCCGATCCCTCTGCGGCACCGCTTTGCCCATAGGCCTCAATCGAGACAACAGCTGGAAGAACCTTAGCGGCTACCGCCTCGACCGAGCCCTTTGCGGGCTCCTCGCCGGTGCTGTTTGCCACTGGCGCATTTTTGAGGACCTCCTTCACAGTGCTGGTGTCATTTTTATTGCTTCCACCCAGCGCAATGCCAGTGATGCTGCCAACGGCAACGGCGCCAGCGAGCATCATCGCCATCGCGGTACCGAGCCCCACCTTTTTCTTCTCCTTCGGTGGGCGTTGCTCGCCAATCAGAGTCACACCGTTGTCAGTCTCCCCCGCCGACATGCCTTGGTTGTAGAATCCTTGAGCTGGACTCTGTGCCTGGTTTGCGCCCGGGTTTCCAAATCCGCTGCGGTACGGCGATGCTCCTTGACCTTGGTTTCCATACATCTGACTGCCTTGCGACTGCATGCCTGATGGGTGATTGCTCGGCGGGTGATTGTTCGGAGACGGGCTACCACCTTGCTGATTGCGCGGCTGGTTCCATCCAGCCGAATTAGAAAAGTAGTCATTGCCCAGCTGTTCACCGCGCTGCCCCTGGCCCTCAGGCTCATTCATGTTCGAGTTCCTCATGTTCATATCCAGAATTGTGCCGTACCGTGCTGGAGTACATCTGTATCAACTCTGTAAGGCTACTAAGAATTCCTGAAAGAATCCTGCATATCGTGACCTGCACGGCTGGGCCGAAATGCATGCAAAAGCCATCCAGAATATTAGCCCTGATTGAACCACCGTTCAGCGAAGATGGTGCCGCGATCCGAAGGTGAAGATTCCTCCTGCGCGAAGTCAGGCTCAGACAAGCTGTCAACAAAGGGGTCCCCCTCTCCTCGGTAGCCCGGAAGAGTTACCTCCATGCGGGTACCGCCATCGCTGGACTCCTTGATTTCAATGGCACCCTCGTGTCGCTCGATCACGGACTTCACAATGGCCAAACCAAGACCTGAGCCGGGCATAGAGCGAGCTTCGGCTGAACGATAGAAGCGCTCGAAGACCTTTTCTCGCTCCTCTGGCGGGATACCAGGACCTGAGTCATCCACGCGCAAACGGACTTCATGCTCACTGATCTGCTGCATGGATACGCGCACAGTTCCGGTGGCCGGCGACCACTTTGCGGCATTGTCCATCAGGTTCAAGGTCGCACGACCAAGAGCAAACGGGTCCCCCTCCAACACCCACGGGATAAACCGGACACGGAACTTCACGTCAGGGCGGCGTCGTCTAGCGCGCGCAAGCGAAGATTCCAGCACTTCCATCAGAGCGACCGGCTCCGGCGCTTTCTCATTGGCGTCCCCACGGGCCAAATCCACAAGATCACCGATGAGGGCAGAAAGCTCCGACATCTGCGACATCACGTCATCTTCAAGATCACGTCGATCTTTTTCGCTGATGCCGCATCCGCCGCCGGACTTGTTCATCATCAGGAGCAGCTCAATATTCGTACGCATCGACGTAAGCGGAGTCTTCAGCTCGTGACCAGCATCAGTGACGAACTGTCTCTGTTGAACACGCGACTGCTGGAGTGCTTCCAGCATCTGGTTAAAGGAGACGGTAAGCTGCGCCATCTCGTCGTTGTTCACGACCTCAATTGGCCGTAGGTCGTTGGTCTGCGTAACGTAGTCAACCGCACGCTTGAGACGAGAGATAGGCTGCATACCGGTCTTTGAGGCCACCATGCCGGCAAAGATAGCCAACAGAAAACCCAGTGCAACGATCACCAACAACATCGAACCGATTGCAGAGATCAGCTCTTTAGTCTCCGCAAGATCGCGAGCTAGGACAACAGTTGAGTCCAAGTCGTGGCGGATGGCCAAGATGCGTTCGCCGCCAACGGTCCGAACGGAAGATTCGGTGTGATCATCAATTTTGCGGAACTCGCCGCCAACAGGAATCGCGTCACCGTAGGTAGAACTCCGAGATGGAGACGAAACTGCAACTCGCGTTGAGGGGTTGTATAGCTTGAATTGTGCAATTTCTTGATCAATTGTCTCGATGAAGCGCGGGTCCTGGCTTTGTTGGATCAAGACGTCGGCCTGCTGCGCAAGCTGCTTGTCGACGGTCGCCGTTAACGAGGTTGACACAGTCCAATAGGTCACCAGCGTCATTAAGGCAACAGACACAGCCACCACTAGGCCAGTAACGAGCGAAAGGCGCCACCGCAGTGGCGCCCGAGAAGCCCAACTTCCCCTACTCCCAGCAATCTCGGAGACTGGGGACGGTTGTTCTTGATCGGAAGCCTCCACGCCTGGCGTGGGCTTCCTCAGAATCACGTTCTGTTCTCCCTAAGCACGTAACCGACGCCGCGCACGGTATGGATTAGGCGAGACTCACCGCCCCCTTCAGTCTTCTTACGCAAGTAGCCGATGTATACCTCGAGCGCATTTCCGGAGCTAGGGAAGTCATATCCCCACACCTCTTCGAGGATGGTGTTTCGTGAAAGAACCTTGCGGGGACTTTCCATCAACAGCTGCAGAAGCGCAAATTCCGTGCGGGTCAAAGAGATCGCACGCTCGCCACGTTTAACCTCGCGGGTATCTGCATTGAGATGCAGATCCTCAAAGGAGAGCTGGGTTTTGGATGCTGTCTTTACGCCAATCGAATTAGCAGCAGCGCGGCGAACCAAAGAACGCACGCGAGCCAAAAGCTCCTCAAGCGCAAAAGGCTTTGGCAGGTAATCATCAGCACCAGCATCGAGACCTGCGACACGGTCAGAGACACCATCGCGTGCTGTCAGAACCAAAATCGAACGGTCCCAGCCTTCGCTACGCAGCGTACGGCACACCTCGAGCCCGTCCATGTTGGGCATCATTACGTCGAGGATCAAGAGCTCAGGGTTTTCACTACGAACGGTCTCGACAGCTTCAACACCATCGCTAGCAATCAGGACATCGTAGCCATTAAATCTGAGAGAACGCCGAAGCGATTCACGCACGGCTTGCTCATCATCTACGACAAGAATTTTCATAGATTTAATTATGAACTATTTTGTGGGATTTTCGAAACGTAGGCCATATGCTCCCCATACACTCCCGCAAAGCAACGCAAGGTGATACCCCGCCTGAAGCGACGAAGAAAGGTCAGAGTAAATGGGCACAATAAAAGCCCGCACGATTTAGCATTTAATCTGCTAAATTGCGCGGGCTCGAAATTCAAAGTGTTCCTTTATATAGGATTACTCCAAATTAGAACTGCTCTACGTCAACCAGGCCGAGCTTTGCAGCCTTGACGAGACGACGCGGGATGCGCACGGTCTGGCCATCGATGGTGACTTCCTGGAGGGCGACGTTGTCAGCCTTCCACTGGGAGCGGCGTGCACGGGTGTTCGCACGGGACATCTTGAACTTAGGAGTTGCCATTTTCTTCTATCCTCCTTACGCGTTCTTCTTCTTGCGACGAGCCATGGCACCGAAGCGCTGGTTGAACTTCTCAACGCGGCCTGCGGTATCCATAACGCGCTGTGCACCAGTCCAGAACGGGTGGGACTCAGCGGTCACGTCAACGACGATCAGCGGGTACTCGTTGCCATCTTCCCACTCAACAGTGCGGTCGGAAGTAGCAGTGGACTTGGTCAAGAACGAGTGGCCGGTACCGGCATCCTTGAAGACCACCGGGTGGTAATCCGGGTGGATATCCTTCTTCATATTTATTCCCTCAGGGTTGAAACTACGGGTCGGTTCTACGCTCTTTTGCCTGGCAAAGCCCTAAAACTTGCAACTTACTTACAGTAATCGGCGGCGCAGATCGTGCCCGAGTTGGGATGTGCAGATTAATAAACGGCGTCAACTCCTCCGCCCCTGCTGGGCGCAGACGTCGACAACTCGGAACATATTACACCCGACCAGCAACTTTCCCAAACCCCGGATCGTGTCCCCAAAACCGTGTCCCAAAAAGATGAAAACCGTGTCCTAAAAGAGATGTTGAAACGAGTGGAAACGATTCGGTGCTAACAACTAGTGAGTGTTACAAAGCCGATTATTCACATCAACCACACCCGTCAACAATGCTAAAGCCCAAGCTCCGAGCCGAAAGAAACCTCCGGCGCACCGCAATCCGGTAGCCACAGGGGCGATTAGGTAATTCGCGCTTTGGGCTGTAAGATTTCCCCTTGCTGTTGTCAAAGTATACGTTTTACGCCCCGTCTACTGGTGTTTGACGGTCTTGCCCTCCAAGCTCAACCTCACTTTCCGAGCGCTGCGCCTCACCGCAGATAGGCATAACCGTCAGTAGCCACGATGTGGGCGGCTAGGAGAAAGAAGACCCATGTCGGCTATTTGCCAGGTAACGGGCCGCAAGCCGGAATTCGGCAAGCAGGTCTCGCACTCGCACCGCCGTACTTCGCGCCGTTGGAACCCCAATGTGCAGCGTCGTCGCTACTACCTGCCCTCCGAGGGCCGTACCATCACCCTGAATGTCTCTACAAAGGGCATCAAGATCATTGACCGCGATGGCATCGAGTCCGTCGTCGCCAAGATTCGCGCACGTGGGGAGAAGATCTAAAGATGGCACGTAATGACATCCGTCCAATCATCAAGCTGAAGTCCACAGCGGGCACCGGTTACACCTACGTGACCCGTAAGAACAAGCGCAACAATCCGGATCGCATCTCTTTGATGAAGTTCGATCCGATCGTCCGCAAGCACGTCGAATTCCGCGAGGAGCGATAATCTATGGCTAAGAAGTCGAAGATCGCCAAGAACGAGCAGCGCAAGGAAATCGTCGCCCGCTACGCGGAGCGTCGCGCTGAGCTCAAGGCCATCATCAAGAACCCGAACACCCCGGACGAGGAGCGTCTGGATGCACAGTTCGAGCTGAACCGTCAGCCGCGCGATGCTTCCCGCTCCCGCATCCGTAACCGCGACGCAGCCGACGGCCGCCCACGTGGTTACCTCCGTAAGTTCGGCCTGTCCCGTGTCCGTATGCGCGGCATGGCTCACCGTGGTGAGCTGCCAGGCGTTCGTAAGTCCAGCTGGTAAAGGGGTAATTGCACAATGGCTATCAAGCGCAATAACCAAAAGAAGTTCCGCATGGAACAGACTCGTCGCCCGAAGAAGAACCCGCTGAAGGCTGAGGGTATCGAGACTGTCGACTATAAAGATGTTAAGACCCTGCGTCTGTTCATCTCCGACCGTGGCAAGATCCGTTCCCGTCGCGTAACCGGTCTTACCCCACAGCAGCAGCGCCAAGTCGCTACCGCTGTGAAGAACGCACGCGAAATGGCTCTCCTGCCGTTCACCGCCCGCTAAATCAGTAGCTGGGTTTCTCAACAGCGCACTTTTGCCGCTGGCAAGTGTGACACGGTAAAAGAACCTACAAAGCCGCTTGGCTTTCAACAATTCTCGTTGAAGGCTAGGCGGTTTTGTTTGTTTTCATTTGTTCGTTTTAACCGGCACGCATTGAGGCCAATGCCTTACTTAGCACCATGCAAAAGGGCAATAATTACAGATTCTGCCATCAGCCCCTTTCGAGTGAGTGATAGATTGGTTCTATCCAACAACCGATTACATTGAAAGGGCTCTTCATCGCATGCCACTGCACCAATCACTGGCTGATCTCAGCGAGTTGGCTGCGCACTGCCAATCCCCTGCCACAGCCCGCGGTCTTCTAGCTGAGGCCCAGGACCTGTTGCGCAACTCGCTCGATCACCGCGCAGACGAGCTTGAGCTGGCTGCCTGGTTCTCGCGTGTTATTACTGACATCGTCCGCTCCCCTGGCGTTTCCAGCCCAGTCCGCCTATCTGGCCCGGCTGCTCGCGGTGACGCACTGCCCTCGATGGTTGTCACTTGGCTAGGTGATGATTCTGAACTAGAGTCCATCATCAGCGATGCCGGACTCAAAGGCTCTTCTGTAGCCGAATCAACGGCTAGTCGTGCCGACGCCGGTCTTCCACTAGGCGCGGGCAGCGAGGCCGAGCTCCTCAGCGCTGCACTGGACCAACGCCCGCCGGCACTGCGCCTCGTAGATGGTTTGCCCGACAGAAATGCACCTGTGGATGTGCAGGCAGGTCTACTCGCCCCCATTGCGGCCATCGCTCGCTGGGCAGCACCCGCCCCACGCCCCACCCCAGACCGCTTAGCAATCGGCGTGGAGCGAGAGTTGCTCGAAGCCTCCGAGGCTGAGGCCTTAAGTCTTTCCTGGGGCACAGGCATTGCATTGGAGCTGCGCAGGTGGCGCGACGGCGTCGACAGTCACAGTGCTGTCTTGGGAGATCTGCCGCCCTTGGACCGCACCGCCTATGGTTCGGCATGCCGAACTGTCTCCGCGATTTTTGAGTCCATCACTCAACGGCACCCCGGATATCACCCAATCACCAAATAATTAGTTGCTTCGCATACTAGCGAGTACACTTAACTGGCTTTATGAATTAACATTCATTCCAACGAAAGGAGGCGTCCTACCATATGGCTGGAACTGTAGGTAGGCCGCGCAAGAACAGCCCGCGCCGCCGTGGAGCGACTGCCCGTGAAGAAATCCTCGATGCATCATCCGAGCTCTTCACCACGCAGGGCTTTGCTACGACCTCGACGCACCAGATCGCTGATGCGGTCGGCATCCGTCAGGCCTCGTTGTATTATCATTTCCCATCCAAGACGGAAATCTTCTTGACCCTCCTGAACTCGACCATCGAACCTTCTTTGGAACTCGCTGAAGAACTCGCGGCTTCCGATGCATCCGCAGAACAACGCCTGTGGTCTCTGGTCGCTGCCGAGTCGCGACTGCTGTTGACCAGCGCTTGGAACGTCGGCCGCCTCTACCAGCTGCCGGTGGCAAATTCTCCGGAGTTCTCGGAGTATCACGAGCAACGTGACGCCCTCCAAGGCCACTTCCGCGCTATCGCCGCCTCCATCGTTGGCAAGGATGACCCCCGCATCGAGCTCCCCTTCCACATCGCACTCTCTGTGATCGAGATGCGCCCAAATAATGGCACGCCTCCTTTCGACGCATCGCAGCGGGTTCCAGAAACTGCCGCCATGCTTGCCGACGCCGCGCTAGCCGTTCTCGGTGCAAAGGTTCCGGACAACGCAGAAGAGACCACTCTTGAGCTGCTCAAGAACCGCCACGACTCCATCTCCTCTGCCGCTGCTGCTGCCGCGGATCGTAAGAAGAAGTCCAGCAATTAATTAGTGTGTGCAGCGTGGTGCTGCCAAGCAAGCACCTATCGCTGCCAGTAGTCGTTCCAGGTGACGCTTTCTACGGCCACGTTGTCTTGGTAGACGCGCAGACCGTCAGCATTGACCACGATGGAAGAAGGATAGGCATCAACCTGGTAGGTGCCTTCGTGACCTTCGGCGGGCAGCTCCAAGGTGCCACCGAACATATCGGAACGGTAGGTAGCGCCGCCCGAGTTGCCGCAGACAACGACCTTGCCGTCATCACTGGTGCCGGCAAGGATGAGGTCCTCGCCCGCGGTGCATGAGGCATAGCTTCCGGACCAGCCACGGTCAGTTAAAATGCCGCCACTAACCGTGGACTTATCGCGCCCGTGGTCGTAATGTTCTTCCGGGTTAGGCGCTGTTTCCGTCACGGTTACTACGGAGGGGCTTGGGCTTTCTTTGGTGCTAGACGCTGCGGAAGTCGTCTCTGCCGTAGCGGCAGTTGATTCCACTGGCTTAAATTCCTGCTGCGCAGTCTGCTCAGTTTTCTCGCCACCCCACCCGAGCAAGAAGAATGCAGCGGCGGCCACGATTGCGACGAGAATG
>NZ_GG667522.1:150076-153004 GCF_000159135.1 Corynebacterium striatum ATCC 6940
CCGACGACGATAGGCACCATGCCAGACTTATCTTTTTGCTTTGGATACGGATAAGTCATAGTGTGCGCTTTCTTTTTTCAGGGTCGATACGAGAAATACTCTAGATGCTAGGTGCGCTAGTCTTCCTAGCACTTAACGATAGCGCTGAACCGCATAGTGAGCCAAGCAGTTCTTATAGGGCTTATATACCGCTTCCCCATCTTCTTTCAGGTTCTCAATCAGACGGTCGATCTTCTGATTGGTCTTCTTCTCAGTCCAGCCAAGCGCCTGCGCTAGCTCGCGGATTGTGGGGATATTGGCATCCGTGGCGCCCGGCGCGCGGAGGTAACTTGCCAGTTGACGCAGCAACAGCTCCTGCTCGTCATTCGGTACGTGGCGGGTACGCGTCTGGTCCCTGCTTTCATCCAGTGGACGCGGGGTGCGACGAACCATGTCATTGTTTTGAACGTCGATGTGAATCTCATACACGCAATCTGGCGTGGTGAATGTTACGGCGGTCGGCCCTGGCGGAATGGGCGACAAGCCGCGCGGACCGACCTCGATGCGCGAATGCGAGCGAACATTGCGCTGGCTTATATAAAGAGGAATATGGCGGCCCACGTTGGCGAGCATCCAGCCTTGACCGGAGTACCACAGCTGGAATAGCTGGCGGTGCAGGTCCAAATCCTCAGCGCCTACTACAAAGTCACCAGCACGGCCTACTATGAGCTCGTCTCCCGGGCCCATCCGGTGTATCTGCCCGACCAAATCATTGATCTGAAGCCATGGTCCAGAGTTTGCCGGCGAGCTCGCGTTGGGCTGCATAGATGAGACGCTTTCGAAGTTGAGGATAGATGGATAGGGGGATTTTTCAAAAGTCCATACTAATACCTACAAGCGCGAAAGTTAACTGGTTACTAGCGCAATCGTAGTGACGGCAATAGCAAGGATGATGAGAATCGTCGCTGTAATCATCAACGCATTGTTGTTGTCCTTCTGCGGCCGCGCGAGCTGCGCCGGCCGAGCAGGCTGTGCCGGCCGAGCAGATTGAACCTGCTGAGGCAGTTGCGCAGACTGAACGGGGCGCGCTGAGGGCATAGACGCGCCCGGATTGATTCCTGATCTAAACGGCGCATTACTAGAACCGCCATAAGAAGGCACCGAACCCATCGCGGGGTTGCTCCAATTCTGCGCACCTCCGGCGAGGTTATGCGCGCTGCCCATTCCAAAGCCCATGGCGGGAAGCTGGCCGCTTGCCGGATAGTTGGTTGCTTGGCTTTCTGGAACTGCGGATCGCGCATTAAGTTCGGCTCCACCTTTTCCACAGGCCTCCAATGCGTCAATGAACTGGCAGGCTTCTGGGAAACGCTTATACGGAGTGTTATCCAGTGCCCGTTCCATCACTGCATCAATCTGCTGAGTGGCCATTGCCGCCTGTGGATCAAGCCGTGCCATGATAGCCGGGGTGCCCATCCCCGGGACTGTGCGCTTTGCACGCCAGGCAGAATCCGGCATCATCTCTTTAAGGTGATACATGGTCAGCATCTCAAACGCGATGAGTGCTAGCGCATAGTTATCACCTGAAAAGGATGCTTCTTGCCCGCTGTAGTCACGGGAGTTACTTTCCGGCGAGGAGTAGTTTTCGGTTCCGATGACGTTACCGATAGCAGTCAGGCGCGACTGCCCCTCCGAGATCGCGATACCGAAGTCGCTCAGAACGCTATAACCGCTATCGGTGGGCCGGCGGCGTAGCAAGATATTGGCCGGTTTTACATCCCTGTGAATCCACCCATCCGGGCGCATCGAATGCATCTGGTCCAGTGCTTTGGCCACGGGGCGCAAGTACTTGACGACGTCGCTGATGCTAAATCCCGGCTCGTTATTATGGCGACGTTCACGGATGAGCTCTTCCAACGTGCCGCCTTCGAAAAGCTCCATCTCGAAGCCAAGATTGCCCTCGTTATCGGCCAGCTTCTTATTTATGTGCGTGACATAGGAGCTATGGATGGCCGCCAGCGCCTTCATTTCATTGTGGAAGCGCTTGAGCCCTTCTTCGTTGTGTAGCTCCGGCAACACCGTCTTGATTGCAACGTTGCGCCCTAGATCAATATCGGTGGCTGCGAAGACGGTTCCCATGCCGCCGCCCCCGATGCGCCGGACGTTTACGTATCCTTGACGCTCCAGCCAACTCACTACACGGGAATCATTCACGCGTATATTTCATCACACCCGATGCAAATGCAGATCTTCAGAATCACCCTATCTACCCCGCTTATGGGGTAGCATATCCGCTCGTAGAAGACAGACGCTAGTGCTCACTGCTCAAGCATCGAATAGTTTCTGCCTGCAGTTATTTCCTATCGCCGATTACTTTGCCGAAGGATGCAATGACCAACCCTAACCAAGGCCCAAATCACTACCCTTTGCTGCCCCCGAATATGTACTCGGGCGCGCAGTCGCAATCCCGATTTGGCGAGCAGAATCCCTTTACCAACCCAAATGGCCGCTACCAGTCGACGCAGCCGAGGGGTTTTACAGCGCCCGCCGCGCAGCCCTCGCGAAACTGGGTTCCGATCCTATGCATCTTGGCAGTCATCCTGGCCATGCTGATTGGCGGCGGCGTGGTCTGGGTGGATAAGAAGAGCGACGAGGCTCAGCAGCCACCTGTCGCTCCAGCACCGCCGTCGACGGAGGTTGCGGAAGAACCCGTCACGAACACGGAAGAAACCGAGTCTGGTCCAACGCCTACCCAGGTTTCTTCTTCCCCGGCGCAGAATAATTCGCCGCGCTATCAGCACAGGCAGCAGCCGCGCCAGCAAACCCACACCGCTACGCAGCGCGAGGGTTATCCGGCAGGGCTTAGTGCCAATGGCTGGGACGGAATCCCCGGCGCGCAGTGCAACGGCGGCGAGGCCGTGTACGCAGCCAAGAAGTCCGCACCATCAGCTG
>NZ_GG667522.1:154401-196628 GCF_000159135.1 Corynebacterium striatum ATCC 6940
TCAGCACACATCGTCATCTGTGACGAAGGCTCCGGCTTGGTCTACCGCGGCAGTTGGTCCAGCGGCCCAGCCGTTGGCACTGCCTCGGGAAGCGGCACCTCCTACACCGCTACATTCAACAACGTCAGCCAGCTGCTGATTAATGGCAGCGAGTTCACAATCGTCCCAGACAGCACCTCTTCTGACTACAGCCAGCGA
This sequence comes from Corynebacterium striatum ATCC 6940, assembly GCF_000159135.1. GTDB lineage: Bacteria > Actinomycetota > Actinomycetes > Mycobacteriales > Mycobacteriaceae > Corynebacterium > Corynebacterium striatum. Next base: position 154,600 of record NZ_GG667522.1, read on the forward strand.
GACACCGGCCAGTTCAGCACCGTCTGGAGCGCCAACTAGCAAGCCGCTTTAGGCCACTTAACCTTTGCACCTGCGAATTCGGTGGCCAATGCACTGAGCATTTGTTGCGCCGAGCCATAGGCGCCGCTTGGCGACGTCGCGTAAATAGCAACTGCAATCTTCTCGCCACTGAGCTCTACCGTGCCCATCTGCCGTGCTTCATAGGCGCCCGAAGTATCTGGGCCCCAACCGCCCTTAAAAGATGAATTATCGAGGCTGCCTAAGCCATAGCTTTGGGCAGGATCAGAGGCGGCCATAGCAGTGAGCACTCCGCTACCCTGTGCGATACAACCCAACTGCCCCATAAAGCGCGCTTGATCAGCAACTGTCCATTGGGTCTGCCCGAAAGCGGAGAACCCCGGACGCGTAATCGTGGGCTGTACCTGTACGTCTAGCCCCGCTTCAGCCAGAACCGCGCTCGCAGCACTAGCTGCGGATTGTCCTCCACCAAGGGATTGCCAGATATTTTCTGCGGCCGCATTATCGGAATAGGTAATGGCCTGAGAAATCATCGAAGGATCTGCCGAACCAGCGCGCTCTGCGGCAATGGCCACCGGCACCTTCGAGGTAGACCATGCGGCTCGCGGTTCAGAAATACCAGCGCTATAGACCTTGTCTTGACCAGCAACGGCAATTCCTGCGGTACCGCCGTACTTGCTTTCCACGTCTTGGACGATCTTCTGCAGTGCTTCCTGGACGTTCTCCCCCGCTGGAGCAGGAACTGGGTCCTTGTCAGACTGTCCATCATCGCCTTTAGCATCTGCATCGGGCACCATCGTCTGCCCGCTCAAAGTGGGGCGTGGGTCCACATCCGTGCTGGTAGTCATGCTCACTTCCGTTCTTTCCTCCACATCACCGATAGTGCAGGCGCTTGCGGTCAAAGCCACGCATAGAAGGCCTAGGCCGCACAGGTTCTTTTTCTTCATCTAGTTGGGTCCTGTCTCTCTGCCGAAGCTGATTAAACGATGTACACAATGGCGTTGTTGCCGCCGGTGCAGGTGACATATTCGCCGTTGTCACGGCAATCCATCGTGTAGGTGATGCCAGTAACCGGGCTATATGCGGTGATGACCGCGTTATATTCCTTGGTAGATAGGTAATGCTCTACGTATGCACCGCGGACGGCGCGCGCGAACTCAGGAGAGGTCATCGTGGAATCACGGTAGACGTTGTTCAGGTCTCCGCCCGCAGCTCCAGACATAGCTGCCTCGTTTGCGGCCACCGCACCGGCCGGAAGCGAGGGATACGCTGGGCGTTTCGGAACCTTGGCCGCTTCTTCGGTTGGTGGCGCCTCGGTGGTTGTTGCTGCAGAGGTTGTCAGCATCGGGCTGGTGTTCTTCTCATCGCTGCCGCTCTTAAGAAGGAAAAATGCCAAAGCAGCGCAGAGCGCGATGACGGCAAGCACAATGAGAGCAATGATTGCCCACCTCGTACCGCTCGACTGCTTTTCTTGGTACACCAGCGCCGCCTGGCTGTAATCCGCAGAACCATACTCAGGACCATACTGCTGACCGTATCCGCCTTGCGCATAGTACGGCGCGGAGTCACCAACAAATGGTGAACCCATGTTGGACTGCCCGTATTGGCCGTTGTCCTGCGGCGGGTACCCCTGCTCTGAGTAGCCTTGCGGGAATTGCTGTTGTGGTTGATCCGCCGCGTTCTGCCCGTCTGACTGTATTGCCCAAGGGTTGGTATTGGGTGCTTCGTTTGCGCCTTGGTGGGGGCCAAAGCCATTGTTTTCGCCAGACAAAACGGTCTCCTCTATGCAGGGATACGGTAATTACTTAGATTTCTGATTATGACACACGCGTGCCCTTCGACCAGCTAATTTTTGTGCCGAACTCCCCCGAAGTAGGCGGATCTGGGGAAATTTCCTTGGCAGTAGGTGAAGTACCCAAATCTTCGGTTACATTGTCACTATTGCTATCACTGCTTATGTGATTCGCCACCGTCTTTGTTGAGGAAAGGCCGTTTTAGAAATCCCTATGACGAACTATCCAGGTTTCGGCTCGCAGCCTAATAACTCGCGTCCTAATTCATCGCCCCAGTTTGGCTACCCACAGTTTTCTGCGCCACAATCATCGCCACAATTTGGTTCCGGATCTTTTGCCCCCGGTACAAACCCCACGCACCCACCATCGGCTACGCAACCTAATAACTTCGGCGCGCAAATGCCAGCGCACAACGGCAAAGGATTGATTAGCGGCGCAATCATAGGTCTGATTGCCGCCTTCCTCTTCCTCTCCATTGTCTTAGGCGCCGCGGCATATTTTCTGCTGTCAAAAGACACTCCAGAAGCCCCAGCAGACACGGTGTCGACGCCAACCTCAACTGCGCCAACGACCATGAGCGACGTTCCATCCGAAAACGTCTAAAGGGGCCCAGCAACCATAAACTGCCCGGCCCCTCAGCTAATTAGCGCTGCGCCTAATTAGCGGCGCAACCTACTAATTCGCGATAGCGAATTAGTGGAAGAAGTGACGGGTACCGGTGAGGTACATCGTTACGCCAGCCTTCTTAGCGGCCTCGATGACTTCTTCGTCACGGATGGAACCGCCTGGCTGCACAACAGCCTTGACACCAGCGTTGAGGAGAACCTCCAGGCCATCTGCGAACGGAAAGAATGCGTCGGAGGCGGCAAACGAGCCGCGTGCGCGCTCGGCGCCATCCTCGGCTAGGGCGTTAGCGCGCTCGACGGCGAGCTTGGCGGAGTCAACGCGGTTGACCTGGCCCATGCCCACGCCCACGGAGGCGTTGTTCTTGGACAGCAGGATGGCGTTGGACTTCACAGAGCGGACGGAGCGCCATGCGAACTCAAGCTCAGCGAGGTCAGCGTCGTTGAGCGGCTCGCCGCAGGCCAGCGTCCAGTTCTCCGGATTATCGCCCTCGGCCTGGTAAGTATCCGGCTCCTGGCACAGAACGCCGCCGGAGATGTGCTTGATTTCCTCTGCTGGAGCCTCGTGCTCGGCAACGAGGATGCGGAGGTTCTTCTTCTCCTTAAGGATATCCACGGCGCTATCCTCGTAGGACGGAGCGACGATAACCTCGGTGAAGATGTCCTTGACCTGCTTGGCCATCTCGACAGAGACCTCGCGGTTGACGGCGATGACGCCGCCGAATGCGGAGAGCGGGTCGCACGCATGCGCGGCGCGGTGTGCCGCAGCGATGGACTCATCAGACACGGCGATACCGCACGGGTTGGCGTGCTTGATGATGGCAACACACGGACGCTCATGATCCCAGGCGGCGCGCCACGCGGCGTCAGCATCCTGGTAGTTGTTGTAGGACATCTCCTTGCCGTTCAGTTGCTGCGCGTTAGCCAGGCCCTTACCGGAGCCATCGCGGGTAACGGTGGCCTTTTGGTGGGAGTTCTCGCCGTAGCGCAGCGTCGTGGTGGCGCCGCCCTCGGTGAGCTGGTCCACGAACCATGCGGAGACGGCCGCGTCGTAGTCAGCGGTATGCAGGAAGGCGTCGCGAGCAAGAGCGCGGCGCTCCTCGAGGGAGAAGCCACCGTTCTTGGCAGCTTCAGCGACGTCGCCGTAACGAGCCGGGTCCACAACGATGGCCACGGATGGGTGGTTCTTCGCAGCAGCGCGGACCATGGATGGGCCTCCGATGTCGATCTGCTCAACGCAACCATCGAAGTCAGCGCCGGAGGCAACGGTCTCACGGAATGGGTACAGGTTTACAACAACCAACTGGAAAGCCTCGACGCCCAGCTCCTCGAGCTGCGCGAGGTGATCCGACTTGCGGGTATCAGCCAGGATTCCAGCGTGGACCTTCGGGTGCAGCGTCTTCACGCGGCCTTCGAGGCACTCTGGGAAGCCGGTGAGCTTCTCCACTGGGGTGACGTTGATGCCAAGGTCTGCGATCTTGGCAGCGGTGGAACCGGTGGAAACAATCTCAACGCCAGCTGCGTCGAGGGAACGAGCAAGGTCCTCGAGTCCGGTCTTGTCGTAGACGCTGATCAGGGCGCGCTTGATTTGCTTACGGTCATCGCTCATAGTGCGGAGAAAGCCTTCCTAAAAGTTTTAGAGCTGAATCGAAATGGTTTTGTCGGATTCCTGGGAAACCTGGGCGGAACGCAGGACCTTAACAATGAGTTGGCGTTCGACCACCTTGATGCGTTCGTGCAGGCTGGCCTCATCATCGTCAGCGCGGACCGCTACGGGTTCCTGCGCGATGATGCGACCGGTGTCTACGCCGGCATCGACAAAGTGGACGGTGGAACCTGTGACCTTCACTCCGTATGCCAATGCGTCGCGGACGCCGTGGGCGCCCTTGAAGGATGGCAACAGTGCTGGGTGGGTGTTGATGGTGCGACCCTCAAAGCGGGACAGGAAGTCTGCGCCCAGGATCTTCATGAAACCAGCTGAAACAACAATGTCTGGTTGCGCAGCATCCACTGCGGCAACCAGACGCTTATTCCATTCGGCGCGGTCTTGGCCCATCTCCACTACTTCTGCGGCAATGCCTGCGGCTTGGGCGCGCTCGATTCCCTGGCAAAGCACGTCAGCGACGACCTTGACCACACGATAGTTCTCATCCTGTGCATCGATGATGGCTTGCAGGAGTGAGCCGGTTCCGGAAACCAGAACCACGATTTCATTCGGACGGGAGTTACGGGCGTTTTCACCTTGTGGCTGATGCTGTGAAGTCACGGCACTTAGCCTAGTCCTTTGACCCCTTTTGCGGGAATTCTTCGACGATTTCTCCCTCCACTACTTCAAGATCTTCCTCTACGGCTTCGGCGCCTTCCTTGCTTACGCCCACGTCGCCCTGGGCTTGGTTCGACTGCTCGTCTGCCGGCTCCTCCGCAGCCTCTTCCACAGGTTCCCCGCAGCCTCTTCAGTCTCCGAGGAGGGAGCTCCCGCTTCGCCAACCGCGCTTTCCTCTATATCTTCTGTTTCTTCAGCATCGTCAGCACCTTCGGCTTTCCCTGCATCACCGGTATCACTGGCATCAGATTCCTCTATCTCTGCGTCCACTACGTCCGCATTCACGACGTCGTCGGGCGCTGCACTGGCCGCAGCTTCAGCCCCAGCGTCAGCCCCAGCGTCGACCCCAGTGGTGTCACCATCAGTCAGGGCCGCTTCCCCTGCAGCCTCTTCTGCTTCATCAGCAGCTGCGGCTGCAGAAGCAGAAGCGCTGCGGGAAGCATGCCATGCGCCGATCGCAAAGGCACAAGCAAAGGCGAACGCAATGGCCGCGAACCACAGTGCCACCAGCCCGGTAGTGGACCAGATGTTCAGACCGGTCGCACCATATGTACCGAGGGTGCCAGTCACAAAGTAGCTTGCAATCAGAGTAAAGAGAGCAACGAACACAGTCGCTGCAGCCGCGAAAGCAAAGCTCACGTGACGGCGTGCCCGCCAGACCACCACAATGGCCGCACAGATGGGCAGCGCCAACAAGCCGATTGCCCACGAGGACACAGCCCCCGGAACCACGCCGACGATAGGCAGCGGTGGCAAAGGCACCATGTGGATACTAAACAAGCTCACGCTGCTCTCAGGGCCAAACTGGAATTCGGAGCCAGCAAGGACGCCACTAGTCCCCACGATCGCATTGGGCAAGTAAAGCAGGCTCAGGCAATACAGAAGGAACGTTCCCACACCGTCGATTGCCGGGTAAGAATCCATCAACTGCCCTTGGCGGGACCAACCCACGATCCCCACGATGACAAAAACTAACGCGGCGACCGCACTTAGCGCGCCAAGGTAACGCAGGGCGGTAACCGCGGCGTCGACAAGCATGCGCGGAAAACCGAATCGCTTCGCCAGCGCCTTCCACAAGCGTGGGCCCATGCCGCCCGCCAAGGCCACAAGGTGTAGCAGCAACATGCGTGGCAGAACGGCGAAGAAGTTCGGCGGGGAAACGTCATAAACCTTGCCCGCGTCCCACAGCATCAGCCACGCGATGATCGTCAGAACCAATGGGACCGCCACCACGCACGCCAGCAGCACAAGGAGATCGTTGATGCTCACCTTGTGCTTGATGGCCTGGCGCACCCTATGCCCCACCACAAAAGCGAGAAGCCCCGCGGGCAGCAAAGGCATGACAGAGAGCTCAATGCCTCCTGCCGATACAGGCGCGAGATTAAAGACCATCAACGATTCCGCGACGATGGTGGGCAGCCACGCCAGCGGCGAGCTGGTCAACAACAACGCAGCCAGTGTTACCGAAAGCACGATGAGGACAACGACAACATTGGGGATAGCCACGGTCCAGAGCATGCGGCGAATGCGCCCGGCCATCGTGGTCGGCGCAGTGGCGCGGCGCGCTCGTGCCTGCGAGCCGACCTTGCTGGCAACGCGCGCAGCGGATTTAGAGCTAGCGGTTCCACCCCGCCCGCGCACTTGCGCGCGCGAGCGGGAGGCCGACCGCGTTTGAGGGCTGGTGTTTTTGTTCATCGGCTCCACTTTGCCACGGCACCAGGCGGTTATAAGGTTGGCACGACGACAAGGTACGCAAATCCTTTAACCCTCTACAAGAAGGCAGCGCTTTCGCCTGGTTTTAAGACGCCAAAACTCTCATGAAAATCATGAGATGCGCAATAGGCCTATATATAAGGAAAGGAAAGAAGAGACACACAGTGTGACTCTTCCAAGTGACGATTTATTTCCACCCCCGACAAATAGCAGCTGATGGAGCCAAATGTGATCCAAAATTTTTCTGCTATTTCCTGCGAATTTCACCGACTTTCCCGAAAAATCCAAAGAACGGGTTGCTGTTACTTTTTCGAGACGCTACTCTTACATCTCGTTGGTAACAGGAAGGTCACAATCGCATAACCAACCTCCCAAAGCTGTAACGCGAAACTTTGACTGATTTTATTGCGGGTGCGATTGGGTGATTGTGAAGATAATGGAAGAAGAATTCATGCGAAGCAAGACTCAGCGGAGCGCAGGCCGTCACCGCAAGATCACCACCTCGCAGACGGCGAAGGGTCGCCTAGCCCTGGTGACCATCGCTGCAGGAGCAGTGTCCACCGCAGGCGTTGGTGGCGCAGCAGCTGCAAACCTTCAGGCAGAAGATGCTGGCACCAAGGCACAGACTGTTGACTACAACTTGGCTAACGAGTCTGACGCCCTCGAGAACGTTCAGAACGGTGCCAAAGCGGCAGCTGATGCCGTGGCAGCCGCTACCCCACAGATCCTCGCTGTAGCTGAGGCTAAACCGGTCACTGACCTCACCGAGCAGCTCAACAAGGCAATTCAGGCTTCCGAGGCTCGCACCGCCGCTGACGAGGCTTCTCGCGCTCCGTCCGTAGCCCGCCCAGCAGAAGGCGCTTTCACCTCCGGCTTCGGCCCACGTTGGGGCTCTTTCCACTCTGGCATCGACATCGCTAACGCTGTCGGTACCCCAATCCTCGCCGCTATGGACGGCACCGTCATCGATTCCGGCCCAGCTTCCGGCTACGGCCAGTGGATCCGCATTCAGCACGACGATGGCTCCATGACCGTTTACGGCCACATGCAGACCCTCGACGTTGCTGTTGGTGAGCGCGTCCACGCTGGCCAGAAGATCGCCGGCATGGGCTCCCTCGGTTTCTCCACCGGTTCCCACCTGCACTTCGAAATCCACCCTGCAGGCCAGGGCGCAGTTGACCCAATCTCTTGGTTCGCTGAGCGCGGCATCGTTATCTCCTAAGACCGCTCAAGCCCCCAAAGTTTCTTCTTTTCCCACCCCTTCCCTTAATCTCGCAATGGCAATGAGGCACTTAGCTTCATTGCCATTTTTAAGCTTTCAGCCGCTTTCTTTGCCTTTTCTCTGCCATGAAATAGATCTCTTTTAGAGAATGTCTTTCAACTACAGCGAAATACTTGGAAAAAGCCCCCTTCCACCCTCATTTCAAAAATTCTGAAACCCGAGTTTGTGGGATCGTCCCCAAACGGAGACCGCTACCCTAATGATTGCCCCAAGAAGGCCGGACCATTGCCCTTTTAAAGCTTACCCGGTAAGCTCCAAAGTGATTACCCGGTAACCATCGAGTTTTTCAGATATCGCATACCAGCGCCCTCACTGTCCTTCCCAAAACTCTCCCAAGAACGGGCACCGACCATGTCAATGAAACATTCTTTGCTATCGCTTCTCAGCGCCAGGCCAGCCACGGCCAGCCAATTACAGCACGAGTTTGCCGATGCCATGGAGGGCCTGTGGCCCCTCAATATCGGCCAAGTTTCCCAAACCCTCAAACGTTTGGAACGTGACAGCTTCATCGTAGAAAGCGGCGAGGTTACCGGCCCCACGGGCAGAAAGGCCGTTGAATACTCCATCACTGAGGAGGGCCGGAGCGAGCTTGCAGCGTGGTGGACACGCAGCGTCGACAAGCAGCCCATCGAGCGCGACGAGCTCGTGCTCAAGATTGCACTCGCCGCCGGCCGCAGCGACGTTGATGCCCTAAGAATCTTGGATTCGCAGCGCTTTGCCACGATGAAGCAGCTTCGCATCCTCAATCAACAAGCCTCCGAAATGCCAGAAGAGCGCAGCGCACGAAGGTTGGCTCTAGAGAGGGAGATTTTCGACCTCGAAGCGCTCTCCCGTTGGCTCGATCGCGCAGAGTCTTTAGCCACTCCAAGATCTTTGTCCCCCACTACCAAGCCGGAAGAGGATTAACAATGAACGCCACCACCAACGCTCATGCACCGTTCCCCCTGGAGTTGCAGGAGGTCACCCGCGTCTTCGGCACGGGCGCCCGGCAGGTTACGGCCTTGGACAACATCGATCTCCAGCTGCGCCCCGGCGAGCTTGTGGCAGTCATGGGGCCATCGGGTTCCGGTAAATCCACTCTGCTCAACGTTGCCGGGCTCCTACTCCCGCCGACCTCGGGCAGGGTGCTTATCGACGGCGCGGATGCCGCCGATCTCTCCAAGTCAGCGTCTGCCACCATGCGCCGCCGCCATTTGGGTTTCGTATTTCAGAACTTCAACCTGGTATCCACGCTGACGGTCGGTGAGAACGTGACACTGCCTTTAGAGCTCGACGGCGTATCCCGCGAGAAGTGCCGGGAGGCCGCCGAGGAAGCGCTCGCAGAGGTCAGCCTCGAGGGCGTTGCTGACCGCTTTCCCGAAGAAATTTCCGGCGGCCAAGCCCAACGAGTGGCTATCGCACGTGCACTCATCGGGCCCCGCAAAGTGCTTCTGGCAGATGAGCCCACGGGCGCACTCGATACGAGTACGAGCGATTCGATCATGAAATTGCTACGCTCGCGCATCGACGCCGGAGCGTCCGGACTGCTGGTCACACACGAACCACGCTTTGCCGGCTGGGCCGACTCCGTGGTCATGGTCCGCGACGGCAAACTCAGCAAGGAGGGCAACTAGTCATGTCTTCGTTCTCGGCTGTCACGCGCCCCACGAGGCGCGACATGGTCAAACACCCGTGGCGCTCGCTCGCGGGTCTGTTACTGGTGGCTCTTCCGGTCGCGGCACTCATCGCGTTCGGAATCGGTACATCCTCTGAAAGCCAGTTCAGCTCGCTGATGTACAGCATGGATCGCACCATTAGCCCAGCTTCACCAGAATTCGACAACGGTTCGGAGCGAAACTTCCGCGACGTTGCGAACGAGGCCCTTCCTGGTGACCTGCAGGCTAGCCCTGTGGTCAATTTCTTCCATGGTCCTGTTCGCTTTGGCTCTAAGAGTGCTGGAACGACCTTTTCTCAGTTCGACGTAGACAATCCGCCCGCTGAGGCTGCGGTGCTTCTGGAGCACTATCAATTGCAACCTGGGCAAGTACTTCTTTCTGCTGATACGGCCAAGAAGATCGGCGCCGACGTTAGCGACGTGGTGGAGGTCAGTGGAGGAAAAGAAGCTAAGGTTGCGGGCATCGTTCCCGGCGTTGATAGCTACGCCACGGCACCGGCTTTGGTAAGCGACGAAGACTTGGACCACAATCCCGGCCAAGCCATGTGGGCGATCGTGGGCAGCCACCAGCTCACTGAGGATGACGCAAAAGCCCTAGCCAAGAAAGGCCTGGCGCTGTACGACAGCCACCTTGATTCCAACAGCGATGTGACACCCAGTCTAACCGGAGATGAGATCCTCTTCTTGCTTTTCGTTGCGAGCGTTTATTCCTTCGCAGCGTTGCTCGTTCTGGTCCTCGTTGCGCCAGTCTTCAGCTTTGCGTTGGGTAAGAACCTACGCCTTTATGCGCTCATGGCCTCGCAGGGTGCCTCACCGAAGCACATCGCCGCTGCCGTGCTGGCATATGGCTTCCTCACCGGAGTAGTGGGCGCGACGATTGGTGCAGTCTTGGGCTTTGCCATCGGTATCGCGGCCTGGTGCATTCGCTTCCCAAGTCTACCCCTCGATATCCCCTGGCTGATGTGCGCGGAAATCTGGGCGATTGCGGTCCTTGGCTCTACGTGCACTGCAGCAATTCCAGCTTGGTTGGCGGCACGCTCGGCGCTGACGACTGCAATCCAAGGCGGCAGACCTGACCGCATAGTGCGCTGGCGTAAAGAGATGGCGTACGGGCCAATGGCCCTGCCAATCTTGGTTCTCCTTTCCCTAACACCAGCAGGACAAAAGCTCTTCGGCCCTTTGGGGCTTTTGGCCTTCATCGCCGTCGGGGCAAGTGCGCCCGCCCTCATTTTTGCGGCTTCCCGGCTATGCAGCCACGGCGGCCTCGCTCTCCGCCTTGCCGGGCGAGGTCTACTGCGACGTGGCATGCGCACCATTCCCACTGCGGTGGCGCTCCTAGCAATCACGTTCACCGCAGCGGCGGGCTCTGTGATTTCCTTCCTCGATGCCGCCAAGTGGGAGGAGCAATCCACCTTGGTCAACCCAGGTTCAACGGCGATCATCGCCACCGATGACTATTCAAACGCCGTTGATAACCCCAACTCAAGTGCTGAAACAGCCGCAGCCGATGCCGCGCTTGCTCAGAAACCCGGCCACGCGATGGAGTTGCGCGGCTACGTGGACCCTTATTCCGCGCATCTGCCGGACTCGCAGGTACCCAGCGTCAAACTCACGATGGAATATGACTTCGTCTGCGAGCAGACGGATCCAACAGACAACGTCGAAGAAGCGACCTTCATCGATAGGCAAGGTCGAACAACTGATACTTCAGCTGAGGCTCGCGAGGCCTGTGCGCATGAAATGATGACATGGCTTCCCACCAGCGATCTGATGAAGTACGGAAGAACCCTTGAGGCAACGCCGGAGACACTCGATCTCTTCAACTTCGACAGTCCGGCAGACAAGGACAAGGCAGCTGCCACCCTTGAACAGGGCGGCATCGTCTTAGCCCACGGTCGCCATTTGGAGGGCCGCAGCGAAGCACGCTTCACCGCAGAACGCGCCGAGCAAAGAAATGGCAGCGTCATCGGCAGCGCTACTGCAAAGCTTCCGGCAGTTGAGGCATTGCCTATTTTTGCGCGCGACGTAACACTGATTAGCCCTGGCGCCGCGGAAAAGCTGAATATTAAAGCAGCTCGACTAGGAACCGCAGTAGCTTTTAACGAGACCCCTACGCCAAAGGAGCGGGAGGGCATCTCCTTTGATGTCGAGCAAGCATCAGGTGGAACCCACACTATTTCCTTCACCGGCACTCCGCAGAGTGATGAATGGGCCCCAGCTGCAATCCTCGCTGTGCTCAGCGTGCTGGCCTTGGTCTTCATCATTGCGAATACCGCCGTTGCCATGCGGCGCGAAGCAGATACCTATAACTCGCTGGGTGCGCCGCTGAGCTTGATGGCCAAGGTTAGTGCGTGGCAGACATGGATCATCGCCGGAGTCAGCATGCTGACGGGATATGTGTTGGGCCAAGCTGTCGGCGTGTTCCTCAGCGAAGCTCCCCGAAACCTCTATAACTCCAATCCATATTCAATTAACGGTATCGAGTACTTCCAACCGGACCGGTGGATGCTTCTGGTGGTTATTGCAGTGCCCTTGGCCGGTGCCGCAATTTCTGCGCTGAGCCAGGCACGGGGACGTGGCGGTGACATCACTGCCCGTGATCGCGACGAGCAGCGAGCCCTCGCCTAGAAAGCGGTCTAGGCACCAGCCTTGTCGCAGCTCATCCAGCGTTTCTCAGCACGTAGGAGGATTCACCCCCACAACACACCCCCACACATTAAACCCAAACTTCACAGTCGTAACTTCTTTCACATCAGTAACACGCGCAACATGCTGGCATGTTCGAATGATTTTCGAAAAATTCCGGCGTTTACCTGCAATTTCAGATATTGCAGTTCACGGAAAAGACCGATAGCTTTATCTCGTTGCCACAAACAGGCCGCCAAGCCGGGATTGAACTTTCCCGGCGTGTCGGACTTGAAATCAATGGCATCCCGCAGGCTTAACCGAGCCACCCCGAACATGCTCCGTCATGAAAAGGACTTGAAGTTATGAAGCGCAATTCCCGCGCACGCAAGATTGTGACGCTCACGGCTCTATCCTTGAGCACTGCACTTGCTACCACCATGGGCGCTAACGCCTCCGCCGCGCAGCCGGCAGCCAGCGTTGACGTCTCTGATGGCTCGTCAAAGCCAGAAGTTACAACTAATGCAGATAACACCACGCTTATCGACGCCTTCGTGGGACTCACCAAGTCCACCGCCGGCGTCTTGGCGGGCGCAGTCTCACCTGAGATTTCTAACAACGGCGGCGCCCTGAACATCGTTCTTGACCCATCCAGCATCCCAGGCCTCGCTGAGGCTTATGCCCCAGCGGGTGACCACTCCGGACTGACCCCAGTCAAGGGCCAGGATAGCTCCGGAAACACCGTTGTGTTCCCAACCTCCGGTACCTTCACCTCCGGCTTCGGCCCGCGTTGGGGCACCTTCCACAACGGTATCGATATTGCCAACCCGATTGGCACGCCGATTTACTCCATCATGGACGGTGAAGTTATCTCCTCTGGTCCGGCGCAAGGCTTTGGCCACTGGATCCGCATCCGGCACGACGATGGAACCATCTCCGTCTATGGCCACATGCCAGGTGACCAGCTCCTCGTAAACGTCGGCGACCGAGTCTCTGCTGGACAGCAGATCTCCGTCATCGGCAACGAGGGCCACTCCACCGGCCCGCACCTCCACTTCGAGGTGCACCCAGGTGGCGGCGCAGCCGTCGACCCGGTTCCGTGGTTCGCTCAGCGTGGAATCATCATCTAAGCGAGCTCCCCCTAGCGCCTAAAGCTTTTCCATCGGAACACCGCCGATAAGCATGAGGCGCACCTTGCCTGCCGATCCGAAGTCCACCGTCACGGTGGCGCGTGGACCGGAGCCGGAGGCATCGATGACCGTGCCCAGTCCGTATTTAGCGTGATTGACACGGTCCCCCACAACTAAATTCAACTGGTTGTTCTTTGGCATTGAGGTCGAAGAGGCAGGTTTCCGCGTGCGTTGCGAAGGGGAAGACGTAGCGCGCGGGGAGGTCCTGCCCCACCCAGACCAATCCGAACCATAAGAACGACCGTATTGGTAGGAGTCATCTCCACCCCATGCACTGGACAGCGAGCTGTCTGGTTCTTCACGGCGCCAGTCGATGAGGTCCTCTGGGACCTCGGCGAGGAAGCGGCTGGCCGGATTCGTCATCGGATTGCCCCACGACGAGCGAAGAATCGCACGGGTGAAATACAGCTGCTCACGAGCACGCGTGATGCCTACGTACGCCAGGCGGCGTTCTTCACTGAGTTCCTTGGGGTCCCCCAAAGAACGCATGTGCGGGAATTGGCCGTCCTCCCAGCCGGTGAGGAAGACGACTGGGAACTCCAAGCCCTTGGCGGTATGCAGCGTCATCAGCGTGACCACTCCGGACTCATTGTCTGGGATTTGGTCAGCGTCAGCTACCAACGACACCTTTTCCAGGAACGCCTGGAGCGAGCCGGGCAGGGCCTCCCCCTCGGCGAGCTCCGGGCTTATGTCGTTTTCAACATCGGCACCAGTGAATGCCAATTGGTTCGCGGCCTCGGAGCTAAACTCGCGTGCTACAGAAACCAACTCATTGAGGTTGTCCAAGCGGGCGCCATCTTGCGGGTCGTTGGAGTTTTCCAGCTCTGCGCGGTATCCGGTGGCGTCCAGTACTGCGCTCAACAGCTCGCCTAGGTCTGGCTGGTGCGTAACTTCATTGGTCATGCCCGGAATCTGGGCCCGGATACCTTCCATCATCTCGTTGAACTTCGACACCGAATTGACCGCGCGGGTACCCAGGCCCGCAACGTTGCCAGCTGCGGCATCATAAAGCGCCTTGCCAAAGCTGATGCCGAGGTTCTCCGCATGCAGTGCTATCTGGGCCTGGGCTTTGTCACCAATAGCACGCTTCGGCACGTTGATGATGCGGCGCAGGCTCACCGTGTCATCCGGATTATCGATGATGCGCAGGTAAGCCACCATGTCACGAATCTCCCGGCGCTCGTAGAAGCGCGTACCGCCAACCACCTTGTACGGAATGCCGGAGCGAACGAAGATGTCTTCCAGTGCGCGGGACGCGTTGTTGGTGCGGTACATGATCGCGATGTCCGAATAGTCGCGGCCCTTGTCAGACAAGGAATCGATCTCTGAGGCAATAAAGCGCGCCTCATCGTGCTCGTTGTCCGCAACGTAGCCGACGATCTTGGCGCCCTCCCCGTGAGCGGTCCACAGGTTCTTCTCGCGCCGGCCCTCATTCTTAGCAATCACCGCATTCGCGGCATTCAGAATGGTCTGCGTCGAGCGATAGTTCTGCTCAAGCAAGATGGTGTGCGCCTGCGGATAGTCGCGTTCGAACTCCTGGATATTGCGGATGGTGGCGCCACGGAATGCATAAATGGACTGATCAGAGTCACCCACCACGCACAGCTCCGGCGCGTCCGGCCCCAGTTCTCCCCTACCGACCAGCGCAGACACCAAAGCGTACTGTGCATGGTTGGTGTCCTGGTACTCATCGATCAGCACGTGCTTGAAGCGACGACGGTAGAAGTCCACCACCTGGGGATGCTGATTGAAGATGCGGACGACCTCACCAATCAGATCATCAAAGTCCACCGAATTAGCCGCGCGCAGGCGCCGCTGGTACTCGTCGAATACGCGAGCCACCGTAATGTCGAAAGGATTCTTGGTCTTCTCCGCCTCAGCCAAGGCATAGTCAGGGGAAACCAGCTCGTTCTTGTGATTCGAGATCTGGTTAGCCAGCACGCGTGCCGTGTACTTCTTCAAGTCCAGCTGCATGTCCTTGGCAATCATGGTCAGCAGGCGGCGCGCATCGTCCCCGTCATAGATGGTGAAGTTGGTATTCAGCCCTGGGACTAGCTGAGCGTTTTGGCGCAGGATGCGCACACAAATGGAGTGAAAGGTCGAGACCCACATGCGCTCAGCCACCGGACCCACGAGCTGGCCGACGCGCTCCTTCATTTCGGCCGCAGCCTTGTTGGTAAAGGTAATCGCCAGGATCTCCCACGGCGCCACGCCTCGGTTACGCATGAGATAAGCAATGCGGCGCGTGAGCACGGCAGTCTTACCTGAACCCGCGCCCGCCACGATCAGCAGCGGCGATCCTGCGTGCGTGACGGCCTCTATTTGTTGCGGGTTAAGCCCCTCCGTCAGCGGATCTGGGCCAGCTGGTCTCTGATCGGCTGCCGCGTGACTAGCGAGCCTCTGGCTGGCCGAGGCTGGTGGAGTGGCGGCGCGGGCAGGCTGCCCAAAGCCGCCGAAGAGATCCGGCTGCTGGCCAGCACCGAATCCACCGGCTGAATCGCCGGGGGCACCAGCACTGCCATGGCCTTCGGGGCGCGGGGCGGGAGAAAATGGAGACGCATCATTCATAATGCCTACCAACCTACTAGTCCCTCCGGACATTGCCCCATAACACGCCATACCCAGCACTTTCGAACACAACGGGAACGCCGCGTTGAAAGTTTCAATTTTAGTTTCCGAGTGGCACAATCGGTGTCTATGTCCACTGCACACGAAACTCCCGATCAGCACGGCGACGCCACCGCTGGTGTCGACGCTCATGACGTCAACGTCGTTGATAACGGCATGGAGATCCGCATGCCTTCCGGCACTGACGATCCCCTCACCGACGCGGAGATTCAAAACTATCGCCTCGAGATTAACCGTCTTGACCGAGTCATCCTCGATGCAGTAAAGCGCCGCTCCGAGATCTCACGCACCATTGGCCGCACCCGCATGAGCTCGGGTGGAACCAAGTTAGTACACACCCGCGAAATCGCCATCCTCAACGAGTTCCGCGACGAGCTCGGCGAAGAAGGGCCCGCAATCGCCACTGCCCTGCTGCGCATGGGTCGCGGCAAGCTCGGCTAATCACAATCAATAAATTTCAGTTTTCTGGATAAAATACCGTAATCTCATCAGCATGAATGCTGTTCTCATCGCGGTTATCGTCATGCTGGCCCTCGCGCTCCTGCGCGTCCACGTGGTCGTCGCGCTCTTTCTCGGAGCCCTCACCGGCGGCCTCCTCTCAGGCATGGGCCTCGATGCCACAATGCTTGCTTTCCAGGACGGTCTCGGCGGCGGTGCCAAGATCGCGCTAAGCTACGCACTCCTCGGCGCCTTCGCCATGGGCGTTGCCGCAACGGGCCTGCCCCAGCTGCTAGCTAACTTCCTTATCCGCCGCATCAGCCCGGCGACAGCCGGTACCGCGAATGGGGCGTCGCCAAGCGCGGCGTCTGCCACCAAATGGATCCTGGTGGTGGGTCTCATCGCCATGGCCGTGATGAGCCAGAACGTCATTCCCGTCCACATTGCATTCATCCCGCTCATCGTGCCGCCGCTACTTAAGGTGATGAACGCGCTGTGCATCGACCGCCGACTTATCACCTGCTGCCTGACCTTCGGCCTAGTCACCACCTACATGTTCCTGCCGGTGGGCTTCGGCTCCATCTTCTTGAACGACATCTTGCTGTTCAACATCAACGAGGCCGGCCTCGACACCGATGGCATCTCCATCATGAAGGTCATGGGCATCCCGGCACTGGGCATGCTGTCCGGCCTGCTCATCGCCATCTTCATCAGTTACCGCAAACCACGCGACTACGCCGACGCCCCAATCTCTGACGAAGAGCCCACCGAGGAAGCGCCCGCACCGTACAAGATTTGGGTCAGCATTATCGCAATTGTGGCAACATTCGCCGTGCAGATCATCATGCAATCGCTGGACTTCGAATCCGACGGCCTGATGGTCGGCGCACTGACCGGCCTGGGCATCCTACTCATCACCGGTGCGGTGAACTGGCGCAAGGCAGACAATGTCTTCTCCGATGGCATGCGCATGATGGCGCTCATCGGATTCATCATGATTACGGCCCAAGGATTCGCGTCAGTCATGAGCGCAACAGGTGAGGTCGAGGAGCTCGTCACCGCCACTGCGGATGCCTTCGGCAGCAACAAGATGCTGGCGGCCGGAGCCATGCTCTTGGTGGGTCTCATCGTCACGATGGGCATCGGTTCCTCCTTCTCCACCCTTCCCATCATTACGGTCATTTACGTCCCGCTGTGCATGTCCTTGGGCTTTAGCCCGGCTGCCACGGTGGCAATCGTGGGTACAGCAGGCGCGCTGGGCGATGCTGGCTCCCCCGCCTCCGACTCCACGCTGGGACCGACTGCGGGCTTGGGCGCTGACGGCCAGCACGATCACATCCGTGACTCGGTCATCCCGACCTTCCTCCACTTCAACATCCCGCTGCTGATCGCAGGCTGGATTGGCGCGATGGTTCTGTAATTTCTTGTCTTTGGGACAGCCGGCTAGCGACGGCGAAAGTCGCGACAGTGGACTACGGTGGATTGGGTAAAAACTCATGCCTAACTAATGCCAGAAAGGCCCTTGTAATGGACATCACCGCACAGCCCCAGTGGACCGCACTTGAGCAGCTGTTCCAAGAGAAGAAGAACCTCAACCTGCGTGAGCTTTTCGCCGCCGACGCGTCCCGCGCCACCACCCTGACTTTTGATGCTGCGGGCCTGCACGTCGATCTTTCCAAGAACCTTGTGGATGCTGACGTTCTCGCAGCGCTTGTCGACGTCGCCCGCGCCGCCGACGTTGAGGGCCGCCGCGACGCTATGTTCGCCGGCGAGCACCTCAACAACACCGAGGACCGCGCCGTCTTGCACACCGCGCTGCGAAAGCCTGCCGACGCCGAGCTCAACGTCGATGGCCAGAACGTCATCGCTGACGTCCACGAGGTTTTGGACCGCATGAGCACTTTTGCCGACGCCCTCCGCTCCGGCAAGTGGCTCGGCCACACCGGTGAGCGCATCACCACTGTGGTCAACATCGGCATCGGTGGCTCTGACCTTGGCCCGGCCATGGCGTCCAAGGCGTTGCGCGCCTACGAAGACGCTGGTGTCAAGGCCAAGTTCGTCTCTAACGTAGACCCGGCAGATATGGCTGCAGCACTCGATGGCCTCGACGCTGCCAAGACCCTCTTCATAGTTGCCTCCAAGACCTTTACCACCCAGGAGACCCTGACCAATGCGCACGCTGCTCGCGCATGGCTCATTGAGCAGCTGGGCAGCGAAGCCGCAGTGGCCAAGCACTTTGTTGCAGTTTCCACCAACGCTGAGAAGGTCGCCGCCTTCGGCATCGACACCGAGAATATGTTTGGTTTCTGGAACTGGGTGGGCGGCCGCTACTCCATGGACTCCGCGATTGGTCTATCCTTGATGTGCACCATCGGCCCGGATAACTTCAAGGCTCTGCTCGCGGGCTTCCACGCCATGGACGAGCACTTCCGCACCACCCCGCTGGAGAGCAATGTCCCGGTTCTGATGGGCATGCTCGGTGTCTGGTACTCCAACTTCCACGGCGCACAGACCCACGCGGTCCTGCCTTATTCCCAGGACTTGGGCCGCTTCCCGGCTTATCTCCAGCAGCTGACCATGGAGTCCAACGGCAAGTCGGTGCGCCGCGACGGCACCGCCGTGACCACCGGCACCGGTGAGATCTTCTGGGGCGAGCCGGGCACCAATGGCCAGCACGCTTTCTTCCAGCTGATGCACCAAGGCACCCGCCTCATTCCGGCTGACTTCATCGGTTTCGCTCGCCCGAAGCAGGACTTCCCTGCTTCCGACGGCACCGGCTCCATGCATGACCTTCTGATGGGCAACTTCTTCGCGCAGACTAAGGTCCTGGCATTCGGCAAGACTGCCGAGGAGATCGCCGCTGAAGGCGTGGACGAGGCAGTGGTTCCGCACAAGGTCATGCCGGGTAACCGCCCCACCACCACGATCCTCGCGGAGGAACTGACCCCGGAGATTCTCGGTGCGCTGATTGCGCTCTACGAGCACATCGTCTTCACTGAGGGCATCATCTGGGACATCAACTCCTTCGACCAGTGGGGCGTGGAGCTGGGCAAGCAGCAGGCGAACGACCTCGCTCCTGCCGTCTCCGGCAAAGAAGCCGCCAACTCCGGTGACTCCTCCACCGACGAGCTCGTGCGCTGGTACCGCCAGAACCGCTAAGACCACATCGCGCGTCCCGGCCTCGCCGGTAGCGCGCTACGGAGAAACTCTCAGTTCACCATCGCGGTGGAACTGAGAGTTTCTTTTTAGGACTGGGACGCGTCCTGCTGCTTCTTATCCCACACGTGCCTGCGGACCAAGTAGATAGGCAGCACGAGGACGAAGGAGAACGCCAAGAACCCCACGACGTTGAGAATCACTCCGTCCGAAGTCACCTCGCTCAACGGCACGCCTTCCTCATCGGAGGAGGCCACCCCGCCCCAGCCTATCCCCTGGCTTACATAAGACGTCGCAATGACCAGCAAAGGAAGGATGCGAGCTCCTCAAGCCTTTCTAGATCACTGACGGGAACGGTTGCCGCAACGCGTTTCCCAGTGCGGGTAACGATCGTCCGCTTCCCGGTACAGCGACTTTCATCAATAGTAACGCCCAATTCTTCGCGTCGGTGACGCAGCGAAATGGAGCTTTCGCGTTCACGTGGCGTCATATCGCCAGCCAAAGTAGTGCCAGTAGGTACAGAGTTTACAAAACACTGTGTGTACCATTTCTGATTGTTCTTCATTCTGTGGTCTTCGAGATAACCTTTAGGACGCTCGCCGAACGACAGTGGCGCATAATTCGTCGCCATGATCCCGCTGCGTACTCCGCCATGCAGGGTGCCATCGATGCTCTCGAGACCGATCCATTCCCCACGGGCTACGAGAAACTCCAAGGGCGAGAGGGCTATCGCATCCGCGTGGGAAGGTACCACGTGGGGTACATCGTTGACCAAGGACTACTCGTCATCAAGATTTTTACCCTCGGTGCGCGCGGAGGTGTCTATAAGAAATAGGGACGCCCACATCAACCGTGGCGTCCCTATATTTCCAGTGTGGTCTGCGTTTACGCTGCGCTCGATCCCTCATTCTTCGAGCTCAACGCAAAGCCGTCCACAGTGACCTTCTTCTGTGCGACGCCGGTCTCCGGTGCGGTCGCGCTGGCGGTGGCCGTGCCAGCCGGGCAGTCGAAGGTCACGTCCACGGTGGTGCCGGCTGGGGCGTCGAAGCCCACGGTGCCATTCTCCGCGGTGAATTTGAGTTCCTTGGTCTGGATCTCCGGCCACGTGCTCGTGTAGGAACACCGCATGGGAAGGCCGACGCGGTCCACGACGGTGAAGATGACGGTGCCCTTCGTCTCGGTCGGGGCGCTTGACCCGAGTCCCGGCACGAGGGAGGCGATCAGCGTGATGATGAGCGCGACCACCGCGGCGGCAGGGCCGGCGAGCTGTTGCAGTTTATCCAGGCTAAAACCAGGCATGACGAACTCCTTGTAAAAAATGAGAACCAGGTTATCCTCAGCCTATCCCATGTCCGCTGCCGATAACCGGTTTCTGGAGAAAACTCTTAGAGCTTGATCATGGGCTCCCAGCCGTGCGGGATGACATCCGAGTCCACGATCTTGCGGCCGAACGGGAAGCAGGTCACCGGGATCATCTTGAGGTTAGCCAGGGCCACCGGGATACCCACGATGGTCACGGTCTGCGCGAGCGCGGTGGCGACGTGGCCGATGGCCAGCCAGAGACCTGCAACGATAAACCACAACACGTTGGAGACGGCCGACATGCCGCCGGTGCCTCGGGCAGGCTGCACGACGGTCTTGCCAAACGGCCACAGGGCAAAGCGTGCCATGCGGAACGAGGCCACGCCCATGGGGATGGTGACCACGAAGATGCAGGCGAGGATACCTGCCAGGAAGTAGCCCAAGGCGAGGAAGAAGCCGCCGGAGATAAACCACATCACGTTGAGAATCGTCTTCATGAGCCCCAGCCTAGCCGCACAGACCTGCGGGGCGCGGGGCGGAACGCTCGGATCGGCGCCAGCGTCACCAGCGCCTAAGATTAAGCACCGTCATGAGCACACCGACCCCGCCCAAGAACATCCGCTATCCCCGCATCACTGCACTTATCGCTATCATCCTGGCCGCGGTGAATTTGCGCTCCGTCATCACGGCGATCTCCCCACTCATTCCGGAGATCCAAGCCTCCACCGGCATGAGCGGAACCATGGTTGGCATCATCGGCACGGTGCCCACGGCGATGTTCGCGGTCTCGGCATTCGTGCTCCCCCGTATCAAGGAACGCTTCACGCTCAGCGAGATGATGCTCCTCGCGCTCGGACTTACCGCCGTGGGCCAGCTGCTGCGCGTCGTCTATCCCAACGAGTGGCTATTGCTCGTCGGCTCACTCATCGCGCTGTTTGCCATCGGCATCCTCAACGCGACCATGCCGCTTGTCGTGCGCGAATACTTCCCGCGTCACGTGCCCAGCATGTCGCTCACCTTCATGATGTCGAGTCAGATCATGCTCGCCGCAGCACCCATTGTAGCCGTGCCCATGATGGACTGGGCGGAGAACATGGGCCTGCCCGGCTGGCAGATTTCGCTTGGCTCCTGGGGTGTGCTCGCCGCCATCGCGGCAGTGAGTTGGATGCCTCTGCTCATCCGCCGCGGCCCGAACCCCATCAACACCGCGCCCGAGCCCAACTTCCGTCTGCCGGTGTGGCGCACCACCATCGGCGTCGGCTTGGCCTTCATGTTCGGCTCCAATTCGCTCGTGGCCTACACGATGATGACGTTCATCCCGCAGATCTTCACCGACGCGGGCCAAACCGCGCAGTATGGGGCGAATATGCTCGCCATCTTCAGCGCACTGGGCATTCCTGTCACGATCGTCGGCCCGTGGCTGGCAGGTCGTTTGGCCAACGTCTTCCCCGTCGTCATCATGTCCGCGGTCTTCTTTTCTGCCGCGCTGTTGGGCCTTGCTTTCGCCCCGCTCGCAGCGCCGTGGCTCTGGGTCACGCTCGCCGCCGTCGGTACAGTCATCTTCCCCATGGGCATGGTGCTCGTCAATATCAGGGCACGCACCCTCGAGGGTGCCACCGCACTCACCTCTTTCGGCCAAGGTGTGGGCTACACCTTTGCCTCGCTCGGTCCCCTGCTCACCGGCGCCGCGCACGAGGCGACCGACTCCTTCTTCATTCCCCTCACGGTGATGGCCGCCATCGGCCCCGTTACCCTCGTCGCCGGCTACTTCGCATCCCGCCAGACCTACGTCGAGGATCAACTCCCCGCATAACGCGCGACCTCGCGCGCCATCACCCCGGTAATGAGCGCAATGTCCCGCTCCTCCAGCGGCCGCGACAAGCTAAAGCGCAGGGCTTCCTCCCCGTTTAGGCCCAAGGCCGTCAGCACCGGCGAGGTCCCCCGCCCGCACGCTGAGCCTGCCGATGCCGCCACTCCCGCCGCGTCCAGCGCCACCAGCAGCGCGTCGCCGGAGACGCCGTCGACGACAAACGAGGCATGTCCAGGCAGACGTTCCTCCGGGTGCCCCGTGAGCCGCGCACTCGGCACCCGCTCCAGCACCGCAGCGATGAGCGCATCCCGGCTGTTCATGAGCACCACCGCGCGCTGTGCGACGTCACGCCGCTGCGCTGCCACGGCCGCCGCAAATCCTGCAATGCCTGCGACATTCTCCGTCCCGGCGCGCCGCCCGCCTTCCTGAGCGCCGCCGTGGAGCAACGGCTCAAGCTCCACCGCCCGCTGCAGAAGCAGCGCGCCCACGCCCTGCGGGCCGCCAAATTTATGGGAGGCCAGCGCCACCGCATCCGGCCCCGGTCCCGGCCACCCGTCTGCCGCAAGGCTCAAGGGCAACGCGACCGCGGCTTGAACCGCATCGAGGTGGACCAGCGCCCCCACCGCATGAGCGCGCTCCACCACCGCAGCGACGTCCTGCACGGTTCCGATATCCGAGTTCGCCGCGCCCATCGCAACGAGCGTCGTCTCCGGCGCCAGCTCCCCCATCTCCACGCGTCCCGTCGCGTCGACGTCCGCGTAGTCGACCGCGAAGCCATGCATGCGCTCCAGGTAGGCGACCGACTGCCCCACTGCGGAATGCTCAATGCGCGTCGTCACAATCCGGCGCCCGCGTGGGTGCGCCAGCGCCAGACCGAGGACGCCTAAGTTATTCGATTCAGTCCCGCCCGAGGTAAAGACCACGTCTTCCGGAGCCACGCCGAAAGTTGCGGCGACCGTCTCCCGCGCATACTCGAGTTCCCGGCGCGCCGCCGCGCCCGCGGCATGCAGGCTCGAGGCATTCGCCTGCCCTGCGTCCCACACGCGCTCCATCGCGGCACGCGCCTCGGGGCGCAGCTGCGCCGTCGCTGCGGCATCGAGGTACATCACAGCTCGTCGAGCCCCAAGTCGAGCACGCCCGCACTGTGAGTGATTGCGCCGACGGAGATGACGTCCACGCCCGTCGCCGCGATCTCTGCGACCGTCTCGAGATTAACGTTACCGCTCGCCTCCACGGTCACACGGCCTGCGATGAGCTCCACCGCCGCCCGTAGATCCTCGAGCGAGAAGTTATCAAGCAAGATCGTGTCGACGCCCGCGTTCACAACGGCCTCGACCTGGCCCAGTCGGTCGACCTCCACGATGATCGACGTTGTATGCCCCACTCGCTCGCGCAGTCCGCGCAGCGCCGCCGTGAGTGCCGTGGCCGGGGCCTGCGCCACGCCGAGCGCCGCCAGATGGTTATCCTTCACCATCACCGCGTCCGAGAGCCCGAAGCGGTGGTTCGTCCCGCCGCCCACGCCCACCGCGTGCTTTTCGAATGCGCGCAGGCCCGGCGTCGTCTTGCGGGTATCCGCAATGCGTGCAGGCCCCGCGAGCTCCACGAAGCGCGCGGTGAGGGTCGCAATAGCGCTCATGCGTTGTGCGAAGTTGAGCGCCGTGCGCTCCGCCGTGAGAATTGCCCGCGCCGGGCCCTCCACCACGGCCAGGCGCTCGCCCGCGGCAAAGCGCGTGCCCTCGGGCGCGAGCTCCGCCACGGCGACGCTCACCTGGCGGAAGGCTTCTTCGATGACGGCGCCGCCGGCGAAGACGCCGGGCTCACGCGCGACGACGGCCACGCGCAGCGTTGCCTCCGCCGGGATCGCGGCCTCGGCCGTGATATCGCCCCACGGCGCATCCTCGCGCAGGGCCGCGGAGACCGCAGTACGGATGGTCTCGGAAGTTAGCATGCGGTGACCTCAGCTTTCAATCGCTGCGCGCGGGCGTGTGCCTGGCGCGGGTCGGTGTGCGGATAATCGGTGCGTTGATGGGCGCCGCGCGACTCGGTGCGCTCCAGTGCGCCCGCGGCGATGAGCTTTCCGATGCCCACCACGTCCGCCGCCGCCTCATCCGTCACGGTCGCCAAGGTGGCGGCGGCGTCGCGAATGCCCGCCCCATCGCGCTCGATGCCAAGGCCTGCCGCGATGGCGTGCTGGGCGTCAGCCAGCGTGCCGTTGCCGGCCCGTGCGGCCGGGGCGACGTCCATGACGGCACCGTGCAGTCGCGAATCGTCGAAGCGCCACTCTCCGTTTGCGGCCGCGGTGGGATCTGCGGCGGCCGCGTGGCCTGCTGCGTCGCCAAAGACGAGGCCTTCGAGCAACGAATTCGAGGCCAAGCGGTTAGCACCGTGCACGCCGGTATTCGCGGCCTCGCCAGCGGCGTAGAGTCCCGGCACGCTCGTGCGTCCATGGATATCCGTGGCGACGCCGCCCATTGAATAGTGCGCGGCCGGCGCGACGGGCACGGGTTCGCGCGTCCAGTCGTAGCCTTCGGCAGCGAGCATGCAGGAGATGCCGGGAAATTCAGCCGCGAGGCGACCAGGCTCGTTGCCCTCGACGGCCGTGGCGTCGAGCCAGATATGCCCGCCCGTCGCATTCTGCGCACGAAAGATGGCAGCCGCCACGACGTCACGCGGCGCGAGCTCCTCGCGCGGATCCACGTCGAGCATAAAGCGCCGGCCCGCGTCGTCGCGAAGCACGGCACCGGCGCCGCGCACGGCTTCGGAGATGAGGTGGCGCGTGCCTTCGAGCACCGTGGGATGGAACTGCACGAATTCCATGTCCGCGACGAGCGCACCGGCCCGCGCAGCGGCGAGAATGCCCTGGCCGGTGGCTCCGGGCGCGCCGGTCGAGCGCGGGTATACCCCGCAATATCCGCCGGTGGCGAGGACGACGGCATCGGCAAGCAGGATGCCCCGGTTCGTTTCCGCGCCGGTCACGACGCCGTCGCGCAGGACGAGCGAATGCAGCGCGTGCTCCGGTAGCTGAGTGATCCCAGGGGTCCGCGCGACCTCGCCGCGCAGGAACTCATGGAGCTCCGCGCCCGTGCGGTCACCGCTCGCGTGGACGATGCGCGAGAAGGCGTGCGCGGCTTCCAGCCCTTGGTCCAGTGTTCCGTCACTGCGGCGGTCGGCCGGGAAACCTGCGTCGAGCAGCGCGCGGACGCGCTCCCGGCCGCGGCGCACGAGCTCGCGGGCGGCGCGCTCGTCGACGAGACCTGCACCCGCGGCCAAGGTATCGGCGAGGTGCGACTGCCAGGTATCCGCCGGGGCGAGGGCCGCTGCAATTCCGCCTTGGGCAAGCTGCGTGCTGCCCGCGCTTCCCTGAATGGAGGGGCCAGGATAGGCGAGCGTGACGTGTGCGCCCGCAGCGTGGGCGGCGAGGGCCGCGCTTATGCCTGCAACGCCGGAGCCGGCAACGAGAACGTGACGCATCTAAGCCACCTTCGGATGGGCGGCGAGCATGCGTTCGAGGGCGACGCGGGCATCGGCTGCCACCGCGTCGTCGACCATGATGCGGTTGGGTATCTCGCCAGCGACGAGGGACTCGAGCGTCCACGCGAGGTAGGCCGGGTGGATGCGGTACATCGTCGAGCACGGGCAGACCACCGGGTCGAGGCAGAAGATGGTGCGGTCCGGGTACTGCGCGGCGAGGCGATTAACGAGGTTGATCTCCGTGCCGATGGCGAGCACGTCGCCCGGCCGGGAGGCTGCGACCTCGCGGCGAATGAGCTCGGTGGAACCGGCGGCATCGGCAGCCTGCACAACGGGTGCCGGGCACTCGGGGTGGACGATGACGCGCACGCCGGGGAACTCGGCGCGGGCGCGCTCAATCTGAGCGACGGTAAAGCGCTTGTGCACGGAGCAGAAGCCATCCCACACGATGACGCGAGCGCGCTCGAGTTCCTCCGGGGTGAGGCCCTTCCGCGGGTTCCACAGCACGATCTCCTCGTCCGGGATGCCCATGGCGTGCGCGGTATTGCGGCCCAGGTGCTGATCCGGCAGGAAGAGCACGCGCTGTCCCTGCTCAAAGGCCCACTCGAGGACCGTCGTGGCGTTCGAGGAGGTGCACACGATGCCTCCGTTGCGGCCGCAGAAGGCCTTGATATTCGCCGCCGAGTTCATGTACGTCACCGGGACGGGTGCCTCGATGGCCGCCGTGATGTCAGCCCACGCGCGCTCGACCTGCGCGAGCGTTGCCATATCCGCCATGGAACAACCCGCAGCGAGATTAGGCAGGATGACAGCCTGGTCCGCACCCGAGAGGATATCTGCGGTCTCCGCCATGAAGTGCACGCCACAGAAGACGAAGGCGTCTGCTTCCGGATGCGCCTTCGCGGCTTTCGCCAGGTTGAAGGAGTCGCCCACGAAGTCCGCGTATGTCACGACCTCGTCGCGCTGGTAGAAGTGACCGAGGATCTTCACGCGTTCGCCCAAAGTTTCCTTCGCCGCGGTGATCATGGCGTCGAGTTCCTCGGGGCTGGCTTGGGTGTAGCGCTCCGGAAGCGCGCTCTGGTGGGGCGCATGTTCAGGGAACGGGTCCGCGATGGAGGCGCCCGGGCCGTAGCTCGAGTTCTGATTAAGCGCCCATGGGTCTTGGGCAAGATCGCTGCCGCAGGCTTCGTCCTTTGTAGCAAGCCTGATGAGTTCGCGCACGCTGGGCATGGTGGTCTTCTTTCTAGTCTTCTTCGGGGCGGTATCTGTAGGTTTTTGCGGGTCGATGCTTCACGCCCGCCAGGGAGTGGCCGGTTTCTTCCAACGTCTTCGACGCCAGCATCTGTCTTCGGAAATTCGCCGGATCCAACGGGTGGCCGAGGATGATCTCGTGGACTTCGCGCAGTTGCGCGAGCGTGAACTCGGGGTCGAGGAAGCGGTGCGCCACGGCGGCATACGCCGTGCGCGAGCGCAGCCTTGTGAGCGCCGTCGCGATGATCTCCCCGTGGTCGAAGGCGAGATCCGGCAGGGCGTCGGCGCGGAACCACGCGACGTTGGTGTCCTCCCCGGCCGCGGCGGTGGCGCCTGCGGCATCGCGCGCGCTGTACTGCGCCCAATAGGCGATGGTGACAAGGCGCTCGGCATCCGCGCTGCGTTCGACCGAACCGAAAGAGTAGAGCTGCTCTAGATAGCTAGGCTCGATGCGCGTGGCCGCCACTAAGGTCGCGTGCGCGGTCTGCGTGAGCGTCTGGTTCCAGGCGGTGGGCCCGCCGGGCAGCGCCCACGCATCTTTAAAGGGTGCACGCACGCGGCGCACGAGGGGCAGCCACAGGCCCTGCTCCTCGTCTTTGGCGTGGACACGCGCATGCGCCGGGGGCCGCAGCGCAAAGGCCACGGTGGACACGGCGACGCGCGGCGACTGCCGCCGCCGCTCCGCGACGTTGAGTTTCTGCCAATCGCTCATGGGCCGCTCACCTCCACTTTTAGTTAAGGTCATTATGACTTTAAGTGAAAAGTAGTGTGGTCTCCCTCACGATGTCAAGCATTTTCTGCGGGCGGGGCTAGCGCCTACGCGCCGCGCGGGCCCGGCTGACAGTGCGGGCACCACCAGATAATGCGCTCCAACTCCCCTTCGTCGCCACCGGCATCGACGCCGCCCAGCACCCCTTTTTCAATGGGTGTTCCGCACCGCCGACAACGTGCGTTAGTGCGTCCGAAAACGTACGTCGTCTCCCCGGCGCGGCGTACCCCCGTGGTGACGCGAATGAGCGAGAACCGATTGGCCCACATGATTGTCCGCGAGACGTCCACGATCTTCTCGACGTCGACGTCGCCAACACGCTCCGCGGGATGCATGCCCGCGATAAAGCAGGCCTCTGCACGGTACTCGTTGCCAATGCCCGCGACATTCTTCTGATCGAGCAGCGCCGCACCGATGGCGCGTTCCGGGCGCGCTTCGATGCGCCAAATCGCCTCCTCGCGCCCGCCATTTATCTCCCAGTCCGGGTCGAGGATGTCTGGGCCCAGATGCTCGATGCGCCCTAGGTAATCCGACTCCGGATAGACCTCCACGAACCCGAGTGTATGACCGACGATCTCGATATCGCGCGGTTCATTAGCAAGCTGCAACACCACGCGTGCGGTATGCCCCGGCGCGCGCCACCTGTCCCCGGCGTAATGGATGTGCCACTGGCCTTCCATCTTCAGGTGCGTATGCAGGATGAGCGGCTCGTCCTCGTCGCCCGCGAATTCCATGAAGAGATGCTTGCCATAGGGCCACACAGCCACGCACTCCATCCCGTCAAAGCGTGCGAGCGCATAGCGCGGTACCCGCACCGAGGTCTTAGTCACCTCGCGGCCCACCATGAACTGCATGCGTTCGGCCAACTGCAGGACGGAATCACCCTCAGGCATGCAGCACCACTCCTTCTTTAACGACTGGCGATTCTACGCCAGCCCCACACTGAAACCGTAAGGAGTCATCATGACATTCAACTGGCTCAACGCCTACGGCGCCGGCCGACTCGTGATGTTGCTCGTGCCGAATATCATCGGGTGCTCGCCGGCGGCAACGGCGACGCGCAACCGCCGGTGGACGTCCCCGTCGCGCTCACGGTGGCTGAGAATATCGCCCGCTGTGCGTGCATAATCCTCGTGGTTCTCCCGCTCGGCGTGGGCAGAGTTGAGCTCCGCACGCGCGGCGCACGCTGGACCTATTTCGGTCTGAGCGCCGCCGCTCTCACAGTCTATTGCGCAACGTGGGTTCCGTACCTGCACACGCCGACCTTCGTCACCGGTCTGGAACTCGCACTGCTCCCCGCTGTCATGTTCATCAGTTGCAGCGCGGCGCTGCGTCACCACCTACTCACCGCCGCGGGCCTGCTCTTTGCTGCGGCGCACATCTGGATTACGGCGCTCGCCCACAACGGGCTTGCAAGCTAACTCGAAATCGCAGAACGCTCCAACATCCCTGGCGCGTTGTGGATAATCGCAACGGAGCAGAATCCGTGCGTCGTAGTGGGAATTTTAATGAGTCTCGTCGGGTGATTGAATTTTATAAACAACATCGTTAGTATCGTTCTTACGAAGCCGCTCAGCGGCAAATAGGCAACGGGCCCCGCACTTGATGCGACGGCCCGCCCTTTATTTTTCTTTCCCTAACCGTGGATCCTTTTCCAATGCAAGAAGGATCCATCGTTCGCTCTTAATCCACGCCCCCATTCCCGGATTCATCATTCTTGCGGTCTCGATGCACGCCTGATGCACATTGGCGATGGCCTTAAGATCAAAAATCAATGGCCGATGATGGGAGGCCCGATTCCTCCACCTAAGGATCTCAGCGCACCTTTTGGTAAAAACCACCCAATCATCTTGGTATAGGTGAGGTGCAATCGCTTCCTCCCAAAGAACGTGGCGTGGATTTTCAGGATTGCTGGCAGCTGCCTTATTTGGCAGCAACCGCACCCACGAACCAAAAAAGTCCCGCGACTAAATCATCATGGGTAGGGATACCCCGCACAGACGACACATCCGAATAACTAGCAAGTCCTCTGCTCCGGTTCCGTCTCCCCAGCACGATTTTCGCCAATTCCGCCTCGGGATATTCAATCCACTCCGAGGAACCACAGCGAGGCTCGCCAGAATTCCATTGCGCGAATGAAGTATCAATGACATTCCGCAGAAGCACCTCAACTATTCCGGTCGTGCGTTGAACCGTGGCAGCTAGGTACGAGTTCCATAGATACAAACGAGCCGCCAGCCTCATGTCGCCACGATCAACAATGTCCATATACCTACGCGTGCGTACTGCCGGAATGCTATCGAACAATAGTTGCGCTGTTCTTAGAGTCACTGGGAACGTAGAAACGTCCACAATGTGTACCCCCGAGTCAAAAGTGAGTCATGTACATTGACATGCCCACCTTAACCCATGTAGGTCTCGAAGCGTCGAGACATATTTTCCATAATTGTGCAGGAGACTGGCTGCACATAACGCGCCGCACTGCGCCTAGGAGCGTTGCGGTGTGACTCCCGGCACCGACGCCCCACGCTCCCACGGCGTGATGACATGCTCGCGCTTGAGGTCACGCACCGAGGACACGCCAAGCAGCGTGCAGGCAGTCTCCAGTTCAGAGGTGAGCAGCTCGATGATGCGGTCGACGCCCTCGCGGCCACCGGCCATGAGACCGTAGAGGTAGGCGCGGCCGATGAGCACGAAGTTCGCGCCGAGTGCCAGGGCAATCGCGATATCGGTGCCGGACATAATGCCGGAGTCGTAGACGATCTCGGCGTCAGGGCCGAGCTCCGCACGGATGGCTTCGAGAGCGCGCAGCGTATTGACCACGCGGTCGAGCTGGCGGCCGCCGTGCGAGGAGACCACCACGCCATCGGCGCCGAGCTCGATCACCGTGCGGGCGTCAGCAGGATTGACGATGCCCTTGACGAGCATCTTTCCGTCCCACTGCTCGCGAATCCACTCGAGGTCATCGAAGTTGAGACCCGGGTCGAACATCGTGTTGACGAGTTCGCCCAAAGTACCCGTCGTCGAGGTCAGCGACGCGAAGGTGACCGGGTCCGTCGTGAGGAAGTTGAACCACCACTCCGGACGCCACGCGGCGTCAAGAACGGTGCCAGCGGTGAGCCGCGGCGGGATGCGCATGCCGTTGCGCGTATCGCGCAGGCGCTGGCCCGCGACCGGGGTATCGACGGTGACGACGAGTGTGTCGTAGCCACTCGCTGCCGCGCGACGCAGCAACTCCGCGCTGGCCGCGCGGTCCTTCCACAGGTAGAGCTGAAACCAGCGGCGGCCGCGTCCGGAGGCCCGCTCGACCTCCTCCACGGAGCGAGTACCCATTGTCGACAGCGTGAACGGGATACCCGCCGCCGTTGCTGCCGATGCCCCCGCATCCTCGCCCTCGGCATGCATAAAGCGCGTAAACCCGGTCGGCGCAATGCCGAACGGCAGCGCGGAACGCCCACCCGCAATGTCGACGGACAGGTCGAGCTCCGTGGCACCCGTGAGCACGTTAGGCAGCAGGCGAATGGAACGGAAGGTCTCCCGCGATTCGTCATAGGTAACCTCGTCGCGCGCGGCGCCGTCCACATAGTCGAAGGCCGCCTTAGGGATGCGACGCTTGGCGATTTTCCGGAGATCCCACACGTCAGCGGCCTCCGCAAGGCGCGCGGCGCGACGGTCGAGGGTCGGCCTCTCAAAGCGCATGAGGTTCTTTAGTTCTGAGACTTGGGGCAGTTGGCGCTTGAGACGCATGGTGGGTACTCCTCTTCGTGGTTCGTAGTGCGGCCGCAGAAAGCGGTCCCGCTTTCCATTCCTACTCTTCTACAGAAATAGCGCCAAACTGGGGTCCTCCCCAGACAGTACGAAACCCCAGCGCCACCGAAGTGACACTGGGGCGCATGCGAGGAAGCCTAGTGGCGGATATTCACGCGCTTGTGGTTGTTGGAGCCAGCCTCGATGAGCGCGACCATGCCCACGGCGTAGTCAGCGTAGGAAATCTCATTGTTGCCGTTGGCGTCAACAGTAAACGCGTCGGACTCAATGATCTCGAACGCGCCGGTGCGCTCGCCCTCGGCATCGAACTCGGCAGCCAGGGACACGAAGGTCCAATTGAAGTCGTCGCGCGTACGCAGGTAGTAGAGTTGCTCCGACTGTTGGGAGTTCTCCTTCAGCAGGTTCAACTTTAACGTCGAAGCCAGCCTTACGCACATGCGGTAGCTTTACGGAAGTAGGACCAAAAAGTAACCATCGAGGTCACAGCCATAAAACAGCCGCTTGCCCCTTTGCCCGCCTGCCCCGTCGAGACGACACTCACGCTTCTGTCCAATCGCTGGCGCGCCATGATCCTGCGCGATCTGCTTGACGGCACCATGCGTTTTAACGAGCTGCGCCGCTCCGTGACCGGCATTAGCCAGAAGGTTCTCACGTCGAACCTGCGCGAGATGGAAGACACGGGCCTCGTCCACCGCGAGGTCTTCGCCGAAGTCCCGCCCCGCGTCGAGTACTCACTCACTCCGCTCGGCCAGTCTATGCGCCCCATCCTCGACGCCATGGGGGAATGGGGCGAGCACTACCAGCAGCAGGTTGCCAAGGAGATCGCCTAGCACCGGTATCCACGCTCCGCCGCCGACCCCGCCCAGTCAGCTTTGGGTTTATGGCGCTTCGCGCCGCCAAACCAGCCCCGAAACGCAACAAAACCAAAGCCAGGATGTTCTGCGGCACCAGTCGTAACCCTAGCGCCGGTACCCACGTGGCCGGAATCCACCCGGCGCGGACCGCCAGCCTTCGCGGGCCGCATCAGCAGCACTGTCTCCAGAACCGGGTTCAGGCTCCGGCACGGACTCCAGCGCATCGGACAGCGACCGGCCCCGCCGGCTCGGCGCCGCGGAGGTCGAAAGCTTGCCGGAGATCCGCACGCCCTTCGGCGTAATCCCCGCGCCCTGCTCGCGCAGCTGATTCGCCAGCGGGGTCTCGAAGACCGAGGCCCCGTTGGCCTTTTCGATGGTGAGCGGCGAGAGGCGCCCAGATGCGACGGCCTCAGTGAGCGCCGCCACGATATAGCCCACGACCTCGCCGTCATCGATGCCTGCGGTCACCGGGAAGGTTGTGAGCGTCTTGCCGCCACGCGTGAGGTGTGCGACGGGCAGGCCGTCCACGAGCACCACCAAAGCACCCGCCGCGCGCGTGGGCGAGCCTTCCGTTTCCGGCCAGGGCAGCGCCGCACCGTAGGGGTTCGCCGGATCCGCCGCGGCGAGCAGGTAAGTCTGCGGCTCCTGCGTGCCCGACGGCCAGCCGGTCACGTCCGGAGAATCCGCGAGCCCGCGCAGGCGGTCAATTACCGCCGGGGTGGAAAACTGCGCGGCGCCGAGCCCCTCAATGACGTAGCCGCGCATGGCCTTGCCGGACTCCTCGAAGCCGGAAAGCACCTTATACGCCAGCGCGAAGCCGCCCAGCACATCTTCAGCGACGACGCTCCCTCGCGTAACCACGCCGTAGCGGTCGAGCCATGCCTCGCCGTGCGCGACCGATCTGCTCGTCGCATCCACACCGTGTCCAGAAACCGACGCCGCCCAACGCCCGGCCACGTCCGGAGCCGCACTTGCGCCGCCGAGTCCCTGCGACTGGGCAAAAGACGTGCGGCCCATGCGCAGGCGGGAACGGGTGGGGC
This sequence comes from Corynebacterium striatum ATCC 6940, assembly GCF_000159135.1. Taxonomy (GTDB): domain Bacteria; phylum Actinomycetota; class Actinomycetes; order Mycobacteriales; family Mycobacteriaceae; genus Corynebacterium; species Corynebacterium striatum. The sequence goes on from NZ_GG667522.1 coordinate 188,308, forward strand.
GTCGCTTAGCGCGGTGTGCAGTAGCCCCTGACCGCGAGCCCGCCGTGGCCACGTGCGTGCGAATCGGCGCAAAGGAATCCGGGCTGACCAGGCCCATCTCCACCAGCGACCACAACGCTTCGCGCAGCTCATCCGCGGTGCCGGGCACCTGAGAGAGAATGTCACCGAACAGGAAGCTACCGCCGCGCTGCAGGACCTCCAGCGTTGCAGACTGCAGCATGCTGAGCCCCAGCTCCTCTGGTTCGAGCTGCGGAGCCAGCTGCGCCGCGTAGTCGGCAGGCAGCAGCATGATCCACGGGTCATTCGCACCAGCCTTACCTGCACCGACGATGAGCACCTCGCCGTTTGCGGTGAGCTCATCGAGCATCGTCGGCGAATAGTCCCCCACTCGCGCGGGCAAGATGAGCGACTCCCACGCCGAGGCCGGCAAACGCACGCCCGCGAGCTGCTCAATCACGCTAAAGACTCCATCAGCACCGCGCAGGGCTGGGCGCTTGCCCACGGGGGCCACCTGCTGCCAGTCCGGCAAGAAGCGGCCAAAGGTCGCCGCACTGACAGGTTCCGTCGCGGCGCGCGCGGCGGCCAGGGAACGGGAGCGAATCGTACGCAGCACCTCAGCCGCGCAATACTCTGCTTCCTCGATGCCTTGACGGTAGCGGCCTTCTACGATGGTGTCGATGGACTGCAACGCTGTGTGCGCAGTCGATGCTGACAGGCCGAAAGCATCCTGCAGATCCCGCAGCACGAATGGGCCGCGGGTGCGTGCCCAACGCGAGACAAGCTGCTGCAGGGCATCTGTGATGGTGGCTTGCTGCGCCGGGACGCCGGGCGGGACGGGGACGCCGAGGGCGTCGCGAAGCAGCGGGGCGTCGAGTGGCTGCGCGAAGTGCTCGCGGCCGCCAATGCGTACCCGCATCACGCGCGCACCCAAGGATTCGATGGCGCTGAGCGGGACATTCGTGTGCTCGGCCATCTCCTCGACAGGAATGGGGCCAAGCAACCGCAGCAGGTCCGCGACCTCCTCCGTGGTGCGGGCGCGGCGGTCCTCGGCTGTACGCTGCAGCTGTGCGTGGACCTGAGCGATGATTTCTGGGTCGAGTAGCTCCCGCAGCTCCACCGTTCCCAGCAGCTTTGACAGCAAAGCTGGGTCGAGGGCTAGGGCAGCCGCGCGCTTTTCTGCCAGCGGGGAATCGCCCTCGTACATAAACGCGCCGGTGTAATTAAACAGCAGCGTGGAGGCAAAAGGCGAAGGCTGCTCCGTAGTGACCTCCGCAATGCGCACGCGTCGGTGCCCCAACTCCCGCATGGTCTCTGTCAGCGCGGGAAGATCGTAGACGTCTTGCAGACACTCGCGGACTGTCTCCAGGATGATGGGGAACGAGGGATACTTGCGGGCGACGTCGAGAAGCTGCTCCGCACGCTGGCGCTGCTGCCACAAGGGGGCGCGCTTGCCGGGGTTGCGCCGCGGCAACAGAAGCGCACGCGCGGCACACTCGCGGAAGCGCGAAGCAAAGAGCGCGGAACCGCCCACCTGCTCCGTCACGATGTCGGTGATCTCATCTGCGTCAAAGACGAACAACGAGCCATCCGGCTCCTTCTCCCCTTCGGGAAGGCGCAGGACGATGCCGTCATCGCCGGCCACCGCCTGTGGGTCCATGCCGGTCAGCTCCGCCACGCGCTGCCCCACGGCCAGCGCCCACGCGGCATTAACGCCGCGGCCAAACGGGCTGTGCAGGACCACGCGCCAGTCCCCTAGTTCGTCCTTGAATCGCTCGAGCACCAGCGTCTTTTCATCCGGGATGATGCCTGTGGCCTCGTATTGTTCTTGGAGGTAGGCCGCGATATTTCGCGCGGCGTTCTCATCGGCGTCCTGCACGACGGACGGGTCCTGGTGGACTTCGCGGCGGTACGCACCCAGTGCTTGGCCCAGTTCATACGGGCGCCCGGCTTGATCGCCATTCCAGAAGGGCAAGCGCCCAGTGTGCCCCGGTGCGGGAGTCACGATGACTTGGTCGCGGGTGATCTCCTCGATGCGCCAGCTCGTGGCGCCCAGAGTAAAGATGTCTCCCACGCGGGACTCGTAGACCATTTCCTCGTCGAGCTCACCCACGCGGCGCGGGCCGGTGTTCTCCCCACCCGCTGACAGGAAGACACCGAACATGCCGCGGTCAGGGATGGTTCCACCGTTGGTCACGGCCACTCGCTGCGCGCCTGGGCGCGGGCTCAGCATCCCCGTGATGCGGTCATAGACCACGCGGGGTTTGAGCTCAGAAAAGTCAGCCGAGGGATAAACCCCAGAGACCAAGTCGATGACCGAGTCGAAGACCTCCCGGGCCAGGTCACGATAAGGCCAGGCGCGGCGCACCATGGAGTACCAGGTATCAGCATCAAGGCCGCCCACGCTGTCGGCTTCCCCGAAGCCCTCAGCACCCGGCTGCACACCGCGCACAGTCACCGGCGCAACCTCGGCAGCAGCCACCGCCGCCACCGTCTGCTGCGCCAAAACGTCCAGAGGATTACGCGGCGAATGCATCTCCTCAATGAGGCCTTCGCGCATGCGGGAGACCGTCAGCGTCGATTGGACCAGGTCCGCCCGGTGCTTGGGATAGAAGGAGCCCTGCGAAACCGCACCGACGGAGTGCCCGGCGCGGCCCACGCGCTGCAGGCCAGAAGCCACTGAAGGAGGTGATTCTACTTGCACCACCAGCTCCACCGCGCCCATGTCGATACCGAGCTCCAACGAGCTCGTGGCCACCACAGCACGCAGGGAGCCTTCCTTGAGCATCGTCTCCGTAAGCAGGCGCTCGTCCTTGGACACCGATCCATGGTGTGCACGGGCGATAACGGCAGGCGCTGTGCCGGCGACGTCGACCTGCTTCATCAGCTGCGCCGGGTCCCGGCGCGTGGCCGGCGACAAGCTTTCCGGATCGTGCTCCTGCGCGTAGAGCTCGTTGAGCCGGGAGGTAAGACGCTCGGCAGTGCGCCGCGAATTCACAAAGACGAGGGTCGAGCGATGCTCCATGATTTCGGAGTAGAGGTCCTCCTCGATGAAGGGCCAGATGGACTTGGCCGTGGGCAAGGCGGAGTCCGAAGCCTGCAGGCGAGCCCCGTCGAAGGTGCCGGTGATACCCAGCGGATCGTCAACGGTCATCTCCCCAATGGTGGAACCTTGCTCCGGCGTCGGTAGGTCAGACATGTCCTCCACGGGCACATGGACATCGAGTTGCCAGCGCTTTAGCGCTGGTGGGGCCACAATGTCCACGGGGCGATCCCCACCCAAGAAGTTAGAGACCGCCGAAAGCGGACGCACCGTAGCCGAAAGTCCGATGCGCTGGAACTCGCCAGCCACCGCGGCCAGACGTTCCAGAGTCAACGCCAAGTGGACGCCGCGCTTGGTTCCGGCAAGCGCATGGATCTCGTCGATGATGACCGTATCCACGCTGGCCAGGATGCCCGCCGCCTTGGAGGTGAGCATGAGGTAGGCCGATTCCGGCGTGGTGATGAGGATGTCCGGGGGTTTTCGGATCTGCCGTGCGCGTTCGGCCGAAGGCGTATCCCCGGAGCGCACGCCCACGGTGATGTCCGGCACGTCGAGCCCCAAGCGCTCTGCCGTGCGCGCGATGCCATTGAGCGGCGCGCGCAGGTTGTTCTCCACGTCCACGCCGAGCGCCTTCAGCGGGGAGATATACAGCACCTTCACGCCCTGCGCCCCGCCCCGTACTGCCGGGCCCACGGGCAAGGCGGTTTGCCCTTCCTTTTCCACCAAGGAATTTAGTGCCCACAGAAAGGCCGCCAAGGTTTTACCAGAACCAGTCGGGGCTACCACGAGCGCGTGCGCGCCTTGGGAAATCTTGTCCCAGGCTTGTTCCTGAACAGGCGTGGGCGCTGCGAAAACATCCTCAAACCACTGCCCTACTTGCGGGCGGAAACGGCCAAGAATATTTTTTGACATGCCCTACTTTAACGCGCGCGGTAATCTGGCATACATGACCGTCGAGATTTCAGATTCCCGCCTTACCAATTCATTAGCCAACGGCTGTGGTGAGATCCTCAAGGGCGTGCGCAATGGTGGCCTGTTGCGCGGGCTTGCGCTTGGCGACGCCGGCGATGAAGCCGCCCAAGAATGGATCACCCGCGTCATCGCCCAGCACCGTCCGGCTGATGGCGTCCTCTCCGAAGAAGCGGCTGATGACCTCAGCCGCTTGAAGAAGGACCGCGTGTGGATCGTTGACCCACTCGACGGCACCAAGGAGTTCGCCACCGGCCGCCAGGACTGGGCCGTGCACATTGCGCTCGTCATCAACGGCATTCCGGAGCACGCCGCCGTGGCGATGCCGGACTTGGGCGTTACCTTCCGTTCGTCCGACGCCCGCGCGGTGACCGGCCCGCTGGCCAAGAAGTTCGTGGTCTCCCGTAACCGTCCGCCGCAGGTGGCCTCCCACATCGCTGAGAAGATGGGCTTTGAGACCGTCGGCATCGGCTCCGCTGGTGCGAAGGCCATGCACGTCCTTCTTGGCGACTTCGATGGCTACATTCACTCTGGTGGCCAGTACGAGTGGGACCAGGCTGCACCAGTAGGCGTGGCGATGGCAGCAGGCCTGCACTGCTCCCGCCTGGACGGCTCTCCGATCCGCTTCAACAACGAGGACACCTTCATCCCCGACCTTCTCATCTGCCGCCCTGAGCTGGCCGATGAGATCTTGGAGCACGCTAATGCCTACGCGGAGGCAAACGGCAGCTTCTAGCCTGCCAGCAGAAGTTAAAAACTTCGCGCGAGAGTAGCTACACTCGACACCATGATCCAGACCCCATATGAGGACCTCCTCCGCAAAGTTTTGGAAGAAGGCGCAGAAAAAGGTGACCGTACTGGCACCGGCACGCGCTCCATTTTCGGAGCGCAGCTGCGCTATAACCTGGCCGATTCATTCCCGCTGCTGACTACCAAGAAGGTCTACTTCCACGGTGTTATCGGCGAGCTGCTGTGGTTCCTCAAGGGCGACTCCAACGTGAAGTGGCTGCAGGACAACAACGTCCGTATCTGGAATGAGTGGGCTGACGCCGATGGCGAGCTGGGCCCTGTCTACGGCGTCCAGTGGCGCTCGTGGCCTACCCCGGATGGCACGCATGTTGACCAGATCCAGCAGGCTCTGGACACACTGCAGAATAATCCGGATTCTCGTCGCAACTTGGTCTCCGCCTGGAACGTGGCAGAACTAGACAAGATGGCGCTTATGCCCTGCCACCTGCTATTCCAGCTTTACGTGGCAGACGGCAAGCTCTCCCTGCAGGTCTATCAGCGTTCGGCGGACATGTTCCTAGGCGTGCCTTTCAACTTGGCTTCCTATGCCGCGTTGGCCCACATGTTTGCCCAACAGGCTGGTCTGGAGGTCGGCGAGCTCATCTGGACTGGCGGCGACTGCCACATCTACAACGACCACATTGAGCAGGTCAAGGAGCAGCTCTCCCGCGAGCCACGCCCCTACCCGCAGCTCAAGCTGCACAAGGCTGACTCATTGTTCGACTACACCTTCGACGATTTCGAGGTCGTAGGCTACGATCCCCACCCCACCATCAAAGCGCAGGTTTCCGTCTAATGCTGGGGGCTATTTGGGCGCAGTCCTTAGACGGCGTCATCGGCGATGGCGTGGCGATGCCGTGGCATGTTCCGGAGGATCTCAAGCACTTCAAAGAGGTCACCATCGGCTCGCCGGTGGTGATGGGCCGGCGCACGTGGGAGTCGCTGAACCCGAAGTTCCGCCCGTTGCCGGGCCGCGATAACTACGTTTTGTCCCGCAAGGCACCTGGCGCTTGGTCCGCTGGCGCCCAGGTCACCGCTAACATTTCACAACTTACGCACACGCTTGACGACGCCTGGTTCATCGGCGGCGGGCAGATCTATTCCTCCACTATCGATGATGTGGACATCATTGAGATAACCCTCATGGGAGTCAACATTGGGAATATTTACGGCGACGCCGCCGTTTATGCTCCTGAAGTGCCTGATTCTTTTGGATTGTCGGCAAGCACCGACTGGCTGACATCTGAGAAGGGCCACTTGACAATTCCGGGCCAACCGCCGAGTGAGTTGCCTATGAAGTACCGATTCTTAACCTACGAGCGAAAGGACGCCGCTTAAATGACCGTGGCAGCACCTGAGACTACCGAGCACGTCACCATCTTCTACGCCGACTGGTGCCCATTCTGCGCCAAGCTGCTCAAGGGCTTGAACCGCACTGAGACGCCTTATGCGCTTGTCGACGCCGAGGCCGAAGGCACCGAGGACATCAACGAGTGGATCAAGTCGGTTAACGACGGCAACCGCATCGTGCCCACGGTCCTCTACTCTGACGGCACCTACGAGACCAACCCGCCTGCTTCCGCAGTACGCGCCAAGCTCGCTGAGCTCGACGGCTCCACCAAGTAGAAGCCAGCTAGTCGCTATCGGCGAGCGACCCCGGATTAGTCGTCGTCCTCGCCGAAAAGCTCAACCATGTCCGCTGGTGACAACGTGCCACCCATCCCGGAGATTTCCTTCGAGTAGATGGTGTTGAGGTACTCGTCCAACGCTGCTTTAAGCTTCTGCGCATCGTACTTGTTGAGCAGCAGCAAGCGCTTGGAGGCCCCACCCGGGACGGTCTTCTCGATGGCAAGTGTTTCCACCCCGTCTTTGCTAATGGTCTCGGCGAATACCTCGCGTCGCTGCACGTCAGTGAAATGGACGATATTGTCATGATGATTTCCCATGGCTAACAAGCTATCCGATTTACCGCCAACTCGTGCGGTACTGGTAACCTAATTTCGTTGCGTTAAGCAACCCCCGCCCCAGTAGCTCAGGGGATAGAGCACGGCTCTCCTAAAGCCGGTGTCGGAGGTTCGAATCCTCTCTGGGGCACAATGTGTAGTCTCGTGACATCGTTCCTACGGTGTCTCGAGTTTTTCGTTTTGTTACTTAGCCCCCGGCTGATCTGCGTAACTGACGAGGAAGCCGCGTCCAGAGCAGAACCGGTGGGCTTCGTTGTCAGTTGTGCCCGTTTCAGCTTCTGCCGTCGGTCCTCGGCGCGATACGCAAGGCCTTGCGTCGTGTTTGTGGTCGGTGCCGGTTCCGCGGCGTCCTGCTTTGCCCGCTGGATCTACGTAACTGACGAGGAAGCCGCGTCCAGAGCGTGTCTGATGGTTTGTGTGTGGGAGGATAGAATCAAATTTTTATGGAGGTTCGAGCATGGGACCCTTTACGGGAGCATCGAAAATTCATCTGTAGACTACTGAACCAGTGATAAATACATTTCTTCAGCAAGGACTACGCTTTTACAAACCCCGTCGGCCCATCTCCCGAATCTGAGTACATTGATGCAGATCAGCTTGCAGCCGAATGGAACCCAGACGAGTTTCCGCTGGTTGATTTGAATGACCCAGTTTCCCTAGAGGGCATTCCAGAAACTGTGCTTCTTCAGCTGCAACAAGAACAAGCTAATCGAGATTCATCTACCCCCTGGAAAACCAGTGATACTAGTAGCCGTTCCCGCCTTGGCGGCAGGACTCATTTGGGGCCTAATTACAGGAATTATTTTCACCATAATAAACCACCGTCGCTACTTTAGAGGAAATGAAAAGACTCTGGACTCCAAAGTGAAGCTTGGCGCTTTTAGTTTATTCTGTTCCATTGTTTTCTTTATATGGATTAGGCCGGGAGGGTTTGAAAACTACCTATTAAGCGCAGCGCTTGTATCCCTCACTTTCGGCGTGGGAACATTCATTTCAGCAAAAACTATAATGTCAATATGGGACCCGGAAAAATTTCCACGACCAGGCACTGATAAACCCTCCACTTGAGCAAATTAAAAATAAGAAGGACTCTTCCCGAACCCAGTTGATAAATTCAGCATATGATTAGCCAAATTGGCGAGCTTCTCGAAGAGGCACAGAGGTCTGGCTTAGCTACAAGCGAATTAGGGCTATGTACACAATCACGCTTTTCGAAACCAGTCTGCTGAGTTGGCTTGAACAACATAGCTTTTCAGCCGCTGAAAAATCGGTCAAATGAGGGGCCGATTTTTGAACTAACACCTCAAACAGGCGAAATTGCCAGTCCACTCTCACTAAGTATCGCCACCGGCCTTAACCAACAGCCGATGCATGCAGACGGAGCTCATCTGCGGACCACACCAGACTTTGTGCAGCTACTTGCCACGACGCTTCGACGCTTGAGGCAGTGCGCTGCCGGCGGCCTTCTTCGCAGCCGCACTATAACTCTTGCCGCGCAGCACCTTACTGGACGCCTTCGCTGTAGACCTGCTGGTCTGCTTGGGGTTGCGAGCCACTCT
>NZ_GG667522.1:198279-224561 GCF_000159135.1 Corynebacterium striatum ATCC 6940
ACTCTCCCCTCCCTCCCTAACAGGCGGATGATTCCCAGGACGAGGCAGCTAGCGACCCAGCTTGTGCAACTTGATCGTAGCGGTCCAGATCTTGACGGTGGTGGTGGCCTTGACGGTCACTGACCCCTTGCGGACCGTGTGCACCTAGCATCGAATGGTTGCCATTCCCTCTCCTTTCGAGTCAATCAGCCCGAAGGGGAGAGATACTCCGCTACTACATCAGACGATGCATGGATTCTGACAGCTCTCAGGACTTGCAGGCGGGTCACCTCGCCGCAACGAGGCGCCCCTCTTTCATACCTAGCCCCATCTTGCGGAAACAGAATATCTAAGATAATATACTTCACACGATGGGTGATGAGCACTAGACGAGTAGAGAAGAATGAGTCACGTCAGATGGGCGCGGCGCTAGCGAACTGGACGAGGTGGACTTGGTGCGCATCCTCTTCGAGGATGACGAACTTCAACGAATGGCCGAGGATGCCTCCTACATCCCCAAACGATGGGGTTCGGACGTCATTAAGGCATATCGCAAGAAAATCCAGATCCTGAAGGGAGCCGTGGACGAACGTGACCTGCGGGCCATGCGGTCGTTACATCTGGAACAACTGAAAGGCGACCGAGCCGGGTCCTCTTCAATCCGCCTGAACAAGCAGTTTCGGCTCATCCTCAAATTCACAACCAACAGCGATGGCCGCGTGGTCATCGTTATTGAAATGGTGGATTACCACTGAGAGAAGGTGAACTCATGAATACTCCAATTGCGGCGGAGCTATTCCCAGCCGGAGAGATCCTCGCTGACGAGCTAGACGCACGCGGCTGGACCCAAGCCGACTTTGCCGAGGTGCTCGGACGTCCAGCACAGTTTGTCTCGGAGATTATTTCCGGAAAGAAGGAGATCACGCGCGAATCCGCAGCCCAGATCGGCGCCGCCCTGGGCACCTCCGCAGAATTCTGGCTTAACCTCCAGGACTCCTATCTGCTATGGAAGCAGTCCCAGGACGACCGGATACAGGACAACCTCAGCGCCGTGAAAACCCGCGCCCAATTACGAGAGCTGGCCCCCGTCCCCCTGCTCGTCAAGCGGGGATACATCACAGCCACCGACGTGCAGAGTCAGGCATACGAGGTGCTGAATTTATTTGGCAAAAGATCCTTTGAAGATCCCTCGGGAATAAGCTTCGCCGCCCGCCGCAGTAACCACGAGGAAAATGTCACCGTTCTGCAGGAAGCGTGGGCGGCTTGCGTCAGGGCAACTGCCAGCGCCCTCGACGCTGCCCCCTACTCCCGTAAGGCACTAGAAGACCTCGCCCGGACGCTGTCGAGTAGAGCGCGTGACCCGCAGGCGTTTGCTGAGTTCCAGACTCTGTTCGCCGAGGTGGGGGTGAGACTTGTTTATGTGGAGGCTTTTCCGGGAGGAAAACTCGACGGCTGCGCTATGATGGTCGACGGGCACCCCGTGATTGGCATATCAGGACGAGGGAATCGGCTCGATAAGATACTATTTACCATCCTGCATGAAACAGCCCATATATTATTGGGTCACCTTGTCGATAATGGCGAGGTCATCCTCGATGACCTATCAGATGACAGTGCCAATAATGAAGCCGAGGCAGACCAGCTGGCCAGCGAACTCGCAATCTCTAGCCCTTTACCGGCAGTTCCTGATCGTGTGCACTCATCTTGGATTAAAGAACAAGCCAGCAACCTAGGGGTTCATCCCATCACTCTGATTGGAAGGCTTCAAAAAAAGGGTGACCTGTCGTGGAAAACTACTCTCGTACGCAACGCTCCCACCGTCATCGCTCAGCTTGAAAGCTGGAAATCACCCATCCCATCTTAACTGGGAATATTAGCTTCGTTCATCATCAGCAAAATGAAGTGTCCTAGGTTTTGAACCTAGGCATGTGCCTTGTTTTCCCATCTACTCAAACGGAACAAAACCTGGGGCACTTCACTTCAGATTGTTTGCTCGCGGCCAATGTCAATGCCCTGGCGGCGCTCCCATCGCTTGGAACCGCCACGCTCCTGAAAATGCTCCCCTATCGACAAAACGCTCAGACTTGTTAGGAGCCGTCTGAGCATTCCCGAGCTAGCGGACAACCGCAAAGAGCATTCGGGTTACCCACCTTGACCTGCACTAATATGGGCTAAGATTGCGCATATGACTAACGCAGCAAACAACCAAGAATCAAAGATTATTCGCACCTACGGCGTCGATGTCACCCGCATCGGCCCCACCCATTACCGCGCCACCAATGAGGAAGGGGCAAGCCTGGACTTCGGTCGCGGCGAGGGGCTGTTGACCCCGGTCGAACTCCTTCTTGCCGCCGTGGCAGGCTGCTCCGCCGTGGACGTCGACGTGGTCACATCCCGGCGCGCCGAACCTGAGGCGTTTGACGTACACGTCGAGGGAACGCGCGTCGACGAGGGCGGTGCCGCACGGCTTAGCGACGTCGAGGTCGGCTTCACCCTTCGCTTCCCCGACACCCCCGAAGGCCGCCAAGCGCAGTCGATGGTGGACAACCTAATTCGCATCTCCCATGAAAAGGACTGCACGGTATCCCGCACGGTTGAGCACCCGACGAATGTTAGGTTTCTCAATCAGTCCTAATCAGGTCACGCCTTGATTCCACGCCAAATCCTTAAACCCCCTACCCGAACGGCTTCTCGTCGTTTCAGTCGCGGACGACCTCAAGCGGTATTGCTTAATCCTAGATCTCTAATCTGCTGTGCGCTGCGGATCTGCATGCATCCATGCACGAGACACGCCACATACTACGGTACATTTGTTAACTAAAGTGATAAAAGTTAATTAGCTTGCGTAATCTCGCGCTCAACTTCGCTCTCGCTTTCAAAGTTCATGTACAAGGAGTAAGTCACCGTGTCTGCAACCTTCAACCGCCGTTCCCTGTTTAAGGCAGGCGCTGTGGTCCTTACCGCGGGCGTCGTCAGTGCCCAAGCCCCCTCCGCGCTCGCGTTGGGCCCGGTTCTCGGCACCATCATCGACTTCGCCGTGGGTGTTCCTTCCCCACAGGCAATCAAGAACGCCGGCCACCTGGGCGCCATTCGTTACGTGTCCCAGCGCCGCCCTGGCACTGAGACCTGGATGACCGGCAAGCCTGTGACATTGAAGGAAACCAAGGCCAACGCCGCCCTTGGCTTGGCCACGGCCTCCATCTATCAGTTCGGCCGCGCAGAAACCGCCGACTGGAAGCAAGGCGCTGCGGGCGCTGCTGTGCACGCACCGCAGGCAATCGCCATCCACAAAGCTGCGGGCGGCCCAACCAACCGCCCGATCTACATCGCCATCGATGACAACCCCACCCGCGCGCAGTACGACCAGCAGATCAAGCCCTACCTGCAGGCTTTCTCCAAGCTGCTTTCCGCGGCGGGCTACCAGACCGGCGTTTACGGAAACTACAACACCATCGAGTGGTGCGTGCAGGACCGCATCGGCTCCTTCTACTGGATGCACGATTGGGGTTCAGGTGGAAAGATCCACCCACGCACCACCATCCACCAGCTGCCGGGCTCCGCGCAGCGCGTGGTAGATGGCGTGACCGTGGATATCAACCACGTCTACGCACGCGACTGGGGTCAGTGGACGCCCGGCCAGGCAGCGCCAGCACCGGCTGCGCCATCCAAGCCAGGAACTGCTACCCCGGCACCCGCGCCGTCGATTCCGGCAGGCTCCTCAGACGCACTAGGTGCGTTGAGCTCCCAGGTGGAGTCGATGGCCCCGGGCGTTACGATGCCGCGCGTTGACGCCAACGGCATCCGCATTGGAGGCTCGTCCGTATCCCAAGAACAGGTCAAGGGAGCCGTTGACCTGATTGCTACTTTGCAGAACGCGATGAAGTAGAAGTCTGCGAGGTTGACGACGTCGCTTTAGCCCGTGCCGATGGCGCGGGCTTTTTCTTATCAACCCCACTTTGCTTTGCAGAGGTTTCCTTCTTCGATTCGGAAGGCTCCTGCTTAGCGCTCGAGGACTTATCCGCTTTATCAGAGTCCTTCTTCGCGGTGGAGGTTACGGTGATCGTCGTCTTCGATGCCGTGGTCGTCTCCACTTCTTCCCCACTCAGGGACTTATGGAAACGGGTGGTGCCCTCGCGAAGGTTTTCCGCGGTGACCTCAGACTTCACAAACTTGGTGAGATCATCGGCGCTGCCGGTGACAGAGGCCGCCACCACGAAGTTCCTGCCGAAGGAAACTGAGGAGTGCAGAGTCTTATCATTCGACCAGCCCCACTTTGTTCCCACCACGTTCTGCAGCTTGGCGGTGCCGTAGTCTTGCCCGTAACCGTCCTCCGAGACGGGATCGGCGTGGGCCATCGCCACAAGAACAGGGTGTGTAGGGTCGTCTTCCAACAGCTGCACAACAAAGCGCACGACGTCATAGGTCGACGTCACCGAGGTACCCCACTTATCCCCGGCCTTGGTGTTCAAAAGGCCGTATTCCTTGGCAATGGCATCAATGGACTTCGGGTACTTGTTAAAGAGGTCTTCCGCGCTGGTATCGGAAGAGTTCGCAATCATGTCCAGGGCTTCGTACTTGTCATTGAAGGAGCCCTCTTCCAACACATAGGTAGCGATGTAGAGCTTGATGAGGCTGAGCGCAGGACGCGGCTCATGCTCGTTCTTGGTGGCCATCCGCATGCCGTCCCCCACGCGGTAGTAGCTCAGTTGCTGGTGGTCTTCGCCACCTAGGAATTGGCTCACCGAATCAGGCTGCCCATTCAGGTCCGCGTCACCCTTCTCGTGCTCGGTGGCACGTGCTGCAGCAGCGCTTGACGACGCCCCCTTCTCCTGCGCTGCGCGCTCATCTGCGGGTGTGCAGGCGACGAGCAGCGAGCCGGAGACTGAAAACGCGGCGAGGGCGGCCCCGAACCTCATCGGAGCCGCCTTCGTTTCTAGAAAAGAACTAAGCACGGTCTAGATAGTACTGCAGTCCCTTGTGTGCTTTAGTGGTCGACTGGTGCCTCAACACCAACGCCGGTCAGGGAGCGAACTTCCATCTCAGCGGAGAGCTCTTCGAAGTTGTCCGGCGGGGTCATCAGGGAGACAATCCAGCCAGCCAGGAAGGACAGCGGGATGGAGACGATGCCTGGCGAGGACAGCGGGAACAGTGCCCAATCTGCGTTCGGGAACATCGAGGTCTCGGTACCGGATACTGCCGGGGAGAAGAAGATGAGGAGCAAGCAGGAGATAACACCGGTGTACATGGAGGCCACAGCACCTGCGGTGTTGAAGCGGCGCCAGTACAGGGAGTACAGGATGGTCGGCAAGTTTGCAGACGCAGCCACTGCGAAGGCAAGGGAGACCAGGAAGGCGACGTTCTGAGTCATGGCGAGGATGCCCAGGATGATAGACACGATGCCGAGGACCACAACGGTGATCTGGGAGACGCGAACCTGCTCAGCCTCGGTGGACTCGCCGTTACGGATGACGGAGTGGTAGACGTCGTGTGCAATGGACGCGGAAGCGGTGATGGCAAGACCTGCAACGACGGCCAGAACGGTAGCGAAGGCCACTGCGGAGATGACTGCCATGAATACAGAGCCACCCAGCTCCAGCGCCAGCAGCGGTGCCGCGGCGTTTGCGCCGCCCGGTGCGGCGAGGATGCGGTCCGGACCAACCAGTGCAGCAGCGCCGTAGCCCAGGATGAGGGTCATCAGGTAGAAAGCACCGATGATGACGATGGCCCAGGTAACGGAACGACGAGCCTCAGTTGCGGTAGGCACGGTGTAGAAGCGCATCAGAACGTGTGGCAGGCCGCCAACACCGAGGACCAGAGCGATACCCAGGGAGATGAAGTCAAGCTTGGTGGTGAGGGACTTGCCATACTTCAGGCCTGGCTCCATGATCTGGGAGGCCTCGTAGCCCTTCTCCTTGATGTAGTCGGAGCCAGCGTGCATGTCGATAGCGTCAGAGAACAGGGTGCTGAAGCCGCCCTTGATGGCGAAGAAGGTCATGGCGCACATTGCCACGACGCCGGTAACCAACAGGACAGCCTTGATCATCTGGACGTAGGTGGTGCCCTTCATACCGCCAACGAGAACGTAGACGATCATGAGGATGCCGACGATGCCGACGACGACTGCCTGCCAGGTGAAGTCATGAATGTCCAGCAGAACGGAAACCAGGGAGCCTGCACCGGCCATCTGAGCGATGAGGTAGAACAAAGAAACAAACAGCGTGGAGATAGCCGCAGCCACGCGAACTGGGCGCTGCTTCAGGCGGAAGGACAAAACGTCCGCCATGGTGAAGCGGCCAACGTTACGCATTGGCTCGGCCACGAGCATCAGCGCGACCAGCCAGGCCACGAAGAAGCCTACGGAGTAGAGGAATCCGTCGTAACCGGTCAGCGCCACAGCGCCGACGATGCCGAGGAAGGAAGCCGCGGAGAGGTAGTCACCGGAGATTGCCAGGCCGTTCTGGCGTCCGGAGAAGGAACCACCGCCGGTGTAGAAGTCAGAGGCTTCCTTAGTGGACTTGCCTGCTCGCAGAACCACCCACATGGTGATAACGAGGAAGGCACCGAACACAGCGATGTTGAGTACCGGGTTGCCGGCAGCCGAGTCTGCAGTTTCTGCAGCGAGGTTGTAAGTCAGCATCTTTAGCCCTCCAATGCTTCACGGATAGCGGCCGAACGCGGCTCGATGTTCTTGTTTGCGTATTTAACGTAAATCCAGGTAATCGCGAAGGTGGTCACGAACTGGGCGATACCGAAGACGAGGCCTACGTTCCAGCCGCCGCCGAGCTCGGTGCCCATAAGGTCTGGGGCGAAGACTGCAGCGAGGACGTAGACGACGTACCACACGAAAAAGGCGATGGTCATCGGGAAGGTGAAGTTGCGGTAAGCTCCGCGCAACTCTTTAAACTGCGCACTGTCGCGCATCTCGATGAACTCCTGCGCCGTCGGCTCGCGACGGGTAGGAATCGAGGCAGGTGAGTTACTCATGGCGCTCTCCTTGTGGGTTGTCCTATTTCACAAAATGTCATTCACGAGCGTGACCCTGCCCTCGCGAAACCACCCAGGATTGAAGAGAATCCTTGAATGGACGCGGTGGCATTCATCACGTTTCGTCTGGAAAGTAAGTTACCCAACTCACATTGCAAGGTTGTAAACCTTGCCAAGAAAATTTGAATTCGCAAGACTTAGCCACCCCCTTTAAGCGCCCTTACCTGCAGAGTTAACAATTAGCAAAGTACCCCCAAAATCGAAAGAACTGCACATTGCAAATTTTGTGAATCAAGGTGTGGCAAAGATCGCAGTCCCATAAAAGCAAAAGTGGCAGCGCGAGGCGCTACCACCTCACACTGCCACTGCAGGTCTATCGTGCGCTTTAGCCAGGGAACTCGCGTGGGTCCTTGTACAAGCGTCCGCTACCGTCTCCCCCGGCCTCAAGGCCATCGAGGACAGCAATATCATCACGGCTAAGTTCGAGCTCCGCAGCAGCGAGGTTTTCAACCAAACGCTCGCGCTTACGCGACTTAGGGATAACGGAGATTCCCTTGGCCAGCAGGTAGGCAATGGCGACCTGACCTGCCGTTGCCTCATGCTTCGCGGCAACAGCCTTAACGTCAGGGTTGTTGATTACCTCTCCCCTAGCAAGCGGCGACCAAGCCTCGGTGACAATGTCATGTTCGTTGTGGAACTCACGCAGTTCCGGCTGCGTGAAGCCTGGGTGTAGCTCCACCTGGTTGAGGACTGGCACGATGCCAGTCCGGGCGATGAGTTCCTGCAGGGTCTCTTCGTAGAAGTTCGCAACACCAATGGATGCGATCTGCCCCATGCCCTGCAGACGAGCCATCTCTTCGAAGGTCTCTACATACAGCCCACCTTGCGGCCATGGCCAATGAATAAGGTAGAGGTCCAGGTAATCCAGCTGTAGCTTCTTGAGGGACTCGCTGAAGGCCGCATCGACTTTGTTGGCACCGTGACTATCGTGCCAGACCTTGGAGGTGATGAAGAGCTCGTCGCGCGTGACGTCGCCGGCCCGCATGGCGTCGTTAAGCGCCTGCCCCAGCTCAGCTTCGTTCTCATAGAGGGTCGCGGTGTCAAAGTGACGGTAGCCGAGGTCAATTGCCTCGCGTACGGCGTTGATGCACTCATCGCCGGTCATCTTGTAGGTTCCGAGACCCAGCTGCGGCATCTCGCGGTCATCATTAAAAGGGATAAATGGGACACTCATGTCTCCATTGTGCACGAGATTCCCCCACAATGGGCCAAGAAGGCTTAGGTGATTAGAAAACCCCGCAAGCTATCATCTTGCGATGATGACAGACGGGGTAAAAGAGAACTGTCTTAGGCGCGAATAAGGTCAATAACGAAGACCAAGGTGCGACCAGCGAGTGGGTGCGCACCGCCGGCTGGGCCATAAGCCTTCTCCGGCGGGATGATGAGCTTGCGGCGACCGCCGACCTTCATCCCGGGGATACCTTCCTGCCAGCCGGCGATGAGACCGGTCAGCGGGAACTCGATGGACTGGCCACGACCCCAGGAAGAGTCGAACTCCTGGTTATCCTCGTACGAGACGCCCACGTAGTGAACCTCTACGAAGCCACCCGGCTGTGCCTCTGCGCCATCGCCAACAACGATGTCCTCGATAACCAGCTCAGTCGGGGCCGGCTCAGTATGAGCCTCAATTACGGGCTTATCCATTGGGGAAAATCCTCCTTGGGAAACGTTTGTTTTATAGGTTCGACACCCAACCTTCTTCCCGCCTCACGGTGAGAATCGGGTTAGTCAGAACGATAAAAGCCGAACCACAGTGTTCCCAGTATACGGGTTCAACTGCAATTCGGCTTCATTTGTGCACCCTAGGACGATTTACGGGCCTCGTCGTCTAGCTCAAGCTAGACAGCGCAAGCTCTCAATCGCACTACTAGCGTGCAGAAAGTGGAGTGCTTATGCACGCTCCGCGCGCGGGGTAACCTTGCGCAGGGTCTCACCGGTGTAGATCTGACGCGGACGGTTGATCTTGGTGTTGAATTCCAGCTGCTCACGGTACTGCGCAATCCAGCCTGGGAGACGGCCGATTGCGAACAGTACGGTGAAGAAGTCGGTTGGGAAGCCCATCGCACGGTAGATAAGACCGGTGTAGAAGTCGACGTTCGGGTACAGCTTGCGGGACACGAAGTAATCGTCCTCGAGAGCGATCTTCTCGAGGTCCATTGCCAGATCCAGCATTGGGTCGCCACCGAGGTGCTCGAGAATCTCGTGTGCAGTCTCCTTGACGATGGCAGCACGTGGGTCGTAGTTCTTGTACACGCGGTGGCCGAAGCCCATCAGGCGAACGCCCTTTTCCTTGTTCTTCACGCGGTTCATGAAGTCAGTTGCGTCGCCACCGTTGTTCTTCTGGATATCATCCAGCATCTCCAGAACGGCCTGGTTTGCACCACCGTGCAGAGGGCCGGACAGAGCGTTGATGCCACCAGCAATGGCAACGAAGAGGTTTGCCTGAGCAGAACCAATCATGCGGACGGTGGAAGTGGAGCAGTTCTGCTCGTGGTCAGCGTGCAGGATGAGCAGCTTATCGAGGGCCTTGGAGACAACTGGGTCAACCTCGTACTCCTCAGTTGGGTAACCAAACATCATGCGCAGGAAGTTCTCGCGAGCGTTCAGCTTGTTATCCGGGTACATGTAAGGCTTACCCTGCGATGCACGGTATGCGTATGCAGCCAGCATTGGCACCTTAGCCAGGAGGCGAACGGTAGCCTTATCGAGCTGCTCCTCATCCAGCGGATCGAGCTGGTCCTGGTAGTAGGTGGAAAGAATGTTAACCGAGGAAGCCAGAACGGCCATCGGGTGCGCGTTACGCGGGAAGATGTTGAACTGTGCCTTAAAGTCCTCATCCAGCAAGGTGTGGTGACGGATCTCGTTATTAAACTCGGCCAGCTGCTCCTGGTTTGGCAGCTCACCCTTGATCAAGAGGTAAGAGACCTCGTTGAAGGTGGCGTTGTTTGCCAGGTCAGCGATGTCATAACCGCGGTGGCGAAGAATGCCCTCCTCACCATTGATGAAGGTGATCTTGGACTCGGTGGAACCGGTGGCTGCGTAGCCCGGGTCAAAGGTAACGAGACCCGTCTCATTGCGAAGCTTGCCAATATCAAAACCAGAGTCGCCTTCGGTGGACTGCTTAATGTCCATCTCGTACTCGCCACCTGGGTAGTGGAGAACAACCTTGTTGTCTTCAGAAGCCACTTGTTGATCCTTTCTCAACATTTAACGCCGGATTCATGCCGGCAAGATCCTTTAAATCTCTTCACACTTTATCAAAAGTTGTGACGCTGCCAACATCAGGTATTTTCAACTTCCACCAATAGGCCAATCGAAATTGGGCTACACTATCCCGCATGACCAACACAGAACTCGTCCTGCCTGCAGATCTACTCCCCTCCGACGGCCGTTTTGGATGCGGACCGTCCAAGGTTCGCCCCGCCCAAATTGAGGCAATTTCCAATGCCGCGGAGACCATTATCGGCACTTCTCACCGCCAGCCCGCCGTTAAAAATGTGGTCGGTTCCATCCGCGAAGGCTTGAGCAATTTCTACTCTTTGCCTGACGGTTACGAGATCATTTTATCCCTCGGTGGCGCCACTGCTTTTTGGGACGCAGCAACATTTGGTCTAATCGAGAAGAAGTCCGCCCACCTGACTTATGGCGAGTTCTCTTCAAAGTTTGCCAAGGCAAGTTCCAAAGCCCCATGGCTCGATGAGCCCATCATTAACGATTACCCGGCTGGCACCGCCCCAGATCCTCGTGAGGCCAACTCTGAAGGCGCCGACGTTTTCGCTTGGGCTCACAACGAAACTTCTACCGGCGCCATGGTCAACGTCGTGCGCCCTAATCCGGACAACGCCGATCAGCTAGTCGTCATCGACGCCACCTCCGGAGCAGGCGGCCTGCCAGTGAACATGGCCGATGCTGACGTCTACTACTTCTCCCCGCAGAAATGCTTCGCTTCGGACGGCGGCATCTGGCTCGCTGCAGTCTCCCCTGCCGCACTGGAGCGTATCGAGAAGATCAACGCCTCTGATCGTTTCATCCCGGCCTTCCTCAACCTGCAGACCGCCGTGGATAACTCCCGCAAGAACCAGACCTACAACACCCCGGCAGTCTCTACCTTGCTGATGCTGGAAAACCAGGTTCAGTGGATGAACGAGCAGGGCGGCTTGGACGCGATGGTTGCACGCACCACGCAGTCCTCGAACATCCTCTACAGCTGGGCCGAAAGCCGCAGCGAAGCAACCCCATTCGTTGCTGATCCTGCAGGTCGCTCGCTGGTAGTTGGCACCATCGACTTCGATGATTCGGTCGACGCAGCAGCCGTGGCAAAGACGCTGCGCGCAAATGGAATCTTGGACGTTGAACCGTACCGCAAGTTGGGCCGCAACCAGCTGCGCATCGGAATGTTCCCGGCGATTGACCCGGCGGACGTCGCCAAGCTCACTCAGGCCATCGACTACGTGCTGGACAACCGCTAAATACAGCCTGTACTAGAGCCAACATACCCCGCGTTCCTCCCCGAGCGCGGGGCATTTCTGGGTTAAAGTGGATTCCATCACACGTACTCTTTGGGGTACGCCTGACTGCCTTAATAACAATGCATTGGCCATTGATGTCCGTCCCACAAACCGCTAAGGCTTATGCTTCGGCTTCAATCTAATAACTGTTATGAGGTATCGATCGAATCCGTCGACAAGCAAAAGGAGCGCCCTCAATGCGCGAGCTCTTCCTCGCAAAAAGCGACTCAACCACTACTTCTTTGGTCATGCAGACTGAGGAAGGCGAAGAGTTCTTCCTCGCAGTAACGGATGACCTCCGCGAGATTCTGCACGCTCCACAGCCCGAAGAAGATTCCTGGGGCAGCATTTCCAGCCTTCCTTCCTCCTCTTCCGTAGCCGCAGAATCACATCCCGACGACACCGCGGGTACCGCTGAGACCGAGTCCGCGAAGTCTGCCGATGCAGACTCCACTGCAGGAAGCGCAGCTGGTTCCTCCGATTCCCAGCCTGCTGTTGACACGAGTCGCCCGTCACTTTCCGCGGCTTCGTCGCACACTTCTGGCGGCTCCTTTCGCGACCACAACGAGTCGCGTCCGCACGCAATTAGCCTGCGCCCCGCAGAGATTCAGACCCGTATCCGCGCTGGTGCCTCCGCAGCCGAGATCGCTGAGGAAATCGGTGCTCCGGAATCCCGCATCGAGCCTTTTGCACACCCTGTCCTATTGGAGCGCGCACGCATCGCCGAGATTGCCAAGCAGGCTCACCCAGTCCGCGAAAATGGCCCAGCCAAGCTCACTTTGTGGGAGATTCTGGCCACCGCCTTCGCAGCCCGGGGCCACTCACTGTCTGAAGCTACTTGGGATGCCTACCGCCACCAGGGCGAACCCTGGGTAGTTCGCATCACCTGGAAAGCTGGCCTGTCTGAGAACGAGGCAGAGTGGACCTTCAAGCAGACTATGTCTTCCCCTGCCACAGTTGAGGCACGCAACTCTGTCGCCGCAGATCTCACCGACCCGGACTTCGTACAGCCGGTTCGCTCCCTGACGTCCGTAGGACGCGGCGAGCGCTACGACAAGGCGATCGACGGCGACACCCCAATCGGAGTCACCAACATCACCAACATCACCGACTTCACCGCGCCGACCGTAGTCTCCACCGCATCTACACCTGACCTAGATTCAGCAGCCGACGCAGACGAAGACACAGCTTCCGAGATCACGCGCGACGACATCCCGGCAGTACCGGATAGCAACAAGCACGCTGGCACCACCGCTGGTTCCGATGCCGATACCAACGCTTCCCATAGCACCGCAAAGTCCGACGATGCCGATGCCGCTGACGAGGATTTCCTACAGAACCCATCAGCCGAGCCCAAGCCAAAGAGCCGTCGCCGCCGCGCTGTGACGCCGCGTTGGGAGGACGTCCTGCTGGGAGTGCGTTCCAACACCAAGCGCCCGCGCGAGTAAGCCGCACGGGAATCGAGTGCTTAAACCTCATCGTTAGAAGTTAAGCGAGTAGTTTGTCGTGAACCATAAACCTGTTCTCACTCTCTGGTACGTCACCGCGGAAGACCCTGCCGCAATCTTGCGCACCGAACCCAAAGCTGACCGCGGCTTTGGGCGAAAGTTCTTGGCACAGCTCAACCCCAAGCTGCCCGTGACCCCCATCGGCCAGTTCCCGCTAAACCGCTCTGCCCAAGCTGGCGATAGCGAGTATTACATCGGCGGATACCCTGGCGTGACTGTGGTGCAGACCGTAATCGAAGAGGACCAGCTGGTGCTCTCCCAGCTTCCGGACAGCCTCCTCAACGCGGTACCTGCCCTGGAAATCTATGCCTTCGCTACTCAAGAAGGCACCGGCTACGCCGGCTTCGCCCACTGGACTGCCGGCAGCCTTAAGCGCTGCCTGTGCGGCACTCGCTTCAACGTCATGGAAGATACGGGCCTACCCGAGCCTTTCGAGGCGCCGTACTGGGCTGGCGAGAAATACGAGCCCGTGGGCGGCATCTCCTTGCCATTTGAGCCACGCGGCATCATGGAGGCAGCGCAATCTTATTGGCTCGGCATCGACGTCAACACCGATGGCCCTGACCTGGACGTGGTGGGCTATGCCACCGACGGGCGCCCAGAGCCCAAAGTAGCCAAGCCGCAACACAAGCGCAGCCTTGGCGACCTAGCATCGGCTTCCGTGTCGAAGCTTGGGTTCAATGACTACGACGATTACGAAGACCACGACCTCGAGCCGGAATCCACCGGCGAGGAGATCCTCAAGACTGCCAAGCGTTTGGGTCGTCTCGTGAGCGACTACGTCCGTCAGACCTCGAAGTCGATTCGAGACCGCTGGCGTTCGTAGAACGCAATGGCCGCAGAGGTGGCCACATTCAAAGAATCGGTTCCAGGGGCCATCGGTATGCGGGCACGCACATCGGTGGCCTTCATTGCATGTTCGGTAAGGCCCGGGCCCTCCGCACCGACCAGGAGAGCCACCTTCTCAGCGCCGTGCAGCGCCTGCGCCAGGTGCACCGCCTCCGGGTGAGGGGTCAGCGAAACAAGGCGAAAATTGGCGTCTCGAAGCACCTGCAAGGATCGCTGCCACGTGGTGTAACCGCCATCCAGGTGAGCGAAGGGGAGACGCAGAACATGCCCCATGGACACGCGCACGGAACGGCGGTATAGCGGGTCCGCAGCGCCCGATCCTAAGAGCACGGCGTCGACGTCCATTCCCGCCGCGTTGCGGAAAATGGCACCGATATTCTCGTGGTCTCCCACCCCTTCGAGCACCACCACTGTCTTCGCAGTGCGCAGGATTTCCTCCAGAGTCGGCTCCGCCGCGCGGTCAGCTGCCGCTACCAAGCCACGGTGCATGTCAAAGCCCGCCACCTGCGCGAGCGTCTCCCTAGTCACCTCGTACATAGGGCAGCCTGGATCGCCGTACTCCTCGACGTAAGCGTCGAGCTTGGAACCAAACCCTACGATGCAGCGCAGAGGGAAACGAGACTCCGCGAGACGGGAGACCACGAGGTGACCCTCGGCAATGACTAGACCCTCGCCTGACTTGTCCGACTTATTTAAGTCGCGGACGTCGTCAAGACGAGGGTCTAAAGGGTCAGAAATTACTTCACGCATGCACGCTAGCTTAGCGCGTTAGTAATTGGAGTCATTCCGAAGTAGACAACAAAGAGCGCGGCAATCAGCCACATAATCCAGTGCACCTGCTTTGCCTTACCGGCAAAAGCGGACATCAAAGCGAAGGCGATGAAGCCTACACCGATGCCGTTAGCGATGGAGTAGGTAAACGGCATGACCACGATGGTCAGGAATGCCGGGATGGCGACCTCCATCTTGGTCCACTCGATGTCTTTGAGCTGGCTGGCCATCATCACACCGACGATAACCAGAACCGGGGCGGCAGCCTCGATTGGGACGATCTCGTAGAGCGGGGTCAGGAACATGGCAAGCAAGAAGATGACGCCCGTGGTGATGTTGGCAAGACCGGTCTTGGCACCATCGCCGATGCCCGCCGCGGAGTCGGCAAAGACTGTGTTCGAGGAAACCGAACCCAAACCACCGGCAACTGCACCGGCACCCTCCACGACCAGCGCGGTGCGCATGTCCGGAAGATTATCGTTCTCATCGACCAAACCAGCCTGCTTGCCCAGACCGTTCATGGTGCCCATGGCGTCGAAGAAGTTGGTCAGCAACAGGGTAAAGATAAGCAGCACAGTCGCCACAACGCCCAGCTTGGTAAAGGCACCCACCAGGCTGACTTCTCCAACAATGGATAGGTCTGGTGTGCCGCCCAAGGAGCCGGGCATCTCAGGCGTTGCCATGCCCCAATCCTCAGAACCAAAAATAGCCTGCAGAATCATGGCGATGATGGTGGTGATCACGATGCCCAAGAACAGTCCTCCGCGGACCTTGCGGATAACCATGAAGGCACAGATGATAAGACCTACTACGAAGACAAAAGCAGGCCAGGTAGCAATCGAGCCGTTAATGCCCAAGCCCACCGGAACGGTGGTGTGCGCTGCGTCAGGAACACGGGTGACAAAGCCACCGTCCACAAAGCCGATGATGGCGATGAACATGCCGATACCCACGCCCATGGCAGCCTTCATCGAAGCCGGGATGGCATCGAAGACAGCCTGGCGGAAGCCGGAGATGGCCAGCAAGACGATGATGATACCCTCGATGACCACGAGGCCCATGGCTTCTTTCCACTCCAGGCCCTTGGTAGAGACCATGGTGACGGCCACGAAGGTGTTCATGCCCAAGCCCGCAGCCATGGCGAACGGGTAGCGAGCGATGGCACCAAAAGCGATGGTCATGATACCCGCGATCAGCGCGGTAGCTGCGGCCACTTGTGGGACGCCGAGCGTGTGTCCGGCGGAGTCCGGTGCGGTGCCCAGAATCAGCGGGTTGAGGAGGATGATGTAGGCCATCGCGAAGAAGGAGACCACGCCAGCGCGGATCTCAGTCCCCACGGTGGAACCGCGTTCAGAGATTTTGAAATATCGATCGAGAGCTGCGTTCATCGCTTAAGAGAGCCCCTTTACCTAGTGCCAGGAGGATTAAATTTTACTGGCCTAGTCTTACCTTTAGAGCTAAAGAAAGCAAACCATGAATGCGCTAGTAAATAGGTCTTTCGTCATCGAAAGCAATTTCCGTGATGGATCCCTCTTCCCGAACTTTCGTTTCTGAGTGCGCACCACATCCATAGGTGGCGTGCACCACACGACCATCGGCAGAGTATTCATTGGCACACACGCCAAAATTCGGCATCAATTCGAGATAAAACGCGCACGTTTTACACTGCAGCGGAGCCTGCGAAGCCATATCCGTATTAGGGCCAAAGGCTCCGGTGCGCCACCTATTCTTAGCGCGCTCCAGACCCGTAGCGGAGAGCTTTCCATCAGCTAGGCGGTCGTCGTCAAGCGCGGGCGGCATGAGGTCACCCGGCCCTAGGTCACCTGGCCGCACACGGTCGGTGTAAGGAACCCATTCCGGCGCCTGCAGCGCCTGTTGTCCAGGCACCAGCGCAACCTCATTGACCGTGACAAATCGAGATCCCTCTGCACACGCCACGACGGCCTGCCACTCCCACCCTGGGTAGCCGGGCATGTCAGCCTCGAAGCGGTGGGTAGCAACGTTGCGACCGACTCCGGCGACGCCACGGTGCTTTCCGACGCCGCCCTCGCCTACCTCGTCCACGGCTGCGCGGGCGATGCGTACTGCCATATCGGTGAGAAGAGGGTTCGTTGGCTGTTTTTGCTTAGACACGCACTACATTATCCACGACATCAGGCACAATAACGTGCATGGGTTCTTTCATTACGTCTTTTTCATCCCGCATTACGGCCCTCGCAGCAGCGCTCGGCACCGTGGGGGCTCTGGTCGCTTGCTCAAACGATGCACCCGCAAACCCCGATGAAGCAACCAGCGCCTCCCCTGCCTCCAGTGAAAAAGGTGAGGAGGCTGGTGAGGCCGTAGAGCACCTCAAGGTCTCCGTGAAAGAACACACCAAGATGATCCCGCACACGTTTACCCAAGGACTCGAAGTCGACCCAGACGGCAACCTCTTGGTGGGCACTGGACTATACGGCCAGTCCCGATTGATGCGTGTGAAACCCGGCGCGGAAGAAGCCACACAAGAGGTTTCGCTGTCCACCGAATACTTTGGTGAAGGCATCGCGCAGACTTCCGATGCCATCTGGCAATTGACCTGGAAGGCTGGTCAGGCGGTCAAGCGCGACCCGGTGACTCTCGAGGAGGTCGGCCGCGCGACCTACGAAGGTGAGGGCTGGGGACTGTGCGCTTTGGGCGCAGACAAGACGCAGCTCATCATGTCCGATGGCTCCTCGCAGCTGCGCCACCTCGATCCGCAGACCTTCGAGGAAGTAGCACCACGCACCGACGTGACCCTGGAAGGCCAGCCGGTGGAGAAGATCAACGAGCTGGAATGTGTGGACGGCAATGTCTACGCCAACGTCTGGATGAGCGAGGATATTCTGCGCATCGACCCACAGTCTGGCGCGGTTACGGCAGTGATTGATGCCTCCGGGCTCAACGAGAATGGCCCCACATCCATCAATGATGTGCTCAACGGAATCGCCCATATACCTGGGACGAATGAGTACTGGATCACCGGCAAGCGGTGGGTTGATCTGTATCGCGTGACGTTCGAGTAGGATTTTTTGCCATGGCAACCCGTAAGGAAGCAAGGAAGAAGTCACTGCTGCAGCTGTTGGCGCTCATCATCGCGGTGGCAGTAATTGTGGTGTCCGTAGTTCTGTTCCAGAACTGGTGGAACAGCCGCCCCGGCCCGGATCCCAAGGACGTGAAGATTAAGGCCAGCGTGGGCGATCAATCCCTCGAGGTGGCGCCGTACATGGTCTGCGAGATTGGCACGGACTGCCCGGAGGGCGAGACCCCTAACCTCACCGTCGGTGAAAACGACACCCTTCACCTGGAGATCCCCGAAGCGGTCTCAGCAAACGAGTGGCGCATTCTGACAATTTATGATGATCCTGCCGCGAACGATGAGACCATCCACGGCGCTAATGAGACGAGCTCTGTCGACGTCATGGGTTCCGTCGACCCAATTGCCGCTTCCAAGGGCAAACGCCCACGCCTGATGGTCGTTGAAATCTCTGCACTGATGCTGGGCACCGACGCCAAGGGCGAAGAAGCACCGTTTAGCACGGTGTGGTCCCTGTCCACGATGTCCGAGGAAGACCTCGCGGAAGCCACCAAGACCGCTGCTCCTGCAAGCGAATCCACCGCTCCTACAAGCAAGCCCACTGCTGCCAAAAAGTAGCGCCACATAACGCCCCAGCGCACAAAAAAGTGCGGGCCCTTCCTACCCTCAACTATCTCGTCGAGGGGTTTAAGGGAGGGCCCGCACTCTTTGTTGCTGACGTCCTTAGTGTTCCTTATACGCTTAGCTATCGAGGTCCTTGGCAATAGCACGCAGGATCTCTGCGACCTGGCGGCCGGTCTTGCGCTCCGGGTAACGGCCCTGAGCCAGCACTGGCTGGACCTGGGTCTCCAGGAGAGTCATAACATCAGAAAGCATGCTGGATAGTTCTTCTGGCTTGCGGGAAGGAGTACGGCGACGCGGGGAATCCAGAACCTTGACGCGCAAGGCTTGTGGGCCGCGACGGCCGGCTGCGAAGTCGAACTCGATGCGCTGGCCCTGGACCAGTTCATCGACGCCTTCGGGCAGTACGTTACGACCGACGTAGACGTCCTCATCGCCGGGGTTGCTCACAAAGCCGAAGCCCTTGTCAGCATCAAACCACTTAACTTTGCCGATTGGCACGTGCCCTACTCGCTTTCTTTCTCGGGGGCAATAAAGAGATTTATATTAACCCTTTCGACACAACTTTTGAAGTTGCTGCCACATAAACAACACACGTTACATGGGTGATCTAATTCACATTTTCGTCGCGACCTGCGAAAATAGAGCGAGATTTCTGTACCTGCCCGCCATTCCGGGCTGATTACGTGACTATTTCGTTATAAACCGTTACTGTTTGACGCAGGCACTTGGTCGCCAGCGAGGAAGTCTCGCCCCACACACAGTCCGGGCTTACTCGCGGCGGCCGATATTTGTGCACAACGCTTTCAAAAACATTTTATTTGCCGGACTGGGCACAACGTGGGCGCGAGAAATCTAGAGAAGAGGAATACTTTCATGGGACGCCACTCCGCTAAGAACAACTCGTTCGCTACCAAGTTCGCAGCTTCCACCGTCGCTTTCGGTGCAGCTGCCGCCATCATGGCACCGACCGCATCCGCAGCGCCGGATTCTGACTGGGACCGCCTCGCAGGTTGCGAGTCCGGCGGTAACTGGGCAATCAACACCGGCAACGGCTACTACGGCGGCCTGCAGTTCTCCGGCCAGACCTGGTCCGCATTCGGTGGCGGCCAGTACGCACCGACCGCAAACCAGGCAACCCGCGAGCAGCAGATCGCAATTGCAGAGAAGGTCCTCGCATCCCAGGGTTGGGGCGCATGGCCAGCTTGCTCCGCTTCCCTCGGCCTGAACTCCGCTGCTACCCCGCGTAACCTAGACGCAGCTCCTGCTGCTCCGGCAGCCGCACCGGCTGCAGTAAAGCAGGCTGCCGCACAGCCATCCGACGAGCTCGCTGTTGATGCTCTCTACGCATTTGTTGAGGACACCGCCGCTAAGTACGGACTGTCCATCCCGGTTGAGTTCGCTAACCAGTACAAGGCAAACCGCCACGACTTCAACGCGTTCTACTCCGCAAACCGCAACTTTATTGACCCGATTGCCCAGCTGGTCGGCAACCTATAAGAAGTAACACGAAGCGCCAACACACCGCGTTTCATACAAAGACTCCCTGCCAGTCCTCGTCATTCGAGGTGGCAGGGAGTCTTTTGCGTTTTAGCCTTGTTAGGCACGCGGCTAGTGCTTTGTTTAGCGGTTGATGCGGGTGTATGGGTGCACGTAGTTGAGCTTCTCCGCCGGCATCGGCAGGACAAGATCGTCACCGTATGGGCTGGATGCACCAGCGAACGGCGCGTAGATTTCAGTGATTGCGTGCTCGCGATTTTCGTTCTTCGGCCAAGCCGGGGACACGAAGCCATTCTTCTGATTCGACATAGCCCTTATTATTCCAAACCCCGGCGCAAAAAGTAACTCAATTACCCACTAAACTTGTGTGCCACCATGACCCCTCCTCAGCAGCATCCATCAGCAGCGCTCAATTTCCGCACCTGGCTGGCAGATCTTGACCAAACACAGCTCGCCACGTTGCTCGCCCACCGCAGCGATGTTCTACATCCACTACCCCCGACTATTGCCCCGTTGGCCACGCGTTTGACTCTGCGCACCTCCCTCGCGCTCGCGTTATCGCACTGCGACGCTGCGCTGCTGGCAGCCGCTGAGGACATCGCCGAGCGCGGCGGTGAGCTCGAGGAAGTCGCTGTCACCAAGCCCGCAGCTACGTCCCAGCTGCTCGAGCGGGGTCTTGCCTTCACAACCAGTGCAGACGCCACCAATCCAGATACTGTGGGCCTTGCACCAGGTCTCATGCAGGCCCTTCCCACTGAATGGTCCCTGCTGCACCAAAGCACCACTGCACCCGAGGAAATTGCTGCGCTTCCTGAGGACGAGGCACGCATCCTCCAAACGCTTGTCACTTCCGGCGGAGTGGGCACTACTCGCGACGCCGCTCCTGACGCCGACCCCGCGCGGCCCATCCCGCGCCTGCTCGCCAAAGGAATCCTCACGCGTGTGGACTCCCGTACGGTGCGTCTTCCCCGCGCCGCACGCCGTGCCCTCGAGGGCCGCACCCCCGAACTCATTCCGCTGGAACCCAGCGGCCGAGCCGGCACGCCAAATCCGAATTCTAAGACTAACGACGCCGGTACCGCAGCAGGACTCCAAGTTGTTCGCGAACTAGAGCAGCTTATCGATGCCCTCGGCGCGCACCCCATCGAACTCCTCAAGGACAAAACCGTCGGTGTGCGTCCCCAAGCACACCTGGCCAAGGAGTTGTCCATCACCGAGACCGAGTTACGCCGCTTGGTCTGCCTCGGCTTTGCGGCGCGACTGCTGAGCCGCGGTGAGCCCAAAGGTTTGGAAGGAAACTTCCTCGCGCCAACCCAAGGCGCCCAAGAGTGGCTGGATGCCACGCTTGCGGACAAGTGGAGCGTGCTTATCGACGCCTGGCAGCACTCCACCTGGCAGCCCTGGGAGGAAGGCCGACTGCTCGATCCCGAGTCCTCAAAAGACCGCCTCCCCCGCCATCGCGCAACCGTCATGGATATCTACGCGCACTCCGCCACGCCTCTAAGCAAAGAGGAATTCTGGGAGGATCTGCGTTTCCGCTTCCCGTTGTTTGCCACCCACACCAAGTCCGTCACCATCGACGCCTTGGTCGACGAAGCCGAATGGCTCGGCCTCATCGCGCTCGGGCAAGCCACCCAAGCGCTGTTAGACCCAGCAGCCACCCATTCGCTCACGCCTGACACCGTGGATTACTTCATCATCCAAGGCGACCTCACGGTCTTGGTCCCCGGACCGCTCGAGGCCACCTCTCATCACCGGCTAAGTGAGCTAGCGGACCTCGAATCACCGGGGCTGGCCAGCCTGTACCGCATCACGGAGTCAACTCTTCGTCGCGGCCTCGACGTCGGCATGACGGCGGAGGACATCACTGCCTTCTTCGCCGCCCACTCGGAGGTGCCACAAGCCCTCGAGTTCCTCATCAATGATGTCTCCCGCCGACACGGCACGCTGCGCTCCGGCCCCGCACTGGCGTATCTACGCAGCGAGGATCCTGCTTTGCTAGAGATGGCAGTGCGCGTCGTCCCCGAGCTGCGCCTAATCGCTCCCACGGTCGCCATCTCTCAGCTGCGCGTAGGACCTTTGCTAGAAAAGCTACGCGAGCATGGCATGGCGCCTGCCGCCGAGGACGAGAACGGGGCGTCGCTCAGCGTGGCCCTCGAGCCCTACGCCCTGCCCACGCCTGCAGCTCGCAAAGCCGCGAAGCCAAGCGCCGATCCTGTTTCCGTCGCCGCGGCGCTTCTCGCAAGTGGTGAGACAGCACCCGCAGCCGCGGATGAGACCAGCCTGGACATCCTGCATGCCGCGGCCCGTAGCGGCCGCCGGGTCACCATCGTCTATGCGGATAAGAACGGCAACCCAAAGAACAGAACAGTCAAACCTTTGTCCGTGGCAGGCGGCCAGGTGGACGCGGCAGGTTCCGATGGTTCAATGATTCGTTTCCCGCTACACCGCATCACCTCAGTGCACCTTGTCTAAGTTCCCTTCCAAAGTCAGCAAAATATTTTCGAGTCTTAAGTCAAAAAGTAAGGATCCCGTATGCCAGGCCCACTCATCGTGCAGTCAGATAAGACCGTGCTTCTCGAGGTCGATCACGCGGACGCCGCGGCCGCTCGCATCGCGCTCGCTCCCTTCGCGGAGCTCGAGCGCGCGCCTGAGCACGTGCACACCTACCGCATCACTCCCCTGGCTCTCTGGAACGCCCGCGCGGCCGGCCACGATGCCGAGCAGGTTGTCGACGTCCTCGAGCGTTACTCCCGGTTCCCGGTGCCGCAGGCGCTGCTTATCGACGTCGCGGAGACCATGTCGCGCTACGGCCGCGTGCGTCTCCACGCCCACCCGGCCCACGGCCTCATCCTAGAATCCGAAGAGATCCCCATCCTCGAGGAGCTCTCCCGCCACAAGAAAGTCAGCGCACTACTCGGCGTCCGCATCGACGATCACACTTTTGCCGTACCGCCCTCCGAGCGCGGACGCCTGAAACAAGAACTGCTCAAGGCCAATTGGCCGGTCGAAGATCTCGCGGGCTACGTCGATGGCGAGTCGCACCCGGTCTCCCTCGTGGAGGAAGGCTGGGCGTTGCGCGACTACCAGTCCTACGCCGCAGATTCTTTCTGGTCCGGCGGTTCCGGCGTCGTCGTCCTCCCCTGTGGCGCAGGCAAGACCATCGTGGGCGCGGCCGCCATGGCCAAGACCCAGGCCACCACGCTCATCCTCGTGACCAACACCGTGGCCGGCCGCCAGTGGCGTGACGAGCTGTTGCGGCGAACCTCGCTCACCGAGTCCGAGATCGGCGAGTACTCCGGCGAGAAGAAAGAGATCAAGCCGATTACTATCGCCACCTACCAGGTGGTCACCCGCAAGACCAAGGGCGAATACCGCGCCTTGGAGCTCTTCGACTCCCGCGACTGGGGGCTCATCATCTACGACGAAGTCCACCTGCTGCCTGCCCCGGTGTTCCGTATGACCTCGGACCTCCAGTCCCGCCGTCGCCTCGGGCTCACGGCCACGCTTATCCGCGAGGACGGCATGGAAGGAGACGTCTTCTCGCTCATCGGGCCCAAGCGTTACGACGCCCCTTGGAAGGAGCTGGAGGCAGCCGGCTACATCGCCACCGCAGACTGCATTGAGGTCCGCGTAGACATGGACCCCGAAGAGCGGATGCTCTACGCCACGGCGCAGCCGCGCGACCGCTACAGAATCGCGGCGTCGTCAAGCACAAAGCACCGGGCGGTAGACAAGATCCTGGCCCAGCACGCGGGCCAGCAAGCCCTCATCATCGGTGGCTACGTGGATCAGCTCGAGGAGCTGGGCAAGCATCTCGACGCCCCTGTGATTGATGGCAAGACCTCGAACGCCAAGCGCGAGAAGCTCTTCCAGCAATTCCGCGAAGGCGCGCTGCAGATCCTCGTGGTATCCAAGGTGGCTAACTTCTCCATCGATCTGCCAGAGGCCGCCCTTGCCATTCAGGTCTCGGGTACCTTTGGCTCCCGACAGGAAGAGGCCCAGCGCCTCGGACGCCTACTACGCCCCAAGGCTGACGGCAAGGAAGCAACGTTCTATACCCTCGTGACCCGCGATTCCATCGATGCGGAATATGCGCTGCACCGTCAACGATTTTTGGCGGAGCAAGGTTACGCATATCGCCTCGTTGACGAAGTAGACTTGTGATTCTTATGAAGATTTTTAGATTCGAGGTCGATGAGACCTACGCCAAGAAGAACAACGAACTCCTCCGCGATTCTTCGCGCCTGCGCAACTCGGGCCTCATCATGGGCCTGCTGCTCATCGTCGGCGCCGTAGCGGTCTACCTCGGTGTCGCGGCCGCCTGGGGCTTTACCGTGGCTTTGGGCCTTGCGCTGTTTGGAATCCTCGTCGCTGTCGTGGGCGTTGCTGCCGCTAGCAAGGTAGGAAGCGCCCAAAAGCTTTATGATTCCTATCCTTTAGCACCGGCTGTGGTGGCTGAGGTTAACGAGCGCGACATGGTGCTCATGGCCCTGGTGAACACCAACGTCGATCCAAAGCTGCCGCCGCGCTGGGGGGCATGCCTGCGCACCGTGACATCGGTGCCGGGTGTCAAGCGCACGGTAGGCACCAAGATTCCAGTCGCCGCCGTCTCTGGTCAGCGCACCAGCAGCGACAAGGACCACTGGCAGCAGATCACCCCAATGCCTATTGCGTGGGGTACCCCTGATGCTGAGGTAGTCACCATGGCACGCAAGTCCATCCCGGAAGACCAGTGGCAACGCCTTGACCGCGCTCGCAAGCGCCTCAACGACGTAAAGGCCACCCGTTACGACCTCTTGGTGCTGTAATGACTGTTCAACGTCTTCAACAGTTCGGCGAGACTATCTTCGCCACCATGACGCAGCTCGCCGTGGACAATGATGCCGTCAACTTGGGTCAAGGCTTCCCTGACTCCGACGGGCCGGCACGCATGCTGGAGATCGCGCAAGAACAGATCGCCTCGGGCAACAATCAGTACGCACCGTTGCGGGGATGCCCTGAGCTTATCGACGCCTTGGCACACCACTACTACGTTGCACGCGACGCCATCGTGGTCACCGCGGGCGCAACGGAGGCCATCACCGCGACCGTGCTGGGACTCGTTGAGCCAGGCCAAGAGGTCATTGTGCTGGAGCCTTACTACGACGCATATGCCGCCGCCATTGCGCTTGCCGACGCCACCCGTGTCCCCGTCCCGCTCAAGCCTTCCGGAGGAAGTTGGGACCTCGACGTCGATGCTGTGCGCGCCGCTGTGACGGATAAGACCGCGATGGTGATCGTCAATTCTCCGCATAACCCCACCGGTTCAGTATTTAGCCGCGCAGCACTAGAAGGCCTGCGCGATATCTGCGTGGAGCATGACCTGCTCGTGCTTTCCGACGAGGTCTACGAGGACCTCACCTTCGATGATGCCGAGCACGTTGAGGTACTACGTATTCCCGGTATGGAGACCCGTACCGTGAAGGTTGGTTCTGCTGCCAAATCCTATAATGCGACTGGGTGGAAGACCGGCTGGGCCATTGCCCACCCAGACCTCCTCGATGGCGTCATCAAGGCAAAGCAGTTCATGACCTTTGTATCCACCACTCCGTTCCAGCCGGCCGTGGCTCACGCATTGGTGGAAGAGCGCGAGTGGTTGAGCAATATGGTCGACGAGCTCTCCGAATGCCGCGGCATTCTTGCGCAAGGTTTAAAGGATGCGGGCTTTAAGCTCCACGCCACCCGCGGCACCTACTACTTGGTAGCTGATATCTCTCACACGGGGATGGACGGGATCGAGTTCTGCAAACAACTCCCGGTAACCAAGGGCATTGCGGCTATTCCGCTCGCGGCTTTCACGGACAACCCTGAGCCGTGGCGCTACAAGGTACGCTTCGCGTTCTGCAAGCGCCCCGAAGTCATTCGTGAGGCAGTTAAGCGCCTGAACGCTTAATCTTCTCCAAGGCCTTGCCCTTCGCCAGCTCGTCAATCAACTTGTCGAGCTGGCGAATCTTTTGCATCAAAGGGTTTTCAACTTCTTGCACCTTAACACCGCACAAGCTGCCGGTAATCAAGAAACGGTCGGGGTTAAGCGCCGGTGCTTCATCAAAGAACTCACGCACGCTTCGCTCTCCCGCCGAGATAATACCCTCTGCATCGTAGCCAGTAAGCCACGAAATAAGCTCATCTACTTCTTCCCTAGTGCGGGACTTCCGCTCCGCCTTAGCGATGTAGGCATTATGAATCTCTTTCCACTCCATGCGGAAGATGCGTGGTTCCTTGGGTTGAGTCATAGGAACTACCGTACAGGCAAACAAACAGAGAACAGGCAAGAAGCGGTTCCAACCACATCGCCTCCATGAATCACACCACCTACATGAACTACACGAACTACAGAGGCAGCACTGCCAAACGCTATAGGGGAAAACGAAGAGTAGCGCCTGTGCTGTTCCGTTGTTTCGGATAGCA
>NZ_GG667521.1:0-196 GCF_000159135.1 Corynebacterium striatum ATCC 6940
TTTGTTTAAGACGTGGTTGTTGTTGGTGGTTGGGGTGTTGTGTGAGAACTGTATAGTGGACGCGAGCATCCCCAAGCAATGATGCTTTGTGTGTTGTTGTTTGGGATGTGTAATTTCTTATATTCTTTGTGTTTTGTGTAGTTCACGCCGGCACGATGGGCAGCGGCGTTGGGGTTTGTGCCCTATGTTGTTTGTT
>NZ_GG667521.1:3620-108837 GCF_000159135.1 Corynebacterium striatum ATCC 6940
CCCTTTTTCGATCTTTTGTCGTAGTTGGCCACGGCCTTAGCGATGCGCAGTGCATCAGTTCTTGGACGTCTTCTGGTTCGATCCAGGTGCCGGCACTCGGAACGATATGCACCGAAAGATTTGAAATTTCTCTCCTACGACTCGCTTAGAAGGGGGGTTGAAGAAGGTGTTAATGACGGTTGAAAAGTAGCCCAGTAGCAGCGGTCGAATGGTAGCCCATTCAATCAGAATTGGAAAGGTGGTTTCCATGGATAATTGGGCGCAGATTCGAGTACTGCGCGCGGAGGAAGGCGATTGGTTGTGCGGGTCGGCTATACGTTTCCTTGTCTTATTCTCTGATATCGGTCGGCCTAGCTGGTTGTCTTTTTCTCCATTTGGGCTCCAGGGGTGGATCGGGCCGGGTTTCTATAACTCCGTATTCAGTCTCTTCTGTTTCAAATCACATCATTCCTTTGGCCCGGCGTGGTTTCGTTTCAAGTCTGGTGTCGTTAGGGAATGCTGGAGTGTTTGTATTGAGGTCGCCCGTAGCCTTGGGCGGGGCATTTTGTCGATCCGATAGGTTTTAATGCCTGGGAGCGGGAACTCGACTAGTGGTTTCCGCTTTCTGTCGTAGCGTCGTGGTCGAGTCTTTGGGAGCTGCGTGGGGTTAGGCCTCAGATCGGCGGGGCTTGTTTTGTTGATATTCCTATCGCGCGTTGGTGCATGGGGGCGCCTTCGATTTGGTCCGGTAGGCGAGCTAGGCGAGCCTATTTGCGTCGTGATCTATCCCGCTGCGTGCGATTAGGGCCAAGCGTTTGTCGCCTAGAAGTCGTTGTTTGCGACTTTAGGTGAGGCCAACGTCTCCGTTGATGGTCTGATTTTCTCGTTATTTTGGGAAATTAATCTTGGGCAACTGGGTGTTTATTGCTTGTTTCTGTGTTTGGGCGTATCAATAGCCGTGTTCAGTTTGCATCATTTCCGCTGCTTATTTTTTCGCTGGGATCGACGTACGAATTACAACATTTATGGGTGGAGGAAATGATGGTCTACTAAAGGTAAATTCGAAACGAATTCCCTTGGTTTTCCAGTCAGAGGATCGATGAACTCGATGCGTGTCGCGGTGAGATGCATTGGTACGCGCATGTCTTCGGCGTCGGCGGGGAAGGTAACCGGGTAGACGGGGTCGCCAAGGATCGGCACACCGGCCTCCCACATATGTAGGCGAAGCTGGTGCGTCTTTCCGGTCTTCGGCTTGAGCGTGTACTTAGCCAAAGGCGGCTGCGGACCGTGAATAGCTTCGTAGGGTTCGTTATCCACGGGGTTAACGCCGGCAACCTCAGTGAAAGCATTTGGTTCGCCCGCTACCAGCCTGCCCTGGATCTCACCCGGGGTTTTCTCAATGCGTGACTCCCACATGGCGCCGACGGGGACGTCGGAAAGCGGGGCGATAGCCTCGTAAGTCTTGTGGACTCGTCGTTCCGCAAACAGTGTTTGGTAGGCGCCACGAATTTCTTTGGTCTTTGTAAACACGAGGATGCCTGACGTGAGCCGGTCTAGCCGATGCGCGGGCGACAGGTCATCGATGCCCGTGATGCGCCGCATCTGAACCGTCGCGGACTGCACGATGTGCTTGGCACGCGGCATCGTGGCCATGAAAGGTGGCTTGTCCACCACCAGCAAATGCTTGTCTTCAAACAGGATCGGAATGTCGTAAGGTACCGGCTCCTCCGGTGCAGGGATCCTATAGAAGAAGACGTCCTGGTCCTTGGTGAGCAGGGTCTCTGGTTTCAGCACTGTTTGATCGCGCAAGACCACTTCGCCTGCGTCGAAGCGTGCTTGGAGCGCCGCCGCGTTGTCGTCTGGGTGCCGGTGGCGTTGAGTCTGAATGAGGTGCTCGAGAAAAGCCCAGGCTGAAATAGAGCCTTCCGGTACACGCGCACGGGTGGGGTTCAACCCATCTTTAATCGGCAACGGGCTGAAGCCTTTGCGCATATGTACTAGTCTGTTCTCCATGGATTTTGACTCTCTTCTTGCACCGGTAATTGAATTCTTCTCCACCGGCATTGGCGCTGTAATTGCCAAGGTCGCGGAGTTTATTTACAGCGTACTTTTCCCAGCTAACGCAGGCGCTGCAACAACTGCGGAGATTGGTTAATACGTACTACACTTGATGGTATAACCACCTGAAAGGAAAGAACATGGCCAAGGAAGACATTGTTGTTGTTGCCGTAGATGGTTCGGAAGCCTCCAAGAACGCTGTTCGTTGGGCAGCTAACACTGCCCTCAAGCGTGGTATTCCTCTCCGCATTGCCTCCAGCTACACGATGCCACAGTTCCTCTATGCAGAAGGCATGGTTCCCCCAAAGGAGCTCTTTGAGGATCTGCAGGCTGAAACCCTCGAGAAGATTGAAGAGGGTCGCGCGATTGCGCACGAGGTTGCTCCAGAGCTGAAGATCGGACACACCGTCGCAGAGGGTTCCCCGATTGATATGCTCCTGGAGATGTCCCAGGACGTCACCATGATTGTCATGGGTTCCCGCGGCATGGGTGGCCTCTCCGGCATGGTGATGGGTTCTGTTTCCGCTTCCGTGGTTTCCCACGCTGCCTGCCCGGTTGTTGTTGTCCGTGAGAACAACAACGTCACCGAGCTGAACAAGTACGGTCCGGTTGTTGTCGGGGTCGACGGTTCTGAGGTTTCCCAGAAGGCCACCGCGTACGCTTTCAAGGAAGCTGACGCTCGTGGCGCAGAGCTGATTGCGGTTCACACCTGGATGGACATGCAGGTTCAGGCTTCCCTCGCCGGACTGTCCGCAGCCCAGGCTGAGTGGGCAGAAGTCGAGAAGGAACAGGCGGAGCTGCTGACCGAGCGCATCGCTTCCTTCCAGGAGGAGTACCCGAACGTTCAGGTAAAGAAGCTCATCGCCCGCGACCGTCCGGTGCGTGCGCTTACCGACGCCTCCGATGGCGCCCAGCTGCTCGTCGTTGGTTCCCATGGACGTGGTGGCTTCAAGGGCATGCTGCTCGGATCTACCTCCCGTGCACTGCTGCAGTCGGCGCCTTGCCCAATGATGGTTGTGCGCCCAGACTCTGCTTAATAGCTGGCAACCAGCCGAATTGGCTGGCAATCTACTAA
Source organism: Corynebacterium striatum ATCC 6940 (assembly GCF_000159135.1). Taxonomy (GTDB): domain Bacteria; phylum Actinomycetota; class Actinomycetes; order Mycobacteriales; family Mycobacteriaceae; genus Corynebacterium; species Corynebacterium striatum. The sequence goes on from NZ_GG667521.1 coordinate 6,733, forward strand.
CGATTGAGACACGATTTTAGGAGCGACCTGCGGAAAGACAGATCGCTCCTTTCTTTTTTCCAAAAATGCTGGAACCATGGTACTTGTAGCTGAAACAACTAATACTAAAAGGAGAGAATTGCTATGGGTATGGGTCTAGGATTCTTTGGTTCGATTATCGTCGGTATTATTGCTGGCTGGTTGGCTGAGAAGATCATGAAACGCGATCACGGCCTGCTGACTAACCTTATCGTCGGTGTACTTGGCGGTCTCTTGGGCGCAGGCATTATGTCCTTCTTCGGTTCGAGCTCCCCGAATGGCTGGATCATGATGATCGTCGTCGCCACCTTGGGTGCTTGTTTGCTTCTGTGGATTGTTGGTCTCGTTACCAAGAAGTCGGCGAAGTAGATCCGAATCTAATTCGCAAACATACCGGTTTGTCTATATTGTGTAGATGAACCGGTTTCGTCGTTTTAGGAGAGGATATGCCAGAAAAGAAGTCGCGCAGGAATCGTCCGAGCCCGCGCAGCCGACTCCTCGAGTCCGCGACTAATCTCTTTACCACTGAGGGCATTCGTGTCATCGGCATCGACCGCATTCTCCGCGAAGCTGACGTGGCCAAAGCATCCCTTTACTCCCTCTTCGGCTCAAAAGACGCCCTCGTCATTGCGTACGTAGAGTCCCTCGATGAGAAGTACCGAGCTGACTGGGAAGCGCGCATTGAGGGGCTTACGGATCCGCACCAGAAGGTGCTTGCGTTCTTTGATAAGGCAATCGAAGAACAGCCCGATATGGAATTCCGCGGCTCGCACTTCCTCAACGCAGCGGGCGAATACCCGCGCCCCGAAACTGATGCTGAGCGGGGAATCGTTGCAGCCTGTATGGAGCACCGCAATTGGATGCACTCCACTATGACGGCACTGCTGACTGCGAAGAATGGCTACCCCTCGGCAACACAGGCTAGCCAGCTACTTATTTTCCTAGATGGCGGCATGGCGGGTGCTAGGCTGACCCGCGAAATATCGCCTCTTAAGACGGCGCGAGAACTCGCTATTCAGCTTCTTTCTGCGCCGCCTGCTGACTATTCAATCTAATTTGCTTGCGCGCCTCGCCCAGGATCTGGGCGTGGTGCTTGCGCTTTGCACGTAGGTCTTCCTTGCTGAGCCCTTCGGGATTCTTATTCTTTTTGGTGTCCTTGTTGCGCCAGGCGCGGAAGCTATCACGCCGCAGCTGTGTCACGGCGTCGGTAAGCGGGTAACGGCGGTACATGATGTATTCGTAGACCAAAGTTTGGACCAGTGTGTAGAGATAGGTCCAAGCCCAATAGAAGATGATGGCGACAGGGATTGGTCCGCTCATTGCTGCGCTCCACAGTATCCATGGCATCAAAATGATCATCGAGAACATGAACCAGAACATGCGTCGTGGCACTTTCTCATCGAACTGCAAGGTGAGGAAGCTGCGGTATTGGGTGATGATCATGTTAAGAATGGTGAAGCCGATGGCCAGTACCAGGATGGGAACTACGAGATCACGGTGGTCACGGGCAAAGTCCGTAATCGGCACGCCGTTGAGTAGCGCAGCGCGAAATGACGTGACATCGCCAGGTGTGAGCAGGCCGACGTGGTCCACTTGCCCGATGCGCGAGGCACGCAGCACAACTTGGTAGAGGCCGAGGAAGAAGGGCACAATGATGAAAACAGGTAGACAGCCCACGAGCGGGTTGTACTTATAGCGCTCGTGTAGTTCTTTTTGATCCTGTAAGGCTGCGACAGCCTCCTCTACCGTGGTTGCGGCGTCAAGCCTAGCTTTAATTGCATTGGCTTCGGGGCGCATCAAAGCACTTATGCGACCTGAGCGAACGGACAGCCAGTTCAGTGGTGCGATGAAGCTGCGAACAGTAAGAACGAGGAATACGATCGCCACGAGCCATGCCATAGATTCATCAAGAAAAGAGGCAAAGAGCAGGTGCCATAGTTTCAAGATGCCGGAAACGGGGTACATGAAAACTTCGAGCATGATTGTCCTTTGCGATCCATGGATAGGGCACTATTACTGTACAGCGGTTAAGGTAATTCCATGACTAAGACCAGAGTGAGCACTGTCATCGGTGAGCTGATGCTGACTGCTGGCGTGATCTTGCTGCTTTTTTCCTTCTATGAGGCCTATTGGACCAATCTAGAGTCCGGGAAGTTGCAGGACAAAGCCAATGAGAAGCTCGATACTCAGTGGCACAACCCTCGCGGTAAACTAAAGCCTGAGCTTGGCGAGGCTTTTGCGCGTATGTATATTCCGACCTTCGGGTCCGATTTCCATTTTGCCATCCTGGAAGGCACGGAAGATGAAGACCTCTTACGCGGACCTGGACATTATGCCGACACCCAGATGCCAGGCGAGTTAGGAAATTTTGGTGTGGCAGGTCACCGCGTGGGTAAAGGCGCGCCTTTCAACGATTTGGGCAATCTTGAGACCTGCGACGCCATTGTGATTGAGACCCAAACAGAATGGATTACCTATCGCGTCATGCCAATCGATGGCGCGCAGGCCGATTGTTTTACCCCGGAACAGCAGGCTAAGCCCGAATACCAGGGCATCAATGGCCGCCACATAACGCTGCCCAATGATGGTGCCGTAATTAACCCCATCCCAGGGATGGATACGCCAGTGGAGCAGGCATCAGAGGCCTTGCTCACCCTAACCACTTGCCACCCGCAGTTTTCGAATGCAGAACGCATGATCGTCCACGCGATGGAAGTCGGGCACGAGCCGAAGGTAAAGGGACAGACCCCGGCCGTTCTGGAGGAGAATTAAATGTATCGCGCACTTTGGAATCTTTTGCCAGGCCCCACAGTGGTCAGGGTAATACTCGCGATTGTGATTGCGGTTGGAGTGTTCTTCCTTCTTATGGAAGTTGTTTTCCCGTGGGTCTCGGTGATGATGCCGTATAACGACGTCGCAGTCTAACGTCGCTTCAACCCCTGAGGGTTTAGAGTGCCAAGTTCTTAATCGTTTCCTTGGTAATAAGCTCCGCCTTCAAGGTCTGCGCCTGGTTGGACCAGACGAGCACGGCCTTGTTGTCCTTTTGTACCGCGAAGACCGAGTAGGAATCCTCGAAGACACCACGTCCGCCGGACCAGCCATCGAATTCTGCAGGCTCTGTGGAGTCAATGGGCGCTGCCCAGTCAACCACCGCACGAGCTTCTTCTACCGAGGGCATTTCGCGGACGATGACTGTGGCCTGTGGTTCCTCTGGGTAGGACCAGAAGATGCAAGCGGGCGTCTTAAAGCGCTGATCGACGGCCACACGGGTCATTCTCTGGCCGTTGGTATCGGCAACCCACTGGGAGTCCAGGTAAGGGCAATCCTGATCGGTGCTGGCCTCTGCGGTGGCGTCGATGGGCAAACCGTCGTTGGGTAGTGCCGCGGCGGTAGGGGAGGCGTCGTCAGGCGCTGCCGAAAGTTCGGGGGAAGATAAGCCTTGGGAATCGCAGGCAGATAGGGCGAGCGTGACGACCATGAGGGAGGACAGTAGGCTTTTTCGCATGATGTCCACAATAGAACAGCGCTCGCCAGATACGGAGGCCTTGCGCAACGGCATCCATATTCTTACTGCAACGTTGCTTGTCGTTGCGATTTTTACCACCGTGCGTTTGCCGCTGTGGCAGGCGGTCATCAACCTGTTGTTGCTGACCGCTTTTGCAGTGGTTTACTTCGCGGGTTCCGTCTACGTGGAGCAGTGGCCGCGTGGGGCGCGGTACCTGTGGCTCGTCATTCTGACGGTGGTGTGGATGGCGGACATGTTCGTAGCTCCGGCAGCTATCTACTTGGTCTTCGCCCTTTTCTTCCTCTACCTTTACGTGCTCGACTTGTATGCGGGTGTGGTCTGCGTAGTTATCGCGACGATCATTTCCGTTACGGTGCAGATTCCTGGGGGTCTGACCTTCGGTGGCGTTATGGGCCCAGCGGTCTCTGCACTGGTGACCGTGGCGATCTATTATGCGTTTCGGGCCTTGTCCCTGATGAACCGTGAGCTGATTGAGACCCGCTCTCAGCTGGCAGAGTCAGAAAGGGAGAGCGGAATGATTGCTGAACGCCAGCGCATTGCGCACGAAATCCACGATACTCTCGCCCAAGGCCTGTCCTCCATCCAAATGCTGCTGCACGCAGCGGATCGAGATCTCGACACAGAAGACGTGCCGCGCGCCAAAGAGCGTATCGAACTTGCACGCCGCACCGCAGCAGATAACCTGCATGAAGCGCGCGCCATGATTGCAGCACTCCAGCCGCCAGCGCTTGCTGAGGCCTCCCTAGAAGGGGCGCTCACGCGCATGGCGGAGAACTTCGCTGCCACGAGCGGGCTTGACGTTGAAGTCGACTCTGAGGGCGACGTGCTCAAATTGCCGATGAAGGTCGAGGCTGCCCTCTTGCGCATCGCGCAGGGAGCGGTGGGCAACGTGGTCAAACATTCGGAGGCAACACGTGCGCGCATTACCGTAACTTACGCGCCGGGTGAAGTGCGCGTGGACGTAGTCGATAACGGGCACGGTTTTGACGTAACGGCAGTACAGAACAAACCGGCGGGGTTGGGGCACATTGGGCTCTCGGCGATGCGCCGACGCGCGGAGGAGCTCGGCGGCGAAGTGATCATTGAGTCCACCCCGGGGTCAGGTACCGCGGTGTCAGTTAGTATGCCCTTAGATAACCCTGTAAATTAAACTTTTGGATGATTTTCTCAACCACTTTAGGAGGAAGAGCACGTGATTAGGGTCTTGCTGGCAGATGACCACGAGATCGTTCGCCTCGGGCTGCGATCTGTGCTCGAAGGCGCAGAGGACATTGAGGTTGTCGGCGAGGTAGCAACGGCGGAGGCTGCGGTTTCCGCGGCGCAGGCCGGCGGTATCGACGTGATCTTGATGGATCTTCGTTTTGGCGCAGGAATCGAGGGCACGCGCGTGATGGGTGGCGCTGAGGCAACCGCGGCCATTCGCTCCTCGATGAGCACTCCACCAAAGGTCCTGGTGGTAACAAACTATGACACGGATGCAGATATCCTCGGCGCCATCGAAGCAGGCGCTGTGGGATACCTGCTGAAGGATGCGCCGCCGCACGAGCTGCTGGCTGCCGTGCACTCGGCCGCGGATGGTGACTCTGCGCTTTCGCCGATTGTGGCGGACCGTCTCATGACGCGTGTGCGCACCCCTCGTACCTCGTTGACTCCACGCGAGCTAGAGGTACTCAAGCTCGTGGCCGCGGGCGCGTCAAATCGCGAGATTGGACAGGACCTTATGCTTTCGGAAGCCACGGTGAAGTCGCACCTGGTACATATTTACGACAAGCTGGGGGTGCGCTCCCGTACTTCTGCTGTAGCAGCAGCCCGCGAACAAGGCGTTCTTTAGAAGGGGCTTTTGTCGGAACTTAGTCCTGTAAACGCTTCTGGATTTCAGCAGTGATGTTATCGATCTCGCCCTCGATGGTCTTGTGAACACGGCGGCGCTGCTGATCGGTCATGAACTCAGCGTTATCGATGGAGGCTTCCACCTCGGTCAGGCGCTCCTTGATGTCGCGCTTAAAGCCAGCCGGAAGGTTGGATTCCTTAAGGGAGTTACGGATACCTGTGGTGCGTGCCTTCAGGGAAGCTCCATGGCCGGAGAAGGAAGCGAGCTGGTCAGTAGTCAGGCCTGCCTTTTTGGCACGGTTGGCCTCCAGCTGGCCTTGAGCGGCTACGACGCCGCGGTAAATGAGCGGCAGGAGCAGCGGCGCAGCGGTTCGCAATGCGCCTGCGTAGCGCTTGACATTGTTCTTGTTTAGACGGCCATTCTTGAGCTTATCCAGCTCCAGCTGTGCCATCTTCTTTTCATGCTTGCGGCGCTTCTTTAACCCCTTTTCCTCGGACTTGATGAGTGCCTTCTCTTGCTTTGCCAGCAGCTTCTGCTGGCGCTTCTGTGCCTTGGAGGCTTCCTTAACTTCCGCCTTTACGCGGGTTTTAGCTGCTTTGAGCTCCGCGCGTGCTTCGCGGCGGGCCTTCTTAATCTTCTTAATAATGCTCATTTTCATCCTTTGCTTTTTGTCTGGGTTCAACTTTACCTTGCTGTTCTATTAAGCTCACCCGTTGTGAAGGATGTGCTTGGTGCTGCGGACCTCGTGGGGTGTCGTTATAGGCTCGTGCAGCGGCGTGCCCACCCGGAGATTCCGCGCACGCATGCTTCGCTGGCTAGGGCCGAGCGGCATGCTGCGGCTGTCGACGCAGCCTTGGCGAATTTGCCGGTTAAGGCACCCGGGCGTTTCCGACGCATCGATATTGAAGGGGATGAGTGGGAACGCTCCATGGCCACGCTGGAGGCGCTGGCTTATGGCTACACGCACATCACTAATGCCGTCTTTGCCACCGATGAATGGAAGGTGGAGGTAGATCTTCTCCTGCAAGAGGGCGAAAAGTACACACCAGTTATCGTGTCGAATCACCGCGTCGCTCGGCGCAATGAGAGGGCACGCACTCTGGCGGTGCCGACTCATCGCATCGGTTTGAGCGAGCCGCTTGAGATGCCGTACAAGATTCGCCACCATGCCGTGGATGGTTACCGGCTGGCATTTGCGGCGCTGGCGCTGGAGGAGTTGGGCTTGAACTCTGGCCGGGGCGGCGCGATTGGGCAGGATCGCTCCCAAGCCTTTTTTACTGACACGTCCCGTTACAACGTTGAGGGTGCGCTAGCGCAGCCTCTGCCGACGGGGCCGCGTCGGGTAAAAGAATGTGCGACGTGCCGTTTCTGGCAGCTTTGCGAGCCTGAGTTGGGAGAGCGCGATGACATCTCGTTGTTCTTGCCGGGCGATCGTGCGAACCCATACCGGGAGCGCGGCATTGAGACAGTGCAGGCGCTTATCGACGCCCATCTTGGCGAACCTTCTCAGTTGGCCCAGGCCTGGCGGGACGGGCAGCCGCTGCTGCGGCGCGCGGCGGCGTCGCCAAGCGTGGGCATCGAAGTGCCCCGTGCCGACGTGGAAGTAGACGTGGACATGGAGGCCTATCTCGACCAAGGCGCCTATCTCTGGGGCGCTTGGTACCAGGGCGAGTATCGCGCATTCGTGACGTGGGAGCCGCTCGGTGGCAGAGCTGAGGCGGCAAACTTTGAGGAATTCTGGTCCTGGCTCATGGGCCTGCGCGCGGAAGCACACGCTGCGGGTAAGACCTTTGCTGCGTATTGCTACTCGGCGCACGGGGAGAACCACTGGATGCGGATGTCAGCGAAGCGCTTTGGCAGACCTGCCCTGGCGGAGGTGGAGGAATTCATCTCTTCGGGCGAGTGGGTCGATATGTTTGTGCATGTCAAGCGTAATTTCGCGGGCCCTTATGGCCTGGGGCTGAAGACGGTGGCGCCGCTGGCCGGATTTGAGTGGCCGGAGGACTTCGACGGCGAGGAATCCGTCAACGCAAGGCGCGAAGCTTTGGCCGGTGATCTTAAAGTTCGCCAGCAGATCCTTGACTACAACGCAGGCGATGTACAAGCCACCCGCGCAATCCGCGAGTTCATGAGCGCCGACGCGCCAGGCGTGCCCAATCTTGGAGCCATTTCCGTCCCCTAAGCCTTAGACCTCTTACCTTGACGGTGAGCCCTGTCTGGCCCACCGACGACAGTGAATACGACTCTGACCACGAGCCCGAGACTGGTACGGGCTTTTAGAGGAGCAGAAGCGGGGCCAAGATGACGAGGCCAAGTGCGACCTGCTCCCAGGGGACAGTGGTCTCTGGGGCTGGACCCTCGACCTTTTTCTGTAGAACGGCTTTTTGCGCCTTCACGGCCCGGACGATGAAGATGGGGTAGACCGCGAGCGAGCCGAGGCACAGCAGCGTTGCCAGAATCATGGCCCACGAGCTGGAGGTACCCATCCAGATGGCCACGCCGCCATTGATGAAAGTCGCGCGCAGCAAGCCCGCGCGGTTAAGCTCACGCAGGCCAGCGCGGGTAGCAGCGGGTCCGCCGCCCATCGTGGTGGGCAGCAGGTAGCTCATCACACCGAACAACAACTGCGCGGCGAAGCCAATCACCAAAGCTAGCGTTGGGATAGCCGGCTCAGAACTAAAGAAGTGCTGCACCGTGTAATAGGTCAGCGCGCCCACCAACCAAAAGGCGGCAGCCAGTATGGAGACAGACGGGTAGTTGATGCGCCCGCGCGGATCTTTGGCCACAGTGAGGACATTGCCTACCCAGCCCTCGAGGCTAAGTATCCAGCCCAGGCAATAGACGATGAGTCCGGCTTCAGGGTGGTTCACAATCGTGCCCAACAGGGTGACCACAATGCCAACCGCCAGCAGCGTGAAGCTCGAGCGCATCCGCTTGTTGACGCCCTTGGTGCGCCAGATGGAGGGGAACAAGATGGTCAGCGAACCTGCGGCTGCCAGCCCAACGAAACCGCCAACGTTGGCGGTGACGTGCGCGATGAGTAGGCGTGGATGTGCCGGATAAACCGAGAGCAACGCGCCCAGAGTAGCGCCCACCGCCAGGAAGAATGCCGAGGCTACATAGGCCGCAATCACCGGACGGAAGCGCTTGTCCTTTGCCTCACGCCATTGCCCAAAGAGGGAAACTCCATGCCAGGCCACCATTGCGGCAACAATCGTGGCGCCCACCTGCGTCAGAATCCAGTGCTGCTCCCAAGCCTTGTGGAGGAGCTGGCCGATGAGGACCAAGACAACGCCCGCATTGAGCATATAGATGCGATAGAGCTGGCGCGGCCGGGCGGAATCAGGAAGGCGTGCTTGGACGAACTTCTCAGTCAGGTGTTGCGACCACACCACGATGGAATTGGTCAGGATGCCCAGCGTAAACAGGTGAATGAGCACCCAGCGGGCGTTAGGGGTGAAAGTATGGAGCGCACCCACGATGATGAAGACCATCATCCATATAGTCACGGGACGAGAAGCCCGTCGATGCCACGTGCGTGCTGACCACTTATCCATAAAACACGAGTTTATTCGTTTTTTCTCAAGGTCAAAGTCAGCACAGTAAGTGCCACCGCGAGCCCCGTATAGACTACGACGAAGCCGGCCCAGGGGAGGGCGTCGAAAAGCAGCCCTGCCACCGCGCCCACCACGGAAGAGCCGAAGTAATAACAAAACACGTACATGCTTGAAGCCTCAGCGCGGTCGTGCGTGGCAAGGTGGCCCACCCAACCTGAAGCCGTGGAGTGCGCTGCGAAGAATCCCACCGTCAGTGCCACGATTCCTACCAACACCACCGGCAGCGGGCCAGCGCATAGCGCGATGCCCACCGTGAAAAGTAGCGACGAGGCGAACAACGTCTTGCCATGACCAATCTGCTGCACCAACTTGCCCGCGCGTGCTGAGGACCACGTGCCGGTGAGGTAGAAGAGGAACACCGAACCCGCCAACGCCGGGGCGAGACCGAAATGCTCAATGAGCCTAAATCCCAAGAAGTTATACATGGACACGAAGGTGCCCATCGCCAAAAATGCGACTAGGAACAGGGGCGCGAGCTGGCGATTATGCCAATGGGCGAAGATGGCGCGCAGTTCATTGCCCAAGCGGATGGACTTCGGCGTGAAGTTGCGCTGCGCAGGAAGCAGGATGATGCAGATCGCCGCGAAGAGCAGGGAGACGCAGGCAGAACCGAGTAGCGCCCAGCGCCAAGAACTAAATTCCAAAATTCCCGTGGGGATAAGACGCCCGCTAAGGCCCCCAATGGAGGTGCCGGCAATATAGAGACCCATCGCGCGGGCAAGATCCTTGGCGTCGAGTTCTTCCGAGAGCCAGGCCATTGCCGTGGCAGGTGCGCCAGCCATCACTGCACCTTGGAGGCCGCGCAACGCGATGAGCGTGGCGGCATTCGGGGCTAGTGGCACCACGAGCCCGAGCACCGTCGCTGCGATGGCGGAGATGATAAGCAGACGCCCGCGGCCGAAGCGCTCCGACAGGATCGAGGCGGGGACCACGCATACAGCCAGCGAACCGGTCGCTGCAGAAATCGTCAGCGCGGCTTGCGTGGAGCTTAGACCCATCTGGGCGACCAAGGTCGGCAGCATGGCCTGTGTGGTGTACAAACAGGAGAAGATTGCGAGGCCCACGAAGAGCATCGCGAGTGTGGCGCGCCGGGTTCTGGTCATGCATCTAGGATGCTCGCCACCAACGCATGTGTAAAATGTGTGAAACCATATATTTCCATGCATGACATGCATGATGAGATGCGCATGGCGTGATACGCATGGCATAGCGAGCATGATTTTGCTCGGCAGGAAGAAACTACAGGAAGAATCCAAGCGATGAATCTCGAGGATGTGCGCGGAGTAGTCGCCGTGGCCGAGCAAGGTTTGGTGGGTGCTGCAGCTGATGACCTGGGGATCTCCCAATCGGCGTTGACTCGGCGTGTGCAGCGAATTGAGCAGCAGCTCGGGGCAAACTTGTTCTCCCGCACAGGGCGGCGGCTGGTCCTCAACTCCCGCGGGGTGGCCTTTGTTCAACATGCGCGGACTATGCTCAACGCGCAGACCGCTGCGCGCGATGCGGTGGCACGCCTTATGGATCCTGAGCGGGGAACCGTGCGCCTTGACTTCATGCATTCGTTGGGCACTTGGATGGTCCCTGACCTGGTCAAGGCCTATCGCGCCCAGCACCCGCACGTCGATATACGGCTACACCAAGGAGCCGCGCGTGAGCTCGTCGAGCGCGTGCTTGCCGGCGAGTCGGACCTCGCCCTTGTGGGCCCGCGTCCGGCAGGGGTGGCGCAGTCAGGCGAATCGGCGCCCTCATCGAGCGTGACGGAAATTGGCTGGCACCAGATTGAGCTGCAGCGTCTCGGCCTCGCCGTGCCTGAGGGGCATTGGGCAGCGGGGCGGCAAAGCGTGGACATCGCTGATTTCCGCGATGAGCCATTCATCGGCATGTTGCCTGGCTATGGCACGCGCATGCTTCTCGATGCCCTCGCTACCAAAGCGGGATTCTCCCCGCGGCTGGTGTTCGAATCGATGGAGCTGACCACTGTGGCCGGGCTTGTCGACGCCGGACTCGGCACCGCACTGCTTCCCCTCGACGACCCTTATCTCCAAGCCCGCAACCTCATCCCGTTGGAGCCACCTGCCTTCCGCGAACTCGGCCTCGTGTGGCGCCCCGGCGATGACGCCCCGCCCGTGGAGCAGTTTCGCGACTTCATCATGGCGCGCTCAGTCTGACGGCTTAAGGGACATTTGGCCCTTAAGCCGTCTGACTGGGGCAAGAAAAAGACCGCCCGGAGGCGGTCTTAACCAATGCAAGCTAACGCGTATGCGGCTTACTTGGAAGCTGCAGCGAAGCGCTCTGCAACGTCATCCCAGTTGAAGACGTTCCAGACAGCCTTGACGTAGTCAGCCTTAACGTTCTTGTACTGCAGGTAGAAAGCGTGCTCCCACATATCGAGCATGAGCAGCGGGGTGAAGTTGATGGAGGTGTTGCCCTGCTGATCGGTCAGCTGCTCAACGAGGAGGCGGCCAGCGATGTGGTCGTAGCCCAGGACAGCCCAGCCGGAGCCCTGCAGGCCAAGAGCCGCAGCGTTGAAGGCCTTCTGGAAAGCCTCGAAGGAACCGAAGTCACGGTTGATAGCCTCAGCCAGCTCGCCGGTTGGCTCGCCGCCACCGTTAGGGCCAAGGTTCTTCCAGAAGATGGAGTGGTTGGTGTGGCCACCCAGGTTGAAAGCAAGGTTCTTGTACAGAGCGCGGAGGCGGTCTGCATTGCCCTCGCCCTTAATCTCAGCGTCGATAGCCTCGAGAGCTGCGTTTGCGCCAGCAACATAGTTTGCGTGGTGCTTGGTGTGGTGCAGCTCCATGATCTCTGCGGAGATGTGTGGCTCGAGAGCGTCGTATGCGTAGTCGAGTTCTGGGAGTTCGTAGACAGCCATTGTTAATTCCTTTCTTTGGGTACGGTGCCCAATGATAGGAGCGCTGAAAGAATTCCGCCACAATTTATCCGGAACGAATTACGCTCGGGGCGCGTTAAAACCTATATGGGCCGTCATGGGGCGGTGTGCGAACGCCTGCCCCGTGGGCGAAGTTGCCGCCCAAATACCCCAAGACAACGAGCAAGGAGATGTCATGTCGTGGTTGTTTAAGCCGGAACCAAAGATTGTGAACAGGGAAGATGCCCTTCCCGGCCGTGCGGAGCCGATCCTGGATCCACGCCCGCACGCGGTGCTCGGCACTCCGATCACTGGCCCGTGGAAAGAGGGACAGAAGTCCCTTCTGATCGCTATCGGCTGTTTCTGGGGCGCGGAGAAAATGTTCTGGGAAACCCCCGGTGTGGAGTCCACGTCCGTTGGCTATGCCGGTGGCACCACCCCGAACCCTACGTACTACGAGGTCTGCCGCGGCCTGACTAACCACGCTGAGACCGTGCAGATTACCTATGATCCCGCGCAGGTTAGCCTGCATGACTTGGTGGTCAAGGCCTTGGAAGCCCACGATCCCACACAAGGTTTTCGGCAGGGCAATGACGTGGGCACGCAGTACCGTTCCGCGTTCTACCCAGAGACTGAGGAAGAGCGTGCGGAGATCCAGGAGATCGTGGATTCCTACGCAGGTAAGCTTGCCGACGCCGGCTTCGGTGACACCACCACTGAGGTCAAGCTCCTCTCAGAGACGGACTCCGGTGCCTACTACCTCGCCGAGGACGAGCACCAGCAATACCTGCACAAGAACCCCAACGGCTACTGCCCGCACCACTCTACTGGCGTCAAGTGCGGCTAGAACCGCTTCCTTACTTGGGTGCGGAAATCTGAGGGCTTGTTGAGCTGATCGCGTTCCACGAACACGCGCATCCTCTCCGCCAGCTCTGGCGTGAGCTGGGTGCGTGCTTGTGAACCGAGGACGCAATCCCAGTACCAGAATGTTTCCTCAAAGTAGTTGTGGCCGTGGCCGCCCGGCACATTGAGGGAGTTGAGCTGATCGAGGGCTACCTGCCAAAAAGTGATGAAAGGTGCCCACGGCAGGCGTTTGAATGTATCGGCATACAGCGTGTTCGGTGCCGGTTCATGAATCCAGTCTGGGCGCATGAAGATAAGGTGGCGATCCCACCACACGATGGCATCGGATGCGTGCTGGCCAAAGACCACGCGGGGACGGCACCAGCGCTCGTATTCGCTGCCGAAGGCATCGTGTTCCATGTGCGCTGGGGTGGAGGCAAAACGCACGTGCTTGCCGGCGTCGATAAGCGGCAGGCGTTCCAAGGAACCGCGATCACGCCCGCGGGCCAGCCGCCGCGTAAACGTAGTCATGCGAGGAGGGCCGGTGAATACCGCGCCGTCGCAAGACTGCAGAAGATCGTCTAGGTCACGGTAGTTTTCCACGATGCCGTAGCAGCCCAGGGATTCGCCGGCGAAATACAGCTTCGGGCGATCGTCTTCGGGCAGCGTCGAAAGCCGTGACTGCACAGCGTTGATGAGCTCCCGCGCGGCGTCGACTGGCGCCTGGCGGTCAACGACGTAGCAAAACACCGAAGGTAGATAGGAGTACTGCAGGGTGACCGTGGCGCAGTTGCCATGGGTTAAGAACTCGTATGCTGAAACCGAATAGTTGTTGATCCAGCCGGAGCCAGCGGGCAACTGGATGACGATGGTCTCCCGGCGAAAAGCGCCGGTGCGTTCTAACTCGGCCAATGCCTGCTGAGCGGCGCTGATGGGGCCGCGCCCTTGGACTAAGCCGACGAAGATGCGGATGGGCTCGTGAGCGCGGTTGCAGATCATCACCTCTTTAATGTCGTGCGCACGCGGGCCGCGGTCCAGGAAGGCGCGGCCTTGGGAGCCGACTGCAGTCCACGGCTCAAGGGACCATGGGCTGCCACTTCGCTCCGGCTCCCACGGCATGACCGAGCCGGGATAAACCAGCTTGTTGAGCTGCAGTGCTTTGAGGGAGGCGTCGTGGATGAAGCGGCGCCAGAGCATGCGATTGCTGAGGAAAGCAGCGGCGTAGCTGACCGCGGCACCGGCCAGCGGCCAAGCGACCCACCAGGGGAGCCACCGCTGGACCCCGCGGGAGAGCTGAGTGACAGTGATCTGTGCGGCTTCCCCGACGATGAGCAGCGTGCCGTAACCAACTGTTCCGAGGGCAATGCCGAGAAAGGCGGATTCAGGGCCGCGCTCGTTGTGCTTATTGACCAGCTTTGCCTGTGCGCTCTGGTTGCGAAGGGAACGCATGCCTACAGCCAGGGTGATGGCGCCCAGGGCTAGGTGCGTACGGCTGCGCAGGGTAGGGCCAACGTGATCCTGGGGGCGTTTGCCAATGGCGCGTAGTCCACGCTTGGTGATGAACGCGGCCGTGGTCGCGGCCAAGTGGCCTACGCCTTGGCCGATGGCGACGTTGGCGGCCGTGACCCACCACGGGCGCGGAAGGAGCGAGGGCGAGACCGCCGCCCAGGTGGCAATCTCGGCGGCAAAGATGCCGGGCGCCATGTTCTGTGGCAAACGTCTCCTGCCGGTCATGCGTACTCCAGGTGTAAGATCGCTGAGCACTTCCAGACCGAAAGCCGCAGCTGACAGGGTATGTATGGCTGCGGTGCGGGCGAATTTGCGGGCGATATCACGCATGCGGACCATTCAACCAGTTCGGAAAGCGCCCCGCAGCGTATGTCCGATCGGACAATTTGTGTGTGAGATCGGACTGCCTACTGTGTGAGATCGGGCGCACAACGGGCACAAATCAGAAATAGGGGGCACAATGGGAGCCATGGGAAATCATGTTGGAAACAAAGTTGTACTCATCGGCGCAGGCGACGTTGGAATTGCCTACGCATTCGCATTGGTAAACCAAGGCACCGTCGATCATCTTGCAATCATCGATATCGACGAGAAGAAGCTCGCCGGTAACGTAATGGACCTCAACCACGGTGTTGTCTGGGCGCCATCTCGCACCCGTGTCACCAAGGGCACCTACGAAGACTGCGCTGACGCCTCCATGGTCGTCATCTGTGCTGGTGCTGCACAGAAGCCGGGCGAGACCCGCTTGCAGCTCGTGGACAAGAACGTCAGCATCATGAACTCCATCGTTGGTGACGTCATGAAGAACGGCTTCGACGGTATCTTCCTCGTGGCCTCCAACCCGGTGGATCTGCTCACCTACGCAGTGTGGAAGGCCTCCGGTCTGCCGCACGAGCGCGTCATCGGCTCCGGCACCATCCTGGACTCCGCTCGTTACCGCTACATGCTCTCTGAGATGGATGACATCGCCCCGACTTCCGTACACGCTTACATCATCGGCGAGCACGGCGACTCCGAGCTCCCGGTTGTCTCTTCGGCCAACATCGGCGGTGTGTCCTTGTCCCACCGCTCCGAGAAGGACCCGGGCTACAACGAGCGCATCGAGAAGATCTTCGAAGAGACTCGCGACGCTGCCTACACCATCATCGACGCCAAGGGTTCCACCTCTTATGGCATCGGCATGGGCCTGGCACGCATCACCCGTGCAGTCATCCAGAACCAGGCAGTTGTGCTTCCGGTTTCTGCGTACCTGCAGGGCGAGTATGGCGTTGAGGATGTTTACATTGGCACCCCAGCTGTCATCGACCGCTCCGGTATCAACAAGGTTGTTGAGCTGCAGCTCGACGAGCATGAGAAGGAGCGTTTCAACGCTTCTTACGAGACGCTGAACGAAATTAAGACCAAGATTTTCGGCTAGTGAAAATTGTCGCCCACAGGGGATACTCCGGTAAATATCCGGAGCTATCCCCTCTCGCATTTGCTAAGGCGCTCGAGCTGCCTATCCACGGCGTCGAGTGCGATATTCGTTTGTCCAGGGACAGAAAAGTTGTGGTCAACCATGACCCCACCTTGGATCGCACCGCAGGTAGGCCCGGCCGCATCGCACAGATGGACTGGGACGAGCTGCGCCACGTCGACATCGGCGATGGGCAGAACATGCTGCTGCTCGATGAACTGCTAGAGATGCTGGGCGATAATCCGCACCATCTCTACATCGAAACCAAGCATCCCTCCGGCCAGGGCGATGTCCTTGAAGAACAGCTGGTGCTGCGCTTGCGCTACGCCGGGCTTCTCGACGACCCCCGCATCCACATGATTTCCTTCTCCCATAAAGCAATCCGCCGGATGCAGTCCCTTGCCCCTCAGGTGGACCGTTTCTACTTGCGGCGTGACTGGGAACGCCATTTCCCAGATATCCTTCTGTCTCGTCCGACGGGGCTGGGAATGTCACTGTTGCGTGCAAAAATGCGTCCCGATGACATTGGGGCGTTCGACCTGCCCACTTATCTGTGGACCGTGGATAGGTCCGACGATATGAAGTGGGCGTGGTCGAACGGCATCGATATCCTCGCCACGAATCAACCAGAAGTAGCCCTACACGCCATAGAACTGTAGGCAGCAGGTAAATTGGTGGGCATGGCCAAGAAGAAAAAGAACAACGAACAGCTGCCTGAGGGCATGTCCCGCCGTCAGGCAAAGCTCGCTGCTCGCGCCGCTGAGCGCGCTGCCCTCGAAAAGGATCCCCGCCCCTTCGGCGGTTTAGCCGCTGAGGCGTCCCTCGTTGCAATGCAGGAATTCGTTCCTTCCGCAACGGCAAAGCTTTCCCTGAAGGGCTTCGACAAGGACGTTTACGTCTCGACCGTGCTCCCAGGTGCATCCGCGGCCCTCATCCGTGATGAGGAGTTTGGTGGCGAGGCATTCGTGGGCCTGCAGGTCCAGTCCCATACCCACAACCCTGGGCGCGACCTCGCTTATGCGCTTAACTGGGTAAAGAACAACAAGCCTGGCTCTACTCTGGAGTCCACCGCTGCGGACGGCACCGAGCCGGCCTTGAGCGAGTTGCTTGAGGAATCCGCTGAGCTGGATATCAACGTCTACCAGGACTTCGCTTGGTGGATGCCGGAGGGCGCGCAGATCACCCCGCAGGTGGCGCAGTCCATGCAGATGGCCAACGATTCCGTCATTGAGTCCCACCAGGTGGGCAATGACATTGAGGGCATCGCATTCTGGGCTAACGCTGGCGGCGGCAAGGCACACATCCGTTGGGTCCGCCCTAACGATGATGAGAACGCTTTCCTCAACGCCCTGGCCCGCGTCGCTGCACGCGGCGAGTTGAACCTGGGCGAGGGTACCAAGTTCGCTGGTGTCTTCCGTACCCACGGCCTCATCGCGCCGGTCTTCGACCTCAAGCCTGAGGTGGCCCACGACTCTTACGAAGTTGAACTTGCCCGCGTGGACAAGGCGCTGGCCGAGGAGCTCAAGAATGACGCTAACCTCACCGCTGACGAGCGCAAGCAGCTGGAGAACATCAAGTCCCGCCAGGTGACCCTGCGCTAGAGGCAGCTCTAGATACTTAGCCTGAGCCTTAGTGCTACACGGCAAAGGGGAGAGAAACCAAGATGGCTTCTCTCCCCTTTTATTTTGTTGCGCAGCTTACTTCATCGAGTCCCACAGCTGCTGCGTTGCCTCGTCATCCCACAACACCACGTTGCCCACGGTGGTGTCTTGGAATCCGCCAATTGGCACGGTCTCAGTTTCCACGCCGCTGGCCATGGCTAGGGCCACGCGAGCGAGGTGCCACACGTGATCCTTTTCACCCACGACGAAGGAGGTTGCGGTGTGGTTGACCAGGGATATTGTGCGGAACGGGTTAATGAGCGTGCCCGGTGAGGTGATCTTGTCGAGCAGCGCCGCGAAGAATTCGCGCTGACGCTGCACGCGGTCCAGGTCGCCCATTGCTGTGGCACGAGTACGCACGTAACCCAGCGCATCACGTCCGCGTAGCTCCTGGCATCCAGCCTGCAGGTTGATGCCCGCTAGTGGGTCGTCGATGGGCTCCTTGACGCAGATGTCCACGCCGCCGACGGAGTCGACCACGTTGGCAAGTCCGCCCATACCGATTTCCGCATAGTGGTTGATGCGCAGGCCAGTGGATTGCTCCACGGTTTCGGTGAGTAGCTGGGGTCCGCCGTAGGTAAAGGCGGCATTGATCTTGTCCATGCCAAAGCCAGGGACCTCAACGTAGCTATCGCGCGGGATCGAGATGAGCTTCGCCTTGCCGGAGGAAGGGATGTGCAGCAGCATGATGGTGTCAGTACGGCCCACGCCCACGTCACCACCGGTTCCGAGCTCTGCTTGTTCTTCTTCGGTGAGGCCTTGACGGGAATCGGAGCCCACCAGGAGCCAGTTTGTTCCGGCGGTTTTGGCCACCTGCTCGGCCGGCTTGGCCTCGATGCGGGTCAGGCGCGAGTCCGTCCACAGGGTAAACACGAGGGTGAAAACGAGTAGGATAGCTACGGCCCAGCCAAAGCATCCCAGGGATTGCTTGATGGGGTTGGCCTTTTTACGGCGTCGGTGTGGGCGTTGCTTCGGCGCCGGTTCGGGCGCACGATAGCTGCGCGGCACCTCGGGAGTGGCGCGGCGTGGGGCGGGAGCGGCCGGGGTGCTCCGATATCCGGTGTTCTGAGCAGGGCGCTGGTTGCGCTCCATGTAGGCGCCGACGTCGAAGCGAGTTTCCTCTGCGCGCTGTGCTGGGAGCGAGTTAGCCCGCGGCGTAGCACGCGACGCGGAGGGGGAAGAAGCGACGGCAGATGCGCTGGAGGAACCTGCACGAGGTGGGCGCTGCTGCGCTTGGCGACGCCGCACCGGGCGGCCGTAGCGGTCCCTGATGGGTTTGCCGTCGGCGCCGAGGACATAGTCGGCGGGCGAGCTGGAATTCGAATCTGCTCCAGGGGCGGGGACAGGGCTATCGCCTGCGCGGCGCGCCTCGCGATGCGGGTCTCGTCCAGATTCAGTCATGCGCTCAACCTTACAACGAATTCACATCCGCCCCACAAGGCACACACCGCCCTCCTCCTCATAAACCAGGAGACGGGTGGCGCCGCGGAATGGTTCACAGACCTCGGGGTAGTGATGTGGGTCTTAGAAGAGGAAAGCGTATCCCACGAACGCCACCGCGTCGATGAGGAAATGCGCAATGACAAGCGGCCAAACTTTTCCGGTCTTATGGAAGAAGTAGCCGTAGACCAAGCCCATCACAATGTTGCCGAATCCAGCGGATACGCCCTGGTAGAGGTGATAAGAACCGCGCAGGATCGAGGAAGCTGCGAGAGTTGCTGGCAGGCCCCATCCCGATTGACGCAGGCGCGTCGTGAACCAGTAGACCACCACGACCTCTTCCGCAAAGGCATTGGCCGCAGACTTCACAAGCAGCACGGGCATCTCCACCCAGGCATTGTCGAAGGAGGTGGGCACTACCTCCTTGGTCCAGCCAAAATGCAGCGCGGTGTAGTACAACGCCAAACCCGGGAGTCCAATTAGCGCTGCTAGACCAGCGCCTTGCAGCCAATCCCTGCCCCAGGCACGAACCCGAGTGGTCGGCTGAGCACCGCTTCCGCCGAGCATATTGCGCGGCGGCATGTGCACGTGCAACAAGTACAAAGCCAACGCACCCCAGGCAAAGAGCACTGCAGCAGAGCACAACTGGAGCCCGATATCGATGAGCGGCAGAGTGGATTGGCTCGCGTTAATCGTCACCGACTGCTCGTTGAGCGGAGCCGGATTGAGCAGAGCATCGGTCAAGCGTAGTGCAGAACGAACACCGGAAATGCCAAAGGTGATGACGAGGACTATCAGGATTTCGCTCCGGAGCGCTTTTAGCGTCTTAAGCGTCTTTGCTGTGTTCATATCCTTAGTCATCGGTGGAGAGCCTTCGCTAGGCCGAGAAGCTCGGCGTCGTCAAGCGTGATGCTTCCCAACTGGACGCCGACCGGTGGGTGATCGCGTACCGGCCAGGGAATCGATACCGCCGGAAGCTTGGCCACATTAAACAACGAACCCCACGGCGACCAGCGCGTCTGCTCGTCGAAGTTCTCCTGATGATCCAGCGACACGAAGGTGCCGCGCCGGGGAGGATCGTAGGCCAGCATCGGGCTTAAAATCGCGTCTACCTCCCAGTACTGCGCCAGAAGCTCAGGCAGTGCTGCCGCATGTAGGCGCGCGGCCGTGTGCTCTTCCTTACTGATCAATTTGCCCCGTTGCCTGACCCAATCGGTGTAGCCGGCAGCATCAGGAAGGGTGGCCAAGCGCCACATGAACAGGCGCTGGAAGGTCACGAAGGTCTCAGCTGCTTGCGGATATGGAGAGATAGCCACCGTCTCAAAGCCTTGCGCTTCAAGCGCGGTCGTTGCCTCTTTAACTGCGTGGAGCATGTGTGGAGCAATTTCCACGTCAGCAAAGAGCGGCTGCGTCAGCACGCCAATGCGGGCCCGCGGCGTGCGGGGAGTGAGGCCGTGGAGAAAAGCGGCGTCGGCAAGCGTGCGCGTGATGAAGCCCTGCACCGTGAGATCCTCGCCCGCGGGCTTGAATCCCACCACACCGCACGCGGCTGCAGGAACGCGGATGGATCCGCCGCCGTCGGAAGCGTGCGCGGCCCGGAGCAGACCGCGCGCTACCTGCACTGCTGCGCCACCAGAAGAACCACCTGGCGTGTGTCCCGGATACAACGGATTGTCTGGATGCGGCAGGCCTACCGGCTCCGTGTCCACGCGCAAACCCAACTCGGGGGCTGCCGACTTGCCGATGAAAAGCGCGCCCTGCGCCTCCAAGTCCGCGATGAACGGGTCCGTGACGTCGGGAAAATACGTGCGCGCCTTATGCCCCAGCGTGGTGGGCATTCCCATGACGTCGTTCAAATCCTTGGCCGAGAGAATCCAACCGCTCAGCCTTCCCTGCGTCTGCGGGCGGCGGTCCAAGTCGAGGTGGGTGAAACCATGCTCTTCTGCGGAAAGAGAAGACACAGACTCGCGCAGCTTTTCCAGGGTGAACTCCATGGCAGCACAGTCTAGTGGGCTAAGGTTTCTCCTATGAGCACCACCACAAAAGCCAGCACGAAGATTGCCTTCTTGGGCCCTGCGGGGACCTTCACCGAAGCCGCTTTGCAGCAGCTGAGCGTGCACTTTGAACAGGTGGAACCCTTGCCGGTGAGCTCGCCTTCGGAAGCCCTGGCCGCGGTGCGCGCAGGTGTTGCTGACTTCGCTTGTGTGGCGATTGAGAACTCCGTCGATGGCGCTGTGACTGCGACTTTCGACGCCCTCGTGGAAGGCGAGCGCGTGCAGGTCTACCGCGAGGTGGACCTCCCAGTGGCGTTTAGCATCATGGTGCGTCCAGGAATGCAGCTTGGCGACGTCGCGACATTCGCCACCCACCCCGTGGCTTATCAGCAGGTGCGTGGTTGGCTGAAGGAGAACCTGCCAGGCGTGAAGTTCGTGCCGGCTAGCTCCAACGGTGCCGCTGCCCAGGCGGTGGCGCAGGGGGAGATTGACGCAGCGGCCGCGCCCGCGCGTGCGGCTGAGCTCTTTGGCTTGGACACGCTTGCCGACGGCGTCGCAGACGTCGCAGACGCTACCACCCGGTTTGTGCTGGTTGGGCCTGCTGGCAAGCCGACTGCGCGCACGGGGCACGACAAGACCTCGGTGATTTTTACGCTGCCTAATGAACCTGGTTCGTTGGTCGGTGCGTTGGAGGAATTCGCTCACCGTGGCGTGGATCTTTCCCGCATCGAGTCGCGCCCCACCCGCAAGACCTTCGGTACCTACCGCTTCCATGTGGACCTCATTGGGCACATTGAGGACCAGCCGGTAGCAGAGGCGCTGCGCGCGGTGTGGCTACGCGCAGAGGAACTCATGTTTGTGGGCTCGTGGCCGTCTGTTGCGGAAATTGGTGAACAGCCGCGTGATCTCAATCGCTTGGCGGCCGCGGATGAATGGGTAGCGCAGGCGCGTCAGGGCAAATAATGTAGTTGCCATGTCCGGAAGAATCTTTCTTGTGCGCCATGGCCAGACGTTCTCCAACGTAGAGCGTCTCATCGATACCCGCCCTCCAGGAGCCGAGCTTACTGAGCGCGGCCGTGACCAAGCCACTGAGGTAGGCCGCGAGCTCGCGGAGCTGACCGCAGGCCGCAACGTGCGCTTCTACTGCTCCGTGGCACTCCGTGCGCAGCAGACTGCGATGCTGGCAGCTGCCTCATTTGCGGAGGCTACCGACCAGTTCCGCGTCCCGGTTGAGGTCAAGGCTGGGCTGCACGAGATCTTTGCAGGCGACTTTGAGATGGACGGCAGCGAAGAAGCGCACCGTTCTTACATGGTGGCGTTGCGCGGCTGGATTGACGGCGACGCCACCGCCCGCATGGAGGGTGGCGAGACCTATTCCGACGTCCTGGCCCGCTACCAGCCGGTGGTTGAGGAGATCGCGGCGGAACTCGGTGACGATGACGACGCCGTGATTGTCAGCCATGGCGCGGCCATCCGCGTGGTAAGCCGCCATGCCACCGGCATCGACGCCGACTTCGCGTACACCGGATACATGCCCAACGGCAGATTTACCCTCATGGAGCCAGGCGGCAGGCCCTTTGGCCAGTGGACGCTCAAGCGCTGGGCCGACACCGATATTGATGAAGCCAGCGGTGTCGCACCGACCATGTACTAAACAGGCGATGGGAGGAGGCTGACTAACCCCAGCCCAAGTGGTGGAGCTCGTGCTCTTCAAGGCCGAAGTAATGTCCCAACTCGTGGAAGACGGTTACTTCGACTTCATGCGCGAGCTCTTCTTCGCTGTTGCACCAGTGCTGCAGGGCGCCGCGATAGATAAAGATGGTATCGGGCAGAAAACCCGTGTGGTCGAAAGTGCGTTCAGGGAGCGCGACCCCTACGTATAAGCCCAACAGGTGGGGGTTGTCTTCGTTGTAATCCTCCACGAGGATGGCCAGGTTTCGCATGCGGTGCACGAATTCATCTGGGATCTTGTCCAGGGCATCCGTGACCATCTCGTCGAAGCGTTCTTCACTGACTAGGTACATAAGCTTTCCGATGTAGACCGAGGCAGACCGAGGCGTGAACCTACTGGGCTGGTGCTACCGCAGGGGTTGGTGCTGCCGCGCCAGGGGCCGCAGATGGTGCAGCGGATGGCGCAGCCGAAGCGTTGTTGCGGATCGGGTTGCGCTCAGGCTGCTGTGCAGGTGGGGCACCATCGATGGTCAGCGCAGCGCGGCCACCCGTGGCCGAGCCCGTGATAATGGAGAAGGAACCATTATTAGGGTGCATCAGCGAGCAGTTCACTGAGCGGGAGCCACCGTTCCAGGAGGCCTCGCTGACAGAGCCCCAGAATGGCTGCAGCGTGGATTGGTAGAGGTTTTCTTCCCCGCCCAAGTACTTCTCAGCGGCAGCGGTGCAGGTCTCGTTGAGGTAGGTGTCGAGCTCCTCGCCGGCTGGGTAACCGTCAGGGAAGCGCTCGCCCAAGTTAACAACGGATACGGTCTCAAGCTGGTGCGGTTGAGCGCAGTCAACGGTGCGCATGATCTGCTTGTCATCGATGCTGCGGCACTCGCCGGCCTTGGCCACGACAGCTTGGTCCACTGCCTCCACGTTGCCGGTGCTCAGCTGCGGTACACCAGTTTCATCAGTGGTTTGTAGGCCGCACAGTAGGGTGCGGTCGCCCTTGTCCCAGGCGTTAGACGGCGGCAAGACCGAGGCGATGTCATACTTGCCTGCCGGATCCCATTTGCCGTGTAAGTAACCCAAAGTGCTGGACGCGCAGAGCTCATCGCGTAGCGCGTTCTGGCGGGTGACGTCGGGGCGTTTGGCGTCAGGACCAAACTCGCTGGTGGGGTAGGTGCTGAGATCCTCGCGAGCGGCGACCTCAAAGCGGTGCGGTTCAGCGCAGGAGATGGACTGGAAGTTAGAGATCTCGCCCTTGGCGTCGATGTCCCATGTCAGGCAGGTTCCAGACTCGGCAGAGGTAAAGGAGGCAACTTCCATTTCGGAGGTCGGCCCGGTCTCATCCGTTGAGGTTTCGCCCGCGGTGGTGCCGGTGGAGGGGCTCCAAAATCCATATGCGCCCAAGAAAGCGGCCGCGGCGAGGGCGGCCACTAGGAAAAGGCGGACGGCAAAGGATGAGCGCCAAGGGGAAGTTTTACTCATAAGGCCTCCTATAGTACCCGCTAGTGCTGCATAGCTCGGAAATCCTGGGAGGCCGCTTGCCCATGCGGCCTGCGTGGAAGAAGGTCGCTAGTTCTCGAGGGCGCGGCTCACGCGGGTGGTGAGATGGTAGCGGTCGGTGCGATAAACGGAGGAACACCACTCGACGGGACGGTCGCCTGAGCGGGACTTGCGGATGATGTGCAGCAAGGGGGTTCCAGGTTCGACGTCGAGAAGCTCGGCGATCTCCGGGTCAGCCGCAATAGCAGTTACTGTCTGGTCTGCCTCGGTAATCGGCAGATCGAAATTAGAGTCCAAAATGGCGTAGACAGAGTTGTAAATATCATTTTCTAGAAGGTTGGGGACAAAAGAAGAGTTGTACCAACCGTCGTCGATGGAATAGGGTTCCCCGTCGCCCAGTCGCAGGCGTCGAAGGTGAGTGTGGGTCAAAGTGGAATCGGTGCCGAAGAACTCGGATACCTCATCTGGGGCTGATGCCCGCCCGCCTAACAAGATTTTGCTCGAAGCGTGGACGTGCTGTGCGCCCATTTCGTCGGAAAAAGAGGCCAAGTGAAGGCGTGAAACGAGGGGATTAGGGGCCACGAAAGTGCCTTTTCCGCGTACTCGCCGTAGGCGACCAGCGGCCACAAGATCACCGATGGCGCGGCGAACCGTGATGCGGGAAACGCCATACGTCTCCTCCAAAATGCGTTCACCAGGGAGAATGTCCCCTGGCTTGAGCGTTGTGTTGCACAGCTCAGTGAGGATGTCACGAAGCTGGGCATGCTTGGGGACTGGTCCGTCGGTGATGATTTGTGCGGTCATATTCACATAATAATTCGCTGGTTATTACCACTGCAAGGCTCATGTAGTGCGGTAAGCTTTTCAACGTGATTGATCTTAAGTTCCTCCGCGAAAACCCAGACGTTGTCCGTGCCTCCCAGGTCACCCGTGGGGAGGACCCAGCTCTTGTCGATCAGCTCCTGGCTGCCGACGAAGCTCGCCGTTCCGCTATCTTGGCGGCAGACGAGCTGCGTTCCGAGCAGAAGGCGTTTGGCAAGAAAATTGGACAAGCTTCCCCAGAAGAGCGTCCTGCTCTTCTGGAGGGCTCCAATGAGCTGAAGGAAAAGGTCAAGAAGGCCGAGGCTGAGCTAGCTGAGGCTGAGGCAAAGGTCAACGATCTCCAGTTCCAGATCTCGAACGTGGTCGAGGGGGCACCAGCGGGCGGCGAGGATGACTTCATCGTCCTTGAAGAGGTTGGCGCCATCCCAGAATTCGACTTTGAGCCGAAGGATCACCTCGAGCTCGGCGAGTCCCTTGGACTCATCGACGTCAAGCGCGGTGCCAAGGTTGGTGGCGCTCGCTTCTACTACCTCACCGGTGACGGTGCCTTCCTGCAGCTGGGCATGCTCATGCTGGCCGCGCAGAAGGCGCGTGAAGCAGGTTTCCAGCTGATGATCCCGCCAGTTCTGGTTCGCCCAGACATCATGGCTGGCACCGGTTTCTTGGGCCAGCATTCCGATGAGATCTACTACCTGCCTGCTGATGATTTGTACCTGGTTGGTACCTCCGAGGTCGCCCTCGCTGGCTACCACAAGGATGAGATCCTGGACCTCAGCGATGGCCCTCTGAAGTACACCGGTTGGTCCTCCTGCTTCCGCCGTGAGGCTGGTTCCCACGGTAAGGACACCCGCGGCATTCTTCGCGTCCACCAGTTCGACAAGCTGGAGATGTTCGTCTTCTGTAAGCCAGAAGAAGCAGAAGAGATGCACCAGATGCTGCTGAAGATGGAAAAGGACATGCTCGCTGCGATGGAGCTGCCATACCGCACCATCGATATCGCTGGTGGTGACCTCGGCTCCTCTGCCGCCCGCAAGTTCGACAACGAGGCATGGGTTCCTACCCAGGGCTGCTACCGCGAGCTCACCTCGACCTCGAACTGCACCACTTTCCAGGCGCGCCGCCTGCAGACTCGCTACCGCGATGAGAATGGCAAGACCCAGTACGCTGCGACACTCAACGGCACCTTGGCCACCACCCGTTGGCTTGTAGCCATCCTTGAGAACCACCAGCAGGCTGACGGCTCCGTTGTTGTTCCTGAGGCACTGCGCCCATTCGTGGGCAAGGATGTTCTGCGTCCGAAATAAGGAACTGTAAAAAGTATTGATTATGTACGCCTCTCCCCCGGGTTCTTGCAGCCCGGGGGTCCGTGTATCCCAGACCCTTTAGAGCTTTGATTTCACTGCTCTATCCAATCCGCCACTCGTCAGGGGACCATGATGAACGCAATTAAAGACTTCTTTTACCAACGAATTGTCACCCTGGCACGGGGCGTTACTATTGCGCAGGGGCTTAAGTTTCGCACCTGGGGCGAGGAGAATATCCCGGACAAAGGCGGCGCGGTGTTGGTGGTCAACCACACTGGCTACATGGACTTCGTATTCGGTGGCTTCATTCCGCATCAAAAGAAGCGTCTGGTGCGTTTCCTCGCCAAGGCCGCCATATTCAAAACCCCAGTTGTGGGCCCATTGTTGAACATGATGGGTCACGTTCCAGTCGATCGCATCGACGGGGGCGAATCCATCCGCTGCGGGATCGAGCTGGCGAAGGCGGGCGAGCTTGTCGGCGTTTTCGCCGAAGGTACGATTTCCCGCAGTTTTGAGATTCGCAGCATGCGTAGCGGCGCGGCCCGCATCGCCTATGAAGCGGGCGTCCCCGTCATTCCCATGGTGGTCTTTGGCTCGCAGCGCATCTGGACAAAAGGGCAGAAGAAGAACCTGGGCCGCAGCAACACCCCGCTATTGATCCGGGCGCTGGAGCCATTTACCCCGACGGGCGACGTCGAGGCAGACACCGCCGAAATCCGTCGCCGCATGCAGGCCGGTGTCGAGGGTCTGTGGAAGGACTACGAGGCCGAGTTTGGCCCCATGCCCAAGGGCGCTTTCTGGGTTCCTGCCCGCATGGGTGGAGGAGCGCCCACCCTGGAGGAGGCCGAGCGCGAGGACAAGGCCGTGGAGTCGGAGCGCTACCGTGTGCGCCGCCTCCGTGACGATCTGATGGGGCTCAAGACCCGCATCACCGAGGCAACCTCCGAGCTGCTCAGGGAACGTCTTGCTATCACCGCCAAGCCTTCGACGGACGAACTCGAAGAGCTTAAGCATACGGCCCCAGAGACACTTGACTGGGTCAAGGAGAACTTAAACTCGGTCCTCGAGGAGGCTACCCGCGGGCTTGAGGAAGGGCGCGACAAAGTCTCGGAGATCATGGCTCAACTCAAGCTCGATGTTGCAGAAGCCCAGGCTAATCTTGCGACAAGCAGCAGGGAAGTCTTCGCCGGTTCTGTCGTGGAGCAGGGCTTGCTCGGCGCGGCGACGCAGTCGCGCCTTATTGTCTCCCGGCTGCCGCATCGCATGAAGGCTAACTTCACGCAGATCCCGCGCATCGTTGTGGCCGATGAGTCTGCGATGAACTATGACGGCGACTCCATCACCACGCGTCTGCACGATGCATTCGCTGGAATCTATCCCGAGTCGGAGATCCTCATCTTGGTGTCGCCGCAGGCGGCGCAGCATCCTGACTCGACCTTTGACCCGATTCAACAAGAACTATGGAGGATTGAGCATCAGGGAGGCGTCGTCAAGCACGGCTCCGAAGTGATCGCCGTGCATGCGCTTGACGACGCCACCGTCACCGCCATCGAATCCATCCCCGAGATGGTCGTCGAGTGGTCGCGTGAGGGCGATGACATTGTCTCTGGTCATATCAAGCGCGAGCTGAAGGAAGTGGCGGAGCAGCTCGGAGAGGTGCCAGGTATCGGCCTCATTGATACTCCTGCTGGTCTCGTCGTGGTAGCAGCTGAGGTTAATCGCTGGAATGCAACGCAACGTATCTTGGACACCGTTGCCGCTGAGCCTAAGGACATTACTGTCTTTGCGGGAGAGGATGGCGACGAGGTCTATCTCGACCATGTGCAGGTAGTGGCCCTGGAGACCGCACCGATTGAGCTGGTGAAGGAGGCGTCCTCGGTGACGTATTCGGCGGATCGTGCTGGCATTTCTGAGGTGCTCGAAGCAATGGCGAAGCTTAATACGCGCCGTTAGTACCACCCGCATCAACCAAGGGGCTCTGGATATGACCAGACGCCCCTTCTTCTATGCCCACTACTCCCCCTTAATTGGGGTGAAAGAGCTTTGTTTCCTTTATAAAAACTCGTGGAAATTGCTGGTTGTCCACGCGAAAGTTACGGGTGAGTAGCTTCACATTCGCGACCACGCCGTGACCTTTAACATGAATCCCAGGAGAAAAGATCTTCAAGGCCCGAGGCGGGGAATGAACCACTTTGGGCGACGATGACGCTCCATTGGCCACCGTAGCGTCCTTACGTAAGGTGGCGCCAGGGGCAAGAGAGGAGATGAGGTCAGTAATGGCCACGCTAAGCAATCAAAGTTTCAATCCGGAGTATTACGAGAAGGCTTGGGAGAACTACTCCACTGAGGAATACGACGTTGTCATCATCGGCGGCGGTTCCGTGGGTGCGGGTGCTGCCGTTGACGCTGCAACCCGTGGCCTGAAGACGGCAGTGGTGGAGACCCGCGACTTCGCAGCAGGTACCTCCTCGCGTTCCTCAAAGATGTTCCACGGCGGCCTGCGCTACCTGGCCATGTTCGACTTCCGCCTCGTAGCCGAGTCGCTCCACGAGCGCGAGCTCAACATGTCGACCCTCGCGCCGCACCTGGTTAAGCCACTGAAATTCATCTTCCCGCTCACCCACCCAGTCTGGGAGCGCGTCATGATGTTCGGTGGCTTTACTTTGTATGACCTCATGGGCGGTGCAAAGAGCGTTCCTATGCAGAAGCACCTGACCCGCAAGGGCGTGCTCAAGGTTGCGCCGGGTCTGAAGGACGACGCTGTCGTGGGCGGAGTGCGCTACTACGACACGCTTGTCGACGACGCCCGCCACACCATGACCGTCCTGCGTACCGCCGCCGAGTTCGGCGCCAACGTGCGTACCGGCACCGAGGTTATCGGCTTCGAAAAGGATCGTGGCGGCCGCATTATCGGTGCGCATGTTCGCGACCTCGCAACCGGCCGCGAGGCCACCATCAAGGGCCGCGTCTTCATCAACGCCACCGGTGTCTGGAATGACAAGATTCAGGAAATGGCCGGCGTGGAGGGCAAGTTCACTGTTCACGCCTCCAAGGGCGTGCACATCGTTGTGCCGAAGGATGCCCTCGACGCTGACGCAGCCCTGTGCTTCGTCACCGAGAAGTCCGTCCTCTTCGTCATCCCATGGGGCGAATACTGGATCATCGGTACCACCGACACCGACTGGGAGAAGGGTCTGTCCTTGCCAGATCCAGCACCGACCAAGGCTGACATCGACTACATCCTCGACCAGGTCAACCAGCGCGTTACCCGTACTATCACCCGCTCCGATATCGTCGGCGTCTACTCGGGCCTGCGCCCGCTTTTGACCGGTAAGTCCGACACCACCACCAAGCTGTCCCGCAACCATGCCGTGGCCAAGGTTGCTCCGGGCCTCGTCTCCGTTGCAGGCGGCAAGTACACCACCTACCGCGTCATCGGTAAGGACGCCGTTGACCTGGCCGTCAAGGAGCTGTCCTTCGACGTCCCAGAGTCCGTCACCGAACGCACCCCAATCCTGGGTGCCGAGGGCTACCATGCGCTGGCTAACCAGGTACCGTCCTTGGCTAAGCGCTACGGAGTGCACCAGGACGTCATCGAGCACCTGCTGGGCCGCTACGGTTCCCTGCTGGGCGAGGTCCTGGCTCCTGCAGAGGACGACCCTGAGCTGCTCAAACCGCTGCCGAATGCGGAGCACTACCTGTGGGCCGAGGTGCGCTACGCCGTCACCCATGAGGGCGCACTGCACCTCGAAGACGTTCTCTCCCGCCGACTGCGCATCGCCATTGAGTACGCCGATCGCGGCGTCGATTCCGCCGATGCGGTGGCCGACTTCATCGCGCCTTTGCTGGGCTGGGATGAGGCTACCAAGCAAGCAGAAATCGCTGCATTCAAGGAGCACACTGAGGCTGAGCTCCAGGCTGAGGCAGCACTTACCGATCAAGAAGCAAACGACATCCTCGTGCGCGCGGCAGGTAAGCCGCAGGTATAAGGACCATTCAAGAGAAAGACTAAAAGCATGACCGCAATGGATGCTTTCCTCTGGGAGTTCATCGGAACTGCCCTGCTCCTCCTGCTGGGTAACGGTGTGTGCGCCTTGGTCAACCTGCGCACCTCCGGTGCTAAAGGATCTGACTGGATTGTCATTGCCCTGGGCTGGGGCATGGCAGTTTTCGTGGGCGCCAGCGTGGCGGACCCTTCCGGCGGCCACCTCAATCCGGCCGTGACCTTGATGGTTGCCATCAATGGCGGACTTGAGTGGAACCTCGTTCCTGCCTACATCGCAGGCCAGCTTTTGGGCGCAATGCTCGGCGCCTTGCTGGCCTGGGCGGCCTTCAAGCAGCTTTTCGACGCCAATAACCTCGACGAAGCTGGCAATGAAACCGGTGCGAACGCCTCCACTGGTGGCATCTTCTTCACTGGCCCTGCTCACCCGAATAATTTCTGGAATGCGGTCACTGAGTTCATCGGTACCTGCGTACTGTTGATGTTCATTGCCTTTGGTCCTTCCGGCGGTGAGATTGGTGCACTGAAGTATTTCGCAGTCGCATTCGTCGTCGTTTCGGTCGGCCTTTCCCTGGGTACCCCAACCGGCTACGCCATCAACCCGGTCCGTGACCTGGGCCCGCGCTTGATGTACGCATTCGTCCTTCCCATCAAGGACAAGGGAAGCGCCAACTGGGGCTATGCCTGGGTACCAATCGTCGCCCCGATGCTCGCTGCAGTAGCCATCGGTTTCCTTTCCATGGCTTTGGCTTAAATACGCATCTCACCGCATCTTTAGAAATACGCAAGGAGTAAACCCATGAGCGAAAACAAGTTCGTAGCAGCAATCGACCAGGGCACTACGTCCACCCGCTGCATCATTTTCAACCACGACGGCGAGCAGGTCGCTGTCGGCCAGTTCGAGCACGAGCAGATATTCCCGGAAAAGGGCTGGGTTGAACACGACCCGAAGGAAATCTGGGACAACACCCGCCGTGCTGTCGGCGAGGCTTTGGCCAACGGCGACGTCGCCGTCGAGTCAATCGTTGCGCTCGGCATCACCAACCAGCGCGAGACCACCGTTGTGTGGGACAAGAACACTGGGGAACCGGTCTACAACGCAATCGTGTGGCAGGACACCCGCACCACCCAGATCTGCAAGGAGCTGGCGGGGGAAGAGGGCCCGGACAAGTGGCGTCGCCGCACCGGCTTGGTCATCAACTCCTACCCGGCAGGCCCAAAGGTCAAGTGGATCCTCGATAACGTCGAAGGTGCTCGCGAGCGCGCCGAGGCTGGCGACCTGCTCTTCGGCACCATCGATACCTGGCTGCTGTGGAACCTCACCGGCGGTGCTGAGGGCGATGGCGATGAGCCAGCTCTGCACGCAACCGACGTCACCAATGCGTCCCGTACCCTCTTAATGGACATCGAGACTCTCAAGTGGGACGAGGAACTGTGCAAGGAGATGGGAATTCCTACCTCCATGCTGCCGGAGATTCGCCCGTCTCTGAGCGACTTCCGCACCGTGCGTTCCCGCGGTTCGCTGGCTGGCGTTCCGATTCGCGCCATCCTCGGTGACCAGCAGGCAGCGATGTTCGGCCAGGGCTGCTTCCGCCCAGGTTCTGCAAAGAACACCTACGGCACCGGCCTGTTCCTCCTGCTCAATACCGGTACCACTCCGAAGTTCTCCGAGAATGGCCTGCTGACCACGGTCTGCTTCCAGCGTGAAGGTGAGAGGCCGGTCTACGCACTCGAAGGTTCCGTCTCCATGGGTGGCTCTCTGGTTCAGTGGCTGCGTGACAACCTGCAGATAATTCCTAACGCTGCCTCCATTGAGAACATGGCTCGTTCCGTGAAAGACAACGGCGGCGTCTACTTTGTTCCTGCCTTTTCTGGTCTGTTCGCACCGTACTGGCGTCCGGACGCACGCGGTGTCATCGTTGGCCTGACCCGCTTTGCAAATCGCAACCACATTGCACGTGCGGTCCTGGAGGCGACTGCCTACCAGACCCGTGACGTGGCAGATGCCATGGTCGCTGACTCCGGCGTGGAGATTACCGAGCTGCGCGTGGATGGCGGCATGACCCACAACGAGCTGCTGATGCAGTTCCAGGCCGACATCCTCGGCGTGGAGGTCCACCGTCCGAAGAACGTGGAGACCACCGCAACAGGTGCGGCCTTCGCGGCTGGCCTGCAGGCCGGTTACTTCGAGGACCTGAAGATCCTGGACACCGGCGCCGGCGAGTTCAAGGTCTGGAAGCCGCAGATGGAAGAGGAAGAGCGCGCTGGCCTCTACAGCGAGTGGAAGCGCGCCATCAAGCGCTCCCTCGACTGGGAGGATTCGGACGAGGATGACACCATCCAGTAGTCGCAGCTAAGTACTGAAACTGCTGACTGTAGTTAGAACAAAAACCTCCGTGGCTCCACATCTTAAGATGTGGAGCCACGTCCTAAGCTGTGGGGCCACGTAGACTATGAGGCATGGTCCATCCCCAGTCGGCACCGCGCCTTATCGCCAGTGACATTGATGGAACTCTGTTGGACAGGAATCACCGTGTCACGCGGCGCAACCGTGAAGCAATCGCCCGCGCAGTTAGTGCGGGTGCCTACTTTGCGCTTTCGACTGGGCGGCCTTTCCGCTGGATTGCGCCCGTTCTTGAACAGCTCACCGTGCGCCCTGTATGCGTGACGTCGAATGGCGCCGTGATTTATGATTCCGCCGCCGATACGATCCTCAGCGCACATGAACTACAGCCCGCCGCCATCAGTGATGTTATCGCCGTGGCCCAAGAAGTCTTGGCGCCTTATGGGGGAGTGGGGTTTGGCGCCGAGCGCACCGGTTCCTCGTTGGCGGACCCAGTCGAAGAGCTCTTTGTGGTGGAGCCCCATTATTCAGAGAATGCGCTCTTTGACGGATTTGGCCTCGTAAGCATCGACGAGCTTGCCTCCCAACCCGCGGTAAAACTGCTGGTCCGCAACACTCACTTCACTGCTCCTGAGCTGTATTCACTCATCGCCCCACGGGTTGACCCAACGGTTGCGCATGTCACCTACTCGATGAACGAAGGAATCCTCGAAGTTGCGGCGCCGAATGTAACCAAGCGCAAAGGGGTGGAGTGGCTCGCCGAGCGTTTCGGTGTGGCCCGTGAGGACATCATCGCGTTCGGGGATATGCCCAACGACATTGAGATGCTCTCCTGGGTGGGTCACGGCGTGGCGATGGATAATGCGCATCCCTACGTCAAAGAGGCCGCAGATGCAGTGACCGTGGCCAACCACCAATCCGGCGTCGCCAAAGTCTTGGAGCAGTGGTTCTAGACCGATATCAAAAGGAGCCGTCTCCTCCTCAACTCCGGTGAGGTAGGAGGACGGCTCTTTCTATGCTGTCTGCGGCGCCTTAGTTGGTGAAGACGTTGATCTTCTCAGTCGCAGGGTCGTACTGAATGTAGCCGCCCTGGAAGTTGACGCGGATCTCGCGACCGTTGCCGGTGGAAATCTCATCAGTCGTCGGCAGTCCGAGTTTGGTGGAGTTGTCGTTCTCAGCCCAAGTCTTAGCGACCTTGCCCACCAGCGCGTGGGTGCCGGTTTCCTTGGAGGAGAGCACCACGCCGTTTTCGAAGAGCTGCGAGACAACGCCAGCGTTGACATCTGGGCCGCCTACTGCCAAACCGAGAACCGGTCCGAAGGCATTCAAGATGGCGGTCCAAGACTTCTGGAGACCTGGGTTGCCGGAGAGCTGGACGACCTTGTTGACCACAGTCGGAACCTCAGCGGCGGTGAGACCGCCGACGACTTTCTGACCGCCATCAATGCTTGTGCCTGAACGCCTGAGCAGGACGGCAACCAATGCAGCGGCAATGCCTGCGACGGCCTGGATGACGGCGACCGGAATCTGTGTGCCGCCAAGGGAAGACTGGACGCCGGCTGCCGGCGGCGGGGTGTTGCCGCCAGTATTGCCGCCAGCGTTGCCGGTGCCAGGGGTGACCCAGGAGCCGTTACCGGAAGAGCCGCTCTTTACAGCCTGGTACTTCTTGTAAGTCGCATTACGGATCTCATTCCAGTGCTGAACGGTGTGGTTGCCTGGACAAGTGTGATAGTGCAGGTCGCGGTGTCCGTGGAAGACTGGAACGTGAGCTATCTGTCCCGCGGCAAACTTGGAGCCGCTGAAACCGCCGGAGCGCAGGTCCGCGTAACCGCGAGGGTCGATGTTGGAGATAGCGGCCTTCCAGCCAGCGATCTCAGCCACGGAGTTGAGAATTGCCTGGGTTGGTTCAGCCTGATCGTAGTTACCAATCATGGAGATACCCCAGGTGTTCGAGTTGAAACCACCGACATGTGCGCCCTGGACAGCCTTGTCGAGTCCGCCGTAGCGGCCCTCATAGATGGTGCCGAACTTGTCCACGAGGACGTTGTATCCGATGTCGCACCAGCCGAGGTTCACGGCGTGGTACTGGTAGATGCCGCGCATCTGTGCAGCCGCGTCAGCCTTGGTGTAGTTGTTGTTGCCCGCGGTGTGGTGCAGGGTCATGGCCTTGACGCCGTTGTCGTAGGTCGGGCCCATGCAACGCTTGGACTCGTCAGCACCCCAGCCCGCGCGGGAGACAACCTTTGGCATGCCGTCGGTAACGGCGGTCTGCTCGATAGCCTCGCCAGCCTGTGCGTTGCCGTCGATGAAGACAGCTTCCATGCCTTCGACGCTGGTGTTAGCAGCGTCGGCCGGCTGCTCTGCCGGTTGGTCTGCCGGTTGCTCGGGGCTTTCGGCACCGAGCTCCTCGACGTCAGCTACAGGAGCGATGGCACCAACGTTGTATGGCAGCGGAGCCGGACGAGGGTTGGCGGCCTGTTCGGCGGCTTGTTCGGCTGCCTGGTCGAGTACGGAAGTCTCGGAAGGTGCGGCCTCAGAAGGTGCCGCTTCGGAAGGTGCAGCAGATTCGGTTGGAAGGGACTCCGCGGCACCCGGCTCCACCTCGGTCTCCTTGAAGCTCTCATCCAGGTTGGAACCAGAGACGAGATCCACATTGCTGATGGAAACCTGCACGTCGTTGGTGGTTCCGGTGTAGATCAGCTCGGTGCCGTTGACGGCGTTGGGGTCGTCGTTGTTGTAGCTCAACGAATCCATGTCGTACCACTGCGTCCACGAGCCGTCGGCCTGCTTCGCACGCACGAATGCTGCCACGTCGCGGGGGCCCTTCCAGGTCACGGCGAACATAGAGAAAGGCTCGTCGCGGTGGAACTGCTTCACGGCGCGGGGGCCGTCGCCCTCGCCCTGTGCGGAGATGGCGGCGTCTTCGACAATGACGGTCTCGCCATCGCCAAAGCTGGTCGAGGCCGAGGAAACGTCAATTGGGCCGGAGCCGTTTTCCTGCGTGCGCAGGACCTGATTGCTGCCGAAGGCAGCGGCCGCGACCATGGAGATCGAGGTGACTGCGGCGATGAGCGGCGTGGACCACT
Organism: Corynebacterium striatum ATCC 6940; assembly: GCF_000159135.1. Lineage (GTDB taxonomy): Bacteria > Actinomycetota > Actinomycetes > Mycobacteriales > Mycobacteriaceae > Corynebacterium > Corynebacterium striatum. The sequence goes on from NZ_GG667521.1 coordinate 42,212, forward strand.
TCGACTTGGTGGGAACAATGCGGCGTCGTAGTCGTAATTGCACGTTTTCTCCCTAGGGTTTTGCGTAGCGTGTGTGGACTGCACGTGATGGATGCTCACGCACCGAGAGCGCTTAGCGCACTACGCGGGGAAAGCTGGAAATGGCAGTTAACCAGTGCAGGAGGTTTCGACAGCTAAAACCGCATACAAAAGTTAACAGTTGGGCAAGATGTTACTTCTGTTATTGCTGTGAATTTTGTTGCGACACGCGTTGAGGGTGCATTCTTGGGAAGACTTCTAATGCGTGTCATCTGGGTGTCCTCCGCGGTAGTGAGCGGGATCTGCAATAAGGTGGTGGCATGACTTCTTATGACCTCATCGTTGTTGGATCTGGATTCTTCGGCTTGACCGTGGCCGAGCGTGCTGCCTCGCAGCTGGGCAAGAAGGTGCTCATCGTCGAGCGCCGTAACCACCTAGGCGGAAACGCCTACTCCGAGGCCGAGCCAGAGACCGGCATCGAGGTGCACAAGTACGGTGCGCACCTGTTCCACACCTCTAACGAGCGCGTGTGGAACTACGTCAATCAGTTCACTGATTTCACCGACTACCAGCACCGCGTGTTCGCCATGCACGATGGCACCGCTTACCAGTTCCCGATGGGTCTGGGCCTTATTAATCAGTTCTTCGGCAAGTATTACTCGCCGGATGAGGCGCGTCAGCTCATCAAGGATCAGGCAGGCGAGTTCGATGTCGATGAGGCACAGAACCTTGAAGAGAAGGCCATCGCGCTTATCGGCCGTCCGCTGTACGAGGCTTTCATCCGCGACTACACCGCCAAGCAGTGGCAGACCGATCCGAAGGAGCTGCCGGCCGGCAACATCACCCGCTTGCCGGTTCGCTACACCTTTAACAACCGCTATTTCAATGACACCTACGAGGGCCTGCCAGTAGACGGTTACGCGGCATGGCTGGAGAACATGGCAGACCACGAGCTTATCGACGTCCAGCTGGACACCGATTGGTTCGAGGTTCGCGAACAAGTTCGCGAAGAGAATCCGGATGCGCCGGTTGTTTACACCGGCCCGCTGGATCGCTACTTCGACTTCTCTGAGGGCGAGCTAGGTTGGCGCACCCTGGACTTTGATCTTGAGGTCTTGCCGACCGGCGACTTCCAGGGCACCCCGGTGATGAACTACAACGATGCTGACGTTGACTACACCCGCATCCACGAGTTCCGCCACTTCCACCCGGAGCGGCAGGATAAGTACCCGAAGGATAAGACCGTCATCATGAAGGAGTACTCGCGCTTCGCTGAGTCGGGCGACGAGCCTTACTACCCAATCAACACTCCAGAGGATCGCACCAAGCTGGAGGCTTACCGACGCCTCGCAGCGGCCGAGGCAAAGGAGAATCAGGTTCTCTTCGGCGGCCGCCTGGGCACCTATCAGTACCTCGACATGCACATGGCGATCGCCTCTGCGCTAAGCATGTTCGACAACAAGCTGGCCCCGTTCTGGAACGAGGGCAAGGTGCTCGAACAGGAGCGCGGCCACTAAGTCTCCTCTGCTGAGGTCGCGAAGCTTCAACCTTTAACGCTGCTCATAACACTCAACACGTGCACGTGTTGAGTGATGCGCCGTTTTCGAGCGCAGTTAGTCGTTCTGAACTGCGGGGATAAACACACGCACGGCGGGGCACTTCATCGTGGAACCGGCTATATCGAAATCCTCGATCAACTCCAGCGGCATTTACTGCCGCCGCCAGAACCGCGTGACTCTCTGACGGCTTTTGAACTTGTCTTCCCGCGACGCGACGAGGGCGGAGAGGGCTGTTGCGAGCGGGGGAAGTCTCGGGGCGCTGTGATCGACTATGTGCAGGAACATGTGACGGGATCGAGTCGTGAGCTCGCGGCGGCGGGCATGTCGGTGGGCGGTATTCATCGTGTGCTCAACGAGATGATGGAAGCTGGCGAACTTGTATGCACCGAGCCTTTGCGCAGTCCGAAACAACGGAATCGGTTCGCGTGATGGGTAGAAAATACCCCCATCACTCACGCGCGATGGCACCCCATCTCGTGATGTGTCATAATCCTCCCAATTAATGTGAACCGCAGCACACGGAGGATTGGTATGAACTCTCTCATCCTTATGGCCATCGGTCTTTCGATGATGGCCGTTGGCTACTTCTTGTACTCAAAATTTTTAGGTTCAAGAATCTATAGACTCTCCGATAGCTATAAGACGCCTGCCCACACCATGGAGGACGGCGTCGACTACGTGCCGACGAATAAGTACGTGCTTTGGGGCCACCACTTCACTTCGGTCGCGGGTGCGGCGCCCATCATCGGCCCTGCCGTCGCCGTTATTTGGGGCTGGTTACCGGCCTTCCTGTGGGTGACCATCGGCACCGTCTTCATGGCGGGTATGCATGACATCGGCGCGCTGTGGGCTTCCCAGCGCCACCGCGGCCAGTCCATCGGTACGCTCTCCGGGCGCTACATCGGTGCGCGTGGCCGCAACCTCTTCCTGGTCGTCATCTTCCTCCTCCTGCTCATGGTGAACACCGCCTTCGGCGTGGTCATCTCCAATTTGCTGGTTTCGACGCCGACCTCCGTCATCCCGACGTGGGGCGCCATCATCGTCGCGCTCCTCGTGGGCCAAGCCATCTACCGTCTCAAGTGGTCGCTGCCGCTCGTTTCTGTTGTGGGCGTCGTTGCGCTCTACACGCTCATGATCATCGGTGATCGTTTCCCCATCGTGCTGCCGGAGACCGTTCTCGGCATCCCGGCGAACGGCGTGTGGATCATCGTTCTGTTCGTCTACGCGTTTATCGCCTCGCTGCTGCCGGTGTGGATGCTGCTTCAGCCGCGCGACTACATCAACGGCCTACAGTTGTTCATCGGCCTGGGCATTCTCTACGCTTCCTTCCTCTTCACCGCGCCCGACGTCGTCGCACCGGCGTTGCGCGACAACCTGCCGGCGGAAACGCCCGGTATCTTCCCGCTGCTCTTCGTTACCATCGCCTGCGGCGCAATTTCCGGCTTCCACGGCATGGTTGCCTCCGGCACGTCGTCGAAGCAGCTCGATAAGGAGACCGACGCTCGCTTTGTTGGTTACTTCGGTGCCGTCGGCGAGGGCCTTCTTGCACTGGGCACCATTATCGCCACGACCTCCGGTTTCAAGACGCTCGCCGACTGGGAGCAGATCTACTCCGAGTGGAACGCCGGTGGTGTGTCCGCCTTCGTTGAGGGCGGCGGCAACCTCATTAACGAGGGCCTGGGTATTTCCACCTCGTTGTCCGCAACCATTCTTGCGACCATGGCCGTCCTCTTTGCGGCGACGACAATGGACTCCGGCGTGCGCCTCCAGCGCTTCGTCGTCCAGGAGATCGGCGAGATCATGGGCTTCAAGATCGGCGCCCTCGGCGCAACGTCCATCGCGGTGGGCATCGCTTTCGCCCTCACCTTCTCGCAGGGCGCGGACGGTTCCGGCGGCATGACGATCTGGCCGCTTTTCGGTACTACAAACCAGCTTATGGCGGGTCTTTCGCTCGCCGTCATCATGGTCATTCTCACGCACCTGCGCCGCCCCACGTGGCCGGTTGCCATCCCGCTCATCTTCGTTACCGCGATGTCTCTGTGGGCTGCAGTCAAGCAGCTAGGCACGCTGTGGGCTGCCCAGAACTGGCTGCTCTTCGCTATGGACGTCGTCATCGTTGTTGCTGCGGTGTGGGTCATCGTCGAGGTTATCGGCGCCGTCTCTGCGGCACGCAAGGCCCCGCCCGTCGAGTGGGGTGACGAGGATACGGACGCGCCGAACCCGGTGCGTCAGTCTGCCGACGTCCCTGTGGCCTAAGTCTCTATGAGCCTCACCAGTCTGCTCAAAGAGTTCTACGCCGCGCCGTACCGGCGCGAGTTCGCCCGGGCGCGCCGGGACGAGGACGACTTCTTTCGTCTCATCGTCCTCTCCGAGGCGCTGGGCATCCCGAATCCGGCGAGCTTTTACACGATTGAGTTGCTCCCGGTTATCTACGAAGACCTGCATGAATGGCATACACGCATGGGCATCGATCGCTCGCCGATTGAGGGGTTGAGCTGTTGCTAACGTTCTTTGGTGGCAAGGGTGGTGTGGGGAAAACCACGTTGTCGAATGCCTACGCGCTGGGCCGCTCGAAGCAGGAACGCGTCCTCGTTGTCTCCACCGATCCTGCCCATAATCTGGGCCACCTGTGGCATCAGGAGATCGGTCCGCAACCTGTGACGGTGCGCGAGAACCTCGACCTCGTGGAGCTGGACCCGGAGAAGGCGACCCACGCTCACCTCGCGCAGGCGGGGGAGACCATGCGCGCCCACATGCCGGAGCGCCTCCATAAGGAAGTTGATAAGCATCTGGAGCTTGCCGCAGCCTCCCCGGGCACGCATGAAGCTGCGCTCCTCGAGCAGATGGCCGTCCTTATCGAGGGCCACGAGGGTGCCTACGATCACATTATCTTTGATACCGCTCCGTCCGGGCATACCGCGCGTCTCATGGCGTTGCCCGAGCTCATGAGCGCGTGGACGGATGGTCTCCTCAAGCGCCGCGATAAAGCGGATAAGTTCGCGGACGTCGTCGGCTCGCTCGGTGGCGAGACCAAGTCACAGCGCCGTGACGCGGAGTTGCGTTCCATCCTTTATCGCCGCCGCACGCGCTTCGAGCATCTCCGTAACGCGCTGCGGTCCTCGACCTTCAATATCGTGCTCACGGCCGAGCGCCTGCCGGTCATGGAGACCATTGAGCTTTACACGGAGCTCGCCGAGCATCGCATACCGGTGGGAGAGTTGTTCATTAACCGCCGATCTCCGGCGGCGCTGCCTGGCCGGCGCGCGGTGGAGGAAGCAGCGCTTGCGACGCTATGCGCGGCGCTGCCTGGCGTGCCTGTCACTGAGCTTCCGCTGCTTGATTATGAAGTTGGTTCGCCCGAGGCGCTTGAGGAGGTAGCGACCTACCTGCAGCGATAGCTCAAACTTTCATCACACGAATTACTGGGTTGGTTCCCACTATTTGACCGCGCCCACTGCTCTTGCTCTGGTTAAATCTAGGTTAACGAATAGAGAACGCAGAGTTGTGCTCTCGCAATAGGCACGAAAGTGAGTGGGTGAATAATCATGCTGAATATCCAGAATGCCCTGGATACCCTGCGCAAGGACCTTCACGAGTCCCACGGCCATAGCTTCTCTGCAGGAGAGATTGACTCGAAGCCGGATGAGGTTATCGCTGGCCACCTCAAAGGCGAGACGCTCGACGAGTTCGTCCTGGTCATGGTCGAGCGCGAGCACTCCGAATACTTTGGTTAGCACTGCGTGCACGTCCGCTTCGCGTCTGGCGAGGATCCGTCACTGGCTGCCGCTGCTGTCGCGCTCACCAAGAAGTGCGCGGGCGATGCGCTGTACGTCGATGCTGCTGCCACGCACTCGGAGAACCTCTTGGATTCCCATATGGCACACGTCCTCGGCGAGCGTGGCTTGGGCGAGGGCCCGCCCGCTACCTCGATGAGGTGTGCACCGTCGCCATACCGGATTACATCGTCTACCTTGGCTGCGACCTTGAGCGCGACGAGGCTGGCAAGGGCATTAAGATCTGGGACATCGAGCCCACCACCACCGTCGAGGAAACCCGCGAACTCGCAGACGACCTAGACTCTCGCGTGCTCTACGTGCTGGGCAAGCTCGGCATCGAGCCGATTTCCGAGGAAGCTCCCGTTAACGTCTAGGGAATGCAGTGCAGTATCTCGCTGTCCGATGGGCAGCGGGATTTTCGATCCTATGTTCGATTTTTGGCGACGGAGTCCGCCTGGAATCCGCTGTCATGTCGGTACCCCCGTGCAAAATCTAGGGCACAATATTTGTTAGAGAGCCTATCCGCGGGAAGGAGAGAAGCAATGTCAGCACCTATCATCCGTCGCTTGACGAAAAGCGAGGCTGCGGCCGAGCTCAAGGAACTCGAATCCGAGATCGTGGGAGATCCGGAAGAGTTTGAAGAGCGTGCCTATAACTATGATCTGTCGCCGACTGAGATGGGTTTGTGGGAGCGCATCTCTGAGCTTCGTTGGTTGATTAAGGCTGCCGGTGGAAGCGGCCGATAAGCTCGAACCACTTGTGCGGGCTTTTCACAAGGAAATTGAACAGTCCCTCTCGTTCTTTTCGTCGACGAGCCCCAGTTTTGTCTTTACTGACCTTGACCGGAACATATCTGTGCGTCTTGACGAGGAAGAAAACGGTAGGCCGGGTATCGTCCCGCTCACGTCTTCGGGCTACGTCGTCCTCGGGATAAAACCAGAATTTAAATGTACCTGGGATGACAGCCTTTCGTTTCCTGCTATCGATCAATCAAGTTTTGCGATCTATCCTTACGCAAACACGCAGAGGCCTCCACTTTTCCGGGTTGAATACGATCGCGATCGGGGCCGTAAGAACCCGAGCGCACATTTTCATGTCCACGCTCATCGCGATGAGTTCACCCATTTGATGGGGTTTAGCGAGAAGCTCAACACGAAAAAGAACAAGAAAGTCCGCGAATTCCTTAAGAAGGCGCCCGCGATTTCTTCTTTTCATTTCACGAATGGGGGCACCGCTTTCGGCCCATTCTGGAAGACGTACTTGAGAGCTTGCGTCTCGAGTTCAACCTCGATGTGGACAACGCATTGTGGCAGGAACACCTCAAAACCGTGCGGCTCAAATGGCATTCGATCCAAACTGCCGCCGTTGTACGCGATAACCCAGCTGCTGCAGTGAAGGCTCTGCAGGAAGAATATGGATTGAAGGTCCCCGCTGAATGGGATTGCCCGCCAGCGAGGATCGACAAGATTAACCGAAGCTAGTCTTCATCGCGAGAAAGCTCCGAATACCTCGGCGCGAATTTCTCCATCTGTTCAATGACAAGCTTGATGGCCTCCGGCGCCTTGTCCGGTGGATACTTGTAGTCGCGTAGCAATCTGCGGACCGAGCGTCGTAGTTTCGCACGTACGTCATCGCGTACTGTCCAGTCGGTCTTTGCATCGCGACGCAGCATGGAAACGAGCTGGCGTGCGATTTCAGCAAGAACTTCGTCGTCCATGAGCTCGGTTGCGGATTCGTTTGTCGACACCGCGTCGAAGAAGGTGAGCTCGTCATTGCCTAGTGGCGGGGTGAATTGTTCACCGCGTTTGCTTTCCTTGACAATCTCCTTGGACAGGTGGATGAGTTCGGCGATGATTTCAGCGGCCGTGAGCTGCTGATTGGTGTACCGATTCATCAGCTCGGTGATCCGCTCGGAGAATTGCTTGGAGCGCAGCTCGTTGTTTCCTGTGGCGGTGCGGGCTTCCTGCTGGAGCTGGCGGCGCAACGCATCGATCAGCAACGAGACCTCAGAGGGGGATTGTTTGTCCTTGAACAGGTCGACGGTGAGATCCTGCAAGTTCGGAATCTCAATCCCGGCCTGGCGGTAGATGTCGATGACACCGGTGGCCTCAGCCGAATCAACGACCAGCTTGCCTAGGGCGTTGCGGATGGAGTCGCTAATCGGCTCGCCATTGGCCACGCGGTCGCCTGCATCGAGCTTGATGAGCCAGTTCTTGACCTCGGAATAGAACTGCACGCTCGGACGGAATTCATCGGCGGCCGGGCTGTTGGACGCAAGCGCCCATGCACGTGCGAGCCTTCCTGCCTGACGCTTGAACTCGTCCGCGACGGGACGCGCATTTGGCTTCTCGGGGTCGTAGTTGCCTTCGGTTCTTGGATTGCGAAGGAAACCAGTGACATCGAGCAAAGCACGACGAAGGTTGGTGTCATCGATGAAAGCGGTGTTCTTCCACTTGATTCCCACAATGTCGTCGAGACGAGCCAGGAATCCCTTCGCCAGAGTTAGTGCTTCCTCAACGTCCTGGCCTGTGACCTTGGTTCCGTCGTCGGAGGGGTTGAGCGTGAACTCAGCCAGCGCCTTCTCCAAGTTCTCCACCAACGGTGCGTAGGCGACAAGGAGGCCATCCTGCTTGTTTCGGAACGTGCGGTTGACGCGGGCGAGGGTCTGCATCAGCAGCGCGCTCTTGAGGGAGCGGTCAATGTAGAGCGTGTGCAGCGGCGGTGCGTCGAAGCCGGTGAGCATCATGGATTGGACGATGGCGATCTCGAGCTCATCGTCAACATCCTTGATGCGGTTCTTCACGGCCTTGAGCGCGCTCGGACGGCGCATGTGGACCTTGAGCTCATCCGGGTCGGACGGCGCGGCAGAGTAGATCACCTTGATCTTGCCCTTGTCATCGGCATCCGAATGCCACTCAGGGCGCAGCGCCACGATCTTGGAGTAGAGGCGTGCCGCAATGGAACGCGTGGCGGTGACAATCATCGCTTTGCCTGGGGCGCCGATGAATTCCCGCATGTTTTCGCGCCGGTCTTCCCAGTGGCGAACAAAGTCCTCAGCGAGCGCATCCAAGCGGTCGTCGGAACCGTAAATGATTTCCAACGCGGCGACGGAGCGCTGAATCCGGTCGCGCTCCACCTCGTCGAGACCCGTGAGTACTTCCTCGGCAGAGTCATCAATATCGTCATCCGTGATTCCAGCAATGCGCTTGAGTGGGATGAGGCGCGGCTCGAAGTAGACGGGCACCACGGCACCATCTTCGACGGCGCGGTTCATGTCGTAGACATCCACGTCGTCACCGAAGACCTTGCGCGTATCGCGGTCCCACTCCTTGAGCGGGGTACCGGTAAACGCCAGCATGGTGGCATTCGGCAACGCATTACGCAGGTGCTGTGCGTAACCATCAGCGGCGGTATCGCCAAAGCCATAGTGGGAACGGTGTGCCTCGTCGACGATGACCACGATGTTGCTCCGGTCAGAGAGCAACGGGTGCTCGGTCTCACGCAACTCACCCTGGCCGTTCAAGCCAAACTTCTGGAGGGTAGAGAAGTAGATGCCGCCGGAGGTTTTCTGCGACAGCAGCTCACGCAACTCAGCACGCGACTCGATATTGCGCGGTGCCTCCGGCAGGATGGTGGACCGGTTGAAGGTCTCGAAGAGCTGCTCATCTAGCTCGGTACGGTCATTGAGCACAATGACGGTCGGGCTGAGCATCTCGGACCGACGCATAATCTTGGCGGTGTAGAGCTCCATCTCCATGGACTTGCCGGCACCCGTCGTGTGCCAGATGACGCCAGCGCGCTTGTCGCCGCGCGCCGCCGTGATCGTGGAACCCACTGCCTTGGTCACCGCGAAGTACTGGTGCGGCTTGGCGATGCGCATTACTAGCCCCTCGGCGGTGTCATCGAACGCCGTGAAGTCGCTGTAGAGCTGTCCAAAACGCTCCACATTAAACAGACCATCAAGCAACAGGTCCAGCTGCGTGACCGGCTCGCCGGCCACAACCATGTTGTCGGATGGGACAGGACGGCCGTCCTCATCCACATTCCACGGCGCAAAGTGGTTCCACGGAGTAAACGGCGTTCCGTACTTGGCGCTGAGGTCATCCGAAGGAATCACAATATTGGCGAAGCGGAAGGCCATGCCGAATTCCTTGACGTACGTCTGCAGCTGGTTGTGGGCGCCTTCGATTGAGGTATTCGCGCCCGTTTTCTTCAGCTCGATAAACGCCAGCGGCATGCCGTTGACGTAGCAGACCACATCGAAGCGACGCTCGCCGTCCAGGTTCGCAACGGTGACCTGGTTGAGCGACAAATAGTCGTTCATGTGCGGCTGCGAGGACAGGAAGATGATGGTTGGGTTCTGGACGTTGCCCTCGTGGTCGATGTACTCGATACCGCGGTAGCCTTCCACCAGAATCTGGTGAATGCGCCTGTTCTCCGCAATCGCGGACTGCGACTTCGGCGTGATGACCTCACCGATCGCCTGGTCGAGGTACTCCTCCGGTACACCCGGGTTGAGGTTGCGCACGGCATTGCGCAGTCGCCCGCGCAGCACGATGTCATTCCACGTGTCGCGCTCGCCGGAGCCCGGCGCAAAGTCCGGGCCATGCCCAGACACCCACTCCAGTTCCGCCAGGTGGTCTTGAACAATGAGTTCGAGGGATTCTTCGCTCAGCATGAGCTTCTCCTTAAGGGTTGTAGGGGTAGGTTTGCTTAGCTTTCCGACGCCGCCATGCCCGCAACGTCCGCAGCCTCACCGACCGTGATGCGGCCGCTCATGAGGAGAGGAAGGAGCTCGTCGCGGGTGCGGGCGAGGACTTGGTTTTCGCGTAGAGCGTGCATTGCGCGTTCGTGGATGGGAGTGAGCTGCTGTTCGAGTTTTTCGGAGTCACGCAGCACAGGAATTACTGCGTTGTGAAGGTCAGACTTGTTAATACCAGCAAAGACAGTTCCACTGGATTGGTACGTTTCCCAGAGCTCAGGATGGCCCTTCAGCAGATAGAACAAGCCTAGATGCGATTGTTTCCCGCGAATTGCTGCGATGCCGCGGCCAATGACGCAGGGGCGTTCAGCGATATTTACTTCACCAATTGGTGCACGGACTGCAAACAGGATGTCGCCTTCTTGGGCAGTGCGCACGGCCTTCTCCGCAAAGACGCGTTCAGATGGAAAGAGCTCGCCAAAGTCACGCACGCCTTGGAAGAAAGGCTCACCAATACCTTCTTCATTCAGGAACTCTCCTTTGGGGGAAGAACCCATTGTGATGTCTGCGAGATTCTGCAGATGTTCAAGTTCTTTTGTCACGGCCTTCTCAACAAGGTTGATGTTTAGATGAGTGGCAATTTTGATAATGCGTGAATTTGCGGCGATTTTGTCGTCGAGTGCTTTCAAGACGGACGCGATCTTTTGTTGTTCGCGTATTTCGGGCAAAGAGAACTGGAAGTCCATCATTGCCGCAGCACTGAGATTCGGTTGTGCCGACTTGGAGTGAGCGTTGGCAAAAATAAACTGCTTCCATGCTGGGGAATTCAATACATATGAAACAAAGACTGGGTCGACGTCTGAGGTCTTTGGTCTGAATCGCACTAGATAAGAAGCGAAGACTGTTGGCTCGGTACCTCTAAAGAGATGGCTAGCCCCCACGGTTGCACCTGTTCTGGCTACAACGATGTCATTTTGTTTAAGTAGCTTTTTTCTCCGATCTTCGTCATCGATGTCGACGAAAGGTACACCGGAATAGTCAGTGAAGTTAACTATGTCAGTGATACGAAGGAAATGGGTGCCTGTAGGCTGTTCGGTCGCACTGGCGGTGACTCCGTAGTCAGACTCGCATACTTCTTTTAGCGAAACGATTTTTTTCATTACTTCAACCTCCCCAGCTGTTCGCGCACAACCTCGTCCAGGCGGGCGGCGTCGTCAAGCGTGGCGGTGAGCTCGCCGGTAAGCCGAGCGATCTTCTCGTCGATGGGCTCGTCGTCTTCTTCGGCCTCGGCGAAACCAACGTAGCGGCCGGGGGTCATGGCGAAGTCGGCATCGCGGATGTCGTCGAGGGAGGCGGACTTGCAGAAGCCGGCGATGTCTTCGTAGGCCTTGCCCTTTGGGGCGGAGGTGCGGCCGCGCCACAGGCGGTAGGTGTCGGCGATCTTCTGGATGTCCTCGTCGCTGAAGGTACGCTCCGTGCGGTCAATCATGTGGCCGAGCTCGCGGGCATCGATGAAGAGCACCTGGTTGGTGCGGTCGATGGTGCCCTTGGAACCGGCCTTCTTGTCCTTGGCGAAGAACCAGACGCAGACCGGGATCTGCGTGCCGCGGAAGAGCTGTGCAGGAAGTGCGATGACGCAGGAGACGATGTCGTCTTCCACCATGGCCTTGCGGATATCGCCTTCGCCGGAGGAGTTCGACGTCATCGTGCCGTTGGCCATGACAACACCGGCCTCGCCTTGAGGGGTGAGCTTGGAAATGATGTGCTGCATCCACGCGAAGTTCGCATTGCGCTTGGGTGGGACGCCGTACTTCCAGCGAGTGTCTTCCTCGTTGCGCGACCAATCCTTGATGTTGAACGGTGGGTTGGCCATGACGTAGTCCATCTGCTTGTCCGGATGGATGTCACGGGCGAAGGTGTCGGCCCAGCGCTCACCCAAGCCAGCAGAGCTAATGGCGTGGATGGCCAGGTTCATCTTGGCCATGCGCCAGGTGCGCTCATTGAGCTCCTGACCGTAGATGGCCAGAGCAGTGCGGTCCTTCTCCGTGGTTTCGAGGAACTTCTCTGCCTGCACGAACATGCCGCCTGAGCCACAGCAGGGGTCGTAAACACGACCCTGGGTCGGCTCCAGGATTTCTACGAGGGTACGTACGACAGGGCGGGGAGTGTAGAACTCGCCGCCACGCTTGCCCTCAGCACGGGCGAACTTCTCCAGGAAGTACTCGTAGACCTCACCCAGCAAATCGCGTGCGCGTTCTGGCCCCTCTGCGGTGAAACGCGTGGTGCTGAATAAGTCGATGAGTTCGCCCAAACGACGCTGGTCAACGCTTTCCGAGGCGAAGTTCGTGGGCAGGGTACCTAACAGTGACTCATTGTCCAGCATGAGCTGTTTCATCGCGTTATCGATGAGCTTGCCAATGGACTGGTACTCCTGGCCGGCGTCGGCCGACTTGCCTTTCGAGTTGTCACGTAGGAAGGTCCAACGAGCGATGGGGTCGACCCAGAAAACGTTCTTCTCACGGTAAGCGTCGATATCCTCCAGGTCTTCCTGGATGTACTCTTCGCTATCGCCGCGCTCCTCGCCTTCGGCACGCAGCTCCGCGCGACGGGCATCGAAAGCATCAGTGACGTATTTGAGGAACACCAGTCCTAGGACGATGTCCTTGTACTGGGAGGCGTCCATGGAGCCGCGCAGCTTGTCTGCTGCCTTCCACAGTGTGTCCTTGAGCTCTTTGAGGGTGGTGGCGGAGGCAGCCTCTACGTTCTGCTCATCCTTGACTGAGTTAGTCATTTTTCCTCCTTACATATAACGGTGTTTGTGTGTTTGAATGTTGAACTCTGTTATTAGCCTGGTGGGGATTGTGCACGAGATTCAGCGATGGTGACAGCACCGGTACCTATCGACATGACGAGGCCGTGCTCAAGTTCATCGAGGCTATGTAACTGTTCTAAGAGCTGCTGGCGTCGTGCGCGGAGCTGTTGCTCGACTGTGCTGAGGTGCTGCGCATTCTTGCGAGGCAATACGGGGAAGTACACCGATCCCAACTCGGAGGAGACAGCTTCGTTGATAGCCTTCTCTACGAGGTAGGGAATGCAGACCTGTTCCAAGGGAGTGTGGCTGCGTCCACGGAAGGTGCGGCATCGTAGTGCTTGAGCCGGTGCAGTGACTAGTTTGCCGCCTTCCTCATCGATGAGCGCGCGTGGTCTGGGGCTCTTGATGAAGACCACGTCCCCTGGTTCTGTGAGGGTGCCGCGCGGTGCAATGTCCTCCAACCGGAGACGATCGATGCAACGTGCGCCCTGTGGAATGCTCCCCAGAATTTCGGGTTCACCGATGAGTTCCAGTTTTGCTACTGCTTCGGGGGCGAGATCACGTTCGGCAATGCGGGAGCCGCTGAGTTTCTGCAGCACCCCAGTGCGAGCGTTGGTCGCGGCCTTCCACGGTAGGTACTCAAGGCGCGTTGCCCCCGATTCAGCGCGCATACCAATCTTTGGCTGCGCGTCCTCCAACCCTGCTGAACTGATGTCTAACCCTGCCTGATGTGCGGTGTGCATGAGATCGGCGGCGGAAGACGTCGACGTAGAAGAAAAGACCGAGTCATCGAGAGAATGAGTACGGCTGCGCCAGGCATCAGCGGCGCGAAGAATACGACCGCGGACAAAGGTGTGCTTGCGCGCTTCATCCGGTGTGGTGAGCATGGTTGCCCAGTCAGAGACGAGACCGGGTGTCTTAAGGTCCGGCACGTCAGCGATAACGGCAGCAGCATCGGCAGGGTTGCCTATGGCCTCGCGATTAGGGCGCTTGAGAATCCATAGTGCGCCCTGCTGCTGTCCGCGGTCCGGAAAAATGCCTCGGGGCAGCCGTGCGCTGTAACGCAGTGGTGCAATTGCGCCGGTTTCAGTCGGTGCGAGGAAACGCCGTCGGACGACCTCCGCTAAAGAGTCCTCGATAAGCATGTCTGCGGTGGAAATACAGAACATTGCGCCGCGTTCGTCCAAGTTGTCGAGCAAGTCCTGGAGGTGCTCGAAGTATTCGGTCGCATTTTTGAGAGGGGAAGGAGCGCCGAGGACGATGAGAGAATTTGTTGGGATCTCCTCGCTAGCGTCGATGAATTCCACGTTTCGGCACGCTAGTTCCGCCCAATAGAGAGAGTCTGGTGCGCAGTCCTTTCGGTATCCGATGTTGAGCGCCAGCGTTTCTTCGAGTTCCCGGGCGAGTCCAGTGACGAAACCTAGGCTGTATTCATCAGTAGGGATGATAGGTGGAGTTGGGTTTTCTAGCGTGAGGGCTTCCGATACTGCTTGCATAGCGCGGGAAGTAAAACGGGAAGAGAGTGTTACCTGGCGCTGAGCACTGAGGTCATCTGCAAGACGGGCGAGCGCGGCCGCGGGCCCGAAAGCCGCCTCGGCTACCTGCTCTGCTGCTTTTGCGATGTCAGCTTCAGGGGCATCAGAAGGAATGTTGTCTGCTGCGCGCTGGTACGCCGCAGCAAGAGAGTCGATTACTGCAGCAGAGGGCGAAAAATCCTGAGGGGAGGAAGCCGTGTTGCAGTTCAAAAGGCCCAACGCCGCGCGTGCCGGATTGCGGAGCAGCATTCGGTAGAGCGAAGAATAAAAGAGGGCATCTTCAACGGCTGTGTCGCGGCGGCCGAGCTTAGTTGCTCGCAGCCAGCCTTGAATTTCGGTGATGGCGTAGTAGGGGTGGCCATCATGTTCTCCGCAAGGGGAGGGGAAGGGCGCGATGGATTCTGAGTTAAAGCGCTGAATCCACTCGTTGACCGCGGGGCGCGTAACGCCGGTCAGCCGGGCGACATCGGCGAGTGTCAGTGTTGCGGTCACTTGAGGCCTCCTTTCATAGGGTAGTGATGGGGAATAGGGGCGAGCGGTCATCGATGATTGCTCTGTCCAATACGTTAAATGAACTCGATTAAAGTACCCAGCTTTTAGTCTGTTAATTATCCTGAAGGGGGCTTAAGGCCGATTAATTAATAATAAAATAGTGTTGCCCAAGAGTGGTTTGGTTTTCGCGGGGATCGGGCTTCAAAGTCGACATGTGCATGGTTATCGCCTCTGCGCTGAGCATGTTCGACAACAAGCTGGCTCCGTTCTGGAACGAGGGCAAGGCGCTTGAGCAGGAGTGCGGCCACTAAAACAGCTTGCCTGCTTCAATCCCCGCCGACGAGGAGCTTTGAATCTTCTTCGGCGGGCTTTTTGTGTCTGTACGCCGGCGCTTTGCCGGTTTACGCGTGTCGCGAGTCGGTGTTGAAACCGGTGGCAAATCTCCGTAAGGTTAACATTAGGTTAACAACCAGAGAACAGAAAGTAATTGGGTGAGTACCATGACGCATCTCAATGATCACCGCCTCGCGACCCTGCGCCAGGACCTCCACGACCTGTACGGCAACACTCACGCTGCCGCGGAAATCGACGCCGAGGTAGACGCGGCAATCGCGCGCCATACTGCCGGTGCAACGGTCGAAGAATTCATCCCTGTTCTGGTTGAACGCGAGGTAAAGGAATACTTCGGCGGGCACCGCATCCATGTCCGTTTCTCTGCTGGCACCAACCACGCCCTTGCGGAGAAGGTTGTTGAATTGACCAAGGAACAGGCCGGCGACGCCTTGCTTGCCGACGCCGCTCATTTCCACACCGAGGTTGATCCCAACAACCGCATGGTCAGCATGCCTGACTTCATCGTGTACCTAGGCCGCGACATCCCGCGCGACGAAGCAGGCAAGGACGTCAAGATTTGGGATATCGCTGCGGCCAATACGCCAGAGGAAGAGCGCGAACTTATCGATGACCTCGGCGCCCGCGTGCTTTACATGTTGGGCAAGCTGGGCATCGAGCCAGTAGGCGATAAGGCCCCTGTCGAGGCCTAATCTCCCAACTAGAAGCGATAGGTCGAGTGCCTCCGATTCTTCGCGCAGAGTTGATTCATCCGAGGGCGAAAGCAGATGACCTTCATCGAAAGATAGAAGGCTCTGCTTTTTAATAGATGGAGAATGCGAGCGCATTTATGGCCTTTTCGGTGCGGATTAATCGTCGTGCTCACGGCCAGATTGTGTTAAATGCGCGTCACTGCAGCCATGAATCCGTGTGGGAGCGAGGTTATCGGCCACAAACCACTAGGCTGTTTGACTGAATATTGTCATAAAACCGTTTGGAGAATCGAAGTAATCGTGACTGCCAACAATTCCTCCGCCAGCGCCGCTGGCAGCGAAACCCGCGTTTTCGAACCTGTTCAGCGAATCTTGCTGCCCAAGCGCGGCGAGCCTTTTGACGTCCGGATGCTCTATCTCATCGAGTCTGAGCAAAACCGCGAGCGCCTGAGCTGGACCAACCGCACCGCGGTGACGATTCCAGCGGGTGAAGAGGCTTCTTTCGAGACCTACTTCAACGCTTTCCCTGCCTCCTACTGGCGCCGCTGGTCCCAGCTGAAGTCCATCGTGCTCTCCCTCGAACTCGAAGGCCAAGCCAACGTCTCCATTTATCGCTCCAAGCAGGATGGTCAGCGCATCTCCGTGGCCAACCACCTGGTCGGCAGCGGTCACCACGACTTCGAACTGCCGCTGAAGAACTTCGAAGACGGCGGCTGGCTGTGGTTCGACATCACCGCAGAGAAGGAAACCGTCCTTTCTAATGCGGCATGGTGCGCTCCACATGAACCAGGCCCGCAGATTATGCCGGACGGTACGGAGATCCCGGCGTCGGAAAAGCGCGTTGCCGTGGGCATTCCTACCTTCAACCGCCCAACCGACGCCGTCGCAGCGCTGCAGGCTCTCGCCGAGGACCCAGTGGTCGACGGCATCATTGACTACGTTCTCATGCCGGACCAGGGCAACCAGCACCCAGCAGACGAGCCAGGCTACGAGCAGGCCGTCGAGCACTTCGGCCCGCGCTTCCGCGAGTTCCGTCAGGGCAACCTGGGCGGCTCCGGCGGCTACTCCCGCATCATGTACGAGGCGTTGGAGAACACCGATTCCCCGTTCATCCTCTACATGGATGATGACATCGCCATCGAACCGGACTCCATCCTGCGCGCAGTGCAGGCCGCGCGATACGCCGCCAAGCCGATCATCGTTGGCGGCCAGATGCTGAACCTGCAGGAGCGCTCCCAGCTGCGCACCACTGGCGAGCAGGTCAACAAACACGACTTCATGTGGGGCGGGGCCCCGCACGCGGTCTACGACCACGACTTCGCCAAGTACCCATTGCGCGCTATTGGTGACGCCCAGTCGCACCTCGACCCACGCAAGTACGACTCCCGTGCTCTCCATCGCCGCGTCGATGTCGAATACAACGGCTGGTGGATGTGCCTCTTCCCGCGCGTCGTAGCTGAGACCAACGGCCAGCCGCTACCACTGTTT
Source organism: Corynebacterium striatum ATCC 6940 (assembly GCF_000159135.1). GTDB lineage: Bacteria > Actinomycetota > Actinomycetes > Mycobacteriales > Mycobacteriaceae > Corynebacterium > Corynebacterium striatum. The sequence goes on from NZ_GG667521.1 coordinate 59,637, forward strand.
ATCAAGTGGGATGACACCGAGTACTCCCTGCGCGCAGCCGCTAACGGCTTCCCAACTGTCACCTGGCCGGGGGCCGCAATCTGGCACATGGCGTGGGCGGACAAGGACGACGCCATCGACTGGCAGGCGTACTTCCACCTGCGCAACCGCCTCATCGTCGCTGCGATGTACCACGACGGCGACGTCAAGGGCATTACGAAGTCCATCTTCAAGTCCACCCTCAAGCACACGATGTGCATGGAGTACTCCACCATGGCTATCCAGCTGGAAGCTATGAAGGACTTCCTCGCCGGCCCGGATCGCCTCTTCGACATCCTGGAATCCTCCCTGCCGCGCATCGCGGAAATCCGCAAGAACTACTCCGATGCCGTCATCATCGAATCCGCCGACCAACTGCCGGCTCCGACCGGCGCGCCGGGCGTGCCGACCCGCAACATCGGCGGCCGCCTCGGCAAGGTCAAGAAGCTGCCATGGCTGCTCAAATCCGCGAAGCACCTTGTCACCAAGGAAGACCGCGCGCACCACGAGGCGCCGCAGCTCAACCTCACCCCCGACGAGGCGCGCTGGTTCACTCTGTCCCGCGTGGACTCCGCAACAGTTTCCACCGCCGGCGGTACCGGCGTGGCCTTCCGCAAACGCGACCGCGATCTGGCCACCGACCTCGTCAAGCAGACCCGCGGCCTGCTCAAGGAGATCGAGGAGAACTTCGATGATCTGAAGGCGCAGTATCGCGCCGCGATGCCGGAGCTGACTTCCCGCGAATCCTGGAGGAAGGTATTCGATGCCCAGTAAGCTTTCTGTAGCTGAATCACACGTTCTGGAAAGCATCCAGAACGCAGCTTTCGACGTCCCTGGAGTTGTACCTGCCGCCCGCGGCTTGAGCCACCTTGGCGAGCACGCCCTCGGCTGGATGGGTGCTTCCGCAGTGATGTACGCGGTCAACCATGATGACAAGGCGCGGCGTCGCCAGTGGGCATACGTAGGCGTGGGTGCATTTACAGCCCACGCGGCGAGCGTTGTAATCAAGCGCATCGTGCGCCGCAAGCGCCCTGACTACCCCTACGTTCGCGTCGGCGTGGGCACCCCGTCCAAGCTGTCGTTTCCGTCCTCGCACTCGACGTCGACAACCGCGTTCCTCGTGGGCGTCGCACACCTAACCGGCAATCCGTTGCCGCTCCTTGGTGTGCCTGTGATGATGGCTTCGCGTATGGTGCTCGGAGTGCATTACCCAACGGATACCGCGGTTGGAGCTGCGATCGGTGCAGTCACCGCAGAGGCATTAACCCGCTATGAAAGGAAGACCGCGTGAGCGAGACACACCACGAAGACGGTTCGCAGCGGGTATTCCACTCTGAACCGCATACCTCAGGCATCGACACCGGCCGCAAGCGTAAGCCGCCGAAGAACCTCGTCGACGGAATGATCAAGGCGCTGCGCCCAAAGCAGTGGGTTAAAAACGTCCTCGTCCTCGCCGCTCCAGCAGCAGCGGGTGCGGACGCACTGTTCCATTCGCGCGTGCTTCTCGACGTCCTCCTTGCCTTCATCGTCTTCTGCATGGGCGCGTCCTCGATTTACCTCATCAATGACGCTCGCGACGTCGAGGCTGACCGGGCTCACCCGACCAAGCGCTTCCGTCCCATCGCGGCCGGCGTGCTGCCGGTGGGCCTGGCGTATGCGATGGCAGCGCTGCTCATTGTCGGTTCCATCGGCTTGTCCTTCTTGGCCACCGCTGGCCCACAGCTGGCAATCGTGATGGCTGTGTACATCGCTTTGCAGCTGGGCTACTGCTTTGGCTGGAAGCACATGCCGGTCATCGACATCGCGCTGGTTTCCTCCGGCTTCATGTTGCGCACAATGGCCGGTGGCGTGGCAGCGGGCATCGTGCTTTCCCAGTGGTTCCTGTTGGTGGCGGCATTCGGTTCGCTGTTCATGGCTTCCGGTAAGCGTTACTCGGAGATTCTTTTGGCCGAGCGCACTGGTGCGAAGATCCGTAAGTCCCTCGAGGGCTATACGCCGACCTACCTACGCTTTGTCTGGACCCTTGCGGCTACCGCTTTGGTTATGTCCTACTCGCTGTGGGGCTTCCAGCTTTCCAACGCCGCTGATGGCCCAGCTGGCGTCTGGTACCAGGTTTCGATGGTTCCATTTACGATTGCCGTGCTGCGCTATGCTGCCGACGTCGACCGCGGCAATGGCGGCGCACCTGATGAAATCGCGCTCGAGGATCGTGCCTTGCAAGTACTCGCCCTTTTGTGGCTGGCTTGTATCGCAATGGCGGTTTATATTATCCCAATGTTTTAACGCCGTGAGCGCCGCGAATACGGTCAAATCTAAAGGGGGATGTTAAACTTTTTCCCCATGAATAACACTGATAACAGGAATCTGCTTCGGTATAGCGCCGTTGCGTCAGCTCTTGTTATTGGTGTTTTTGCGTTTTGGGGTGGCTTCGCCCGCCGGTGGATTTCCGATGACGGCCTCATAGTCCTGCGCACGGTCCGCAACCTGGAAGCTGGGAATGGCCCAGTCTTTAACGCCGGTGAGCGAGTAGAAACCAATACCTCGACGCTGTGGCAATACCTCATCCTTCTCGTGCGATGGGTAACAGGTGCGGATCTGTCAGGTATCGCCATCTACTTGGGCTTGTTCTTCTCTGTCGCCGCGATGTTCATCGGCGCTTGGGCTACGAGCAGGGCCCACCGCACTGCCGTTCTAGCTCCAGCGGGCAGCCTCGTTTATCTAGCGCTACCGCCCGCGCGTGACTTCTTTACGTCCGGTCTCGAATGGGGATTGTCCATCTTCTATCTGGCGGTGCTGTGGTGGATGTTGGTCAAGTGGTCCCGCGGCGTCGACAATGCAAAAGAGTGCGCTAGTGACTCTATGCCGTACTGGCTAGCGCTGTGGGCGGGCATTTCCTGGCTTGTTCGACCTGACCTTGCCCTTTATGGCGGCCTGGTGGGACTTTTGCTGCTCGCTACCCACCGTGGGTGGAAAGCCTGGCTAGGAATCTTGGCCTCCGCGCTGCCCTTGCCGGGCGCATATCAGATTTTCCGCATGGGCTACTACGGCCTTTTGACTCCCCACACTGCGGTGGCTAAGTCGGCGTCGGAAGCTGCATGGAGCCATGGTTTCCGCTACCTTGGTGACTTCGCCCTCCCTTATGCCCTCTATATTCCACTCCTCGTGTTGGGCGGCTGGGCCCTGTGGACCTATCGCTCTAGCCTGCGCCCAACGCGGCTTCGCTCCCAAGCCAGCATTACATACTTGTTGGTGGGCGCAGCGGTTTTGCACTTTGTCTACATCTTGCGCGTCGGCGGGGACTTCATGCATGGTCGGATGCTCTTGCTACCGCTTTTTGCGATGTTGCTGCCAGTGTTTGTCCTCCCGTTGCGCTCCGCAGCGTCTATCAGTGCGGCACTCTTTTGCGCAGTTTGGTCCGTGGTGATTATCCTGCGCGGGCACCCCACGGATTGGAATACCTACCAAGGGAAAATCAATATTGTCGATGAGCGCGACTTCTGGACCTATTCCGTCAAGCGGGAACCAGGCGATCCGCCTCGCTCTGAGAGGGACTTCCTTCCTATGCGGCAAATGGAGGCCTACCAAGAGGGCATCGATGATCTTGAAAAAGGTGATGCTCTCGCTGTTCTATATGCGCTTCCACGCGAGGAGAACAAGTATGCGTGGAAAGGCGTTGCTCGCGAACCCGGCCGGGACGAGCCGCCTACTTTGTACTTCATCAACATGGGCATGACTTCGATGAATGCCCCGTTGGACGTGCGCGTGCTCGATAACATTGGCTTGGCGACGCCCCTCGCCGCCCGCCAGCCACGCATAGAAAACGGACGGATTGGCCATGACAAGGACCTGCCTTCGTACTGGCAGGCTGCTTTGACGGGCGTGGATATCGATTCGCTGCCACAGTGGTACGACAAGAAGGAAACTGCTAAGGCTCGTCAGGCGTTGCAAACGTCAGATTTCCAAAAGCTCTTTGCGACCTATAAAGACCCGCTTGATGCACACCGTTTCTTTGAAAACATCAAGTTTGCATTGACGGATGGGCGGACTCTGACTTTTTCGGCGGATCCTGACGATTACCTTGTGAAATAGCGGAGAGTTTTCCCAAACTTCGGCGTGTCGCCACCTATAGATGGATCGGCCACCGTAGTGCGCGGGGGGTACAAGGTGGGAGAAATCGGGCTGCGTGGGTTAAGCTGCTAAAGATTCCTCGTTATATTTCCGTGACGTTAACGTTTAGACATGTGGCGACGATAAGTGTGAATAGCACTAAAAATTTTTCTTGATCTCGAAGTTGAGAAGTACAAAAGGAGAGACATGACTGCACTGAGTTCGGGTCTCAAAGCGCGTGTACTCACAGTGGTAATGACCGTTGCGGTCGCGCTTGGCCTCGTCGTAGCTACAGGCACCCAAGAAGCCGAGGCAGCAAACCGTGACTGGCTGCGTCCCGATGCCACCGGTTCTTGCGAATGGGACGGCGTGGGTTGGTGGGTTCAGCGTTGTGACGTTTGGTCGCCAGCAATGGGCCGCAACATCCCAGTCCAGATCCAGCCTGCGAAAAACGGCGGCAACGCTGGCCTGTACCTGCTTGACGGCTTGCGTGCTACCGACAGTACCAATGCTTGGGTTAACGATGTGAATGCTGCCCGTACCTACGAGCCTCACAACATCACCCTGGTTATGCCGGTTGGTGGCGCAGGTTCTTTCTATGCTGACTGGAACGGCCCGGCTACCTATGACTTGGTTGCGCCGACCAACTACCAGTGGGAAACCTTCCTGACCTCTGAGCTGCCGGGCTACTTGGAGCGTAACTTCGGCGTTGCCCGCAATAACAACTCGATCGCTGGCCTGTCCATGGGCGCCACCGCTGCCATCACCTTGGCTGGTAAGCACCCGGATCAGTTCCGCCAGGTACTGTCCTTCTCCGGCTACCTGACCACCACCTTGCCAGGTGCGCAGACCTTCATGCGCCTCGCGCTTCTCGACGCCGGCGGATTCAACATCAACGCAATGTACGGTTCGCTGTTTAACCCGCGTCGCTTCGAAAACGATCCTTTCTACCAGACCGATCGTCTGCGCAATACTGACGTGTACATCTCTGCTGCAACGGGCATTCCGGGTGCCGGTGACGCTGGTTATCTCCCGCAGCACCAGCTTTCTGGCGCGGTCCTGGAGATGTTCTCACGTGCAACCACCCGCATGTGGGAGGCTAAGGCTCGTGCAACTGGTCTGCGCGTGACCACCAACTACCCGATGCAGGGTCTGCACAACTGGGCACAGTTTGGCTACCAGCTGGAGCAGTCCAAGCCGCAGGTTCTCAACGTGATGAACGCTTGGTAAACGCCAAGGAGAGTATCTAGCGAAGCTCTAAACAAGCCGGCCGTAGGAATTCCTACGGCCGGTTTTGTGGTTTTGGGCGTGTTCCTCTTCCAAAAGTCTCAAGTTCAACTTAAACTTGAGCGCACAATAGACAGCACTTCGTGGCCTAGTAGCGTCGTCCGGAGGAGGGGAACCTTCGGAAACCGTATTACTAGGGCGCTCCCTCGACATACCTACAAGGACTCATCCATGCGTAAAAATGCGTCTGCCCCTAACCTGCGCTCTCCAGGTTCCCCGACCAAGGCTCGCAAGGGTCTGGCCATCGCAGCTCTGCCAACCGCTGTAGCAGTTGGCCTCGCTCTCCTGCCGAACGCAACCGCTCAGTCTTCTCTCGGAGCCTTGACCCAGAACTTGGGAAGCTCCGGTCTTTCCGACTCCTTCGCACCGAGCAACCCGCCGCAGCGTACTCCGCTCAACACCGAGTACCCGACCATCGAGGGTCTGCCGGAGGGCGTTGCTGTCTCCCGTGTGGAGTACCTCTCCAATCGCCACCTCAAGGTCTACATCAAATCCGCAGCTATGCCGGATAAGGAGCAGATTGTTCAGATTCAGCTCGCCCGCGACTGGTACTCCAACCCGGAGAAGAAGTTCCCGGAGGTCTGGGCACTCGACGGCCTGCGTGCGCGCGACGATGAGTCCGGCTGGACCATCGAGACCAACATCCTGAGCCAGTACGCTGACCGCAATGTTAACGTCATCATGCCTGTTGGCGGCGAGTCCTCCTTCTACTCCGACTGGCAGCAGCCGGACAATGGCCGTAACTACAAGTGGGAATCCTTCCTGACCAAGGAACTCGTGCCAATCCTGGATAAGGCATACCGCTCCAACCAGAAGCGCGCCATCACGGGTATCTCCATGGGCGGTACGGCAGCCGTCAACTTGGCGGAGCGCAACCCGCACCTGTTCCAGTTCGTCGGTTCCTTCTCCGGCTACCTGGACACCACCACCCGGGGCATGCCAGAAGCAATTGCTGCAGCACAGATGGATGCAGGCGGATTTAGCTCCACCAACATGTGGGGCCCGCACTACTCGCAGGACTGGATCGACCACGACCCGAAGCTGGGTATCGAAGCCCTCAAGGACATGAAGGTCTACGTTTCCTCCGGCTCCGGCAAGGACGACTACGGCAACCTCTCCTCCGTGGCCAAGGGCCCGGCTAACGCTGCAGGCGTCGGTCTCGAGGTCATTTCCCGTATGTCCACCCAGACCTTCGTGGATTACGCCAAGCGTGCAGGGGTGCCGGTCGTGACACGCTTCCGCCCATCCGGCGTCCACAGCTGGGAATACTGGCAGTTCGAGATGAACGAGGCTTGGCCAACCATCGCTGACGCCCTCGGCATCCCGAAGGAAGACCGCGGTGCAGACTGCACCCCGATCGGCGACATCGCAAAGGTGACCGAGTCCGGAATTATCGGCGAATGCCTTAACAACGAATACGACGTCGCAGGCGGCAAAGCTGAGGACTTCCAGGCTGGCACTGCCTACTGGCACCCAGAAACCGGCGCTCACGCCATCTTTGGCCGCATCGGCGCCCGCTACTCCGAGATCGGCGGCCCGACCTCTTGGCTGGGCTTCCCAACCACCGGCGAAGAGAAGACCCCAGACGGCAAGGGACGCTTCGTTCACTTCCAGCACGGCTCCATCTACTGGACCGCCGAGACCGGTGCCTGGGCAATTCCTGCCGACATGGTGAAGGCATGGGGCGAAAACGGCTACGAAAACGGCGACCTCAAGTACCCGACCGCTGCAGTGGTCAAGGTCGGCGAAGGCTACGCTCAGGAATTCCAGAATGGTGTCCTGACCCGTAACCCAGACGAGTCCAACTCCGTGGTCCATGGTGCAATCGGCGCCAAGTACAAGGAGCTGGGTGGCCCTGCCTCCAAGCTAGGCTTCCCGAAGGGTGGCGAAAAGCCAGTCAAGGGCGGCTTCTTCCAGGAATTCGAGCACGGCAACATCTACTGGTCCGCAAACAGTGGGGCGCACTACATCCTCTACGGAGACATCATGGACGAGTGGGGTAAGCGCGGCTTCGAGCAGGGCGAGTTCGGCTGGCCAACCACCGATTACACCGAAATCGCAGCGGGCGGCCTTTCCCAGGACTTCCAACACGGTGTAATCCGGCAAATCATGGGCACCGTTCAAGTGGAGAAGAAGTAACCATGCGCATCAAGGTTCCCGCGGCGTGTGCAGCCGTGATGGCTGCCGCGCTTACGCTGGGCGCTTGCGGTTCCGCCACGGTCGAAAGCACGGACGATCCAACGGACACCAAGGTAGCCCCGCTTGAGCGTTCCGCAGCCCCAACTTCCGACGCCGCGTCGAGCTCGGCGGCTTCGGAGACGGCGTCGTCAAGCGCATCTGCGTCCCGCGCGCCGGCTTCCGACGCCCCGGAAGATAGCGGTGCGCGTGAAATCTCTGCCATCCCAACCCCGGAACAAAGCCAGGGTCCTGAGCGGGAATTCATAGCCGCTGTCCAGAAAGCGGGAGTAAACACGGATGGTGCCGAAGACCAGATCATCGGCGCCGGCCAAGCGGCATGCCGCGAAGGCGATGCCGTGACCATCCCCGCAGTGGCAGGTCAGCTCATCGAGCAGGGCCGTGCCACACTGCCGCACGAAGAGCTCACCGCTGTCCTGACGGACCAGGCGCGCGGCACCCTGTGCGCTAACTAAGATAGAGAAGTTTTTATGCGTAAAACACTTACGGTTGTTGCCGTACTCGTCGTACTTGCTGTCATCGGCGCTGGCGCGGTTCATTTCTTCAACTCCAATCAGGCACAGGAGAAGAACAACCTCGGTGAGCCGGCACCAGAGTCCGGGGAAGTCGAGGCCCCCGCGCAACCCGACTGGTGCCCGCGCGTAGAAGTTATCTCTGCTCCTGGCACGTGGGAATCCAAGGCCGATGATGATCCCATCAATCCGACCGCAAATCCCAATTCCTTCATGCTCTCCATCAGCAACCCGCTGAAGGAGGCTTATGTGCCGGAGGACGTAAAGGTCTGGACGCTGCCGTACACGGCGCAGTTCAAGAACATCAACGCCCAGCAGGAGATGAGCTACGACGAATCCCGCGATGAGGGAACCTCCCGCATGGAGGGCGAGCTCATCACGATGCATGAAACATGCCCGGCTACCAAGTTCATCATTGCGGGCTTCTCGCAGGGAGCGGTGATTGCTGGCGACGTCGCTGACCGTATCGGTGGCGATAACGGTCCGATTCCGGCGGATGCTGTCGCCGGCGTTGCTCTGGTGGCCGATGGTCGCCGGCAGGATGGCGTGGGTCAGAACCCTGGCGTGCACGTGGCGGGCGTGGGCGCGGAAATTGCTCTGGAGCCGCTCAACATGCTGATTCAGGGCATCGTTCCGGGTGCTACCATGCGGGGTCCGCGTGCAAATGGCTTCGGTTCTTTGGCGGACCGCACGTTCCAGATTTGTGCGCCGGATGACTCTATTTGCGATGCGCCACTCGACGGCCTGAACGGGCTTGAGCGCGCCCGCGGCCTCATTGAAGCAAACGGCGTGCACGCGATGTATGCCACGAACCCGAACGTGATTCCGGGCACCACGGCGAACCAATGGGTTACCGATTGGGCGCGGGAAATTATCGATAACACCTAGAAAAATCTGCGTGATGTAACGTATGAGACCTTGGCCCTGATATTTTTAATGTCAAAAGTAAACAATCTAAACCCAAAAGGAGATTAGATGGACCTCAATGCGTTGATTGGCCAGTTCTTTGACGAGAAGGGGCAAATAGCTCTTCCGCCACATCTGACCTTGGCAGGACTCAGTGAGCATGTCTATGGAATGGAAAAGCAGGCTGGGGTTCCGGATCGTCCGGTTCTACGCCAGTGGGTTTACTCCGAAGATCCAAACGGCGTTCCACGCGACTTCACGCGTTCCCAGGTCAACACTCGCATCAAGGTCGTGGCTGCGCGCTTGCAACAAGTCGGCGCAATGGGGGACCGCGTGGCAATTCTTGCCGGCAATTCCCCGGAGTACATTTTCGGCTTCATGGGGGCGATGTATGCGGGTATGACTCCGCTGCCTTTGTATGACCCGAACGAGCCAGGTCATACTGATCATCTGCGAGCCGTATTCGGTGATTCGAATCCATCCATCGTGTTGACGAACAACGTCTCTGCTGCGGCCGTGCGCAAGTACTTTGCCGACCGTCCGTCTGCGGAGCGCCCGCGCGTTATCTCTATTGATTCGCTGCCGGACTCTTTGGCGGCGTCGTGGGTGAATCCGTTGGAGACCGAGGCTGGCCAGGCCGCTGCTGCGAACCTGCAGGGCGCACCTATCGATCAGCCGGCGTTCCTGCAATACACTTCTGGTTCCACGCGAACTCCGGCGGGCGTGTTGCTGACGAATCGCTCCATCATGACCAATGTTCTGCAGATTTTTGCCGCAGTGCAGCTCAAGCACCCATCGCGAATTGTTTCTTGGCTGCCGATGCACCACGACATGGGCATTATCCTGGCTTCCTTTGTCACTATCATGGGACTCAACTTCGAGATTATGACTCCGCGTGACTTCGTGCAGCAGCCGAAGCGCTGGGTACGCCAGATCAGCCGACAGCCGATGGATGAGAACTTCGCCGCCACTTACTCGGTGGTGCCGAACTTCGCGCTCGAGCTCGCGGCTCGCTACGGTGCGCCGGAGGCGGGCGAGGAACTTGATTTCTCCAATGTCGATGGAATCATCATCGGTTCCGAGCCAGTTACCGAAACCGCGGTGGAGAGCTTCTTGGAGGTATTTAGCACTCTCAATCTTAAGCGCGAGGTGTTGCGTCCGTCCTATGGCTTGGCAGAGGCGTCGCTCATGGTGTCTACCCCGCAGGTGGGCGAGCGCCCGTTGATTTCTCACTTCGATCGCGAGCAATTAGCTGCTGGCAAGGCGGTCATTTCAGAAAAGTCTGCGGACACTGTAGCTTTCGCGTCGAATGGTCAGACGGTTCCGGTCCAGTTCCTGACCATCGTGGACCCGGAGACACGGGCAGAGCTTGGCGACGCCCAGATCGGCGAGATCTGGCTGCACGGCGAAAACATGGCTGCGGGCTACTTGGGTCGCGAGGATGAGACCGCCTCCACTTTCCACAACACTTTGGGGGAGCGCCTCGCCGAGGGCTCCCGCGTGGAAGGGGCCCCAGATGACAACAATTGGATGGCCACGGGAGACCTCGCTACCATCGTGGATGGCCAGCTCTACATCACGGGCCGTCTCAAGGATCTCATTGTGGTGGCAGGTCGCAACCACTATCCACAGGATATCGAGGGCACCGTCCAAGAGGCGTCCGAGCACGTGCGCCCTGACTCCGTGGCTGCCTTCTCCGTGGAGGGCGACAACACCGAGCAGCTGGTGCTGCTCATCGAGCGCGCTGACAACGCTGACCCGTCTGGTGACGAAGCTGCAACTGAAGTTGTCCGTACCGCCGTCTCGAAGCACCATGGTCTGACTCCGGATATCATCCGTTGGTTCGGTGCGAACGAAATCAACCGCACCTCCTCGGGCAAGATCGCTCGCCGAGTGGCGAAAAAGCACTTCGAAGCCTAACTTCTTCTAGTCCCCCTTGTTCCCGCGTGCGCAAGCTCGGTGGGAGAAGGGGGACTTTTGTGTCTCTTGGGCAGCTGCCTAGCGCAGGTGAGTTGTAAACGTGACGGAAGTTAACAAAATGAGACAATGAACCGATATATATTGCATGCGCCGATTTGTGCTGCGCAAAAACTTCCCAATTAAAGAAAGCTAAATTAGATGACTGTTGAAGAACTAAGGGGCTGGCTGCGCAACTGGGTCGCGCAAACGACCGGCTTGTCCACAGACGAGATCACGGATACCAAGCCTTTAGAAAACTTCGGCCTGTCCTCCCGCGATGCAGTTGTACTTTCCGGTGAACTGGAAAACTTGCTGGGTATGAAGCTCGAGCCTACTGTCGCTTACGAGTACCCCACCATTGCATTGCTGGCGGATCGTCTAGTCAACGGTGGTGGGGCAGCTGCGCTTAGCGACGCCTCCAGCTCCGCCACTCCCCGCAGCACCGGCATCATCGGTGGCGACATCGCAGTCATCGGTGAGGCTGGACGCTTTCCGGGCGCCGAGAATATTAAAGAGTTTTGGAACATGCTGGTGGAGGGCCGTTCGGGAACCGGCCCGCTGCCGATGGGCCGCTGGTCAGAGTATGCCTCGGATCCGGTGGTGGCGGACAAGATCGCGACCCAAAACACCGACGGCGGCTACATCGAAGACATCGCGGGCTTTGATGCTGAGTTTTTCGGTTTGTCTCCGCTAGAGGCTGCCAACATGGACCCGCAGCAGCGCATCCTCCTCGAGCTGGCATGGGAAGCACTCGAGGACGCAGGCCTGCCTGCCAACCAGCTGCGCGGCACCTCCACTGGCGTCTACATGGGCTCCACCAACAACGACTACGGCATGCTCATCGTCGCTGACCCAGCAGAGGCGCACCCTTATGCCATGACCGGCACCTCTTCTGCGGTGGTGGCCAACCGTATTTCTTATGCCCTGGACCTGCGCGGCCCGTCCATCAACGTCGATACCGCGTGCTCCTCCTCGCTGGTGGCCGTGAGCCAGGCCGTCAACGACCTGCGCGCCGGCGCTTCCGACGTCGCTCTCGCCGGCGGCGTCAACATCTTGGCTGCACCGCACGCCTCGACCGGCTTTAGCGAGCTGGGGGTTATCTCGCCGACCAGTGCTATCCACGCCTTTTCGGACGACGCTGACGGCATCGTGCGTTCTGATGCAGCGGGCGTCCTCGTGCTCAAGCGCCTTGCCGACGCCGAACGCGACGGCGACAACATCCTCGCCGTCATCAAGGGCACCGCGGTCAACTCTGACGGCCACTCCAACGGCCTGACCGCCCCGAACCCAGACGCGCAGGTCGACGTCCTCGAGCGCGCCTACGCTGACGCAGGCGTTGACCCGCAGCTCGTCGACTACGTCGAGGCCCACGGCACCGGCACCATCCTCGGCGACCCAATCGAGGCCACCGCCCTTGGCCGCGTGCTGGGTTCTGGCCGCACCATGGCTGCCCCGATGCTGCTGGGCTCCGCAAAGTCCAACATCGGCCACTCCGAGTCCGCAGCGGGCGTCGTGGGCATGATCAAGGTCATCGAGGCTATGCGCCACGGCGTCATCCCGCCGAGCATTAACTTCTCCGCGCCGAACCGCTACATCGACTTCGACAACGAGCACCTTGAGGTCGTCGAGGACCCACGCGAGTGGCCTGAATACTCCGGCCAGAAGGTCGCGGGCATCTCCGGCTTCGGATTCGGTGGTACCAATGCGCACGTGGTCATGACCGATTACCGCGGCCTGCCAGCAGAGACCGCCCCACAGGTAAGCGTGGGCGACGATGCCCCAGTCTCCCTCCCGATCTCCGGCCTGCTGCCTTCCCGCCGCGCCGCCGCGGCTGGCCAGCTCGCCGACTTCATCGAGCAGGAACACCCTGACCTCCTCTCCCTTGCGCGTACACTTGCGCGCCGCAACCACGGACGCTCCCGTGCGGTGGTGACGGGGACGAACGAGGAGGACGTCGTCAAGCGCTTGCGCCAAGTAGCCGACGGTAAGGTCTCCATGGGCATCGCCTCCGCGGACTCGCCGTCCGTGCCGGGCCCTGTGTTCATGTACTCCGGCTTTGGCTCGCAGCACCGCAAGATGATCAAGGACGTGCTGGAGATTTCTCCTGCGTTCAAGGATCGCCTGGAGGAACTCGACCGCATCGTGCAGTTCGAGTCTGGCTGGTCCATCCTGGACATCGTTGCTGACGACGCTCAGACCTACGACACTGAGACCGCCCAGGTCGCGATTACCGCCATCCAGATTGCGCTGACGGACCTACTGGCTTCCTTCGGCGTGCGCCCGGCGGGAGTTATCGGCATGTCGATGGGCGAAATCGGTGCAGCTTACGCTTCGGGTGGTCTGTCGGCTGAAGACGCCATGCTCATCGCCGCACACCGTTCCCGCCTGATGGGCGAGGGCGAATCCTCCCTGACCGAGGAGCAGCAGGGCGCTATGGCCGTAGTGGAGCTGACCGCCGAGGAGATCGAGGCACTCGACGGCAACATCGAGCCCGCCGTCTATACGGGCCCCGGCATGACCACAGTGGGCGGCCCGCGCCCTGAGGTCCTTGCGCTGGTGGAAAAGCTCGACGCAGAGGGCAAGTTCGCCCGTGCACTCAACGTGAAGGGCGCAGGACATACCTCAGCGGTGGAGCCGATCCTGGGTGAGCTCTATGCAGATATCGCTGGCATCGAGCCGCGCCCGCTGCACACGACGCTCTACAGCTCTGTTGATCGCGGCGAGATCTACCGCCCAGGCGCGGTGGTCCATAACGAGGACTACTGGATCCGCATGACTCGCCAGCCGGTGCTGCTGCAGGACGCCACGGAAGCGGCGTTTGCCTCCGGTCACACGCAGATTGTGGAGATCTCCCCGAACCCGATTGCGCTAATGGGCCTGATGTCCACGGCTTTTGCGGTGGGCAAGTCCGATGCGCAGTTGCTGTTTAGCTTGAAGCGCAAGGTCGACCCCACGGAGTCTTTGCTGGATCTGCTGGCCAAGCTGTACGTGGCAGGTGCGCCGGTTGATTACAGTGCGGTCTTTGGATCGGGCGCGCTTGTCGACGCCCCTCACACCCAGTTCAAGCGCCAGCGCTTCTGGACCAACGCTCGCCCGTCTTCGGGTATTTCTGGCCTGCCGGGCGCACGCGTGAATCTGCCGGAGGGCAAGGTGGCGTTCTCCACGAATGCTGACCAAGCGCCGTCTGCTCTGGCCATCTTGGAGGCCGCTGCGGAGGCAGTGAGCCCGGGTGCGCAGATTGTGGCTTCGGAGGAGCACGGGGACCTGCCGCCGCAGGGCGAGGTGTCCACGGTGGTTACAAAGTCGCTGGGTGGACTGTCCATTGCGGTGTACTTCGTGAATGGTCCGTCGACGCAGCTTATCGCGGAGGGGTTTGCATCGGCGCTGAGCTTGGGCGATTCCGGTATCCCGGGCGTGGCAGAGATTCCGGTTCCGGTTGAGGCTCCGGCTGCGTTCACTGAGGCCAACGACATCGAGGCCGTGCGCTGGGACCCAGCGACGGAGACCGTGGAGCAGCGCCTCTCGCTCATTGTCTCGGAGTCCATGGGCTACGACGTCTCTGACCTGCCGCGCGAGCTGCCGCTCATCGACTTGGGCCTGGATTCCCTGATGGGTATGCGCATCAAAAACCGCGTGGAGAACGACTTCCAGATTCCGCCGATGCAGGTGCAGGCGCTTCGCGACGCCTCCCTCGCCGACGTCATCACCATGGTCGAGGAGGCCGTCGCCGGCGGCTCTACCGAGCTGCCGGAGCCTTCTGTCGACGCAGCGGCTGACGCGCCAGCTGCCCCTGCTGCCGCAGAGTCTGCGGAGTCTTCAGGCGGCGAGGCTGAAGGCGTGGGCGTAGCCCCGCGTGATGCCTCGGAGCGCATGGTATTCGGCACCTGGGCCACCTTCACCGGCAAGGCCGCAGCGGGCGTGACGTCGCCGCTGCCGGAGATCGACGAGGCGACGGCCAAAGGCATTGCTGAGCGTCTCACCGAGCGCGCCGGGATTGAGGTCAGCGCCCAGCAGGTCCTCGAGTTCGATACTCTCGAACCACTTGCCGACCTCGTCCGCGAGGGCCTCGAAACCGAGGTCGAGGGCAACATCCGCGTGCTGCGCGAAGCCGACGGCCCCGCCGTGTTCATGTTCCACCCAGCCGGCGGCACCACCGTGGTCTACCAGCCGCTGACCCGCCGCCTGCCGGAAGACGTGGCGGTATACGGCGTCGAGAGACTCGAGGGCTCCCTGGAGGAGCGTGCGGAGGCTTATATCGAGGACGTCGTCAAGCATGCGCGTGGCCGTAAGATCGTGCTCGGCGGCTGGTCCTTCGGTGGCGCCCTGGCGTATGAGGTGGCTTATCAGCTCGCCCAGCGCAAGGCCCGCGGCGAGGAGAGCGTGGACGTGGCGTTCATTGCGCTTCTGGATACCACCCAGCCTTCCGACCCAGCACCAGACACCCTCGAAGAGACCAAAGCCCGCTGGGGTCGCTACGCAGCGTTTGCGAAGAAGACCTACGGCCTGGACTTCGAGCCGCCTTACGAGATGCTCGAGACCATGGGCGAGGATGCCCTGATGACGATGCTCGCCGAGTTCCTCTCCACCACCGACGCCTCCGAGCACGGACTGGCAGCGGGCGTGCTGGAGCACCAGCGTGCTTCCTTCGTGGACAATCAGATTCTGGGCAAGCTCGACATGCGCCGCTGGGCCGAGGTCGACGTCCCGGTCTTGTTGTTCCGCTCCGAGCGCATGCACGATGGCGCCATCGAGCTCGAGCCGCGTTATGCGGAGATTGATCCCGATGGCGGCTGGGGAGTTATCGTTAAAGATCTGGAAATTGTGCAACTGCAGGGTGATCATCTTGCGGTCCCTGATGAGCCGGCCATCGGTATCGTGGGCAAGCACATGAACGATTGGATCGAGGAGAAGATTCGGTAGTGACTACCACTGCTCATAAACTGGACGACCTGCGCCAGCGCCTTGAGCGCGCGCAGGACCCAGGCAGCGAGCGCTCCCGCAAGCGCCGCGACGACGCTGGCCGCTCAACCCCGCGCCAGCGCATCAACGCGCTGCTGGACGAGGGTTCCTTCGTGGAGACTGGCTTGCTGGCCAAGACCCCGGGTGACCCAGACGCGATTTACTCTGATGGCGTTGTGACCGGTTACGGCCGCGTCAATGGCCGCCCCGTGTGCATTTACGCGCATGACAAGACGGTCTATGGCGGTTCGGTGGGCGTTATCTTCGGCAAGAAGGTCACCGAGATCATGGACATGGCCATCAAGATTGGCTGCCCGGTTATCGGTATCCAGGATTCCGGCGGCGCCCGTATTCAAGACGCCGTGACCTCCCTGGCGATGTATTCAGAGATTGCCCGCCGCCAGCTGCCGCTTAGTGGTCGCAGCCCGCAGATTTCCATCATGATGGGTAAGTCTGCAGGTGGCGCGGTGTATGCGCCGGTGACAACTGACTTCGTCATCGCTGTCGACGGCGAGGCAGAGATGTACGTGACTGGCCCGAACGTCATCAAAGAGGTGACG
The DNA here is from genome assembly GCF_000159135.1 of Corynebacterium striatum ATCC 6940. GTDB lineage: Bacteria > Actinomycetota > Actinomycetes > Mycobacteriales > Mycobacteriaceae > Corynebacterium > Corynebacterium striatum. The sequence goes on from NZ_GG667521.1 coordinate 76,141, forward strand.
GGCGAGGAAATCACGTCCCACGACCTTGGTTCGGCGCGCCAGCAGGAGCTCAACGGTAACGTGAGCGCGGTGGTTCCGTCGGAGGAGGACGCGTTCGATCTCGTGCGGGACCTGCTGGATCACCTGCCGTTGACCTGCTTTGACCCGGCACCTGAGTTCGATGCGCCTTCCGACGGCGAGGTGGCCGAGGACACCGAACTCAACGAGTTCATGCCGGATGACACCAACGCGGGTTACGACATGTTGGAGCTTTTGGCGCAGCTTGGTGACGACGACGAGCTCATCGAGATCCAAGAGAACTACGCCCCCAACATGATTACCGCCTTCGGCCGTATCGACGGCAAGGCCGTGGGCTTTGTGGCGAATAATCCGATGCACTTGGCGGGCTGTATTGACGCCGATGCTGCGGATAAGGGCGCCCGCTTTATTCGTATTTGCGATGCTTACAACATCCCGCTGGTGTTCGTGGTCGATACGCCGGGCTACCTGCCGGGCGTGGAGCAGGAAAAGGCTGGTCTGATTCACCGCGGTGCGAAGTTCGCGTTTGCTGTGGTGGAGGCGACTGTGCCGAAGGTGTCGCTGATTGTGCGCAAGGCTTATGGCGGTGCGTACGCGGTGATGGGTTCGAAGAACCTGACCGGTGACATCAACCTGGCGTGGCCCACGGCGCAGATTGCCGTGATGGGTTCGGCGGCGGCTGTGGTGATGATTGCGGGCAAGCAGCTCGACGCCGCGGAGACGCCCGAGCAGCGTGCGATGACCAAGAAGATGTTCATGGACTTCTACGACGAGACCATGACCGCGCCGTACGTGGCTGCCGAGAGTGGCTACTTGGATGCGATGGTGGAGCCGAATCAGTCGCGCTTGGCGCTGCGTCAGGCGCTGCGTCAGCTCGCTGGCAAGACGCAGCATGACCTGCCGAAGAAGCACACCATCTCCCCGATGTAAGTCCCTAGCTATGGGCTGTTGAAGCGGCGCCGTCAAGCAGGTGTGTAACGCCGAGCGGTGGGCTGCACGATATCTTTAAGTGAAAACATCCTCGGAAATAAGGAGTAGGAAAAATGCTGTCCAGCATTCTTGACCTCAGCGGCGACGTTATCAACCTCGTTATCATGCTGCTCAACCGCGTCGGCGTGACCATCTCTGGTTCGTCCCTGAGCTCGAAGTAGCGTTCGCGCGCACCCCTCTGCACGGGCCTCTTCTGGCCGTGTAGAGGGGTGCTTCGTTTTACGCTCGGTTGGTGGTTTCTGGTGTACACGACGGCACTAGACTTATGCTAGGCGAACTCGGGGCGGATCGGAGTTTGCCGGGCGTTATTCTGTCCGTCGAAGAAGCTCAATCCATGGTTTCGTTCAAGATAAATAAAACAAATCGCGTGTAATGATGGACACTAGCTAAGACGAGATGTAAGGTACATCACTATCAAAGGTGTTGTTAGAGGGATGGGGAGAATGCCTCATGGCGTTAGACTTGACAGCTCGTATTCAGCAGCGAAAACCTGATCCGCGCTGGAAACGCCTTCCGCGTTTTATTGCGGGGGGCGAATGTATAAATTGTCAAGAATGTGTTAGACGTTGCCCAGTTGCTTTTGCGGCAATCGTGGTTCTTGATCATGGACCTGTGATAATCCCCGAACTCTGCTCAGGTTGTCCGCAGTGTGTGAAAGCTTGCCCGATGGATTGCATATATGAAGATTTGGAGGGTCAGCGCAACGGTACCCCTGAAGAGCTTTGGAAAAAGGTAGAGCAACGTGAAAACGAATTTTAGCCGGCTTCCAAGCCGAAAAGGCGTGCAAGCCGGCGCATCAGAGCCGAACTGTTTGGACGTTGAGTCGAAGTTTCATTCACTCTGGTCTGCAATGGAACGTCAAGTAGGGGAAGGAATCGAGGTTTCTCGCTGGATAGACAAATTGCTTTCGTTTGATGGACGTTTGACCGGAAGTGAGGCGTTGATCAGTCTTTCCCCGCGTGAGAAAGTCTTACGACGATTGCTTCGCGATTCTGATTGGAACCCTTGTGGTGAAAAAGACGATCAGGTCGCGCTACGAATCTCCCTTCTAGTGCATGGAAAGATCAAGCTAGAGGTTTTCCCAACTGAGGAGAAGGTAGATTGCCTCCGTGAGGATGAAATCGGTTATCGAACTGTATTTTGCCCTGACCTGTCCCAAGCGGTTGAACGTGAATTAGAGAGCTGTCAGAGCAGTTCGATTTCCATTAGTCGTCGCGTATCGCTTGTGATCAAGGAATATCATCAACGAGGAGAGCTCGCCCGAAGGGTTCGAAGTGTGAATCAAGCGCTCCGGGAAATTCCTCCGGTTTGTTGCTATTGGAATGGCGAAGCTGTTCAGAATTTCAGGGAGCCTAGGTCTCTGCCGAGCCAGCAAGACTGCTCAGCTCATGTTTTAGACTTTACTGAAGAGGAGGTCCTAGGCCCGGTTACTGCACGAGTCCTGTATTTTTTCTGGGCCTGTGAGCTCTTGAAAGCTGGCGGTCCGAATTCGCTCGAAACTCTCAACGGTCAAGATCTTGGGAGTGTAACGAAGCGTCGGCTTCCGCAAGGTTTAGAAAATGAGAAGTGTCGACGGATCGAGGGCGTTACCCGTCGCAAGATTGTATCGGAAGTGGACATTACTAACTCTGCCGAGGGAGACACGAACCCCTCGAAGCTCTGCGAGGACCGAGAGTACACGCTCGCAGGTTTTGTCGAGCTGGCCTCTGAAACTATTGAACAGATAAAGTTTCAGACGCGAAGCGACGTTGTTATGACCAGGGGATTTCGGGAGATCGGGGCGCTAAGGAAGGCTCTTGATGAGGGGACGATTGAAGAGCTTTCCCGCTTTGACATGTACTCACATTACTGTTGGGTACTAGGCGGGGATCGGCATACTGAGGACGAGCTACACGCAATTTCGTCTCGAATGCGATACAACTCGTGGCATCTTCAGCCTTGGGGAAACACTTCGCCGGCGGAAATGTGTCCAATGAGGTATCACCCAGCTACTCTGCCAGATATTTCGTCTAACCTGGACTTTCACCATACTGGACACATTCGATACTCCGTAAGGCATGCGATTCGAGCCCCCTATTCTCTGAGCCATGGAGGAGAACAGCTTCTTGGTTTCGGTGATATTAGAGCAATGCGACAATCCGGAGAGCGCTATACCGATGAGGACCTCATGAATTGTGTCACGGCTTCGCGCCGAATGGGGGAATACCTCAGTGCACTGTTGGAACAATCATCTGTGACTGAGTTTTCGGCTGAAAGTTGTCGTTTTCCTGAATCCTTGGGCGATCGGATAGCAAATGGTTGTTGACGCACGTGTGACGCGGCTGGCTCGATATAGTTTTGTGTTTGACTATTTTCTGTCGCATCTCGGCTACTTCGCTGTGATGCCGATTCTGGCGCTCTGGCTTCCCGATAAGGTTTCTCCGTTCATCGCTGGTTGTGCGATGGCTGCCTTTGGCATTTCGGTAAGAGCATCAACCTTGGTGATGGGGAGACTCCTACGGTTGCTCCCCTTCGCTGCGGCCATGCAGATTGGTCTAGTTGCCGCGTCAGTTTCTTTCTTTATTATCGGATTGCAGCCTAATGTGGCGATACTCGTCGTTGCCTTGCTCTTGGCTGGAGCAGGAATAAACATGAATGGATCGAGTATTCGGCACTACCTTGTTGAATCTGAAGCATCTGAGACGACTAAGTTAGAGATTTTTGGATCGATCAATATTGCGGTGAACGTCTCGGCAGCGGTCGGGCCAGTCATCGGCAATGTCTTGTTCTCATCGGCGTCGAATGTGATCTTTTTTTATACCGCTGCGTGCTACTTGGCCGCTGCAGTTGTACCGGCGTTGACGTTGTCATACAAGCTAAGACCTCGGAAAGCTGACGTCCGGGGTTCCTTTGCTCGTAGGGTAATTCAGCCCCTAGGCAAGGCACCTGTGCGTTGGGTTGTTCTCGGCGTGGTGGTTGGGTACATGCTTTATAGTCAGCTCTTTTCTTCCATAGCGGTAGCAGTCAGTGCGCATTACACGTCGCCGGTCATCCGAGGAGCGGTATTTGCGGTAAATGCCCTTTCGGTGGTACTGCTTCAGCCTCTGGGTACGCGATTGATTAAGAAAGCACGAGATAGCGGACTATCGAATCAGACGTTGGTGCTGGTTTCTCCTTTAGTTTTTGTAATTGCCCTGGTCGCGGTGAAAATTAATCCATTTCTTGGGATCATCATTTTTTCTTTCGCGGAGACTCTTTTTATTCCGCTAGTGGATGCAGCGCTTCTTTCGTTACCAATGACGGGTTCTTTAGAAGCGGTTCAGGCGCGACAGTTAGTGGTTGCCACTGGGGAAGGAATCGGTCTTGGGCTTGGTGTCATCGTTGCTCCTCAATGGATCGCGTTGTCTGCTGCCGTGCTTATTGTCTGCTGCTTTGTTGTGCGCTTAATGAGTGGAGAACATGACGCTAAACAATGCGACAAGGGTCCATCCTCGGCTAAGCATTGAGAGCGCGGCTATTGACACTGAAACTGACAAACCAACAAACAGATCAATGAAAAAGGCGATGAATATGAAATTGAACGAACGCTTTGCAGATGGTTCCGGCAGTTCTCCTCGAACGCTGACGCTAGTGATGTTTGGCTATAATCACGAGGCACTTTGCGCTCTTGCCGAGGCAGACACAGAATTCTGCGTCATCGTGGTGGAGGAGCGTTCACTGTATGAAAAGAAGGGACTCGAAAAGCGATCTGCTGATCCTCGAATTCGATCTGTTCTTTCGCGGTGGGAGTGGTGCGAGTATCAGAACAACTCTGATGCAGCTGTTGAATGCATCCGTGAGCTTTTAAAGGATACGCATATCGATGGCATCGTGCCGGGCTTGGAGTATGCCGTAGGTGCTGCCAATGCTGCAGCTCGCGCCGTCGGCCTGCCGCATGCAGGGGAAGATGCTCCCTTACGAGATAAAATTGCGTTCCGCCGCTGTGTGGGCGGAGTTCAATGGACTGAGGTTAAGAGCGAAAGCGACATCTTCGAGCCTCCCTGTGTGATTAAGCCAGCGAACCGTCAAGCCTCACTTGGTGTCTCAATCATTCGTTCATCAGAAGAAATTTCGTCGGCGTGGACTCATACGTCGACCGCACGCGAACCTCGCCAGGAAGCGGGCCGACCATGGGATACTCGCTACATTTGCGAGAGCTTGATAGAGGGAGATGAGACGTCGGCCGAATGCCTCGTAGTCGATGGTGATGTGGTGTTTCTGAACATTACGAGCAAAGAGACTAGCGGTGCCGTGGAATTAGGACACGAAGTAGGACAGCACAATCCTGGGGTGGAGGAGGCCATGCGGGACTTGGTGTCGAAATTGGGGGTGCAGACCGCTCTACTGCATGCCGAATTCAAGGGCACCACACCCATCGAATGCGCAGGCCGCCCACCAGGCGACCGAATCATGCTTCTCATTGGTCGGGCGTGGGGAGTAAATCTCTATGAGCAGTGGGCACGTGCTATGTGCCAATATACGGTTTCAGTGCCACAACAACCTAGTTCTTCAGCAGCTATTCGCTTCATTCATGCGCCGCGGGGTTTGGTACGGAGCATTGAAGATCCAACGGGACATGGCGTTATCACAGTTGAACCGAATACCTGGGTCTCCGAACTAGCATGTTCGTGGGACAGAGTAGGTTTCGTGGAAGCTGATACGCATGCGGACGCAGTTCGCCGCGCATCGCAGGTTCGTTTCAAGATGGCCAACGATGTAGTTCTCTATCTCAACCACCGGAGGACTGCAGCGGAATGGACACCAGCGTTCGAAGCATCTGATGGTGCGGTGCTTCTCACTGACAAGGAAGTTCGACCTGCCGGCATCGTAGAGACAGTGCAGCTCGATACCAATGACCAAGATGCTGTCACTGCAACAGTGGATGAATTGTCATCCCGCTACGACATCCGTGGAGTTGTCACTTTCAGCGACCGTGATGTAGAGACGGTGTCCTTGCTTGCCGATAAACTCGGCCTTCCTGCACCATCGCAGGCCGCTGCTCTGAAGGCACGGAACAAATTTGAGATGCGAAAGGCCGTGCAAAGTATCGCACCGCATATGGTTCCTTCCTTTTCGTTTATTGAGCCGGGGGATAATGCACAATCGGTAATGGAGGGTGCAGGAATCACGGTCCCGTGTGTGGTTAAGCCAGTGGATGCTTCTGGATCTCGAGGGTTTTCCCTGTGCCATACGGCGGACGAAGTCTCGGCTGCGGTGTCCCGATGGGGCGGACCGATGGTAGTGGAGGAGTTACTGACCGGAAGTGAACACAGCGCTGAGGGATATGTGTACGAGGGGGACGTTCATCTCATAGGCGTGACAGATAAAACGACTACAGCTAAGTTTCGATTGGAAATTGGGCAGGTTTTTCCATCGGCCGTAGAGGGCATTCAGGATGCGGTGAAGCCGCTTCTACAAGCGACAATCAAAGCCCTCGGAATCAATAATTGTGCGTTCCATATGGAATTCTTCTTTGATGCTAGAACATCAACAGTTAAGTTGGTCGAGATTGCTGCTCGACCAGGTGGAGACTACATTGCCTCCCACTTGGTACCGCAGGTAACCGGTGTATCCTTCGCTCGTGATTTGGTACGCATTGCAACGGGGCAAAGACCTTCATTTGCAGTGCCCCGTGATGGCTATGTGGCGGCAACATTCAAGCTACATACTGATAAAGAGGGAGTACTTAAATCTATGGGTCAGCTTCCTACTGCTCCTATCGTCGTAGAATCCCAACAACACGTGCATGTCGGCGATGTGATTACGCAACCCCCTGCCGACACATTGAGTTCAATCCTTGCGGAAGTTGTAGTAGTCGCGGCGTCTCGGAGAGAGATTGAAGCTTTTGAATCGAGACTTCGGGAAGTGGAGGTCGTCGTTGAATAAGCAACGAATAGGCTTGGTCGGCGCATTCCCTCGGATGCCGCACGGTCATCATCAGCTAGGCATGCTTCGAGATGCCGCTGCTCGCCAAGGCGTAGAGCTCATCGAATTAGACGGGAAGAACCTCGACGAGGCGCTCGCTCGGAAGGAATCAACTGGATACAGTGACTGTGAAGGCTACGTATGCTTCCGCGAAGACTACACATATCAGACCGCTCTTCTCGACGATTCTGGTAACGCTCCAGAGGACGTAGCTAGATTGAAGCGGAAGGATGAGGCTCGTCAATGCTTGCGCGATGCTGGTTTCGAACAACCGGCGACGGCAGAGGAACCGCGAGATATACCAGGTCCTTGGGTCGTGAAGCCTCGCAGCGGATCAGGTAGTGCTGGAGTGAGTGTTCACACTGATCTCGAGAGTGCGAGGGAGGCGCTCCGAACACTGTCGGACGGCTTCGTCGAAACATTCGTCCAAGGCACTGAGTTTTCAGCGGAGGGATACTTCTACGCCTCCGAACCTGTCGTAGTCGGTATCACCGATAAGAGGCTTGAGGGCGTGGTGGAAATCGGCCACCGTTACCCTAGCGTCCTTCTCTCCGATCATGAAGAAGAGATAGCCGCATCTGTCATTTCTGCCCTAAACACATGGGGACTGAACGCGGGGCTCTTTCATGTCGAGGGCTGGTGGGTGGACGGCCAGGGGGTGGTTCTAGGTGAAGGGCATGTGCGCCCAGGCGGCGACTTCATTCACCTACTTGTCAGTTCTGTACATGGTGCAAACATTTTTGATCCTCTCATTGCAGATGCTTTGCGCCAGCACGGTAGAAAAAACGCTCTTAACGATGGATTTGTCTTTCCTCAACGGCGCGATGGTCACAGTAGCGCTGTTCGCTATATCCAAGTCCCTCCCGGAACTATCACAGCCGTTAGTGGGGTCGAAGAAGCGCTATCGGAGCCAGGAATTCTTGCTGGCTATTGCACAGCGGAACCTGGTGTAAGGGTGGAGACTGCGAGTTCTTCAACAGAGCGACTTGGTTGCCTCGTAGCGCATGCCTGCGGTGGAGAAGATCCGGAAGATATTCTGGATCGCGCAATGGGTAAGTTGCGGATTACCGTGAGCAATTAGGCACGCGAGCGGGACGCAAAGGCCGCGATGGCGCGCCAGCCAAAGAAGAATAGCGCGGACATCACGGTGGCCACGATGAGGAAGGACCAGTGCGGCAGACGCCCGTTGACCAGCATCCACAAAGCCATGCCGCCGATGACGGCGCTCAGCCACACCACGGCGCCCTCCTTCCACAGGCCGCTTAGCTTCGTGGCCATGATGATGACCCAGCCCACGAGCGCGCCCACGGTCCACGGCCAGAAGGCATCAACCCAGGAGCTAAAGCTCAGGCCACCATGCGCCAGGCGGGCGAGGATAGCGAAGAAGGCGAGAGCGAGGATGTCGATAAGCGGGGCAACGCGCATTTAGGATTCCTTCCGGTTCAACGCCGCGTAAGAAAAGCCATCGCGGGCGTAGTGAGCGAAGTAGATGACCCATCCAATGATAGTGATGAGCGCAAAAGAAATAAGCCGGTAGATGATGGCCGCGGAGGTGGCGTGCACCACGGTCAGGCCTGTCGCCACCAGAGGGGTGATGAGCGCGGCCTCCACCGTGCCCAGACCACCCGGGGTGACCTGCGCGGAGCCAGCCAGCTTCGCGGCGAGGAAGGCCAGTGCAACGCCGGCCAGGGTGGTGTCATCAGCACCCGCGCGCAGCCACGGAATCTCCCCGGTTACCGCCCACACGGAAGCCCATAGCGCGGCCATATCGGCCAGGCGGTGCACCAGAGACGCACCAGCAACCACAGCAAAGGGGCCGCGTGAAAGGTGGACCTCGCCGAGGTTGCGGACCTCCTGAATCGCGCGGTCCCGTTTCGGGCCGGGCCGTAGCTTGCGCAGCCAGCGCTCAAGGGTCACCGGGTGCGAGGTCAGCCAGAAGATGCCGCCGAGTGCCGCGAGCATGAGGACAACCGTGGTGATAAGCGATCCCAAGGCCATATCGGCATTGAGGAAAAACACCCCGCCGAGCCCAATGAGCGCGAGGAACATCGAGCTAACAATCGAGGACAAGAACAGGAAGTAGCTGCACAGCGCCACCGACGCGCCCCAGCGGCGCTGCACCTGAAAAGTGAGCACTGCGGAAAAGGCGGGGCCGGCGGGCAGGGTAGTGGACCACGCGTTGGAGGCCAGAGTAATGGCGTAGGTTTCACGCAATGGGACCTTGACGCCGCCGGCGCCGATGAGTCGCTTCATCACTTCCGCCATGCCCGCGATGGACAGCAGCGCGAAGAACACCACCAGCACCACGGGGAAAGGTTTGGCGTGGCGCAGACGGCGCAATCCCTCGGAGATGAAGTCCAGCTGGTCGCGGAAGAACCACGCCAGCGCGGCCAGAATCAGCAGGGAGATTATCCAGGTCAGCCAGTTCTTCTTCATCGACCATCCGTGGAATTGAGGCGCTTGACCAGCTCGGAGAAGGGGATGAGCTCCTCGTCAGTATCGGCACTGCGGTCCCCGCGTACGGCGGCTTCGTTCGCCGTGCTTGCCGACGCCCCCTCCTCCGCGAGTACCTGGCTGGCCGCGGGTGCTGGGGCCGGGGCTGCAGCCACAGCAGGATGCTGCGCAGCGACGGGCTCGGGGGAGTCGCCGCCCAGGCGGTGGGTCAGGCGGGTGAGGAAGCGCGGGGCCCACCAGTTGTCCTCGCGCAGCAGGTGCATGACGGCGGGGACGAGGAGCATGCGGACGATGGTGGCGTCGAAAGCCAAGGCGAAAATCATGCCGAACGCGATGTACTTCATCATCACGATGTCGGAGAAGCCGAAGGCACCCGCCACCACAATCATGATGAGCGCCGCCGCAGTGATGATGCCGCCGGTGTGTGCGGTACCGCTGGCGATGGCATGATCCGTGGACTGCCCCGCGCGCCGGGCCTCGACCATGCGCGAGACCAGGAAGACCTCGTAGTCCGTCGAGAGGCCGAAGACGATGGCGATAATCAGCACCAGAATTGGGCTCATGAGCGGACCTGCGGTGAAGTTGAGGGCGCCGGAACCGAAGCCGTCGACAAACATGAGCGTGAGGATGCCCAACGTGGCGCCGAGGGAAAGCAGCGTCATCAAGATGGCCTTAAGCGGCAAGATAAACGAGCCGAATACCAGCGACATCAGCAGGAACGTCGCCACCACCACGTACAGCGCCATCCAGGGCAGCTTGTGGAAGAGCGCGTCCAAAGACTCCACCTCCATCGCCGGCGTGCCACCGACGTAGAGCTCAACGCCCTCCGGCGCCTCAATCTGCTCCAGCTCGTGCACTATGCGGGCGTAATCGTCGCGGTCCTCGATACCTGCGGCCAGGACGGTGGTGCCGTCCTTAGTCGGCGTGGTCGGGCCCATGGGCTTGGTGAGGCCGTCGAGCTGCCGCACTTGCATGACGACGTCGACAAGCTGCGCGTTCGTCGCATTCGTCACCACGAGCTTGACTGGCTCCGTGCGGAAGGAGGGGAACTCCTCGTTGAACTTGTCCTGCGCCATGCGGGTCTCGTGCGTGGGCGGCAGGTAGGTCTCGTTGATGCCGCCGAACTTCACGCCGAGGACCGGCAGTGTGAGCGCGATGAGCAGGGCGCAGATGCCTACGGTCATCAGCTTCGCGTGGCGCATGGCCCAGCGTGGCAGCTTGTACCAGAAGGTGTCCTCGATGCGGCGCGCGCGGCGAGAGGTCTTGCGCACGGAGAACTTGTCGATGTTCTTGCCCAGCAGGCCAAACAGTGAAGGCAGCACGGTCACCGAAAGCAGCGCCGCGAGGCCGACCGCAGAGATGGAGCCGTAGGCCACGGACTTTAGGAACGCCTGCGGGAAGAGGAACAACCCAGACAGAGCCACGGCGACCATACCCGCGGAGAAGACCACGGTCTGGCCCGCGGTGGCGGTGGTGGTAGCCACGGCCTCGCGGACATCGCGGCCTTTGTCGAGCTCCTCACGGAAACGGGAGACCATGAACAGGCCGTAGTCGATGGCCAATCCCAAGCCGAGGAGCGTGACGACGGCCTGCGCAAAGACGTTGACCTGCTGGAAGCCGGCGAGGACGGACAGGATGCCCAGGGAACCGAGGATGGACAGGCCGCCGACGACAAGCGGCATAAACGCCGCCACGACAGAGCCGAAGACGAAGAGCAGCAGCAAGCCCACGAGGGGCAGGGCGGCCTTTTCGGCGCGGGAGATGTCGTTGGCCATGCCTTCGTCGAGGGCGTCCGCCACGGCGGTGGCGCCGCCTACTTCGAGGGGGACGTCGGTGGCAGTGAGGTCGTCCTCGATGGCGCGGAAGTCTTTGAGGGTCTGCTCGCCGTCGCCCTTGAGGCTGATGGCGGCAAACGCCGTGGTGTGGTCGCGGTTGACCAGGTTGGGGTTCTTGGTATCGAAGTAGCTGGTGATGCTCTCGATTTCCTGCGGGTGGTTGGCCTTGAGCTCGGCGAGGTGCGCCTTGGCGGCGTCGAAGTTCTTGTCGGGATCAGCAAAGAGCAAGACGACGTCGCCCGAATTGTCACGGCCGAACGTTTCTTGCTCGATTTTCGCCGCGCTTGTCGACGCCGCACCCGGGTCCTCCCAGCCCTCCTGGCTCATGCGCTCGCCTAGGCGGGTGCCGAAGCCGAAGAAGAGCAGCAGGATAAGTCCCACGATGACGAGTGGGACGACCTTGCGGTGGGCGTAGGAAAAACGGCCCCAAGCATAGAACATGGTTCTCCTAACGCTGTTTGAGCAGGGCGGTGAGTGGGCGGAATGGCTGCAGCCAGGCGCCGCCTTCGGGCAGATTGTCCAGGTTGATGCGCGGCAGCGGCTCGCGGAAGACGCCCTCGATGTCCTCGAGGTCGACGAACTCGATGTCTTCGTGGGTCACGGCCCAGGAGGCGTGCTCGTGGAAGCCGAGGACGCACACCGGCTTGCCCTCGGCGGCGAGTTCCTCGAGGAGGGACTGAAAGTTCTGGCCGTCGGCGGAGGCGACGATCACGCTGTCGAGGTTGTCGCGGTTTTCCTGAATGTAGGCGATCATGTCGGGATCGACGTCGTCGTCCTCGTGCAGCTTGGGCTTGGCAAAGACCGCGAAGCCCACGTTGCGGATGGCCTCGACCCAGGGGCGGATGACATCAGCGCCACCAGGGGTGACGTTGGTGAAGACCGCGGCCTCTGGGCGGGCGTCGTTTTGCAGGGCGATTTCTACGAGCCAGCGGCCGATGGCGTCGAAACGCGGGCGATGCGCCGCAGTGGGGCGGCCGCCCAGAATGGCGCCGAGCCCCATGTCCATGTTGGGGGCGTCCCAAACAAGCAGATAAGAGCCGGCCATTATTTCTTCTCCCACAGGTACTCGGTGATGACGTGGTCTTTTTCGAGGCCTTTGCCCTCGAACTTGGTGATGAGCTGGCGGTCGGTCAGCTGCGGGCATTCGGGCCAGGGCCAGCCCTTGAACTCGAGGCTGGGCTCGACGTCGACAAGCTCTGTGATCCACTCGGCGTAACCGGCGTGATCGGTGGCTACGTGCAGGACGCCGCCCTTCTTCAGGCGGGAGGCGAAGAGGTTGAGCGTGCCGGACTGGATGATGCGCCGCTTGTGGTGGCGGGCCTTGGGCCAGGGATCCGGGAAGAAGACGCGGATGCCATCGAGGGACTCTGGTGCGAACATGCGGACCATGACCTCGATGCCGTCGCCGCGGATCATGCGGATGTTGTCGATGTCGTTGCGCACAACGGAACCCAGTAGCTTGGCCAGGCCAGGTTTGTAGAGCTCAACGGCGATGATGTTGGTGTCCTGTTCTTTCGGCGCCATCGCGGCGGTGGAGGTGCCGGTGCCGGAGCCAATCTCAACAATGGTTTTGGCGCCGCTGCGGCCGAACCATTCGTCGAGGTCGATGCGCTCGTCGGCGAGCATCTTGCCCAGGCGCGGCCAGTGCTCTTCGAAGAGGGCGTTCTGGTTGTCGGTGAGGGTGCCGCGGCGGAAGGTGACGTTGCCGAGGCGTGGGTAATCAAGATCGTTGCCGAATTCAGCGTTGAAGTCGGTCTGCAGCGGGCGGCCGTGTGGCATCTCGCCAGCTGGGGAGTTTTGAGGATTATCTGCAGTATTCATTGCCCATATATTGTTCCCTGTGTCTGGGTAACTAACAAAGTGCCGCGCCGCTAGGCCAGGGGGCATTCGTACGCATATTACGCACCGGATATAACCGGATTGAGCTGCGAGGGGGTAAGTTCTTCCGTACAAAATAACGCGGCACTCGCGACATTTCAGCCCCATATTGGGGTGGGTAAAAGTCACATATGCTTAATGTCACACCGGCGTACGCTTGGTTAAGTTGTGGTGAACGGTGTGGATATAACCACATTGGCTTTGAATGCCAAAGTTTAGCGGTAATTCACACCGACGTGGGGTTAATCTTGAGGTGAATGACCCATGGGGGACGTGTGCTCTGACTGTGTGCAGCGCATGGCCCTTGGCGATATACAACCTCACGAACCGGACCACTAGGAGATTCTTAGATGACCGCCACCATTAAAGGCCTCGTTGGCGAGCTGCCAACGAGCAACGAAAAACTCATTTCTTGGATTAGCGAAAGTGTCGAACTATTCCAGCCGGAGCGAGTGGTCTTCGTCGACGGCTCCCAGGAAGAGGCAGATCGTCTCACAGCGGAGCTCGTGGAAAAGGGCACCCTCATCAAGCTGAACGAAGAAAAGCGTCCGAACTCTTACCTCGCTCGCTCTAACCCGTCTGACGTCGCACGTGTTGAGTCCCGCACCTTCATCTGCACGGAGACCGAGGAAGGCGCTGGCCCCACCAACAACTGGGCACCGCCGGCAGCCATGAAAGCAGAGATGACCGAGGCATTCCGCGGCTCCATGAAGGGCCGCACCATGTACGTGGTTCCTTTCTGCATGGGGCCTATCAACGATCCTGACCCGAAGCTGGGTGTCCAGCTCACTGACTCCGCGTACGTGGTCCTGTCCATGCGCATCATGACCCGTATGGGCGCACAGGCGCTGGAGAAGATTGGTGCTGAGGGCGATTTCGTCCACGCACTGCACTCCGTGGGCGCTCCACTGGAGCCGGGCCAGGAGGATGTGACTTGGCCGTGCAACGACACCAAGTACATCACCCAGTTCCCAGAGACCAAGGAAATCTGGTCCTACGGCTCTGGCTACGGCGGAAACGCCATCCTGGCCAAGAAGTGCTACGCGCTGCGCATCGCTTCTGTTATGGGTAAAGAAGAGGGCTGGATGGCTGAGCACATGCTCATCCTGAAGCTGACCAACCCGGAGGGCAAGAACTACCACGTTGCGGCGGCTTTCCCGTCTGCTTGTGGCAAGACCAACCTCGCCATGATCACCCCGACCATCCCGGGCTGGTCCGCGGAGGTTGTGGGTGACGACATCGCGTGGCTGCACCTGCGCGAGGACGGCCTCTACGCCGTGAACCCGGAGAACGGCTTCTTCGGCGTGGCACCAGGCACCAACTACGATTCCAACCCGATCGCCATGAAGACCATGGAGCCGGGCAACACCCTGTTCACCAACGTCGCGCTGACCGACGACGGCGATGTCTGGTGGGAGGAGATGGGCGACGCTCCTGCGCACCTCATCGACTGGCACGGCAACGACTGGACCCCTGAATCCACCACAAAGGCTGCTCACCCGAACTCCCGCTACTGTGTCCCGATTTCTCAGTGCCCAACTGCGGCACCGGAGTTCGACGACTGGAAGGGTGTCAAGATCGACGCCATCTTGTTCGGCGGCCGCCGCGCGGACACCGTTCCGCTGGTCACCCAGGCATTCAGCTGGAACCACGGCACCATGATCGGCTCCCTGCTCTCCTCCGGCCAGACTGCCGCAGCAGAGGGCAAGGTCGGCGCACTGCGTCATGACCCAATGGCGATGCTGCCGTTCATCGGCTACAACGCTGGTGACTACCTGCAGCACTGGATCGACATGGGCGTCAAGGGCGGTGACCGCATGCCGTCCATCTTCCTGGTTAACTGGTTCCGCCGCGGCGAAGACGGCCGCTTCCTGTGGCCGGGCTTCGGCGAGAACTCCCGCGTCCTGAAGTGGATCGTGGACCGCATCGAAGGCAAGGTCGACGCCGTCGAGACTGTCGTGGGCAACACCGCTCGCGCTGAGGACATCGACATCGAGGGCCTGGACTTCGACATCGAGGATGTCCGCGAGGCGCTGGCCGTCAACGCCGCTGACTGGGCTGGCGATATGGAAGACAACGCCGAGTGGCTCAACTTCCTGGGCGGCCGCGTTCCGTCCGAGGTCTGGGATGAGTTCCGCGCACTGAAGTCGCGCGTCGAGAACGCCTAAGCCAAAACTTAGGGCCTTCCCGCCCACCATCATGGTGAAGCGGGGAGGCCCTTTTGCATGCGAGAGAACTCTAGGCGCGCAGCACGATGACGAGGTTCGAAGTTAAGAATTCGCGCAGCACAGGCACGCGCGTTACCCACCACGCCCAGCTGGGGTGGTAGCGCGGAAAGGTGAGCAAAGCGTCATGCGCGGTGGCCCAGTCGAGGCCCTCGCGCGCGGAGACGTCGAAAAGCGAGGTGCCAAAGACGTTCTTTGGCGGGTGCCCGTGGCGGCGGGTGTAGCGGTCGCGGGCGAAGGCGCCGCCCACGTAGTGCTCCCACAGGCCCGTCTCGTGGCCGCCGAAAGGCCCCAGCCACACCGTGTAGCTCAAGATCACCAGCCCACCGGGCCGGGTCACGCGCAGCATCTCTTCTCCCATATCCCACGGATGCGGGATATGCTCGGCCACGTTGGAGGAGTAGGTGACGTCGAAGGTGGAGTCGGCAAAGGGCAGCTGCGTGCCGTCGCCGCGCACCGCGTTGGCCAGCTGGATTCCCGCGGCCGACATCTCGCACGCATCGGGCTCAACGCCAAAGTAGCGCGCCCCGCGCCCAGCGAAGGCCTCCGCGAAGTAGCCTGGCCCGCCGCCCACATCGAGCACGCGCGCGCCGGAAAGGGGGAGGCCGAGGTCGGTGCAGAGGGCGTCGACAAGCAGGGCGGTGTCGGAGGCCAGGCCACCGTAGAAGATGTCAGGCCGGGTCTGTTCGAAGCGGAAGGAGCGCAGCAGCCGCCACGAACGCGCAAGCGTGGCCATGGCGCGGGTTTGTTTCATAACCCACTAGGCTAGTAGCTCGACATGAAAATTCTTTTACTGTGCTGGCGCGATTCCACCCACCCACAGGGCGGTGGCTCGGAGCGCTACCTCGAGCGAGTGGGTGAGTACCTGGCGGCGCAGGGCCACGAGGTGGTCTTTCGCACCGCCCGGCACATGAACGCCGCCAAGCGGGAGCGCCGGGCGGGCGTGCTCTACTCCCGCGGGGGAGCGAAGTTCAGCGTGTATCCGCGCGCGTGGCTGGCTATCCTCGCCGGCCGGCTGGGGTTGGGGGATCTGAAGGGCGTGGACGTCATCGTCGATACCCAAAACGGCATTCCCTTCTTCGCGCGCTTGGTCTCGCCAGCGCCGACGGTTCTGCTCACGCACCATTGCCACCGCGAGCAGTGGCCGGTTGCAGGCCCCCTGCTGGCGCGCTTGGGCTGGTTCCTTGAGTCGAAGGTGGCGCCGCGGGTCTACCGTAATAGCCCCTACGTGACGGTCTCGCGGGCCTCGAAGCACGACCTCGAGGACCTAGGCATCAGGGGCGCGCGCATCATCGAAAACGGTGTGGATCCGCTGCCCGCGCACGTGCCGACGCTGGAGCGTGAGACCGCGATTCACCTGGTCACGCTCTCGCGGCTGGTGCCGCACAAGCAGATTGAGCATGCCATGGACACCGTGGCGCGCATGCCGGGCGCGGTCCTCGACGTCATCGGTTCCGGCTGGTGGGAGGCGCAATTGCGCGAGTATGCCGCGTGCATCGGGGTGGCCGAGCGGGTGCGCTTCCGCGGCCAGGTCACGGAGGATTACAAGCACGCTTTGCTCGCGCTTGCCGACGTCCATCTCATGCCCTCGCGCAAAGAAGGCTGGGGTTTGGCAGTGATGGAGGCCGCGCAGCACGGCGTTCCCACGGTGGGTTACACGTTTGGCTTGCGCGATAGCGTGGTCGCCGGGGAGACCGGCGTGCTCGTCGATACCGAGGACGAGTTCGCCCACGCCGTGCAGAAGCTGGTGGAAGACCCAGATGAGCGGCGTCGTTTGGGCGAGAATGCCCGGCAGCTGGCGGCTAGGTACTCGTGGGAGAAGACTGGCCAGGCTTTCGAGAAGCTGCTTGGCGAGCTAGTGGAAAAGCAGCGCTAGCAAGCAGGAGCCAGAGCGTGGTCAGAGCCCACGGCACCGCGGGGGCAGGCGCGGCGGTCTCGGCGACGATGCGGCTATCGACCACCACGGCTCCCACCCCGAGTTCCTCCAGGGCGTCCATATCGCGGCGCTGCCAGGCATCGTGGGCGGCGACGTAAGCCGGCTGGGCCTGGTCCACTACCACGCCATCGACGATGAGCTCGCCCGACTCGAGCTTGTTTAACGCCTTGGAATACGGGTCCACGGCCACGCCGCCGCCGCGCAGGCTCACCAGCGAGGGGCGGTCGGGGAAGAAGGCGACGCGGCCGTTGAGGGCGTCGACAAGCTGCTGGTCCACCACGGGTTGTTCGGAGCGCGGGGCGAGCACGGCGACGTCGCGCGGGGCGCCGGGGGCTTGCAGGAGGCAGGCGAGGAGCCCTACCGCGGCAGGCAGATTCGGCAGCGCCCCCAACCCCGCGACGTAGAGGGGGATGGCGAGGAGCGTGAGCTTGGAGGCGTCGCGAAGCAGGCCCGCGCCAGGAACGTGCGCGATAAACCACCCCAGCGCGCCGGGGAAGAGCCACGCCCCGCAGGCCAGGCCGAGGCCGAGGGCGGCGAGGAGGTAAAGGGGGCGCCGACAAGCATGCTCTAGGTGCCGGGACCCCATGAACGCCAAGGCCGCGACGGCTAGGCCCGCGAGCGCGAAGCGGGAGGCAGGCACGGCGTCGGCGCTCCAGATTCCGCCCAAGCCCAGCAGTGCGCCCCCGGTGCCCACGAAGCCTTCCGCACGGGGAGCAAAGGCGGCGACCTGCGCGGCTGCGGAACCAGGTGCGGAGTTGTTGGACAGCGCCGGCACCAGCCACGGCAACCAGAGCAACACGCCACCTGCGGCAAGCCGGAAGCGGCCGGTGACAAGCGCAATCACCACCCCGAAGACCCCGCCCGTGGGAGTCAGCGAGGAGGCCCAGAGCGCGAGCCAGGAGGCGGCGCGGCGTCGGTTAAGGCAGGCCCACGCCAGCACTGGCGCGAGCCACGCGGCTACCGCCAGCGACCACTGCCCCTGCAGAAGGCGCTCAAGAACGAAAGGATTGGCCACCGCACACGCCATCGCGGCAGCAGCCGCCAGCGGAGTGTGCGCCCACTTTGCCGCCCCCCACGCACTGGCCAAGGCGCTGGCCAGCACCAGAACACGCGCGAACCAATCGCCGCCCAGCAACGCCAAGACCCCATCTTGCGGTGCGTTGCGGGCAGGCAAGGTACCCAGCCCAAAGTTCGTGGCCGTCAGGCCCGGGTGGTGGAGTAACGCCATGTCACGCCACAGCAGCTCGCCCGGCACCAGGAAAGGCCAGCACACTGCGCCGACGAGCAGGAGACCCCACGCGACAAGGACGCGGCGGCTCCAGCTATGCGCGGTCACGGTGGCGGCGCATGTACAACGAGGCAGCATAGGCAAGCAAAACCACGCCGATAACCTTGCCGACCCACCCCACGATGCTCAGGATCTTCGCGCTTTCAATCGTGGTACGTACCGAATCGAGGCGCTCCTGCTTGGTGGCCTCGGACCACGACATGTCGGCCTGGAAGAGCGCGCGGTCTGCGGTGTCATTTTCTTCCACCATCTGGCGGGCTTGGTCGGCGTCGGTGGCGAGGAAGATCTTGATGTCCTCGTGCACGTCCAGGATGGTGCCGGTGGTGGGTTCAACCCATACGTCGCGCTTGACGGTGTAGAAGGGCTCGAGGATGACATGCTCGGTGGGGCTCAGCCCGAAGCGCTCGAGGGACTCCGGCTTAAACATCGCCTTCGCAGGGCCCGAGCGGCGCAGCTGCTCTAGGTTGTCCTGCTGTGCAAAGCTCAGCGAGTCCACCACTGAAACCGGGTCGATTTCCTGGTGGAAGGAGTACGTGGGGATGGTCTCCCGCTTCTCCGTGCCCGTGAAGTCGATGGGCGCGGCCGTCTGCGTCATCGGGTCGAAGTACGGGTAGCTGCGCTGTTCTGCCTTGGCAGGGAAGAAGTAGCTGATGCCGTCGCGCTCGAAGTCCATGGAAGAAGCACCCGTGCCCAGTGGCGTGATGTTGAACTGCTGAGAGCTATTTAACCCTGGGATGGGATAGGCAGATTCGCGGTTGAGCAGGGAACTCTCGTTGAACTCCGCGATGGTCTTACCGTCGGCCTCGACCTTGAGCGAAGAATTTGCGGAGGCCACGGCGTCGTCGTTAGTAGCGGAGGTGGTGGTGACGCGCTCGAGCGTGGTCACCCGGTCCTCGATATAACAATAAAGCGGAGCCTGCTCCGATTCGCAGGCCGGGTCGCCGTGGGGATCGGCAGGCTTCTCGTGGTGCAGCGCGCGCAGGATGTTCAGCGCGGGCCCGGTGGCGGGCTCGGTGGTGACCGTGAAATTAAGGTTGAGCGGCAGCGGACGGGCCTGATTCTTATACAGCGGCGGGAGGACGGATCCAAGTAGAAGGAAGACAGTCGCGGCGACGATCACCCTCGTCATCCGCGAGCTCCAATTAATCAGCCGCTTCATTACAGTAAAGTTCCAATCAGTTCGCTTGTGGCGTCATGGCCCTATGAATCTTAGCCGGAGGAAGGAGAAAACCGTTTTGGCTTCCTCAAAGACTGTACCCTGCCACCTTCCCGAGCTGGATGGATTGCGCGGATGCGCAGCCTTGGGGATCGTGGTCACCCACGTTTCCTTCCAAACTGGCACTGGATGGGGGATTGCGGAGCGCTTCGATTACTTCGTGGCGGTCTTTTTCGCGTTGAGCGCTTTTTTGCTGTGGCGCCGCCGCCATCTGCACACTACCCGGGATTATGCCTGGTCACGCGTGGCGCGCCTGGCGCCCGCCTACCTGGTGTGCGTGGCGCTGGTGCTCGCTTTGCTTCCCGACGCCCACTCCGTCACCCTCACCCAAGTATTCAGCAACCTCACGAGCACGCAGATCTACGTGGTCGATGGCCTCGCGCCGGGTCTGACCCAGTTGTGGTCGCTGTGCGTGGAGTTCGCGTTCTACCTCGTGCTGCCGGCCCTGGCCTGGCTCATGCGGGGGTGGAACCGGCAGCAGCGGATGGCGGCCTTTCTGGCTGCAGCAGTGCTGAGTTGGGGCTGGGGTTTTGTGCCCTTCGTGGCGGATTTCGACAAAGGCGACGTCAATTCGCAGATTTGGCCGCCGGCGTATGCGTCCTGGTTCGTGGTGGGGTTGCTCGCTGCAGAGGCGGAGGGCCTGCGCCTTCCGCGCTGGGTGGAGCGGGCCCTGCGCATTCGGTGGGCGTGGTGGCTGCTGGCGGCAGGTTGCCTGTGGCTGGCCAGCCGCGAGTGGTTTGGCCCGCGGGGGCTGGAGCATCCGGAGCCGGGCGAGTTCGCGCGGCGCATCATTGTCGGTGCGGTGTTCGGTGCGTGCGTGATGGTGCCGGTGGCGCTGGCCCCGCGCGCGGAGAAAAGCGTGTTGGCGAGCGAGGTTTTCCAAGCGCTGGGCCGCTGGTCCTATTCGCTGTTTCTGTGGCACGTTGCGGTGCTCGCGGTGGTCTTCCCGCTGCTGGGTGTGCCGATGTTTAGCGGCACGGTGGTCCACTTTGGCGTGGTCCTCGTGGCCACGGTGGCGTTGAGTCTGCTGGTGTCGGCGGTGAGCTATGTGGTGGTGGAGGAGCCGGGGCGTCGGTTGTTGCGCGGCCACAGAACGCAGGCCAAGGCCGCGGCGCACAGGCAGGTCACCAAGACGGAGTCGCCGGCGTAGGTGCCGCTTGCCCAGGGGGCGCGGGCGAGCATGGCGCCCGCGGCCAGTGTGAGGGCGGCCGCCAAAGGAGCCGCGCTTAACGACGTCCACCTCAGCACCGCCCATGCCGCCACCCCCGCCAGTACGGCGGGTAGCCCCAGCAGGGCGAGGGTGCCCAGCCCGCATAGCGCCGCCACGGTGTGCGAGGATGCGGTGTCGGCGGGCAGCCAGGGCTCGCGGGGAGGGCGGCGAAGTGCGAGCAGGCAACCGGCTACCGTGAGCAGTGCCAGCGCTCCGCCGAGACCCAGGGCCACCTGGTAGGCACGCTCGGCGACGAAGCTTTGGCGGAAGCTGCCGCTCGCGCCCGCCGGAATGACGTAGGCCTGGCCGCCGGCGTTGATCTCCCGGGGCTGCAGGTCCACGCTGCCGGTGGGGGAATCGAGGTGACCGCGCAGGCCCTCGTTGAAGGCGTCGCCGGTGATGAGGAGGCGCTCGGTGGAGGCGGCGGTGATGTCCCGGCCGGTGGCCGGGGTGGTGCTGGGCGGATTCCAGCCCTTTTCGCGCAGGCTTATCCACGTGCCCGTGGTGCGGACGCGGTGCTTGCCGGGGCGCAGGGTGAGGGTGTCGCCGGGGTTATAGCGCGCGCCGTCGACCAGCACGGTCTTTGTGGAATCGAGCGTGACCTGCATGGAACGCGGTGCGGTGAAGTCGCGGATGAGGATGCGGGAGTCCTGGAGCAGCTGCTGGAAGAAGAACTGCCGCACGTCCGGTGAGGTGTCTGGGACGGTGACCACGCGCTCTATGGGCGAGCCCATGACCTGTGCGTTGGCGATTCCCACCCGCTCTTTGAGTTCGATGCGGATAGAGTGCGTCGCACCGCCGGGCACGCGCACCTGGCGGGAGCGATAAGGCTTGAGCTTGACCTTGACCTTGGCGCTGCCCGAGCGCACGGTGACCTCGGTGTGGCCAGTGGCCATGAGATCGATGACGGGGGCGTCCCAGGCGGGCGTTTGGGGGTCCTTGTTGAGCTCGAGCCAGCCGGTGTCGCCAGGCGCTGGCCACCAGGCGGTGGAGTTCTCCCCGTCTACTGCGGAGGTGATGGAGCGCGCCGGATTGGCGCCGCCGAAGGAGTCGGCGTCGGCGGCAGACGAGGAGGCGCGGACCGTGCCGCCGTGGGACTCCACGGTGGTCAGCGGGCCTGCGGAGGGGTAGTCGCGCAGGCGGTTGTTCACGGTCGAGGGATCCTCAGCGCCCAGCGGGGCGGAGATGGGGCCGTCGAGGGTGCCGTAGTTGCGGTCGCTCAGGGTAGGGGTATCGGTGACGATGTCGGCGTTGCCCTCCACCAGCTCATACGCAGGCCGGTTGGCCGAATGCGCATCGAGGAAGGCCAAGGACTCGCCGCCGCCTGCGACGCGTACGGGCTCAGTGGTGCTGAGCACTCCCGCGGAGTCTTGGTGCGGCAGGATGATGACCTCAACCTCGTCATTGGGGCCGAAAGCGTGGACCTGGCCGCCGTAAGAGGAGGCGTTGCGCCAAGCAGCTAGCCGCGAGTCGTCGCGGCCGCTGGCCCCCTCGGTGGAGGCGAGGTCGTGGCGCAACAGGATCGCCCCGATGCCTTGGCGTTGGAGTGCAGCGGTGCCGGTGCGGGGATCGTCGTGAAGCGCGGCGACGACGCCATCGAGACCCCGGATGGCCTCGGGCGGAACCAGAGGGATGGCGTCGCGGACGGCCCAGGGGACGTCGAGAAGCGCCTGCGCCGGCTCATCGCGGGTCCAGCCCCAGTCTTGGCGCGCGAAGGAGGACTCGGGGAAGAGCAGCGTGCGGGTATCGCGGGCGGTGGCGTTGAGAAAGTTCGCGGCCTCGTGCCAGTAGTCGGGGACCGCGGAATAGGCGCCTTTGGGTAGGAGGCGGCCGGTCCACGCGGGCGAGAAGGAGGCACAGGCGAGCGCCGCCACCAGCACGGCAACCGCCTGCTTCCGGGAGGGACGCAGCCACGCGCGGCCCGAGTCAGGCAGCGAAAGGGGGGCGGTGGCCGCGGCGAATCCGAGCAGGAGCGGGATGCGAACTAGGGGGTCGAACTTGTGGAGGTTGCGCAGCGCCGCGAGCGGGCCGTCGAGAGCATGCAGGTACCACGCGGCGTGGGTGCCCAAGATGGCGATGCCCACGCACAGCATCACCGGCCATACGCGAGGCAGGCGGCTAAGCCCGTACAGGCCAACGGCCGCCACCGCGATGGTAACCAGAACGAAGAAAGGCTCGACGGCTAGGGCATATCCGGCGCTGCGCTCCGTGTCGACGAAGGGCGCCCAGCTGGTGGTGCCGCGCAGAATCTCCGGCAGGTTGAGCCAGCGGGTGGTGACAAAAGAGGACTCGATGAACTCGGTAAACGGAGGGGCATAGCGGCCGAGTACTAGCAGCGGAACGATCCACCAGACCGATACCGCGGCGCAGCCGGCAAGCCAGGCCAGCCCGGGGCGCCAAGCGCGGCGATAGAGCAGGACCACGGCAGCGGGCACGCAGGCCGCGAGCGTAGCCGTGGCATTGACCGCACCCATCAGCGCCACGGGAATGATAGCGGCCGCGGCGTCGCGCCAGTTCAGCTCGCGGCGCAGGAAAGGCAGCACGACCCAAGGCGCGAGCATGACCGGCCAAGTCTCCGAGGAGATGGCCCCCAGCGTGGTTAGCGCGCGCGGGGAGAGCGAGTAGAGCAGCGCGGCCAAGAAAGGCCACCAGCCGGGCGCTTGCCGAAGCGACGGCAGAGCGGCGAAAAGGAGCCGATGGAAGCCCCAAAAACCCACCCCGAGGACGAGCCACCACCACAGGCGCTGGGCTATCCAGTCGGGGAGGAAGTCAGTGAGGAGAAAAAACTGGCCCTGTGGAAACAAGTAACCGTAGGCCTGGTTCTGCAGCTGGCCCAAGGTGAAGACCTCGGTGTAAGCGTGCAGGGCGCCGCGCAGAAACCCCAGTGGGTTCGCGGCGAGGTCATGTTTGGTGTCGGCGACGGTCAGCCCAAAAGGCTGGCTAAAGACAATAAGCGCTAGCACTAGCAGGCCGACAAGGCGCCAGCGCAGCTGCGGGCGGCGGGCTATGCCGCGGGAGAAAAAGCCACGCACATTAGTTGCGGGAGCCGTACTCCGGGCCACCCATGACGGCGTCGGAAGTAGACACAGCGTTGCCTGCCGGGACCACGTCAGCGTTGGAGAACTGCGCGATGCCAATCACCGTAATGACGCCGAGGGCGATGCCCACGACGGTGCTGCCCACGGCTGGGCCGAGGGTGCGCTTGTTGAGGGAGTCCGTCTCGAGTGCCATGGTCCTAGATACTAGCAGCTACACGGCGCAATTCCTGTACGAATCGCGCCGGGGATGCGACTAGCTGTGGGCCTCGGGTTCCTCGTCGTCCTCGTCGTCGTCAAGCTCGGGCGGAACGATGAACACCGGAAGGCCCGCATTACGCACGATGTGCTCGGCAGTGGAGTTGGTCCACCAGCCGCGGAAGCCGCTGAGCGCGCGGGTGCCGGTGACGATGACGTCGACGTCGAGTTCTTGCGCGGCGTCGACAATGGCGGAAGCAATCGTGGTCACCGACTCCACCAGGTGAGCGCGGCCGCTCAGCCCCAGGCTCTCGGCGACCTCGATGCCCTGCTTGCAGATGCGCAGCGCCTCCTCGTAAGCGGGATCGTCCTCGACGTTATCCGGCGCTACGGTGGACTGGTGCAAACCCGTGCGGCTCACGGCACGCGCGGCCTGGCGGGCAACCGGCTCCCACGCCGTGAGGATTTCCACGCGGCGCGGGCGCAGCAGGCGGGCCGCATGCTCCATGGCGCGGGCAGCGCGAGTGGAGCCGTCATAAGCAATCAACATGGTCTCTGCGTTACTCATAGGGGCCATAGTAACCCCCTTCACGGCCGCTGCGTGGCCAATCGTGCACACTGGAGGGCATGCATCTTTTCCATTGCTTCCGTCCCGCGGCTGGATCTGCAGCCGCTTTTTCGCGTCCGCGGGTACGAGTGCGCGCAGCTGCCGTACTCGCCGCGGTGGGGCTCGGAAGTACCTTGGTGGCTTGCGCGGATGAGGAGGTCGCGCCGCCGGAAAACGCGGCGTCGTCAAGCGCCAGTGCTATCCCACAGACCAGCGCCGCGCCCGCCGCAACGGACCGCCGGCAGCTGGCGGCCTCCCTGCTCATGCCGCCGGCCGTCAACTACGACGACGCACGCCAGAAGCTCGAAGCCGGCGCGGGCGGCATCTTCATCCCCAGCTGGGCGGATCCGAATCTGCTCACCGAAGAGGGCCGCAACATCGTGGCCCTGCGAGAGGAGCTGGGCCGCGACTTCAAGGTCTCCATTGATTTTGAAGGCGGCCGCGTGCAGCGCTTCTCCGAAGTCCTCGGGGCATTCCCGGCCCCGCAGCAGATGGCCGCAGACGGCAGCCCGGAGGATGTGGAGAGGATCGGCGCGGAGATCGGCGGCGTGCTCAAGGCACACGGCATCAACGTGGATTTCGCCCCGGTCCTCGACGTCGACGGCGGCGGGCTCGAAGTGGTGGGGGACCGCTCCTTCTCCACCGATCCGGCGCAAGCCGGTGAGTATGGCGCAGCCTTTGCCCGCGGCCTTGAGTCGGCCGGCGTCGAAGCCGTGTTCAAACACTTCCCAGGCCACGGGCGTGCCTCGGGGGATACCCACCTGGCTGAGGCCGTGACCCCGCCACTGGAGGAGCTCTACACCCACGAGTTCGTGCCCTTCGAGGAGGCCGTCCCCGCGGCCCCTGGGGCCGGCCTGATGATGAGCCACCTCGCTGTGCCGGGCCTGGGCGATGGCCAAACGGCGGCTTCTATCAATCCGGCCGCTTATAAGCTCGCGCGCGAGCATCTGCATTTCGAAGGCCCCATTTACACCGATGACCTGGGCGGAATGGCATCCATTGCGGACACGATGGATGTGCCGCAGGCGGTGGTTGCTGCGATTGGAGCGGGCGCTGACATGCCCTTGTGGTCCACTGACGGGGGCTTCGACGCGGCTATCGACGCCGTCGTGGCAGCCCTCGATGACGGCACCTTGACCGAGGAGCAACTGCAAACTTCTGCCCGGCGTTTGGCCGAGTAAACGGGACCTTACTAGGAATGCTGCAGCTCGAACGATAGTCTTTAAGGCGTGAAAAAGGCAGTAGGACAGCAAACTGGCAAAGGCTGGCGCATCACCCTCGGCGTGATCGTCGGCCTTCTCCTGATCGCGGGCATCGCCTACACGTGGGACGTTATTGCTAATCAGGGCAAGGTTCCGCGTGCGACGTCCGTGGGCGGTGTGGACATCTCCAGCATGGAGCGCACCGCTGCGGTAGAGAAATTGGAGCGCGAGCTTGGCGACGTCGAGACCAAGCCCGTCAACGTCACCTCCGGGGAGAAGTCTTCCCAGTTAGTCCCTGCCGAGTCAGGCCTGACGCTGAACTACCAGAAGGCCGTGGACGGCATTCCGGATGCTTCCTATAATCCGGTGACTCGTCTGTTTAGCTTCGTAAAGGCCACACAGGAAATCCCGGTCGCCGTTGATATTGACGACACTGCACTGGATGGTGCACTGGAGCGCGTGAAGAACGAGCTCTCCTTCGCACCGAAGGATGGCATGCTGGAGCTCAACAACGGCCAGCTTAAGGTGACCAAGCCAGTGCTGGGCCAGACGGTGGAGCCGGATGATTTGAAAAATGGCATCACCGAAAACTGGCTCGACCCGGCGGGCGTTGAGGTAGAGCCTGTCGAGGTGGAGCCCGCTATCAACGACGACGCGATTGAGGCGATGCGCACTGGCGACGCCGCCAAGGCCCTCGACAACCCGCTCACCATCAACGGCGAGAACAACGTCGCGGGCACGCTGCGCAAGGACGAAATCGCGCAGTTCGTCTCCATTGAGGCGAAGGACGGCAAGCTGGAGCTGAAGGTGGATACGCCGAAGGCGCAGCAGCTTTTCGAGGAGCGCATGGATGGCGCGCAGGTGCCAGGCCAGAATGCCAAGATTTCCTTCAGCGGCGACAAGATGAATGTGACTCCATCGGTCGATGGCTCGATTATCGACTGGGAGAAGACCTTGAAGGACTTCGATAAGCGCGTCAAGGGCGACGAGCGCACCTGGGACGCGGACTACAAGCCGGATCCGGCGGAGTACACCACCGAGATGGCGGAAAAGGCCACCTTCAACGACACCGTGTCGGAGTTTTCCACCGGCGGTTTCTCTGGCGCATCGGGCGAGAATATCCGCCGCGTGGCGGCGCAGGTCGACGGCGCTGTGGTCAACCCAGGCGAGACCTTCTCCCTCAACGGCTACACCGGCCCGCGCGGCACGGCGCAGGGCTACGTGGAGTCCGGCATCATCATCAATGGACACTCCGGCACTGCGGTCGGCGGCGGCATCTCGCAGTTCGCCACCACGCTCTACAATGCCGCTTACTTCGCCGGCTTCGAGGACGTGGCCCACACGCCGCACTCTTACTACATCTCCCGCTACCCGGCCGGCCGCGAGGCTACCGTGTACGAGGGTTCCATCGACTTGCAGTTCAAGAACACCACGAACACCCCGGTCCGCATTGAGACCGACTTTGGCGGCGGCAAGATCACCGTCCGCTTCAAGGGCGTGAAGACCTACAACGTGGAGTCTGTCAACAACGGCCGCTGGGCTAAGACCGACCCACAACCTATGTCCGTCCCAGGCAGCGACTGCTCGCCTTCTTCCGGCGCGCCGGGCTTTACGACGTCCGATACCCGCATCATCAAGGATCTAGGCGGCAAGGAACTCTCCCGCGAGACCACCACTACGGTCTACGACCCACAGCCCATCGTCCGCTGCGGCTAGTAGCCTCGACGCCATGGAAGAGAAAACCCTTACCACGCTCATATTCGGCAACGTGGTCATTGAATCCAACCTGCGCGGGGCAGAACTTCGCATCTACAGCGAAGACTGGCGCGGATATCAGCTCCGCACCGATTGTGGGGTGACGTTCCGCGCCCCGCTAGATGACATCCGCGGCAACGTTCCTGAGCGCGATCTAGCCGCGCTCACAGAGAAATTCTTCGAACCGGCAGCCGCAGAGTTGGAAGCACACTATCCAGGCGGGGTAGCACGGGCACAAAATGAACTGGCCCAGTGGCTAAGCGCCACTGACCAGCACGATATTGTCCCCTGAAAGTTGGGGGTGCATGCCAGATACTGGGCCCATTGGCTCAAGTTCGTTCTAGACTCTCCAAAGCCTCGGCGGTTACAGCGATCCGGCTCTTTGGTAGGTCGGAATCTGGGGTCATAGATGAGACGCAGCGAAGATGGTCTTCGAACCTCGAATTCATCAACTGTCTGGGATGCTCAGTCGTTACTCGGAGCGTTTCCTTATTACTCAGCTTCGGATGCACGTCCATTTATTGGCATATCAAACATTCATGGCTACGAGTCAGCCAAAAGATGATCCACCTAGTTGGGTGTAGACCGTGACTACATACACGAGGATGCCGCTGACAACGGCGAGGGGATAGAAACCCTCGCCTAAATCCACCCTGATTCTCGGGCGCGCAAATATGCTTCGAATCGGTTCTGTGCACCGAGCTTTGCCATTGCTGAGGAAAGATAGTTTCTGGTTGTGCCGGTGGCCAGGAAGACCTCCTTGGCAATTTGTTCTATCGAGCCTCCATTACCAGCGGCTTCGATGACTTCGGCTTCGCGTTCGGTCAATGGGCTGGAATTTGCTGTGATAGTCGTAGCAGCAAGTTCTTGGTCGATGAAGCTTCTTCCCTTGTGTACCGTGCGAATCGCTGTGGCAAACTCTTCTGCGGTAGCGGTTTTCGGCAGAAATCCTTGTACCCCAGATGCCAACGCTCGTTTGAGTTGGTGTGGCCGCGAATGGCTCGTAACTATAACAATGGCAGTTTGGGGCGATAGGCGCGGAATTTCTTTTGCTAGTTCGACGCCATCCATGCCTCCGAGCTGCAGATCTGTCACTAGTACATCAGGAAGTGGGGAGTTGAGGGTGTAGGCCTTTTCCCACCGAGAGAGTAGTTCCTCACCGGAGGCGAAGGTCTCGGTCACCTTGAGATCGTCTTCTAGTTCTAACAAGGTGGCTAGCGAAGAAGCGATAAGCTGCTCATCGTCGACGATTGCAATGGAGAGCATTAGTCGGTGTCCTTCCACGAAAGTGTTGCAGTGCACTGATTGTTTTGACGGGTAAGGGAGATTGTGCCACCGATCTGTTTTGCTCGTTCCTGTAGGGCTTGTATGCCACCGAGCGGCCCGATAGAGCGCTCTACCCCATCATTGGTTAGTGATACCTCGTGTTCAGAGAGTTCGATGTTCACCACACTGGCGCTTGAGTGTTTCATCACGTTGGTGGTCGCTTCGCGGATGAACCAGGCAGCGGTCTGTTGGCAGGTGGATGGGATCTCCTTCGGTGATCCTGTTACGGTGACCGCGATGTCTGCTCCTCCCAGTAAGCTAGTAGCCTCATCAAGCTCTGAGCTTGGGTGTAAGGTGCGATATCCTGTTACTACTTGATGCAAATCCGTACGCATGAGCCGTACGAGCTTTTCAAGTTCGCGAAGTTCGCCATCTGTCCGGTCGTCGTTTTTCTTGTGAAGAGAGATGGCGAGCTGAGTTTTCAGGGACATCGCCGCTAGGCGTTGTCCTAAGCTATCGTGTAGCTCTTGGGCGAAGCGTAAGCGCTCCTCCTGTACTTTCAGTTGTGACTGCAGCTCTCGCGTCCGATATAGCTCTTTGACTATTCCCACCGACCAAACAGTAACCTTGCTAACCCAAACCAACACCAATGCGAAAACAACTATATAGATAGGGTGATCCAGTTCGGGGTGCTTAACCACGGATACGGTGACTACACTTAGTGCCGCAACGATTAGATAAGCGTGCTTTATGTGGATCGATAGCACGAACGCGAAGCTGCATAGCAAGAATACTGATAGTCCGCTAGTGGTACCCGTGAGATGGGGAGCGCGCTGCGTAGCAAGTAGCCCAATGGAGACAGCCCAGCATAATAGATTGACAGCGATAGCACTTGGATACAGCGCTCCGAGCGGTCGAGCCGCCGTTGAAAATGCCGGTGTTCGTTCGACTACCAATGTAGTGAGCCCCGCATTGAGTAATACGACCAGCAAGACCAGGCTAGGTTGAAAATCGTCGAACGATACCGATACCTGTCGGAAGCTTAAAACGGCTATTGCTAGCAGCGTTGCATGCATTGAGAGCCGAACGTAGGTGGAGAACTTATCGGTTTCCGGCTTCTCCATGAACCCCTGTAGCACAGTCATGCTGTCAGAGTACATTGGGTTCCATCAGTAATCAGCGGTTAGTTTCCCATTTCATGTACCGGAATGCTGCCCAAATTAGCGCGACACTCCAGACCAACATAAGCGCAAGCGGTCCCAAGGCTGTGGTCAGTGTGGCAGTTAGTTCGCCACGTGTAGGGTCTGCATCCGGAATATAAGGCTGCCCAGTCCACTCGATGAAGGTGAGATCTCCGAGCAGTGCGAACGGTGTCCGCGCTAACGGATCTTGGATCGGATCGGGCAACGTGGAACGGAGCGGAGACTGGGAAAGCATGGCCAAAACCATGACAGGGAGAGAAGTCATCTGTGCGGCTTCGGCATTGGCCGTAATCGAGCTAGTGAGCAGTGCTAAACCTGTTGAAATGACGATTCCTAAAATCATGGCCAGAAGTAGCAGAATGCCTGTACTCGGTAGATCGCCAGTGTAGACAACGAGTATGCCGGACATTAACGCGGTAAGCAGGAGCGACATAATAGCTCCGGGGGTGGCCAACGCGGCAAGGATCTCAGCGCTGCGAGCTTCACCAGTGCGTAACCGCTTAAGAACTCGTTCATCACGTCGCGTAGTAGTCATTGACAGAACGGAATAGAACTGGACGAACATCAGCGAGATTAGGAAAAATACTTCCATCGAAATTGCGGTGCGCATTCGTGTGCTTGTGGGCTGTCCGTCCTCACCCATGAATTGCATCAATAGGCCTACCCCTATGGGAAATACTATAGCCATGAAAAGTAGCGTTTTGTTGCGCAAGTATTGTCGGATTTCGGCCACAGCTAAAGCTCGATATCGATTCCAACTGGAACTCTGACGGTTGGAATATTCTGGAGCCGATGCGTTGCCTAGATTTACATGGTGGGAAGTAGAAGTAGTCACGATTGCACCCCTTTATAGTCAGGTTGAGGATTGTGTTCATTAGCTATACTCATGAACACTTTTTCCAAGGAAGCAGGGCGGGCGGAGAATCCCTCCAACTCAAGGCAGTTTTCACGTGCCCACTCCAAGACAGTGAGAGCATCTTGGGGAAGCTGCTTTGTAGAAATTGTGTGGCGTCCTTGCTCGGTGTTCACGGTAGTACCCGGAAGTTGGGGCGGGGTTTGAACACTGGAGACCGTGATCTCGGCAGAAACTGAATTCACCAGTTCGGAGAGCGTGCCCTCGCGAGCAATGGTTCCTTCATTCATGATGGCGATGTGATCGCAAAGCAGCTCGGCTTCTTCCAAATAATGGGTGGTAAGTACCATCGTGACGCCCTGCTCCTTAAGTCGTAGGAGCAGATCCCACACATTTCTACGAGATTCCGGATCGAGTCCAGTGGTGGGTTCGTCGAGAAACAGTAGCTCTGGGTTTCCGAGTAGGGCGCAGCCGAGGTCGAGCCGACGCTGCTCGCCACCGGATAGGACTCCTACCCGAACATCAAGCCGATGCAGTAGCTCGACGTCTGCTAGTACCTCTTCTGTATTGCGGGGATTCGAGCACGTGCCCTGCCACATCTTGATAGTTTCTTGCACCGTTAGTTGCGAGGGAAGCCCGCCTGACTGGAGCATGATGCCCATTCTTGGACGGATGAGAGACTTGTCAATGAAGGGGTCTCGCCCAAAGACTTCGATTTCACCAGAAGATGCAGGGGCCAGTCCTTCGAGAATCTCCAACGTGGATGTTTTTCCAGCGCCGTTGGTGCCAAGAAGGCCAAAAACCTCGCCACGGCTGACACGGAAGTCAAGGCCCTTAACAGCCCGAAACGCCTTCGTTCCCTTGCCGTAGCTACGGGTGAGGGCGCTGACTTGGAGGACTGTTTCACGTCTTGCTATTTCGTTCATGTTTCTATGCTGACAAAAATTGAGTCGTTTGAATGCGGGAATTGATCACTATCTTCTCTGCTAGCGATCATTAGCGCGCCATGACATTTGTCATTATTTGCAATGTGGAGTGGGCAGCTTTCCGCTGGCTACGCATGATAAAGCTCATATAGCCTACGTACATTTGGCACTAGGCTTCATGCGAGAGTACCGGCACAGTTGAAGCATAAGAATCATATGACCCCAAAGGGAAGGAATCTTCATGAAAGTTTTTCAAGACATGGTTCGATTGACTCCAGCGCCTACGGTTGGCCGCGAAGCAACTGTATTCTTCTTGACAATGACAGTTCTAGCAATTTGCGCATACTTAGCGATTGACTCTGTCAACAACACCTTGGTTTTTGTATTGGTGGGTGTCCTTGCTGTGTATGCGGTGGTCCGAATGGTTTACCGACTGCTTAATCCCGATGGCCAGTGCTAACCATGATTGAATGCGCTAAAAGTGGGGTTAAGTGGCAGAATGTGTGTCCGTGCGGCGTGTCGTGGGGCGGACACGGTTAGTTACTTCATGGGCCTTTTCTGATTCCTATCGCGTGTTCGTACTCGGTTGGGATAGCGTTGTCGTAGAAGGCTGGTCGTCCTGTTTCCTGGTCGGCTTTGTTGTGGTCTTCTTTGGCAAGA
>NZ_GG667521.1:110648-111915 GCF_000159135.1 Corynebacterium striatum ATCC 6940
ACCAATGCACCCACCGCAAGGTGGCCAGTTCGACTTCTCCGACTATCGTCCATGGACCTTGAGCATGAATAAGTTCAGCTTTGTAGAAGCCGTTGACTGTCTCGGCTAGTGCATAGTCAAATGTCATAAGAATCGCCGACTATTCCGACACTTGGCCGGATTCCGCTAAAGCCGTGGAATACTTCAGCGACACGTACTGGTTGCCCCGATCGCTGCGGTGAATTAGCTGGTTTCCATGGATTCGCCCTGCAGTCGTTAACGCATGCTCCAAGGCTTCAATTGGTAGCGCATCGTCTAGCGTGTAACAACACCAACAATTTTTCGGCTAAAGACATCCACGACAAACGCGGTTTAGGCGAATTCTGACAGTGTGCAAACGTAGATCGGCCTAACCCCGACTTGTCTAATGTCCGAGGGCAGGCCCCATCTTCTAAAGTCGGCGAGGGAAATGGCTCCGGTTGCCAGACGTAACTGCACTTTAAGACGTCTTGGTTCTGCTGCTTGGAACGGTGAACCCTTGCACTGACCGCCCGATCGAAGAAACCGGCACCCCAGAACAAAAAGCAACTGGAATGCCGGTTTGTCAACGATGTCGCGACTCATCTGTCAAACATGTCGCGACTCATGACAATGGAGCCGACGACGGGAATCGAACCCGCGCCAGCAGCTTGGGAAGCTGCACCTTATAGAGGTAAAATGTAACAAACGGGACTAAACAACAAGGTCGTAAGTTGCACACGGTTGTTATGCAGTGTCACAATTGACCACGAAACAACACCACTGTGGATCACTTTTTGGTTCTACTAGACCCACCCCAAAGGAAAGCAGCCATGCCTAAAGTCCGATCAATCGGCAACCTCAACCGCGACACCAAAACAGGCCTCTACTACCGCGTCCTAGACCTTGGACACCGCCCCAACGGTAACCGCTGGCGCGTGCGCGTCACCGCAAAATCAAAGCAACGCCTTAACGCCAAAGTAAAAGCAAAAGTCGAAGAGCTAGAAAACGACACTTACAGCCCCGGCGATATGCCCACCCTAAACGTCTGGTGGGAATACTGGTGCGACCACATCGCATTCCACCGTGTGAAACCCAATGTTCTACGCAACTATCGCGGCTACGGACGCAACCACATCCGCCATATCGGCAAAAATAAGCTAGACCAACTAACCCCCGACCACGTGCGCTACCTCCACAAGAAAATGCACAACGAGGGACTAAGCGACCGCATGGTGCAAGCCGTCCACAACACACTGTCAAAGTGCCT
>NZ_GG667521.1:113138-126737 GCF_000159135.1 Corynebacterium striatum ATCC 6940
CCTCAAGGATGCCGTCGTAGAGGGCAAAATCAACGCCAACCCCTGCGACCGCATGGACAGGCCCAAAGCGAATAGTAAAGAACGTGAATCATTCACCCGCGATGAGGTCAAAGCAATTATCACCACCGCCCAGGGGGATGGGCACATGCTGTACGCACGGTGGCTCATGGCCCTACTTTTGGGCGCTAGGCAGTCGGAATGTTTAGGCCTTGAATGGGAGCGCGTAGACCTCGATGCTGGGTTGCTGGATTTATCATGGCAGGTTCAGCGCATCCCGTGGATGCACGGCGAGAATTGCGGATGCCCGCCGCAGGTTAAGGGGGCACGGTGCCCGATAAAGCGGCCCGCTGCACCATCTGGTTATGAGCATCGTCCGTGCTACATGGGCAAGTGGTTTGTGCGCCCTAAGACTAAATCGTCTCAGCGTCTTCTACCGATACCAGCACCATTACTAGCGGAGCTTATGGTGTTACATGAGCGTTCCACGGGTGAGGGGCTAGTCTTCCATGACGACCGGTTTAGGCCTATCGACAATTCGGATGATGACCTCGCATGGGCAAATCTGTGTGAACGGGCCGGTGTGCGCCCCCTGGTGTTGCATAGCGCCCGGCACACGATGGTTTCCTTGTTGCTGGATGCCGGGGTGGATGCTGAAACGATTAGGCAGATTGCGGGCCATTCCACGGTGCTTTCTACGCGTGGCTATATGCATGTTTCTACGGATGCGGCGAGGGCTGCGTTAGACCGTTTGGGGGAGTGATTGGGGGATAGTTAGCGTGGTGGTTGCGTGTAGTCCATTTGGGGTGAGGTGGGCTACTGTGACGCGCCATGTTTGTTCGAACGTGTGGTTCGAATTGTTGCCGTAATCGGCCCATGATTGGGTGGCGTTGCGGGCCTGTATGGGGGTTAGATGCGATGCGGGTATCACGTCTTTTGTTTGGGGGATGATTAGCAGGTCATAGTTATTGTTCGTGCTGCTCCCTGCTGTGTTTTTGTGCATAGTTTCCTGCCTTTAGGTCACTGACAAGCTGTTGTATGAGTTTAGCTTGTGCGGTGGACAAACCGCTTAAATCGATGGTTGAAAGACTACCACTATTCGAACGCGTGTACGAAAGTTCCGGCCATTTATCATACGGAACCCCCAACTCAACCAAAAGTGTCTCCGCATCCAAATCCAACACCGCCGCAACCTTAATCACGGAATGCGGATCAAGCACCAGGGGCGAGCCGTCATAGCGGCACCCGCGTTCCAGCTCAACCACCCATTTACGATTGCGCCCAACCACCTCAGCCAAATCATTTTGAGTTAGGCCTTGGTCCTTGCGGGCTGCCTTTATCTTTTCGCCAATTGCTTCACTACCCATAGTGGGAATGATACGGGCAACCGCTGATTTTGCACTAATTCCAAGCATGAAATTACGCGCTATGTTGTGTCATGGTGTTG
Organism: Corynebacterium striatum ATCC 6940; assembly: GCF_000159135.1. Classification (GTDB taxonomy): domain Bacteria; phylum Actinomycetota; class Actinomycetes; order Mycobacteriales; family Mycobacteriaceae; genus Corynebacterium; species Corynebacterium striatum. Next base: position 114,583 of record NZ_GG667521.1, read on the forward strand.
CATGGTGTAACATCATGGGTGTGCGAACGACGCACCAACCCCAACCAAAGGAAACACAATGCCCGAAAAACGCTACATGTCAGTCACAACAATGGCTGAAACCTACGACCTATCCAAGAACTTCATACGAGGACACATCAAAGCGGGAAACCTCACCGCCATCAGTATCTCAGCCAACCCGGCGAAACCCATCTACCGCATCACGCGACAAGATGCAGATGACTTCATGCAGTACCTCGCAAGTGAAGCAGAGCGAGCAGAACACAAACTACTCACGGCATAAGAAATCCGGCCACACAAAGCGCGGGAACTGCCATTCCCATAAATGCACCGGGGCCGGAAAAGTGTCCCCAACCAAGGAAACACACATGAATAATACCACATACGCACAACCTAGGGCGACAATCATCCCTGGCAGCAGCGAACACGCAAAGGTAGTCACCGGCTCCAAAGTTGCCACCATCCTAGGAATCAGCCCCTACAAAACCACCGTAGAGCTCTGGCACCAAATGCGCGGCGAAGCCGAAGCTGAAGAAGCCACCACCGCAATGATGCGCGGCACCATCCAGGAATCCGGCATTCTCGCATGGTTCTTTCAGGTGCTTCGTCCAGACATTGAGCAGGTAAGCGGCGAAACCACTATCACTAGGCCTGATTTGCCATGGGCCGCTGCGAACCCTGACGCTGTAGGCGTTGAAGACGGCGACACCATCTTTGTAGAAGCCAAAAGCATCGCACGGGCCAAGAACTCCGACGGAATCCACACTGAAGCGGACGAATGGGGAGAGCCAGGAACTGACGAAATCCCCCTCTACTACTACGTGCAAGTCTTGTGGCAAATGCACATGACACACGGGCCGGAGGGGGAGCGCGTCACACGCACCTACGTAGTCAAACACGGCCCATGGGTAGACCAGTATGACGTGTTTCCCATTGACTATGACCCCCACACAGCGCACACGCTGGAGATGAAGGCTAAGGCATTCTTCGACAGTCTCACCCTCCCAGAATGCCCATACCCCATCGATAACCGGGTAGGTATTCACAAGTTCTTTGCCAAACTCCATCCGGATATTGAGCCGGATCTTGAATGGGAGGTAAGCCCCGATGATGCGCTCGACTACCTCACCGCCAAGGCCGAACGAACAGACGCGCAGGCGCGTGAAGACGGGGCCAAGGCCCGCATCCTCAAAGCAATGGGAACCGCCAGGGTAGCTACTTGCAACGGGCACACCATCGGATACCGGCGCGCCACCAAAAAGGGCGTGAGCCTATACCCGCCACAAAAACTGCCAACCATCAACCAAATCACCACCAAGTAAGGAACACACCATGTCTAAGGAAATTGCACGCACCCAAGACCACCTCAACGAGATGATGAACTGGTCTCGCGCCATGAGCCAGGGAAACCTCATGCCACGCCAGTACCAGGGCAACCCCGCAAACCTCATGTTCGCAGCGGAATATGCGGATGCTTTGGGTATCTCCCGCATCCACGTGCTTACCTCCATCGCCGTTATCAACGGCCGCCCCAGCCCATCCGCAGACTTGATGTCTGCCATGGTTCGTCAGCATGGCCACAAGCTCCGCGTCGCCGGCGATGACACCTACGCCGAAGCTGTACTAATCCGCTCCGATGACCCAGATTTTGAGTACACGGCGCGGTGGGATGAATCAAAGGCCCGTAAGGCTGGACTGTGGGGCAACAAGGGGCCATGGTCGCTCTACCCGGGCGCTATGCTGCGTGCCCGCGCCATCTCCGAGGTAGTTCGCATGGGCGCATCTGATGTCATGGCAGGTGGAATCTACACCCCTGAAGAGGTTGGCGCGGTAGTGGATGAATCCGGCCACGTTGTAGAACAGCCTGCACAGCACAAGGCCACCCGCCAGCAGGCGCAGCCGCAGGACAACAGCGCGCAGGCACGCCTAGCAAACATGCTTGATGCAACCCCCGCTAATACGGACGACCCGGAAGTATGGGCAGACCGCATCGCAGAAGCTGGCAGCGAGCAGGAACTTATGGAACTCTACGCAACCGCATCGACTAACCCTGAATGGGAATCCGCAATCAAGGCAATGTTTACCGCCCGTAAGCAGCAAATCCTTTTGGATGCGCAGTATGCGGATGAAGCGGAAGCACTCGATGCTGAATTAGTTGAGGACACCACGGAAGAATCCGCAGCCTAACTATCTATAAGCGGGGAGGGGCATCCGCACACCACACCCCCACAAGCCATATTCACCGGGCCTGCCAGCCCCAAACACACACCCAACCAACATGACTAAACGCAAAAACCCTATCTGTGTACGCCCCGACTGCACCCGCGCCGTCACCCACTCCAAGGACTATGACGGCCTGTGCTTCCACCACGCCAAAGCCGCAGGAATCGCCCACCATCTTGTTCCCTGGCACAAAGTCCACGCAGAACTCGAACGCCTCATCAATGGCGGATGGACCTGCAACGCCATCGAAGAAGACCACCTAGTTTTCAACACCACACTGCGCGACATCAAATTTCACCGCCGTGACCGCTTCAAACACACCACCTACCAGGCGCTAAAAGAAATCCCCACACTCTCCCCATACCGACGGCCCGCGTGGCCACTCCGTCGCCGCGTCAACGCGCTGCGCGCCATCGGAATCACTTTTGCGGAAATCGGGGAAGAAATCGGGGAGAAACCCGAAAGAGTCCAACACCTCTCCTACGACCGTGCCCGGTGGGCGCCCATCTGCCTCGACGAAAAGATACGTGCCTACTACACCCAGCACGCCAACGACCCCGTACGCGAAATAGACGGCAAAACCAAGAAACTCAACCTAGCCCGCCCCTACGACTGGGACAACATCGACAACCCACATGAGCACGCCCGGGCATCCATCCGCACCAGCGGCGATGCAAACAAACGCCAACCAGTCACACCCGAATTACTCAGCAAACTAGATGTCCTCGTAGCCCACTACGGCACCAATAAAGCCGCATCCGCCATCGGGATAAACGCCAAAACAATCACCCGAATCAGGCAAGGCAAGAGCCAGTGCACCAACGAAAAAACCGCCCGCCGCATCGAAAACGGCTACGACAAACTCCACATTCGCGGTGGACAAGCAGCCTAGGAGGCCACCATGCAACTCATGATTGATATTGACCCGCGTGATGCGGCCTACATGGCAGAAATCGCCATACACCGGGGCTGGCACGTGGCCGCGCAGAAAGCTATGACGCAGCTCGCCGCGACGGGGGAGCCATTCACCGCGCACGATTTCAGGGAGCTATTAGGGGATGCGAAGCCGCACCACCCGAACACGATTGGCAGCTTCTTCCGGCACGCCCGCAAAGACGGCCTCATCAAGCCCACAGGCCGATTCGTTGAATCGGCTACCCCGTCCCGTCACGCGGCAGCCGTACGCGAATGGGTAGGCACTCAACAAGCAATCCAAGCCGCCTAAACACAAACCACAAACTTGTAATTACGACCGCCGGTTACGCAAGTGACGGACAACGACACCCGGCACGCATCATCACAAAAAGAAAAGCCCCGGCATGTGGAGTGCCAGGGCAACATCACCGCACACAAAATTTAGGAGCCTGTGCAATGACGGCACCAGAATCACACGACAACCACGTTGTCGAAGAAGAACAGCGAATCATAGACCAAGCGCTTGACACCCTCATTGATATTCACCGCGCCGAAGCGGCGGGGGGATACACCGTCGATTATGGCGTGGACTTTCTTTGCCGCCACACCATCCTGAATCACCACGAAGCAATCGTGCGCAAAGCATGGGATGAGTTCTACGCCGTCTACAACCTCGATGGGGAGGCCTAAATCATGAGTTGGTTTAAAGTCGATGATTCATTTTACGACCACCCAAAGTTTCTCGATGTGCCGAACGCTGCCATTGGATTATGGGCTAAAGCGGGTGCCTGGTGTGGCAAACATTTAACCGATGGAGTCATCCCCGCAACCCAAGTGAAACTGTTCAAAGGAACGAATTCGCAAATAAATGCGCTCATTTCGGCACGCATTTGGATCGAAGATCGATCCGAAAACGGTGCGAAAGTGTATCGCTTTCATGATTGGAATGACTACCAACCCACACGCGAACAGAAGCTAAAAGAGCGTGAAGAATCAGCCGAAAGGCAACGCAAATCACGCGAGCGAAAACGCGCTGAACAGGCACAACGTGAAAATGTCACGCGTGACTCACACGTGACACCATCCCGTGACTCACACGAATGTCACACAAGGGTGTCACAGCGCCCCGACCCGACCCGACCCGACCCGACCCGTACTTCTAAAGAAGTACCTAGTAGTAGAGACACCACCGCCAAGGCGGATGGTGCCAACAAACCCGCCAAGAAAAACCACCCCATCCCCGAAGACTGGATGCCCAAACAATCCACAATCGACAAAATGCGCACCGAACGCCCAGACCTCAACCTCGAAGCCGAACACCAGAACTTCATGGACTACTGGCAATCCATCACCGGGGCCAAAGCACGCAAAGCCGACTGGGACAAAACCTGGCTCGTCTGGATGCGCAAACAACACCAGAACGCCCCAAGGCAAAAAGCCCCAACCAACACCACAGAAGCGTGGCTAGGAACCACCAACCAGCCACCCATCATCGACGCAGAACCCCAAAAGGAAATCGCATGGTAGACATCCACATCACCGCCGAAATCCTCAAACTCGGCAAAAAACTAGCCCCCGACCGATTCCCCAAACCAGACCCAGAAATCGCCCAAGCATGGGCCTGTGCACTCAACCGCGAATACCCAACCCGCCTATGGGCCGAAGCGGTCTACCTCTGGGCCACCCAACGCGTCGAAGACAAAATGTGCACACCCCGCGACATCCTCAACGCAGCATCAGACACCGTACGCCGCTGGGAATCCAACCCCACCGACAAACAAGAACTCGAAACATTCAGAGCACATCGCATGCACGCGAAATACCAACAAATGCTAGGAGACGCATACACACCACAATCAGTCCCCGGCGCGCCACCCCAACAAAAAGAACTCACCACACAAGGCCCAGACTTCCAAGCCCTCAAGCAACGCCTAGCCAAAGCACGAAAGTAAATCCAATGACCATCAGCCGCGTCCGCAAAGTCCGCAACACCACCCAAATCAAACCCCAAATCTGGGCCGAACCCGGCTACCGCGAACTCACATCCCTAGCCCAATGGCTCTACCTCACCATCCACTCCCACCCACAAATCACATGGGCAGGCACACTCGACTGGCACCCCGGCAGACTCGCAGCCATGGCCATCGACACCACAGCCGACGACATCCGCCACGCAGTCAAAGAACTCGCCACCCACAACTGGGTAACCCTCGACGAAGAAACCGATGAAATCTACCTAAACGGCTACCAAACCGGAGACAGCCACATGCGCATCCCCAACCTCGCCCGCGCCGTCGCCGTCGCCTACGCAGACATCCACAGCCGCACAATCCGCAATACAATCCGCCAAGAACTCCACCAACTCCACCAAGCCGAACCCTACTCAAGCGGCCTAGGACTCCAAGAAATCCAAGACATACTCACAAACAAGCCATAAACACCCGCCAAAACCGCGCAAAAACAGCCCACCAGCCGCCCAACACGCACACAGTGGGGTAAGTGGGCCTAGAACATTTTTCAAGCGCTTAAATCGCCATATAACACGCCACCAGGGAACACCACCCCACAAAGTTGCACATTGCTGTTACATCATGTAACCTAAACACCGAACCAACAACGGGACTGCCATCCCACCCCAACCACCAAGGAAACCACATGCAACACACCAAAGACTGGCTATTCGGACTCATCGCCGGGGCCGTCCTCTTCACCGGAATCATCCTCTGCCCCGAACCACCAGCCCACACACAACCAACAGCCATCACCCCGCAGGTGCACGCCCGATGACCACAAGCGAACAGGTCATCCGCGAATTCGCGCAACACTACATCGCAAACCCACAAATCATCCGCAGCACCAGGGGCACCAACATGACCGCAATCAACCTGGGCATGTACCACCTCGAAATCAGCAACAGTGATGACAACCCAGCCATCTTCTGCGACGTGTACCACCACTACGACCACCTGGGCAGCTTCGCAGAAAAGAACATCAACCTACTGCACGCCAAAGTTGGCGGCGCCCTCGCCACGCATTACCACGCATCATGAGCAAAGGAAACAGCATGATTATCACTAAACCCAAGGTCACACTACTAGCCCACACGATGATTAATCGTGAAGCAATCGCCGAACATATGGACATCCAGGGTGGTAGCACCGACGCTGAAACCCTGACTACTTTCGCTGGCCGTGCCTGCTATCAGTCTTTCCACCGCCCCAACAAAAAGACTTTCCACGACCGGGATTATTTGCAGCGAACCCTATTCGAACAGGGGCACATGTCGATCGCCGAGCACGCCACCGCCACCCTGTATTTTGAGGGTGTATCCCGTGCGCTCACGCATGAGCTAATCCGCCACCGCCACCTAAGCTACTCGCAACTATCCCAACGATTCGTAGACGAGAAAGACGCGGCTATCGTCATCCCGCCCGCAATCCGCGACCTACCCGGCATCCCATACGCCCACACCGGCATCTTCGACTACACAACCCTGGATGAGGTAGCGCACGACGTCTTAGAGACCGTAGCGGAATCGGCAAGCGAAACCTACACCGCCCTAGTGGACTTTCTCACCAATCAAGGACTACCGCGTAAGCAAGCCCGCGAAGCGGCACGCGCCGTCCTCCCCAACATGACAGAAACCCGCATCGTAGTAACCGGCAACCTCCGCGCCTGGCATGAAGTCATTGAGCGCCGCACACAGCCAGACGCGGATGCCGAAATTCAAGAAGTCATGAACATGGCCCGCGAACAGCTCGCCACCATCGCCCCGGCACTCTTCGGAGACAGCAATGCCTAGCATCACCATCACATTCGACGACGACGGCGCAAACATCAACCTAAGCGACCTCGACCAAGTAGACCAAGACCACCTACTAGACGCGCTCGCAGGCAGTGTGCACGCCATCCTCGACACCGCGTTTGCCCCCGAACAGATAGACCGGGCACGCGCAGCATTCTTCCAACGCTTCACCATGACATTCAAGGAAATCAACTAATGGCTATTGACATCATCACCATCACCGGCGGTCTGCCTCGTGACGCGGAACTACGATTCACCAAGAGCGGTAAGGCCGTCACTAGCTTCACCCTCGCCAACTCGGATAACAAGTTCGACCAGGAACAGAACCAGTGGGTGAAGACTCGCAGCATGTACCTCGACGTCACCATCTGGGATGAATCAACCGAACGCAAACAGAACCCCGTGCAGTGGGCACGTCTAGCATCTGAGCTTAAGCAAGGCGACCAGGTAGCTGTCAAGGGCAAGCTGACTACCCGCACGTGGGAGACTGACGGTGGGGAGAAGCGCTCCAAGATGGAATTCCTCGCGACCAGCTTCTACCGCATGCCGACTACACAGGGCGCGCCGAATGGCCAGCAAGCCCAGCAGAACATCACACAAGGCCTAGGGGCACAGGCCGCAGGTGACCCGTGGAACGGTGCACCACAAGGCGGATTCAGTGGTGCGGATGCTAATCCACCATTCTAGGCAGGTGATAGTGTGCGAATCCCAGAAACCAAGCCCCGCCGCCGCAACAAGTACGAATCATTCATGAACGAGCTTGTCGCCATCGCCGATACCGTGCCGCAGGATGAAGCATGGTTGCCATGGCCGGGTCAGAAGAAGCTTAAGCCGCGTACCCGAAATGAGTACTGCAACCGGCTAAATAATGATGAAATGTTCGGCCTAGGGTTCGAGGGGTCGGTGCGTAATGGCTGGTTGTATGCGCGTTATGTGGGGTAGTGTTGCGTCAACTTGCATCATGCAACAACACCATGTAACATTAGGTGTGTTCCAAGGGGCTGCCACCCCACACCAACCAACCAAAGGAAACACCATGAACGCATACACCTGCTACCAAGGCCAACTCGCAGAAGCCCGCATGGAGCCCCGCGAGGAACAGAACTACCTCATCGAAGTAGTCCTCTGGGATGAGGAGGGCAACGAAACCACCTACGAACTCGTAGTCAGCGCCGTCAGCGAAGAGTTCTTCGACCTTGTAGAGGGACTCAAAACCGGGGCATACGACACCGACATCCCCAACTTTGAGGAACTGCTCAAGACTCATGAGCTGGGCGACCTGCACTTGATTGACGGCCCACTCTAAAACCGACCAGCCCCACAGCCAAGTGGGGCACCACCCAACCATGAACACACTCACCACCATCATCATCACCCTGGCACAACTACTAGCCATGCTCACCCAAGGCACCGCACTACCAGCACAAGAACCCTACTGCGGCCCACACCAACGCTGGCTATACGTGCAGGAAGTCGGAATCTACGCCTGCACCAGCCCCACCTACCGACAGGAGAAGAAAGAAAATGTCTAGCACCATCGAAGTCCCCATCTCACTAATCAAAGCGGGCGACATTGCCGCAATCCGCGACCTGCTACCGCAGGAAAACTTGTTTGGCAGGTGGGCAGAGCACCCCACGCTTGGGCGCGGAATCATCATCAGCGAAAATCCAGACCAAGAGAATTTTGTGAAGTTCGTCAATGGTAAATCGTGGTCGGGCGTAATCCTCGACGATCTCACCCTTGACCCGGTAGAACTCGTCACCGTTGAGGACTTCGAGGGCGCGCCAGAGGGCACAGTCATTTCCGACACGGGAGTAAATGCCTACCAAAAACTCAGCACCGACGCGTGGGAAAGTAGAGATGACTACCTCAGCAATAAAGAGATGGCAGTCAGCGGCCCATGGAAAATCCTCCGATACGGATGGGGAGAATAACCATGACTAAGACCCTCGCAGACATGACCCCAGAGCAGCGCGCCAACTGCGTAGGAATGTGGTGTGAGGTTGCTGGGCAATTAGAGATCCTTGCCGAGCCAGATGGCATGGTGGACTATCACGACACTGCGATTCTACATAGTGTGAAACGCAACGGCGGAGAGTATGTACTGGCTAAAAATGTCACCCCGCGCTTTGACTTGCCCCGCGCCTGGAACCCCGACGGCACACCATCGGCAGGCGACTGGGAGCAAGCATGAGCCGTGTCATCCCCGCCTACGTGCTCCAAGCCAAGCAACGCAAGGCCAGCGCACGGGAGCGCTTCGAGGAAGAAAACCAACGCCTTGAAGCCCACACGCGAGCCACCAAGTGTTGCACGCTTATCACCACTGGCGCGCACCCAGAGCACGACACCCACCTGTGCCTCCGCAAAAAGGGGCACAAGGGCTACCACCAAGACAAAAACACCGGACTCAGCTGGAAATGGGAGGAAGCATGAGCCGTACACCAGAGGAGCAGTACATCACAGCTCTCCAACAGGAAAACAAACGCCTCCGCACAGAGCTAGCGAGTCTGCAACGGGACGCCCGCTACGCAGCCCAATTCCACGCAGACCAGCTAACCGTCCCGCAGGTCTTCAAAGCCTTGGACACAACAATCACCACAATCCTCGAAGGACAGCAATGACCGAAGACGACTACTGGGAATTACGGCGTGACATGCGTAAAGACGACGCAATCATGCATACCCCACAACCAGGAAAACCCATCACCCTCAGCCCTGATGACCACCACATGATTGTCAGCGCTATGCGCTACGCGCAGGGCCGCAACAACTATGTCGTCCGCCGCACCACGCGCTTCGTCATCGACCACTGGGACGACCTCAGCGAGAACACCCGCTACATCCTCACCCGTGATGCGGGCCTAGACCTCCACATGCGCCAAGAAGAAACCCCTGACCAGGCCGCCCACTACCGCCGCACCAACCCCGACTGGGAGGCATACCTCGACCACCTCCAAAAGGAGCAGAAATGAGTGCACTTGCACTAATCATCGCGGTGGTTGCCTCCGCTGGCTGGGCAGCTGTACTTGGGACGCTGATATACGGACTCGTTACTGGACACCGATACATCGAAGGAATGTTTATCGCGCTAGTAATCACCACGCTTATAGCTGCCGCCGCGCTGACAGGCGCAGTCGCACTACTCGGATACGAATGGGGATAGCACCAATGACTAACCTCACCACCAGCAACCTAAAACGCCTTCTGGCTGAGGCCAGCCCCGGCCCGTGGGAGGCGCTAGCCACGTACGACGATGGAGCGCCGCGCCCGGATACGACACGCGAAATGAGGGCTGCTGGCAAATACCTAGGGATTATGCATACCCCGAACGCTGACCTCGCAGCCGCCGCCCCAGACCTCGCACAAGAAGTCATACGGCTACGAGAAGAGCTTATCGGCTGGGCTAACAACGAAGCCCAAGCACACAACACCCTAGTGAAGCAAGCGCAAGCGGCAGGCAGCGCAGGAATCATCACCACCCACAAGACCATCTATAACCGAATCTTGGAAATCCTAGGAGACCACGATGACCAACTATGACCGTGCCCTCGCGGTACTCGAAGCAGCCCAATACGCAAAGGAGCAAGCATGACTATTCAAGGATTCCGCATAACCAACAAGGGCCGCGCAGCCCTGATAGCGATGCGGGAAAACAATAAGCAGGATGAAGAAGTCCCGGCTCACTACCGCATAGCAGATGCACTCGCTGAGGCGGGCCTACTCGCGCCAGACCTGCCGGAGCCGAACGACCCAGGCATTTTCGTACCAGACGGCAAAGGATGGATACCTGGAGGGTCACACGGGCCTAGCGTGTGGACAGCACCAGGCAGCCCAATCATGGTGCAGCGGATTGAACCCGGCGACCTTACCTCTGACGAAGCACGAAAACTAGCCTACGCACTACTCGCAGCCGCCGACTACGCGGAGGAACAAGAATGATAGAATTCAAGAAGCCGATTAACTGGAATGCTGTACCGGATAAAAAAGATGCCGAAATCTGGGATAGGCTCACCGGCAACTTCTGGCTACCGGAAAAGATCCCAGTGTCTAATGACCTCCCCAAATGGGGACTCATGAATGCGGAGGAGCAGTGGGCGACGATGCGCGTATTCGCAGGCCTCACCGCGCTTGATACTTTGCAGGGCGCGGTGGGGGCTATCTCCCTCATGCCGGATGCCGTGACCCCACACGAGGAAGCCGTACTGTGTAACATTGCTTTCATGGAAGCGGTGCACGCGAAGTCCTACTCAAACATTTTCATGACGCTATCCAGCACGCCGGAGATTAACCGGGCTTTCCGCTGGGCTGAGGAATCCGAAACACTGCGATACAAGAGTACCCGCGTGCGCGAGTTCTACGAGGGGGATAACTCGCTCATGCGTAAGGCAGCATCCACGCTTCTAGAGTCTTTCCTGTTCTACTCCGGCTTCTACCTCCCGCTGCGCTTCGCCAGCCGCGGTTATCTCACAAACACCGCGGACGTCATCCGTCTAATCATCCGCGATGAGGCAGTACACGGCTACTACATCGGCTACAAGTACCAGCAAGCCGTGAAGCAGCTCAACCCGGCGCAGCAGCAGGGACTAAAAGACTCTGTGTTTGACCTAGTGTTCGACCTGTACGACAACGAAATCACCTACACCGAAAAGATTTACGACGCCCTGGGCTGGACTGAGGACGTTAAACGCTTCCTCCGCTACAACGCCAACAAAGCCCTAAACAACCTGGGCTACGAGGGATTATTCCCGTCGGATGAGTGCCGTGTAGACCCGGCGATTCTTTCCTCACTAGCGCCTGATGCTAACGAGACGCATGATTTCTTTTCTGGCTCCGGCTCTTCCTATGTCATTGGTAAGGCTGAGGAGACCCAGGATGATGATTGGGATTTCTAGTTTGTGATTGTGTGGCCCTGTGCTTTTGCATGGGGTCTTTTTTGTTGCATTGATTTGCTACATGTAACACCATGATGTAACATTAGGGGTGTCAGAGAGTCCTGCCAGACTCACCCAACCACCGAAAAGGAAACACCCATGAAACGTTACGCACCAACCATCCTCAACCAAACCGAGGACTTCACCAAACACCAACTCCAAATGATGCTGTGCACCATCATGCCCATCATCGAAGCTCACACCGACGAAACCACGGCACAGGCAATCCTCGACCACGCTATCCGTGTTGAGAATGAGCACCAGGCGGTGGCCTAAATGAC
>NZ_GG667521.1:126787-130715 GCF_000159135.1 Corynebacterium striatum ATCC 6940
CGCTCATCACACCGCACAATCGCAGGATGAATAACAAGTGGCGCTGGGAAGCCAAATGCTTAGGCGATGACCCCGCAAAATACGACCTCGACAATAGGACATCTAATAAGGCAGCAACCGCCCGCGAATTGTGCGCCGGGTGCCCCGTGAAACGTGAATGCGCCACCGATGCCCTGCAACGTGAAGCGTGGGGCACAGTACGCGCCGGGGTATGGCTCCCAGGTAACGGGCTAATGAACTACCAGCAGCAGAACTACATCGACGTACTGAAGCGCGTAGCAGCAGGGGAGGATGCGTAATGGAACTGTTTAACGACCATTTCCAGAACTTCAAACGCTACTCCATCCCCAAGGCGCAGCTAATCTGCGCCGATATCCCCTACAACCTCGGGGTGAATGCCTACGGCTCCAATCCTAAGTGGTACGTGGGTGGCGACAATAAGAACGGCGAATCGGAGCTAGCGGGCAAGCAGTTCTTCGACACGGATAAGGACTTCCGCGTCCCGGAGTTCATGCACTTTGCTAGCCGCATGCTGCGCAAAGAACCGAAAGAGCGCGGCCAAGCCCCGGCCATGATTGTGTTCTGCGCATTCGACCAGCAATGGGCGTTGATTGAGGAAGCGAAGAAGTACGGCTTTAATCACTACATCAATTTGGTGTTTCGCAAGCCCAGCAGCCCGCAGGTGCTCAAGGCCAACATGAAAGTGGTGGGCAATGCGGAATATGCGCTTATCTTCTACCGAAACAAACTACCTAAATTCCGTAATCACGGGCGCATGGTCATGAACATCATGGACTGGGCCAGGGACGGTAGCCACATTCCTAAAGTGCACCCCACGCAGAAACCCGTGGCACTCATGGAACGCCTTATTGACTTGTTCACTGACCCCGATGATGTAGTCATTGACCCATGCGCGGGCAGCGGGGCCACGCTAGTAGCCGCTGAAAATCTAGGCCGCAAGTCTTACGGCTTCGAAATCAAGAAAGACTTTTGCCAAGCATTCGAGAATGAGATGCGGCACGCCGTCACACCCGCGTTGACATTCGGCACCGACCCGCAGCCCATCATTGCGCAGCCACTGTGGGGTGAGCCAGCATGACCCCATTGGAAGCCAAAAAGCAGCTCAACCGGGTTGAAGCAGGGGGCCACGTCTCCCAAGGTGTTGCAGTCGCTGCGTTAAATGATGTGGCGGGCCTGCGGTATGAGTACGCCGCCCAAGTCTGGCGGCCACTACTCGAAAAGTGGCTATTTTTGGGGCCGTCTGGATTGTGGGAAACACCCCGCCGCGCCCGCTGGTACATGCTCCCCACTACCGCCGAGCGCATGGCCGTTGAAAAGTATCCAGGCGAACAAGTGCGAATTATGACGCGCCCTTACGGCCAGCCCGTGCCATTGAGCGAGGATGAGCGCGAGGAAGAATGAGAATCGGCAGCATGTTTAGCGGCTACGGTGTTACATGAGATTCTTTCACGCGCATGACTAAAGCCCACCGTGCGGGTGGACCAATTGGGCACACGGTGGGCTTTAGCGCTTGGCAATGGAAGAGATGCAAGCACAAATCATCATACACGGAAAGTTACACCATGCAACAAACATTCACCATGCCACTGTCATTCCAACGGCCGCCACTTAATCAGAATGACCGCATACACTGGGCAAAGAAAGCCCGCATCGTTAAATCCACACGGTATGAAGCGCGCATGAGGGCAAGATCCATGCGCCTGCCAGTAGCGAAGAATAGTATCACCGTGCAATTCTGCTACCAGCCACGCGATAACCGGCGACGTGACCCCGGTAATCTCACGGCAACATCCAAACCAATCGTGGACGGCCTAGTGGACGCTGGGATTGTTCCCGATGATTGCCCGCCGTATGTGCGGGAACTCATGCCGGAAATTCTACCTGCGGTTAAAGGCGAACCTGCGAAATGCTGGCTCCGCATATGTTACCTGTAAATGTTGCATGACGTAGCATTAATAGGGTAGCGTCAAACACGTGAATCACAGACCCCCATGCGCAGGTCATGCCGTATTCACCAACCCCCAACCAGTAGACCCCAACACCATTGATGCGATGGAAATGTGTACCTACTGCCCCCTCCGCAAACAATGCGCACTCGACGCACTAACCGCCGGGGACAGTCTCGACAAAGTACACAAACAACCCGCCACAGGAGTCATACAGGCCGGGGTGTGGTGCAACGGCGACCAAGACACCGCCAACCAACTAGCAGCCATAGCCGGTGTTGACGCGCCACAAATAGGGCCCCATGCGCGATTCACACCACCCCCCAACTGTCGAGGGTGCGGAAAACCAATGACTACACGCACAAAAGGAATACCACTAACAAAAGACGAACTAACCCACGCGGCGCACGGATACTGCCGAATCTGTGACGCTAAACGCCGCCGCCAAAAAGATTGGCAATCAACCCAACCAAAAAACACCACTATTTTCACTTGGAGAGAAAAAAGACATGACCGCAACACTGGCCCTGGCCGTAAGCATCATCACACTCATCCTGGCAATCGCCCTCGTCGTGATGTTCCGCGACCAGGCCCGAATCGTAAAGGCGTGCAAGAAAGCCTATTTTAGTCCCGTCACTATTGATGTGGTGGGGGATAAGGCCAATATTCCTGCACGTGCCCATGCTCATGATGCGGGGTTTGATGTGCGCATTAATGAAGATGTGCATCTTGCGCCGGGGGAACGCGCACTAGTGACTACCGGTATCCGCTTAGGGGTTCCTGAGGGGTACTATGTCGCGGCTGTTCCGCGTTCCGGTATGGCGCACAAAGTGGGGGTCACGTTGAATAATGCGCCTGGCACGATTGATGCTGGGTATGAGGGCATTGTGTACCTGAATTTGATTAATCACAGCCCTAAGCGTGTTGTGCTGCATAAGGGGGATCGTGTGGCGCAGTTGGTGGTTAATCGTGTGCAGCCTGCTGTTATGCGGCGCGTTGATTCGCTTTCTGGTGATACGACACGCGGTGCTAATGGTCATGGTTCCACGGGGGTGAAGTAATGAGCGACATGGTGAACCACCCGCCGCATTACACCGGATTCAGTAACGGCGCTGAGGTTATCGACATCACGGAGAATCTCACATTCAACACAGGGAATGCTTGCAAGTACGCCGCCCGGGCAGGCCGTACCGACGGGCGCAATAAGGGGGCCGTGATTGAAGACCTCAACAAAGCAATCTGGTACCTACGTCGCGAACTAGAGCGCTTGGGGGCTACCGATGGATGATTTTGAGCGCTCGAAGTGGCAACACCCATCCATGAAGAACCGTATCGACGCTGAAATAATGGCCATGGAGCATGGTCTAGGCATCGACGCCGTAGACCCTCAAGAGATTGAACCACCCGCCGTTAAGCGAATGAAACGGGGAGGGCGTAGGAAACCACGGGGGTACACATTCCCATGGTGGTAAAAGAATGCCCTTGCCCCAACAAAATCAAATACTCAACCAAGAATGAAGCGCGCCAAGCCCTACATCATGAATGGCGTACAGGCCGCCGTAAGCGCATGCCACTGCGCGTCTACAAGTGCGCATGCGGAGGATGGCACACAACATCGAAGCCCTACAGGTGGTGGAACAATGAATCGTGAATACCACGTAGTCCAGGTCTATGACCGTTGGGTAGTTGCAACACGCTGGTCTATTGAATCTTTGGCCGATAGGCGGATTATTGCGAACTTTGCCGACCGATCCAGGGCTGAAGATTGGCTAGAGAAGTACATGGCATGGCTAGGCAAGTTGCACGAGGTAACAGTGTGATGTAACATGCGGTTGTGTTTGGTGGCCACGAAGCCTAATGCGTAAACCACCAAACACCAGGCCTATCACCTGATACAAAGATAGTTCCCACACTATGACGATAGGAAGCACAATGAGCTACGAATACCTAACAATCATCGC
>NZ_GG667521.1:131285-136957 GCF_000159135.1 Corynebacterium striatum ATCC 6940
CTGGTAAACATCCTTGTGCAGCTTATCGGCTAGTAGGGGTAAAAAATAGTGCACGTAGCTTAACCCGGCAAAGCACACCGGATTAGGGTGCATGACAATTGGATGCACCCCAACACGTGATTGATGGTGGTTCAACCCCACCCGTGCACACCAAGGGGCTGTAGTCGCCTGCCTCATCTGGGCGATGTAAGGGCATAACCAGTGGTTTTCCTGACTTTCACCACACAACGGCACTGTGACCCTGCAACCCCTAATCGACCAAAATAGAACATTAAAGAGAAACGAATAGTGCTAACCACAACACTAAGCCTTAACCGCACTACGCGGATTGCATTTGACTCACAAGCCGTCCATCGAACACTCCTACACGCAACAGACGGTAAGCCAGTACTTTGGGCAAGTCCGGACACTAAACACCTCGTAGTACGACACGAAACCCCGGTTGATTGGATTAAAGCCATAAGAGGAGTCACACAAGCCGTCACACTCCCAACTCAAATACCGGCTGCATCCGCCCGCATTAATTATGCGCTAATCGGAAACCCAATACTAAGCCAGTACCAAGGCCCCAATAAACGCGGAAAGAAAACGCCAGCCCCGCCAGAAAAATGGAACGAGTGGCTACAACGACGCGTAGGCAACGCACTCAATCTGCACAGTATCGATGGCACACGCCTGCCCCCAGCTAAGGGCAAGAAACCAGACATGCAGACCATCCACCACCGAATTCTATTTACCGGTCGCGCAACAGTAAAAGACCAAGATGCCCTACAGACACTCATGGAATCGGGCATCGGTAGTGGGAAAGCATACGGATGTGGATTATTGATTGTTGAGGAACTATGACCGCAGCATTAACCCTTATCTGGAACCTAGCCGGTCAACCAGACGTGAACGGCTCCAAAGGAAAGCTACTCAAACCAGAACCGGGTATCTGCTCTATCACGGGTGAGTACTCCGAGATTACTGCCGATGCATCTAAAGCCTTGGGCGATAACTTCACGGATCAGTCACTGTGGGCTTGCCACAGCGGCCGTGTAGGCAAGGCCTCACTCTGGTGTTGTAGTGGTGCTGGTCGTACATCTCCGCGCCTATGGTCATGGGTAGCCGCACCCGGCGAGAACCTACCACCCTCGCACGAAAAAGCGTACGCAGGTGGCCCTGGCCTGTGCCTAACAAACCGGGCAAACACACGGCCCATCATTGATATCTTGCTTAACCCCCCAGCGGGTGAATGGGTTGTCAGCATTGCAGAGTCCGGGCAGAAACATGTTCTCCCATACGTCCAAACCAATCGGGGCGCAGGGAAGTGGAAAGTGCGTATGGAGGCCACCAATATCACCGCCACGCCAGAGCAATTCCGAACCGTGTTCACCACCTGTCTAGCCCTACGCCGCCTAGGTGTACCGGTGGAGGCGATTAAGACAGGCGAACCACAATACTTAAAAACCACGGAAGATCTCGCCACCTGGCGTGAACTCTCCCAGCGTTTACGCCCCTACCAATCCAGCCCCATAACAAACCTTGCACTGTGGTGCATCACCAAACCAATCATGGAGGATACTCATGCATACCCCAACCCTTGAAGACCTTGACCTGGCAACCATCAGCCTAATTTTTGCGCTGCGTGATTCACTCACCGACGATGGCCCCTCACGCCTTGACTTCTGGAACCTTCGCGCCACCACCGCCGTAGAAACCGCTGCTGCGGGTGCCGCCAACTTTGGGCAGGCTGTAACCATCGCCTGCCGAAAGCTGCAAATTCCTGCGCTATCAAAAAGCGGTGCCGAACGCATCATTGAAGCAGGCCAGATCATTGATATGGATTACGCCGCCTGGGCGCGACACATCGCCCAAAACATCGTGTACATCGTGGCTATTGCCCGTGTAGAAAACTCCGAGATTCAAGCCGCCCGCAAGACCGCAAAGGAAGCAAAGTGATGACCACCCTCACCCCAACCCACCCAACTGTATTCCAGATCAACGCAACCCTAACCAGCCCGTTCCATCACGGTGCAGGAAGTGCTGGAAATACCAGCCTGCTACGCACTCACGACGTGGTGCAGCCCGATGGGCACGTGGCACACGTGCCATTCCTGTCTGCCGCGTCACTTCGCCATGCGCTGCGTAACGCCCTTGCTTGGGAAACTGCACGTCTGATTGACCTGCAACCTGCATCGCTAACTAAGAGCGCGGTAGACCTGCTGTTTACCGGCGGCGCGGTATCCTCCACCGGGGCTAAGACCGACCTTGACATGATGCGCCGCGTTGAAGAGAACTTCCCGGCCCTCGCCATGCTTGGCTACGCCGCTAAAAGTGACATCATCACCGGCACCATGTGGGCTACAGACCTCATTTTGGTATGTGCAGAAAACGCCGACCGCCTCGACCTAACCGACACCACCCTCAAGCCTGCCGCACACTTCCGTAGCGAGGAATTCGGCACCCGCCACGACCAAGCCGCCACCCCAGCCGGAAAATTCATTGAAATCGCCACAGGCGAGCTCACGACGGCACAAATGATTTGGGATACGCAGGTACTCATCTCCGGCTCACGACTGGTAGGAGAAGTATCACTAACCCCAGCAGCAACCGAAGCACACCGCACCGCCCTGGGTGCTGCCCTGCACCTATGGGCACCGGACGGGCACACCACACTGGGCGCAAAGAATGCCCAAGGCTTCGGGCACGCTGACATTACGATTGGTGACTCCGATTCATTCGATGGTTCCCCAGATTTCCACGCTGATTATCAGCAGTGGGCTAAGCATACTGAGGAACATGCGGAGGATATTCGGGCACTGCTAGCGGAGTTGGGATAATGAACGTCACAATTACCGCCCATATGCTTACACCCACTATTGGGCATGTGGGGCCATTGGATGGTGCGCTGGCGTGGGCCTGTGCGCAGCGCGCTATGGAACGCGGCGAAGAGCTAGAGCCAATCAGTGATGACCATGCCCCCGACTTTCCACTACCGCTAGAAAAGTGGGAGCAAGATGGGGTGTGGGGATGGAAAGTAAGCGCCCCAATCTTTGATACTTCGCACTACTCAGCTACGGAGATACGCCGCCGCCCCGCTACCGGAGCAATGGCACTTTTCACTAAAGCGAAAGAGCACCACAGTGGCCTAGGCCCCACCAAAGCAGGCAACACCACACTATCTACTACCTACCACCGGAAAATCAGCTGGCACGCCACCATAACCAACGAGGATGAACTACGTAGCCTACTGGGTATCGTAACGAACCTTGGGGCTAGGCACCGTAACGGATTCGGCAAAGTAGCCGAGTGGGAAATAACACCTGGGCCTGCTGATGGGTGGAAGCAGCGCCCACTACCTGACCCCCACGGCCAACCCATGCGCACCCGCGCCCCCTACTGGCACCCCACAGAAAGAACACCATGCGCCTAAAACCACCCTTCCCATACCTAGGGTCAAAATCACGCCTCGCCCCCAAAATCATTGACCTGCTACCCGACCACACCCACTACGTCGAACCCTACGCAGGCTCACTGTCTGTCCTACTCGCTAAACCCCGCTCCGTCGCCGAAACCATCAACGACCGCGACGGCTCCATTGCTAATCTTTGGCGCGTCATCAGAGACCACCCCGCAGAACTCGAACAAGCAATGCGGCTCACCCCACACAGCCACGAGGAATACTACGCCGCGGTGGCAGAGCCCAAGTCTGATGACCCAGTCGAATGGGCGCGCCGCACACTCACAAAACTGTGGCAGGGCACCACCCGCACGACACAGCACGGCGGAATGTGGGCAAAATACGTAACCTACCAACCGCGCTCCATCAGCTTCCCAGAGCAAATGGCACGCATGGCCGACCGCATACAACCCGTAGCCGACCGCCTATCAGGAGTCAGCATCGACCAGCGTGATGCCTTGAAAATGATTCAAAAGTATGGGAGGGCAAAAAGCACACTCCTATACCTAGACCCGCCATACCTTCCACGCACACGTTCCGGCTCATCCTATCCCTACGACATGACCGAAGAGGACCACGAGAACCTCCTCGACGTCATTACAGGCATCCCAGCGAAGGTTATTCTCTCTGGCTACCGCAGCTCACTCTACGACGCCGCACTCGAAGACTGGGAGCGCCACGAATACCCAGCATTCGCAGGCGGACGCGGAACACCAATGGCAAAGCGCACAGAAACAGTGTGGGTGAAACCATGCCACTCATAGAATCACCCAGAATCACCACAGCAGACCAAAAAGCCTGGGATGAACTCGCCCGCTACGACCGACTCCTAGCAACTCGCCTACCCCTCGATGACCTAGCCGAGCACGGTCGCGAAATGATTCGTGAATTCGCAGCACAAGGCGGATGCTACGTATCCACAAGCTGGGGCAAAGACTCCGTAGTCGTTGCTCACATGGCCGCCACCAGCGGACTCACCCTCCCACTCGTGTGGGTACGCGTCGATAAGTGGGAAAACCCAGACTGCCCAACAGTCCGCGATGCATTCCTCGAAGAATACGGTGCGCAGGTGGACTACCACGAAATCTCCGTACCAGCGTCAGCACAACGCTGGTGGGACAACAACCTTGAAGAATCATCTACAAAACGCACCAGCCGCGCTGGGTTTGACGAAGCTGCCCAACGCTTTGGAGACCGTCATATTTCGGGAATTAGGGCAGAAGAATCACGCGTCCGCCGCATATCGCAAGCCAGGTGGAAAGGTATGAGCGCCAGGGCATGCCGCCCAATCGGGGAGTGGTCAGCTACTGATGTTTTCGCCTACCTCCACAAATATGACCTTCCAGTACATCCGGCATACGCCATGTCTTATGGCGGACGACGTGATCGTCGTTGGCTCCGCGTTTCGTCACTAGGTGGTGTCCGTGGGGCAGAGAAGGGGCGCGCCGAGTGGGAAGCAGCCTATTACGGCGATATAGTTTGCAGATGTTAAGTAGCTAAGGTGTTGAACAATGCCCCGCGCCTTTTAGGCTGTGGGGCATGACTATGACCCCAATCTCCCAGTTGAAGTTCTACCCCGGTAATGCGCGCCGGGGCGACATTGACCTCATCGCCGAATCATTGCAGCGCCTGGGCCAATACAAGCCGGTAGTGGTTAATGCGGGTGGTAAAGAGCCGGAACTCACTAACGTAATTTTGGCCGGGAATCATACAGTCATGGCGGCTCAACGCCTAGGCTGGGACACGGTAGATGTGCACCTGGTGGACTTGGACGCGGACGCGGCGAAACGCGTGGTAGTAGTGGATAATCGTGCCAACGATGTCGCCACCTACGAGGTGGAAGAACTGGTTAACCTGCTCACCGAACTTCCAGACCTTGAGGCGACCGGCTTTGACCGCGACGAGCTGGATGCCATGCTCGAAGCCCTGGATGACTTGGACGAGGAAGTACCGGGCAGGCCAGCAGACCCCAAACCAGATGGCTTTAACCTGCTCATTGAATGCGACACGGCGGAGGAACAGCAACGCATCAAATCCCGCCTACTGGCTGAGGGCGTGACTGTCTCCGAGGTCTAGACAACGCCCCTGCCTGTGTAATCTTCCTGGTTGATTGTTTAGACCCAGGAGGTTTAGCTATGCCGCGCCTACACGCCGACAACACGAAAGCAGTCATCGCAGAACGTCGCCGCAAAGCATACGAGCTACGCATGCAAGGCGCATCCTACTACCA
>NZ_GG667521.1:138886-140297 GCF_000159135.1 Corynebacterium striatum ATCC 6940
ATGGATTACATTCCCCGTGAGAATGCTATCGAATTACGCGATATGGAACTGGACAAACTTAATCAGATGGAGCTGTCATTGCAGAAGAAGCTACGATCCGGTTCCCCACAAGCAGTTAATGCAGCAATCCGTATCATGCAGCACCGCGCCACCCTCATGGGCCTAGACCGCATCGAAAACAACGACGGCCTGGATGGTGCTAAGGCTGCGATGGATGCCATCGTCGCGGCGTTGCTCAAGGGGCCAGTGGCGCAACCAGTGGAGGATGACAATCAGGATGATTGATGTCTCAGAGGTAATGGGATTCAGCCAGAAGCAGAAGGACGCGATGGCTGGCTCCACGGGCCGTGTGAACATCTGGGATGGGTCGGTACGCTCAGGTAAGACGTACACATGGGCTATCCTCATGCTGTCATTAGTAGCGGCGTATACGGGTAGTGCGGCTATTGTCATCACTGGCAAGAACCGTGATTCGATTTACCGAAACGTATTCGAACCTATCGAAACACTCACCCTATTTATCCCCGTCAAAAAGTATGTGGTGTACCGGCAAGGGGCACCCCGCGCCACCATCTTCGGCAAGCAGGTACACATCATTGGTGCGAATGATGCCGGTGCGGAGTCCAAGATTCGCGGTATGACCATCGGCCTAGCATTCGCGGATGAGATTACTCTGCTGCACCCCGCCTTTTTTAAGCAGCTACTATCCCGCCTGTCCAAGTCCTACTCCAAGCTATTCTGCACCACTAACCCGGACTCGCAGAACCACTGGCTACGCAAAGACTACCTAGTCCGCGTGCCCGGCTGCATGCACTACGACACGAAAACCCAACCGGAAAATCAGCTCACGGATTGGACGTACTGGCATTTCACGATGGACGATAACCCATCACTAACCACGGCGTACAAGAATAATCTGAAAAAGGAATACACAGGCATGTGGTTCCTCCGATTCATCCAAGGATTATGGGTAGCCGCAGAGGGTGCTATCTACTCCATGTGGGATGAATCAAAGCACGTGGTTGACCCAGAAGACATGCCACCGATGGAAACCATCATCGCACTGGGTATCGACTACGGCACTACGCACCCAACAACCGGAATCATGCTAGGCATGGGAACAGACCGGAAACTGTACGCGGTGGATGAATGGGCGCCAGGTAGGTTAACCAATGCGGCGTTAACCGCCGATTTGAAAGAATGGCTCACATCGCACGATTACCCACAGTGGATTTACTATGACCCAGCGGCAGCATCATTTGGCCTACAGCTCCATGAGGATGGTGTGCAGCGTATCACCACAGCAAATAATGATGTTCTTGATGGCATCCGCACTATTTCCAGTTTGTTAGACAACGGGCAACTATTCGTATCGTCACGCTGTAAGAACCTCATCGATGAAATCCCCGGG
>NZ_GG667521.1:141457-160171 GCF_000159135.1 Corynebacterium striatum ATCC 6940
ATCCCCGGCTACAGGTGGGATGAAAAAGCACAAGACAAAGGAATCGACAAGCCCATCAAAGAGGGGGACGATTTCTGTGACGCGTGGCGTTATAGCGTGTTTTCATCCCGGTATTTGTGGTCTCGCTGGATTACTGCTTAGGAGACACTATGGCATTGCCCGCGCCTAATACCCCGTGGCCACCAGAAAAGTGGGCACCTGTCACCCGGATGATTGATGATGCGGCGTTGTGGTGGGAGGGTGATACTAAGCGCCTGGATTCGCACTATGCCACTGGTGGGTTTAATCGCCCATCCCAGTTTGCGGGCGGGGTAGTGGGTAGTGTGTCGCGTTTCTTTTGGGGTTCTCCTACGCCGCAGGGGCAGAAGAATCGTAAGGTTCATTTGCCGCTGGCCGCTGACCTGGCCTACACGTCCGCAAGCCTGTTGTTTGATACGCCGCCGACGTTCACCGTGGATGATGAGCACGGCCAGGAACGCCTAGACCTGATGCTCAATAATGACACGTTCCCCGCTGATTTGTTGGTCATGGGTGAATCGTGCGCCGCATTGGGCGGCGCGTTTGGTCGCATCATGTGGGATACCAATGTGTCCCCAGACCCGTGGATTGATTTTGTGGATGCAGATAGCGCCTACCCTGAATTCTCATATGGCAAGCTCACCGGCATCACGTTTGCTGAAACCTTGCCTAAGACGGATGAAAAAACCACATGGCGGCTATTGTCGCACTACACCGCAGGGCGAATCGAATACGGATTGTACGAGGGCAAGGATGGAAACCTCGGCACCCCGCGTGAATTATCTGCGCACCCGGCCACCGCAGCGCTAGCGGAGATTGTGGACTCTAACGGTGGGGTGGACTCACACACTACAGGTATTGCCGCCGCGTATTTCCCGAATGCCCTGCCGGTTGTGGGGTTCCGTAAGGATGGCCAACTGCGCAATATTGGCCGCCCAGACATCAGCCCAGATTTGCATTCCCTGTTTGACACTCTGGATGAGATTTGGACGGACATCCGCCGTGAAATGCGCCTAGGTAGGATGCGCGCCACCGTCCCGGAGCACTGGCTCGACCAACAGGGATTTGGCAAGGGTCAAGCATTCGATATTGACCGCGAATTCTACGATGGCATGAATGTTTCCCCATCGGAGCAGGCCGGGGCGCAGTTCTTCCAGCCATCGTTGCGTTTCGAGCAGTATTTGAAACTGGCGGAGCAGACCGTGCTGGAAATCCTACGCCGCGCAAATTACAGCCCCGCCACATTCGGTATTGGTGGAAGCACGGCGGCGCAAAAGACCGCCCGCGAAGTAGAAGCAGAATACCAAGCATCCATCCAAACGTGGAAAGCTAAAGCCCGCTACATGCGTGCCGGACTTTCACAGTTGGCGGATGCACTACTTGAAGTGGATGCGTGGCTCAACGGTGGCTCTATGCCCACCGCACGCGTCAAGGTAGACATGACCGCACCCGTGCAAGAAACCATGCTGGATAAGGCATCCACCATCCAAGCCCTGGACGCGGCACGCGCTATCTCCACGCAGCAAAAGATTGACATGCTACACACTGAGTGGGATGAAGAGGATAAGCAGGTAGAGGTAGACCGCATCCTTGCGGAGCAAGCGGGCACATTTGACCCACTAGGTAACATTAAGCCAGATGAAGACCCACTAGGTGAGGATTAACCCTTGGTCTTTGACCCGGCACGTACAGAGGGGCTAAACGATGATGTTGTAGCCCTGTATCGGCGTGCCGAAATGTATTTGATTGAGGTGATCCGCCGCGCCTTAATCAGGACGGGGGAGTCACCTACGTGGGCTGAAGCGCAGCTGCTTGCGATTCGGCAAGAGCGCGGAAACATCGAGGGTATGGCAGACGCGCTGCACCAACGGTTGGGGACGACGTGGCGCAGCACGATTGACGCGGCCTATTTGCGTGGGCAGATTGAGGCAGAAAAGGAACTCGCTGCACTTCCAGAGCATTTGCGCCCAACACCAGCCGCCCCAGTGTTTGAGAGTAGCGCGGCTGTGTATGCCCTTGTGTCTGAGGCAATTACCACGATGGAACCAGTGCACCGCAACCTTGTGCGCCGCGTGGATGACATTTGGCGGCGTATTGGGGTGGAGGCCACCGGTTATAGCGTGACGGGGGTGATGACTACGCAGCAAGCGGCGCAGCGTGCTTTTACCCGCATGGCCCGGGAGGGATTACCGTTCTATGTGGACAAGGCAGGCCGCAAGTGGGGATTGGACACCTACGCGGAAATGGCTGTGCGCACCATGACCAATAAGGCGTTGCGGGCAGGCCACACCAACACGATGATTGAGCACGGCATTGACCTAGTAGTGGTGTCGTCGCATAAGAACCCAGCCCCGCAGTGTGCCCCATTTGAGCGGAAAGTACTGTCACTCACTGGGCAGTTCGCGCCGGGCACTCACCGCATCGGGGACAGTATCGTCAACGTTAAAGCCACAATGCGGGACGCTGAGGCAAGTGGGCTTCACCACGTTAATTGCCGCCACACGCATTCTGCCTACATTCCCGGCTACACGCGGGTAAGTGACGCACCCTACGATGGTGACGATACTGGCTACAAAGCAACCCAGAAGCAACGCTACTATGAGCGCCAGATTCGAGCTTCGAAGCGGATGGAAGCTGCCGCGATTGATGAAACGGATGTGAGGGCAGCGCGCCAGCGGAAGAATGCGTATCAGGCTAAGTTGCGCGACCACATTGCTAAGCATGACTTGCCGCGCCGACGTGAACGCGAACAATTGATGAAACCGGCTAAGGGAGCTGTGGGTGTTGAATTCCGCGACGGGGATAGCTTCGATGATTAGGCCAAGCCCCGCCACCACGGGGGTCTTTACTCTATAGGTGTGCGCCCAAGCTCTGCGCAAAGCTTGAGGTAGGCCCGGAATCTTTCAATCCGCACCCGCACCGCCACATGGGATACGCCCGCACTACGGCCTATCTCCGATAGTGATTCGCCCGCGTCTCTACGCTCCATCCACGCCCTCGCGCCGGACTTCGCCGTCCGCTCATACAGCTGAATGCGATAGCACCGGTCGCTACATGTAGCGCGCCCGCGCACCTCAGTAAGCAGCTTTCCGCAGACTATACAGCGGCGGGTGACCGGCTTTTTCACCCCTTTGATGTTTGCCCGCGCCGTCGCTGCTTTCTGCTCGGCAATCACACCACG
Organism: Corynebacterium striatum ATCC 6940; assembly: GCF_000159135.1. Classification (GTDB taxonomy): domain Bacteria; phylum Actinomycetota; class Actinomycetes; order Mycobacteriales; family Mycobacteriaceae; genus Corynebacterium; species Corynebacterium striatum. The sequence continues at coordinate 144,657 of NZ_GG667521.1, forward strand.
GGAGGTGAAAGACTTTTCTGTGCGGGCATGTGACGCGGCTGTGGGGTCGCGCTTTTCTACCATCCGATCCCACTCCGGTGTACCCACATGGCTTAGGGCTTGGCGTGACTTGGCGCGCCGCGTCTCAGGGGCTACTAGCCCCATGCCGCGGGGCAACCCATGCGCTTGCTTGTATTCGGCTGCGGTCATGTCGTGGGCTTTAATCAGGTGCGGGGCCAGTGCCCGGTACAGCCCCCCGCACTCGTGGCAGATAATGCGCTCATCATCACCATCGAGGTAGCCGTACCGGCCATACCCATCCCTGTCGCCGGGTTTCATGCGCGGATGATCTTGTCTACCGCTTGGCGGGAGATACCGGCAGCGGTGGCCACATCCTGGATGCGTGCCCCGGCGTGCACGGCGGCGCGGATAGCGGCGTCACGCTCGTCGCGTAGAGCATCGGCGGTGTCGGTGGCGTGCTGGTAGTCTGCGGTGGCTTCCTCTAGGGCGGCGAGCTGCTTTTGACCAAGGTCACCGGCGCGGCGTGCGGATTTAACGGCGCCGATAAGGAAGTCGGCATCGTCTTTGCTGATTTCGTCCTCGTCGATGCTGCGATCTTCTAGCTTCTCAATCTGGGCGATGTAGGTGCGTAGGGCATCTTCGGCGGCGTCGATACTCATGTCTAGTGCGTAGTGGAGAGTCTCGGAGAGATTATCGATGGTGGTCATTGTGATGGGTCCTTTCTTTGGTGGGGTGGGGCCGGAAAACCGGCCCCTTGGCGGCTAGTCCATGGCGCTAATGCGATCCATCTTTTCGGCGCAGCGTTCGCAGGCGGGTACCTCTACGATTTGGGGCTTTCCGTCCACGAATTGAGGGCCGGGGCGGGTGGTGGTCGCTTCATTCTCGCAGAGGAGAAATAGCTGGCAGGTCATTGTGGGTGTTCCTTTCTGTGGTGGCGGGGGTTATGCGGCGAGGTTTTCGAAAGCTTCGAAGATTTCCTCCATGAAGGACTCTTCGATTGGCTCGCGGGAGATGATGGCGGTGGGGATGATGAGGCGAGCACCCATGTGAGCGTCCTCATCCTCATCCTCGGAGGTGGCGCCTTCGACCTCGAGCAGCTCCCAGGTTTCGTCCCACTGGATGCCGGTCTGGGCGATGTACTCGGCGAGGGCTTCGCGGTCGTCCATGACGCTGATGCCGTGGCGTGGGTCTGCACCCAGGTTGTTCCAGGAGTAGGAGAACTGGTTTTCCGGGTCGAGGATGTCGGGGCGGTTCTGGGACTGGATGCGGTAGTAGGTGGTCATTTTTTGCTCCTTTTCTTGCTTACAACCCCATTGTATGTCACCCCGGTTTCAATGTCAACCCGAGTTGCAAACATTGTTTATGGCAAAGGAAAACCCCACCACCTCAGGGGCGGCAGGGCTGCTTTTAGTCAGCGATTGGGATGATAGTTGCATTAGTGCGCATGGCCTGGCCCACAAGGTGTATCCACCACGATTCAGGTAGTGGCCGACCATCCAGCATGCGGTAGCCGCCGGTGTGGATCATGACCTGCCCAGCATCCTGTAAATCCGATTCCCACACCTGGGTAGCAAAGGTGATTTTGCGGAGAGCAGTTTCTACCCACCCGGGGATTTCATCGAGCTTCTCCCACCGCTCTGCCGTGCGCTTACCTACCCCTAGGCATTCGGCTAGGTGTGCCGCACTGATTCCTAATGATTCGCGGGCTACGCGTAGGGCTAGGCCACTGCGCGGGGCGTGCGCTGGATTGTGGGGGAATACCGGCTTGCGCACATCATCGGGTAGGGTGGCGTGCCATTCGGGGCCGTATTCGTCATATGGGGTTTCGTAAATATCCATGGTGATATAAGTGCACCCCGGCGGTATGGCCGGGGCTGTTGGTTTAGCGTCCAATGATGGTGACGGTTGCGATGTATTCGGTTTCCTCGTTGGTGTCTTCATCGGTTTCTGCGATGGTGCCCTGGATGACGATTTCCTCAAAGTCTTCATCGATTTCCTGGGTTACGACCTCGAAGTCTTGCAGGCTGCCCTCATAGTCAGGGGAGTTGAAGAAGTCGAGCATGTCTTTGATGACTTCTGCGGTGGTGTCGCCGTAGGTGTCGATGATTGCGGTGGTGTGGGTGATTCCGTTGTTGGCGAGTTCCAGCTCTGCGGAGTAGGTGAGGGTGGTCATTTCGGATTCCTTTCCGGTTTGGACTGGCTTTGTGCCGGTCTCTTTCTTTCTGACATGACTAACATTAATCCCTGTCGCGCTTCGCGTCAACATGGGGGTAGCGCGGGGGTAAAGGGTGGTAAAAGTGTGACTGCAATTTGACTGCATACACCACCGCAAACCGCCATAAACTGCCCTATACCGCCTTATCGCAAAAACTAGAAAACCCCCACCGACCAGCATTTATAAAGGTCAGCGAGGGTTAGAAAAAGCTTCCCCACCAGGGCTCGAACCTAGGAAATACCTCCGCGTGCGCGGAGAAGAGTGAAATCATTCGGTGATGTAGACAATTACCTAGCCAGCTTTCCAATATGTTCAGGGCAGGTGTAAACCGTGGAAGCGGCTACCAATTCAGAGGCGTTTATGTAGTTGATTCCGTCCATAGTCTGCTGCACCGCGTCAATTAGCTGACTTCCGGTGTTGCCACTATCCATACCATCGCACACAATAGTGGAAATCCTGCCGACTAGCTCCGGCTCAATGTTTATCCCCTTATCTGAAAGATATTGAGACGCGGCAGTGTTGCCACCGCCTACTTCTGACGCGCTACCTTCTTCTACTGATTCCTCTGGGATAGCGAATGTGATTGCCACGATGGACACGGTAGCGATAATCGCGCCCGCTAGCATGCTCAGGACGATATGCCACCAGCGGAGTTGGCGACCGGCTTTTTCGGGAGTTGGGCTTTGGTATTGGGTTGCGTTGTTGTATGTCATTGTTTGCCTTTCTCTAGCAATTGTTGCATGACGATGTTATGTTGGGCAACATTTAGCGGACAGCTGGGCTTCATCCCCCCCGTTTATTAGGAGGCGCGAGGATTTTAGAAAACCGCTTGCCTGTATCCAAATATATCCGCATCATTGGCCCGTCCAAAAGGACAACGGCGTAATTACCACACCCTACAGGGGTAACCATTCACCCCGATATGTAGGAGAACAGCGGTGCCCGAAAACACCAACCCGGAAAACACCAGCCAGGCGCAGGAAAACCCGGCAGGCCAGGAGCCAAACACCCAACCAGAAACCAACCAGCCACAACAGGAAACTAATCAACCCGCTGGTGGTATCGAAGACCTCCCCGAATGGGCACAAAAGGAAATTCGCAGCCTCCGCGACGAATCCGCCAAGTATCGCACCCGCAGCAAGGATGCGGAAGCCGCCAAGGCAGACGAGCTTAAAGCCGCACAAGAAAAGGCAGAGCAAGAGCGCAACCAGCTCATCCAAGACATCGGTAAAAAGCTAGGACTCGTTGAGGATGAGACCAGCGACCCGCAAAAGCTCATCGACGCAGCAGTAGAGCGTGAGCAAGCAGCCGCCAAGGAACGCGACGAAATGCGGGACACCCTCACCAAGTATCGCCGCAACGACGCGGTACGCGCCGCCGTGTCCAAGGTGGATGGCACGGTCGATACAGACCTTTTGGCCGCTGTCCTCAATTCGGACAACGCCTACACCCAACTAGATGTAAATGCAGATGATTTTGAGACCCAGGTGGCCCAAATCGTCACCAACAAAATCGAGTCTCACCCGTCCCTCGTCCAGGCGACCCACAAGGCATCCGGTGTAGACACATCCAACACTCAACGAGGCGCAGCACGACAGCTCACGCGTGAAGACCTTAAGTCGATGACCGCCACGGAAATCAACAAGGCCGTCCGCGAGGGACGCGTAGCAAACCTTATGAAGAACTAGGAGACATAAATGTCTGTCGCAAGTTTTGTTCCTGAACTGTGGAACGCCGCAATCCAAGAACCGTACGAGAAGTCCCTCGTGTACGGCCAGTCGTCCATCGCATCCACTGGCTACTTCGGCCAGATCACCGGCATGGGTGACACCGTCCACTTCAACACCCTGACGGCACCGACCATCAAGGAGTACGACAAGGACGCAGACCTCACCATTGAGGATCTCACCACGGCTGATAACACCCTTAAGATCGACCAGGGCAAGTACTTCTCCTTTGGCGTCAATGACGTTGACAAGGTGCAGGTTGCTGGCGACCTTCAAGGCCCGGCTACCCGTGCTGCAGCTACCGGCCTGCGTGACGGCGTTGACAAGTTCATCGCTGGCAAGCTTAAGGAGGGTGCCCTGTCTGCCAACAAGATCGGCACTCTGAAGGTCGTGAATGACGACCCGGATAAGGTCGGCAACGGCCAGACCACCGCGTTTAAGACGCTGGTCAAGCTGTCCGAGAAGCTCAACATGCAGTCCGTGCCGACCACTGGCCGCTGGGTTGTTGTTGGCCCCAAGACCTACTCCGCGCTGCTTATGGATCCGCGTTTCACCAAGGTGGACGCATCCGGCACCGCCGAGGGTCTGCGTAATGGCATTGTTGGCCGCGCTATCGGTTTCGAGGTGATGGTGTCCAACAATGCGCCGTCCACGTCCGGCCGTGAGCTGGCTATCGCGGGTGTTCCGGGCGCGTTCGTGTTCGCATCCCAGCTGGTTGAGACTGAAGCGCTGCGTGACCCGAGCCGTTTCCGCGACATTGTTCGTGGTCTGAATGTTTACGGCGCGGGCGTTGTCCGCCCGGAGGGTATCGCTACGGCTGACCTGGACATTGTTGACCCGGCTGGTTCTGCTGTTGCTGCCTAGTCGATAACACCTGATTAGCGGGGTAGGGGATTGTTGCCCCGCCCCGCTTTTCGCATTTTTAGAGAGGAATCCTAGTGCTTATCTTTGCCCAGCCCACGGATGTACAAAAGTGGGCTGACAACACTTTCGATGGTGTGAAACTCGAACCGTTGATTCGACGTGCATCGTCGCTCGTTCAGTATGCTACCCGTGCCGCCCGCTTTGATGTGCAGCCCAGCGGCATGCCGGACGACCCAGACGTGATGGATGCTTTACGTGATGCCACCTGTGAGCAGGTGACGGTGTGGGTGGAAAATGACATCACCCCGGGCAAGCTCGAAGCCGGAACCGCACAGGTGACATCTAGCTCGATTGGTGATGCGTCGGTGGGCATGAGTGGTGCAGAAGCCGCCGCCGCCCGCGACAACGCCGCGAATACTTTATGTGAGTACGCGCAGGAGATTCTGGCGAATGCTGGCCTGATTGGGGGATTCCCGTGGGTGCGGTAGATAAAGAGCTTGCCGACTTGTGGTTTAAGCATGAGTGTGTGCTGTTGCGCGGCGCTGGTGCGTCCCCCTACGGCTGGAATGAGGGAACACCAATACCGTTTAAGGCATTCGTTAGGCAGGCCACCCGCCGCACCGTTGACGCAGCAGGCGAGCACACAGTCACAGACACCATCATCTACTGCCCCCTCGGCCTAGTGGTCGAACGCGGCGACCTAATCGAACTCCCCAAACCGTTCGAAACCGGCCCGTGGGAAGTCACCACTCGCAGCGCACATGATGGTGCCGGCAATCAAACCCCAGACCACCAAAAGCTAATCATGACCATTCCCGATAGTGGCGGTGGCGATGGTGCGCAGCCCGATGATTCAGGGGTGATTAACCCCTATGGCTGATTTAGATTGGCGCGGCGAACAAGTAGCCGCCACTATGGAAAAGCGGGCAACCACGGCGGCACGCGCAGCAGGTGAAAAACTACGCGACGAAGCGGTACAACGCACCCCCATCGAAACCGGCACCTTACGCGCATCCGCTAAGACCACCGTGGAAGATAAACAAGCCGTGGTGTCTTTTAACACGAAGTACGCGGCCCGCCAGCATGAAGAAGTTGGCTGGCACCACAACGATGGCCAAGCCAAATATCTTGAATCCGCCCTGTTGGATTATCAGGACGAGTTAGTACAAATCATGGCGGAGGAAATAGGGAAAGCATTATGACGGCACCAACCTACTCAACACTGCGTGAGGATTTAGCACGCCACCTAGCAGCCCATAAGTTAGCGCAGTGGGCACCTAACGGTATCTATTCGAAGTTCACACCACCGGCTATCTACCTTGGGGTGATTCCGGATGAGGCAGGCCCATCTATTGGCATCAACATCTACCACCATGGCACTAATGGGGGCTATGACACGGGCACACCTGCTATCCGTGCGCAACTACGTATCAAGGGCACGCGTGACCCCCGATACGCTTCACGGGTCGCGGATGACATCTACAAGCTGCTGCATGAGCAGGCGCATTACAAGCTGGACAACGCTACCAGCGTCTTAGTCTCACAGCGTGTCCTCACCTATGAGGAACGGGATGAAGCCAGCGTTTATCACCGGGTGGATTCCTACGAATTCGTAGTCAACCCAAACTAGGAGACTCAAATGGCTGTTGCAAAGGCACCATCTTCTTTTGACCTTAATTCCACCCTAGCCCGCGATTGGGCACTGCAGGTCAACACCGGCACCAAGGATTCCCCAAAGTGGGTGTATGTCCGTGGCCTGTCCCAGTTCGCGCCGCAGACCTCCCCAACCATGCAGGACGATTCCGACATCGACTCCAAGGGCTACAAGTCTCAGATCGCTACCGCAATCGAAATGACCTTCAAGGGCGAGGGCAAGCGCAAGGGCGAAAAGTCCGGCGAGACCTTTAAGCAGGATCCGGGCCAGGCTTACCTGCGTGAAGCGGGCCGCAAGATGGGCCTTGATAACGTCGTTCAGGCTCGTTGTTGGCGCACCGATGGTGTGCAGGAGGGCTATGAGTCCTACTTCTCCGTGCAGTGGGAGGATAACGCCGGTGGTAACGAAGACCTGGATTCTTTCAGCTTCACCCTCATGTCGCGTGGTGAGCCGATGGGCATTAAGCCAGTGACCGACGCTTCTGCCACATCTGTCCCTGCGGGCGAGTCCGCTACCGGCCCGGGCGTCTCCGATACGGGCCGCTCCGGGGAGATGTAATAAACCCCATTGGACAACTAGGGCCAGGGTTCACCATAGCGGTGGCCCTGGTTCATTTTTATCTTTAGGAGATTCACACCGTGCGTGACTTGCGCGAATTCCACGACCCACACCTGCACCTCCCCATTGATGGCAAGGTGTACACCGTCCAATCACCCAACGCAGAATTCGGCCTGCAACTCAAACGCCACTTCGTAGACCCAGACCGCAACCCAGCAGACGAGATTCGATTCATCGCCCGCCTATTCGGCTCCGAATACGACGAGGACACCGACACCATGAGCGGTGGCCTGTGGGATGAAATGGAATCCGACGGTGTGCCCCTGAATGAGATTCTTCACGTCGGTAACACCGCCATGGCGCATTACGGTGTGAATGCTGATTTTGGTGAATTCTGGTGGGAAAACCGCCTGGGAAAAGAACAGGAGCCACTGGTGCCGGAAGCGGCGGAGCAGTGGGAGGAAACCAAGGCGCAGGCACAGAAGCCGAAGACGCGCCGGAAGAAGACCACCTCCTAGATGGCCCCTATGGCAAGTATGACCCCCGCGCCGGTGCATACGGAGACGATGACACCGGTGGCGGCCCATACGACCCAGAAACAGGATTGCGCGACTGGTACGCCCCCACACCAGCCGAAGCACAACGACCTGTGGGGGCACAACAAATCAGTTGGCTGCAAATCCTCGAATCGTGGAATGCCATCGAATGTGATTTACACACGATTTACCACATCGATGTTGAAAGCGGCGACCTACAGCATCGCACCTGGCGGTGGTTGGAGATTCGTATCGCTGACTTGATTAACCAGCCTAGCCGCCTGCGGCAGGCACTTTCACTCACATCTGAGATTACTAAGTAGGTAACCCCATGGCCCTTGAAGTTGGTACCCTCAACGCTCGAATCAAAGTCGATACCACGGGTGTGTCGTCCACCCTGGGTAGTGTTAAGCGTGATCTTAACGACGTGAAGAAGAGTGCGGAGCGCGTCGAAAAGAACAACATCGACGTAACCCCCAAGGGTGCCGACAAGCTGGGTTCGGCGGGCAAGTCTGCTAAATCGCTGGGTGATAATCTCCGTGATGCCGGGGCGCAAGGTAAGCAACTGTCCGTCAATGGGCAAGTAGCCGCAGAGCTGGAAAAGGCGGCCGCGTCCGGTGGCAAGCTCAAGGGTGTTTTTGAATCCCTGTCTGGTGTTGCCGGTATGGTTGGCTTGGGTGCCGCCGTGGGCGGTGTCGGTGCCGCGTTTAACGACATGATTAAGACCGGTATGGCGTACCGGTCTGAGTTGAACACCATGAATGCCGTGTCAGGTGCTACGGCATCCCAGATGAAGCAGGTCGCGGACGCGGCCAAGCAATTGGGTAATGATACCGACTTGGCTAATACCAGCGCGGGTGATGCCGCAGCCGCCATGACCGAATTGGCTAAGGGCGGTTTCACCGTTGAACAGTCCATTGGTGCGGCTAAGGGCACGCTGCAGTTGGCGGCGGCGGCACAGGTGGATGCAGCCACGGCGGCTACTATTCAGTCCCAGGCGTTGCAGGCATTCAGCCTAGATGCTGACAACGCCGCCCGCGTCTCGGACATCCTCGCAGGTGCCGCTAACGCCTCCTCGGCTGAGATGACCGGCATTTCCCAAGGCTTGCAGCAGGCGGGTACGGTCGCTAATCAATTTGGCGTGTCTATCGATGATACGGCGACCACCTTGGCGATGTTCGCCAATGCTGGTATCCAAGGATCGGATGCTGGTACTTTGATGAAGACTGCCCTGTTGGCGCTTACAGACCAAGGAAAGCCAGCGCAGCAGGCTATCGAAGAACTGGGCCTCACGGTCTACGACGCTAATGGAAAGTTCGTGGGCATGCAGTCGCTCATGGAGCAATTGCAGGACGCATCCGGCAGGATGACGGATGAGCAGTACCAGGCCGCAACCGCAACCCTGTTTGGTTCGGATGCTATGCGCCTGGCTGGTATCGCCGCTGAACAGGGCGGCGAGGGATTCGAAAAGCTCAAGGGGGCTGTCACCCGTCAAGGCCAGGCCGCTGAGGTCGCGGCGGCACAGACCGAGGGCTTGCCGGGCGCTATTGGCCGCGTACAGAATGCGTGGGAGACAGCACAAACCCAGATTTATGAGGCCACCGAGGGCGGAATGGTTGCAGCCCTCGACCTCGTTACAGGCGGACTTGAGGGTGCCGCAAACCTAATCACCGGCCCCGGGTTTGCTATCGGCGGCCAAATCATGGAAAACCTAGGAGGGCAGGCCAAATTCCTTGCCGATGGTGCCACCGCAGCCGGTAACGCCATCGCAGACGTACTAGTACCCGGTGCGGAGGATATGGCAAGCGCATTCGGTATCGTGACTGGTCACCTTTCCGGTTTGAACGATGGTTTGTCATCATGGGCCGTGCCTGTGGCATCCGCCGCCGTGGTGACTTTCGCGTCCAAGTTCTTGGGGCTTACAGGCAAGCTGAATGAGGGCACCGGTGCTATCGCACGATTCGGCCAAGAAATGCAAGTGCAGAAGTCCCTCGCTAAGGGATTCGGTAAAGACATCAGCACCGTGGGCGCAGCAGTGGATGTGCTGCGTACTCGCCATGAGGGCCTCGACCGCGCCCTGTCTAACGCGTCGCGTTCTTACTTGGCGTCGTCTGCTGGATTGCGTACCATGGCTAGCCACCACCGCGCAGCAGCACTAGCGGCAAAGAATCAAGCCCTCGAATCCACTAACGCATTCACCACCATTGACCGTATTGGCTCCCAGATGGGGCATAGCTTCATCGCCACCACCACCAACATGGGCGCTCACGCTAAGGGATTCGCATCCGGTGGCCTAGCAGTCATGAAGGGTGCAATGGGTGGTGTGGGTAAGGCCGCAGGCGGACTTATTGACGCTATGGGTGGCCCTTGGTCACTCGCTATTATGGGCGCATCTTGGGCTATTGGTGAATTGGTGAAAAAGCATCAAGAAGCCAAGCAGGCTGAGGAAGAGCACAAGCAGGCGCAGGAAGAACTGCGCGGCAGTCTTGACGAAACCACTGGTGCTATCACTAACCAGACAAACGAGCTGATTAACAAGAAGCTGCAAGAGTCTGGCGCGGCGGATGCTGCCCGCGAGCTGGGATTAGCACAAGACACGGTGCGTGATGCCGTGAATGGTAACGCGGATGCGATGCGCGAGGTGAAGGTAGCGACCGAGGGTGCGGTGGATGCTGCCCTGCAAAGTTCCGACACCTACCAGTCCATGGCGAAGGACATGGAAAAGGCCGGTATCAGCGCGGAAGATGTCCGAAAAGCGCTGATGGGTAACCAGGATGCGATGGACAAGATTAACGGTTCGTCCTGGGCTATGTGGCAAGGCCACCAAGGCTTGTGGAATGCACTGTCTAAGGAGATGGAAAACACTACCGGCTCTGCCATCACCCTAGGTAAGGAGGTAGGAAGCCTTAACGGTGATTTGGAGTCCGTCAAGGCAGATGCCCTGCGCGACAAGCTCAACGGACTGAAGAACCAGGTTGATGACACCACCGCCGTGTTTGAAAAGTTGGGTGATGATATTGTCGCCGTGCCGGATGAGAAGACCATTCAGGTTTCCTCCATGGCTCCGAAGGTTAAGACTGAGCTGGAAGAGCTGGGCCTTGAGGTCAAGCGCCTCGATGATGGTTCAGGTCGTGTGAACATTGAGTTCCCCGAAGGCCACAATATTCTGACTACCCTTGACCAGCTGGGGGCTAAGGTCACCGCATTGCCAGACGGGCGCATGGACATCACCGACAATGCCGATGATGTAAAGCAACGCCTCATTGACCTTGGGCTAGCCGTCAAGGACGAAACCACCGGACAGGTCACCATCAACGACAACATTGCGGATGTTATCGCCCGCGAAATTGAGATGGGCACCGCTGTTACCAGTAACGCTGATAAGACCGGCCACGTCCACATCTTCGACAACATGGCCGATGTGATGGTGGGCCTCGACCAATTAGGCTTTGAGGCTTCGAAAGACCGCAACGGCAACGTCATCATCGCTGACAACACCGGCGATACTATGGATCGTCTCAAAGCGATGGGTATTGAGGCGGAAAAGCAACGCGACGGCAAGGTTCGCATCACCGACAATGCGGAGGCCACCCGCCAGCACATTCAGACAACCCTGTCCCGCGAGCGCACAAACACGGTGTCTGAGCACATGATTAGCATTACGCGCCACATTAGGGATATTTTCGAGCGTGCCGATGGCGGCATTGATGCCCCGGTTGAGACGTTCGCTAATGGTGGTGACCGTGGTGTAGCGCGTGCTGTAGAGCGCCGCCGGAAATCGAATCATGAGCCATCCCACACGGCACACATCGCCCCCGCAGGCTCCTACCGCGTATTCGCAGAATCCGAAACCGGCGGTGAGGCCTACATCCCACTGGCAGAGAATAAGCGCGACCGCTCCGAGCAAATCCTGTCCAAGGTGGCTGGGATGTTCGGCTACCAGCTCATTGATGGGCAGACGGGCGAGGTGCAAGCATTCGCAGATGGTGCTGTTCTGCCTGCATCTGTGGTGAAGAAGAAACTCCAATTCATGAACCACACCCCCTATATCTTTGGTGGTTGGTCGCCGGCGGGCGTGGATTGCTCCGGCGCTGTCTCCCTAGCCGTGAACACTTCCGAGGGCCTTGACCCGTGGAATTCACGCACCGCCACCGCTGGCGAAGCCGCATGGCTACAGGCTAAGGGCTACAAGCAGGGCAAGGGCGGCCCTGGTGATATTCGCGTCGCGTTCTACAACGGCGGCCCGGGCGGCGGACACACCGCCATGCAGTTGGATGACGGCACATTCATTGAATCCGGCGGTAACACCGGTGGCGGTTTCACCATCGGCGCACCCGCTGGCCCACTAGAGGGCCGAGGATTCACGGATTGGTACTATAAGCGCGGCGCTACCCCATTAACTACTGAGGGATTGGATGCCTACGATTCCTTGAATGGTGTTATTGGCGCGCCGGGTGTTGGTAGCACTCTTGATGCGATGCGTAGCACCCTTGATGATGATTCCGCTATGTCTGGTAAGCAGTCCCGTGAGCTTAATGGCGGTACTGGCACCCTGCTTAAGGATGGTTCATTCCTTGAGGCTATGGCCGCGCTCTACAGCCTGCACACTGGGCAGCCGATGGATGATGACATCGTGTCCTGGGGCCAAGTCGTGGGGTTGTATTCCAAGGCTGCGGAGGAAAGCGGCGATAAGCTGACTGAGGATTCTAAAAAGGCTTTGGAGTCCTTGGAAAAGAAGCACGTGGCACTCGAAGATGCAAAGAGTGATCTGCCGCTGGCGGAGGAAGATTTGCACATCAAGAAGATGAAGCGTGACGAAACCTATTCCAAGAAAGACAAGAACGGCAATCTCACGGCCACAGATTCGCAAAAGGCAGCAGCAGACCAAGCGGTCGATAAGGCAGAGAAGAAAGTTCAGGAAACCAAGGAGAAGATCGCCAAGCTCGAAAAAGAAATCCGTGACCTTGAAGCGAAGCAGGCTGAACTTGAGCTTAAGGCAGTCAATGCCCAGGCTAATCCATCGCGTAGTGGTGATTGGGGCTTGATGGGTGAGATTACGCGCAGTGGTGCGGCATCGAAACTGCGTGATATTCGCGGATTGCTGGCGGATGCGATGCGCCCAATGGCGGGCAATATCATCCCCATGGCTAATGGTGGCATCCTTGGCGGTCTACGCCAGGCACAGATTAATGATGGGTCGTCGGCTGTGCTGTGGGCAGAAGCAGGCCCAGAAGCCTACATCCCGCTATCTAGTGATAAGCGCGCACGCTCCACTGATATTTGGCTAGAGACCGGTAAGCGCCTTGGCTACGACGTGATGAGCATGATTAACCTCATTGGGTCTGGTTTGCCTGGGCTGATGCAGGGAAGATTGGATTTCTCGACTGGCAGCTCGACTAGTGCTGAGGCTATGGGCCTAAATATGGATGCCGCGAAATACCGTGCCGGTAAGCAGATTCAGAACAGTGTCGGTGCTGTGTTTAATGGCCCGGTGCGGATTGAGGATCCGAAGAAGTATCTGCAGGGCCAGTTGGATAACGCTCATCGTGAGCTAGGAAAGGCCATGAGGAGTTTCATGCTATGAGTTTAATTTCAACGGATCTGTCTTGGGGTCGTAAGGATGAGTACGAAGACGACGACCTACTGCGATTCTTTCTGGTAGGCGCTGACCGTAAAACACGGTGGTGGTTTGGTGGCCCTGGTTCCCCTGTGCGGTTGAATGTGCCGCCTACGGGGTTGCAGGGTGCGCCGTTTACCCATGATTGGCAGAAGATTACGGGCATGGATGGTGCTGTGCATAAGGGCACTACGGATGAGCAGGCCAATATTACATTGCAGGTGTGGGTGAGTGATCCGCGTTCGTCTACGTGGGCTAGGCGCCAGCATTCTTTGTGGCGTGAATCGTTGGGCCGTGGACGTGAAACATGCCGACTGTTCGCTATTTCTAAAGAATCTGGCTACTGGTGGATTGACGTGCGTGTCGAGTCTATTAGTGAGGTTAATTATTTTGAGCAGATGCCGGGCCGTGTGGGGGAGATTGGCGAGCTGGTCACGTTTGTGTCTGATAGGTCTTTTTGGCAGAAGTTTGATGAGGTGAAACTGTTTACCCGTGAGACGGCCCCTAAGGCGCACATGCTGAATATGGGTGACCAGCCAGCGTGGCTGAAGTGGGCTGTCACGGGTGAGCATTCCGGGTGTTATATCGGTGTGGGTGATGAGCGCCTTTTGTTGCCAGATCCGCGAAGTGTGAAAGCTCGATACCTGAATTATAAGGTTGAGGGATTTTGGGTTGATACGGATGAATTATGGCCATCTTTCCTGTCTAGTGCGGGTGAGGATTTGCAGCCACTCTATCCGGATCATTATTGGAAGACGCCTTTGCCGCCACGCGGTGTGAATAGGGATGCGGTCACCCCGTTGGTGATTCGGCCGATTAATGCCGGGCCGTCGTTCCGCTGTCAGGTCTCGTACACGCCACGATCGGAGCAAGCATGGTAGCTGATATTAATGAGCGCTACGGCCCGAACCCGCTTAACATCATGGTGCACAATAATGACTACACGCAGCACATGAGATTGACGGGCTACATTGATGTCGAATTCAACGAAGAATTTGGATTCAATGCGGGTACTGGCACTATCACTATCCCTGCGGATCATCCGTTGGCTAAGCGTCTTATGCAGGCCCATGAGGATGTTGTGCCGATTACGGCGGAGTATAACGGCTGGTACTGGACAGGCCGCGTAGATTCCTACGTCGCTTCGGGCAAGCCAGGGCGTGAGACTATCACCCTCACACTGATTGATGACAAAATTCAGTTGGCGAACATTCTGGCGTTTGCGTCACCGAACATGAGCCTTAATGTGCAGAAGAAGCGCGACCACCAAAAAGGCCCATTGCAAAACGTGGTCTACCACTATCTGGCTCACAACCTGCCACGCTCAAGCGTGCCTGTCTACATTGTCATGCCCCCCAACGATGGATAGGGATAATTCAGTGCGTATCGATGTGGCTGCACGCATGACGAGCTTGGATGCGCTTTTGAAAGATGCATTAAACCAGCATGACTATGATTTGTATTGCAAAATGTGGTGGCCGGGGCAGCCATTCCCAGAGGGCAAGATTGTGCCTTTGGTGCGGGGTGATGCATATTCGCGTGGCCGTATGCTGCGGTGGGCTGACCTTGACCAAGTATTTAATCCGCATTCTGCCCCTATTGCAGGGCCATCGGTGCCAGGATTGGTGATCGCGGTTCGCCCCGCTGTGAAGCGTGAGCATGTGCGATTCAGTACCCGAGCCGGTGAGATTGACGAATTCAAGCTGTCTGGCAAATCACCGGGTGCGGCGCGTGCCATTGTTGGCGGTAAGTCGGATGATTTTGTTAATGAAGCGCTTAATTTTGGTATTGACCTTGCTATTCAGGGTATTTTGGCTGCTATTGGTGGTATTGCGCTTGGCCCTATTGGCGCATTACTTGGAGGCGCGGTCGGCAACTTCCTCAACAAGCAGGTTGAAGACACGCTGTTTGCGTTTGTTGACCGTAGGGATGTGGAGCGTGCCGCGCACATGGGGCCATTCCACCTGCGTGAATCGTTTACACAGTCCACGGCTGGCGCTTTTACTTTCGATACGCAGGCATTGGCGGAGCGTGCCCTGTTGGAGGCTAAAGGTGGCCAGTCGGTTGAGATTACGATGGGCCATAGTGTGTCTAAGACCTTGGGTGATGATCAGATTGCTAATAATGGCAAGGTGCGCTATGGATTCAAGGTTGGTGACCGTGTGACTTTCGAAGAGCACCTATCCGGCGTGGTTGTCAGTGACATTATCACGGGTATTACGGTTAAGGATTCACGCGATGAGCGTATGCGCATTAGCCCACGTATCGGTAAGCGCAAAAATGTGTCTAACCCGTATCTTGATTTCACTGACAAGCTATCTAAGGGGTTGGAGACGATTAGGGA
>NZ_GG667521.1:160504-169161 GCF_000159135.1 Corynebacterium striatum ATCC 6940
CCTGGCGGGTTAAACAACGCCACCTGTTTGGGATGGTTCAGTGGTAAATCATTGAGCCATCCATAAAGGGGGCGGCCTTGGAGAAAATTCTTCCATATTCCCGTAATCAGGTAAAACAGGATACTTACTATAATTGCGGCCCGGCGTCATCGCAGAATGTTATTTTGGCGGCGACGGGTAAAACCATCCCAGAATCAGCGCTAGCCGCAGGATTGGGAACCACGGTTAACGGCACTGACTATATTGGCCAGTTTCCACGCGTGCTGAACGCGCATATTCCTGGCGCGGCGTATAAGCACCGCGATGTTGGCACGTACCCGAATGCGGCGCTTAAGGATGTTATGTGGCGTGAGATGACCGGCTCGATTAATGCTGGTCATGGTGTGATTATAAATATTGTTGCGCCGCCGTCGAATTATCCGCGTGCTGTGGCACCGTCTACGGAGAGTCCACGCTACGGCGGCGGAGTGGTGTATCACTACATTGCCGCGTTGGGCTATTCGGATCAGGGTGGTCGGAAACTGTGGATTGCTGATAGTGGTTTCGCCCCGTATGGGTATTGGGTTA
The DNA here is from genome assembly GCF_000159135.1 of Corynebacterium striatum ATCC 6940. GTDB lineage: Bacteria > Actinomycetota > Actinomycetes > Mycobacteriales > Mycobacteriaceae > Corynebacterium > Corynebacterium striatum. The sequence continues at coordinate 161,072 of NZ_GG667521.1, forward strand.
GCTTCGACCAGATTTGCACGCTGATTGTGCCCAAAGGGTATGCGTACTCAACTGCGGGGGCGAAGCATCCCCCGGCACCTGTGGAGCATAAGCCACAAGCGGCGGGCCATATCCTAGGTATTGATATTTCATCTTGGCAGAATGGCATGCCTTTGTCTCGCGCTAAGCGTGAGGGCATGGAATTTGTGATTGTCCGCACCACGGACGGCACATACCGTGATACGTGCTACCGCTCGCATATTCTGGATGCTGAACAGCATGGCCTACTCACCATGGCTTATCACTATCTGCGTAATCCGAATGAGGGCAGCAGCATCGCGCAGCAGGTAAACACCGCGTTGGATGTCATGGGTGATTTGAAGCGCCCCATCTGGCTGGACTGCGAAACACCCGCCGGGTTGCACGTGAACCATATCCGCGAAGCTAAGCGCCTTTTTGAAGCCGCCGGTGTGCGCGTTATAGGCGCGTATTCCTACGTCCCGTACTGGGAGGGGAAGATAGCCCCCGGCGAACCAGCCACGCACGAATTCGGCGCGTTCTGGGTGGCGGCCTACGGGTCTAACCCGGATGGCTCCCCATCGCAGGTGTATGCGGCACGCGGCGGCGACAACGCAGCACAGTGGAATTATCCGCTCGGCAATCAAAAACCCGTGCTGTGGCAGTACGGGTCTAAGGCCGAGGTCGCAGGATTCGCAGACGTAGACGTGAATGCGTTCCGTGGCACCCGCGAAGACCTCCAAGCCCTAATCACAGGTAAACCAACCCTTAAGAAAGAGGAACTCGAATTGAGCAACATTGACCAGAAGCGAATCAAGCTCACCCTAGACCAATTGGCAGGCCCGGGCACCAACAGCAAGGGCGAACCAACTTTTAACGGTTGGTCTTTTGATTCCGTATTGGCGGCGGCGAAGAAAAAGCAGGCCGCTAACAGCGGGTTGACGATGGTGGAAATGCTTGTGCTCAATATTGATGCGCAGGGCAAGCGTGCGGACGCTACGGATGAGGCGTTGCGTGCTTTGAATGAATCTTTCACGGAGCTAATTAAGGCCGTGGGAATCCTCAATCAAACCGTGGAAGCACTCGCAGATAATAAAGACCCCATCAGCCCGGAGGTACAGTAATGGCTAACGCATGGAAATACCGCAAGATTGCCTACTACGTCGTCGCAACGCTCATCTTCATCGCCTTGACTACGGGCATTGTCACCAAAGAGCAGCTCGACGGCATCGTAAATACCGCCACTATCGCATCTGGTTATTTGGGGACGTTTGCCCTGATTTTTGCGGGTACTAAGACGCATCGAGGCTCCGATGATAAGGCCACTAAGGATGATGTGTTGGATGCTGTGCAGCAGGCCGGTAGTGTTGGCGCATTGGCTAATGAGTTGCGCGGCATGGTTGAGGATTTGGCTAAGCGTTTCCCGCAGCAGGAGCAGCCGGAAATTGTTTCTACTGTTGATTCCGGTAATGAGCCGGGTATTTACCCTGGGGCTTAATCATGTGGCACAAGGCTAAACACGCTTGGAATGCGGTTAATGATGCACGTAAGCGTGCAGATGATTGGTTTGCTGGCAATGCTGGTTTGGCTGTCATCCTTGGCTCACTCACATTAGTTCGCGGCGTGTCTTACCTGCCACTGTTCGTCAATCCGGAGCGTAAACCAGCGCACTTCGTCGAGGGGATTCTCCCCATGGACTTGAATGCCACATTGTGGATCACCGTCGGATTAATGGCAGTGTACCCGGCATTCAAACAGGGGAGAATCTTATCTGTCTATGTAGGCATCGCATCCGGTTTGCATGCCGCGTGGGGTGCTAGTTTCATCCTGAATAGCGTATTCGGGGTTGCGGAACGTGCATGGGTATCTGCAATCGGCTATATCGGTATCGTCTGGCTGACCTATTGGGGACTAAAGCGGATTAGCGTCACGCGTAGGGGGTAGATTATGGAGTGGCTATTGGGCATCATCGCTACCCTTAGCGTCCCTGTTGTGGGCGGCGTATTCGCGTGGATTAGCCAAAAGGCGGCGAATAAGTCACAGCGTGAAACAGCATTGATTGAGCAGTCAGGGCCGGATTGGAAAGCTTTCACCGATGAGATGAAAGACTGGACAAATAAACAATTGCAGGAGCGCGACGCGTCTATTAAAGAATTGCGCGAAGAGGTCGCTAGCTTGGCGCAAAAATTGGAGGTGTGGAAAAGCCGCTACTATATCGCAGTGCACCACATCCGACAGTGGCGGCTGAAGCACCCGGAATCTATTAGTGAGCTTCCGGTTCCTGACGAGCTGGAAAATGACTTTTAGCAGGTGGACAACGGTAGGCGGCATGTTTCCTTATGGGTGATTAAAGCACCTGTTGTTAGGAGTACCCTGCTATGGCCGATTCTGTGCCTACTTATGGCGACCTTGAAACGAAACTCATTCTAAAATGGGTAGACACTAGCGATGTTCTGGCGACTCAGCGCGCCATTATCGAGGTCACCCCGTCGGCTGCTTTCCTTGAATTACCGCGTGGCTTGCGCGGCCAAAAGGGCGAAAAGGGCGACCCCGGCCCAGGTTTGTGGTTCCGTAATCTGATTACATCGAAGTCACAATTACCTACTGATTTGCGCCAGGTAGATGCGGGCGCCGCGTACCCGGATGTGAATTCTCGAAGTCTTTGGGTGTGGGACGGTAGGGACTATCTAGAGATCCCTAATTTTATTGGCATGCCTGGCGCGCCGGGTAAGACACCACGCCCGCAGATTGGTTCCGTGGTTCCTGGCCGCGATGCGTCGGTAAGCATTAACCATGCGGCCTCGACGGAGGACTCATTCGTCCTTGATTTCGTGCTACCACAAGGCCCACAAGGCAAGCCCGGGCTTAAAGGTGACCCAGGTGATGCCGGTAAGCTTGCGGATTCACCGGATGTTGACATGGCGCGTGCACCATTGATTGGTGAATCGCTGATGTGGACAGGGCAGAAGTGGGCGCCGCGCACGGTACTCGCCCCAACCGGGCCATGGATTTTGTCACCGAACGATTTCAAGTCGGTGGATATTACGGTCGCAGATGGGGAAATTGAATCTGACCAGCTGGTCGCGTCGGTGACGGTGCCGGGCCTGTCTTATGATTGGCGACCTTTGGTTATCAATGGTCAGGTCAATATTAAGGCCGGTTTGGGTATCCGTGTTGATGCTGAGGTGCGGGTAGGTAATGCCCAGTCCGGCGATGTGGTGGGGCGTTCTATTGGCACGGTGAATCAGAATGGGCCGTCGGCTATTACCGCATCGGCGGATGCGTTGGTTACGCCTGGCGCATCGTATGGGGTGGTCAAGGCTAATACCGCGACGACTTTTTACGTGGTTTTGAAGAAAAAGCAGGGCACTGGTTCGTGGTCGTTTGTGCGTGATGGTGCATCTTTGGCGATTATGGCGCAGCCTGTGAACACGAACTTCAACTAGGGGGGGCGTTGTGGCTGATATTAGTGGCGGTATTGACCCGTGGCTGGCTGGTGAGCCGGAGTATAAGCAGCCGCCTAATCCTGCAAATGTTGGGGATCGTAACCGCACGTGGGGTATCCGCCCTGACCTTTTTGATTCGCTGAATAAAGTGATGCCGAAAAAGGCGACCATTGATGAATTGCTGAAGCAGGCGCAGGACAGGTTGGAGGATTCGAAGAAGTTTCTTGCGATGGCTGAGGATGCGCAGAAACATGCGTTAGCGTCGTTGCAGGAGTCGGAGCGGGCGACTGAAAAGGCCGAGCAGGCTATTGCGGATTCGCAGTCGTCGCGTATTCAGTCTGAGCAGGCTGTTAAAGAGGCGCAAAAGGCGGTTAAGGCTTCTTCGGATGCGTTGCAGAATTCTGAGGATGCTTTGCTGGATGGCCGTTATGCGCGTGAGGATGCGGCGAGGGCGCGTTCTTATTCGGAGTCGGCGCAAAAGGATGCGGCGGTTGCGCGTACTAATGCCGATGGTGCGCTTAAGGATGCTAGGGCGGCTTCGGAGCAGGCTGCGGCTGCTGATTTGAAGTCGGATGAGGGCAAGCAGATTGCGATTGCTGCGAATACTAAAGCGATTAAGGCTACGGATGATGCTGTTGAAGCCTTGACTAAAGCATCCCAGGCGAATAGTAATTCTATTTCTGCATTGGAGCGGGCTACGGCTGCGAATGATGAATCCTCTAGGGCTAATGCTAAGGCGATTGAGGCGACGAATAAGGCGTTGCAGGCGACGAATACGGCGACTGAGGCGAACTCACTAGCGATTGAGGCGTCGAATAAGTCTGTGAGTGCGTTGGAGCAGGCTACGGCGGCTAATACTAAGGCTATTGAGGCTACGAATCAGGCTGTGGCGGCTGTTACGTCTGCTAGCACGGCGAACACTAAGGCGATTAAGGCAACTAATCAGGCTTCGGATGCGATTGCGCGTAGTGTCAATCTGTTGTTCGTGCAGAATCATGGGTCACTGTACATGACTAGGGTGCTGGATCTGCGGGCTGGTGTTACTCAACCACTGACGTGGGGTGGGGTCACGGGTAAAATGATTGGATGCCATACGGGGACTTTTAACGATGGCGGGACATATATCTCTTTTGAATCTCCTGGGGATTGGGAGGTTCGCGCCCGTGTGATGATGCCACCCGAAACTGTCCTCTCGGTCGGATCGAGTACCACCCGATTGGATGTGCAGGTGCGTGATGCCCCGAACGGCACGTGGGTCACGAGGTCGGCACAGTCTGCAAATGATGGTTTTTCGGAGACATTGGAAGTCTGCACCATCGTGCATATTCGTGAAGCCGGAGGGTACGCCTACGTTTCGGCTTATATCAGTAAAGACAGCTCCAAGCTCTTCGATAACACGAGAGCAGGGGAGCAATTCACAGAGTTCTCCGTCCGCCAACTTTCCCGCACTAGTGAAATCCAGTGATGGACAACTGCCGTCCGCTGCCATGCTGTGCTGGTAATCAACCCACAAGGGGGCAAAAGTGCAGTACACAAGGGTTAAACGTGCTGTTAGCGCTGTTGTAATCGATGGTGCGGATTCGGATGCGAATCCAGATTTTGTGAAGGTTAACGGCAATGTGACTTTCACGCCGCTGCTTAAAGCCGGTGATGTGGTGCAGTATGCGGGGCCGAAAGGCCCTGAATCACTTGTGCTCGCACCTATCGAATGCCGCATTAGTGACGGCATCATCATGCACCGTGGGCAAGAGGGCGTATACCTAGCAGCCGGTGGTGAGGGTGTCCAGCCGGATGTGATTCAGTGGAAAGCCGAATTTAGTCACATGCAGGCGAACGGTTGGGCATTCACCCTGAAGCCCGTCATGTTTGACGCAGTACCGGGTGGAGAAGTTGACCTTACGCTAGTGTCGCCCATCGCTGGCGCGTCTGAGCCGATTGTGCGTGGCCCAGCTGGTGTGGGGTTGAAATCGATCACTGTCGAGGGGTCTGAGCTTGTTGTCACGGTCACGTCTGAGGCTGGCACATATGTTATGACGCGCATACCGTTGGAGGATGTGGTGCGTGCCGAAGCAGATCAGGCGGTGGCGTCTGTACAGGCCGCAATAAAGGCTGATGTCGATAAGGCTGTAGAATCCGCGGCCGCCGCGAAAGAGTCTGAAGACGTGGCAGCAAAGTCCGCTAGTGATGCACAGAATGCGGCATCCGAAACTGTGGCTACTGCCCAGGCCGCAATAAAGGATGATGTGGCTGCTGCTGCGAAGTCAGCCACAGATGCCCAAACGGCCGCGTCGAAGACTGTAGAGTCTGCACAATCTGCAATCCGGGCTGATGTAGATGCGGCGGCTGCATCGGCCTCGGCGGCGCAGGCGTCGGCATCCACTGCCACCACACAAGCGGAAACCGCCACCACACAAGCCGGTACCGCTACGAAACAAGCTGACGTAGTAGCTGCGTTAGCTAAGAATGCGAAAACGTCCGAGACGAACGCCAAGACTTCGGAGACAAACGCGGGAAAATCCGCGACCACCGCCACCAATGAAGCTAATCGGGCGAAGACGGAGGCCGACCGGGCAGCACAGAAAGCCACGGAGACAGCCAATTCTATTGAGGGTAATTATTCCCCGGTTGGCCACCGTCACGTGTGGTCTGATATTGACAATAAGCCCGCCGCTTTCCCACCGTCTGCGCATACTCATCCTGTTGGGGATGTTGAGGGGTTGCAGGCGGCGTTGGATGGTAAGGCTGCTGTAGAGCATACGCATACGTGGGATGAGGTGACTGGTAAGCCTGATTTAGCTTCGACATGGGAGCAGGTAAAAGATAAGCCGGATGCGTTCCCTACTACGTGGGATGAGGTGAAGGGCAAGCCTAGTACTTTTCCTTCCACCTGGGATGAGGTGAAAGGCAAGCCCGCCACGTATCCACCCGCTCCGCATACGCATACCACCGCGCAGGTCGAGGGGCTGGATGACGCGCTGGCTGGCAAGGCTGATAAGGGGCACAGGCATAAGATCGAGGATGTGGACGGTCTTAAAGAACGCCTTGACCAGCAGGATGCGGCTGCGAATGCTGTTTACACTTCGATTCTTGACGTTAGAAGGAAGCTCAGCGGCAAGGCTGATGAGTCCTACGTCAAATCCCAGATTGCTTCGACGCGGTCTTATGTGGATAGGGCGGTGGCTGATGGCAGCAAAATTAAGGTTGTGTCGTCGCTGCCGTCGTATCCGGATTCTTCAACCGTTTATATTGTGGTGTAGGGGGCTAGCATGCTTTATGTAGGTAATAAAATTCCTAAGCAGGTCACGGTAGGGGGGGCAATGCTAAGGCTGTTTTCTACGGGCCGCGCATTGTCTGGGCACCTGACTGGGCCACGGAAAGAAAAGCTCAAGGCGGCGAGATTAAGCCCGGCACCTACGTGCACTACGACGGCCAATTCTGGAAAACCACGCAGTGGTCGTCGCTTCCTCCTGGCTCGTCGAAATTGGTATGGGAGCAAATCGGATGAGGTGGCCGCATGCTCTATGTAGGCAGCAAATACCCCTCAAATGTGGCAGTAGGTAGCAGGGAGGCGAAAGCGGTGTTCCGTGGCAGCACCCCACAATGGGCACCCCCATGGCAGGTCACCGCAACCTACGCCGTGGGGGATATCGTCGCGAGCCGTGGCGGCTTCTGGGAGTGCATTAAGGCGCACAGCTCGAAGAATATTTACGAGCCGGGCAGTGATTACGGATCGCAGGATTACTACTGGCGCATGTATCGACCGTGACCCACGATGAGACAAATACTAAAGGAGAAATCATGAGCATTGAGCAAATCAAAGAGTCCATTCAGCAGCTCACTGATGATGAGGTAGAAAAGCTGGGTGTGTGGATTTACGGGGATGAGCGCGAACGCCGCGCCACGCTTAAAGCCGTGGAGGAAGCACAGGCGGAGGTGGTTAAGGAGCTGCAGGACGCGGGTAAGCTACCACTTCCTGACGCACTGACCGACCCGGAGAAACTGCCGGCGGCTATTAGTGACGTGCCGGAGTGGGTAAACCCCGGGGTGGATCATTCCATGATGTACCGCGAGGGCGACATCGTGCGCCACAACGGCCGCATTGTGCGCTCTACCCACAAGGGCCTGAATCACTGGGAGCCAGGCGCGCACGGCGTGGACGAGCACATCTGGGCGGACATCACCGACCGATACACCACCTCCCAGCCAGAAGAGCCGGGCACCGGCGAGGTGCGACCGTTTGCCCCTGGCCTCGACGTAGCGGAGGGCGACATCGTGGCTTACGAGGGTGCCCACTACCGGGTACGCTCCGCACACACCACCGCCACACACTGGCCACCAGACCAAGCCCACGCCCTTTTTGAAAAACTCTAACCACAAGCCCCTGACCGCACACGCGACAGGGGTTTAATCATGCCCGCAAGGCTGGAAGAAGCTTTAGCCTAACTGGTTCTACTATTGGCCCTACTAGCCATTATTTAGGGGAATAGTTAAAGCGGCCCCGTGTCCACATTTCGTGAGCTAGGGCCGCATTTAACACTTTGGAGCCGACGACGGGAATCGAACCCGCGCCAGCAGCTTGGGAAGCTGCAGTTCTACCATTAAACTACGTCGGCGCAATGCAATAGATGCATTGCCAAAAGCTTAGCA
>NZ_GG667521.1:169883-188897 GCF_000159135.1 Corynebacterium striatum ATCC 6940
CATAGCTTCTAGAGCAAATGCCTTGGCAGATGTATCAGCAGAAGTGGAAGACGCGTAAACTCTAGGCTGTGCTTCTTTCAGATCGTGATATTCGTGCAGCCATTGACTCCGAGAGCCTAGCCATCGAGCCATACGACGCCGAGATGGTCCAGCCCTCGTCTATCGACGTGCGCCTAGACAAGTTCTTCCGTGTCTTTAACAACTCGCGCTACACGCACATCGACCCAAAGGAAGAAATGCCGGACCTCACCAGCCTGGTCGAGGTCGAAGAAGGCGATGCTTTCGTGCTGCACCCGGGCGAGTTCGTGTTGGGTGCGACCTTTGAGAAGTTCACCCTTCCGGCAGACCTGGCAGGCCGTTTGGAAGGCAAGTCCTCGCTCGGCCGCTTGGGCTTGCTGACGCACTCGACTGCGGGCTTTATTGACCCAGGCTTTTCCGGCCACATCACGCTGGAGCTGTCCAACACCGCGAACCTGCCGATTACGCTGTGGCCGGGCATGAAGGTGGGCCAGCTGGCTATCTTCAAGATGTCCTCGCCTGCTGAGAACCCCTATGGCACCGGTGCCCTGGGCTCGAAGTACCAGGGCCAGCGCGGCCCGACCCCGTCGAAGTCTTACCTGAATTTCCGATAGTCTTCACGCACCGTTTACGTAACAGGCCTACCATTTCCGTTTATGCGTATGACGGTTATTGGCACCGGTTACCTCGGTGCAACGCATGCCGCCTGCATGGCTGAACTCGGTCATGAGGTATTGGGCGTGGACGTGGATGAATCTAAGATCGAATCCCTCAAGAACGGCAAGGTTCCCTTTTATGAACCAGGCCTGCCGGAGGTCCTAGAGCGCAATATTGCGGCCGGGCGCCTCGATTTCACCACCGATTACGCGCAGGCAGCGCAGTTTGCGAACGTCCACTTCTTAGGAGTCGGCACCCCGCAGCGCCACGGCTCCTACGCCGCAGATATGACGTATGTAAAGGCCGTCATTCGAGACCTCGTGCCGCTTCTGGAAGGCGAGCACGTCATCCTTGGTAAGTCCACCGTTCCGGTGGGAACTGCGGCGGAATTGCAGGAGATGGCGAATGAGTTGGCCCAGGAGGGCAGCCACGTGGAAATTGCGTGGAACCCAGAATTCCTGCGCGAGGGCTACGCGGTCAAGGACACCATCACCCCGGACCGCATCGTCCTCGGCGTCGGCGAGGCAGGGCTCGCCGACGGTAGAAGCCATGCCGAAGAGGTAGCTCGCGAGGTCTATGCCAAGCCGTTGGCGCAGGATACGCCGTTTATTGTGACTGACCTGCAGACCGCCGAGCTGGTGAAGGTCTCTGCCAATGCCTTCCTGGCCACCAAGATCTCCTTCATCAACGCGGTCTCTGAGATTTGTGAGATCGCAGGCGCTGACGTGGTCAAGCTTGCCGACGCCATCGGATACGACGATCGCATCGGCCGCAAGTTCCTAGGCGCGGGCCTGGGCTTCGGCGGCGGTTGCCTGCCGAAGGACATTCGCGCGTTTATGGCTCGCGCAGGCGAGCTCGGCGCGGACCAGGCCCTGACCTTCCTTCGCGAGGTCGATGCCATCAATATGCGCCGCCGTGATCGCATGGTCGATATGGCTAAGAATGCATTCCAGGGCTCGCTCCTAGGCCACCGCGTGACGGTGCTGGGCTGTGCTTTCAAGCCCAACTCTGACGACGTCCGCGACTCGCCGGCGCTGTCCGTGGCGGGTTCCTTGTCGCTCGCGGGCGCTGCCGTCACCGTCTATGACCCAGAGGGCATGGATAACGCCCGCAAGGTCTTCCCGACACTGAACTACGCGGCTAACTGCGAGGAAGCGCTACGTGAGAGCGAACTGGTTATCCTTGCAACCGAATGGCAGGAATTCCGCGATCTCGACCCTGCGGCCGTGGCCGGGCTGGTGTCGAGCAAACACATCATTGATGGCCGTAACGTCCTCGACGTCACCGCCTGGCGCGCGGCCGGCTGGACCATCGAGGCCCTCGGCCGCACCCTCGAAGGCTAGGCCGGTTCTGCCTCGTGGGTGACCGCCACTGGGCGACGCCGCGGGATGGTCAATGCGGCGATGAACGTGGTCATGGGCACCGCGAGAGTCAAGGCCATGGCACCGAGCGCCGAGCGCAGTAACTCCGTGGACACCAAGTCGCTGGAGAGAATCTGCGTGGCCGGGCGCTCGGCTGCAGTAATCAGCATGAGAAGCGGCAGCGAAGCACCGGTGTAGGTCAGCACGATGGTGTACACCATCGATGCGATGTGGTCGCGGCCCACCTTCATAGCGGACAAGAAGAGACGGCCCGGCCGCGCCGTGGGGTCCAAGTTGTGTAGCTCCATCACCGTGGAAGCCTGGGCCACCGCGATGTCGTTGAGGCTGCCCAGCGCACCGATGATGAAGCCACACAGCAGCACACCAACGATGGACACGCCTGGCATGTAGAGCAGCAGCTTGAGGTTATCCTCGGAGCTAAGCCCCTGCAGCTGCGTCGAATCAATCGAAGCGTGCGCCAGGAAAGAGGCGAGCAATAGCGCCAGCAGCGCGCCGCCCAGGGCGCTCGCTGCCTTCCAATTCAGGCCATGCACGAGCGGGACCACCACGAAGATGATGGCCGCCGAGGTCACCATGGCCACGAGCAGCGGGCTGTGGCCCTCAATCAGCGACGGGATGAGGTAGTAAAAGATTGCGGCCAAGCTCAGGCCTAAGCCGATGAGGGAGCGCACTCCGTGCCAGGCCGCGAACACGATGATGACAATCGCGGCGACGATGGCCCACAGGACCAAGTTCCCGGTGCGCTGGTAGTCCGCAAAAGAATAATTAACGGAGGCGTCCCCGTCGTTGTCCGCGGTGGACTCAGAAAGCACAATTTCGTCGCCCACCTTCAGTTGTGGGTCGCCGGCCACGCCGAAGTGCACGAGCTGCGTCTGCTTGCCTGCGTTGCGGCCCGAAGTGATGTCGATGAGCGCACGGGTGCAGTCGCCGCCCGGATCCGCCGGAATCAGCGGTGGCTTGTCGAATGCCTTGCCCGTCTGGTCTGACTGGCACAGCGCGTGGTCCACCGTGGTCACGGTTCCGTGGACCTCCGGGTGATTGAGCGCGTAAGTTTGCGAGAACTCCTCGCTGGTGTGCTCGCTGGTGGGCGTCGTCGGACGCAGCAAAACCAACCCCACCAGCGTCACGAGGAGCGCTAATCCAAGAAACCCCATGAGTCCGATGCGCCACGGATTGTGCAGCGATGGCAGCGTGACGGGGCGACGTTGGAAAAGCGAAGAGCGGCTTCCATGCGAAGCCGCTCTTTGATTGGAATGTTTACCCATGCCGCTTATTGTGAATGATGACGATTACAAATAGCAACTGGGCAAGTCTCGGTGTGCTGGACATTTGCGCAGCACAGTCGCACCTACAAGCTACTGACGGTAGCTAGCCAGGAAGTTACCCAGGCGCTCAATAGCGTTCTCTAGCTGGGATGCCCACGGCAGGGTAACCACGCGGAAGTGGTCCGGGTTTGGCCAGTTAAAACCAGTGCCCTGCACCATCAGAATCTTCTCCGCGCGCAGGATATCCAGCATCAGCTTGGAGTCGTCATGAATCTCATGGACATTCGGGTCCAGACGCGGGAAGCAGTACAAAGCACCCATCGGCTTGGTGACGGAAACGCCCGGGATCTCGTTGAGCTTCTCGTAGGCCACGTTGCGCTGCTTGAGCAGACGTCCGCCTTCACCAGTCAGACCATAGATGGACTGGCGTCCACCGAGCGCCACCTGGATGGCGTGCTGGGCTGGGACGTTTGGGCACAGACGCGTACCCGCCAGCAGATCCAGACCCTCGATGAAGCCGCGTGCATGGCTCTTTGGACCGGTGAGAACCATCCAACCAGCGCGGTAACCAGCCACGCGATAAGCCTTGGAAAGACCGTTGAAGGTAATCGTCAGCAGATCCGGAGCGAGGGAAGCGATCGAGATGTGCTTCGCGCCGTCGTAAAGAATGCGGTCGTAAATCTCATCGGCGAGGATGAGCAGGTTGTACTCGCGTGCGACGTTGACGATATTCTGCAGCACCTCGCGGGAGTACACCGCGCCCGTGGGGTTATTCGGGTTGATGACCACGATGGCCTTGGTCTTCTCAGTGACCTTGGCGCGGATGTCCTCGATGGATGGGTTCCAGTCATCCTCCTCGTCGCAGAGGTAGTGCACCGGGGTGCCGCCAGCCAGGGAGGTTGCGGCAGTCCACAAAGGGTAATCGGGAGCTGGGATCAGTACCTCGTCGCCGTCGTCAAGCAATGCCTGAGTGACCATGGTGATGAGCTCGGAGACGCCGTTGCCCAGGTAGACGTCGTTGACGTCGAAGTGCGGGAAGTCCTCCAGCTCGTAGCGAGTGACGATCGCGCGACGCGCCGGAATGATGCCCTTCGACGTGGAGTATCCCTGGGAAGTCGGCAGCGCTGCGATCATGTCGCGCATGATGACGTCCGGGGCATCGAAGCCGAAAACGGCAGGGTTGCCGGTGTTCAGCTTGAGGATGCTGTGGCCGTCAAGTTCCATGCGCTCCGCCTCCGCAGAGACCTCACCACGGATGTCATACGCGACACCCTTGAGCTTGGTGGATTGGTCGAAAATGCGTGAGTTCGGTGTAGTCATGGAAAGTATTCTGCCACTTACAGGCGATTAAGTTCTCAACTAGACTACTTTTTGTTCCACTGATCGAGCTTGCGCTTGGCAAGGTTCATGGCCTCGCTGGTCAGCTCGCCTGCTTGGCGACGCCGCTCCGCCCACTGCGCCTGCTCCAAAGCTTTCTGTTGTGCGCGTTCCTGGGCTGTCTGCGCGAGGATCTCGCGACGCTGCTGCCGCTCGATTTTGCGCGGGGAAGGCTGGTGCCAAGACTCGGGGCCGACCTTGGCCACGTAGAGCATAATCCACAGGATCGGAACCAGGAAGAGCGCGCCGACGCCTCCGAGAAGGGCCACAGCGCCTGCGGCATCGCTTGCCACGAAGCAGGCGATTGAGGCGAAAGTGAGGGCAATGGTGCCCGTCATGGCGGTGGCCAGACGCGGCTTTTTGCCGGCTTTGTATGCACGCTCGACCTCGCCGCGGGAGTAGATCTTTATCTCCGTGGCAGAAACCGCCGGGATGTCCGTGAACAAGGGGACCAGCTCGCGGCGGGTGGTGGCGCGCATGACGTCGTCGGAGCGCTCCTCGAATTCCTCCATGGTCAGGCGACCCTCGCCCACGGCGCGGGCGAGATCGTTGATGGCGTCGGTCTTCTCTGCGTCGGATAGGCGCATCGAATTCGCGGGATCAAAAGGGGAGGCTCCGAAGTTATGCGTCATGGTTTTACTATAGGAAAACCGGCGGACACATGCGTGTGCTGCTGGCGATCATTCCTTCTCGGCGCCTTTCGGTTCAGCGCCCTCTTGGCCCTCTTGCTTGGACTCGGCGGCCTTTGCTTTGGACTGCGCGTTTTCTTCCTTGCCCTTAACGAGGCTGGACAGGAGCGGGAAGATGGCGACGGTTAGCGCGCCACCGGCGACGAAGATGGAGGAGGTCTCCTCGTCTACGATGCCGGAGCTGACTGCGATGGTCATGACGGCGACGATGATCGGCAGACCCGTTGCTGCGTAGAGGGCCACCTGGAGACGCTCGCGGGTGGTCTCGATGTCTGACCCTGTGTGGTGGATGTTCTCGCGCAGGAACACGGGCAGGCCACGGGTGACGAGAATGAGGGCGGGGATGCCAAGCACCTTGAGCGGGTTGTTGACGATGACCTGCCAGTCGATGGACATGCCTGAGACCACGAAGAAGACCGGAATCAGCATGGAATAGCAGACAACGTCGAGGCGGTTCTCGAGTCTTTTATGGAATTCGTCGGGGATGATGCGGTTGAGGATGATGCCTGCCGCGAATGCGCCGAGGACGATGTCGAGCTCGAAGACCGAGGTGACGGCCATCAGGATGGCCAGGATGAGGATGATAAGGCGCAGGATGGTCTGGTTCGTGGAGCCAGCGCCGGAAAGGAATGCGGTCTTGAGCCACGGCACTGCGACGATGAGCGCGCGCGGCATGACAGCGACGCCGACGGCGATGACGATGAACGCCAGCAGGATGAGCATGGTGCCTAGCGTGGAGCGGGTTCCCAGCAGGAGAGCCATGGCGGTGATGGGAGCGACCTCGCCGATGGCGCCGTGAATCATGACCGAGTCGCCGACTTTGGTGCCGATGAGTTTGTCCTGCTTGAGCATCGGCGTAATCGTGCCGAGCGCGGTGGAGGTTAGTGCGATGGCCATGACGATGGCGCCAGGGATGTCATTGAGCAGGAAATAAGCACCCACGAGACATGACACCATGCAGATGAGCCAGGTGGAAAAGCCGGTAGCGGCTTGTTTAGATTTCAGCGTCGCAAGATCGATTTCGAAACCCGCGAGGAGGAATAAAGCGCCGACGCCTAGCTCTTTGAGCATGCCGATGCCGGGGTCCTCGTGGGCGAGGTCGAGCATTGAGGGGCCGATGATCATGCCGAAGATGATGAGCAGGGCCACGGCGGGCATTTTGTTCTTGAGCATGTAGGAGACCAACGGGGCCAGGAGGGCGGCGGCCATGATCCATGCAAAGGAGACGAGGGAAGGAGTGTAATCGGCTTCCCCCGAAGCGAGCACCACGGTGTTGGTGGCGCTTAACGCGTCGAAAATCATGAGAACAGCGTACGCGGCGAGTATCCTGACTGCCTATTCATCCAGCAAGTTTGGCTTACTCGTCGCCTAGTTGTGGCCCACTTGTGGCTGACTTGTGATTCAGAAGGTCTTGCCTGGGCTCCGTTGTTTCCTGCACTCGTCGTGTTCCTGGGCACGCTGTATATCTGGCCACGCTGTATCTCTGGGCGCGTGTTTCGTGGCGTCGTGGCGTTGCTGTTTCGCGTTTCTCCGTCTCCTCGCAAAAGCCCAGACCTGGAACCCCAGACCTAGAACCCCAGACCTCCAGGTCGCGGATAGTTTCATGGATAAACTTTTTAATCGCGACCTCAAGGTCTGGTTTTCCAGGGTTGCACTTTTAAAAACGCCCTCAGAGTCCACACACTTCCGGCACCCCAAAATACAAAATCTGGAGCAACTCAAAGAAGTCGTTGCTCCGGATTCACGAAATTAGTCAGTGGCCGGTGGTGCTGGAGGCACCGGCGGTGCAGGTGGAGTTGGTGGCTGCGGCGTTTCCGCACTCAACTGTGGTGCTGCAGGCGGAGTTGGTGCCTTTGGCAGTGAAGTTGCGCCAGGAGCAGCCGGTGCACTTGGCGGCGCCGGTGTTGGAGTCTTCGGTGCTGCAGGTGCAGGTGGCGTGGATGCCTTTGGTGCCGCGGGTGCAGGCGTTGATGGCGCACTCGGTGCTGCAGGTGGCGGTGTGGCGCCCGACGCCGCTGGCGGTGCGGGCGGAGTTGGTGCTGGCGCTGCTGGTGCTGGCGCTGCTGGTGTTGCCGGCGGCACTGGTGCAGCTGGTGCGGCGGGAACTGCAGGTGCAGGAGGAGCTGTTGGCGCGGATGGCGCTTGGGGAGCGTTTGGTGCTGCTGGCGCGGCGGGAGCTGCAGGAGCCGGGGGTGCGGCCGGAGCGGGAGCGGCCGGAGCAGCAGCCTTGGTGGTAGGTGCGCTGGCGGTTGTTTCGGTCGGCGCAGCGGGGTCGGCGGTCGTTGCAGCTGAAGACGCAGGAGACGCGGGAGACGCAGGAGACACAGGAGAAGCCGGGGAGGCCGGGGCAGCTGGCTTTTCGGGCGCACGCAGGCGGGTAGGCGTGCCCAAGAAGGCCTTCGGTCGCGGCTGCGGCAAGGTGCCGTCGGCGTCGGCAATAGACGAGCGCAACATGAGGGCGACGTCGGAGACGTTGGGGGAGGGGGCGTCGGAAAGTGCTTTAACGCCGCCGGTGAACATGACGTTGCAGAACGGGCAACCCGTGGCGATCTCCTCCGCGCCGGTGGCGATGGCCTGCTCCGCGCGGAACTCGTTGATGCGGGTGCCGAGCTTTTCCTCCATGAACATGCGCGCGCCGCCAGCGCCACAGCAGAAGGCCTCGTCGCGGTTGCGGTCCATCTCACGGAGCTCCACGCCGGTGGCTTCCAGCAGCTCACGCGGCGGGTCGAAGACCTTGTTGTGGCGGCCCAGGAAACATGGGTCGTGATACGTAATCGGCTTGCGGTTCTCCGGCGTACGCGGGATCGGCTTGAGCAGGCCCTCACGCACTAGGCGGTTGAGCAGCTGGGTGTGGTGGAAGACGTCGAAGTGCCCATCGAAGTCTGGGTACTCGTTACGCAGCGTGTTAAAGCAGTGCGGACAGGTGGTGATGATCTTGCGCTGGCCTTCCGGAACGCCTTCGAAAGCGTTGTTTAGGGTCTCAACGTTTTGCTGCGCCATCATCTGGAACAGGAACTCGTTGCCGGCGCGGCGCGCGGGATCGCCGGTGCAGGTCTCACCAGTAGAAAGCACGCCGAACTTCACGCCCGCCGTGTGCAGCAGGTCCACCACGGCGCGGGTGGTCTTGCGGCCCTGTTCGTCGTAGGCACCGGCGCAGCCGACCCAGAACAGGTATTCCATGTCGGAAAAGTCCGTGGCGTCCTCGCCGATGACAGGCACCTCGATACCGTCGGCACGTGCCTCATCGATCCAGGCGCGGCGCTCAGAGTTATTGCGGCCCCACGGGTTGCCCTTGGTCTCAATGTTCTTGAACAGTCCGGTCAACTCAGAGGGGAAGTCGGATTCCGCCAAGACCTTGAAGCGGCGCAGGTCAGCGATGTGGTCGATGTGCTCGATGTCGGTCGGGCACTGGTCCACGCAGGCGCCGCAGTTGGTGCAGGACCAGAGGACGGCGTCGTCAATGGCGTTTGCCAGAGCCAACACGTTGACGCCCTCGTGCGGGTTGTAGTTCTCGACCGCGGCATCGCGCATGTCCATCACGAACTTCTTCGGGCTCAGTGGCTTCTCGGTGTTCCAAGCCGGGCAAAGGTCCTGGCAGCGGCCGCACTCGGTGCACGAGGTGGTATCAAGCAGCATCTTCCAGCTGCCGGGGGCGATGTCTTCTTCGAGGTCCGGGGTCGGAAGGGAGCCGAGTGCCTTGTCGCCGCTGACGTTGCGTTGGAAGAAGATGTTGAAAAACGCCATGAAGCGGTGCCACATGACGCCCCAGGTGAAGTGGCGCGAAATCAGGAAGATGAAAATCAGGCCGGTAAGCAGCTTGAACAGCGCGAAGAAGGACACCAGCGCCGGCGAGGCGGGAAGCAGCTTGGCCAGCTGGATGGAAAGGAAATCCGCCCACGGGGAGCCGTGGCCAAACGCCGCGATTTTCGACGCCTTGACCAGCAGCATTCCAAGCCCCTCCAGGAAGACTACGGCCTCGACGATGCGGGCGGGGCCTGCCTGAGAGTTGTAGAAACGGGAGCCGCGCTCGGTGTGTCCATACTTGAGGCGAACACCGATGAGGAAGCTAATGCCCACAACGGTGGCGATGCCGAGGACCTCTTCGATGAAGTGATAGACCGACCAATGCGATAGCAGCGGCCAGCCTCGCGAAGGCGCGAAGGTCTGGATATAGGCTTCAAACCAAACGAGGATGCCGAAGAGGAACCCCACCATGACTGCCCAGTGCGCCGCGTTGACGAAGGGGCGGCCCTTGAAGTGCGTGTGGCCGAATACTTCCACCACGACCCGCCACAGGCGCTTGCCGAGGTGGTCGAAACGCTGCAGCAGGGTTGGCCCGCCGGAGCGAATGAAAGCGAACATGCCCCATGCCCGGTACGCAAAGTAGCCCCACACGGGGATCGAAACGAGGACGGCTAGCCAACCGAAGACGGCTGTCATTTCACGGACTCCTTATAAAGTTGCGCGCAGATATAAACAGCCTAAACGGTGGGCGCGCAAAGATGGGAGTCGGTATTCATCGCGGTTTTCGAGCCGAGCGCGGCTGAGTTCTTAGCGCGGCGCTTCCATGACTAGGATTTGGACGGCGTCCATGATGGAGGACACACGCTGGGCGACGGCCACCATCGTGGCGTCGGCAAGCAGCGGGCTCTCGTGCAGGGCCTGACGTACGTTCGCGGCGGTGACCACGCCGAGGAGAACCGCCACGGAGACCCAGACCAACCAGGACAGTCCGGCATCCTCGCGTACCGTCATGACGATGCCGCCGGTGTGCCAGATGTAGTCGATGTCCACCTTGGCCACGCCGTTGTCGATAATGTCAGCGTTGAGCGAGAGACCAGAATGCGAATGTGAAGAACGTGACTAGCCGCGTGCAGGTGGTATCGGCTGAATCACGTTTGGACGCTAAAAGCAGACTGGCGCAAGTTGCGCGCGGCGGGTGACGGTGGCCCAGTCTTCGGGTTGCTCGGTGGGCTGGCATAGCCCTTCCCAAGAGGTAAAGGCCACGCCGCGGGCGGCAAGCTCGAGAGGTAGAAGGCGGCGGTCGCAGTGTGCGGCCAACTGGCTGAGCTCGCGGGCGGTGATGTCCGCCTCGCGACCTTCGCCCACGCGCACGTTGCCGAAAAGGCGCAGGCGCGGGGTGGTGCCGACGGGGCACGGGCTGGCGGCGGCCTCGTGGCGGACACCGGCTAAGCGGGCAAAGCGACGGAGCAAGCCAAAGGGGGCGGGCTTGGCGCAGACGAGGTCCACACACATGCCGGCGCCGATGAGCCTTTCAGCTGTGGATAGCGCCGCCGGGCCATCGCCGACGATTGCGACACGCTGCATGGAAACCTCCTTGGTTTATTGTTTATAGACTGTTTTGTCTAATAATCTAGTCCGAGCTGTTCAGTTCTGGCAATTTTTATTCTTGCATTGCCCCAAGCTCATCGGCCTATTCGCGTGCTCAGCGCGCAATTGCTGCTGCACGAATGCGCTGCCTTGCCTAAAGTGAGTCGGCATGACTCAATCGTTAAACCTGCTGGACGGCGACAAGCCCTACCGCGACCCCAGCATTAGCCCGGAAGGCACGCGCGATACCGCGCCGCTCAACCAAGATATTGCCGCGAAAAACGAGCGCCTTGTCGATGAATGGGCGGACAAGCTCTATGCAGAATCCGCCGAAAACATCATGGCGTGGGCCGCAGAGCACGCGCCGGGCCGGCTGGCAGTGACGATGTCGATGGAAAACACGGTGCTGGCGGAGCTCGCGCACCGCGCACAGCTGGACGCAGACCTGCTCTTCATCGACACTGGCTGGCACTTCCCGGAGACGCTGGCTGTCGCCAACGAGGTTGAGGAGCGCTATGCGGACCTCCCCCTAGTCCGCGTGAAAGCGCTGCTGAGCCCGGAGGAACAGGACGAAATCTATGGTCCGCGGCTCTACGCACGTGATACCAGCGCATATAACCGTATGCGCAAAGTGGAACCGCTGAACATGGCGATGGACCCATACGTTGGTTGGGTGACCGGTCTGCGCCGCGCGGATTCTGAACATCGCGCCACGGCCCCGGCGCTGAGCTTGGATCAGCACGGAAGGTTAAAGATTTCGCCGATGATTACCTGGGATTTGGCAGATACGGATCGCTATATCGCGGACAATGATCTGATTATCCATCCCTTGACGCTGAAAGGCTATCGCTCTATCGGCTGTGCGCCCTTGACCTTTCCGGTGGGTAAGGGCGAGGACGCTCGTTCCGGCAGGATTTTTGGAGACGGCAAGACAGAATGCGGGTTGCACGAATGACACAGAAAAACACACTTTCGCCTCACTTAAAGGACTTAGAAAATGAGTCCATCCACATCCTGCGCGAGGTAGCGGGCCAGTTCGATAAGGTCGGCCTGCTTTTCTCCGGCGGCAAGGATTCCGTGGTGGTCTTCGAATTGGCGCGCCGTGCCTTTGCGCCGGCGGTGGTGCCTTTCGAGCTTTTGCACGTTGATACCGGGCATAACTTCCCGGAGGTCATCGAATTCCGTGACCGCTTGGTTACTGAGACCGGTGCGCGCCTGCACGTGGCTAAGGTGCAGGATTGGATTGACCGCGGCGAGCTGCAGGAACGCCCTGATGGTACGCGCAATCCGCTGCAGTCGGTGCCGCTGGTTGAAACCATCGCGCAGCGCCAGTACGACGCCGTGCTGGGCGGTGCCCGCCGCGACGAGGAGCGGGCACGTGCGAAAGAACGCATCTTCTCCATCCGCGATTCCTTTGGCGGCTGGGATCCGCGCCGCCAGCGCCCCGAGCTCTGGGATCTCTACAACGGCGGCAAGATGGCCGGCGAAAACGTCCGCGTCTTCCCTATCTCCAACTGGACGGAGTCCGATATCTGGGAGTACATCGGCGCGCGGAACCTCACGCTTCCCTCCATCTACTACTCCCACCAGCGCGAGGTGTTCAACCGCAACGGCATGTGGCTGACCCCGGGCGAGTGGGGCGGCCCGCGCGAGGATGAACCGCTGGAGACTCGCACCGTGCGCTACCGCACCGTGGGCGATATGTCCTGCACCGGTGCCGTGGAATCCACCGCCGCCTCGCCTGATGAGGTGCTCGCGGAAATCTCCATTTCCACCCTGTCCGAGCGCGGTGCCACCCGCGCCGATGACAAATTGTCCGAGTCCGCCATGGAGGACCGCAAGAAGGAAGGTTACTTCTGATGACGACCACCACCCTTGCGCCGAACGTCGGCGCCCTTAAGCAGCGCGATACCTTGCGCCTGTGCACCGCCGGTTCCGTCGACGACGGCAAGTCCACCTTCGTGGGCCGCCTGCTTTATGACACCAAGTCCGTGCTCGCGGACCAGGTGGAGTCCATGGAGCGTTCTTCTGCCGACCGCGGCTTCGACGGCATGGACCTCTCCCTGCTAGTGGACGGCCTGCGTGCGGAGCGCGAGCAGGGTATTACCATCGACGTGGCCTACCGCTACTTCGCCACCGATAAGCGCACCTTCATCCTCGCCGACACCCCCGGTCATGTGCAGTACACGCGCAACACGGTCACCGGCATGTCCACGTCCCAGGTGGTGGTGCTGCTTGTCGACGCCCGCAATGGCGTCGTCGAGCAAACCCGCCGCCATCTCAACGTCGCAGCACTCTTGGGCGTGCGCCACGTCATCCTGGGCGTGAACAAGATCGATCTGGTGGACTATGACGAAGCAACCTTCCGCGCGATTGAGACGGAGTTCAACGACATTGCGGCGCGCTTGGGTATTACGGACTCGGTTGCCATCCCGATTTCTGCGCTCAAGGGCGATAACGTGGTGGAGCGCTCCACCACCATGGATTGGTACGAGGGCCCGACGGTCCTCGACACGCTGGAGACAGTCCCCGTGGCGACCGGCCGCGCTGATGACCTGGACTTGCGTTTCCCCATTCAGTACGTGATCCGCGAGCATGCCTCTGACTACCGCGGCTATGCCGGGCGCGTGAAGGCCGGGCACGTGGCGGTGGGGGATGAGGTGACCCTGCCGGGCGGGCGCACCTCGACGGTGACCGCGATCGATACCACCGATGGTCCGCTTGGCTCGGATGAGGCCGCGCGCGCCGGCGATTCCGTGGTTCTGCGGCTGGCCGACGAGATCGACCTGGCCCGCGGTGACCTCATCGCTGGCACTCAGCGCCCGGAGGAGGTGCGCGAGTTCGCCGCCACCGCGGTGGTCTTGACGGAAAAAGAGCTGCGCGCGGGACAGATGGTGAAGCTGCGCTATGGCACCGCGCTGGTCAAGGCCCGCGTGGCCTCGGTCGATCGGGTGCTGGATTTGGATGGCGTGGCCGATGTTGAGGCCCCGGAGTCCGCAGCACTCAACGACATTGCTTTCATCACCATCCAAACCCAAGCGGAGCTTCCCGTGGAGAACTACGCCGCCCGCGGCGCGGTGGGCAATTTCCTGCTCATCGATCAGTCGAGCGGCAACACGCTGGCCGCAGGCTTTGTGGGCCAGCGGCTGCGCTAACGGTTGCGTTGCGGCGGCCGAACTGCCGCACTTAGCTTCCCGGCGGGACGTCGCCAGACATGATGACCTTCTGCTGGCCGTCGTCCCAACGGAAGCCGGCATGCGTCTCACCGGTGTGCCCCGCATTGGATTCGCCCTCGCGCGGCCAGTGGTAGGTCACGGCGATTTCGTTGCTGCTGACCTGCTCGACGGTGGGGAAGAAGCCATAGGGCTCAGCGGTGGCGGTGCCCAAGTACTCGCCCTTGTGGAAGAGCATGATGTGATAGGGCGAGGAGGACGTTCCGCGCTCGATGCTGATGGTCTGCCAGCTCAGCTCCGCGCAGGGATCGAACTGCGAGAAATCCACCAGCGTCCAGTTATTGTCATTCCACGGTGGAATCGTGCCAATGCCTGATTCATAGGCCGCGTGGGCGTCGATAGTCTCGCAGGATTCCGCGTCCTCTTCTTCTGCCGGGGATTCAGCAGGAAGCGTGGGCGAGGCGCCCGCGGCCGGTGGTTCCGACACAGGGTCATCAGTGCTCTCCGAGTCATCCGGAGCGTTGTCCGTCGCGCTGTTCTGGACGGTATCGAACGCTGGCGAATTATCCTGCGCCGCGTCGTCTGCGCAGGAGGCGAGCGGGAGGCAGATAACGGCAGCACCCAGGAGGGCGACGGCGGACCTAAGCATTGATGTTCCTTCCTTAAATTGTGCGCCTCATATAAGGCGCACGACTGGCTCTATCTTATCTAGCCCATCGGCGGAACATCGCCGCTCATGATGACTTTCTGCTGGGCCTCGTCCCAACGGAAGCCAGCGTGTGTCTCGCCCGTCGGTGCGGCATTGGCATCGCCTTCTTGTGGCCAGTGGTAGGTCACGGAAATCTCGTTGCCATTGATCCGCTCCACGCTGGGGAAGAAACCATAAGGTTCAGCGGTGGCGGTGCCGAGGTACTGGCCGTAGTGGAAGAGCATGATGTGGCGCGGCGAGGAGGCAGTGCCTCCCTCAACGGAAATGGTCTGCCAGCTCAGCTCCGCGCACGGGTCGAAGTGGGAGCTATCGACAACCTTCCAGTTGTGGCCATTCCACTGCGGAATCTGGGCGATGTTGTCGTTGAAAGCCGCCTGGGCGTTTCCTGCCTCGCAGACTACGGGGCTGGCCTGGGCTTCTTCAGGGGTGGCGCAGGCGATGAGCGGCATGCACAGGAGTGCAGCTCCGGCGAAAACTCGTGGTGTGAACATCGTGTTCTCCTTTCTGAGGTCTCGGTGTGGTTCCAGACCCTACAAGTGACCGCTCCGCTCAGAACAGAGTTGTGGAGAGCATTCCTCGGGACAGCGGGTAGTCTCGCAGGCATGGAAAATCTGTCTGGTCGTACACTGTTCGTCGCCGCCGTGGATGCTGAAGCCGCGCACGTTCCCGCAGGAGCGCCGCTGCTCATCACGGGTATTGGTACGGTACCCGCCGCCATCGAGCTGACCGCGGTACTGGCCTCGGCAGAGCAGCTGCCGGAGCGAGTCGTCAACATCGGTACTGCGGGCGCGCTTCGCGACGATCTTGCTGGCGTCTTCGAGATCTCCCACGTTTGCAAGCACGACTTCCACCTAGAGGTGCTCAGCGATGTTTCCCGCTATCTCCTTCCCGAGGTCATCGAGCTCGAGACCTCCGGAAAGCTGCCGACCGCCACGCTGGCGACGGGTGATTCCTTCATCTCGGATACCCCGACCCGCACGCGCCTTGCCCAGGATTCCGCGCTGTGCGACATGGAGGGCTACGCCATCGCGGCGGTGTGCCGAAAGTTCGGTGTACCGTGCACGCTGCTCAAGCAGGTTTCGGACACCGCAAACGAAGAATCCTACGGCTCGTGGGCTTCGGTGCTCGACCGCGCGGCGGAGGAGCTGGCCGTGGCCTTCGGCACGGTGTCCGCGGATTAGGCCCCACATACGGAAAGTGCCCTAGTTGCCAAAACCAGTGCTCCCGCCTCGGGCGGCGGGGCAGAAGTTTGGCAACTAGGGCAGTTGCATGGCCGAGAGAACTCGAACCATGCGCCGGTTGTGTGGCTAGCGGGCGCTGCTGGCCTCTAGGTTCTCGTAGAGCTCCATGACGTCCTCGTGGCCTTCGGCCGTGGAAATCTTAATGTTTTTAGCTTCGATTTCACCGGCGCGCAGGCTGGCCATCTCCTGGTGGTAGCGGAAGACCACGGCAATGGTGGCTGCGACCGGGACGGCCAGGAAGGCGCCGATGATGCCCGCCAGCGCGGAGCCGACAGTAACGGAGAGCAGCACCATGGCGGCGTGCAGGCCCATGGCCTTGGACTGCAGCATCGGCTGGAGGACGTTGCCTTCCACCTGCTGCACGATGATGATGAGCGCCAAGGCGAGCAAGGCCTTAGTCAGCCCATCGGAGACCAGCGCGATGATGACGGCCAAAGCACCCGCGGTCACTGCACCGATGACCGGGATGAAGCTGGCGAAGAAGGTCACCACGCCGATGACCAGCGCCAGCGGAACCTGTAGGGCCCAGAGGCCGAGGCCGATGAGGATGGCGTCGACAGCCGCGACGGCTGCTTGTGCCTGAATGAAGCCGGACAGCGTATTCCACACGCGAGTCAGCAGCTCGGTGGCGTGCCAACCTGCGGAGTAGCCGGTATAGGTGCGCAGCCACGGCAGGAACTTATCGCCATCCTTGAGAATGAAGAAGGCCACGAAGAGCATGATGACGAGCGCCATGACTATGGAACTGGCCATCGATACACCGGAAATCACGCCGGTGGCGATCTGGGAGGCTTGGCCCTTAATGAAGGCGATGGCGTCATCGAGGACTTCCTGGACCTTTGCCGCATCAATCTCGAAGGGCAGGTCCTTGGCCATATCGACGAGCTTGTTCAAGCCGCCCTCAGCTTGGCTGACCAGGGACGCACCCTGAGAGGAGACCACCGGGGCCATCGCTGCGAAGACGCCGCCGATGATGGCCAAAAAGCCCAGCAGCGTGGTGATGGAGGCCAGCGCGCGGGGGAATTTGTGTGCGCGCAACCAGTTGGTCACGGGGAAGAGCACCGTGCACACCAAAATGGCCAAGATGACCGGCAACAGGCCTACCCAGATGAATTTCAGCAGGTAGCCGGCCAGGCCAACGCCCGCCACCACGATGATGAAGACCAGGCACACCTTGGCCAAGGAAATGGCATCGCGTCCGAGGACGCGGGACTTGTCATCGGTCTTCGACACCGGGAGGGTGGCTTCTTCGCTAATGGGCTTCGCAGCAGCGGACTGCTCTGCGGCGGCGGACGCCGCCGCATCAGAGGCCGTGGAGGACGTGCCCGAGCGGGCACCGTCATCATTGTTGTTTGTCATGCGCTCTATCTTCTCATATGAGGGCAGAAACGAACTATGCGCGGATGCTGCTTACCTGGCGAATGATGCCGAAGCGGTGCATCGTCACCGAGACTGCCTGCTCAAGGAGGAAGGGCAGAAGCTCGCGGCGGCCATCGGCCAACACGGGCTGATCCAAGACCACGGAGTTGGATTCCACCGCTGCCTCAAAGAGGCCGGGCTCCACAGAGCCAACGACGCGCACGCGGCCCGACTCCAGGCGAGCGACCTCGCGGGCAAAGGTTTCTGCCTCCACGGCGTCGACCTTAAAGCCCAGTCCACGCAGCTCTGCAGCCTTCTCCGGGGCGGCGCTGAAGCGCACCGGGGAGTCGGTGCGGGTGGCGGCGAGGGCGAGGCGGGAGACGTCGCGAAGCGTGGCGTCCGAGGCAATGCGCACCTGCAGCGGGGTGAGCACCGGGCGGTAGCGGAAGACGTTGGCCTCACAGACCAGACCGGAGCGGTCGTGCTTGCGGCCGAACTCCTGCTGCCAGGCCAGCTCGTCGAGCTCCGCCGCGCGCCACAGCCAGGCGGTGTCCTCTTCCGAGAGACCGAGGTCACCGAAGGCACGCAGCTGGGCCGCCACCGGCTGGGAGATATCCACGTCGAAGGGGCGCAGCGGCCCCTCGGACCACGTGCCGAACTGGGCCACGTAGTTCGGGCCACCGGCCTTGGCGCCCGGGCCCATGACGGACTGCTTCCAGCCGCCGAAGGACTGCCGCTGCACAATCGCGCCGGTAATGCCGCGGTTGACGTAGGCGTTGCCCACCTCGACGCGCTCGAGCCAGTAATCAATCTCCTCATTATCCAGCGTGTGGATGCCGCCGGTCAGGCCATAACCGGTGGAGTTCTGCCACTCGATGGCCTCCTCCAGGGTCTCCGCATGCATGATGCCGAGCACTGGGCCGAAGCACTCGTTGACGTGGAACCAGGAACCGGGGCGCACGTTATCGCGGATACCCGGCGACCACAGGGTGCCTTCCTCGTTGAGCTTCTTTGGCTTCACCAGCCACTTTTCACCCGGCTCCAGCTGGGTCAGGCCGCGCAGCAGCTTCTCGCCCGGGGCTTCGGCGAGGCCGTTCATCGTCGTGGTGATCTCATAGCCGGGGCCGGGGATGAGGGTCTTGACGGCGTCGACAAGCTGGGAGCGCAGGCGCTGCGACTCGCCGGCCGCACCGACGAAGATAACCAGGGAGGACGCCGAGCACTTCTGTCCAGAGTGGCCGAAGGCGGAGAGGTAGAGGTCCTGGATGGCCAGGTCCGGGTCCGCGGACGGGGTGATGATGAGCGCGTTCTTGCCGGAGGTCTCCGCCATGATGTTGAGCTCCGGCTTCCAGGAACGGAAGAGCTTGCCGGTGTCGGAAGCCCCCGTGAGGATGACGGCGTCGACATCGGCGTGGGAGACCAGCGCGCGGCCGGCGTCACCCTCGTCGGTGAAGACGAGCTGGACCAGATCCGGGTCGAGGCCCTGTGCCTCCAAGCCGGCGCGGAAAGCCTCCACGACCAGCTTCGCGCAGTGCACGACCTGCGGCGCGGGCTTGATGATGACGGCGGAACCCGCAGCGAGAGCCGCCGCAATGCCGCCGGTGGGGATGGCCACCGGGAAGTTCCACGGCGGGGTCACTACGGTCACGCGGTAGGGCGTGAACTCGGCGGAGTAGCGCTCCAGCAGGCGCGCGGACTGCGCGTAGTAGGTGCAGAAGTCGATGGCCTCGGAGATTTCCGGGTCTGTCTGCGTGACGGTCTTGTTGGCCTCGTAGGCGGCGACGGAAATGAACTCGCCGCGGCGGTTGGCCAG
>NZ_GG667521.1:189224-194398 GCF_000159135.1 Corynebacterium striatum ATCC 6940
AGCTCGGCGGCGCGGGCCACGTGCTTGTCGACGACCCCAGTCTCTGTCACTTCCTCCACCCCGTGCTCACCCGGGTCGGTGGCCAGAGCCTTAAGCGCCCACTCGCGGTTGGCTTCCAGAGCTGGGTCGGTGTCCGGCTCGTTAGCGAAGCGCCCGGTGCGCGGTGCCTGGCGGCCGGCTGCCTGCTCGGCCTCCTCCAAGCGGTTCTGGGTGCGGCGCGGGCCGGCGAAGGTATCCCAGCGCTGCTCGACGGCCTCGCGGAAGACCTCCTCTTGGTCCTTCAGCGCCTGCTCCTCCGGGGCGAAGAGAGCGTAGAGGAAGTTTTGCGGTGCAGAGTTCTCCTCCAAGCGGCGCACCAGGTAGGAGACAGCGACGTCGAAGTCCTCCATGTGCACCACCGGGGTGTAGAGGATCTGGCGGCCCTCGAAGGCCTCGCGGACCGCGGTCTGCTGGGCTGGGGACATGCCCTGGAGCATCTCGGAATCCATCATGCGCATGACACCGCGTTTGGTGCCCAGCTTGTAGGCAAACGCCGCGGTGTAGAGGTTGTGGGTGGCCACGCCGATGCGTACGCAATCGGCGAATTCGGGGCGCAGGATGTAGTCGAGCAGGCGGTAGTAGTTGGCGTCCACCTCATCCTTGGTGGAATAGGGAGCCGCTGGCCAGCCGTGGATTTCACCCTGGACGTGCTCCATGGAAAGGTTCGCGCCTTTGACGATGCGAATCTTGATGTGGGAGCCGCCCTCGGCCACGCGCTGCTTGGCGAATTCGGCCAGGTGCGCCAAGGCGTCGAAGGTATCCGGCAGGTAGGCCTGCAGGACGATGCCTGCCTCGAGGTTGATGAACTCCGGCTCGCTGAGCAGCTCGGTGAACAGGCGCACCGTGAGGTGGAGGTCGTGGTATTCCTCCATGTCCAGGTTGATGAAGACCTTGTCGGGGCGGCGCGCGGCAGCCTCGTACAGCGGGCGCAGGCGCTCCTTGAGGCGGACCAGGGAGCCCTCGATATCCCACGGGTTGAGCTGGGCCACCATGGAGGAGGCCTTGACGGAGACGTAGGTTACGCGCGGGTTCTTGATGAGCTTGAGGGTGCGCTCGGCGCGGGAGCGCGCTTCGTCGTCGCCTAGTACGGCCTCACCGAGGAGGTTGAGGTTGAGCTGCTCGCCGGACTCGGCGGCCTTGTCCAAGGTCTTGTTCAGGGCATCGCTCTCGGCGTCGAGGACCAGGTGGCCCACCATCTGGCGCATGCGCATGCGCGCCAGCGGCATGACCAGGTTAGGCAGGATGGGGCCGAAGAAACCGCCCAGGCCTACGAGGGAACCGTTGATGAGGCCGAGGAAGGAAGCGTCATAGGTGGTGGTAACGGACTTCAGTGCGTGGGCGGCTACCTTGTCATCTTCGGGGCGCATGACGCGGTCGACGAAGTCCATGGTGAAGGCTACTCCGTCCGGGTTGCGCAATAAGTCGGCGAGTTGTTCGGTGGCTGGGTCCTGCTCGTCGGCGGTGGAGGCGAGCCAGGAGTGGGCCTGGGCCGCGGCGGCGTCGATCAGCGCGGCGTCAATGTCGGTGGATTCGGGCACGGGGGTGTGAGCATCGTTAGTCATGGATTACAACCTTTATGGGTCTTAAGGCGCACTGATGCGGCCTTGCGGAAAGCAGAAATTGCAGACTTTCTAGTCCAGCACGAGCGCACACTCTGCGCCGTGCCGTTCAGTCTGTGTGAAAAAGAGGTGCTTATTTAACGCTGGCGTACACAACCGGTGGCCGGTCGGAAGAACGACGCTGCCTAATGAAGTGAGCATTCATGTGCGACCACCCTTCTTGTATGTGGGGAGCAGCCAGGCAGCGGCCTGGCCTGATTAGCGAGAAATCGGTGACCTTGATATGGCCCGCCGCACAAAAATCGTAGACGTGTAACCCATCTCGCTTACATGAAAGCTAGCCCCTTAAGTTGGGGTGAGTCAATCCCACAGGTGTTGTTTTGAGGGGAGGTCGCTACCCCCGTGTTAGTGGCTGAGATACTCCGCGAGATCAGCAGCGATCTTCTGTGCGCCCAGAGGTCCTAAGCCGAGAGCCCACGTGTCATCACTGACCTCGATGGCATGGCCATCTTTGACCGCTGGAAGCTGCTGGAAAGCTTCAGTGGCAATGGCAGTGTCTTGGCCGGTGGCGGAAGGATCGCCGTAGCTGCAGTAGAAGATGTAGTCAGCGTCCGCTTGGTCAATGTTCTCCGGTGAGATTTCCGTAGCGAGCTCTTCGATGTCCTGGTTGGCGGGGCGGGCGAGGCCGGCGTCATCAAGCACCGTTCCAATGAGCGAAAGGCGCCCGTAAAGGCGTACCTTGCCTGGCATGAAGCGCAGAATGGTGACGGTGGTGTCTTCGCTAGCCGGCCCGTCCTTAATGGCCTTCTTTACTTCTTCGATTTTCTTGTCATAGTCGGCCATGACTTGTTCCGTGCGTTCTTCCTCGCCGAGGGCTTCCCCGATGAGTCGGAAGTTTTCTTTCCACGTGTATCCGGGTCGAATCGAGAAAACAGTGGGGGCAATGGAATTGAGTTGGTCGTAGTATTTATCCAGGCGCAGCTGCGAGCCGATGATGAGGTCGGGCTGTAGGGAAGCGATTTTTTCCATATTGACTTCGTGGACCGTGCCTACCGTTTCGATGTCACTTGCTTTGTCGGCCATGTAATCGGGGACGGGGTTCTGACCCTTCGATGTGGTCATGCCGACGGGTTTCATGCCCAGGGCTAGGACGGAGTCGAGTTCACCGCTTTCGAGAACGACTATCCGTTGGGGCTTTTCTTTGAGCTCGGTTGTGCCGCGGGCATGCGTGACTGTGCGGGGGAACTGGCCGGGGGCTGCATCGCTGCCGAAGGATCGGGTCTTCTCTCTGGCTCCGGCAAAGCCTTCGCCACCGGTTGCCACGGAGTCATTTCCTGCGGCGGAGTTGGATTTTCCTGTTTTCTTCTCTGCCGTTGAGGAGGATGGGGTGGAAGTGTCGGCGTTTGAATCGGTGTTTTCGAGGCTGGCGCAGCCAGTGAGTGCCAGTGCTGCGGTAAGACCAACAGCGGTGAGTCGGAGAAGTGGGGTGCGCGGTACGATTTTCTTTCGAATATACATAAAAGGTACCCTAACCTAAATTGGGTCGAGCTAAGGAAACGTGAGCATATGAAGGTATTTGGGTGGTGTTGGTGATTGAGCAGGGGGTGTACGCCGGCAAAGGAAGTGCCCGGCGTCTTGGTTGGCTAGTGGTTGCTGGCATTGCCATTCTCGGTATCGGTGTTGCGCTGTCGCTCGCGTTGGGGGCGCGTAGCATTCCTTTCAGTGACGTGTTGGCTGCCCTTCGAGGGCAGCCTGGTATCGCTTCCTCGATCGTGTGGGAGAGGCGGCTTCCCCGTACTCTCGTTGCCGTGTGTGCGGGCTGTGCTTTGGCTCTCGCTGGCGCAGTCCTGCAGATTATGACTCGCAACCCGTTGGCAGATACCGGAGTCTTCGGCATCAACGTTGGCGCTAGCTTGGCCGCGGCCATTGCTCTGGGCTGGTGGGGGTGGCAATCACCTTTTGCTTTTTCGCTCGCAGCCATCATCGGTGCGGCAGTGACCATGTTGGTGGTCACCGCTGTAGGGCGTGGCAGAGCGGGCGATGTTGATCCGCTGAGACTGATTCTTGCAGGTGTAGCCATCGGGGCGGTATGTGAGGGCCTTTCTTCAGCTCTCATCCTGGTAGATCCTCACTCTTTCGCACGTATCCGCGCTTGGGTGACGGGCTCTGCTGACGTGGCCTCGTGGACACCGGTGGCGATTACGTCCGGCGGGTTAGCAGTTGGTGTGGTGCTGCTGATTGTCTTTGCGCGTCACTTGCCGCCCCTTGCTTTGGGGGATGAAGCCGCGGCGAGTCTTGGGATCAACCTCAAGATGACGCGCTTGGGACTTATCGCAGCGGTAACGGTGTTGGCTGCTACCGCTACCGCAGCAGCGGGAGTGATTGTGTTTGTTGGATTAGTCATCCCGCATGTTGTCAGGCTGTGCGGGGTATATGAAGAGCGGGCACAGCTTGTCGCCGCTGCCGTGGTGGGGCCTTTGCTTTTGTTGGGCGCCGATATTGTAGGCCGCTTCCTCACCGCGGCTGAGTTGCCGGCTGGCGTCGCGGTATCGCTCATTGGTGCCCCAGTATTGATTGCGTTGTCCCATCGCGCTGGAAGGAGGTTGTGATTGTGAGCGTGAGAAGTGTTTTGTCCTTTGCAGGTATTGTGATCGTCGCGCTAGCTATTGCTGCCTATTCGCTCTTCTCGCCTGGTGCCGGGCAGGATAGCGCAGCGTTGTGGTCCGTGGCTACGAATCCCAATAGCACTGACTTTGCGGCCACCGTCGTGTGGCAATGGCGTGCTCCGCGGGTGGTTGCCGCGATTGTCGTAGGAATGTGTTTGGGCATAGCGGGCGCCATCTTTCAGATCCTCACCCACAATCCTCTGGGCTCGCCCGACATCATCGGGTTTAATACCGGTGCCTATACCGGTGTCATCGCGGTATCCTTGGCGGGCTTTAGTTCCGCATTTAATATTGCGCTAGGCGCGTTGGTGGGTGGGACTGTTACTGCGTTACTCATCATGGGGCTTTCATTTGCCGGAAGGCTCACGGGAGCAAGGCTGATTGTGGTGGGGATTGGAGTGACGTTCTTTCTTTCAGCAATAAACAAGTGGCTGATTCTAAGCGGCGAGTTGGAGCAATCCTTAGGTGCGGCGACTTGGGCGGCTGGAACATTGAATGCTGTGTCCTGGGGCTACGTTATCCCCTTGGGGGTGCTGGGAGGCGTGGCGTGCGTCGCTGGGTTGCTGCTGCGTGGCTGGTGCGACGCGCTTGCCCTGGGGGATAGCACGGCGAGTTCGTTGGGGTTGAACGTGAATCGTGCACGTGTGGTGATGGTTCTGGTTGGCACAGTTCTTGTCGCTGTATCGACGGCGATAGCGGGCCCAATCTCATTTATCGCCCTCGCGGCCCCTCATATGGCTCGCCTACTCTCGCGTCCAGGCAGGACACCGGTGTTGGCTTCAGGAGTGCTCGGCGCTCTTTTCTTGCTCGCTGCTGACTTAGCGGGGCAGCGCCTATTTTTCCCTATTACTTTGCCCGCCGGCCTTGTAACTGTCTGTGCTGGTGGCATCTACCTTGCGGGTCTGCTGTT
>NZ_GG667521.1:195038-244980 GCF_000159135.1 Corynebacterium striatum ATCC 6940
TCCCGATTTGCGCGCGTGAAAGGCCGGTAAAAATGAACGAACAAAAAGTGTATGACGGTGCGCCGGGCGTGAGGGCTGAAAGGCTGAGCATGTCCTATGGCAGAACTGCCCCGTTAATTCTCGACTCGGTGGATGTGTCTTTCCCCGCGGGCAAATTCTCAGCCATCATCGGCCCGAATGGTTGTGGAAAGTCCACCCTGGTGAAGGTGCTTGCGCGGTTAGAAACACCGAGCGCAGGTGCGGTGCATATTGGCCAAGAAGACGCAGCTTTACTCTCGCGGCGAAAATATGCCCAGCGCGTTGCTGTGATGTCGCAGCAATCCGTAGCCCCTGAGGGGATTAATGTCCGAGAATTGGTTGCGCGAGGGCGCTTCGCTCACCAAGGATTTATGGGGTGGAGGAGCCAGGAAGACGAGCGTGCTGTTAGTCGTGCGCTAGCGGAGGTAGGCCTTGAGGAATTGGAAGAGGCCGAGGTGGCGGCGTTGTCAGGTGGTCAGCGTCAACGTGCTTGGCTGGCCATGGCTCTCGCACAGGAAACGCCTGTACTTTTCTTGGATGAGCCAACGAGTGCCTTGGATATTGGGTATCAGCATTCCTTCATGAAGTTGATGAAAGAGCTGGCGGGTAGCAAGACCCTCGTTGCGGTAATTCATGACTTGGCGCATGTGTTGCGTTATGCCGATTACGTCGTGGCGATGAAAGATGGAACGGTGTGGGATGCGGGCGCGCCGCGCGATGTCATTAACCCTGCCCTGATCGAGGATCTTTACGGCTTGGCAGTCCGCGTTGTGAATGCGGACGGAGAGCCAGCAATCGTCCCAGTGGGGTGAGCCGCCAATTGAGCAGCTTCATTTCCCCAGCGTGCTGGCAATAAATAAAAAGTTGAGTCGATCGGGAACAACTTTGAGTTTGTCCGCGTTGTGTAGATTGAGTGACCGGCGCTCAGGTTTGGATGACTTTGAGTGTTGCTTCTGTTAGAGTCGCTGACTGGACGCGGCAGAAGTTGAGTCGCGCATTATCAACTTAAGAACAAACCCAACCAAGCAAGGAGAAAAGATCATGGGACGCGCAGTAGGCATTGACCTCGGTACCACCAACTCGGTCGTTTCCGTTCTGGAAGGTGGCGAGGCAACCGTTATTGCTAACTCTGAAGGTGCACGCACCACCCCGTCCGTCGTTGCTTTTGCAAAGAACGGCGAAATCCTGGTCGGCCAGTCCGCTAAGAACCAGGCGGTTACCAACGTTGACCGCACCATCCGTTCCGTCAAGCGCCACATCGGCACCGACTGGACCATCGACATCGATGACAAGAAGTACACCCCGCAGGAGATCTCCGCTCGCACGCTGATGAAGCTGAAGCGCGACGCTGAGGCATACCTCGGTGAGGACGTTACCGACGCAGTTATTACCGTCCCGGCATACTTTGAGGACTCCCAGCGTCAGGCCACCAAGGAAGCTGGCCAAATTGCAGGCCTGAACGTTCTGCGTATCGTCAACGAGCCAACCGCAGCTGCACTGGCTTACGGCCTGGAGAAGGGCGAGCAGGAGCAGACCATCCTGGTCTTCGACCTAGGCGGCGGCACCTTCGACGTTTCCCTGCTGGAAATCGGCGACGGCGTCGTTGAGGTTATGGCAACCGCTGGTGACAACCAGCTCGGCGGCGATGACTGGGATCAGCGCATCGTTGACTGGCTTGTTGAGAAGTTCAAGTCCGCTAACGGCATCGACCTGACCAAGGACAAGATGGCCCTGCAGCGTCTGCGTGAGGCTGCTGAGAAGGCAAAGATCGAGCTGTCTTCCTCCCAGTCCGCAAACATCAACCTGCCGTACATCACTGTTGACTCCGAGAAGAACCCGCTCTTCCTGGATGAGACCCTGTCCCGCACCGAGTTCCAGAAGATCACCCAGGATCTGCTGGACCGCACCAAGGCTCCGTTCAACCAGGTCATCAAGGACGCAGGCCTGTCCCTGTCCGAGGTTGACCACGTCGTTCTCGTTGGTGGTTCCACCCGTATGCCGGCTGTTTCCGAGCTGGTCAAGGAAATGACGGGCCGCGAGCCGAACAAGGGCGTTAACCCGGACGAGGTCGTTGCTGTCGGCGCTGCTCTGCAGGCAGGCGTTCTGCGCGGCGAGGTCAAGGACGTGCTGCTTCTCGACGTCACCCCACTGTCCCTCGGCATCGAGACTAAGGGTGGCGTGATGACCAAGCTCATCGAGCGCAACACCACCATTCCGACCAAGAAGTCCGAGACCTTCACTACCGCGGAAGATAACCAGCCTTCCGTTCAGATCCAGGTCTTCCAGGGCGAGCGCGAGATGGCTTCCGCTAACAAGCTGCTCGGCTCCTTCGAACTCGGCGGCATCGCTCCGGCACCGCGCGGCGTCCCACAGATCGAGGTCACCTTCGACATCGACGCCAACGGCATCGTCTCCGTTTCCGCTAAGGACAAGGGCACCGGCAAGGAAAACACCATCAAGATTCAGGATGGTTCCGGCCTGTCCCAGGAGGAGATCGACCGCATGGTCAAGGACGCTGAGGCACACGCCGAAGAGGATAAGAAGCGCCGCGAGGAGCAGGAGCTGCGCAACCAGGCAGAGTCCACCTCCTACCAGACTCGCAAGTTCCTGGATGAGAATTCCGACAAGGTTTCCGAGGACGTTAAGACCCAGGTCACCGAGGCTGCCGACGCCGTCGATGAGGCGCTGAAGGGCGACGACATCGAGGCAATCAAGTCCGCAGTGGAGAAGCTGGGCACCGTCTCCCAGGAGATGGGCAAGCAGATCTACGAGGCACAGGCTGCTGAGGCCGGTGCTGAGGGCGCCGCAGCTGGCGCCGAGTCCGACCCAAACGTTGTTGACGCAGAGGTAGTCGACGAAGACGAGACCAAGGATGGCGACAAGTAATGACTCAGGACAGCGGAATGCCGCAAAACCCAGGCGACCCGGACAACACCGATCCGGAAGCAACCTCGGCGGACCGCGCTGAGGCAGCTGCCGCAGAAGCTCAGGAGGCCCAGGCTGCACAAGATGCGCAGGCTGACTCCGCCGAAGAGGCAGTACTCGATCCCACCTTGGACGCTGACCTTGAGGCAGCGCTTGCCGACGTCACTGAAGACGACGCCGCCGCAGAGGCTGAGGCTGATGCCACCGCCGATGCTGCGGAGGAATCCGGCAACGGCCTCGAGGCGCAGCTCGCCGAGCGAACTGAAGATTTGCAGCGTCTGAACGCGGAGTACACCAACTACCGTCGCCGCACCGAGCGCGAGCGTCAAGCTGTCATCGAGACTTCCAAGGCCAAGGTCCTGGCAGAATTCCTGCCTATCCTTGATGACCTAGAACTCGCACGTCAGCACGGTGACCTCGAAGCAGGTCCTTTGAAGGCAATCGCGGACAAGCTGATCGGCGTGCTGGATAAGAACAACCTCGTGGCCTTCGGCGCAGAGGGCGATGCCTTCGACCCAGAGATCCACGAAGCCGTTCAGGATCTGTCTAACGGTGGCGAGCAGGCAGTGGGAACTGTCCTTCGTCGGGGCTACAAGGTCGGCGAGAAGCTGGTGCGCACCGCGATGGTGATCATCGCAGATGCACCTAGCGCGACCGACGCTTCCGCGGACGGTACGGGCGGTAGCGATACCGCGAACTCGGAATCTGATTCCGAATAGGGTGAGGTGGCGTCAGGGTCTTATACCTTGGCGCCATTTCAGTCAGTAGCCCAGAAGCTGGCAGCCCCGGAGCGCGGGGCCGCACTGACTCTTGGCCGCTTTTAGAACACTTAAATAGAATTAGAACAACTTTTTTAGAAGCTCTAGCCCCCTAAAATCCACCGCAGTGGTGGTTTTCAAGAAAGGAGGGGATGCCCAGTGAGCGCTAAACCCGAATGGGCAGACAAAGATTACTATGCGGATCTGGGGGTCTCCTCTTCCGCGTCAGCAGAAGAGATCAAGCGCAGCTACCGCAAGCTAGCGCGTGAGAATCACCCGGACACTAACCCCGATAACCCGGCGGCAGCAGAGAAATTTAAGCGTGTTGCCGAAGCCTATGACGTGCTTTCCGACGCCACGACGCGCAAGGAATACGACCAGTTTAAGGCCATGGTCCGCAGCGGCGGTGGGTTTGGACGGATGGGAGGCGCCGGCTTTCCCGGCGGGTTTCGATCTTCGCACATGGGCCAAGGAGCGGCGGAAGAATTCGACCTCTCCGACATCTTCGGAGGACGATCGACTGGAGGAGCGTCTCAAGGCGGCGGTTTTGGGGATATCTTCGGTGGCGTTTTCAACCGCGGCGGTAGTGCTGGCCACACAGCTCGGCCGTCGCGGGGGGCCGACGTCGAAACGGAAATAACCCTCGAGTTCCGCGAGGCCGCAAAGGGCACCACGATTCCTCTGCAACTCACGGGTGAAGCTCCGTGCACCACCTGTCACGGTTCCGGTTCTAAGTCCGGTAAGACCTCGCAGTGCAAGAACTGCAAGGGCACCGGATTTTCCTCCGAAAACCGCGGGGCCTTCGCCTTCTCCGCGCCATGTACCGAGTGCGACGGTACGGGCCAGAAGATCGAGGACCCCTGCACTGACTGCAACGGCTCTGGCACGGTCCATCGAACCCGTTCGATTACCGTCCGCATCCCTGCTGGCGTCATTGATGGCCAGAAGGTCCGGTTGGCGGGCCAGGGTGAGGCTGGCCCCAACGGCACACCGGCCGGCGACCTCTTCGTCGCCGTCAAGGTAAAGCCGGACAAGGTCTTCACACGGGAGGGCGACGACCTGCACGTCACCGTGCCGGTATCCTTCGCCGAACTGGCGTTGGGCGACACCATTACTGTGCCGACCCTCGATTCCCCGGTCCGTGTCAAGGTTCCCGCGGGCACCTCAGACAGACGGACGTTGCGCGTGCGCAACCGCGGCGTCGCCAAGCGTGGCGGCAAGTCCGGTGACCTTCTAGTTACGGTCCAAGTGACCGTGCCAACGAATCTCGATGGCGCAGCAACCAGCGCTTTGCGCACTTACGCGCAGGCTGAACGGGACTCGGGCTTCGATCCGCGCGCTGGCTGGGAGGGCAACGTCTCCCACGGTAGTGCCGCGGGCAGCGCTTAAAGGAGGCAACGATGAGCAAGGAAAACCAGGCAGGCACCAAGGCGGTCTACGTGATTTCCGTTGCCGCCGAGCTCTCCGGTATGCATGCACAAACCCTGCGCACCTATGACCGCATCGGGCTCGTTTCGCCCGCTCGTACCCAGGGCGGCGGACGCCGTTACTCTGACCGGGACATCGAGTTGCTGCGCAAGATTCAGGTCCTCTCGCATGACGAAGGCGTGAACTTGGCAGGTATCAAGTCGATTATCGAGCTCACCGAGGAGCGCGACCAGCTAGAGGCCGAGCGCGATTCTTTGCTCGCCGAGGTGCAACAACTGCGCGAGCAGGCAGGCATGCGCCAACCGCGCGGCGAACTCGTGCACGTTCCGCGGTCCACCTCAGTTGTGATGTGGACGCCGCGGCGAAACCGTCGCCGAAGCGAAGCAGGAAACGATTAGAACTACCCCCGCTATCTGGATTGGATATAAATCCGGTTACCGGGGTTTTTCTGTATTCAGTAGAACCAGGATGGCAGCTCATTAACCCCGTTGTGAAGATTTGAGGCAAGAAAACAACAACATTTTGCAAAGCTTGTTATGATGGCAGCCAGAAATTGTGGGATGTCACACATTCTCCAACAGGGGTGACGTCACGCAGTTACACACAGCAACCCAACCTGTTGAAAAGAAAGGCTTCACCATGACCCACTACGCAAATCCCGGTACCGAAGGCGCTATCGTCAACTTCCGCGAGCGTTATGACAACTACATTGGCGGCGAATGGGTACCTCCGGTCGACGGCGAGTACATGGACAACATCACGCCGGTCACTGGTGAGGTCTTTTGCCAGGTAGCCCGCGGTAAGGAAGCCGACATCAACCTGGCTATCGACGCTGCGGAGAAGGCCTTCGAAACCTTCGGCAAGACCACTCCGGCTGAGCGCGCGCTGCTCCTGCACCGTATTGCGGATCGCATCGAGGAAAACCTCGAGAAGATCGCCGTGGCCGAGACCTGGGAGAACGGCAAGGCGGTGCGCGAGACCCTCGCGGCGGACATCCCACTCGCCGTCGATCACTTCCGCTACTTCGCTGGCGCCATTCGTGCGCAGGAAGGCCGCCTTTCGCAGATCGACCAAGACACCGTGGCTTATCACTTCCACGAGCCGCTTGGCGTCGTGGGGCAGATCATTCCGTGGAACTTCCCGCTGCTCATGGCCGCTTGGAAGATCGCGCCTGCCCTGGCCGCCGGCAATACCATCGTCATGAAGCCAGCCGAGCAGACCCCGGCGTCCATTCTTCTGCTCATCGATATCATCGGTGACCTTCTCCCCAAGGGCGTGCTCAACATTGTCAACGGCATTGGTGAGGAGGCCGGAACGGCCCTGTCCGGCTCCGATCGCATCGCCAAGATTGCGTTCACCGGCTCCACCCCAGTGGGCAAGATCATCAACAAGGCCGCAGCTGACAAGGTCATCCCCGTCACCCTCGAGCTGGGCGGCAAGTCCCCGTCCATCTTCTTCGCGGACATCATGGACAAGGATGACGCCTACCTCGAGAAGTGCGTCGAAGGCTTCGTGATGTTTGCGCTCAACCAGGGCGAGGTGTGTACCTGCCCGTCGCGTGCGCTCATCCACGAAGACATCGCGGACAAGTTCCTCGAGCTGGCTGTCGAGCGCGTCAAGAAGATCAAGATCGGGCACCCGCTCGACACCGAGACCATGATGGGCGCGCAGGCCTCCCAGGAACAGATGGAAAAGATTTCCGAGTACCTGGAAATCGGCCCGAAGGAGGGCGCGGAGACCCTCGTCGGCGGCAACGTGAACAAGGTCGAAGGCCTCGAGAACGGTTACTACATCGAGCCGACCGTGTTCAAGGGCACCAACGACATGCGCATCTTCCGTGAGGAAATCTTCGGCCCGGTGCTC
Source organism: Corynebacterium striatum ATCC 6940 (assembly GCF_000159135.1). Lineage (GTDB taxonomy): Bacteria > Actinomycetota > Actinomycetes > Mycobacteriales > Mycobacteriaceae > Corynebacterium > Corynebacterium striatum. Next base: position 202,031 of record NZ_GG667521.1, read on the forward strand.
TCTGTGGCTACGTTCAAGACCTTCGAGGAAGCCATCCAGATTGCAAATGACACAAACTTCGGCCTCGGCGCCGGTGTCTGGTCGCGCCACCAGAACACCTGCTACCGCGCGGGCCGCGAGATTCAGGCGGGCCGCGTGTGGGTCAACCACTACCACGTCTACCCAGCGCACAGCGCGTTTGGCGGCTACAAGGAGTCCGGCATCGGCCGTGAGAACCACCTCATGATGCTGGCCCACTACCAGGAGACCAAGAACATGCTGGTGTCCTACTCCGAGGAGCACGCTGGTCTCTTCTAAGTCTTTCGTTTCGAGCAGCTGCTGCTTGGGTTAGCGCCGAGCAATCCTTCCTAGGCCCCGCAGGAATGCGGGGTCTTCGAAGTATGAGCTGTGGTCACCGGGCAGACGGTTAGCCCCTGGCAGGGGTGTGGCGCCGAAGGCCGCGGAGCTCGGGTCCGGGCCGTGGATTCCACCGCCTGGGCCTGTGGTGGTGCCGATGGGATCGTGCGCGTTTGTCGACGCCCATGTGCGCGCTCTTAGCTCGCTAGCTGTTGTGGCATCGGTGCCGGGGCTGCCGACGAAGACCACGTCATCCGCAACGTTGTCGGCGCGCACTGCCTTTCCCGCCACCACAGAACCGTAGGAATAGCCCACGATTATTCGCTGCGCGCTAGGAAAGCGTTGGCCCACGGCGCGCTGGAAGCGCTGTAAATCCTGTGCGCCGCGTGTAGCTGGTGCCTCGTGCAGCGCCCCGCTTAGGTTGCGTGGCGCGGAGTATCCCATCCACGCCACGGCTGGACCGCCGGTCGCGTGCGCGATTGCCCGCGCGCGTTCGATGCCCCGCTGCCAGCCGCCGGGGTCCGAGGAACCAACGCCGCCGATAAACGTGGTGACGCTAGCGGCCGCGGTTCCCACCTTTGTCGGATCGACAAGCACCGCGACTCGGCCGGGACCTGCTTCGAGAATCTTTACGTCGGGATTGTTGGCGGCAAGGGCGGCTGCCTCCGGTGGGGCGGTGCTCAGTTGCATTTGGTGCAGGCTGTCTAAAGGCATCTCGGAGAAGTCTTCGAAGTAGTTGCCGCCCGGGGCGAGCTCCGGGGTGCATAGTGCATCGATTTGGGCGGCGCAGGCCCAGTCGAGGGCGTCAGCAAGAGCGTCAAGTGCATTCAACATTGTGCCCAGCTGATTGGACCACGGCTGGACCTCATCCATTCGGGTAAGCATGCCGATTGCCTGGGCGCGGAGTTCTTCGACGCGAGTAAGTAGGGGTTGGTAGCTCTCCAACACCAGTGCCGCGGCGCGCATGGCCTCGGCGGGAATCATGAGCTGGCCGGTGGTGGCCGAAAGCTGGCTCCGGGCGGCCTCCGCAAAGTCGCCGAAAATTGGCAGGCGTACCCAATTATCGAGCGAACCCTTAATAAATAAGTCGAGCTCAGCGCCTGAGTTGTGGAGGTGTCGTGCGCTCAGTGTGAGGCTTGCTGCACGATTCATTGCAGGCCCCCGTCCAGTGTCTGCGCCAGGTCTATGTCTAAATGCTGGGCATGGCCCAGGAATTGATCGAGGTTGTTAAGGGCGGCGTCGTGAAGCGCGGCGTTCTTGCTCAGCGTTGAATCCCACTTAGCCTGAATGCGGGCCAGCGCCGTTGCGGTGCGCGGGTACTCAGGCGGTGGGGGAGCCGTTGGGAGGTGCCGGCGGCCAAGAAGGGAACTGACGGTGGAACGGGCGGAATCTGCGATAAAGAAGTTCATAAACCCAGCCTTGCGGAAGATGTCAAGGATTTTCCATACCCAAATTCTCTGCGAGGGCAGATCTGTGGATAACTCATCGCGACTTGCGCTATTTTGGGTAGTCATGTTGGTAGCTGCAGTGCAAATTCAGACCGGCGGAGACATCGAGGAGAACCTCGAGTTGGCCGTGGAGAAAATCCGTGTGGCCGCGGAAGGCGGCGCGCAGCTCATCGTGCTGCCGGAGGCTACCTCCCAAGCTTTCGGAGCAGGTCGCCTCGACAAGCAGGCACAGGGGCTCGAAGGCAACTTCGTGACCACCATTCGTGCGGTGGCGCAGCAGCTCGGTGTCACCGTGGTGCTGGGCATGTTCAGCCCAGCGGACACCGTTGAGCGTGATGGCAAGACCATCAACCGCGTGAGCAACACTGCGCTCATCGCGGGGCCGGACGTTCTTGGCGGTTACGACAAAATCCACACTTATGACGCCTTCAATTACAAGGAATCCGACACGGTGCGCCCGGGTGAGGCGCTTGTGGCTTTCGACGTCGCCGGCATCACCGTAGGCGTGGCAATCTGCTACGACATCCGCTTCCCAGAGCAGTTCAAAGAGCTGGCTCGCCAAGGCGCCCAGGTCATCGTGGTGCCTACGAGCTGGGCTGATGGCCCGGGCAAGCTCGACCAGTGGCGCCTGCTCAGTGCGGCGCGCGCGTTGGATTCCACCTCGTACATCGTCGCGGCGGGTCAAGCCCGCCCGGGTGGCAAGGAAAAGGCCGGTGAGGATTCTGGCCCCACCGGCATTGGTCACTCCGTTGTCGTGGCGCCTGACGGCACCCGCGTAGTTGAAGCCGGCTACGAACCGGAGATCATCTATGCCGAAATTGATGCCGCGCTCGTGGAGAAGACGCGCAAGGCAATCCCTGTGCTCGAGGCTTAAGGCTCGCCCACCACGCTATTGCTTTGTCCACTCGGACTTTTTCCATGCGGCCCATGCGTCCCAGTCCTCCCAGCCGTCGAGATCGGCTGCGGAAGCTGCCCACTCATGTCCGCGCTGCCAGGACGTTTCTTCGATGTGCTCAGCTGGGACCCCGTGGTTGAGCAGCGCTTCGCGGGAAACCTCCACGCGGTCGGCTGGGCCAACCAGGATGAAGCGCTTGCGCTTAGCTGCCGTGCCCTCGTGCAGGAGGACAGCCTCCATAGGGTCTTCGGTGGACTCCACGCTAAAGCCCTCCGCCTGAGGCTGCGCGCCCAGCAACCACGGGTCTTGGGCGCTACGCGCGATGCAGTGCAGCGACAGTCGCGGTGCAAGGGCTTGGACGTTGGCTTGGAAATGCGTGTCGTAGTGCTCGCCCGGGGAGGGCATCACGCTGTAGATGCTGAGTCCTGCGGGAAGGTCATTGGAGTTCAAGCAATCCAGCAGCGCTGCGCGTGCGGCCGCCCAGCCGGTTCCGAAGCTAATCAAGGCGGTACCTGCTTGGCCTGCTTGCGAAGCAGCTTTTGTACGCAGCTCAAGCGGCTCGCCGGCAGGCGCGCCCAAAGTCCACCAGTCCCCAGGTTTGGCCTTGGCCAGCATGGAGGAGGCGTCGCCAGCTAGCGCCACGTGGAAGGTCAGCTGCCCGGTCGCATCGGCGGGGTGGGCTGGAGTGAGCATGCGCCATGTGCCGGGCAGCAGCTGCGAGGTGATGGGAAAGTGCTGGCCGGTTTGGTAGTCAATGGGAGCGCCGGATTCCACCCGGATGATGGCGGTCTTGCGGTTGGGGTGCTCGACCGCCACGACCTGGGCGCTGTGCGCAGGGGCGACGTCGGCGACGTCGTCAGCATGCGCTGCCTCCGCCATGGCTTGGCACACCATGTGGAGGGCGCGAGTGGCGACCTGCTGTTGGTGGCTGGTGAGCGCTAGGGCTTCGAAGCCTTTAATGAGGGAAGCTTCGAACTTGGGATAGATTTCCGGTGGGAAGCCGTGGCGGCGGTGCTCGCGGCCGAGTTGCTTGATGCGCTCGAGGGTTTCCGCAGGCACTGTGCCGTCGTCTTCAGCGGCGTCGAGTACCCAGGCCACGGCCGGGCCGAGCGCTGGGTGCGTATCGCGCATGGACAGGGCGAAAATCTGGCGTGACTCCGCCACGGTGGCGAAGAAGTGCTCGTGCACCGCGTCGCGGTAATCGTCAGCGTGTCTGCGTACGTGTTCGCCCAATTCCTTCATGTCAGTCAATCCTACTTGGGGCCTTGGAAGAAAGAGGACGAAGAAAGTGGGCTAGTCCCCCTCGGTTGAGCCTCGCTTTAGGCAATCTCGTAGCCAGTGACTGGGCCTTGGTCGTTCGGGATCCAACCGAGTTCCGGCGCTACGTGCTTGGCAAAGCTTTCCAGGATGCGCACGTTTACGTCCAAGCCCATGGTGGTGGGCACCGTGATGAGGAGCGTATCGGCGGCCATGATTGCCGGGTCAGCCTTGAGCTGTTCAATCAGCTTGTCCGGCTCGGCGGCGTAGGTGCGGCCGAAGGTGGAGGCGCCAACCTCCGGCAGGAAGCCCACCTGGTCGTGCCCGGTGGCCTGCATGCCGAAGCGCTGCATATCTGCGCCATCGACGATGGGGAAGATGGAACGCGAGACAGAAACGCGCGGGGTCCAGTCGTGGCCAGCTTCCTTCCATGCGGCGCGGAAGCGGTTGATCTGGTCCACCTGAATCTCGCCGAGAGTCTCAGCGGAGGTTTCCGAAACGAGGGTGGAGGACATAAGGTTTACGCCATCCTTGGCGGCCTGCTCCGCGGTGTGGTGCGTGCCAGAACCCCAGAAGATGTTCTTGCGCAGCTCAGGGGAGTGTGGGAAGACCGGTAGCTGGGAACCCGGCTGATACATGTTGGGGTACTGGTTCTCCAGTGGGGCGGCGGTGGCCATGCCATAGCCGTCGATGGCGGCCATGAACTTTTCGAAGTTGGCGCGGGCCAAGTCCGCGCCGTTGGGGGCCTCGGAACTGTAGCCGAAGGACTCCCAGCCGCGGTCGGCTACCTCGGGAGCGCCGCGGGAGACACCCAAGGCCACGCGGCCGCGTGCGATTTGGTTCAGGGAGGCTGCTTCCTCTGCCAGGTACAGCGGGTTTTCGTAGCGCATATCGATAACGCCGGTGCCCACCTCGATGTGCTTGGTGGAACCCGCCACTGCGCCCAGGAGCGGCATCGGCGCGGAGGCTTGCGGCACGAAGTGGTGGACGCGGAAGGAGGCGTTGTTGACGCCGATTTCGTCCGCGGCTTGTGCAAGGTCGAGGTGGATCTTGGCCATGTCCTCGGCCGACGGGCCGCGCTGTCCGCCGAAGGCGTAATGACCAAAGCTTAGAAAGCCGAATGCTTTCATATCTAACTCCCTAATTTTATTGACGTAACAACAAAAAGGTTAACACTTTTAGCTTGAAGCGTCGAGTGTGCGGAGAGCTTACACGGCAGCCCGCGCCGCGAGCCCGGCCTGACCGGCGCCGATGACGGCGAGGTGAAAGTGGGGCTGTGGGATGCCGGCGTTCGAATTTACTCTCGCCACTGTAATACCTAGGAGGGGTAAGCTTGTTGGGCAATGATTGAATTCGACAACGTCTCGGTCCAGTATCCGAGAACCCCGACCCCCGCGGTGGAGAGCTTTTCCTATGCCCTGCAGCCGCGCAAGACCACCATTCTGGTAGGCCCTTCAGGCTGTGGGAAGACCACCCTTTTAAGGTTGGTTAACCGGATGGTGGAGCCATCCCACGGTCGAGTGCTTATCGATGGCATTCCTGTGGCCGAACGCGATGCTGTGCATCTGCGCAGGTCAATTGGTTATGTAATGCAGAACTCCGGGCTTCTGCCGCACTTTACGGCGCTCGACAACGTGGCCGCGGTGGCCAGGCTGAGTGGGGCCACTAAAAAGCAAGCGCGGGAACAGGCGGCCCAGTGGCTGGAGCGAGTCCACGTCGCCTCCGAATTCTTCGACCGCTACCCAGGTGAGCTCTCCGGCGGCCAGGCGCAACGCGTGGGCGTGGCCCGTGGCCTCGTGGCCGACCCCGACATCGTGCTCATGGACGAGCCTTTTGGCGCTGTTGATCCAGTGGTGCGCCGCGAGTTGCAGCGTGAGGTCCTGCAGCTGCAGGAGGACATCGGCAAGACCATCCTCATGGTCACCCATGACGTTGATGAGGCATTTTTGCTTGGCGACGACGTGGTGCTCCTCGGAGAGCGCGCCCACATCCGTCAGCACGGCAAAGCGGAGCAATTCATTACGAGCCCCGCCAGCACCGAGGTTGAGCACTTCGTGGGGTTGGAAGCTAAGCGCCTCCATGTTGAGACCTGCGACGGGCGCAAGGTGTTGGTGGGCGAAGACGGAACGGTGGCCGGAATATTGGCGGATGGTCCCGCATGAAGTGGGACTGGTTAAGCAGCAACTTTTCGCGCTTGGTGGAGCTGGGCATCGCGCACGCTAACTTGGCGTGGCCGCCTATCCTGCTTGCTTTGCTGGTGGCGCTGCCAATTGGCTGGGTGGCGCACCGCTACCGGCGAATTCGCGAGATTGTCGTGGGCCTGAGCAGCGCGCTCTACATCATTCCTTCGTTGGCGCTGTTCATCTTGCTGCCTTTGGTTATTGGAACTTCGGTGTTGTCGTCACTCAACGTGATCATCGCGATGACACTGTACGGGCTGGCCTTGCAAGTGCGCTCCACGGCGGATTCCTTCGACACCGTCCCAGCGGCGGTGGCTTCTGCGGCGACCGCGATGGGATACTCGCCGCTGCAGCGAGTGTTCCAGGTGGAGCTACCCCTTGCAGGACCTGGCATTATCGCCGGCCTGCGCGTGGTCTCTGCCTCGACGATTTCGCTCATCTCAGTGGGTGCGCTGGTGGGCGTGCACTCTTTGGGCACGCTTTTTACCGAAGGGTTCCAGCGCAACTTTCCCACGCAGATCATCGCGGGTTTTGTAGGTACCGTGTTGCTCGCTGTGCTCTTTGACCTGCTGCTTGTCCTTATCGGGCGTGTGCTGCTGCCCTGGGCTAGGAAAGCGTCATGAACTTTCTTCTAGAGGCCTTTTCATTCATCGCTGATGGCGCGAATTGGAGCGGTGCAAATGGGTTGGGGCAGCGCCTGTTGGCACACTTGGGCTATACCCTAGCGGCAGTGACAATCGCAGCCGTCGTCGCTTTGCCCTTGGGTGTCCTGATGGGGCACACGCGTCGCGGCGTGAACGGCGTCGTTGCTGTGTCGGGCGCATTGCGCGCGTTGCCTTCTTTGGGTCTGCTGACCTGGCTGACCCTGGAGTTTAGTTTCGGGGTGCGCATTCCCGTAATTCCGGCGATTGTAACGCTCGTCATTTTGGCTATCCCGCCGATGCTGGCGGGTACAGTTACCGGCGTGATGGCCATTCCGCGCGGGGTGGTGGACTCGGCCCGAGCTGCGGGATTTAGCGAATCGGACATTGTGCGGCAGGTGGAGCTGCCGCTTGCCGCGCCTTCCATCGTGGGCGGCATACGCTCTGCGGCGGTCCAGGTGCTGGCCACCGCGACCATCGTGGCTTATATCGGGTTGTCTGGGCTGGGCCGCTACCTCATTGATGGCTTGGCGCTGCGTGACTACCCGCAGATGCTTGTCGGCGCACTCATGGTGGCTCTTTTGGCATTAGCTGTCGACGGTGTCTTGGCGCTGTGCCAGCGATTGCTACGCCCGAATACGGGCATGCGGAACTAAGTCTGTGGCCGGAGGTAGCTACAAGAGTTGGACGCTGAGGAGGCATATAAAGAAGGCATGACGGAATGAATCTGGGTACCGTGGAGTTAGCGCAGTTAAAAACTCAACAGTTTTTGTCGCTACGTCTAGATACAACGCTCCTTACTCCCTAGCCCGGAAGGTATGTCTCATGCGCTCATTTTCACTTCTTCACTCTGGCCTGCAGCGCGGTACCTTGCATCGCGGCGTGGCCGCGGTTTGTGCAGCTGTCACCAGCGCGGCCCTTCTGGCGTCGTGTAGCTCCGCGGATCCTACGGCGGAGCCGGGGGCGTCGGAAAGCGCCGGCGATAGCAAGACCATCGTCATCGGTACCGCAAACTTCCCAGAGTCCGAGATCTTGGGCCAACTGTGGGCCGCGACCTTGGAGGACGCAGGCTTCGATGTCGAAGTGAAGTCCGGGATTGGTTCCCGCGAGATTTATATGAAGGCCCTAGAAGAGGGAACTGTGGACATTGTGCCGGAATACACCGGCAACTTGGCGCAGTTCTACAAGGCGAAACTTCCTAGCGGGGCTGATGAGCAGAAGGTTTATGAGGCACTCGAAGGCGTGCTGCCCGAAGCGCTTGCCGCTGGCGCATTCGCCCCCGCAGAATCGAAAGACGCCTATCATGTGACGCCTGAGGTAGCGAAGAAATACAAGCTAGCTTCCCTCGCTGACCTGAAGAACTTGGACGAGATTAAGCTGGCGGGAAACCCGGAGCTTGCGGAGCGTCCGTACGGCCCACGCGGACTCAGTCAAACCTATGGCGCGGACGAGGACAAGTTCACCATGCACGCAATTTCCGATGGTGGCGGCCCGCTGACTATTGCGGCGCTTTTGGAGGGTGAGGCCAACGTAGCAGATATTTACACCACCTCGCCCATCCTGGATCGTGATGGCAAAGAGGTAAAACTTGTGCGCCTGGAAGATCCCCAGAACCTGGTAGCCCCGCAGAACGTTGTACCTGTCTACCGCAGTGCGGATGTTCCGCAAAAGGCGGTGGAGGCACTCGATAAGTTTGATGGAAACTTAAAGACTGAAGACCTTGTAGCGATGAACTTAAGAAATTCCGGTAATGAGAAGGCGGAGCCGGCTGCTATCGCCCGCGATTTTATTGACGCGTCTTAAAAATTTTCCCTTATTTGGAGCCGATTTTTTCAATTCCTTCCTGACTTCCTGATTACCTGCACCGGCGCAAACTGGAATGCCTACGCGGACTTGACCTCCGGGAGCGCGCTGAACATATTTATGATTCGTTTCCTGAGGATACTTTCCTAATCTCGCGTACATCGGCAATGCCTGTGGCGTATATCGACATGGCTGTTTCGCGGCCAGTGCTTCTGCCGATACTTGTGTTTAACGTGGGAAAGGGCGGGCAGCGTGCTCGTAGTACGGCGACCTAGCTCTACTCTTGCGGTTTTCTCCCAATTTTCGGGGAAGGCCGCATTTCTTATGCATTGTGGTTGCACAGGGCGGCTCTGCACCCGGCATTCAAAACTTGAGTCTGGTACGCTCAGGCGGGAAAATGGAAAAATTTGAAGTTGAGTGGAACAAACTCAACTTTATGTGCGTTGAGATAAGTAGCAGCGAAGGAAAAGTCCTTCGAGCTGTGGAAACATAACAAATCTAACTTCACAAACTCCGACTTAACTTCCAAGGAGGAAGCCATGAGTGCTTTCAACCCCACCACCAAAACCCAAGAGGCCCTGCAGCAAGCGCTGCAGACTGCCTCGTCCAATGGCAACCCGGACATCCGCCCGGCCCACCTGCTCGCTGCAATCCTTAGCCAAGAAGAGGGCATTGCGGCCCCGGTCCTGAAGGCCACTGGCGTGGATCCGGAGACCGTGCTCAAGGAAGCGCGCGGCCTTGTTGATTCCTACCCCAAGGCTGAGGGTTCCGGGATGGCGAATCCCAACTTTAACCGCGACGGGCTCAACGTCCTGACCCGCGCGCAGGAGCTCGCCGGCGAGCTCGGTGATGAGTACGTCTCCACCGAGGTGCTGCTGGCAGCTATCGCAGGGTCCAAGACGGATGCTGCTGAGCTGCTTACCTCACGCGGCGCTACTTTCGACGCCCTCAAGGGCGCTTTCCCCTCCGTGCGCGGTGCGGCCAAGGTGACCTCTGAAAATCCCGAAGAACAGTTCCAGGCACTTGAGAAGTACGCCACCGACCTGACCGCTCGTGCGCGTGAAGGCAAGATCGACCCGGTCATCGGCCGTGACCAGGAAATCCGCCGCGTGGTTCAGGTCTTGAGCCGCCGCACCAAGAACAACCCGGTCCTCATCGGTGAGCCCGGTGTTGGTAAGACCGCCATCGTTGAAGGCCTGGCCCGTCGCATTGTGGCTGGTGACGTACCTGAGTCCCTCAAGGGCAAGACCTTGCTGAGCCTGGATTTGGGCTCGATGGTCGCCGGTGCGAAGTACCGCGGTGAATTCGAGGAGCGCCTCAAGGCTGTCCTCGATGAGATTAAGGCTTCCGACGGCCAGATCATCACCTTCATCGACGAGCTGCACACTATCGTCGGCGCAGGCGCCACGGGTGAAGGCTCGATGGACGCCGGCAACATGATTAAGCCGATGCTGGCTCGTGGTGAGCTGCGCCTCGTGGGCGCAACCACCCTCGACGAGTACCGCAAGTACATCGAGAAGGATGCTGCGCTTGAGCGCCGCTTCCAGCAGGTTTATGCCGCTGAGCCTTCCGTCGAGGACACCGTTGGTATCTTGCGTGGTCTGAAGGAGCGCTACGAGGTGCACCACGGTGTGCGCATCATGGACTCCGCGTTGGTTGCTGCGGCCGAGCTGTCGAACCGCTACATCACCAACCGCTTCCTGCCAGATAAGGCAATCGATCTCGTGGACGAGGCTGGGTCCCGCCTGCGCATGGAAATTGACTCCTCCCCGCAGGAGATCGACGAACTCGAGCGCGTGGTCCGTCGTATGGAAATCGAGGAGCTGGCGCTCAAGAAGGAGACCGATGCTGCCTCCCAGGATCGACTTTCCAAGCTGCAGCAGGAGCTGGCTGACGAGCGTGAGAAGCTCGGTGAGCTCAAGGCTCGCTGGGTCAACGAGAAGAAGGCTATCGATGAGGTCCAGCGAGCGAAGGAAGAGCTCGAGGACCTGAAGCGCCAGGCTGAGATTGCAGAGCGCGACGGTGACTACGAGTTGACTTCCGAGCTGCGTTACGGCCGCATTCCGGAGCTGGAGAAGCAGGTTGCCGACGCCGAGATTCGCGCCAACGCTCAGTCCAACACCATGCTGACCGAGGAAGTCACCCCGGACACCATCGCTGAGGTCGTCTCGGCATGGACCGGCATCCCGGCTGGCAAGATGCTGCAGGGTGAGACCCAGAAGCTGCTCAACATGGAGGCCGAGCTGGGCCGCCGCGTGGTGGGTCAGAAAGAAGCGGTCAAGGCCGTCTCCGATGCCGTGCGCCGCGCTCGCGCGGGCGTTGCTGACCCGAACCGCCCGACCGGTTCCTTCCTCTTCTTGGGCCCGACGGGCGTTGGTAAGACAGAGCTGGCCAAGGCTCTGGCTGACTTCCTCTTCGACGATGAATCCGCCATGGTCCGCATCGATATGTCTGAGTACGGCGAGAAGCACTCCGTTGCGCGTCTTGTCGGTGCCCCTCCGGGATACGTTGGCTACGATGCCGGCGGCCAGCTCACGGAGGCCGTGCGTCGCCGCCCGTACACGCTCGTGCTTTTCGACGAAGTGGAAAAGGCGCACCAAGACGTCTTCGACGTTCTGCTGCAGGTTCTCGATGAGGGCCGCCTGACCGACGGCCAGGGCCGCACCGTGGACTTCCGCAATACGGTCATCATCCTGACCTCGAACCTCGGTGCTGGTGGCACCAAGGAGGAGGTCATGGAGGCCGTCAAGCGCAACTTCAAGCCGGAGTTCATTAACCGTCTCGATGATGTCGTGATGTTCGAGTCCCTGTCCTCCGAGCTGCTGGCCGGCATCGTCGACATCCAGCTCGATGCTCTGGCATCGAGGTTGCAAGGCCGTCGCCTCAACCTGCAGGTTTCCGACGCCGCCAAGCTGTGGCTCGCGGAGCGCGGCTATGACCCGGCTTATGGTGCCCGCCCGCTGCGCCGCCTAGTACAGCAGGCCATCGGCGACCAGCTGGCTCGCCAGTTGCTGGCTGGCGACGTCCTCGACGGCGACACCGTCCACGTCGATGTCGCTGAAGGCGGCGAGAGCCTCGAGCTCAAGGCACTCGGCTAAACGAAGTCGCGCCCACAACGCGCCTAAGTAGTAGCTAAACCAGGCACTGGAAGCCGCTGCAGCGGGGAAGACTCCATATAAGGAGCCTTCCCCGTTTCTTTAAAGAGAGTTCCCGCATGGGCGGCCCCTCGGCAGGAAACTCCGCGTGCCCCTAGAATCAGGGACATGAGCAATTTGGTTTCTCCGAGCGAACTCCAACAATCCATCTATCGCGGCGACCGCGTCGCAGTTCTGGCATCCCTATGGGCTCCCGGTGAAGGGGAGGCCTACAACCAGTTCACGTCCCTCCACATTCCTACAGCGCAGTTTGCCGACGCCGCACACTCCTTCGTTGGCCTTCCAGGTTCCAAGGTGGGTCGTAACCCGCTTGTTAACCCGGAGCGTCTTCAGGAAAGCTGCGAGGAATGGGGCCTGCGCCCTGATTGGCAGATCGTGGTCTACGACGAGGGCCGTGGTCTCTTCTCTGCCCGCGCATGGTGGACCCTGCGCTGGGCAGGCTTTAAGAACGTTCGCATGCTCGACGGTGGCCTAGCCAACTGGCGTCGCCAAGGCTTTAATACATTGACTGGCCCGGGCAACCTAGGCCTAGCCACCGAAATTGAGATCACCCCAGGCTCGATGCCTACCGCGACTATCGAGGATGTCAAGGCACACGAGGGCCTTCTCATCGACTCCCGCACAGCTAACCGCTTCGCTGGCCGCCGTGAGCACCTTGACCTCAAGGCCGGCCACATCCCAGGAGCTGTGAACCTCCCTGAGCGATTGTTCCACAACCTGGATCAGACCATCAAGAGCGACGATGAAATCCTCGACATCCTCGATGCTGCCGGAATCACGCAGGACAACGTCCAGGACGCAATCATCTACTCGGGCTCCGGCAACCACTCCGCACTGACAATCGGCATCCTGGAGAACCTCGGTTTCACTGGCCTGCGCCACTTCGTCGGCGGTTGGTCCCAGTGGTCAGCTAATCCGGACAACCCAATCGAGCGCGGCGACCGCACCCACGTCTAAAAGCCAGCGCGCCAGCTCACGCACCCCAAGACTTCCTACTAAAGTCTTGGGGTGATGCCTTATCTAATCATTCTCCTCGCTCTTGCCTGCGGCGTCGCGGGCGTTGCCATCCTGCTTATAGAAAAGCGTCAACGTTCCGCTCAGCTTGGCGGCGTACCTACCCCTAATATCCCTGCCATCGAGACTGCCGAACCGGAAGCGCCGGAAAACCACCAGACCGCAACTCCAGCCCCGGTGGCGGCTCCGCATCCAGAACCTGAACCAGCCCCTGCCGCCAATATAGAGCCAGAACTGGCCGCCGAGCCGGTTGCCGAATCGGCACCAGAACCCACGCCAGAGTCGGGCGGTGGCCGCTCCCATGCCACACGAGCTCGCAGCTTCGTGCCGGGCTCCATGCGCCGCGGCCGCAGGGCGTGGGGCGAAGAGCATGGTTTTGAGTACACCAAGCAGGACGATTACCTTGCCGATGAATGGATGCGCGGAGCCGCCGCTTTGGGCGCGGCGCCGAAGGACATCGTCGCAGGCTTCGTGCACGGCCACGAGATGCTGATGATGGACCTGGGCGGCATCAACGTCATGGCCATGCGCACTGGCGCTACCTCCGACATCGTGGTGGATTTCCGCCGCGTGGGGATTGAGGAGGACTCAGCCTCGGAAGACCTATTCATGGTCGATGAAATCGAAGGCTTTGAAGTCTTCGCCACCGACGTGGGCGTCGGCAAGCGGCTCATCGATGAGCGCCTCGAAGTGGCGCTCCACCTCCTGCCCGCCGAAGTCACCGCTGTGTGGATGGAGTCCGAGTGGGTACTCGCGCAGACCACCAAACACGCACGTGCTGCGGAGTGGGACGCCATGCTCGCCCCCATGGCCAAACTTGCCGACGTCGCGCGTGTCCTCCCGCCGCGTTCTTCCGCGGCGCAAGTCCTCCGCGTCGAGGAGCTCGACCCTAGCCGTGAGATCCCCGCCCCTCCGCAGGCAGAGCCGACCGGCCCCACCCTGGTCCCAGACCACGAGGAGATCCAGCGCCCGCACATCCAGCGGCCTGAGGAGCCTGTGGAGCTGCCCAGCCGCACGCGCAGCGAAGTCCGCGGCGTAGTTGACCACAGCGCACTTGGCGCTGATGAAGTCGACGCCATTGCTGATGGTCGCGAGCGCCCGCTGCCCGATAAAGCGCAGGCCCGTATGCGCCGCAACCTCAACCGCCGCTCGACCATCTTCGGTGACGAAGACTCGAACGAGTAGTCTTTAAATCGGTTAAACCCTAAAACCCCGCAAACAATCTAAAGCACTCAGCATTAACGCGAAGGAGCGCCATGAGCTTGGATTCACAAAAGAAGGCCCGTCTGGCAGAGCTAGTCAAGGAGCTTGCCGTTGTTCACGGCAAGGTCACCTTGTCCTCCGGTAAGGAGGCCGACTACTACGTCGACCTGCGCCGCGCGACCCTGCAGCATGAGGCTTCCCGCCTCATCGGCTCGCTGCTGCGTGAACTCACCGCCGACTGGGATTACGTCGCCGTCGGTGGCCTGACCCTAGGCGCAGACCCAGTTGCTACCTCCGTGATGCACGCTGATGGTCGCGACATCGATGCCTTCGTCGTGCGCAAGGAAGCCAAGAAGCACGGCATGCAGCGCCGCATCGAGGGCTTCGACGTTGCAAGCCAGAAGGTGCTCGTTGTCGAAGACACCACCACCACGGGCAACTCCCCGCTGACCGCGGTGGCAGCACTGCGCGAGGCTGGCGCGGAGGTCGTCGGCGTGGCTACCGTCGTGGACCGCGCTACAGGTGCTGACAAGGTCATCGCTGAAGAGGGCTTGGAGTACCGCTACCTGCTGAGCTTGGAAGATCTTGACCTCGCCTAAGGAAGAACCCCGCGAGCGCTTGCAGGAGGAGACTTCTGCTAAGGGCCCTACCGAATGGAACGAAGGACGGCACGGAGTCGGCCCATGGGAAGGCCCGCTGCCGGAAGGCCCGCAGTACGATCCCGAGCTGCTTCGCGACGGCGATCACCGCAACGTGGTGGACGCCTACCGCTACTGGAGCAGGGAAGCTATTACCGCGGACATCGATAAGCGCAGGCATGCGCTCCACATCGCCATCGAGAACTTTGAGAATGACTCGAACATCGGCACCGTGGTCCGTACCGCCAACGCCTTTGCCGTGGATACCGTTCACATCGTGGGGCGTCGCCGGTGGAATCGCCGCGGCGCCATGGTGACTGACCGCTACCAACACCTGATGCACCATGCCACCGTCGCTGAGCTTCTGGAATGGGCGAGTGATAAGGGGCTTACCGTTGTAGCGATCGACAACACTCCCGGCTGCGTTCCCCTTGAGACTGCGGAGCTTCCCGAGCGCTGCTTGTTACTGTTTGGCCAGGAAGGGCCTGGTGTCACCCAGGAGGCCCAGGACGCTGCGATGATGACGTGTTCCATCGCCCAATTTGGTTCGACGCGCTCGATTAATGCGGGCGTTGCAGCAGGCATTGCGATGCATGCCTGGATCCGTCAGCATGCTGACCTCGAGCAAGCTTGGTAAAAGCGTGGTAAATCACTATTCGGAATGGATAGGATGAAGTAACAAAAACATAATCGGGAGTGATTAACCAACTGTGGAAGAGACATGGGCTCACCGCGCTGACCTCGCGGAAACTGCCATCAATGATCGCCATGCGCAAGCCGTATGGTCAATCCCGCGTACCAATCTCGCGGTTGTGAGCTGGCCGCCGACGAGCAAGGAAAAGCTCTTCGTGCACTGGCACTATTGGTGGCAAGCTCACTATCTCGATTGCCTAGTCGATGCCGCGCTTCGTAACAACACCAAGGTACGTCGAGCCCGCATCGCGGACACCATGCGCGGTATCCGCCTGCGTAACCTTTCTCAGCTGAACAAAAATCGCTACTACGATGACAAGGCTTGGCTCGCACTCGCCATGGGGAGGGCGGAAAACCTCAAGAAGGTCAAGGTACACAAGCGCCTTGGCAGCTTGCAGCGCAATATTCGCGAAGGCGTTGACCCAACCATCGGTGTGCTGCCGTGGCGCGAAGGGGAGACCTTCCTCAACGTGCCGTCGAATGGCCCGGGCGCAATCATGTTGGCTCGCATGGGCCGTATCAACGAAGCCCGCCACATCGTGGACTGGATTTATGATCACCTCGTTGATGATGACGGATTCATCATGGACGGCATCCGCATGCGCATGGATGGCCCAGAGATTGTGAAGGCAATCCACCCGTACTGCCAGGGCGTCGTGCTGGGCGCGTGCTTGGAGATCGCGCTTGCTCTGCGGGAAAAGGCTGGTCTGTTCTCCCTCGAGCGCATCGATACCGTGCAAGAGGCCGAGCTGGCTGCGGATATGATGCACTACATCACCAACATTCGTGGCTTGGTCCAAGCGGTGGCGACGGGCATGGCGACTCCTTCCGGAGTCATCAACTGGAAGACGGGCGATGGTGATGGTGGCCTGTTCAAGGGCATCCTCGTGCGCTACCTTGCCGACGTCGCGGTGCGCCTGCCCGGCGATTCCCCGGCCAACCGGGCAACCAAGAAGCTGGCGGCGCGCATGGTGGTGGCTTCTGCGGAGTCGGTGTGGGAGCATCGCTTGGAAGTTGATGGTCTGCCGATCTTCGGATCCGACTGGACTGCCGATGCCCGCCTGCCGCACAATTATGGATTCGGGCCGAATACCCTCGGCGAAAAGGTCGGAATCATCCGCGTCGCCGAGCGCGATTTGTCGGTCCAATTGTCCGGTTGGATGCTCTTGGAGGCCTGCGCGAGGGTCACAAAGTACCAATCTGAAGAAGGATAAAAACGCATTACAAGCGTACTATTTTGTGGTTTTGCCTGCTTATTGCATGAGGCTTGGAACGCGCTAGCCTGCGTTAACTAACCTCACAAAAATTGGCGCGGCGAAAACGGACAAAAACAGGCATACTTGGGAACTGGAACGTGATTCTCCGAAACACACAAAGGATGGAACTTCATGCCAATCGCAACTCCTGAGGTCTATAACCAGATGCTTGACACCGCCAAGAAGGGCGGCTTCGCATTCCCGGCTATCAACTGCACCTCCTCCGAGACCATCAACGCCGCACTCCGTGGCTTTGCCGAGGCAGAGTCCGACGGCATCATCCAGTTCTCCACCGGCGGCGCTGAGTTCGGCTCCGGTCTGTCCGTGAAGAACAAGGTTGCAGGCGCTCAAGCTCTGGCTGCTTTCGCTTACGAGGCAGCAAAGCACTATGGCATCAACGTTGCACTGCACACGGACCACTGCCAGAAGGAAGTTCTGGACGAGTACGTCCGCCCGCTCATCGCCATCTCCCAGGAGCGCGTTGACCGCGGCGAGCTGCCTCTCTTCCAGTCCCACATGTGGGACGGCTCCGCTATTCCAATCGACGAGAACCTCGTCATCGCACAGGAGCTGCTGGAGAAGGCACACAACGCAAACATCATCCTTGAGGTTGAGATCGGCGTCGTCGGCGGCGAAGAGGATGGCGTTCAGGCTAAGGCTGGCGCAAACCTCTACACCTCCACCGAGGACTTTGAGAAGACCGTCGACGCACTGGGCACCGGTGAGAAGGGCCGCTACCTGCTGGCTGCTACCTTCGGCAACGTTCATGGCGTCTACAAGCCAGGCAACGTGAAGCTGCGCCCAGAGGTTCTTGATGAGGGCCAGAAGGCTGCAGTCAAGAAGCTTGGCCTGGATGAGAACGCCCAGCCGTTCGACTTCGTCTTCCACGGTGGCTCTGGCTCTGAGAAGGAGAAGATTGAGCAGGCTCTGTCCTACGGCGTTGTGAAGATGAACGTTGACACTGACACCCAGTACGCGTTCACCAACCCAGTTGCTCGCCACATGTTCGAGAACTACGACGGCGTCTTCAAGATCGACGGCGAGGTCGGCAACAAGAAGGTTTACGACCCACGCTCCTACATGAAGAAGGCTGAGCAGTCCATGGCTGACCGTGTTGTCGAGGCCTGCACCGACCTGCACTCCGTGGGCAAGACCGTTTCCAAGTAAGGCTGACCACCAAACCCACACCACACAGAGCCGTTCCTCCACACCCCGCAGCCGCAGGGAGGGAGGAGCGGCTTTGCTGCGTTTAGCTTCAAAGAATGCCCCGGCAAAGTTCCTGGCAAAGTCCCTGCCCGAATCAAGACCGGTATCAAAACCCAAATGGTGAGGTCACCGTGCAGCAAAAGGGACTAGTGTAAGCCAATGGGGCAAATGGGAACCGCAAATGGTGAGATCAGCTCACCATCTAGAGCGAACCCAGCCACGACCCAGGCCGACCCCAACCAGAGCCAAGCAATCCACACGGGCGAACTAAGATAGGGAAACTATGGCGGATGACAAAAACACCAGCACAACTCAGCGGGTGAAACTTAGCACTCGCGAACAGCTGCGCAGCGTCGACCGCTCGATGAAGTCTCGGTTCGCACGCGTGAAGTCGCGCTTCATGTTTATCCTGCAGTCAACGCTGGGAGCGGGCTTGGCATTCTTCGTCGCCCACGTGGTCTTTGGCCACTCGCAGCCGTTCTTCGCACCGATGTCGGTCATCATCATCCTTGGTCTTTCCGGCAGTGACCGTCTCAAACGTGCAGTGGACCTGTCTATCGGCGGCATTGTTGGCGTCATCGTGGGCACTCTGCTCGTCGACGGCGTGGGTACCGGCCCCGTCCACATGACCATCATCATCGGTTGCTCGCTGCTGATTGCCTCCTTTGTCACGAGTTCGCAGCTGGTCAGTAACCAGATCGCCATCGGCGCCATTCTGATTGCCACCATCATGCCACCTGAAGAAATGGGTGGTCTCTCCCGCGCGATCGACGCCATCATCGGTGCGGTCATCGGTATCAGCATGGTTGCACTCATTCCTACATCCCCATTGCGTGCGGTACGCAAGGAAATCTCCAAGGTGTTGGGAGTGGCCTCATCAGTGCTTTCCGACGTCGCAGAAGGCTTGCGCGCCAACGACCCCCGGACGATTTTGGAAGCTCGTGATGCGGTACGTGGCACCCAGGGGGACATCAACAGCATGCTGAATGCCGCCAAAGGCGGGGCCGAAACCGTTAAGGTCTCGCCGTTTCTATGGAGCCGGCAGCGTAACGTGAAGTCGCTTGAACGCATTCTTACCCCAGTGGACAACGCGGTGCGCGGTGTGCGCGTGCTGTCCCGCCGTGCGTTGGTCCTTGCCGAGGACGGGGACCACGTGACCGACGAACAGATCGAGCTAATCGACGAGCTTTCCGACGTCACGATGGAACTCTCCGAGCTGTATGCCCAGGAATCCTCCAATGAGAGCCGTGCCAACGAGGCTGTGGTGATTCCAGAGATAGTGCGGAAGCTGCGCATTCTTGGCGCGCGATCGACCATGGAAGTGATCGGCGAGGACGGGGTGCTTTCTGCCTATTCAATGCTGGCGCAAACGCGCTCTATCATCGTGGATCTGCTCATGGTGTCCGGCATGTCGCGTGAATCTGCGGTGGCGCAACTGGCGCCGACCTCCGACCATCCGGCGTATCCACCAGAAGTGTGGGACGGCGAATAGAGACGAGAAAGGGTCCGCCGTTACGGACGAACCACCTGCAGATCGCGCAGGTGACGGTAGAACGTCACGCGGTTGACTGGGCGCTTGGCGCTGACACCATCGACCACGACGCGCAGCTCAGGGCCACCTGCCTGAACTGCACGGCCGGTGCATACGGTATCTTCATCAAGCTGTCCTGGTGCGGCCGGTGTGGAGAACTTCGAACGCAGCCAGGCGCCGAAACCGGATGGCTTAGCCGTGTCCGCAGCAAGGCCGAACGACGCCGACGCGGCGACGGGGGAGACGGCTTTTGCCGCGAGGATTCCCGGTGCATCGACCATGGGGACCAAGCGCGCACCGTACGTTCCGATCCCAGTGGTATTGGTGGCTTCGTGGCGAACCACCACGTGGTCATCGACGATGATCTCCCCCGTGATCTCCCCGTTGCTCCACTCTGAGATGGAAGCGGAACCAGCGATGGCTAGGCCGGCGTCGTTACGGATGAGTGGTACCGGGCGCACTGGCGCGCTCAGCGCGACGCTCAATGCAGACTCGAAATCGGTGGGCAGGCCCCAGTTGCGGGCAACCGTCGACTCCTCCACGGGCACGAAACCCAGCTCGGCCCACAGGTAGTCGCTACGCATCATGCGAGTAAGCACGGCGGATAAAGCGGCGTCGGTCCCCACCACGACGACGCGTAGCGGATCCTTAAGGTGCGGTGCTTGCGGCGCGAGTTCGGGGGTGCCGAGGTGGCGCACGTCTGGCTGGGCCGCGATCTCGTCGAGCGTAGGCGTGGGATCGTGGGGGAGTGCGATGGCAGCGGCGTCGTCAAGCGCGCGTAGCTCTTTACGGGTGGGAACCGCGCTGACGTCGAGAAGTGTGGCCTCAGGGGGCAGTTCTAAGGAGACGTCGCTGCCGCATCGAATAACAATGAGAGCCACCGTGTGAAACCTTGCCTTTCCAGGGACGTTGCCCGGCAGTGTGCGGGCCGTAACCCCTTCACCCTACAACGCGTAGTACCCCCATGAATAACGGCCGATTGGGGTGTACAGGGTCACATATGGCTATATTCTTATTCCGCATTACTTTCTATTTGGTGTCCAGGCACATGCTTGGGCGCAAAAGCTATTTTCCAAACAATTTCGCGGAGGCTCCATCGTGGCTATTGAATTCACCATGATCCAGTCCATCGGCATCGCTGTTGTGTTGCTTATGCTGGGTCTCTGGCTTAAGCAGCGCATCTACTTCTTTGAACGTTTTGCCATCCCCGCCCCTGTTATCGGCGGGTTCCTTTTTGCCATCATCAACCTGGTCCTACACCAGACCGGCATTTTGGACATCACCTTTGATACCACGCTGCAAAGCTTCTTCATGGTCATCTTCTTCACCACGGTGGGCTACGGCGCATCGCTGAAGGTGCTGCGCGCTGCTGGGCCAAAGGTCATGCTCTTCCTGGTTGTGGCCCTGGTTCTGACGATTCTGCAGAACGTCGTGGCAGTGGGACTGGCGCCCCTCGTTGGCGTTGACGCGCAGCTCGCGCTCATGACGGGCTCCGTTTCGATGACCGGTGGCCACGGAGTTTCCGGCGGTATTGCTCCTCTCGTGGAAGAAGGCGGCGTGACCGGTGCTGAGACCGTGGCCTACACTGCAGCGACGTTCGGCCTGGTTATTGGCTCGCTCATGGGCGGACCGTTGGCGAACCGCTTGATCCTGAAGAACAAGTTGATGGACAAGGAATCCGCTGAGGTTGACATTGACGAGTCCATCCTGCAGCACGTATCTCGCAAACTGCGTGGCGACGCCGTGCTGCACGCCTTTGTGATGATCCTCGTGGCGATGCTGCTGGGCAGCTTCCTGACCGACGCAATGAACTACCTCGTGGGTCTGCTCACCGACAAGGCTGCGTTCCCGCTCTACTTCGGCTCCATGATCGTGGCCATCATCCTGCGTTATATCAATGACAGCCGTGAACAGAAGATGTACAAGGAATTGGTTCCGACCGAAGAGGTGGAGATCATCGGTGTCATTGGCCTGAACTTCTTCTTGGCAATGGCTCTCATGAACATCAAGCTGTGGGAGCTGGCTGAGCTGGCTATCCCGATGCTTATTCTGCTGCTCGCGCAGACCATCCTCATGTGGCTCTTCGCCAACTTCGTCACCTTCCGCGTCATGGGCCGCGATTACGATGCCGCCGTACTCACCGCTGGTCACTGTGGTTTCGGCATGGGTGCAACCCCGAACGGTATGGCCAACATGGACTCGGTGGTCACCAAATTCAAGGAATCCAAACTGGCGTTCTTCATTCTGCCGATTATCGGTGGCATGTTTATTGACTTTGCCAACATCGTGAACATCCTGGTGTTCCTCAACTTGGCATAAGCCAATCCATTAGGCCATCTCCCCGTCAATTTAGCCCAGCGTATTCAAGCTGGCAGGAGGCGTACTCGCTGAAGAATTGTCGGGATTTGGCATAAGCATGTCACATTAGCCACCGCTACCCATGGTCTAGGGGTAAAGTAGTTGCGTATTTGGCTTCAATCATTAGGAAGTGACTCCCAGAAATGGCAGCAATCGTCATCGTTGGCGCTCAGTGGGGCGACGAAGGTAAAGGTAAGGCCACCGACATCCTCGGTGGCAAGGTTGACTACGTAGTCAAGCCGAATGGCGGCAACAACGCTGGCCATACTGTTGTAGTTGGCGGCGAGAAGTATGAGCTCAAGCTCCTTCCCGCCGGCATTCTCTCTGAGAACGCAATTCCGGTGCTGGGCAATGGCGTGGTTATCAATCTCGAGGCCCTCTTTGATGAGATCGACGGCCTTGAGGCACGCGGCGCGAATGCCTCGCGCCTGCGTATCTCCGCGAACGCTCATCTTGTGGCGCCGTACCACCAGACTTTGGACCGCGTGCAGGAGCGTTTCTTGGGCAAGCGCGCCATTGGCACCACGGGCCGCGGCATCGGTCCGGCTTACTCTGACAAGGTCGCCCGTATTGGCATCCGCGTGCAGGACATCTTCGATGAGTCCATCCTGCGCCAGAAGGTTGAGTCTGCGCTGGACATTAAGAACCAGATGCTGGTGAAGATGTACAACCGCAAGGCAATTGATCCTGACCAGATCGTGGAATACTTCTTGAGCTACCGTGACCGTTTGGCTCCCATGGTTATTGATGCTGAACTGGAACTCAACAAGGCTCTTGAGGCTGGTAAGCACGTCCTCATGGAGGGCGGCCAGGCAACGATGCTGGACGTTGACCACGGAACTTACCCGTTCGTGACCTCCTCCAACCCATCTGCCGGCGGTGCTTCGGTGGGCTCGGGTATTGGCCCGACCCGTATTAAAACCTCGCTGGGCATCATCAAGGCCTACACCACCCGTGTGGGTGCCGGCCCGTTCCCGACCGAGCTCTTCGACAAGTGGGGCGAATACCTACAGACCACCGGTGGTGAGATTGGCGTAAATACCGGCCGTAAGCGTCGCTGTGGTTGGTACGATTCCGTGGTGGCTCGTTATGCCACCCGCGTTAATGGGTTCACAGACTACTTCCTGACCAAGCTGGACGTGCTCACTGGTATTGGTGAGATTCCGATCTGCGTGGCTTACGACGTCGATGGCAAGCGCTACGACGAGATGCCGCTGACCCAGTCTGAGTTCCACCACGCCACGCCAATCTTTGAGACCATGCCGGCCTGGGATGAGGACATTACAGGCTGCAAGACCTTCGAGGAACTCCCACAGAAGGCTCAGGACTACGTCCTACGCCTTGAGGAACTCTCTGGTTGCCGCATGTCCTACATCGGCGTTGGACCGGGCCGCGACCAGACCATCGTGCGCCACGATGTAATGAGTGATCACTAATCCGAATATCCAATACGAGATACTCAACTTAAATTAAGGCAGGGTTCCCTAACGGGGTCCTGCCTTTTTGCGTAGTTACCACCGTTTGCGAGATACATTCCTATGTCGAAAGTTCCATAAACTATTCCTTAAATAGAAAATCCGAGATTAACCAAGTGGCCGAGCATTTGCATTTTCACCGTGGCAGCAATCACAATGTTGTTTCCTAACACTAAATTAGAAGGATGTTCCTGGTAGGGGCGTGTATAGGAATGCTTAATGGCCAAATCTAAGGGAGGATTGGGGGTTTATGGCATCAGCATCACTGGCGCACTTAAGTTGGTTTAATTTAAGCTGTCTCACGAGTTCAGAGTGAGGCCTCGCCCAATACTCTTACCTTGCTTGGCGGACCACGCTGGGCTGGCTCCCAGCCGTTTTCCTTAAATGGCTGGCTTCTTCTATGGACCATGCCATCCCTGAAACCCATAGTTAATTTCTCAGGGACTATTAGAAAGGACTTCTTGTATGATCAAGAAGGGCATTCGGCCGACTGTTAAAGCGCGTCGTCGCGGCACCTCTATTGCCGCTGCTGTACTCTCAGTCGCACTTGTCTCCCCATTCATTCACGCAGTTTCTGCGCCGGTTGCTTACGCGCAGACCACAACTGGCACTACTGCACCGGATACCACCGCTGGCCCAAACGACCGCGATACCGACGGCGACGGTCTGACCGACGACCAGGAAGTCAACGTTACCAAGACTGACCCGACCAACCCGGACACCGATGGCGATGGCCTGACCGACGGCCAGGAAGTCAACGTTCACAAGACTGACCCAACCGAGCCTGACACCGATGGCGACAACATCAAAGATGGTGACGAGGTCAACGGCAACAACGGCAACAAGGATTGGGACGGCGACGGCAATCCGGATCCGACGAGTCCGAACCATGCTGACTCCGATGGTGACGACAACGACGACGATAAGGAGATTCTGCAGGGCACCAATCCTAACGATCCGGACTCCAAGCCTTCCGGCAAGGACTCCGATGGTGACGGCCTGACCGATGAGGATGAAACCAGTGGCGAAAGGAACACTGGATTCGGCAAAAAGCCGACCGAACCGAACAACCCGGACACCGATGACGACGGCGTCAAAGACGGCCATGAAATCCTCGACGGCACCGATCCGAACAACTCGGACACCGATTACGATGGCTTGATTGACGGTGACGAGAAGGCTAAGGGCACCGATCCGAAGAAGGCTGATACCGATGGGGACGGCATCAAAGATGGTGACGAGGTCAGCGGCAACAACGGCAACAAGGATTGGGACGGTGACGGCAATCCGGATCCGACGAATCCTACCAAGCGTGACTCCGACAATGATGGCGTTGACGACAAGACTGAGATCGAGAAAGGCACCAACCCGAACGATCCGAACTCCAAGCCTTCCGACGAGGGTGAGACCACCAAGGCTCCTAATTGGAACGACGGCAAGACCTCCCCGGGCAAGAAGGTAGAGCTTCCTAACAACGGTGGCGCTGTTCAGGACGGCACCACCGTTGAGGTTAAAGGTCCGGGCAAGGCTGAAATCGACGAGAGGGGCCAACTCGTTGTTACCCCGAGTGATGACGCTAAGCCGGGCGATACGATCACCGTTACTGTCAAGGCCAAGGACGGCAAGGTCGTCGACACCGTTACCGTGACCGTCGTGAAGGAGAAGGGGGATTCTTCCAACGGCGGTTCTTCCAACGGTGACCTGGGTCGTTTTATCCTAGCTGGCCTGGCTGTAGGCCTGCCGCTGCTGTTCCTGATTCCGGGTGGCTTGGCTTCCCAGATCAAGGTTCCGGGTCTGTCCCCGTTCATCGAGCAGATTTCCAGCCAGCTTGGCAAGGCCAACATCGAACTGCTGAAGCAATTGGGCATCTACAACCCGGCTATTGCTAAGCAGCTTGCTGGCATCAACGCTTAGTTCGGTAAGTACGGCGAGTCAGCTGGCAAGGTTGCTGGCGGTGTCGCTCTGGTTGCCACTAGCTTTACCACCAAGCGAAACGCCTGTCTTCTACATCTTTCCAAGTAGAAGGCGGGCGTTTGGAGATCGCTCGGCCTTCGTTCTTGCCTGCGGCCTGCCGCGGCGTTAAATATCTTGCATCCTGGCTTTTCAGTAATAAGACTGTGAAGAACATGTGCAATAATTCAAGGATGGATATTTCAGGCGACATCGCAGGTTATATAGGTACCCCCCTTACCGGTAACGCCACCAAAGTGCTGTTGCTTGGCGCAGGCGAGCTAGGCAAGCAACTAGTTATTGCCTTCCAGAACTTGGGCCTTGAGGTACACGCCGTCGACCGCTACGCCGGCGCCCCTGCACAACAGCTCGCGCACTTTAGCTACATCGCGGACATCACCGATGAAGCCAAGGTGCTCGAAATCGCCGAGCGCATCCGGCCAGACTATATCGTCCCCGAAGTTGAGATTGTGGCCGTCGAGGCGCTGTCGCGGCTTGAGTCCGAAACCCCCGCCGTCGTCGTCCCTAGCGCCCGGGCGTGCGAACTGACCCAGTCCCGCCAGACCATTCGTGAAACGGCCGAAAACATTGGCCTGCCCGTAACCGCATACCGCTTTGCCAGCTCCGCGGAGGAGCTTGCCGAAGCCGTCCATGAGCTGGGCATGCCGTGCATCGTAAAGCCGGATGTGGCAACCTCCGGCAAGGGCCACATGCTGGTCAAGGACGAGGAAGATCTCAAGGACGCATGGAACCTCGTGCGCCGTGTATCTTCCGATGAAAAGCGCGTCATCGCTGAGCGCTTCGTAGACTTCGACTACGAGGTCACCCTTCTTGCAGTGCGCTCCATCGATCCTGTCTCCGGCAAGCTGTGCACGTGGTTTAGCGAGCCTATCGGCCACCGCCACGAGCGCGGCGACCTCATCGAATCCTGGCAGCCGCTGGCCATGAGTGAGATCGCACTTGAGAACGCACGCTCCGTTGCCGCGCGCATCTCCAACGAGCTGGGCGGGCGCGGCGTCTACGGCGTTGAGCTCTTCGTCGCCGACGAGGACGTGTACTTCTCTTCCGTCTCCCCGCGCCCTTCCGATACCGCCATGCTCACGGGTTACACGCAGCGCTTCTCCGAATTCGAGCTGCACGCCCGCGCCATCCTGGGCTACCCAATCGACGTCACCCTAACCTCACCCGGCGCCAGCGTGGTGCTGCATGCCGACGCCGCGACAGACGACGTCGCCTATAGCGGCGTTGCAGAGGCCATGACCTTCGAAGAGACCGACGTCCGTCTCTTTGGCAAGCCCGGTGCCTACGTTGGTCGCCGCATGGGCATGGTGGCTACCACCGCAGAAGACGTCGAGACTGCGCGCGATCGTGCCGCGCTTGCCGCCGCCAAGATCAGCATCAGCCAGACCCCGAACGCGCCGGTTGTCGCCAACGCACAGGCCGTGGACCCAGTAGCTAACGATGCCGTCGACATCGATTTCATCGAGGTCGCTGAGCCCGTCGTCGAGGTCGACCCAGCTCTCAACCGTTCCGCAGACGATTAGCCCTCGCGGCGCAGGATCATCGGCTGGTGGGGGATACCCTCGTCGTCGAAAAGCTCGCCGCACACCTCAAAGCCGTAGGCACTGTAGTAATCCACCAGCGGTGCCTGTGCCTCCAAGTAGACCGGCTGGCCGCTCATGGCCACTGCGGCATACTGCAACGCTGCTTCCATGACCTGCTTGCCCAGGCCCGTGCCGCGAGCCTGTTTATCCAGAGCAAAGCGGCCAAATTGGGCCACCTCCTCGCCATCTAGCGTGGAGGGGAAGACGCGCGCGGTGCCAACAATACCGCGGGTGTCGTCGTCGAAAGCCAAGATATGCACTGTGGAATCGAGCGCATCGGTGTCATCGATTTCGGCATACGGGCACTGCTGCTCATGCACGAAGACGTCCACGCGCAGTTTGTAGAGCGCGTGGACGTCAAGCGGATTCATGTGGGTAATGGGCGCAGCAGTGAGCGTGTAAGTCATGCCCGCGATCTTAGCGGTGGTAGTTCGACTTGGTATCTGCTCGGTGCTTACTTGGTCGCTTGGCTTAGGCGCGCAATGTGCAGGGTTAGATACGTGATTTCATCCGCGGTGAGACTCTCATTCATGCGCAGCTCGATGACTCCGGCGACTGTACGGGCGCACTGTGCGGCATCCGGGTATTGGTCGTTGATGACGTTGGATACAGGAGACCCCGGCGAATCCAGCTGCGAGTGCTCAGCCATGCGTACGAACAAGTAACGCAAGTGCGTGATAAAGCGGGCAACAGAAAGATCTTCGCTTTCAAGTTCCACGCCGTTGTGGCTGCCGATGATGTCCAGCAGCTGCTGGATAAGTCCTGTCATGCGGTAGGTGCCGGATAGGTCGCCCACCGTGAAACCGGCATTGACCAGGTGCAAGGTCAGCGCCACTGCCTCAGACTCAGGCAGTGGGGAATGCAGCCCTTTATTGATCTCCTGGAGCAGAGTGCTGGCCAGCGCGAAATCCTCAGCGTAGAGATGGCGGACCTCAGCCTCGAGCGGATACTCGATGCTTATTCCGCGGTTGACCGCCGAATGCACGTGGTCTGCTAGAGCCACCACCAGGGTGAGTTTGCTGCGCAGCGTATCCGGCACGTGAGCGCGGTCCATGGCTTCCAGCACTAGCTGGATGAACTCACCCGGGACGGCGGCGAGCATGGCAGCAGAGTGATCGGGGTCCCGGCCTGAGGCCGGTACGAATACCTTGACCACTTTGGCTGGATCGACGGCGTCGCCAGCCTTTGCCTGAAAGCCGATTCCGCGGCCGGTCACGATGACGTCTTCTGTGTCCTCGCCTGCGGGAGTGCCAGCGTTGCTGCCGGTACGGCGCGCCAAGACGACGTTGTTGTTGAAGACGCGCAGGATCTGCATTGCTGAATCAATTCCTTCTTCAGGCGGTGGGCACGGATAAGGCCCGATAGTAGTTAAGACTATCGGGCCTATAGGGCACGCGCGCCGAGGCGCGGAGCCCTAATTCAGGGTTGTTACTAGCGGGTAGCGGTGATGATGATATCGCCAGCCGTAGCCTTCTTAATTCCGGCCGGAGTTACCTCGGCCAGTGCCTTGGTGTTGGTCACGGCCACCACGATGGTGGTGTCGTAGCCTGCGGCGCGTACGGCACCGAAATCGACGGTGGCCAGGAGCTCGCCGGCCTTGATGGTATCGCCCTTCTTGACGGCTGGGGCGAATCCCTCGCCCTTCATCTTCACGGTGTTGATGCCGATGTGGACGAGGACCTCGACGCCGGACTCGGTCTTGATGCCATAAGCGTGGCCGGTCTTCATCGCGCTGACGATTACGCCGGATACCGGGGCGTAGACCTCGTCGGAAGCGGGGATGACACCCACGCCGTCGCCCAGCGTTCCTGCGGAGAACACTGGGTCATTGATTTCGGTCATCGGAACAACTTCGCCCTCAGCGGGGGAAGTGATGACGGTCTCGGTTTCAGCGGGGGCCTCGGCAGCGGTGTCGGGGGCGGCGGCCTCGGCCGGGGCGTCGTCAAGCGCAGCAGCGCCTGCACCAGCGGCAGCGGCCTTCTGGGCGGCGCGCTCCTCTGGGGTGCGGTAGTCGGAGATGAAGACCGCGATGAAAGCAACCACGAATGCCACGGTGATGGCGATGACGTACTTGAGCATCGGGTTGAAGACGGAGATGGTCAGCAGCGAGGTAAAGACGAAGGCGTCGGTGGTGATGCCGTTGGAGCCTAGGGTAAGCAGTGCAACGGTGAGGCCGCCGGCGAAGCAGCCCACCAGCATGCGCGGGTAAATCCTCTTGTAGCGCAAGTGAATACCGTACAGGGAAGGCTCGGAGACGCCACCCAGCAGACCGGCGGCGAGAGCGGAACCAGAGGTCTGGCGCATCACGGTGTCCTTGTCGCGGATGGACAAAGCAAGCACAGCGGCGGTTGCGCCGAAGCAGGCGAAGTTCCATGCACCCATTGGGCCCTGGATGAAGTCGTAGCCCAAGGTCTGGATGTTAACCAGCATCAGGGCGTTCAGTGGCCAGTGCAGACCCAGCGGAACCAGGAATGGGTAGAGCATCGGGATAGCGAGAGCGAAGACGAATGGCACGTTGTCGTTCATCCAGGACAGGCCAGCGCCAATGCCGTTACCAGCCCACACACCGAACGGGCCGATGAGGAAGGCGGTCAGTGGGATAACGATGAGCATGGTGAAGAAAGGAACGAAGACCATGTGGATGGAAGTAGGAATGATCTTCTGGAAGAAGCGGTAGACCAGCGCTGCTACATAAGCCATCATCAAAGGCACGAAGACGTTGCCGCCGTAATCAGGCAGCTGCATGGTCATGCCAAAGATTGGGATGGTGCACTGTTCGGTGCCCAGGGTGTCATTGACAACGCATTGAACGGCCGGGTTCTCAGTGAGGTTGAGGAACTCCGGGGTGAGCAGCGCTGCCATGATGGCGGCCGGGACCCAAGGGTCGATGCGCAGCTTCTTGCCAGCGTTGTAAGCCACCATCAAAGGCAGGAAGTAGAAGACGGAACGCCACATGGCGTCGACGAAGAACCACGAGGCCGGCTTGTCAGGCGCGCGGAAGTCGACGATTCCGAATGCGTCGAGGATCGACGCGAACGCGATGATGAGCGAGGCGCCCAGCAGGACACCCAGAATTGGACGGAAGGAATCGGACAGGTACTCAAAGAACTTGTCCATGAAAGGGACCTTGCCCTTGGCCTTGGCGCGAGCGGCAGCCTTGATGTCCGCATCGCTTGGGCCGCCGTCCTTCATGGCGGGCAAGGCGTTGATCTCGTCGTAGACGGTGGCAACGTCGCCACCGATAACGACCTGGTAGTTCGAGCCGCCCTGGGGGACTGCGCCCAGCACCTTAGGGATGGCCTCGAGGGCCTCCTTGTTGACCTTCGAGGAGTCATTGAGCTGGAAGCGCAAGCGAGTGGCACAGTGAGTAAACGATGCAATGTTGTCTGCGCCGCCAATGCCATCGAGGATGGCCTCAGCTGCGGAGCGCGTTTGCGTCGACATGTGAGTTCCTTTCGAAATCCTGGGGCGGACTTTGTAGTTCCTGAGGCGGCGAATGTGCCCTAAAACCACAAAAGACCCAGGGCGCTGGGGCGATGCCGCGTATGCTTACGCGACGCTCATAGCGTCCTAGGTCTTGCCCGAAGTAACAATCCTTAACTCGGAGCTTACTCTGGGGGGCTCACTGTTCCAAGTGTATGTGTCTGAACGCACAATTTTTGGGTGGCGGTGGGTGGGATTGACTCATGCAGTGTGTTTTACGTTTCACAATCGCTATTAGAAACGGCTTTATTCGGACATCTCCAGTAAAGTGAAGGCGTCACTGTGTGCCGCGTTTAGTGACTTGCGGCACACTATTCGTCTACTCTTTGAAAGAGAAAGGCTACTGAGAATGTCTGCACAGAACTCCGCACTCGTGAGTGTCATCGGCCGTGGCTTCGACGGTCTTGATGTCCCCTCGCTGGCGCAAGACCTAGGCGCAACCTTCGCGCAGCTCAACGATCTGGGAACCACCCTTGATCAGATTCTGGTCACTGTTCCAGAAGGCGACGTCGTGTTGCAGGGCACGGGTGTAATGGACTTTGACGCCAAGGCCGCAGCGGCGCTCGGTATCCCGTTCGTTCTGATTACCAACGCTCCAGCACGTACTTCGGACCTTGCCCTTGCCCATGCACGCTCCGTGGGTGCTGAGGTTTTGGGCGCGTTTACCGACGTCGCTTCTGTCCCAGGTGCGCTCTCATCAGTCGGGGAGATTGCCCCGGTTATGAGCGCCGAACTTTTCCAGAAGCAGCTGCTTGACCAGGCTCGCGCAGTCGGTGCACACATCGTGCTCCCAGAGGGCGACGATGACCGCATCATTGAAGCGGCCGGCGCACTCATCGAGGGCAAGGTCGCTAAGCTGACCATCCTCGGTGATGAGGTGGACGTCGCCAAGCGGGCGGAGCGCCTCGGCGTGGATCTCGCCGGCGTAGACGTCATTGATCACCTGAACTCCCCGCTGGCGGAGGAATTCGCCGCTGACTTCGCGGAGCTACGTAAGAAGAAGGGCGTCACCCTGGAGCAGGCGCGCGAGACTATGCAGGACGTTTCCTACTTCGCCACGATGATGGTGCACAAGGGCCTGGCAGATGGCATGGTTTCCGGCGCTGCGCATACCACGGCGCACACCATCAAGCCTTCCTTCCAGATCATCAAGACCGTGCCGGGCGCTTCCGTGGTTTCCTCCATCTTCCTGATGGTCATGCGCGGACGCCTGTGGGCATTCGGTGACTGTGCGGTCAACCCGAACCCAACTGCAGAGCAGCTGGGTGAAATCGCCGTGGTTTCCGCAAAGACCGCAGCGCAGTTCGGCATCGCCCCACGCGTGGCCATGTTGTCTTACTCCACCGGTACTTCGGGCTCCGGCCCGGACGTTGACCGCGCGGTGGCTGCTGTTGAGGCCGCTCGTGCGCTGGATTCCTCCGTCAAGGTGGATGGTCCGCTGCAGTTCGACGCCGCGTGCGACCCAGGCGTGGCTGCCAAGAAGGCGCCGGAGTCTCAAGTTGCTGGTCAGGCAAACGTCTTCATCTTCCCGGATCTCGAGGCAGGCAACATCGGTTACAAGACCGCCCAGCGTACCGGCGGCGCGCTGGCTGTCGGCCCGATTCTGCAGGGCCTGAACAAGCCGGTCAACGACCTTTCCCGCGGCGCTACCGTTCCGGACATCATCAACACTGTCGCCATCACGGCAATCCAGGCTGGAGTTAAGTAAATGGCATACGTACTCGTTCTCAACTCAGGTTCCTCATCGGTTAAGTTCCAGCTGGTTGACCCAGAGGGCACGGCTACCGACGCCCCGCTGGTCTCCGGCTTGGTCGAGCAGGTCGGCGAGCCGATGGGTGCCGTCACCGTCAAGACTGGTGGCGAGGAATACAAGGAAGAGCTGGAGATTCCGACCCACTCCTTCGGCCTGGAGCGGGCATTCGACATTATGCACCAGCACAACGTGGGCCCGATGGACGTGGAGGTCGTTGCCGTGGGACACCGCGTTGTCCACGGCGGACGCCTCTTCTCCGACCCGCAGCTGATCACGGATCAGATTGAGTCCATGATTGAGGACCTCATCCCGCTGGCCCCGCTGCACAACCCAGCCAACCTGGACGGCATTCGCGTGGCTCGCAAGATGCTGCCGAACATCCCGCACGTGGCGGTCTTCGATACGGCCTTCTTCAACCATATGCCGCCGGCTGCTGCGCTTTACGCCATCAACAACGAGGTGGCTTCCAAGTACGACATCCGTCGCTACGGCTTCCACGGCACCTCCCACGAGTTTGTGTCGCAGCAGGTCCCGCGCTTGCTGGATAAGGACCCGAAGCGCGTCAACCAGATCACCCTCCACCTAGGCAATGGTGCGTCTGCGGCGGCTATTCGCCACGGCCGTCCAATTGATACCTCGATGGGTCTAACCCCGCTGGCTGGTTTGGCGATGGGCACCCGTTCCGGCGATATCGACCCGGGCATCATCTTTCACCTCTCCCGCCAGGCGGGCATGTCTATCGATGAGATTGACAACCTGCTCAACAAGCAGTCTGGTGTGAAGGGCATTTCCGGCGTCAACGACTTCCGTGTGCTGCGTGAGCGCATCGAAGCCGAGGACCAGGACGCATGGCTGGCATACAACATCTACATCCACCAGCTGCGCCGTTTTATCGGTTCCTACATGATTGCGCTGGGCCGCGTGGACGCCATCACCTTCACTGCAGGCGTGGGCGAAAATGACACTGAGGTACGTCAGGATTCGCTGTTCAACCTGGGTATGTACGGCATTCACTTCGACAAGCAGGCTAACCTAGTCCGCTCGAAGGAGCCGCGCATGATTTCTGAGGCGGACTCTCCGGTCAAGGTCTTCGTTGTGCCGACCAACGAAGAGCTGGCTATCGCACAGAAGTCCGCTGAAATCGCCGATATGGCGCGTGAGGCGGGGCTGTACTAGTCCGCGTTTGGAAGGGGCCAACCTGGTGGCTGGCCCCTTCGTCGCGATGAGTTATCCACAGATTTGGCCTGTTGCACCAATTCCCTCTTGCGCTCGTACTGATCCGGCTAGTGGACTATCTCTATGGAACAATTCGGGGGAGTAGTAGAAGGGCAGTCGCTGCCTTGGCATGAAAAGCAGCTGGCGCGGTGTTTGCGGGCGGGCCATAGTGCTAGGCGGGCGGTGCTCGTGGGAGTTTCGGCGGCGCGGGTGCATGGGCTGTGGGTCCTCCCGCCGCGGTGCGGCGAGGAGCCGGTGACGCTCGCTCTGCGCTCTGGCGTTATGCCACCGCGGAGAGACTGGGGCCACGGCCGAAGTTACAAGAAGATGCGTCTGCCAGATTCTATGGTCGAGAAGGTGCAGGGCGTTCGCGTCACGTCTGCTTTGCGCGCCGCGTTGGACCTCGCGCGCTTCGAAGGCTGGATTCGCGGCTTCGTGGCACTCGAATCATGGTTTCGGATGCATCCTGAACTCGATGTCGAGGCTGCCAAGGCTATGGCTATGGATTGCCTCGCAACTATGGGGCGGGTCAAAGATATCGCTGAAGCGCGTCGAGCTATATCGCTTCTTTCTGGTCAATGCGAGTCTCCCTACGAGGCATTATGCATCGCGTTATTGGTACACGCAAAGATGGGTTATTCCATCCAACAGCAGGTCTGGGTGATTCCCAGTGTTCGCGTTGATGTTCTGATTGATGGTTGGCTGGTATTGGAAATTGATGGAGCCGTGAAGTATGACGGCGCAACCTATGACTCGGATACCCGGCGGGTAATCGTGGAAGAGCGTCGCCGCGAGGTGAGATTGCAGAATGCCGGTTACACGGTATTCCGTGTGACTTCGACTGAGCTGTTTCATCAGCCACAGAAGTTCCTGGCAGAGCTGCGGGCAACTTGGGTGTCTGGCCGTGAGCGGGGACTGCAGCAAGTGGTGCGCCAGGCGTAGGCGCTTCCTCTCACCATTTGCAGGTAGTTGGCCTAGATGGTGAGGTCGAGCTGTAACTACTGTGACTGGCGTTGCCTGCTGGGGCTGGAGATTGCTCACCTCACCATGTGGTCCTCACCATTTGGGCTGAGGCGCGACGCGAATGGTCAAATGGTGAGGTCGCGATGTGGCTAGTGGGGCCAGCGTTAGTTGTTGGGGCTGGTGCTGGCTGGTGAGGTGGCGTTTGGAGCGGTTGACCTCACCATTTGGAAAGGCATCCATGGCGGAAGGCAGGGCCGCCTGGCGGGCCGCGGCGAGAGGCCGGGCGAATGGCGCGCGGCCTAGAACATCGTTACCGGCCGCACCTGGTTCGCCAGGTCCACCAGCGCATAGCGGTGCCGCGCGAAGGGGGCTTGCCGGGCCAGGGCACGCAGAGTATCGGCCAAGCCGTAGCGCAGGCCGCGCTGGGTGAAGGCGAACTCGAAGAGGTCGTTGGGGGAGGCCGCTGCATCGAGGTTGGAATCGCGCAGGAAGTTGAGGCCGGCCGAGATAACTGCCGCCTTGACCTGCAAGAAGCGGGGTTCGTTCTGCGGGATCTCCTCCAGGCGGTGGGCCGCGCGGCGGATGCGGGACTCCGTGAGATCATGGAGCACCAGCTGCAGAATTGTGGTCAGTCGCGCCATGCGATGGTGGCGCGATGCGTTGGGTACGCGGTCCAAAGTGGCCACGGCCAGTTCAATCTGCTGCTCAGCGCGCAGCTGGCGCGCCAGCCCAAACGCGGAGGACACCGTAGTCGGATTGGTGGCCCACACGATGCCGTACAAGCGCATCGAGTTGAAACGCAGGTGTGCCGGGTCATCCGTCACGTGGTCCCAGATTCCAGGCTGGTCCGCGAAAGCTTCCGCGGGGAGGTCAGCCAGCGACGTCGTGAGGTTGGCACATGCGCGAGCCACGGCGGCGTCGATAAGCGATGCTTCCTCATAACCGAGCTCCTGCAGAATCAGCTCGTTGATGGCGGCGATGGCCAGCTTCGGCGCGGGCTCGCCAGGCAGCAGGTTGAGCACATTGGAGAAGTGCACCTGGGCGGCGCGGAAGTCGTCGAGGAGCAGCACCGCGACGCCCGAATACCACTGGAAGCGCCAGTCTTTACCGAGCTTGTCCTCAATGGAGGCCAGCCACTCGCGGGCCTGGCCGGTATAACCCAGGTCGATCATCGAGCGCACCACGCCGAGCGGAATCTCCGCGGACTCCTCGTATTCTGGGGCCTGCATTGCCTGGCGCAGCGTCTCCAACGCTTCCTGCGGCTCGGTGTAGGAAGCACCTTGGAGGAGTGCGGCGCCGACGTCGGAGCGGTCAACCAGCGGGGTAGGCAAGGCGGATACCACCTCGGGCGCGGTGATGCGCACCGTGCGCTCAATGCCGTCGATGAGCTGGTCAGTGCGGAAAACCAAGTGCTTGGTGCCAAAAGTCGTACGTTGCGGCGAAAACAGCGAGTGCTGAGTGGGATGCTGGATTCCGTCGCGCAGGGCGATGACCTCGCGGAGCACACCGTAAAGCTGGTCGCGCAGCTGCGCAACGCTCTGGAAGCGCTTGGCCGGGTCAGGGTCGGTGGCGCGCTGCAGCAGGCGATAGAAGGAAAGATAGCGGCGCAGCAAAGGCTCATCGGTAGGGGAGGGAAGCCCCGGCAAGTAGACGCCGTCTTCCTGCGGAAGCGTAATGGTCAGGCAGGCCAGCGTGCGGCCGATGGTGTAAATATCCGAGGCCACCGACGGGCCAGACTTGACGATCTCGGGGGCTTGGAAACCCTTAGTTCCGTAGATATGCCCGAAAGCTCCAATACCCGAGACCGCGCCCAGGTCAATGAGCTTGACTTGGTCCTCGGTGACGATGATGTTGGAAGGCTTCAAGTCGTTGTAGACCACGCCGCGGGCGTGCAGGTAGTCCAACGCCGGCAGCAGTTCCAGAATGTAGGCGATGGCCGTGTCTACTGGGAAGAGCCGGTCCTTCTGGTCATTGCGGCGTTGCTGGAGAGAAGGGCCGCCGACGTACTCCATGACGATAAAGCCACCGTCGACGCGCTCGTCATCGACGAAATTGAAAATCTTCACGATTCCCGGGTGTGTGATGTCCGCTAGGAACTCGCGCTCGACTTCGGCGGTGGCGGTTTCGTCGGCCGACTTCTCCGACTGCATGCCTTTTAGGACGACGATGCGCCCAGAGACGAAGTGGTCGTTGGCCAGGTAAATCCAGCCCAGACCGCCGTGTGCGATAACGCCCAAAATCTCGTATTGCCCGGCTACGATATCGCCCGGGGAAAGCTGCGGTGGAGCGACGTTTTCTTTGG
The DNA here is from genome assembly GCF_000159135.1 of Corynebacterium striatum ATCC 6940. Taxonomy (GTDB): domain Bacteria; phylum Actinomycetota; class Actinomycetes; order Mycobacteriales; family Mycobacteriaceae; genus Corynebacterium; species Corynebacterium striatum. The sequence continues at coordinate 238,390 of NZ_GG667521.1, forward strand.
TTGGGTCGATGAGCGCGGCAGTGGGGTTGCCCGGCACGATGAAGGGCAGGGTGGCCATTCCGTCGGCCACCTCGCGGTCGGTGCGCTTGGCGGCGCGGCGCTGGCGGAACGTATCCAAGGCTTGGCGCCGCGAGCGTTGCGAAGCATCTTCATGTTGCTCCTGCTTGCGACGATCGCGTAGTTGTCCCAGCTCCGCGATGAGAGCCGCAATGTTGTCGGGGTCGGTGTAGGTTCCTGCAACATCGGCGCCCTCGTCAGATTCGTCGTCCTCGTCAGCGAAAGGATCGAAGGCAACTGCCGAGGTTCCTACCTCGTCTTCGTCCGCAAAGGGGTCGTATGGCACCGCTTGCGTGGCAGGCTCTGCGTCATCGGCATTTAAAGCCGTGCCGGGGTTTGCCGCGTCAGTGTCAACCGCCGCACCTGTCGCGGGATCTTCTAGCGCCTCCGGCTCGAGGTGATCGAGCTCGTCCTCGCTGAAGCTATGGCCATGCGTAGGACTCATCGCTGCGCCTCCTTTGTAGCGTCGGCGTCTTTGGAGCTTTCTTCCTCCGGCAAGTAATTCGGTGCGGGCAGCGTTGGCTTTTCTAGATAGTCACCCAGCCACGTGGCAAAGAGTCTATCCCAGGTGCCGTCCTGGCGGATGCGCTCCAGCGTGGAGTTAACTTGACGCAGCAACGGCTTGGAATCGTAGAAGCTATCGGGCTTGCGCACTGCCACGCCGTAATCCTCGCTAGTGAGTGGCGCCCCCACGATGGAGGTATAGGAGTCCTGCGCCAGCATTCCAGACAATAGGGCGTCATCAGCCACCACGCCGTCGATCTGGTTGAGTTGTAGGGCCATCAAGCAATCGCCCCACGAGCGGGTCTGCAGGATGTTCGACGTGCTTGCCTCGCGACGCACCGTGTCCACGATGGTGGAGCCTTGCACTGCGCACAGCGTCTTGCCTGCGGTGTCGTCGATGGAGCGAATGCCCGAACTGCTGAGCACCAAAAGCTTGGTCTTGGTGGTCATATACGGCGCGGAGAAGGCCACCTCGCGCTGGCGCTCGGCGCTAATGGACATCGTGCGAATTACAATATCCACGCTGCGCTCGTTCAGCGCTGAGGTGCGCTCCGAGGACTCCACGAAACGGAAATCCACCTTATTTGGATCGTCAAAGATGTCGCGGGCGATTTCCCGCGCGATGTCCACCTCAAAGCCGCGGACCTCGCCGGAAGCTGTGTCGCGGTAGCTCATCAGATTGTTGGAGCGGTCTACGCCCACGATGATGCGTCCGCGCTTGTAAATATCAGGAATGCGCTCACGCGGAGTCTTGTCATCCGGCCGGTAGGTGCCAGTCACCGGCACCTTCGTGCGTGGGTGCGGCTCTATGCTGCCAGCGCTTTCCCAGATCGAGTTGTTGGGCAAAGGCGGCCCTGCCTCTGAGTTCAAGGAGGCCTGTGGGATCGCCTTCTCATCCTGTTGTGGGGCCAAGCGTTGGGGCACGCTACACGACGTCGCCCCCACCAACGCCACCGTGCACGCCGCGGTAGTAGCCAGTAGTAGTCGCCGAAACTTCGAAGTCATTAGAGGTACTCCTGGAGTCGAGGGCGGATACCCAGCCACACTGCGATGATGGCGCCGCTGGTCAGCAAGAACACCATAGTGGAAACCATGGTCATAGCGTTGAGCCCCTGCTCCAAATAGGAACGCATGGACACGCGGGCCTCACTGATCAGACCCGCCAAAGAATTATCCACGTCGTCGAAAGCGCTAGCGGCCGTTGGCGATCCATTGGGCGTGCTCACAGTGGCTTCGTAGATCGCCTTGTCATAGTCGCCGTCGGCAAGCGCATTCATGAACTCCTCGTGCGAGTCCTCCCACTCCTGCGCGGCCTGCTTGGCGGCGGGCAGAAGCGCAGGATCGTTGATGGGGATATCGTCGTCGGCAAGCGCGGCTTCGTAGTCCTCGAGGGCGTTAGAAATGGAATACAACGTCGAACTAAAACGCACCGACATGTCAGACTCCGAGGAACGCAGGACCAGCGCCAGCGTCTCAGAAGTGCGAGTCTGCTGCGCTTCAATTCGGGAAGCAGTGAGCGAATCCCACGGGCGCGAGACTGTCTCAAAGCCGTGGTAGCCAGAACTCCACGTGGCAAAGTTGGCGGCCGAAGCCCACGTGAGCGCCAAAAAGAGCAGCACGCTGGCGGTGAGGAAGCCGCGGTTGAAGCGGCGGCGCGTTAGCCGCCACAACCACCATTGCGCGATGAGGAGGAAGAAGAGTGCTGCCACCAGGCCAGAAAGCGGCACCCATTGAGGGCTGGTCAGGCGCTGCTGCTGTTCCTTGACCTTGGCGGAGGTAAGCGAAAACAGTTCGGAGGCCGCCGGCAGGATTTTGTCGCGCATCAGGGAGGATGCATTGGACATATAGGAGTTTGCCACCGCGTTGCCAGCCCTGTGGTTGGTGCGGGCCTTCTCCACGAGCGCGGTATATACGGGCAGCTCGCGCTGGATGTAGGTCACCAGCTCGCGGATGCGGGCGTCATCGCTATTGGTACCGAGGACGGACTGCGTGGCGGCCACGGAGGCCGCGTCGATGGCTTCGTTATAGCGCTCGCGGTTAGCCTCTGACTCCACGCCAGCTTGCACGAAGCCCGTGGTGGCCACGGTGTCAGCCAGCGAGAGGTTGGTATAGAGATGGTGCGCCGCATTCGACATTGGCTCTGTGGAGTTGAGCAGATCGTCCAAGGCCGCGTGGCGATTGGCGGAAGTGTTCGACATCGACAAGCCTGCGGCGGCCAACGCCACGGTGAGGATCAGCGTCACGGTAAAGAGCTTGCCTGGCGTGGTGGCGGCGAAGTGATACAGGCGGCGTACCAAGCGCGCCGGGCCGACAAAAGAGCTCATGGCCAGTTGGGTGGCGTTGCTGAAAGCAGGAGCGGCTGGCTCGGTTACTTCATCCAGCCAGTGGTCAGCAGGATGATCGTGATGATTCCTCGCCGCATCATCCGGATGCGTGGCGGCACGCTCGCCCGGACGTGCGGCGCCCTCCAACCCTGTGCCAGTCATTCCCTTAGAATAGCGCAGAATAAAGGCGCTTTGGTGATGCACGCCACCACATTTGGAGGCGGTGCAGGGCGCTGCCCCGTAGGATGGGCGGCATGACGGCAGGAGAAGAAACACACACCAGTGGGGATGGCTGGGCCGCAGGCCCGGGAGGCAGCAAGCTGTGGGGTAAGTTCGGCGCGGCCGGGCTGTTTCTTCTAGCTGGCGATAAAGTCCTTCTTCAACACCGCGCCGAGTGGACCAACCACGGCGGAACTTGGGGAATCCCAGGCGGAGCGCGCGATTTACACGAGACCCCCGAGGAAGCAGCCTTGCGTGAGACCTGCGAGGAATGCGCCATCGCGCCTGCCGACGTCGAGGTGCTTTGCTCCTCCGTGACCTCTGGGCCCTTCCCTCCCGCGGGTGGGCTGCCGGGCAACTGGACCTACACCACGGTCATTGCACGGACCCGCAGCGGCCAGCCGCTTGCCGTGGAAGCAAACGGGGAATCCAATGAGCTGCGCTGGGTGCCGCTAGGAGAGGTGGAAAAATTACCTCTGTTGGGGGCATTTCGGCAGGCTTTTCCGGCTCTGCTAAAACAAATCGAGGGGCTACGCAGGTAACTGCCAGAAAACTATGGCACCCTTGACAGCATGATTGAAGTTGAGGGACTGACAAAACAATATAAGTCTGTCCGTGCAGTAGATGACCTCACCTTTAAGGTGGAGCCAGGCATTGTGACCGGCTTTCTAGGTCCGAACGGTGCGGGTAAGTCGACGACCATGCGCATGATTCTAGGCCTGGATAGCCCCACAGCGGGCCAGACCCGTATTAACGGCAAGACCTACCGCGAGCTGAAGAACCCGCTGCGGGAGGTCGGTGCGCTGCTCGACGCCAAGGCAGTGCACCCCAACCGCACCGCCGCCAACCACCTGAAGTGGATGGCACAGTCCAATGGAATCCCTACCAAGCGCGTGGAGGAGGTCCTGGGGCTGGTCGGGCTTTCCGACGTCGCCGGTAAAAAGGCCGGCGGCTTCTCTCTCGGTATGGGCCAGCGCCTCGGCTTGGCAGGTGCCCTGTTGGGTGACCCGGGAATCCTCATCCTCGACGAGCCGGTTAACGGCCTCGACCCAGAAGGCATTCGCTGGGTGCGCTCCTTGGTGCGCGCACTCGCAGCTGAGGGCCGTACCGTGCTGATTTCCTCCCATCTTCTTTCCGAGATGTCTCTGACGGCTGACCACCTCGTGGTCATTGGCCGCGGCCGCTTGGTGGCAAACCAGTCCACGTATGACTTCGTGAAGGAGCACTCACAGTCTTCCGTCATCGTGCGTTCCGACCACCTCGAGGAATTCGGCGGCGCTCTGCGCGAGGCAAACGTTTCCTTCCGCACCAGCACCGACGAGGAAGGCCGCGATACGTTCATCATCGAGGACCAAAGCACTGACTTCATCGGCCAATTGGCGTACTCCACGGGCGTCCCGCTTAATGAGCTCAGCCTGAAACGTGCTTCCCTGGAGGATGCATTTATGCAGATGACCGGCGAAGACGTGCAGTACCATGCCAGCACCCCAGGTGCTCCGGCAACCAACCAAAACATCGCACAGGAGGAGCAGAACTAATGTTTGTTAACACCCTGCGCGCCGAGTGGACCAAGCTTTGCACTACGAAGTCCTTCTACTGGACCACCGGCCTCATTTTCATCCTGTCGATCGGTTGGGCGCTGCTTAACTCCCTCAATGCGCCCGAAGTAGATCCGGCCTTCCCCGTCAGCCCGCTTACGGCGCAGGGAATGAACTCCATCCTCTTGGCGCTGGTTATCCCGATCATCATGATCCAAGCCATCATGGTGGTTACTACTGAGTATCGCTTCGGCCTGCAATCCACCGTGTACATGTCAAACCCTAACCGCAGCATCGTGGCTTTAGTGAAGGTGCTCTTGTACGGCGTTATTGCGGCCGTAATCATGTTCTTGGCTCTGGTGCTGATCTACTTCCTCTCGGAGATGCTAGCGCCGGACTCTGTGAAGGAACTTTACGAGCCTTTCAAAGAGGATGCTGGTAAGCGTTCCCTGTGGATGTTCCCGCTGCTCAGCTTCTTGGTTACCATCTTTGTCCAAGGCCTAGGCTGGCTGCTGCGTCAGACTGCCGGCACTGTTGCTTTATCCCTCATCCTGTACCTGGGTATTGAGAACGTTGTTCGCGTCTTGCCCAAGATCGGCGACGACATCATCCACTTCATGCCTTTCTCGGCCTTCAACAGCTGGGCATCCGACTCAGTTGCTGAAAATGCGCCGTGGGATTCCTCCACGGGCAGCGCGATCGTCTTCATTGCGTGGGCTGCGATCCTGTGGATACTGGGTGTCTTCGTGCTTGAAAAACGCGACGCATGATCCCACTGCCTCTCCTGGCTACCTTGGCGCTGTTGTCTGCAACAGCGCCTTTTGCTACTGATATGTACTTGCCGGTCATGCCGGCAATTGTTTCTGACCTGGAAACTACGCGCGCAGCGGTGCAGTTAACCCTCACTGGCTTCTTCATCGGAATGGGCGTGGGGCAGCTGGTGATCGGCCCGCTTTCCGACGCCGTCGGCCGCAAGCGCCTCCTCATCCTCGGCGCGGGCGTGGCTTTGGCGGCGTCGGCAGTGGCGGCACTCGCCCCGAGCATCGCCGTCTTGATTGCCGCGCGTGCCTTCCAAGGCTTGGGCGGCGGTGCCTGCGTGGTGCTCTCGCGTGCCGTGGTGCCGGACCTGCTGACTGGCGCGGCGGCTGCGAAGGCCTATTCGCTGCTCATGGCGCTGCAGGGTATCGCGCCTGCGTTGGCACCGGTCATGGGCGGCTTCCTGGCCGAACCGATTGGCTGGCGCGGCATCTTCTGGGTGCTTACAGGCCTGCATGCATTGCAGTTCGTACTGGCGATTCTGGTCGTCCCGGAGACCGCAGGCGGCCGCCCGCATGACCATTTGGTGCGCACGGTCATCGGCAATTACCTGACCGTGATGCGCAATGGGCGTTTCTGGGGATTCTTGGTCACGGTGGCCTTTGGATTCTGTGCGATGTTTTCGTACATATCGGCCTCCTCGTTCGTCCTACAGCAGCAGTGGGGCTTTAGCGCGACGAGCTACTCGCTCATCTTCGCGATGAACTCCATGGGCATGTTTGCCCTAACCATCGTGAATGCGAAGGCACTTAATACATATACTCCGAAGGCGATGCTCAGCATCGGCGTCGGGGCAGCTTTTTTCTGCAACTTCTTGCTTTTCCTAGCTATTTTCCTCGGTGCGCCGGTGTGGCTTATGGTGTTGATTCTCTTCTGCTGCATCGCGCCGACGGGCTTCATCATGGGTAACGCTACGGCGCTGGCTACGGGGCTCATGCGCGAAAAGGCCGGTTCGGTTTCCGCGATTATCGGCTTTGTGCAGTCGATTTTGGCGGGCATGGTTAGCCCGTTGATGGGTCTGGGCAATAATCCGGCCCTCACGATGGGCATCGGCATGGTGGTCTGCTCGGCCATTGCTGTGTGCGGTGCTTTCGCGGCCCTGCGCAAGCACGTTTAGCGGCTTGCCTGCTGCC
>NZ_GG667521.1:245854-309586 GCF_000159135.1 Corynebacterium striatum ATCC 6940
GGTGCCGCCGAGTTGACGGATCCGCGACCTCAGGGTCTGGGTAGCTAGGGCTGGGTATTTGCGGGAGGGAGGGAGCGGGAGGGAGGGAGCGAGAGCGGGGAGGGAAAGCGAGCCTCGCCGCGCGGCTACTGCAGCGCCGAAGTCAAGCGCATCACGTTATCAACATAGCGGCGGATAAAGCCGCGCTCGTTCCATTCCTCCAAAGTCAGCTCGTGGCTCACAGCGCGATAGTTCGACGCCAACTGGTTGAAATCCTCGAGCAAGTTGCCCTTGGCCACGAGCATGGTGGACTCGTAATTCAGGCCGAAGGAGCGCATGTCCATGTTTGAGGAGCCGAACATGCATAGCGGGTCGCGGCCGGGCTGGTCAGGGTCCGCAATGATGAACTTCGAGTGCAGTACGAAAGGTTCCGGGAACTGGAAGATGCGCACGCCCGCCTCCAAAAGTGTCTGGTAATAGGAGGACTGCGCGTGGTTGACCATAAACTGGTCCGCTTTCGCCGAGACATAAAGCTCCACGTCAACGTCGCGATAGCACGCGGTGGTGACCGCCTCGAGCAAGGACTCGTCCGGTACGAAGTAAGGCGAGACCATCACCAAGCGGTCTTTAGCGTGGTGCACCAAAGAGTTGAACATTCGCAGGTTCGGCTCCGTGGTGTAACCAGGACCAGACGGGATGAGCTGGAGGAAGTTGGAGTCGTCGGTGAGTGCGTCGTCGTAAGGCAACGGCTCCAGCGAGAGCGCCTCTTCCGATTCCAGGTACCAGTCCACCGCAAAGACCGCGGACAATGAAGTCACCACCGGCCCCGTGAGTTCCACCATGTAGTCCACCCAATAGCGATTCTTGGATTTATAGCTGCGCTTGATCATGTTCATCGATCCGATGAAGCCAGTGTGGCCATCAACCACCACGAGCTTGCGGTGATTGCGCAGGTCGGGGCGGCGGAAGCGGAACTTGTGCAGCTGCAGCGGCAGCATCAAGTGCCACTCGACGCCGATTTCCGTCAGCTTCTTGCCAAAGCCCCAGTAGCCCTTGTACTTGAAGCTGCCAATCTGGTCTAGGAGCAGCTTGACCTCCACGCCGCGGGCGCGGGCGCGCTTGAGCGCCTGGTAGAACACGTCGGTGACCTCGTCCCAAGACTGGATGTAAATCTCGATGTAGACGTACTTTTCCGCCTTATCCACCGCCCTAGAAATAGCCGCGATGGCTTCTGCATAATCGCTGTAAATGCCCTTGTTGTGTCCAATGAGCGCCGGGAAACCCGTCAGGTTGCGGTTGAGAGTAATCAGAGACTCGACCTCTGGGGAGAGCCGGCCGCGCGGATGGTTAGGAGTATTCGCGGTGACGTCTTCCAGCAGGTCATTGGCTTCTTGCTGGATGCGGTGCCGGCGCCTGTTGATATAAGGCGAGCCCATGAGCAGGAACAGCGGAAGGCCTACGAGCGGCAGCAACAAAATAGCCAGCAGCCACGCCGTGGAGCTGGAAGGGCGGCGGCCTTCAGGGACGAAACCGATGGCGACGATCTTGATGCCGTAATCGAGGATCAAGAAAAACAGCTGCCAGAATGACAGATCGATGTTCAGCGCCAAGTTCATGCCTGAGGAGTGCTCCTAACGCACGGAGTCGAAGTCGGGGAGGTCGTAGTCGGCCAAGAGCAAGCAGTGGTCCGAGGTCTTATCCCCGGCTCGCTCAACCATGTCTACCTGTGCGGACTGCACCGTGGCCGCCAAGGACCGCGACGCCAGTTGGAAGTCGATGCGCATACCCTCGTTCTTTTGGAAGCGCAGCGACTTGTAGTCGAAGTAGGTCCAGCGCTGCTCCTCAGTAAAGCGTCGTGTCACTTCCTCCAGGCCGGCCTCCTCGAGCATCTGGAATGCCGCGCGCTCCGGCTCGGTGACGTGAGTCTTACCGCGGAAGGCCTCGATGTCCCACACGTCTTCGTCGCGTGGGGCGATGTTGAAGTCGCCCGTAAGCAGCAGCTTCGACTGTGCGCGGGACTCCGCGTAGCGAGCCAGCGCGTAGAGGAATTGCAGCTTGTAGGCGTAGTGGCGGTCGGTGATTTCGCGGCCATTGGGCACATACAGTGACCAGATTTCCACCCCGCGAATGCGCGCACCCACCGCACGCGCCTCGAGATTCTGTGGCTTTTCTGGGTCTTTGGCAAAGCCCGGCTGGCCGGGAAAGGAGGTAAAGACCTCCTCCGGCTCCGACTTGGACACGATGGCCACGCCGTTCCACTGGTTCAGGCCATGGTGAGTTACGTGATAGCCCGCGGCCTCGAAGTCCATGACGGGGAACTTATCGTCGGCAACCTTGGTCTCCTGCAGGCACAACACGTCGATGTCGTGTTTCGCCAGCAGGTCCACCGCGCGCTGGACGCGGGTGCGGACCGAGTTGATGTTCCAAGTGGCTATGCGCATGGACTACAGGTTACCGCCTTTGCGCATGGCGTACCTATGTCGATGCTGTTCAATGAATCCGAGCTTGCCGTACATGGCCACGCCCGCGCTATTCGACGCCACCACCTGCAGGTATGCCTTTTCCGCGCCGTTGTCTTTGCCCCAGCCCAACATGTGGGAACCGAGGACGGTGCCGAGGCCGCGGCGTCGCCAAGCAGCAGCGACTTCGACGGCAGAGAATCCTAACCACACCGTACCGTCGCCAGACTCGGTGAGGGTGCCGCGGGTGATCGCGATGGTCTCGCCGCTCGGGGCGAGTAGGCGGCCAAATCCCATGGTGCCGTCGATGCGGCTGCGCAGATACTCCAGCGCCTCAGGCGGCAGAGCCCGGCCGCGGAAGTGGTAGAGGTCGAGCCACTCTTGGTCTGGCTGTGCGTCCACGCGGAAAGTGATGCCCTCTGGAAGTGGGGCGCCAGCTACCTCTCCCTCGAGTAGTCGCACCATGACGATGACCTCGGGCTCTAGCTCCCAGTTTTCTGGGGACGCTGCGATGACGCGCTCGGCAGGCTTGCCGATTCGCGCGGGAATAGCCAGGCGAGTGGGGAGATCGTGGCGGGCGTAGAACTCATCGATCTCGTCCATCGGAACCGGGGTGAAGCCCGCCGAGGGACCCAGTGGAACCGCGGAATTGGAGCGGCCAGTCACGCCGTCACCCGCGCGCATGAGCCACTGCCCATCCTTGGTCCACGTGTGTTCCTTTCCGGGGAACGCTGCGGCGGTGGCCACCTCGACGGCCCGGATGTCGGAGTTGCGGACCATGCGCGGGGACAGGCGTTTGATGATCTTCAGTTCCTCCGCCGGGATCTCCACCGCTTCCAGCGAGGAGGGATAGCCGCCCACTTCTTGGGGGCGGATGACCAGTGGATCGAGGGAGAGGACGTGGCCGATGACGTCGGTGTGCATGCCGTCGATTTCGCGCCGGGCGACGACGCGCTCGCCGACCTCGACGGCGTCAGAACGGAAGATGTAGCTCATGTCGATTAAGAGTGCGGCCTATTTACGCGCCGTGGCCGAAGGGATCTTCGTCCTCGCCCGGCATCCAGGTCCAGCCGGCCTCGGTCCACCCGTTGCGCTTGATGATCTTCTTGGCCTGGCGCTTGAAACGGCCGGTGAGCACGTCGGTGTAGACGAAACCGTCGAGGTGGCCGGTCTCGTGCTGGAGCATACGGGCGAAGAAGCCGTAGCCCTCGATGGAGATGTCATTACCGTGTTCATCCTTGCCGGTGACGCGTGCCCAGTCGGCGCGGCCGGTGGGGAAACCCTCGCCCGGCACGGAGAGGCAGCCCTCGTCCTCGGAGCCGTCGTCGGCAGGCATGCCCTCAGGAATCTCGGAGGTTTCCAAAACCGGGTTGATAACGCAGCCCTTGCGCATGCCGGCCTTGTCGGCCGGCAGCTCGGTACCTTCGGGGCCGTCGGTGTCAGGGCAGTGGTAGACGAAGAGGCGCTTGTTGATGCCTACCTGGTTGGCAGCGAGGCCGACGCCGTGGGCGACGTCCATGGTCTCGTACATGTCCGCGATGAGCTCCTGGAGCTCCGGGGAATCGATGGGCTCAGTGACCGGTTCAGTGGGATTGTGGAGAACCGGGTCGCCGTGGATAACGATGGGGCGAATAGTCATGCCCTACAGTTTAGGCATGCACTCCTTGTCAGACCTAGACGCCGCCATCTTGGAGTTCGAATCCCACGCGCCGCGCGGTATCGGACCCAAGGAGGAGGCCATCCGCACCCAGCTGGATATCTCACCGGTGCGCTATCACCAGCGCTTGAACGTGCTTCTCGACGCCCCCGCTGCCGCCGAGGCCTATCCGGTGCTGGTGGCGCGCTTGCGGCGGGTGCGTGACCAGCGCGAAGAGGTGCGGCGCGCCGCAAGGGGGAATGCCCCAGATCTCGACAGCTAGACGCTAGAGTTACTGTTGTGACTAATGTGAATTCAGATAACTCGGCAGAATCCACCCCTACTGATGCCTCGACCGATGCATCTTCTGGTGCATCGACCGGCGCTGCTGCCGGCGGAGCAAGCGGCCTGCCACTGCGCGGCCTTGCGATGGTGCTCATCGCCGTTGCAGTCATGCTCGGCATGTGGGGTCTGTACAAGTTGACCTCCGAGGACTCTAGCGATACCGCGTCTCAAACTGGTGCCTCTGAGGCCGCCACGCTTCCAGCTCCAGCAGAAGGCGAGCCGGGCGCACAGGGCGGAAAACCTGGATCCGCGGCTCAGCAGGCTCCGGGCGAGTCTGCGCAGGCTTCCGACCCAGCCGCCGCAGGTGCGGCGGGCGAGGGGGAAAACGCAGCAGATCGAGATGGCTACGATGGAGCCCAGGGCGAGGCTGCTAAGCGCGCGCCCAAAGATATTCCGGTCAACGTCTTTAACAACTCGGGCCGCGCGGGCTATGCAGATGAGGAATCCACCAAGCTCAAGGACCGCGGCTTCAAGGTGGGCGAGGTGGGCAACCTGCCTGGCGACGTCCTCACCGTCCCGCAGACCATGGTCTTCTACCCAGCCGGTGACAAAGACGCAGAGGCACTGGCTCGCCAGACTGCAGCCGAGTTTTATGGCGCTACTGCCGTCCCAGAAGGCGCTGTTGCAGAATACCCAGCTGAGCTAGGTGAAAACTACACCAAGGGCAACGCGGTTGTAGCTGTCCTGGCAATTCCGCAGGCCTAGTGCAGCAGGAATAAGTGCAGCAATATAAATTTAAATGCCCAGTATGGTGACTGTGAAAGTTAGACTGAACGGGTGAATACTCCGGAAGAGTCCTTCGCCCGTTCTGCTGAACCCACACTGGGCGTTGAGTGGGAAGTCGCCCTCGTCGACCCCACCACGTGGGATCTCGTGCCCCGTGGCGCTGAACTGATTGAACGCGTCCACGCCGCTGCGCCTGAGATTCACTTGGAGAAGGAATTCCTCCAAAACACCGTTGAGCTCGTCACCGGCATCTGCCACACGGTTCCAGAAGCCGTGGCTGACCTTGCTCACAAGCTTTCCCACGTCCGAGCCGCCGCCGATGAGATGGGCGTTAAGTTGTGGGCTTCGGGTGGACACCCCTTCACTGATTTTCGTGAAAACCCCGTCTCCGCTAAGGAGAGCTATTCCGAAATCATCAACCGCACCCAGTACTGGGGCAAGCAGATGCTGTTGTGGGGCACCCATGTCCACGTAGGAATTCGCCACGAGGATCGCGTCTGGCCCATCATCAACGCATTGATGACCAAGTACCCGCACCTGCTGGCAATTTCGGCGTGCTCCCCGGCTTGGGAGGGCCTTGACACCGGATACGCCTCCAACCGCACGATGCTCTATCAGCAGCTGCCCACCGCTGGCATGCCGTACCAGTTCCAAAGCTGGGAAGAATGGCAGTCCTACATGCGGGACCAGGCCATCTCGGGAGTGATTAACCACACCGGCTCGATGCATTTCGACATCCGCCCGGCTTCCAAGTGGGGCACCGTCGAGGTGCGCATTTCCGACGCCTCCTCCAATCTGCGCGAGCTCTCCGCCGTGGCGGCACTGACTCACTGCTTGGTTGTTCACTACGACCGCATGATTGATCGCGGCGAGGAGTTGCCAATTCTGCAGCCGTGGCACGTGGCGGAGAATAAATGGCGCGGCGCGCGCTATGGCATGGATGCCTTGGTGGTTACGTCGCGCGAGACGGATGAGCGCTGGATTAAGGATGAACTGGCAGACCTCGTGGAGGAGCTAACTCCGCTGGCCCGCGAGCTGGGCTGCGCCGAGGAGCTGGCCCTTATCCACGAAATTATCGATGATGGCGCAGGCTATGAGCGTCAGCGTGCCTTGTACGAAGAGACCGGCAGCTGGCAAAAGGTAGTCGAGGCGACCTGCCAGGAGATGCTGGACCGCCAGCCGTTGGAGCGCAATTAGCGCCCTTCAACGCGGGAGGCGGCGCTTCGGCGCGCAAGCTACTTGACGCGAACGGTAGGGATCCTGGTCGTAGGCGCAGCGTCTAGTTCGGTGGTGTGCTTTTGTGGCATGAAACCCCAAATTGCGTACACCGCGATGTAGAGGAAGCAAGCTAGTGGCCACACCAGGGAGGCCAATGGCTGGAAGGTTTCCAATGCGTCGAGGGTGCGCGAGGAGCCCCCTAGCCAGACCGGTGCGGCCACGAAAGGCAGTTCCACGATAAGCAGAGCCAGGAAGGACGCTACCGCGGCTAGTTGTGCGCCCCAGACTGTGCGCAGGCGCGTTCCGATGGCCTCGTTGACCGCCAGCATTACCCAAATGCCGAAGGGCACAACCCACACGAAGTGGTGGTACCAGGAGAAGGGCGAAACCAAGCAAGCGCTCAAGCCGGTTAGAGCAAAGGCTGCGGTGCTGTTCTTTCGAATCCACGCCGTACGCAGTGCCAACATGGTCACCATGACAATGATGACCACGCCCAGCAGCCACAGCGCGGTATCGTCTTCGCCGGTGAGACGGGCGAGGACAGAACGCAGGGACTTAGCGCCTGGGGCATCGATTTCCCCGATACGGTTGGAGTTGAAAACCTTGTCCGTCCAGAAATCCTTTGCGTCGGGGACGAAGGCAACACCGATGCCGATAGTGACTGCGAAAGCGGCAATGGAGCCAATGGCCGCCCACCAGCGCTTCTGGAAGAGCAACGCGAGGCCCATGTAAGCCGGGGTGAGCTTCATGCCAGCGGCAATACCAATGCCGATTCCGGGCAGGCGGAGCTTGGTGGGGAGGAGGAAATCCAGGGACACCAAGAACATCAGCAGGATATTGATCTGTCCGTAGTAGAAGGTGCCGTTGATTGGTTCGGCAGCAAGACTGCTAACCAGCAGCGCAATTCCCACCAGCCAGGTCAGCGGCCCGAGCCGATAGTCACGCTCGCGAATGACAAGCATGATGACAATGAAGAGGGCGATTCCCGTGACCCATTGCCAAATCACCATGAGATCGTGGTCACTGAAATCAGCCATCCATTCGAAAAACCAGCCAGCAAACGGCGGGTAGGTGAAGGGAAACTCATGGATATAGGGGGCGTCGTAAAGCTGGCCTCCCGCTTTCAAATCCTTGCCCGCCATTTGGTAAATCTTCAAGTCGAACGGGATCTTGCCAAAGAAAGCGCGGTCGCGGCCGGGATAAATGCTGAAGCGGTAAATTACCAAAGCCGTAAATGCCAGTAAAAGAGTCAACAGTGTGGGCATACCGTAGAGCTTCTTGCCCTGTTTTCTCTTCATTCTGTGCATTAGCTTCTATGAATCCTTTTTCCGACGCATTGAACGAGTCGCTGGCTTGTCGTTGCGAGACATATTTTCAGCGGTACCGTACAGGCCTTCACGTCGTGCAATTCGTGAGGTGCGCTGTGCAGTCACCGGGCTGGTGATCATTGCAAAGAGTACCAGTAACAATAAAATCCCTAAATCGCCACGCTCAGTCACGCTGAAGGAATCGGAGCCTGTGACGCGGAAAAACGCACCGAGAATAGTGAGAATCAAGCCGGTGGTTTGGGGCTTCGAAATGGCGTGCACGCGTGACATTGTGTCCGGGAAACGCGCCACGCCGATCGCTGCGGCGAGGACGAGCAAGGAGCCGATGAGAATCAAGACAATCGAGATGACGTCAGCGAAAAGGTGATAGCTCATTGCGGGTCCCTCTTTCTAAACCTGGTGACCGAAACAGTGGAGATGAAGCCCAGCAGAGCCACCACTAGCATCGCTGAGACCACCGTTGTGTTGAGCGTCCAGCAAATATAAGTGGCCAGCGCGCACTGGAACATGGCCACGAGGCCATCCATACCCACCAGGCGATCCAGCGAGTTGGGGCCCACGATGATGCGCCAGACAGTGATCAAGAACGCCACTACCAAAAGCCCTGCCGCAATGGTGAGCAAAATGCCATAAAGCTGCGGATCCATCAGGGGTGGCTCCTTTCAAAAATCTCAATCATGGATGCTTCGAGCTGTGCCACGTTGGCAACCTCCTTTTCGATCTCGGCTTCCGACGCCGCGTCCAGAATGTGGATAGTCAGCATGCGGTTCGCGATATCGATGTCGGTGACGGTTCCACCCGGCTGCAGGTTGTACAGGCTCACCGCGAGGGAGAGGATGAACTCGCTGTCGAGGCGCATCGGCAATTCCAGAATCGCCGTCTTGGGCGGTTCCTGGGGGCGCACCGCCAACCAGCCCACCTTCAGGGAAGCGTGGAAAAGGTCCCACGTCCAATGCAGCATGAAAAGGACGAGCTTGCCCCACGAGACTTTCACCCCGGAAATCGGCATCTTTGGAAGTGGTAGCGCTAAGACCACGAAGAGGCCTACCAACAAGCCACCCACGAGGTTGGCCACGGTGACCTCGCCCATGAGCAGGCACCACATGACGGTGATCCAAGCTATGAACCACGGGCGGAAGCGGTGGCGAATGCCAGAAAATTTCATCGCTGCCCCTCCTTCTTTTCTGGTGCGCCGGTGGGTGCGGCGGGAGCCACGGAATCGACGCCGGGCTGCGGCTGCTCAATGGGGGAGCGGCGCTGCTCGAAGGAGTCAGCGTCGTTTTTGTATCGATCCTTCTGGATCAGGGTTCGGGAAGGATTATCAGCGTTGTCGCCCAGCACCGCATAGCGGTAGATGGTGTCATCCTGCGCAGACTCGGCCGCGCGGCTGGTCACACCGGAAATGGGGCCGGCTAGGAAAGTAATTGATACTGACGCCAGCACCAACAGGGAGGTGGAAGCCAGCATGCCGAAAGGCACCTTGCCCACGTCCTGGCGCTCTTCGAGCTCGATGACATCCGTGACGTCGGAAAGCGGCGAAGGGTGCGCCAATGCCATGTTGCCTTCTGGGGCATCGGCGCGGTCGCGCAAGAATCCCTTAGCCCACACCAGAACCATGACGTAGAGCGTGAGCAGCGAGGTCAGGACCGCGCCGCCAATCAGGACCCAGGCCTGCCATGAGCCCTCGTTCGCGCCGGCCTGCAGCAAGATGACCTTGCCGAGGAAGCCGGAAAATGGCGGGATGCCGCCCAGGTTCATGGCCGGGATGAAGTACAAAATTGCGATGAGCGGGGCGCTGTAAATCAGCGAGCCCAAGCGGCGCAGGGAGGAGGTACCCGCCTGACGCTCGATGAGGCCCACCACCAGGAAGAGCGCGGTCTGGACCAGAATGTGGTGTACCGCGTAGAAGATGGCGCCGGACAGACCCTGTGCGGTGCCGAGGGACACCCCAAAGATCATGTAGCCGATGTGGCTCACCAGCGTAAATGACAAAAGTCGTTTGATGTCAGACTGCGCCATCGCACCTAAGATACCCACGAGCATCGTGGCCAGCGCTACCCACATGAGCAACTGATCAAGGCCGCCGCCGGTAAAGATGGAGGTGCGTGCACGAATGATGGCGTAGACGCCGACCTTGGTGAGCAAGCCCGCAAAGACTGCCGTGACCAGGGAAGGCGCGGTGGGGTAGGAGTCCGGCAGCCAGGCATCCAGCGGGAAGATAGCGGCCTTGATGCCGAAGGCGATGAGCAGCACCGAGAAGATCGCCGTACGGGTGCCCTCCGGGATGTTCTCCATGCGCATGCCGATTTGCGCCATGTTCATGGTGCCCACTGCCGCGTAGACATATGCGAGGGCGAGCACGAAGATGAGAGAGGAGGCCATCGAGACCATAACGTAGCCCACGCCGGCGCGCACGCGGGCGGGCGAGGCGCCCAGCGTGAGCAGAACATAGGAGGCCACGAGGAAGATCTCGAATCCCACATACAGGTTGAACAGATCACCGGCCAAGAAGGAGACGTTCACGCCCATGGTCAGCAGCATGTACGTCGGCAGGAAGACGGCGACGGGCTCGTCCTTGGAACCGTCGCGAATACCCTGCGAGATGGCGTACCACATCACTGAGAACAAGACCACGGACGAGGTAAAGAGCATCACCGTGGAGAGACGATCGGCCACCAGCGTGATGCCTACGGGTGCGTCCCAGCCGCCGACTTGCAGGGTCTGAATGCCCGCGGTGTCGGCGATCAAGATCAGCAGCGCATTGACCGCTGCCAGCAAAAGCAAAGAGAAGAATGCGATCTGGCGCTGGGCGCCGGGGAAGCGGGCGCACAGCATCGACAAGGCTGCGGCGAGCGCCGGGATGACCACGGGCATGGGGATGAGGAAGCCCGTATAAGGAAGCAGGAAGCTAACCAGCGGAAGCAG
This sequence comes from Corynebacterium striatum ATCC 6940, assembly GCF_000159135.1. Taxonomy (GTDB): domain Bacteria; phylum Actinomycetota; class Actinomycetes; order Mycobacteriales; family Mycobacteriaceae; genus Corynebacterium; species Corynebacterium striatum. The sequence goes on from NZ_GG667521.1 coordinate 256,471, forward strand.
GGTCTCAGTCATCGTTTGCCTCCTTTACGGGTTCCTCGAAGAAGGCTGGGCCAAAGGCGTCGCCTTCCTTAGTGGCGCGGCCGGTGGCTGGGTCGTTGGACGCGTCATGATCAGGGGCCGCGGCGGCGTTGCCCGGGCGGGCGGCCAGGGCCGCGATTGCGGTATCTTCCGCGTCGTCCTCAATGACGTCGGCGGTGCGGTAGCGGTACTGGCGGTAGGCCAGGGTCAGGATAAATCCTGTCAGCGCCATGGAGATCACGATGGCTGTCAGGATCATGCCTTGGGCCAGTGGGTCCGCGATGTTCTCACCGTATTGGGCGGTCTCGCGGCCGTCGATAGGCGGCGATCCCGCCTGCCCACCAGCCTGCAGAAGCAGCAGGTTGGCGCCATTGCCCAGCAGCAGGATGCCAAGCAGCATCTTGGTCATGGCGCGGTCAAGCATGAGATACACGCCAGAGCCGCACAGCACGCCTGCGGCGAGGAGAAGGAACAGATTGGCTTCCATTCTTAGCTCTCCTTTCCGGTGGTGTGGGCTTGCGTTGTGCTTGGAGTATCGGGTTGCGCTGCGCTTGACGACGCCCGCGTGGCGCCCGCCGCGTTCTTCTCACGGGAGGAGGCTCGTTCTTTCTGGCGGCGCGCGAGCGAGCGGGCACGGTCACGGGCACGCTGTTTACGCATCTCCTCTTCCTCGTCAAGCTTGCCGCCGAGCGAGTTGAGGATGTACAAGGTCAGGCCCACCACGATGAGGTAGACACCCGCGTCGAAGACCAACGCGGAGGGCAGCGAGACATCGCCTATGAGCGGCACCGCCACCTTGGTGTAGCCGGTGGTCAAAGGCGGGTGGTTGAAAGCCAGCGGCACAACCACCGAGCCCACCGAGATGAGCAATCCGGTGCCCATGGTGCGCCCGCCGTCGATGGGTAGCGCCTCCTCGAGCTCAGCGCGGCCACCTGCCAGGTAACGCAGGATAAGAGCCAGCGCCGCGACCAAGCCGCCGGCGAAGCCGCCGCCGGGTGCATTGTGGCCGGAGAAGTAGAAGTACAGCGAGAGCGCGATCATCGAGGGGAAGAGCAGGCGCGTGGCGACATCCACCATGAGGGAGCGGTTGAGGGCCTGTTCTGATTCCACGCCTGCCGCCAGCCAGCGGCGCCCAGTGACCTGCAGGGTGGGGCGGCGCGAGTCGCGGGTGAAGGACTGGGTGCGATAAATCAGCGATGCGATACCCGTGGCGGCGATAACCAACACGGTGATCTCACCGAAGGTATCCCAGGCGCGCAGGTCCACCAACAGTACGTTCACGGTGTTGGCGCCGTGGCCGATTTCTTTGGCCAGTTCCGGCATGAACTCGGAAATGGGGTTGGAGCGGCGGGCATTGATAGCAAACATTCCCACGAGCGTCACGGTAAGGCCCACGCCAACCGCGAGCCAGGCGCGCAGGCGACCCATCTTGGGGTCCTGCTTCCACTCGGTATTAGCCGGCATGCGGCGCAGAACCAGCATGAACAAGACCATGATGATGGTCTCCACGAGCAACTGGGTCAGGGCTAAGTCAGGTGCGCCATGCAGCGCAAAGAGGAAGGACAGTGCGTAGCCGGTGACGCCAACGATGATGACGCCAGACAGCCTATTGTCCGTCACGGTGGCAGCGACAGCACAGACGATGATGATGAGCGCAGCAACGATCTGCCACGGGTTTTCCGCCACGATCATGCGTACGTTGGTGAGGTCGCCGCGGATGAGCATGATGACCGGCAGCACCATGAGGGTGGCGAAGATGATCGACATGTTCATCTGCAGGGAGCCGCGCTGCGTGGAAGCGGTGGTGTGCAGCGAGAGCTGACGCAGGCTGTTGATGACGGTGTCGTAGGCCTGGTCTGCTGAGCCCAAAGCCGGGTACTGGAACTGCCACTTGGCCAGTTCTGCGCGCTGCCAGTGGAGGATGATACCGGCCACGACGATGACTACGGAGATGCCCAGCGGTACTGTCCAGCCGTGCCACAGAGCGAGGTAGGTGTGCTCGTCAGCGCCGAAGATGTTGTTGAGGTGCTGGTTGATGCCGAGGGAAAGCGGCTGTGGATTGACGCCGAAGAAGATGGTCAGGGCCGTGAGGCCCGCAGGCGGAATCCACAACAGCGGGGAGAGCGCATGCATGTCGGCCACGGCGTCGGAAGTGCCGCGGCTTTGGCCCGCAGCGTCTTTCTTCGTGGCGAAGGCGCCCCACAGGAAGCGCAGCGCGTAGGCCATGGTCAGCATGGAGCCCACGACGACGCCCACCAAGAGCATGTTGCGTGGCATGCCAACGAGCAGCTCCTCGTGAAGGATGGTTTCAAGCGTGGCTTCCTTGGCCACAAAGCCCAGCAGGGGAGGGATGCCCGCCATGGACAGTGCCGGGATGATGGCAAGCAGGTATAGGCCGGGCTTTGCCTTGCCGAGGCCAGAGAGCTTGTCGATGTCGCGCGTTCCCGACGCATGGTCGATGGCACCAACGATCATAAACAGCGCAGCCTTGAACAGGGAATGCGCAAAGGTCAGCGCGAGGCCTGCCTGCAATGCCTCGCGTGAGCCAATGGCCACGATGGCGGTGATGAAGCCCAACTGCGAGACGGTGCCATAAGCCAAGATGAGCTTGAGGTCGCGCTGCTTGAGGGCCATCCAACCGCCCAACAGCATCGTTAAGGTGCCAAGCGGCAGCACGACGAGATGCCAGGTGGCCACCTCGTGGAACTCCGGTGCCAAGCGCGCAACCAGGTAGATACCGGCCTTCACCATCGCAGCGGAGTGCAGGTAGGCAGAGACCGGCGTCGGCGCGGCCATGGCGCCGGGCAGCCAGAAGTGCGCGGGGGCGATGGCGGATTTACTCAGTGCGCCGGCCAAGATGAACACGATGGCAATCGTGATGTACGGGGTCTGGGCGAGGCGGTCGAAATCCTCGATCTCACTAAACGTCCACGTGCCCGTTTGGCGGCCGAGCAGGATGATGCCCATGAGCATGGCGAGGCCGCCCAGGGTGGTGACCATGAGCGCCTGCTGCGCGGCGCGACGCGAGGAGGCGCGTTCGCCGTAGTAGCTCACCAGGAGGTAGGACAACAGGGAGGTCACTTCCCAGAACACGTACATCATCAGGAAGCTATCGGAGATGACCAGCCCATACATCGCGGTGGCAAAGCAGACCATCTGGGAGCCAAACATGGCCAGCCGCCGGGGAGTCTGGTCGAAGTAACCCCAGCAATAGAGCAGAACCAAAGCGCCGACGCCCAAAATGATGAGGCTAAAGAGGGCAGAGAGCGCGTCCATGCGCAGATCGACGTTGAGGTTCGCGTCCGGCATCCACTCCATGGTGTAGCGCAGCGTGGCACCGTCACGGAAGGCGCCGGTGGTGAGTTGTTTGAGGACCCAGAAAAAGCCCGCGCCGGGGACAATAGCGAGTGCGCCAAAAGCAGGACGGCCAACAAAAAATATGAGGAAGGGCGCGATGATGGTGGCCAGCACCAAGGCACTCAAGACAGCTATCACAGCTAGGCTCAGGTCTCCTTCTCGTTCGGAGCCGCACGAACACAGTGGCGCACGTGTGACATGTATTCAAATTCAAGCATGCGCCGATGAACTCATCGCGGGCCGAAGCAGAGGCATCTGGCCGGTTAATGAACCACTTTGAAAGGAACCTAGGAAGGTGCCACTGGCAGCGTCAGCGCCCCCTTTTCTCACCGCATTGACGCCGCGGGTGCAAGGGTGGATGTATGGAAGTCATGCTCCAAGCATTCACCGCAAGCGTTGAAAATTGGAGAAAACAGGTTTGGGGACGCATCACGAATGGCGCAGCCAATACTGGCGACTATACCTGCCGACTTTCTAAAAGTCACAGATTTTTAAGGAGGCAGTTATATATGGGGCTAGTTTGGCAGCACACAGGGGCACGCCGTCATGGCGTACCCCTGAATAAAAGTACCTTTTGCTCTCTTAACTTGCTCTCTTAACTGATCTGGCAGGTTGGTTTTAGGCGAAGCGCTGGAGGAAGTAAGCCTCGGCAGTAGCAATCTTTTCGATCTCCGTTGGATCCACAGACTCGTTGGCGGAGTGGATGGTGGCCTTCGGATCCTCAACGCCGAAGAGTGCGATCTCGGCATTCGGGTGCTTCTCCTGCAGCTCCACGGTCAGTGGGATGGAACCGCCCATGCCCTGGGAGATGGTTTCTGTGCCGTAGGCTTCGGCGAGGCACTCGCCGAGCAGCGTTGCGGCTGGCTTTTCCGGATCAGTTTCAAAGCCGCGGTTAGCCTCGAGGATCTCGACCTTGATGTGCGCGCCCCACGGCACGTGCTTCTTCAGGTGCTCGGCCACGGCCTCCGCGGTAGAGCGGGGGTCCATGGTGGCTGGGGTGCGCAGGTTGAGGTTTGCAGCAGCGGTAGCCGGAACTGCGTTGACGGCCTCGGCAACCGGGGTGGAGGTGAAGCCGGTAACGGTAATTGCCGGGCGAGCCCAGATCATGTCGGCGATCTCGGTGGCGCCTGCCGGATCCTGGGAACCCATGATCTCGGTGCCGTCGAGCATCTGTGCATCGGAACGGAAGTCCTCCGGAGCGTAGGCACTGGTCTGGCCTTCCGCCAGCGGCCAGGAGCCTGCGCAGTCGACGCCATCGATAACCGTGCGACCATGCTCGTCGCTGAGAGAATCGAGTGCGCGCATGAGTGCCTTGACGGCGTCGGGAGCTGCGCCGCCAAACTGACCGGAGTGCACGCCCGCCTCGAGGGTGTCAACCTGCACGTAGATCTGCGCGCCGCCGCGCAGGGAGGTGGTCAGGGTAGGCAGGCCGGCCTTGGCATTGCCGGCGTCGGCGATGAGGATGGCGTCGGCAGCAAACAGCTCCGGGCGCTCCTCGATGAGGGCGGACAGGCCCTCGCCGCCGCGCTCCTCGGAGCCTTCGATGAGGAAGGTGAGGTTGAGGTCGGTGCCACCGTTGGCGTCGATCGCGCGCAGGGCAGCCAAGTGCATTGCGACGTTGCCCTTGCAGTCCGCTGCGCCGCGGCCGTACCAACGCACCTCGCCGGAGGCGGATGGGCGCTCGGTTAGGGTCAGCGGATCGGACTCCCACGGTTCACGCGGGCCGACGGGGACAACATCGTAGTGGGAGTAGAGCAGCACGGTCTTGGCGCCCTCTTTGCCCGCGCGCTTGCCGACGAGCGCGGTGGAGCCGTCAGCAGTAGGAATGGCCTCGACGTCGACGCCTGCTTCGGTCAATGCGGAGCGGACCCATGCGGCGGCCTTGGCGCACTCTTCTTCCAGACCTGGCTCATTGTGAACGGAGTTGAAGGAGACGAGCTCCTTGAGCTGAGCGAAGATGCGCTCGCGGTCGGCGGTGATGAATTCAGAAATAGTAGTCATGCTCACTAACATACCTGCCGCGTAGGAATGCCCGAACGTTTGAGTTTTCTGCCCGTGTGGACTAGGGTTTATGAGTACTTAATTACAGAATCTAAATAGATTTCTCACTAGAAGGAATTCGGCATGGCACACAACGCCGCCCCCGCCTCGTCCTCGCCCGCTTCTGCTGGTCCAGCACTGCGCGAGCTCACACTGCGTGGCATTCTCATCGGTGGACTGATCACACTGGTATTCACCGCTGCCAACGTCTACCTCGGCCTCAAAGTCGGCCTGACTTTTGCTACCTCGATTCCGGCAGCCGTCATCTCCATGGCCGTGCTGCGCAGGTTCGCTGGTCACAACATCAAAGAGAACAACATCGTGCAGACCATTGCGTCTGCCGCTGGCACCCTCTCTGCCATCATCTTCGTCCTGCCGGGCTTGGTCATGGTGGGTTATTGGAAGGGCTTTAGCTTCTGGGAGACTGCTGCGGTCTGCGCCATCGGTGGCGTACTCGGCGTGATGTACTCCATCCCGCTGCGCCGTGCCTTGGTGACGGGCTCCGACCTGCCTTACCCGGAGGGCGTCGCCGCCGCGGAGGTGCTCAAGGTCGGCGCCGACAACGGCGCTTCCGCAGCCGCCCATGAAGAAAACGCCAAGGGCCTGCGCGTCATCCTCGTTGGCGGCATCATCTCCGCAGCGATGGCTCTGCTTGCCGCGATGAAAGCCGTGGCCTCGTCAGTGTCTACCTACTTCAAGCTGGGCTCCGGTGCCACCACCCTGGGCACCTCGCTGTCCATGGCGCTCATCGGTGTGGGTCACCTGGTTGGCCTGTCCGTGGGTATCGCAATGCTCGTGGGCGTTGTCATCTCCTTCTTCATCCTGTTGCCGATGCACACTGCCGGCGATATCGGCGGGCTCGATGCCACCGCGCTTGCCGATACCGTCGACTCCGTATTCTCTGGTGAGATTCGCTTCATCGGCGTGGGCGCCATGGCTATCGCCGCCATCTGGACGCTCCTCAAGATCACCGGCCCAATCGTCAAGGGCATCTCCGAGTCCCTGGCCTCTTCCCGCCAGCGCAAAGCCGGCCAAAACGTGGACGTGGCTGAGCGCGACATCCCATTCCCTTATGTCCTAGGCACCATCGTCATTTTGATGGTCCCGATTGCGCTGCTGCTGTGGGACTTTATCTCGGGCACTGATATCCACGAGCACATGGGCGTGCTCATTACGGTCTCCGTCCTGTTCACCCTGTTGGTGGGCCTCATCGTGGCCTCTGTGTGTGGCTACATGGCGGGCCTTATCGGTGCGTCGAACTCGCCGATTTCCTCCGTGGGCATCATTGCTGTGCTCGCGGCCTCGCTGCTTATCGCCGCTGTTACCCGCGGTACCTCTGCGGAGCCGCTTTCGCTCGTGGCCTACACCTTGTTCACCGCGGCGATTGTCTTTGGCATCGCCACGATTTCCAACGACAACTTGCAGGATCTCAAGACCGGCCAGCTCGTCGGCGCGACCCCGTGGAAGCAGCAGGTGGCACTCATCATCGGTGTGCTGTTTGGCTCTGTGGCCATCCCGCCGATTCTGCAGGTCATGCTCACCGGCTTTGGCTTCCAGGGCATGGAAGGCGCTGGCGAGGATGCCCTCGCTGCGCCGCAGGCTGCGCTTATGTCGTCAGTGGCTTCTGGCATCTTTGATAGCTCGCTGGATTGGAACCTTATCTTTACCGGTGCGGCTATCGGCGCTGTGCTCATCGTCATCGACGAGGTCTTGCGCAAGACCACTAGCAAGTACTCGCTGTCTCCGCTGGCTGTTGGCATGGGCATGTACCTGCCGGCCTCGCTGACCATCATCATCCCGATCGGCGCCATCTTGGGCTACTTCTATGACAAGTGGGCCGCCAAGCAATCCAACCCTGACTTCTCTAAGCGCATGGGCACCCTGCTGGCAACCGGCCTCATTGTTGGTGAGTCCCTGTTCGGCGTGGTCAATGCCGCCATCATCGCCGCCTCCGGCGGGGAGTCCCCGCTGGAGATTTTCGAAGGTGGCACCGTCTCCAACGTCCTGGGCATCATCTTGTTCGTGGTGGGCATCGGCTTTGCTTACCGCTGGACCAAGTCAAAGGTCACCAAGAGCTAGCGCTTTCCGGCGCTGCCTACGCCCTCGCCGTTCTTTTTCACACCCGCGCCGTTTCACACCCGCGCCTTTTTACACCCGCGCCGTTTACCGGCGCGGGTGTTCGCTTATAGCGTGCCGGGCAGCTCGTGTCCTACCTTGCACTCGTAGTAGGGGAGTGCCAGAATGGTCGCTAGCACTCCCATAGGGCAAGTGCCAGAAAACCCCATCTATGTGGTTGAGGCTGGTCCACACTCACCAGCCGTGCCGTCGCGGGCGTCCGTATAGATACAGACGTGAGTGTCGTCCTAAACAAAACTAAGGAGCACAAACACAATGGCAAAGATTATTGCCTTCGATGAAGAGGCACGTCGCGGCCTTGAGCGTGGTCTGAACACGCTGGCCGACGCAGTTAAGGTCACCCTCGGCCCTAAGGGCCGCAACGTCGTCCTGGAGAAGTCCTGGGGCGCCCCGACCATTACTAACGATGGTGTCTCCATCGCTCGCGAGATCGAGCTGGAAGATCCTTACGAGAAGATCGGCGCTGAGCTGGTTAAGGAAGTCGCCAAGAAGACTGACGACGTTGCCGGTGACGGCACTACCACCGCTACCGTTCTCGCACAGGCACTGGTTCGTGAGGGCCTGCGCAACGTAGCCGCTGGTTCTAACCCCATGGGCATCAAGCGCGGTATCGAGTCCGCAACCAAGGCTGTTGTTGACTCTCTGCTCTCCTCCGCGAAGGAGATTGAGACCCAGGAAGAAATCGCAACCACCGCGGGCATCTCCGCGGCTGACCCGGCAATCGGTGCCAAGATTGCTGAGGCTATGTACACCGTGGGCAACGGATCCGTGAACAAGGATTCCGTTATCACCGTTGAAGAGTCCAACACCTTTGGCGTGGACCTCGAGGTTACTGAGGGTATGCGCTTCGACAAGGGCTACATCTCCGGTTACTTCGCAACCGACATGGAGCGCCAGGAGGCAGTCCTCGAGGATCCGTACATCCTGCTCGTTTCCTCCAAGATCTCCAACATCAAGGACCTCGTTCCGCTGCTGGAGAAGGTCATGCAGACCGGCAAGCCGCTGCTGATCATCGCCGAGGACGTTGAGGGCGAAGCACTGTCCACCCTCGTCGTGAACAAGATCCGTGGCACCTTCAAGTCCGTTGCTGTTAAGGCTCCGGGCTTCGGTGACCGCCGCAAAGCTACCCTGCAGGATATGGCTATTCTGACCGGCGGCCAGGTCATCTCCGAAGAGGTTGGTCTTTCCCTCGAGACCGCTGAGATTGAGTACCTCGGCCAGGCGCGCAAGGTTGTTGTCACCAAGGATGACACCACCATCGTCCAGGGTGCTGGCAACCAGGAGCAGATCGACGGCCGCATCAAGCAGATCCGCGCTGAGATTGAGAACTCCGATTCTGATTACGACCGTGAGAAGCTGCAGGAGCGCCTGGCCAAGCTGGCTGGCGGCGTTGCTGTCCTGAAGGTCGGCGCTGCAACTGAGGTTGAGCTCAAGGAGCGCAAGCACCGCATTGAGGACGCAGTCCGCAACGCAAAGGCTGCCGTTGAAGAGGGCATCGTTGCCGGTGGTGGCGTCGCCCTCCTGCAGGCTGCTTCCGCTCTTGATGCGCTGGATAACCTCACCGGCGACGAAGCAACCGGTGTGAAGATCGTTCGTGAGGCACTGTCTGCACCGCTGAAGCAGATTGCTCACAACGCTGGCCTGGAGCCGGGCGTTGTTGCTGACAAGGTTGCATCCCTGCCTGCTGGCCAGGGTCTGAATGCTGCAACCGGCGAGTACGTTGACCTGATGTCTGCTGGCATCAATGACCCGGTCAAGGTCACCCGCTCCGCACTGCAGAACGCTGCTTCCATCGCAGCGCTGTTCCTGACCACTGAGGCTGTTGTCGCTGACAAGCCGCAGCCGGCTGGCGCTGGTGCTGGCATGCCAGATGCTGATGCTATGGGCGGTATGGGCTTCTAATAGTCAGTAGACGCACCGCTTAGTAATAAGGCGCGCTGATGCCCCGTGAGGGGCGTTGGCGCGCTTTTGTCATGCTGTAAGCACCATGGGAAGGTCGGCGGGCAAAAGGGGTCAGGGGGCGCCTGGAGCTACTTTCCGATGTTTCATCGCGCGTGTCGCTACCAACCTTTTGACAAAAGTGTGCGGGGCGCGGCAGACGCCGCTAAATCGAGACGTGTACGGCTGGGTGACGGTCGCCGTGGGGGCGCCCCTTGCGGGGCCGTGCGCACTGCCTTCTCGGCAGCGATGGGGAAATCTCCGCGCTGTTGCTGATGTGGCGCAAGTGAATCGAATGAGACTTGCGAAATCAATTTCTATCCCATGCACCCCATCGGTCAAGTCGGTGTGGCGGCTTCTGGCGGGGTCAATTCGCCCCCGTTGTAGGGTAAAAAGTGAGGGGTGAAAAAAAGTTTTCTGAAGTGATTTCGAGCGGTTTTGCTATGTCGAAAACTAGCCAGGATCCGTTACGGGTGCGCATATATTCTTAAGCTGAGTCGGTGATCGGATCATTATTTTCGCTGGTAAATAAGTTTCGCCATCAATGTGTTTAATGTCATAGCCTCAAATCTGTAACGCGGCTTATTGCAAACTGGCGAAAATCTCACTCGCGTTTCAACTTGTCTTGGCGCCAGATTGTGACAGAATAGTTTCCCGTGACGCCCACAGAGGGTGTCTGCAAAACCGCAAACCCCTCCGGGCGTATCAAACTTTGATTCCCGGAATTCACATATAGGAGCTTCATAATGGATCTCTCCCTCGTTCAGACCCACCTCGACAACTTCGTTGACACCTGGAAGGGCTGGAACAGCGTGTTCACTGGCCTGAACGGTTTCCTGAACCTGTTCCTGGGCGGCGACGCTGCTCCGATCAAGGGCCTCTCCTCCACCTGGGAAGCCTTCAAGGGCCTCCACTCTTCCAAGTAAGACTTGGTTTCAATCTTCATTCGATTTTTTAAATTTAAGGAGACACTATGTCTGACTTCTCTTCCCAGTTCGCAGCCTCCTCTGAGGGCATCCTCCAGCCGCTGAAGTTCATCTTCGACCTGGCCTACAAGATCGTTGGCCCGCTGGTTGAAGCTGCTGACGGCGCTTCCAAGCTGATCGGTATGTTCGTCTAAGAACATCCCTATCGCGTAAGCGATTTCTAAGAGCCTCACCTTTTGGTGGGGCTCTTTTGCTATGTCTGGGTGGGGGAGGACTTAGGGGTAAATCGGTGGAGTTGCAGTGTAATTCAACGCGCCGAATGGTTGGGTGACCGGTAAACTTTTAAGTATGGCTGACATTAAAGACGACGAACTTCCTGAGATTGACCTTGCTAAGACCGACGGCTACGTCGTCGATGATTCTGACGAGGACGACCCGGCCCTCATCATGCCGGATGGTTCGCCAATTGAAACCTGGCGAGAGAACTACCCGTACGAAGAGCGCTTGTCGCGCGATGAGTATGAGAGCACCAAGCGTGCGCTCCAAATCGAGCTGCTGAAGTGGCAGAACTGGACCAAAGAAACCGGTCAGCGCCACATCATCTTGTTTGAGGGCCGTGACGCAGCCGGCAAGGGTGGCACCATCAAGCGCTTTAATGAGCACCTCAACCCACGTGGTGCGCGCACCGTCGCATTGGAAAAGCCGTCCCCACGTGAGTCGACCTCTTGGTACTTCCAGCGCTATATTCAGCACTTCCCAGCCGGCGGCGAAATCGTTTTCTTCGACCGCTCCTGGTACAACCGTTCCGGCGTCGAACGCGTCATGGGTTTTTGCACCGAGTCCCAGCACGCAGAGTTCCTGCGCGAAGTCCCGATGCTTGAAAACATGATTCTTGGCTCTGGTATTTCCCTGACCAAGCTGTGGTTCTCCGTCACTCGTAAGGAACAGCGCACCCGCTTCGCTATTCGCCAGATTGACCCAGTGCGCCAGTGGAAGCTTTCCCCGATGGATCTGGCTTCCCTCGATAAGTGGGATGATTACACCCGCGCCAAGGAAGAGCAGTTCCGCTACACGGATACCGAAGAGTCCCCGTGGATCACCATCAAGTCCAACGACAAGAAGCGCGCCCGCATCAACGCTATGCGCTACGTGCTCTCTAAGTTTGAGTACACCAACAAGGACCACGAGGTAGTTGGCGAGCCTGACCCGCAAATCGTTATGCGTGGTCGCGATCAAATTGGTGATTAAATTCGATGTCTAGCCTCGTCGCCGCCGTCGAACTCGAGAGTGGCATGTGGAGCGTACGCCTCACGCGTGCAGAAAAACGCAACGCGTTAAGCGTGGCGCTCTGCAAGGACTTGTCAATGGCATTAGACGCTGCGGTTGAAGCAGGCGCGTCGACAGTTCTACTTGAAGCAGACGGCCCCGTGTTCAGCGCGGGCGCTGATCTGACTTCCCAAAATTTTCAAGGCGAGTTGTACCCGACCCTTGAGGCACTCTTCGCAAAGATTGCCCGATTACCGGTCCCTGTCATCGCTTGGATCGAAGGCCCCGCTATCGGTGCCGGAATGATGCTCGCCATGGCTTGCGATATCCGCTTTGTAGCCCCGGCGGCATCCGCCGCCCAAGCCATCAGCTTTAGCTTGCCGGTAGCCAAAATGGGCATCGGCGTTGATCCTGCGACTGTGCGCAATCTTCAGCTGCTTGTCGGCGGCTCATGGGCCCGCCGGATGCTGATTGCCGGGGAGATTCTTAGCTTAGAAGACGCACTGTCTACTGGATTCGCGATCAGCGCAGGTGGTCGCGAGGAAGTTATGGCAGCGGCAGCGCAAATCGGCAAAGGCTCCCCACATACCTTGCTTAATCTCAAGATGGAGTTTGCCACGTCGTCGTCAAGCCCCTTCTCTGAAGAAGAGCGTAACGCTGCCCGTGTAGAAGCGTGGCGGGCGCGTCAGCAGTAAACCGTCCGATACCCCTAGCTGCTAGAGCGGGGGGATTTCCTGCCGGAATTCCGAGACTATGTAGCAGTTAGGGGCGGTCGTAGTTCTAAGGGGCATGCAAGAGAAAGCCGCCCTGATTGCCAAATCGTGGCGCAAATGTGAAAGAAATCGGCGCCAATTTGGCAATCAGGGCGGCTAAGGGGTGAAGCAGCAGCGGGGGCTAAGCCCAGGGCTCAATCGGGTTACCCTGCCATACCGAGTTGGCGGGCACGCGGTCACCGCGCATAACCAGCGAGCCTGGGCCCACGGTGGCGGCCTTGCCCACCAGCGACGCGGGCAGTGCCACGGAGTGGGACGCTAGCGTGGAGCCGGCCTCAATGGTGACCGTGTCGAGGCTCATCACGCGGTCCTGGAAGAGGTGCGTCTGCACCACGGTGCCTGGACCCACGGAGGCGCCGGCGCCCACAACACACAAGTCGGTTTCCGGGAACCAGTAGGAATCAATCCACGCGCCACCGCCAATCTTGACGCCAAGAGCGCGCAGGCCGAGGTTAATCTCACCGGTGCCCAGCGTGTGCTGGAAGTACCACGGCGCAGCGACTGCCTCCACGAAGGCGTCTTGGAGCTCGTTGAGCCACACGAAGGCGGACCACAGCGGGTGGTCACCCGAGCGGTGTTGGCCCACGCAGATCCACTTCACGGCCACGGTGATCGCCATGCCGACGCCCCCGACGGCCATCAAGATGAGACCGGAGAGCAGCCAGGCGACAGCGATGCCAAAGGAATCGACAAGGGCGTAAAGGCTGGCCAGAACACCGGCCAAGAGCATCGCAGAGGTCATTGGCGCGAGCAAGCGCATCGTCTCCACGACGCCGCGCGCTGCCTTGACCCCGAAGCCCGGGTTGTAGGTCAAAGACTCGCCCTGCACGCCGTCCACGTGTGCTTCGACGCGACGCATGCGCTCCGGCGGGGAGCCCCACCAGTTGGAACCGGACTTGGACTTCTTTGGCGTCGACGAGAGCACTGCAACCAGTGAGTTCTTCGACAGCTTGCGGCCTGGGCCCGTGATTCCGGAGTTGCCCACGAAGGAGCGCTTGCCCACCTTGGTCTCGCCAGTGAGCATCCAGCCGCCGCCGAGTTCGTAGCCGCCGATCATGGTGTCGTCGGCGAGGAACGCACCGTCCTTGATGTCCGTGAGCTTGGGGATCATCACCGCGGTGGAAATCTCCGTGTCCTTGCCGATCTTGGCACCGAGCGTGCGGAACCACAGGGGAGTCAGCTGCGAGGCGTAGAGCGGGAACAAGGTGGTGCGGGCATCGTCCATGAGGCGCTCGATGGACCACAGGCGCCAGCCTGCGGCCGAACGCACCGGAACGACGCCCGGCTTGAGCCCGATGGACAGAATCCGCACGCCCAGCCAGGTCTGCGCCATGTAGAAGGCGAAGGCCACCAGCGCGCCGAATGGGGCGAAGAAGAGGGAGCCGATGAAGTCGTTGCCTTCGGTTACGTGGAGACCCCACGCGACCAACGCCGCGCCGAGACCCAGCGCCACGATGGGCTGGATTGCGAGCAGAATCGAGGTCAGGCCGTAGAAGGCCACCCACCATGGGCGGCGTTTCGGCAGCTCGGAAGGGAATCGGTGCTTGGAGCGGCCCACCTTCTTGGCCGGCGAGCCGGACCAGCGCTGGCCGTCCTTGATTTTCTTCTTGCCGGTAACCGTGGAACCGGCCTCCACGTGGGAGTACTTGCCCACGTTGGTGCCCGGCAGCAGCGTCGAGCGCGCACCGACGCGCGCGCCTTCGGCAACGTTGATGGCGCCGACGTGGAGGATATCGCCGTCGAGCCAGTAGCCGGAGAGGTCCACCTCCGGCTCGATGGCGGCGTGGTCGCCGAGGGCCAGCAGGCCCGTGACCGGCGGCAGGGAGTGCAAGTCGACGCCGCGGCCAATCTTCACGCCCAAGGTGCGGGCATAGTTGTTGACCCAGGTGGCGCCGGCAATAGACCGTGATCCGGAGGCATCGGCCCAGCGCTCAGCGGCCCAGATGCGCAGGTGCGTCGAGCCGCCGCGCGGATAGTCACCGGGCTCAATTCCGCTGGTGAGAAGGCGTGCTCCGTAGCCGCCGATAGGGATGCGGCCAATTGGGGTGGTGAAGACGATGACCATGACAGCCACCATCCACCACGGGGTGGTCAGCGCCCAGTCCGCGCCGACGGCGTGGGCGAGGTTGGAGCCCAGCAGCAGCCAGGCCAGCCAGGAGGTGGCAGCCAGGGTCATCACCGGGACCTGGATGAGGGTCTGCAGCGCGCGGGTGCGGCCGCTGACCTTGCGCACGGAGCGCGGGGCGACGGTGGCGGGGCGCTCCTCAGCGCCTCCGATGTGCTCGGCGAGGGAGCCGAGGCGTGGGTGGTCGTAGAGATCCCGCACGGCCACGGTGGGGTAGCGCTCGCGGATGCGGCCCACGAGCGTCGCGGCGGCCAGGGAGGTGCCGCCCAAGGAGAAGAAGTCCGCGTTCTCGTCGGAGACGGAAACACCGAGGGTTTCGACCCACAGCTGCGCCAGCCACTCCTCGGTCTGGGTAAGACCTGCAGCTTCCACACCAACGCCTGGCAGCGGCCACGGCAGGGCCTTCTTGTCCACTTTGCCGGAGGTGCGGATGGGCAGCTCCTCCATCACACAGATGCGAGGGACCAAGGCTGCAGGCATGGTCTCAGCGAGACGATCGTGCGCGGCTTGCTGGTCGAAGCCCTTTGCTTCGTCCTCGAGGGACACATAGCCCACCAGCACGGATTCGCCGCCTGGCGTCTTTTGTACGGCTACGGCCGAGTTATAGACGTTGGGCAACGCGGCGACGTTGGCCTCGACCTCACCGAGCTCGATGCGGCGGCCGCCAATCTTGACTTGGTCGTCCACGCGGCCCACGAAGTAAAGGCCGTCTTCCTCCAAGCGCACGTGGTCGCCCGTGCGGTAGGCACGCTGCCACGCCATGGACTGCAGCGGCGCGTACTTTTCTGCGTCCTTGGCTGGGTCCAGGTAGCGGGCGAGTCCCACGCCACCGATGACGAGTTCGCCGACCTCGCCGAGGCCCACGGGGAAGCCTTGCTTGTCGACGACCACCAAGTCCCAGCCGTTCAAAGGCAAACCGATGGACACGGGGTGGCCTGGCAGCATGCGCTGCGCGCAGGCCACGACGGTGGCCTCGGTCGGGCCGTAGGTATTCCACATCTCACGGTCATCGGTTGCCAGACGATCCACCAGTTCCTGGGAGCAGGCTTCGCCGCCGACGATGAGCAGGCGAATGTTGTCGAGCGCCTCGGCTGGCCACAGGCCCGCCAAGGTAGGGACGGTGGACACGACGGTGATGTCGCGGCGGATGAGCCAGGGCCCTAAGTCCATGCCGGAGCGGACCAGGGAACGTGGCGCGGGTACCAGACAGGCGCCGTGGCCCCAGGCTAGCCACATCTCTTCGCAGGAGGCGTCAAAGGCTACGGAGAGGCCTGCGAGGACGCGGTCGTCGGGGCCGAGCGGGCCGTGCGGATGATCCACGAGGAAAAGGGCCGCCTCAGCGTCGACAAACGCGGCCGCGGAGCGGTGGCTGACGGCCACACCCTTGGGCTTGCCGGTGGAGCCGGAGGTAAAGATGATCCAGGCGGTATCGTCCGGGGTCGGCACGCCGGCCTCGTCGCCTCTTGCTGCGGGGCGCTGCGGACGCAGGGAGCGGAAGCCTTCGTCGCTGAACACGCCGTCGATGTCGGCCTCGCCGAAGACCATCTCGGCGCGCTCGTCGGGGTCGTCCGCGTCGACCGGCACATAGGCTGCGCCCGCAGCCAAGGTGGCCAGAATCGCGAGATAGAGCTCTCGCTTGCCGGAGGTCATGCGGATGCCGATGCGGTCGCCGCGGCGTACGCCGTTGGCGCGCAGCTCGCTGGCCCACGCCTCGACATCGGTGATCAGCTCGGAATAGGTGAGCACCTCGCCGTCGTCAAGCGCGGCGGCGTCGGGATGCAGCTCAGCAGTAGTGCAAATGATGTCCCAGAGCGTGCGTTCGCGTGGGGCATGCTCGCCCAGCAGGTACTGCTCGGGGACGTGAATGATTCCGGCGCCAGGCTGGTGCGCGTCTAAGGGGTCCTCGGGCAGCGCGTGGCGCCCGGTACTCTTTTCATCTTCCGCCATTTAAGCATCATCCTCGTTAGGGCCGATGATGGCGGTGGCGAGCTTACGCAGGTGCTTGAGCTGCTTGGAGGTGGACTCGTCGAGGGCGGCGTCCTCGGCGGCCGCGACGAGATCGGCAAGCTCCTTGTGCGCCTTGACGCCCTTCTTGGTCGACGCCACGATTTGGCGGCGGCGATCCTTGGGGTCGCGCTCGCGCTTGGCCCAGCTGCGCTCCTCGAGAGAGTCGATGAGGCGAACCATGTCGGAGGCGTCGATGGCTAGGGTCTCCGAAAGGGCCGACTGGGAGGCGACGTCGCCGTCGACGAGGCAGGTCAATACCCAGTACTCGCGGATGGTGGTCTGGCGGGCGCTGAGCGCTTGCTCGACGCCGTCGCGGGTGCGGCGGCGGAGGCGCTCGAGCTGGAAGGAAGGAGATTCGAGGAGAGCGTTGGGGATTGAAATAGTCGTAGCCATACAGATAAGGCTAGACGCCCCAACGTAAGAATCCTAAATTATGGGTAAGTCCCCATTGTTTATTTTCATTTGTCGTCGTAGACGGTGGGCATGCCCTGCGCAATCCAGGCGTCGGTGCCGCCGAGCACGTTGATGACGTCCCAGCCGCGAGCCTGCTCGAGGTACTGGCCCACTTGGACGCTGCGGCCGCCGGCGTGGCAGATCAAAAAGATGTCGCGGTCCAGATCGATTTCGTCGAGGCGACCCACGATTTCACTCATCGGAATATGAGTCGCGCCCTTCGCGTGCTCTACCTCCCACTCGTGCTGCTCGCGGACGTCGATGAGCTGTGCGCCTTCTGGTACCTGGTTTGGTTCAACGTTTTCCATAGGCCCCAGCCTACCGGTGCGGCGAGCTGGGGGACTCCCATACGCAATTTGCCAAATAGTGCCCTTGAAACTGCAGTTTTTGAAGCCTTAGATGGCAAAATGTGCCTTAAAGGGAGAGTTAGCGGTTTGCGGAGAGGAGTGCGCGCCACGGTGGGGCTACCTCACCGTGGCGGCGACTATTGCGCTGCTTGCGTTGGCCGCCGCTAGTAAAACCCTCCTTGCTCGTGGCTCCAGAGAAAGTGCCAGTCCCACGGCGGGCGGAGATAGCTCTTCTTGCCGTGGGCAATGGCGAGTACTTGCTGCACTACTTTGTCGCAGTGGTGCTTTATGGTCGTGGCCGTGTAGTGGAGAGGAATCCAGCCGCGGTGGGTGGCGTCGTTAAGCTTTTGGCGATCTAGTTCGAAACGCTGTCTAGTCTCGCCGCTGTGATAGGCATAGCCGTCCACCTCGATGGCGATGCGATGCTTATCGAGTCGCAGGTCCCAGCGGTAGGGGCCAATCATTGCGTTGTTGCGGACCTCAAAGTACGGCTCGAGGGCGCGGGTGAGCCGGCGCTCGGGCACCGAATCCGCGCCGAGGATGGCCCGTTCCAACACGCGCCGGGTGTGGGCTGGAAACCTCGGGAAGTCCAGCTCCCAGAGCTTGAGCCGCTCCCGTGCGTGCTTGCCGGGTAGCAGATGCTCGAGGAAATCCACCGCGTGATTTTCTTCCATTATTTCGAGGGCCTGGAGCGGGTTGCACACGTTGACTTCGTCGTAGGGGAATACGCCCTTGGGCTGTGCGCGGCGGCTTTTGAAGTAGGTGCTCTCGGGCAGCCGGTTGGCGCGGATTAGCTGCAGCGGAAACTTAAGGCGCTGGTTTAGGTGCTTGGCCGCGGCGGAGTAGCCGTCGAGCGCGCTATCGGGCCAACGCCGGGTGAGGATCTCCGCGAGTTGGTGCGGGCTTGGCTCCGCAGAGAGGTAGAGCCCGTGGCAGATCTTGAGCCCGCCGCGGCGTGAGGCATTTCTGCCCGTGTAAATTTCCATCGCTTCCCCCCTCGATGGTGCTTCTAGGCCTTCGCGTTGTTCCCCTGAAAACGCGAAAGGTACATTTTGCCAAATAGTGGGCGAAAATCCGCGGGTTTCAAGCCCTTACTTGGCAAAATGTACCTCAGAAGTGCGAAGCTGTCGCGCCAGGGGGCGCCAGAGGCGCTCGGCCCCAAGCCTTACTTGTGGCGAGCGATAGCCTCTTCGAGGATCTTTTCCGCCTCAGCCTTGTCGCCCCAGCCGGAACCGGTAACTTCCTTGTTCGGCTCCAGGTCCTTGTAGTGGACGAAGAAGTGCTCGATCTCGTCCTTGATGGAGTCCTCAACATCGTTGATGTCCTGGTAGCGCTCCCAGCGCGGATCATCGATGACGCAAAGCAGCTTGTCGTCGCCGCCAGCCTCGTCGGTCATCTTGAAGACGCCGAGGACGCGAGCCTCAACAACAACGCCCGGGAAAACTGGCTCCGGCAGGATGACCAGCGCATCGAGCGGGTCGCCGTCCTCACCGAGGGTGTGGTCGATGAAACCGTAGTCAGCCGGGTAGGCCATCGGGGTGAACAGGTAACGGTCAAGGAAGACCTTGCCGGTCTCGTGGTCAACCTCGTACTTGTTGCGGGAGCCCTTTGGGATCTCGATGGTAACTTGCACGCTCACTGCGAATTCCTCCATTGGGAAGTTGTCTGTCAATTGCTCCCAATAGTCTACCGTGCCGTGCAATCGCGCTAGGGTGAAAGGCGATGAAAGCGAAGCACATGTGGTGGACAGGCACGGCCGTGGTGATGGCCGCTGCCATTGCAGGCACGGCTGTCCTAGGCGTAAACATCCAGCGCACCTACAACGGACTGGACCACGGCACGCCCTACTCGCAGGAGGCGCCGGTGACTCCCTTGCAGGTCGCGGAACCAGGCGAGGTGGATTTGATGGCGTTGAAGGGCAGGCTCAATGAGTTGGGCAAGGACCCGGCCTTGGCCACCTTTGGCGGGCAGGTCATCGACACCACCACTGGCGAGGTCGTGTGGGACCGCGATGCCGCGCGCCCCCTGACACCCGCTTCCTCCACGAAGGTCCTCACGCTGGCTGCCGCGACGTTGGCGCTCGACGAGGACGAGCGGATAATCACCCAGGTCATGCAGGGGGAGAAGGAAGGCACCGTGGTGCTGCGCGCGGCTGGCGACGTCTGGATGACCTCCGAACAGCTCGACGATTTGGCCTCGCAGGTGGGTAAGGCTGACGAGGTCATTCTCGACACCAGCGCCTGGGCGGGCGCCCCGCAGGCACCGGGCTGGGACCCGGAGAATGTCGATGAGGGATTCGTCGCACCGATGGAGCCCATCATGCTCTACGGCGGTCGCCTGGGCAAGACCACTGGCGACGTCCCGCGCAGCCACACCCCTGCCCAGGACCTAGCGAAGGCCCTGGCCAAGCGGCTGGGGACCGACAAAGTCAGCCAGGGCACTGCGCCGCAGGCCGGCGTGGTGCTGGGCGAGGTGCAGTCCGCGCCGCTGTCTGAGCGCGCGCAGGACGCCGCGAAGGATTCGGACAACGTCATGGCTGAGGCCATCGGACGCGAGCTGGCGATCGCGCGCGGCAAGGAGCCGAGCTTCGCCGGTGCTGCCGAGGCCACCCTCGAGGTGCTGAAGGTTAACAAGATTGACGTCACGGGGGTGACGATCAAGGACAACTCTGGCCTCTCCACCGAAAACCGCATATCGGCCGCGGTGCTCACGCAAATCATGAACATGGCCACAGAGACCGACGAGCTGCGCCCATTGCTAGGCTACCTGCCGCTGGCTGGTGGCGACGGAACGCTGTACACCCGCTATGGCGATTCCGGAGCACGCGGCTTCGTGCGCGCCAAGACCGGCACGCTGACTGGCGTCTCCGCCTTGGCCGGCACTGCGCAGGGCAACTCCGGCCGCGTGTACGCCTTCGCTTTCCTAGTCAACGACGGAGACATCCTTGGCGCCCGCAAGGCGCAAGACGCCCTGGCCAGCGCGCTCCATGACTTCTAGGTTCACGGGCACGCCATTTTGGCCGCGGGTCTCGCCAAACTTTCTGGCCTGCCGACGCGCGGTCGCTGACTTCGCCGCGTGCCGGGAAATCGCTGTGGGGCTTTCGGGAGGCGCCGACTCGCTGGCGCTGACTGCCGCGCTGGTAGCCGAGGGCTTCGACGTCGAGGCGTTGTGCATCGACCATGGTCTGCAGGACGGATCGGCCGAGCAGGCGGCGAAGGCCGCGGCGCAGGCTGAGACCTTGGGGGCGCGTGCGCGGGTGCTGAAGGTGGACGTCGCGAAGCAAGGCTCCATGGAGGCTGCCGCGCGAGTGGCTCGCTACCGCGCGTTCGCGGCTGCTACCGACGCCCCCGTTGCCGTGGCACACACCGCCGACGACCAAGCAGAAACCCTGTTGCTGGGCGCGCTGCGCGGCAAGGTCGCCGGCATGCTGCCCACGGCCGAGATTGAGGGCGTGCAGGTGGTACGCCCTCTGCTCACCGTGCGCCGCGCGCAGACCCTCGGCGCCTGCGAGGAACTGGGGCTTGAGCCCTGGTACGACCCGCAGAATTCCGACACCAACTTCCGCCGGGTGGCTCTGCGCCACGACATCATTCCGCGGCTCACGGATCTGGTCGGTGGGGACGTGGTGCCAGCACTCGCGCAGGCGGCTGCCGACGCCGCCCGCGACGACGAGTTCCTCAGCGTCAGTATGGATATCGCTGCGCCCGAAATGGATGCAGCCGAGCTCGCTGCCCTTGCTGAGCCGGTGCGCCGTCGCACCATCGCCGCGTGGCTGAACGCGCAGGGCGTGGAGGTGACGCGGGAGGCTGTGCGCGGAGTCGACAAGCTGTGCGTCGACTGGCACGGGCAAGGGGGAGTAGCTGTGAGTTACCCGCAAACAATCAAAACTATGGGGCAAAGGTTGGAAGTGTCACGCGTTGGTGGCAAACTGGCACTATTGTCCGGTCACTAAAGGAGCGCACGCGTGCACGACAAGAAAGATTTCAACGTCCCAGCAAACCCCTACGGCGAAGACGTCGAAGCAATCCTCATCGGCGAGGATGAACTGCAAGCCAGGATTCAAGAGATGGCGGACAGCGTTTCCGCTAAATATAAGGACGCAGAGGATGAGCTGATTCTCGTTTGCGTGCTCAAGGGAGCCGTCTTCTTCATGACGGACTTTGCGCGCAAGCTGTCGATTCCGTCCCAGCTGGAATTCATGGCTGTGTCCTCCTACGGCAATGCCACATCCTCCTCCGGCGTGGTCCGCATTCTCAAGGACTTGGACCGCGACATCGAGGATTGCGACGTTCTCATCGTTGAGGACATCATCGACTCCGGCCTGACCTTGTCGTGGCTCATCCGCAACCTGAAGGGCCGCAACCCGCGTTCCCTCGAGGTTGTCACCTTGCTGCGTAAGCCTGAAGTTATCCGCGCAGAGATCGATCTGCTCGACGTCGGATTCGATATCCCTAACGAGTTCGTCATCGGTTACGGCCTCGATTATGCGGAGCGTTACCGCGACCTGCCCTACGTCGGCACTTTGCACCCTGACGTGTACACCAACAAATAGGTACTGATGAAAAACAAGAATGTCCTCCGCTACGGCGGAATCGCAGCGCTCGTTTTGGTTGCGCTGTATGCATTTACCTTCTTCACTAATGACTCCCGCAGCTACATGCGGGTGGATACTTCTGTGGCGATGAAGCAGCTCAGCGATAAGAACGTCGCTGAGGCGCAAATCGACGACCGCGAACAACAGGTACGCCTCAAGCTCAAGAAACCGGTCACGGTGGAGGAACGCGAGGGCGTTGAAGAGGTCATCGCCAAGTATCCGGCACGTGCCTCCGAGCAGATTTTCAACTCGGTAGAGGACTCCGGGGCGGAGAAGTACCAGACCAAGGTCACCCAGGAATCCTTCTTGGGCTCCATGGTCAGCTTCTTGCTGCCGATGATCATCTTGTTCGCGTTCCTCTTCTGGTTTATGTCCCGCATGCAGCAAAACGGCGGCGGCATGTTCGGCATCGGAGGTAACAAGGCCAAGCAACTGACCAAGGACATGCCCACCAACACGTTTGCGGACGTCGCTGGCGCGGACGAGGCAGTTGACGAGCTGCAGGAAATCAAGGACTTCTTGGATGACCCAGAGCGCTACCATGCACTCGGTGCGAAGATTCCGCGCGGCGTGCTGCTTTATGGCCCTCCGGGAACCGGTAAGACGCTGCTGGCGCGCGCCGTCGCGGGTGAGGCGGGCGTTCCTTTCTTCTCCATCTCGGGTTCCGACTTCGTGGAGATGTTCGTTGGCGTGGGCGCCTCCCGCGTGCGCGATCTGTTCAAGCAGGCGAAGGAAAACAGCCCCTGCATCATCTTCGTCGATGAGATCGACGCCGTGGGTCGCCAGCGCGGCTCCGGCACCGGCGGTGGACACGATGAGCGCGAGCAGACCCTGAACCAGCTGCTCGTGGAGATGGACGGCTTCGGCGACCGTGAGGGTGTCATCCTCATTGCCGCGACCAACCGTCCGGATATTCTGGACCCGGCGTTGCTGCGCCCGGGCCGCTTCGACCGCCAGATTCCGGTCACTAACCCAGACCTGGCTGGCCGCGAGGAGATTCTGCGCGTCCACGCTAAGGACAAGCCTTTGGCCAAGGAAGTCGATGTGGCGCAGCTGGCCAAGCGCACTGCCGGTATGTCCGGCGCTGACTTGGCTAACGTTCTTAACGAGGCGGCACTGTTGACCGCGCGTATCGGCGGCAACGTCATTACTTATGACGCCCTCGAAGAGGCCACCGACCGCGTGGTGGGCGGCCCGCGCCGCCAGGGCAAGATCATCTCCGAGCACGAGAAGAAGGTCACGGCCTACCACGAGGGCGGCCACACCTTGGCCGCTTGGGCGCTCAAGGACATCGAGCGCGTTTACAAGGTCACCATCCTGGCCCGTGGCCGCACCGGTGGCCACGCGATGACCTCGCAGGAAGACGACAAGGGTATGTACACCCGCGACGAGCTCTTCTCCCGCTTGGTCTTCGCCATGGGCGGACGTGCCGCTGAGGAACTCGTATTCGGTGCGCCGACCACGGGTGCTTCTTCCGATATTGAGAACGCCACCAAGATTGCACGCTCCATGCTCACCGAGTACGGCTTCTCACCGGACCTGGGCACCGTGAAGTACGGCAAGGAACAGGGCGACCCATTCGGCTACGGCATGGGTGGCGGCTCCATTGAGTACTCCGACGATGTGGCCGCACGCATCGACGAGCAGATGCGCTACCTGCTCGACCGTGCGCACCAGCAGGCCTACGACATCCTGGCGGAAAACCGTGACTACCTGGATAAGCTCGCGGAAATGCTGTTGGACAAGGAGACCCTGCGTCGTCCGGACCTGGAGGGCATCTTCGAAGGCATCGAGCCGCGCGCGGCTTTCGACGTCTTCCCGAACGAAGATGATCGCTTCCCGCGCCAGGCTGGCCGCGAGCCGGTTAAGACCCCGGCCGAGTTGGCCAAAGAACGCGGGGAGGAGCTTCCGAAGCGCATGACGCTGGTGGAGGCTTCCCGCGCGGCCCGCGAGCGCCGCCTTGCCGGTGAAAGCCAGGCCGAGGGCGAGATTGGCTTCAGCTTTGGCCAGCACGCCGGCGACAAGGTGGAGGGTAAAAACACCTTCTTCGCGCCGGAAGAGGCCGCGCCGAGCGATCGCCCCACCTCCGAGATCCCACGCGTCGGTGGCCGCCACTCCAAGCCGCAGGAACCAAGCGATCAGTGGTCCAGCTACGGCGAGGAACAGCGCGCGAATAACCCTTACAACGGCACTAAGAAGGACGACAATGAGCGATAACATCCCAGCTAAGGGAGAATTCGACCAAGCCCGCGCCGAAGCGGCCGTGCGGGAACTGCTCATTGCGGTGGGCGAGGACCCCGACCGCGAAGGCCTCCAAGAGACCCCGGCCCGCGTCGCCCGCGCCTATAAGGAAGTCTTCGCCGGGCTGCACGCCGACCCCACCGAGGTCCTCCACAAGACCTTCGCGGAAGAGCACCAGGAGCTGGTCCTCGTGCGTGATATCCCGATTTATTCCACCTGCGAGCACCACCTCGTGCCTTTCTACGGCGTGGCACACATCGGCTACATCCCTGGCCCCGACGGTCAGGTCACCGGCCTGTCCAAGTTGGCTCGCCTGGCGGACATGTACGCCAAGCGCCCGCAGGTCCAGGAGCGCCTGACCTCCCAAATCGCTAATGCGCTTGTCGACGTCCTCCATGCCCAATCCGTCATCGTGGTCATCGAATGCGAGCACCTGTGCATGGCGATGCGCGGCATCCGCAAGCCAGGCGCCACCACCACAACCTCGGCTGTGCGCGGCGGTTTCAAGAGCAACGCCGCATCCCGCGCCGAGGTTATGAGCCTCATTAGGAGCTAGCAATGGCAGTTAGTGACTTGACCGTCCCCGGCCGCACCTTGGTCATGGGAATCGTGAACGTCACCGAAGATTCTTTTTCCGACGGTGGGCGCTGGATCGACGTCGATGCCGCGCTCGCGCATGCTCACGAGCTGGTCGCCGCGGGCGCTGACATGATCGACGTCGGCGGCGAATCCACCAGG
This sequence comes from Corynebacterium striatum ATCC 6940, assembly GCF_000159135.1. Classification (GTDB taxonomy): domain Bacteria; phylum Actinomycetota; class Actinomycetes; order Mycobacteriales; family Mycobacteriaceae; genus Corynebacterium; species Corynebacterium striatum. The sequence continues at coordinate 281,430 of NZ_GG667521.1, forward strand.
CCGGGAGCGGTGCGTGTGGAGGAGGACGTCGAGAAGCAGCGCGTGGTTCCGGTGATCCGTGCGCTCCACGAAGAGGGAATCAAGACCTCCGTCGACACCATGCGCGCTTCCGTGGCCAGTGCCGCGGCCGAGGCCGGCGTAGACCTCATCAATGATGTCTCTGGCGGCCTCGCGGATAAAGAGATGTACGCCGTGATGGCCGATTCCGGGCTGCCCGTGTGCCTGATGCATTGGCGCACCGTGCAGTTCGGTTCCGCGGCCGGTAGTGCTGACCACGGCGGTGACGTGGTGCGCGACGTGCACGAACGCCTAGCGCAGCTTTCCAGCGCCGCCCTTAAAGCAGGAGTTTCCGCAGACAACATCGTCCTCGACCCGGGCCTGGGCTTTGCCAAGACCCCGCAGGACAACTGGGCGCTGCTCAAGGCACTCCCGAGCTTCCTCGAGGGCGAGTTCCCCATCCTGGTGGGGGCGTCGCGCAAGCGCTTCCTTGCTGCTATCCGCGAGGACCGCGGCGTGGAGTCCTCGCCGCTCCTGGCGGACCCGGCCACTGCTGCGGTGACCGCAATCTCTGCGCAGATGGGCGCGTGGGGCGTGCGCGTGCACGAGGTCGGCGTCTCCCGTGACGCCGTGGACGTGGCCGCCGCCTGGAACGCCGGTCTGGAGTATTCTGGCGGGCTAAACGCCACGGGCAGTTACACCAATGGAAAGGGCAACTGATGGCAGACCGCATTGAACTCACCGGCCTCGAATGCTTTGGTTACCATGGGGTCTTCCCGGAGGAAAAGCGTGAGGGCCAGCCCTTCATCGTGGACGTGACCTGTTGGACGGAATTCCCCACCACCGATGACTTGGCGGGCACGGTTAATTACGCAGAGCTTGCCGACGTCGCGGCCACCATCGTGGAGGGCCCGTCCCGGGACCTCATCGAGACCGTGGCCAACGAGGTCGCGGACACCATCATGCAGCGATTCGACCTGCTGCACGCGGTCGAGGTGACCATCCATAAACCGAAGGCGCCGATTCCGCGCACCTTCGCTGACGTGGCTGTTGTGGCACGGCGTTCCCGAAAGAAGATGGGCTGATGCGCGCGGTATTGTCGATTGGCTCCAACATGGATGACCGCCGCGCGCTGTTGCAGACGGTCTTTGATGAGTTCGCGGAAGAGACCGTCGCGGTCTCGCCCGTGTATTCCACACCGCCGTGGGGAGTGGAGGACCAAGACGAGTTTCTCAATGCAGTGCTCATCGTGGAGGTGAATTCCACACCGATGGAGTTGCTGCGCCGCGGGCAGGGATTGGAACAGGATGCGGAACGCGTGCGCGTGCGCCACTGGGGACCGCGCACGCTCGACGTCGATATCGTGCAGGTAGACGGCATTACTTCCGAAGACCCGGAACTGACCCTCCCGCATCCTTTTGCCCGCGAGCGCGCTTTCGTTCTGGTGCCGTGGTTGGCCGCGGACCCTAAGGCCCGCTTGGGTGATACTGCCGTGGCTGATCTCGTCGCAGGGCTCGACCCGCACGAGGTGGAGCAGGTGAAACCGCTATGAAGCGGACGTCGATTGGCTGGCTCGTGGGCACTGGTCTGTTTGTTGCCGCAGCGGCAGCTATCCTGACCACCCGCTTTTACGGTTCCATGTTGGCCATTCCGGCCACGGTGTCTATTTCGTTGTGGGCCATGGCGTTAGTGTGTGCGTTCCTGACGTGGAAAGTGCGAAGCGCCAAGGAAGACGAGCATGGGATTGGACTGGACAAATCGCAGCTCAACCCGCTGACCATCGCGCAGTTCCTGCTGGTGGGTAAGGCCTCGGCGTGGACGGGTGCCATCGTCGGCGGTGCTTATGCGGGCATGCTGGTTTATGTGTTCCCGCGCGCGGGCGAACTTGTGGCCGCGTCGAGTGACTTGGCTGGGGTTCTCACCTCGGCGCTGGGCGGCGTGGCGTTGTCCGTGGCAGGAGTGGTTTTGGAACGCCATTGTGAGGTCCCGCCCGACGCGCTGGGGAATACTTAGTAAGTCTTTTTCAGCTACGGAATGTAGATTAGTGGGCATGACTGCTCCGAACCCTAATGCTATAAATTCCGCGCCGAAGAAGGCAGATGCTGGTTCTATCGGACTCATTGTCCTAGTGATTCTGGCCGTCATCGCTAGCATGGTCATGCTGATTTCGGGTTCTGCGAGCGCATTGAAGCTGGCGCTCATCGCGGCGTTGTGGGCTGCGGTCTTGGGCTTCTTCTTGGTGGTTCGTTACCGCCGCGAGGCAGCCGAGTCTGCGGCGTTGCTGGAGGCGGAGCGCTCACGTCAGCCTGCGCCGGTGCAGCAGGACTCCGACATCATGGAGGAGATCCGCCGCGAGCTGGCCTCCATTCGCGCCCAGATCGAGGAGCTGTCGGGCCGCGAGTTCACGTATGAGCCGGCCGCGCTGCACGCAGAGGCCCGCCGCATCATGGAGCTGGAGGAAAAGACCCGCGAGCCGGAGGTCAACTTCACCCAGGCTTCCAAGGGAGCACCTACTGCCGACGCCGTCGCTGGTCGCCTTGGCTCGCAGCCATCCGCGCCGCGCACGCCGCAGCACAATCCGCTGGACGACATCATTGCGCAGCGAGTCCAGCAGCGAAATGAACAAAAGGCGCCTGCCCAACAGCCGGTGCCGCCTCAGACCGCACCGAAGCAGCACTTCCCGGCGGGCCAGTCCGCGCAGGTCTCGCCACAGTCCACATTCGATACTGCTTCCTTCCAAACCGTCCGCTGGGACGGCCAGCAGTCCACGCACGCTAAGCAGGAAGCGCCTGCGCAGCAGCGCAGTTGGCAGCAAGCGACGTCGGAAAGCCAGCAGCCTAAGCCAGCGAGCCATAAGCACCGCGCCCCAGAGCAGACCGAGTCCCGTGGACGTCGCCGCAGCGACGAGCCGCGCGAGGGTGCTGTCTCCGTGGCGGAGCTCATGGCGGCGATGAAAAAGAAGAAGTAGATGCGCGCCCCGCGGATGCGCGTGGCGGTCTTCGGCACGTCTAATGCCGGCCGTTTGCTCGCCGTCGAAATGCGAACGGCGGGCCACACCGTCGAGGCGCTTAGCGACCTTAGCGAACTGAGCAACTACCAGGCCCTCATCGTCGCTGTCGGGGACGCGCGCCTTGCACAGGCAGTGGACCTTCTCGAGAGCTACGTGCACAAAGGTCTCATCGTCTTCCACACTTGCCTCTCCCGCGGCGTGCAGGTGCTTGACCCGCTAGAGACCAAGGGCTGCGTCGTGGCCGCAGTCGCCCCATACTCGGCGGAGCGCTGGGCAGTGACCACTGTCGACGAGCTAGGGGAGACCGTCGCCGAGCTGGTCTTGGGGGAGGCGCAGTTCACGGCGGCGTCGTTTAGCGATATCGAAAGGCCCGCCCTCGCCGCCCGCGTGTACTATGCCCAAATGCTGACTCTTCTCGCGGTTGACGCCAACGCGGACGTCTTTGGCGACGGTGCCGATGTCACGGCCGCCCACGGCGACGCACTGACGGCACTCGAAAGCTCCGAGGTCATCGCGGCGTTCCGCAGCCTCGAGGAGCCCGGCATGCGCCGCGCCTACCTCGAAGCCGCCCGCCGCGTTGGCGAGGTCTATCACCGCGAAGAACTAGAAATGTGGGCACTACAGGAGGAAACCCGATGAACGTCGTTGAGGACATCGACCGCATCCGCATGGTGGGCAGCGCCTACCGCAAGACCGGCCGCCGCGTCGTTCTCGTGCCGCTGGGCAAGGGCGTGCACGCGGGCCACCTCGCCCTCATTCAGGCCGCCCGTCGCATCCGCGGCGCCGTTGTGGTCGTCGCGCTCAGCGACCTTACCGATGTGGATGTGCTGGGGGAAGTGGACGTCGTCTGGCATGCCCCCGCTACGCCCGAGCGCACACGCGTCGTCCCGCAGTTTCACGGCATGGAGGACGTGAGCGCAGAACTGACCCGCATCGTGGGGCTCATCGGTGCACTTGCGCCAAGCGACGTCGTCATGGGCGAGAAGGACTACGAGCTCCTCGTGGCCACGCAGCAGGCGTGTACGGACCTGCACCTTGGCGTGCGCGTGCAGGGCGTGCCGGCCGTGCGCATGGCGGACGGCGTGGTGATGAGCCTGCGCAATGCCGACGTGGCGCCGGAAGCCCGCGAGCAGGCGAGCGCCCTGTCCGCCGCACTGACCGCCGGTGCTTATGCCGCGGAGGCGGGCGCCGAGAAGGTGCTGGAGGTCGCCAGCGAGGTGCTGAGCGCCGCGGGCGTGGAGCCGGAGTACCTGGAGCTGCGTGGACGCGACCTCGGCGAGCCGCCCGCGGAGGGGGACGCGCGCCTTTTCGTCGCCGCCACCCTGGGTGGAGTGCGCTTGATCGACAGCGTGGGCCTGCCGCTGGGTATCGGTTTCCGCAATTTGGACAATCAAGACAGCTAGTCTGGAATCCATGAAGATTGGATTCCTTGGCGCGGGAGCCATCGGTGGATATTTTGGCGGCATTCTCGCGCAGGCAGGCCATGAGGTGGGCTTTGTGGCCCGGGGCGAGACGCTGCAGACGCTGCGCACCACGGGTCTGACGCTTATCGACGCCGACGACAAAGAAACTATCCTCCCCGGCCTGCTGGTGGCGGAGACCTTCGCGGAACTCAAGGATCTGCTTGGCGGGCTCGACGTGGCGATTATCGCCTCGAAGGCGCTACCGGGTAACGCGACTTTCGGCCCGGACCCGGAGTCATTGGCGGGGATTCCCGTGGTGACGACCCACAACTCCGTGGAGATTCCCTACCTTGCCGCGGATCTGTTCGGGGAGGAGAATGTTCTGGCCGGCGTCGCCCGCGTGTACGCCACCCGCTTGGGTGCGGCGAAGGTCAAGCGCAATCCCGGTCCGCTGTCGCTGGCGTTTGGGCCGATGGTGCCGGGTACGCTGCCGCAGGGCCAAGCGCTTGCCAGCGCCCTCAACGACGCCGGCGCCCGCGGCAAGTTCCACCCCACGCCGTTGGTGGATGTGTGGGCCAAGGCAATGTTTGTGACCACCACAGGAACGCTGGGCGCGCTGGTGGATAAGCCGATCGGCTATCTCTGCAAAGAGATTCCCGAGCAGCTGGATGCGTTTATGCGCGAGGTGGAGACCGTGGGCCGCGCCATGGGCGTGGAGCTGCCAGAGAAGGTGGTCGAAGAAACCATGGTCTTTGCCCGCCAGCAATACCCGGAGGCCACCTCTTCCATGCAGCGCGACATCAAGGATCGCCTGCCTAACGAACTCGACGCGCAGGTGGGCGCCATTCGCCGCATGGGCCAGCGCGCTGGAGTTGTGACCCCGCTCTTCGACTTTGCTCAGGACGTGTTGGAGGCCCAGCTCCGCAACTAGCGCGCCCGCCCTCAGTAAGCAAATACCCAGGCCTGGAATTGCACCCCTGGAAACCCAGAACTCCTGTTCGCGGTGCGCTGTTACTATTCGCGGTCGGACCGCGACCTTGAGGTCTTGGTAACCAGGCCTGGGTAAATGGAAAGTGGTGGAGTAGCGGCGAGGTAGTGCGCGCCACAAATGCAAATGGTGAGGTCACCCCATAACCACTGAGACCTGTGTTGGCCAGTGTGATTATTGTTGGGTGACCTCACCATTGCGTCCTCACCATTTAGGTTCGCGGTGTCCAAATGGTGAGGACGCTGCGCAAGTGGTGAGGACGCGGTGCGAAGCCGGGCTAGCAGCTCCTAGTTGACGCCAATTTTGCCGTCCTTCTTCCACACCACAACCACTGCCGGGCGTGGGGTGGACTTGCCACCGTCAGGCCAGTGCGAGGTGGCGGCCTCGAAGGTGGCGTCGTCAGCTTCGCCTGGGTGCTGGACGTTGACCATCACTCGATCGTCGTCCACGATGGGGCCGCAGGTCTCCGCGCCAGCCGGCACGGTGAGGAAGCACTTGAGCTCGCCGCGGGTCTCGCCCTCGGTGGTCACGGCGTAGAGGCCGTCGTTGGAGTCCAGCGCGTTGCCGTCGGTGGAAATCCACAGGTTGCCGTGGTTGTCGAAGGCCAGGTTATCCGGGCAGGAGATTGGGGAAACCTTGGACTTGTCGAAGCCGCCGAAGTAGGTGTTAGCCACCTTCGGATCGCCGCAGACCAGGAAGAGGTTCCAGGTGAATTCCTCGCCCGCGTGGTCGTCCTCGATTTCCATGACCATGCCGTTCTTGTTCTCCTTCACGGGAGCCCATTCCTTGACATCTTCCTTGTTCTTCTTGGCGTTCTCGCCGGTGGCCCCGCGGTAGGAGTTGTTAGTCAGGGCAACGTAGACCTTGTGGCTATCCGGGTGGACCTGGACATCCTCGGGGCGGTCCATCTTGGTGGCGCCCACCTTGTCGGCAGCCTCGCGGGTAAATACGGCGACCTCTTCGGCGCTGAAGCCGTCAACGTGGGAGGTAAACTTGTTGTTCTCGGTGTCGGAAGTCAGCAGCTTGACCCACTTGCCCTTACCGTCGAACTTGCCGTCCTCCGGCAGGACGCCGGAGCCGTCGATTTCCTCGGCAGGCGAGTTGCCCTCGAGGACCGCCACGTACAGGGTGCCGTGGTCCAGTATGGAAAGGTTGTGCTCGAGGTTGCCCTCCTCAAACTTCTTGGTGGAGATGAACTTGTAGATGTACTCGAAGCGGGAGTCGTCGCCGGAGTAGCACACGACGGTGCCGTCCTCAGCGATGTGAATGTTGCCGGCCTCGTGCTTGAAGCGGCCGAGGGCGGTGTGCTTGATCGGCGTGGATTTCGGGTCCAGCGGGTTGATCTCAACGACCCAGCCGAAGCGATTCGGCTCGTTCGGCTCCTTGGAGCAGTCGAAGCGGTCGTCGAAGCGCTCCCACTTGCGGTCGGTCTCTTTGTCTTTGATGCCGAAGCGCTCGAGGGACTTCTTGGCTTTCTCATCTTTGATGTCGCCAGCAGCGAAGTACTGGTCAAAGTTCTCCTCGCCGGAGAGCATGGTGTTCCACGGGGTCACGCCGCCGGAGCAGTTGTTCAGGGTGCCCAGGACGGTCTCGCCCTTGGGATCGGCCTTGGTCTTGACCAGGCTGCTGCCCTTCGCCGGGCCGACGAGCTTAAACGGGGTCGTGGCGGTGATACGGCGGTTGAGGGGTCCGAACTCGCGCTTGAGCTCACCGGTGCCCTCGACCTTGGAGACCTCCAGAATGGTGTGGCCGTGGCCAGCCCAGCCGATCTTGACCTGCTCCTCGGTAGGGTTGTCCGCGTCGTAGTTCGGGAACATCATTGGCTCGGTGGTGTACTCGTGGGAGCACATGTAGACCATGCGGGAGTCGTCGGAAGGGTGCTCGATGAGGCCCGCGAAGTCGTTGTTGAAGCCGAACTGCTTCTCGGCATCGGCTGCGGTCTGCTTGTTGACGTCGAACTTTGGAGCACCCTCGATGACTGGGTCGCCCCACGCGATGAGCACGGACTGCTCGTAGCCGGCAGGGATGACGACCTCGTCCTTGGTGTTGGGCTGGACGGCGTCGAAAAGCATGCCCTGTGCGGAGGTCAACTCAACCTTGGCGTCGGAAGTCTTGCCGCCGCCCGCAGCGGTGGAGGAGCTAGCAGCAGAATCGGTGGAGGAAGGCGAGCACGCTGCAAGCGCCGCGGAGCCGCCGACGGCGACCACGGTCAGGCCGCCGGCGCGCAGGGCGGTGCGGCGGGAGATTTGGTCACCGAAGTATTCGTTATCAGAGGTGTTTTCGCATTCACCCAAGCAGGCGTTGCCGCACTTATAGGTGCAGGTAAGGCTTGAACGGGAGGAAGTAAAACGGGAAGGAAGTAGATTTTTACCGAGTAGTGCCATGCTGAGTGCTCCTAGGTCATGGGGGGGATTTTGCCAAGGAGTTATGTAAGCTCATGATTATGACAAGACTATGTAATCAGAATGTCATTTGAATGAACTATTCGTTAAAGGGTGGGGCGCCGCGCGCTTGACGACGCCCCACCGAAAGCCATCTCCTCAACATAGGACCTCACCTTGCTATGGGCTATTCTTGTCAGCGTGAGTGAGCAGAAGAATTCCCCCGAAGTAAACGACGTACCCGAGCAGCTGCGCATCCGCCGCGAAAAGCGCGAGCGCCTGCTGGACTCCGGCGTTGAGGCCTATCCAGTAACCGTCGACCGGACGATCTCCATGCGCGACCTGCGCCACGAGTTCCAGGTCGTTGCTGAAGGCGAGGAACCCGGAACCGAGGAAGGCGTTACCTACCTCACCGCGGGCGAGGAGACTGATACCGAGCACGCCATCGCCGGCCGCCTCATCTTCATGCGCAACACCGGCAAGCTGTGTTTTGCCACCCTGCAGGACGGCGACGGCACCCAGGTGCAGGCAATGCTCTCCCTGGCTGAGATCGGCGAGGAGCAGCTCGCTGCCTGGAAGTCCGACGTGGACCTGGGTGACTTTATCTCCGTGCGCGGCCGCGTCATCGCTTCTCGCCGCGGCGAGCTGTCCATCATGGCTACCAAGTGGACCATGGCCGCAAAGTCGCTGCGCCCGTTGCCGGTTGCCTTCGCGGACATGAATGAAGAGACCCGCGTGCGCCAGCGCTACAACGACCTCATCGTGCGCGAAGAGGCCCGCAAGAACGCGATGACCCGCGTGAAGGTCATGCGCGCCCTGCGCAACTACCTGGAGGACCAGGGTTTCGTGGAGATCGAGACCCCGATGCTGCAGACCCTGCACGGTGGCGCGGCTGCTCGCCCGTTCGTCACGCACTCCAACGCGCTCGACATCGACCTCTACCTGCGTATCGCGCCGGAGTTGTACTTGAAGCGCGCCGTCGTCGGCGGCATTGACCGCGTCTTTGAGATCAACCGCAACTTCCGCAACGAGGGTGTCGACCGCTCGCACTCCCCAGAGTTCGCCATGCTCGAGACCTACGCCGCATGGGGCGACTACAACGACTGCGCCCGCACCACCCGCGAGTCCATCCAGGCGGTTGCTCAGGCGGTCTTCGGTTCCCACAAGGTCACCCTGGCCGACGGCACCGAGTACGACTTCGGCGGCGAAGAGTGGCCGGAGATCGAAATGTACCCGTCCCTCAACGAGGCCCTGCAGCGCAAGTTCCCAGGCCAGCCTGAGGTCACCATCGACACCGACGTTGAGACCCTCAAGGGCATCGCCGACGTCATCGGCCTCGACGTCCCAAAGAACGGCGGCTGGGGCCACGGCAAGCTCGTCGAGGAGATCTGGGAGGTGCTCTGCGAGGATCAGCTTGAAGGCCCAATCTTCGTCAAGAACTTCCCGGTCGAGACCTCCCCGCTGACCCGCCAGCACCGCTCCATCCCGGGCGTTACCGAGAAGTGGGACCTCTACGTCCGCGGCTTCGAGCTGGCTACCGGCTACTCCGAGCTGGTTGACCCGGTCATCCAGCGCGAGCGCTTCGAGGATCAGGCTCGTCTGGCCGCCGGCGGCGACGATGAAGCCATGGTCCTCGACGAGGACTTCCTGGCCGCCATGGAGCAGGGCATGCCTCCGACAGCCGGTACCGGCATGGGCATGGACCGCCTGCTCATGGCCCTGACCGGCCTGGGTATTCGCGAGACGGTCCTCTTCCCAATCGTGAAACCGGAAAAGTAGACGGTCTTAGCAGGTTGGAATCTCGGCTGCGGATTCCGAGTTACCCCGATAAAAGACGGCATAGTCGGTGTGCTTGCCGGCGGGGTAAAAGCCGGTGAGGTCACCGGAGTTGGAAGTGTCTTTGCTCACAAACCCGATCTTGAACTTACGAAGTGGTGGGCGTGTCACCTAACGTGACACTTCGTGTCTCAAGAATCTAATAATGCAGCTAGTTCGAATCGTCTGTCCCGCGACGTAGTTATCAACCTCTCGATTTTGGTCCTAGGGGCCATGATCATGATTCTCAATGAGACTTCCTTGTCTGTCGCCTTGCCCGCGATCATGGCGGACTTCAGTATTCCTGCCACCTCTGCGCAGTGGTTGACTACCGGTTTCATGCTCACCATGGGCGTGACTATCCCGACGACGGGTTTCTTGCTCGAGCGTTTCACAACTCGCCAGATTTTCCTCGCCTCTACCGGGATGTTTCTTGCCGGTACAGTCATTGCAGCGCTGGCGCCAGTCTTCATCGTCTTGCTTGCTGGCCGCGTGGTGCAGGCTGCCGGAACAGCATTGATGATTCCGACGCTGATGACAGTAGCGATGACGCTAGTGCCACCACAGCGACGTGGCTCAGTAATGGGAATTATCTCTATTGTCATCTCGGTTGCGCCAGCCCTAGGCCCGACGGTTGGTGGCGCAATCCTCAATGCCTTGAGCTGGCACTTCATCTTCTGGGCAATGGTTCCCTTGGTGGCTCTTATTCTGTTTGCCGGTGTGATCAAGCTGGTTAACGTGGGCGAGAACCGCAACACCCCGTTGGATCCATTCTCTGTGGTGCTTTCGGTCCTAGCTTTCGGAGGTTTGGTGTATGGCCTTTCCTCCATCGAGAAGATGCTCGAAGGAAAGGGCATGGTGGAGATCATCGTTTCGGTGGTCGGCGTCGTAGCGCTCATCATCTTCACCCGCCGTCAGATGAGCCTGGCAAAGGATAATCGTGCGCTGTTGGATCTGCGCCCGTTCCGCGTGCGCAACTACACCATCGCGGTGGCCATCATGCTCATCTCATTCGGTCTGATGCTGGGCTCGGTGACGGTGCTGCCTATTTACCTCCAGACCTCCGTGGGTGTTTCCGCCCTAGTGACGGGCCTTGTGGTGATGCCCGGCGGTTTGTTGCAGGGCATCATCTCTCCGTTCGTGGGCCGTATTTTTGACGCGCGTGGTCCGCGGCCGCTGATGATTCCGGGCGCCATCCTGCTGGTTGCGGGCCTGTTCTTGATGACGACTCTCGACGCCGAATCCCAGGTGTGGATGGTTGTTGCCATGCACGTCACCTTTGCCTTGGGCATGGGTTTGATGATGACGCCGCTGATGACCACGGCTTTGTCTTCGCTGCCGCATGAGCTTTACTCGCATGGCTCGGCGATCATGAACACCCTGCAGCAGCTCGCGGGCGCGACGGGAACGGCTTTCTTGGTTGTATTCCTGACTCGTGGCACCGTGGCCGGCATGCAGTCGGGAATGGACGAGGCCGCCGCGATCGCGCAGGGCGCCCACTGGGCTTTCCTGTTCGCCGGCGCGGCGTCGATTGTGGTGCTCGTGCTGGCGCCGCTGCTGCGTCCGGTCCCACAGGACTAACAGGGGGAGAGGAACTCCGCGCGGGTGGAGAGGATACGCGGGTTGCCACCCAGGCGGGAAGCAGCGTAGCACAGCGCATCGGTGTCGAAGCCATAGTCGATGACCACCGGGTAGACCTTGCCCTCTGCTACCTCGCCGCGTAGCGACGGGCAGATTCCCGGGTTGTAGTACTCCGCGCCGGGGTTGTTAGCAACAGATCGTAGGATTTGCGGAAGGGCCTCTGCGGGGCTGTTGGCCACGACGGAATCGACGATCAGCACGCCGCGGCCGTCGCAAGCAACGGCGGAAGGATTAAATCCAGCGGGTAAGTCCGAGCTGGAGTCTTTAGTTGCAGGCGCCGTGTATTCCTGTGTGACCGTCTGCTCCACGGTCGTGGTCATGGTTGCAGCTTCTTCAGATTTCTCGCTCTCCGAGCGTTGGCTGCTTTCTGAATTCTCATCCTCTTGCGCGGTGCTCTCAGTTGCAGGGACTTCGGCAAGTGGGGCTAGCTGAGACTGCGCATTTTCTTTGGCACCGCCCAGCATTCGCATGGCCAGGACACTGCCGCCAACCAGTGCAATTAGTGCTAGGACTGTGACGGCAATCGCGATGTAGATGGTCTTGTTTTCCTGCGAATTATCCATGGCTGCTGCTCCTTTAGGCGCACAATTGCATCTTTAGGCGCGCGTCCTCCGCGTTTGCACCCCAGATAATGAAGGCGGACTGAGTGCCAGGCACTGCCATGTAATAGGTCGGCTCCTCGGCGTTCGGGGCTTCGAAGCTCTGGATGGTGCACTGGCCATTGGAAAGCTCGGTTGGATCAGAAGGCAGGATGGCGTCGCGGGCTTCCACGGATTCGTAGGAGGCGACAGCATAGCTTAAGTCGTCGCCCTCACAGGTGATCTTCGCCAGCTGGCCTTCCTCCGGCTCGCGGTGGTGGCACTTGGTATCGCCGTAGCCGGAGGTGCCGCTGCGCGAGCCCAGCAGTCCAGGGTAGGCCTCTGCGAGGTTGCTTTCATCATCGTTCCAGCCCGGGTACTGGTTGAAGAAGAAGATGCCGGCGGCGGCGAGAACGACCACTGCCAGTGCGGCGCATAGCGCGATGAGGCCGGTCTTCTTGCCAGAGCCGGACTTCTTTTCTGCAACCGGTGCAGCAAATCCCGCACCGTTTGGTTGGCCCTGCATCTGCCCCTGCGGCTGGCCTTGCTGGAACCCCTGCTGGTACTGGCCTTGCTGCATCATCGGCTGCTGCTGCGGCATGTACTGCGGTGGCATCTGCTGCTGCGGGGCCTGCTGCGCTGGCTGAGGCTGCGTCTGCGGGTGGGTTTGCTCGCGGGGTGCCGCAGCTTGCGGGCTGGCGAACTGGGAAGCAAAACCTGCGGCTGCGGCACCAGCTGCTCCCGCTGCAGCGGTGCCGGTGGAAGTAGAGGCGTTACGCAGGGCGTCGATAACCGTGCCAGCTGAGTTGAACTGGGAATTTGGCTTGAACTCCGGATGTGCAGACTTAATGAGCTCCGCAAAGCGCTGCGTGACCTGCTCAGCGGTGGCGTTGCCCACGCCCGGGCCTGCCGCACACAGCACCGCATTGCTGCGCGAACCCGTAACCATGATGCGGCGCGGATGCAGCGCATGCATGGCAAAGCCCGTCTGGTTGTTCTGCAACAGGTAATCCACTGCCTCGGCCAAAGGAGTAAAAACTGAAAGCGCCTCTGTCTTGGTGAGGTGCTGCGCGCCTAGGCCAGAGCCGGTGAAGGTAGAAAGTGGCTCGCCGGAAAGTACGGCGCGCACCAGAAAGTCTTGGCCCTTTTCTGTGGTTCCGGTGCCGACGAGCGGGACGATGGAGCGATGGTGGACGTCGGCAAGCGCGGAGGCTTGCTTAACCGCACCGCGGTGGTTGGCCTCAAAAAGCTCGACCGTCATTGGCTTATTAGAGGAGTCCACGACACCGAAAAGCGTGGAGACCGAGGATTCGTCCATTACGGAAAGCTGACGGAGTTGATGCTGAGTAGAGAAGAACTCAGGGAGCTTTTTCACAGGGATTCATCCTTTTAAATAATGGTTTTGGGCCTTTTCGCATTTAAGAGTAACGGCAACCGAGTCAAACTCCAGTAGCGAGGTGTAAAGAAACCTTCTGAAAGGCCTGTTCGCTACCGGCGTACAGTGCCCTGAGCTGGGAAAAGGTGCCTTCTGGAGAGTTGGTTCTAAAAACCGTGAATTGCATGTCCAGTCGGCGCGTTAGAGTGGGTGACACATTATTAGCGAAAGCATAGAGGTATAAGGCAATGTTCGAGAGGTTTACCGACCGTGCCCGCCGCGTCATCGTCCTGGCGCAGGAGGAAGCACGCATGCTCAACCACAACTACATCGGCACCGAGCACATTTTGCTCGGCCTCATCCACGAGGGTGAAGGCGTTGCCGCCAAGGCACTGGAGTCCATGGGCATCTCGCTTGAGGACGTCCGCCGCGAAGTAGAGGAAATTATCGGTCACGGCTCCCAGCCACACACCGGTCACATTCCGTTTACACCGCGCGCGAAGAAGGTGCTGGAGCTTTCCCTACGTGAGGGCCTGCAGATGGGCCACAAGTACATCGGTACTGAGTTCCTGCTGCTGGGCCTCATCCGCGAGGGCGAGGGCGTGGCAGCGCAGGTACTCATCAAGCTTGGCGCTGACCTGCCGCGCGTTCGTCAGCAGGTTATCCAGCTGTTGTCTGGTTACGAGGGCGGCAATGGTGAAAACGACGGCCAGTCCCAGGGCGGGCCAGTCGGTGCTGGTGCCGGCGCGGGCGCAGGCCTGGGTGGCCGCACCGCACCGTCCGGCGCGGGCGAGCGCTCCAATTCCTTGGTTCTTGACCAGTTTGGTCGCAACCTGACCCAGGCCGCCAAGGATGGCAAGCTCGACCCAGTTGTGGGCCGCGATTCCGAGATTGAGCGCATCATGCAGGTGCTCTCCCGCCGTACCAAGAACAACCCGGTTCTCATTGGTGAGCCTGGTGTTGGTAAGACCTCAGTTGTGGAGGGCCTGGCTCTCGACATCGTTAACGGTAAAGTCCCTGAGACCCTCAAGGACAAGCAGCTGTACTCGCTTGACCTTGGTTCTTTGGTTGCGGGTTCCCGCTACCGTGGTGATTTCGAGGAACGCCTGAAGAAGGTCCTCAAGGAGATTAACCAGCGCGGTGACATCATCCTGTTTATCGATGAGATTCACACCCTGGTCGGCGCAGGTGCAGCAGAGGGCGCAATCGACGCCGCTTCGCTGCTGAAGCCGAAGCTGGCCCGCGGTGAGCTCCAGACCATCGGTGCTACCACCTTGGACGAGTACCGCAAGCACATTGAGAAGGATGCCGCGCTGGAGCGTCGTTTCCAGCCGGTCAAGGTCGACGAGCCTTCCCTGGATGACACCATCCTCATCCTCAAGGGCCTGCGCGATAAGTACGAGGCACACCACCGCGTTTCTTACACTGACGAGGCTCTGAAGGCTGCGGCCTCCCTGTCTGACCGCTACATCAATGACCGCTTCCTGCCGGATAAGGCCGTTGACCTCCTCGACGAGGCTGGTGCCCGCATGCGCATTAAGCGCATGACTGCTCCGGAAGGCCTGCGTGAGGTCGATGACCGCATCGCTGAGGTCCGCCGCGAGAAGGAAGCGGCTATCGACGCCCAGGACTTCGAGAAGGCAGCCGGCTTGCGCGACAAGGAGCGCAAACTCGGTGAAGAGCGCGCTGAGAAGGAAAAGCAGTGGCGCACCGGCGACCTCGAGGAAATCGCTGAGGTCGGCGAGGAACAAATCGCTGAGGTCCTGGCACACTGGACCGGCATCCCTGTGCTCAAGCTGACGGAGAAGGAATCTTCCCGCTTGCTGCACATGGAAGATGAGCTGCACAAGCGCATCATTGGTCAGGACGAGGCAGTCAAGGCAGTGTCCCGCGCTATCCGCCGTACCCGCGCAGGTCTCAAGGACCCGCGTCGTCCTTCCGGTTCCTTCATCTTCGCCGGTCCGTCCGGTGTTGGTAAGACGGAGCTTTCGAAGTCCCTGGCTAACTTCCTGTTCGGCTCTGATGATGACCTCATCCAGATCGACATGGGCGAGTTCCACGACCGCTTCACCGCATCCCGTCTCTTCGGTGCTCCTCCGGGATACGTTGGCTACGAAGAGGGTGGCCAGCTGACGGAGAAGGTTCGCCGCAAGCCATTCTCCGTGGTTCTCTTCGACGAGATTGAGAAGGCCCACAAGGAGATTTACAACACCTTGCTGCAGGTTCTCGAGGACGGCCGCCTTACCGACGGCCAGGGTCGCATCGTGGACTTTAAGAACACGGTCCTGATTTTCACCTCAAACCTGGGTACGCAAGATATCTCTAAGGCTGTGGGCTTGGGCTTTAGCGGTTCCTCCGAACCGGATAGCGATGCTCAGTACGAGCGCATGAAGAATAAGGTCAACGACGAGCTGAAGAAGCATTTCCGCCCAGAGTTCCTCAACCGTATCGACGAGATTGTGGTCTTCCACCAGCTCACTCAGGAGCAGATCGTTGAGATGGTCGAGCTGCTCATTGGCCGTGTGGAAAAGCAGCTGGCAGAGCGCGACATGGGCATCGAGCTGACCCAGAAAGCTAAGGATCTACTGGCAAAGCGCGGATTCGATCCAGTCTTGGGTGCTCGTCCGCTGCGCCGTACCATTCAGCGCGAGATTGAGGATCAGCTCTCCGAGAAGATCCTCTTCGGTGAAATCGGTGCTGGTGAAATCATCACCGTTGACGTGGAGAACTGGGACGGCGAGTCCAAGGACAACTCTTCTGCGACCTTTACCTTCAGCCCGCGCCCGCGTCCGTTGCCGGAGGGCACGTTCGAGGAGGAACTCGAGGATGCCGAGGTACGCGAGGCTGACGAGGAGCTCATGGCAGAGCAGAACGACGGTCCTGATTCCATCACCAGCGATGTCTTGCCAGAGCCAACTGACGACGATAACCCGCCAGCTGCCGGTGCTGGCCAGCCTATCTAGGCTGAACTAGACGTGGTGCCGCCCCTTGCAGGCGGCACCTTTGTCGTTTTCCCGGGGCAGCCAACTGCGCAGCCGCCCTAAGTGCCAAATTGTGGGCGAAAAATCTGACATCTCGCCCACAATTTGGCAATTAGGGCGGCAGTGAGTACCGCGGCCGCGATGAGACGAGGGAACTTCACGCACTAAACTCTAGCGGCCAGCGCAACTGGGGGTGCGCTAAAATTTGTCACCATGGGCATTCAATACCGTTCACGCAAGAAAACCGGCAAGAATAGCTGGATTAATATCTCCGGCTCCGGGGCATCCATGTCCACCAAAGTTGGGCCCGTGACCTTCAATTCCCGCGGCGGCATGTGGATCAACCTGCCCGGTGGCCTGAACTTCCGGGGTCGCTGGCGCTAAAGACCAGCGCTTTAGCCATGCGAGAGCCAACTCCTGACTATGTCCGGATGGGCATCGAAGCCGACGTCATTTTGCGCTTGGGCATGTTGCTCATGGGCGCAGGTACGTCCGGCTACCGCGTGCTGCGCGGCATGAAGCGCGCGGCCCGTGCCCTGGGCTTCGACCGGCTCGACGCCAACGTGGGCGTTACGCAGATTACCTGCACCTTCCACAAGGGCCGCGCATTTCGCACGGTGGTGGCGCAGCAGCATTCGCCGGCTGTCGACGCCTCCCGCATCGAGGCCCTCGAGGACCTCACCCACCATCGGCTGTATGCCGGCATTACCGCTGAGGAACTCGATGCTTTCCTCGACGACATCGAATCGCACGTCGTCAAGCGCTGGAACGGCTGGGTCCTGGCTAGCGCTGCGGGCGTGGCCTGCGCTTCCTTCGCGGTACTTAACTACTTCCAGTCTTATGTGGTGCTGCTGGTTGCCTTGGCCGCGTTCTGCGGGCAGTTCACCCGCTGGGCCTTGCATCACAGGCATGTGCACCAGCTGGGTTGCATCGTTGCCGGCGGTGCGGTCTCGAGCATGGTCTACTTCCTCACCACGGAGGCCCTCGCGCTTATCGGCTGGGCGGATCCCGCCGAATTCTCTTCGGGCTACGTGGCGGCGGTGCTATTCCTCATACCAGGTTTCCCGTTGTTCTCCGCCATCATCGATTTGGCCCGTTTCGACTTCGACGCCGGCATGGCGCGCCTGAGTTACTCGCTCACCGTCATCATCGCGGCCACGTTCACAGTGGCCATGGTCAGCTGGTTCACCGAACTGACCCCAATCCCGCCTGCCCCAGCTCCTGACGCCACCTGGTACGCCGCCGCGGTAGTCGCCAGCTTCTCAGGCATCGCCGGCTTTGCGTTCCTGTTTAACTCCTCGCGCCGCATGGTGCTGGCCGCGGCCCTCGTGGGCACGGTGGCGAACATGGCGCGCCTTGGCATTTTATCGCTGGGCACCACGAGCTACTTCGCGGCATTCGTGGGCGGCGTCATCATCGGCCTGCTGGGCGCGCAGGTGGCTCGCAAGATGCATCTGCCGCGCATTACCACCACGGTCCCCGCCGCAGTCATCATGATTCCCGGCACCGCGATGTTCCGCGCGGTATTCCACCTTAACGCGGGCAACATGGACCAGTCGCTTTCGAACCTCGCCACCGCGACGATGGTCGTCATGTCCATCGGTTGCGGCCTCGTCTTTGCCCGCCTGCTCTCCGACCGGGATTGGGCGCTTGGCAGACTCATCGACTTCAGCCGCCCGCCGCACGACTCTAGGTACTAGAGCGTATTAAGCCGGCAAGTGGAACAGGCCCTGGGAATCTTGCTCCGCGAGGCCGTCGTTAAGCAGCGATGCCAAAGCCCTGGAACGCTGCGCTGCATCGGGCCACACCACGTCGATGGAACTTTGCGGCACCGGCCCCGATGCCCCGCGCAGCACGTCGAGGATGAGCCCGCGCACTTGGCGGTCGGTTCCCTTGAACTTCTGTATGCGTTTCTTTGCACGCGTGAGCTCCTCCTCGCTGGGCTGCGGGC
The DNA here is from genome assembly GCF_000159135.1 of Corynebacterium striatum ATCC 6940. GTDB lineage: Bacteria > Actinomycetota > Actinomycetes > Mycobacteriales > Mycobacteriaceae > Corynebacterium > Corynebacterium striatum. The sequence continues at coordinate 299,550 of NZ_GG667521.1, forward strand.
AGCCCGCGAGTTGCCACGCGCAGCCCGTGCGCAGCGGGCACTCCTCGCACTTCGGCGACTTCGCCGTGCACACGAGAGCTCCGAGCTCCATCAACGCGGCGGAAAAGCGTGGGCCATTTACCGCGGGTAGGAGTGCCTCCACCTGCGCCAACTCCTTCTTGGACGGTTGCGGCTGGAGGAACTGCCCATCCACGGCGCGGGCGTAGACGCGGCGCACGTTGGTGTCCACCACCGGCACGTTGCGTCCGTAATGGAAGCACGCCACGGCCCGCGCGGTGTACTCGCCGATGCCGGGCAGGGCCAGCAGCTTGGCGACGTCGCTTGGCACCGGCTCCTCACCAATCTCCTGCGCGCACTCCCACAAGCGCAGCGCGCGGCGGGGATAGCCGAGCTTGCCCCAAGCGCGCAGGACCTCAGCTCGGGAGGCCGCGGCGAAGTCCGCCGGGGTGGGCCAGCGCTCCATCCATTCCTCCCATACCGGAGCCACACGCGCGACGGGCGTTTGCTGGCTCATGACCTCGCTGAGCAGAACGCCCCACGCGGAGGTCCCGGGGCGTCGCCAAGGCAGCGGGCGTTCGGCGGAGTCGAACCATGTGAGGAGGGCGGCGGTATCAATCATCGGGAATCAGTGTAGGACAGCGGTGGTAGGGGACTACAGTTAGTGACATGCCACTTTCTAAAGTTCCACAAGATCCACAAAAGGTTTGGGAAGCTCTGCAAGCGGGCAACCAGCGCCTAGTAACCGGCAACGTCATCTCCGTCAACGATGACGCCCACATTCGCGCCGGGCTCACCAAGGGCCAGGATCCGCGCGTCATCGTGCTTTCGTGCTCCGACTCGCGCGCCCCTATTGAGCACGTATTCAACATTGGCTTTGGCGACGCCTTCGTCATCCGCACCGCCGGTCACATCCTCGATAACGCGGTACTGGCTTCGTTGGATTACGCCCTGGAGAATCTGAACGCCAACTTGCTCGTGGTCATGGGCCACCAGTCCTGCGGCGCGGTTGCTGCGGCTTCCGCGTTCCTCAACGGCGACATGAATCTGCCGACCGGCCTGCAGCGCCCGATCATTGAGAAGGTAGCTGCGTCTGCGCTGCAGTCGCGCCGTGAGGGCCGCGACTCCACTCCGGACTTCGAGCGGGAGAACACTGCACAGACGGTTTCACAGATCATCGCGGATGTGCCTGCGGCCCGCCGGCTTCTCGACGCCGGAACCCTCGGCGTCGTGGGCTTGCGCTATCTGCTGGAGGATTCCAGTGTGGAGACCGTAGTACTGCACGGTGTGCAGTAGCTTAGTGCTGCACTCGCTCTCTCCCCAGTTGAGTCCCGCCATTTAGTCAGACACGCGGCGAGGGTTAGTGCAGGTTAGGGGCGTGGCCCCTTAAAATCAAGAACGTGACTGAGAACCGACGCAACCCGCTGCCCCAAGAGATCTACATGCGCCGCCGAGTGGCCGCGCTGATTGGACTCCTGGTTGTCGTGGGCCTGCTCTTGTGGGCTGCGACCTCGATGTTTGGCGGCTCGGATGAATCGGTTCCGGCGGCTTCGACAAGTGCACGTGGCTCCGCAGCGGCGCCGGAGACGAAGGCCACCTCGAAGGCGGAAAAGACCAGCGAGGCGACTAGCTCCAAGGAGTCGAGCACGCAGCCGGCCTCAGACAGCGCCCCGGCATCGGCCACCAACCCGAGCGAGGAGCCGAAGAAGAACACGTGCACTCTTGCAGACCTGCAACTGACGGGCTCTGTCAGCAAGCCAACCTATGGCCCGGGCGAGCAGCCGACTTTCTACATGGAGGTCAACAACCCCACGGCCGTCGACTGTGTCATTGATTTGGAAGCCGACACCATGCGCTTCGAAGTCTATGACTTGAAGACCAACCAGAAGATGTGGACCGACACCGACTGCTACCCGCCGGTCGAGGGGAAGACACAGACCTTCAAGCCGGGCGAGCCACGCAAGTTCGAAGCCGTGTGGTCGCGCAAGATGTCCCAGCCGGGCCAGTGCGTGGACCGTCAGGAATCGCCGATGGGTGGATACTTCATGCACGTGGTCATCGGCGATAACGCAGCACCGGCTCAGACGTTCAACCTCGTGGATGCGAACGACGCTTAGCTCAGCAGTGCGATGGCCTCGCTGAGCGTAGCAGCCTGACGCACCCGAATCCCGGTGGCATCTACCTTGCCAGCCGGGACGATTGCGTTTTTATAGCCCAAGCGCGCGGCTTCGGCGAGGCGACGGTCCAGGTTTGGCACTCGGCGCAGCTCGCCGGCCAGGCCCACCTCGCCGATGACCACGGTCTTAGCCGGCAGCGGCTTTTCGTGTAGCGAGGACCATGTTGCCAGCGCCACCGCGAGGTCCGTGGCTGTCTCCTGAATGCGCACGCCGCCCACCGTGGCAACGTAAGCGTCCTTGTCATTGGTGCGCTGGCCCGCGCGTGCCTGCAGCACTGCTAGCACCATCGGCACACGGTTGGAGTCCAAGCCCGTGACCACGCGGCGCGGGTTCTTGGCCACAGGATCCACGGTCAGCGCCTGGACCTCCGCCAGGATGGGACGAACGCCATCCATGGCCACGGTCACCGCTGAGCCATCGGGCGTGCTGCCGCGGTGGGAGAGGAAGAGACCGGAAGGATCGGTGACCTCGCGGATGCCGCCGGAGGTCTGTTCGAAGCAGCCCACCTCATCGGTAGCGCCGAAGCGGTTCTTGATGCCGCGCAGCATGCGCAGGCTGGATTGGCGGTCTCCTTCGAAGTTGAGCACAACGTCGACAAGATGCTCCAGCACGCGCGGGCCCGCCACGTTGCCGTCTTTAGTCACGTGGCCCACCAAGAGAACCGGAATGCCGGTGGACTTGGCTAAGGTGGTCAAAGCCGCGGTCACGGCACGGGACTGTGCCACGCCGCCGGCCACGCCCTCGACGCCCGCGGCGTGCATGGTCTGCACCGAGTCCACGATGATGAGGCTGGGCTTGAGCTGCTCAACGTGTCCGAAGACTACGTCCAGGTTCGACTCTGCGGCGAGATACAGCGTGTCATGCAGGGCGTCGGTGCGCTCGGCACGCGCACGCACCTGGCCCGTGGATTCCTCCGCCGTCACGTAAAGAGCCTTGCGGTCTAGCTGCGCCCAACGCGAGGCCACCTCCAACAAGAGCGTGGACTTACCCACGCCTGGCTCGCCCGCCATGAGCACCACCGAACCCGGCACAATGCCCTTTCCCAGCACGCGGTCCAACTCCCCGATGCCGGTGGTAATGGTCTTGGTAGCGCTTGCCCCAATCTTGGTGATGGGCTGCGCCGGGCTGCTGGGAGTAAGCCCCTTGACCATCTGCCCTGTCACGGCCGCCGAAGCTGCCGAGCCTGCCGACGCCGCGGGCGCCGACTCCTGGAGCGTGCCCCACGAGCCGCAATCTGGGCAGCGGCCAAGCCACTTGGGGGAGACGTAGCCACACTCAGAGCAGGTGTGGACGGGACGGGACTTCTTTGCCATGCCAGTAACTCTAGGACACCCACCGGACACGTGTACCTACCCGCCCCAAACGCAAAGCCCCACACTCGAAAGTGCGGGGCTTCGAAAGCTTAAACCTTAGTGGTGGCCAGCTTCAGGCTTCTCGGTGGTGTAGCCCTCGGTGGACTTGGAGTCGCGATTGTACTCACCGGACTTCAGTGGGGAAGCGGAAACAGCAGCGTTTACCTCGATGGTGCCATTGTTGAAGGTGAAGGTAACCGGGCGGGAACCTGCGTAGCCGTAGTCCTCGTTCTGCAGGGTGGTCTCAACGTACTGGACGTTCTTGTTCTTCTCGTCCTTCTTGAGCTCCTTGAGGTTAGCCGCGGAGTCAGCGATGATGGACTGGTCGCGAGCCATTGGCTTAACGGAGCCGAGGTCAACGTCCTGGCCATCGACGGAAACAGACTCGAGGGTGATATCAGAAACCTCGTAGCCCTGGTTAACAGCTACGAACTTCAGGGAGGTCTCGCCGGAGTCCGGTTCGACCTGAATGGTGACGTCGCGAACTGCGACTGCGCCGTCCTCGGTGGCAGCGGAGGAACCGTCGACAGCCGCAACCTTGTCGGAAGTCTGGGTAACGTGGCCTGCAGAGCAGGAAGCCAATGCCAGCGCAGACAGGGCGGTTACGGAAATGATGGCACCGCGACGGGCGGCGGTCTTCAGTGGCTGCACTTTGAGGGTCCTCCATAGATTGCGATCACAAAGCTTATCAACGCTTTAGCCTAGTACCTTTCCGTGCCGAGTACACAGTTTCGTGAAAACCAATTGGGTAGTAAGCGGGGTAATACGGGGGTAGACGTGGGCGTCGGCAAGCAGCTGTGCGGCGCGTGCTAAACTTGTTGCCCTGTATGTGTGCCGTTAGCGGCGCGAACATTTAATAAGGAGTGGCAATGGAATTTAAGGTCGGAGAGGTCGTCGTCTACCCGCACCACGGTGCTGCCAGGATTGCTGATATTGAGCATCGCGAGATGGGTGGCGAGACCCTGGAGTACTTGGTGCTCCAGATCAATCAGTCTGACCTTGTGGTTCGCGTGCCTTCCAAGAACGTGGAGCTCGTCGGCGTTCGCGACGTCGTGGGTAAGGAAGGCCTCGAGAAGGTATTCTCCGTCCTGCGTGAAATCGACGTTGAAGAGGCCGGTAACTGGTCCCGCCGCTACAAGGCTAACCAGGAGCGCCTGGCTTCCGGCGACATCAACAAGGTTGCCGAGGTCGTCCGCGACCTGTGGCGCCGCGACCAGGACCGCGGGCTGTCCGCAGGTGAGAAGCGCATGCTGGCCAAGGCCCGTCAGATCCTCGTGGGCGAGCTCGCGTTGGCCTCTCCGGTCGACGAGAAGAAGGCCGACACCATGCTGGAGGAAATCGACGCCACCATCGAGCGCCACCGCGCCGCGGGCATCGTGGAGGACAAGTCCATCACCACCGACATCGACAACGACATCGATCTCGATGACCTCTCCTTCGACGACGAAGACGAATAAGCCCGTTGTCGCGCTCATCGCGGCAGCAGGGATAGGCACGCGCCTAGGCGCAGAAGTGCCCAAGGCATACGTTGAACTCCAGGGACGCACGCTCCTGGAACGCTCCGTAGCAGCCATGGCGCACAGTGGCGTGGTCAAACGCGCGGTGGTCACCGTCTCTCCGGTGATGGAAGACACCGCGCGAGCATTGCTTGCCGACGCCCCCTTGCCCATCACCTTCGTCCACGGCGGCGGCGAGCGCGCCGACTCCGTGTGGGCCGGCCTGCAAGCCATTGACGAAGAGGACGCCGTGGTGCTCATTCACGACGCCGCCCGCGCCCTGACCCCGCCAGCCATGATCGCGCGCGTGGCCCAGACCGTCCTTGACGGTGCTCCCGCCGTCATCCCGGTTCTGCCGGTTTCCGACACCATCAAGATCGTCGACGCCGAGCGTGTTGTCTCCACTCCGGATCGTTCCTCACTGCGCGCCGTGCAGACCCCGCAAGGCTTCGACTTGGCCACGCTGCGCGGCGCCAACGAAAAGTACTTCTCCGGGCAGCAGGAGTTCATCGCCACCGATGACGCCAGCCTCATGGAATGGTTCGGCGTGCCCGTGGCCACCGTGCCGGGCGACCAGTTAGCGCTGAAAATCACCACGCCCATGGACCTCACCCTGGCCACCGCGATTCTCAAGGAGAACTCATGACCCAGCCGATCATCCCGCGCGTTGGCATCGCCACGGACGCTCACCAGATTGAGGAAGGCAAGCCCTGCTGGATCGCGGGCTTGCTCTTCGAAGGCGTGGACGGCTGCGAGGGCCACTCCGACGGCGATGTGGTGAGCCACGCGCTTGTCGACGCCCTCCTTTCCGCCTCCAACCTCGGCGACCTTGGCTCGTTTGTGGGCGTGGGGCGCAAAGAATACGACAATGTCTCCGGCGAGCGCCTGCTGCGCGAGTGCCGTGAGCTGCTCGAATCCCATGGCTTTGTCATCGGCAACGCCGCCGCTCAACTGGTGGGGCAGTCGCCGAAGATGGGCCCGCGCCGTGAGGAAGCAGAGCGCGTGCTCAGCGAGATCTTGGGCGCCCCCGTCTCGGTTTCTGCCACCACCACCGACCACATGGGTTTCACCGGCCGCTCCGAGGGCCGCGCCGCGGTGGCGACGGCGGTGGTCTGGAAACAGTAATTCGCGGGTTGCCCCAGCGCGTTCCTGCGCCGCAGCCTCTCCTTTTGGCAAATACCCAGCCCTAGAAATGCAGCTTCCTGGTGAAAAGCGCGGCGTCGGAAAGCGTGGGAGAAAGCGAACAGGAGGTCTTGGTTTCCAGGGTTGGGTATTTGCCGGGAAAGGCGCGCGTGACCAACGTGACCCGTACGGTGCAGGAATTTCAAAATGCCGGCTACCAGGTCGTAGGCCTGGACGCCGGCGGCGAGCACACGCTCGACACCTACACCGGTGGCAAGGACCCTGTGGTCATCGTCATCGGTTCTGAGGGAAAGGGCATCTCCCGCTTGGTGCGCGAGAATTGCGACGTCATCGTGTCCATTCCGATGACCGCCTGGGTTGAGTCCTTGAACGCATCCGTCGCCGCCGGTGCCGTGCTTTCGGAGTTCGCTCGTCGGCGTCGCGCGGCGAAGTAACAGGTAATTTGGAGGGCGTCGCGTTGTGCGGCGCCTTTTTGCTGTTTTACCCGGCCTGGTTTTAGCTTTTGGGCAAATACCCAGGCCTGGAAAACCAGACCTCCTGCTCGCATTTTCACACGCTTGCCGACGCCCCGCAATCCACCAGAGAGCTGCGGATCGAGGCCTGGGTATTTGCGCGGAGTTGATGAATCTGCGAAAGGTAACTTTTGACACTTGAACCCAGTTTATGGGCAGCGTATATCTTTGAGCAGCGCGCGCTATAAGTTCGGATTCTTCTCAAGAAAGGAATGCTTATGAAAGTGGGCATGTCTAAGCGAGCAGTTTCAGTAACTCTCGCAGGTTTGTTGGCGTTGGGCGGTACAGGTGTCGCTGGGGCCACGATTGTAAATATCGATGGCGGCACGTGGGACTACGGTACGGGTAGTGGCCAGGTTTGGTCGCACTACTTTCACAATGGGGTGCGGCACGGTTCAACTGCTGTTGGTACCTTCAAGTCGGATAGCGGTTGCGTCAACAAAAACACTTGGTCACGAGCAACAGCTCCCAAGAAGTCCTCTGGAAATAAGTCCTACTACCGACACTGCTAAGGCTCGATGAAAACTTCAGTCAGACTACTAACCGTAGGGATTTTGCTCTCTACGGTTAGTAGCGCATTCATTGCCTTTGTCGGAGCCAGCCTCTTATCGACTCTGGATTACCGGCTTGGCAACGAGTTTGTCCAGATCGAAGACTTCGAACCTGACAGTCACACAGAAACACTGTTTCCTGAGCTTTCTGAATTTGCGGGAGACTCAGGATTTGACGTATCGGTTTATTACGCCTCGCTAGCTGATTCGGATGGTGAGCTGCGAATCTACTCCTCGGCTCTGCCTTCAGGTGCAGCTAACTTTGAGTCTCAAAAGTTTCAGAGAGGCGAAAAGTTTGTTTGGTATCCATTGTCGGAAATTCCGACTAAGGAACCGCGCCAAGTTTTTAACATTAAAGGATCAGAAAATGACGCTCGAGACCTAACGACATGGTTGGAGGAGCGCGGGTATTCCGTGATAGGGCTCCAGAACTTGACTTGGAGTTTCGTCATGACTTCGTCGCTGCCTTTGTTGGTCGCGGCTGCTTTTCTACTCGCGCTCGTGTTGGGTGGCGGGCACTGCCTAGTGCGGGCTCGCGAAATCGGCATTCACAGACTTTTGGGGCTAAAGCTATCGCAGACGCTAAGGCTTGATGTAACGCGGCTTGCCAAGCAAACATGGCTACCATTTTTTCTTGCGATCATTTTTATTGCGGCGGCCTTGTATCTTTACAACGACTGGGCAGAAGCGACGTTGTTTTGGGCCTTTTTCGGCGTTTCTGTGTTGCTCCAATGGGTAGGTTTGGCGCTGGGCTATGTGCTCGGGCAGTTATTGGTTCGAAATATTTCGATCCCGCAGGCCATCAAAGGCAAGGTTCGGGCGCGTCCAATTACCTACGCACTGTATGCTGTCCGGCTATTGGCACTCTTGACGAGCCTGACGGCACTTTCACAGATGGTTGATACCGGTGCTGAGGTGTCCGCGCGAGAGGAATTGCAACCGTATTGGATCGGACATGCCAATGAGCAAGAGTTTGCCCTGAGCTCGAATATCACTCCGGATGAAAAAGAACAGGCTGCAGCTGCAGCGCCCTTGCGTCAGGCGGACCGCGAAGGAAAGCTACTCTTAGCGGATCCTTTTTGGCTTACCTGGCCGACTCAACTGGAAGCCCCGGTTATTCTCAGCAACCATCGGTTCGCCGTTCAAGCTGGTGTTGCCCCTTCTGAAGAAGACATAACCGTTTGTGCTCCTGTTGCCCTCAGTGAAGAATCCAAACAGACGATTATTGACTCTGTTGCATTTGAAGCCGAACTCGCGAAAAAGAAGGTTCCAAATTTTAACTGGAAAGAAGATTGTTCGCTTGGGCAAGTCTTTTCCTATGACGTTGAGCTGCGGCCAGTAATTAATGACCCCATTGTGGTTTCGTTACCAGTGGGGCTTGAAGCTATCGGTGACCGGAATTTACTCGCGAAAGCCTCGCAGAAAGTCCTCCTTGCCATCGAGCCAACTGTCGTTGGTGAGCTGAAAGATGGGACGGTGGGCAAGGTGCTCGCCACGGCACAACCGCATGCTGATTCCTGGCGATCGTCCCTTGAGGAAGCCAAAGAGCAATTCAGCCTTTGGTCGTTAAATACGGTCGTAGCGATATTACTGGTTTCCTTGTTAATCGTCGCGGGGCTTTTCAGTTTCCAGGTGGCGTTCCGGCGAGAGCTCTATGTTTCCTTCATTTGTGGGCGCAGCCCGTGGAAGATGTGCAGGAAGATTCTGCTGGCCGAGCTATTCTTTTTCGTTACCACCATCGGCTGGGTTTTGTATCGTTTGCGCGAGCATAAGGAACAACTGGAATCGCACTATCCATCAACGTGGTCGATGGGGTTTGAAAACAGGTGGTCCACGGCAACCGTTCTTGCTGTCGTCGCATTTTCGATCGTGTGGATGTGTATTTCAATCGGTTTGACCTGGTGGATTAGTGCGCGAAATCAAATGCGCTGGACAGACAGCGAAGGAAATTAGGATATGGAAATTCAGGTTGAAGACCTTCACTACAGTGTGAAGGGAAAAATGATTCTTTCCGGCTTTACGCGGTCTTTTGCGGCTGGCCGGGTGACTGCATTAACCGGTGTCTCCGGAAGTGGGAAAACCACCCTGTTGAACCTCTTGGGCGGTCTGATCTCGCCGGACAAAGGCTCAATCATGTGGGATGGAAACAACATTGCATCGCTATCGGCAGGTCGACTGCGCAAGTATCGACGCGAATGCGTTGGGTATCTCTTTCAAGACTACGGCTTGGTTCCTGACCTCACCGTTGTCGACAACGTGAAGCTCGCAGCCAGTAACGTTTCGCGCCGTGCTTTCGACGAGGCGCTAGACAGCGCTTTGGCGCAGGTTGGTTTACGCGGCTATGAAAAGCGTGTGGTCAGCGGCTTGTCTGGCGGCGAACAACAACGAGTAGCCTTGGCGAGGATCCTCGTTTCCAAGCCCAAAATCGTATTGGCGGACGAGCCAACCGGGGCGCTTGACGAGGACAATGCTCAGCTGGTTGTTGAACACCTCCGTGCTTTCGCTGACCAAGGCGCCGTTGTCGTCGTCGCGACGCATTCCAAGCATGTAGCCGACCAAGCAGACTGCGAGGTAACGCTTTAGTGTGGCGATTGAAATACTCGGATATGCCGTGTCTGCTCGCAGGCATCCGAGACGATGAGCAACCGATACTCGATGAGCTAAGACGCTACTTCCTCTGGACCCAGGTTGAATGTGCGTCCACTCAGAGGGAGCTGCTGAATGCATTGTCTCGCTCACAGGAGCAATTGCTGGTGTTGTGCGAGCGCAAAGACTCGGCGACCTGGGTATGGGATATACAAGAGTTAAA
>NZ_GG667520.1:0-3806 GCF_000159135.1 Corynebacterium striatum ATCC 6940
CTTTTTGCTTACCGGGTTAATACGCGCCGTACTTGTAGCGCTTGGGGCTGAACCCCACACACAAACCATCAGACATCCTCCAAGCTCACCACCGACTCTGAGGCCGGAACCGTGATCTCGAGTGTCTGGAACAAGGTCCTGCCTGTTGCCGAGGTATCCGATCCCTCCGCCAGCGGCTCTATTGCGCGCCTGCGCATTCCAGCGATCAATGTGGACCTACCGGTGCGGCATACGACGTCGCCAAGCGTGCTTTACGACGGCGCGGGCCACATGTTTGGTTCCTCCCTCCCTGTCGGCGTCGCCGGGCTAGGAAGCAGGCGGCTGCCGATGGTAGTATGAGCAGCTCAGATTAAGAAAAACAGCTACTTATTTTTAAGGGCGAGGAAACCAACTTCATGGCACGTTTTATTGACCGCGTCGTACTTCACCTGCAAGCCGGCGACGGAGGCCACGGCTGCTCTTCGGTGCACCGTGAAAAGTTTAAGCCGCTGGGCGGTCCAGACGGCGGCAATGGCGGCCACGGAGGGGACATCCTGCTGGAGGTTTCCACGCAGGTTCACACCCTGATGGACTTCCACTACCGTCCGCACCTGAAGTCCGGCCGCGGTAACAACGGTGCTGGTGACTGGCGCAATGGCGCCCGCGGCGAGGATCTCATCCTCGAGGTCCCGGCCGGCACCGTGGTCTACTCCGAGGACGGCGAGATGCTGGCGGACCTTACGGTTCCTGGCACCCGCTTCGTCGCTGCGGAAGGCGGTTTCGGTGGCCTTGGCAACGCAGCCCTAGCCTCTGCTGCCCGCAAGGCACCAGGCTTTGCGTTGCAGGGCGAGCCCGGCGAGGCCCGCGATCTGGTGTTGGAGCTTAAATCCATGGCAGATGTCGGCCTCGTCGGTTTCCCATCGGCCGGCAAGTCTTCCCTAATTTCCGTGCTTTCTGCGGCCAAGCCAAAGATTGGTGATTATCCGTTTACCACTCTGCAGCCGAACCTCGGCGTGGTGGACATGGGCTTTGAGTCCTTCACCATGGCCGATGTTCCAGGTCTTATCCCCGGCGCTGCTGACGGCAAAGGCCTCGGATTGGACTTCCTGCGCCACATCGAGCGCACCGCGGTGCTGGCTCACGTCGTTGACGTTGCCACCTTGGAACCGGGCCGCGACCCGCTTTCCGATATTGAGGCGCTCGAGGAGGAGCTCGCAAAGTACCAAGAACTGCTGGACCAGGACACCGGCTTGGGCGATCTGCGGCAGCGCCCACGCATCATTATCTTGAACAAGGCGGATATTCGGGAGGCGGAAGAACTGGCCGAGTTCGTCAAACCAGAGCTGGAGGAGAAGTACGGTTGGCCCGTCTTCATCATTTCTGCGGTGGCACGCAAGGGCCTCGATCCGCTCAAGTACAAGCTGCTTGAAATGGTCAAGGAGCACCGCCGCACCCAGCCGAAGGTTAAGGCGGATAAGAACCACACCATCATTCGCCCACGTGGCGAGCGTAAGTCCGGCTCCCACGCTGACTTCACCGTGCGCCCTGATCCCGAGCTTGCCGGTGCCTTCGTGGTGGAGGGTGACAAGATCGAGCGCTGGATTGTGCAAACCGACTTCGAAAATGATGAAGCCATCGGCTACCTCGCTGACCGCTTGGCCAAGGCCGGCGTGGAAGATGAGCTGTTTAAGCAGGGCGCTGTTGAGGGTTGCCCGGTGACCATCGGTGGCATCACCTTCGAGTGGGAGCCGATGACTGGCGGCCGTGCCACGGATGCCGGCCGCGGCTTCGACGGTCGCCTCGGCGGCACCGAGCGTGTTTCCGCCGCTGAGCGTAAGCGCGCTTCGCAGGCTCGCCGTGGTCTCATCGACGAGTATGACTTTGGCGATGACGAGAAGGTCACCCGTGAGCAGGCGAACCGCGATCGTTGGCAGGGCTAGGACCAAAGGTCTGTATGCTGGGATGGCATGACCTCTGACACATCAGATCGCCGTTCCATCCCTACTCTCAACGAGTCCTTTCCGGAGTATCCGCTGCCGCTAGAGCCCTCGCAGGGCAAGATTGCGCAGCCAGATTTCCCGGAATTAGGCGAACCCGCTGCATATCAATCCGAGCTGCGCAGCGAGCTAGCTCGGGCCAAGCGCATCGTGGTCAAGATCGGCTCCTCGTCTCTGACCAAGGACGATTTCACTACCTCTACCGAGAAGATCGACCGCATCGTCGACGCCATCTGTGCGCGCATGCAGGTCTCTGATGTCATCCTGGTTTCCTCGGGCGCGGTTGCCGCTGGCATTCGCCCGCTGGGGCTCAAGCGTCGCCCGCAGGATCTTGCTACCAAGCAGGCGGCTGCCGCGGTGGGGCAGGTGCACCTGGCTTATGAGTGGGGCGTGTCCTTCGCCCGCTATGGCCGCTCCATCGGGCAGGTACTTTTGACCGCCTCCGATACTGGGCAGCGTGATCGCGCGCGCAACGCGCAGCGCACCATCGACCGCCTACGCCAGCTCGGCATCGTGCCCATCGTTAATGAGAACGACACCGTCGCTACCTCGGAGATGCACTTCGGTGATAACGATCGCCTCTCTGCATTGGTGGCGAACTTGGTCGGTGCCGACGCACTGTTCCTCCTGTCTGACGTGGATGGCTTGTACGACAAGAACCCCTCTGAGCCCGGGGCCAAGTTCATCGAGGAGGTTCGCACGGGCAAGGACTTGAAGGGCGTCGTCGCTGGTGATGGCGGCCGCGTGGGCACCGGCGGCATGGCCACCAAGGTCGCCGCAGCGCGCATCGCCACGCGCGGAGGCATCCCTGTTCTGCTGACTGCGGCTGACAACATCGGGCGCGCGCTTGCCGACGCCTCCGTGGGCACCGTGTTCCACACCCGCCCCGAGCGCCATCTTTCGGCCTGGAAGTTCTGGGCTCTCTACTGTGCCGATACCGGCGGTGCTGTGCGCCTTGACGAGGGCGCGGTAGAGGCCGTGACCAGGGGAGGAAACTCCCTGCTGGCGGTCGGCGTCACCGAGGTCATCGGCGAGTTTAACGCCGGGGAAATCATCGACATCCTGGGACCCAAGGGCGAAAACATCGGCCGTGGCGAGGTGGGCTTTGACTCGAAGATTTTGCGCTCGGTCATCGGCCGCCACACCGAGGAGCTGCCCGAGGAGCTGCGCCGCCCCGTTGTGCACGCCGACTACCTTTCCAATTACGCCTCCCGAATCTAGACACCAGAAGCCAGAGAAACCCTAGGAGAAGACCATGAAATACGCTATGTTGCCGGAACAATGGCAAGAATCCATCGAGACCTTGCAGGGAGCTGGCCATGAGCTCTCGGAGCTTTCCGATGCCGACTTCCTCATCTACAACGGCGACGGCTCGAACTTCCCGTTGCCACTGCCGGAGAACATCAAGTTCGTGCAGATTCCTTCTGCAGGCGTAGACCATCTGCTCGACGTCATGAAGGAGACCGACGTTATCTGGTCCAACGCCGCTGGCGTATTCGATAACACCGTGGCGGAATCCACCATCGCGCTGCTGCTCGCGCAGCTGCATGCCCATCGCTATGTCAACGACACCTTCTCCAGCTACGAGGAGGTGCAGGATCACAAGTCCTACCTGCACGAGGACAAGACTGTGGCGATTATCGGCGCCGGCGGCATCGGCAAGCGGCTCATCACGATGCTCTCTGGCTTTGGCCCGCGCATCATTGCCGTAAACCGGTCCGGCAACGCGGTTCCAGGCGCGGATGAGACCTATCCCATCTCCGAGGTGGACAAGGTCTGGCCTGCGGCCGACTACTTTGTGCTCATCGTGCCGCTTACCCCGCAGACCCA
>NZ_GG667520.1:5345-34981 GCF_000159135.1 Corynebacterium striatum ATCC 6940
CAAAGACGTGTTTGCCCAGATGCCGAATCACGCGGTGGTGGTCAACGTGGGCCGTGGCCCACTCATCAGTACCAAGGATCTTTTAGCGGCGCTGGACTCTGGCGAGATTGCCGGCGCAGCGCTCGACGTCACTGAGCCGGAGCCGCTCCCGGATGATCACCCGCTGTGGAAGGACCCGCGGGTGGTCATTACACCGCACATTGCCAATACCCGTAACTCGGTGCGTCGCCACTTGGGAGCACACACCGCAAAGGTGGCCGCGGCCTTTGAGACTGGCGAGGAAATTCCTACCCGTGTGGATCCGAACGCTGGATATTAAAGTTTAAAAGCATGAACAAAGACATTCGTGTGGGAGACGCCGAACGCCACAATGCGCTATGCCTCCTCAGCACCCACTTCGCTAACGGTCTCATCGACATCAACGAGTTCGAAGACCGCACAGGAAAGGCGGCTGTTGCGCGTACCCGCGGCGAGATCGCTTCCCTCTTTGAGGACCTTCCTGACAATCCAATTGCAGAGGCCGTCCCGTTCAAGGAATCGGAAGCGCAGGCCGAGCTCGACCGGCTGCAGCGACGCAGAGGGTTAGTCCAACGAATCAATGCTGTTCTTTGGTCAGTGACGATGATCCTCTTCTTCCTGGGTCTTTTCGTCTTCAATTGGGACTATTTCTGGCTTGTCTTCCCGATTGCAGGTTTCGCCTCGTGGGGTGTCAGGGCTGCGGTCAAGCTCTCCGAGGACGACAAAAAACTTTATGAGGAATTGAAAAAGAAGGATGACAAAGACCGGGCCGAGCGCCTGCGTCTGGCAGCCGAGCGCCGCAAGGAGCTGGGGCAGTAGTCCGCGGGGGCCGCGGGGGAGTGGCTGCGCGTCTGGGCTATAGCCGCGCGTGACATCCACCGCGGATAACCTTGCCGTTGGGGATGAGTTTTCTTTTAGAGAATTTCATTCAGCTTTAAAGTGACCTAAATAAAACTCGGGGGGGCCATTTTCCGGGTCTACGTGAGTGGTTGTATTCTCGTACGTGTTCAATTTAGCTAAGCCTAAGTTAGCTTGGCTATTGTTCGTGAGTAAAGGACTTTCTTTCATGACCCATTTCAACGTGCCCAAGTACTCCGTCCGCATTGCGGCAGCTACCTTGGCTATGCTCGCCTCCGCGACTGCGTTGAGCGCGTGCAGCAACAGCGAAGACACCTCCGCGTCCACCGGCTCTACCGGCGCCGCGGGGGACACTGCTGTGACCATCACTGACGTCGCTGGCCGCGAGGTCACCTTCGACAAGCAGCCAGAGCGTATCGTTCTGGGCGAAGGCCGCGGGCTCTTCGCCACCTCGATCCTCAACCGTGAAGACCCACTCGCCAACATTGTGGCAGTGGGCAAGGATCTCCACCAGGCTGCGCCCAGCTTCGAGTCCAAGTTCGCCGAAACCAATGCGGCGTACAAGGATCTGCCGACTATCGGCAACATCGCCAAGGGCGACGTAACCGTCGAAAACCTGCTCGCGCAAAAGCCGGACGTCGTGGTCATGACCCTCGACCACAAGAAGGCTGCGGAGAAGTCCGGCTTCCTGGACAAGATGGATCAGGCCGGTCTGAAGTACGTCTTCACCGACTTCCGTCAGAAGCCATTGGAGAACACCCCGAAGTCCATGGAGGTCTTCGGCCAGCTCCTCGGCCGCGAGGACAAGGCCGCAGAGTTCAACAAGTTCTATACCGGCAAGGTTGATGACATCAAGTCCCGCGCGGAAAAGGCAGGCGACAAGCCACGCACCCTGGTCTGGCGTGCGGCGGGCCTGAAGGATTGCTGCTCCACGGTCAAGGACTCTAACTTGGGCGACTTAGTCAACGCAGCGGGCGGTGAGAACCTGGGCGATAGCCTGCTGGACACCGAGTCTGGAGACCTTACCGCAGAAAAGGTGCTTGCTGAGCAGCCAGAGCACATCATCGCCACCGGCGGCGCATGGGCCAAGGACCCGGAAAAGCCGGAGGTCCTGCCGCACGTGGAGATGGGTTACGCGGCCAAGGAAGAAAAGGCGCAGGAGACCCTCGAAGGCCTGCTCAAGACCCCGGGCTTTGACCAGCTTGAGGCTCCAAAGGAAGGCAACTTCCACGCTGTCTACCACCAGTTCTACGATTCGCCTTTCAACGTCTTCGCCCTGGAGCAGTTTGCCGTGTGGATGCACCCAGAAACCTTCAAGGACTTAGACCCAGAAAAAGACTTCGCGGACTTCCACGACAAGTGGCTGCCCATCGACTACAGCGGCGTTTTCTTCACCACCAAAGACGCACACAAGCACTAGAAAATGGCACTTTTGACCTCTTCTGATCGTTCGCAGACTGACCAGAAAACCGAAACCAACCAGGTAATCGCCGAGTACCGAAGCAATAACTTACGCAAGGTACTCACCATCGGTGGACTGGTGCTGGCGGCCTTCGTGGCCTTCGTTGTCGCCACGGTGGTCGGCCCGATTCACCTTTCCCCGATGGAGATGTTGCGTGGCATTTTCTTACCGGGCCAGGTGGATGAAACCACCCGCACGGTCCTGTGGAACCTGCGTCTACCGGCGTCGGTTATGGCCGTGCTCATCGGCGCCGCACTGGCGCTATCCGGCGCGCACATGCAGACCATTCTGGATAACCCTTTGGCCGAGCCTTTCACCTTGGGTATTTCCGCCGCCGCGGCTTTTGGCGGCGCTGCCTCAATCGTGTTGGGCTGGACCGTGCTGGGAAATCCGCAGTTCAATCTCGCGGCCGTCGCTTGGCTCTCGGCTCTAGTGGCCGTGGCCATCGTCGCCGGTGCTGCCGTGTGGCGCGGCGCTAGTGCGGAGTCGATGATTCTGCTCGGCATCGCCCTGGTCTTCCTCTTCCAGGCGCTGCTTTCGCTGATGCAATACAGCGCCTCCACTGAGGCCCTGCAGCAGATCGTCTTTTGGACCATGGGCTCACTGCAGCGCGCGAACTGGGTGTCCAACCTGATCATCGCCGCCACCTTGCTCATCGCTGTGCCCTTCACCGTCTTCAACGCGTGGAAGCTCACGGCGCTGCGCCTGGGCGATGAGCGCGCGGCAGCGCTGGGCATCAACGTGCAGCGGCTGCGCGTTTCCACCCTCGTGGTGGCATCCTTGCTGGCCGCAAGTGCCGTTGCTTTCGCCGGGATCATTGGCTTCATCGGTTTGGTTGGCCCACATGTGGCACGCCTTTTGGTGGGCGAGGATCAGCGATTCTTCGCTCCGGCCTCCATGGCAGCGGGCGCGATGCTGCTGGCGGGTGCCCACGCGGTATCCATCACCATCATCCCCGGCGTTGCCGTGCCCATCGGCATCATCACCGCTCTTGTTGGCGTTCCTTTCTTCGTGCTGCTCATCTTCACCAAGAGGAGGATCAAGTGCTGAAAGTAGAACAAGCATGCGTGAACTTTGGTAAACGGGAGGTTCTAAAGGGCGTTGACCTCCCAGAACCAGGCCCCGGCACCATCGTCGGCCTTATCGGTCCGAATGCCGCGGGCAAGTCCACCTTGGTCAAAACCATCGCTGGCATCCAAAAACTAACTTCGGGTACGTGCGATACCGGTGATGCCACCGTGGGCTACGTGCCGCAGGACCTTTTGACCAGCGCCTCCCTGACCGCCTTTGAATCGGTAGTCATCTCCGCTAAGCGCGGCTCGGCCAACGTCTTGGAATCGGCGGTGCAGGCACTCGAAAAGCTCGGCATCGTGCATCTCGCGCACCGCTACGTCCACCAGCTCTCGGGCGGCCAGCGCCAGCTCGTTGCCGTGGCGCAGATGCTGGCCCGCGAGCCGGAACTGATGCTGTTGGATGAGCCGACCTCCGCACTCGATCTGCGTCACCAGGTGCATCTGCTGGATACCTTGCGCAAGGAGGTCTCCCGCGGGGCAGTGGCGTTGGTGGCTATCCATGATCTCAACCTGGCCGCGCGCTATTGCGATGAGCTGGTGGTGCTCCACGGCGGCCGCGTGCATGCCCATGGAACGCCCGCAGAGGTGCTGAACACCGAGCTGCTGGGTGAGGTCTATGGCATCCGCGCTCGAGTCATCGATGACGAAGGCGTGCCCATGGTCTGTCCTGTCGAGGCTAACTTCAGTAAGCTTGAGCCTCATGAGCCAACTCACTCGCGATGAAGAACGAGACCAAGTACTAAAACTGGCGCGGCAGGCCAAGAATGTCGCGCCAATTCTTGCGCAGCTTTCTACCCCGCGCAAGAATGAGATTCTTCTGCGTGCCGCTGAAAACCTGGTGGCCCGCACCCCTGAGATCCTCGAGGCCAATGAGCGCGACGTCGCCGCTGGCCGCGCGGCCGGGATGAATGATTCTTTAATCGACAGGCTCTCGCTTGACGCCACGCGCGTCGAAGGTATCGCCGGCGGCCTGCGCCAGGTCGCCGCCCTGCAGGACCCAGTAGGGGAGGTACTGCGGGGCCACACCATGGACAACGGCATCCAGATGAAGCAGGTGCGCGTGCCGCTCGGCGTCATGGGCATGGTCTACGAGGCCCGCCCGAACGTCACGGTGGATGCCTTTGGCCTTGCGCTCAAGTCTGGCAACGTGCCGCTGCTGCGCGGATCTAAGTCCGCACGCAACTCCAACGAGCAGCTCGTGGAGATCCTCCAGGACACCCTGGCGCACTTCGACCTTCCGCGCGAGGGCGTGCAACTCCTGCTGTGCGAGAGCCACGATTCGGTGCAGGATCTCATCACGGCGCGCGGGCTTGTCGACGTCGTGATTCCCCGTGGTTCTGCTCGCCTCATCAATGCGGTGGTGGAGGGCGCTACCGTCCCTGCCATTGAGACCGGCACCGGCAATTGCCACTTCTACATCGATGCCAGCGCTGACCTCGACAAGGCCATCGCCATGGTTATCAACGGCAAGACCCGCCGCCCTTCGGTTTGTAACTCCACCGAGTGCGTGCTGCTCGACGCCGCGCTTGCCGACGCCGCGAAACTCCGCGTCATCACCTCCCTTCAGGAGGCGGGCGTGGTTATCCATGGTGACGTTGCTGAGCTCGAGCAATTCGGCGTGGCCAATGCCGTGGAAGCAACCGACGAGGAATGGCGCGAGGAGTTCTTAAGCAACGATATCTGCGCCAAGGTCGTGGAAGGTGTCGATGGCGCCATCGCGCACATCGCCGAGTACACCACCGGCCACACCGAGGGTATCGCCGCCCAGGACGCCGATGTTCTGCTTAAGTTCGCCAACGAGGTCGATGCCGCCGCCGTCATGCTCAATGCCTCCACCGCCTTTACCGACGGCGAGGTTTATGGCATGGGCGCGGAGATCGGTATCTCCACCCAGAAGCTGCATGCTCGCGGTCCGATGGCGTTGCCGGAGCTGACCTCCACAAAGTGGATTCTGCAGGGAAGCGGTCAAACTCGACCTTAAAATATGTCTCTATCTCTTTTTCATCCAGGCGCCCACGCCCGCGGATGGGCAGAAGGTGCACGTATAATCTCCACTCATGACTAGTCCACAGCGCATTGGAATCATGGGCGGCACCTTCGACCCCATCCACAATGGCCACCTCGTGGCCGCCAGTGAGGTGGCCTACCGCTTCCAGCTGGACCAAGTAGTCTTCGTGCCCACCGGCCAGCCGTGGCAGAAGGCGGGGCGCGACGTCACCGCAGCCGAGCATCGCTACCTGATGACCATGGTGGCAACCGCCTCGAATCCGCGCTTTACCGTCTCCCGCGTCGACATCGACCGCAAGGGTCCCACCTACACCATCGATACCCTGCGTGACCTGCGCGAGCTTTTCCCCGATGCCGAGCTCTATTTCATCACCGGCGCCGATTCCCTGGCCTCGATCATGAGCTGGCGCGATTGGGAGGTCATGCTAGAGATGGCCAACTTCGTCGGCGTCACCCGCCCCGGCTACGAACTCAGCAAGGATATGCTGCCGCTAGAATCCCAAACCGGGATCGAACTCATCGAAATTCCCGCCATGGCCATTTCTTCCACCGATTGCCGCGAGCGCGCCAGGGAAGGCGAGCCGGTGTGGTACCTCGTGCCGGATGGGGTTGTGCAATACATCGCTAAGAACAATCTTTATGGCCCTAATCCTGATAAGCCTTTATAGAATTTGGGAAAAAAGAATTCACGGAAATAGCCAAACGCACCTCTCACGTGCGAAACTGGCAGAACTAAAAAGTTTTCGAAGATATTTGAAGGAAAGCACATGTCCGTTACTGATGTAGCCCGCAAGATGGCTGAAACCGCGGCGCACGCTGCTGACGAGAAGCTGGCCACGAACATCGTGGCCATCGACGTCTCTGACGTGCTTGCTATCACCGAGATCTTCGTGCTGGCATCCGCCGAGACCGAGCGCCAGGTGGCCTCCATCGTGGAGGAAATCGAGGACGAGCTGACCAAGCTTGGCCATGAGCCAAAGCGCCGCGAAGGCAACCGCGAAAACCGCTGGGTACTGCTGGATTACGGTCACATCGTCATCCACGTCCAGCGCAACGACCAGCGCGAGTTCTACGGCCTGGACCGCCTGTACCACGACTGCCCGATCATCGAGATCGACGGCATCGAGACCCCAGAGCGCCCAGGCGAGTGGTCCAACGAGGTAAACCTGCGCGAAGTCGAGTCCATTGACGAGATCCCGCTGGCTCAGCCGGAGCCGGAAGAGGACGAGGAGTACTAAACCTTGATTCGCCGTCTTATTCTGATCCGTCACGGTCAGACAACCTATAACGCCACCGGCCGCATGCAGGGCCACCTGGACACCGAGCTGTCCGCGGTGGGCTATGAGCAGGCCAAAGGCGCGGCGGCGATGCTCAGAGACAAAAACATCTCGGCCATCGTGTGCTCGGATCTCATCCGTGCCCGCGAGACCGCGCGCGTCATCGGCGAGGAGCTCGGGCTTGAGCCTTCCATCGACGCCCGCCTGCGCGAGACCAACCTGGGCGACTGGCAGGGGATGAGTTCCGTCGAGGTCGACGAGGAGTTCCCTGGCGCACGCGCCATCTGGCGCCACGATCCCACCTGGGCGCCGCCGCAGGGCGAGTCGAGGGTGGACGTCGCCAAGCGTGCCCGCCCCGTCATCGACGAGCTCATGCGCACCCATGACTGGAGCCCGGGCCCCGTGCTCGTGGTCGGACATGGAGGCGCGATTTCCGCGTTGACCTGCAACCTTCTGGGCCTCGAGCACAATCAATACGGTATCCTTTCAGGACTCAAAAACACCCACTGGTCCCAGCTGACAGCCCGCCCGGACTTCAACCCGGACAATCCCACTTGCTCCCTGGAGTTCACCCCGGACAACGTCGATGGCGCCAAGTGGTACTTCGACGGCTGGAACATGGGCGCGCACGTGGTCGGCGGAGCGGGGGCGGACGTCTAGTGTCCGTTCGCATTGTCACTGACTCTGCTGCTGGTCTGTCCCAAGAAATCGTGGAGCAACTCCAGATCCAGGTTCTTGATCTGCACGTCATGGATACCGAGGGCGAGCAATCTACCTCGGGCCTGACCTCCTTAGAGCTGGCTGCCGCCTATGGTCGGCAGATGGAACGCGCCAACGACGCCGGCGTGGTGGCCATTCACCTGTCCAAGGAACTGTCCTCCACGTGGTCGGCCGCGGTCACCGCGTCCGGCGTGTTCCCGGATACCGTCAAAGTGATCGACTCGGGCTCCGCCGGCATGGTCATGGGCGCGGCGGCAATGGCTGCTGCCAAGCTTGCCCAGGAAGGCGCCTCGCTGGAGGAATGCCACGCCGCGGCCGTTGACACCGTCAAGCGCGGCAAAACCTGGGTCTACCTCAACTCCACGGAGGACTTGCGCCGTTCGGGTCGTCTTTCTGCCACCACCGCCATGTTGTCAACAGCACTCCTGGCTACCAAGCCGATCATGTCCATCGTGGGCGGCAAGCTGGAGTTGGTGGGCAAGACGCGTACGCAGACCAAGGCCTTCACCAAGCTCGTGGACCTCATTGCCTCCCGCGCGGACGGCGACCCAGTATTTGTGGCTTTGCAGCACAACGACGCCGAAGAACCTGCTGAGCGTCTGCTTGAGCTGCTCGAAATGGCTTTGCCGGAGGGCTCGTCCTTCATGCTGGAAGAGCTGACGGACGTCCTCGCGGTCCACGCTGGCTCTGGCGCCATCGGCGTCTCCGTGGTCTTTAGTAAGGAGACCCCAGACAAGCCGCATTCCTTCTTCGCGCCACGAAAGCCTGCGGAGAAGTAACCTATTTGTTGACGCGCTCAACAAGTTATCCACAGCTTTGACAATTGACCCTCGACCTTCGGGCGCCGCCTTCGTAGCGTCGAGGGCATGCCCCACATCAGCGATCGCCTTCGCGAGCTCTCCCGTCCCACAGGGGAGGAGGACCTCCTCACCGTCAGCTATCCACGCCCGCGCATTTCCGTGCCGCCGTGGATTGCGTGCACCATCGCTGTCCTGGTGGCCGCGGGAATTTTGGTGTGGCTGGGGATTTCCTCGCGCGCGGAGCCCTATGCCGCGACCAGCCCCACCTCCTCGACTCCTGCGCCAAGCTCCCTCGTGGTCTCCGTGGTGGGGGAGGTGGACAACCCGGGCCTGGTCACGGTGGCACCTGACGCGCGCATTGCCGACGCCCTCGACCACGCCCGGCCCAAGCCCGGCATCGATCTCCTCAACCTCAACTTGGCCAAACGGCTGACCGACGGCGAGCAAATAGTCGTCGGCATGCCTGCGCCCGTGCCAGGACCCGCTGGCGAACCTGGCCAAGGTCTGCTGAGCCTCAACGCCGCCACGAAAGAACAGCTCATGGACTTAAAAGGCGTGGGCGAGGTGACCGCGGAGGCCATCATCGCGCACCGCGAGGAAATCGGTGGCTTCAGCTCAGTGGAGCAGCTCATGGACATCAGCGGCATCGGCCCGGCCAAGTTCGAGGGCCTCAAGGACCAGGTCCAGCTATGAAGCAGCTGCGCCTGTTGCCGGCCGCATGTGCGGTGTGGGCGGCCACGCTGCTGGCCTTGCACGGCAACTGGTGCATTGTGGTGCCAGTCTTCGCCCTCGTGTTGTGGCGGTGGCAACGGGGCCAGGCAATCTTGTGCGCTGCTTTGAGTGCGCTTGCGATTGTGGTCACCAAGGTGCGGCTGGCGCGCGCAGTGCCGCTTGGCGACGTCCTCACCGGCACCGTCATCTCCGATCCCTCCGAGACCCGCGGCGGCTGGTTGCTGCGTTTGCGCGTGCCGGGCTACCCTTTCCAGGTTCCGGTATTCGCGGATGAGCCTGCTCCCAGTGGGGCAGAGGTCACCATCTCCCATGGGCGGCTGACTAGCCTGACGCCGCCGGACTCGTTGGCCGCGCACGTGGCGGAGAACTTCCGCGAGCTCGTGGTCACCACAGTGGGCCCTTCCTCGCAGGGCCTGCTGCCCGGCATGGTGTTGGGCGATACCACCCTGCAGGATGCCGCGGAGAAGCAGCTCTACATTGATACCGGCTTGTCTCACCTAAGCGCGGTCTCCGGCTCCAACGTGGCGATTGTCTGTAGTGCTGCGGCCCTGTTGGTGAAGGGGCCACGGCTGCGTGTAGCGGCGTCGTTAGCCGCGCTCGTGGTGTTTGTGCTCCTCGTCGGGTTTGAGCCTTCTGTCCAACGTGCCGCCGTGATGGGCCTGGTGGGATTGCTCGCGGTGCTCAACTCTTCCCGGATGGAGCCGATGCATGGCCTGAGCCTGGCGATAATCGTGCTGCTTTTCATCGACAGCGAGCTGTGTTCTAGCTTTGGCTTTGCACTCTCCGTGGTCGCGACTGCGGGAATCGTGGTGGTCTCGCCCTTGCTCTACCGGCACCTCGCGGTGATCGGCTGGCCCGACATCTTTATCCGTGCCCTTGCCGTAGCCATCGCCGCGGACCTAGTGACAATGCCGATTGTGGCGTTGATGGCGGGGGAAGTCTCCGTGGTCTCGGTACTGGCCAACGTCCTAGTCGCCCCCGCCACGGCGCCGGTGACCATCCTCGGACTCATAGCCGCCATCTTCGCCCAGCTAGGGCCGCTCTCCGTCTTGGGCGCGGGCCTGCTCGCCGTGGCGGAACCCTTTACTTGGTGGATCAACACTATCGCTCACGGCTGCACCGGGCTTCCTCTCAACACCGTGGCCGCCAGCCCGTTCCTCGTGCTGCTGGCCTATGGCTGGGTGGTGGCCGGCATTATTTATCGCCGCCCACTGCTGACCCTTTTGTGCGTGATTGCGGTCCTCGTCCCGCGGCACCTGGAGACACCACAGAAACCTGTGCACGTGGTTGCCACGGAGGAGGATGTTTATCCGATCCCGCCGGGCACCTGCTCCATCGTGGTTACCGAAGACTCCCCGCCGGACTATCCCACCCGCACTCCTGAAGGCATCCCGGTGTTCTACCGCTAGAATTGCACCCATGCAGCAAGTCCACCTCATCCTTGGCGACGACGAATTCCTCACTGAACGCGCCCGACTTTCCATCCAGAAAGCGGCCGGGGAGGGCGTCGAGGTGGTGCGCCTGAAAGCCTCTGAGGTCTCCGAAGGCGAGATCGCCATGGCCACCAGCCCGTCACTGTTTGGTGACAACCGCGTCATCGTCATCAGCGACGTGGAAAAGGTGGGCAAGGAACTGACCCAGGTCCTGCTCACTGCGGTCGCTGATCCTGGACCGGGCATGACCTTGGTGCTCATCTACACCGTCACCGCAAAGACACTGAAGGGCAAGAAGAAACCACCGGAGATCGTGGCCAAGCTGCGAAAGGTGGGCGAGGTGCACGAGGCCTTCTCGCTGTATCCCAACGAGCTGGGCTCTTGGGCCACCCGCGAGTTCGCCTCCCACGGCGTACGGCCGACCCCTGACGTGGTGCAGGCTGTCCTCGACGGCGTGGGCTCTGACCTGCGCGAGCTGGCCTCGGCCATCTCCCAGCTGGTCTTTGACACCAACGGCAACGTCACTCGTGAGGCCGTGCACAACTACTACGTGGGCATCGCTGAGGTGGCCAACTGGGACATTGCCGACGCCGCCGTGGCCGGCCGCGTCGAGGCGGCCGTGTCTACCTGCCGCCGCGCGCTCCAGCTTGGCGCCTCCCCGGTGGCTATTGCCGCGGCTCTCGCCAATAAGGTCGGCGCCATCGCCCGCCTTTACTCAGCCCGCGGCGACCAATACTCCCTGGCCAAGGACACCGGGCTGGCCCCTTACGTGGTGAAGATGACCCAGCCAGTAGCGCGCCGCTGGTCTGAGGATAACGTCAACAAGGCGGTCATCCTCATGGCGGAGCTCGACGCCGCAGTCAAGGGCCAAGGCGGCGATGAGGACTTTGCCATTGAGGCAGCCGTGCGCCGGGTCGCTGAACTCGCGCGATAGACTTGCTTTTCATGGAAGACATCACCCAAGACGTCCAGGAATTCGCCTCAAAGCTTTTTGACTTCGCCCGCCACGGCGACGCCACCCTCCTCGAGTACATCAAGCAGGGCGTCAACGCCGATATGGTTAACCAGGACGGCCAGTCCTTCGTTATGCTCGCTGCCTACAACGGCCACGCCGAGCTCGTGCGCGAACTCGCCGCTCTTGGCGCTGACGTTAACCTTCTCAACGACCGCAATCAGTCCCCGCTGGCTGGTGCCATCTTCAAGAAGGAAGACGCCGTGGTCGACGCACTTCTGGCCGCCGGCGCTGACCCGCAGGCTGGCACCCCGAATGCCGTGGACTCCGCCCGCATGTTTGGGCGCGAAGACCTGATTGAGCGCTTTTCATGAGTTGGTCCGCATTTGCGGCACTGATGTTCATGAACCTTCTGGGCGCGTTGGCTCCTGGGCCTGACATCGTATTGGTTACCCGCTACGCCACGCGCTCGCGCAAGCACGCCATCGCTGCCGCGACCGGAATCCAGTTGGGAGTGCTCTTTTGGTACACGATCACCGTGTTTGGCGCCGCCGCAGTTCTCACCGCGTTCCCGGGGATTCTGCGGGCCATTCAGGGAATCGGTGGTGCCTTCCTGATTTTCATGGGCGTGCGTTCAATCAAGGGCGGTCTGGAACTGCTCCACAATCCGCCCGCTGATATTGAGGAGGCCGCCCTGCGCTTGGGCAGCCTTGGGCAGGTCTTCCGCACCGGCTTGGCCACGAACCTTTCCAACCCAAAGATCGTGCTCTACCTCGCGGCGATGATTGCCCCGCTTCTGCCACCGCATCCGCCGCTGTGGCTCGCGGTGGCACTCATCCTGGGCCTATCGCTTTCGGCCTATCTCACCTTCGTGCTGCTCAGCACGGTTATTTCTACGTCCGCGGTTCGCCGCCGCATGCTGGCCGCTGGCCCCTGGATTGACATCGCATCCGGCGCGTTCTTCATCATCGCCGGATGCGTTCTCATTAGCGCTTCCGTGGGGCTAGCGCCGCAGCTACACGCTTAAGCTGCTCCGGGTAGTCGTTGTACGGGGTCACCGCTTCCACAAAGACCAGCTTGTCCTTGTTCGCGGTGGCCACGGCCACGGCTTCTTCGAGCTCCGCGCCAGTAGTGGCCCGCAGCGTAAGCCCAAAGTCGCCAGCCCCAAAGAAATCTAGCGTCTTGGACCAATCCCACGCCGGGATGTCGTTGTAGTACTCGTCCTCGCCGTTGATTGCGCGTTCAACGGTGTAGCCATTGTTGTTCACCAAGAAGATGGCCGCGGGAACCTTTTCGCGCACCATTTGTCCGATTTCCTGGATGGTCAGTTGCGCGGAACCATCACCGATGAGCAGCACTGGACGACGCCCCGGCTGCGCCAGCGCCGCACCAAGTGTTGCGGGCAGCGTGTAGCCGATGGAGCCCCACATCGGCTGGCCGATGAACACTGTATCGGTGGGGAAGTGGTGCGCCGAGAGTCCAAAGAAGGAGGTGCCCTGCTCCGCGATGACCACGTTGCCCGGCTCCAGTGCGCGTGAGACCACCGCCCAGAGTTGTTCCTGCGACAACGGCTCGTCGGTGATTTCTACCTTCTCCGCAGGGTTGGTCTTGCCCACCGGCATGAACTCTGGCGATACCTCGGCTGTGACTTGGTCCAGAATCTCGATGGCCCGGCCCATGCTCAACGGCGTGTAGGCATTGCCCTGGATGTAGGCCGTATCACGGCGAATATCGACCTGGTTATCTTGGGAAATCGCAACGGAGAAACCCGCGGTGATGTTATCGGTAAAGTCCACGCCCACGGTCACCAAGGCAGTGGCCTCCTCGACGGTTTTGCGGGTATCGCCATGCGACGCCGCACCAGAGTAGATTCCCGCGAAGTTCGAGGTCTCCTCATCGATGAGGGACTTGCCCCAGCTCAACGTTGCTACAGGAACCCCGGATCGATCCAGATAGCCCTGGAGCGTGGACTGGCAGCCAAAGCGATGCACGAGGACGTCGGCAAGCACTGCGAGAGTACGCCCCTTGAGGAAGCCCTTCAGGTCCCGCTCAAACTCTTGTGCGGCGGCTTCCGAGTCGAACTGCTCGATGAGCGGCAGCGGAGCCTTCGGCGGCGTGCAGGGGGTGCTGGCGACGTCCGCCGCCAGATGCAGCGCGCCGGGCTTGCGCTGGAACAACACCTGGACAATGAGGTTATCGATCTGCGCCTGCGCGGTCATTGCGTTGAGATCCTCGGCCACGCAGGTCAGCTCGCGGTCAACGCGGAAGAAGCGGGCGAAGTCGCCGTCGCCCATGGAGTGGTGGATCTTGGCCACGGAGGCTTGCAGCTCCTTGCGCGGCGAACCAACAATGTGGATGACCGGCACGTTCTCCGCGTAGGACCCCGCGATGGCGTTGGCGGCGGAGAGCTCGCCCACGCCGAAGGTAGTGAGGAATGCGCCGATGCCGCGCAGGCGGGCGTATCCATCGGCCGCATATCCGGCGTTGAGCTCGTTGGAGTTGCCCACCCAACGAATCTTCTCGTGGGCCACAACGTGGTCGAGGAACTTGAGATTGAAATCGCCGGGAACACCGAAAAGTTCCGTGATGCCGACTTCCGCCAAGCGGTCGAGAAGGTAATCGCCAATTGTGTACATACGTACAACATATCCCAATAGATGAGACAGCGAAGGCTATACCAGCATCAATTGTTCTGGTGCGATGAGCTCCCAAATCCATTGCGACCACGCCGCGACTGTCGACGCCCTCCTCGGTAGCGTCGACCCCGTAAGCCCCAGGTCTGCTTCCTCCATGAGCGCCTGAGCTTCGGCCTTGGTGAGTGCGCGCTGCTGCTCCACGACTTCCCGAATGACGGCGTTGAACACCTGCCGCCGCGCGAGGGCATCCACCAGCACCAGATTGCGCTCGTCGCGCGAACCCGTCAGCGGGGTGCCTTCAACCACTCCGTCGTTTACCTCCATCAGGCCCAGGTAACGCCCGGCGTTCACGTAATAGTCCGCTTGGCGTGGCGTGAAGCCGAAGCGTTGCGGAATCTCTGCTTTGGCCACGGGCAGCATCTCCAGCAAGCTGACCACGCGCGCGAAAGAATCGGCTTGCGGGAACGGGATGCGCGGCTCGGGCTCGGGTTGCGTGCGGTGCGCAACGGCGCGCAGCGCAGAGCTTGTGACCTCCGAACCGCCAAGCACGTAGCGGGCGGAATCCTCCAGCTTTATACTGCGGAAGTCTGCCGGATTAGGAAAAGAATAACGGTACAAATGGAATACTCCGTTGGAATAGACCACGTACAGCGGCACCACTTCCTTGGCGAGTGCCTGGGAGAAGCGCCGGTACGGAAAATACAGCTGGCGGATGTTGAAGTCGGGCGAGATGTGGTTCTTGGCCTCAACCAAGATGAGCCGCTCCGCGGATTCGAAGCCGCCGTCGATCTCCATCTGCGCGCGGTCGACGTCCAGCTCCAAGTTCAGGTCAGCCAGGCGAATAGGCAGCTGCAGTGTGGACATGCGGCCCGTCACGGTGGGGTAGAGCTGCCCACCACCCACGAAGTCCGTGAGGATTCCGGACAGTGCCGCCGCATTGAGCATCACCGCCTCCGAGGTCAGGTTCTTAAAATCCAGCGACTCAATGCCGCTCGGAATGGGCAGCGACTTTAGCGGTGCGGCGTGCTCGGGAAACTTCTCATAGACATCGAAGCGGCCAATCAGGTACGCATCTCGGCGCACCGGCATGATGGATAAGCCGTGTTCCCGGAAGAACCAGGGCCGCGCTGCGGAGAAGTCGTGCTTGGCCATAAGCCGCGGCTCACGGCTGGACAGCGCCTTGATGCGCGCTGCTTCTACCACCACGAATCCGGTGCGCTCAAGCTGCTCGCGAACGGTGGGATCGCGGAAAACCTTGAGCCAGCCGACGTCGTTTAGCCCCAGCGTCTGCCCACCCGGAACGTCGAACTCCGCGCACAAGCTAGCCAGCTGCTCATCCATAGTTGCGCACCAGAACCTCGTCTACCTTGCCGCGCTTGCTCGCCACCGAATTGATGGAGCGGGTGGCCCCGACGATGTTTATCTCGTACTCGGAGTAGATCTCCTGAATGAAGTCCGTGGCCGAGTTCGAAAGCAGGAACTTCACGCCGGCGGCGTCGAGCTTATCGCAGACCCCCTTGAGACGCAGCTGATCCTCGCGGCCGAAGCCCCCGGACTGATACCCCGTGAAGTTGCTGGTGGGATTGACCGGATCATAGGGCGGATCGAAGTAGACAAAGTCGCCTTCCTTGGCGTCTTTCAAGATGGCCGCGTAGTCACCGGTATTGAAGGAAACATTGTTGCTGTTCAAGTACTCGGAGACCGCACGTAGCGTTTCCTCATCACAAATGGCGGGGTTGGCGTAGCGGCCGAATGGCGAGTTGAACTGGCCAGCGTTGTTGACGCGGTACAGGCCGTTGTAGCAGGTCTTGTTGAGATAGACCGTTCGTGCGGCGCGCTCCGTGCGCGTCATGTGTGCAAAGGAGGCGTCACGGTCTTTGCTGCGCATCTCGTAGAAGAAGTCTTCCTCGTTGGGATAGGTCTGCAGCAGCTCGATGAGACCTGCGACATCGTCTCGGACCATCTCGTAGACGTTGATGAGCTCCGTGTTGAGATCGTTGACCGTGGCCTTGTGCGGGGTCAGCGAAAACAGCACTGCGCCACCGCCGAGGAAAGGCTCGAAATATCCGTCGAATCCTTCAGTCGGGAGGGCAGCGTGGATCTCGGGCAGTAGCTGGCGTTTTCCACCGACCCACTTGAGCAAAGGCTTCACATTTTTCATAACGTTTGCCATAGTAGCGGGCGGCTCGGACATGGCCGTCTATGTGTTCGAATAGATCGAAAAAAGGGACCCCACAAGGAGGTCCCTTCAATCAAAAGCGGTGTGTATTACGCCATCTTGTTGAAAGCGTTAGCCATACCGGACTTCTTGTTGGCAGCCGTGTTGCGGTGGAAGACACCCTTGGACACGGACTTGTCCAGAGCGCGGGAAGCGACGCGGAGCTGCTTCTCAGCTGCTTCCTTGTCACCAGCGGTGACAAGCTCGCGGAACTTGCGGATCTCGGTACGAACTGCGGAACGAACAGCCTTATTGCGCTGACGTGCCTTCTCGTTGGTGATGATGCGCTTCTTCTTGGACTTGATGTTTGCCATCTTTAATACCTCTTGGAAATCGAATGATTACATTGGGAAACCAACCCGCCGGACGTGTCCCGCATGGCGCTCGGCGTTGATGTTCGATGGGCGGACCCAAGGTCCTGACCGCCCCGACCAACGCGCCCGGAAAGTAAGTAACCTCCAAAACCTAGCAGGAGCAGGAAGAAAACCCAAATCAGACCCTGGACTTAGGACCAGTGGTAACGCGAGCGAAGGCGGTTGGCAATGCGCTCAAAACGGCGCTCCGGGAAGAGCGTGCCCTGGCGGCGGCATTCTTCCTCAGAAATCTCGAGGATTCTGTCGAGACGAACCCAACACTGGCGGCCTGATTCGTCCCATTCACCAGTGCCGATGTCGAGCCATTCCTCTTCGTGAGCATGGTTTGGGTTGGTGGAGATGAGCAGCCCCAGCACGGTGGTGCGGGTGCGGGAGACGATGAGGAGTGCGCGTTCGCGCGGCGGGGATTGCTTGCCGTCGGAGGGCGCCCAGACCCAGACGACCTCGCCAGAATCTGCTTGGCCGTCCATGTCGGGGGAGAAGCACACAGAGCGCGGATGGGAGTTGGTGCATTCGACGCGGATGCGGGCGGCTTTGCGGGGTTCGCGGTATTCGGCGGCGTTATTCATACCGAGACGCTCGGAGATGCGGGCTAGTCCGACGTCGACAGGCTCGCGTTCACCAATTCCGAGTGCCACCCGCAAGCGGGTGAGTGGGTTGCCGCTAGTCATGTCGTCTATTCTAAACCCATGTCTAAAAACTTTGCGGCCACTACGTTTACGAATCCAACCCAGATTCGAAACTTCTGCATTATCGCCCACATCGACCACGGCAAGTCGACGCTGGCTGACCGCATCCTGCAGTTTTCGCAGGTCGTTGACGCGCGTGACATGCGCGATCAGTACCTCGACAACATGGATATCGAGCGCGAGCGCGGCATTACCATTAAGGCACAGAACGTGCGTCTGCCGTGGATTCCGCGCACCGGAAAGCACGCGGGCGAAGAGATCGTCATGCAGATGATTGATACCCCGGGCCACGTGGACTTTACCTACGAGGTCTCCCGCGCGCTGGAGGCATGTGAGGGCGCAATTTTGCTTGTCGACGCCGCCCAAGGCATCGAGGCCCAAACCCTCGCCAACCTGTACCTGGCGATGGAAAATGACCTGGAGATCATCCCGGTCCTCAACAAGATTGACTTGCCGGCTGCGGACCCTGAGAAGTACGCGCTGGAGATTGCCCACATCATCGGCTGCGAGCCAGAAGAGGTTCTGCGCGTGTCCGGCAAGACTGGCGAAGGCGTGGAGGACCTGCTGGACAAGGTAGCTGAGCTGGTGCCGCCGCCTTCCACGGAGGCGCCTGATGACGCCCCTGCCCGCGCCATGATCTTCGACTCCGTCTACGACACCTACCGTGGCGTTGTCACCTACATCCGCATGATGGACGGCAAGCTCACCCCACGCCAGAAGGTCACCATGATGTCTACTGGCGCGAACCACGAGCTGCTCGAGGTGGGCATCGTGTCCCCGACGATGCAGAAGTGCGCCGGCCTGGGCCCGGGCGAGGTGGGCTACCTCATCACGGGCGTTAAGAACGTGCGCGAGACTAAGGTGGGCGACACCATTACCTGGGCGTCGAATGGCGCAACCGAGCCGCTTAAGGGCTATGCGGACCCGAAGCCAATGGTCTACTCCGGCTTGTTCCCGATTTCCCAAGCGGACTTCCCCGACTTGCGCGATGCGCTGGAGAAGCTGCAGCTTAACGACGCCTCCCTGACCTTTGAGCCAGAGACCTCCGTTGCTCTGGGCTTCGGCTTCCGCTGCGGCTTCTTGGGCCTGCTCCACATGGAAATTACGCGCGACCGCTTGGAACGCGAGTTTGGCTTGGACCTGATTTCCACCGCGCCTTCTGTTACCTACCGCGTGGTTGCAGAAGACGGAACCGAGTCCCTCGTCCACAACCCTTCCGACTGGCCGGGCGGTAAGCTGCGCGAGGTCTACGAGCCAATCGTGAAGATGACCATCATCGTTCCTGAGCAGTTCGTGGGCTCCACCATGGAGCTGTGTCAGTCCAAGCGCGGCCAGATGGGCGGCATGGACTACCTTTCTGAGGACCGCGTGGAGCTGCGCTACACGATGCCGTTGGGTGAAATCATCTTCGACTTCTTTGACATGCTGAAGTCCCGCACTAAGGGCTATGCTTCGCTGAACTATGAAGAGGCTGGGGAACAGCTATCTGATCTGGTCAAGGTGGATATTCTGCTCAACGGTGATCCGGTCGACGCCTTCTCTGCCATCGTTCACCGCGATTCGGCGCAGTGGTACGGCAACAAGATGACGAAGAAGCTTAAAGAGCTCATTCCGCGCCAGCAGTTCGAGGTCCCGGTCCAGGCAGCCATTGGCTCCAAGATCATTGCGCGTGAGAATATCCGCGCTATGCGCAAGGACGTCCTGGCGAAGTGCTACGGCGGCGATATCTCTCGTAAGCGTAAGCTGCTGGAAAAGCAGAAGGCTGGTAAGAAGCGCATGAAGTCCATCGGTTCGGTATCTGTTCCGCAGGAAGCATTCGTCGCAGCATTGTCGACCGATGGCGAGGGCTAAGGCCTAAGCCCAACAAAAAGACCCCAGGCTTGCCCCTGGGGTCTTTGCCATGGGTGGGGGAACTGGGCGTCGTCAAGCATGCTCTTTTTGGCTGAAACTTCCGGCGGGGGTAGGCGGGGGTAGTAGCTTTGTCGAACTGGCAAAAGTACCAATAGCGCCGTTTCTATTTTCGAAAATTCTTGCGGGCGTCCGGGGCGTTTTGTAGTTTGGGTGGCAAGCGGCTCGGAGGGGGAGTTGCGCAGCGAAAGCTGTTCTCAAAACTACGTTTAAGGAAAACTCGATGGACGGACCCTACTTCGCTCCACTAAATCCAAAGTGTGAGGTTGGGCGGTCATTTGTGGAAAGTAATCGCCTGACTTGGCGTGCCTTTAATGCAATTTTGCCGCAGCCTGACGAAGATGCTGAACTAGCGTTCGCAGATGTCTCGCGCAAGCTTGGCCTGACCTCCTACAAAGCGGAACATCTGTTCTACGGCTTCAAAAAGATCTCGTATCTGCCCAAACTACGTCACCTCAACAAACTGGACTGGTTCTTGGACTATGACCGGATCTTGGCCATCGGCAAGGCGCTGCAAGGCGTCGAGGAACGCATCTATCCGTTCGTGGATGATGCTCTCGAAGAGCTCTTCACCCCGCGTCGTCCGAATCAGCGCCTGCCCGAGGCCTCCCGTATTCGGAAGGTAATTTCTGAGGTTCTCGCCCTGCACTATTGCGTTGAAGGCGAAGATGAAGAAGATCGCGACCGCTACCACATGGAGCGGTATGCCGGTCGTGGTGAAATCACCGCCAACCTGGATGCAGTTACCGCAGAAACCATTGACCGTCTAGTCCGTAAGCGCGCGGAGAAAGAGGGCATCTCCTTTGCCCGTGCGTTGGCGGCCACCATCCTTGATCCGATCGAGCAAAAGATCGTTATCAACGTTTTCCAGCAGGCTGATACCTCACTAGCCTTCGCTCCCGGATATGGGTATATCGACCCACCAGAGGGCGCCTCGACTCGAGAAATCGCGCCAGGTGAAACCGAGGGATACCGCCCTACTGAAGCAATTCGAGCGTTTGTTGAGGCGCGCGATGGAACGTGCCGAGGTCCAGGTTGTGACATGCCGGCTCACCTTACGCAGCTCGACCACCGAATTCCCTACGCGGATGGCGGAAAAACCTCGAGCGATAATTTGGTTTGCCTTTGCCAACGCTGCCACAACATCAAGACGGATGGTAGGGCGTTCTATGTCATGGACCCCGACACCGGAGTAGTTCTATGGTGCTGGGCAGACGGCACCTGGGAGAGCACCGTTCCGAAGGGGTTTCTCGTTCCCAACAATGCGAACTGGCGCCAGAGCGTGGCTGAACGAATGGGCGCCTGGGAAGCGAGAGGAGGGTTGCTTTCCTTCGATGACGCTACTGCAACGCCGGCTTAATTCCGTCCCATGTACGCTGCAGTTGCTGACCGAACATGGTCCACCCGTGGATTACTTTGTCCAGGTAGTCCGTGGTGTGCTCGATGCCTGCCTCCAAAAGGGAACCCGCAATCTGGTTAGTGATTGGATAGGTAGAGTAATCTGCCACCTCTTGGTCGGTGACCTCGCCGGTCGCAGCCGAAAGGTACAAACGCGTTCCTCGCAGTCCCTTCGGATGGGATGTGACGTCGTGCCGCGGCCTGGCTCCTCAGTGGGAGTCCGCCTGTTCGGACCTCCAGATGTCAGTTTGTGGTGCAGTTCATTGCAACTGGGTTCCATGTAGTGTCGATGGTCAAACCCGGGAAGGATTGATTCATGGAACCCATCAAGAAGAAGGCACCTCGCCAAGGCCAGCAGCTTCCACCGCTGCCAGTTACCGCTGCCAAGATTGGTGAGCGTCTTGCCAGTGAGGTGTTCTTAGAAGAAGGTCAAAAGCTCCTACCGCAGCTGCAGGAATTCCGGCGGGATATGCACCAGCACCCGGAAATTGGGCTCGAGCTTCCGCGGACGCAAAAGAAGGTCCTCGAGGCGCTCAAAGGCCTGCCGTTGGAGATCCAGGTCGGCCAGGATTTAAGCTCCGTGGTCGCGGTCCTTCGCGGCGGCAAGCGCGGCCCACGGCCGGTTTCGGTGCTGCTGCGCGCAGACATGGACGCGTTGCCGGTCCGTGAGCAGACGGGTGATCCTTTTGCTTCCACCAACGGCTTGATGCACGCGTGCGGCCACGACCTTCACACCGCGGGGCTCATCGGTGCAGTGAAGTTGCTGTGCGCGCAGAAGGAGCACTTGCTTGGCGACGTCACCTTCATGTTCCAGCCCGGCGAAGAAGGCCCCGGTGGTGCGCTCCCGATGATCGAAGAGGGCGTCCTCGATGCAGCGGGGCGTCGTCCGATTGCTGCTTATGGCCTGCATGTCGGTCCGCAGGATCGTGGCACTTTCCACCATATCTCCGGGCCCATGATGGCGTCATCGTCGAATCTGAAGATCACTGTCTATGGCAAGGGCGGCCATGGGTCGCGGCCGCACGATGCCATCGATCCCGTCGCAGCGCTGGGGGAGATTCAGATGGCCTTGCAGGTTGCACTGACTCGCCGCTTCGACGCTAACGAGCCGATCGTCATCACGGTGACTAATCTGCGCGCTGGCGACGGCGCCATTAATGTCATTCCTGATCACGCCATGCTCGGCGCCACAGTGCGCGTGCTGCGCGACGAAAAGATTGAGCAAGTGCGCCAGATGGTTGTGGAAGTGGCCAGTTCTGTCGCGGCGTCGCATAGATGCACCGCAAAGGTGGATTTCGAGGTTTTGTATTCCGCAACCAAGACCAACCCGCGCGAGAATCAATTCGCCGCGGCGCTGTGGGGTGGCATGTTCGGGGCGGAAAATGTCATTCCGATGGAAACGCCCATGATGGCCTCGGAGGACTTCGGAGACGTACTGGCGCAGGTACCTGGCACCTTCATGTGGTTTGGCACTGTCAATCCGGATACCCCGGAGCACCTGCGCGAGTGGAATCATTCGCCGCTGGTGAGGTTCGATGATTCGGTGCTCGGTGACCAAGCCGCAGCACTCGCCGCCGTCGCCTTTGAGCGCTTGGCTGCAGAAGACGCGCATCCTTCGCCGGCAACAAGAGTGATGCGCTCTGCGGTAGAGGGCCTTGAGTAGTACAAGATTGTCGAGATAACAATGCAGGTCAATGCGCTGAGCAGGGTTTGGCCCCACCCCACATTCTCAGCGTTAACGTCCATAGAGTCCAAGGCGCCAGCAGCAAAGAAGACAAAGTGATTGCTTGCGGCTTTTCTTATTTTGCTGCGCTATCTCAGCTGGTGGCGAAGGGGCTGGACAATAATGAAATCGCGGAGCAGCTTTATGTCTCTGTGGCCACGGTAAAGACGCACATTAAGCACATCTTGGAAAAGATTGGCGGCACGAACCGCGTTCACGTCGCGATTGCGGTGCTGGAGCAGCGCTAGCTTTCCTTGTCTTCGCCGGTGTAGCCGTCAGCCCAGGTGTCGGTCTCGAAGTCGTAGTCAACGTTCTCGCCGTCCTCGTCCGTGCGCTGATACCACTCGGTGTAGCGCTGCGCGGAGGAGTCGAAGTCGGAGCCCGCACCGCGGCCCTCCTCAGCATGCTCAATGGAAAGCTCGAAGTCGTCGCCGTGCTCCTCGATGCCGCGGACAACCGCGTTCTCCACAGCGGCACGGGCGTACTTGCGGCGAATGAACATCGGATCAGAACGCAGGTCCTTGATGAAGGCGACCATCATCACCAGCAGCACCACGCAGAAAGGAAGCGCGGAAAGAATAGTTAGGTTCTGCAGGCCGGAAAGCACGTCCTCGCCGCCGGTAAGCAGCATGACGATGGCGATGCCCATCATGCACAGACCCCAGAAGACCACCACTAGTTTGTTGGGCACAGGATCTCCCTTGGAGGACATCGTGCCCATAATGACGGAGGCAGAATCCGCGGAGGTGATGAAGAAGATGGCCAGCACGGCGAGCAGGATGAACGGGGTTACCTGGCTCAGTGGCAGGTTGTCGAACATGGTGAATAGCACCTGCTCGCCGGAGGCGGTTCCGTCGAAGCCTGGAACCTTTTCGCGGCTGAATTGAATCGAGGTTCCGCCGAAGACGGTAAAGGCCATGATGAGGATAAGCGTTGGCGCGAAGACGGTCACGGCGGTGAACTCACGGAGAGTACGTCCACGGGAGATGCGGGCGACGAACATGCCCACGAACGGCGTCCATGCAATCCACCATGCCCAATAGAAGGCGGTCCAGTAGGACTGAAACTCGATGGTTTCATCGCCCCAGGACAGGCCTTTGGCCATCATCGGCAGCAGCTGGTCGATGTAGGTGACGATGCCCGAGGGGATGAGGTTGAGCAGCAGCAAGGTTGGGCCGGCGAGGAAGACGAAGACCACGAGGCCCAGCGTGAGCGAGATATTGATGTTGGACAGGTAGCGCACGCCGCGGGAGACGCCGGAGACTGCGGAGATGATAAAACCACAGCCAAGTATCGCGATGATGACGATGAGCGCACTGTTGGTCAGCGGTCCAGCGCCGCGGATGATGGAGACGCCTTCACCCATCTGGATGGCGGAAAGGCCCAGCGTGGCAGCGGTGCCAAAGAGGGTAGCGATGAGCGCGAGGACGTCGATTAGCTTGCCCAGTGGCCCATCAGTATCGCGGGAGCTGAACAGCGGCTTGAAGATGGAAGATATCAACGGGACGCGGCCGCGGCGGTAAGAGGAATAGGCAATTGCACCGCCTACCAATGCATAAGCGGCCCACGGGGAAAGACCCCAGTGGTAGTGTGCCTGGGCCATGGACTGGTGCAGAGCCTCAACCGTGTTGCCGTCAACGGTGTGTGGCGGCGGGGTGAGGTAGTGTGAAAGCGGCTCCGACGGGCCGTAGAAGAAGATACCCACACCGATGCCGGCGCCGAACATCATGGCCACCCAACTGAACCAGCCGAACTCGGGCTCTTCGTTATCGGTGCCTAGCTTGATGCGGCCGAGGCGAGACAGGCCGACGTAGGCCATGGTGACGATGGCCATCATCATGGTGATGTTGAGCAGCCAGCCGGTGTTAGTGATTGCCCACGAGAATGCGCTTGACGACGCCGCGGAGACCGACTCCGGGGATGAGATACCCCAGATGATGAAGCTGACGACGGCGATTGCCGTCACGGAGAACAAGGCCTTATCAAGCCCGAAGGTGTTGCGCTGGTTCTCGACGCCGATGCCGGGGACGAGACCGGGGTGCATGTCGTGGGGATAGAGGCCCACGGTGCGGGTTTCTGTGTTCGTATCTGTATTCGTAGATGCAGGGGTACTCGGCGAATCGTTGATGGGAGAAGGCAAACTTTCCTAACTTGGCGGCACCTCAATGGGCCTGCCTTTTAGACATTGGCCCTCCATTGTTCAGGAGAAAAGGTGCAAGTGCCAACTTATCCGCTAGTATCAGGGAATCAGAGTTTCTAATGGATTGGATTGCCACGAATGCAACTGCCAAATTTTGATGATTCTTCGTACAACGTTGCAGACGCCGAGTTGCTATCGGCTTTTGAGGTCTTCGAGCGCATCGAAGAGCATGTGCTCGATAAATCTCTACTTTTCGAAGTCTATTCGCGCTAGGGATACCAGCGCGTTGATGTCACCCGGAACCTCGTCCGGGTGAATTGAGCAATAATCCAAGATGAAATAGCCCGCATGCTGCAGGGCAAGGTGGCGCTGCCAGAACTCACCCACGTGTTGCGGGTGGTTGACTGCAATGGACTGGATGGAGCGGCGCTCAGAAAGCAGCTCGTACTGCAGGTCGCGGCGAGCAGCCAGGGACTCGTCGGGGGTCGAGAAAAGTAGTGCGCCCAGCAGGCTGGTGATTGCTTCCTGGCAGCGGACCTGCAGACGGTAGTGGTTGGTCAGCTGGGCACGCGGCTTCCAGAGCCAGAGCACCAGCAAGGAAAAGACCACCGACAGAGCGATCTCACAGATGCGGGAGAAAGCCGTGAACGCCAAGTGATCGGCCGTATGACCCATGAGCAGCGCCAGCGGCGTGGAGAAGATGACGCAGATGGCATAGTTCTTGACCACGAAGATCTCCGCGCAGAATTGGCAGGCAGCGAGCGCGAGCAGCAGCGTCCAGCTTTCTAAACCGAAGGACGCAATGAGGTAGAACACGCACACACCGAGCAGCGAGCCCACCATTCGCTGCAATCCGCGGATGGTGCCGGGCACGTGGTCCGGGCCCCACTGCAGAAGAAGCAGCACGGAAACTGCGCCCCAGTCCGGGCGGTCGAGGCCCAGTGCAAGGCCCACGAGCGTGGTGGCGATGGCCGCAAGCAGAATCTTCTCTACCGTCACCACCGCATGCGAGTTGCCCACCGACGCGCGGTAGATGCGGTAGCGCATCGTCGGCTTGGTGTGCGGGATGGCGGTGCGGTTTGGGTCGACGTAGGTCGGGGAGTCAGAAAGCTCATCCGAGTTGGCAGAGAGATCCAGTGACTGGTTGTGCTGCACGATGCGGTTCTGCGCGGCAAGGGCACGCTCCACGAGGTGGCCTTGTGATGCTTGGATGACGCGGCCGCCGCGGACGATACCGGCGTCGGAAAGCGCTTGCCACGTATTCGCCAGCGCAGTCTGTGCCTGATGGTGGCGTGCCAAGACGTCGGTTGTGGAGTTCTCAAAGGCGGCAGTGGCCTTCTCTAGGGTCGCGACAGTGCGGGTCTCCGGACCGTGCGGGGAGTGGAAGCGAGGCAGCATGCCCAGGCAGTACGCAGCGATGACACCCGCAATGGACCAGGCAGCGACCTCAAAGGGGGTGATGTCGGTGCGCGCGAGCATGGTGGAGCCGCCGCCGACCATCACCACGAAGAAGGAACCCGGCGGCGGCAGGCGTAGCGCATTCTGCAGGAAGGCGCCGAGCGCGCCAATGGAAATAGCAAAGGCCGCAGACAGCAAAAGCCACCAGTGTCCGTGGCCCGGGGCGAAGACGAGCTCACCCACCAGCGAACCAACGGTAGCGGCCAAGGTAAGGAGCACACCCGCAGTGAGAATCACCCAACGGCGGGTGCGATAGGGGTGCCCCTCGCCGTAAATGACGGACATCGCGCCCGCGGTGACCAACAGCACGGCGTCGGGGTGGCCGGTGAGGATGGCGAGCGCGCCGGGAATGGCGATGGCGAGAGCAGCACGCATCGCGCCCGGCCAGCGAGTCACCGAAGAGTTGTAGGCGGTGAAAAGCTGTAGCGGGCGCGGGCGTTGCGGTAGGGGATGCTCAATCAATTCGCTCATATCGTGGCATACGTTACCCCTGCGCAGCCTCTAGAAGCGACTTGGTATACGGGTGCTGTGGGGCGGACCATACTCCGCGTTCAACCAGCTCACCATGGTAGATGACAGTCAGGCTGGAACACACTTGCTTGACCACACCCAGATCATGCGAGATGAACACCAGCGTCAGGCCGTAGCTTTCAACGAGCCTCTCAAGCAGCTCGAGGACCTGGGTGCGCACGGAGACGTCGAGGGCGGAGACCGCTTCGTCGGCGAGGAGGATATCCGGGTTGCCGATGACCGCGCGGGCAATCGAGATGCGCTGGCGCTGGCCACCGGAGAACTCGTGGGGGAAGCGGTCCAAGGCATCCTCGTCGATGCCGACCTCCGCCAAGACTTTCGCAATCTCGGCACGTGTGACCGGTGTGGGCGAGCCCTCAGCCACAATCTTCCAGATCGGCATGCGCGGATTGAGGGAACCTTGCGGGTCCTGGAATACCATCTGCACGCGGCCTTCCACCTGCACGGACCCGGAGGTCGGCTGCTCGAGGCCGGTGATGAGCTTGAGCAACGTCGTCTTACCCGAGCCGGAGCTGCCGACGACGCCGATGCGCTCGCCCTTGCGTACTTCGAGGGAGACGTCGGAAAGCGCAATAGTGGAGCCGTAAGCCTTGGTGACGTGGTCGAGGGAAATGACAACCTCGCCGAGCTTCGGCTCAGTGGCGGCCGGCTTGGACTGGGAGGCCGCGATGAGGTGCTTGGTGTACGGGTGCTGGGGGTTGTCCAGCGCCGCGCCGGATTCGACGATCTGGCCGTCCTGCATGACCAACGTCTCAGGGCACATGCGGCGGATGACGCGTAGGTCATGGCTGATGAACAGCAGCGCGGTGTTGTGGCGCTGGGTCAGTTCCATAATGAGGTCCAGGATGCCGTTTTGCGTGGTGGCATCGAGGGCCGTGGTGGGCTCGTCGCAGATGAGCAGCTTGGGGTTGCGGGCCATGGCCATGGCAATCATTACGCGCTGGCGCTGGCCGCCAGACAGCTCGTGCGGGAAGCGCGAGGCAAGGGCCGGATCGAGGCCCACCTCGTTGAGCGCCTCAGCAGACGCGCCGGCGTAGCGCAGCTGCTTGCTTACGCGCATGAGCGGGTCGAGCGCGCTCATCGGCTCCTGGAAGATCATCGCCATGTCGGCGCCGCGCAGCTTGCGCACCTGGCGGTCGCGCAGGCCCACGAGCTCGCGTCCGCCAAGCTCGATGGAACCCTCAGCGTGGAGGTTCTTTGGCAGTAAGCCCATGATGGCCAGCGCGGTCAGGGACTTGCCGGAGCCGGACTCACCGATGATGCCCAGGCGTTGGCCGGGTTCAATGCTAAAGCTGAGCGGGCCAACGATGGTCTCCTTGCCGGTGCGGATGCACAGGTCT
Organism: Corynebacterium striatum ATCC 6940; assembly: GCF_000159135.1. Taxonomy (GTDB): domain Bacteria; phylum Actinomycetota; class Actinomycetes; order Mycobacteriales; family Mycobacteriaceae; genus Corynebacterium; species Corynebacterium striatum. The sequence continues at coordinate 33,093 of NZ_GG667520.1, forward strand.
TGTACGGAAAGCATGGGGTGGTTCATCGCTGGCCTCCTTTCAGGCGGGGATCGAGGATGTCGCGCAGGGCGTCGCCAAGCAGGTTAAAGCCCAGCACCGTGGCGGCGATGGCCAGGCCCGGCCAGAAGGCCTGCATGGGGTGGCTGGCCAGCAGGGACTGGGAATCTTGCAGCATGCGGCCCCAAGACGCGGTGGGCGGGGTGGTGCCGAGGCCCAGGTAGGAAAGGCCGGCCTCGGCGAGGATCGCGAGTGCGAAGTAGACGGAGGACTGCACGATGATAAGTGGGGCGATGTTAGGCAGGATATGGCGCACCGCGATGGTGGGCGCTGGAACCTTGGACACGCGCGCCGAGGCGATGAAGTCCTGCGTGACTACCTGCAGGGTGCCCGAGCGTGCCACCCGGGCAAAGGAAGGGATTCCCGCGATGCCGATGGCGATCATGGCCGTAATCGTCGACGGACCCCATACCGCGCCAGCGATGATGGCTAGCAGCAAGGCTGGGAAAGCCAGCAGCAGATCGGAGCCGCGCATGATGAGGGAGTCGAGGATGCTATTGCGGCGCATGCCCGCCACCACACCGAGCGGAACGCCGACGAGCGCGGCAATACCGACGGCGATGACGCTCACGAAGAGCGTGATGCGTGCGCCGACCATCAGGCGCGAGGCAATGTCGCGACCAAAGCGATCGGTGCCGAGGAGATGCTCAGCGGAGCTGCCCGCCAGCAAATCGGGCGAGGCGATGTTCGGTGCATAAGGCGTCCAGAAAAGGGAGACCGCCGCGAGGAGGACGGTGATACCGACGAGAACGAAACCCAACTTCTTCATCGCTTCTCCTTCAAACGCGGATCGATTACGCGGTAGGCCAAGTCGGTGGCCAAGTTGATGGCCAACGTGAAAAAGACCAACAGCATAACCAGGGTCTGCACGGTGGTGAGATCGCGGTTGGACACGGCGTCGAGAAGCATGCTGCCCAGGCCCGGAATGACGAAGACGGACTCGATGACCACCGCACCCACAATCAGCGTGGTCAGCTGCAGGCCCGTGACCGTGAGCACCGGCAGGGCCGCATTTCGCAGGCCGTGGCGGCGCAGCGCCTCCGCATGGGATAGACCCAGCGCGCGGGCGGTGCGGATGTAATCCTGGTCCATCACATCCACGATGGAGGAGCGCACGTAGCGGGTGAGCATCGCGCCCTGCACCAAGGCCAAGGAGATCACCGGCATGATGAGCCGGGCGATAAAGCCGCCGAAGTCCTGGTCCGGTGGAATCCAGCCGTTGGCGGGCAGCCAGCCCAGACGCACGGCGAAGAAGGCCACCATGATGATGCCCACGAGGAAGCTCGGGACGGCGATGCCGATCTGAGTCAGTGCCGAGACGAACGTGTTGCCCGTGCGCGCCAGCCACATGCCAATAGGCACAGCGCCGGCGAGCGCTAGCACGATGGCCAAGCCCACCAGGATGAGGGAGACCTGGGCGCGGTCCAGCACCAGCGGAGTGATGTCCTGCTGCGAGGACAGCGAGGTGCCGAAGTTGCCGCTGAACAGCCCACCCACCCACTCGAAGTACTGGGTGATAAGCGGGCGATCAAGGCCGAGGGTCTGGGTGAGCTCGGCGACGGCGTCTTCAGTGGCGTTCACGCCCAGCGCCACGCGCGCCGGGTTGCCGGGCACTGCGCGCATGAGCAGGAAGATAGCAACGGAGGCCGCAAACAAGGTCAGGACGAACTTGGCCAGCGCCTTGAGGTAGGTCATGCCTGCTCCTTTAAGTTGCGCAGCTCGATGGCGTCGGTGATTTGATTGGGGTCAAGGCCCTCAATCCCGTCGCGATAGAGCACGATGTTGGGCATGTTCATCAAGGTCAGTGCACCGGCATCAGCCATGATCTGGTC
>NZ_GG667520.1:35031-45184 GCF_000159135.1 Corynebacterium striatum ATCC 6940
CACTGCCTCGCCCATGAGCTTGGGGTATTGCTCCTCGGGGGCGGCGTCGGCAGCCGCGAGCAGGTCGCGGGCCTTCTGCGAGTCATAGCCCAGGTAGTAGTCTGGGCTGCCAAAGAGCGTGGGGATGTCGCGCGGCTCCACGTGGGAGACCAACGACATCTGGTAATCCTTGGCGCCCATGACCTGGCCCAGCCACACGGCGGGGAACTCGGCGGACTCGAGGGTGACGTCGAAACCGATCTCGGTTAGCTGGGAGTAGAGCAGCTCTGAGACGCGCTGGGCATAAGGCAGGGTCGGCGCGGTGATGGTGACGGGGGCTCCCACGGCACCGGCCTCGGCGAGGAGCTTTTTCGCGCGCTCGGGGTCGAATCGGTAGTAGTCCTTATCGCTAGACCAAGGGTCTGTCGGTGGGACCGGTGCACCGCCGGTGTCCTGGGCCATGCCGCCCCACAGGACCTGGTTGGCGGCATCGCGATCCACGCCGTAGGCCACGGCCTGGCGCACGCGAGGGTCGTCGAAAGGCGCGGCGTTGTTGTTCATGGACAGCAAGACCTCGCCGTTGGTGGTGCCTACCGTGGTGCGGATGTCGGAGCCCAAGTCATCGAGGAGCTCCGGGTTCTGCATTGCCCACACCACGTCGACGCCGCCGGACTTCAGCGAGTTCACGGAGGAGACAGCGTCAGGGAAGTACTGAATGGTCACGTCTTCCTGCGGGACCTTCCCCCAGTAGTCACGGTTGGGGGTCAGGGAGATGAACTCGCCAGGGGTAAAGCCTGCGAGCGTGAACGGGCCCGTGCCCACCGGGGTGGTGGCAAGGTCCGTGGCGGTGGGGGTCATCATCGCGCCGATGGCGGTGCCCATGGACCACAGCCAGCCGTTGGAATGCTTGGACAGTTTCACCTTGAGGGTGTGCTCGTCGATTGCGGTGGCGGAGTCAACTACCGCCATCTGCTTGGCGATGCCGTTGGTCCAGTTCTCTTTCACGTTGTTGATGGAGTATGCGGCGGTCTCAGCGGTGAAGGCGTCACCGTTGCTGAACTTGATGCCTTTGCGCAAGTGGAAGGTGTAGGTGGTGCCTTCGGTGTCCCAGTTCTCGGCAAGTCCGGGGACTATCTCATCGCCCTCAATACGTACGAGGGTCTCGTATACGTTGCTCATGAGTGCAGCGGGAATGGCCGCGCCGCCTACATTGGTGAAATCGAGAGAGGTGGCGGCGCCGGTTGTGGCGATAGTCAGCGAATCACTGGTGGTTTCTTTGACCGCGGTGTGGCCAGCTGAGCAGGCGCTTAGCGACGCCCCGAGAACTAGCGCGCAGGCCATGCGCGCTAGGTGTACTTTCTGCATGAAAGCAGGTTAATCGGTGGGGGTGGGTTGCGCGAAATCTAATCAGTCAGCATGACCTCGAGTGGCGACGTTGTGCCGCGAACATTAGTGATACCGAGCTGCATGCGGTCTGCGAGGAAGAGGTTCTCTGCGTATTCCACCGGACGGCCGGTGCGGTCAGACAGCTCGAGCTGGACGCGCCATAGGGGTGCACCGGGCTCGCAGGCAAGAGCCTGCGCGTCCTCGTCAGAGGCATAAACGAGAGTGAGAAGCCGGTGGGCATTGTCGTAATCGACACCCTTTTCAAAAAGGTGGCTGTGGATGGAACCGGAGTCTGCATCGAAATCGAGGATGTATTTGCCCACGTCAAGGGGGAAGTACATGCGCTCGATGGCGAATGAGGTGCCGAGGGTGGTGCGGATGCGATGGACGAAGACGATCTGCTCATCCTCCGGGAGGCGCAGGTACCTTGCAGCATCCTTGGGGGCAGGGCGACGGGCGGTCCACAGAGTCTTTTGTCCTGCATCAAGGCCGCGGCTTTCGAGCCAGTGGGAAATGGAAAGGATGGAAGCAAAGTCTTCCGAGTTGAATCGGCCCAGAACTACTGAGCGGCGTCCGCGTCCGGAGCTGACTAATCCCTCTGCACGCAGAGTTGCGATTGCTTGGCGCACTGGACCGCGGGAGGAATCAAACTTCGAGCACAGCTCTGCTTCGCTCGGGAAAAATTCTCCCGCCTTGATCTCTTCTTCCTTGATGAGGGCCCGAAGGTAATCTGCGATCTTTTTGTGCTGCTGCACCTCGCGCACTGCCATGCGTCCTCCTTCGTTACTGAACAATGGAAATGCTAATCAAGTTAAATCTAAGGTTTTAATCACATGGAAGTTATGTGTTTTCCCTATTTTGAAAGTAGTCCAGCTGCCGTACAGGTGGTGGTGGAGAAGTCCTAGTGCAGGATTTCTAGTGCAGATCCCAAGCCTTCGCCAGAAGGTCCATGTTGTGGAGCACGTTGTCGTGCGTGGTGGACTGCAGAGAAATCATGAGCTCGTCCGCCTGAGCCTTTTTCTGGAAGCCCTCGAGGTACTCGTGGACCTCATCGGTGGTGCCCACTGCGCTGTACTGCAGCATGTCAAGAATTTGCTGGCCTTGGTGGGAGTTGACGATCTGCTCGACCTGCTGGTCGGTGAGGTGCTTGCCGCGGCCGGCAAATGCCTTGACGCGGTTGAAGCAGACCTTCTCGTATTCGGCGTCGGCAGCCTCCTTGGTGTCGGCGGCCAGGACGTTAACGCCGGCAATGACATAAGGCTCGCTGAGTGCCTCAGAAGGCTGGAAGTTGGTGCGGTAGTACGCCGTGGCGGACTCCAGGTGGGTCGGCGCGAAGTGGGAAGCGAAGGCATAAGGCAGGCCATATTTCGCTGCTAGGGATGCGCCGAACATAGAAGAGCCCAGAATGTAGAGCGGCACGTGGGTGTTTACTCCGGGGATGGCCTGGACGCCTGGGACGACGGACTTGCCGGAGAAGTAACCTTGCAGCTCGCGGACGTCTTCCGGGAAGCGCTCAGCGGCGTGGGCATCGCGGCGCAGGGCGCGGCCGAGGGTGTGCATGTCGGTGCCGGGCGCACGGCCGAGGCCCAAGTCGATGCGATTGGGGTAGAGCTCAGCTAGCGTGCCGAACTGCTCGGCGATGACATAAGGGGAGTGGTTGGGCAGCATGACGCCACCTGCTCCCAGGCGGATGGTGTTGGTCTTAGCGCCGATGTGGGAAATGAGCACCGCCGGGGATGACGAAGTGATGTTCGGCATGTTGTGGTGCTCGGTGTACCAGATGCGGGAGTAGCCCAGCTTTTCGGCTTCTTGGGCTAGCTCCACGGACCTGGCCATGGACTGTGAGGCGGTCTCGCCCTCGTAAATGGTGCAAAAGTCGAGGATTGATAGCTTGGCGTGTTCCGTCACTGAAATAGGTCCTTAGTTGGCATTGATGTGCGAGTTCGTTCTCGTCTTCCAACGCTACGCCAGCACCATTTATTTCTCTCTAATTCTTTCGCTGAGCGAAGTCGATGGCAACGCCGATGAGCGCCGCAACGGCGGTTGGAACGAACCAGCCCAAGTCGACGGACTGGCCTGGGGAGGCGTTCAGTAGCGGCTCGGCAGCAGCCAGCCAGCCCTGGTTTGCCAGCACCGTCAGCGCAGACCAGACCACGGAGGTCCACAGTGCAAGCAGGAAGGCCCAGCGGAAGGCCACGGCGTTCTTGACCACCGGCTGGATAAGGGTCAAAGCGATGAGTGTGATAGCTGGTGGGTAGAGGAAGATGATGAATGGAACCGCGATAGAAAGCACTGTCTCGAGGCCCTGGAATGCGAAGGCGATAGAAAGCAGGGTGAAGACTACGGCCCAGAAGTGGTAGGTGGTCTTAGGGACCAGCTGAGCAAAGAACTCAGAGGTTGCAGTAATCAAGCCCACGGCGGTGGTCATGCAGGCGAGGATGACAATCGCGGAGAATACCGCCTGGCCCACGCCGCCCATGGTGGAGTTCGCGGCGTCGGCAAGCAGTGTTGCGCCGGACTCATAAGACTGTCCATCCTGGATGGTCTGGCCGATCCAGCCCAGGCCCAGGTAGATACAGGCGAGGAGGCCACCGGCGATGACGGCCGCGGTGATGGTGCCGCTGATGACCTGCTTGCCGGCTTTGAAACCCTTGGACTGTAGGGAGGAGACAATGACGATGGAGAACGCCAAACCTGCGATGGCATCCATGGTGTTGTAACCCTCAAACAGGCCGGTGACCATTGGTGCGGAGGTGTAATCTTCGGTGGGGGCGGCCGGGACGCGTTCAGCGCCAAACGTGGCCAAAGTGATGAGCACAAGCAGCAGGATGACCAGTGCAGGGGTCAGGAACTTGCCCAGGGTGTCGATGATGCTGTTGGGCTTCCAAGACAAAGCAAGGGCGATAAGGAAGAAGATGATGTTGTAGGTGACGTTGGCGCCGAAGCCTTCCCAGCCAAACAGCGGGGTGATGGCGGTCTCCATGGAAACCGCACCGGTGCGCGGCAAAGCGTAGAAAGCGCCGATAGCAAGGTATGCCATGGCGGAAAAGACAACGCCGAAGAACTTGCCGCCGTAGTTGCCGATATCGCGCACGGACTGGCCGGAGATGGACACTGCCACCACGGCTAGGACTGGCAACAAGACGCCTGCGGCGAGGAATCCCAGAATGGCAGGCCAGAAGTTGGTGCCGGAAGCGACGCCCACCATCGGCGGGAAAATCAGGTTTCCAGCGCCGAAGAACATGGAAAAGAGCATGAGCGAAGCCACGATGATGGTCATCGTGGGCTTCGTGTTGGAGCCAGTAACCGGGCTCGCGGCGGTATCTGTTTGTGTTGTCATTATCTTCCTCGTTTGTCTCAATCCTTGGGATGAGTTTCTCACACGACGTTAATCGGTGATGGGAAGTAAAGGCAAATTTCTAATTATCGCTCGAAAGCATTCTCGAGGCGGTTGAGTGCTTCCTCGAGGATCTCGCGGGACGTGGCGAAGTTCAGACGCGCGTGATGCGAGCCTCCAGTGCCGAAGGTTTCGCCCTCGTTGAAGGCCACCTTGGCATGCTCACGCAGCCACTTCGCCGGCTGTGGATTGTCCCCGATGGCGGTCTCGCGGAAGTCGAGCCACAGCAGGTAGGTGGCGTCCGGCTGGCTGGACTTGAGCCCTGGCACGCGCTTCGGTAGTTCTTCAACGAGCCAGTCACGGGTCTCGCGCAGGTACTCCAGCTCTTCATCCAGGAACTCCTGATCGCGGTAGGCGGCCTCGGCCGCCAAGACTCCGAGGGTGCCGGTTCCGTCCTTGGCCACACCGGTCAGGGAGTTCCACGTTGCGACGTCGTCGGCGTTGGAGAAGATGATCTGCGCGCACTTGAGGCCCGCGGTGTTCCATGCCTTGGACGTGGCGGTCACGGTAAGAGCGCGGCGTGCACCGGCCTCGCCTAGGGAGGCAACCGGAATGTGCTTGCCATTGAAGACTAGGGGAGCATGGATCTCGTCGGAGAGAATGCGTGCGTCGTACTTCTCAGCCAAGGCGACGAGTGCGGTCAGGTACTCCTCGTCGAACACGATGCCCAGCGGGTTGTACGGGTTCGAAAGGAGAATAGACCCGGCACCTGCCTGGAATGCGCGCTCAATATCGTCGAGCTCCAGGGAGGTCTCAATCTTCTCGCGGCCGGCGGTCTCCGGCAGCTCCAGCAGCGGCGGGTAGGAAGGGACCGGCACTACGACGGCAGAGCCCGGGCGGGTGAAGTACTGCAGACCCACTAGGAGGCCGCGGACGACATCGCCGATCCAGAAGATCTGCTTCGGGTTAGGGCGCCAGCCGTAGCGGGAATCGTAGAAGTCAGCCAGCGCTTCGTTGAGGCCAGAGGATTTGGGGGCTGGGGTGTAGCCGAATGTCTGTTTCTTCAGGGCCTTTTCCAAGACCTGCTTGACTGCGGGGGCGGTGTCAAAGTCGGATTCGGCGATCCACAGTGGGAGGACGTCTTCGCCGTACACCGTCCACTTGCGGGTACCGCGGGCTTTCAACTCTTCAAGGCTTGGAAACTGCATGCTCCCAACCCTAGCGTGCAGGCTGAAAAAGGGGCTGGGAAATTTATTCTTGGCTGCTATCCTCGTAGTCCTGCTCGTCATGGCCTGGCTCCACGAAGCCGTACTTCTTCAGGCGTTCGCGGTCGGCACGGGAGCTGGACTGGGTAAGGCGCAGCAGCTCCGCGTAGATGCCGCCGGACTGGGCAAGCTCGGCGGGGGAGCCAATCTCGTCGATGCGGCCGTGATCGAGGGTGATGATGGTATCGACGTCCGCGATGGTGGACAGGCGGTGGGCGATGATGAGCGTGGTGCGGTCCTTCATCAGCTCATCCAGTCCTGCCTGCACGGCGCGCTCGGCCTTGGTATCCAGCGCGGAGGTGGCCTCGTCGAGGACCAGGATAGGGGCGTCCTTGAGCATCGCGCGCGCCACCGCCACGCGCTGCTTCTGGCCGCCGGAAAGCTTGAGACCGCGTTCGCCGATGACGGTGTCGTAGCCTTGGGGGAAGGCCTGGATGAAATCGTGGGCATTGGCACGCTTGGCGACGTCGATTATCTCCTGGTCGGTGGCACCCGGCTTGCCGTAGGCGATGTTGTCACGAATAGAGCCCGAGAACAGGTAGGACTCCTGGAAGACCACACCCACCGAGGCGCGCAGGCGCGCTGCGGTGAGCTCGTCGACGGCGTGGCCCAAGACGCTGAGCTGCCCCTCGGATGGCTGGTACAGGCCCAGCAGCAGGTTGACCAGAGTGGACTTGCCGCCGCCCGACTCGCCCACGAGCGCCACCTTGTGGCCTTCCTCCGCAGAGAAGGAGATGTGGTCCACCACCGGTTTGTCCTCCTCATAAGCAAAGGAGACGTCGTTGAAGGCAAAGATTGGCTCGCCCGGGGTGGGCTCCAGCGGGGCAACCGGGGTGAGGTCGAGCGCCGGGGCGTCGGAAGCCGTGGTGGCGTCGATGAGGCCTTGGTTGGCGGTGGGCTCGAACTCTTCCTCCATGACCTTGAAATAGTCCTTGGAGCCGGCGATGGCGCGCTGTGCGGTATCAACGATCCAGCTCATCATGAACACCGGCTGCTTGGCTAGGTTGACCAGCTGCAGGATCATGACCATGTCACCGATGCTGAAGTGACCTTCCAGCGTGCGCCAGAAAACGATGCCGTAAATGCCCAGGAAGATAAGGGCCATGGCCACGCCGCGGACGGTGTCCATGGAGTGCCACCAGCGCGACTGCGGCTTGGTGGTGTCCACGATGCGGCGGTAGAGCTTGCCAAAGTAGTCGAGTTCGCGGACCTCGGCCACGAAGGACTTGGTGACCTTGACCTGGCCGATGACCTCAGCGAAGCGGCCATTGGCCTCGTCGATGTCGGCGTTCTTTTTGCCCTCGTACTTCTGCCAGCGCGTGGAGGTCAGCGCAGTCAGCCACATGTAGATGGGGAAGAGGGCGGCGAGCAGGATCGCTAGCGGCCAGTAGTAGAAACCCATGATGACGAGGACGGCGATGGCCTCGATGAGCATCGTGAAGAAGTTATTGGAGAAGGACTGCACAAACTGCGTGATATTGGAGATCGAGCGGTCCAAACGCGCAATTAGGGTGCCGGTGACCTGGTTGTCGTAGTAGCCCTGGGGCACGGAGAGCAGCTTGGCAAAGTAGCGCGTGGACAGGATCTGGCGCAGGCGGGCGACCATGACGTCGCCGATGTAACCGCCGACGTTCCTGACGAGATTGCCAATCGCGTCCGCGGCAAACAGGGCGATGACCAGCCACATGACGGTACGCAGGGCGTCGCCAGCCGGCGTCCCACTGCCCAGCGAGTCAACGATGGTGTCGGTGGCTTCGCGAACCAGGAACGGCGAGACAAGCGACAACACCGCAGTGATGGTGGCGGTGAAGAGGACACCTACGTAGAAGGGCCACAGTGCGGAGGCACTGCGAGTGATGCGCAGAATGGAATTCACGGGGTTTAGCTCAATTCGGTAGGAGGCAAGGCCGCACGGCCTAACTTTCATGCAAACGGACAGTATGCCACTCCAAGCAGATAGCGGCATAGTCAGTGACAAGAAAAGGCATAGCTGTGCTTTGTTTGTAGAGCCGTGATCGCGGGGAATGGAGCTGTCTGCGTTAAGGTATTGAGGAAAGTTTGTTTTGTCCCACAGCAAAGAGGAATTCGTGGTGAAAAGGTCTCTGAAAATGATTGCCGGCTTGGCTGCAATCAGCACCATCACTTCGGGCTGCGCCATTCTGCAGCCAGAGGATACTGGTTTGGGCGAAAACATCGTGGTTTCCAGCTCTGAAGAGCCTCCGTACGAGCCCAAAGACGTAGACAACAAGGAAATTACCTCGGATCTCGGCGCCAAAGTTAAGGACGATGGGCTCAACGTCGAGTGGGAGCTGCAAGGCGTCTATTCCGACTCCGTGCGGGGATCTGTGGTGACCATCAAGCTGCACAACCTCAATGACCAGGCCCTACCTGTTGATGCTTTCGAGGATCCCGTCCTTGAGCGCGCTGACGGCAATGGTGGCTGGTCCAAGATTGAGCTGCTGCCTTACGACGCCGCGACCAACCCCGATGTTGCCGCCCCTGGGCTGGACCTTCCGCTGGGCGCCGGTGCTTCCACCAACTTGCAGTACCGCTTCAACGTGGCCCCGGGCAACCTGTGGAACGCCCGCTTTACCATCGGAAACGTTACTTACGTGGGAGACCTTAACCTATGACAGAACTCGTAGTCCTCGCCGGTTCCGACGGACTACCAGCCGGAACAGCTGATAAAGCGGCCGTTCACACCACGGATACCCCGCTCCACTTCGCGTTTTCTGCGTGGGTACTGCGTGAAGGCAAGGTTCTGGTCACTCGCCGTGCGTTGAGCAAGAAGACGTGGCCGGGCGTGTGGACTAACGCTTTCTGCGGTCACCCCGCCCCAGGCGAGGAGAACGCCGCTGCAGTCATCCGCCGTGCCCACTTTGAGCTTGGCCTTGCGATCTCCGAGGTCCGCGAAGTGCTGCCGGACTTTTCCTACCGCGCGGTGGATTCCTCTGGCATCGTCGAACACGAGATTTGCCCGGTCTTCCTCGTGGAGCTCGCGCCCAGAGTAGAGCCGCAGCCTAACCCAGATGAGGTCGACTCCTACGAGTGGGTCGAACCCGCCGAGCTCATCCGCGCCGCCGAGGCCACCCCGTTTGCCTTCAGCCCGTGGATGGTTGAGGAGCTGGCGGAGGCGCCGCTGCGCCAAGTGCTGGCTTAGCAGAAAGGAATTTAAGGGATATTCGGCTGTCCTTAGAGGCTGACCTATCCCGACTATTTCGGCTTCGACTGTTGTGGGCTGATTTTTGATCCAGGGCTGGTGTAAACGCAGACGCCCCGCTTTCCGAGGTCTTATGGAATCTAGGTCCTCCATAGCAGCGACAGCATAAGCTGCGTAGTTTGGGGCTTTCGCTCACCTTGCCTATTTCGTGGTTAGTGAATGCTCTCAAATGCCAATCCGTATATGGCGTGAGCTTTACACAAAAGTGAGACAGAGACTTGCTCTAAGCTTTCCCAGAGCACGACCACGGCGTTTGAGTTGATTCTTCGTGAGCAAGTGGAACTCGGCATTGCTGAGGAAGATGTTTGGGCGAGGTAGATTCATTGCGTTAGCAACTGCTATGGAACTTGTGTGCGACTTCTCGACTCGCGTGTCATCGTCTCCGTTTAAATTGAAGACATGAGTGAACTGAAAAACCCGCTTGCGCGGGTAAGAAGTTGCTGCCAAGTTATCAACTCAAGGCTTACTTGGCTCATCCCGACAACTGCGGGAGTCATTGCAACATGCACATCGTACCGCCGCTCTGTAGTAGACTTAAATTTGAAAGTTTTTAATAGTAATCCTTGAGTTGCGGATCTGAGGTAAGTTGATTGTTATGGTAGGTGAAAGCTTTCTCGGTCCAGCATCGCTAGCGTGGGCTAAACCTGGGGATGAGTCGGGTTATTTGTCGGTGTGGCAGCACCTTGTAGATACCCGGGATGTTGCTTCACGTTTGTGGGACACGTTTGTTGCGGATTCAATTAAGCAATCATTGGCTACAACAGAAAGGCTTGAGGTTTCTGAAGTCCGAGCATTGGCCGTGTTCTTGGNGGGATCCACGATGTCGGCAAAATCACCAGAAGTTTTCAGTGCAAGATACCGCCTGGGGCCAACGCAGAGATGATTCTTGGAAGTCTCGAAGACGTTGGATTAGATCTGGAATTTGGGATCGAAGAAGTCGGCGCTTACTTCCCTCACGGTTTGGCC
>NZ_GG667520.1:45832-90096 GCF_000159135.1 Corynebacterium striatum ATCC 6940
ATTCTTTATGACTGGCTTTTGAAACAGGGAATGTGGGGGCCAGTTGCGGAAACTATTGCGAGTGTCGTCGAGTCGCACCACGGAATTCCTGCCAGAACAGTGGATTACGACAGGGCTCGCGCAATTCTCCGTGAGTACCCAGAGAACTGGTTGTTAGTTCAGGCTGCTGTTATTGAAGCAATGGCCGATGCCACTGAGGTGAAGCCGATCATAGGAAAGATTCAATCAGAGCTGTTTGTACCTACGATCCAACTGATTACAGGACTGGTCATTGCTGCTGACTGGTGTGCGTCAAATGAACGGGCTTTTCCATATGTTTTCGATTGTGAACAAGAGCAACGGGTTCAGGATGGGCTGGCGTCGATTGGGTTTGCAGGCTTGTGGAACGCTTCTAAGACAATGAAACCTGACGTTGCGGAGTACTTTGCTGCGGCCTTTGGTTGGCCTGATGAGTGGGATCCGCGGCCCATTCAACAGCGGGCTTTTGCCCTGGCCCGCGGATCCGATGGGGCTTCACTGCACATTATTGAAGCGTCTACTGGTAGCGGTAAAACGGAGGCAGCTTTAGCCGCAGCACATGCGTACGCAGAAAAGCATGGTTGCCATGGGGTAGTTTTCGCTGCGCCGACGATGGCTACAGCTAATGGCCTCTTCAACAGGGTGATTCAGTGGGCACAGAATGTCGTTCCCGCAGGTGATACGACTGCGGCCTACCTTGCACATTCGATGAATAGCTTGGTCAAGGAGTATCAGAGACTGCGAGTTAAAGGAGTCAGCACCGATACTTCGGGTAATGGGAGCGTCACCGCGATGGAATGGTTCGCTTCTCCCAAGAAGGGGCTGCTCTCTAACTTCGCTGTGTCGACAGTAGACCAAGTTTTGATGATGGCATTGCAATCCCGCCACAACATGCTTCGCCACCTTGGTCTTGCCGGAAAAGTCGTCATTATTGACGAGGTCCATGCATATGATTCGTTTACGAGTGCGTATTTAGAGTCGACCTTGAAATGGCTCGCTTGGTATGAGGTACCGGTCATCTTGTTGTCGGCGACTTTGCCGGTAGATAAGAAGGAAAGTCTGGTGCAAGCCTATCGTTCAGTTCTGGGCGAAGAGGACTGGGAGTCGGTAAGCGATGGGTATCCGCTACTTACGATTGCGGATGCAAATGGAGTGCGTGAGGAATCACTCGATATCGGCCCTAATGAGATTCACGCGGACGTGTCCGTGATTGGAGACACTGATCGTGAGCTCTTAACGTTGTGCGAGGAGTTACTCACTGATGGAGGTTGCGCGCTTGTCGTGTGCAATACCGTCCGGCGAGCGCAGAATTCCTATTCGATGCTGGTAAAAAAGTTCCCAGACGAGGTTGAACTGCATCATGCAGCTTTCATCGCGCATGAGCGCGCGGTGAAGGAGGGCAAGATGCTTCAACAACTTGGACCAGAGGCTAGGCGCGGGAGGTCTCGCCCGTATCGACGTATTTATGTTGCTACCCAGGTGGTCGAGCAATCTTTGGATATTGACGTCGACGTCATGATTTCTGACATGGCGCCTATCGATCTGCTCGTTCAACGCGCTGGCCGCCTGCACCGTCACCAGCGGCCACTGGAAGATCGGCCTGAAAAACTGCGTCGCGCCCGCCTCTTCATAAGAGGGGCAGAGGGATGGGACGAGATGCCCGTTTTCGACTCTGGCACGGCCGCTATTTATGACCCTGCAGTACTTCTAGCTTCTGCTGCTGCGGTTTCACGGAAGTGGCTGAGTGAGGGATATCGGCGCCCAGAGGACATTGCTGGCATAGTCCGCGGTACTTACGCAACGGTCGCTGATCCAGAGTCACCAGTGGCGGACTGGCAGCCTGCATGGGACGAGGCGAGAGAAGAAAGCCGCAAGCTACAAAACTTGGCAATCAATCGATCGGAGACGTTCCGTTATCCGGATCCCGACGTAGGCAATTATCGTGCACTTTTTGCACGTTACTTTGAGTCTAAGGGGTCAGCTGTGGATAAGGAAGAAGCAGCTATTGCTCAAGTTAGAGACGCTGATCCGACCATCGAAGTTATTCCTATCGAGACGGGGGACTTCGGGTATCGCCCATGGGGAACAGAAAGTGAGTACGTGCTCGACGACGAGAGTCCGGAGTTTTCATTGGCCCGACATCTCGCCGGCGCTACCGTTCGACTCCCCACCCGGATGAGCAAGCACGAATCTGTATTCGACCGAGTAATCGATCAACTTGAAAAAGAAACCCCTGTTGGGTGGGTAGACAGCTTTCTCCTTAAGAACAAAGTTGCACTGCGGCTGGATTCTACTGGGGAGGCAAACATTGCTGGTTTCGATGTGAAGTATTCGCCGGAACTGGGCTTGGAGGTGAAATAGGATCGTGAGTCGAGACAACTTTATAAAGTCCAACTGGAGAACCCGAGGCCCGCCCTGAAAATCGTGATTTAGGTCCCAAATAAATCTCTATCGCTTTTAAGGAGGAAAGATGTCACGCGAAGACAGTGATGTGTTCTCATTACTCGATGAACCGTGGATTGCGGCTGTCGGCAGTCATGGAGAACCGCTCTTGGTGAGTATTAGACAGATATTCGATGGCACACACGACATTGCGGAGCTGCGTGGGGACTCGCCAGCGCAGGATTACGCGGTTCTCCGCGTTTTGCTCGCGATATTTTGGCGGGCACATTCAGTGGCTAAGCCTGCGGGAAAAACTAAATTCTCTATGGCTGAGTGGTTTGTCAAGGCGAGGGCTGATGCTCTTGAAGGTGCAGCTGACATTAAGGTGCTTTCGTACTTGGACGGTTATGCAAACCGGTTCAACCTTTTCGATTCCGACCATCCCTTCATGCAGGTCGCTGACCTTCACACAGAGAAGGGATCAGTTTCTCCCATAAACCGAATCATTCCCGAAGCAGAAAATGAGTTCTTCACGATGCGGGCCGGTAAACCCCTTGAGACGCTCAGTTTCGGAGAGGCTGCGCGCTGGCTTGTGTACGTTCATGCATACGACTATTCGGGAATCAAATCTGGTGCAGTTGGCGACTCTAGGGTTAAGGGTGGAAGAGGATACCCAATTGGCACGGGGTGGACCGGAATGACCGGTGGAACCTATTTGATAGGTGCAAATTTGCGCGAGACTCTGGCGCTGAACACCACTGAGGCGTGCCTACGTACACCAAATGACAAACCAGTGTGGGAACGCGAGCCCGACACCGCGGCTGAGCGCAATGGAGGAGCTATTCACATTGGTGGTCCAGCAGACCTAGCAACGTGGCAAACTAGGCGAGTTCGGCTTCATCGTGAGAACAATGAGGTTGTTGCGGTTCTTGTGAGCAATGGTGACCGTATCCCCGATGCCGGCCTTAACGCATTCGGAGATCCGATGACACCCTACCGCTACAGTAAGAACCAGTCGAAGAAGGACTTTGTTGCCTTCTATCCGCGTCCATACGATGCGGGAAGAACTATGTGGCGTTCTCTTGAGCCGCTCATTGCGATGGAGTCCGATGCGCCATACCTTCGGAGTACTTCTTCAGCAGGGAAGGGAGCGCAAGCCCCGAAACGCCCGGAAATTCTGGATCAGCTCGCATACTACTGGCGGACAGATGTTCTTCCTCCATCCGTAGCACACGTGGGCATGGTCACCGTGGAATATGGTGCTCAGTCGTCATCGGTGGCGGCGAGTGTCACCGCTCGCACCACGTTGAACCTTCCAGTTCTGGAAAATGACGCTGTTCGGCGCGCAGCCCTAAACGCAGCTGATGTCACTCTTAATGCAGCTATTGCGCTTGGACAGTTTGGCGGAAACTTACTTGTTGCCGCAGGCGGTACCTATGAGTTTCAAGCTGAACCCATGGATTCGGCTCTCGCGCAATTGGAGCCTGCTTTCAATCGGTGGGTAGCGGGATGGAGTGATAGCCCTGAGCCTAAGGAATACGCAATCGAATGGCAGAAACAAGTGCGGTCTTTCATGCTCTCTCGTGGAGAAGCCATGCTGCATGCTGCAGGACCGAGAGCGATGATAGGTCGACCCCTTCTCAGCTCGACGACTGAGAAACCGCAAATTGTCACTGCAGCGTCCTATTTTTCATTGTTTGGCCGGAGGCTCGATAATTCATTGCCGCTCTTGTCGGAAGAATCGAAAAAGAAAGAAATGGTAAACACGAATGACTGATCAGCTTAGGCGGTCTCGCTTGTCTTTGGCGGTGAGCAATGCCGCAGAGCGTTTACAGAATGCGTACCTGCAGCACGGAGAGAAGCCTGGTAGCGAGGCCGCAGCAAAGAGCACACTATCAGAGATGCGTCGGTATGCTGGCCGGAGTCCGGAAAAGGCGCCTCTGGCATTCCAACGGGTCATGAACCTCATGTATCCTGCGCTGCTCGATGAAGAACCTGGATTATTTGCAACTCGCGAAGAGGAAGCGGCATTTTATGCATTGACGCTTTTCGCATCGCACATGCAATCTGCTACCCAGCCGGTACATGTAGAAGGATGTAGTTTCGCACGAGCATGTGGATTGATGTACACCCAGAGTGAATCCGAGTCATTGAAGCCTCGTTTCGACGCTATCTTAACCGCAGCTGGCTATGAGTCGCAGCTGTATCACGCACGTTCCCTGGTGAGTATTCTTCGTTCAAAGAATATTGGCTTTGACTATGGAGCATTCGCTCAGGATTTGAAGACGTTGCGCAATCCGAAATTCCGAAATTCCGTTCTCCTTCGATGGGGACGAGATTTTGCCACCGCCCCATTCACTAAAAAGACCGAAAAATAATCAAGAAAGGTTCAATATCATGTCCCTAACTGTTGACGTCCATGTCCTTCAAACCATCCCACCAAGCCTCATCAACCGTGACGATATGGGCGCACCAAAGTCCGCACGTTATGGTGGTGTTCAGCGCCAACGTGTCTCGTCGCAAGCATGGAAGCGTGCCGTCCGCCAGGATTTCGCCAAGCGCTTCCCCGCAGAGGTGATGGGTAAGCGCACCCGTCTCGTGGGAGAACTCATCTGCAAGCGCATCTTCGAAATCACCGAGGAGGCAGGAGAGAAGTGGGAAACCCAGCGTGCGATTGATGGGGTAAAGAACCTCTTTACCGGTGCCAAGCTGAAGCTCAAGGATGCCAAGAGCAAGAACGACGAGACCGAAGAGGACGCGAAAATCGCATACCCAGAGCTCGGTTACTTGTTGTTCCTGGGCAACCATCAGATTGATCGTGCCGCTCGCGCCATCATCGATAAAGATGGGGAGAAGTTTAAGAAAAATGAAGCTCAGGCAATTCTTGACACTGAGCACTCCATTGACATCGCAATGTTTGGCCGTATGGTGGCTGATGACGCTGCTTTCAACGTCGACGCTTCCGTCCAGGTCGCGCACGCGTTGGGTATTCACGAGACTGAGCCGGAATTCGACTACTTCACGGCAGTCGATGACGCCACTGCTGACAATGAAGAGACAGGTGCAGGCATGATCGGCACTGTACAAATGATGTCTTCAACTCTTTATCGCTTCGCATCGGTCGACTTTGAATCCCTTGCTTCCAACCTCAATGACGTGAAAACTGCGGTCGACTCTGCGGCGGCATTCGTGGATTCCTTCGTCAAATCCCTTCCAACAGGTAAGCAGAACACTTTTGCACACAACACGCTCCCTGAGTTTGTTTATGTCACGATTAGTGACGATCGTTCGGTGTCGTTGGTCAATGCTTTTGAGGAGCCCGTCGAGGCGGGTGCTGCGGGGCGCAGCAAGCTTGGTGCGGAAAAGCTCGCCCAAGAGGCTATCGAAACTCAGCGAATGTATGGACTCAAGCCAACTGCCCAGTTCGTCGCTGGAATTCGCGGACTTGACGGGTATTTCACCGAATTTGCGGACTCAGTCACTATTCCTGAGCTTGAAGAGCGGGTGGCAGATGTTCTCAACTCCCTCATTTCGGAGAAATAGAAAATGACTAGCACCTTGCTACTACTTCTTAAAGGTCCCATGCAATCATGGGGCGATGATTCCCGCTATAAACAGCGCAAGACGGGACAGGTGCCGACCAAATCAGGGGTGATCGGTATGCTCGCTGCAGCTCTAGGCCGCCGACGAGTCGATCCGATTGAAGATCTTGCGGGATTGAGTTTCGGAGTGCGAGTGGACCAACCTGGTACCTTGCTAAAGGATTTCCAGACCGCGCTACCGGAGGGCGCTTCTAACGCGCAGCTGGTGACCCGCTACTTTCTTAGTGATGCTGTGTTCGTTGCTGCTGTGGAGTCTGAGGAACGAGCCCTCTTAGAGAACATTGAATCAGCTCTGCGACGTCCCCGCTTCCCGTTGTTCCTTGGTCGCCGATCGTGTCCTGCGCCAGCTGATCTAGTCCTGGGGATCCGCGATAGTGATTTGATCACAGCTCTGCAAGGCGAAGAATGGCACGCCTCCAAAAGTCATCGGCAAGCTCGAGCGAGAAACGTTGTATTACCGATACACCGCGACGCAAGAGAAGGGGAGAGAGGAATAGCATGCCGCGATGTTCCGATTTCTTTTGCCCAAGAGCATCGGCAGTATGCGTGGCGTGAAGTTGTGCAGGACGCGACAGGCGCTCCGTTTGAGAATCCTCTCGCTACTAAGTCTGATCCATTTTTTGAAGCGGTGATTCGCGCATGAGTACGTTAACGAAGTTGTATCTCAACCCCTTGAAGCGTGGCGCTGCAAAGCTATTGGCGAACCCACAAGCGATGCACGCGGCCGTTCGTGGAGCATTTCCACCAGATATCGACGAATCACAGTCGCGGGTGCTGTGGCGCGTGGACCACAGGGAACATGAGCATGTTCTTTATATTGTGGGGCCTGAAAAACCGGATGCCCAGCACATCGTTGAGCAGGCTGGCTGGGGCACCCGGCCCGCGCAATCGGCGGACTATTCAAGGTTTTTGGAACAGATTGTCAATGGGCAAAAATGGGCTTTTGAATTGGTGGGAAATCCCGTTGAGTCAATCACTATTCCAGGGAAATCGAGGGGAAAAGTTGTTCCACACGTCACGGCTGCTCAGCAATGCGAGTGGTTATTGAAAAAGTCGATGGCAGCAGGCTTTTCCATCGCAGTCGATGAGAACGAGGAGCCTATGCTTTCTGTGGTTGAACGTAATAACCTGCGGTTTTCAAAGAGAGATGGTGCTAAACGCGTTTCTCTCCGCACCGCACGGTTCCGTGGGCAACTCGTAGTCACCAATGCCAAAGCCTTGAATAAGTCGCTCCAGCAAGGAATTGGACGTGCAAGGGCATATGGTTGTGGCCTTTTAACGCTAGCTCCGGCAGAGTAGGAAAGTCTGCAAATGGAACCGCAAAAGGTACCTGTTGATCGGCAAGAACTGACGCGCGTGAGTGAGAGAATTTCATTTCTCTACGCTGAGCGTGCCGTGGTCAACCGGGATAACAATGCACTGACCATTTCGGATCAGAATGGCACGGTACATGTTCCAGCAACCACGCTTGCTGCGTTGTTGCTGGGACCGGGGACTAAAGTGACATACGCTGCAATGGCTTTGCTGGGCGATACTGGCGTATCTGTTGTGTGGGTGGGAGAAAAGGGCGTGCGTTACTACGCCCACGGACGCCCTCCTGCCAAGACTTCGCGTTTCGCTGAAGCACAGGCTCGAATTGTTACCAACCAACGGGCCCGTTTGGACTGCGCTCGAGAAATGTATTCCATGCGCTTTCCCGACGAAGACGTGAGCGGATTAACTATGGCGCAACTACGTGGGCGTGAAGGCGCACGTGTCAAAGCGATTTATCGTAAGTATGCAGATCTCTATGGAGTTTATTGGGATCGGCGGCGTTACGACCCGAATGACTTTGCTGGTGGCGATCCTATTAATCAAGCACTCACCGTGGCGAATGCTGCGTTGTATGGTGTGTCTCAAGCGGTGATTACGGCCTTAGGTTTTGTCCCTGCACTGGGTGTGGTTCATAACGGCACGGACCGTGCTTTTGTGTATGACATCGCTGATCTCTACAAAGCGGAGGTTTCGATCCCAGCTGCTTTCGCAGCAGCCTCTGAGCCAAGGAACGATATTAGCGGACAGGTTCGCCGACTAGTTCGGGATGCAATCATTGAAAAACGGCTATTGCCACGGATCGTAAAGGACCTCTATCGCCTAATGGGAGTGGACAATAGCGCCGAGTCAATCGATGTAGAGCTGCTTTTGTGGAACGAACTTGAAAATATTGCGGCTGGTACTAATTGGTCAGACTTTGATCGGAGTTCTCCATGATGGTGCTCGTCGTTACTGCATGTCCCGCCGGCCTGCGCGGTGACCTTACTAAGTGGTTACTTGAGATTTCACCTGGGGTGTTTGTGGGTCGTCCATCAGGGCGCATTCGTGATCTGTTGTGGGAACGTTGCGTAAGTTTGTGCAAAGATGGCCGCGCTATTTTGGTTTTTAGCTCCGATAATGAGCAGGGGTTGGATTTTCGCGTTCATCGCCATGAGTGGGAGCCTGTGGATTTTGATGGTGTCACCCTCATGCGAAGAACCACTGCGCCATCAAAAGCTCAACGCCGTACCGGCTGGAGCGCTGCCCGAAATGCTCGTCGACACTGACCGTTACACCATAAGTCGGATCTGCTAGCCTCGTTTTTGGCTCTTCCACGCTGGTCAGTAAGTGTCCGCCCCGCGTAAGCGGGGATGAGCCCATTTGGGATGGGTCTGTGCGTTCAGGTAAGACGTCCGCCCCGCGTAAGCGGGGATGAGCCGTGATGGGGTTTAGCCAGAAGCAGAAGGATGCGGTCCGCCCCGCGTAAGCGGGGATGAGCCCGGGACCAGGGCCACGGCCTTTAGGAGGCCTTCGTCCGCCCCGCGTAAGCGGGGATGAGCCCAGTTTGTTAGTGGCACTGCTACCGGCTAGCCCGTCCGCCCCGCGTAAGCGGGGATGAGCCCACCGAGCCGATGAACACTAAAGCTCGGTAGTTGTCCGCCCCGCGTAAGCGGGGATGAGCCCACTAAAGCTCGGTAGTTCCCACACACAGATAGGTCCGCCCCGCGTAAGCGGGGATGAGCCCGTTCTCACCCTTACGCCGGAACAGGAGCGTGAGTCCGCCCCGCGTAAGCGGGGATGAGCCTTTGAGCAGATGCCGGGCCGTGTGGGGGAGATTGTCCGCCCCGCGTAAGCGGGGATGAGCCCACCAAAAGGGCTATTTCCTTGGTATGGAAATAGTCCGCCCCGCGTAAGCGGGGATGAGCCCGTTCTCACCCTTACGCCGGAACAGGAGCGTGAGTCCGCCCCGCGTAAGCGGGGATGAGCCCACCCGCGTTGCGCAGTTCACGGAACAACCAGTGTCCGCCCCGCGTAAGCGGGGATGAGCCCGGGTTCTGGAAATGGAAAGGCCCAGCCCACCAGTCCGCCCCGCGTAAGCGGGGATGAGCCCCCTGGATGAGGTAGCGCACGACGTCTTAGAGAGTCCGCCCCGCGTAAGCGGGGATGAGCCGGTCTTCACGCGTGAGTTGCTTTGCTGCGCCTCGTCCGCCCCGCGTAAGCGGGGATGAGCCCCTGACCGGCGGCCAGACCGCGACGTCCTACACGTCCGCCCCGCGTAAGCGGGGATGAGCCTCTTTTTGTTGGGGCGGTGGAAAGACTGATAGCGTCCGCCCCGCGTAAGCGGGGATGAGCCGGTAAAGGAAATGTACTGGGCAGGCCGAAAGGTGTCCGCCCCGCGTAAGCGGGGATGAGCCCTAAAAACACAAAGACCGGGAACACAAATTTAAGTCCGCCCCGCGTAAGCGGGGATGAGCCTAGGGATGCGGTCACCCCGTTGGTGATTCGGCCGTCCGCCCCGCGTAAGCGGGGATGAGCCCATCGCATTCCACCGTGTGAAACCCAACGTACTGTCCGCCCCGCGTAAGCGGGGATGAGCCCGGGCGCTGCTTCCACCCATCAGCAGGACCAGGGTCCGCCCCGCGTAAGCGGGGATGAGCCCAATGAGGCCAACCGGCCCCATAAGCACAGCCAGTCCGCCCCGCGTAAGCGGGGATGAGCCAGCATGTGCGCGGCGCTCGACGGCGGGAGCATCGTCCGCCCCGCGTAAGCGGGGATGAGCCCTCACCACACAAGGCCCAGACTTCCAAGCCCTCGTCCGCCCCGCGTAAGCGGGGATGAGCCGCCACAAGCGGCGGGCCATATCCTAGGTATTGAGTCCGCCCCGCGTAAGCGGGGATGAGCCCGTGGTGTACCACTACCTGTCGCGCAACCTGCCGTCCGCCCCGCGTAAGCGGGGATGAGCCCTACTGGCATCCGTTTGGGTGTTCCTGATGGGTGTCCGCCCCGCGTAAGCGGGGATGAGCCCGACCTGGGAGCAGACCCACGCCACGGCATCAGGTCCGCCCCGCGTAAGCGGGGATGAGCCACCATCACACCGGCCGCCCCCACCGTCTTCACCGGTCCGCCCCGCGTAAGCGGGGATGAGCCCCATGGGTAAATCCGGCGGTGTCCGGCGTGAGCGTCCGCCCCGCGTAAGCGGGGATGAGCCTGCTCGCCGTAGCTGCGTGTATAGCTTTTGGGTGTCCGCCCCGCGTAAGCGGGGATGAGCCTCCTCCGCTGGGGATGGGGAGAGTAAAAATGAAGTCCGCCCCGCGTAAGCGGGGATGAGCCGTCTGGTTCGCGCATGCTTGAGACGTTGAATGCGTCCGCCCCGCGTAAGCGGGGATGAGCCCCCGACGATGGGGGCGGCTGTCGTGGTTGCCGAGTCCGCCCCGCGTAAGCGGGGATGAGCCCACAATCGCAACAACTGCTCATGAGACTCACCAGTCCGCCCCGCGTAAGCGGGGATGAGCCCAACTTCAGCCGACGCCTGTGGGAAACGATCGGGTCCGCCCCGCGTAAGCGGGGATGAGCCGTCGGCGCACTGTCCGAGGCTTTAGATGGCTTCGTCCGCCCCGCGTAAGCGGGGATGAGCCCGCAGCGACTGCAACATCTTGGGAGACGTGGCCGTCCGCCCCGCGTAAGCGGGGATGAGCCCCATGACTAAGACCCTCGCAGACATGACCCCAGGTCCGCCCCGCGTAAGCGGGGATGAGCCGGCTTCAGCTGATGAAGCTGGAACCGCGTTTCAGTCCGCCCCGCGTAAGCGGGGATGAGCCCACTTCAGACTGCGAGCCGTGTTTGAAGCCCGCGTCCGCCCCGCGTAAGCGGGGATGAGCCGGCCACGCGGCCTGCACAATCTGTGATGTTTTCGTCCGCCCCGCGTAAGCGGGGATGAGCCTCCCAGCTCGCGGGCAGCATCCGCCGCGCCAGAGTCCGCCCCGCGTAAGCGGGGATGAGCCCTCCGTAAGGAAAACGCGAAGTACCGTACCGAGGTCCGCCCCGCGTAAGCGGGGATGAGCCCATCCTTAAGCGCCGCATTCGGGTACGTGCCAAGTCCGCCCCGCGTAAGCGGGGATGAGCCCACAGCACCGACGCTGTTCTGAATCTGCTTACCGTCCGCCCCGCGTAAGCGGGGATGAGCCCTCGGCAAAAAACTAGCCCCCGACCGATTCCCCGTCCGCCCCGCGTAAGCGGGGATGAGCCCTCGACGCAATCACTGGCGACTGTCATGAAAACGTCCGCCCCGCGTAAGCGGGGATGAGCCCACTCTGACGGCACCGACCATCAAGGAGTACGAGTCCGCCCCGCGTAAGCGGGGATGAGCCCACCGGCTTTAACTGGAAATGGGAGGAAGCATGGTCCGCCCCGCGTAAGCGGGGATGAGCCCGTAAAAGGGGGAGGTGCCTGATGGACTCGATTGTCCGCCCCGCGTAAGCGGGGATGAGCCCCAGGGCAATGACCCGACCGCACGCACCCTCAAGTCCGCCCCGCGTAAGCGGGGATGAGCCCGATTCGTAGACGAGAAAGACGCGGCTATCGTCGTCCGCCCCGCGTAAGCGGGGATGAGCCCCCTGTTGAGCTGCTTTTTGGCTTCCAATGGGGGTCCGCCCCGCGTAAGCGGGGATGAGCCTTGAGTAGGGCGTTTAGGAGTGTGGTATCAACCGTCCGCCCCGCGTAAGCGGGGATGAGCCCCCCACGACTTGGCCCCAGGACACGATGTCATCGTCCGCCCCGCGTAAGCGGGGATGAGCCGGAGGGTGCCCTGTCTGCCAACAAGATCGGCACGTCCGCCCCGCGTAAGCGGGGATGAGCCCCCCACGCGAACAGAAGCTAAAAGAGCGTGAAGTCCGCCCCGCGTAAGCGGGGATGAGCCCACCCCGCCGCGCCCGCTGGTACATGCTCCCCAGTCCGCCCCGCGTAAGCGGGGATGAGCCCCCAATACCCATACGGGGCGAAACCTGAATCCGGTCCGCCCCGCGTAAGCGGGGATGAGCCCTCAGCACCGACGCGTGGGAAAGTAGAAATGACGTCCGCCCCGTGTAAGCGGGGATGAGCCGGGTTGGTTTACCTGTGATTAGGGCGTGGAGTTGTCCGCCCCGCGTAAGCGGGGATGAGCCCAATGCGCCGTCCACGTCCGGCCGTGAGCTGGCGTCCGCCCCGCGTAAGCGGGGATGAGCCCCAAGCAGGCCATCCACACAGCTGTTGTGGAGCGTCCGCCCCGCGTAAGCGGGGATGAGCCCATTCCGGCAACCTTGGATAGGATTTGCTCGGAGTCCGCCCCGCGTAAGCGGGGATGAGCCTCTACGCCTGCACCAGCCCCACCTACCGACAGGGTCCGCCCCGCGTAAGCGGGGATGAGCCCAAGAAAGGCACCCGCGACGGCGGCAACCGTCCGTCCGCCCCGCGTAAGCGGGGATGAGCCGCGACCGGCTGGAACGGTGCTCTAGCAAAGACTGTCCGCCCCGCGTAAGCGGGGATGAGCCCAGCGGTATCCCATGCGGAAGAAATCTTATTAGGTCCGCCCCGCGTAAGCGGGGATGAGCCCACACGGCACTCGAAGATGCGAAAACGGATCTGGTCCGCCCCGCGTAAGCGGGGATGAGCCTTACGCGATATGGAACTGGATAAGCTCAACCAGGTCCGCCCCGCGTAAGCGGGGATGAGCCCCAGGCGGAGAAGCCATGTCTTATGAATACGCGGTCCGCCCCGCGTAAGCGGGGATGAGCCCTTCACAAAATTCTCTCGGTCTGGATGCGCGCTGTCCGCCCCGCGTAAGCGGGGATGAGCCTACGCTTGTGTGCGCGTACGGGATGCCGGGTAGGTCCGCCCCGCGTAAGCGGGGATGAGCCGCCGGAGACCCGCGTAGCTGGCGTGCAGCCGCTGTCCGCCCCGCGTAAGTGGGGAAGAGCGCTTCCATTCTGCTGTGGAAGGTACAGAAAGAAAGTCTGACCTGTGAAACGTGGGGATAAGATTTTTCTGTTAAGAAATACCCGTTTGCCCCACAGTTTTCCGCGGATTTGGAAGAGTGTTTTCTGCGGAACGTAGTTTTCAAAATCGGACCACACGGTCCCTACATCCTCATCACAAGATACGAGCAATCCCCATTTATGTTTTCGCAGAGGAAGCGGATGACCTGGACGTACTCGAGTCTGTTGGAAGAAATGCAACATGGTGCTGGGGTGAAACCCTATACAGCGTCGAAGCGACGTTGGTTATCTTCGCATACATTGATGACGTCCATGTTGCTACTGGGCCAGTGGAAGATCATTGCTCTAGATCTTGAATTGAGTCACCGAGCGCTGCGCGAGGCGGGGTTGTGAGGATTAGCGGTCGGATGCTCAGTGTGGTTTTAGTAAATGTATTTATCTGCCTTGAAAGTTTGAGCCGTCCCAACTTTTAACCGCCAGGGGAAGAAACTTCTGCTGCGACTTTTTGTTCATTGCGGCAGCGCTACTTGGCCGCCGTAGCTGCGTAAACAGGCAAGGTTCCCAAGCGCTGCCGGCGCTTCGGTAACACTCAAATGAGTAGTAAGAAGGCTTAGCCGGAAAAAGCAGCCCCGACGTAATCCAAGCTGCCATGCGCTACGCGCTCGTTCCCGCTATCAAGGTTGTATTCCCATATAGCGTGGTCAGGGCGGTAATCGGGGAATCCCGTGTGTCCAGTGCGCACAAAGTTGTGGAGCCACGAGTTGAGCGTGCGCGCAGACTCGCCGTCGCGGACGCCGAAGATGAAACGTAATTCTTCGCAGTGCAAAGCAGGACGACCACTGCGGGTAAACTCGATCATCCAGGTCGGCCCGGGGGCGTCGTCAGCTGCTTGTGCCACCCAGCGGCGAATGTTGGCATCACCAATCATGCGTCCCAAGGGACGTTCTTTGTCGATGTAGCTTGCGATCTGGCGCCACGGACCCAACGAGTTGGGTGGGAAACCAAATTTAGGTGCCATCTGGCGTAATGCAAGGCCACGTAGTGGGCTGGAGTCGATTTTTTGTGCAACGGGAATGCCATAGAACTCGTCGCGGGTCGAGCCAACCACTAGGGGAATGTCGACCATCTCAGTGGCATCGAAAGGTGCCGGCCCCAACGCCATACCAAGATTGTGTTTTTTACGGAATTTGGAATAGCCGTCCGCCAGTTTGTCTTGCGGCAGCGCTGCCAAGGATTCTCTTGTGACAGGAACACCGAGTGCGCGGCGCAGGCTGGCCCTCCGCTTTTCATTGGACTCAAGAGGAAACGCGGGCGACAGCGCCACCACGCGGCGGAAAGCACCCTTGTAGTGGTCGCGGCGCATCAGCCACAGGGCGGTGGTGGCGCCGGCGGACTGGCCGATGACGGTGACGTTTGTGGGGTCGCCGCCGAAGGACTCGATGTTGCTCTGAATCCACTCCAGCGCCAGCTGGCAATCGTCGATGCCGCGGAAGCGGAAGGACTCATCGTCGTGGAACTGCGCGAAGCCCTGCAGGCCCACGCGGTAGCCTACCTGGACCTGGATGATGCCGGCGCGCGCATTGGCGGTGCCCTCCGCGCGGGGATCCTCATGGGTGCCGTTCTCGTAGCGGCCGCCGTGGATGTAGACCAACACCGGCGCGTCAGTGGCCTGCTGGGGCGCGGTGATTGTCAGCGCCACGGCGTCGGGACGCGGCGTGCGTGCGTCTAGGTCGCGGGCTGCGTTGAGCTTTACTGCGTTCTCAAAATCGCCCGGGATGAGGGAGTAATCCACGGAGTGGAAATAGTTGACGTCGCCCTCGGTGTAGCCGGTGATGGTGCCGGCGGGGCAGGAGACATGAACTGGCGTGCTAGACATACCCGTCAGACTACCGGGCAGCGAACTGGGCTAGAATCTCGCCTTATGGAATGGTGGACAAATCTTACTGGCGTGCTCTCGCAAGCCATGGTGCAAGCGCCCGTGTGGGTGCAGATATCCGTGCTCATCGTCATCGCCGTTCCGCTTCTGGCCATCGCGGCGTGGTGCCTGATGTTCGTCATCGATTTCGTGGGCCGCCCCCGCTTCCGTGGGGCCGCAACGGGGCCCGAAATCCAGAAAACCAACTCCACGCGCTAAGGTAATAAATCATGTCAACGCCAGAACAACCGCGGCACGACGATCCGCGCGAAGGGCTCTGGGACCCAGAACGCACCGTCCCTGCCGCCCCGCGCAAGCGCGCCCTGCCCAAGTCACGCGTGAGTCTGACCCTGTGGGCGATGATCGCGCTCGTCGTCGTGGTGGCGCTTATCGGTTTGTTTACCTAGCGCTGGCCTCAGCCACGCGCTGGAACAGCTCGTTGCCCGCTAGGTCCTCGATGAGGATGGGGGTCCCGGCGGCGTCGCAAAGCGGAATGCACCAGTTAGGGTAGAGGTCCTTCGTGGTGCCTGGCTGGTTCTGCGCGCGCACGTCACCCACCATGTCCACCAGGCTCGTGCACGTCAGCGCGGAGGGGGTTCCCGCGACGTACTTGTGCAAAGCCACCACCAGATCCGCCTCACTGCCGCGGTCGCTGCGCTCTGCCGTGGGGAAGTCGCGCTGCGGCAGGAGGCCGGCCGCCGCCACCTGGTCCAACACGCGGGCCTGCCACTCTCGGTCGTCGGCTTCTTCCTCCGCGACAGAGCGGGTGAGCACGCCCAAGCGAGCGCGCAGCGAAATGTGATCGCCGCGCAGGTAAGCCAAGGTCGGCGGAAGATCGTGCGTGCCCACAGAGGAAAGCGCTAGGCGGCGGTACTCCTGCTGCGGAAGCGGAGACTCGTTGTCCTCGGAGCGCTCGAACCACACGATGGAGGTGCCCAGCACGCCGGTCTCAGCCAGCACATCCTGTACCCATGGCTCCAGCGTGCCCAGGTCCTCGCCCACGAGCACCGCGCCGGCACGCTCTGCCTCGAGGGCGAGAACACCGAGCATGGCCTCATGGTCGTAATAGACGTAGGTGCCGTTGAGCGGCGAGGTCATACGCGGAATCCAGAACAGGCGGAACAAGCCCAAGATGTGGTCCACGCGCACGCCACCGGAGTGACGCAGGATGGTCTGCAGCATCTCGCGCCACGGGCGGTAGCCAGACTCCGCCAAGCGCACCGGGTGCCACGGCGGCTGGGACCAGTCTTGGCCCTGCTGGTTGTAGTCATCCGGGGGAGCGCCCACGGAGCTCTGCGGCGCGAGGTACTCAGCGAGGTTGATGGCATCCGCGCCGCCAGGGTGCACGCCCACGGCAAGGTCGGTGACCAAGCCGATGCGCATTCCCGCCTCCTTGGCGCGGCGCTGCGCGGCGGCCAGCTGCTCGTCGCACAGGAACTGCAGCCAAGCGTAGAACTGGGCAAGCTCGCTGGCTTCTTCCTCGATGGCATGGCGCTGGCCGGTGCGGCGCGCCAGCTCCTGCTCCGCGCACCATAGAGCGAAAGCGCTTAAGCCCTCGCCCTCGCTGCGCTGGTACTCCATGAACTCGTTCTGGCGCTGCGGGGTGAAGTTGAGGGAGAAGAGCTCCTTGAGCACCTGCAGCTTGGCCTCGAAAATTGTGTCGCGTTCGATTTCGTCGGCGCTGCGGTTGCGCTCGCGGAACTCGGCGGCGAGCTCGCGGACGTCGTCCTGCAGGACCGGGTCTAGCTGCGACAGCTCCGGGATGTCCTCGATGTGGAGGTAGAGCGGATTGATGAAGCGGCGGGTGGTGGGCAGGTACGGCGAATCCTCCACTGGCGGCAGTGGCTCTGCGGCATGCAGAGGGTTGATGAGCAGGAAGTCGGAATACGGTGCCAAGGTCTCCGCGAGGCTGCCCAGGTCGTGGAAGTCACCGATTCCCCAGGACTGCGCCGAGCGCACCGAATACAGTTGCGCCATGACGCCGGCTGCGGGCTTGTCCAGGTAGGGGTCCGCGGTGGTCAGTCGCGCCGGGGTGATGATGAGCGGGCAAGAGTAGGACCCGATCTCCGGGGAGGACATGTGGATCTCGTGGAAGCCCAGCGGCAGATCACCTGGGATGTGAAAGGTGGCCTCGCCCCAGTGGGTACCGGCGACGTTGGCAGTTGGCGCGTCGTTGGGGTCCTGGTAGACATCGCGCGCGCCGCCCTCTTCGAGCTCAATGTGGATATCCACCGGTTGGCCGGCACGCACGTGGACGTCGAACTGCTTCTCGACGCCCTGCTTGCTCACCACGCACGGGGGTAGCGGGCGGGAGGAGCGCTCGAGGTAGTCCTCATAGAGCAGTGAAGTCAGGCGGGACTCGTCGGCGCGGTCCTCTACGCTGACGCCCAAAGCGCGCAGGGTATAGGTAATAGTTTCATCCGTTACATGAACGGGGTAGCCGGATTGGGAGGAATACGAGCTGGCAACGCCATGGCGCTGAGCTAGTTCTTCGAGCAGTTCACGGGTAGTCACAACGCCACATTCTGCCATGGCTTAACAGCGCGTGCCTGGGGATCGGTTGGTAGAGTGGGCTGGAATTACCTAGCTGTGCGAAAGGACACCCGTGACACTGCAAGAAGCGCACACTCCTGCGAAGTTTGAAATCGAAGACGGCGAAACCTGTCTGACCCGCATGATGGCCACGGCGAAGGCGCGCCCACACGGCGTGATGTTTACCCGCCCGGCCAGCTATGAGTGGGTTAACGTCACTGCCAAGCAGTTCGTCGAAGAGGTCTACGCAGTGGCAAAGGGCCTTATCGCCGCCGGCGTGGAGCAGGGGGATCGCGTGGTCTTGCTGTCGAACACCCGTTACGAGTGGTCGCTGCTGGATTTCGCTATCTGGGCTGCTGGTGCGGCTTCGGTGCCGATCTACCCGTCTTCTTCACTGTCCCAGATCCAGTGGATCGTGGAGGACTCCGGCGCTGTCCTGGCCATCACCGAGTCTCGCGAGCACTCCGAGCTGGTAGCGCACCTGAAGCTGCAGGATGACGGCAAGCCGGCGCTGAAGAATTCGCCTTCGCAGCTGCGCCGCATCCTGGAGATCAACTCCTCGGCCATCGACACATTGATGTTTGAGGGCCGCGAGCTTTCTAACGACGTCGTCGATGCGCGCATTGCTGCCACCAAGACCGACGACCTTGCCTCGCTGGTTTACACATCCGGTACCACCGGCCGCCCGAAGGGCTGCATGCTGACCCACCGCAACTGGCTGGCTGAGACCTTAGGTCTGCTGACCAACCCGATTGGCGGCATTGCGGTTCCAGGCAACCACGTTTTGACCTTCCTGCCGCTGGCACACGTGCTGGCACGTGCAGTATCCCTGGCCGTTGCCATGAGTGGTGCTTCGCAGAATCACTGGTCTGACTTCAGTACCATCACCATCGAGTTCCAGCGCTCCCGCCCGAACCTGATTCTGGGCGTGCCGCGCGTGTTTGAAAAGGTGCGCAACGGAGCCGCTGCCAAGGCTAAAGACGGCGGAGCCGTCAAGGGGGCCATCTTCCGCGAGTCGGAGAAAGTGGCCATCGAGTACTCGCGTGCGTTGGACACAGCGGAGGGGCCAGACCGCGTGCTGCGTGCAAAGCACAAGCTCTTTGACCGACTGGTGTACTCCACCATCCGTGAAGCGATGGGCGGCGAGGTAAAGTACTGCATCACCGGTGGTTCGGCGATGAGCCATGACCTGCTGCACTGGTTCCGCGGAATCGGCGTGACGATTTATGAGGGCTACGGCCTAACCGAGGTTGCCGCGGCGGCAGCCGTGGACTTTGAAAACCAAAAGATCGGCACCGTGGGCCCACCGCTGGAGGGAACCACCATTCGCGTCAATGATGAAGGCGAAATCCTCATCAAGGGTGACATCGTGTTTAAGGGCTACTGGAACAATCCGGAGGCCACCGCAGAGGCTCTCGAGGACGGCTGGTACAACACCGGTGACTTGGGTGAAATCATGGACTCTGGGCACGTGGTGATTACGGGCCGCAAGAAAGACCTCATCGTGACGGCGGGCGGCAAGAACGTCTCGCCTGGCCCAATGGAAGACATGCTGCGTGCGCACCCGCTTATTTCCCAGGCAATGGTGGTGGGTGACGGCAAGCCGTTCATTGGCGTGCTGCTGACCCTGGACGAGGACGCGTTGAAGCGGTGGAAGGCTGAGCACAACATCCCGGCCAACCGCACGATGAAGGAAGTGGCTACCGACGCCACCCTGCGCGCCGAGATTCAGGACGCCATTAACCAGGTCAACACCACCGTTTCTCATGCGGAGGCCATCAAGAAGTTCTTCATCTTGGAGTCCGACCTGACTGAGGAAGACAACGAGCTGACCCCGACCATGAAGGTCAAGCGTTACGTGGTGGCGCAGCGTTATGCGGCTGCCATTGACCAGATCTACTCCAGCTCGAAATAGCTGAGGTTCCTACCGCTTGCCGGTCCCGCAAAAATCACGCCTGTGAATTTCTTCGGAGTGTCGCGCAGATCCTTCACAGGATCTGGAATAAAGTCAGCACTCGTTACAGAAAGTCTCAACCTCAACTAGAGGTTAGTTTGCGGAAAGGACCGGCATGCACAAAATCGCCGCCGAACTACGTCACCGCGAGCTGACCCAAGAGATTTACAACATCGGCGACGAAGTAGTTGAGTACATCGAGCACCTCATCGAAGCGATTGAGGACTGGGACGATGAACTTGCACTCGACTGTTTGGCAGAACTCGGCGACATCGTCGAGGACGCCCGCGTCGATTCCGGCCGCTGCGTAGGTGAGCTCATCGGGCTGCGCCACGCGCTGGTCTCCGGAGTCCGCTCCGGCACCATTTCCGCTGCCGCTTCCGGCAACAACGACATCGCCGAGCCAGAGCAGCTCACTGCGCGCAGCCTCGACGCGCAGTTCTCCATCGATTCTCCGACCATCGTGGTCTCTGAACTGGCAGCCACCCTGCGCGGCCGCACCGAAGCCGTGGCGGCTTATCTGCGCGAGCTAGTGGACTACGTGCTCGATCAAACCGACGCAGTGGCCCGCAACCTCGACATGGTCTCCCTGCCGCACCTCTACAAGCGTGCCGGCCAGTCCGCGCTCATCGCGGTTCAGGCTTGGCGCCACACGGTTGTGGAGGCCCACCCGGCTTATGTCCGTACGATGCGCGGCCGCAACTCGCCGCCTTTCCTCGAGGAGCGTGCTCGCATCAACGCGGTAGTCGCCCGCGTGCGTGCCAAGCGTGAGGCCGCCCGCCAGGCTGCGACCACCGCGTAGGGCGCGTAGACAGTGCCAGAAATAGACTTCCTTGTTGCCAACACACAAGGAGACAGCAACACCGCCGAATCCCTCTTTCGGCGGTGTTTGTCTTTTCTCCTTCCTTTAGGCGACCTGAGCTTTCGCACGCAGCACCATACGCAGCGCTTTGAGCAAAGACTCCGGCTCGGCCAGCAGTTGCTCCGGCGTAAACTGCAGCACCCGGAAACCCAGTGCGCGCAGATACTCCGTGCGCTGGGCGCGTCGCTGGAAGACGCCGTGGTGTGCGACCTCAATGATGATCTTGCCCTCGACGAGCAGTTCCGCCTCGATTCCTGGGGCCACGTGCGTGCGTGGAACTGCGGCAAAGCCTGCGTCAAGGACAAGAGCGCGGGCAGATGATTCATAGGGGGAGCGGGGCAGGCTGTTGGCGGCGTCGATGACGCGGCGTACGACTGCTGCGCCATGCACGCGGCCGAGGCTCGATAGGGCGTCGCGCAGCGCTTGCTTCGTGGTGCCCATGCGCAGGGCTGAATCTGCTGCGATCAGGCCGGGGTGGAAGCCGTGGTAGCGAGCGACGTCAACGACCGCGCGTTCCATCGTGACCACCCGCGCGCCGTCAATGCTAAGTGGCGTTCCCACTGTGGTCTTGCGGTAGTGGCGGCCAGGAGCATTGCGGTTGTGGCGGGGCAAGCTGCGCCCGGGCAGCGCGAGTTCGACGGGCTCCTTGGCGGAGTCGGTGGGCAAGAGCCAGAGGTCGTGGAGGCGGGCGGCGGACTTACTAATGAGGACTGCGGAATAGGAGCTGCGCGCGACGGCGATGCACTCGAGGCGCTTGCGTTCGCAGGCGTTGAGCGCGAGGTAGGCGTCGCGGTCGACGGCCATGCGGGGTGCTAGTTGTAGGAGTGAGCCGGTCTTGACTTCTTCGTGGACGTGGGGCTTGGTGCGGTGAAGTGTCTCTAAAAGCGTCATGGGCTTAGCTTCGCGCGCGTTGTGGTGCTGGCGCTAGACCCAGTTTCTAAAGCTGTGGATAACTTGTTGTGTACGTCAACAAAAGGCGGCTTTTAGATCTGGGTATTTGCGGGGCCAAGCGTTAGACCTGCGGGCCCGGAGCCACCTGGTCGAGCTGCTCGGTAATCTGTGGCCACAGCTGACCCATGATGTCGTCCCAGGTCAGGATCCACATTGCCTTGTCCTTGTCAGCCTTGCCCACGGCCACGAGCTGCTCGTTGCGAGCGCGCATGTGGTCCAGCGTCTTCTGGACGGTCAGCGTCGAGGACACGGTGAGCGCCGGGCGGGAGAACTCGAGGACTGGGGTTTCGGGTTCGGCTAGCAAGGTATCGCGAACGTGCACAATGCGCGGGACACGGGAATCCTTAGGGAAGACCAGCACGCGCATGATGGACTTGCGGCGCACCAAGTCATGTAGGTCGGCCACGGTGGAGTCGGATGGCAGCGGGACAACCTGCGAGCCGAGCTCACGGGCCAGCGCACCCACGGTGGAGGCCTCGAGCTCGATGACGCCGGTGATTTGGTTCGCGGAGTCGTCGTCAAGCGTGCCGGTCTCGCGGGAGTGCTCCACCAAGTGGCGCAGGGTCTCGGCGTCGTAGCCGGCGGCGCCAGCGCGGTCGACGGGCTCTTCGCCAGCCCAGATGACCATCTTGTTTGCCATGGAGTTGATCCACTTCAGCAGCGGGCGGAAGAGCCAAATGAAGCCGCGGGCTGGCACAGCAATGAGCTGCAGGGCCGTCTCTGGGTGGGTAATAGCCCAGGACTTCGGGGCCATCTCGCCGATGACCAAGTGGAGGAAGGTGACCACGAACAGGGCCAAGATGAAGGAGACCACGTCGGCCACGCCCAGCGGCAGGCCGACAGCCTCCAACGGGTGCATCAGAAGGTGGTGAACCCACGGCTTGGTCACAGCACCCAACACGAAGGTTGCGGCCGTAATACCCAGCTGGGCGCCGGCCAACATGATGGTCAGCTCGTTGAGCGAGCGCAGGCCCGCACGCGAGGCGCGGGAAGACTCAGCGGTTTCCTCCAAGCGGTTGCGGCGCGCACCCATCAAGGAGAATTCGATAATGACGAAGAAGGCTGAGGCCGCGATGATGAGCAGCGTGACGCTGACATTAAACCACCAGGTATCAGTCATTATGCTTTCTCCTCTTCCGGCTCGTGTCCGTCGGGGTATTCCTCAATCAGCTCCAGCGCTAAGGTCGACGGCACGTGGCGGTCAATCTCCTCGACGCGCATGTGCAGCTTTCGCACTGGGGCGTCGTCGCGCTCTACCCAGTCATCCGGCTCCGCCTCGAGCTCAATCGTGTACTCCTCGCCCTCCTCAGGCAGCGCGCCGGAGTGGGAAATCAGCAGGCCGGCCACGGTCTCGAAGTCGCCTTCCGGCAGGTCGTGGCCAATGGCGCGCTCGATCTCGTCGATTGGCGTATCGCCGTCGACCAACCAGTGGGAGTCATCCTGCTCGGTGATTTCCTCGGTCTCTTCTAGGTCGTGCTCGTCGGTGACGTCGCCCAGGATTTCTTCCGCGAGGTCCTCCATGGTCACGATGCCCACAAAGCCGCCATATTCGTCGATGACGCAGGCGAGCTTTTCGCTGGCGTCGCGTAGTTCGTTCACGACGTCGGGAAGCGGCATGAGCTCCGGAACCACAACGGGTTCCTGCATGACCGCGGTGGCTGCGGTGGCGTCGGGAAGCTGCGTGCCCAATACGTCGAAGAGGTGGACCACGCCGATGGGGTTGTGCTCGTCGTCGATGATGGGGTAGCGGGTGTGGTTCACGGACATCATCTCGCGGACTTCGCCAATGGTGGTCTCCGGATCGATGACGTCAACGCGGGAGCGCGGAATCATCGCGTGTCCCACGTCGTGTTCTGGGAAGTCCAGCAGGCGGTCGAGGACCAAGTAGGTGGCCTCGTCCAGCTCGACGGCCTCGTGGGAAGCATCCACGATGGATTCGAGGTCATCGGTGGTGGCAGATGAGTCAACGTCCTCTACCGGCTCGATGCCGAAAAGCTTCAGAATGGCATTCGAGGAGTACTCGAAAAAGTGGATGAGCCAGCCGAAAATGCGCAGGTACCACATGGTGGAGGTGGACAGCCACAGGGCGGTCTTCATCGGTGCTGCGATGGTGTAGTTTTTGGGGAAGAGCTCCGCAAAGAGCATTGTGGCAATGGTGGAGATAAACAGTGCGGCCACCGTACCGATGGTGACGGAGACGGCGACGGGAACGCCGGCGTCGCCAAGCAGCTCGCCCAAACCACGGCCCACAAGGGGTTCTGCCACGTAACCGATCAATAGGCCGGTGATGGTGATACCCAGCTGCGCGCCGGAGAGCATGAAGGACGTGCGTTGGGTGATGTGCAGCGCTCTAGCTGCGGTTTTATCCCCCTCAGCGGCCTTCGACCGCAACTGCGTGCGGTCCACGGACATGAATGAAAATTCCTGCGCAACGAAGTACGCATTCGCGACGATAATCAGGCCAATGACCACAAATCCCGCAAGGATTAAAAGGATTGCTTGCAACATGGCCTACCCCGCCTGCCAATCTTTAAGGCGGGGACATCGACTCGGAGGTTCCACTGAAGGTGCCTTTCTATTTGTGAGAAACTGCTGAATAGACTACATGCTTAAACGGCGCGGTGGTCTCATTAGTTCCCGGCCGCGCTAGGCTTTAGTACATGACCGCTCCCTTTGGCCTTTATATCCATGTCCCATTCTGCTCCTCACGCTGCGGTTATTGCGATTTCAATACCTATACGCCAGGCGAATTGGGCGGCGACCTGACGGCGGAGTACCTCGACGCCTTGGAGCGCGAGCTGGGGATGGCCGCGCAGCAGGTAGGCAGGCCGGCCGAGACCGTGTTCATCGGCGGCGGCACCCCAAGCATGCTGGGAGCGCAGGGGCTCGGCCGCATCCTAGGCCGCGTCAAGGAGACCTTTGGCTTGGCGCCTGGAGCCGAGGTGACCACGGAGTCCAATCCAGAGTCTACGAGCCCCGAGTACTTCGAGGGCCTGCTGGAATCGGGCTTTACGAGGGTGTCGTTGGGGATGCAATCGGCGTCGGATAGCGTGCTGCGAGTGCTTGAGCGTGCGCATACCCCGGGCCGGGCTTTCGACGCCGCCCGCGAGGCCCGCGCCGCAGGTTTTGAGCACGTCAACCTCGACATGATTTATGGCACGCCCACCGAAACCGACGACGACGTGCGCCTGACCCTGGATCGCGTGCTGGAGACCGGCGTGGATCATGTCAGCGCCTACTCGCTCATCGTGGAAGATGGCACCCGCATGGCGCGCAAGGTCAACAAGGGCCTGCTGCCTGCCCCCGACGAGGACGTGCTTGCAAGACGCTATGAGGCCGTCTCTGCGACGCTCGAAGCGGAAGGCTTCGAGTGGTACGAGGTCTCCAACTGGGCCAAGCCCGGCGGGGAGTGCCAGCACAACCGCATCTACTGGGTGGACGGCAACTGGTGGGGGGCGGGGCCTGGCGCTCACTCGCACCTGGGCAACGAGCGCTTCTACAACGTGAAGTTGCCGCGCCGCTACAACGAGATGCTGGGTCGCGGCGAGCTGCCGGTGAAGGAACGCGAGACGCTAACCGACGCCGAGCGGCACATGGAGAAGGTCATGCTCGGCCTGCGCCTGCGCGAGGGAATCCCGGCTGGCTGGCTGGGCAGCGGCGCGGAGCCGGTCATCGCGGACTACATCTGCCGTGGGTTGCTGCAGCGCGCCGGCGACCGGCTGTGCTTGACCAAGCCCGGGCGCCTGTTGGCAGACGGCATCATCACCGACTTGTTGGTTGCCGAGGAAGCTTAAAGGCCACCTTATAGGCCACAGTGAAGGTAGGTAACATAGGACGCATGTCCAATTCCACTGATGCTCGCCGCCGCGAGGTACTGCGCGCCATTGTGGCGGACTATATTGCCTCCCAGGAACCCGTGGGGTCCAAATCCCTGCTGGAGCGTTATCAGCTGGGCGTTTCCTCTGCCACCATCCGCAACGATATGGCGGTGTTGGAATCGGAGGGGCTGATTGCTCATGAGCACACCAGCTCCGGGCGCGTGCCCACGCAGAAGGGCTACCGCCAGTTCGTCGATTCGTTGCACGACGTAAAACCCTTGTCTGCTTCCGAGCGCCGCGCCATGCTGACCTTCTTGGAAGGCGGCGTCGACTTGGAGGACGTCCTGCGCCGCAGCGTGCAGCTGCTGGCGCAGGTGACCAAGCAGGCGGCGGTGGTGCAGATGCCCAACCTCAAGGTTTCGCGCGTGAAGCACTGCGAGGTCGTGGCGCTTTCCCCAGTGCGCCTGTTGTTGGTGCTCATCACGGATAACGGGCGCGTCGATCAGCGCAACGTCGAGCTCGACAGCATCATCGACCTAATGCAGACCGCGCGTCTGCGGGAGTCTCTCAATAAAGCGCTGGAGGGCAAGACGCTTACCGACGCCTCCGTAGAGCTGGCCGACCTCGTCGAGAACTCCCCGCCGGATATCCGCCCGCACGTGCTCAATGCGGCCACGACTCTTATCGAAACACTGGTGGAGCGTCCCTCCGACCGCCTGATTCTGGCGGGTACCTCTAATCTCACGCGGATAGCGCGCGATTTCCCGGAGGGGCTGCCCTCACTCATCGAGGCCCTTGAAGAGCAGGTCGTGGTGTTGAAACTTTTGGCCCGCGTGCCGGACCTGGGCAACGTCTCTGTGGTGATTGGCGAGGAAAACGAAGAGGATCAGCTGCGGCAGGCCTCCGTGGTCGCGACTGCGTACGGCGCTGGACGTGAAACACTCGGCGGCCTTGGCGTGGTGGGGCCCACGTATATGGACTACTCGGGAACAATCTCCAAGGTCTCTGCTGTTGCACGCTATGTAAGCGAAATTTTGGCCGGCGAGTAAGCTGGCACGGATACTTTCCCCGTGACTCTATATTTAGAAGGACTTTTGTTAAGTGGCTCGTGATTATTACGGAATCCTTGGTGTAGAAAAATCCGCTTCCGACGCCGAAATCAAGAAGGCGTATCGCAAACTTGCGCGCAAGTACCACCCAGACGTCAACCCGGGAGATGACGAAGCTGCCGAGAAGTTCCGCGAGGCCTCCCTCGCGCAGGAAGTGCTCCTCGACCCACAAAAGCGCCAAATCGTGGACATGGGCGGCGACCCCATGGAGGAACGCGGCGGTGGAGCAGGCTTTGGCGGTGGCTTCGGTGGCGGCGGTCTTGGCGATATCTTCGCTGAGTTCTTCGGCGGCGCGGCCGGCGGCTCGCGTGGCCCGCGTTCCCGCGTGCAGCCGGGCAACGACGCATTGCTGCGCACCACCATCACCCTGGAGGAAGCGTTCTCCGGCCTGAAGAAGCAGGTCACCGTGGACACCGCTGTGATCTGCGATCGCTGCGAGGGCACCGGCTCTGCTTCCAAGGCCAAGCCAGTTACCTGCCAGGGGTGTGGCGGCATGGGTGAAATCCAGGAGATGCAGCGCAGCTTCCTGGGCAACGTCATGACCACCCGTCCGTGCCCGCAGTGCCAGGGCTTCGGTGAGGTCATCACCGACCCCTGCAATCACTGTGGCGGCGACGGCCGCGTGAAGAAGCGCCGCGATCTCACCGTGAACATCCCGGCTGGCATCGGCGACGGCATGCGCATCCGCATGGCCTCTCAAGGCGAGGTCGGCCACGGCGGCGGCCCTGCTGGCGACCTGTACGTGGAGGTCTCCACCAAGCCGCACGCAGTCTTCGAGCGCAACGCCGACGACCTGCACTTGACGGTGCGCGTGCCCATGGTGGACGCAGCGCTGGGCACCAACTTCACCATCGATCAGCTAGATGGCGAGGAGCTCAACATCGACATCGAGCCGGGCACCCAGCCGGGCGAGTCCATCAAGGTCGAGGGCAAAGGCATGCCGCGCCTGCGCACCGATGGCTTTGGCAACCTGTTTGCCCACGTTGATGTCGTGGTTCCGAAGGAGCTCGACAAGAAGACCCGCGAGCTGCTCGAGAAGGTCCGCGATTCCCGCGACGAGGGCGCCCGCGTGCGTGAGTCCGGCGACGGCCAGGAAGAATCCTTCTTCTCCCGCATCCGCGATAGGTTCCGCCGCTAATGTCGCTGCCGGTCTTTATCCACCCCGATCTTTCGCAGGCCCGCGTGGGCGAGCCGGTGGGGCTCGACGGCGCGGAGGGCCGCCACGCGGTGACGGTCAAGCGCCTTAGCGTAGGGGAGCGGCTCAAGCTCATCGACGGCACGGGCACCGCCGCCCTGGCCACCATCCAGTCCATTTCGGGCAAGGATCATTTGGCCGCGCTTGTCGACGCCGTGACTTTTGCGCCCGAGCCCAACCCCCGCGTGGTAGTGGTGCAGGCCATCCCGAAGTCGGAGCGCGCCGAACTCGCCGTGGACTTGGCCACCCAGGCCGGCGCCGACGAAATCATCGCGTGGCAAGCCGATCGCTGCGTGGCCAAGTGGGATGCCAAAAAGGCACCTAAGGCCTTGGCCAAGTGGGAGGCGGCAGCGATTGCTGCCGCGAAACAGTCCCGGCGCGACCGCATCCCGGCGGTCTCTGGACCGCTGACCACGCCGCAGGTCGCGCAGCTCATCGCCGGCCAAACCGCCTACGTGCTGCACGAGGAGGCCACCGCCTCCATCAAGGACGTCCCGCTGGAGGGCACTGTCTACCTGCTCGTCGGCCCAGAAGGTGGAATCGGTGCGGAGGAACTGGAGCGCCTCGGCGCGCAGTCCATCAAGCTTGGTCCTGAGGTCTTGCGCACGGCGTCGGCAGCCATGGTGGCCCTTGCTGCAATCGGCACCCGCACTGACCGCTGGTAGCCTGTGAGAGTGCCTATTATCACCAAGAAGTTTGAGCTCGACTCCGCCTACGTAGCCACCGTGTTGGGCAGCGCGGACGATAATCTGCGCGTGCTCAATAACCTGCTGGACGCGGACCTATTCGCCCGGGGAACCACCGTTACGGTTACCGGCCCTGACTACGAGGTAGCCCGCGCCGCAAAGGTCCTTGAGGAGCTCGAGGCCATCGCGCGCCGCGGCCACTCCGTGAGCACCGATACCGTTAAGCACACCGTGGACATGGTGGCTGTTGACGCCCCGCAGTCGGTCTCCGCTGCGCTGGCGGCGGACATCGTCAAACGCCGCGGCAAGTCCGTGCGCCCGAAGACGGTAGGCCAGTCCGAGTACGTCCAGGCCATCGATGACAACACCGTGGTCTTCGGCATCGGCCCAGCCGGCTCCGGCAAGACCTACCTGGCCGTGGCCAAGGCGGTTCAGGCCCTGCAGACCAAGCAGGTCTCGCGCATCATCTTGACCCGCCCGGCCGTCGAGGCGGGAGAGAAACTGGGCTTCCTCCCGGGAACCTTAAATGACAAGATTGACCCGTACCTGCGCCCGCTTTACGACGCCCTGCGCGACATGCTTGACCCCGAGATGATTCCGAAGCTCATGGAGGCCGGCATCATCGAGGTCGCCCCGCTGGCGTACATGCGTGGCCGCACGCTGAACGACGCCTTCGTCATCCTCGATGAGGCCCAAAACACCACCCCGGCGCAGATGAAGATGTTCCTGACCCGTCTGGGCTTTGGCTCCAAGATCGTGGTCACGGGTGACATCTCGCAGGTGGACCTCCCACGCGGTCAGATCTCCGGCCTGCGCTTAGTGCGCCGCATTTTGGAAGGCGTGCCGGATATTCACTTTGCGGACCTGGGCTCGGGAGACGTGGTTAGGCACCAGCTCGTGGGCCGCATCGTCAACGCTTATGATGCCGCTGAGGCGAAAAGCGCCGCTAAGAACGCAGCGTCCAAGTACGTAGAGGAAGGCGAATAAATGTCCATCGAGTTCATCAACGAGTCCGGCTTTGAGGGCGTCAACGAGGAGATGCTCATCGACGTTGCATCCTTTGCCTTTGGAGCCATGGACATCAACCCGGACGCCGAGTGCACCATCACCGCGGTCGACTTGGAGACCATTGCGGACCTGCACGTGCGCTGGATGGACCTCGAGGGCCCAACCGACGTCATGAGTTTCCCCATGGATGAGATCACGCCGGGCGCGTTGGGCACGCGTCCCGACGCCCCCGAAATGGGCCCGGCCATGCTCGGCGACATCGTGCTCTGCCCTGAGTTTGCCCTGCGCCAAGCCAATGCGGCGGGCCACTCGCTGGGCCACGAGCTCGCGTTGCTGACGGTGCACGGTTGCCTCCACCTGCTGGGCTATGACCACGCCACCCCGGCGGAGGAAAAAGAGATGTTTAGCCTGCAGAACGAGCTGCTGGCTGATTGGTACGACGACCTCGCGGCCCGCGGCGTGAGCTATCAACCGAAGCCGTCTGGCCCGAAGGCATTCCCGGATGCCGCCGAGCGCGCCAATCTGGATAAGCAGGTGCCGGGCGGTGGAATCCCCCCAGTTGCCGAGCCGCGCCGCGAGGATTAGTCGAGTGGCTTAAAGCGGCGGACATGGGCTTGAACCATGGCGGTAGTTAGAGTGACCCGCTACACAGATCGTGAAATAGCCTTGATTGCTTCTGACGGAGCATCAAACCAGACCTGCACGTGGTTGACATGCGAAAGCTGTTCCTTCTGCCACGGCCACTTTGGCGCTGGCACGAGCAGTGGCGATGCAAGCTCGATGTGAACGTTGCTCCCGTCGCCGTTTCCTAAAATCAATGTGTCTTCATCAATTGCATATCTCTCATGGGAGTAACCCCGTGACAGGGTGATGTTCGCGATTTCTCCCGCGGCAATGCTCACTACTTGCCTACCCGCATGGCGCAGCACCAACGTCCCATCAACGAAATGTGGATAGGTGTAGGCGGCGCCAAAGATTCCCCACAGCAAGATGAGCGAATAGAGGGAAACAATGAGGATTAGCGCGCGCAGCCATGCCCACGGCACCAGAAGCTCGATCGCAATGCATTCAATCCCAGTCGCTCCTGTAACCGCAGCCGGAATCACCCACCAACCGCGATGGGAGTCGAGCACTTTGCCCGAATACCGCCGCTGCCGTAGTAGTACGAGTACACATGTCTTCAACATACGGAGCTCGGCCCTCACTGCTTGTACCGGCGCAATATCCTCGTCGCGGTTGATGAAAAGAAAAGCGGCAGCCAGAAGAAGCTCTAGAGCGATGACTCCCGTAACGATCACGGTTCCTCTTCCGCCGCCAGCATTGAGGACATAGAGTTCTGCCGCCAGGACGGCACCAATGAGGACCGTGAAAACCAGCGATCTAGCCTTCATCGCCGTACCAATTCCAAGGCCACCAATTGGCCTTTACGGGCTGAGATGTCGCGCGGCTGGAGCTCCAAATATCCGGGCCGCAACGTTGCGAAAACTCCGTTCATGACGCCTTCCTTATAGGACTTGAACCACTGTTCTGCGAGTTCATCACACTCCGGACCAGGTTCGGTCTCACCGAGCTGTTTCCACCGTTGATGCTGCGCCCTAATCCTTGAGACACATTGAGGCGAACTCAGATTTGTCTCAAGCAC
Organism: Corynebacterium striatum ATCC 6940; assembly: GCF_000159135.1. Lineage (GTDB taxonomy): Bacteria > Actinomycetota > Actinomycetes > Mycobacteriales > Mycobacteriaceae > Corynebacterium > Corynebacterium striatum. The sequence continues at coordinate 76,769 of NZ_GG667520.1, forward strand.
GCGCCACGTCTGAGCCGTAGCAACTCCCGAATAGGCCATGAGTTCCCATGCATCAACTTCTTGCGCAATCTCGACTTCCGACAGCCCACTTTCGGCGAGAACTTCTTTCATAAGAACCATCAATCCGTGGGGAGCTGGCCCTGGCGGATTATCCCTGAGCCGAATGAGTCGCGCACGTTGTTCTTCCAGATTTGCGACTCGTCGCTCTATTTCTGCAAGCGCCGCATCGTACAACGTATCTTCGGGCTCCGCGGTCAGGGATTTGAGCGGAATCCCTGCCACGGCCAGCTGCCGAACCTTCACTAACGCAGCAAGGTCTGCGAGCGAATAGTCGCGATATCCGTTTGCCTTACGCTCCGGCTCCGGAACTACGCCCCGTTGGTGATAGTGGCGAATTGTGCGCACACTGCAGCCCAGTGCCCGGGCGACTTCTGAGATCCTCATAAGGCTTTTATAAACTATGACGCCGCGTCAAGGTCAAGAGATTTCAAGAATGAGCGAGGCAAACGTCCCCGAACTTCCGTGGCTTAGTCGAATTCGTAGACGAGGTCGTCCTCCCTCTCCTGCGGGCACCCGAGAAAATTAAATCTGCGATTTCTTTTGTGAGGTCCGTGAAATGGAGCAAGATGGATGCCATGAATATTCTTTCGATCCAGTCCCATGTCACCTACGGCCACGTCGGCAACTCTGCTGCAGTCTTCCCGCTCCAGCGTGCGGGCCACGAGGTATGGCCGGTTCACACGGTGAACTTCTCCAACCACACCGGCTACGGCGATTGGGGCGGACCACTCATCCCAGCTGCTGATGTCACTAGCATTATCGACGGCATCGAGAAGCGCGGCGCCTTTGAGAAGATCGACGCAATCCTCTCTGGCTACCAGGGTGGTCCGGATATTGCAGGCGCTATTGTCGACGCCGTGACCCGCATCAAGGCCGTCAACCCCAAGGCCCTCTACGCGTGCGACCCAGTCATGGGCAACGCGAAGTCGGGCTGCTTCGTCTCGGACGAGATTCCGCCGCTGCTGCGCGATAAGGTCGTGCCGGTGGCTGACATCATCACCCCGAACCAGTTCGAGCTGGGTTACCTGACTGACCACGAGGTCGGCACCTTGGAGCAGACCCTCGAGGCCGTGAAGGCTGCGCAGGAAATCGGCCCGAAGACCGTGCTAGTCACCTCAGTAAAGCGCCCGGAGACCCCGGAGGAGACCATCGAGATGCTCGCCGTGGACGGCGACCGCGCCTTCATCGTGGCCACCCCGTTCCTGCCGTTCAAGCGCAATGGCTCCGGCGACGTCACTGCAGCGCTGTTTACCGGCCACTACGTCGAAACCCATGACGCGAAGCTGGCGTTGAAGCGCACCGCGTCTTCGGTGTACGACTTGCTGCACAACACTTATGAGGCAGACTCGCAGGAGCTGCAGCTCATTGAGTCCCAGGACGTGTTTGCGAATCCGCAGCTGCAGTTCCACGTCGAGGAGCTCTAGCGCACCCGTCCCACGCCTTTTGGCAAATACCCAGACCTGGAAATGCAGCTTTCTGGTGGAAAGCGGGGCGTCGGCAAGCGCGGCGAAAAGCGAGCAGGAGGTCTGGGTGCCCAGCCCTGGGGATTTGACCATCCTGGCCGCACTTGCCGCGCGCCAGCACCCACCGCCGGTTAAAAGTAAGGCATGGACAACGCGTTACTTTTTGACACAATCGACGCCCACCTTATTGACCTTCGCCAACTATCCAACGAAGACCCGTGCTGGCTGCAGATGCACCACGGCAAAATCGTGCGCGCGGCCTGGTGCTTCGCGCTGTCGAAGCAATTCTGGAATCGGCTCAAACCCTGGGAACGCGACATAGCGCGGGTGTATATCCACGCACGGACCGTGCATAAAGCTGTGCTGATCGGAAAGCCCGCGGCTCTGATACACGGCATTCCCACCATTAGCCGCCCCACCGATTACCCAGCAGTGCTGCCCTCGGGCTCGGTACCGCAGAAATCCAAGGGGCATTTCTTCGCTTATAAAGCTGCCCGCCTGCACGGGCAGACCACCACTGTGCACGGCATTAAGCTCACCTCGCTGGAACGTACCGCGATTGACATGGCCCGCCTGCACGGCTTCGAAGAGGGGCTGGTCGCCGCGGATTATGTGCGTGCACAGGTGGGCCGCCGTCGCATGCAGGATACGTTGGGCGCGCTGGGCCGCGTCAAGGGCGTAGCGACGGCACGCGCCGTGGTGGCTGCGACCGTGGTTGATTCTGAGTCGCCGTGGGAGTCCTATGCCCGCGCGTTGTTGCTGCGTGCGGGCATAAACGTGCGCACGCAGTACGTTGTGGGCAAGTACCGCGCTGATTTGGCAATTGACGGCTGGTTGCTCATTGAAATCGACGGCGATGTCAAATACCAAGACAAGCCTGTGGAGGCGATTCGCGCGGAGCACCGCCGCCAGAAGGAGCTGCTCAACATGGGTTATGTGGTCCTGCGCTTTAGCCCGGAGGAGTTGCGCGCCCGGCCGGAGGAGTTTGTCGCGACGGTGCGCCGAATGTTGGCGATGGGCCCTAGGCGCGCCGCATAGTTACCCAGCCCTGGAAACCCAGAGGTCCTGTTCGCGTTTCGCCGCGCTTGCCGACGCCTTCCATTCCACCAGAAAGCTGCATTTCCAGCCCTGGGTATTTGCGAGAGGAGAACGCCGGTGAAGAGGCCCACGGGCAGCCGCAAACGCGTATGTACTACTGTGACGCGGCTGGGCTATGATGACTAGCAATGAGTACCGATTTTGACGCCGCCTTTGAGAACCTCCCCGCCGACGGGGAGGCCCTCGACTACACCGACTACACCGACACCCCGGAGGGATTCCGCTCCGGCTTCGTGTCCTTCGTGGGACGCCCTAACACGGGCAAGTCGACTCTGACCAACGCGCTGGTAGGCCAGAAGATTGCCATCACCGCCAACCAGCCGGAGACCACCCGTCACCCCATCCGCGGCCTGGTCCACCGCGAAGACGCCCAAGTTATCGTCGTGGATACACCGGGCCTGCACCGCCCCCGCACCCTGTTGGGCGAGCGCCTCAACGAGATGGTCAAGGACACGTACGCGGACGTGGACGTCATCGGCCTGACCATCCCCGCCGACGAGAAGATCGGCCCAGGTGACCGCTGGATTCTGGAGAACGTCCGCAAGGTAGCGCCGAAGACCCCGATCATCGGCATCGTGACCAAGCTGGATAAGGCCAGCAAGGACCAGGTCGGCGCGCAGCTTTTGGCGCTGCATGAGCTGCTCAGCGAGGACAACCCCGACGCCGTGGTCATCCCGGTTTCGGCCACCCAGCGCGTACAACTGGATGAGCTGACCCAGGTCATCGTCGATCACCTGCCGGAGGGGCCTAAGTTCTACCCGGATGATCACATCACTGACGAAGAGCAGGAAAAGCGCATTTCCGAGCTCATCCGCGAGGCTGCGCTGGCTGGGCTCAAAGACGAGCTGCCGCACAGCGTGGCCGTCTCCGTCGACGAGATGCTGCCGGATGAGACTCGCCCCGACGTCCTCAACATCCACGCCGTCCTCTATCTAGAGCGCCCCGGCCAGAAGCGCATCATCGAGGGCAAGGACGGTCGCCGTTTTATGCGCATAGTCGGCACCGCCCGCAAGGAGATCATCCAGCTGCTGGGCCAGAACGTCTATCTTGACCTGCGCATCAAGGTGCTCAAGAACTGGCAGTCGGACCCGAAGATGCTCGGCCGCCTCGGCTTCTAAGCCCGTGGCGAGGGAAAACTTCCGCGACCGCGCCTTGGTCATCCGCAGCTATGACTTCGGCGAGGCCGACCGCGTGATCGTCCTGCTGACCCGCAACCATGGCCTGGTCAGGGGAGTGGCCAAGGGAGTGCGCCGCGCCAAGTCACGCTTCGGCTCCCGTCTGCAGCTGTTCGTGAACCTCGACGTGCAGCTGTATCCCGGCCGCAATCTCTACACCATTTCCCAGGCCGACACCGTGGACTACTTCGGCGCCAACATCATCGAGGACTACGAGCGTTATACCGCGGCGTGCGCAGCCCTCGAATCGGCCGAGCGCCTGGCTTTCACCGACGCCGACTCCGACCCTTACCTCTACACCGCGCTGGTCCACACCCTGCAGGTCATGCAGTACGACGACCCACTCCAGGCCCTCGACGCCTTCCTCTTGCAGGCGATGGCGCACGCCGGCTGGGCGCCCAGCCTCTTTGACTGCGCGCAGTGCCAAAAGCCAGGGCCCCACCACGCCTTCCACCCGGCTGTGGGCGGTGCGGCCTGCCACGAGTGCCGCCCACCGGGCGCGGCGGAGGTGGACCCGGAGACGCTGCATCACATGTGGTTGCTGGCGCACGGGTGCCCCAGCAATCCGACCCATGAGCAGCGTCAAGAGGCACACCAGCTGACCCGCGCGCACCTGCAATGGCACCTAGAGCGCAAGGTTACCGCGTTAGGGGTTATGGACCAGTAAGATAAGGCGCGTGATTACGCCAGACCCGAACCGAGTCCTTAACCCACCCGCCATCCCGGAGGAGTTCCTGCCCAAGCACATCGCGCTGGTCATGGACGGCAATGGCCGCTGGGCCGAGGAGCGCGGCATGAAGCGCACCGAGGGGCATCGTCGCGGGGAGGCTGTGCTTCTCGACGTCGTCGATGCCTGCCTGTCCATGAACATCCCGTACCTGTCTGCCTACGCCTTCTCCACCGAGAACTGGCGCCGCAGCCCCGAAGAGGTGCGCTTCCTCATGGCGTTTAACCGCGACGTGCTGCGCCGGCAGCGCGAGTGGCTCAACGAGAAGGGCGTGCGGGTGGTCTGGGTCGGACGCCGCCCGCGCCTGTGGCGCTCGGTTATCAAGGAGCTCGAGACCGCGCAGGAGCTGACCAAGAACAACACGCGCATGACGTTGGCGATGTGCGTGAACTACGGTGGGCGCGCCGAGCTTGTCGACGGCGTTCGCAAGCTCGCCGATCAGGTGGCCAAGGGTGAGTTGAAGCCAAGTGCGATTAATGAGGCGTCGCTAAGCGCGGCTCTCTATGACCCCACCATGCCGGACGTGGATTTGTTCCTGCGCCCGTCGGGGGAGAAGCGAACGTCGAACTTCCTGCTATGGCAGTCCGCGTACGCGGAGATGATTTACCAGGACAAGCTGTTCCCCGACTTCACGCCGGAGGACCTGTACGCCGCAGTTGAAGAATATGCACGACGCGACCGTCGCTTCGGGGGCACAAAATAGCTGAAGCTATTTTGTGGATATACGGCTATTTTGTGGATATACGGCTATTTTGTGGATATACGGCTTTTTCGTGGTCGTTAGGCGCGGCAGTCTGCACAGATGCCGAAGATTTCGGCATCATGGCCGGTGAGCTCAAAGTCGTGCTCAGCAGCGACGGAGCTGGCCCACTTCTCGATTGGGCCGCCATCGATCTCTTCGGTGCGGCCACACTTGGTGCACACCAGGTGATGGTGGTGGTTAGCGGATTCGCAATGACGGTAGAGCGTTTCACCGGAGGGCATGTGCAGTGCGTCGACAGCATCGATGTCCGATAGAGACTGCAGCGTGCGGTAGACGGTGGTCAGACCGACCTTGTGGTTGCGTTCCTGCAAGGCATGGTGAATATCCTTGGCAGAGGCGAATTTATCAAGTTCACGCAGAACCTCAACAACTGCGGTGCGTTGTTTGGTGTTACGAGCCCCAAGCTTAGGGATGCTTTCGTGGAGAGCCATGACCGCTAGTTTATCAACTAGTTTCCAATAAAGTTAACGGCTGATGAGTGCCGAAGCGTCAGCGAGCAGCGTAAGCACGCCTGGGGCTACCAGTTTATAGAGGACTTCGCGGCCGGTGCGCTCCGAATCGACGATGCCTGCTTTCTTAAGTACTCGCAGGTGCTGGCTAACGAGAGGCTGAGATTTTCCGGTGGCGGCGACCAACTCGTGTACGTAGTGATCGCGCTCGTGCAGCTCCTGCACCAAGCGAATTCGCAACGGGGAATCCAAAGCGCTGATAACCGTTGCGGCTGCACCGACATCAAAGGGGGAAACTGCAGCGGTGGTTTTCGCCACGCAGATCACCTTCTATCTAATTTCTGTTAATCGTTTGATATTTATACGATACTCTATAGGCTGCTTAAAGTCGCCTAGGCCACAGATATATTTTCCCCCCAGCGCCCACGGGCGTTATGGGGCACGATAGACTGAGAATATTGTCCACGACTATCCCTTAACAGAGGAGTCCTTTTTATAATGGCAAGCGTCATCGATACCGTTGTAAGCCTGTGCAAGCGCCGCGGATTGGTCTACCAGGCAGGTGAAATCTATGGCGGTTCTCGCTCCGCGTGGGACTACGGTCCCCTCGGTGTTGAGCTCAAGGAAAACATCAAGCGCCAGTGGTGGCGCCACATGGTGCAGTCCCGTGAGGACGTTGTTGGCGTCGATACTTCTGTCATCCAGCCGCGCCAGGTATGGGTCTCCTCCGGCCACGTTGAGGTCTTCACTGACCCACTAGTGGAGTCCCGCCACACCGGTAAGCGTTACCGCGCTGACCACCTGCTCGAGGCATACGAGGAAAAGCATGGCCACGAGCCGGCAAACGGCTTGGCGGACATCAACGATCCTGAGACCGGCCAGCCAGGTGACTGGACCGAGCCGAAGGCATTCTCCGGTCTGCTCAAGACCTTCCTGGGTCCGGTCGATGATGAACAGGGCCTGCACTACCTGCGTCCGGAGACCGCACAGGGCATCTTCGTGAACTTCAAGAACGTCATGACCTCTGCTCGCATGAAGCCGCCTTTCGGCATTGCGAACATCGGTAAGTCCTTCCGTAACGAGATCACCCCGGGCAACTTCATCTTCCGCACCCGCGAGTTCGAGCAGATGGAGATGGAGTTCTTTGTCAAGCCGGGCGAGGACGAGCAGTGGCACCAGTACTGGATTGATGATCGCTACAACTGGTATGTGGACCTGGGCATCAAGGAAGAGAACCTGCGTCTCTACGAGCACCCGAAGGAGAAGCTGTCCCACTACTCCAAGCGCACCGTTGACGTGGAGTACGCATTCGGTTTCACTGGCTCCAAGTGGGGCGAGCTCGAGGGCGTGGCAAACCGTACCGACTACGACCTTTCCGTGCACGCGAAGGGCTCCGGCGAGGATCTGTCCTACTACGACCAGACCACCGAGGAGCGCTGGGTTCCATATGTCATTGAGCCGGCAGCCGGCCTGGGCCGTTCCATGATGGCCTTCCTGGTTGACGCTTATGACGAGGAAGAGGTTCCGAACTCCAAGGGCGGCACCGACAAGCGCGTGGTTCTGCGCCTGGACCGCCGTCTGGCTCCGGTTAAGGTTGCGGTTCTGCCGCTGTCCAAGAAGGAAGAGCTGGCCAACCCGGCCCGTGAGCTGGCTGCCAAGCTGCGCATGAACTGGAACGTCGACTACGACACCTCCGGTGCTATCGGCCGCCGCTACCGCCGTCAGGATGAGATCGGTACGCCGTTCTGCGTCACCTACGACTTCGATTCCCTCGAGGACGGTGCCGTCACCGTTCGCGAGCGCGACACGATGGAGCAGGAGCGCGTGAAGATCGACGAGCTCGAGGCTTACCTGGCCGCCCGCCTGATTGGCTGCTAATGGAATACACCAGCTGGGACCGCACTGACCGCGAGCACCCCGTCCTCCTCATGGAGGCAGGCCCTGCAGCGTATGGCGTCTTCTCCGCGGATTCCGCGGACGTTGATGGCCAGCGCTGGGAGCTTGCCAGTGATTTCTCCACGGGCGCGACCGCCCAAGTGGAGGACCGTGTCTACGCCTTGACAGGCAACCTGGGTCGGGACAAGCGCATCGAGGCTGACTTGAACGGCCGATCTTTTGCCTTCATCAATGAAAACAGCGGTGACTGGATTGTTGAGAACCCAGCCGGGTTGAAGGTAGCGCAGTTCTCCACCAAGAATTCGGGTGTGCGCAAGGCCATCCTCGAGTTCGATGCGGAGGCTGCCGCGGATGCGCTTTCCGACGCCGAGACAGTCGCGCTCAGCTGGTTTACTCGCCTCATCTTGGAGGCCAAGACCCAGGGCAAGGCCATGCCGATCATCGCCACTTTGGTGCTGGCATCGGTGGTGGCTGTGTTGTCCCTGTTCGTCTTCTAGTTTGCGCTAGGTACTGCTTAAAGCCGATGGACAGGAAGCAATTAACCTGGGAAAATGAAACCCTTAGCGATGCCGAGGGCACTGTGTGGGCAACGGTACGCGCTGATGTGCTCAACGTGAAGGAATCACAATTGGCCGCGGCGCAGGAGCGCATTTTGCTGGAGCACTCAGTGGATAGTGGTAGCCAGCGCTTTTGGGTGCGCGGTACGGCCACGACGGGCAAGACCCTGCACGTGGCTCAGCAGGGCGTAACTGTCAGCCACATGCAGGCCAAGTGCCTGGACCGTGAGTACACACTGGACCGGCCGAACCCCTTCCGTCGCGAGCGCCGTATTCGCGATGCCGAAGGAAATGAGGTCCTACGCACCCGCCCTACGTTCAAGGGGGTGCTGGAGATTTTTGACATCGCAGCGGAAAACGTTCCGGACATCGACGTGGCATTTCTTACTTATTGCTGCCTGCTTGTCGATGCCCCGAGGCGCCTGCGCGGTTAAAGGCGCGCAGGCAGAGCTAGAAGGAGCCGCCGCGGAAGCTGCTGCCTCCGCCGCCTCCGAAGCCGCCGCCACCGAAGCCACCACCGAAGCCACCGCCGTAGCTGCGGCCACCGCCGAGCATCTGGCCGATGACCATGCCGGTGATGATGTCACCTGCGGTGGATCCGGCAGCCTGGCGCTGCTGGCGGCGACGGTAGGAATCAATGTCGTCCTGGGCGCGGCGGGCTGCGGTCTGGGCGGCCGCGACAGCCTGGCGGGAGGCGTCGATGGCACCGCGCAGGTTGCTGTTTTTAAGCTGCATCGCCTGCGCATAGAGACGCTTGGCGTCCGCGAGCGCGGTACGGGCCTGCGCGCCGACCACGCGGCCGCGGGTAGAGATGACGTCCTCGGCGGCCTGGATGTTGGACTCAGCCGCCTGCATCTGCTGGGTGTAGAGGTCCAGCTGGCGGGCCTGCGTGGCGGTCGCCTCGCGCACGGCGTCGAGTCGCTCGTCGAGCTCAGAGTCGATGGCAATCAGCGTGGTGTAGTGGCCGAGCGGGTCAGTGGCCTGGCCGGCTTCGGCGGCGCTGACGGCCTGCTGGGCGCGGGAAGTGACGTCGCCTAGGGCCTCCCAGTCAGCGTCGGTGCCCAGCTTCTTGCCTTGAGCCTCGAGCTGCTGTGCTTCCTCGATCTCGCCGCGTACCTCCGCGATGAGCGCGCTCAAGTTGGAGTGCGCTGCGGCCAGGTTAGCCTCGGCGTTTTCCACGCCGGAGAGCAGTCGGTCTGCCACCTCGATGGCGTGCTCGGAGTCGCGGATGATGCCTACCAATCCGCCCTGCTGGCCGGCCGGCTGCGCGGCGAGCGTGCGGCCTTGCTCTAGTAGCTTTTCTGCCTCGCCCACGGACACGGTGGCCATGTGTGGGTTGTCCTCGATGGAGACCAGCGCCTCGGCTGGGTGCTTGGACACCAAGCCCGCCAAGGTCTGCTCGGCCTGTGTAATACGGGTGCGGATGTCCACGGTGCGCTGGGTCAGCTCGTCGAGCTTCGAGTCGGAGTTGATGAGCAGGTCGCGCATCTTGGCAAAGTCGGCGGCTTGGGCATCGAGGGCGTCGTCAGCCTGCCCACAGGAGGAGACGATTTCGATGAGCATCTGGCGGCGCTCCGCCTCGGACTCCGGGATGGAGTCATCCAGGCGCTGCTGCAAGGCAAAGGCCTTCTGCAGCGTGGTGGTGGAGTGGTTCATCGCGCGGGTAAACGGGCGGGTGCGCTCCGGGCCGAACTCGGCCGTGGCGATGTCGAGCTCCTCCTTGCCGCGGCGGATGGATTCGTCGGTGGAGACCAGCTCTTCGCGGGCCAGCTCCTGCAGGGTCTCGGTGGGAAGGGATGACAGCGAGTTGGTATCGCCCGGCTCGATGGCGCGTGCTGATTCGAGGTTCTGCGCGTTGTCCTTCTTGGTCTTGCGGCGCGAGGCTGCCCAGATGCCACCACCGGCTACTGCCAGAGCACCTGCACCACCCGCCAGCCAGCCGGCCCCCGAGCCGGAGTCGGAACCTGCGCCACCTGCGGAACCGGAAGATCCGGTGGAACCGCTCACGGCGGCGTCGGCAAGCGCGAGTGCAGAGCCCCCGAAGTCGTCCTCGGCGAGGTGCGCGGATGCGGCGTCGTACATAGCGTCCGAGCGCCCGGAAGACCAAGCGTTGCCGGTCTGCACGCCCACCGTGCGGTCTTCAACTGACACCACGTAGACCGCGGAGTTGGGGCCCTTGGCGTCAATAAACTCGTCTGCATAGTCCTGCGCGGTACCCGGCAACGTGTTTTCAAATACCACGTAAAGAATCAGTCCCTCATCCTTCTGCAGGGAGGTAATCTTCTCCTGTAGTTGGGACTTCTCACTCGAGGACAACACTCCGGCGTTATCCGTGACCTTCTGCGTCACACTCGAGGGATCTGCCTGTGCCAGCACCATCTGCTGCGGGGAGGGGGCAGCTCCGGCTTGGGTAATCCCAGGAGCTAGGGTTCCCAGACCCACGAACAACGCCGCTACTGCGGCACGGCCAATACGCGCACAAGAATTCATGACCACCAGAATACAGTTAGCCTGGTGAGAGTGAGACGCATTATTCGCTGCGTGCCTCTGCTACGCCGCGCAGCACAACGGGGAGCCAAACCTGCGCTGAGCTTAGAAGCCAACATTGAAGCCATCATCGTGTTGGGGGCTGCGCAATACGACGGTCGCCCCTCCCGCATCCTTTCTGCGCGCCTCGAGGAGGCCGTCGACGCGCATGCGGTATACCCGCAGATCCCTATTGTCACCGTGGGCGGCAAGCTGCCAGGGGATCGTTTTACCGAGGCTGAGGTGGGGCAGAGCTACCTCAGCGAACGCGTACCGGACGCATGTGTGTTGGCGGTGCCCGTGGGCAACGACACCGTGGAGTCCCTGCGGGAGGTGCGTCAGCGCTACGGGTATGCGAACGCCATCGTCATTACGGATCCGCTACACCGGTTGCGGGTGTGGCTCATCGCGCGCGACGAGGGGATGAGCACCCAGGTGCGCGGCGCCTCGAGATATCCCACCCCAACCTTCGCCCGGGCCTGGTGGCGCTACCTTGCCCACGAGATGGGCGGGCTCGCCGTATTCGCCGCGCGCAAAGTCTTAGGTGAGAAGGCCGCGGAGCGTCTGCGGAGTGCGCTGCACCGCGTGGAAGCGATGATGAGGCCCTCCCGCAGAGCTCGGCATGAGGAAATTCGCAGGAAATCTAGACCATGATCTTCCAGCGTGCGGGTGTAAAATCAGGCAATTGACAAAAATTGCAGGAAATTCCTAGTCGGTTTTGCTTCCAATACGACTGTCGATAGATTAAAGTGGATTGCGCAAGTGCAAACAACGAAAGGAATACTTGTGATGGACGTATTCAAGAATGTCATTGATGTCGTGCTGACCGCTCTCCAGGATCTGGTAAACGCGCCTTTCTACTTCGTGGAGGACCTGTGGAGCGCACTGTCTAGCAAGTAAACTCGAACATTGAGTTCTCGCCCCTGCTGCCTTTCTTCGGAGAGGCGGCGGGGGCGATTTCTTATGCCTTAGGTGGTATGCCGCGGATGAACCATGGCAGTTTTAGCGCCTAAACTGCTAGATGTGAGTTATTCCTACAGCGCGCACGACGCAGCACGTCTTTTTGATGAGAGCCCCAAAGGATCGGCCTTCAGCGAGCCAGGCACCCCAGCCGCTGAAGAGCACCGAGGGGCTTTTGCTCGCGATCGGGCTCGCGTATTGCACTCCGCTGCTTTGCGACGCCTCGCGGACAAAACGCAGGTAGTCGGCCCCCACGACGGCGATACCCCGCGCACGCGACTGACCCACTCACTGGAGGTGGGGCAGATTGCCCGCGGCATCGGCTCCGGGCTTGGTTTGGACCCCGACCTGTGCGACATGGCGGGCCTGACCCATGACATCGGCCACCCGCCCTATGGGCACAACGGAGAGAACGCTCTCAATGAGGTGGCCCAAGAGTGCGGCGGATTCGAGGGAAACGCGCAGACCTTGCGCATCTTGGCTCGGCTAGAGCCGAAGGTGGTGGACGCGCAGGACAACTCCTACGGGCTCAACCTCACGCGTGCGGCGCTCGATGCCGCCTGCAAGTACCCACGCACCAAGACCAATGCGGATGGAACGGTCAACCGCAAGTACGGCTGCTACGACGAGGACGCACACATCCTGGCCTGGTTGCGCGAGGGACATACTGACGCGCGCCCCTCGATGGAGGCGCAGGCCATGGACTGGTCCGATGACATCGCCTACTCCGTTCACGACGTGGAGGACGGCATCGTTTCCGGCCGCATTTCACTCGCGGTGCTGTGGGACCTGGTGGAACTCGCTGCGCTTGCGGAGAAGGGCGCTAAGGCTTTCGGCGGCACCGCAGACGAGCTTCTCGACGCCGCCGATTCCCTCCGCACCTTGCCCATCATCCGGGAGGTCAGCGACTTCGATTTCTCCCTGCGCTCTTACACCACGCTGAAGAAGATGACCTCCGAGCTCGTGGGCCGCTATGTCGGGGCCACGGTGCAGGCCACCCGCGCGGCCAAAGAGCCACAGCTGGAGCTGGGCCGCCAGCACGGCAATCTGGCAGTGCCGGTGCGTGCGCAAGGGGAGGTCAAGCTGCTCAAGACCATCGCGGTGCTCTACGTCATGGACGAACCGGTGCACTTGGCTCGCCAGGACCGCCAGCGTGAGCGCATCTACCGCGTCTTTGACTACTTATCCGCGGGGGCGCCGGGTGCGCTCGACCCGATGTTTAGGCTCTGGTTTAACCGCGCCGAAACTGACGCGGAGCGCCAGCGCGTCATCGTGGACCAGATCGCCTCGATGACCGAATCCCGCTTGGAACGCCTGGCGCGCTCCACGGCTGAGTTTTCTGGGTTTATGGGTTAAAAGTGCGTGGCCGATACCTCAATCCATAATCCAATCTCTATGCAGCTTCTTAGACGGATTCAGCGTTAAGAGAGGGACTCCCCAAACCTCGTTTTGTTCCGACATTATGGGAACGCCCGGTTCGTGGAAACCAACCCAGCACAATGGAAAGTCATTGAATCTGTTAGCGATCAAGCTTGTCGCTGAGAGATACCAGGAATCGGGGTGGAGCGTATGGTTGGCATTTATCTGTTCCTTGGTTTCCATGAGTTCTATGGAGTGGGAGCCCGACCGCAGCGCCATGCCGACATCGATGTCG
>NZ_GG667520.1:92055-102422 GCF_000159135.1 Corynebacterium striatum ATCC 6940
TCGAAAATCGAATTGTCAAGTTTCGCGCACCATTCAGGTTGCTAAATGGTGCGCGAAAGTCCCGCAGCTGAAGACTATTCTTGTCCTTACGAGGAGAGATTGTGGACGAGGCGAAGAGAAACCGCCAACGGCGTAGAACGAGGAGCTGACAAATTGGCTGTCATGCTCATCATTACAGTTACCAGCTGGAATGTCTCCGTGGCGTTGGGCACCCTGACTCCGGAGGAGACACCTTAAATCCAAGCTCTTGAAGGGCCTTCATCGCCACTGCAGGGTTATCTCGAACGGCAGCTTGTAGCTGAATATCAAACCATGAATTGCGCGAAAGTTTCAGAGCCTTCTCCCAACCTTCATTTCTCTGAAAGCCGCACTCTTCAATCGTGAAATACAAGAAGTCTTCGAGTGAAGGTCGAAACCGATGACCACCGACAGGAATGTGGAGAGCCTTCAGATTTCCGTCTTTGCGAGGGTCATCTTTCTTTGTCTTACCGTTTTTCATTAGCGCAGGGCTCAACAAGCCGCCGATCCCAGAAAAATGGATATGTGCTGCTGGTGCGCGCTCTTTCTCACGTTCGTATTCAAACTTAATTGCAGATTGAGTGTGAACACGAATCTCGAATGCGCTGTTCCTGACGGTTAAGAACTTCGAATCGCGATCCTGTGTGAGTTTGTATTCCACAACTAGGGTATAAAGATCGCTGCGTTCTGATTCGACTCGCTTTTCTGCTGAGGTTGTTTTCCGTCCGTAGTAGAGCGGTGCTAATACCGACAAAACGAAGATGCCGTTGCTTTCATTGAGTATGAAATCGGCATCTAAATCGTTGTCTGAAACAGGTAGTGCAGCTTTGATCGTTGAATGTACTTCGTCCGCGAAATCTCGTGCTGCGTCCTCCCCGAAGATTCTCGGGTGTGGGTATTCACTCATCGAGGTCGAGCATCATTTCGACACGGCGAAGCTCATCATAAAGCTCACGCTCTTCAAGAGTGAGACATCCCATGGAAGCCAGGTCTCGCAGATCGCGTCGAGTGATTGGTTGTCCCTCTATAGAAGAGTACTTATCCACGAGCTGATGAGTGAGCATTTTTCTACGAGTTTGCAATTCTGAATTGTTTGTTCGATTGATGGTCAATGACATGGCGTACCTCCTCTAATTTGATTATCTCGCAATCTACATGTGGGGGTAGACATTGTGAGTTGATGAATTCGAACAAATCTAAGTCCAGTCGAAAATCCGAGCTGCAATTCCAGATAAAACTACATTTTAACCGCGTATTCTGGGCCATCGCATTTTCTTTTTATTTGCAGAAATGAGACGTAGACATGGCACCCCTGTTGACTGAAGAGTGAGGTTAGAGTTTCGGCTGGAAGTCTTACTACTTACTGCGCTTTGCCTGGTGTGGGCAGGCAAACTTGGAGGGCCCAGCGCAAGAAGATCAGCGGAAGAGAAGAACGCCGTTGTCCCCAAGCACCTCGAGAACCGCCGCGGTGTCAGTGGTGGACAGCTTCCATGCTGAGGCCACGATGGTTTCCACCTTGTGCTCGCGCAGGAAGTCCGCCAGAGCGTCGAGGTTGGGCGGCGCCATGCAGGCGTCACAACCGCGGATGGTGCCTAGGGCGGCGTATAGATCCTCGCGGCTTTCCAGCGGCTGCGTGATAAGTACTTTGGAGAGATTATTCAGCATCAGGGATCTCGCAGAAGGATTCGTAGTGATCGTCGGTGTAGTACCACACGTCAGGGTCGGTTTCGGTGCCGCCACCAGTGACGATGCGCTTGGCACCGCGGTGGTTCACGCCAGGCGAGTCCACCGTGTACTCGCGGTAGTAGTTCTTGGACTCCTTAGGCAGCACGCCTTCGTAGTTGCCAAAGCGCTTGTTGTCATTGTCTGGGTGCTCATAAGGCCCGCCGGCCAAGATGTCCTCCGCGGTATCCTCGGCTTCCTTGGGCAAGGAGTCCATCGCGCACTGCGGATAGGCGGAATTAGCCGACCCGTCCCGAGACCCAGCAGTCGTCGGCGCAGCGGTAGTCGGCGCAGTGGCGCTCGAGCCGGCCGAAGAAGCGCTGCTATCACCATCAGAGTTCCCTGCCAGGTCGATTCCGAAGTAGCCGGCTGCAAGTACCACGAGCACGCCGCCGATTGCTGCGAGCGGCTTCTTCTGAGAGGAGGGGGGATTGGCCATACCCCCATCTTTACAGGCGTAGCGCCTGATCGAGAAATCCAGTCGATCCCTTAACACCAACGTGAAGTGACTCGGAACTGCATACAAAAGACAGTGTGGCTTTCAGGCCTTTTTGCTTCCCCTTTCGGTGGGTAAACTGCCTTTCGTCGCCGTTATCTGTGTAGCGGACTACTAAACGACACCATCTGGGAGACCCACCCCAAGCCCCGCGAGACCGCGCGGGGTAATCTTTAGCGCATGGCACAAGGCAGAATTCCGGAGAGCGACATCCAAGCGATCCGTGAACGCGCGCCAATCGAGGAAATCGTGGGGGAGTACGTCCAGCTCAAGCCGGCTGGCTATGACTCCTTGAAGGGGTTGTCACCTTTCAAGGAAGAAAAGACTCCGTCCTTCCACGTACGCCCGCAGCGTGGCTACTACCACTGCTTTTCTACAGGCAAGGGCGGAGACGTATTCAGCTTTCTCATGGAGATGGAGCAAGTCTCCTTCCCAGAAGCTGTCGAGGCAGTGGCCCAGAAGATTGGGTATCACATCAATTATCAGGGCGGCAGCACGGGCAACCGTAACGAAAAGCCCGGCACGCGCCAGCGCCTCATCGCGGCAAACAAGGCTGTGCACGAGTTCTACCGCCAACAGCTGGAGACCCCACAGGCGGCCACCGCGCGCGAGTTCCTGCTGAACCGTGGTTTTAGCAGGGAGATCATCTATGAGTTTGAGTGTGGCTATGCCCCGGAAGGTTGGGATACGGCCACCAAGCACCTGCTGCGCATGGGCTTTTCCTTCGAGGAACTAGAGGCCGCAGGCATCTCCAAGATGGGCAAGCGCGGGCCCATCGATCGCTTCCACCGCCGCCTCCTGTGGCCCATCAAGGACCTATCCGGCAACGTCATCGGTTTCGGCGCGCGCAAGCTTTTTGATGATGACAACTTGGGCAAGTACATGAACACGCCTGAGACTATGCTCTATCACAAGTCCAAGGTGCTCTTTGGCTTGGATCTGGCCAAGCGCAACATTGCTGAGGCCCATCAGGCAGTGGTGGTGGAGGGCTACACCGATGTCATGGCGATGTACGCGGCGGGCGTAAAGACTGCCGTGGCCAGCTGTGGCACTGCATTCGGCGGCGACCACCTGCAGGTTCTGCGCCGGCTGATGCTGGATGATTCCTACTTCAACGGCGAACTCATCTATACCTTCGACGGTGATGAGGCTGGACAAAAGGCCGTCATGCGCGCCTTCCAAGGCGAGCAGGCGTTCACGGGCCAGTCCTTCGTTTCCGTGGCGCCGGATGGCATGGACCCTTGCGATTTGCGCCTGGCCAAGGGCGACGCCGCGGTGCGTGAGCTCATCGCGGACCGCATCCCGATGTTCGAGTTCGTCATCCAATCGGTGCTTAGCGAACACCGCATTGATACCGCAGAGGGGCGTCTGCAAGCATTGCGTCGTGCGGTGCCCGTGGTAGCGCAGATTCGCGACGCCCCGCTGCAGCGTGAGTACGCCCGCCGCCTAGCCGGCTGGGTGGGTTGGCCCAACCCGGAGGAAGTCCTGCAGCAGGTTCAGCAGGAGGCTCGCCGGCCTAAGAAACAGGACAAGAGGGCACGGCTTGCCGACGCCCCGATTAAAGCCGGCACGCCCGCTCCCGCGCAACAGAACACTCCGGTCTTCCACGTGCCGAGCCCCCGTGAGACCCACCTGTGGCCGCAGCGGGAGGCCCTAAAGCTGGCCTTGCAGTACCCGGGCCTTGCCGGTTCTTACTTCGACGGGATTACCGCCGATGCGTACTCGAATGAGTCTTATCGTATCGTTCGGGAGGCTATCTCTACCGTCGGTGGCGTTGCTGCCGGAGCCAACCTGCCCAGCGTGGAATGGATCGCTGCTGTGGCAGGGGAGATGCTCG
The DNA here is from genome assembly GCF_000159135.1 of Corynebacterium striatum ATCC 6940. Classification (GTDB taxonomy): domain Bacteria; phylum Actinomycetota; class Actinomycetes; order Mycobacteriales; family Mycobacteriaceae; genus Corynebacterium; species Corynebacterium striatum. The sequence goes on from NZ_GG667520.1 coordinate 96,129, forward strand.
ATCTCACGGCGCGCAACTTTGTCAGTGAGCTTGCTGTTGAGCCGATCAAGGTGGGCGATGAGTCCGATCCCAAGGCTTGGGAGGTCTATGCTGACAGCGTGCTTTCCCGCCTCCAGGAAGTCCGCGTGGGCGACCAAGTAGCCCAAATTAAGGCCCAACTAGGCCGCATGCGCCCCTCCGATGACGAGCAAGCCTATAACTCGCTTTTCGCCGATCTCGTCGCCCTCGAGCAGGCCCGCCGCGAGCTCAATGACAGGGCGTTTCGTGGGCCGCAGCCTAATTAATCTTCGTCGGGCTCGTAGATACGGTCTTGGCCGTCTAGCTGTTTTCCTTTGATGCGGCGGCCGCGGCTTAGATCCTTTACCTCTTTCATGCGGGGTTCTGGATCGAGCTTGTTCGCCACTGCCTTGCGGGTGGCGTTTAAAGCGTTCTTGGTGACGGGGGAGTTGATCGCTTTTTCGTATGCGCCCTTGATCTGGTGATAACGCTTGCGGCCGGCCTTGGTGCCAAAGACATAACCTGCGGCGGCGCCTACTACGAATTGGATCATGGTTGGAGTATCTCACCCTTCAGGTAGTGATTTAACGCTAATAACCTCACCCAGCCTACCTGTATCGGTGGTGTAGTGGTGGGTTGATGAAATTTATTGTGACCGCTTCCCAACGCGGGTTAAGCACGATAGCTTAAAGACGTGACCGCTCGATCCTGTCTCTCGCAAGCGGCATCAGCCGCAATAGCCATCGCCGCCCTGACCACGGCCGCCATCGGTGTTGTTCCTGTCAGCTCGGATTCGAACGAAGATAAAGTAAGCAGCGTCCGGACCTAAGCCCAACTCAGCTAAGGCCCTCACTCTGCCGCAAAAGATCATCTTTTAGCCGGAAAAATTTAACTTTCTCGCCACCTTATGCAGCTAGCGTTCTGTGCGTTCTTGTCGCTAATTCAATGGAGAAAGTAAATATGGTTCGTCATCGTTATTCGATAGTTGCTACTTCCCGCCGTTCTGTAGCGGCCGCAATTCTGGCAGTGGGTGTAGCGGGTGCAGGCGCACATGTGAATCCTGCGCCGGCTAGTGCACAGCTATCGTCTTCGATGCCAGCGCTTACGGGGGCTGTTACCGGATCGAGCAGTGGTGCCCCAGCAGTCCAGCATGACGGCGCACCAACCCCAACTCCATTCACCACCGACTACTTGGTTGGCTTTCCTTCCGATGTCTCTTCCTACCAATACGGCGTCTACTGGGAAGTAGTCCGCATGTTTGACCATGTGAAGACCCAGCAGCCAATCATGGATGAGAACCTCGAAAAGGCCATCGCCATCAACAACGCTGCTGCTGATGATCCAGCGCTGATTAAGCGCGCTCAGCAAGATGCGGCTGCTGACACTGACGGCGTGATGCTTGCGGTTTCTGACGCACTGGGTGAGGAGTTTGGCGCCGCTTTCCGCGATGCTCTTGCCGAGCACCGCCTGCCAAAGACGGAGTACCTGTTGGGAAATGGCTACCTAGCTCGTGCGGGCGGACTAGCTAGCTCTACCTTCGCGGAAAAGTACCACTTCAACGTGCGACGTCCTTTCCAGGTAGCACCCGATGCTATTCACAAGTACAACGACGGTAAGAAGGACTATTACGGCACCACGCCAGCCTTTCCGTCTGGCCATACAAACCAGGCAACTTGGATCACCACGTTGATGGCCCACATGCTCCCGGAGGTTGCACCGCAGCTCGTGCTGCGCGGCGCGGAAGCTGGCAACCACCGCGTGGTCATGGGCGTGCATTATCCGCTCGACGTTATCGGCGGCCGTATGACGGGACAGGCCGCAGCAGCCGACCGTCTCAACGATCCACGTATGCACGATGCGCTTGACCAAGCAGCAGCCGAAATCCGTGCCGAGATGAAGTGGCGCACTGGCAAGGACATCTCCGAGCTCGTAGCCCAGCAGGCTGATGCGGGTAAGAATTACGCTACCGACGAGCAGGCGGTTGAGCGTTATGCTCCGATGCTGGACTACGGCTTTAAGCCAGCTTATGCCACCGATGCTCCAATGATTGTCCCGAAGGCCGCGCCGGTCCTGCTCGAATCAACCCATCCCGAGCTCACTTGGGAGCAGCGCGCCGAGGTGCTTCGCCAAACCGCAAACCCAGCCGGCCACCCCCTCGACTGGCAGGGCGAAGCAGGCTCCTGGCAGCGCCTAAATCTGGCAAAGGCCATGGCTGCGACGGTAACTGTCAATCCAGATGGAGCAGTTCAAGTCTCTAATTAAACAGATCGCATTGGGAACTTACCCCAGTCTTGGTCATACCCGCGCGCGAAGAGACAGAAACGTGTAATCATTGGCGAAACAGCAAATATTGGTATGACACCTAAAACGCTTTCAAGGAGCACAATGGCTAAGCCGAAAATTATGACTGTGTACGGTACTCGACCTGAAGCAATCAAGGTCGCACCGGTCATCAAAGCCCTAGAGGCTGATGATCGCTTCGAGTCTATTGCAGTCTCTACTGGCCAGCACAAGGAAATGCTGGAACAGGTAAACACCATGTTTGGAATTACCCCCAAGCATGACCTGGGATTGATGAAGCCGGGACAGACCCTCAATGAGATTGTTTCCCGTGCAATTGCCGGCCTCGATGAGATCATCGTCGCTGAGGAGCCGGACGTCATCATTTCCCAGGGTGATACATCAACGGCCATGGCAGCGGCTCTTGCTGGCTTCCACCGTGGCGTGCAGATCGTTCACTTGGAGGCAGGACTGCGTACCGGCAACATCTTGTCCCCGTTCCCGGAGGAAGCAAACCGTAAGATCATCGGTTAGGTTGCTGCGCTGCACCTTGCGCCGACTGAAGGCGCAATGGAGAACCTGCGCCGCGAGGACGTTCGTTCTAAGGACATCGTTATAACCGGTAATACGGTGATTGATGCTCTCCTTGAAGCAGCAACTTGGGACATCGAATTTTCGGATCCAACTCTTGCTGAGGCCGCAAACTCGGACAAGCGTTTCGTTGTTGTCACCACACACCGCCGCGAGAACCTTGACGCGATGAAGGAGATCGGTGGTGCTGTACAGGATCTAGCAAAGGCATATCCGGATACTATTTTTGCGCTGCCGCTGCACCTGAACCCAAAGGTCCGCGAAGCAGTTCTTCCGGAGGTTGAGGCGCTAGAGAACGTCATCATTACTGATCCTCTTCCGTACGATCAGTTCACCAAGCTCCAGAACCGTGCGGCCATTATCCTGACCGACTCTGGCGGAGTCCAGGAGGAAGCACCTTCCTTGGGCAAGCCGGTTTTGGTCATGCGCCAAAACACTGAGCGCCCAGAAGCAGTGGTGGCTGGCACCGTTAAGCTCGTCGGTACCGACCGCAATCTGATCGTGGCGGAAGCGAAGCTTCTGCTTGATGACAATGCCGCTTATTCTGCAATGGCTAATGCCGTTAACCCATATGGCGATGGCAAGGGCGCTCAGCGCTCGGTTGCAGCAATTGCAGAGCTTCTAGAAGTGGGAAAGCGTCTGCCAGACTTTAGCACTGAGTTGGTGGCGGATGAGGTACCGCGTTTTGAAGAGGTCGTAGCTCCGGAGGAAGAGCTGGAAAAGTAACCAGCCCGCAGTTCACTCTGACATAAACTAACCGCCGCATTGGAACACCCATTGTGTTCCAATGCGGCGGTTTTGTATTTCTCAGTGGGTAGGCCAAATTTAAGTCTTCATTTGGGATTGGAACTAATCGCACTTTTGATCAGTCCAATAGAGCATGGAGGAAAATAGTGAGCCCAAGGTAGGCGGCGTTGTCATTGACAACGTAGTACGCACTGATATGGGGTGGAAGGCCATAGGGCGGACGAAGGACTTCAGCGGTGCCATCGTTGAACTTAGTGAGGTTGGCGCCAGTAGGGAAGAAGTGCAACGCCTGTTGGAAGAACGTGGTTGGGCACTGGTGTTCAACGAGCAGCGCTTTGCCGTCACGGCGCGGATGACGGTGTTGGAGCTGGTTGACATTGCTCTGCAAGCATTGCGCACTGGGGAAATCGGGCAAGGAAATCGAATTCAAACCGTGAACATGTATCAGCGTGCACGGCGGTTTCTCGTAGGCGAGCGGGGCATTCCAGCGCTGGGGAATCTCCGCTTGGAAGATTGTGAGGCGCGCGTAGTCCATTCTTGGCTGTCACGAGTGGCGGACAGCTCGCTTGCTTCAGCGCGGCATCTGCGAATTCTGCTCTTACATGCCTTCTCGATAGCTGAGCGTCAAGGGCTTGAGCTATGGGCACAGAACCCCGCGCGGACTGCTCAGCTGCCGCATTTGCCGCGCGCTGAACCGGTTGAGGTTACACCGGAGGAGTTCAATGAGCTCCTTGCGCAGATCCTTGCTTGGGAAAGTCAAGGAAAGCGTACCGACCTTTCAGGGATTGTGTGCTGCTACATGGCAACCGGAATTCGTCCGGGCGAACTTCCCGCGCTGCTGTGGGACGAAGTGGACTTAGATAGCAAGCCGGCGACGATGATTGTCAGTGGCTGTGCCGTATACCAAGACTGAAAGTTAGTTCGGCAGCCGGAGCCGAAGACCGCGGCCGGCTTTCGCGAAATTGTCATCCCTGAATGGTTTGCGGAGATGTTGCGTGAGCGATTTGCCCGCCGCGATCCGAATGTGCCTTATGTGTTTCCCAGCAGGGCCGGAACGATGCACAGCATGCACAACCTCGGCAATAGGTTCCGGCAGGCACGTGGCGCGCGTTTTAAGCACATCAAGCTGAAGTCTTTCCGCTCCACCGTCGCAACCGTAATCGCCCGCGAGAAGGGGGCTGAGGAGGCTGCCAGACATCTTGGGCATACAAGCCCCGCGATCACTGGCCGGCACTACATAAAGCGCGCAAACAAGACCGGCGACCACAACGACATCCTCGAGGCCCTAAAGCCCACTGTGTTCGACCAGCAGTAGGGAAGTCCAAGCCCAAAGTCTTATGAACCAAGGGCTAAGTAGCAAAAAGTGTGTCTGATTCCAAGCATTGGTGCTGGCCAGAATATATAAACGCTTGGTTTGTTTCATCGAATACGAAATAGGCCAGGTTAGATAGCGAAATACCGCTTTCGATGTGAGTCTGTGGTAGTCCACAGCATCCGACTCTTAGAAGCCGTGAATACAACTTCATTGTCGCGGGGGTTCATCAGAGCGGAATGCAACGGTTTAGATTAGCTACCTGCAGCGCATTGCAGGTGGAACGCTTAAAGGCTTCATACCGGCCCTCTACGCCGCCTCAAACGAGGCGCACACAAACTGGTATGTGCGATGTCCGAGGCGCGCACCTTGTGCTCACAACGATGGAAGCCACGTAGCTCCTAGGAGGCTTTATACCTGGAGATACGTACCCACGACACGCCGTAGCGGACACACATTTTGCTACTTAGCCCTGAACCAACGCGATACAAAACGAAAAAAGAACCGCCTGAAATCAGGCGGTTCCTGTCTGCTCCTCCAACTGGGCTCGAACCAGTGACCCTTCGATTAACAGTCGAATGCTCTGCCAACTGAGCTATGGAGGAATAATGTGTGCGGAAAGCTGTTGGAAGTGCTCTCTGCGACGTGAAGTAACTATATCTACCTTTGTAAGTTGTTACAAATCGCCAGCTCGTGCCGGGTTTTCGGCTCGGAGGTGTCGGTACAATTTCAAGGCTTGAAAAGGGGCGAATTTCAGTTGCTTTAACGCTAAAACCGGTAAAGTGTTGCCGTGGTCGAGTTGGGTTCCTAACCTACCTACGTGCAGTTTTGAAACCGAGTCCCTTGTGGAAGAAGCGGCTAACAGGAAGAACTTAGCACTTTTTATGCGTCTTGTTTTGCCTTAGGGAGAAGACGAGGTGACGAGCGCGCGGAACTGTTAGGTGCTTTGTGCCACTGGGTTATTTTGTTATTTCGGTTGAAACAATGCCTTAAGACGAGGGGATTCAATTCTGAGTTTTTATAACGGGCAGGCAGTTTAAGGGGCGTTTGTGGGTGTCTTAAGCCGTGCATGTATTCTATTAGCGCACCGTCGGGTGTAAATAGGGGCTATAGCTCAGTCGGTTAGAGCCGCGGACTCATAATCCGCTGGTCCCGGGTTCGAGCCCCGGTGGCCCCACTCTTAGGCATTCTCATCACAAAGTGCCAGCGCACAGGGTGAACCTTTGTTATTTGAAGAAGCCTTGCTTCTTCTCTCTCGGAGGTTCTCCCAAAGTCTCGCTCTCTTGGTTTGCTGGTTACTACTCTGGGCGCTGCTGCACTACTCGTAGGTTGCAGTGGGGAGGCTCCGATTCTCAACCTACGTGAGC
>NZ_GG667520.1:103968-142946 GCF_000159135.1 Corynebacterium striatum ATCC 6940
GGGGTTTGGTTTTTAGAGGTATTTATTGAAGCGGTCGGGGTATGCCACAGCCATTTGGTTGATTGAAGTGCCCCGAGTTTTGTTCCTAGGCATTTGCCTTGATTTCTATTATTTTCTGTGGCGGGATCTGCTTCAAAAGGTCAAGTCCGCGTCCGTGGTTCGGGCGCTTGCCCGCATCAATATTTTTGTTTTCGTCCCACGCCGCACCCCTGCGGGCGCTGGTAGCATCTGTTTACATACCGCAACCAGCAGCTACGGGACGCCTATTCTATGGACGGCGATGTTACTGCGCTGCTTGTATGCGCCGGGTTAGTGCTTGTCATGGTGCTCTACTGGGCCTACTACATTAGGTGCGTGCGGAGGCAACCCAAGTCGGAAGAGCGGTACGACGATGTCGACTTGGTAGGCGCAGAAAGTGATGGCGTCCTTTTCATTTATCCTTACTGCTCGCTCAATATGGGCGCTGGCGGTGCCATGGGGCTGGTCGCAAGTGCCAACCCTCGCGAGTTTGTCTACACGGTGCTGAAGGTTCCGCTCGTGGCAGCTTTCGTTATCGGAGTCATTGGATTTACAAGCGCGGTCGGGGTTCCGCTTTCGTGGCCTTTTGTTCCGCGTTGGGCCGTCGATATCCGTAAAGCAAAGCGTGCCCAAAGGCGTTAGCGCAGACAAGGCAGAAAAGAGAAATGGAAGAATAGCTACTGCAGGAAGAGGCCATTTTGTCCAGCGTTCGCGGGGGTGGCAGCGTCACGCTGCTGCGAGCGTTGCATGAATCACCGCATTCACATGAGCAAATGGAATCCGCTCCTGCTCAATGCGCAGCCGGCCCGCAGTGAAGAGAAGGCGGTAGGCGCGCTGCTCTTCGGTGGTGAGGTGGGTAAGGGTGGCGGAGCCGTCGCCGGGGTCGGGGACGGCCAGGTGCTGGAATTCGGTGACGGTGGCGGTGTCCATGAGCAGTGACGTCGTGTGGGGGAAATGGGCGCGCACGGCGTTGAGGATGGCAAAGCCGGCGGCGTCGAGGTCACCCCAGTAGGTGATGTCGACGCGGTTAAGCCAGTCCAGTGCGTGGAGTTGGTGGGCGGCGGTGCCGGCACCGAGGAGGGCGACGGTGGGAGGGGAGGTGTCCGAAAGCGTGGGCAAAGCCAGGAAAGTTTGTTTGTTCTCCACTATGAGGACGCGGGGAGGGGTATGCGGGAAAAGCGTGGCGGCGTGGGCTAGGGGGATTTCGATATCGCTGAGCGCTGGAGCGTGGTTGAGGTAGCGCAGGCGGACTCGGGTGTCGCTACGGCGCAGGTCTAAGTCTGTGATGTCGAACGGCGCGAGGAGCGTGAGGAGTAGGCGGCGGTGGGTACCAATCCACTTGCCGTCCACACCTTCGACCGGCACGGCGCGCTCCCACTCCCCGGAGTCAGGGTTGGCGCGCAGCCAGGTCAGGCACGGTCCTAGGCATTCCAGGTCATAGGCGCTTAAATCCTTCCATTGGGTATAGCTGCGGCGGACGGTGTGGGCGAAGTCGGGGGAATCGGGAAAGACGGCAGCGATGCTGTGCGCTCGTTCACGGGCGCGGGCGTACTCGAGGTTAAGGCCCGCGGCGGTGGCGATGCGTTCGGCACCGTTGATTGTGATGCGAGCCGGTATGTTGTTCGTGCCCAGGCCGGCGCGCGACCAATTGCGGGACTCGTAGATGACGTCCTCCTGGTGGGGCCAGCGCTGCCAGGCACGGATGAAGCCCTGCGTGGCGTCGATATCGCGGGCGGCAGCAGTGGCAGTGGGCGGGTGCAGGGGCCAGTCGACGCGCACAGAATCCGGGTCAGCCAGTGCTTCGGCAAAGTGATTGCGCAGGTATTTCGACGCGTGTGCTTGCAGGTCTTTAGGGCTGCGCATAGTCGGGGTCCTGGTAGGTGGAGGCGTCGATAAGCGAATAGCCCGTGCGCGCCCGCGGGCGGCCATTGATGGTGGGCTCATCGTACTTGACCACAATCGTGCCATCCACGTAAGGAGACAGCGTCTGGATGAGCTTGAAAGGCGTGGCCAGAATCATGTGGAAACCAAAAGACGTAAAGACGGACATGGCAGTGCGGGTAAAGGTGGGATCGGCGCGGTCAAAGGCCTCATCCAGAATGATGGAACCATAGGTGGGCACGTCTTGGTCCGGCTCCGCCAGCCGGAAGCGCAGGGCCGCAGCCAGGCAGAAGAAGACGAGCTTTTGTGCTTGGCCGCCAGACAGTGAGGCGGAATCCTGATAGGTATTGGCTGTCGTTCCGTCGGGGTACAACTCACGGCCGATAAAGCTCACGTGCCGGCGGGTATCTAGCACCACGTTGCGCCAGCGGAGATCCTCTGGCTGGCTCGAGCCCAAGCGGCTCAAGATCTTGTCCAACGCGTGGTAGCGCGCAAGGGCAGCCTCTGTATCATCGGAGCTGAATTCGCCCAAGCTGTGGGAGGTGGCGGCATCAAGATCCCGCTGGAAATCCTGGACCACCTGGCCGCGAGCATCCTTGACGTCGATGCGCAGGGTGCGCTCACCGTTGAAGGGAGAGCGCTCCAGGGACTTGTTGATGAATTCCATGCGCCTCTCAATATCACTGCGAGCACGGCGCAGGTCTGTGGTGAGGTGGGAGAGGTTTCGCACGGTGGAGCCGTTGAGAAGCTCGAGGAAGCGGGCGCGGAAATCCGCCAGGCGGTCGGCGCGTAGGAACTTGAGCTTCTCGATGCCCTCGCCAGCGAAGCTCGCCTGCGGCTCGAGGTCCGCGGCCTCCGCCGGCCACTGGGCCAGATATGTGTGGAGGACAGAGACAATTTTGGCGTTGGCGTCCTCGATGCGCCGCGTGGCGGTGCGGGCGGTGTTCTGAAGACTAGCCTGCACCTCATCGCGCCGGGCATCGATGTCATCAATGGTGAGCTTGCGCTTGCCCTTGTGCAGGGCATCTTCGACTGCTTTCGCGATGTCCTGGTCCTTGATGTCGGGCACAATACCGATGCTACGGCGGCGCTCGGTTGAGCGCTCAAGCTCGCCTTCGACGTTGCCCAGGTTCTTCTGGGCGGCGTTCAGCCTGGCGCGTGCGGCCTTGAGCTTGGCCTTGGCTTGCTCGTGGGCTGCGGCGAGGGCTTGGGCCTCCGGGGAGGAGGCCAGCGAGTCATACTGCTCCTGCAGATCCTGCCGGCGAGCCTCGGCGGAGGCGGTGTCGATATCCTGGAAGGAGGTTTCCAGCACCTGCTGGGCTTTATCGCGCTGGGAGCGCAGAACGTCCATCTTCCGGTTGAGGTTCTGGACCTGCTTGGCCGTGGCACGAGCAGTGGCCTTGGCCTGCGTGAGCTGGGCGCGTAAGAGCTCAATCTTGGCGGTGTTGGTGGAACCCACCCGGTACCAGGTAGTGCCGCTAAAACGCTTGCGGTCATCCTTGATGAAGCGGGTTGAGCCGTCTTTATCCTTGGGGCGGCTTTCCAGGCCATCGCGCGTTACCGCCGGGGTGGTGGTGACATGGTCCAGTTCCGCAACCGAGTCCACACACTCGTAGTTGAAGCGGCGCGAAATATGTTGGCGAACCCAGTGCGCCATGGCGTGGTCTTGGAATTCCAGTTTGTGGATAAGCTGCCGCGGGCTGCGCGCGGAGGCCTGCGGTGATGCAAACTCCGGAATGGTGCGGTACTCCAAACGGGTGCCCACGTTGCGCGAATTGACCCACTGGTTGATGGTGTCGCGGGCAGCCTCAGGAACGAGCAGGGTGGCGGCAAAGCCGTGGAGGAGCTTTTGAATCACCGGCTCCCATTCGGCCTGCTGCGGGCTGATATCGATGAGCTCGCCGGCGAAGGGAAGCTCGGATTCGGCATAGCCGGTATCGCGAGCCAGCTGCGCGCGCAGTTCAACTAGAGCCTTGTCGATGTTGGTGCGCCGCGAGCTAAATGAGCGCAGCTCGCTATCGAGCGCGGCACAGGCGGTGGCAGCGTCCCGGGCGGCCACGCCAGCTTCTTGTTGCTCGTTGATGAGGTTGGCGAAGTCAACCTTAAAATCTTCGATGCGCAGCTTCGCGGTGGCCTGCAGCTCGGCGAAGCCGTGTGGACTGAACTCGTAATCATCAGTCCACGCTCCAGCGGCCGCAGCCAACCGTTGGAATTCCTTCGTGCGGTGCTCAATTTCTTTGTCCGCAGTTTCTATCTTGGCGCTTAAGGCATCGAGCTCGCCAGCGCTGAGCTGGGTAACAGCCACCGCGGCCAGGCGCTCGGCATCATCCAGGTGTGCGACCTCAGCGTTGAGGGTCTCCGACTGCGACTGGGCCTCCGATAGCTGTGCTGTGAGCGCACGGATGCGGAAATCTAGTTCCTCTGCCACTAGGCGGGCGCGTACTGCCGGCAGCGCCTCACTCATCGCCTCTGCTTTCTCCTTATCCGCTTCAGCACTAGACCGCCGAGAGTGAAGTTGGGGCAGCGGCCCGAGCGTATCAATCTGCGCCTTGACGTCCTCAACCCGCAGGTAGGCCTGGCGCAAATCCTCAAACTGTGCCACGGCCTCATCCGCTCTGGTGAAGGTATCCGGCACATCCAGCATGTAATCCCTAAAGAGCTGGTCCAGGCTGGACAGGGACTTCGCGGATTGAGTGCGGTGAAGAAGAAGCTGGCCCTCCACATTCTTAATCCCCAAGCGTTTGCGGAAGCGGTCCGCAAACGTGGCATAGGTCGGCGTAAAGGATGCTCCGGGGCCTTTATACAGCGCCCTGATCTTGCGGCTATCCAAGCTGCGGGTGAGCAAGGGGCTGAGCTTATCGATGTCCTCATCGCCCGGCACCAACCCATACAACTTCTTGATCTGGCCTACGGAGTTCTCACCGCCGTTGAGGCGAAAAATGGCGATGAGGGTGTGCTGCTTGCCCTGGCCATTGTCGTAAGTCAACGCCACCACTGAGTTGGTCGCACCTTCACGCAGGTATTCCGGGGTAATCTCACCAGTTTGTGTATTCTCCTGCTGCCGCCACGCTCCGCGCACGTAGGAGACCAAGTTACGGCCGTTGTGCCGACCGAGGTCTTGCTGCGAGGCGGCGTTGAACTTCACGTGATTCTGGGGGACAAGGACGGCTGACATGGCATCCAGCAGTGTGGATTTACCTGATCCTGAGCCACCCGTAATGAGGAAACCTTTCCGCGCTACCGGGATGGAAAAATAGCCATGGAAGGTGCCCCAGTTAATCAGCTGGATGCGGCTGATGCGATACTGGCCTGGGTAAAGGTCCGTGTGCTTATTCATCTGAGGTGTCCTCCTCGGTATCCTCGGCTCGCGCCAGGCGGGCGTATTCATCCCGGATGGCGGTGACCGTGGAGGCATCGAAAAGCTGGCGCAGCACCGGCGAGACCTCCAACCGGCCTTCTGTCTCCGTGGTGCTGAGCAGGGAATAGTCATTCTGGATGCGCTTAATAGCCGCGTTGAAGCGCTTGGTGAATCCGGCCTCGTCGCGGTTATCCACCGCGCGGACATAGCCGATGCTCTCCCGGAGATCTTCTACGTCCACGATGACGCGCTCGCCGGGCAGAGCCAGCCCCAGCTCCTGGCGCAGGTTCAACAAGATAGCGGTATCGATGTGCTTGAGCTTGTCCGTGCGCAGCACCTGCGGGATGCTCAGGCTGTCTTCTTCCACCAGGCGGGTAAAGGCAAAGCCCTCGGTCTCATCGATGACGAGCTCCAAAAATACCTCGTGCAGCCTGGCACGCAGATTTTCTTCGTCAGAGATAATTGCTGACCACAGCACTGGTTCTTTCTGTGCGCGGATAAGTGGTCCTTGGAGCAGCTGCACTAAGGCGCGGCGCGAGTGGTAAGTCAACGTTCCTTTGTCGTGCTCCCACAGCGGGGGCTCGTGCGTAGAATCCACGCGGGGGCTGTTGGCGGTGGTCACTGAAGCTCCTCAACGGTTGTGTGATCGAAATACATAGTGGGAATCTGCGCGGCACGTACCGCACCGTCTTCTTCAGTCCATGTGATTTTTTCTTGCGACTCCCGTCCAGCAGGCAGCGGATGTTGATCAGCAATATGGACCAATCCCACCACGCTGGCTAGACCTTGTGTTGGGGGATGAGCCTGCAATACCTGCGCGATGGTGCACGGGCCAGAGTCGCTCACTGTCTGCCGAATCGCCTCGTGCAACTCCTCAAAGTCGATCTCGGACTCGCGTACCAGCTCATAAAGGGCGTGTGCGTCGTCCTCGCCCGGTTGGTAGGCCACGGGTGCTTCTTCCACGACCTCCCGTCCAGGGTTAGCCAGACGAATGCGGGAGACCGAGTGGATAGACATGCCGATGCGCTGTAGCGGCGTGTCCATCCGGTGGAAGGCCTTGAGTTCTGAGCCTTGCGCGGCATCAATAGCCATGCCGCGGGCTTCTCGCAGCAGCTCAATCATGCGCCGGTCCTCCGCGAACTGCTCCGAGGACACGTAGTGGCGCAGACTCCGTGCCAAGCCCGTCATGGTCTGGTTGACCTCAAAGCTGGTTTCTTCCATATCGCGAAAGAGACGACGCAGCTGCCGTTTTCTCTCCGGTGCCACATCTTGGCCCGCTTCACTATCGAGCACCTGTTCAATCCACTGGTCCAACCAGGCGCTGCGTTCCCTATCCATAAGGAGGGAATAAAAGCCTTGGAAGCTGCGGCCCGCATCTGATTCTGCGATGTGGTCCACGCCGTTGAAGATCTCCTCCAACACATCACCGCGGTAGCCCTCCGGATCCAAAAGCTGCCGGCGCAGCTGGTGGTTGAGCGCTTCAAGATCGTGGCGAACTCTGGCGAAATCGCTCGGCACCGCCATAGCCATATTGAGCACATCCTGGACTCGTTCCTCAGTCTCGGCGGCGGTGAGCCTTTCAAACTGACCCAGCTGTGCTTTTTCAATCTCGCGGTCAATGCGCGCGCGTTCTGCCTCCAAACTGGCCACGCGGCTGGCGATGTCCTCATTGGTATCCCGCGCCAACCTCTGCAAAGCCGAGCTAATGGATTCCACACGCGAGGCCGTCACCGTGGTCACCGGTTGTTCCCAGCGCTCAATGGCTTCCAACGCGGATAGGGCTTCCTCGCTGGGCTCGAGTGTTTCACCACGCGAACTTCTCCCGGATTTACGCACTAACCAACCGGCCTTGACCCAGTCATTGCAATAGTTTTGTGGGGTGCGCGGCATGGGAAACTCGCTGGCAATCACTTCGAAATCGGTGACCATGAGCTCATAGACTTCCGCCGCCGGACGCGCCCGGGTGCCGCGTGGAAAGTACTCCGCAATCAGCGCCAGAATCACCGGCGCATTATCCGCAGCGAGGAGCCGAATCGCGGCGGAACCATGCATCAAGCGCCGGAGTGACAAAGCGCGTGCTTCAACAGACATGACTCGATTCTGACAGGTGGGACGGACATATGCAGGGGAATATGGCTCAATAGTTCGAACAATACCCTGCCATGAGAGGGGTCCACTTGTGCGTGAAAAGCGCGAGGCATTGAAAGTCCTCGCGCGTCAGTAGACCACCTTCTTAGTCCTGCGCAACACCAACGTTGACTTCGATGTTGCCGCGGGTGGCCTTGGAGTAAGGGCACATCTGGTGTGCGGCGTCGGCAAGCTCTTGTGCCTTGTCATCCTCAACACCTGGGATGGTGACCTCGAGGTCGACGCCGAGGTAGAAGCCCTCGTCGTTCTTGCCCAAGTTAACGCGGGCACCGACGGTGGAATTCTCCACGTCTACGCCCTTGTCCTTGGCCACTGCCTTGAGCGCGGAGTGGTAGCAGGCGGCGTAACCGGCAGCGAAAAGCTGCTCTGGGTTGGCGCCCTCACCGCTGCCACCCATTTCCTTTGGGGCGGTCATGGTGAAAACCAGATCGGAATCCTTAACTACAGCGCGGCCGTCGCGGCCTGCGCCGGTAGAGAGTGCTTCGGTGGTGTACACGGCGTCCATGATGACTCCTTTTCTAATGGGGTTTTGTATGTCCGCCGATTGTACGCAAGAACGCTAGTCTGAAGAGCCCTAGGTTTTGTTCCGTTTGGGTAGATGGGAAAACCTTCGGACATGCCGAAGAAGTTTGATCGGGAGGCGAAGGACCGTGTGGTCTGTCTCGTGGAAGACCGCATCCTGGCGGAGAGAATTTCGACGCAGGAAGCATGCAAGATAGTGGCACCCAAAAGTGGGCGTTTCGTGGCACACGGCGAGGCCATGGACGCAGCCCGCTCGACGTGAGGGACGCGTTAGTGAACGGTTGCCTGAGGACCTTGTGGCAGAGGTCGCCAAGCTGCTTCGAGAAAATCACCAGCTGCGCGACACCAACGAGTTGTCGAAGGCCGCTTCGGCTTTTTCGCGTCGGAACTCGACTGAGAAACGTTAAGAAATGATCCGATTCATCGATGAGCTTCGGAATCGTTTCTGCGTCGAGTTCGTCTGCCAGATGTTAAACACGCATCGTGAAGGCGGCTTTTTACTTCGCGTGGGTGCCGCCAGTCTAAAGCCCGGGGCTTAAGCGCCCGCAGTCTTCGCGACGCTGTTTTCGTGGAGCACATTCGTGACGTTCATGCTGAGAATTGCGGCGTCTACGGGGGCCGGAAGATGAGGCGCGTACTGCGCCGCCAGGGCATTGACAGTGGCCGCGAGCGAACAGCCCGGCTGATGCGCAGTGCTGGTCTGTCCGGCACGGGCAAAAGGTGGGGCACCAATCACAATGCGTAAGCGCAAGGGGCAGGATCTTCGCTCAGACTTGGTACATCGTGAATTTAAGGCCCAGGCCCTCATCGGCTGTGGGTGGCGGGGTATTGCTTATGTGTGCTCCAGGAAAAGGGTTCGTGTACACCGCTTTTGACACTAATGTGTAATCCCGGAGGATCCTCAGGTGGCGTTGTCGGATTCGATGCGCACCGATGCCTTGCTGCTGCAGGTGCTCAACCAGGCGATCCCGTGTGCTGAGGAAACAACAGTGTTGCAACCACCGATTGAATCCAAGCAGTACGTCAGCATCGTGTACAACGAACGCCTGGCTGAGCACGGAATTACGGCGTCGACCGTCACTGTTGGTGATTCCTACGACAATGCTCTGGCTGAGAATGTTAACGTCTCCTACAAGAATGAGCTGATTCATAGGCGCTCGTGGGCCGACGTGGTCGACGTGGAAATCGCGACGTTCGAGTGGGTGAATTGGTGGAATGAATCACGGCTCCACCAGAGCCTGGGCTACCGCACGCCGGTTGAAGTCGAAGCCGAATTTTGGGAACACCACCCAAGTCAAGAAATAATGGAAATCAAGGCAAAAGCCTAGGAACAAAACCCGGGGCACTTCACAGCCAGGGCTGGATGTATCTAGCGACGGTCATTGATCCCCGCCGGCGGCGCCCCAGACACGACGCTTCCGCTCTCGCCGACCGAAAAGAGAGTGCAATAGCACAGACAGCACGTAAGAACCTCAAGACTTAAGTGCCGTGGCCCCGTTCGATTTAGCGCCCTGCCCCGGACATGAGTTACCGCGATATGCAACAGCCGGAGCGGCCGGTAGCGCCACCCCACCCTCTTGAAACGAGACCACCAAAACCCAAGCGTCCTGTTCAGGTTATACTGAACGGTCAACTTGCTTCCGGGACCAAACCCCAGTAAGCTTACAGACGAGTGGCGGCGTTGCAACACACGTTTCGCGCTAATTCCGGTGGCCAAATCGCTTTAAGCGATTTGGCCACTGAGCATATCACGAGGACGCTCATGCTTATTGCTTATCTCGACGAATTTGGGCACCAAGGCCCCTACATCCGCCACGATCATCCGAAGTTCAACACTCATCCTTGTTTTGGCTACGCAGGATACATTTTGCCTGCTGAGAACGTCCGCAAGATGGGCGGCTATTTCAAATATATTAAGGAAAATCTCCTCGCCTGGGAGCTGTCACAATCAGAAGTTCCTGCAGATCGGTGGGAAAAGAAGGGTTCCGCGCTTCTCACGTCCAATAATTTTCGAAACTATGAGGACGAGATAGTGCCGGCTCTGCGCCGCATCTATGGCAAACTCGGGCAGCTCGAGGGACAACTCTTCTTTTACGGACAGCAGAAGCTGGTCGGTCCCGTAAGCGAAACCCACGAGACGTCGCAGGACCGGGAAAGCCACTGCTTGATCCAAGCAATCAACCGACTAGGAACGATTGCTCACGATCGTAACGAGAAGATGCTTGTCATCATGGACGCAACAGATACGGATAACCGCGAACGCGCCGTTGCGACTTTGGGCGCCACGATTTACACGCGTAACAATTCGACAAACAAAAGCATTATCGAAGTACCCCTCCAAACTGAGAGCCATCTCTACAACACCGTGCAGCTCGCGGATTGGACGTGTGCTCTACTCGGACGATTGACGGATTATCATTTCGCTGAGTATTCGGACTTTTCGTGGGCCGTCGATGTCGGCCGCGACATTTTCAATCGTGCTAAGCCAACGGAAAATTCAATCATCTGGTCAAACGCCACATCGATGCATTCTCGTTGTTTTCCCAATGGGCTCGTCGTGGCACAACGCTTTTGGGAAAAGGAGCAGCGCAAAGAAGCCCGAGACGCCAGAAAAAGGAAAAGAACTCCCAGATGTTTCAACGGCTTATCGACGCTGGCTCTGACGAGCTCAAGGCCAAGCTGGAACAAATCCGCCATGGTTCACCCGATACCAGCGACGATAGAAAACCATAGGGTGACCACAGTTTCGTGGTAGCGGGTCTTTGGCAAGAGCCCTAGGCAACGATTGGTTCAACCCGCCCACTCCCTTTTCCAGCAATTCGCTAGACATATCCCTGGCGATGGACTCCAAGTCCAATGAAACGCTCAAGAATGGGCGCATGGAACGCGAAAGTCGACATAAAGTGATCATGCGTGCGATCGATCGGCCGGGGAAACGCGCATCCGGAACTTGGCGGAGCTCACTGGAGTGGCGGCGGTAACGATCCGCAGGGACCTTGCTGAGTTGGAAGAGCTTGGGTTGCTCGTGAGCACACATGGTGGGGCGCGCCGGGTCGAGCGGCGCGGGACGCCTAAGCCTTTCAGGGTGCGGCAGGCAGAAGACCCGGAGGCGAAGGCGGCGATTGCGCGGACGGCATCGGAGTTAATTGGCGATGACGACGCGGTCATTTTTGACAACGGCACGACGGCGCAAGCCGTTGCGCAGCGGCTGGCTGGCCGGCCCATTACGGCGATGTGTCTGAGCCTGCATTCCGCGGCGGCACTCGGAGCGAAGCCAGGAGCGAATATCTTTGTGCCGGGTGGGGAGGTCGAACCGGACACGCTGGCGTTGTCCAGCGTCGCGGTGGCGAGCGCCTTGCGGGAATTTCGCGCAGACGTGGTGGTGCTGGGGTCGTGTTCGACGTCGCTGGAACACGGGCTGGCGACGACGACGTATGACGATGCGGAGAATAAACGCGCCGCGATGCGCACGGCCACGCGACGCATCTTGGTCGTGGCGCCGCGCAAGCTTAATCACGTCTCGACGTTTCGATTTGGCGATATCGAGGATCTGCATCAGCTGGTCACGACCACGGACGCGCCAGCGGACATTCTCGCGCAGATTCGCGACCTTGGGGTGCAGGTCATTACTGTGCCCGCGGGTAAGTAAGGCTAAGTAGTAGGAGCCTTCCTTGTCCGTGTCCTCGCGGTCGGCGCCGATCTTTTGCAGGTACATGCGGCGGCGTAAGCGGATGGCGGCGCGGGCGGCCATGGCGAGGCTGTCCAGGAGGAAGAAGACGGTTCCTACGTTGGTGAGGCTGAACAAGAAGAGGAAGGAACCTGCAATAAAGACCACGGAGATGGCGATATCGACGGCGATGGAGGCCGTCTCAAAGCGGTTGCGGATAACGAAATCGTTGTGGTGGGGTGTCGCGTCACTCTGCTTTACACTTTCCCATCTTACCGGTAGTGTCACTTACGACAGATAGTGTAGTGAGATTGCTACACACTATGTTGCGTTGAAGCAGAGGTTGACCATGCGTATTCTCCAGGACGAAAAGCTGACTCCTCAGCAGCTGGAGGAGTTTGATGCGCTTGCGAAAGCGAGCGAATCACCGGTTGTACGTACTCTTATGCAGAACATCGCAGAGGTGCTTCGTAACGGTGGCAATCTGCTGAGTGCAGAAGAAGATGCTGCGTTGTCGCCGAATGAAGCAGCTAAGCAGTTCGGCATGAGCCGTACATTTCTCAATCGCCTCCTTGATCAGGGAAAAATCCCCTACTATAAGGTGGGGACGCATCGACGCATCCGTGTAGTCGATCTCGTTCTATTCGAGCAGCAGCGCGATTCGGATCGTATTGAATTGGCACAGCGTCTGGCACGCCAGCAGCAAACCACGCGTGCAGTAGACGCGACGATTGCGGACTTGCTCTAGTTTTGGTTCTGCGGCACGAAAAGGGCTATGCATAGTAGACGCGGGCGTCCCACGCTTCGAGTGCTTAAAGAGGACTTGAGGGACGGATGGCAAGAATCGTTCGTCATGCGTGCGGTGGGTGATGAGCGTTACGAAGATTTGTTGCCGTTAAGCGAGCTTGCACATCCTATCGTAAGGAAGACCGCTGAATCCTTCACCGACACCGCAGCCGCCGATAACTACGTGGGAGCTATTGGGAGTGCTGTCTCCATTCGTCTGCTAGAGATTAAGCAGTCCCAGTGGCGAGGCGGGGTGTGGACCGATCCTAAAACAGGAGTGCGCTGGCTGGTTGCTGCAGGACTTACAAAAGGTGGTCATGAGGACAATGACGATTTCTATAAATTTGTGGCGCGTGAGGAACACAACGGTACTATTACTCGGCTATTGCCGACGGAAGACGATAAACGCTTGCTGAAGTTGGAGACGGCGGCGCATATTCGTACGGAGTGGGAACTCAATATCCAGCGTGAGGTGCTGGCTGCGTTGCAGGAGATTCGCGGCGGTGGGACAACGCGCTTTGACGTGAACCATCCGCTAGCGCGATTGGGTAGGTTCGCTACCATCGAGTTGTACGTGGAATTGGTGCGGGGCGAGGACCGCATCGCCACAGATGAAGTCATCGTTGAGTTCTTTCCGCAGCGTGGAGTCAACTTCAGCGAGGAGCTCTACTGGCAGCTCATCGTTCGTGTATTAGCTTCGGTCTACCCGCCCGCACAGGGCTGGGATCGTGCTGGGGACGAGTTTCACCAAATGGAAGAATCGGGGAGTCTCGACAAGCGCATTTCCGAGCTAGAAACGCATGATGTGAAGCGCACCCTCGCGGAGGTTGAGCTCGGAGCCGTCGCACACTTCACCCACCGTGAACATTTAGCAAGCAAGATCATAGATGGGACTGGTGTGCGTTCCTTGTGCGGAGTCTATTTTGTTCCCACACAAGACGCAGACTCGTTGCCAACATGTCCGCAGTGCGACGTGCTGTATGCTGCATTGCCGAAGCTATCCTTGGGCGATTAGCGGCGAAAATGTCACTCTCCGTAGTGCATTCGGTGTCTCAGCTACTTGCGTTCTTGGGGGAGGACCGTTGCTTCGTAGTGAACCGCATTGTGGATGAATTTGAAACCACCCCGCGGCGGCAGTGATTTTACTGCGCCGCGGGGTGGGTATCTGAAGAAGAGGAAGTACTTTCGTACTTTGCCTGACGTTTCTGCCGCTTTAGCGGTCGGCGGTCAGGGTGATGCCGTTGGTCTCGGCGGTCTGTTGCAGTGCAGTGAGAGCCTTGGCGTCCTTTTGCAGGTCGTAGGTTTCGGCGAAGCCAACGTGGACGCGAGTGGAATCGATGACGTTCAGCTCGAACAGCTTGTGGCCGGCTTCCTGCTCCAGCTGTGCGGCCTCGTGCTTCAAGGCGTTGATGCCGGTCGGCAGGTTCTCCTTGTTGGAGTCGGTGCTTTCACCGGCGTTGTCGCCAGCTTCGGCCTGCCCGTCGGTAGTGGCGGCCTGTGCCTGGGTGTCGGTGTTACCGCCGAGGAGCTCAGAGAAGTCCGGGCGGTTGCCGCCGAGCAGGGAGCTGCCGAGTTGCAGGAGGGCAGCAGGGTCGGCAGAGGACAGCTGGTTCAGCGGGGTGTCCGCGTTGATGCCGGAGTTGGTTTCGCCGTTGGTGGTAGCACCGGTGTTGGTGGTTGCGGCGCCGGTGGTGGCGGCATCAGCAGCCGGGGTTCCGGCTGTGGTCTCAGCGGCGGTGGCGTTGGCGGCACCGGCGAATACAACTGCGGGAAGTGCGGCGGCAATGGTTGCGCGGCGCAGGGCGTTCATGGAACGCATAGGATAAATCCTTTCTATCGTTGCGGTCTTTCGGACCACGGGTGATGTTAGGAAGCGTTTCTGTGGTCGAGCTGGCTTGAAGCTGCCGGCTTATTGCAAAGCGGACTCAATTGCTTTCAGGGATTCCTTGATGTGCGGGATGGTGCCTGCTACATGCGAGCCGGCGTCGTTCGGGATGAAAGTGACATCGTCGCCGCGGCCGTGGGTGATGACCACCGGGATGGATGGGGTATCGTAGCCGATGTGCTGGTCGGCCAGGATCTTGCCCTCCTCATTGAGGCGGGAGTAGAGGTCCTCGTCGTAGGAGTTGCTTAGGCCCAGCAGAGCGAAGGACTCGAAGAGGAAGTACAGCGTGCCGTCAAGAGCCGGCGGCAGCAGCAGCCGCGCCGCCACCCTGTGAGTAACCGTTGATTATGACCGGGTTATCGGCGTTGATATCCCAGCCTTCTAGCTGACGGGCAGCGCGGTCGCTATCGAGCACGGCGTGTGACTGCGAGACACGGTCCATGTAGGTGTGCATGCCCGGGGTGCCCAGGTCCTTAAAGAGGTGTACGCCGTTAGCATTACGTTTCTGGGCGGGCGTGCTTGAATGGAATCATGATTGATGCGCGCGATAGTCAGGCCCTCGATGTGGCGAAGCTGTACTACAACTCGCACCTATCCCAAGCGGAGGTAGCGAAGTGTCTGGGTATTTCGCGCCCCACGGTCTCCAAGCTTTTGCAGCATGCGCACGACCAGGGCTTCGTGGTCATCAGTATCAACGATCCGCGCGAGCACTCCGATGAGCTGGTGCGTGAGCTAAAGGAGCGCTTCGCGCTTGCCGACGCCCGCGTGGTCACCACCCCACGCGGCGGCAACCTCATGCAGGACCTGGGTGCGGCCGGCGCCGCACTGCTAGAAGAGCTCGTCCACGACGGCTCCAGCGTCGGCGTGTCCTGGGGCCAGACCATGTCCGCCGTGGCGGAGCACCTGCGCCAGCTGCCACTCGAAGGGGTAAAGGTGGTGCAGCTAAAGGGCGGGCACTCGCACACGCAACGCTCCACCAAAGACTTCGCCACCCTCCAGGGCTTTGCTCGCGCGTTTAATGCGGAGACCTTTATGCTGCCGCTGCCTGTCATTTTCGATTCGGCCGAGACGAAACAATGGGTGGAAAAAGATCGCCACATTGCCCACATTGTGGAGATGGGCTCCCACGTCGACGTCGCGGTGTTCACGGTGGGCGCGGCCGCGCGCGAGTCTTTGGCGCTGAACCTGGGCTATCTCAGCGAGGAGGAAACGCAGCTTATCCTGGAGCGCGCGGTAGGCGATGTCTGCTCCCGTTTCTTTGATGCTGAAGGCTGCGTGGCCGTGCCCGAGGTGGACGCGCGAACGGTGGGCATTACTTTCGACGCCCTGGCGGCGCGGCCGACACGCGTCCTCGTTGCCGGCGGGTCGGAAAAGACCGACGCCATTCGGGTGGTACTCGAGAAAGGATTGGCCACGCATTTGGTCATCGATCACAACACGGCGCAGCGTGTTCTGACAGGAGTGTGAGCCGTAACATAATCGTGAACAAATGTAAATAGTGCCATTGACATTTGTGCTAGCTGCGGTAGGCTAATGCTTGAAAGTCATTATCATTCCGATAGGAGTTCACCGTGTCTGAAGCCGTACACGCAACCGAATTTTCCACCGAAATCGCCACCCCGCACATCAACCCCAAGGGTGCAGAAATCGCAGAGACCATCCTGCTGCCAGGTGACCCACTGCGTGCAAAGTTCATCGCCGATACCTTCTTGGAAGATGTCGTCCAGTTCAACGAGGTCCGCAATATTCTCGGATTCACTGGCACCTACCAGGGCCACCGCGTTTCCGTCATGGGCACTGGCATGGGCATGCCTTCCATCGGTATCTACTCCTGGGAGCTCATCCATAACTACGGCGTGAAGAACCTGATCCGCGTCGGCTCCATCGGTGCACTGCAGGAAAACATCAACCTGCACGATGTCATCGTCGCCTCCGCCGCTTCCACCGACTCCAACTTCCTGAGCCAGTACAACCTGCCGGGCCAGTACTCTCCGACGGCTTCGTGGAAGCTGCTCAAGGCACTCGTCGATGAAGCAGAAAAGCAGGTTGCCCACATCCACGTCGGCAATATCTTGAGCTCCGATGTCTTCTACAACTTCGACCAGACCGTCAATGACCGCTGGGCACACATGGGCGTGCTCGGCGTCGAGATGGAATCCGCTGCGCTTTATGCCATCGCTGCTGAGGCCGGCGTGAACGCCCTCGGTCTGTTCACCGTCTCTGACAACATCGCTGCCGATACCCACCTTTCGGCCGAGGAACGCCAGACTGCATTCCACACCATGATGAAGCTCGCACTGCCGCTGGCAGGCCTGGACTAGGAAGGATGGCTTAAAAAGCCATGTCAAAAGCTACAAACGCTAAGCCGTCGGGCGTCGTAAAGCGCGGCGTCGATGCAGCCCTCAACCCCAAGGCAGCCGTGCCGGTGTTGCTATTCTGCTTCGTTTTCTCCCTCGTGGTGGATAATGGTTTTAAGACCATGACCATGCCGATTGCACAAGGCTTGGGCATTGATGACAACACTGCTTCGCTGCAGGCATCCCTTGCCGGCGTCATCATCGGCATCGGCGCCGTGGTCTACGCGGCGCTGGCGGACTCCGTGTCCATCCGCAAGCTCATGATCACCGGTGTGCTGTTCGTGGCGGTCGGCTCGGTTATTGGTTTCGTGGGCTCGGGCTCCTGGCCCATCGTGCTGGCCGCCCGCCTAATCCAGACCACCGGCCTGGCCGCTGCGGAAACCCTGTACGTCATCTACGTGACCAAGCACCTATCTGAAGCAGACCAAAAGACCTACCTCGGCTTTTCCACCGCCGCCTTCCAAGCCGGCCTGCTGATTGGCGCGCTGACCTCCGGCTTTATCTCCACCTACATCTCGTGGACCGCGATGTTCCTCGTGCCGCTCATCCTCGTGCTGTGCATCCCCGCCATCCACAAGATGGTGCCCGAGGACGAAGCCGTCGAGGCAAACCTGGACGCGCTCGGCCTCTTCCTGGTGGGACTCTTTGCCACCGCGCTGACCATGTTCATGCAGGCGTTCAACTGGATGTGGTTCATCCTGGCCGTCGTGGCAGTGATTGGATTTACTCTGCACATCCGCTCCGCTAAGGCGCCCGTGGTGCGCCCGGAGTTTTTCACCGACGGCCGCTACGTGTGGGCCATCACCCTGGTGTTCTTCATCTACTCCACGCAGCTGGGCTACATCTTCCTGCTGCCATTTGCGGCCAACGAGCTGCACGGCATGAGCATTGACCGCGCCAGCCTGCTGATGATTCCGGGCTACGTCTGTGCCATCTTGGTCGGTGTCTTCTCCGGCAAGATCGGCAAAGTCCTGAACTCCCGCCAGACCATCTACACCGCGCTGGTCATGATCGTCGGCTCCCTGGCCGTAGCTGCTCTCTTCGTGCAGGTGCACGTCGCTGTGCTGGCCGTGACCATCGTGACCTTCGCCTCTGGCTTCGCGCTGATGTATGCACCGCTGGTCAACACTGCGCTGCAAAACATCCCGGCCGCGAAGTCCGGCATTGCCATCGGCTTCTACAACCTGACCATCAACATCGCCATCCCGCTCGGTATCGCGTACACCGCAAAACTCATTGATGTAAGCGATGGCTTCAACCTCGCCCTCGGCGTACTGACCGCCGTTGGCGCATGTGGCGCCGTCCTCTACGTCGTGGCCGACCGCGTTATGGCCCGCAAGGAAGCGCGCGAGGCGCGATCGGCGTCTCGCGCGGATTCCGTCGACGCTTCCGAAACACTCGCTTAAAGGAGAAGAAATGTCATCCAACGTCGCATCTATGATCGACCACACCCTGCTCAAGCCGGAAGCCACCGCGCAGGACGTCGCCGCACTCATCGAGGAAGCACATCGCCTGGGCACCTACTCGGTGTGCATTTCCCCGTCCCAGCTGCCGGTCGAGGTTCCCGAGGGCCTACACGTGGCAACCGTCGTGGGCTTTCCCTCCGGCGCCGTCAAGCCGGAGATCAAGGCCGCCGAGGCAGGCCTTGCCGTGAACAACGGCGCCGAAGAAATCGACATGGTCATCAACATCGCGCTGGCCATTGAGGGCCGCTTCGACGCACTTGAGGAAGAGATCCGCACCGTGCGCAGTGCCTGCCAGGGCAAGGTCCTGAAGGTCATCATCGAGTCCGCCGCGCTTTCCGACGACGCGATTGTTGCCGCCTGCCGCGCCGCTGAGGCTGCCGGTGCTGACTTCGTCAAGACCTCCACCGGTTTCCACCCAGCCGGCGGCGCCAGCGTGCATGCGGTAAAGCTCATGGCAGATACCGTGGGCGGCCGTCTCGGCGTGAAGGCCTCCGGCGGCATCCGTACTGGCGCGGACGCGCAGGCGATGATCGACGCCGGGGCCACCCGCCTCGGCCTGTCTTCCTCCGCTACGGTGCTGGCGGACCTAGAAAACTAGTGGCTTAGAAGCTGAATCGAGGAAACAATGTCACTTGTCGAATACGCTCGCACATGGGCCGAACACGACCCAGACCCGTTAACCCGTGACGAGGTCCTGGGGTGGATCGAGGCTGGCAACGAAGCCGCGCTGTCCGCCGCCTTCGCAGGCCCGCTGGCCTTCGGCACCGCCGGCCTGCGCGCCGCCGTTGGGGCAGGCGAGTCCCGCATGAACCGTGCAGTGGTCATCCGTACCACCTATGGCTTGGTTTCGTGGCTAAAGCAGCAGGTTGAAAACCCAGTCGTGGTCATCGGCTGCGATGCCCGCTACGGCTCGGCCGATTTCTACCAGGATGCTGCGGAGGTCATCTCCGCTGCCGGCGGCCGTGCATTGGTGCTGCCGAAGCAGAACCCGACGCCGCTGACCGCTTATAGCGTGCGCGAGCTCGGCGCCGACGCCGGCATCATGGTCACAGCCTCCCACAATCCGCCGGCCGATAACGGCTACAAGGTTTACCTGGGCGGCCGCGTGGCCACCGGCGATGCCAACGGCGTGCAGCTTGTCTCCCCGGCGGACGCAGAAATCTCAGCGGCGATTGCTGCGGCGCCGCCTGCCGACGAGGTGCCGCGTTCCGCCGACAACATCGAGGAAGTCGATACCCGCGCGCAGTACCTCGAGCGCGCCGCGAAGCTGGTGGGGCAGTCCACCAGCGCCAAGATCGCTTTGACCGCCATGCACGGCGTGGGTGCAAAGCTAGGCACCACGCTGCTCGAGAAGGTCGGCTTCGAGGTTTCCCTCGTACCGGAACAGGCCGAGCCGGACCCGGATTTCCCAACCGTTTCCTTTCCCAACCCGGAAGAGCCCGGCGCTCTGGACCTGGGCAAGGCACACGCGGAAAAGATCGGCGCAGACATCCTCATCGCATACGATCCGGATGCTGACCGTTGTGCGGCCGCTATCCCGACGCACGGTGCGGAAGGCGGCGTCGTCTGGCGTCAGCTCACCGGTGACGAGACCGGCGCCCTGCTGGGTGACTACCTGGCGCGCCGGGGCGTGGGCGGAACGTTTGCAAACTCGCTCGTGTCCTCGCGCCTGCTGGGCCGCATTGCCGCGCACTACGGCCTGCCGCATGAGGAAACGCTCACTGGTTTTAAGTGGATCGCCCGCACCCATGACTTGAGCTTTGGCTATGAGGAAGCCATCGGCTTTTGCCCCGACCCGCAGGCCGTGCGCGACAAAGACGGCGTGGCCACCTCGGTGGTTCTGGCCAGCCTGGCCTCGGAGTGCAAGGATGCAGGCATCACCCTGCAGGACCGTCTCGCGGAGATTTACTCCACCGTGGGCCGCCTGGCCACCGCTCCGCTGACCTTCCGTGTGGAAGACCTTTCGCTGATTACCCGCGGCATGGAAAAGATCACCTCGACCCCACCGACTCAACTGGCGGGCTCGGAGATTGCAAAGGCAGAGAAGTTTGCCCAAGGCATGAAGCTCTACACCGTTGATGATGACCGCGTCATCGTGCGCCCGTCTGGCACCGAGCCGAAGCTCAAGTGCTACTTGGAGTCCCCGGATCCGGCCCGCCTGGATGCCATTGCAGAGGATCTGCGGGTCTTCTTCGATATGTAACTGCAAGTTCTTTACCCTAGGCCGCTGGCAGTATTGCCGGCGGTCTATTTGTCTTTATGGCGTTGCTCGGTGGGCTCATCGCCCGCGAGCGCGATGAGCCGGTGGAAAAGACTAGGGGCTTCTCCGCCGTAGGCCGCCTCTGCTCATAGACTGGAATCATGAATGTTGAAGTGGATCCGCTGATTGAGGCGCTGTACTACTGGTCCGACGTCAGCGGCGTGTTATTGATGGGGATCATCGGTGGCACGCTTGCGCGCCAGCGCGGCTATGACATTGTGGGCTTTTTCTTCATTGCGATGTTCTCCTCTTTGGGCGGCGGCATGATTCGCGACGTCCTCATCAATCGGGGGACGGTCGCTGCGATGTCGCAGCCGGAGTACCTTTACCTTGCGTTCGCAGGCGCGCTGATTGCACGATTCATCTACTTCAAAGGCAGAACCTGGGACTATATCCAATCTCACGGGGATGCCGTAGTCTCCGCACTGTGGGCGGCAACCGGAACAGTGAAAGCGCTGACCTACGGCCTGCCCCTTATTCCCTGCGTCATGATGGGTGTGTTCACCGCCACCGGCGGTTCCATGATTCGTGACATCTGTATGGGGCGCGAGCCTGCTGTCTTTGGGGACAATCAGCCCACCGTCATTCCCGCCGTGGCTTGTTCGGCCGTGGTGCTGGTTGCCAATTCGCTCGATAGCCTGGCGTGGGGCATGCTCGTTGGCCCAGTGGCATCCTTTGTCCTTACCATGCTGGGAATCTGGGCGGGATGGCGGGTCCCCGCGCGTCAAGAGTGGGCACCGCTTAATGACACCGCCGCGCAGGTCATGGTGCTCGCCCGTAAGGCTGAAGATAAAAGCCGGGCAGTGGGGCGTCGTCTAGAGCCCACAAAGCTGCGCGCGTGGCGGCACCAGCAGATGGAAAAAGCACTGCAGCGCAGGATTGAGAAACAGGTGCGGGCCGGCAGGCGCCGTACGGAGGCGGCCTCGGATGTCTCGGACTTTATGGAGGCATTTGCTGAAGACGTCGCTGAGATGCACCAGGATCCCACTCCGGATGCGGCCGAAAGTCATGGCTTCCTGGATGGAATTGGTGTGGATATCAGCGGCGATTCCTACGAAAATTATGACGAGGAAAGCCAGCAGTTAAGTCTTGATGGCAGTAAAGTGCAGCGAGATATGCTCGACATGATTCTCGCCGACGAGAAACTGACAGATGAGCTGGTTGAAAGACTCGTTAAGCGCTATGAGGAACGGAATCAGGGCTGATTTCCCAGGACATTCCCAGCGTCGAGGCCGAGCTTTTTACGCGGTGGGCTAGCTACTGTGGAATACATGAACCTGATTAGCTACTTCTTCATTCGGTTGTGGCAGGTTGGCATCGACCACGTGTTGCCCCTTTTAGCATTGTTGCTGCTGGGCATGTTGGTCCCGCGTTTGGGCCGGCTCGCCATTCGCGTCCTCGAATCGAGGCTCGATGAAAGCGAAGAATCGACCAAAGCCAGATTGGCCTTGGGCGGCGCTCTGGTCTACGTGCTGCAAGCGGTGGCCTATTTTTTGTTGGTTTTGGCCGCTCTTTCCAACCTGGGTGTGCCTGCGCTGGGCGCTGCGATCCCTGCGACTGTGGTTTCCGCTGCCTTGGGCTTCGGCGCCCAGAAGATTATCGGTGATTTCCTAGCGGGCTTTTTCATCCTCTCCGAGAAACAATTCGGCGTGGGAGATTACGTCAGTTTCGACGGTGCTACCGGAGTCGAGGGCACAGTCGTTGCATTGACCCTGCGCACAACCAAGGTGCGTACCCCTACCGGCGAAGTGGTCATGGTGCCCAACGGTTCCGCTGGAGTAGTGACCAACTACTCGCAGGACTGGTCCCGTGCCGTCGTGGATTTGGCTGTGCCGCTCCACGAGGGTGAGACCTTGGAAGAAATAACCACCCGGGTCCGTTCCATTTCGGAACAAGCTATTCAAGACCCCACAATTGCGGACGACGTCGCCGGCGAGCTGGAAATCCTCTCCGCCACGGGCATCGTGGAACCCACCGTGGCAGGCCAACCATGGCAGGTCAAGTACCGCGTGCTGGTGCAGGTGAACCCCTCGCGGCAGTGGGCCGTTGAACGCGCTATTCGATCGGCACTGCTGTCAGCTTTTTGGGATCACTACAATTTGCCAGCCGATGCCGCTGGGGCTGTCCCATTTCCTATGGATAGGATCACTGGCGCAGCCTCCCCAGACACTGATGCGCCTGGGGGTGCGAAGCCGTCTGCGCAGCAACCGGTGCGCGCAGAAGACCCGGAGGAGTCTGCTGCCGCGGCAATGGCGGCGTCGGAAAGCGCTAGCAACAACGCCACGAAGTCTTTTAGCAATGCGGGCGATAGCGCGCATCTGGAAACCGACGCGGTGGAATCTAAGGACCACGGGCCCGGCCGCCCCGCTACCGCAGATGCTGATCCAGATTTAGAAGACGCTGACGCACACACCAGCATCTGGCGGCAGGACGCTCCCTCGGGAAAGTTCCGCAGGCTATGGACCCTGGGTGGACGCGTACGTTCTTCGACCACCGGCCTCTTGGTGGGTCTTTTGGTTACCGGATTGCTTCTCTTTGCGTCGTGGAACCCCGAAGATGCCGGTACAGGCTGGCTCAACCCTGCCTACTGGACGGAGCGCAAAGCACCGGCCACCACCAGCGCCCCCGTCCCGACCGCGGAACCAGAGGTCTCGGCCACTGAAAGCCCAGGCGCAGACAACGTAACGGAGGAATCTGCCGATGCTTACGCTCCATCCAGTGAGCCGAATGACGCGAATTCGGATGGAGCCGCGGCAGACGAAAATTCTGATGACTCGAAAAAGAATAGCGACGAGCGCCGCGTGCGGGAGGATACCCTAGGCGGCCAAGAGAGCACGGCGCCGGCTGCCCCGACCCCGCAAGACACGGCTGGGGCTACGCCTGGCGACGACGCGGGAGCCACGGACACCCCGGCTGGGGAGGAAACGGAGCAGCCGAGCGTGGCTAACTAATTCTGGTCCGATTCTGGAAAGAATGGGAGGCTCTTTCTTTTTCGATGGGTAAAGTTGCAAAGTATGAGTTCGTTATCGCACCTCGAGGCCTGGCCGGTAGAAACAGTTTCAGCAGCGCTGATTAAAGGCGATTGCGTTGTGGAATCCTTAGGCGATACCTCGCGGCAGTTTCCCGTGGCTTCAGTGACGAAACTGGTCTCGGCTTATGCTGTGCTGCTAGCGGTCGAAGAGGGGGCAGTCGAGCTGGATCAGGCAGCGGGTCCTGAGGGGTCGACGCTTCGGCACTTGCTCTCCCATGCGTCGGGGGTGGCCTTTGATTCTCGGCAGCTGCAGCGCCCAGTAGGGCAGCGGCGCATCTACTCATCGGCTGGTTATGAGTGGGCTGCGCAAGTGGTAGAGGAAGCCACAGGGATGGCGTTTCCGGACTATCTCAGCGAGGGGGTGTGCAAGCCACTGGGAATGAACGCTACTTTTCTCAATGGCTCTGCGGGCCATGGCTTGATCTCCACGGTCGACGATCTCACGGTCTTTGCACAAGAGGTCCTCAAACCGCGTTTGCTGCATCCGAGCACTGTGGCTGAGATGCGCACAGTCCAGTTCCCAGGGCTGCGGGGTATTGTTCCCGGATACGGCAGCTTCAAGGATTGTGCCTGGGGCCTAGGTTTTGAAATCCACGCGAAGAAGGAACAGTGGATGGGCGCCCTGCCTGCCGACGCCGTCGGCCACTTCGGCATGTCTGGCACCTACCTCTGGGTGGCCGGGGACTGGGCCATGGTCGCATTGACTGACCGCGATTTTGGCAGCTGGGCTAAGCCCTTGTGGGCAGAGTCCAATTCAGGGATTTGGAAAGGAATAAGCTCCTAGCGGGGAGGCAGCGGTGCCCTTTCTTAGTGGGAGTTGAGGAAGTCCCAAACCTCACGAGTGGCAGTCGGGTTGTTCGGGAACCACGTGTGCTCGCCGCCTGGAACCGTGTAGAGCACTGTGTCGGCAGCGCATCCTTGCATCTGCTCAGCGTTGAAGCTTCCGCGTGACTCGATGGACTTGCTGTTGATATCGCAGCCGTTGCGTTCGCCCACGGCGCGGAAGGCCTGGACAACGGAGAGGTAGGTTCCGCCGTGCAGGTTGGAGCCGGATTCATAGTACGGAGCGGTCTTGTCCTCAGTTCCGTGCAGGAACAGCGTCGGAACCGAGCCAGAGCAGCCCGTGTAGATGGGGCCATAGTTTGCGGTTGCGACTCCAGCTACCGCATCAACGAGGTCCGGCGCTTGGCATGCCAAGTTCATGGCCATTCCACCGCCGTTGGATAGGCCCGTGGCGTAGGTGCTGTTGATGTTGTAGCGAGCGTGGAGGGAATCGGAAATCGCGCGCACGAAGGCTACGTCCTTGCCGCGGGCGCCGCCGTAGTGGGGGCCCTCCCAGCCAAAGTGGCCGTTCTGGAAGGTGGGCTGCGGGTAGACCACGATGGCTTCGCCGTTAGCCGCCTCCGAGAGACGGATGATCTCCTGGGCGCGCGGAGCTTCGTGGTCCATGCCACCGAATCCGAAGACCAAGTCATAGGACTTGGCGGGGTCAAAGCCTTCCGGCAGCTGCAGGATGTAAGAGCGGTTTCCTTGGCCGGCAACGTTAACGGACTCAGTGGTACTGGTCCCGCCGACGCCGGTGGAGCCAGTCGAGCTGGTGAGCTGGCCGAGAACGTCAGTCAGCTGAGGGGACAAGCCAAAAGCTTCGTCCAACGAAGAGCCTGAGACGGACTGTGCCGTGGCGACCGGGCTGAGGACGGCGAGGGAAAGAGTGGCCGCACCCGCGGCGGCAACGAGCTTGTTGAGGCGCATGAGGTTAAACGATAGCGGCGAAACTTTCGGGCGACAAAGGAGTGTGATTTATAGCAGATTCCGTAACGCATGCGACGCAAGTAAACCAGTGTTCCGCATGTGAATTTTCAACCTTTGGTTGAGATTGAGCAAATGGGGGTTGAAGTGGTTGTTTAGGGTTGATGGGGTTTATGTGACGGGGAAGAATCGGCCCAAACGCGAAGACAGTTCGTTGGGGAAGACGAAGCTCGTCTGGCGCGCTCCAGCTGCCCCCTCGCGGGGGTAGCTTCAGTGCGCTTTAAACATGTCGAAGGAGAATCGGCGTGAATACTCGCGTTCACGAAGTCGTCGCTTGCGCGACGTCGCCAAGCGCCTGGCCGCACCGCAATGTCGGACAGGTGCGCACCGCCGTGCTCACAATTGCGGGAATGCCCCGCACGCTGCGCCCGGCAATCGAGCGTGCCATGGCGCGCTGCATCACCACAGAATCGGAATTCATCGTCCCCGGCGACGATCCCCTCACCGCCCAATGGTGCACGCGGTGGTACCGCGACATGCCCGGCGACGCCGAGCTTGCCCGCGCCGCCACCGGCATCCTCCCGGTAGGCATCGGCTGCCGCCAGGTGCTCACCGGAACGCACGAAGAGCTCGCCGCCCTCGGTAGGGCAGTCGAGCTCTTAGCAGGGGAATACGGGTTCAACGCCCGCGTTGACGTGGCTTAATCGGCCTTGGGGAAGGGCTGCGTCACGCGGTCGGCCAACTCGGCCACCGAATCGATGACCTGGTTCGGTCGGTAGGGGTAGCGCTGAATCTCGGCATCGTCGCTGATGCCCGTGCGCACGAGGATGGTCTGCAGGCCCGCCTCAAGGCCCGACTTCACATCGGTGTCCATGCGGTCACCAATCATGACCGTGTTCTCCGAGTGCGCACCGATGTGGTTGAGTGCCGAACGCATCATGACCGGGTTGGGCTTACCCACGTAATAGGGCTCGCGGTTCGTGGCCGCGGTGATGAGTGCGGCAACGGCACCCGTGGCAGGCAGCACGCCCTGTGGGGCTGGGCCGGTGACGTCCGGGTTGGTCGCGATAAAACGCGCGCCCCCGCGAATTAGATTGATGGCCGTGGTGATTGCCTCAAAAGAGTAGGTGCGGGTTTCGCCCAAGACCACGAAGTCTGGGTCGTTGTCGGTCAGAACCCACCCTGCCTCGTGAAGGGACGTCGTCAAGCCCGATTCGCCCACCACATAAGCCTTGCCCTCGCCCGCCTGGGTGGTGAGGAAAGCGGCAGTGGCCGTGGCGGAGGTCCAGATGCGCTCCGCGGGGATGTCGAGGCCCGTGTTCTTGAGGCGAGCGGATAGGTCGCGCGGGGTGGACATGGAGTTGTTGGTGAGGACCATGAACTCGATGTCGTTGTCATACAGGGACTCGATGAACTTGTCCGCGCCGGGAATCATCTCGCCCTCTTTGATGAGGACGCCGTCCATATCGGAAAGGTAAGAAATCACTTCTGCTCCTCCAAGTGCTTGTCCACGTATTCGGCAAGTTGGCCGATGGTTTCGATGCCTAGCATTGTCTCCTCATTGAAGCGCACCTTGAAGCGCTCCTCGGCTCGCACGGCCAGCTCGATGCGCTCAAGCGATTCCACGCCTAAGTCGGCGAGCTTGGCGTCGCGCTCCAAGCCTTCCGCGCTGCCGGTGACCTTGGTAATCAGCGCGGTGATTTCGCTGTAGGTGTCTTCTGCGGGCTCCTCCTTTTGCGGGGTCTGGTTGAAGCGGGCTTGCAATTGCGCGGAGAGGTCGTTTGCCATGCGGTCCAGTCTAATAGGGTTATATCAGTAGGTGCGGCTATTATCAGAAGGTCATGATTAATAGGGCTCGAGCAAAGACGATTGTGCACAGTTGGGCGCGCCGTTTGCGGCCGACGCGTCGCAACGAACAGCACCTCATCTACGAGTCCCTGCACAATCACACGGACGAGCCCGGGCTGACTGGAATCGATTCCTTGGGCACCGTGCGCAACGATGGCCTGGACATCGCGTGGTACGAGGTCGGCCCGCAGGACTCGGACATCACTGTGGTGTTCATCCACGGCTACTGCCTGTCCGCGGAGGCCTACTACAGTCAGGTGGACTACATGCGCCGGCATTTCCCGGAGGTACGCTGCCTGCTTGTCGACATCCGCGGCCACGGCCTTTCCACCGAAGTCGCCCCTGCGCAGTGCACGGTGGACGCCGCGGCTGACGACGTCCTCGCTGTCCTTTCTGAGCGCGCCTCCCGTAGCAAGCTCGTGGTCGTGGGGCACTCTTTGGGCGGAATGGTGGCGCTCAATGTGATTCGCCGCGCGCCGGACGAGGTGTACCAGCGCATTGACTCGGCGCTGTTGATTGCGACGTCGATGCGCCGTTTTGCGGCGAAGGGCGTGGCGCAGATTCTCGAGTCGAAGGCGCTGGGCAGTTTGTATAACGCGTGCATGCGGCTGCCGAGGCGGATGGACCGCATCCGCTTTGAGGTCGCGCAGTGGGTCGCGCCGCTGTTTGCTGCTTTGCTGGCGGGCTTTCCGCAGATGGAGAAGCTGCAGTTCCATGTAGCCATGCTGATGGACACGCCGCTGTCCAGTTACACGGGCTTCTTTGACGATCTTCTCGACCACTCCGAGTACGCCGCCGCCGACCGCCTGGCCCGCCTGCGTGGTGAGGTTATTGTGGGATCTGCCGACATCGTGACTCCGCGCAGCCAGTCGGACGTCATCTTGGAGCACTGGCCGGCCGCCCGGCTGACTGAGGTGGACGGCGCAGGCCACATGGTCATCCTCGAGGAGCCCGAGGCCATCTCGGAGGCGCTTGGTCGCCTCTTGGTTCCGTTGGTGGACTAGCGTTGCCGCGGCCGCCGGCCCTTTGCCGGCCCTTTGCCGGACCTTTGCCGACCACCGCGCGCCTCCGCTTGTTTCCCCAGAGCCCCCCGTTGGTTTGGTCCCATTCGTTTGGTCCCTTTGTGGGGTAAAGGGACCACTAGCGGCTTCTGCCCGGAACCGGTTACTCGTAAAACTACCCTTAGTAGGGGACCCAACCAATGGGACCAGTTGGCCGGTCGGCCAGCGAGCTCGTTGTACGACAAGCCTGCGCCCTTCTGCGCCCTTCTGTGCCTTTCTGTGCTCCGGCCGCACCGCAAAACGAGAAGACCGCCCCTCGGCGTCCTGCTAAGCGGGCAACCGAGGAGCGGCCTAAACCGTCCTAGAGCGAGTTATTACTCCTCGTCGCTGGAGGTGGACTCGGTGGCGGTAGGGTCATCGAGCTTCAGCTTGGCAGCTGCTTCCTCGACGACGGAACGCTCCACCTTGCCCTCGCGTGCCAGACCCTCAAGGGTTGCCACGACGATGGACTCAGCGTCGATGTTGAAGTAGCGACGAGCACCCTCACGGGTATCGGAGAAGCCAAAGCCGTCCGCGCCCAGCACGACGTAGGTACCCGGAACGTAAGGACGAATCTGCTCCTGCAGGTCGGTGGTGAAGTCGGAGACACCAACGAACGGGCCCTCGAAGCCCTTGAGCTGCTTGGTAGCAAACGCCTCGGTCGGCTCAACGCCCTTCTGCAGCGCCTCCTTGTTGCGGCGCGCGCCGTCGCGAGCCAGCTCAACCCAGGAGGTCACAGAGAACAGGGAAGCCTTGACGTCGTAGTCGTCAGCCAGGATCTTCTGTGCACGCAGCGCCTCGTGCACACCCACACCGGAAGCCAGGATGTTGGCAGGGATGGAGCCGCCCTCAGCGGTGTTGTAGTGGTAGATACCCTTGTGCAGACCGTCGACGTCGAGGTTCTCCGGCTCAGCAGGCTGGCTAACTGGCTCGTTGTACACGGTCAGGTAGTACATGACTGCCTCGGAGTTCTCGCCGTACATGCGGTTGATACCGCGGTGAATCAGGTGAGCCACCTCGTAGCCGAAGGCTGGGTCGTAGCTGATGACGGCAGGGTTCGTGGAA
The DNA here is from genome assembly GCF_000159135.1 of Corynebacterium striatum ATCC 6940. Classification (GTDB taxonomy): domain Bacteria; phylum Actinomycetota; class Actinomycetes; order Mycobacteriales; family Mycobacteriaceae; genus Corynebacterium; species Corynebacterium striatum. The sequence goes on from NZ_GG667520.1 coordinate 133,050, forward strand.
GCCAGAACCGGGGAGTGACCGTCCATGTGCTGCAGGCCCTCACCGGTCAGGGTGGTGCGGCCAGCAGTTGCACCGATGATGAAGCCGCGGCCCAGCTGGTCGCCGGCAGCCCAGAAGGAGTCGCCGGTGCGCTGGAAGCCGAACATCGAATAGAAGATGTACAGCGGAATCATCGCTTCGCCGTGAGTTGCATAAGAAGTTGCGGCCGCGGTGAAGGACGCAGTCGCGCCTGCCTCGGAGATACCCTCGTGCATGATCTGGCCGTCGGTAGCCTCGCGGTAAGACAGCATCAGGTCGTTGTCCACCGGCACGTAGTTCTGGCCACGCGGGTTCCAAATCTTCAGAGTCGGGAACCAAGAGTCCATACCGAAGGTACGAGCCTCATCCGGGATAATCGGCACGATGCGCTTACCCAGCTCCTTGTCGCGCATGAGCTCCTTAAAGGTACGCACAAGCGCCATGGTGGTAGCCACGTTCTGCTTGCCCGAGCCCTTACGCACGGAGCGCAGCTTATCGATGTCCGGGGTGACCAGCGGAGTGAACTTCTCACGGCGCTCCGGCAGGAAGCCGCCGAGTTCTTTACGGCGCTCCAGCATGTACTTGATTTCCGGCGCATCGTTACCCGGGTGGTAGTACGGCGGTGCGTAAGGATCCTTCTCCAGAACCTCGTCCTCGATCGGGATACCCTGCTTGTCGCGGAAGAGCTTGAGGTCTTCCAGCGTCAGCTTCTTCATCTGGTGGGTAGCGTTGCGGCCCTCGAAGTTGTGGCCCAAGCCGTAGCCCTTGATGGTGTGAGCCAGGATGACGGTCGGCTTGCCAGTACCCTTGTTATCCAAGGCCTTCGCATACGCAGCGTAGATCTTGCGGTAGTCGTGGCCACCGCGGCGCAGTGCCCAAATCTCATCGTCGGAGAGGTCCTCAACCAGCTTGAGGGTGCGTTCGTCGCGGCCGAAGAAGTGCTCGCGGACATACGCGCCGTCGTTAGCCTTGAAGGTCTGGTAGTCACCATCAGAAGTGGTGTTCATGATGTTGACCAGGGCGCCGTCCTTGTCGGCATTGAGCAGCCTGTCCCAGCCGCGGCCCCAGATGACCTTGATGACGTTCCAGCCAGCACCGCGGAAGAAGGACTCCAGCTCCTGAATGATCTGAGTGTTACCGCGAACCGGGCCGTCGAGACGCTGCAAGTTGCAGTTGATGACGAAGGTCAGGTTGTCCAGTTCGTAGAGGGCAGCGGTCTGCAGGAGGCCGCGGGACTCTGGCTCGTCCATCTCGCCGTCACCCAGGAAGGCCCAGACGTGCTGCTCGGAGGTGTCCTTGATGCCGCGGGTCTCCAGGTACTTGTTAAAGCGTGCCTGGTAGATAGCGTTCATCGGGCCGATGCCCATGGAAACGGTTGGGAACTCCCAGAAATCAGGCATCAGACGCGGGTGCGGGTAGGAAGGTAGGCCCTTGCCCTCGCCGCGGGAAACCTCCTGGCGGAAGCCGTCTAGGTCTTCCTCACTCAGGCGGCCTTCCATGAAGGCACGGGCGTACATGCCCGGGGAGGCGTGGCCCTGGAAGAAGATCTGGTCACCGCCAGACGGATCATCCTTGCCCTTGAAGAAGTGGTTAAGGCCAACCTCGTAGAGCGGGGCCGCACCAGCGTAGGTGGAGATATGGCCGCCGACGCCGATGCCTGGGCGCTGCGCGCGGTGCACCATGATTGCTGCGTTCCAACGGATCCAGCGGCGGTAGCGCTTTTCGAGTTCCTCGTCGCCAGGGAATTCTGGCTCCAAATTGGTTGGAATGGTGTTGACAAAGTCGGTGGAGGTCAAGGAAGGCAGAGGGACGCGTTTCGCGGTCGCACGCTCCAGCAGGCGGAGCATCAGGTAGCGGGCGCGCTCTGGATCGGAGTTATCCAGCAGGCCATCGAGTGAGTCCATCCACTCGCGGGTTTCCTCGGGATCGCTGTCATGCAGGTATGAAGCAACTCCGTCACGGACGATCGGGAAGTTGGAGTCACCCTTTACGGCGTCCTGGTCAGCCATTTAAACCTCCTAGATTGGATTTACACAGTTTGCATACCAGAATACGCCTCCCCCGATCATCTGTGTGTGTGAAGGGGGCATAGGCAGCTTCACTGCCGGTGAAGTCGATTATTTGCGAACTTTGCAAAAGGTGATTGTGCGGTAAATCTGCAGTGCAATCGCGAAAAGTGGGGCAGAAGGCGTTATGATCTTTTCCATGCCAGAAAAAGGAAGGAATCAAGTAGTGGCTGATGCGGCCAGCAAACTCGGCATCCGTGAAGGGCAGATCGCCCTTGAATTGGGATGGGATGAGGACTGCGATGCCAGCATCTCTGAATCTATTGAGGACGTTCTCGGCGAGGACTTTCTCGAGGAGGAGAGCGACGAGCTTTGCGACGTCGTGCTTCTCTGGTGGCGAGCCGAGGATGGCGACCTTGTCGACGGGCTCGTTGACGCCTCCCGCCCGCTTGGCGACGCCGGCCGAGTGTGGCTGCTGACCCCAGGTGCGGGCAAGCCGGGCAACCTCGCTCCAGGTGAGATCTCTGAATCAGCCCAATTGGCTGGCTTGGTGCAGACCAAAGCAGAGCGTTTGGGCGAATGGCAAGGTTCCTGTCTTGTTGCCCGCGGAAACACCAAGAAGTAGTAATAACCTGCGGATTTGTAGCTTGGCGCTTGAATGGGCTAACCTTGTGCAAGCGTCAAAGCGCACTGCGGCTTTAGCTCAGCTGGAAGAGCAACTGGTTTACACCCAGTAGGTCGGGGGTTCGATCCCCTCAGGCCGCACAATGTGAAGTCTCGCGACATCGTTCCTATCGGTGTCGCGGGACTTTTCGTTTTGCTACTTAGCCCCTGATCTGCGTAACTGACGAGGAAGCCGCGTCCAGAGCAGAACCGGTGGGCTTCGTTGGCAGTTGTGCACGTTTGGCCGCCGACCCCACCGTTCCGTGGCCCAAAACTGCAGCGGCGCTAGAGCGCAGCGAGCAGCGCGTCGATGTCCTCGATGGAGCTGACGAAGAAGTCGGCGTCGTCGAACTCGGCCTGGCTGCCGTGGCCCCAAGCTACGAGAGCAGTGCGGATGCCCAGTGGACGCGCGCCCTCGACGTCGTGGTGGCGGTCGCCCACCATTAGGATTCGTTCCTCGTGGCCACGCAGGTTCATCGAGTCGAGCACCCACTCGATGACGTGGCGCTTGGTGGGGCGGGAGCCGGTGGCGTCGTCGGCACCGCCAATGAAGTCGAAGTAGCCTGCAACCCCAAGGTGTGTGAGCATCTGCCGCGCCATGTCCTCGCCTTTGCTCGTGGCCGTACAAATGGTGTGCCCCGCCGCCTTCCACCGAGGTAGTGCTTCGGCCCAGCCAGGGAAGAGCTCCGCTTCCTGCCACCCAAAGTCGTGGTAGTAGCCTCGGAAAGTCGCCACTCCGCGTGGGATGTCCTCAGCCTTCATGCCGAACAGCCCAAGCGCTATCTCCAGCGGCGGGCCGGGAAAAGAATGCAGCTGCTCGAGCGTGGGAACGGGGTAGCCCAAGTCGGCAAAAGTTAGCTGCGCACAGCGGGAAATCCCTGGAAAAGAGTTGACCAAAGTGCCGTCGACATCGAGAAAGATATTCACGCGATCAACTCTAGGACAGCGTACGGCTTAAAAGCGCTCCTGGCCGCGTTCGCGAATCTTCTCATAGAAGTCTGGCTTCGAGTCGCCGTAGCGGGAGCGCGCGCGGCGTGATTGAGGGGCTGCCTGGGCCGCAGCAGAAGGGGCCTCGGCAGAAGGGGCCTCGGCAGAAGGGACCTCGGCAGAAGGGGCCGGAGCAGGGGCCGCCGCGGCGGGGGATTGGAGGGGCTCGGAAGGGGAAGCGTCGTCAAGCGGGCCGTGCAAAGCCGCCTCCTCCTCGCGGGCGCGGCGGCGCTCGCGGATCTCAGACCATACGAAGTAACCCAAGCCCAGCGGCGCCATGATGCCGAAGGCAATCCACTGATAGCCGTAGGAAAGGTGGTTACCGCGGTCGAGCTGCGGGACCTCCAGCGCGGTCAACTCGCCTGGCTGCTCTGGGGAGAGCTGGATGTAGTCCTTGCCCAGCTTCGTATCCGTGAGCGACGCGACTTCCTCCGTATGAATGGAGTAGACCTGCTGGTAGCCCTCCTGGTCAATCGGTGCGGAAGAGTGCTGCAGCTCGTCGGCGCGGATCATGCCCGTGATGGTGACGTCCTCAGTGGGAGCCGGGGGAATCTCCGGAACGGTGTTGCCTTCGCCTGCGGCAATCCATCCGCGATTGACTAACATCGTGAGACCGGAATCTGTCTGGAACGGGACCAAGGACTGGTACACCGCGCCCGAGGAGACGGGGCGCAAACGCAGCAGCACCTCGTCGTCGGCGAGGTAGTGGCCGGTGAGCGTGGCGCGGGACCACTCGTCGTCCTTGATGGCGCCGTCCTTAGTCACCACCTCATTAAGCGGACGCGGATCCGCCTCGTAGGCCTCCGCAATGAGGTGATTGCGCTCCACAATCTGGTCATCCTTGCCTAGCTGCCACGGCGCTAGAACCGTGAACGCAAAGTAGGAGAAGGCAACAACAAAGATGAGCAGCAGTACCCACCCAGGCTTGAGGAACGTCTTCAGCATGCCTTTTATCCTAGACCCGCTCTTGGCGAATCCAATCCAGCAGGCCAGGGACGGCGGCTTCAATTTCCTTGCGGGTGCGCGCGAAGTCCTCGGCAGTGCCGTAATAAGGATCCTCGATGTTCTGGTCCTCGGCGTTCGGGTCGAAGCTGCGCATCAAGCGCACACGCTCTGTGTCGATGCCGCGCTTGATGAGGGCGTCGCGGTGGCCGGAGTCCATTGCGATGAAAAGGTCCGCGTCCATGTGCTCGGGGCCCAGCTGTGCCGCGCGGTGCGTTGCGCCGTCGTGGCCGCCGCTGCGCAGCTCGGCGATGGCGCGCTCGTCAGCGCCTTGGCCCACGTGCCAGCCGCCAAGGCCGCAGGAGGACGTGCGCGCGATGAGGTCGAGCATGTCGTTCTCCATGGCATCGCGAACGATGATTTCCGCCATGGGGGAGCGGCAAATATTGCCCGTGCATACAAACACGAGGTGCAATGCGGAGGGATTGTCCTCAGAAGTCATCAGGCTACGACCTTAGAGCAAATAGAACGATTTCTGAACGAAAGCTAGGATAGTGCAGCAGCGCGCAGAGAGCGAAAAACACAGTGATACAAGCACGAAGGAGGCCCGCTATGGCCCACACTTCCACCACCGTTGGCGAGGTCCGCCGCGTCCTTGAAGAGGCATATCCACCGCACTTGGCTGAGAGCTGGGATGCGGTCGGTCTCATTTGCGGCGACCCGGACGATTCCGTTACCAAAGTCGCCTTCGCCTTGGACTGCACCCAGTCTGTGGCGGAGCAGGCCGTTGCCAGCGGGGCGCAGATGCTCGTTGTTCACCACCCGCTTCTTTTGCGCGGAGTGACCTCCGTGGCGGCTGATACCCCCAAAGGCAAGGTCATCCACACCCTGATCAAGGGCGGCGTTGCGCTGTTTGCCGCGCACACCAATGCGGACAAGGCGCGCCCCGGCGTCAATGACAAGCTTGCGTTGCTGGTGGGAATCGAGCCAGGCCGCCCCGTCGTGCCGCACGAGCGCTTTGACGGCGAGGTTCCCGCGGATGCGCTGGGTCTTGGCCGCATCGGCGAGCTGCCCGAGCCATTGACCCTGCGCGAGTTCACACAGCAGGTGGCGAACGCGCTGCCGGAAACCGCCTGGGGGATTCGCGCGGCGGGTGACCCGGAGGGTGTCGTCAAGCGAGTTGCCGTATCCAGCGGCTCCGGGGATTCGTTCCTGGACACCGCGCGCGAGCTGGGCGTGGACGTCTATGTCACCTCGGATCTGCGCCACCACCCCGTGGACGAGCACCTACGCGCCGGGGGACCTGCCGTCATCGATACGGCCCACTGGGCCAGCGAGTTTCCGTGGACCTCGCAGGCGCGCGATATCGTGGTGGAAGCATTAAAGGTGGATACTGAAATCATCAAGCTGCGCACCGACCCATGGACTATCTCTGCGCATGGGGAAAATCATGAGCAGCCAAAGGAGAACTAAATGAAACTGACACAGCAACTGCAGCCTGTCCTACTGGAACTTGCTAACCTGGAGCGCTCCCAAGGCGTGGGCGGCGAGAAGGTCGTCCCAGAACAGCAGGAGTACGAGCAGGCTCAAGCAAAGCACAAGCGGCTTGTCGACGCCGCCGGTTCCGCCCAGCTCGCAGTCGACGACATGGAGCTGGAAATCCTGCGCATCCAGGCCGATGAGCGCAAGCTGCGTCAGCGCGAGCGCGATGACAAGGCCCAGCTGGGCGCCGAGGTCGATCCGGAGCGCCGCAAGGACCTGGAGCATGACCTGTACGCTGCGAAGTCCCGCATTGCGGATCTGATGAGTGAGCTGCAGGAAGCCCACAACGAGATTCACGCCCTGCGTTCCAACCGTGACGTACACGGTGCGCGCGTGGACGAGTCGCAGCGTCAACTGGAGGTTCTCGCACGTGCCGCGGAGGCAGCTAACGACGCCGCCGCGAAGCAGGCGGACCCGGCTATCCGCATCGGTGAGCTGCGCGCGCAGCTGCCTGCCGACGTCCTCGCAGACTACGACACCGTGCGCCACGAGAACGGGGTGGGCGCTGCCGCGTTCAAGGGCCGCGCCTGCGGCGGCTGCTTCATCGTGTTGCCGCCGGCTGAGCAAAACGCCGTGCGCAATGCGCCTGCCGACGTCCTCCCGCAGTGCAGCGACTGCGGCTCCTTCTTGGTGCGTCCTGCCTAATGAAGCTGGTTATTTTTGCTGACGGTGGCTCCCGTGGCAACCCGGGCATCGCGGGCTCTGGCACGGCTGTCTACTCCGCTGACCGCAAGCAGCTGCTGCGGGAAATCGCGTATGTGGTGGGCACAAAGTCCACCAACAACGTGGCTGAGTATCACGGCTTGCTGCGCGGTTTGGAGGCCGCCGTGGAGATGGGCGCGGACGACGTCGACTTCTACATGGACTCCAAGCTCGTGGTCGAGCAGATGAATGGGCGCTGGAAAATCAAGCACCCCGACATGCAGGCTTTGGCGTTGGAAGCACGCAAACTCATCGACCAGATTGGCAGCTTCACGCTGACCTGGGTGCCGCGTGCCAAGAACAAGGCTGCCGACGCCCTGTCCAACGTGGCGATGGATGCTGCCGCTGCGGGTGCCCCGGTGGGAATCGTGGGCGCGGGGGAAGAGACCGCAGACAGCCCCAACAGCGCCACCGAGCCCGCGGCAGATACCGCAGCGCCGCAGCCCAGCGACTGGATGACCGAGCAAGGCCCAGTCACGCGCTTTATCCTCGTGCGCCACGGCCAGACCGAGATGTCCGCTGCCAAGCAGTACTCCGGCCATGCTGACCCAGAGCTGACCGAGCTGGGAAAGAAGCAGGCGCTCGCAGCCGCGCAGGCACTCGCCGAGACACAGGTCGACGCCATCGTCTGCTCGCCGCTCAAGCGCTGCCAGCAGACCGCCCAAGCCATCGCGGCCAGCGTGCGCCCCGCTCATCCCGACGGTACCGAGGGCGAAAAGTTGAGCATTGAGACAGTCGAGGGTCTTATCGAAGTCGACTTTGGTCTCTGGGAGGGCAAGACTTTCGCGCAAGCGCATGCCACGGACGAGGAGCTGCACAGCCAGTGGCTCGAGGATCCTTCCGTGGCCTGCCCCGGCGGCGAGTCCTTGCAGCAGGTTCACCGCCGCGTGCGCAAGACCCGCCAGGAGTTGCAGGAAAAGTACGCGGGCAAGACCGTGGTCGTGGTCTCCCACGTCAACCCCATCAAGTCGTTTATCCGCCAAAGCTTGGACGCAGGACCGGTGACGTTTAATCGCTTGTTCTTGGACTTGGCGTCGATAAGCATTGCGGAATTCTGGGACGGCGGCTCTATGCTGCGCGGCTTCAACGATGTGGGGCATTTGCGGGCTCTGGGCTAGACTGTAACGCGCGAATGAGCCGACCGGGTGAACGCGTCCTTTCCGAACCAACCTCCACGAGGGGTAAGGCGGGGGACGAGGAAAGTCCGGACTCCACAGAGCACAGTGGTTGCTAACGGCAACCCGGGGCGACCCGCGGGCAAGTGCAACAGAAAGTAGACCGCCGCACGACTTCGCTACGCCGCGTCGTACGAAGATCCGTGAGGTAAGGGTGAAACGGTGAGTTAAGAGCTCACCAGCACCGTCAGTGATGGCGGTGGCTGGGTAAACCCCACTGGGAGCAAGGCATCATGGCCGGCACACTGCGGGCTTGATCAGGCGTTTGAAGGCTGCTCGCTTTAGCCTGAAGGTAGCTGCTTGAACCAACTGGCAACGGTTGGTCTAGATGGATGTTCACCGCCGCACGCTTGATGTGTGCGGGAAGACAGAATCCGGCTTATAGGCCGGCTCATTCGCCCACTTTTCTGGAACAATGGGGCAGCATGAAGCTTTATGCAGCTCCTTTAAACTTCCGCACGATTGCCGAGGAGTGCTCTGTTCCCACCGACTTCAGCCAGGAGGTCCTCGATGAGGCCCAGGCTGCGCAGGATCGCTATGTCACGCAGCGCCGCGACGCGCGCGATATCCCGCTGGTGACCATCGATCCAAAGGGGTCCATGGACTTGGACCAAGCGGTGTGCATCGAGGCTCGTAACGGGGGCTACCGGGTCTTTTACGCTATTGCTGACGTCGCCGCGTTCGTCGAGCCCGGCAGCGCCCTGGAGGATGAGACCTTCCGTCGCGGGCAGACCATCTACCTGCCGGACGAGCCGGAGCGCCTGCACCCGCCGCAGCTTTCGGAGGACAAGGCATCGCTGCTTGCCGACGTCGACCGCCCCGCCGTTCTCTGGACTATCGACCTTGACTCGGCGGGCGAGGTCGAGGACTTCGCCGTGGAGCGCGCGCTGGTGCGCTCGCGGGCGCGATTGGACTACGAGGGGGTGCATGAGGATCTTGCGGCAGGCCGCCTGCATTCCTCGATTGCGCTTTTGCCGCAGGTGGGCAAGCTGCGCCAGGCGTCTTCGCTGCACCGAGAGGCGATTAACCTGCGTTTGCCTTCCCAAAGCGTGGAGGAATTCGAGGAGGACGGTCAGCACCGCTATGAGCTGGTCATCGAGCCGCGCTACGAGGTGATGGACTACAACTCGGAGATTTCACTGCTCACCGGCATGTGCGCGGGCCAGCTGATGGAGTCGAAGGGGATTGGTCTGCTGCGCACGTTGCCTGCCGCAACTCGGGAGGCGGAGGAGGAGTTCCGCAGCGAGGTCGAGGAATTGGGCTTTGCGCTTGGCGAAGGCTCGATTACCGAGTTCCTGCAGGGCCTCGATGCCGATTCGCCGCGTGGCATGGCCGCGATGCGCGAGGCGCAGCGCTTGTTGCGCGGTGCCGGCTACGTGTGGCTGCAGGATGATGAGGCGGAGGTCCACGCTGGAATCGGTGGATACTATGCCCACGTGACGGCGCCGCTGCGCCGTCTGGCTGATCGCTTTGCCACTGAGGTGTGCTTGGCGCTTGCCAATGAACAAGAGGTTCCGGAGTGGGTCAGTGCGCGAGCAGGTGACTTGGTGGAGACGATGAGCAGCACGTCCCGCTTGGCTTCCCAGGTGGACAAGGCATGTCTCAACTTGACCGAAGCGACGGTGCTGGCGCCGTGGGTGGGTAGCAACTTCGAGGCCATCGTGGTGCAAGGCGGGGCCAAGCGTGAGAAGGCCCGACTCTTTGTGACCCAGCCGCCGGTGTTTGCGGAGGCGGTGGGCAACCCAGAGACGGGCGGTCAGGTCACTGTTTCCCTGGTTAAGGCGGATGTCCAGACGCGGGAAGTGCTCTTTGCTTGGCCAGCAGACTAGACAGTAAGGACTCTTTAGCGCGGTTTTAGCGTG
>NZ_GG667520.1:144736-162517 GCF_000159135.1 Corynebacterium striatum ATCC 6940
GTTTTAGCGTGGCCTAGTGCGTGGTGGCTGGCTCGCCGCCATGCAGCGGCACCACGAGGAGGCCATCCTCGGCTAGGTCGGCGGCGAAGTTCTCTGCCTTGGTGGCAGGGACGAAAGCGATGACTGCCTGCGAGGTTCCGGCGTGCGCAGAGCGCGCGGAACGGGCGCCGCGGACGGTGACGAGCTCGGCGATCTTCTCGGCGGTGTGTAGGCCGTAGACGGTGGCCAGGGCAGTCTGTGACTGGTTGAGCAGTGGGAAGAGGTCAGCTCCGCGACGGGAGCGCAGGGCGCGGGCTAGTTCTTGGGCGCGCTCGTTTTCTTCGGTGTAGAAGGTCAGCCACTCTGCGGCCTCAGCGAGGGAAGGCTGGTTCTGCGAGCCATGGACCTTGTGCACGGCTTTGAGCCAGTCGAGGACGCGCTGGGAGGCGTCGGGAAGCAGGCGTAGCGATTCAGCGCCGAAGGCGTGGCAGGCGTCGTCGATGAAGCGCTCGCGCTGGCGGATGGCGGCGACGCCGGGGGTGGCGTCAAAGTCGCCGGGGACGGTGACAGCGAAGGCGGCGATTTCGCGGGTGACTGGGTGCGGGGCTTGGGTGACGGAGCCGTCGGCGTAATCGACGATGGTCACGGTCTCGCCGACGCCGCGCAGGGCCGCGGTGTGGCGGGCACGCAGCGCGGGGTATTCGGCGAAGGTGCCCACGGACTGGGAGCACACGTCAGCGATGCGGGCGCGCAGGGGAGCGTCGTGGAGATCCTCAGCGTCGCCGAGCAATGCGAGGGCAACGGCGACGTCACCAGCGGCCAGCGCGCCGAGGCCGGACTCGAATGGAATGTCGTTGACCACGGTGATGTCGACGCCGGCGGTCTCGCGGGAGAGCAGCTGACGGTTGATCATGGTGTGTGCGATGCCGCCCCAGCGGGCAGCGATGCCGCCGACGGGTGCCGGGGGAATGACGGGCTGACCTTCGGAGTCGACGGAAGGAAGCTGCTCAGCGGCGCGTTTGGTCAGCTCGCTGAAGCTGATGGAGTCATGGATGGTCTCGCCGTGGGCGGGCACGATGTGGACGGCGATGGTGCCGTCGTCGCGGGGGCTGACTGCAGCAGCCGCGTTGAGATCCGCAACGCCCATTACTGTTACACCGCCGAAGTGATCGATGTGCTCGCCGATGAGCGACCAAGTTGCTGGTGCGCTGGCAATATGCGCAGGTTCCGTGCCTACTAGTTCGAGGTGGGCAGCGCGGATTCGCTCCGCGGCTGGGGTAGAAGGCGTGGACCACATGGGCATGGTGGGCGGATCTCCTTGTAATGCTGCTGGGACTCGGGACCTTCATAGTCTAGCGTGATGCCCGCCGGACGCTGCCGGGGATCTGTCTGTAAGGTGGTGGCAACCCTCATCGCCCTAGGGTGGCCGCCGGCCACCGCCACCTGCGATGTCGGCTGACCGGGTGGAAACATGGGGCTCAAGCGATAAGGAGTCTGACAATGACTGATTCAGATAAGCAGTGGTACTACGACACTTCCACTGGCCAGGTAACCCAGGGCGCCGAAAGCGGTTGGGATAACCGCATGGGCCCGTACGCCACCCGCGAAGAGGCCGAGCGCGCCATCGAGATTGCCAAGGCCCGCAATGAGGCAGCAGATGCTTACGACGAGGCTGAGGACTAAACACCAAAATAGCGCCGCTTCCCACATCACCATGTAGGAAGCGGCGCCGTTTTCGTTTGCCTTGTCAGCAAACACCCATGCTTAGGCCTACTTCTTCAGCTTTTTGCTCAAAGGCTTGAATGCGGACTTGATAGCCTTGAAAGACTCCGCGTAGTCATCGAGTGCTTCCAAGCCAATCGCGCGCTCACGCTGGTAGAGCAGACCGTAGCCAAAGGTGTCTTCGCCACGGCGACGAGCGGTATTAGCCAGCTCAAGCAGCTTGTCACGCGAAGTCACTGAATCCTGGAAGTCGCCCAAGACAGACTGCATGTCCTTGCAAGCCTTGTACAGGTTCTTGGTCTTCAAGTTAGTTGCAGAACCAGCGGCCTCAGCGGCATAACGCAGCTTCTTGGCAGCCTTGCGCATGTCGTGGAAGTAGTTCTCGCGCTCGTGCAGAGTCAGCTCTAGGTTATCCCAGTTCTTAACTGCCTTCTCGTGGCGCTTGACCAGCTTCTTGTAGGCCTCATTCAGGTGCAGCGCCATGACAGTGTCCATGTCATGCGGCTCTTCATCCTTCTTCGAAGGCTTTTGGGAATCCTCGGCTGCGGATTCGGCAGTTGGCTCGGCTGGGGTGACGCTCGAGATTACAGCTGCGTCGTCAGCTTCAGAAAGCTCGAGTTCGGAGTCTTCAGCCACTGGTGGGTTAGCCAAGAATTGGTCGAGAGAATCGAGCAGCGCCAGGTAGCGGTCAGAATCCAGTGCGGCAACTACGTGGCGGTGTGCCCTGCGGAAGGCCGTCCCCATGTCACGAGAGATGTGCTCGCGCGTTGCATCGTCCAACGTGTTGGAGTCCTCGGAAGCGAGGAGGTTGAGCCAACGTTCCTCAACAACCTCGGCGTCACGCGCCACGCCGAGGATGCTGGCGAGCTGCTTCAACTCCGCTTCGATGCGCTCAATCTCAGGACCAACAACGATGCCGTGGAAGGTCTGAATGTGGCTGCGCAACTCGCGGGTCGCAACGCGCATCTGGTGAACGGAATCCCACTCATTGCGGCGAACGCGTGGGTCGTAGTCAACAAGCTTGTCGCGGTTTGCCTTCAAAGCAGTGACCACTGCCGCAGCCGCAGAGTCTGGTTCCACGTTGGAATTCGCTAACGCTGGGGGAAGGGGAGCGCTGTCGATGGAATCGCCCAGGGCAGTCTTCAGCTTGGACGGGGATGCCGATACGCGAGCACCAGCTCCGATGAGAAGGGAGGTTGCCTCACGGATGAAGCAGGAACCATCCTTGGTGCCTGGCAGATCACCTGCGAGTTCAACTTCCCACTCGCGCCAAGACTGCTGGCCGCCGCCGGGAAGGAAAGAGAATGCCGTGACATGGTCGTCGCAGAACTCCGCGACAGCCTTGCCCTGTGCATCCGCGAGGACAAGCTCGGTGCGGTTGTTGTCGACCTGGGCGATGGGCTCGAGAGCGTGGTTGCGAACAACGGAACGAACTTCGCGGAGGAGCTCAGCCGGGACCTCGTAGCGGCCATCAACTGGCTCACCTAGCTCCGCATGGATTTCGGTGCGGCCCTTGGCCTCCGGAATCTTGAGGTGCCAGCCATCATCGTTTCCACCAGTGCGGCGACGGAGAGTGATCTTGGCGTGGGTCAGGCGCAGATCCTCAGTGTCGTAGTAGATGGCGGAAAGTGCGTGTTTGCGGGTTTCAGCGATGTGATTGACGCCGCTGAGTCGAGTCAGCTCTGGCAACTGGATGGACTCAGCAACGGCGAACTTTGCTTCGACTTCGAGGAAAGTCTTGGTGGACATGCACACACCTTTGTCAGTACGTATCAATAATCTGGATTACTTATCAGTAGCCTACCTGGCCCGCGGAGCAAATGTGTTTGCATTTGCAGCCATTAACTAGCAACCTCACGGGGGCCATCTAATCCCCGCGAATCGCCTGAAAAACAGGACTTTTCGGCAGCGTTCACGCCGTCATTAACGCCTGCCCAACTAGAAGCTGATAAGGACATTGAGGAAAGGTGCGGAAAGAGTCGATTGCGTGTTTCCTCAGACTTGACTTGTCGGTCATATAGAGCCGGAATAGCGCGGCGCGCAAGTTCACGGCCGGCTGCATCGTTTCCATTCTCTGCGCTGTGTTCATTAGCGGCGTCTGCGAGACCTTCGAAGTTGGCTTCATCAAGTAGCTCACCAATGCGAGCGGCATAGGCCAGTAAGAAGCTACGCCGATATGCGGCGGTGTCGCCGCGACGTCGCGCTTCCGCGGCTCCGTTGCCCGAGCGCATGTACCAGTCACACTGGCGGTTAAGTGAATCAAAGAGCTGGGCTACGTGTGCCGTATCTGTTGCGGATCCAATGACGCTCGCTAGGCCTTTGCCATGCACGAGTACCGTGGCGCACCCGTTGTGGTGGGCAATGACGCCGAGCAGAGTGGCTTGATGCTTCACATACGGCGTATGGATATACACGCGCCGGGCAAGGCAATCCACCTGGTCTGCGTCCAAAACCTCGTCAATGCGATAGCGCTGTTGCAAGGATTGGGCTTTGGCTATCAACGCATCCGCCTCATCTTCGAAAGGTGTGGACTCGGCTTTACGCAGCAAATTGGCCACCTTTTCCCGAATCTTTTCTTGTTTGGAGCCGCCACCTGCAGACTTCGTGCCCGGCGCACCAGCGAGTAGCTCAGTATCGCGGAGCAGGGGAAGCTTTGCCAGTTGATCGACTATCGCACGCAGCTTTGTCTTCGGAACGGAAATTGATGCACGCTTGGGAGGGGCTAACATCAGCCAATCTTTTCTCAACGCAGGTGAAGTAATGCGTGCCGGGATGCGTGGGGCCGCCCGGAAGAGGATGGGGTGGCTTGCGGTTCCTAATACGTGCAGTAGGTCGTAGGGTGACCATCCTTTCCCCGCGGCGGCGACTACAAGGTCTATTGCTTGGTTAGTTAGTGCCTGCTGGGCGCGGTCCTGGGTCTGGTTGTGTGAGCGGTACATACTTTCCTCCCTTTAGTACGTGTGTTCGTATGTGCCAATAGGAAAGCACGGCGAACGGACACCACTGCATGCTTTCGCCCCCGTTCTTCGCCCCCGCGATGCTTTGCTGAACTGGGCAAAGAAGTGCCCTAAAAGTGTCCGATAGAGTGCACAACGCTCGTTCGATTCGAAGGTAAGGTTTAGAACATGAACAGCCAACATGAATTCGTCCTGCGCACGGTCGAAGAACGCGATATTCGTTTCATTCGCCTGTGGTTCACTGACATTTTGGGTGCACTCAAGTCCGTGGTCATGAGCCCTTCTGAGCTGGAGTCTGCTTTTGAAGAGGGCGTGGGCTTCGATGGTTCATCAATTGAAGGCTTTTCTCGTATTTCTGAGTCGGACACTTTGGCGCTGCCAGATCCGTCGACCTTCCAGATCATGCCTTTCGACCAGGATGATCCGGACATTATCTCAGCGCGAATGTTCTGCGATATCGCGCAGCCGGATGGCCAACCTTCCATGGTGGATCCGCGCCATATCCTGCGCCGCCAGGTAACTGAGAGCGCCAATGAGGGCTTTACCTGCATGGCCGCACCGGAAATTGAGTTCTACCTGTTGGAACAGTCGCTAGACAATACCAATCTCATCGCGACGGATAACGGCGGCTACTTTGACCAAGCCACCCACGATCGTGCGCCAAGCTTCCGCCGCCGCGCCATGTCAGCGCTTGAGGCAATGAGCATCGCCACCGAGTTCAGCCACCACGAAACCGCGCCGGGCCAGCAGGAGATCGATCTGCGCCATGCCGACGTAATGACCATGGCCGATAACATCATGACCTTCCGCCACGTCATTAAACAGGTGGCTGCTGACCAAAAAGTCCAGGCCACGTTCATGCCGAAGCCTTTTGAACACTTGCCAGGCTCCGGCATGCACACGCACTTGAGCCTTTTCGAGGGCGAGCACAATGCATTCCATGATCCAGACGATGAATTCTCCTTGTCCACCACGGCCAAGCAGTTCATCGCGGGCATCCTAGAGCACTCCGTGGAGATGACGGCAGTTACCAACCAGTGGACCAATTCCTACAAGCGCCTGATGTTCGGCAACGAGGCGCCCGGCTCGGCAACCTGGGGCGTATCCAACCGCTCCGCGCTGGTGCGCGTGCCTACCTACCGTTTGGGGAAGGCGGAGTCACGCCGCGTAGAGATCCGCTCCCTGGATTCGGCAATGAACCCATATTTGGGCTACGCGGTGCTTTTGGCAGCCGGCTTGCGTGGCATCAAAGAAGGCTACGAGCTCGGTGATCCCGCTGAGGACGATGTCCATCAGCTCACTCGCCGAGAGCGGCGCGCAATGGGCTACCGTGACTTGCCGGTCAGCCTGGACCAAGCGCTGCGTGAGTTCGAGAAGTCGGAGTTCATGGCAGAGGTCTTAGGCGAGCATGTCTTCGAGTACTTCCTGCGCGCCAAGTGGGACGAATGGCACTCCTACCAGCAGCAGATCACTAACTTCGAGTTGAACCTTAACTACTAAAACGGGAAACCTTCAAGGAATTTCATGCGCCCCATTGCCGTTCCATCACCAGCCACCCTTGGCCTGACGCGTTCCACCGCGTTGGCAGATCTTGAGCAATTGGGATGGAACAATCCAGAGTCCCTTGATCTGCTGTGGACGTTGGCCGCCTCCGGAGACCCAGACCTTACGCTCAATACGCTGATCCGGATCTACGAGGCAGCTCCTGAGCTTGATGCCGAGCTGCGCGCAGACGAAGCATTGCGCGTGCGCACTCTGGCCTTGTTGGGCGCCTCCTCCGCATTTGGCGACCACCTGGCGGCCAATCCTCACCTGTGGTCTGAGCTTGCAAAGCCTTTGCCCACACCCACTGAGATGCTGCAGGAAATGCTGGGCTGCGTCAGCGCTACTCCGGCTGAGTTCGCGCAGTCAGAAGACTCCGCAGAGCCCACTGGCTCGGAATCGGAATCCACACCGGATACCGCCTCTTCCGACCTCAGTACGGCGGGCACCTACCGGGCCGCGGAAGGGGACCACAAAGTCGCCCTCAAATCCACGTATCGCACGCTTATGATGCGCATCGCCGCACACGATGTCGCCGGTACGTTCTACTCTCGCAAAGGCCAGGCGCATCCGCAGCCACGTGTGAAGTTTCAGGAAGTTACGCATTTGCTGACTGCGCTTGCCGACGCCGCTCTGACCGCAGCGCTCGCCGTCGCCGTCCGCACCGTGTTTGGCGAGGACCCCCTCGACGCCAAGCTGGCCGTCATGGCGATGGGCAAGTGCGGAGCGGGCGAACTGAACTACATCTCGGACGTCGATGTCATCTTTGTCAGCGACGTCGTCACCCCGAAAATCACCAGGGTCGCCTCCGAATTCAATCGCGTAGGCTCCGCATGCTTTTTCGAAGTCGATGCGAACCTGCGGCCCGAAGGCAAGTCTGGTGCGCTCGTTCGCACCCTCGAATCCCACGTTGCCTACTACAAGCGGTGGGCCGAGACCTGGGAGTTCCAGGCCCTTCTCAAGGCTCGCCCGCAGACCGGCTACCTGCCTTTGGCGCAGGAGTACCTTGCCCAGATTGGCCCGATGGTCTGGACCGCATCGCAGCGCGACTCCTTCGTCGAAGACGTCCAAGCCATGCGTCGCCGAGTACTGGAGAACGTGCCCAAGGAGCTGCGCCAGCGCGAGCTTAAGCTGGGCGAGGGCGGCCTGCGCGACGTCGAGTTCGCTGTCCAGCTGCTCCAGCTGGTACACGGCCGCTCTGACGAAACGCTGCGCGTCTTGTCCACCGTTGATGCCCTTACCGCATTGGTCGCTGCCGGATACGTGGGACGCGAAGACGGCAACCAGCTGATTGACGCCTACGAGTTCCTGCGCTTGCTTGAGCACCGCCTCCAACTCGAGCGTTTCCGCCGCACCCACGTGCTGCCAGAGCCGGATGACACGGCCGCCCTCAAGTGGCTGGCCATCATTGCCGGCTTCAACCCGCAGGGCAATAAGTCCGCTGCCGAGCGCATGAACAAGTACCTGAAGGAAACGCGTTTGCGCATCCAAGACCTACACTCGCGCTTGTTCTACCGCCCACTGCTCAACTCCGTGGTGGCCATGTCTGCAGACGAGCTCAAGCTTTCCCCAGAGGCAGCAAAGCTGCAGCTGGGCGCCCTTGGCTACGCCTACCCAGACCGCGCTTTTGAGCACCTGACCTCCCTGGCTGCGGGCACCTCCCGCAAGGCCAAGATCCAGGCCATCTTGCTGCCTACGCTCATGGGCTGGTTGTCCTCGACTGCTGACCCGGATATGGGCCTGCTTAACTACCGCAAGCTTTCTGAAGCTGCGTATGACCGCCAGTGGTTCCTGCGCATGCTGCGTGACGAGGGAATCGTGGGCCAAAGGCTCATGATTATCCTGGGCACCTCCCCGTTTGCTGCGGATCTCATCATCAGCGCTCCCGACGTCGTCAAGCAGCTCTCCGACGGCGCCTCCGGCCCGAAGCTCCTGGAGACCAAGCCCGAGCAAGTCTCGAAGTCCCTGGTCAATTCCACCAAGCGCCACGCCGACCCCGACAAGGCCGTGCGCGTTGCGCGTTCCCTGCGCCGCGTGGAGCTAGCCCGCATCGCTGCAGCTGACCTTCTGGGGTTTATGCCTGTGCAGCAGGTTTGTTATGAGTTGTCCACGATTTGGAATGCCGTTCTGGAAGCCGCCCTGCGCGCTGAGGTTCGCGTATGGCTCAACGAGGTAGGAGAGAAGAACCCGCCCGCGCGCATCGCCGTCATCGGCATGGGCCGCCTAGGCGGCATGGAGCTCGGATTCGGATCTGACGCGGACGTGATAGTCGTTGCGGAGCCGGCCACCGGAAACGATGAAACTGAGGCTGTGAAGTGGGCGATCGGGATCATCGACAAGCTGCGCAGGCGTCTGTCGAAGCCCTCCGGCGATCCGCCACTCGATGTTGACCTAGGGCTGCGTCCAGAGGGGCGCTCCGGCGCCGTCGTGCGCACCATTGCCTCTTATGAGCGTTACTACCGCGAATGGGGCGAGGCCTGGGAGATGCAGGCGCTGCTGCGCGCTGCGTTCGTGGCCGGTGACCGCAGTGTCGGCGACGAATTCCTCGCCATGGTGGACAAGTTCCGCTACCCAACCGACGGCGTGAGCGAGAAAACCATCCGCGAGATTCGCCGCATGAAAGCACGCGTGGACAACGAACGCCTGCCACGTGGCGCGGACCGCAATACCCACACCAAGCTGGGGCGCGGTGGACTTACAGATATCGAGTGGACCGTGCAGTTGCTCACGATGATGCATGCCCACGAATTCGAGGACCTGCATGATCCCTCGACGCTGCGGGTTCTGGACGCCGTCGAAAAGCATGAGCTTGTCCCTGCGCACCAGGCACAGATACTGCGCGAAGCATGGCTCATGGCCACCGATGCCCGCAACGCCCTTGTGCTGGTGCGTGGCAAACGCGTGGATCAGCTACCCACTCCAGGCCCGCAGCTGGCCCAGGTGGCGGGCGCTGCCGGATGGGCGCCGGAGGAAAACCAGGAGTTCTTGGACGTCTATCTCAAGACAACGCGCCACGCCCGCAAGGTAGTCGACGAGGTCTTCTGGGGCGAAGCGGAAACCTTCGAGCACGACGAGCGCTAAGGGTTCACCCTGATTTATCCCCGAATTGTGCGCTGGGCCCTGTCGGTAGCGCCGTGTAGCGCCTAGGCTTGGAAAGCGAAAACACTTTCCAGCGCACCAGAAGGAGCTCACCATGTCCTTGAACCTGTCCCTTGACATCACCACCGCCACCCTCGCTGACCTTGAGGCATTCCTCGCCGCCGCGCGTGCTGCGAGCGCTACTGACGACGCCGACCTGGTCCTTGACGGCACCCACCTGCGGGTAGATGTGTCCTCCCCGCGCGCCGAAAAGCCGCAAGCGGAAAACCCACAGGCCACCGCGCATCCGCGGCATAGTGTTGAGCGGCCACTGGGCGATAACGCTATCCGTTCCATTATCGATATTCTCTCTGAGCGACTCGACCCGCCACGCGGAGGCAGCTCTTTTGGTACCTTTGGTCCGAGTATTTAACAGGGAAGTAGACTCATCACCGTGCAGAAAAACAAGATTGCCGCAGTCTGGGCGCTTGTCATTACTATGTCAGTCATCGCCGTAGCGGTTGGGTGGTTCGCCACTACGCGCCATCACCCGCCAGCGAATGCCCAGACGGTAGAAGAGGCAATCGCCGGTGGTGTGCTGCAGATCGAGAATCCTTATTCTCCCACCAACGTAGATGATGAGGACCGGATGTATTCCCTTGCGGAAGCGCTGGGAATTCCTATCGAGTCGATGCCCCGGGAAATATTCGAGTCTGCTTCGAATCGTACTGAAGCGCGTTTGACGATGGTGCAGATTCTCAAAAAGGCCCAAGAGCAGGGCACCCTCAATCGCGCTGAGGCTGAGGCGGTGCTTGCGGCTTTTGACGCAGGCCTCATCAACCCCGCCGTGGACACCATCGTTGCGGAAAGCTCACCGGCTCAATGGTTCCGCTGATTGTTGGGCTCTAGACCTCCACCTGGCAACCTCTACCTGTAAGACTTCCCATCAATACACAGTCGCCGTGCAGGGCGGCTCGAAGTTTTCTCCAGCCCAGGACCTTAACCTCAATGTCATAAAGGTCATAAAGGTAACGAATGCATAACGCACTTCGTGTGGAGGAGGAACATGACTTGGCGCGAAAAACTCGGCACAATCGGTGGCATTGGCCTAGCGATTGCCATCCCCATTAGCGGCGGATTCGGTATTTCTTATGCGGTCAATGCGATGCCGCTTGAATCCAGCGTGGAAATCCCCACGAGCAAAGACCCAAGTGCGCACCATCCGGGCGAAAACCTGGGCGCGGCGTTGCGAGGCGTAGAAGATAAGTCGCATTAGCTGCTCGGTATCAACGCGCCGCGCATACCGTCAGCAAATATAGTAGGGGCTATGCTGCTGCAATCGATTAGCATTTCCGAGCCTCCTTTCGAAGACTATCTGCTGGACCTGCCCAGCGTGCAATACCTCATCGACCTGCCCTACTTCGAGTTCACAGCGCCGGTGACCTGCTTGGTGGGGGAGAATGGCGCGGGTAAGTCCACGCTTTTAGAAGCGATCGCTGTGGCACTGCGTTTCTCGCCCCTGGGCGGACGGTACGACGACCCAGACCGCGAGCGCGCGCCACTGCGCGGTCTGGCACGCGTGTTGAAGTGCTCCCTTAACGGCAACCTCCACCGCGGTTATTTCTTGCGCGCCGAGACCCACGAATCAGTGCTCAAGGCCGCGAATCAACCAAAGGAGCGTGGCGGCCGCAGCCACCTGCCCATCGACGTCGATCTTCTCAGCCGCTCTCATGGCGAGTCCGTCTTTGACGTTCTCGGCGAATACGTCGATGGACGTGGCCTTTATATCCTTGACGAACCCGAAGCCGGACTGTCAGTGATTCGACAGATGGCACTCATCGCCGAGATTCACCAAGCAGCGCAGCGTGGTGCGCAGTTCATCATCGCAACGCACTCACCGATTCTGCTGGCCGCGCCAGGCGCCGACATCGTCGAGCTAGGGGAGTCCGGCTTCGAAAAAATTCCCTTCGACCAAGCCGAGCCCGTGGTCGCCACGCGGGAGCTTCTCGACGCCCCCGAGGAGACCATTAACTTCCTCATCAACTAGGAAACGCTGACCACGGTCACCTTTGGGCGGTAGCCGCCGCCGCGCTTGCGCAGGAAGTGCGTGACAACTATGCCGAGCATGCCCGCAAGCCAAATGATGAGGGAAGTTACAGCGGCCGCGTGGAAGTCGCCCAGTTCGTAGTGCGGCGCGTGGCCACGGCTATCGAGCACCATGCCAAAAATTTGCGCTGCCACCATCGAAGAGATGAATCCACCCATGTTGGCCAAGCCTGTTGCCGTGGCCACCACGCTGCGTTCCATGTTCTCGCGCACGATGTCGAAGCCATAGTTCGAGCACGGCGAGCACAAGGAAATAGCCACCATGAGGATGAAAAGGCTGAAGAAGCTGTTGCCCCAGAGGAAGAAAGCCGTCCACGACATTATGTTGAGTGTCGTGAAAAACAGTGCCATCCAGTCGCGGAAACCCTGTGCGCGCGAGGAAATCTTGCCGTGAATTGGCCCTAACGTAATCATGCAGATCGTATAAAAGGTCAGCACCGTTCCGGCCTGCACCTTGGAGATTCCTAGTCCCTCCGTCATGAACGGCATTCCCCACAACATGACAAATACAGTCGCACCCAAAAGGCCACAGAAGTGGATGAAAAATCCTTGCCATGCAACGGGGGAACGCAGCACCATGGCCAGGCTGGCGGCCAAGGAATGCGCCTGCGAATTGGGCTGCTCGGCGGGAGTTTCGATGATGCCTAGAGATTCAGGCGTGTCTGCTACGGCAACCGCCGCAGCTAATGCGATGAGGATGCCCGCCGCACCCAAAGCTACAAAGGCCGTGGTCCATCCAGTCCACCCCAAAAGCGCAGCGAAAGGAATAGCGGAGACGAACTGGCCGAGCTGACCCAACGACGAGGTCACCTGGGTAAACATTGGCGTGCGGTGCAAAGGGAACCAATATGGCAGGATGCGCATCACGGATAAGAAAGCCGTGGCGTCGCCCGCTCCAATCAAAAGCCGAGCGGCAATAGCCATCCAATAATTTGTGGTTAAGCCCAGTGCTACCTGCCCCACGCCCATGATGACAGCGCCGATAACGAGCAGTTTGCGAGGGCCATACTTATCAATGAGCACACCCGTAGGAATCTGTGCAAACGCATAGATGCCCAACTGCACCGAGGTGAAGACCGCAATGCGAGAGGCATCGACGTCGAAACGCGCCATCGCTTCCAGCCCCGCCACACCAAAAGAGGTACGCCCGGTAATCGCCACGATGTAGACAAGCATCGCGGCAACCCAAATGGATAAGGCCTTGGTGGTCACAACTTCCCGTGGATTTGGCGCAGACATGGCTGATACTTTACGCCCGCCCTACTAAGATGCAGGGGGTGAAGTTCATTTCTACGCGTGATGCAGCCCGCCAGCCCGCCTCTTTTACGGATATCCTCCTCGGAGGCCTAGCCCCTGATGGAGGTCTTTACCTGCCGGAATCCTATCCGCAGCTTTCCGGTGCCGTGCTCAACGAGTGGCGCCAGCTGCTTGCCGAACAGGGGTATGCGGCCTTGGCCGCGGAGGTGCTCAAGCTCTTCGTGGATGATATACCCACTGATGATCTCGAGGGCATCGCCAAGCGCGCGTACACCTATCCGAAGTTCAGCAGCGAGGAAATTGTCCCCGTGACTGAGCTGGGCGACGGCCTCTTCGTGGGCCACCTCTCCGAAGGCCCCACCGCTGCCTTCAAGGACATGGCCATGCAGCTGCTCGGCGAGCTCTTCGAGTACGAACTCGCGCGCCGTGATGAGACCCTGAACATCCTGGGCGCCACCTCCGGCGATACCGGCTCCTCCGCCGAGTACGCCATGCGCGGCCGCAAGGGTATTCGCGTCTTCATGCTCACCCCAGCCGGGCGCATGACCCCGTTCCAGCAGGCTCAGATGTTCGGCTTGGATGACCCGAACATCTTCAACATTGCCCTCGACGGCGTCTTCGACGACTGCCAGGACGTGGTCAAGGCCACCTCAAACGATGCCGCTTTCAAGAAGGAGTACCGCATCGGTGCGGTCAACTCCATCAACTGGGCACGTCTAATGGCGCAGGTTGTCTACTACATCAACTGCTACCTTAAGATCACCACGGACAATGAGCAGAAGGTCTCCTTCAGCGTTCCTACCGGCAACTTCGGCGACATCTGCGCAGGCCATATCGCACGTTCGATGGGGCTTCCCATCGACAAACTCATCGTGGCCACCAACGAGAACGACGTTCTCGATGAATTTTTCCGCACTGGCAACTACCGCCCGCGCCCCTCGGCTGAGACCTACAAGACCTCCTCGCCATCGATGGATATCTCCCGCGCATCGAACTTCGAGCGCTTCATCTTCGACCTCGTGGGCCGCGACGCGGAGCGCACCGCGGAGCTCTTTGGTCCCAAGCTCAAAGAGGGCGGCTTCGTGCTGAGTAAAGAGGAGCTGGAAAAGGCCCGTGAGCAGTACGGCTTCGTCTCCGGCAGCTCCACCCACGCCGACCGCCTGGCCACCATTAAGGACGTCAACGACACGTACAACTATCTGGTGGATCCGCACACCGCGGACGGCATTAAGGTCGCGCGTGACGCTCAGCAAGAGACCAACATCACCACCCCGATCATCTGCTTGGAGACGGCCCTTCCGGTCAAGTTCTCCGAGACCATTGTCGAGGCGATCGGCACCGAGCCTGCCACTCCGGAGCGTTTCGCTGGCATCATGGACGCAGACCGCCACGTCACGGATCTGCCCAACGACGCGGCGGCGGTGCAGGACTTCATCCGCACCTCCATCGCGAACACCGACGTCAAGTAGGAAGAAGACATGGCACAAGAGCAATTCTCCGGCCCGGAATACTTCACCGAGTTTGACCCAGAGAAGTTCATTCGCGACATGAAGCAGATGGCCGAGATGGAAAAGGAAAACAAGGAAAAGGAAAACAAGACGGGCGAGACCCCGGGAAAGAACACCGATGGTGATGCAGCGGTTTAGACCGCGCTTTTTCACACCACTAGCCGCCGTGGCGCTCGCAATTGGCCTCGGCGGCTGTTCGCTCATTCCTGTGGAGACTCTGCAGCACGCGCTTGGCGACGCCGCGAATGCCCTCACCGCTTCATCCCCACCGGAAGATGTGGCAGCGGCTACCCCTCTCGCAAGTACTGCCCCGGATAGACTCAGCGCTTCTAACCCTGGAACGATCAAACCGGCGGTATCGCCGATGCCGCCTGGTACGGCTCTTGATATCTCCTCCCAAGATCCACAACCAGGTGAGTACTTTGATTTCCAGATGTGTACCGCCGCGTGGTCTTTCACTCTGGAAGATGGCCGTACCTTCGCGGTCACGGCGTCACACTGTGGCCAGGTCGGGGACCGAGTATGGGCTGGCAACGCTCATCGCACGTTTACTTATCCAGCCGAACCTGTTGGTGAGGTGGTCTACTCCGATCTTTTTGCTGAGGATGGGCACGGCCTAGACGTGGCGTTCATCGAGCTGCATGGCGACGTAGGCTACTACACGCCGAAGTATATGGAGGCGAATCTTGCCACTACTGAGGAATTGCCGCAGCAGTTGTGCAAGCTAGGGCGCATCACTGGGGAGACTTGCGGGGAGCTGACCCATGGGCCGGAAAAGAGTGGGCTCAACGCAGGGGATACTCGCCTTGAGACCACCGCCGCGCGTGCCCGAATCTGCGGTACGCAAGGGGATTCGGGAGGACCCATATACGCATCGCTGCCAGGGGGCAACGCTGTTATCGGAGTGGTCTCTGGCACGACCAAGCAAATCCAGGAAAACCATGATTGTTCCGACCATCCAGACATGGAACTGTCCTTTACCCCGGCCGCGGACATCTTTGAACTCATCCCGCAGGTACTTGGCAGCGAAGTGGCCCAGGCTCAGTAGACCTTGTGGATAAACCACAAAGAATGAGGCGGGATAGAGTAGATGCTATGGCGACTCCTGACTACATCCTCACATTGCGTGAAAAAATTGGCCACGACCAACTCTTCCTGCAGGCTTGCACGGCGGTCATCATTCGTGACGTGCCCATGAACGCTGCGCTGTGGGAAGTGCCGTCGGTGCTTCTCGTGCAGCGCGCGGACAATGAGACGTGGGCGCCGGTGGAAGGCATCTGCGAGCCGGGAGAGGAAATCACCACCACAGCGATTCGCGAGGTCAAAGAGGAAATTGGCCTCGATGCGAAGGCTGAGGCGCTGCTCGGAGTAGGTCAGGTTGGGCCGGTTGTTTACGGCAATGGCGACGAGTGCATGTTCATGTCCACCGCCCTGCGTTTGAGTGTTCCGGATGGGGCGGAGCCGGTTGTCTCTGACGAGGAAAACTTGGCGGCGCAGTGGTTCTCGGTGGCGCAGATGCCGGCGTCGCTAAGCGCGCGCAATCGCATGATCATCGGTGATGCAGTTGCCCAAATGAAGCACCCGCAGGGCTTCCGCCCGCGTATGGGATTTGTGAAGCGAAATTAGCGTTTCCTGCCGCAGTGAAAAATGCCCTCCTAGCTGCATATCTGTCGTCTGATTGTTTTCTGGGCTGATTCGGTGATAGCCTGAAGATCCGTAGGTCGCCGCGTGAGGCGCCCGCGGATTTTTTTGATCGTGGGGTCATAACGCTGCGCATTGCCTGCCACATTCGCAGTCAAAACTCCCGAAAGGCGCATATCATGCCATCGCGCTCCAGTCAGCAGACCAAGTTCATTTTTGTCACCGGAGGCGTCGTGTCCTCCCTGGGTAAGGGCCTGACGGCGGCGTCGCTGGGTCAACTGCTCATCGCCCGCGGGCTCTCCGTGACCATGCAGAAGCTCGACCCATACCTCAACGTAGACCCAGGAACGATGAATCCGTTTGAGCATGGCGAGGTCTTCGTTACGGAGGACGGCGCTGAGACCGACCTCGACCTCGGCCACTACGAGCGTTTCCTCGACCGCAACCTGACCAAGAACGCCAACGTGACCACGGGCAAGGTGTACTCCTCGGTGATCGCCAAGGAGCGCCGCGGTGAATACTTGGGCAAGACCGTGCAGGTCATCCCGCATATCACGGATGAAATCAAGGACCGCGTGTTAGCCATGGCCGAACCGGATGCTGAGGGCAACGTGCCGGACGTGGTTATCTCTGAAATCGGTGGCACGGTCGGCGACATCGAATCTCAGCCCTTCCTCGAAGCCGCCCGCCAGGTGCGCCACGCGGTAGGACGCGAGAACATCTTCTTCATTCACTGCTCGCTGGTGCCGTACCTGGGCACGTCGGGGGAGCTGAAGACTAAGCCGACCCAGCACTCGGTGGCTGAGCTGCGCTCCATCGGCATTGTGCCGGATGCGGTGGTGCTGCGCTGCGACCGCGTGGTGCCAGATGGCCTGAAGCACAAGATCGCGCTGATGACCGACGTAGACGAGGAAGGCGTAGTGTCCTGCCCAGACTCGCCGTCCATTTATGACATTCCGGAGGTGCTCTACAGGGAGCACCTGGATACCTTTGTGATTCGCAAGCTGGGGCTGCCATTCCGTGATGTGGATTGGACGCAGTGGGGCGATCTGCTCGATCGCGTGCACAACCCGCAGCGCGAGGTCACCGTGGGCATCGTAGGCAAGTACATTGACCTGCAGGATGCGTATCTGTCGGTGGCGGAGGCTATCCGCCACGCCGCATTTGCCCACCATGCGAAGGCAAACATTAAGTGGATTACCTCAGATGACTGCGAGACCGACGCAGCCGGCCAGCTGGGCGAGCTCGATGCGATTGTGGTGCCGGGCGGCTTTGGCGTGCGCGGGATTGAGGGCAAGATTGCGGCGGTGTCTTATGCCCGTGAGAAGAAGGTTCCGTTCCTGGGCTTGTGCCTGGGTCTGCAGTGCACGGTGCTTGAGGCGGCGCGACGGGCGGGTATTTCGGATGCGTCCTCGACGGAGTTCGACCCGAATACGCCATCGCCGGTCATTGCGACGATGGAGGAGCAGCAGGCGGCAGTAGCCGGCGAGGCCGATTTGGGTGGCACCATGCGCTTGGGCGCGTACCCGGCGACGTTGCAGGAAGGCTCCGTTGTGGCTGCGGCCTATGGAGCCACCGAGGTCTCTGAGCGTCACCGCCACCGCTACGAGGTCAACAACGCCTACCGCGAGCAGATTACTGAGGGCTCCGGCCTCGTATTCTCCGGCACTTCGCCCGATGGAAAGCTGGTGGAGTTTGTTGAGTACCCTGAGCACCCATTCATGGTGGCTATCCAGGCGCACCCGGAGTACAAGTCGCGCCCGACGCGTCCGCACCCGCTGTTTAATGGGCTGGTTGCTGCTGCGCTGAGCTAAAAACAGTCGAAAGTGCGCTCAGCGTCAGCGGTTGATGTGCACTTTGACCATCTTGTGCTGCCTAGGTGGGGCGTTTGGGGCGGAAGGATGGTTCGGACGCAGGTTGGTAGCTGATGCGGAGCTTAGTGGTGCTTGACGACGTCGCGAAGCGCGTCTGCGTCCTCGACCACGAAGATG
>NZ_GG667520.1:164167-167228 GCF_000159135.1 Corynebacterium striatum ATCC 6940
GATGCGGCCGGAGGCGATGGAGTCGAAGACCTCCTCGTAGGAGGTCCACGGATGCGAAGAGTCAACGCAGACTAGGACGGCGTCGTCGACGGTGATGAGCAGTTCACCGCGGGAAGCGAGCGCAAAGAAGAGTTCGCAGTCGGAATAGGCGTAGCGCCAAGCGGTGGCATAGAAGTCACGCGCGCCGGGGAAGGAGGTCTCCAGTAGCAGCGTTGAGGTTAGAAGAAAGATGCCATCGCGCGGCAAAGGCACGAGAATCTCCCTGATCGCAGGCATGTTTGCTTGGGCCAAGGAAACAAAGGTTAAAGGCATAACCTTCACCTTAACGCGCTGAATTCATTTTCTACTGAGATGAGGGGGCCGGCGCCGCTGATTGTAAGCTCGCAAAGAATCGGAGTCGAAAGCCTGCTAAAACGCCAGAACCCGCGCCCAAAAAGCGCGGGTGGTAGCTCTAAACAGAGGGTTTAGCAGTCGTAGTACATTTCAAACTCGAGCGGCGTCGGGCGCAGGCGGGAAGGAGCGATTTCCTTTTCGTTCTTGTACTGCAGGTAGGTCTCGATGAGATCCTCAGTGAATACGTCGCCCTCGGTCAGGAACTCGTTGTCCTCCTCCAGAGCGCGCAGGGAAGCCTCAAGGCTGGTTGGTGCCTGCGGGATGGAAGCCTGCTCTGCCGGTGGCAGCTCGTAAAGGTCTTTGTCGACCGGTGCGTGCGGCTCGATGCGGTTCTTGATGCCGTCCAAGCCAGCCATCATCATGGCTGCGAAACCGAAGTATGGGTTGCCCGATGGATCCGGTGCGCGGAACTCGATGCGCTTTGCCTTTGGGTTGGAGCCGGTGATCGGAATGCGGATCGCCGCAGAGCGGTTGCGCTGGGAGTAAACGAGGTTGATTGGAGCCTCGAAGCCCGGCACAAGGCGGTGGTAGGAGTTCAGGGTTGGGTTGGTAAACGCCAGAACAGCCGGTGCGTGGTGGAGGATACCGCCGATGTAGTAGCGAGCGATGTCGGAGAGGCCACCGTAGCCTGCCTCATCGTAGAACAGCGGCTTGCCGTCCTTCCACAGAGACATGTGGGCGTGCATACCGGATCCGTTGTCGCCAGCCAGTGGCTTTGGCATGAAGGTTGCGGACTTGCCGTACAAAGCAGCGGTGTTTTTGATGATGTACTTGAAGGTCTGGATATCATCAGCCGCGTGCAGCAGGGAGTTGAAGCGGTAGTTGATCTCGTTCTGGCCACCGCCGACCTCGTGGTGGAAACGCTCGATGGTAAATCCTGCCTCCTGCAGGTTGCGTACCATTGCGTCGCGGATTTCGCCGTGCTTATCGACGGGCGCGGTGGGGAAGTAACCACCCTTAATGCGGGTCTTGTAGCCGGTGTTTGGATTGCCATCGAAGTCGGCCTCGTTGCCGCGGTTCCACCAACCCTCGTCGGTGTCTACCTCGTAGAAGCCGTGCTCGACGTCGGTGGAGTAGCGCACGGAGTCGAAAAGGTAGAACTCTGCCTCAGCGCCGAAGTTACAGACGTCAGCGATACCGGTGGAGGCGAGATACTCCTCGGCCTTCATTGCGACGTTGCGTGGGTCGCGGGAGAAGGGCTCCAAGGTGAAAGGATCGTTGACGAAGAACTTGATGTTCAGCGTCTTGGAGGAGCGGAATGGGTCCACTATGGCGGTTGCTGGGTCTGGCAGCAGGGTCATGTCAGACTCATCGATGGAGGTAAAGCCGCGGATCGAGGAGCCGTCGAATGCTAGGCCCTCTTCAGCTGCTTCCATCGTGAATTCAGATGCCGGAATGGAAAAGTGGTGCTCGGTACCGGGGACGTCGGTGAAGCGAATATCGACGAACTCTACGTCCTCTGCCTCAATGAAGTTGACGATCTCCTGGACGGACTCGAAAGACACTGTTTTGTCTCCTCAGGGTTTAGAAAAATGTTCTTTTAGTGAGTTTACCTATTTTGATTGGCGCTCGGACGATAGCCCATCGATCAATAGGTATTTTGGGAGAACTTTTTTGGTTTTCGCTTGTGGCAGCTGGGGCGCTAGATTAGTCAGCATGGCGGATAAGCGAACATGGCTCGATGGGCCCGAGATTCCAGGTGAAAATGATGATTTTGAGGGCCCAGGAAAGTGGCCTGGTGAAAAGCTTGGGCTCCCCGAAAAGGGAGCTGGTGCGTTGGCGCCGGTGGCACGCCGCGCGGGCGCTGTGCTCATCGACTGGATCATGTGCATGTTGCTAGCCAACCTGATCATCATGTTCACCGACGCGCTCGGCGGTGCGGCGTTCTTGGGCTATGCTCTGTGGGTCCTCGTCGGCATTATCTGTGGCTGGCTCTTCGCACGCACCCCCGGCATGTTGGTGCTCGGCATGGGCGTGGCGCGTCTCGACGTCCCCGGTGAGCGCGTGGGATTCTGGCGCGCGGCAGCGCGCACCATCCTCACCGGCTTCCTCTTTCCGGCCGCAATGGTCGATACCGACGGCCGCGGCCTTCACGATCGCGCCACCGGCACGGCCGTCATCATGGCCTAAAGCTTGTTCAGCGCCAACCGGTCGTATCCACCACAAGCTTCGCGCGGGGTATGGGGGCAGATGGCGTCCAACAAATGGCATCTTGGAAAAACCCAGGCGCCGCACCTGGTGTCGATTTGGGGTAGTTGGTACCGCGAGTCCGCGTAGTTGGTACCGGTGTTCCACGTACCCGGTACTGCAAGGGGTTTTCTTTCATAGTTGATGCTGGCGACACCACAATCCGGTGGTGTCGCGTCAACATCTACTTGGAAGGAGCTGGTCCTTGTGGCCAACTTCAAACAGATCATCGCGATGTGCCTTGATGGTGCTAGCTACGCGCAGATCACACACGCATTGGGATGTTCACGACGAGAAGTATCCCGCGCAAAGAAAGTCATCAACGATGAGGCACTAACTCCAGAGCGTTTCCGTCAGCTTCCACCGGGATGGTTCGATGATCGATTCAGCGACGGCCGGAGTAAGCGGACGATGTCCTACGACCAGCCTGATTTTCACGCTCTTGCACGCAAGCTGAAAAGTACGAAGCATGTGACCAGGG
>NZ_GG667520.1:168458-171490 GCF_000159135.1 Corynebacterium striatum ATCC 6940
GGCACTTATGCCTGCCCTCAACGCGGCGGGAGCAGCGTGAATTGCGGTGAAACAGTTTTCACCGCTGCCGACGGCCTATTCTATGACAACAGCGATGGGGCATGTGATACAAGCAGAAAAGTTGAGGTCGATCCCAGAAGCCGATTGTACGTTTGAAGCTGCGGATACCGAAGCAGCTATTAGTCGTGAGCACACAATGTGGATGGCATCCAGGACCGGGAGAGAACCGAAAACGTAAACCTAGACGGCACTTGGTGAGGAAAGAGGATTCTTTCTATCGTTATTAAGAGTGCCTACCGCCCGAACAAACTCAAGAGTCCTATCGCTCAAGTGGTCTCGTTCGCTAAGGGCTCCCAGCTCTTTGCTGGTATTTTCTTATGTCTGCGTCTAATGCCCAGTGAGTGAGCGATGCAAAACCGCGTTGAACTCAGGAATGTCGGCTTCTCTTCTTCCTCGAGGGCGATTCTTACTGTCTGCAGCAAGGATTGCATTGCCCACGCGCCCAAGGCCAGGATAGCGATGGCCACGCTAACAAAGTCCAGGCTTGATTCTCATTATCAGCATGGCCCCAGCCAATGGGGCGTTTGGCAAAAGAGACTTCTAATTAGTCGCTCACCCCTTCGAAAGGTTTGGAGTTTCTATTCCACAGTACAACCCGGAGGGCGACTATTTGCAGGTCCATCCTTGAACGCATCTAGTGTTACTTCGTCCAACGTAATCGGATCATGGGTCCCGGCGACGTAATTCTGGACTAAAAGCGTGCCACGGGGATGATTCTCGACTTCTGCAATCGTGATTCCACTGAGTTCAGGCACAAATCGGTGCTCATCTTCGCCTCCCTTGTACGTGATTGGGATGACCCAAAACTCTAACTGCGGGTCCGCGATAATCGAGTTCAGTACTGGAGGATTATTGGATGTAGAAGCCGGTAATCGAAGCTCAACGTACCCACCTTGTGGGTGCTTGAGGTTGATCCGTTCACTGAGGGGCGGATCTCCGGGAGTGGTTGATTGAATGAGAAGCTCTACTGATTCAACCTGAATATCACAAGCAATCATATGAACAGTGACACTGCCCGTTTGATCTAGAGAAACAGCGATGTTTCCGGATGGGCTAGCCTCAGCCATCTGATCGAGACCGTCGAAAAATCCACACCCAGACAACGTTAGCCCCAAAAGAACCGAGACGAGCAAAACGGGTCGCTGCCAATTCTTAAGTTTTATTTTTAACATTCTGCCGCTACCTATTCATATTTTTAACTCGTTGATAGCTGTGCATGACCGTATACGCGGAGTCGACAAATCCTCTGCAACGAGTGAATGAACTGTTGTAGGACTCGCGGCATACATATTGCCAATCTCTCCTCAGGGCGGGGTCACATAGATTGGATCGAGCAGTGTAGTTATCCGGATTTAGACCATAGCAAAGATCATGGTAGCTGCAGGGCCCACGAAGATCAGCTGCAATCTTTGTTTTATCGTCGAACCAAAACTGAGGCGAGGGGGCCGTGCAATAGTCATGTAGCGTAGGGTTAACCCCGTTAGGGTTATATACGTATTTGCTCGAAATCGATATAGGGGACTTTATCTGAAAGGTGTAGGGTTTCCCGCTGCTATCCGTGGCAACTACTGTTCCATTTTCAGGCGGATACGCTTGATGCCCGGACTGGACAACCGGTAAGTCCAGCTGAATTTCCCTGAGAAGGTCTACTCCGTAAGCATCGCGGATGAACTTAATCAGAGTATTATCGACCAGCTTTCCGTTACTGAATGTGGTGCCTTCGTCGCCTTTCACAAAATCTCGAACACGAAGTGTTCCACCGGAAAATTCTTGGGTGATGTCAGACTCAGAATCAAGATACTCATCAGAGGTTGGAAATCCGAAGTTGCTCTTTTCGTACCCATTTTTGCCCCATTCCGAAAGTATCGCTCCTTGGACGGCGTGTGCACCCGTTTGAGGAGTCCAATAAATCATTCCGTTTTCAAATACGTTATAGCGTCCTACGCCATCCGGGGTTGTCAACTCATCACTAACAGGATATCCAAGTTCGCCAGTTTGTGCACCCATGGATTGCCATTTGTCGAAAATAGCTCCTTGAATGCTGGCTTGACTTGCCGGTAGCGCATTGTGAGTGTAGACGTGTCCACCTTGGAAATCTTGTCTGTACCAAGCATTACCCTGGGCAATGTCACTTGTTATGGGGTAGCCAAGAAATCCACCCTCCCAGCCATGCCGTTCCCAGACCTTGGAAACTGGAATGCTGACCGTATGCGCTCCAGTCTCGGGTCGCCAGTAAATAAATCCATTAACAAACTCTGAGCGTTTCCCAATTCCATCAGGATTGGTGAGTTCATTAGATTTAGGAAGGAGGAGGAAGCTGGTCGGTCCACCGATACTGTCATACTTTTCCTTGATTAGACCGCATACTTCGAAACTTGTAGGCCAGTACACTCCGCAACCTTGACGGGCATTCAAAGTCGGTGCGGTTGGGGAGGCGAGCTGTGCTTCTCGGATTTCAGCCTGGTCAGCTTCAACTTTGCTGACGCCGGCAGGAATATCTTCCATGTCAGAACGCATCTGACCAGGAACCAGTTTATTCTTTGGATCTGAGGTTGGATGCCACTCTGCTAGCCCCTGCGGATTGAGTTCGTCTTCCGTGGCTTGATTGACCTCATACCACTCAGCGCCGGGTGGGGTCGGAATATCCCATTGTGCAAATGGCCCGTCTCCTATGTGTGAAGTATCCGCTTCATTATCGGAAATAGGGGACTGATCAGAAATAGGGGACTGAGGAGTTTCTGATAGATGTTGCTGTTGGTTCTGGCGAGACGAGCCAGAAAAAGATGATTGGGCTACCGCAGTGGCGGGCATGCTACTTAACAACATGCCCGCTATGACAACGGCAAGACTCTTTCGAGAGAGAATTTTCATTGTGGTCCTTTGATGATTTGAGAAGAGAGTTCTTCTAGAACGGCATAATAGATATTGCTATGTCATTTCGTAGCCAAACGAGAAAACTTCTTTATTTTCTA
>NZ_GG667520.1:172862-174063 GCF_000159135.1 Corynebacterium striatum ATCC 6940
TCTAGGCCACTGATCGTGTTGTTTTATATATTTTTCAGCAACGGTTTCTTCGCCTCGTCGGCTTAGGTGCCTGTATCGCCGCGGCCTAACCCACATTGCTAATAATCATTGTTGTGGAATAGGAAGCGAACCTGGGTAAACGGGCCCTTCCGGTTTTAGAGTGCGTTGGTTTTGTCCTGTAGTTGTCCGGAGTGGATTAGGCATCGCAAGATGTAGTGGTTGAGGTTTTTAAATCCTAGGGCGATGCCGCGTAGGTGTTCGAGTCTGCCGTTGATTGCTTCGACGGGGCCGTTGGATGCGCCGATATCAAAGTAGGCGAGCAGCGTCTTTGCGTCGACGCCACAGGGTGCGCCCCAGTTGGGCGAGCTCTTCTAAGCCTTTCGGTAATCCTTTACGCAGCGTATGGATGATGCGTTCCATGAGCTTTTTGCCTTCCGATTTCTTCGGATGCGCGTACGCTGCGATCATGTCTTGGTAGAGCAGCCACGTTACTTCCAGGCACACGTAGTCGTCATCGGTGGCCCACAACACTTCTAAGCGTTGCTTTTGCCGCTCGGTGAGATAGTTCGTCCTGGTCAACAGTGTGCACCGGTGCTTGTACAGTGGGTCATCTTTGCGTCCGCGGCGCCCGGTGGTCTCACGTTGGAGTCGCTGTCGGCAACTGGTGAGCTTGTCGGCTGCTAGATGCACCACATGGAAAGGGTCCATGACTTTTTCTGCTTGTGGTAGTTGCTCTTCGACTGCGGTGGCATAACCGGTGAACCCATCCATGGTCACCACCTGTATCTGTTCACGGAAGCTGGGGTCGCGCTCTTTAAGCCACCCGCTTCAGCACGTCGGCGGATCTGCCTGGTCGCATGTCTAACAAACGTGCAGGCCCACGCCCGTCTACCAGCGGGGTGAGGTCAACAAGTATGGTCACCAGGTTTGATGCCTGACCTGGTTTTCTGGTGTGTTTCCATACATGTTCATCGACTCCAAGAATGCGAACCCCGTCTAGGTGACAAGGGTCGCCGTAGACAAGCTGGCGGCAGGCATCTAGTGCGACCTGGTTGACCAGGTCCCAGCCCACACCGAGTGCTTTGGCGGTAGCGGACACACTCATTCGCTCTATGGCTAGGCGTTGCAAGATCCAGCGGGTGACCCGATAAGTGAGCTTGGCGCCGTCATCAGCGCAGGTTAAAGATTCTTGGAAGATCTG
>NZ_GG667520.1:176479-186563 GCF_000159135.1 Corynebacterium striatum ATCC 6940
TATTGGTGGAACACCAAGCGGCTTCATGAAGCTTTGGACTACGCTACCCCACAGGAAGTAGAAACCGAGTACTATCTCACCCAGGCCATCAACACAGGGCCGTAAAAGAAGCGGAACTAAACCCAGGACGCTTCACTCGATACTCACCACGGTGTTACTAGATACCCCCGCGCAACACTAAAGACGCCTTTTGATAAATACCATGTAGAAGGTTGTGCTGTGGTCAATGGGGAACAAGGTCTAGGGAAGATTTAAAGCCAATGAGAAGGGGTCCCTTCCGAGAGTTTTGGAAGGGACCCTTTCAGTGTGGAACGAGGTGGCTTACTTGCCGCCCTTGCGCTCCTGCATGCGGCGCATGCGGCGGTTCATACCCGCCATGTTCTGAGCCTGGCGGGGCATCGGGCCCTTCGGCAGGCCCGGAGTAGTGCCCGGAAGATCATCCATAGCCTCGATGCGGCGAATGTTCTCGTAGGTCTCGTTTTTATTGTAGTTGCGCGGCAGCTTCATGATGTGCGTGCGCAGCTTGGATACCGGTACCTCATCCTCACCGTTGCCCACGAAGACCTCGTACACCGGTACGCCGCCAGCTAGGCGGTCAACGCGCTTCTTCAAACGGTTGAGAGTAGGGGCGACGCGCTTGCGGTCGCCCTCAACGACGAAGATGACGCCCGAGTTACCAATCACGCGGTGGACCAGATCCTGCTGGCGGGTCGCAGCCACGCCCGGCTTGACCTTCCACACCACGCCCACCGTGTTGCGCAGCTGCTGCTCCAAAGCCCAGCCGGCGACGCCGGGCTGGTCCTCGACCTTCTTGTACATATCGCGCTCGAGGCGCCGAGTGAACAGGAACATAGCGAGCATTGCGCCAAGGCCCAAGCCGATGATGAGCATGAACCACTGCCCGTTGAAGAGCAGGCCGATAAGGAAGAAGAGCAAGCCCACGCCCAAGAATGCAGCCAGCATGATGGGGATGAGAGCCTTGTCCTGCTTGCGCTGCAGGTTGAACGCTTGCCACATCTGTGACCAGTTCTGCTTGCGCTGGGCGCGCTTGGCCGCCCGCTCTTGCTTCTTCGCGTCCTTGAGCGACGCCTTATCGTCCTTAGCCATGTCTCCTACTTTAAGGGCAAGGGGAATAAAAAGGGAAACGCGTTAGCGAATGGTCGCAGCAGCGGAGTTGGACTGTGCGGGGGTTTTAGTCATGCGCGTGGTGACCGGAGTTTCCTCAGAGGGGCCGTACTTCTCCAGAAGCGTGGAGGCCTCCTGGGCGGTAGCGCCTTGAGAGGTCTCAGCCAAGTGCTTGAGGTTCTCCGGAAGCTCGAGGCCGCGGGCCTCCATGGCCTGCACGTAGAGGCGGCCGGCGCGATAAGAGGAGCGAACCAGCGGGCCAGACATGACGCCGCCAAATCCCAGCTCCTTGGCCAGCTTGGAGTGCTCCACGAACTCCTCTGGGCGCACCCAGCGCTCGATGGGGTGGAAGCGCGGGCCGGGGCGCAGGTACTGGGTAATCGTGATGATGTCGCAGCCGGCCTCGCGGAGATCACGAAGGGCTTCCTCGATCTCCTCGGCGGTTTCACCCATCCCCAGGATGAGGTTGGACTTGGTGATCAAACCGAAGTCGTGGGCCTGACGGATGACATCGAGTGAACGCTCATAGCGGAAGGCCGGGCGGATGCGCTTGAAGATGCGCGGCACTGTCTCCAGGTTGTGGGCGAAGACCTCGGGCCGGGCCTCAAAGACCTCCTGGAGCAGGTCCGGCTTACCTGAGAAGTCCGGGGTGAGGTTCTCTACGCCGGTGTTGGGGTTAAGCTCATGAATCTTGCGCACCACCTCGGCGTAGAGCCAGGCGCCCTCGTCAGGCAGATCATCGCGCGTAACACCTGTAATGGTGGTGTAGTTGAGATCCATTTCCTGGATATTCTCGGCCACACGACGCGGCTCGTCGCGGTCCAGTTCCGCTGGCTTGCTTGTGGCGATATCGCAGAAATCGCAGCGGCGGGTGCACTTGTCGCCGCCGATGAGGAAGGTAGCCTCACGCGATTCCCAGCACTCATGAATATTGGGGCAGCCGGCCTCTTGACACACGGTGTGCAGGGAAGCACCAGACACGCGAGATTTCATGTCCTCATACCCAGGGCCGGTGCGAACCTGGTTGCGGATCCAGCGCGGCTTCTGTTCGATGGGAGACTCCGCATTCTTCTTCTCAATGCGGAGCATCTTGCGTCCTTCAGGCTTAACAGTCACGAAACCTCACTTTAGGTGTTAGAACTAGCTCTTTCTAATACAAGCCCTCCGGGTGGCTGCTTTATTCCACCGAGGGTAGCCGCTATTTTTCTTGCGCGGCCTTGCGGGCTTGGCGGGCCTTCTCGTTGGCCACTTTGATGGGATCAGGGGCCGAGGCAAAGGTGTGGTCGGCCACCGTTAATTCCCCGGATAGGGCTTTGAGGAGAGCGTCGAGAAGCGGCGCTTCCGCCTCCTCCATGGTCACTGGGCGGCCGAGCTCCAGCGACAGCGTGGACACATCCGCATCGTCGATGCCGCAGGCCACGATGTGCTCGTAGTACTCCAAGGTGTTGGTGCAGTTGAGCGCCAAGCCATGCATGGTGACCCCACGGGTGATGCGAATGCCCAACGCACCGAGCTTGCGGTCGCGCTTCGGGGCGGCTGGGTCGGCAGCCTGGGTGGTGGAAGGAACCCATACTCCAGAGCGGCCATCGATGCGCCCAGCGGTGCTCACGCCGAGTTCGCGGACGGCTTGGATGATGGCCTCCTCAAGGCGGCGGACGTAATCGACAACGTCTACCGGCTCGGCCAGCTTGATAATGGGGTAGACCACCAACTGGCCCTCACCGTGCCAGGTGATGCGCCCACCACGGTCTACATCAATGACCGGTAGGCCATTATCAGGCATATCCTCCGGCTGTGTGCGCTTGCCGGCGGTGTAGACGTTGGGGTGCTCCACCACGAGGATGACATCACCCTGCGTACCCGCCGCCCGCGCCGCCGCGAGCTCAGCCTGCAGATCCCAGGCCTCTTGGTAGCCCATGCGGCCCAAGCGGCGGATCTCCAGTGGCTCATCGGACGCGCGGATGGAGCGATCAGCGGGAAAGAAAGGTTCGCGGGGAGCAGTCATGAACCCAATCCTAAACCCCGCGAGAAATCAGCCCGAAAGGGGCCGAGTCTGCGCTGCTCAAGCGTTGTTTTAGTCAACTCCGTTGGCGGAGGCGTACTCGTCGGCGGTCATCAGCTCGCCGACCTCGGTGACCTCTACCTCGAAGAGCCAGCCCTCACCGAAGGGATCATTGTTGATGACTGCGTAGTCATCGTGCACACCCTCGTTGACGGCAGTCACGGTGCCGGTGACCGGGGAGTAGAGGTCAGACACGGACTTGGTGGACTCGACCTCGCCGCAGGTCTCGCCGTGCTCGACGGTATCGCCCACGGCAGGCAGCTCAGCGAAGACGACCTCCCCCAGGCGGTCGGTGGCCACGGAGGTGATGCCGATACGGACGGTAGAACCAACGACGGAGTCAGCGGTGGCGTTGATCCACTCGTGCTCCTCGGAGTAGGAGAAATCGGAAGGAAGATTAGCCATGAGAAGGGGTGTCCTTTCAGTAGTTGACTTCAGTAGTGGAGTTTACTTATCGCGCTTGTAGAAGGGCAGCGCGGAAACCTCGAAGGGGTAGCGCTTGCCGCGGATATCCACCTCGACGGCCGCACCCGGCTCGAGTCCAGCGGCGGTATCG
Organism: Corynebacterium striatum ATCC 6940; assembly: GCF_000159135.1. Taxonomy (GTDB): domain Bacteria; phylum Actinomycetota; class Actinomycetes; order Mycobacteriales; family Mycobacteriaceae; genus Corynebacterium; species Corynebacterium striatum. The sequence goes on from NZ_GG667520.1 coordinate 180,223, forward strand.
ATGAGAGCGAGTGCTACCGGGTGTCCCAGGGTGGGGGAGGGCTGGCCGGAGGTTACCGTGCCCACCTTGTTCTCACCCACGAAGACCTCGGAGCCCGCACGGGCGGCGCGGCGCTGGGAGGAGACAAGTCCGGTGATAACGGCCTGCGGGCCCTCCTCGGCGCGCTGGCGCAGCACCTTAGCGCCCACAAAGTCCTGCTCCTTCTTGGCAAAGGCGCGGGACATTCCGGCTTCTACCGGGGTGATATCGCGGGTGAGCTCGTTGCCGTAGAGCGGCATGCCTGCCTCCAAGCGCAGGGAGTCGCGCGCTGCCAGACCACACGGGCGGATGTCGTACTCAGCGCCAGCCTTGAGCAGCTCCTGCCACAGCTCTGGGGCGTCGGAGTTGTAGACGATGAGCTCGAAGCCGTCCTCACCGGTGTAACCGGTACGGCAGATGAAGGCATACTTGCGGGCGACCTTGCCCGTCATCGCTGCGTAGTACGGCAGCTCCATGACGGCTTCCTGCTTGGTGTCCTCGACCAGCGGGATGAGAATCTCCGCAGCTTTCGGGCCCTGTACTGCGATCATGGCGACGTCGCGGGACTCGTTGTTGAGGTCCACATCGAAACCCTCAGCGCGCTCGTTGAGTGCCTCCCAGACCACGTCGGCGTTGCCGGCGTTTGGCACGACCAGGAACTTGGTCTCGTCCAAGCGGTAGGTGATGAGGTCATCGATGATTCCGCCGTCTTCGGCACAGATCATCGAGTACTTTGCCTTGCCCACCTTGAGGTTGGTCAGGTCGGAGATGAAGCTGTAGGACAAGAACTTGGCAGCGTCTTCACCGTTGACCCAAATCTCGCCCATGTGGGAAAGATCGAATAGGCCAGCGGAGTTGCGCACCGCGCGGTGCTCTTCCAATTCGTTGTCGTACTTCAGCGGCATGTTCCACGGACCGAAAGCCGTAAAGGATGCGCCAAGCTTTTCATGCTCTGCATGCAGCGGGGAGTTGAGCAATTCAGTCATTGTTTAGTCCTCTTCAGTCAGATCGAAAGCCTCTGGTGGCGGGCAGGCGCACACGAGGTTGCGGTCACCGTAAGCCTCGTCGATGCGGCGCACCGGCGGGAAGTACTTGTTGGCACGCAGGGAAGCAACTGGGTAGGCAGCTTCCTGGCGGGTAAAGCCGTAGTTCCACTCGTCGGATGCGACGGACGCAGCGGTGTACGGAGCGTTGTGGATGACGGATTTCTCGTACTCGACCTTGCCGTCGATGATGTCCTGGATTTCCGCGCGGATGGAGCGCATAGCCTCGATGAAGCGGTCTAGCTCGGCCAAGTCCTCGGACTCGGTCGGCTCGACCATCAGGGTGCCAGCCACCGGGAAGGACAGGGTCGGTGCGTGGAAGCCGTAGTCCACGAGGCGCTTTGCCACATCGGCCGCGGTGACGCCGGAGGCGTCGGTCAGCTCGCGCAGGTCGAAGATACATTCGTGCGCCACGAGGCCCTCGTTGCCGGTGTAGAGAACCGCGAAGGAATCCTGCAGGGACTTAGCCAGGTAGTTAGCACCCAGGATTGCGTGGCTGGTGGCCTGCGCAACGCCCTCGGATCCCACCATGGCCAGGTATGCCCACGAAATCGGCAGCACGCCGGCGGAGCCGTACTGGCTGGCGGTGGAGGGAACACCGTGCTCGGTCGGGGTCGGCTGGGCCGGATCGATGGAGGCGTCGTTGGCGTTAGTCGGTAGGAAGGGCACCAAGTGCTTGGCGACGCCCACCGGGCCAACGCCCGGTCCACCGCCGCCGTGCGGGATGGTGAAGGTCTTGTGCAGGTTGAGGTGGGAGACATCGCCACCGAACTCGCCGGGGCGTGCCCAACCGGTCAGAGCGTTCATGTTTGCGCCGTCGATGTAGACCTGGCCGCCAGCAGCGTGGACCTTGTCGCACACGTCGCGGACCTCGGGGTCGAACACGCCGTGGGTGGACGGGTAAGTGATCATGATGCCGGCGATGTGCTCACCGTGCTGTTCGATCTTGGCATCCAGGTCTGCCAGGTCGATGGAGCCATCGTCTGCGGTAGCAACGACGACCACCCGCAGGTTAGCCAAGGTAGCAGAGGCCGCGTTGGTGCCGTGTGCGGAAGATGGGATGAGGATGACGTCGCGGCCAGAGTCTCCGTTGGCAACGTGGTAGCGGCGGATGGCCAGCAGGCCGGCCAGCTCACCCTGGGAACCAGCGTTGGGCTGGATGGAGACCTTTGCATACCCGGTCAGCTCAGCGAGCCAGCCCTCGAGTTCCTCGATGAGGGCGCGCCAGCCTGCGGTGGTCTCTTCCGGTGCGTATGGGTGGATGCCCGCGAACTCCGGCCAGGAGATGGGCTCCATGGCGGCAGTGGGGTTGAGCTTCATGGTGCACGAACCCAGCGGAATCATGGTACGGTCCAGAGCCAGGTCCTTGTCCGCCAGGGTGCGCAGGTAGCGCAGCATCTGAGTTTCGGAGTGGAGGGAGTTGAAGATCTCGTGCTCCAGCGGGGCCTCGGCGCGGACGAGCGCGGAAGGCAGGGCATTAACGGCGGACTCGGCGTTGTCCTTGTCTGCGGACTCTGCGCCGAATGCGGCGGCGAGCTTGGCGACGTCGTCAAGCGTTGCGGACTCACCAAAGGAGACGGAGATCTTCTCGGAGCCGATAGCGCGCACGAGGTAACCCTGTTGTTGAAGGGATGCCTTGATGCCTGCGGCGTCGACGCCGGTGACAGTGACGGTGTCGAAGAACTCGTCAGCGACCAGGGTTTTGCCTGCGCCCTTTACGGCAGCGGCGAAGGAAGCGGCGAGCCCGTGAACGTGCTCAGCGATCTTCTTCAGGCCCTCTGGGCCGTGGTAGACAGCGTACATGGACGCTACGTTGGCCAACAGCGCCTGCGCGGTACAGATGTTGGAGGTAGCGCGTTCACGGCGGATGTGCTGCTCACGGGTCTGCAGGGCCAGGCGGTACGCCGGGCGGCCCTCGGCGTCCTTGGAAACGCCGACCAAGCGGCCAGGCATCTGGCGCTTGAGCTTGTCGGTGACAGCCATGTAAGCAGCGTGCGGGCCACCGAAGAACAGCGGAACGCCGAAGCGCTGCGTGGAGCCAATGACGATGTCAGCGCCCAGCTTGCCCGGTGCCTCCAGCAGGAGGAGGGAGAGGGGATCGGCCACGATGGTGGCTACTGCGCCGCGGGTGTGCAGCTCATCGATGACACCGCGTGGGTCGTAAATGTCGCCCTCGGTGCCGGTGTACGCAATGACGGCGCCGATGAGGTCTTCGCCCACGAGGCCCTCGCGGATATCGAGGATTTCCACCTCGAGTTCGATGGCGCGAGCGCGCTCCGCCGCCACAGCGAGCACCTGCGGATGCAGGCGGGAGTCCAGGATGACGCGGCGGCCCTTCTTGACCGCGCGGGACATTAGGCCGACTGCTTCAGCGGTGGCGGATGCCTCGTCCAGCAGGGAAGCGTTGGCGATGGGCAGACCAGTCAGGGATTCGATCATGGTCTGGAAGTTCAGAAGTGCTTCCAGGCGGCCCTGGGAGATCTCCGGCTGGTACGGGGTATAAGCGGTGTACCAACCAGCGTCCTCCAGCAGGCCGCGGCGGATGACGGCCGGGGTAAGCGTATCGGAGTAGCCCTGGCCATAGAAGGACTTCAACACGATGTTCTGGCTGGCGTATTCGCGCAGCTTGTCCTGCGCTGCATTTTCGCTCAGCGCATCAGGCAGGGCTGGTGCCGATGCGGCGCGGATGGTGGTGGGCAGGGCAGCGTCGACAAGAGCGTCGACGCTGTTGTACCCCAGTGCGTTGAGCATCGTCGCTTGCTCGGAAGAATTTGGTCCGAGGTGGCGCGAGATGAAATCCATAAGTTCAATCTCCTTTGAAAGAAGCTCCGTGAAGGACGTCATGGTGAATGCCTAAAACATGGCCTAAACCGGAATTAAGTATAAGGCCTGTTGCTGTGGCCTAAACTCGTTTACCCCTACCGAGTTCCCTAAGCCACACTGTTGTTAATAGTGCAATGACAACACCACACATAAAAGTGGCCGAATAGCCCACTGCTGGACCCAGTCTTGACAAGATGAACGGCGCGAAAAAGCCAAGATAAGTCAGTGAATAGAACACCCCCGTTGCTGCCCCCAACTCTTTTGGATCGGCTAAAGATTGAGTTTGGGCGAGTCCGGTGAGCATCGTGATGCCATAGGCACTGCCCATCACGATGGCGATGAGCGGGAGTAGCCACAGCGTCCAGCTTTCAGTGCGCTGCGTGGCGAGCAGCAAGCACAACGCCATGCCGATGGCTGCAAGGAACATTCCGTGAGCCGCGGTGAAGTGAAAGCGCCCTGCGAGACGCTGAGTGGCGACGCCGGTGCCCATGGTCAGGAAAGCGATGGCGCCAGTGAGCAGGACTGGATGCGCGGAATGTTCGCTGAGCAATGTAGGCATGAACACCAAACCAGTGGTGGCGGTGCCGAATACCCACGGCGCATAAACGGCGACTGGAAGAAAACGCCGGTTAAATATGCTGCGTGGGACCCAGACCCGATGGGCAGCGCGGGTAGCGGCGGCTTGAGCGCTCGGGCAGTGATCGGCTGGAGTAGTCCACACCAATGGAATGATGAGGATAGCTAGGCTGACTGGTGCGAGGAAGGGGAGCAGCGTTGGGGCGGGCGCGAATTCGGCGAGCAGTCCGCAGACACCGGGTGCGAGGGAGAAGCCAAGGGAAAGAGAGATAGAGGAGCGGCGTGCCCCGGTGACAGCGGAGGTGCTTAGCTCCTTGAGCCATGCAGCGCCGGAGGACATCGCCAGGCCCACTGCGGCGCCAATGATGAGGCGGCCTACCAGGAGCACAAGAAAGCTACCCGAGTTTCCGAGCATCAGCACCAGCGAGCCAACCAGCGTGCACGCCACGGCAGGGCGCATTATGGTTTTCCGGCCAAGAGAGTCTGACAGCGGGCCGCCTAGGAAGAGCGCCACCATGAGCCCAAGGGCATAGACACCGAAGAGGAACGATGACTGACTAAAACTCAGGCCCGCCTTCAGTTGATAGACCACTACCATGGGCGCGAAGAAATTGGCGCCAAAAGCCACAAGGAACATGCCTAAGGCAACGCGGAACCAATCTGAACGCAGCATGCGTCACAGTATATAGTGTCGTGTCTCACATTAGAGATTGGGGGGACAAGTCTTAGCGGGCGAAATCTAGCGGGCAGAATCTGGCGGTCATGAAAACACCTACGGCCCCTTCGCACCCAGCAGATGTGGGGGGGGAGCGAAGGGGCCGTGACCCTTAAGCGGGAATCAGGACTTAGATGTCGAGGTCAGCTGCGAAATCAGCGGTCTCGAGGCGGTCCTTGATGGTGGTGATGAAGCGGCCTGCGTCAGCACCGTCGACGACCTGGTGGTCGTAGGTGAATGGTAGGTAGCACATCTGGCGGATGGCGATTGCATCCTGGCCGTTCTCGTTCACGACAACCGCACGCTTGGTGATAGCAGCGGTGCCGAGGATGCCAGCCTGTGGCGGAACCAGAATTGGGGTATCCAGCAGCGCGCCTTCAGAGCCGATGTTGGTGACGGTGAAGGTTGCACCGGTCAGATCGTTTGGCTTCAGCTTGTTGTTGCGTGCCTTGTCAGCCAGCTCAGCGATTGCCTTGGCAATCTCCGGCAGGGTGAGGTCCTGTGCCTTGTGGATGACCGGGGTGAGCAGGCCACGTGGGGTATCAACTGCGATGGCCACGTTGACGTCTGCGTGGTAGGTCATTTCCTTGGTCTCAGGGTTGTAGGAAGCATTGACGTTCGGGTGGGAAACCAGAGCCTCAACGGTTGCCTTAACGATGAACGGCAGGAAGGACAGGTTTGCCTCGTACTTTTCGATGAAGGCCTGCTTGGACTGCTTGCGCAGATCCCAGATGGCGGTCATGTCGACTTCCTGGACGTGGGTGAGCTGGGCAGAAATCTGCAGTGCCTCGACCATCTTTGCAGCGGTGATTTCGCGGATGCGGTTGACCTTCTGCGTGGTGCCGATGAGCTCCTGCTTTTCTGGGTCGACAGACTTGGTGGACCAGCGAGCGCGAGGATCGGTGGAGCCTGCGTTTGCGGAAGCCGGAGCCTCGCCCTCGCCAGCAGCAGCCAGAACATCCTGCTTGCGGATGCGGCCGCCGACGCCGGTGCCGGAGACGGTGGAGAGATCTACGCCGTGCTTCTCAGCCAGCTTGCGGACCAGCGGGGTGACGTAAGGAACGTCGTCGCCGTTGTTGATCTTGGTGGAGCCCTCAGAAACTGCAGGCTTGGAGTCAGAAGCTGCTGGTGCGGACTTCTCTTCCTTCTCCTCGACCTTAGGCTCT
>NZ_GG667520.1:187423-203480 GCF_000159135.1 Corynebacterium striatum ATCC 6940
GAGCGGAATCGTCGGAGGAATCGGAAGCAGACTCGCCCTCGTCACCGATGATGGCAATCACGGCACCGACGTCGACGGTGTCATCTTCCTCAGCCTTGATTTCGAGGATGGTACCCGCGACAGGGGATGGAATTTCGGTGTCGACCTTGTCGGTGGAGACCTCGAGCAAAGGCTCGTCGACCGCGACGGTATCGCCCACGGACTTCAGCCACTGGGTAATCGTGCCTTCGGTTACGGATTCGCCCAGTTCGGGCATCACAACGGAGTGTGCCATAAGTAATAAGACTCCTCGAAAGTCGGAATTGTTTAACGCTGGTCATTAATCCTACCGCGTGTCTAGTGTCAGCGCGCACATGTGGGTGTAGCCGTGCCTATAAGTGGGGGAGGGCGGGGGACTCAGGCATACAGCAAGACAGTTGAGTAAACTCGTAGGCTATGTTTAATCCCTTTCGACGAAACCGGTCTCAATCACAGCTGCGGCCCCCGCGGGCACCAGGAGAGACCATTCGGAAGGAAGATGCTCTAGCCCTGCAAGAGTGGGCGCGCGGACGCGTCTATATCGAGGCATTCGTGGAGCCGGAAACCGTGGTCAATGAGATGTCCGTGGTGGTCGTCGACGAGCACGGTGACTTTATCCGCCGCCGGATTGGCGGCCCCAAAGGAATTGACGCCGTAGCCAAGCTCTTGCAGTGCGACGTCTATGACGTAGAGGAGACGGGGTACCCCCAACGCATGCGCGAGCGGATCGAGCGCGAACGTATTCTGCGCAAGCGAGAAGAACAGCGCCAACGCAGGGAGCGCTTTGAGCGTGAACATGGCAGAGCTAAGGACAACCCAAACGATCCTTCCGCTTAGCGCTTAAAAATAAAGCTGACAAATAGAACGGCAAACGGCGAGTAGCTCCCGCAACCAATACGGTTGCCGGGCGCTAGTCGCCGTTTCTGTGTGTTACTGAGCTAGCAGATTACTTGGAAGCAATCTCGCGCAGCGTTGCCACGACAGTACGCACTGGCACGCCGGTGGCGCGCTTCGGGGTGTAGCCGCGAGGGCTGCCGTTGTTCCAAGACGGGCCAGCGACGTCGATGTGTGCCCACTCGATGCCTTCGCCGACGAACTTCTGCAGGTAGGTGCCTGCATACTCCATGCCGCCTTCGCGCTTGGCGTTGATGTTGCGGATATCCGCAGCCTGGGACTTGATTTCCTCGTCGTGCTCCTCCAGCAGCGGCATAGCCCAGGCGTTCTCGCCGACCTCACGGCCGATTTCCGCGATGCGGTCGCGGAAGATCTCAGAGCCCATGACACCAGCGGTACGGGTGCCCAGGGCGACGATCTGGGCGCCGGTCAGGGTAGCGGTTTCAATGAGGTAGTCCGGGTTGTCCTCAGACGCGCGAGCGATGGCGTCTGCCAGCACCAGACGGCCCTCGGCGTCGGTGTTGAGAACCTCAGAGGTGATTCCGCCGTAGTGGGTAATGACGTCACCCGGACGAGTAGCGCCGGAGCCCGGCATGTTCTCCGCGAATGGCAGGGTAGCGGTGATCTTCACTGGAATCTCCAACTTCGCAGCCGCGATGATGGCAGCAGCCATCGCAGCGGAGCCACCCATGTCAGAGATCATGTCCCACATACCGTTGCCCGGCTTCAGGGAAATGCCGCCGGTATCGAAGGTGATGCCCTTGCCCACCAAGGCCACGGAGGTTTTGGCCTTCTTCGGAGCCCAGGTCAGGCGCACCAAGCGAGGTGGGCGCTGAGAGCCCTTGCCCACGGAGATGATGCCGCCGAAGCCTTTCTTCTCCAGCTGCTTCTCATCGAGGACCTCAACCTCCAGACCAGCTGCCTCAGCCTCAGCGGTGATGAACTCAGCGTAGGTCTCTGGGTACAGGACGTTTGCCGGAGTGTTCACCAAGTCGCGGGCGAGGTTTACCGCCTCCGCGGTGATGCGAGCTGCCTCGAACTCTTCAGCCGTAGACTTGCCACCGATAACGGTGAAGGAAGCCGGTGCCTCAGCCTCGGAGGCTTCGGTGGAGCGGATGCCGCGGTAGGAGTAGCCGCCAAGGATAAGGCCCTCGACAGCGGCGCTAATGCCAAAGTCCGACAGCGTTGTGGCTACCGCACCAGCGCCAGCAAGAGCGCGTGCCGCAGCGCCCGCATTACGGCGCAGAATCTCGGCGTCGAGAAGCTCTGCGTCACCCAAGCCCACAGCAACGATGGTGGAAGCCGCAGCGTCCTTCGGTGCAGGGATGCGGGTAATCTCGCCCGCGCGACCGGTGGCGCCAACTGCAGCCAGGGCGTCGTAAGTAGCGCGCAGCGCATCCGGGCTCAGCAGGGCGCTGCCTGGTACCTCAAGCCCATCCTCGCCGGTAAATGTTGCGATAAGCAGGGCATCGACCTTCTTAGGGGCTTTCTTGGCCAATTCAACGGTGGGGAAGGTGCCACGGGCTGGCAGGGTAAACGCGGATTTTGCCACGGTTTCCTCCTTGCATTCGGGGGTGAATAGTTTTACCTCACTCACCATACCCTTAGTGTTGGCGTCGGTAATCTGCCCCTTTTCCTGCCTGGCTATAGATAAAGGAGTAGCCTGTGAGCATGTTGAACTACACCGTGACCCGCACTGAAAATCCCACCTCTCCTGAACGCCTAGCTGAGATTCTGGCGAACCCAGGCTTCGGCAAGCACTTCACCGATCACATGGTGACCATCGATTGGAACGAAGAACAGGGCTGGCACGACGCACAGGTGCGCCCGTACGAGCCGTTCAGCATGGACCCGGCCTCCAACGTTTTCCACTACGGCCAGGCGATCTTCGAGGGCATCAAGGCCTACCGTCAGCCGGATGGCTCTATCGCGACCTTCCGCCCGGAGGAGAACGCGCAGCGTCTCAACAACTCTGCTGAGCGCATGGCTATGCCGGCTCTGCCGGAGAGCGAGTTCGTCGAGTCCCTGCGTCAGCTGGTCGAGGTAGACAAGGACTGGACCCCTGAGGCTGGCGGTGAGGCTGCCCTCTACCTGCGTCCTTTCATGATCTCCACCGAGGTCTCCCTGGGCGTTCACCCGGCTAACTTTTACCGCTACATCGTTATCGCTTCCCCAGCAGGCGCCTACTTCGAGGGTGGCATCAAGCCGGTTTCGGTCTGGCTGTCCACTGACTACGTGCGCGCAGCACCGGGTGGTACCGGCGCGGCGAAGTTCGCCGGTAACTACGCAGCTTCCTTGCTTGCGCAGGCACAGGCTGCGGAGAAGGGCTGCGACCAGGTTGTCTGGCTCGATGCCATCGACCGCAAATACATCGAAGAGATGGGCGGCATGAACCTGGCCTTTATCTACGGCGAGGAAGGTGACCAGACTCTGGTCACCCCAGCCCTGTCGGGCTCCCTGCTGCCGGGCATTACCCGCAAGTCCCTGCTTGAGGTTGCACAGGACATGGGCCTGAAGGTTGAGGAGCGTCGCATCACCGCGCAGGAGTGGCGCGATGACGTTGCTTCCGGCGCCATGACCGAGGCCTTTGCTTGCGGTACCGCCGCAGTTATCACCCCGGTGGGCCACGTCTTGGGGGATGACGTGGACTTCGTCGTCAACAACAACGAGGCGGGCAAGACCACCTTGGCGCTGCGCGAGCGTCTGACCGGCATCCAGCGTGGTTCCGTAGAGGATACTCACGGCTGGCTGCACACGCTGACTAAGTAGCAAAATGAGATAAGGGAGGGCGCCGCGCTTGGCGACGCCCTCCCTTCCGCATGTTTTCCCACACGCTTCTCTGGGTTAGTCCTCGTATTCAGCCGCAGGGGCTTGTGATTCGTTGCTTTCTGCAGCGGCGAGGGCCGCGAGCTCGTCACCTGCCAGCTCAACCGCGGCGTCGATAAGCGGCACTGCACTTAACGCTGCAAGGCCTTGGCCGGCGCGCATCCTGAGCTCGAGCAACGGCTGCAACTTCAGCAGCTCAAGGGCCTTGATGTGGGAAGGCTCCGTGGTCGCGCTTGCCGCATAAAGCCAGTGCTTGACTCCGGGCGCCAGCTTTTCGGCATAGACGGCGGCGGTGGCGGTAAGGGGGCCGTCGATAAGCATCGGTGTTCGGCGCGCTGCCGCCTGGCACATAAAGCCCACCAGGGCAGCAAAGCTCGGTGAGGAGGCTGCCTTGATGACTTCGATGCCATCGAGATTGCGGATGCGGAACATTGCATCGCGGATGACGGTGACTTTGGTCTTCCACATTGCGTCGGTGGTTCCAGAACCCGGACCCACGATGACAACCGGCTCGGTGGCAGTGAAGTTGCCCATGAGAACGGCCGCCACGGAGGTGCCACCCACGCCGAGCTCGGCGGGGATGAGGAGATCGGCGCCGGCATCAATCTCTGCATCGGCCGTGGTCTGCCCAAGCGTGAAAGCGGCGTCGAACTTTTCAGTGCTCATTGCGGGCTCCACATCAATGGAGCCAGAAGGCGCGCACTCCACGACGTGGATGCTGGCGCCTGTGCGGCGTGCCATCGTGTGTGCAGGGCCTGCGCCCTCTGCGAGCTCGGTGAGCTGTTCGGCATCCGACTCTGGAGCGAATGCGGAGAGCCCAACGCCCTCAAAGGTGCGGGTAGCGATGCCGTGCGCGCCGGCAAACACGATGACGCGTGTGCGCTGTAGCGGCGCGGCAGGTGCTACGCCTTGGCAGGCGGCGAGCCAGCTTGCGACGTCATTGAGCGTGCCAAAAGAATCGCCGCGTACAGAGGTACTTAAGGCGTCTGCTACTGCGAGACGCGCCTGCTGATCCGGCCGTGGAACCGGAGTGATTTCAGGCATCACAACTCCTAAGCCTTGGGAAGAAGACGGTTAGACCGTAGCGCCGCGCTCAACGCGTGGCTTCGGGGTGCGCCACTTACGCGGCTGGGTTGCACGAGAATAAGCATAGAAGCCCAGTCCGAAACCTGCCTCGGTTGTGCCAGGGAACTTCAAACGCACCGAGTTGTTGCACTTGCGTGCCAGCCAAATGCCTTCGATAGCGAAGATTGCGATGAAGACCATAGAGATGATGGAGACCCAGTTGGCAAAGTTCGGGTTGTAGTTGCCCAGCAACATAACAACTAGCAGGACGATAGCTGCTGGCATTACCCACTCGTTGATGAACTTGCGGGAGTCAACCCAGTCACGTACGTAGCGGCGCACTTCACCCTTATCGCGGGGGAGGAGGTAGCGCTCGTCGCCACTTGCCATGCGCTCCTGTGCGACACGGTTCGCCTCACGGGATTCCTCACGCTCCTTGCGCTTATAAGCCTTCCACTCCTCCTTGGACATGGAAGCTTTGAGCTCCTTGCGGCGCTGGTAACGCTGCGCATCGGACATGGCGTTTGGATCGCGCTTTACGCCGCGGGCGATCTCTTGCTGATCACGCTTTGGCGTCGGGCGGCCCTTCGGCGGGGTGTAGCCCTTGCGGTGGGTTTCGGAGTGCTCTTCGCCGGCCCCGTGCTGTGCGGCGGAAGTATCCGCCTGCGATGCAGGGACAGCGGCGTCCTGGGACGCGTTTTCATCTTTTTGCCACGGAAGTTTCACGGTGATCAGACTACAAGGTTGGTAGTCAATAATGGGAATAGGCCCGCCGCCCATGACGTTGCAAGGAATGTAACCGAGGTCAACCTTTTCCCGATCACGCTGATCGGGGTAGGGTAGGGGCCAGAAAAACCCGTACTTATTTGAGGAGAAGACATGACCGCTCCAGCTTCCGCTACCGGTGTCATCCTGACTGAGGCAGCAGCCGCCAAGGCAAAGGCTCTGCTTGACCAGGAAGGCCGCGACGATCTAGCCCTGCGTATCGCTGTGCAGCCAGGCGGTTGCGCTGGCCTTCGCTACCAGCTTTACTTCGATGACCGCACACTCGACGGTGATAAGGTCGACACCGTCGGTGGCGTCAACCTCGTGGTGGACAAGATGTCCGTCCCTTACCTCACCGGTGCCAAGATCGACTTCGCTGACACCATCGAGTCCCAGGGCTTTACCATCGACAACCCGAACGCCGGCGGCTCCTGCGCTTGCGGTGACTCTTTCAACTAAATAGCGCTTTTATAGCGAAAGCGGGCTTGGAGGCAAGGTACCTTCCAAGCCCGCTTTGTCGTTTTATTCTTACTTCTTATTCTGCTTGGTTTCCCGCCTTCTTGGTTGATGACGTTGCCCATGCAAAAGGCTCTCCCCCTTACCCGGAGGTAATAGGGGAGAGCCTTCGAATAAACGTCAAAGTGACGAAACGCTCTGGCTTAGAGCTTTACGGGGTAGTCGCGCTGCTCGATCTGTGGATCGATGCGGTTTTCGACGAAAATGCCGTGCCAGATCATGAAGGACAGGACGGTCCACAGGCGGCGGGAGTGATCGGAGACGCCATCGCGGTGCTCCTTGAGCATCTCCAGGACTTCCTTCTTGTTGAAGATGTCCTCGGTCTGCGACTCGTTGATCTGGTCTTGTGCCCACCCGTAGAGCTCGTCGCCGGCCAGCCAGTGGCGCATCGGTACCGGGAAGCCCAGCTTCTTGCGGTGCAATACGTGCGGTGGAACGATCTGCTCCATGGCCTTGCGCAGCGCGTACTTGGTGGTGCCGTGGGAGATCTTCAGATCGTGTGGAATGGTTTCTGCGACCTTGAAGACTTCCTTGTCTAGGAACGGAACACGCAGCTCCAGGGAGTTGGCCATGTTCATCTTGTCTGCCTTGACCAGAATGTCACCACGCATCCACGTGAACAGATCCAGGTGCTGCATGCGGGCTACTGGATCGAAGTCACGGGACTGCGCGTAGATAGGTGCGGTCACCTCGCGGTGATCCCATTCTTCCTTGGCCCATGGGATGACGCGCTGCATCTGCTCGAAGTTGAAGGAGCGGGCGTTGCCGTAGTAGCGCTCCTCCATGGTCATAGAACCACGGTTGAGCAGCGACTTCCCCTTCATGCCCTCGGGAAGTACCTTGGAAAGCCGGCCTAGACCGCGACGCAGTGGGGATGGGATCTTTTCGAAAGGTGCCAGGGAAAGCGGCTCCTTATAAATGGTGTAACCGCCGAAGAGCTCGTCGGCGCCCTCGCCAGAAAGAACCACCTTGACGTGCTTGCGGGCTTCCTGCGCCACGAAGTACAGCGGGACCAAAGAAGGGTCCGCGACTGGATTGTCGAGGTACCACATGATCTTCGGGATCGCGGTGGCGTATTCCTCGGGGGAGACAATCTTGACAATGTGCTCCACGCCAATTGCCGCAGCGGACTCGGCGGCAACGTCCACCTCGGAGTAGCCCTCGCGCTCAAATCCGGTGGTGAAGGTGAGCAAGTCAGGGTTGTGGCGCTTGGCCAGTGTTGCGATGGCGGTGGAATCAATGCCGCCAGAAAGGAAGGAGCCTACGGTCACGTCTGCGCGCATGTGCTTCTCGACGGAGTCCTCGAGAGCTTTGGCGATCTTGTCGAAGAGCTGCTGCTCCTGACCCTGGGCAACCTTCTGTACTGGGAAGCGTGGCTTGAAGTAACGGTCGTTGACCACCTTCTGGCCCGGCTTTAACGTGACGGTGGAACCGGACTCAACGCGACGAATGTTGGCGTGTAGGGACTCTGGCTCCGGCACGTACTGCAGATCGATGTAGTGCTCGATAGCGCGCTTGTCTAGGCTCAGGTCTAGACCGAGCGGCTCCGCCATTTCAAGGATGCACTTCATTTCGGAAGCGAAGATGGTGCCTGCATCCGTGGTTGCGTAATAGAGCGGCTTGATGCCGAATTGATCGCGGGCTGCGAACATCGTCTTGGTTTCGGTATCCCAAATGACGAAGCCGAACATGCCACGCAGGTGGTTGACCACGTCTTCACCCCAGTGGTGGTAGCCCACGACGATCGGCTCACCATCGCCCTCGGTGTTGAACTTCAGGCCAGCAGCGCTAAGTTCTTCACGCAGCTCGATGTAGTTGTAAATTTCGCCGTTAAAGGTGAGGGCGTAGCGCTCTGGGTTATTTTCTGGTCCCCAGCGAAGTGGCTGGTGGGAGTGCTCAAGGTCGATGATGGAAAGACGGTTGAAACCGAAGGCCGCATCTTCGTCATGCCAGGTGCCGGCGGCATCTGGGCCACGGTGGCGCATGCACTGAAGGGACTGTTCAAGGGCGTCTACGTACTCGGCCGCATTGTGGTTAGCGGTCAATAGTCCGCAAAGTCCGCACATAGTGTGGTTGCTCCTTATTAATGAAGGGTATTTTTCTTCCGACCACTTTACGGCGCGAAGGGGCAAAAGCAGGAACGCGCGCCGAGTTGGCAGCTTCATCTCAGGCTTCATAAAGCTGAAAGGGCAGAGGTGGCGTGAGCTTACCCTTTAGGGTGCGAACTTTCGGATGATGCAGACACCGGCGCTTTGTGAATTGGGTCATAGATGAAGGGGGTCTATAGGGGGCTTGGTTGGGCCCTTATGCAGGTGGGCCGGTAACATTCACAGCGTTCTTTGCTTGCAGAGCTTAAAAGCAAGAGTTTGTGGACTCCGAAAAGGTAAGAAACGCAGGCTCCATCCACTATCCTGATTGGATAGGAATGCTCTGTGAGTATTCGAGAAGTTTGTGTGGACAGAAAGGCAGAACACACGTGGGACAGCGTAAGCAGCGCAACTTTGCTCGCAAGGCGGGCCTAGCTGGCGCAATCGCTCTTGGTGGCTTTGCATTGGCCGGTTGTGACGTGAAAGCTCCAACCGCCGTTGAGAACCTCTTGGGCTTTGGTTGGCCAAAGGGTATTACCCCTGAGGCAGAGTCCATGTACAACTTCTGGATTTGGGTCTGGGTTGCAGCATGGATTATCGGTTTTATCATGTGGGGCTTGTTCCTCATTGCCATCTTCAACTGGAACGCGAAGAAGGCTGAGAAGGACGGAAAGGGTGAGTTCCCGAAGCAGCTGCAGTACAACGTGCCGCTGGAGATGGTGCTGACCATCGTTCCGATCCTCATCATCATGGGCCTGTTCTTCTTCACTGTTCAGGCGCAGCAGAAGGTTACTGCCCTGGATAAGAACCCAGAGGTTACCGTCGATGTCACCGCTTACCAGTGGAACTGGAAGTTCGGTTACGCCGAGAACAAGGTTGATGGCCAGAACTACAACGGCGAAGACGTCGAGCGTAAGAAGCTGGCGGAAGAGTCTGCTATTGACCCTGAGGGCGTAAAGAACCCGAACCCAATTCACGGCAAGTCCATGGGTGATCTCTCCTACCTGAACTTCAACAAGATTGAAACCGTCGGTACCACCGAGGAGGTTCCAGTTCTGGTTCTTCCTTCTGGGACTCCGATTGAGTTCCGTCTCGCTTCCGGTGACGTCTCCCACTCCTTCTGGGTTCCGGAATTCCTCTTCAAGCGAGACGCCTACGCACACCCTGAGGCAAACGCTCAGGAGCGTCGTTTCCAGATTGAAGAAATCGCCGAGGAAGGCGCATTTGTTGGCCGTTGTGCTGAGATGTGCGGTACCTACCACGCCATGATGAACTTCGAGATTCGCGTCGTTAGCCGCGAAGACTTCAATAAGTACCTCACCTTCCGTGAGCAGAACCCGGAGGCAACCAACGCTGAGGCTCTTGAGCACATCGGCCAGGAACCGTATGCAGTGACCACCTCTCCGTTCAACTCTCAGCGCGATACCCGCGACGGTGACAACTTTGTTGGCACCCCGAAGGCATAAGTAGAAAAGGACTGAATTCACAATGCGTGCAACATCTAAGGTCTTCTACTCGATTGCGACCTACCTATTCGTATCCCTCGTGATCTACGTCCTGGGCGTTAACTTCGTTAAGGATGATGGCTACCTCTACGGCCCCGAGTGGGCAGGCATCGTAGGTTTGGTTCTTGCCTTCCTACTCTGTGTCATGCTTGGCGTATACCTCAGCTTTACCGACTCCCGCGTCGACGTCGCTCCTGAGGACTGGGAAGAGGCAGAGGCTGAGGACGGCGCTGGCATCCTCGGCTTCTTCTCCCCGGGTTCCATCTGGCCGCTGGCTATGACCGGCTCCATCGCCCTGCTGGGTCTTGGCATCATCTTCCTGTACTTCTGGTTGATTGTGCTCGGCGCTGCCTGCCTGGTAGCTTCCGTTACTGGTCTGTCCCTGCAGTACGGTCTGCCGAAGGAAAAGCACTAAGCTTTTCGTGAGCGTCGGAACAAGCTTCACGACGCCCGCCTGAAACTTCTCGCGTCCCCCATCGCATAAGCGGTGGGGGACTTTGGCGATCTTGCGTCGGCTAGACGCCAAAAAAGTTCCCGAAGGTCCCAAAAATTTTCGAAGATGCTCGCCAGTGGGGGAGAGCGGGCCGTGAAACTAATGGGTATACGTAGCGCTTTTGGGGAAGTAATAGCACGTGAGGGCTATTTTTTACGGGGGTCAACCGAAAGTTGGAAACCTGCGATTTTAACCTGAAGCACCTTTGTGATTTATATCATTGAACTTCCTCTTCAAACTGGTTGCAAAGGGTGGGTGAAGGTCTCAACTTTTGGGGCGTAAATTTGACCTGGTTAGGTATGGGTCGTTCAAAAGCTTGTTTACCTGCAGGGATGAGGCGTCGTAAAGCGCGCTCAAAAGTTCCCGCTAAACCGTATTTTTTCCAGATTGGGAACATTCTGGCAGTGGGCTGCAAAGGGGGTGGGAGGCGGTTGGGAAAATCGGGGGGAATAGAAGTGACTTCAGGGTTCTGACCGGCCATACTGTTAAGCGTGACGAGCGTAGTTTCAAACCAAGGTATGGCAGCACCACGTGTTGCCGCGCTGAACCGACCCAACATGGTCAGCGTGGGCACCATCGTGTTCCTGTCTCAGGAATTGATGTTCTTTGCCGGACTGTTCGCGATGTGGTTCACATCCCGCGCGAACGGCCAGGAAGGCGACTGGGCGGAGCATACCGCTCATATCAACGTGCCGATGGGCTTTCTCATTACGGCAGTGCTGATTACGTCTTCCGTGACCTCTCAGTTCGGCGTTTTCGCAGCAGAAAGAGGTGACGTATACAAGCTCCGACTCTGGTACTCAGTGACTTTGCTGTTGGGTGTTGTCTTCTTGGGCATCATGGCATTTGAATGGACAGAGTTGATCATTCACGGTGTGACTATCCAGTCCAGCGTTTTTGGTTCGGTCTTCTACATTCTGACCGGCTTCCACGCTGCACACGTGACCGCGGGTCTTATTTCGTTCGCGATCATTTTGGCGCGTATCGCTAAGTCCAAGTTCACGCCTGCACAGGCAACCGCAGCGATGGCAGTGTCTTACTACTGGCACTTCGTCGACGTTGTCTGGATCGGCGTGTTCGTAGTCATCTACCTAGTCCAGTAGGCCGTAGGAGCCCGGGAGCAGGCTCTCGGCCTACAGCCATCCATTTCCGTGTACGAGTTATCTAAAGGAAAATGATGGATAACATCCAGCAGACCGCCGCAGTGGAAGAGACCACTGCCGCGGCTAAGAAGACCCGCCGTCGCCGTAAGGCGAAGCGCACTCTTGCCGGCGCCTTCGCACTGAGCATCGGCCTGACTGGCGCTGGTGTCCTGGCTTCTGCCTTGACCCCGGATGCGCAGATCGCCACGGCTCAAAAAGATGACCAGGCTCTCATCCAAGAGGGTAAGGACATCTACGATGTCGCTTGTATTACTTGCCACGGTGCAAACCTTCAGGGTATTGAGGGCCGCGGTCCTTCCCTCGTAGGTGTCGGCGCCGGATCCGTGTACTTCCAGGTTCATTCTGGTCGTATGCCGATGATGTCTAACGACGCACAAGCAGAGCGCAAGACCCCGCGCTATACCGAGCAGCAGACTCTGGCACTGGCTGCATACGTCGCTGCGAACGGCGGCGGCGCAGACATCGTCTACAACGAAGACGGCACCGTCGCGCAGGAATCTCTCCGTGGCGCTAACTACAACGGCCAGATTCAGGCCGAGGACGTAGCTAAGGGCTCCGAGCTGTTCCGCATGAACTGTGCATCCTGCCACAACTTCACCGGCCAGGGCGGCGCGCTGTCCTCCGGTAAGTACGCTCCGCCGCTGGCTCCGGCCAACGAGCAGGAGATCTACCAGGCAATGCTGACCGGTCCGCAGAACATGCCTAAGTTCTCCGACCGCCAGCTGACCGCAGACGAGAAGAAGGACATCATCGCCTACCTCAAGTCTGCAAAGGAAACCCCGTCTCCGGCTGGTTGGGACCTCGGTGGTCTCGGACCAGTTGCTGAGGGTCTTGCAATGTGGATCATCGGCATCAGCGCTCTGTGCGTTGCCGCTATGTGGATTGGATCGCGCTCATGAGCAATGTAAAGAAGAACTACACCGACGCTGAGCTCGACAAGATGAGCAATGACGAGCTGGCTGCCCTCGGCACCGAGCTCGACGACGTAACCGTTGCATTCCGTAAGGAGCGCTTCCCGGTCGAAGGCGACCCAGCTGAAAAGCGTGCCGCCACCAACGTAACCATCTGGTTGCTGATTTCGGTCATCGCAGGCCTTGCCTTCTTGGGCGTATACCTGTTCTGGCCGTGGCAGTACAAGATGCTGGGTGAAGACGGCCTCTGGGGTCACACCCTGTACACCCCATTGCTGGGTGCTACCTCTGGCCTGGCCATCATGGCCTTGGGCTTCGCAATCGTGCAGTACGTCAAGAAGATTCTGCCGGAAGAGATTTCCGTGCAGCGTCGTCACGACGGTCCTTCCGAGGAAGTTGACCGCCGTACCCTTACTGCACTGCTCAACGACTCGTGGAAGACCTCCACTCTGGGTCGCCGCAGCACCATCAAGGGTCTGCTTGGCGGTGCCGGCGTTCTGTTCGGTTTGACTGTTATTGCTCCGCTTGGCGGCGCGGTTAACAACCCGTGGAAGAAGCGCCACGACCTGAACTACGCAGGTGACGGTACCCTGTGGACCTCCGGTTGGACGATGCACGAGAAGGGCGTCAAGCTCTACCTGGCACGTGATACCTCCACTATTGCTGAAAAGCACGAGGGCGAGTCCGGTACTCACTACACCACTCGTGGCCTTGCTCGCCTCGTTCGCGTACGTCCTGAGGACCTCGCTGCCGGCGGCATGGAGACTGTTTTCCCGCTCGCTGCGGAAGACGTCAACGATGGTGACCTGTGGTCTGAGGATAAGGACGTCTACGAGAACCACATGCACTCCATTCACGGCAACCGTAACGCCGTGATGCTCATCCGCCTGCGTCACTCCGATGCGCAGAAGGCTATTGAGCGTGCTGGTCAGGAAGACTTCCACTACGGCGATTACTACGCCTACTCCAAGATCTGTACCCACATTGGTTGCCCGACCTCTCTGTACGAGGCTCAGACCAACCGCATTCTCTGCCCGTGCCACCAGTCGCAGTTCGACGCTTTGCACTACGGTAAGCCGGTCTTCGGACCTGCTGCTCGTGCACTGCCACAGCTGCCGATCGGCGTGGACGAAGAGGGCTACCTCGTTGCCAAAGGTAACTTCATTGAGCCTGTCGGACCTGCATTCTGGGAGCGTAAGTCATAATGAGTAACAAACTTGCCAAGATGGGCAACAACATGGATTCGCGCTACTCCGCCGCCGGAGTTCTGCGAACCCAGCTGAACAAGGTCTTTCCGACCCACTGGTCCTTCATGCTCGGTGAGATGGCTCTATACAGCTTCATCATCCTGCTGTTGACCGGTATCTACCTGGCACTGTTCTTCGATCCTTCCATCACGAAGGTCATCTACGACGGTGCGTACACCCCGCTGAACGGCGTCGAGATGTCTCGCGCATATGCAACGGCGCTTGACCTCTCCTTCGAGGTTCGCGGTGGTCTGTTTGTCCGCCAGATGCACCACTGGGCAGCACTCATGTTCATGATGTCCATGGTTGCTCACATGCTCCGCATCTTCTTCACCGGTGCGTTCCGTCGCCCGCGTGAGGCCAACTGGATCATCGGTTGTGCACTGATTCTCTTGGGCATGGTCGAGGGCTTCCTCGGCTACTCTCTCCCGGACGATCTGCTCTCCGGCGTTGGTCTGCGAATCATGTCCGCTATCATCCTGGGCCTGCCTATCATCGGCACCTGGCTGCACTGGGCAATCTTCGGCGGCGACTTCCCGTCCGACCTCATGCTGGACCGTTTCTACATCCTGCACGTTCTGGTTATCCCGGGCATCATCCTGGGCCTGGTTGCCGCTCACCTCATCATGGTTTGGTTCCAGAAGCACACCCAGTTCCCTGGACCGGGTCGCGCTGAGAACAACGTTGTTGGTGTCCGCATTATGCCGGTCTTCGCTACGAAGGCAATCGGCATGGGCATGATGGTGGCTGGCGTTCTGGCCCTGATGTCTGGTCTGCTGACCATTAACGCCATCTGGCTGCTTGGCCCGTACAACCCGTCTCAGGTCTCCGCTGGTTCCCAGCCGGATATCTACATGCTGTGGACTGACGGTGTTGCTCGTGTCATGCCGGCATGGGAGCTGTACCTCGGCAACTACACCATTCCTTCCGCATTCTGGGTTGCACTGCTTTGTGGTGCGATGGTCGTCCTGCTGTTCGCTTACCCATTCCTTGAGAAGAAGTTCACTGGCGACGACGCTCACCACAACCTGCTGCAGCGTCCTCGTGACGTTCCGGTTCGCTCCGCTATCGGCGCAATGGCAATCACCTTCTTCCTGCTGGTGACCCTGTCCGGTGGTAACGACCACGTCGCACACTTCTTCCAGATCTCGCTGAACGCAATGACCTGGGTTGGTCGTATCGGCCTCATCGTCTTGCCTCCAATCGCTTACTTCATGACGTACCGCATCTGCGTTGGTCTGCAGCGTTCCGACCGCGAGGTCCTGGAGCACGGCATCGAGACCGGTGTTATCAAGCAGCTGCCGAATGGTGCCTTCATCGAGGTCCACCAGCCGCTTGGCCCGGTCGACGAGCACGGCCACCCAGTTCCGCTGGAGTACGCTGGCGCGCAAGTCCCGAAGCAGCTCAACCAGCTTGGCTTCGCTGACGCCGAGACCCAAGGCATCTTCGCTCCGGACGACGCCGCTCTCATGCACCGCGTACACGAGATTCACGAAGAGAACCATGCCGAAGAGGCAGAGATGTACCGTCGTCTAAACGAGGCTAACCGCCGCGATGACGAAGAGAACGGCCGCATCTAAGCCCTCCTTTAAGGGTTAGCGCCCGAAACTCGCTCACAACCCCCGTCTCCTCCTTTATAGGAAGTAGAGATGGGGGTTTCGCGATCCTGTTGGAAGACCTAGCGGTTGTTTCCTAGATTGGTTCCCTGGTCGGCTATCAAGGCGTGTAGGGGCGGGCGTTAAGGGGAGCTGGCACCGGGGTGCAATATCTGTTATCTCCGTTGGAGCATTCTGGCGCCACGATGGCTTTAGGCGCGCCCTAAGCGCTGTCTGCTGGAGTGAGGAGCCTTCTAGACAAGTTGTGGGATCGATCAGGTGGTGAGAATCAGGAATTGTCGGGAAATTCCCTTCGAGGATAGATAAGAGAAGCCTTTGAAAAGCGCCGGCAGTTCTTGCCTAGTTATGCCTCTATGCATCGCTGGCAGGGGTGCTGAATCCAGTGTGCAGATTTAGTCCTATATAGGAAGGGTTTTAAGTTCTTACGAGGTTGCCATCGTGTGGGCGTGCTTTGCTTTTGCTACTGTACGCTGTTTGCTTACATATAAGGAACTAAAGGAAGACTCGGAGTAAGCAGGGGAGTGTGCCCGCCGCAGATTGCCCTTGTGGCGGATATTGACACGAGTCGACTTTTAGAATCGGCTTCAAGGGCTTGTCACGTGATTCCGGGACTGTGTCTTGGTTAGCGCGGGGTACAGCGTCCTAAGGCGGCTATAGCGGCGTTGCTAACTGTCAAACCGAGCGGTGTGGCGTTCTCTGACACCGACCTGACGTTGATTACGGCTCGTGGATTCTCATTTAAGTCTGCTATTTAGGATGCTGATCTTGGCCGTTTTCGGGGCGAGTTTAGAGTGAAAGTTGTTGTTCTAGCGCCTTGTGTGAGTTCGTTTAGTCACTGTGTGTCGAAGTTCACAAAATACATTTTTTCAACGATTTGAAGCTTCAATCTTTGATGATATGTGTGCAATCTTAGGTGTGGCGAAGTGTGGCATTGTCGCAGGTGGGAGATTG
>NZ_GG667520.1:205467-272557 GCF_000159135.1 Corynebacterium striatum ATCC 6940
ATTGTCTCAAAGTGATAACGGGGAGCGTTCCCCGAGCGTTTATTGCAAACATTTCGGAATTATCAACAGAAGATAACAGGACGGTAACAGCGTCTTTTTTTGACGGAAAATTCGACACGGGACGTGATGATTTCGTAACCTACTTGAGACATTGAGTTACCGACACGAGGTGCTCAATACGAACTGAAGATTTAAGCGCCGCATCTGGCCCCTCCTGAACCGGGGGCCGAGTGGAGATGTTCCTACAGGAACGGAACATCAACGAACGCTAGGCCCGTCCAGGGTCAGAGCTTTGATTATCCGATTCGCTCGGAGGCGGCACACTTTAGTTCCAGCAAAACATCCTTTGCTGAACTGAGTGTGTGCAATCGAAGTAGGCGCGCAGGAAGATTTGGAGTTTATTTCGTGGCTAAGCACCGTCGTCAGGGCGCAATCAACACCCGCCGTATCGCAACCACCGCAGTTGCAGCAGCATCCGCAGCCGTTGCTGTCCCGGCAGTCGCACAGGGTGCAGAGGTTGTTATCCCTAACACCGACTTCCGCTTTGAGGTTGCAGGACTGGAAAACGTCCCGAACATCAACCAGGTGCCGAACATTCAGCAGTATGTTCCTTCCCTGCAGCAGGCAAACGTAAACTACGCCGCGTCCGTACAGGCTCCTGTTCCGGCTCCAGCCGCAGCACCGGCTCAGTCTGCAGGTCAGAAGGCACTTGCAGCAGCGCGCTCTGCAATCGGCTCCCCATACGTTTACGGTGCGGCAGGCCCTAGCGCATTCGACTGCTCTGGTCTGACCTCTTGGGCTTACCGTCAGGCAGGCCTTGAGATCCCTCGCACCTCCCAGGCTCAGGCAGCTGGCGGCCAGCAGGTCTCCCTTGATGCCCTGCAGCCAGGCGATATCATCGTCTACTACTCTGGCGCATCTCACGTCGGTATCTACACCGGCAACGGCACCATCATCGACGCTTTGAACTCCGGTACCCCGGTTCAGGAGCGTTCCCTGCACTACATGCCGATTCACTCCGCAGTTCGCTTCTAAGCGTCCGCCTGTTTCGGTCTAAAGGCTCTTCTCGTCCATCTCTCGATGGAACAGAAGGGTCTTTTTATGGTTTTATTAAGACTCGTGCCGGTATAGAAATCGGCAGCTCCATGCGCTATCATCAAGCAGTCTTTTAATATTTTCTAAGCCTTGGGAATTTCGACGTGCTTTCTTCGACTTTGCGGGCTCGCCGCACAGCAACCGCGGCTTGCGCTGCAGCTCTTGCTTTTTCTGCCGCCTGTGGCGCTGTCACTGCGCCTGTAGCTTTTGCTCAGGAAGTGGAGGACACTCAACCAGAACAGTTGCAGCAGCTCATTGACCGCGTTGTGGAAGTAGCGCAGCGCGTTTCCGCAAAAAGCGAAGAGGTGAAAACGCTCGAAGATCAACTCAGCAAAGCTGAAAAGGAAGTCGTAGCCCTCCAGCAGCATGCCGATGAAGCCAAGGCTGCAGCGGAAGATGCGTCAAATGCCGTTGCGGATCAGCAGGGCCGCATCAACGGCATCGCACAGTCTCGTTATCGCGGAGATTCCCGTAGTGCTGTGTCCGCAGCTCTCAATGCGGCAGACACAGCCTCGGCTGTAGAGCGCATGGGATACTTGGGCGCACTATCCCGCACCGCACAACGTCATCTTCTGGAAAAGTCTGCAGCCGCGCGGGAAGCGCGCGCTCTGCAGGAGGAGGCCGCTGCCGCAGTCAAGGCCGCTCAAGATAAAGCTGCCGATCTCAAGGTCAAGCGTGACGGCCTAGTGAAAGAACAGCAAGAGCTCGAGAAACAGAAGAAGGACATCGAGGCACAGGTCGATAGCCTGAACGAGGAGCAACGTGCTGCCTTCGTTGGACGCTTCGGTGCTCAGAACGTTGACCTCGCAGCGTTAGCAGATGGCTCCGGCTCAGAGGCAGTGGCCGCGGCTCTCACCCGTATCGGTGCGCCCTATGGTTGGGGAGCAACAGGTCCGGATACATTCGACTGTTCCGGATTGATGGTGTGGAGTTATCAGCAGATGGGCAAGTCCATTCCGCGTACCTCCCAGGCGCAGCTCGCCGGCGGCACGAAGGTGCCGCTTGATCAGCTCCAACCAGGTGACATTATCGGTTACTACCCAGGTGTAACCCACGTCGGTATGTACGTCGGTGATGGCCAGGTCGTCCACGCTTCGACCTACGGCGTTCCAGTCCAGGTGGTTCCGTTGGACTCTATGCCTGTTCAAGGCGCAGTGCGCTACTAGAGTAGGGCGCATGGCGCGCACTCTACTGGTTACTAATGATTTCCCGCCCACAATCGGCGGGATTCAGTCTTATCTACGGGACTTCGTTGACACGATCGATCCTTCTGAAATCGTGGTGTTTGCCTCCACCCAGGACGCAGAAGCCGCCGCGCTTTTCGACTCTGCCCAGCCCTATACTGTGGTGCGGTGGCCACACAAAGTCATGCTTCCGACTCCCGCAACTGCGCGGGAGATGCAGCGCCTCGTCAGGGAGCACGGCGTCGTCAATGTGTGGTTTGGCGCAGCAGCCCCCTTGGCGCTGATGGGTAAAGAGGCCAAAGAGGCCGGCGCGCACAAGGTTATCGCGACGACGCACGGTCATGAGGTGGGGTGGTCAATGCTGCCTCTCGCGCGCCAAGCCTTGCGCGAAATCGGTCGGCACGCTGATGTCATCACGTATATCTCTGACTACACATTGCGTCGCTTGACCGCGCCCTTCGGGCCTGGTCCGCGGTGGGTTCATCTTCCTTCCGCTGTGAGCCTCGAGGATTTCTCTCCGGCGGATGCGGCGGCAAAACAAGCTGCGCGAGCTCATTTTGGCCTTTCTGAAGGACCAGTTATTACCTGCATTTCCCGCCTTGTTCCCCGCAAAGGGCAGGACCAGTTGCTGCGTGCGCTTCCGCAGGTACGGCAGCGTTTCCCCGATGCCCAATTGCTCATTATTGGCCGTGGGCGTTACCGCACTGCTCTCAGTGAACTGGCTGACATCTATGCCCCCGACGTAGTTATCCGGGAAGCGAAGGACTCCGAAGAACTCCAGCAGGCATTGCATGCGGCGGACGTTTTCGCGATGCCTGCACGCACCCGCGGCGGAGGGCTTGATGTTGAAGGCTTGGGAATTGTCTATCTGGAGGCCCAAGCCTCCGGAATCCCGGTGGTAGCAGGTGATTCCGGCGGCGCCCCGGAGACTGTGACGCCAGAGAGCGGAATCGTGGTACATGGTTCAAGCGTTCCTGAACTAGTCGAGGCATTGTGCACTTTGCTTGGCGACGCCTCCCTTGCTCATCGCATGGGCCGCGCCGGACGCATGCATGTTGAACAGGAATGGACGTGGGAGATCATGGGGGAGCGTCTTCGCCGAATTCTCGATGAGGAGTAGCAAAAGCGATACAACGGCTGCGGGGTATTCGCTTGATCGATTCTTCACTGGCGCGCAGAATGTGAACATTAACCCACATGGGGTATATCCTTTTGTGCATGCTTGAACACGCCCATCCTGCCGTCGACTCCGGTCTCACCATCGGTTTCGACATTGGCGGCACCAACCTTCGTGCGGCGGCTATCGACGCCGATGGCGAGATCGTGGACTCCGTGAGCGTGCCGACGGCCAAAGTCGCCACGCAGCTTGAAGATGACATTGCCCGTGCAGTCGAGGAACTCAGTGCGACCCACGAGATCTCCGCCGTGGGGCTGGCTCTCGCGGGATTCCTTGACCCAGAGTGCGAAACCGTGCGTTTTGCCCCGCACTTGCCATGGCGCGATGCGCCCGTTCGTGAGATCTTGAGCAAAAGGATTGGCCTGCCGGTGCGTCTTGAACACGACGCAAACTCGGCAGCCTGGGGCGAGTGGCGCTTTGGCGCGGGCCGCGGCGCAAAGGACTGGGTGTTCTTCGCAATCGGCACCGGAATCGGTGCCACGCTCATGACAGAGGACAAGATCTACCGCGGAGCCTTCGGCACCGCCCCAGAGTTCGGCCACCTCACCGTGGTTCCTGGCGGACGTGAATGTTCGTGCGGCAAGCGCGGCTGCTTGGAGCGTTATGCGTCGGGCACCGCACTGCCAGACACCTGCGAGGAACTGCGCCCACAGTACGAAACAAAGCTTCCGGCCAATGCCACCGGCGTGCAGATTACGCAAGCGGCCCGCGAGGGTGACCCGCTGGGGTTGGCCGTTATGGAGAACTTTGGCACGTGGCTGGGACAAGGCTTGTCCATCGTGGCAGATGTCTTGGACCCTGAACTCATCGTTGTGGGCGGCGGCGTCGCCAATGACGCGGATCTCTACCTAGAGCGCGCACGCGAGAACATGGCACGACAGATCGTGGGCGCTGGACATCGCCCACTGGCCCGCGTGGCCACTGCGGAATTGGGTTCAGCCGCGGGTATGATTGGCGTTGCTGACCTTGCCCGTCATGGGCTCACCGTAGGTTAATTAGACGACAGGGACTTCACGATGCGAAACAAGTGGTACTGGGCCTTTAAGAACATTTTTTTCGGCCCTGCTCTGCGAGTATGGAACCGCCCATGGACCGAAGGAATGGATAATATTCCAGCCGAAGGCCCAGCCATCCTTGTTTCGAACCATCAAGCAGTGATGGATTCTTTCTTCTTCCCTCTCATGTGCCCGCGCCAAATCACGTTCTTGGCCAAGAGCGAATACTTCACCACACCAGGCGTGGTTGGCCGTGCACAGGCTTGGTTCTTTAGTTCCGTTGGACAAGTTCCGGTAGAACGCGACAGTGACGCTGCAGGCGATGCCATGCTTAAAGCTGCCAAGAAGATCCTCGACAGGGGAGACCTCTTTGGTATCTATCCAGAAGGTACCCGCTCTCCAGATGAGCGCATCTATAAAGGCCGCACTGGCATGGCGCGAATCGCCATGGCCACCGGCAAGCCCGTCATCCCAATCGCCATGATCGATACCCGCAAAGCGAACCCCATTGGTAGTTGGGTCCCGCGACCCATCAAGGTAGGGATGCGAGTAGCCAAGCCCATCGATCCGCATGCGTGGGCGGCCGAACGCGGCCTTAACCCAGAAGAGCACGAGACCATTCGTGCTTTCACCGACTTCGTGATGCATGAGCTCGCTGAGTTGGCTGAGAGCTCCTACGTGGACCTATATGCATCGGACGTAAAGGCATCGCTGCAGGCAGGCCACGGATACCCCGCTGGGGCCGAACCAACTGGGGAGGCACGCTAGCCATTGAGCCCCTCGCAGCCTCGATTAGCGTGGCCGGACATCGCCAAGGGCATTTCAATCCTAGGCGTTGTCCTTTTGCATGTCACCCTCACCGTTCCCGAATCCAGTGAGACTCGGCTGGCCGCTTTCAATGTGTGGCTTGATCCCCTACGCCTGCCGTTGTTCTTCCTCGTCAGCGGCTATTTTTCTAGCAAGGTCTTTAGCTTTACTTTCCCACAGCTCTTTGCCCGACGCCTGTGGTATTTCCTCGTGCCCTACGTCGTGTGGATGGCGGTGGAGCTGCAAGTAAAGCGTGTGGAATTGCATTGGGTTTTCGAAAGCCCGTTGTTTGACCGCAACGAGATGCTCTTCAACATGGTGGTGGGCCACACCATGGCGTGGTTTATCCACGCGTTGATATTCTTCAATATTTTCTTGTGGTGCGTGCGCAAGCTGCCCGGGTGGCTGGCGCTGCTGCTGAGTTTTGCACCCCTGCTCTTTATGGCGTGGCAGGCGCACTACACGGTCATTGCTAAAGCGATGATGTTCCTCCCAGTGTTCGTGGGCGCTGCCTTCTTCCGCGACTGGATTACCCGTTTCGCAGCAGAGGCAGAGGCCCCTTTCCAAGGCCGTTTTACTCGCACAACATTCTTCGTCTACGCGGGAGTCATTGCATCTTATGCTGGTGGTTTCCTGTTCCGCCGCGCCTGGGACGAGTACCCACAGGAGGTCTTTATCCCGTGGCCGCTTCCTGGTGCGGAATATCTGACTTCGAACGAGGTCCACATCATGGTCCGCTTTGTTGAGCAGACACTCGAGGTTCCTTTTGGCATTGTCATGGCCATTTGGGTTTCTCATTTGCCCAAAGTCTCTACCGCCTTGCGCTTCGTGGGCTCGCATACGCTGCCCATCTATCTGGGGCACCCTATCGGCTTGACAATCGGCTACGGTTTCTTCATGGCTTGGTTCCCGCACACTGTCTCTCTTGACGGCCAAACCCTCCTGGACAACACGCGGTTCTGGCTCATCGCCTGCTTTGTCTTCGCAGTTTTGGCTGCCTTGGCACTGTGGGCGCTGGGCAAAGTACCAATTGTTGGATGGCTTCTTAAGCCTCCGTCGATTACGCATCTGGTGGAAACAGCCCCGCGGCGCGACCACCCAGAAAATGAGGCGTCGTTAAGCATGGGCGCAGGGCCCACGAGACCCCATCGCATTCAGATCTAGGCAAGGCAACTAAGATAAGACCCCGTGCGCTACTTCTATGACACCGAATTTATCGAAGATGGAGAGACCATTGAGCTGGTCTCCATCGGCATCGTTGGGGAGGATGGTAGCGAATATTATGCGGTGTCCACGGACTTCAACCCCGCCCATGCCAACGCTTGGGTGCGCGAAAACGTCCTAGACAAGTTGCCTTCCCCGAGTAACCCCGTATGGAAGTCGTGCGAGCGCATCCGCGAGGAGCTGCTCGAGTTCTTCGCCGCCCACGCCACGCCGGTGGAACTGTGGGCCTGGGTTGGCGCCTATGATCACGTAGTCTTGGCCCAGCTCTGGGGTGATATGACCGGTCTTCCTAAGCGGATGCCGCGTTTTACGCGCGAACTCAAGCAGTACTGGGAATTTGCCGGCTGCCCCAAGCTGCCGCCGGTTCCGCAGGGCAATCACGATGCGCTTGTCGACGCCCGCCACAATCTCGCAAAATTCCGCGCCTGCATGGATGTACTACCCCTAGGAAGGGCCAACCAAGTCACTATCTAGCATCTAACTAACGCGCGACAGGTTAATAGTGGTTAAATAGCCATGTGAGTTGGACAGTAGATATCCCTAAAGAAGCACTTCCGGACCTCCCACCATTGCCAGCAGGCATCGAGGAGCGATTCCAGGACGTCATCGCGCGTGATGCGAAGCAGCAGCCCAGCTGGGATCAGTCCCAGGCAGACAACGTTCGCAAGATCCTGGAATCTGTTCCACCGATCGTTGTGGCCCCAGAGATTGAAGAACTCAAGCGCAAGCTTGCTGACGTCGCCCTGGGTAAAGCATTCCTCTTGCAGGGCGGCGACTGCGCTGAGACCTTCGAGTCCAACACTGAGCCGCACATCCGCGGCAACGTGAAGACCCTCCTGCAGATGGCCGTGGTGCTCACCTACGGTGCCTCCACCCCTGTGGTCAAGCTCGGCCGTATTGCCGGCCAGTACGCTAAGCCGCGTTCTTCCGACGTCGATGGCAACGGTCTGCTCAACTACCGTGGCGACATCGTCAACGGTGTGGAACCCACCGAGGAAGCTCGTCGTCACGACCCAGCCCGCATGGTGCGTGCATACGCGAATGCGTCCGCAGCGATGAACCTCGTGCGTGCGCTGACCTCTTCCGGCACCGCTGACCTGTACCGCCTCCACGAGTGGAACCGCGAGTTCGTGGCCAACTCCTCGGCGGGTGCGCGCTACCAGGCGCTTGCCAATGAGATCGAGAATGGCCTTGCTTTCATGAATGCTTGTGGGGTTTCCGATGAGACGCTGCGCTCGGCGGAGATTTACTGCTCCCACGAGGCATTGCTCAAGGACTACGAGCGTTCCATGCTGCGTCTCGGCGTCGATTCCAACGGCGAAACCAAGCTTTATGACCTGTCCGCACACCAGCTGTGGATCGGTGAGCGCACCCGTGGCTTGGAAGACTTCCACGTCAACTTCGCCTCGATCATCGGCAACCCAGTGGGCATCAAGCTCGGCCCGGGCGTTACCCCGGAGCAGGCCGTTGAGTACGCAGAGAAGCTCGACCCGAACCGTGAGCCGGGCCGCTTGACCATGATCACCCGCATGGGCCACGACAAGGTGCGCACCGTGCTTCCGGCAGTAGTCAAGGCAGTGGAGGACTCCGGCCACAAGGTTGTTTGGCAGTGCGACCCAATGCACGGCAATACCTTCACCGCATCGAATGGCTACAAGACCCGCCACTTCGACAAGATCGTGGACGAGGTGCAGGGCTTCTTCGAGGTACACCGCGAGCTGGGCACCCACCCAGGTGGCGTGCACCTCGAATTCACGGGTGAGGACGTCACCGAGTGCCTGGGCGGCGCAGAGGACATCACTGACGTGGACCTGCCGGGCCGCTACGAGTCCGCAGTGGACCCGCGCTTGAACACCCAGCAGTCGCTGGAGCTGTCCTTCCTCATCGCAGAGATGCTGCGTAACTAGGCGAAGAACGTCGGCATAGAACCGTATTGGCCGGAGCCGAACCACCACCCGCCCAAGGCGACGGCAACGGTTGCTAGCCCAACGAACGCCAAGAACAGCAGCAGCGTGAACACGTTGCGGTTGCTTAATGGGCGCTCGGCTGGCTCGTCTTCAGCGATGTGCGACAGCGCGCCCTGAGGCTGGGGCTCCAGCGGTGCTTGTGCGTGATAGTTAGATGTTGGATACTCCGCGCCGCGCGGGGCCACAGGTGGACCTGGTGGCGCGGCGAAGGGCGGAGCCGGCAAATCCGCGCGAGTTTCAAAACTCAGCGGTGCGCGGTGGGGGATATCCGCAGGAGGGGTCTGCGGAATGTATTCGGTCGCTGCCTCTGGGGCAGGGGCGGTGTGCTGCTCTGCGGGGGTTGCAGAGGGAGTATCGATAGTGGTCGTCGCGTCAAAGACGTGCGTGGCACCGGTTCCCGAGAAGTCGGTGGGCTGTTCAGCTGTGCGGGCGGCCGCTGCGTTGCGCGGAACTGGAACGGTGAACTCCGGCAGATCTAGGTCCCGTGTGACGTCGTCAAGAGCGTCGAGGAACTCCCCGGCGTCGGCGAAGCGCTCGCTGGCTTGGCGAGCGGTTGCGGTGGCCACGAGGGCGTCGAAAAGCTTCGGCACCCCGGCAATGCGTGACGACGGCGCCGGAACATCCGCGTGCAGGCGCGCTGTCGCGTGGTCCATCGGGGTCGCGCCACTAAACGGCACGGTGCCGGTGAGCAGCTCGAAGAGAACCACGCCCGCAGAATAGACGTCGGATTCAGGCGTGATCGGCTCGCCCGTGACTTGCTCAGGGGAGAGGTAGGACACCGTACCGATGATCTGGTTCGACGCCTGCTCGGCCGCCGCGGAGCGCACCAGGCCAAAGTCACCGAGCTTCACCCGGTTATGTGAGGTAATGAGCACGTTGTCCGGTTTAATGTCGCGGTGCACCAGGCCAGTGCGGTGCACCTCGTTGAGGCCCATGAGCATCGGGTGCATCACGGCGGCAGCCGCATGCGCAGGCATGGGCCCGCGCTCGGCGAGCAGCTCGCGCAACGTGCCGCCCGTGATGAGTTCCATGATGAGGTAGATGGGCACGCCCTCGGAAGAGAAGTCATGCACGGCAACGAGATTGGGGTGCTGTAGCTGCGCCATGGCGCGGGCCTCCCGCTCGAAGCGCTTCACAAAGGCAGGGTCGTCCTGGTAGCGCTCGTCCATGACCTTGGCGGCCACAGCTCTGCCTAGGCGCAAGTCAACGCAGCGATACACAGTGGACATACCGCCCTGCGCGATTGGCCGATCAACTCGATAGCGGTCTTCGAGTACGTCGCCTATTTCCAGCCTTGTCATGCATTCCAGTATGGCTGATAGGGAAGCAGATGTGGTATCCAGCTAAGGTTGTGTCTGTGAGTAACGCAGATACAAACAGTGCACGGACAAACAACGTACAGACAAACAACGCGCAGAACAATTCTCCTGCTGACAAGACGCAACAAATCGCAGCCCTGCTGGCTGATGAGAAGTTGCTGACATTGCAGGAAGTGGCGGACAAGCTTGATCTTCAGATCACCCGCGTCTTCGACCTGCTCAACGCACGCAAGTTCATCGCGTGGCGCGACGGCGAAGGCACCCGCTACGTTCCTGCTTCCTTCTTCAACGAGAAGGGCGTTATTTCCAAGTACGTTTCTGGCGTCATCACGGTCTTGACCGACGGCGGCTTCAACGACGACGAAATCTTCGTGCACCTGTTCACCGAGGACGATTCCCTTCCGGGCCGACCCATCGACGCACTGCACGGTCACCTTGCGCGCGAGGTCATCCGCCGCGCGCAGGCTTCGGCCTTTTAGGAAGCTTCGGGGGAAGATGCGGGGGCGTCGTCAAGCACAGGGCGTGGCTTGGCGGCGCGATCCCGCTCCCGTAAACCGCTGCCGAGGTTTTCCGGCAGTCCAGCAAAGATCCACTGCGTAAGCGCCCATGCGGCGACGACCATGCCGATATCCCACCACCAGTTGTAGAGCTGGTGGTTTCCGTCGCCGGAGAAAGCTACGCCAATAAATAGCGAGACGCCCGTGGTGATCTTGATGAGCAGCAGCGGCGGGCGGAATGTGCCCATGAGGGTCAACACCGAGGCGTAGTACCACGGCAGGGTTACAGAGTTGAACACGAACGCGACCTGGTAGGCGCCAGCGGTACCTGCGATGGCGCGGTTGATGGAACCGCGGCCCAGCCACCACATCAAGACCAAACCGATGAGCATGAAGACCATCGAGATGCTGCGCAGCATACCCAGTACACCGTTGTATGTGGTCTCTGGGCTAAAGACCTGGATAAGCGGGATGAGGACGTCGGCTGCGAAGGTAGGGCCGGCGAGGGGATTGACCACCTTGGAGTTGCCGCTGATTTGGGAGAGCCATCCCCAAGAACTGCCCGAGGCCCATGTAATGACAGCGACGGATAGAGCTACCTCAACCAACGCCACGATTCCAGAGATGACGAATGCGAGCACCTGTTTGGCGACGCCGCGTTCCCGCGGTGCGTGGTGAAGCACCATCATCCACACCACGAAGGGTGCTGCAAAAATGGCCGTTGCCTTGAGCGCCACGGCCACGCCGATGAGGATGAGGCCGATGTGGAAGCGCTTGTGTACCGCGGCAAGCAGGCCCAGGGACACGAGGGCCACCATGACGGACTCGTTGTGCATGCCACCGATGAGGTGAAGGACAACTACCGGATTGGCCACACCCAACCACAGTGCCAAAGCGGGGTCGCCGCCTAAGGCGCGGGCCAGGCGGGTAATTGCGAAGACGATGACGGCAAAGCCGAGGACGGAGATTGCCTTGTAGACGATGATTCCTGCGGCGACGTTATCGCCCACTAGGCGCGTGACGCCTTCGGCGGTCCACAAGTGCAACGGGCCATAAGGGGTGGTGGTGTTGCGCCAGTCATGGGAAACCTCAAGCAGAAATGGTCCCGGGTTGACGGCTGCGCCCTCGGTATAGGGATCGAAACCATCGCGCACCATGGCGCCTTGCATGAGATAGGAGTAGACGTCGCGGGAGGCAAGAGGTGCAGCAAAGAGCAGTGGAGCGATCCATGCGGCGAGCATGCGACGGATCTCGCGCAGGCCTCCGTCAGGAGTAGGATTCTTCAGCTGCGGCGCGACCACCTGGCGGCCGGCCAGGATCCATGCAGCGACGAGGCTAAAGAGGCCGAACCAGTAGAGAACCATGCCCACGTTGCGGCCGTGCCCGTAGGCCAAGAACCCGATGTTGAGGGCCTCCAGAAAACCGCCTCGGTTGCGCGTAGCGCCGCCGGAGAAGGAGACAATCATCAAGATGATGGAGGCAACGATGCCCACCGGTAGTGCATTGGGCAGCTGCAGGCTATACACCTTGTGCTTTGGGCCTGCGGTCTGAGGAGCAGGGGAGGCAGGAGATGTAACTGACATGCTGCCTACATTCGACGAGCCGTGGCCTTGATGGCCAGTGCCTCGAGGGTCTGAGTGACGTCGGTATCAACCTGCGCCTCGCGGAGGTGGCGCAGCCCTGACTCGGTGAGAGCGGTGATTTGCTCTTCAAGCAGCGCTGGGGCGCCGGAGTCCTCGATGATTTGCGCCATGCGGGCAATGTCAGCGGGATCCTCGCTGTTGCCGATGAGACTACGCAGCGTCTTGGCAGCGGCTGGGTCCTTCGCGTCGGCGTGCTGGAGCGCCAAGGAAAGGAGGACGGTGCGCTTGCCTTCGCGCAGATCGTCGCCAGCAGGCTTTCCAGTGATCGCGGGGTCGCCGAAGACGCCGAGCTGGTCATCGCGCAGCTGGAAGGCGATTCCGATGTCGCGGCCGTAGCCACGGAAAGCGTCGATAAGCGCAGGCTCGGCGCCTGCGACTGCGGCACCAAGGTGAAGCGGTCGCTCGATGGTGTACGCGGCCGTCTTGTAACGGTTGACCGAGTTGGCTAGCGCTAGGTCCTCGGAACCCGCGGCCTCCAGCGAAATGTCTAGAATCTGGCCGCCGATGACCTCGGTGCGCATACCTGACCATGGGCCGCGAGCGCGATGCAGCGCGGCGCCGCTGAGGCCGGAGCCCTGCAGCATGTCTTCGGCCCATGCGAGTGCAAGATCGCCAACCAGGATGGCTACTGATTGACCGAAGAAGTCGGCATCGCCGTGGTAGCCCTTGGCCCTGTGTTGTGCTGCGACGGCGCGATGCACAGTGGGATTTCCGCGCCGGGTATCAGAGGAATCGATGATGTCATCGTGGATAAGCGCGCACGCCTGGATGAACTCCAGCGATGAGGCGGCGGTGGCCATAGCCTGGGCATCCTCGCCGCTCTCTAGGCCGTGCGCGCCGAGGAAGCCAGCCCACGCGTAGGTGGGGCGAATGCGCTTGCCGCCATCGAGAACGAAGGACTCTAGGAAGTTCGTTGCGTTGACAACGGGTTCACCAATTTCTGCAACCTCGGGGCGACGCTGTGCGAGGAACTCGCTGAGCTTTTCGCGGGCGAGGTCGGGGAACTGCTCGATGGTGGGAATGCTGCTGTCTTTCACCCCTCACACGTTACCTGTTAGGGCAGACGTTTCTAATTAGGTGGCAGACAGGGGCAACCGTGCCGCGAGAATCGCAAAGGCGCGTTCGTCTGCGGGGTATTCGAGGTTGCGTAGGACATCGAAGAATCCCACTTTGCGGTAAAGGCCAAAAGCGGCGTTTGCCTCGTTGGGGACCTCGGGCGTGGATAACAAGAGATAGGAGGCTGGCGCGTTCCACGCGAGTTCCTCGATGAGGCAGAGGCCTAAGCCATGGCCCTGCAAGTTAGGGGTGACATGAATCTCGGCGAGCTCGAAATAGTTGTGCAAGATATCCAGTTGCTCGGGCGTGGGGCCGCCGGCCTCGGTGAAACCGCGGCGCAGCTGGCGGTCCCACCAGGTGTCCGGCGTACCGACAAAACCGTAGGCCAAGCCCGCGATGCCGAATTCATTTTCGGCGATAACCGCAGTGAATCCGGGACGCATGACATCAGCCTTCCACGCGTTAATCCGGTTAGCCCGAATGGTGGGGTTATATCCCATGGCTTCGATGTAGATGTCCACCAACTGTGGGGCCAGCATGGCGAATTCTTGGGGGCTCAGGCGCCGAATTTGAAAACTCACACTTCTAATAACAGCAGACTTAGGGGTTGTTCGACAACGTAATTGCGCAGCTTTTCTGTTTTTAAAAATGAACATCGTGTGTAGATTTTCGAAAGTTAAAAACGCTCTGAAGTGGAAAAACTATTGCACTATTCGAACAAGTGATCTAAAATGAAGGTAGATGTCTGGAAGGCTCTTTAGATTGTTAGTCAATACCAGCGAAGGAGGAGCATCATGGCACAGGTAATTTCAGCTACGGCCCAGTTCAGGGGGTCGCGCGCGGCAGTGGGCGCATTCAAGCGTGACCGTTTTATGGAGCAGGCAAGCGACTTGCTAGCGCAAGCTCGTGCCATGGCTGCTGTGGGCCGTTGGGATCAGGCGCTGGAGTTTGCTTATCAGGCGGGCCTCCGTACGGCCGGTGCTCGTATTGCGGACTCTGCGGTGGCAAAGCGGCGTCGCCTTCCGTCGAGTGCTTGGGCGCAGCTCGCACTCGTTGGGGGAGAGGAAAAGGAATGGGCTGAGCGCTTTGGTGCTTACTCTCGCTTTCGCTCCCGGGTGGCCTCTGGCTTGGAGGGCGCTCCTTCGGACGAGGTTGTCCTTGAAGTGATGGCCTTGGCGGCGGAATTCCTTTCCTATGTGGAAGAGGAAATGGGCTTCGGCTCCCTTGCTGCGTAAAGCGGGAACTGGGACATGTTCGGCGTGTTGTACCCCAGTTATGTGGGGGTAGACTGTATTTGCGGGAACTAACTGATTACTCTGGGCGTTAGATAATTAGTAGTTCACAAAATATGGTGTATCCCAAAGCGTGTGCGGCCAGCATTTGTGCACTGCGTTGTGGAACTTAGCCCTAGACCCATTGAAATCAGTTGGAGGAACAGTGTCGCTTTCCGAGCACGAGCAGCAAGCTCTCCGTGAAATTGAACGGTCCTTATTGCAGGATGATCCTAAGTTTGGTTCCTCTGTTGCTGAGGATTCCGGCTTCGGTGGCAACGGTGGTGCGATTACCCTTCGTGGCATCGCGCTCATTGTCGTGGGGCTCTTGCTCTTGGTGGGTGGCGTAGCCCTCGCGCAGCAGAACCTCTGGTTCGTCAGCATTTCTATCGTTGGATTCCTTGTTATGTTTGCCTCTGGCGTGTGGATGCTGCGTGGGCGCGAGGAGAAGGCGCCGTCTTACTCGGGTGCTCGCGCTAAGCAGAAGTCGGCCGGTGGTCAGGGCGGAGTAGGCGGCCGTCTGGAGGAGAACTTCCGCCGTCGTTTCGAAGAGCGATAAGCGCCAGCGCTGAAACAAGCCGAATTTGTGGTTTGAGCCCGCATTCCTAACTTCCCAAGCGGAAGAGGGGATGCGGGCTTTTTGCGTTCAGCCCTTTGTGAGATTCACACTTCAAGGTTCCCACTTTCTAATCCCCACTTTGCCCCACATTCCCCACTTTCTCCCACATTCCCCACTTTGCACCACCGGGGAGACGTTTGGGCTGAAGCTGTGGCGGCGCTTTTTAGAAATGCAACCCTGGAATCCCAGACCTTGTGGTCGCTGTTGTCGGAGTTTGGAGTGTGAGCAAAACTGACCTTGACGTCTGGTTTTCCGGGTCTGCTGTTTTGGGAAATGGGTAAATGGCATCGGATGGTGCGCGGTGTGCGGGTGGAGAATTCACAATATAAGGGGCTATTGCGGCCTATGGTGCGCAATATGTAGGTGTTTCTGGTGGGGCCAAAGGGGTCATTGTGGGGTGGTGTCAAGGGGGTAGCGGGGATTTCTTCCCACCGTTAAAACGGTCGTCTACCTCGATCGATCGAGTTGGAATTCTTTGAACACGCGGCTTGGGGTGACAGAAGTGGGGGAAAGTGGGGTAGAGTGGGGCGCAGTGTGAAAGTGAGCGTCAGAATTTCGAGTAACTCCCGAGGGTTTGGCGCAAGGTTTCATGCCAGAGGAATCCGGAGTTTCGAGTGACAGGAAGGTGGGCCCGGGATGTTTCTGGGTACCTACACTCCCAAACTCGATGACAAAGGGCGGCTTACGCTTCCCGCTAAGTTCCGCGAAGATTTGGCTGGCGGCCTTATGGTCACCAAAGGTCAGGATCACTCTCTAGCGGTTTATCCGCGTGAGGAATTCGCGGCGCGTGCACGGAAAGCGGCAGCAGTGTCTCGCACCAACCCAGACGCGCGTGCGTTTATTCGTAACTTGGCAGCAAGTGCGGATGAGCAAAGGCCGGATGGACACGGACGAATCACTCTTTCAGCCGCACACCGCGAATACGCAAACCTCTCAAAGGAATGCGTGGTGGTCGGTTCAGTGGACTTCCTCGAAATCTGGGACGCAGCCGCGTGGGCTGAGTACCAGGCGCAAACTGAAGATGCTTATTCGGCAGCAGACGCCGATGACGTACTCGCTGGGTTGCTCTAAAGAGCAAGGGCAGCGATGAGTGCGTGTACGGACTCTGCCCGAGGTGGATGCTCTGGTGTACTTCCCCGATATCAGAAACCTGCCTCGGACAGGGCCCTATACGCACTTTTTTGCTCTGTGGGACCAATTGAGAAAAAAGGGGGTGACGAGCAGTAATGACGGCTCAAGACAAGAACACTGACAACGTAGCCAACAACATTAACTACGACATAGCCGAAAACCACGGCCATGTTCCAGTCATGCGCGAGCGTATGGCTCAACTGCTCGCGCCCGCAATTGAGGCGGCCGGGAGCAACGCGGTTGTCGTTGACGGCACTTTAGGCGCCGGTGGCCACGCCGATTTTTTCCTGCGGACTTTCCCTAACCTGCACGTGGTAGGCGTTGATCGTGATGGCGCATCGCTGGCCGCAGCCACCGAGCGCTTGGAGCCATTCGAGGATCGCTTTGTGGGCGTCAACGCACGCTTCGACGAGGTCGGCGGCGAAATTGCCAGGGGAGAGGGCGCAATCTTTGACATTGCTCGCGAGCACGGCATTGCTGGCGCCCTGTTCGACTTGGGTGTTTCTTCCATGCAGCTCGACCAAGTTGAGCGCGGCTTTGCGTATAAGACGGATGCACCATTGGACATGCGCATGGACCCCTCGCATGGCATTACCGCTGCAGACGTGTTGAACACGTACAGCCATGGCGACCTTGCACGAATTCTCAAGACCTACGGGGATGAGCGTTTCGCCGGCAAAATTGCCTCGGCGGTGCTCAAGGAGCGTGAGAAAGAGCCGTTCAGCAACTCCGAACGTCTTGTTGAACTGCTCTACGCCACCATCCCCGCGGCAACTCGCCGCACCGGCGGGCATCCGGCAAAGCGCACCTTCCAGGCATTGCGCGTCGAGGTTAACCGCGAGCTTGAGGCAATCGAGCAGGTGATCCCCGTTATTACAGATGCACTACACGTCGGCGGACGCGCGGTGTTCATGAGCTACCAGTCTCTCGAGGACCGCACCGTTAAGCAGGCTTTCGCCGAGCTGGCTGCGTCTAAGACGCCAGCCGGGCTTCCGATGGATCTCCCGGGCACGGCTCCAAAGTTTAAAACGGTCACCCGTGGCGCTGAAAAGGCGAGCGCCGAGGAAATTGAAGAAAACTCCCGCGCCGCATCCGTGAGGGTGCGGGCCATAGAGAGGCTCGAGGGCGAGCCTCACCTGCACCCACCGGGAGGTAGTGCATGAGCCTCTACGAACGCACAACCGCACCACACACTTCCCGCATCACCACACAAGAGAGGACCCGCACCATGGGGGCGAGCCGCGACTTTACAACCGGTACCGATACCGGAGCTGCCACGACTCTTCTAGAGCCAGGTCGCCGCGCCGTTCCCCAGCGCACTCCGCGTCGAACGCCGCACCGTACCCAGGTGCCGGCGCGCCGCGGAAACCGCTTGGGTTCGAAGCAGGTTGTTTCTTTCCGTGGCCGCCGTCTTCCACAGCAGTCGCTAAATAAAAAGAGCTCGCTTTTTACTCGTATGTCCTTCATGGCCATCGGATTGCTGATTTTCGGCGTCGTGGTGTCGATGTGGCTTTCTGGTATCTCGACTGCCCAGACCTTTGTGGTCAAGGACTTGACAGTTCGCGAGTCTGAGCTGAATAACCAGCTCGAGACGCTGAATCGTGACCTCGAAAATGTGCGCTCGGCTTCTGACGTTGCGCGGCGTGCCAATGATGCCAAGATGGGTGTACCTACCCAGCCAGGAATCGTAGAGGTCGGCCCAGACGGGGCTGTCAATGAGAAGCGTCCGGCTGAGTTGAACACTGAGTCCATTGTTGACGTCAACGGCGAGCCAGTCCGTCCGGGCCAGGCATCGAGTGATCCGAACGCAACGAAGGACATCTCAGATAGTCTCAACGAGGTGCCGCAGGGTCGTCAACGTGAGGCGCGCAATAACAATGGCCAGGCTCCGGCCGGGCAGGAATCTGCTCCGGCAGCACCGCAGGATCTGCCGAACATCCCAGCCCAAGCGCCATACGCTAACTAGCTAAAAATCCTGCTTCTTCAGAAGTGCTCGCGCGTGCCTGTGCGAGCACTTGGCTTTTATAAGGCAAAATCTTCAAGCAAGACTGCCTGCTTTGCGGGCGAGCTTCAAGACCATCGGTCATGCCGAGCCCGCAACCGCATTTAAGTGGCTTTTGTATTCGACGCGGCATAAGGAAAAGGTGACTTTGTGACTCCACCAAATTCAGGTGACCGTCGACGCGGTTCCCGAGGGGAGCATGGGCGCGATGGCAGGGATAATGCTGCCGACCGCGGTCGTTATGGCCGCCAAAGTGGGCGTTCCGGTGGTCGTAGCCATCGGGGGGCCGCCACTGGATCCGCTATGCCGCGTGCAGGTTCGGCGTCGCGCCCGAGTGAGCGAGTAAAGCCTGCAACACGTGATCCGCAGGCCCAGGGCGGTGGCCGTACCGCGCGTGCCAAGGCTGCCATGGCTTTGCCGCAGAAGGCTATCTTGCGGCAGCGAGTCAAAACCGTTGTTGCTGTCCTTATGGTGGTGTTCGTGGCCTTGGTCGGGCGCTTGGCTTGGGTACAGATCGTCTGGGGTCCCGACTTTGCCGCTAAAGCTGTGGCTCAGCGATCCCGCGTGTATATCGACTCGGCTCGCCGCGGTGAGATTGTCGATCGCAATGGGCAGCGACTTGCCTACACAATGAAGTCGCGTTCACTCACCGTTTCGCCAACGCGCCTGCGCGACGAACTTCGTGAGCAGGAGGAGTTGGAAGCTACCGGAGAAGCTTCCTTTGACGGGCTTGACGACGCCGCGCGTAAGAAGTTTCTTGACGATAAGCTCGAAGAGCGACTCAAGGACATGGCGAAGGGCATCCCTTCCAAAATCAACGATGCTGGATTGGACACCGGCGACGTGGACGAGAAACAGATTCTGGATAAGCTGCACGCGGATACCCAGTACGAGGTTCTAGTTCGTAACGTGGACCCGGATGTAGCAGTGAAAATCGCTTCTGAGTACCACGGACTCGCAGCTGATGAGCAGCAGATTCGCCAGTACCCGAATGGCTCCATCGCGGAGAACGTCATCGGCAAGGTCTCCATGGACGGACAAGGTCAGTTCGGCTTCGAAGCTTCCGGTGACTCCACTCTGACTGGTATCGATGGCAGCTCCACCGAGGATGTTTCCACCAATGGTCAGGCAATTCCCGGCACGTTGCGCGATGAGGTCTCAGCAACCGACGGCAAGAACGTCACCTTGACCCTGGACCTTGATTTGCAGACCTACGTACAGCAGAAGCTGGAGAAGGCACGCGCCAACTCCAAGGCCAAGAATGCACAAGCGGTGGTCCTCGACGTTGCTACGGGCGAAGTCTTGGCCATGGCCAACACGGGAACCATCGATCCGAACAAGGACATCGAAAAGCAGCTCAAGGAAGACAAAACCTTCGACAACCACAGCGTTTCGCACCCGTATGAGCCTGGCTCAGTGGCCAAAATCATCACCGCGGCCGCAGCGCTGCAGGAGGGCGTTACCACCCCAGACCAGGTTCACCAGGTTCCAGGATCCATCGATATGGCTGGCGTAACTGTTAATGATGCCTGGGATCACGGCGTCGAGCCTTACACCACCACCGGTATTTTCGGTAAGTCCTCAAACGTGGGCACTCTAATGATCGCCCAGCAGTTGGGGCAGGAGCGCTACGCCAAGTATCTCAAGGCCTTCGGCCTTGGTCAGACCACTGGTATTGAACTGCCAAACGAGTCTGCAGGTTTGGTCCCCGATCAGGAGCAGTGGTCCGGCGGTACCTTCGCCAACCTGCCGATCGGCCAGGGCCAGTCGTGGACCACGCTGCAGATGGCCAGCGTCTACCAGACTTTGGCGAACGGTGGTGAGCGCATCGAGCCACGCATCATTTCCTCCATCACCAATTCCAACGGCGAGAAAGAGGAGCTCGACGCTCCCAAGAAGACGCAGGTAGTAAGCAAGGAAACCGCGAAGACCACTGTGGATATGTTCCGCGCTGTCTTCCAATCCGACCCGAATGGCGTCCAGAACGGCACCGCCGGCGGCAACAAGATCGAGGGATACCAACTTTCCGGCAAGACCGGTACCGCACAGAAGGTTGACGAGAAGACGGGAGCCTACTCGAACTCCGCCTACTGGATCACCTTCGCGGGTATCGCGCCTGCCGACGACCCACGCTTTGTTGTGGCAATCATGCTCGACGAGCCGCAGTCCGGAGTTAACGACAATGGTTCCGGTGGTCAGTCCGCAGCGCCTGTCTTCAAAGACATCGCAAGCTGGCTGCTCAATCGCGATAACATTCCTACCTCCCCGCCTAGCCCAGAGCTAACGTTGCGAGCTCAGTAAGCCCCACAACTATCAAAACCTCAAGAACAGTTCACTAGAAAGCTTTAGGGAGAAATGCAATGAGCGTAGACCTCCAGACCCTCGCCACCATTGGCGGCGGCCGCGTCATCGGCGATGATTCCGTCACCGTTTCGGCGTGCAGTCTCGACTCGAAGGCGATTGCCGCCGGCGGGCTCTTCGCGGCCCTTCCAGGTACGCGAGTACACGGTGCCCAATTTGCCGGTGACACTGAGGCAGCGGCCATCCTCACCGA
Source organism: Corynebacterium striatum ATCC 6940 (assembly GCF_000159135.1). Lineage (GTDB taxonomy): Bacteria > Actinomycetota > Actinomycetes > Mycobacteriales > Mycobacteriaceae > Corynebacterium > Corynebacterium striatum. The sequence goes on from NZ_GG667520.1 coordinate 226,009, forward strand.
TGAGGCGGGCCTACAACACCTGCAAGAAGCTGGTGAGCGTCGCCCCATCATTGTCGTGGAAGACATTCGTGCAGTGTTGGGTCTCATCGCCGCTGAAATTTACGAGCACCCCACTGAGCACTTGACCGTACTGGGCGTGACAGGAACATCTGGCAAGACCACCACGAGCTACCTCCTCGAGGCGGGTCTTCTCCACGCAGGCCACAAGGTGGGTCTTATCGGCACAACCGGAACCCGCATCAACCGTGAACCCGTGCCGACTAAGCTCACCACTCCCGAGGCTCCGACCCTGCAGGAGCTCTTTGCGCGCATGCGTCACGAAGGAGTCACGCACGTGGTCATGGAGGTCTCCTCCCACGCACTTGAGCTTGGGCGCGTGCGAGGTACCCAGTTCGATGTTGGTGGTTTCACCAACTTGAGCCAGGACCACCTCGACTTCCACCCAACGATGGAGGATTACTTCGCAGCCAAGGCAGCGCTTTTCGACGGCGCGCAAGCAGCGTCCGCTGCCGTAATCTGTGTTGATGATGACTGGGGCAAGCGCATGGCGCAGCAAGTCGCTGGCAAGCCACTGACGCTCGTTTCAACCACAGACGAGGAAACAGCTGAGAACACCAAGCAGGTGATTAGCGCCCGTCAGTTAGGCACCGAGCCCACTGGCGCACAGCACGTTGAATTGAGCTTCAGTGGGGAGACCTATTCCTTTGAGCTGCCGATGCCAGGCAAGTTCAACATCGCCAACGCTGCGCTGGCAGCAGGCATGGCAGCTGCGGTAGGCGTGGACACCGAAACCTTCCTAAACGGTGTCGAGCGCGTGGCCGTACCGGGGCGGATGGAGAGCATCAGCCGTGGCCAAGATTTCGTGGCAGTTGTCGACTACGCCCACAAGCCAGCAGCCATTGCAGCGGTTCTTGATACCCTGCGCGGCCAGCTGTCTGAGACCGGCGGACGCCTCGGCGTCGTCGTCGGCGCAGGCGGCGACCGCGACTCCTCAAAGCGTCCGCTCATGGGCGCAGCTGCAGCAGAACGCGCAGACCTCGTCGTGGTTACGGACGACAATCCGCGTAGCGAGGACCCTGCAGCCATCCGTGCCGCTGTCATGGCGGGCGCGCAGAAGGCTTCCCAGACCGCAGACATTCGCGAGATCGGCTCCCGTGCCGCGGCCATCGACGCAGTAGTGGAGTGGGCACAGCCCGGCGACGCTATCATCGTCGTTGGCAAGGGCCATGAGGTCGGGCAAATCGTGGGTGATGAAACCCTGCACTTTGATGACAGGGAAGAAGTTGCCCGCGCTCTTGACACCAAACTCGGCGGTGGCGCGCCGGTTAGGCATGCGGAGTACGGTGACACTGTGAGTAAGGAACAAGCATGATTGCATTGACCCTCCAAGAAATCGCCGACATTACCGGCGGCCGCCTAGATTGCGTCCCAGATCCTGCAGCTACAGTTACTGGATTCGTAGAGTTTGACTCCCGCAAGGTCACCCCAGGTGGCCTCTTCCTCGCGCTGCCAGGCGCCCGCGTCGACGGCCACGACTTTGCCGAGAAGGCCGTTGAATCCGGTGCGGTGGCCGTTCTCGCAGCGCGTCCAGTGGGCGTTCCGGCCATCGTTGTTGAACCCACCGGCAAGGTGGAAGGCGACGGCGCAAACGCCGACATCTATGCCAATGACGAGGATGGCTCCGCCGCCGCAGTCATCCAGGCGCTGTCCGCACTGGCCCGCGCCGTCACCCAGCGCCTAGCCGCTGAAGACGGCCTCAACATCGTGGGCGTGACCGGTTCCGCTGGTAAAACCTCCACCAAGGACCTCATCGCCACGATCTTCCGCGCCGCTGGGGAGACGGTGGCACCACCAGGCTCCTTCAACAATGAGGTCGGTCTGCCTTATACCGCACTGCGCTGTGACGAACACACCGAGTACCTCGTGGCCGAGATGTCTGCTCGTGGCATCGGCCACATCCGGCATTTGACCGGCATCACCGCACCCAAGGTAGGCGTAGTCCTCAACGTTGGTACCGCACACCTAGGCGAGTTCGGTTCGCGGGAGAATATCGCGCTCGCGAAAGGCGAGCTCGTCGAGGCGCTCCCATCTGCAGCTGAGGGCGGCGTCGCCGTGCTCAATGCAAACGATTCTTTCGTCGCTGGCATGGCGCTCCGCACGAATGCAAAGGTGGTCTATTACTCGGCCGTCGCCAAGCAAGGCTCCACTCCGCCAGCGCAGTACTATGCCACGGACGTGCAGCTTGACGACGTCGCCCGTGCTTCCTTCCTCATGCATACCCCAGGTCATGCGCCACTTCCGGTGAAACTACAGGTCTTCGGTGCACATCAGGTGTCGAATGCGCTGGCCGCAGCGGCCGCCGCCATCGAGCTGGGGCTAAGCGCTGAACTCGTGGCAAACGCGTTGTCTGGACACCGCATTGCGTCGGAGCACCGCATGGACGTGCGCAACCGCCGCGACGGAGTCACCCTGATTGATGATTCCTATAACGCAAACCCGGATTCCATGCGTGCGGCCATCGCAGCGCTGGCATACACGGCCACTGCGCGTCCCGACGCACGTTCTATTGCCGTGCTCGGCGAGATGGGTGAGCTGGGCGACGACGCCCTCGACGCGCACCGTCAGCTGGGTGCAGAGCTCGCGAAGTACCACGTAGACCATCTGGTTGCTGTAGGCAGCAGCCCCAATACGCGGGCGATGGCTGAAGCTGCACAGGCAAAGGGTATAAATACTAGTGTCAGTGTCGATGTTGATGAGGCCGCAAAGATTGTTGATAGTCTCCTCCGTACCCCGCCTGTGGGCGTGGACGATTGGCCGCAAAGGGACGTTAAAGATGTCGTCCTTGTCAAAGCTTCGAATGCCCAACGCCTGTGGCTCGTCGCAGAAAAGCTCAACCAGAGCTAGTTCACGGAAATAGAAGGAACCCAAGCACGTGACTCAGATCATCATCGCTGGTGTGGTCAGCTTCCTCGTAGCGATTTTTATCACCCCACTCCTGATCCGGTATTTCTCGGACACAGGAAAGGGCCAAGAAATCCGCGAGGACGGCCCCAAGTCGCACCTTCGTAAGCGCGGCACGCCAACCATGGGCGGTCTTGCGATCCTCGCCGGTGTCACCGTGGCTTACCTGACGGTCGGCATCTACGGGCAAATCACCGGCCATGGTGGCTTCACCTACTCGGGCATCCTGGTCCTAGGTTTGACTCTGGGGCTTGGTGGCTTGGGTTTTGCTGATGACTTCATCAAGCTCTTCAAAGAGCGCAACCTGGGCCTGAACAAGACGGCCAAGCTGGTGGGCCAGCTGGCGCTCGCTCTGGCCTTCGGCCTGCTGGTTCTACAGAACCCCGATGAGAAGGGCCTGACGCCTGGCTCCACGAAGCTTTCCTTCATTCGTGACATCGAGACCTTCGACATTGCCGTTGGCCCGACCATTGTCGGAACCATCGTGTTCCTTATCTTCATGTACATCCTCATCGCGGCATGGTCTAACGCGGTCAACCTGACCGACGGCCTGGATGGTTTGGCAGCGGGTACCACCGCAATCGTGATGGGTGCGTACACCATCATGACCTTCTGGCAGTTCCGCAACTCTTGCGCGGCTGACTTCACCGCTGGCTGCTACCAGGTCCGTGATCCGCTGGACCTGGCGGTTCTGACTGCCGCCGGCCTGGGTGGTTGCCTGGGCTTCCTCTGGTGGAACGCTGCACCGGCCAAGATCTTCATGGGCGATACTGGTTCCCTGGCCCTGGGTGGTCTGGTTGCGGGCATCTCCGTGACCAGCCGCACCGAGCTGCTCATGATCATCATTGGCGCGCTCTTCGTCATCGAGACCGTTTCTGTGGTCATCCAGATCGTGGTCTTCCGTTCCACCGGCAAGCGTTTCTTCCGCATGGCTCCAATCCACCACCACTTCGAAAACGGCGGCTGGGCCGAGACCGCGGTTGTCATTCGCTTCTGGCTCATTGCGGCGATGGCCGCCATGACTGGTGTGGCAATCTTCTACGGCGAGTGGCTCGCTGATTCCGGCATCGGGCTGGTGGGTTAGTCATGACTAAAGTGCCAGCGAACCTAGCTGGAGGACTTCCCGAGTCCTTGCGAGGCCGTATCTTGGTGGCTGGCGCCGGAGTGTCCGGCCGCGGCTGCGCCACTGTCTTGCTGGGGCTGGGAGCAGACTTGGTTGTGGCCGATGGCAACGCCGACTCACGTGCCGCACTCGCTGCCGACCTATGCGTCGCGACCGTTGATACCGCCGCTGTTGATCCCGCGGAGTTCTCCCTCGTGGTTACCTCACCAGGCTGGGCGCCGAGCTCACCACTGTTGGTGGCCGCCGCTGCGGCGGGCGTTGAGGTGATCGGCGATGTCGAGCTGGCTTATCGCTTGGATAAGGCAGAGCTCTTTGGCCCCACGCGCACCTGGCTTGCTGTGACCGGCACCAACGGCAAGACCACTACCACGGGCATGCTGGCTGCCATCATGGCGGCCGATGAAAAGCGCTCTGGCAAGCGCTCCCAGGCCGTGGGCAATATCGGCACCTCGCCCTTCGATGCGCTGGCGGCAAGCCCACGCGTTGACGTACTGGTCGCCGAACTTTCTTCCTTCCAACTGCACTGGTCCTCCCAGCTGACCCCAGAGGTCGGCGTACTGCTCAACCTGGCAGATGATCACCTCGACTGGCACGGCTCCTTCGCCGCCTATGCCGAGGCGAAGGCCAAGGTCCTCAAGGGCGCGCACGCGGTCATCGGCCGCGACGACGCGCACGTGCGCGAATACGCGGACAAGGCGCGCAATGCCGGAATGATTTCCGCCGATGTGCACGCCTTCACCCACACCGAACCTGCCGATGGGGAAGCGGGCGTTGTCGAAGGAAAACTCGTTCTTAACAACGTTGCCGGCCACTCGGTTACCCTCATCGAGGACGTCACCACCATTGAGCCTGCCGGAATGGCTGGAGTACTGGACGCCGGTGCCGCCGCAGCTGCCGCCGCACTGGCAGGCGCAGTACCCCGCTCGATTACCGAGGGGCTCGTCAGCTACACCGTGGCCGGCCACCGAGGCGAGGTCGTGCACTCTCACGCAGGCGTCGACTATATCGATAATTCCAAGGCCACCAATCCGCACGCTGCCGAGGCCGCGATGCGTGGGCTTGATTCCGTGGTGTGGATCGCTGGCGGTCAGCTCAAAGGTGCTGACACCTCAGAGCTGCTCGAAACACACGCCACGCATATCAAGGTGGCGGTTATAATGGGCGTCGACAAGCAGCTGCTCGCCGACGCCATCGTCGCGCATGCCCCAGGCGTGCTTACCATCCTTATCGAATCCACCGACCCCGTTGCCGCCATGGATGAAGCTGTGGCTGCGGCAGTGCAACACGCCGAGAGCGGCGATACTGTGCTTTTGGCACCTGCTGGGGCATCGTTGGATATGTACACGGGAATGAGCCAACGCGGTGACTGCTTTGCCGCGGCTGCCCGACGCATCGCACGTTAATCACGCACGCACCCCAGGAGAATCCATGACTGCCACTCGGCCGCAAACACCGGCGTCGAAGACGCTCGGCCAGCGCGTGCAAGAAATCCGCCAGCACTACCGTGCTCAGCCGGGCTTGGACTATCAGCTGCTGCGCATCATCATCTTCTCGTTGATCGGCATCGGCGTGCTGATGGCTTTTTCTGCATCCATGGCGACATCCTTCACGGAGACTTCCAATGTTTGGGCAGAGGCCATCCGCCAGTGCCTGCTTGTCTTCGGTGGTTTGGTGTTGTTCTGGCTGGCGTTGCGTATCTCGCCTTATACGCTGCGTAAACTAGTCCCGTGGCTGCTGCTGCTGTCAATACTCCTGCTCATTGCGGTGCTTATTCCGGGAATCGGTACCGGACGCGACACCGTGGGTTCCCAGTCGTGGATTTCCATCGGTAGTGTTGGCTTCCAGCCTTCGGAGTTTGCCCGAGTGACGGTGGCTATGTACGGCGCAACTGCGTTGGCCGGTAAGTCCCACCGCTCGCTACATCCGACCGATCCCTTCATGATGTATTCCATCATCTCGGGGCTGATGTTCTTCCTCATCGTGGCCCAGAGTGACCTTGGCATGGCGGTATCTTTCGCCATGGTCGTGGTCTTTACTTTGATTTTCGCTGGCGTTGACTGGCGGGTCCCCGCGGTGGTCTTGGTCCTCGGTACGTTGGGCTTGCTCGCTGTGTTCCTATCGGGTGGCTTCCGTTCGCACCGATTCCATACCTACTTTGATGCAATTCGCGGAAACATTGAGGATACGCAGGGCACAGGTTTCCAGGCATACCAGGGCTTTCTATCACTTGCCGACGGAGGCTTTTGGGGCGTAGGTCTCGGGCAGTCGCGCGCCAAGTGGTTCTACCTTCCCGAAGCTAAGAATGACTTTGTCTTCGCTATCATCGGGGAGGAACTCGGCCTGTGGGGCGGCGTCCTCGTTATTTTCCTGTTTGCGGCATTGGGATACATCGGATTGCGCACTGCGAAAAACGCTCAGGACCAGTTCCAATCCTTGTTGGCTGCCACTTTGACGGTGGGTGTGGTTATCCAGGCGTTTATCAACATCGGCTACGTCATTGGTTTGTTGCCTGTGACTGGTATTCAGCTGCCGATGATTTCTGCAGGTGGTACCGCTGCTCTTATCACTATTGGCTCGATGGGAGTGTTGTGCAATGTGGCGCGGCACGAGCCATTACAGATTTCGGCGATGCAGAACTTTGGGCGCCCGCTATTCGACCGCCTATTCTTCATCCCCGAGCCCCAGCTTGCTGGTGACGCGCCAAAGCGTAAGACGGGACGACACGCTTCACCAACTCCAGCAAAACGCGGGAAAGGGCAATCCGGCGTAGTCGGACAATTGGCTCGTCGCAACGCGGAACGAGAAGAACGCTTTGGCCGCCCAGTGACGAGCCGACAGCCGCGGGCTGGGGAGAATAACACCGGTTCTACGGCGCCGCGGGGTGAGTACCGCCAGCGTGGCGCCGATCGGCGAGACGGGCGCGGCGAGCGCCATTAAGCAGCAGGCGCACTGGTAGCGTGTAGGGCATGAAATCCACCCCCATTTCCGTCGTCATTGCAGGTGGCGGCACCGCAGGCCATATTGAACCAGCACTCGCAGTGGGTGAAGCGCTCAGACAGCGCCACGGCGCCCGATTAACGGCGCTCGGTACCCAGAAAGGGTTGGAACGCGACATCGTTCCGGGGCGTGGGGTCGATCTGCGCCTCATTACGCCAGTGCCCGTGCCGCGCAAGGTTAACGCTGAGCTGTTCAAGCTTCCCTTCAATCTGATTAAGTCCGTGCTGCAGACGCGCAAGGTGCTTAAAGAGGTCGAAGCGGACGTGGTGTTTGGAACCGGTGGTTATGTGGCAGCGCCGGCATATCTAGCTGCCAAGTCCATGGGTATGCCGTTCTACGTGTTGGAGACGAACGCGCTTTCCGGCATCGCCAATAAGCTCGGCGTGCGTATTGGCGGAATTGGACTTAATGCACACCGTAACTCCGGCATGCCCGGCGAGGTCGTGGGCATTCCGGTACGTCCTGGGCTGGGCGAGGACCCCGACGGCAGCGCCGCAGCCGCAGCACGCGAACGCTGGAATTTGGACCCAGAACGTCCAACCATCGTGGTTACCGGCGGCTCGCAGGGCGCTGTCAGCATCAACACCGCGGTTGCGGGCGCGCTGTCGCAGTTGACGGAGAAGTACCAGGTTCTTCACGCCTATGGCAAGAAGAATGTGGCCCCAGCGGAAGCTGAGCACTACACTGCGCTGCCTTATATCGATGACATGGCCGGTGCACTAGCCGTGGCAGATCTTATGGTGTGTCGTTCCGGCGCCATGACGGTTGCCGAGGTTACTGCGGCCGGCGTGCCTGCAATTTACATTCCGCTGCCTATCGGAAACGGTGAACAGGCGCTGAACTCTCGCGAACTGGTTGCGGCCGGTGCTGCAGTGCAGATCCTTGATGCGGAGCTAACCCCGCAGCGCCTGGTGGATGAAGTACAGGCAACCCTTGGGGATGAGCAGCGGTATGCGGCCATGCGTAAGGCGGCTGCCACTAACTCTGCGGGCGACGTTGCCAATACGATTGCCGATCACATCAGGGATATGATCGACGAAGCCTCGCGCGCAGCGCACACCGACTAAAAGTCGGCCTTATTAGCGAATGTGAAGGAAAAGTAAATGACAAACTCCTACGATCTTTCCCGCGTCCACATGGTGGGTATTGGTGGCTCCGGCATGTCCGGTTTGGCCCGCATCTTGGCTAACCGCGGGGGCGTCGTGACTGGCTCTGATGTGAAGGCCTCCACTCCAGTGGAAGTACTGCGCACGATGGGCGTGAAGATCGCTATCGGCCACGCAGCTGAAAACCTTGAGTTGGCAGGTGACAAGCCTACTGTTGTGGTGACTTCCTTCGCCGCTATTCCACAGGACAATCCAGAACTTGCAGGTGCTCGCGCGGCCGGTATCCCGGTCATCCGCCGCTCTGACCTTCTGGCGGAGCTCATGGAGGGGCACCAGCAGATTCTGTTGGCGGGCACCCACGGAAAAACCTCCACCACGTCCATGACCGTGACCGCGATGCAGCAGGCCGGATTGGATCCTTCCTTCGCTATCGGCGGCCAGCTCAACCGTGCAGGCACCAACGCCCATGCGGGAACCGGCGCGGCATTCGTGGCCGAAGCCGATGAGTCCGATGCCTCCTTGCTGCGTTACAGCCCAACCGTCGCAGTAATTACCAACGTCGAGCCTGACCACCTAGATTTCTTCCACAACGCCGAGGCTTATTACAAGGTCTTCGATGATTTTGCTGATCGCATCGAAGAAAGCGGGTACCTCGTTGTGTGCCTGGAAGATGATCACGCTGCCCAGACTGGCCTGCGCGCGCTCGAGCGCGGCATTCAGGTCCTAGGTTATGGCAGCGCGGAAGCGGGGGAGAAGTACCCGTCCATCCCGCTGGCGGCTGAGGTTCTGGAGGAGAAGGTTTCCGTCATCGGAATGCAGGTCCGCGTGCGCGTGGCACTGCCGGGTGCACAGTCCCAAGAGCTGTCCTACGAGCTGCAGATTCCGGGCCATCACATGGTACTCAATTCCCTGGCCGCGCTTGTCTCCGGCGGGCTTGCGGGCGGCGAGCTCTCCGAGCTGGCTGAGGGCCTGACGGACTTTACCGGCGTGCGCCGCCGTTTTGAGTTCCGAGGCACCGAGTCTCAAGTGCGCGTCTTCGACGATTATGCGCATCATCCCACCGAGGTCACTGCTGTGCTCACGGCAGCGCGTCAGAAGGTCGAGGCTGAGGGCAAGGGGGCCCGCGTTATCGCTTGCTTCCAGCCGCACCTGTACTCGCGCACGATGGAGTTCGATAAGGAGTTCGCGCAGGCGCTGGCGCTTGCCGACGCCGCCGTGGTCCTCGACATCTACGGCGCCCGCGAGCAGCCGGTGGAGGGGATTACCTCTCGCATCATCACTGACAAGATGCCGGAAGACATGAAGGTGATCTTCGAACCGAACTTCTCTGAGGCGGCGCAGGACGTTGTCTCGCTGGTGCAGCCTGGCGACGTCGTGCTCACCATCGGCGCCGGTTCAGTGACGATGCTTGCCGCAGAAATCTTGGACGAGCTAAAGGCGCTGAATGTCTAAGAAATCAATTACCGCAATAGTCGCCGGAATTCTTGCCGTGCTGGTCTTGGCGGCTGCTGCCGTGTGGCTTTTTCCAGTGTTTAAGGTTTCCTCCTTTGAGATCCAAGGCAATTCCCACGTGGATGCTGCACAGGTGGAAGAGTCCAGCGGGGTAGCGGTGGGGGAGAATCTGGTTCGCGTTGATGCTCGTGCGGCGGCGTCGGGAGTGGCACACCTGCCGTGGGTAAAGTCTGCGACGGTATCGCGTGCCTTCCCATCGACCCTCGATATCGAGGTCATCGAACATGAGGCGGTGGCTTTCCGCGAGGGCAATTTGCTTATCGACGCCGAGGGTAAGGAGTTCACCACGGATACCCCGCCGGAGGGCGCAGTGGAAATTACCGGCAGCGCGGAGCCGGGCTCGCAGGAGATGCGCGATGCCGTTGATGTGCTTGCTGCGCTGCCGCAGAACCTGCGTGCGCAGGTCAAGTCGCTGGAGGTGAAGAACGCGTACTCGATGACTTTCCACCTCAAGGACGAGCGGACCGTTTTCTGGGGCGCCTCGGAGGATAATGCGAACAAAGCCTTGGCGTTTGAAACCGTTCTAAAGTTGGAAGGCCAAAACTGGAATATTTCTAACCCGGAATTGGTCACAAGTAAATAAAATTAGCGTTCAAAACTTAAGCCCTGCGCAGCCCCAAATAGTGTCAACGGGTGGGGTGCGTGGGGCTTTTGTGATCTGAAAACCTGCATGTCAGCAACCCTAAACCACTACTTGAGGGTACCGACACGCGGCAAAATGAACGCGAAAATTACAAGCGCGTCGTTAAAGATGGAACTAACCGCTCGCAACAAATGCTGCGCGCACAAAATCCTCGTTTACGCACCAACAGTGAAAGGTGAGAGCCCCTCACATGATCTCTACTAGCAATAACCTCGCGGACATCAAGGTCGTCGGTGTCGGCGGCGGCGGTGTCAACGCCGTTAACCGCATGATTGAAGAAGGGCTGAAGGGCGTTCAGTTCGTCGCAATCAACACGGACTCGCAGGCACTGATCTTCTCTGATGCCGACACCAAGCTCGACATCGGACGCGAGGCCACTCGCGGTTTGGGCGCGGGTGCTAACCCAGAGGTCGGCAAGACCTCTGCAGAAGACCATAAGACCGAGATTGAGGATGCCCTGGAAGGCTCCGACATGGTCTTCGTGACCGCAGGCGAGGGCGGCGGCACCGGTACCGGCGCCGCCCCGGTCGTTGCTTCCATCGCCAAGAAGATGGGCGCACTGACCGTCGGCGTTGTGACCCGTCCATTCAAGTTCGAGGGCGCTCGCCGTACCCGTCAGGCTATGTCCGGTATCGAGGAGCTGCGCGAGGTCTGCGACACTCTCATCGTCATTCCGAATGATCGCCTCATGCAGCTCGGTGGCGAAGAGCTCTCCATCGTCGAGGCATTCCGTGCTGCCGATGAAGTCCTCCACAACGGTGTGCAGGGTATTACCAACCTCATCACCATCCCGGGCATGATCAACGTCGACTTTGCTGACGTCCGCTCCGTCATGGCTGATGCCGGCTCCGCACTCATGGGCATCGGCTCCGCACGGGGCGACAACCGCGCGCTCAATGCTGCTGAACAGGCCATCAACTCGCCGCTGCTCGAGTCCACGATGGAAGGTGCCAAGGGCGTCCTGCTCTCCATCGCTGGTGGCTCCGACCTTGGCCTGCACGAGGTCAACGCCGCTGCTTCCATGGTGGAGGAGCGCGCTGACGAGGATGCCAACATCATCTTCGGTACCATCATCGACGACAACCTGGGCGACGAAGTCCGCGTCACCATCATCGCCACTGGCTTCGATGCGCAGGCAAACATGACAACTAACGTTGCGCCTCAGCAGCAGCAGCAGCAACAACAACAGCGTCCGGGCTCCCTCTTCGACAACCGCGAAGAGGCTGCCCCAGTCCAGCAGCCTGCACCGCAGCAGCGCTACGAGGAACAGCGCTACGAAGAGCCGCGCTACGAAGAGCCGCGTCAAGAAGAGCGTCCTCGTTTCGAGGAACAACCGGCAGAGACCTACCGGCCGCGTCATTCCTCCAACGGTGGTTTGTTTACCACCTCTGAGCGTTTTTCTCGCGAGGAGCGCCGCGACGACTACCGCCTGTCGCGTCCGGCTGAGCGCCGCGACGACCGCCGCCAGGATGACGGTGACGACGATCTCGACGTGCCGTCCTTCATGCGCTAAACGCTGAAGGTACTGCGCTAATCTGGAGTGCATGCCAGTAAACGAGGAAGCACCACAACGCCCCGTGCGCATGGTTTTTACAAGCCGTGCGGGCGGGGTTTCGTCGTCCCCATACGAGTCATTTAACCTGGGCGATCACGTCGGCGATGACCCGGCGGACGTCGTCAGTAACCGAGCCCGCCTGCAGCGCGTGCTGGGGCTCGACGACATTGTGTGGATGGAACAGCTCCACACCAACACCGTCACGCGCGTGGACCGTGGCAACGCCGACACGCCGGTCGAGGCCACCGACGCCATCATCACCACGGAAAAACGCCTCGGGCTCGGTGTGCTCGTCGCGGACTGCACGCCGGTGCTGCTTTCCGACGTCTCCGCCGGCGTCGTCGCCGCCGCCCATGCAGGTCGCCTCGGGGCTCGTAACGGAATCATCCGCAACACGGTCGAAGCCATGCTGGAACTTGGCGCCACTCCTTCGACTATCCAGGTCCTGATGGGGCCGGCCGCCTCGGGCCTGAACTATGAGGTACCGGAGGCGATGGCGGACGACGTCGAAAAGCATCTGCCCGGGGCCAAAACCCGCACAAAAACGGGTACCTGGGGTGTGGACGTACGTAAAGGGCTCATCCGGCAGCTGATGGGGATGGGGATTATCAACATCGAGTCGGATCCGCGCTGCACCATCGAAGACACTGATTTCTTTTCCTACCGCCGCGAAGGCACCACTGGGCGCCAAGCAGGCGTTATCTGGTTGGAGGTATAAATGAACCGCAAGGAAGAACTGCAAGCAGGGCTCGAGCGCACTCGCGCCCAGATTGAGGACTTCGCTCGCGCGGCCGGGCGAGAGGTGCCGCAGCTGTTGCCGGTGACCAAGTTCCACCCGGCGGGCGACGTCGCGCTGCTCGCCGAGCTTGGGGTCACCGACGTGGCGGAAAACCGCGAGCAGGAAGCGCGCGCTAAAGCCGCGGAGTTGCCGGCGGTGCGCTTTCACATGATTGGGCAGATTCAGACCAAGAAGGCTAATCACGTGGCGCGTTGGGCGCACAGCGTGCATTCTCTGGACTCTGCGAAGCTGGCGACGGCGCTCGATCGCGGCGTCGCCAATGCACAAGAATCCGGAGATCGTGACGACGCGCTGCCGGTTTTTATTCAGGTTTCCGCCGATGGCGATACCGCCCGCGGGGGAGTGGCTCTGCCGGATGTTCCGAGTCTCGTCGAGCTCGTGGAGGAATTGGTAAACCTTGAACTGCAGGGCTTTATGGTGGTTCCGCCGCTGGACTCCGATGCTGCTGAGGTCTTCGGGCGCGTGCGGACGTTGACTGACGACGTCGCCCGGCTCCTCGGGCGCCCGCTGAAAATGTCGGCAGGAATGAGCGCGGATTTGGGTGAGGCGATCGCTGCGGGAACAGATATCGTGCGTGTCGGAACCGGCATCATGGGACCCCGGCCAGTAGGTTAGGTGGCAACGCAAACGCGCATTTCACAGGTACAATTCACTGCTTTCACATTAGCAACATTCGTACCAAGTTAAGGGCAAAACAGATTAGGTCAGAGGGAGACTAGATATGTCTTTGATTGATAGGACGAAAGAGTTCTTCGGGTTGGGCCCGATGGACATCGAAGCCGACGACGCTTATTACGCCGACGAGCGCCGCTACGAGTCCAACGGCTCCGCCGCTTACGCACCGCGCTCCTTTGAGCCGGCTCTGGAAGAGGAATTCGTTCCGACCATCGTGGCGCTTTCCCTCGTTTCCTTCGACGATGCAGCCAAGGTTGGCGCGCCGTTCCGTGATGGCGATGCGGTTGTCTTCGAGCTGACTGATGCCGACAAGGCTTCCGCGAAGCGTTTCATTGACTTCGCTGCTGGCCTGTGCTTCGGCCTTGAAGGCCGCATGCTCAACCTGACCAAGGGTATGGACACCGACCGTCGTGTGTTTGCCATTGTTCCTAAGGGTGCAGACATCTCCACTCTCGAGCTGGAGCGTGCTGCACGCCTGCGCTAAGTTGCAGCGCCAAAGATGCGAAGCGCCGTCCCGATTCCCCAAGTGTTGGTGGGGAGCGGGGCGGCGTTCGCCTTTAGCGAAATTAATTGTGTGGATGCCGCATCAGTGGGGGTAGTTCAGATAGGCTCGTCCAAGTGAGCACTATTGGAATAATCCTGATCCTCATCCTGCGAATCTATTCGTGGATTCTGATCGCCCGAATCATCATTGAGATGATCCAGTCCTTCTCGCGCCAATTTAACCCGCCTCGCTGGTTTATGGTGCTAGCTGAGCCGCTGTTTATGGTCACCGACCCACCAGTTAGGGCGCTTCGCCGTCTTATCCCACCGTTGCGAATGGGTGGGGTTGCGCTCGATGTTTCAATCATCGTTTTGTTCTTGCTTTTGTCCGTCTTGATGATGGTGGTCTCGAGCATTTTCCTATAAGGCGGGTGTATTGAAACCTCCTGTTAACGTTGAGACTCCGCGATTCGTTAGCTAATGTGAGCGTTTGGATACAATCAATACTGATATTCCGTATTATTAAACGCACATGTTCTTTGTAGACGTATCTAGTGGCACAACCGCAACTTTTGGTTAGCTTTTAGATGTGTTTGCATCTCCCAAGACCTCGGAGGCTCCGGGGTTGCACCGACTTGAAGGGGAAGAGAAGTCAATGCCACTGTCACCAGCTGATGTACACAACGTCGCTTTCAGCAAGCCGCCAATTGGCAAGCGTGGCTACAACGAGGATGAAGTCGACCAGTTCCTCGACCTCGTAGAAGACACCCTTGCCCAGCTGCAGGATGAAAACGATGACCTGCAGGCTCAGGTTGAAGAGCTGCAAACCAAGGGCGGCGCCACTGCAGGCGTAGCCGCAGCTTCCGCTAACAAGGGTGCCGACGAGGCCACCCTCCGCAAGGAGATTGAGTCCAAGCTCCGCGCAGAGTACGAGACCAAGCTTGTGGACTCCAAGAATGAGGTCGCAAAGGCCAAGGAAGAGGCTAAGCGCGCTCAGGAGCAGGCAAAGGCCGCTCAGGCTGAGGCGTCCAAGGCGCCAACTGGTTCTAACAACGATTCAGAACTCAAGGCTGCTCGTGAGGATGCTGCGAAGGCTCAGCGTGAACTCGAGGCAGCTCGTGCAGAAGCAACCCAGGCTAAGAAGGATCTCGAGGCTTCCAAGAAGGAGAACGAGGACCTCCGGAAGAACGCTGGATCCGCCAAGACCGCTGCCGTTTCCGGCATTGCGGGTGCTGGTGCGGGCGCTGCCGCCACCACGGCTGCGGATGGTCTGGCTACCCCGGATACCCACATGCAGGCTGCTCGCGTCTTGGGTCTGGCTCAGGAGATGGCAGACCGCCTCACCTCCGAGGCAAAGGCAGAGTCCGAGTCCATGCTGTCCGAGGCGCGCACCGCGGCCGAGAAGCAGCTTAACGACGCCGACTCCCGCTCCAGGGCACAGCTGGCCGACGCCCAGAAGAAGTTTGACGCTCAGCTGCTCGACGCAGACACCCGCTCCAAGAAGCTGGTTTCTGACGCTGAGGCTAAGGCAAAGCAGACTGAGTCCGAGGCTAACTCCCGCGCTGAGGCTCAGATCCGCCAGGCTGAGGAGAAGGCTGCAGCCCTGCAGGCTGACGCTGAGAAGAAGCACACCGAGGTTATGAACACCGTCAAGCAGCAGCAGACGGCCCTCGAGGCTCGTATCGCCGAGCTGCGTACCTTCGAGCGCGAGTACCGCACCCGCCTCAAGACCCTGCTGGAGTCCCAGCTGGAGGAGCTTGAGACCCGCGGCACCGCTGCACCGAACGGTGAAGCTGGCAAGTAAGCTTTTAACGGCTTAGGCTTTAAGGCGTCCTTCCATGGCATTGGGAGGGCGCCTTTTTTGGAGGTAAAACATGCTTGTTGCAGCACTCGTTTTGGCATTCGTAGCGTTCTTGGCGCTGGTGAACTTCGTACTAACTTCTGCCGATTGGTCTTTGTATCTGCTCTTCGCTGCCGCGGGGCTTGGGATGGTGCTCTTCATCATCGACGGCTTCCGGAAGCGCAAACCGGATCTTGCGCAGGACGAGGCGGCAGGGGAGTACCCTGCCTAACTGGCCTGCCAGCGAATCTTGCCGTTTGCCCCTATGGGGGAGCCGCAGCCTGTGAAAATTTGACGGCATGGGTATACTTCGAAGACGTATGCACTGAGCCGGCAATCACCGGGGAGCATCTCGGAAGAACGCACAAAGTGCCAAGAACGCACAAAGTGCCAGTAGAACCGAGCGGGTGGGACCGAAATCTCCTTCACTGAAACGAAGTGGGCGTCGTCAGGCGCCAAGCAGGGTGGTACCGCGAGCCGCAAGGCGCGTCCCTGCACCAGCCCACGAGTGAAGGAAGATTAATGAGCAAAAGCGTTGGCGGCGTTTACCCCAAGGTTGATATGACCGGCGGCTCGAGCCGTTTCCCAGACATGGAAGAAGTCGTCCAGAAATTCTGGAAGGAAGACGGAACTTTCCAGGCCAGCTTGGACCAGACCAAGGATTGCCCTGAGTACATCTTCTACGACGGTCCTCCCTTTGCTAATGGTTTGCCGCACTACGGCCACCTGTTGACGGGCTACGTCAAGGACATCGTTCCGCGTTACCGCACCATGGCTGGCAATTACGTCCCGCGCGTCTTCGGCTGGGACACGCACGGCCTACCTGCAGAGCTGGAGGCTGAAAAGCAGCTCGGCATCACAGACAAGGGCCAGATCGAGGAGATGGGCCTCGAGAAGTTCAACGAATACTGCGAGAAATCCGTCATGCAGTACGCCGGCGAGTGGGAAGACTACGTCAACCGCCAAGCGCGCTGGGTGGACTTTGAAAACGGCTACAAGACCTTGGACATCGGCTACATGGAATCGGTCATGTGGGCATTCAAGGAGCTCTATGACAAGGGGCTTATCTACCAGGGCTTCCGCGTCCTGCCTTACTCCTGGGCCGAGCACACCTCGCTGTCCAACCAGGAGACGCGCCTGGATGACTCCTACAAGATGCGGCAGGACCCGACCCTGACCGTTACCTTCCCGGTCACCGGCGCGAAGCCTGGCTCCGCGGCCGAAAAGACCTTGTCCGAAAACGCTGAGCTTGGCGACGCCGCCTTCCTCGCTTGGACCACGACTCCTTGGACCCTGCCATCCAACTCGGCGCTGGCCGTCCACCCAGAGGTCAACTACGTGCTGTTCAAGGCCACCGACGGCGATTTTGAGGGCAAGACCTTCGTCATGGCTGAGGCGCTGACCGGCACATTGGCTAAGGAACTCGGCGAGGTGGAAGTCCTGAAGAGCTTCCTTGGTAAGGACCTGGAGGGCTTTACCTACCAGCCAATTTTTGACTTCTTCCCAGACCTGGAGAATGCTTTCCAGGTAATCCTGGCGGATTACGTTACAACGGAAGACGGTACTGGTGTTGTCCACCAGGCTCCGGCGTTTGGTGAAGACGATATGAACACCTGCCAGAAGTACGGCATTGAGCTGGTCATCCCGGTTGATGAGGACGGCGAGTTCACCTCTCAGGTCCCGCCTTATGAGGGCCAGCTTGTCTTTGATGCGAACAAGGACATCATCAAGGACCTGAAGGCTGCGGGCCGCGTGGTACGCCACGTGACCATCGAGCACTCCTACCCGCACTCCTGGCGCTCTGGTGAGCCGCTTATCTACAAGGCACTGCCGGCATGGTTTGTGAAGGTCACCGAGTTCCGCGACCGCATGGTCGAGCTCAACCACAACGAGATCGAGTGGCTGCCAGAGCACATCCGCGACGGCCAGTTCGGGAAGTGGCTCGAGGGCGCGCGCGACTGGAACATCTCCCGCACCCGTTACTGGGGCGCGCCGATCCCGGCGTGGGTTTCGGATAACCCGGAGTACCCGCGCGTGGACGTCTACGGCTCGCTCGACGAGCTCGAGGCTGACTTCGGCGTGCGCCCGACGTCGCTGCACCGTCCGTACATCGACGAGCTGACTCGCCCGAACCCGGACGATCCAACTGGCAAGTCGATGATGGTTCGCGTTCCTGACGTTCTGGACTGCTGGTTCGAGTCCGGTTCCATGCCGTTTGCACAGAAGCACTACCCGTTTGAGAACAAGGAATGGTTCGAGACTCACTCGCCGTCCGACTTCATCGTGGAGTACTCCGGCCAGACTCGCGGTTGGTTCTACGTCATGCACGTTCTGTCTACCGCGCTGTTTGACCGTCCGGCCTACAAGAAGGTCGTGGCGCACGGCATCGTGCTGGGCAACGATGGCCTGAAGATGTCGAAGTCCAAGGGCAACTACCCGAACGTCAACGAGGTCTTCGACCGCGATGGTTCTGACGCTATGCGTTGGTTCCTGATGTCCAGCCCGATCCTGCGTGGTGGCAACCTCATCGTCACCGAGCAGGGTATCCGCGAGGGCGTGCGCCAGGCTATCCTGCCCATCTGGAACGCGTACACCTTCCTGCAGCTCTACGCGAGCCGCGAGGCCCGCTTCGACGTCTCCTCGAAGAACGTGCTTGACCGTTACATCTTGGCCAAGACTCACGACCTCGTGGAGCGCACGAACGACGCCCTCGCGAACACCGACATCGCTGCGGCCACCGAGGAGGTACGTCACTTCGCGGACGTGCTCACCAACTGGTACGTGCGCCGTTCCCGCGACCGTTTTTGGGCGGGCGAGGAGCAGCACGAGGAGGCCTTCAACACGCTGTACACCGTGCTGGAGACCGTCACCCGCGTGGTGGCTCCGCTGCTGCCGCACGTGGCTGAGGTCATCTACCGCGGCCTGACCGGGGAGCGCTCTGTGCACCTGGCTTCCTACCCGAAGGCAGAGGACTACCCGGCAGAACCGAGCCTCGTGGCATCGATGGATGCCACGCGCGCTGTGGCTTCGGCGGCGTCGTCTGTGCGCAAGTCCAACAAGCTGCGCAACCGCCTCCCGCTGCCGAAGCTGACCGTGGCCATGGCTGATTCCGCGCAGCTCGCTGACTTTGCGGACATCATCCGCGATGAGGTCAATGTGAAGGATGTTGTTCTCACTGATGATGTCGATTCCGTGGGCACCTTCGAGGTTGTCTGCAACGCTAAGGTCGCTGGCCCGCGCTTGGGCAAGGACGTCCAGCGCGCCATCAAGAACCTGAAGGCGGGCAACTACGAGCGCCGCGGCGACGAGGTTGTTGTTGACGGCGATATCGTTCTGGGCGCTGATGAGTACACCGAGCGTCTGCAGGCGGCGAACCCGGCATCGACGGCGCGTATCGACGGCGTCGACGGCCTGGTTGTCTTGGACACCGAGGTCACCGAGGAGCTCGAGGCAGAAGGCTGGGCCGCCGACGTCATCCGCGGTCTCCAGGATGCCCGTAAGGCCGAGGACTTCGAGGTCTATGACCGCATTTCGGTGGTCTTGTCAGTTCCAGCTGACAAGGAAGAGTGGGCTAACCGCCACGCAGACCACATCGCGGCTGAGGTCCTGGCAACCGAATTCACCGTGGTCACCGAGCCTCTCGAGGGCCACCAGGTGGTCAAGGGCGCTACCGCAACCGTAAAACGCGTTAATGCTTAGAAACGTTAACGCTTAGAAAAATGCCCGGAAAGGAAGACTTCCTTTCCGGGCATTTTTCTGCATGCCGAGGGCATATGAAGCTATCGTCTAGTGCCTGGCAGGTGCGAGCGCCAGGCAAAGATGACGTTTACGAGGCAGACGAGCGCAAGGCAGCTGCCGATGATGAACAAATTGCTAAAGGCCACGTAAGGTGCAAGCGCGCTAAACGCCATGGGGATAAAGAAGCCGGTATAGGAAATCGAGTAGTACACCGCAGTCAGGCCCGCAAGCTCGCGCTCGCCGGCGATGCGCTGGACCTCCGAAAGGCCAGCCACCAAAGCCAGGCCGTAGCCCGCGCCCATCGTTGCCGCAGCGGCAATGCCTAGCGGAAGCGAGAGCGTGTGCGCCGCAATCGCCGCGAGGAAAGCGCCGACCGTAATAACAGCCATCGCAATTGCAGAAGCGCGCGCCGACTTGTGCGTGTCGATAAGGCGGCCGAGCATCTGCACGCCCACGCCGCAGCCCAGGGTGATAACCGTCATGAGACCTGAGAAAGCAATGGGGGTCTGGCCCGCGGACTTTGCAAGCAGCTGCGGAAGCAACGCATAAGCAGCACCCGCGCAGCCAAAGACCCACGGTGCCACCGGGACCACGACGCGCAGGAAGCGCTTGTGCGCGGCCGTCGGGATGTGGAGCATCTCCAGCATCTCGCGGACGGTGAGGTCAAGGATGGTGGTCTTGACTGTGCCGTGGCTCGGCTGGCGGGTCTCCGGCGTATGGCTGAGCCAAACCGCGGTCACGAGGGTAATCAGGATATGCAGGACGTAGGCCAGGTGCGTCGGCCACGGGCCCCACTGCGCCAGCACCGAGGCAATGCCCGCACCCACCAGGAAGCCAGCAGTCAAGCACAGCGACGCCTTGCGCGCACCGGCAGCAGGATCGCCACCCGCGCGGGATACCAGCTCTGTCACCCAAGTGGAACCTACCGCCATGACCAAGCCCAGCGCCATGCCACAGAGCACGCGACCCAATGCGATGATGAGCGGCTCATGCGGCGCGATGGAAAGCAAGAAAGACCCCATCAAAGACAGGGGAGCGGCCGGCAAAAGGGTGGGTTTGCGTCCGATGAGGTCAGACAGCGGGCCGCCCACGAGCAGCGCTGGGATAATTCCCAGCACGTATGCGGCAAGTAGACCGTTGACGGTGACCTGCGAGAAGTTCGACGTCTCGCGGTACATCACCAGCAGCGGCGTGAACTCGTTGCCGCCCCAGGCCACAGCCACCATCGTCCCGGCCACGGGAAACCAGGAATGCTTGTTCACAAGGGGCTGAGATGTTTCCTTTTGAGCGGGCGTCTCGACTAGCGGGGTGGAGTGTGCAAAAACTGTCACAGTTGTTTCCTTGAAGTTGTCAGATGGTCGTCGAGTTCGGTGAGATACGTGTCGATGTCGCCGGCCCGGAGGGCGTCGGCAAGCAAGCGATGCTGCGCGACGAACGCGCGGGCACGCGCCACATTGCGCCCAATGGCGGTCGCAGTGAAACGCTGCTGACGCTCGCGCAGGGAGTGGCCAAGGCTAGCTAGCAGGCTATTTCCACCGTTGTCCATGATGGTTTGGTGGAAACGTGCGTCGAGGCGGGTGTAGGTGCGCAGGTCCTCGGCGTCGAGAGCCGCGGACTGTTCCTCGATGGTGGCGTCCAAGCAGTCCGCAATCACAGTTCGCTCGGTGTCGTCGAGGCTGCAGATGTGGCGGGCAGAGTGCTCGTCGACAAGCATGCGTGCCTCGTAGACCTCGCGAATCTCGCGCGGGCTAATCGGCACCACCAGGGCGCCGCGCTTGGGGTAGAGCTTGAGGAATCCTTCTACCTCGAGGCGAAGAAATGCCTCACGCATGGGGGTACGGCTCATGCCCAGTTCGGCGGCGATGGCTGCCTCGGAGAGCATTTCTGAATCATCAATGTCGCCGTCAATGATGGCGCGCTTGACGTATTCATAGGCGCGCTCCGCGGCTGGCGTGCTTACATTCTGCATGCATTCATCTTGCATACAAGAGCGCCTTGCTGTCTAGAAAATAGCTAAATTCGTGAGATATCGATCGCCAAAACCTCAAGTGAGACCCACACGACTCCCGGTATAGAATGACCGCTTGCGAAAGAACGCCTCCTCGCTCCTGGTGGTGTCGTGGCATTGCGAAGGCCCTAAGATTAGGACGCATGTTCTAAACTGGTGTGCATGCAACGCTGGGTCTTACACATCGACATGGATGCCTTTTTCGCATCCGTCGAACAGCTGACCCGGCCGACCCTGCGTGGGCGCCCCGTCCTCGTGGCCGGCGTTGGCGGACGCGGCGTCGTCGCCGGCGCGTCCTATGAGGCCCGCGCTTTCGGGGTGCACTCGGCCATGCCGACATTCCGCGCGCAGCAGTTGGTTGGCCTGCGCGGCGTGGTGGTGCAGCCGCGGCACGTGGTGTATTCAGCGGCGTCGAAAAAAGTATTCAAGATTCTCGCCGAGCACGTGGGTCTCATCGAGCAGCTCTCCATCGACGAGGCTTTCATGGAGCCCGAGGCACTCGTTGGTGCCACGGCCGAAGAGGTCAAGGAGTGGGCGGATAATCTGCGCGAGTTGATTCGTGAGGAGACCGGCCTGCCTAGCTCCATCGGGGCGGGCGCGGGCAAGCAGTTTGCCAAAATTGGCTCTGGCGAGGCGAAGCCTGACGGCACCTTTGTTATCCCGGTGGAGAAGCAATTGGAGATCCTCCATCCACTTCCCGTGGGCAAGCTGTGGGGAGTAGGGCCGGTGACGCGGACAAAGCTTTCGGCAATTGGGGTGGAGACCATCGGGCAGTTGGCGGCGATGTCGCAGAAGGAAGTGGAGATTTCCCTCGGCGCCACGGTTGGCATGGGCTTGTGGAAACTGGCGCAAGGCATTGATGACAGGGTCGTGGCCCCGCGTGCGGTGGCCAAGCAGATCTCCACGGAGCACACTTATTCCAAGGATCTGCTCACGGTGGGTGCGGTGGATGCGGCCATCACCAGGGCTGCCGAAGGCGCACATCGACGCCTGCTTCGCGACGGCCGTGGTGCCCGCACCGTCTCGGTCAAGTTGCGCATGGCGGACTTTCACATCGAATCGCGTTCGGCGACCTTGCCTTATGCCACCGATGATCTGGAAACCCTCAAGGCCACGGCTTTTAAGCTGGCTCGGTATCCCGACGAACTCGGGCCCATCCGCTTGGTCGGAGTAAGCTACTCGGGGCTGGAGACTGCCCGCCAGGACGTACTGTTTCCCGAGCTGGACCGAGTGGTGGTGCGCCCGCCGAGCAAAGCCGATGACGATTACGAGGCTGGCGTGTCCGACAACTCGCTGGATACCTCCCGTGTGGAAATCAGTATCGAGGACGAGCCCGATACGTCTTGGCGGGCTACCCAGGACGTCTATCACCCAGACTATGGCCACGGCTGGATTCAAGGTGCAGGCCACGGTGTGGTGAGCGTGCGATTCGAAACGCGCGCCACAGGGCCAGGTCGCACCAAGTCCTTCGCGGCCGATGATCCCGATCTGGTGCCGGCCGACCCCCTAGAGTCGCTGGCCTGGCCGGAGTTGTTTGCGGAGTTAGAGGACTAGCGCGCGTACTGCTTAGGTGCGACGGCGGTCTCAAAAACCTTCACCACGGGCGTGCCCGTGGCCAAGGCTGCGGCCAACAGGATGCGTGCCTGTCCTGGGCGAAACTCGCCAGCATTGACCGCGCCTTTGTCCGCCAAGGTGGCGCCGCCGCCGGCCCCGCCATAGGCCAGCGAGGTCTTGCCATAAGGCACACGCGTGCTGACGACGACCGAGATGCCCGCATCGAGCGCGCGGGCCACGCCTTCGCCCATCCCTGCCCCCATGTTGCCTGAACCCAAGCCTTCGATGACGAGGCCGGCAAAGTGGGAGGAAGCGGCGTCGACAAGCACGGCTTCAGCGCCCGGATACGCGGCAAGGATGGCTACTGGGTGCTGCGCCAGCGCAGCCAGGGGGAGGGGGAAGATGCTGCCTTCGCCCACAGGCATCGACTCGAAACCGTTGAGATGGAAGGTGTGGTTCTTGCGGGCACCGCGCGCCGGGATGGTCATGCCGCCGAACTGGATGAAGACGCCGGGCTGGGCCTGTTTGATGAGCGCGACAGCGTCCTGGAGATTGCGCGGGCCATCGCCGTTTGGGTGATCGAATGAGCGCTGCGCGCCGGTCAACACCACCGGCTTCGTGCCGGGATCGAAGATAGACAGCGCCATGGCTGTCTCTTCCATGGAGTCGGTGCCATGGGTGATGAGGATTCCCTCGACCTCGGCACGGTGGAGCAACTCGTGGACCGTGGCAAGCAGCTCATCGAGGTCCTCCAACGTGATGGAACTGGAGTCGAGCTGGCGGAACTCGATGACCTCGATGTCGGCGTCAAGGGAATCCGCGAGTTGTTGGCCGCTTACGGTAGGGACCAGAGAGCCGTCTTCTTGGGTGGTGCACGCGATGGTGCCGCCGGTGGCGATGAGTGCGATAGTCATGGCTTACACACTAGCGTTGAGCCTAAAAGGCCGTCTCGCTGGGCGCGGGTCGCCCTGAAATGGATGGGGCGTGGGTAGTGTGGTGTAAAGAACTGCGACGTCGGGTGTGGCGTCGCGAAACCCAACGTGAGGAGAAAAAGTGAAGTTCACCAAGCTCAGCGCCGCGATTATGGCAGTGAGCGCTGCTACCGCATTGGCAGCCTGCTCTTCTTCCGATGAAGTTGAAAAAGCTGGCCCAGCAACTATTGAGAAGAGGCCGAGCTCCGAAGAAACCTCGATTGCCTCCGCAGAAATCCCAGACGCAGCGGCACTGAATGCCATCCTGGCTAAGGCAACTGACCCCAACGTGCCGGTGGAGGAGAAGACCAAGACCGTACAGGGCTCGGAGCAGGCTCCGGAGCTTTTCGACGTCATGGCTGCATCGCAGGCCGAGTCCGGCGCTGTCTTTGAGGTCGTGGACCCAGTTCTGCCTGGTTACACCCCGGAGTCGGCGCTAGCCACCGTGAACTTCTCCACCCCTGACGGCCAGGGACAGACTGCGGACCAGGTTGAGTTCGTCTTTGAGGACGGCGATTGGAAGCTGTCGAAGAACTGGGCTTGTATCTTGGTCTCCAACATCGTCCCTCCGGAGCAGGTTCCGCCGATGTGCGCTGATACTGCTGGCGGTGCGGGCGCTCCTGCCGAGGGCGCACCGGCTGAAGGCGCTCCTGCTGAAGGCGCTCCTGCTGAGGGCGAGGTCCCACCAGCAGAGGCACCAGCGCAGTAAGAAATATCCGGGCTGTGGCCCGGATCTTTTGTTGGATCGGTGGCCCGGTGTGCATTCGAACCATCGTTTAGGCCCCGCGGCGGCGGGAGCGAGCACAAAGATGGTCCGAATACACGCGGCTACTCAGCTGGGGTGAACTGCAGATCCGTTGTGGTCGACTGCACCACGCGCAGATCGGAGTCCTCGGTGCCGTAGATGATTTTGGTGTCGATGGAAACATCGCCGTCGGTAGGCAGCGGCTGCTTCAGATCCACGGTGAGCTCGCCCTTGGAATCCGTCGTGGAGCTTAAGACCTTAAGCTCCTTGTTTGCTAGGTCCGTTCCCTCCGCCTGGCCTTCGAAAGACAAGGCGCCCAGCGAAGGGCGCTGCTGCACTGAAACATCCAGCTTGACCACATCGCCGGCCAGCTCTTTCATCGTGTAGGTAGTGGTCTGCAGCAACGTCGACTCACCCGCAACGCGGGACTCCACGGTCCACTTCGCGCCCCTGCCAATCGCATCCTCAGGGAACACCACCGGCAGAGAAGTCAGCTTCATAATCGCCTGCTCGGTAATGCCGCGGGCCTCGTCGGTGCCACCCTGCGGTGCCGCCAAACGCAGCGAAGACATCTGGCCTGAGTCCACCGCACGCCAGCCAAACTGGAAGCCCTCGCCGCTCGCTGCATCAGCATCACCGGAGTACTCCGGCACGCCGGTTGAGCCAAAGACATTGCGGGTAGCTGGCAGCTGGCCTTCGACGTTCTCCGTAGCCTTGTCCACGCTGACCTCTAGTGGGAGAGTGGTGGTCGCGGATTTGACCTTGGCAGGATTGAAATCCTGCGCCGCGGAGGACTTAAGCAGGTCTTGGCTAAAACCTTCCGAGACGGTGTACTTAATTTTTTGCTCTGCATCGAGGTCATTGAAAGTCAGCACGCGCTTTTCCCCGATGCCGGTGGATTCAACGGTGATGCGCGGGGCGTCGACAGGCAGGCCCACGGGCTCTTCGACGCTGGGTGCCGGCTTTTCATAGGAGCACGCGGCGAGCGGAGCGGCGCTAAGGGCGAGGATGGAAACTGCGGCTAAAGCTTTAACACGGAACACAGTATTCCAAATTACCGGAAGGGGGTGTTTAGAATGATTCGGGTGAGTCAAAAAAGAAGGAGTTTCGTCGGCATGATGGCCGCGGTGGTTATCGCGATGGCTGTCATCGACCAAGTGTTTAAGCAAATCATGCTGTCCATCCTCACTGAGGGGGAGCCGATGAATGTCATCGGCGGATGGTTCCGCTTCTACCTTCTATTCAACCCCGGCGCTGCCTTTTCTATGGGTGGCGAGGGCAACACCTGGCTGTTTACCACTATTCAGCTGGCGTTTGTTTTGGGCGTAGCCATCGCCGCGCCACGGATGCGGGATAAATGGCAGGCCATCGGACTGGCGATGATCGCAGGCGGCGCGCTCGGTAACCTCATCGATCGCCTCTTCCGTGAGCCCGGTTTCTGGTTTGGGCACGTGGTGGATTACATTTCCGTGGGACGCTTTGCGGTGTTCAACCTGGCAGATGCATCTATTACCTGCGGAGTCGTGGTGTTCGTCATCGCGATGTTCTTCGAAGAACGCGAAAAGGGGGCAGCGGATGCGCGAGAGTCGTAGATTGCCGGTCCCCGAGGGCCTCGAAGGCATGCGCGCCGACGCCGCGTTGGCCAAGCTCATCGGCATCTCACGGGGCAAGGCCGCAGATTTGTGCGCGGCTGGCGACGTCGAGGTCGACGGCACCATCGTCGGCAAGTCGGACCGCTTGGAGGCAGGCGGCTGGATCGACGTCATGATGCCCGCCCCCGAAGAGCCGCTGGTTCCCAAGGAAGAGCTCGTTGAGGGCATGGACGTGCTCTACGCCGACGACGACGTCATCTGCGTGCATAAGCCCGTGGGTGTCGCCGCGCATCCGACGTTGGGCTGGGAGGGCCCCACGGTCATTGGCGGTTTGCGGGCGGCGGGTTATCAGCTTGCCGACGCCGGCCCTACCGAGCGCAAGGGAATCGTTCATCGTCTCGACGTGGGAACCTCCGGCGTGATGGTCGTAGCTGCCAGCGAGCGCGCTTACTCGCAGCTCAAGGCGGCGTTTAAAGAGCGCACCGTCACCAAGACCTACCATGCCGTGGTGCAAGGCCTGCCGGATCCCATCGTGGGAACCATCGACGCGCCCATCGGGCGGCATCCTTCCTCGGGCTGGAAGTTCGCGGTGGTCGATGGCGGAAAGCACGCCGTCACGCACTACAAATTGCTTGAGGCCTTCCGCGAGGCGAGCCTGCTCGAGGTGCACCTGGAAACTGGCCGCACGCACCAGATTCGCGTCCACATGTCCGCCACGGGGCACCCCTGCGTGGGCGATCCGATGTATGGCTGCGACCCGAACCTGGCCAAGCGGGTGGGCCTCATCCGGCAGTGGCTGCACGCAGTGTCATTAGGGTTCATTCACCCCGGCACCGGCAAACACTTTGAAGTCACAGCACCTTACCCGGAGGACCTGCGGCATGCACTCGAGGTTTTGCGCGGATGAAGCACCCCCCGGAGATCTATCGGCGGCGTCGTATAGCGGCGGCCGTATTGACGCTGCTACTTGTCGTGTTCGTGCTGCTGTGTTTTGGCCTGTTCGGCACCAAGTCCACCGTGGCCCTGCAAGGCGACCTACTAGGGCCCGATAACGAGTCCCGTGCGGACTACGTCGAACGCGTCGCAGGCAGTGTGGCAACCGCTGACGAACCGACCTACGCCCTGGTGAGCTTCCGGGAATCCTTGAACGCGCAGCAAGTCAACGCGGTGGTGGAGCCCGCCACGCGAATGAATGCGATCATCATCGGCATGGCCGCGCCCATCGCGGTACCGGAGCCTGTCAATGGCGCCAGCCGGGCTGACGTCATCGACACGGAAATCACGCGTCTTCGCGATTCCTATCAGGGAGTCGGTCAGGTGGAAGTTCCCTCGAAGATTGATGCGGTTATCGTGTGGTCGGATGGCGATAGCTTGCGCACGATTGCGCAAAACAACATGGTGGAAGCAGTAGAAGCCGCGCCTAGCGACGCCGCCTGGGGCACCTTTGGCGTGCGCCCGTTGTCGTCCCTGAAGGAGTAAGCATGAAGATTTTTGCCGATACCAGCACTTGGATGCCCAACTATCGCTTCGGCTACATCTTGGTGTGGGCGGGCCTTGTCATTGGCCTCGTGGCACTTTTCCTCCAGATCGCCAGGGGCGGGGAGGCGCTGTCCATTGGGGTTGCCGGGTTCGTGGTGCTCTATAGCGCCGCGATGGTGGTGCTAATGCCACGCTGGGCGTTGAATGCCGAGGAGGAACAGGAGCGGCGTCGGAAAGCGAAGGAAGCCCGCCGCGAGCTGCGTTAATCCTCGCTGATGGTGTGCAAGCGCTTGGCGCGGTGGGAGGCGCGGTGCATGCGGGCGAGGTCTGCTAGGTAGATAACGACCGCGACCCAAATGATGCCGAAGCCAATCCAACGCTGCGTGGACATGTGCTCGTGAGTGACGAATAGTGCCCACAGCATCTGCATGATGGGGGTCATGTATTGCAGCATGCCCACCGTGGCCAGAGGCAGCTGCTTGGCACCCTTGGCGAAGCACAAAAGCGGTAGCGCGGTGACTAGGCCGGAAGCGACGAGCAACACGATGTGCATGGGGCCTTCGGTTGTAAACGTGGATTCGCCGCGGATGCTCAGCCACGTGAGGTAGCCGATGGCCACTGGCAGCATCACGATGGTTTCTGCGGCCACGGAACCGGTGGAGGAGACGCTGAGCTGCTTCTTCATCAGGCCGTAGATGCCGAAGCTGCCCGCGAGCGCCAAGGAAATGTACGGGGCTTGGCCGGTCATGAAGGTCAGCCACAGTACGGCGATGAATGCCACGCCAACCGACGCCGCCTGTGCCTTGTTGAGCGATTCCTTCAGGAAGATGATGCCCAAAGCCACCGAGACCAGCGGGTTGATGAAGTAGCCGAGTGCCGCGTCGGCCACGTGCCCGGTGTTGATGGCGATAACGTACGTGCCCCAGTTGATGGTGATGGCCACGCCGCAGGCCAGCATCCAGGCCCACGTGCGCGCGCTGAAAGCTCGCAGCTCCCGCCAGCCGCCCGAGATGAGGAGGAAGCCGGTGACGAGGACAGCCGTCCATACGATGCGGTGGGCGAGGATCTCAAAAGGTCCGGCGGGCAGCAGAAGCGGGAAGAAGGCGGGGAAGAAGCCCCACATGAGATAGGCGGCAACGGTGTAAATCATCGAGAGACAATGTACTCCTTCGCCATATCGTGGGAAACAATTCCTATCAGTCGGGTGCGGTGCGCAGGGCTGATGGCGGGGTTTGACGCGCCCGCTAGACTGTCCGCATGGCGAAAAACTCATCCTTTGTTCACCTTCATAATCACACCGAGTTTTCCATGCTGGACGGCATGGCCAAGGTGGACATGTTGGCAGATGAGGTGGTGCGCCAGGAGATGCCGGCCGTGGGCATGACGGACCACGGCAACATGTACGGTTCCAACGCGTTCTACAAGAAGATGACCAGCGCCGGCGTGAAGCCGATTATCGGCATCGAGGCCTACATGGCGCCGGAATCACGCTTTAACAAAAAGCGCGTGCTGTGGGGTACTCCTGATCAAAAGCGAGACGACGTTTCCGCATCGGGTGCTTATCTGCACCAAACCATGCTGGCGGAAAACGCGACGGGTCTCAAGAACCTCTTCAAGCTCTCCTCGCTGGCCTCCTACGAGGGCCAGCTGGGCAAGTGGCCACGTATGGATGCCGAGCTCATCGCAGAGCATGCAGAAGGCATCATCGCCACCACCGGTTGCCCCTCGGGCGACGTCCAGACTCGTCTGCGCCTAGGTCAGTTCGACGAGGCCCTCGAGGCCGCAGCGATGTGGCAGGACATCTACGGCAAAGACAACTTCTTCTTGGAGCTCATGGACCACGGGCTCGACATCGAAAAGCGCACGCGCGATGGGCTGCTAGAAATCGGTCGTAAGCTGGACCTGCCGCCGCTGGTGACCAATGACTGCCACTACGTGCTGGAAAGCCAGGCGCCCTCGCATGAGGCAATGTTGTGCGTGCAGACCGGCAAGACCTTCATGGACCCGGATCGCTTCAAGTTCGACGGCACCGGCTACTACATCAAGTCCGCTGCGCAGATGCGCGAAATCTGGGATGACATGATTCCAGACGGCTGCGACAACACCCTATGGATTGCCGAACGCGTACAGGACTACGGCGAGATTTGGGAGGAGCATACCCACGACCGCATGCCGATTGCGGACGTGCCGGAAGGCCACACGCCAACTTCTTGGCTGACCCACGAGGTGATGGAGGGCCTGCAGGATCGCTTCCCAGGCAAGGAAGTGCCGGAGGAGTACGTGAAGCGCGCTGAGTATGAAATCAGCGTCATCGACATGAAGGGCTATCCTTCCTACTTCCTCATCGTGGCCGAGCTCATCAAGCATGCGCGATCCGTGGGCATTCGCGTGGGGCCGGGGCGTGGTTCCGCGGCAGGCGCGCTGGTGGCTTACGCGCTTACCATCACCAACATTGACCCCATCGAACACGACCTCCTCTTCGAGCGATTCCTCAACCCGGAGCGTCCATCCGCACCGGATATTGATATCGACTTCGACGACCGCCGTCGTGGCGAGATGATTCAGTACGCCGCTGATCGCTGGGGCGAGGATAAGGTGGCGCAGGTGATTACCTTCGGCACTGTGAAGACCAAGCAGGCCATTAAGGACTCCGCGAAGGTGCACTTTGGCCAGCCGGGTTTCCAAATGGCTGACCGCATCAACGGCGCGCTGCCGCCCGCCATCATGGCGAAGGATATCCCGCTGGCGGGCATCATGGACCCGGAGCACGAGCGCTACTCGGAGGCCACCGAGGTTCGCCAGATGATTGAGACGGACCCGGACGTCAAGAAGATTTATGAGACGGCGCGTGGTCTCGAGGGCGTCGTCAGGCAGGCGGGCGTGCACGCGTGTGCGGTGATTATGGCGTCCGTGCGCCTGATGGACCACATTCCGATGTGGCAGCGCCCAGCCGACGGCGCGTACATCACCGGCTGGGATTACCCGGCATGTGAGGCCATCGGCCTGCTGAAGATGGACTTCCTGGGTCTGCGAAACCTCACCGTCATCGGCGATTGCCTGGAAAACATTAAGAAGAACCGCGGCGAGGAAATCCACCTGGAGGAAATCCACGCCGACGACCCCAACGTGTCGAAGGTATACGAGCTGCTTTCCCGCGGCGAGACCCTGGGCGTGTTCCAGCTCGACTCCGGCGGTATGCAGGAGCTGCTCAAGCGCATGAAGCCGACGGGCTTTAAGGACATTGTTGCGTCGCTGGCACTGTATCGTCCGGGCCCGATGGGCGTAAATGCCCACTGGGATTACGCAGACCGCAAGAACGGGCGCAAGGAGATCACGCCTATTCACCCAGAGTTGGAGGAGCCACTGCGTGAGATCCTCGATGAGACCTACGGTCTTATCGTGTATCAGGAGCAGATCATGCGTATCTCCCAGAAGGTGGCCAATTACACCGCTGGTGAGGCAGATGGCTTCCGCAAGGCCATGGGTAAGAAGAAGCCGGAAGTCCTGGCCCAGCAGTACGACAAGTTCTGGGGCGGCATGCAGGAAAACGGCTACTCCAAGGACGCCATGGATGCGCTGTGGGGTACGATTGAGCCCTTCGCTTCCTACGCGTTTAACAAGTCCCACGCCGCAGGCTACGGCCTGGTCTCCTTCTGGACGGCCTACCTCAAGGCCTACTACGCGCCGGAGTACATGGCAGCGCTGCTGACCTCGGTGGGTGACAAGAAGGATAAGTCGGCTATCTACCTGTCCGACTGCCGCCACCTGGGCATCCACGTTTTGTCGCCGGACGTCAACGAGTCGGTGGAAAACTTCCAGGCAGTTGGCGAGGACATCCGTTTCGGCATGGGCGCTATCCGCAACGTGGGCTCGGAAGTGGTGGAGTCCATCGTTAAGACGCGCAAGGAAAAGGGCGCGTACACGTCGTTCTCGGACTACCTCGACAAGATTGAGCTCACCGCCTGCACCAAGCGCGTCACGGAGTCGCTCATCAAGGCCGGCGCCTTCGATTCCATGGAGCACCCACGCAAAGGCTTGATGCTCATCCATGAGGATGCAGTCGATGCCGTGCAGACGACGAAGAAGGCGGCGGACAAGGGACAGTTCGATCTCTTCGCCGGTTTTGGCGGTGAGGAGCAGGCGGAGGTTGCTTCGGCGTTTGCCATCGATATCCCTGACGAGAATTGGGACCGCAAGCATGAGCTGGCTCTCGAGCGTGAGATGCTTGGCCTTTACGTTTCCGGTCACCCGCTGGATGGTTTCGAGGAGGCCCTTGAGGCGCAGACCGATACGCCGCTGCCGAAGATTCTCTCGGGCGAGGTCTACAACGGCCAAGAGCTGGTCATCGGTGGCATCATCTCGGGCGTGGACCGCCGCTTCTCCAAGCGCGATGGCTCCCCGTGGGCCATTGTGAACATGGAAGACCACAACGGCGCCCAGGTGGATATCTTGGTGTTCAACCAGGTTTATTCCCTGGTGGCGCCGCAGATTGCCGAGGACAACATCATCCTGGCCAAGGTGCAGGTGAAGATTCGCGACGAGCGCATGTCCCTGTTCTGTTCCGACATTCGCGTCCCGGATTTGGGCCCGGGCGGGGGAGCGGGCCTGCCGCTGCGCCTTACCATGCGCACGGACCAGTGCACGATGGAAAACATTGCGAAGCTCAAGCAAGTGCTGGTCAACAACAAGGGTGAGTCAGATGTTTATCTCACGCTTGTCGACGGCGCGGAGTCCACGATGATGGTCTTGGGCGAGCATTTGCGCGTGGAACGCTCTGGCAATCTCATGGGTGACTTGAAGGCGACGATGGGAGCCGGAATCCTCGGATAGGACCTTGTAGATAGACCGCTCTGACTATTGAAAGATCGTACCTATTGGGTAAAAATAGCCTAATGGGTACGATTTACTTTTATTTGCAGGCCTTGAGCTGCGGGTTTGAATTTTTGAATTTAATTCCCGGAATGTCATTTGTGGGCAAGCCGTGTCGGCCAATCTAGACCGCATAGTCTAGACGATATCGACAAAGCAACATCGACACTGGAGGTCCAAACGCTCATGGTCAATAAGATTCGCACTACCCACGTTGGCTCCCTGCCACGCACCAAGGAACTGCTAGAGGCGAACCTGGAGCGCTCCGCAGGAACCATCTCCGACGAGAAGCTCCACGAGATTCTGGATCGCTCCGTCGACGACGTGGTCAAGCGCCAGGTCGACATGGGCATCGACATCCTCAACGAAGGTGAGTACGGCCACATCACCTCCGGCGCGGTGGATTACGGTGCATGGTGGAACTACTCCTTCACCCGTCTGGGTGGCCTGACCATGACCGATAAGGACCGCTGGGAGATCGGCGACAAGATTCGCTCTGAGCCGGGCAAGATTCGCTTGTCCTCCATGAAGGACCGCCGCGACCGCGCCCTCTTTGCCGACGCCTACAACGATCCGGATTCCGGCATCTT
The DNA here is from genome assembly GCF_000159135.1 of Corynebacterium striatum ATCC 6940. Taxonomy (GTDB): domain Bacteria; phylum Actinomycetota; class Actinomycetes; order Mycobacteriales; family Mycobacteriaceae; genus Corynebacterium; species Corynebacterium striatum. Next base: position 259,249 of record NZ_GG667520.1, read on the forward strand.
CACCGGCCGCAAGAAGGTTGCGAACCCAGAGTTCACCGGCCCGGTTACCTACATCGGCCAGGATCAGGTCGATGCGGACGTGAAGCTGCTCAAGAACGCAATGGACAAGGCTGGAGCGAAGGATGGCTTCGTTGCGGCCCTTTCCCCGGGATCTGCAGCGCGCCTGCCTAACAAGTACTACGAGGAGGACTCTGACCTTGTTCGCGCTTGTGGCGAGGCGCTGAAGTCCGAGTACAAGGCCATCACCGATGCGGGCCTGACAGTGCAGTTCGATGCCCCGGACTTGGCCGAGGCATGGGACAGCGTGGTCCCAGAGCCGACCGTGAAGGACTTTCAGGCCTTCTTGCATGAGCGCATTGAGATCCTCAACGAGTCCATCAAGGACATCCCGCGCGAGCAGACCCGTCTCCACATCTGCTGGGGCTCCTGGCATGGCCCGCATGTGACCGACATTCCTTTCGGTGACATCATCGAGGAGATTCTGCAGGCGAAGGTCGGCGGCTTCTCCTTCGAGGGCGCCTCGCCGCGTCACGCTCATGAGTGGCGTGTGTGGCAGGACCACAAGCTGCCGGAGGGCACCGTCATCTACCCAGGCGTGGTCTCGCACTCCACCAACGCAGTGGAGCACCCGCAGCTCGTGGCCGACCGCATCATCAAGTTCGCCGAGCTGGTAGGCCCGGAGAACGTCGTGGCCTCCACGGACTGCGGCCTGGGTGGGCGTCTGCACTACCAGATCGCGTGGGCAAAGCTACAAGCGCTTGTCGACGGCGCCGAAATCGCCACCAAGGAGCTGTTCTAGTACGCGCCCTGGCTGTTGCCGGGAATGCAGAAGCAGCACGTACCCTTCTCCTTACGGGAGGGACACGTGCTGCTTTTGTGTTTTAAGGGGTATTAGACATTGACGCCTGCGTTGCGCAGCATCTCCTTGACCGGCTCGAGGAGGGCCGGGTTAGACTTAGCGACCATTGCGAGAGCCTGGACAACCGCAGCGACGCCGGTCAGGGCGACGGAGATCCAAGAGAAGACTTCCTTGGTCCCCTCAGACGGGCGAGCGGACTGTGCCCACTCCGGCATCTTCGACCATTTTTCCTCTTCCTTGGCCTTATCGGCAGCGTTTTGCTCTGCAGCAACGCAGTCCGGGGTCTTCGGCATGCCGGAGGAACCGTAGCCGTTGAAGATTCCCTTGAGCAGCTCCTGTGGGCCCATAAAAGAAGAACCAGCGGTGCCGTTTTCAACAGCATCCTTGTGGGCCTGCTTAGCTTTATCAACCTGAGCTTGGCATTCAGCGGACAGTTCCGGTGCGGGAGCGGCTGGAGCGGCGTTAGCGGCGACAGGGGTGATGAGAGCAAGACCGGCGGTGCAAGCGGCGACCAAAGTCGTGGAAAGTCGCATAAGAGTTAGTTCTCCTTGAGAGTTGGCATCAAAGCCGATGGGATTTAAATCTCCTATACCATAGCAAGGTCTTTATAACTTGGAGAAATCTAATTGTCTAAAAGTATTTTTCCAGTTCGGAACGCAGATTTTCAGACAAGACTCGCGGAATGAGGTCGCCGGCCTGAGAGAATTCATCGGTGCTGAAGTCACGGTTGTTGACGTAGGTGGTGAGCTTAGCATTTGCGGGGTCGGTGACGTCGTAGACAAAGATGCCGCCAAGACGCTCAGCACCAACGAACGCGTAGGTCTTGTCACCCACCTTGCCGATGGCTAGTGCTTCTGGTTCAGGGCCCTTGTTATCGGAACGGTCGTCGAACTCCGCGGACTCGTTGTCGGCGTTGTGGTTGAGAACGCCCTCAGCATGCAGCTTGGCGCTGATTTCCTCGTTCCAGCCAGAAGCGTTAGTGACCTTCAAGTTGCCAGCGACCTTCTTGTTGGCAACTTCATTGAGGGCGACGTCGCCAAGCGTGCCCTCGCACACCTTGCCTTCTTTGATGAGGTCCTTGAGTTCGGTCTCGTCGGTGTAGACACCGGTGCCGCCCTCGTCCTCGGCAACGCCCCATTCACGCGCGTCGCCCTCGTTCGTCAGCAGCGCGTAGGAGCCATCTGCAGTGATGTGCACGTTGCCAGGCAAGGAGCCAACGCCGACGCGGCCTAACTCCTTGCCGGTGGTGACATCGAAGAAGAGGGCTTCGCCCGGCTGCGTCTTGTCGGCTTGCTGTACGGCAGCAACTGCCAGGCCATCGCGGCGTACGGCGACGGAGTTGATCTCTTCGTCTCCGCCTGCGGAGACAGTGGAACCCTTCTGTGGATTCGCGGCGTCAGTTCGAGGGCGGCATTTTCGGCAGAGTGCTCGACTGGCTTGGCCACGATTGCAGCGTTAGCTGGAACTACCAGGGAGAACCCAGTAGCTGCAGCTGCGCACAGCGCAAGGACGCGGCGGCGAAGGGGGAAACGGTCAGCGTGAATCACGGTTGTGCGCTCCTTTGAAGAAAGTTGGAGAGAAGGCATGAGAAAAGCAGGCCGCGCAATGGCCTATAGTGGGCTCAAAGCGCCTCGGGATACCTTTGCTACTCAAGATGAGCGGGGCAGAAAATTAACGCAACGGCGAGGGAAGTTTTAAGTTAAATTCCGGTTAATCGGTCGATTGCTAGGTAATGTGCTCCGCGCCAGCGCTGCGCGCTAGACTTGGCACCTATGACTGATACCTCCGTTGCTTTTGAGCCTATCCATGCCTCTGATATTCAAATGGCGCAGGCGCGAATTAGCTCGGAAATTGCGCCCACCCCGCTGCAGTACTGCCCGCGTCTTTCCCTTGAGACCGGCTACGAGGTCTATCTCAAGCGCGAGGACCTGCAAGACGTGCGCTCCTACAAGATCCGCGGTGCGCTCTTTGGTATCTCCAACTTGTCGGAGGAACAGCGCTCCCACGGCATAGTGACCGCCTCTGCCGGCAACCACGCGCAGGGCGTGGCCTTTGCCTGCCGCTCCATGGGAATCCAGGGCAAGATTTTCGTCCCAGAGCCAACGCCGAAGCAGAAGCGCGACCGCATCATGGTCCACGGTGGGGACATGGTGGAGCTGGTGGTCACCGGCGCCAACTTTGACGAGGCGGCAGCTGCCGCGCATGCCGACGCCGCCGCCCGCGGCGCCATCTTCATCGAGCCCTTTGACGCCCGCGACACCATCACCGGCCAAGGCACCGTGGCCGCAGAGGTCCTCTCGCAGCTGTCCGCCCAAGGCAAGTCCCTCGATACCATCGTCGTTCCTGTTGGTGGCGGCGGGCTCATCTCCGGCATCACCTCCTACCTCGCGGACATGGCACCGCGGACGGCGATCGTGGGGATTGAGCCGGCGGGCGCGGCGTCGCTAAGCGCGGCGTTTGATGCAGGTGAACCCGTGACCTTGACAACCGTCGATCCCTTCGTCGATGGTGCCGCAGTCAAGCGCATCGGAGCGCTGCCTTTCCAAATACTGGAGGCAAACCAGGGGCGCCTGCACTGGGATATCGCTTCCGAGGGCCTGGTGTGCACGGAACAGTTGGGGCTCTACCAGAACGAAGGAATCATCGCCGAGCCTGCGGGCGCCTTGTCCGTGGCGGGTTTGCGCGAGCTGAAGCTGGCTCCGGGCAGCGTGGTTGTGTGCGTTATCTCGGGCGGCAACAACGACGTCCTGCGCTACGCGGAAATCATGGAGCGCTCCCTGGTCCACCGTGGTCTGAAGCACTACTTCCTGGTCAACTTCCCGCAGGAACCGGGCCAGCTGCGTCACTTCCTGCAGGACATCCTGGGGCCAGATGATGACATCACGCTCTTCGAATACTTAAAGCGCAACAACCGCGAGACGGGTGCGGCGCTGGTGGGCTTGGAGCTCGGACGCGCCTCGGACATCGAGGGTTTGCTGCAGCGCATGGCCGATTCCAAGATTAACGTGCAGCAGCTCAAGCCGGGCACCCCGGAGTATGACTTCCTCGTGGCTTAGGTACGCTAATTAGCTGTGCTGACTAGCTATGAGCGCCCCGCGCTGGGGCAGGTGGAAAACGAGATTGAGATTAAGCGTTCGCGCTTCATCACGCTCGTGGACCGCGTGACGAATGAGGAGGAAGCACGCGCGTTTATCGACGCCGCGCGGGAGCGCTTTCCGGACGCCCGTCACCATTGCTCGGCGTATATCTACCACGTGGATGGGGCGAACCCCGTGGAGCGCTCCTCCGATGATGGCGAGCCCTCCGGAACCGCCGGAAAGCCCATGCTCGATGTGCTCAAAGGCTCCGGGATGCTGGACCTGTGCGCGGTCGTGGTGCGCTACTTCGGCGGCGTCAAGCTGGGCGCGGGCGGCTTGGTCCATGCTTATGGCGGCTCCGTGAGCGAGGCGATCGAGCTTGTCTCACGGAGTACGCGTGCTCTGCGCGAGCTCTACACGGTGGAGTTTTCTCATGCCGATGCCGGGCGCTTGGAGGCGGAGCTGCGCAACCGCGGATACGACATCACTGATACCGCCTATGAGGCAGCGGTGGTCTATACGCTCGCCATTGAGCCGGGCGGCAAAGAAGACCTGGATGCCACGCTTGCGGCGCTGACCCAAGGCGTGGGGCAGGCAAAGGAAGCCGGTACCGCGTGGGTGGAGCTGGCTAGCTGACGCTGCGCTAGAATAGCCGCTATGACTATGCAGCGACGCCCTAACAATCCGATCGAGCTTAAGAAGCAACAGGTACGCAAGTACTCCCGCAATGCGGTGGTTTCCGTGGTGGGCGGTGTTGCTGGTGGCGTGCTGCTCGGCTGGGCGCTGACGGGCTTTTGGACCTGGATGACCTTGGGCCTCATCGTCGCTGTGGTCGGCGGTGTCTATAACTGGACCAAGGTCCAAAAGATCGTCAACGAGAACAACAACCGTTAAGCGCGGTTTTTCTTTAGCCATGCCCCTCCAACCTGACTCCAAACCTGTCCGCATTGATGCGTGGGTGTGGTCTGTCCGCATGGCCAAAACTCGTTCGGAGGCCGCAGACGCAGTCAAGGCCGGGCACGTCAAACTCAACGGGAACGCCACCAAGCCCTCGCAGCAGGTGGTTCCGGGGGATCGCGTGCGAATCTGGCGCAACCACCACGAGCACGACCTCGAGGTTCTTGCAACCGTGTCGAAGCGCGTGGGTGCTCCCATCGCGCGCACCTGCTACGTCGATCACGCGCCGCCGCCACCGCCTAAAGAGTTCATGCCTTCGGTTCCGGTGCGCGAGCGCGGCTCCGGACGACCCACCAAGAAGGAACGCCGCGAGATGGATAAGTTCCGCGGCGGCTTCCGCTAGTCCTGCTTTGCCGTATGCGCGCGGTAGTTTTGTAGCGCCTTGAAGCGGCCAGCTAGGCGGCGCTTGCGATCGTTGCGGTCGCCGACGTCGGCAGTGGCGTCGATGTGTTGCCTGCCGAACTTGTTGAGCAGTAGGTCGTCGATAAGGCGCACTTGGCCCGGGCGGAACCTGTAGCGCATGGCGTCGTGGACGAACGCAATGTCGCCTGCGTTGAGCAGCGCCTTGAGCTGGCTCATCGTGGTAATGCCGTTGAGCTCGAGAATCTCCAACAGGAAGCGGTAATGCTCGGAGCGCGAACGCGGAAAGCGGCCGCCTACCAACACTGCCAGAACGCCGGGGAGGGTCTCTGGGCTAAGCTCCACGTCCTCACTGGTATCCGTGGAAGGATCCTTGAGAGCAGCGATCTCGTCGAATTGCTGGTCTGCGAGCTCGATGAGACCCGCCGCCAGAGTAAACAAACGGTCCACCTGCGCCGAAGGCACGGACGTGCCCTGCTTGTAACGGATATCGTGCTCAAACTCAGCCCACGCGTGCTGCAGTACGGTGCGGATCTGGACCTCGAAAGTCCAGCCCTCGTAGGCCGCGAGCTCCTCGATAGCGTTAGTCACGCGCAGCACCAAGTGGTGGGAACCGTAGCCAAAGCCGCCGGAGATGCGGGTCTCTGCCGCTTTGTCCACTGAGCGGACCACGGTGAAAGAATCACCGAGCACCTCCAGCGCCTGCGGAATCGCGGTGGAGTGAAAGACCGTCACACGCACGCCGAGGATATCGTGAATATCGTCCCAGGGATTGGGATAGTAGGCCTCGCCGTTGGCGTGGCGCTTCTTGGCTTTGGCTTTCAGCGAAGGCCAGCGCTTCACGCGGGTAGAGACGCGGTCGAAGATGACGCCGGCGTCGTTAAGCAGGTCCTCGATGGCGTCGTTGAACTCATCCGCGGCCTGGGGATGCTGCCGGACCCAATCGTGGTACTGGTTGCTCAACTTAGAGATGGTGGATTCGCTCACCCTCGCTGGCCTCCTGACGCCTCTTGATACGGGCCCGCGGCCAGACGGTGGCGCGGGCATAATGTTCCTCTACACTTCGAGAGGAAATCCGTTAGCCCATACTAGTGGCTGCGGCGACAATACCGCGCCGCGCAACCGCCTTTGCTCAGACAGCTTCTGAGACCAGTAACGCGCTCGCTCGATTGGTGCATCGTTGAGCGCGATGACGGTGCGGCGATCCGGGACGAGGTAGGTAATCTTCTGCGCGCGGATGAGACGCCGCAGATGCTGGTCCAGGATGGCGAAGGTCTGTGGGTGCGCCAACCACGAGCTCGTTGGTGCACCCAAGGCCTCGACCTGGACTCCTTCGGTGCAACCAGGCAGCAGTTCGGTGGCGCGGCGGGTGCGAAACTCGAGGCCTTGGTCCGTTAGCGCCCGGCGTTGTAGGTTCGCCGCTGCAAGGTCCCATGCCTGCCGTGTGGACAGACTGAGCTCACCAAGGGTGCGATGCGATACCCAGGCCAATGGGCCGCTTGACGACGCCGCGCCCGTAGGGTCCGTCGAATACTCATCGCAGTGCAGGAATAACATCGATAGCTCCCGCGAAAGCTGCACCCCTGCGGGCGTATCGCCGAAACCTTGGTCCGTGAGAGTAACGCCGTTGAAGTCCCTGCGCCGTGCAAGAGCAGGCAACAGCCCGGCAAGAGTGATCGCCTCAAAATCGGGACCAGAATCCAAGTTCGGGAACTTGGGATGAAAGTGGCGGTGTTGGTGGGAGAGTGGTGCGGTGATTGTAGTGGTCATGGCGAGAACATTCCTTGAGAGCAAATCTTGGTGAGAGTCTGCCTTTGTTGGACTGTGCTCGCCCGCAAATGGTTCCCTAAACCGGCGGAATTATTTAAATCCCCGCGCAAGAAGGCCTAGAAGGGCGGCTGGGCGTCGAGCTGCAGCTCTTCAAGAAGCTTGGAAGCAGGCCACAGCTGGATTTCCTGGCCTTTCTCGATGAGCTCCTCCGCACGCTTTTCTTTGGAGGTCTTCGTGGCCCATTCGCCCAACACCAAGATGGTGGTCTTCTTCGTGACGTTCTTGCCCACCTGACCGCCACGTTCGGCGATGCTGCGCCACAGCAAGCCCTTGTCGAAGGGCTCAAACTCACCAGTCAAGGTAACGTTCTGGCCAAACAGCGCGCCTTCGGGATCGGCATCAAGATTCGGATCTGGGATGGTATCCGGAGTAGCCACGGACTGCCACGGGGCGGGACCGCGGTTGGTCTTCTTTGCAGACGAGCTCTTTTTGCTGGACGTGCCTGCGCGCCGGGTGTTGTCGCGGAAGTCTGTTCCGGCTCCGAGGTCAGCCGCAGAAGTTGGCGCAGTGTGTGCACGCAGCACCGGGATGATCGCCGTGGAATCTAGCTTGCCCAGCGTGAATTCGCGGCCACGGAACAGCTCGTGGATGGAGCCGGTGTGCCCGAAACGGCGAGCCAAGTCCACGACGATGACGCCAGCAGCGCGCGCATCCGCGGTGGCCTCGTGGTGCTGGAAATCCTCCGCGCCGCAGAATGATGCCACCGTGGGCAGCTTGTGGTTAGCCACGTCGATCACGCCGGCCTTCGAGGCGTCACGAGCCAAAGCCAACGAACAAGCCAGAGTGATTTCCGGAATGGAGGCGCTGGCCTTGCGCAGGCCGCTGCGCAGTGCAGTCGAATCAAACTGCGCGTTGTGGGCCACGAGAACATCCTCGCCCAGGAACTCAAAAAGCTCCGCCGCGGCCGCAGCAAAAGGTTGGGCATCCGCGACATCTTCTGGCTTGATGCCATGGATGGAGATATTGATGTCGGCGAATTCTTCAAGCCCCGGCGGGGGAGTGCACAGCCAGGTGCGTGACTCCACTTCTTGGCCATCGCGGAAACGCACCGCACCGATCTGGCACACCGAGCCCCAGTCGTCGTTGGCCGTTTCCACGTCAACTGCCGTGAAGTTCAGCCCGGTGACCCCAGCACTGCCCGCGGGCGCCTCGCCCTTGAGCGCCGCCTCCACCGCTCGTGCAAAAGCAGCGGCATCCTGATTCGGTGCGAAGAGCACGCGCTTGTCGACGCCGTCTAACTCCACGTACCCAAAGCTCGTCGCCGATGGCTCGGCGACGGTCACACCGGTGACTTGGGCAAGCTCGATGCGCTCTTGCTTGGCATGCCCCAAGGAAGCCGCGAGCAATGAAGCAGAAAACACGAGCTCCTTAGTGGTGACATCGACATGGGTGCCGTGGGCGTGAAAAGACACGAACTACCTTTCCGAGGAAGCGGACAAATTCTTAAGCGTCGAAGACTGGTGGCTCTTCTTGGCGAAGGATCAGCGTCGAGCGCGGTTGAACTGTGATCGTACCCTCCGCATCAATGTAGGTTTCCTCCGCGGGGTATCCGCCGGAATCGGCAGTATCGACGATGAGACGCCAGCGTGCACCCAAGTCTTTGGTGGGCAGGGTGAACTCAATGTCACCGTGGTGGGCATTGAAGATCATGATGAAGGAATCATCGGTGATGCGCTCGCCGCGGGCAGTGGTCTCAGTAATCGCGTTGCCATTGAGGTAAACCATCAGCGCGCGGCCAAAATCATGATCCCAGTCATTCTGCGTCATGAGCTTGCCGGAAGGAACGAGCCAGGCGATGTCGCGATCCTGTACGTCCGAGCCCAGCGGGCCACCGGCCAAGAAGCGCTCACGGCGGAACACCGGGTGATTGCGGCGAATGTTGAGTACACGCTTGGTAAACCCAAGCATTGTGGCGCTCTTTTCCTCATCCAACAAGGACCAGTCCATCCAGGAGGTTTCATTGTCCTGGCAGTAGACGTTGTTGTTCCCGCCCTGGGTGCGGCCAAATTCGTCACCATGGCACAGCATCGGTGTGCCCTGGGACAGGAGCAACGTGGTTAGGAAGTTGCGTACTTGGCGCCGACGCAGTGCCTTGACTTCTTGGTCATCCGTGGGACCTTCAACGCCGTGGTTCCACGAACGGTTGTGGGACTCGCCGTCGCGGTTGTCCTCACCGTTAGCGGAGTTGTGCTTGTCGTTGTACGAGACTAAGTCACGCAGCGTAAAGCCATCGTGTGCGGTGATGAAGTTGATCGACGCGGTTGGGCGACGGCCGTTGTTGGCGTACAGGTCGGAAGAGCCGGTGATGCGGGACGCAAACTCACCCAGCGTGGCGGGCTCGCCACGCCAGAAGTCGCGGACCGTGTCGCGGTACTTGCCGTTCCATTCGCTCCAGATCGGTGGGAAGTTGCCCACTTGGTAGCCATTATGGCCCACATCCCACGGCTCAGCGATGAGTTTGACCTGGCTGACCACGGGATCTTGCTGTACCAAGTCGAAGAAGGTGGCGAGCTTGTCGACGTCGTCAAGCTCACGCGCCAGCGTCGACGCCAAGTCGAAGCGGAAACCGTCGACGTGCATCTCCGTGACCCAGTAGCGCAGGGAGTCCATGATGAGCTGCAGGGAGTGAGGGTGGCGCACGTTCAAGGAGTTACCCGTGCCGGTGTAGTCCATGTAGTGGCGCTTGTTGTCATCCACCAAGCGGTAATAAGCGTGGTTATCGATGCCGCGGAAAGCAATTGTTGGGCCCAAGTGGTTTCCTTCGGCGGTGTGGTTATACACCACGTCGAGGATGACCTCGATGCCTTCCTCGTGGAATGCGCGGACCATGGCCTTGAACTCGGCGACCGCCTCGCCTGGCTTCTTGGCATGGGCGTAGTCCAGGTGCGGTGCGAAGAAACCGAAGGTGTTGTAGCCCCAGTAGTTGCGCAGGCCGAGATTGCGCAGGCGGTCATCCTGCAGGAACTGGTGCACCGGCATCAACTCCACTGCGGTAACGCCGAGTTCTTTGAAGTAGTTGATGATGGCTGGGTGCGCCATACCTGCGTAGGTACCGCGGAGATCTTCTGGTACGTCCGGGTGGGTCATCGTCATGCCCTTGACATGGGTTTCGTAGATGACCGTTTCATTGTCTGGAGTGCGCGGACGACGGTCACCCGCCCAATCGAAGAATGGATTGATGACTACGGAAAGCATGGTGTGGCCGAGGGAGTCTTCCTCGTTGCGGCCAGTGCCTGGTTCTTCGGCATGGATGTCGTAGGAGTAGAGGGAAGCATCACCGTCGAAGTCGCCATCGAAAGCGCGCGCATAAGGATCCACAAGGAGTTTGTTGGGGTCGCACCGCAGGCCATTGTCTGGATCATATGGACCGTAGACGCGGTAGCCATAACGCTGGCCGGGTCCGACGTTTGGCAAATATGCGTGCCAGACGTGAGCATTGACTTCGGTTAGCTCAACGCGTTCTTCGGAGCCATCGCGATCAATGAGGCACAATTCAATCCGCTCTGCGATTTCAGAGAAGATAGCGAAGTTGGTGCCAGAGCCGTCAAAGGTTGAACCCAGTGGGGCAGCTTTACCGGGCCATGCTTGAGTCGGGGAAATTGCATCAGCCGTGGTGTCAGCGTTGGACGAGGCTTCAACCGGGGAAACAGAGGTTTCAGTCATGCATTAGAGCTTAATGAATCAAGCGGACACGGTCGTGGCGTGAACGGATGTAGCGGCAAACCCGCAGGAAAAGCGGGCAAGGGGAGCAAAGTAGAGGCTTAAATTGGGGCGCGGAGGCCTTTGACGATGATTTCCACGCCCCGCCGAATGTCTGGGACATGGTCGATTGTTTGACCTTCGCCTGCGGTGGCCAACAACTGTTGTTGGGATTGCTCCATCTGCGTAGCTCCTAGCACCAAATGCGCGATTGCTAAGGCTGCGGCATGAATGCTGTCATCTGAAACCGTTTGGTCGCTGATCGAATCAAACGATGCCGACAGCTTGTTGATGAGGGCGTCCCACGCGTGAGAATCGGGGAAAGCCAAACCCGCACTTGCTACTTCCGCACCGTCCCTCCAGCTAATCAGGGTGGCATGCAGGTTCATGGCAAAATCAACTGGGTTGGAACCCTCGACTGGGGAGAGGATCTCCTCTGCCATTCCAGCGATGAGGGCTTGTTTGTTGGCAACGTGCCAATACAGCGCACCGGGGGCAACGCCCAACGTGGTGGAAACTCGGCGCATCGTTACGTCTGCAAGCCCATAAGAATTGAGGAGCTCAAGGGCTGTGGACAAAATGCGGTCTCGGTGTAGTTGCACGGCATCATCTTACCTACTTGAAACTTGGGTTTTGGTTATTCCAGATAGATAGCGCTTGTGCCGACGTCGAATCTAGGGTTGGCCCGCAAGGTTGATAGGGCGTGAAATGCGGGGTGATTATTGGAGGTAACTCGACGAACTGGGTGATGGGGCTAACATTTGACAGTGAATCTCCAAGAAGCGGCAAAGTTTCACAGACTTCTTTAAGGTTGCCGCCATGTAATATTCACCGTCGGCTTGTTAGTATTGGCCAGAACAGAAACTTGCTTGGACACTTGAACACAAGGTCTATCATCACGTCGTGTTGAGGCACGTTGTGATGAATCGAGCAAAGCCGTATATCTCAGGAGCCCAACCCTTGTCTTTTCTAACCCCTGCGAAGAAGTCCCTCGTTGCCGTAGCAATGGTGCTGCCTATGGCACTGGTAGCGTGTGGAAGCGACGATGAATCGAACAACGCTCAGTCTGGCGATAAGAAAACATCCGCAGCCCCATCCGCAAAATCCAAATCTTCCGAGAGTGCAGACAAGTCGGCTGCGTCAAGCAAGGACGCTAAGGCTAGCGATGAGAAGGATGCAAACAAGGAAAAGAAAGGCGCGGACGCCGCTGCTGCTCCAGAGACTTTGGTGAACCCTTTTGAAGGCGGCGCTAACCCGCTCGAGAACGCTGCTCCGGTACCACCGGTTCAGGGCGAGCCAGCAAGCCAGGCTGATGTCGATGGCATTAACCGGCTGGTCCGTGGTTTGTACGAAACCACTACGATGCGTCAGTTCTTTAAGTACATGCCGGATCACACCTGCTCTGCAGTGCTGAATGCTCAGGGAGCTGAGATGGCCAACATGGACTACAACCAGATTCCGGACGTTCCAATGAACGACTTGAAGAACATGCTCGCTGCTTCTGGCCAGGATACAAGCCAGCTCAATGGCTTCGACTGGAATGCTGTTGGTGTGGAATCCATTAACGATGTTGTGGTCAATGGCGATGACGCCTCTGCAACGGTGAACGTCAAGACTAACCAGGGCGTGGACAGCTCTACCATGCGCTTCCGTCGCGAGGGTGGTAACTGGACTTTCTGCGGCGAGGTTTAAGTTTTAAAGCTAAGTATCGAAGTCCTTTAGAAAAAGGGGGAGTGCTCCGGCACTTCCTCTTTTGGTTTTCATGTCTCGCGTCTACAGTCAGGCCTCGTCACGTATGGTGTCCCATCCTCAGATTTCAATCCCGCGCCCTTTCGGCTTTGGTGCGGGGCTGCTAGCTCTAATTCTCGTCGTCTACTCCGCGGTTGGGGCTCTGTGGGGTCTGTGGCGCCCCACATTGTCTGGGCGTCGAGTTGAAGGCGGCGGTTATGCAATCGAGAACGTCGCGGATGTGCAGTTCTCATCATTTATCGTATACGTGCTGCTCGTAGGGTTTCTGGGGCTTGTCTTTGGCATGATTTCTTATATGCGGGGCGAAGCATACCGTGGGGTTGGGCAGCTACTATGGGTGGGCATCTCCTGTTTGGCGGGTGCCGCTGCACTCTATGTGGTGGGTGGTGTCACGGCACAGGCTGCGCCGGAAAATCCTGGGGAGTTAGTCGAGTTTGTTCCCAAGTTCACGCCGGGGGTGGCCTGGATAGTTTCGCCGTTTATGGCTGTCTTTGCCTATTGGTCGGCGGTGTTCGTGGACGTTCCAACGTCAGCCGGGTCCGGGAAGGCCGCTTCGGTGGAAAGCTGATTTCGGGGTCAATTATTTAAGAGCGTAGGGTCGGAAGTTCCTGCTGCTATCCTGCGCTTTTGGGTTTTGACAGCCTTTTGCAGAATGAGACACTTGCCAAGACAGGTAAGTACGCAAGCGTGGAATAAAACCTAGTTCGAATCCCCGTATTCGTGCATGCCGGGGCCCTCGTGGGGCCCTAGCTTACGTTTTAAGGCCATTCGACAGGAG
>NZ_GG667520.1:272904-374189 GCF_000159135.1 Corynebacterium striatum ATCC 6940
ACCGACTCCCGCGAAATGTCATCGATTCCGTGCAAGATGTGCTTGATGCCTCGTCCCAAGGTGGTGAGCATCTGCGCGTCGCTCATTCCGCCACCGGTCATGACCGCGTAGTCCAAGCGGACCTGCAAGCCATCGGAGTTTGAGTGGCAAAATGCCGCCGCCGAGTGGTTGGTGCGATTCCAATCATTGCAGGTCAGGAATATGCGGGTGAAGTCTTCGCCGCGGAAATTCGGATCCCAGTGGCCTTTGATAATGAAACTCGGCCCCACGTCGACTACGAATGCGAACAAAACGTCGTTAATCCACGCGTAGATGGACTGCGAAGAATCGGTTTGAAAGCGGTTTATCCCGAGCTTGCGCAGAATCTCCTCAATTCGTTCCACGTCGACCGGACGAACCGTATCTGATTCCTCGTCCGTATGGTCCATCTCTAACGACGTAATCGACAGTGAGGGTGGTGCCTGCCGGAGGGAAGGCGTCGCCAAGCGCTTCTAAAAACAGCTCCGAATTACGCAACGCCGGGGTCAAGGTAGCCTCTAGCTGTTCGGTGGTGGGGGAGTCTTGGACCACCAAGAACGTGTGGCCCCACACTGTCACTGCGGTGGGGTCGTCATAGTCGAGCACTATGCGTGGGGAAATGCAGTCATGGTTCCAGTCGTTGGCGAATTCGCCTGCTGCGGAGACCTCCGCGAAGCTCAGGTGGCCGCTCGGTGTCGTATAAAACCGCAACACCGGTTCGCCCTCCGGATCCATGCATACACGGGTCTCTCCCAGTACTGAATGGGGGAAAATGAGTAACTCATCGCTGACGTGAATGCAATGGATGCCGTTGGTTGCCGCAATGCGTGCAACGCTCATGAGCAACAGCTCGCCCGGAGAAGGGCTCAGTTCGGTTTCCGGATCGAATTCGTCCATGCGCGAGCCCTGCCTTCCTTAATCTACGTACCGATGATGCGTGGATATGGTGCTGCTTAATTCTATTACCTAAACATGGCCCCGCGCTGCGAATTTGGCGTTAGTATATTGGTTTGGCTATAGAAAAAGTCCAAGAAGTTGTGGCCTACAATGAGGCCACAGTGGTCCCCTAATTGGCCAGCGGAATCTAGAAAACCAACCGAAAAGGAAGATTCAAGCATGTTGCACACCATCGACCTCCGCGGAAAGCAGCTCACGGCATCCCAGTTGCGTCGTGTCCTTCCGCGCGGAGGTGCAGACGTTGCCGCCTATGTGGATAAGGTTGCTCCGATGGTCCATGCGGTCCGTGACGGTGGCGCTGGTGCCGCACTTGGCTTCGGCGAGCAATTCGACGGCGTGCGCCCCGCAACGGTGCGTGTGCCTGCTGAGGAATTGGCCAAGGCAGCAACGGAACTCGACGACAAGGTACGCGCAGCAATCGAAGAATCCATCAAGCGCGTTCGTAAGGTGCACGCCGAACAAAAGCCTAGCTCGCACACCACGACGCTTGCCCCAGGCGCCACGGTCACCGAGGTGTTCCAGCCCATCGAACGCGTGGGTCTATACGTGCCGGGCGGCAAGGCGGTGTACCCATCCTCTGTCATCATGAACACGGTTCCAGCCCAGGAGGCCGGTGCTTCCGCGCTGGTAGTGGCGTCGCCGCCGCAAAAGGAGTTCGGCGGTCTGCCGCACCCCACCGTTCTTGCAACCTGCCACATGCTCGGCGTTGACGAGGTGTGGGCCGTCGGGGGTGGCCAGGCTGTGGCACTTTTGGCCTACGGCGACGACGAACCCGAAACGGGCGAGGCTGTGTTGGAGCCGGTGGACATCATCACTGGTCCGGGCAACATCTTCGTCACGGCCGCCAAGCGCCTAGTGCGCGGCGTGGTGGGAACGGACGCCGAGGCAGGCCCCACGGAGATTGCCATCTTGGCGGATTCCACGGCGAACCCTATCTACGTGGCCTATGACCTTATTTCCCAGGCAGAACACGATCCGCTGGCGGCGAGCGTGCTCATTACGGATGACGCGGATTTCGCCGCGCTTGTCGACGCCGAGGTTGCCGCACGTTTCGAGGTCACTCGCAACGCCGATCGTGTGCGGGAGGCTCTCGAAGGTGAGCAGTCCGGAATTATCTTGGTAGATGACCTCGAGGCCGGCATCGCCGTAGCGGATGCCTACGCCGCAGAGCACCTAGAAATCCACACCGCGAATGCCCGTGAGGTAGCCGAGCGCATCAAACACGCCGGCGCCATCTTTGTGGGTGATTACTCGCCGGTGCCGCTGGGCGACTACTCGGCGGGCTCTAACCACGTGTTGCCGACTTCCGGCACCGCGCGCTTTAGCGCGGGCCTGTCCACCCACACTTTCCTGCGCCCGGTCAACCTCATTGAGTATGACCGCGCTGCGCTGGAAGACATTTCCGCTAACGTCATTGCTTTTGCTGACGCCGAGGCGCTTCCCGCTCACGGCGAATCCATCGCAGCCCGTTTTAAGGAGAACTAGAACCATGGCTGAACTCAACGATCTTCCGCTGCGCGAAGAACTGCGCGGAAAGTCCGCCTACGGTGCTCCGCAGCTGCGGGTGGACAACCAGCTCAATACCAACGAGAACCCTTATCCACCGAGCGAGGCGCTGGTCAACGACTTGGTGCGCACCATTGAGAAGCAGGCGACGAGCCTCAACCGCTACCCAGAGCGTGACGCGGTAGAGCTGCGCACGGCGCTTGCTGAATACATCACCAAGCAGACCGGCGTGCGCGTGGGCGTGGAAAACCTGTGGGCCGCCAATGGCTCCAACGAGGTTTTGCAGCAACTGCTGCAGGCATTCGGCGGCCCAGGCCGCAAGGCATTGGGCTTTACCCCGAGCTACTCCATGCACCCCATCTTGTGTGCGGGCACCCAGACGGAGTTCATCGCGTGCCCCCGCGGTGAGGACTTCCGCATCGATAAGTCCGCTGCGCTCGCAGCCATCGCGGAGCACCAGCCTGATGTTGTCTTCGTGACCACGCCCAACAATCCCACCGGCGACGTCACCCCGATCGAGCTCGTGGAGAAGATCATCCAGGCCGCTCCCGGAATCGTGATCCTGGACGAGGCTTACATGGAATTCTCCGACTCGCCCTCGGCCACCACACTGCTGCAGAAGTACCCCACCAAGCTCGTGGTCTCCCGCACCATGTCCAAGGCCTTCGACTTCGCAGGTGGCCGCTTGGGCTATTTCGTGGCTGACCCAGCCTTCGTCGAGGCAGTCATGCTCGTGCGTCTTCCGTACCACCTGTCGGTTCTGTCGCAGGCGGCCGCCACCGTCGCTCTGCGCTATAGCGAGGACACGCTTGCCACAGTGGCCAAGCTGGCGGCTGAGCGTGACAGGGTCGTCGCCAAGCTGCAGGAGCTCGGTTACTTCGTCGTGCCCAGCGAGTCCAACTTCGTATTCTTCGGACACTTTGCAGACCAGCACACGGTGTGGGAGCAATTCTTGGAGCGTCAGGTGCTCATTCGCGACGTCGGCCAAACGGGCTTTCTGCGCACCACCATCGGCCTGCCGGAGGAAAACGATGCCTTCCTTGCCGCCGCAGAAGAGCTTGCCGGTAAAGTCTTAGGCGCTTCTACACCGGCTGAAAGCGAAGGAGACAGGTAATGGCAGATCGCATCGGTACCGCCGAACGCGTGACCTCAGAGTCCCGGATCCGAATCGAGATCAATCTCGATGGCTCCGGCAAATCAGACATCAGCACTGGGCTGCCGTTCTTTGACCACATGCTGGGTGCGTTTTGCACGCACGGCAGCTTCGACCTGAAAATTCACGCCCAAGGCGATATCGAGATCGACGCTCACCACACGGTCGAGGACACCGCGATTGTGCTGGGACGCGCTATTGCCGACGCCCTCGGTGACAAGGCCGGCATCCGCCGTTTCGGTTCCCAGTTGCTGCCGATGGACGAGACCCTCGTCGAGGCTGTCATCGACATCTCTGGCCGCCCGTACTTTGTCATGAACGGCGAGCCGGAGAACATGCAGTGGCAGGTCATCGGTGGCCACTACGCCACCGTGATTAACCGCCACTTCTTCGAGACCTTGGCTACCCATTCCGCGACCACGCTGCACCTCAACGTGCGCTACGGACGCGACCCCCACCACATCACCGAAGCGGAGTACAAGGCCGTGGCCCGCGCGCTGCGCCAGGCCGTGGAGTCTGACCCGCGCGTGAAGGGAATTCCTTCCACGAAGGGAGCGCTCTGATTTCTGGCAACATCATGATCCTGATCCTGTTCCTCGTGGCGGGTCTGCTCTTTGGCGGCGCATGGTCGGCGTACCAGCAGGGTTCTAAGTTCTTTACGCTTGTCGCAGCTGTTCTCGGGGCGGTCTCCGCAGCGGTGGCTTTAGCGTGGATGTTTGGGGTGACGGGGCAGTGAGTCGCAAAGTACAGGCGTCTGTGTGGTCGGTGCCCGGATACGCAGCAACGATGGTGGCTGTGGCAGCGGCCTTTAGCGCGTGGTCGATCCTCTTGCCGGTAGTTCCGCTCGCGGTTCTTGAATCCGGCGGCTCGGCCACCCTCGCCGGCGCGTCCACGGGTGCCTTCATGGCTACGACGGTCATGACCCAGATCGCGACCCCGCGAATGCTGCGCAGCTTTGGTTATCGTCCGGTGATGGCTGCGTCCGCACTCCTGCTTGGCGTGCCCGCCTTCGGCCACCTCCTCGGTAACGAGGCCTGGGTGGTGCTGCTTTTCTCCGCGCTGCGCGGAATTGGCTTCGGCGCGCTGACTGTGGCCGAAAACGCGCTCATTGCGGAGATCACCCCGCCCCGCCTGCTCGGCAAGGCCACCGGCATGATCGGCGTATTCATCGGCTTCTCGCAGATGCTGTTCCTGCCCGCTGGTATCGCCATGGGGCAGGCGTGGGGATTCGGTACCGTCTACATCACTGCTGGAATTATCGGCATCGTGGGCTTTCTCATGTGCTTGCGGGTGCCGCGGCTGAAGGCGGCGCGGCCAAGCGCGGCGCCGCAGCAATACGCGGTGGCGCCGATGTGGAAACTCGTCGCCGTGCCAGCGCTCGCGTTGACCACCTTCTCCATGAGCTACGGCGTGGTGTCCACGTTCATCGCTCCGGCCGCCCGTGAACTGGACCCGGTGAAAGGCGCGGCCGTCGGCGGGCTCCTGCTGTCCGTCGTGGGTGCTGCAGCGATGGTGCTGCGCTACTTGGCGGGTGTGGTCGCTGATCGACTCGGCAGGCCCGGAACCCTCTATATTCCGGCGCAGGTCGCTGCGGCGCTGGGCGTGGGGCTTATCGCGCTGACGCTGGCACAGGGCTGGTCCCTGTGGCTGCTTGTGCTTGGCGCGGTGATTTATGGTGGTTCCTTCGGCATCGCGCAAAACGAGGCACTGCTGTCCATGTTTAACCGCGTGCCGCGCGAAAAGATTTCCGAGGCCTCCGCCGTGTGGAACATCTTCTACGACGCCGGCACCGGCCTAGGTTCCACCGTCTTGGGCGCCATCGTCGCAGGCTCCGGCTATAGCGGCGCCTTCGGGGTGGGCGCGGCGATTATCGCGGGCGGACTGCTGCTCACTGTCACAGATATGGTGCTGGGCAAGACCCGCGTGAGCGAAACTCACGATATCCAAACACGGTTGAGAAGGTTGCGTAAGGTATAGCCCATGACACGGAAGAATGTTGTTCTGCTGGACTACGGTGCAGGTAACCTGCGTTCCGCGCAGCGCGCGCTGGAGCACGCGGGGGCCGAGGTCACCGTGACTGCAGACCCAAAAGTTGCCGTGGAGGCAGACGGCCTCGTGGTGCCCGGAGTCGGCGCTTTCGCCGCCTGCATGGAAGGGCTGAAGAAGGCACAGGGTCCGCGCATCATCGGCCAGCGCCTGGCGGGCGGCCGGCCGGTACTAGGTATCTGCGTGGGAATGCAGGTGCTTTTCGACGCCGGTAACGAGCATGGTATTGAAACCGCCGGCTGTGGCGAGTGGCCAGGCCGAATCGAGAAGCTGCAGGCAGACGTGCTGCCGCACATGGGCTGGAACGTCGTGGAGATTCCGGAGGGCTCCCAGATGTTCGCCGGTATTGACCCGCACGAACGCTTCTACTTCGTGCATTCTTATGGCGCGCGTTCGTGGGAGCTGAGCACCGAAATTACCGAGCCGCCCAAGGTTGCCTGGGCCGAGCACGGGGGCGACCGCTTCGTGGCCGCAGCAGAAAACGGCGCGTTGTGGGCTACCCAGTTTCATCCGGAGAAGTCCGGGGAAGTAGGGGCCCGTTTGTTACGCAACTGGATGAACACGCTTTAAATAGGATTTGAAACTATGAGCTTTACTTTGTTGCCCGCTGTCGACGTCGTCGATGGCCAAGCCGTCCGCCTAGATAAGGGCGAAGCCGGAACCGAGAAGTCCTATGGCGCACCCCGCGAAGCTGCGGAGAAGTGGCAGGCGCAGGGCGCGGAGTGGCTGCACTTCGTGGACCTGGACGCAGCGTTTAACCGCGGCTCTAACTACGAGCTGATGGCTGAGATTACCTCCTCGCTTGATATTCAGGTCGAGCTCACCGGCGGCATCCGTGACGACGAGTCGCTGGCCCGCGTGCTGGCTACCGGCGCACGCCGCGTCAACATCGGTACTGCGGCGCTGGAGAATCCGGAGTGGATCGAAAAGGTGTTGGCAGAGCACGGCGACAAGATAGCCGTTGACCTCGCCGTGCGTTTGGAGGATGGCGAATGGCGTACCCGCGGCAACGGCTGGGTGTCCGACGGTGGCGACCTCTGGGAGGTGCTCGAGCGCCTCGACGCTGCGGGCTGCACGCGCTTTGTGGTCACTGACGTGTCCAAGGACGGCACACTGGAAGGCCCTAACGTTCAGCTGCTGCGCGAGGTCGCCGCGGCTACCGACGCCAAGGTAACGGCGTCGGGCGGCATTTCTACCCTCGATGACCTCCGCGAGCTCGCACTTTATGAGAACCAGGGCATCGACTCCGCGATTATCGGCAAGGCGCTCTACGAGGGTCGGTTTAGCCTCGAGGAAGCCTTGGCCGCCGTGGCCGAGGTGGAACCGCTGCCGGAAGAGGACTACATTGACCCCATCGAGGAGCGCTAAGCCATGACCCAACCCCGTGAGCTGGTGGCCTTTGCCGAGGCGGCTGTTGACCAAGTAGAGGAGCTTTTCCGCTCCGGCTTAGGCGCGCCGCCTGCCCATTTTAAGGGCGAAGGCGACTTTGCCACCGAGGTAGACCTGCAGATTGAGCAACAACTGCGCTTGCACCTCACGCAGCTCACGGGCATTGAGGTCTATGGCGAGGAATCCACGAGCTTCGGCGGTGATGATGCGGCAGAGTTTGGTTCCACCATGTGGGTCGTCGACCCCATCGACGGTACGGCCAACTACTCCGCGGGCAATCCGCTGTGCGGCATCTTGGTCAGCCTCATCCACGAGGGCGCGCCCGTCGTGGCGGTCGCGGACTTCCCGCTGCTGGGGCGCCGACTCGTGGCGGCCGACGGCATGCAGCTGCGCTCCATCGGCGGCCCCGCTACCGGCTTCGACGAGGCCCGCGGCCACGTCGGCTGCTCCTCGCACTTGCCTACGGACATCTTCCACGAGATCCGCGAGACCGGCCTGCGCCCGCGCATGACCGGTTCTGTGGGCGTGGACTCCGCGTTTGTGGCCCAAGGAGTGTTTGACGGCGTGGTCAACTTCTCGCCGCACCCGTGGGACAACGCTGCGGGTGCCCTGCTCATCAAGGCAGCTGGTGGTATCGCCACCGATCCCGAAGGCAACGAGTGGACTCCGTCCTCCCGCGGCCTTGTGGCTGGCACCCCGCAGGTGCATGCCGCGCTCCTCGACATCGTGGCTCGCCACCGCTAGCTTAACTTTCCAACCTTTATCTTTTAGGAGGACGCAATGGCGCTGGCCGTGCGTGTTATTCCTTGTCTTGACGTAGACAATGGCCGCGTCGTCAAAGGCGTGAACTTCGAGAACCTGCGTGATGCAGGCGACCCAGTCGAGCTTGCGGCTCGCTACGACGAGCTCGGAGCAGACGAGCTGACCTTCCTCGATGTCTCCGCGTCGAAGGATGGGCGCGGAACGATGATCGACGTCGTCAAGCGCACTGCGGATCAGGTCTTCATCCCGCTGACCGTGGGCGGCGGTGTGCGCTCCGTGGGCGACGTGCGCGAGCTCCTGCGCGCCGGGGCGGATAAGGTTTCCGTGAATTCTTCCGCGATTGCGCGCCCGGAGTTGCTCCGCGAGCTTGCCGACGTCTTCGGTTCCCAATGCATCGTCCTTTCCGTCGACGCCCGCCGGTGTGCTGAGCAGCCTTCTGGCTTCGAGGTCACTACGCACGGCGGCACGAAGTCGGCGGGCATCGACGCCATCGAATGGGCTGTGCGCGGTGCGGAGCTGGGCGTGGGGGAGATCCTCCTCAACTCCATGGACGGCGACGGCACCAAAGCCGGCTTCGATATCGAGCTCATTGAAAAAGTGCGGGCGGCGGTGAACATCCCTGTGATTGCCTCCGGCGGGGCGGGCAAGGCGGAGCACTTCCCGCCGGCCGTAGCCGCGGGTGCCGACGCAGTACTGGCCGCCTCCATCTTCCACTTCGGT
Organism: Corynebacterium striatum ATCC 6940; assembly: GCF_000159135.1. Classification (GTDB taxonomy): domain Bacteria; phylum Actinomycetota; class Actinomycetes; order Mycobacteriales; family Mycobacteriaceae; genus Corynebacterium; species Corynebacterium striatum. The sequence goes on from NZ_GG667520.1 coordinate 281,456, forward strand.
GAGGTCTCGATCGCGGAGGTCAAGGACGCGCTTGCCGAGGCCTCTTACGAGGTGCGCCAGTGAGCAACCCCGCAGACTACGAACTCGACCCTGCCATCGCGGCGCTCCTCAAGCGCAACGAGGCAGGTCTGGTGCCCGCCATCGCGCAATCCGAGCAGGGCGAGGTCCTCATGATGGCGTGGATGGATGACCACGCGCTGGCCCACACCCTGGCCACGCGTAAGGGCACGTATTATTCGCGCTCGCGCCAGTCCTACTGGATTAAGGGCGAGACTTCGGGGCATGCCCAACAGGTCCTCGGCGTCCGTCTGGATTGCGATGGCGACACCATCCTGATTACAGTTCGCCAAGAAGGCGCGGCTTGCCACACGGGGGACCGCACCTGCTTTGATTCTCGTGACCTTTTGGGAGGCGCTTTTTAGATGGCACGCCGTATCGGCCCGCTCCTTATCGCAGTTGGAGCAATCCTGTTGTGGCTTTCATCTCGCATGACCTGGGCCATCGCGTCAGTGGAGGACGATAAATCCGGCTTCAGCATCGTGGACATGATCGGCTCCTTCTGGTCGCTGGAGCTTATCGCGTTGACCTTGGTGCTCCTCGTGGGCGCTGTCGCGGGTGCTGCGCTGCGTCGTACAGCCCGCCGCGTGGTGGCTGCCGTATGCGCCGTCGCGGCCGCCGCCGTGGCATGGAACCCAGTGTCGTTGCTGACCTACGGCGCGGACGCCGCCCGCGCCCAGGAACTCCTGCGCGCCGGCTCCTCCGACGAAAATGCCGTCAACGGCGCACACATCTCGGACTGGGCTATCGTGATTGGCACCGAGGTCTCCAAGGTCGGGCCGGTCATCGCGATTATCGGCGCGGCAGTGGCCCTGTTTGGAGCGGTCCTCCTGGTGCGTAAGCCGGGCGTCGATAAGCCGCGCTCCACCAAGTACGAAACCCCCGCCGCCCGCCAGGAGATGATCGCCGAGGAACTGGAAACCACCACCGACTCCGGCCGCGTGATGTGGGACGCCCTCGACAATGACATTGATCCCACGGATGTAAAACGGGACTAGATTTTAGATTCGAGGTGTTGACGCGATAGCCTAAGTGTGATCTAAAACGCCCTTATGGAGGGAGGTGCTGATGTCCACACCTATCGCGGTAGACCACCTGATAGCAGGTGTGCTTGACGACGTCGCCGTGCGCGAGGCCCGTGTCTCCTTTCAGGACATCAAGGCTCGCTCCCGCTCCATGGAAGAGCCCCGTGACGTACGCGCTGCGCTGTTGCGTAACGGCTGCTCGATCATCACTGAAATCAAACGCGCCATTCCCTATGCGGGCGAAATCGCTCACTTGGACTCGCCGGAATCGGTGGCGGCGATGGCGCGCCAGCTGGCGGATACCGGCGTGCATTTGATGGCGTGCCAGACGGATAGGCGCCGTTTCCACGGTTCTTTGGAAGACATGCGCGCGGCGCGCTCAGCCATTGATATCCCGATGATTTGCCGTGACATCGTGGTGGACCCATATCAGATTCACGAGGCGCGCTGTTACGGCGCCGACGCCGTGCCGCTGCAGGTGGAGCTTTTGGAACAGGCACGTTTGGAGGCTCTGCTCGACCGCATCGAGTCCTTAGGGATGACGGCCATCTTGGAGGTCCGGTCCTGCGACGAGGTCGACCGCGCTATCAAAGCCGGCGGCAGCGTGGTGGCCATTAATGCGTGGTCGGTGGTCTCGGATGCGATTAACCGCGAGGCCTTTTCGGAGATTGTGCCGGGCCTGCCGGAATCGATTGTCCGCATCGCGATTGGTGGCGTGAATTCGCCGCGCAACGTGCTCTCCTATGCTTCGCAGGGGGCGGATGCGGTGTTGGTTGGCGAGGCGATCATGGCCGCCCAAGACCCAGCGGCTGCGGCGCGTTCCTTGGTGGCGGCGGGCCAACACCCGGCGTGTCCCTCGCGCAAGATGGACTAGGCGGCGTCACATAGGGCAAACTGTTTAGCGTGCAAATCCTCGCGAATATCCCCTCCCCGCCGCAAGGCGTGTGGCATCTTGGTCCAATTCCGCTGCGTGCGTACGCATTCTGCATCATTGCAGGCATTCTGGTGGCGATGTGGATGACTCACCGGCGCTACGTAGCGCGCGGCGGCAACCCAGATGTGGTGTGGGATGCCGCGATTGTCATCATCCCGGCCGGAATCATTGGTGGGCGTTTGTACCACGTCATCACTGACCACGAGAAGTACTTCTGCGCGGACTGCAACCCGGTCGATGCGCTGAAAGTCACCAACGGTGGACTCGGCATCTGGGGCGCGGTGGCGCTTGGCGTGTTTGCTATCTGGGTCATGTTCAAGGTCAAAAAGGTGCCCATGGCGCCGTTTGCCGACGCCGTCGCCCCCGGCCTCATCCTGGCCCAAGCCATCGGACGCTTGGGTAATTGGTTCAACCAGGAACTCTACGGGCGCCCTACCGACGTTCCGTGGGCACTTGATATCTTCTACCGCGTTAACGAGGCGGGGGAGTACGCACCAGTCTCCGGGCACTCCACGGGCGAGGTTATGACCTCCGTGCATCCGACCTTCCTTTACGAACTGGTGTGGAACGTGCTCGTGTGCCTGTTCCTGTTGTGGGCGCAAAAAGCTTGGAAACTGGGCCATGGTCGTCTCTTTGCCCTCTACGTGGCGGGCTATACGTTGGGCCGCTTCTTCGTGGAGAACATGCGAGCCGACGAGGCCACGTTGGTATTCGGGTTGCGCATCAACGTCATTGTTTCGGTGGTTCTGTTTGTGGTGGCGCTCATTGTGTTCTTCCGTCTGCCGCGCGGGCAGGAAAGCCCGGAGGAAGTCAATCCACGCGGGGATGAGGGGGCGTCGTCAAGAGCGTCGGCTGAATCACACTAGGAATTTGGCAGCGTTTATGCTTCTTTGACGCGTGGCCATTCTGCCCGCTCACGCCCGTTTGTGACCGTTTTAAGGTCCTTTTTACCCGGTTTCCCAAAGATTTTTCTGTGGGCGTGAGGTTTTGTGTTGGCTTTTGCAGTGGCCGTTGAGCGCGAACGCGGGTACGTTGGGTGGCGTTAGCATTTCCGACGTGAATAGGGCTTTCAATGCTGGATAGAAGAACCAAAATCGTTTGTACTCTGGGGCCGGCCGTGGCAAGCAAGGACGGAATCCTTGGCCTCGTGCGCGAGGGTATGGACGTAGCACGCCTCAATATGTCCCACGGTGATCACACCGATCACGAAGCCAACTACCGTTGGGTTCGTGAAGCAACGGACGAGACTGGCCGGGCAGTCGGCATCCTCGCCGACCTGCAGGGGCCAAAGATCCGTCTCGGTCGCTTCGTCAATGGCGAAGAGATGTGGGCAGACGGCGAAATCGTCCGCATCACCGTGGATGACGTCGAGGGCACTCACGACCGAGTTTCCACCACTTACAAGAACCTGGCCAACGACGCGAAGCCAGGTGACCGCCTGCTTATCGACGACGGCAAGGTCGCCGTTGTCTGCAAGGAAGTGGACGGCAACGACGTCGTATGCGAGGTCACCGAGGGTGGCCCAGTGTCTAACAACAAGGGTGTTTCCCTGCCAGGCATGGACATTTCCGTGCCTGCCCTGTCCGAGAAGGACATCGCCGACCTGCGCTTCGCCCTGAAGCTGGGCGTCGACATGATTGCGCTTTCCTTCGTGCGCTCGCCAGCTGACGTGGACTTGGTTCACGCCATCATGGATGAGGAAGGCCGTCGCATTCCTGTCATCGCGAAGCTGGAGAAGCCAGAGGCAGTCGATGCTCTGGAGTCCATCGTTCTGGCTTTCGACGCCATCATGATTGCTCGCGGCGACCTCGGCGTTGAGGTTCCGCTCGAGCAGGTTCCGCTCTTCCAGAAGCGCGCTATCCAGATTGCACGCGAGAACGCCAAGCCAGTCATCGTGGCTACCCAGATGCTGGATTCCATGATCAGCAACTTGCGCCCGACCCGTGCCGAGGCTTCCGACGTCGCCAACGCCGTCCTTGATGGCGCCGATGCCGTGATGCTCTCCGGAGAAACTTCCGTTGGTATCGACCCGCAGAACGTCGTCCGCACTATGAGTCGCATTGTCCAGAACGCTGAGTCTGGCGGACAGGTTCCGCCGCTGTCGCACGTTCCACGCACCAAGCGCGGCGTTGTGTCCTACTCGGCTCGCGATATCGCAGAGCGCCTCAACGCGAAGGCAATCGTTGCGTTCACCACCTCCGGTGACACCGCAAAGCGCGTCGCTCGTCTGCACTCCAAGCTGCCGCTGTTGGCCTTTACACCGGACCCAGCTGTCCGTTCGCAGCTTGCCCTGACCTGGGGCGCTCAGACCTTCTTGAGCGACGCTGTCGACTCCACTGACGACATGATGGCCACCATCGATCGTTCTTTGCTTGCTATGGAAAACTACAAGGAAGGCGACCTCATCGTGGTTATCGCCGGTACTCCTCCGGGAATCGCAGGCAACACCAACATGATTCAGTGCCACATGCTTGGTGAGAGCAACTAATTCTCACTCGTTGACTCCCTGCCTCGCGCAGGGGGTTTCGTGGTTTGGGGATAACTTTGTTGTCGGGTCATCTGAGGCTGTGAAAAAGCAGATTTTTGCGGGAGTTATCCACAGGCTTAGAAATCGCTCTTGTAGGGGCCTGGGAGATGCTTCTAGCGTGTGAGGTATGAACCTTCAGACGTATTTTCAGGCGCGTGCCCTCGGCGTGGAACTCCTCGCCGAGGCAGCTGCGCTGAGTAAGTCTGACATGGTTTCCATGGGAGCCGCGCCTGACGACGCCGACTTCCTGCTCACCCTTACAGCGGTTTACTATGGCAAGACACCTTTTAGCCGCAAACAAGCGCGGGCGGTCGCCGGTGCGCGGCGCCAGCGCCATGGTCTCAGCACGCTGGGGCAGATTGAGAAGTATGTCTCGCGGGTGCGCGGCCAGCGACAAGCGTGGGACCTGCGCGTCGAGCTGTGCCAGACTCCGGGCAACCGCATCGACTTTGTCGCCCGCAAGCGACTGCGCGAAATCCTCACCCCACCGCAACCGGCTCCGAAGGTTACACACTCCCGTCACGCCAACGGACTCGGGTCCATCCGCATCACCGACACTGCGCTAACCATTGCCGACTTCCGCGCCCTGCTCCGTCATGCAGAAGGAGAGCTGGAAGGATTCCGGGCTTTGGTCGCAGGAGGAAGCGATAGCGGGGTAGTAAAAGTTCATACCTCGGCGATTGTGTATCTGGACCAGCTCGACCGCATCGTTGACGGCGACGGTGAGGAAGTCACCATCGAGCTCAGCAATGGTGCGGTCATGTCTGGGGCGCAGTATATTCAACGAGCGCTTTCCCACCATGGCGAGGCCGTGCTGGTGCATCCGCTGGAAGGGCCCATAGACGCTTTCCGGACTCAGCGCGTGGCCAACGATAAGCAGCGTGCAATCCTCAAAGCACGCTTCCGCCATTGCGTATGGCCAGGCTGTAAGGTGCCTTTCGACGAATGTCAGATCCACCATATCGAATCGTGGCGAGGTGGTGGGATGACTAACCTCGACAACCTGGTTCCGTTGTGCGCTTATCACAATGGCCTCAACCAAGACGATCCTGCCGGACCAGCCCACCGCGGACGTATCGGCCGGGTGGGCGGCCGGCTGGCCTGGATATCGCCCAAGTCAGGCAAGCCGGTGTTTATCAAACAAGACCTGCGGCCGCCGCCTTAAGATTCGACCACCACACGCGCAAAAGGCGCTAGGGAAGATCCCTAGCGCCTACTAGTCGTGCCTGCGGTTAGCGGTTAATCGGAGCGGGGTTGAGCTTCCACACTTCGTTGGCGTAGTCGGCAATCGTGCGGTCGGAAGAGAAGCGGCCAGACAGGCAGATGTTGAGCCATGCCTTTTTCGCCCAGTCGAGTGGGGCGGCGACGTAATCATTGGCCATACGGTCGCGTGCTTCGCGGTAGGACTCAAAGTCACCGAGGACGTAGTAGGTGTCCTGGGCATGTACTCCCTGGCCGTCGAGAAGCGAAGAGCGCAGGTCCCCAAACATGCCGGAATTCTCGTGGCCCAACGTGCCGTTGTTAAGCGCATCGAGGACACGCTTGAGGCCTCGAACCGTGTTGTACAGCTCGCCAGGGTTGTAGGATTCGCGCAGGGACGGAATCTCCTCGTTTCGTGCACCGAAGATGTAGGCGTTGTCCTCGCCAACGGCCTCCACGATCTCAACGTTCGCGCCGTCCATCGTGCCCAGCGTCAAAGCGCCATTCATCATGAATTTCATGTTGGACGTGCCGGAAGCCTCTTTACCAGCAACGGAAATCTGCTCGGAAACATCCGCCGCTGGGATGATGTGCTCGGCAGGAGAGACGTTGTAGTTCTCTACGAAGACCACGCGAATGATGTCGCGGGTGTCCTCGTCGTTATTCACCAACTCCGCAATGGCGTTGATGAGCTTGATGATTTCCTTGGCACGCACGTAACCCGGAGCCGCTTTGGCACCGAAGATGAAGGTACGTTTCGGTACGGATTCGCCGTCTTCCTTGATACGGAAGTACAGGTCCAAGATGTACAGGGCGTTCATGAGCTGGCGCTTGTACTCGTGCAGGCGCTTGATCTGAACGTCGAAAATCGAATCCGGATCTACCTCGGCGCCTTGGTGCTCCTTTACCCACTGGGCGAAGTCCACCTTGTTCTTGTGCTTGATCTCCATGAGCTTGCGCAGAACCTTCTCATTCTCCGCCAACTCAGCCAGCTCAGCGAGCTTGGTGAGGTCAGTGACCCACTCATCCGAACCGGACTGCTTGGTCAAAAGCTTGGCCAAGCGCGGGTTACACATCTTCAACCAGCGACGCGGGGTAACGCCGTTGGTCTTGTTGTTGAACTTCTCCGGCCACAGCTCGTGCCACTCGGACAGCGTGTCGGCCTTGATGATCTCCGTGTGCAGTGCAGCCACACCATTGATGGAGTACGCGGCGTAGCAGGCAATCCATGCCATGTGCACCTGGCCATTGGACACAGGCGCCATGTAGTCTATGCGCCCTTGATCGAGGCCCCTGGTAGCCATGTCCTCGCGGAAGCGGCGGTCGATTTCCTCCACGAGCTCCCAGATGCGCCAGAACAGCTTCTGGAAGATGGAGACTTCCCAGCTCTCCAGCGCCTCGGCCAGCACGGTGTGGTTGGTGTAGGCAAAGGTCTCGGTCACGACCTTCCACGCGTCGTCCCACGACAAATCGTGCTCATCAAGCAGCAAACGAAGCAGCTCCGGGATGGCCAGAACCGGGTGGGTGTCATTGAGTTGGATGCTGTTGTACTTAGCGAACCCGCGCAGGTCGGAACCGTGGTGCTCGATGTAGTTATCGATCATCGCCTGCAAGGACGCAGATACGAAGAAGTATTGTTGGCGAACGCGCAGCACCTTGCCCTCGTAGGTGGTGTCGTTGGGGTAGAGCACGCGGCAGATATCCATGACGCGCTCGCGCTCGACAATCGCGTCGGTGAAGCGCTGGGAGTTGAAGGCATCGTAATCGAACTCATTGATCGGTTCAGACTTCCACAAACGCAACGTACCCACGTTGTCGGTGCCGTAGCCAGTGATTGGCATGTCATAAGGAATCGCGCGGACGTCCATGTCGTCGAAGTGAACGCGGCGCTGCTCAGAAGCGCGACGAATCACAAACTCGTAGCCATTTTCCATCCACACATCTGGCTCCTCTTTCTGGTGGCCATTCTCGAAGGACTGGCGGAACAGACCGTAGCGGTACAACAGGCCATAGCCGGTCACCGGGTAATCCTGCGTGACCGCAGAGTCAAGGAAGCACGCTGCCAGGCGGCCAAGGCCACCGTTGCCGAGGGCCGCATCGTGCTCGGCTTCGAGGACGTCGGAAAGCTCGCGTCCGCCCTGTTTGGCGGCGGCCTTTGCCTCGTCGACGAGGTCCAGGTTCGTGAGGTTATTCAGGAGCGCGCGACCCTGCAGGAATTCGGCGGAGAAGTAGTGCTGCTGGCGGGTAGCGGCATAAGCGGTGCGGGTGGCCTCCCAGTTGTCGGCGATTTGCGCCATGACGGCAGAGGAAAGACCGGACCAGAACTTGCGGTCGGTCGCCGTGGTGGGGCGTACGCCGGCTGCGGAGCGCACGTGCGCAGGAACAGTGGACTGAAAAGCGGAGTGCTTTGGCTGGCTCAATGTTTCACCTATCCCTAAGAAGATAATTTCCGTGTGTCAGCTTAACGGTATCGGTTCAGTTGCGCTGGCATGCGCTTGGCGACGCCGCTATTTCCCCAAGTAGGCCAGCACCGCCGCGGCGGCTGCGCGGGTACCGGATTGAACGGTGGGGGCATAGTCCGGCAGGAACGTCGACTGGTGGTTGACTGGTGGATTGTCCGCGAATTCTGCGGGGGTGGAGCCGATGAACCAGAAGTAGTAGGGAACTCCCCAAGCCTGCGGTAGGTAGCAGAAGTCTTCGGATGCAGTGGAAGGAGAGGCAGTGACGGACTGTTCGTCGAAGACGGCGTCGAAGATGCTGCGGACGGTTTCGTGGGCGGCTAAGTCGTTGTCGGTGACCTCGCCGTGGGCGAAGTACTCGAAGGTCGGCGGAGTAGGAGCCCCAGAGGCCTCGCACTCGGCGCGCACCATGCGCTCCAGCGACGCGTAGACGCGGGTGGCGATTTCCGGCTTGTAGTAGCGCGTGTTGAGCACCAACTCGGCGGTCTCAGGGATGATGTTGTTCTTATCGCCTGAATGCAACTCGCCGACAGAAATAACGAAGAAGTCATGTGGAGCAACCTCGCGGCCCACGATGGCTTGCAGGCGAGTGACGATCATTGCCGCTATATATGTCGGGTCGATGCTCTCGTGGGGCATGGATGCATGCGCGGAGCGGCCAAAGACGCGGATGCGGAGCGAATCGCAGCCAGCCATGATAGCCCCAGGACGCGACTGCACGTCGCCCGCTTTACCCGGCATGATGTGCTGGCCCAGGCAGATGTCGGGCTTCGGTACACGGGAGGTCAGTGAGTCGGAAATCATGAACTTTGCGCCCATTGACGACTCCTCCGCCGGTTGGAATAGCGCGAGGAAGGTGCCGGTCCAGGCGTCGCGGTGGGCGTCGAGAAGCGCACATGCTCCCAGCAGAGTCGTGGTGTGCATGTCGTGGCCGCAGGCGTGCATCTTGCCGTTCGTGGCGGCAAAGTCGACACCCGTTTCCTCCGCGACAGGCAGCCCGTCGAAGTCCGCGCGCATCAGTGCCGTAGGGCCGTCGCCGTTGCGGAAGATCGCGACGATGCCGTGGCCGCCGATGGAGTCGACAATCTCGCAGTCGAAAGCGCGCAACTTCTCCAGGATGCGGCCCGCGGTTCGCTCCTCTTCGTGGGAGAGCTCGGGATGGCGGTGGAGGTCTTCGTAGAATTCGCGCTGCCAGCTTAGATCAACGCCGCTGGTCGTGAGGAGGTCTGCGATTTTAAGGGAGTCTGCCATAGCTAATCTTCTTCTAGTTTGGGTAGGGTTACCTACATGCCAATTATTCAGTTTGATGTCCTTGTGCCGGATACCCAAGCCGAGCGCGTCGCCGAAGTCTTTAGCACCGCCACTCAGAAGCTCCTAGATAACGGAACTCTGTCTGCCGCAAACGTTACTCGCGTGGCCGATCCCAAAATCCCAGAGGGCCTTGATGCGCAGCTGCGCCAGACCTACCGCGATGAGCACGAGGATCGCGAGCTAGAAGACGCTAACGTTTACCGCTACGACATCAACGTCGAAGGAGTAAAAGGCTCCGTCAATCAGCTGACGATGGTGCTCGCGCGCCTGCTTACCCCACACGCGGTGCTCCCGAAGGACCACGTCTTGTTGGAAGACGAGGTGGCACACGAGCGTCCTGCTATCTTCCCATGGTCCGTCCAGGTGCAGCCCTAGCTTGCAAACTTAGCTGCTAGCTGGATGGCTGCTTCACGCAGTTGCTCGATGACGTCGCCTTCCTCACCCAGCTCCACGCCTATCGCGCCGTCGGGCAGTGGGGCGTCGATGCTACCGGCGATGATGCCTAGGGGAGTCTCGTCCGCCAGGTCCGTGAGGGTTCCCACGACCTTGCCGGTGAGCGACTGCTCGTCGAAGCGGCCTTCACCGGTGACGATGAGGTCTGCCTGAGAAATCTTCTCGGGTAGGCCCATTTTTTCTGCCACATAAGCTCCGCCGGCAAGCAACTCGAAGTGCTCGTCGTTGCCCCACAGCGTTTCCGAGAGCCAGCGCAGCGCAATGGGGATGCCGCCTGCGGCGCCGAAGGATTCGGCTTTTTCGTCGACGCCCGTTACCTCGCACAGCCGCAGCAGCGCACCCGCGAGCAATGCAACTTGTTCGCCCTCGGCTCCCTTTTGTGGGCCGTACATGGTGGCGGCCTGGACAGGGATGGCGCGGGTATCAGCGAGGAGCGTGTAGTCGAGCGCGCCCGCCTTGATGTTGAGCTGTGCAGTATCGATGCTTGCCAGGCGCACCAGCGGGGCTCCGCCCTTTGGCAGGGCATAGCCACGGTCATCGTGAGCCGTCGCGCCCAGCGCCGCAAGGATGCCCATGCCGCCGTCGATGGTGGCGCTGCCGCCGAGGCACAGCACGATCTGCTTGGCGCCGCGCGACTCCGCGTCAGCGATGAGTACACCTGTGCCATAGGAATCCGAGTGCAGCGGGTTCAACGCGTCGGCGACGGCGGGCAAACCGGTGGCGGAGGCGACGTCGATAAGCGCTTGCTCGCCGGCCAGGTAGTAGCTGGCCTCGGTGAGTCGGCCCACGGCGTCGGTAGTCGGAAGCGTGATGGTCTGCACTTCAGCTCCGAAAAGGGCGGCGGCGTTAGCGAGGATTTCTGCTGTGCCTTCGCCGCCATCGGCCATGGGGAGGGTGGTGATGGTGGCGTCGGGAAGCGCGGCGCGCAAGCCCCCAGCGATGGCTGCGGCGGCTTGGGCTGCGCTTGCCGTTCCTTTGAAAGAGTCTGGTGCGACGATTATATGCATGCGGAAAAGTATAGGCGTAGGGGTGTTTCTGCTCATACCGAGTTGCATTTTTGGTCGATTAATAGAAAACTATTTCTTGTTCTGCAAGACATAAGCCGCCCTGCGGCCGCAGCGAAAGGTGACCCACGTGTCGATCGACCAGCAAATCTCCGAATACTACGACAAGCTCCTCAAGCGCAACGCCGGTGAGCCAGAGTTCCACCAGGCATTGTTCGAGGTCTTGGATTCCCTCAAGATAGTCTTGAATAAGGATCCTCACTACGCTGATTACGGCCTCGTTGAGCGCCTGTGTGAGCCGGAGCGTCAGCTGATTTTCCGTGTTCCGTGGACCGACGACCAGGGCAACATTCACGTCAACCGTGGCTTCCGCGTTCAGTTTAACTCCGCGCTTGGCCCGTACAAGGGCGGCCTGCGTTTCCACCCGTCCGTGAACCTAGGGATCATCAAGTTCCTGGGCTTTGAGCAAATCTTCAAGAACTCTCTGACCGGCCTGCCTATCGGCGGCGGCAAGGGTGGCTCTGACTTCGACCCGAAGGGCAAGTCCGACGCCGAAGTCATGCGCTTCTGCCAGTCCTTCATGACTGAGCTACACCGCCACATCGGCGAGTATCGCGACGTTCCTGCGGGCGACATCGGCGTCGGCGGCCGCGAGATTGGCTACCTGTTTGGTCAGTTCCGTCGCCTGGAAAACAAGCATGAGTCCGGCGTCCTTACTGGCAAGGGGCTGACCTGGGGTGGTTCCTTGGTGCGCACCGAGGCTACCGGCTACGGCCTGGTCTACTTGACCTCCGAGATGATGAAGACCCACGGCGAGTCCTTCGAGGGTGCAAAGGTTATCGTTTCTGGTTCCGGTAATGTGGCCATCTACGCCGCAGAGAAGGTTCAACAGCTCGGCGGCACCGTCGTAGCGATGTCTGACTCCGCCGGTTACGTCACCACCCCGAATGGCGTGGAGATCGAGCTGATTAAAGACATTAAGGAAGTCCGCCGCGAGCGCATTTCCGCCTATGCTGCAGAAGCCGGCGAGGGAGTGGAGTACCACGCAGGTGGCAACATCTGGGAGGTTGCTGCCGACGTCGCCCTGCCTTGCGCAACTCAGAACGAACTCGACGTCGACTCTGCTAAGGTCCTGGCAGCGAACGGCGTCCGCTACGTCGCTGAAGGAGCAAATATGCCGTGTACCGCGGATGCTGTCCACTACTTCTTGGGCTCTGACGTGAACTTCGCGCCGGGCAAGGCTGCTAATGCCGGCGGCGTTGCAACGTCTGCTCTGGAGATGCAGCAGAACGCTTCGCGTGATTCTTGGTCCTTCGATTACACGGACCAGCGCCTGCACGAGATCATGTCAAACATCTTCAAGAACATCGACAAGACTGCCAAGGAATACGACATGGCAGGCGACTACGTCGCTGGTGCGAACATCGCTGGCTTTAAGAAGGTTGCTGACGCCATGCTCGCCCAGGGTGTCATCTAAGACTTAAGGTACCTGCATAAGTGGAAAGAGCTCTCCGGGGCTCTTTTTTCATGCCAACTTCAAGTCGAACTTGAGATTTTTGTCTAAAGTGCCGCGTGGGATACGTGTGACGAAAGTTTCTTTGGTTACTCTGAGCGCATGTACCGCGTATTTGAGTCCCTCGATGAACTTGTTCGCAACCTGGAGCAGGCTTACTCCGTTCCCATGACCGCCAACTGCATGGTTCCGCGCCACGAAATGCTGGCGCTTCTTGACGACCTTCGTAACGCCCTACCTGTCGAAATGGACGACGCCCAAGACGTCCTCGATAAGCAGGACGAAATCCTGGCTGGCGCCGAGGAGCGCGCCGCCCAGATTGTCGCCGACGCCAACGCGCAGGCTGATGAGATCATGTCCCGCGCGCAGGAAGACTCTGACGCCATGCTTTCCGACGCCCAGCACCGTTCCACCACCATGGTGGCTCAGGCAGAAGACGACGCCAGTGCCATGATCGAAAGCGCCCGTGCCGACGCGGACCGCACCATCGCACAGGGCAATAAGGAGTACGAGCGCAGCGTCGCTGCCGGCCAGGCCGAGCAGGACCGCTTGGTCTCCGAGTCTGAGGTGGTTCGCCGCTCCAACGACGAGGCGCACCGCATCGTCGAGACCGCCCACACCGAGTCCAACCGCCTGCGCACCGAGTGCGACGAGTTCGTTGATTCCAAGCTGGGCGAGTTCGAGTCCACGCTGTCTGGACTGCTGCGCACCGTTAATTCTGACCGCCAGGCGCTGCGTCGTGGCGCCGGTGTGCGTGCGCGCGGCACCGAGCGCAGCTCGGAACGCTACGAGCGTTAAATCCTGTCCCTAGCGGGGTTCTGCTAGGGACGTTTCCAGTGGCCCCTGCTGGTGGCCAGACGGTCTGTCGCACACCGCCTGGCCATCAGCAGGGGTCGTTGTCTTTGCTGCGGCGGCAATAGCGGCACTCACGAAGGCAGGGAGCCCGAAGATGGCCCAAAGAAGCGGGCACATGCTCGACGGGCTGGATGCGAAGGCGTCGAACTGCGTGAACGCTTCGACGACGTACATCAGGGCGACCATCGTGCTGATTCCGGCAATCGTCGAGGCGGTAGTCATGAATACGCCCGCCACCGATTCGCGGGAGTACCACGTCAGCCAGCCCACACCAACGCCGAGTGCGGCGGAGGCGATGATGATAGTGACGTCGAAAGGCAGTGGCAGCGCGAAGAACGCTCCGAGAATCATCCCGAACATCAATCCGCGCCATGCAACCGAGCACAGCGGATATCCCTGAGCAGTGCGTTTGGCATGGCGATGACAGTAAGCTGCGACACCAACGAGCAGGCACACGGGAGTTACGCAATAGAGGGGAAACGCCCAACCAAGCTGGGACAATTCGCCGGGCAGGCCTGCGGTGTCGAAATTCATAAGAGCTAGCGTAGGGGCGTTTAGGTCATGTGTGAACCCTATAAACATGGTGCATAGGGGCTTGTGCGGTGGGTTTCAGACAATCCCCAGGTATGGTTGCGGCGGCTAGGTGCGGCGTCGGCTAAGAGTATGACGCCCCACAGGGTAGGCTATGAGGCGTTATGGCAGATGTATTGGAATCACCGCTGAAATTTAATGTGGCCGAGTTGCTGCGCAGCCAGGGCGCTGCCGCGATGCCTGAGCAGCGCGTGCAGAAGGGACCCGCGCCGGAGCGCATCGGTGTGGAAATGATCGCCGTCGAAAAGGGCGACGAAATCACCGTCGACGCCACCTTGACGCCGCTGGGATCGGGCGTGCTTGTCGACGCCGCCGTTACCGGCACCCTCACCGGGGAGTGCGCGCGGTGCCTCAAGGAACTCCATCCGGTGCTGGACCTCCACGTATCGCAAGTATTCGCCGCGGATGAGGACTTCATTGGCGGCGACGAAGCCGACGCCGAGGACCAAGGCTCGGGCGACGAAGTCCCGGAAATCGTCAACGACGAGCTCGACCTTCTGCAGACCGTCATTGATGAGGCGGGCCTCGGCTTGCCCTTCGCACCGGTGTGCGAGAACGGCTGCGACATCGAAACCCCAGAGGGTGTCACCACCGGAGTATCCGGTGAGGAGGAAGATAAGGTCGATCCTCGATGGTCCGGACTGGAGAAGTTCCTGTGAGCAAGAAAAATAAGCTAACCGGTGAAGAGGCTCTCGAGCAAGCATATGCTGCGGTCGACCATGCGCCACTTCTGAAGTCTTTGGGCGTCGAGCTGGCCGATGAAAACCTGCGTCTGGCCCTGACGCACCGCTCTTTTGCCAACGAAAACGGCTACCTTCCCAACAACGAGCGGCTCGAGTTCTTAGGCGATGCAGTCCTCGGATTGTCTGTGGCTTCGAAGCTGTACGAGCAGTACCCGTCGCGTCCGGAGTCGGATATCTCGAAGATGCGTGCTTCCATCGTGTCTCGCTACGGCTTGTCCGATATCGCCCGCGAGATCGAGCTTGGCCAGCACATTCTGCTGGGCAAGGGCGAGCAGTCCACGGGCGGTCGCGACAAGGATTCCATCCTTGCGGATACCACCGAGGCCATCTTTGGCGCCATCTACCGCCAGTACGGCTTTGAAACCGCACGCGACGTCATCCTGCGTCTGTTCCAGAAGAAGATCGACAACGCTGTCGTCTCCGGTCGCCACATGGACTGGAAGACCAACCTGCAGGAACTCTGCGCTGAGCTCAAGGCGCCGATGCCGGTCTACACCGCGACGTCGACGGGCCCTGAGCATGATCAAACCTTCACCGCTGTGGCTACCGTCGCCGGCCTGACCGTAGGAAATGGTGTGGGCCACAACAAGAAGCTGGCCGAGCAGCAGGCCGCGCAAGAAGCGTGCCAAACGCTGCGCGAGACTCCGCTTCTCGTACAGGGCACCGCCAACCGCGAGCTTTAATGCCGGAGCTGCCCGAAGTTGAGTCAGTCCGCCGCGGGTTGGAGGGTTACCTTCCCGGGCGGACTTTCGAGCGCGTTGAAGTCCTGCACCCGCGCGCGAACCGTGGGCAGGAAGGTCCTCTCGACCAGCTGTTGGTGGGGCGGGAGATAGGCGGCGTCGCAAGGCGCGGCAAATTCATGTGGATTGAGTTCGCCGACGAGAATCTCCACGACCCCGGTCGCGACGTCCTCTTCGTGCACTTGGGCATGTCCGGCCAGATGCGGGTGGGGGAGACGAACTCGAAACATGTGCGGATCAGGGCGTCGTTAAGCGGCGGCGTGAACCTGTCCTTTATTGATCAACGTACTTTTGGCTACTGGTTGTTGGCCCCGTGGCTTAAGATTGCGCACATCGCCCCGGACCCCCTCGAACCTGACTTCGACATCGTCGCGGCCGCGCGGCGGATTCGCGCAAAGAAAACCGCGGTGAAGACCGCCCTGCTGGACCAGACGGTGGTTTCGGGCATCGGCAACATCTATGCCGACGAGGCTTTGTGGGCCGCGCAGGTGCAGCCCCAAAAGAAGGCTTCTACACTGCGGCAACGTGACGCTATAGCGCTTATCGACGCCGCCGCCTCCGTCATGCGCGCCGCCCTCAAGGTCGGTGGCACGAGCTTCGATGCCTTATACGTCAACGTCAATGGTGAGTCGGGGTATTTTGAGCGATCCCTGCACGCGTATGGGCGCACCGGAGCGCCGTGCGACAGGTGCGGAACCGAGCTGGTGCGCGTCGTAGTGGGTGGTAGATCCACCCATTTTTGCCCCCGCTGCCAGACCTATTAATGGATCGATAGGGGATACATAGCGTTAAATATTCTCCATGGAATTTCTTGAGAACGCTGTAACAACGTTCAATGACTCGGTCTGGACCTATCTGATCCCGTGGATCTTGATCGCTGCCGGACTCTTTTTTGGTTTCCGTACCGTTTTGGTGCAAATCCGAATGGTGCCGGAAATGTTCAAGGCTGTGGTCGAGCGCCCGAAGGGCGTCGGTCGCGACGAAGACGAGGACTACGGCGGCATTTCTGCTTTTAAGGCCTTCACCATTTCGGCGGCGTCGCGCGTGGGCACCGGCAACGTGGCCGGTGTGGCTGTGGCCATCTCCGTTGGCGGCCCGGGTGCTGTCTTCTGGATGTGGATCATTGCGATTCTGGGCGGTGCGACTGCGTTTGTCGAGTCCACCCTGGCGCAGGTGTGGAAGGTCCGCGAGGGTTCCGCTTACCGCGGTGGCCCGGCCTACTACATGAAGCGCGGTCTGGGCTGGGGCCCGCTGGCTGCGATTTTCTCCGTGGCTATCGCGTTTACCTTCGGCTTTGTCTACAACGCTTTCCAGACCAACGCGATTGCTGACTCCATCGCGTTCTCCTTCGGCCGCGAGGACACCATGTTCCGCGCTATCGTCGGCCTGATTGTGGCTGCTGTGGCTGCACTCATCATCTTCGGTGGCGTGCAGCGCATCGCGAACATCACCCAGGTCATCGTTCCTTTCATGGCTATTGCTTATCTGCTCATCGGTGGCTTCGTGGTGATTACGAACTTCGACAAGGTGCCGGGCATGATTGGCGACATCATCGGCCACGCCCTCGGCTTCAAGGAGATCGCCGGTGCTGGTTTGGGTACCGCGATGATGAAGGGTATCCAGCGTGGTCTGTTCTCCAACGAGGCCGGTGAGGGTTCTGCTCCTAACGCAGCTGCTACCGCAACGGTGTCTCACCCGGTTAAGCAGGGCCTCGTGCAGACCTTGGGCGTCTACTTCGATACCTTGGTGGTCTGTTCCATCACGGCGTTCATTATTTTGCTCGGCCCGTCCATTGCTTACGGTGAGGACGCTGAGGGTGTTTCCCTGACCCAGGCGGCTTTGGCTTCTGAGGTCGGTAACTGGGGCATTCACTTCGTGACCTTCATCCTCTTCTTCCTAGCTTTCTCTTCAATTCTCGGCAACTACTACTTGGCAGAGTCCAACGTTGAGTACCTGACCCGCAGCAAGGTTGTCCTCAACATCTTCCGCTTGGTCGTGCTTTTCTTCGTATGGTTCGGTGCGGTCGGCTCCCTCCCGTTCGTCTTCGCACTGGCCGATACCGGCGCTGCGACGATGGTCTTCCTCAACATCCTGGCTATCGTTCCGCTCTCAGGCGTGGCCATCAAGCTGCTCAAGAACTACAACGAGCAGCGCCGTAAGGGCATCGATCCCGTCTTCCACCGCGACATGTTGCCGGAGCTCAAGAACGTCGAGTGCTGGGACGGCTCTGACCCAGTTACCCGCCGCAGTCCGGAGGACCGCCAGCGCCTGCAGCACCAGTACGACCTGGGCGACCACTCCAACTTGAGGGAGTACTAAATGGAGCGCATGACTGCGTTTGTCCACGGTTCGGTCCAGGGTGTGGGCTTCCGCTGGTGGACGCGTTCGCGCGCTTTGGAGCTAGGCCTTGCCGGCCATGCCACCAACTTGGCTGATGGCCGCGTGCAGGTGGTGGCGGAGGGCCCATGCGTCGACTGCAAGCGTTTGCTCGAGTTGCTGCGCGAGGAGCCTTCAACCACTCGCCGCCCGGGCGTGGTCACCACCGTGGTGGAGCAATGGTCGACGCCGCGGGGCGAAAGCGGATTCATCGAACGCTAGCGCCGTAGTAGTTGCTAAACTTTCACGAATGCACCTCAAATCGCTCACGCTCAAAGGCTTTAAGTCTTTTGCGTCTGCGACGAACCTAAAATTCGAGCCCGGTATCTGTGCCGTTGTGGGGCCCAATGGCTCGGGCAAGTCGAACGTCGTTGACGCCTTGGCGTGGGTAATGGGCGAAGGCAGCGCCAAGACCCTGCGCGGCGGCAAGATGCAGGACGTCATCTTCGCCGGAGCGGGCGACCGCAAGGCGCTGGGGCGCGCCGAGGTCACGCTGACCATCGATAACTCGGATGGCGCGCTGCCCATCGACTATTCTGAGGTCTCCGTTACCCGCCGCATGTTCCGCGACGGCGCCAGCGAATACGAAATCAACGGCTCTAAAGCCCGTTTGATGGACATTCAGGAGCTGCTATCTGATTCAGGCATCGGCCGCGAGATGCACATCATCGTCGGCCAGGGAAAGTTGGCGGAGATTCTTGAATCGCGCCCTGAGGACCGCCGCGCCTACATCGAAGAGGCCGCCGGCGTGCTCAAGCATCGCCGCCGCAAGGAGAAGGCGCAGCGCAAGCTTACCGGCATGCAGGCCAACTTGGATCGCCTCCAGGATCTTACCGACGAGCTGGGAAAACAACTCAAGCCGCTGGCGCGTCAAGCAGAGGCAGCCAAGCGCGCCGCCACGGTGCAAGCAGATCTGCGCGACGCGCGCCTGCGGATCGCCGGCGACCAAGTAGTCCAACTGCGCAAGAAGTTCGCCGACGCCAAGCACCAGGCTGCCATGCTGGCGGAGCAGGTCGCCGAAATCACCGAGCAGCTTGAGGAAGCCTCCGGCGTGCAGCTCGAAATCGAGGCTGAGCTCGGCGAGACCATCCCCAAAGCCGAGGCCGCTCAGAAGCTGTGGTTTGACCTTTCGACCCTTTCCGAGCGAATCTCCGCGACCCAGCGCATCGCCGCCGAGCGTGCCAGCAATGTCGGCGCGCAGGTCGCCTATGCAGGTCAAGACCCCGAGGAACTCGAGGCCCGCGCACTCCGCGCAGATGAGGAGCACGCGGAGCTGCTCATGGTCGCCGAGGAGGCCGCTGAGCGTCTCGAGGGCATCCGCGAGGAAGTCGCGGAGCGCCGCGCAGCCTTCGAAGAGGCCGAAAAAGAACACATGGCGCAGCTGCGAGCCATCGCGGACCGCAGAGAGGGCGTCGTCAGGCTCATCGCCGCTGAGGAGAACCTGGCAAGCCAGGTCACCGCAGCAGAAGAAGAGCTGCAGCGCCAGGAAGAGACCCTGCAGTTTACCAAATCTCGCACGCGCACGGCGCAGGCCGAGGCAGACGACGTCGCCGACAAACTCCGAGCGCTCAATGCTGAGCGCGAGCCTCTCGAAGAGGCGCACCTGCGCGCGGCCAGCGAGTCGAGCGCCGCCGACAAGCGTCTCGAGCAGCTACGCGACGGCCAACGCGAACGCGAGCGCGCCGTTTACACCCTGCGATCGCGTATCGATACCCTGGCGCAGACGGCCCCTGAACACATCGACCTGGGCGAGGACTTCCAGCCGCTGGCAAACTTCATCTCCACCAAACACGAGACCGCCGTCGCGGCAGCATTGGGTGCCTTTGCTGAGGCCCAAGCCGGCGAGGTCACCGACAGCGTCGTTGAAAGCCTCAACAACGCCACGCGCACCCCGCTCATTGACATCGCCAGCAACGCTGCCGCACAGTGGCGCTTGGACTCCGACCTTCCCTCTACAGTCACGTGGTTGCTCGACGAAGTGGTGCTGGTGCCGGAGGTGCAGGCTGCGGTCACACGCCTGCTTTCCGACGTCGTCCTGGTCCCGGATCTCTCCGTCGCCCGCGAGGTGGTGCGCGAGGAC
The DNA here is from genome assembly GCF_000159135.1 of Corynebacterium striatum ATCC 6940. Lineage (GTDB taxonomy): Bacteria > Actinomycetota > Actinomycetes > Mycobacteriales > Mycobacteriaceae > Corynebacterium > Corynebacterium striatum. The sequence continues at coordinate 301,324 of NZ_GG667520.1, forward strand.
CCGCGCCTGCGCGCCGTGACCCCGGAAGGCCTGCTGGTGGGCGAGGGCTGGGTCGAGGCCGGCACCGGCGCTTCCTCCACGGTAGAGGTCTCCGCCCGCATCGCAGAGGCTGAGTCCCAGCTGGAGTCCGCGACGCAGGAGCTCGCGGAGCTCTCCGGCACGTTGGAAGGCGCCAAGATTGCAGCTGACGAAGCCCGCGTTGCCGCGGCGTCGGCTAAAGCTGCTCTCCGCGAGCACGACACTGAGGTCGAGGCCTGGCGCCGCGACCACCAGCGTCTTATCAAGCAGCACGAGGTCAACAAAGCCGAGCACGAGAAGGCCGCCGCGCGCGCAACCGACATCGAGGTCAAACTCGCGGAGCTGCGCGAGCAACTTGCCGAAGCTCGGGATCGCCTTGCGCGCGTCGACGATGACGAGCACGACAACGAGCCTTCCTCCGTCGAGCGTGACTCCGCGTCGAGGATACTCGAGCAGGTCAAAGCGATGGAGATGGAAGCTCAGCTCGCGGCCCGCACCGCCCAGGATAGGGTGGGCCAGGCTGCGGGCAAGGGGGACGCGCTGCGTCGCCAAGCAGAGCATGAACGTCAGGCAAAAGCTCGCCATGAGCAGGCGATGGCGCGTCGCAAAGCGCAAGCTGCCCTGGCTGCCGCGGTGTCCAAGCATGCCCAGGACCTGGCTACCCGCACGGCCCATGCCTTGGAGCGTGCCACCGCCGAGCGCGATGACTTGGTCAACCAGCGCAACGTCTTGAACGCCCGCTTGCAGTCCGCGAAGCAGCACGTCTCTGCCACCCGCCAGCAGCTCGACCGCCTGACCTCCAATGCGCATGACTCGGAGATTGCGCGTTCCCAGGCGCAGGTGCGTGCCGATGAGGCGGAAGCGAAGATTGTAGAACAGCTGGGGATCGCCATCCCGGACCTGCTCAAGGACTACACCCCGGGCGAGGACTTCGACCGCGGCGCCGAGACCGCGCGCCTGAAACAGGCGGAGAAGGACCTCAACTCGTTGGGCAAGGTCAACCCGTTGGCGCTGGAGGAGTACAAGGCGTTGGAGGAGCGTTACTCCTTCTTGTCGACGCAGCTTGACGACGTCATCCAAGCCCGCAAGGATCTCTCGGAGGTTATTGAGGACGTCGATAAGCAGATCCTGCAGCTGTTCACTGATGCCTGGAAAGACGTGGAAGCGGAGTTCCCGAAGGTCTTCCAGACGCTGTTCCCAGGCGGTGAGGGACGCCTGATTTTGACGGAGCCGGACGACATGCTGGCTACCGGCATTGAGGTGGAAGCGCGTCCGCCGGGCAAGAAGGTCAAGCGTCTGTCCTTGCTCTCTGGTGGTGAGAAGTCTTTGACGGCGTTGGCAATGCTGGTGGCGATTTTCCGCGCGCGACCGAGCCCGTTCTACGTGATGGATGAGGTTGAAGCCGCGCTTGACGACGTCAACCTCCGACGCCTCATCGCCCTTTTCGAGGAGCTGCGCAAGGACTCGCAGCTGATTGTGATCACGCACCAGAAGCCGACGATGGACGTGGCTAACGTCTTGTACGGCGTGACCATGCGCGGCGACGGTGTCACGCGCGTGATTTCCCAGCGCATGAGTCCAGCCGGCGCTGCGCCGGGAACTGACGCTGCGGCCCAGGACGCCACCCGCCTGGGCGTCGACGCGCCGCGCGGACCTGCCGCTGTTGACGGCGCAGGAGATACTGACGGCAATTAATGTACGGCTAGTGGTGCCCGATGGGGTTAAGCCTGGCACTATAGAGGGCATGAATACTATCTCGTGGATTCTTATTGCCGTAGCTGTCATTGTGGTGCTGGCTATCGTGCTGATAGTTGTTGGCAAGAAGCGTGGTGATTCGAAGAAGGTTTCCTTCGAAAAGCCCGCCGAGGAAGCACCGAAAGAGCTGACCCAGGAGCAGAAGTCTGGCAACTACCAGGCTAAATCCGGTTTTAACTTCGCTCCGGCTGGTAGCGATGCCGACAAGCAGCCAGAAAAGGTTCCTGCTGCTCAGCCTGTAGCCCAGCCTGAGGCAAAGCCTGCAGAGGTGTCAGCCGAGCCAAGCGATACCCGCGATGCAACCGAGCTCGCCAATGCCCAGCTCGCAGACGAGGACGTTGAGGCTCCTGTAGCCGAGGCAACCACTGAGCCGGCAGCTGAGTCGGTTGAGCCAGAGGCTGTTGGGCCAAAGGCTGAGGAGACTCCAGAGGTTGACTCCACCGATAGCGTCGAAGAGGACACGGTTTCAGTCGAACCTGTGGCGGAAGATGAGCCAGTCGCGCAAGACGTGCCAGACCTTCCAGAGGCTGAGGAAGCGGCTGTCGCTGCGGAAGCGCAGACTGCGGGCGCTGAGGCCGCTCTTGATGCTGAGCCGGAGGAACTGCAGGTCTCCGAGGACGCTGAAGTTATTCCAGCGCCGTCCGAACCAGATGCTGACATCGAGCCGGCAGGCGGCCGTTTGGGCCGCCTGCGTGGCCGCCTGTCCCGGTCCCAGAACGCTATTGGTCAGGGCCTCTTGGGCATCCTGTCTGCAGGCGACCTCGACGAGGACGCCTGGGAAGAAATCGAAGACACCCTCATCATGGCAGACTTGGGCACCAAGTCCACGCTGAAGGTCACCGAGTCCCTGCGCGACAAGATCGCTGAGCGCGGCGTGTCCAGCGAGGAAGAAGCACGCGCGATGCTGCGTGAGTCCCTCATCGAGGCCGGCCACCCAGAGATGGACCGCTCTATCAAGGCCATGCCAAACGAGGGCAAGCCGGCCGTCATCATGGTCGTCGGCGTCAACGGCACCGGCAAGACCACGACCACAGGCAAGCTGGCTCGCGTTCTCGTCGCCATGGGCCACAAGGTGTTGCTGGGCGCGGCCGATACCTTCCGCGCTGCTGCCGCCGATCAGCTGGAGACCTGGGGGCGCCGCGTCGGCGCCACGACCGTTCGCGGCAAGGAAGGCGCTGACCCCGCATCCGTTGCTTTCGATGCCGTGGCAGCCGGCGTCGACCAGGGCGTCGACGTGGTACTCGTCGACACCGCCGGTCGTCTGCACACCTCCGTCGACCTGATGGATCAGCTGGGTAAGGTCAAGCGCGTCGTCGAAAAGAAGGCCGAAGTAGACGAGGTGCTGCTGGTGCTCGACGCTACCGTCGGCCAGAACGGCCTGACCCAGGCTCGCATCTTCCGCGAGGTCGTGGACATCACCGGTGTTGTCCTCACCAAGCTTGATGGCACGGCCAAGGGTGGCATTGTTTTCCAAGTTCAGGAGGAACTCGGTGTGCCGGTCAAGTTGGTTGGCCTTGGCGAGGGTGCCGATGACCTGGCTCCATTCGAGGTCGAGGGCTTTGTCGACGCCCTGCTAGGGGAGAAGTAGTAGCGTCGTTGCGCTAATGCGTGAAAAGCCGCCGGGAAAACCCGGCGGCTTTTTCTGTACCTATTTCGCTTCTAATATCGAGTAGCCGTTAGAATTTTGGGAAAGGGGGCGTCGAAAAGCGCAGCTCCTGCGGTGTTTTTCTGGCTACCTAAGACGTTCCAGCGTCACCTTAGGCACAGAAATAATGTGCTTTGACCTAAACCACAATGGTACGGTGGATACGTCTTATTTTTGCACGCTCAAAGTTATAAATCTCTAAACAATGGTTCGTGAGGCTCATCTTTCGTGACACTTCTTTATGTTGTCCTCCTCGCAGCTTTGGCAGTGGTTCTTGCCCCGGTGACCGTCCGGGTCGCCGATCGCGCCGCCGGCTATCCGCTGGCCGGCATTTTTGTTGTGGCGGCAGTTCTCCTTGCTAAAGAATTCGGAACTCTATCCGAGGGCAAAGAAATTTCCTTTAGCCGCACCTGGGTTCGCGATGTCGTGGACTTAGGCATCGACGTCAATTTCGCCCTCCGCGGCGATGCCCTCGGCGTTTTCTTCGCCATGCTGGCACTCGTTATCGGTGCGGTGGTATTTACCTATTCGGCGGCCTACCTTCCTGCGGGCAAAGGCAACGTCAGCTTCTATACGCTGATGACTGCCTTTACAATGTCCATCCTGCTGCTAGCTCTGGCGAACGACGTCATTTTGCTGTTCCTCGCCTGGGAGCTGGTGTCCTTGGCGTCGTTTATGCTCATTGCTCGCTCCGGCAAGGCAGGTGAGGCAGGCTCGCAGCGCACCTTGATTCTTACCTTCATCGGCGGCCTGACCCTGCTTGCTGCCGTGGCGATTGCCGCAACCGCGGCGGGAACCACGAATCTGGAGGAGATCCTTGCCTCCGGCGTGTGGGCACAGCGCCCTGGTCTAACTGCCGGTGTTGCCGTCCTGATTGCGTGCTCGGCGTTTACCAAGGCAGCGCAGTTCCCCTTCCACTTCTGGCTTCCCGAAGCCATGGCAGCTGCGACCCCGGTCTCGGCCTTCCTGCACGCGGCCGCAGTGGTTAAGGCGGGCGTTTACCTGCTTATTCGTTTCTCCACCATCTTCCATGACGTGGCGGTATGGAACTGGTTGCTGATCGTGGTCGGCATGGGCACCGCGGTGATGTCCGCGGTCTTTGCCGTGCAGAAGACGGACCTGAAGAAGCTCACCGCTTATTCCACGGTCTCGCACTTGGGCTGGATTGTGGCCACCATCGGCGTCGGAACGCCATTCGCAATCACCGCGGCCCTCGTGCACACGCTGGCTCACGCGCTGTTTAAGTCCTCTATCTTTATGCTGATCGGTGTAGTCGACCACGAGGCCGGCTCCCGCGACATCCGCCGTCTGGGCGTGTTGTGGAACAAGATGCCATTCACGTTTGCCTCGATGGCTATCGGCGCGGCGTCGATGGCCGCAGTTCCGCCGCTTCTGGGCTTTGTCTCGAAGGAAGGCATGCTGACTGCCTTTGAAGAGGCTCCAATCGGTGGGGCGGGGCAGGTCATCTTGCTGCTCGTCGCCGCGATTGGCGCGTTCTTTACCTTCACGTATTCCGCGAAGATTGTCTTCGGCGCCTTTTTCGACGGCCCGCGCAACATGTCCAAGGTCCACGAGGCGCCTGTTCGCCTGTGGCTTCCGGCTGCGCTGCCGGGCTTTATGTCCCTGCCGCTGGTGTTCTTCCTGGGCACCTTCGACAAGCCTTTGGACTTGATGGCCGGTTCTGTCGGTATGCATTCCCACGCACACCTGGCTTTGTGGCACGGCATTAATGTTCCGCTGATCATCTCCACCGTGGTCCTACTCGCGGGTATCGCGGGAGTCTTCGTGCGCAAGCAGCTGTGGGCCGCGTTTGAGGGCACCAAGCTGGTGCCGCGCACCGGTAACGAAATGCTCAACCTCGTGCAGAAGTGGGCCACCTCCATCGGCCGCTTTGTAGGCCGCATGTCGGATACTCACAACCCTTCGCGCCTCATGCTTCCGATCGTCTTGCTGCTCATCATCTTGGCGGCCGCGGGGCTCATCAGCGAGGGCGTCGACGGCGTCGCTCTGGCGCCCCGCGTCGATGGCCTGGACAACCCATGGGATCTGCTGCCGCTCTCCATCGTGGCGCTGTCCATGATTGGCCTCGTCCGCACCCGCAACCGTCTTACGGGTGCTGTGATGATCGGCATTGCCGGTACCGGCGTGACCCTGCAGATGTTCTTGCTGGGCGCCCCCGACGTTGCCCTCACGCAGTTCACCGTTGAGGCACTGTCGGTCATCGTTATGATGATGGTCCTGCGCTACCTGCCGGAGAAGTTCCACCCAGTGCAGGACACCTCGCGTAAGGCTGGCTCGGTTGTGATCGCAGTCCTCGCTGGTGGCGCCGCATTCCTCGGTGTTTGGGGCCTGATGGGTCGCCACGAGCGCTCGGACCTTGCCCTGTGGTACTTGAACAACGCTCCGGATATCACCGGCGGCGACAACGTCGTGGCCACCATCATCGTTGAGTTCCGTGCACTCGATACCTTGGGTGAGCTTTCGGTTCTGGGTATGGCCGCAGTGGTTATCGCAGCGGTCACTTCGACGCTGCCGCGTTTCCCGTTCACCTCGGGTACTCGTCCGGCGCCGTTTGGACAGTCCCAGCTCAACTCCGTTCCGCTGCGCAAGGGCATTGCGATTGTTATCCCGATTCTGGTCATCATGTCCGTGGTTGTGTTCTACCGCGGCCACCAGGCCTCGGGCGGTGGCTTCCCGGCGGCGCTGATTATGGGCGCGGCTATCGGCTTAACCTACCTCTCGCGCGGTTCGGACGAGATTGTCTTCGGCCGCATGACCCCGATTCATCTGACAGGCATCGGCATCATCGTTGCGCTGACAGCCGGTTTCATCGGCTACATCCCGCATCACGGCGAGCCGGGCGGCTTCCTCACCGCCATCCACGGCCATGCTTTGGGGCAACACTGGACCACGTCGCTCATCTTCGATCTCGGTATCTACCTGGCAGTGCTGGGTATGCTCACCATGGCCATCAACGCTTTGGGTGGCTACCTGCGCCCAGGTACTGAACGTGACTACCTGCCGTGGGTCCACGACGACGATTCCGCGTTGCCTACGACCCCACGCGTGGTGCTTGACGACGTCGATGATCCTTACCCCGAGCCCATCAATCCCTCGAGCAACCCCTTGGCGCTGCTCAACAAATCGGAAGCTCGAACCAAGAAGGAATCCCCTCGCTCTATTCGAAAGAGGGGCGAGGATAACTAATGATTCTTGCACTGACTATTGCTCTGCTCATCGGCTCTGCTGTCTATCTCATTCAGCAGCGTGGCCTGGTCCACATCGTGTTGGGCATGATGGCCTTCGGTCACGGCGCGAACCTGACTCTTCTGGCAACGGGTGTGTACTCCTACCGCGGTGAGTCCTTCCCATCGCAAGTACCAGCTGACCAGATGGCGGATCCGCTGCCGCAGGCCTTCGTGCTGACCGCCGTGGTTATTTCCATGGCGACCTCGACGATTTTGCTCACCATGGCCGCTATGGGCGCCAATGATGACACGGACATCGTGGAGCCGGTTGATGACAACACCATTGACCACGCGTTCTCCACGCTGGGTCGTGATTCTAAGAATCGAGAAATTTTGCAGCGTTCTGCCAACAAGATGGATCGCCTGAAGGAACTTGACCAAGCCGAGGAGGGGGAGAAGTAATGGCTGAACTCGTCAGTGCACTGTTGCCGCTGTTCCCAGCGGTGCCCCTCGTCGCTGCGGCGTTGGCTTTGCTCGCGCCGTGGCGCGGCGTGCGCGATTCCATCATGCTTGTCATCCCCGGCGTGGGTATTTTCGCGGGCTTCGCGTTGCTGTTATACACCATGAACAATGGCGTTGTGGCGCACGCGGTTGGTTTGTATCCAGGCAACGCCGGTATCGCGTTTGCTGCGGATACCTTCTCCGCCTTGATGATCGTTACCACGATGATCGTGGCCTTCGGCGCCAACTGGTTCGCCATCGTGGGCGGCGAGACCAAGTCACGCTATTACGCGTCGCTGACCCTCATCCTAGTCACCGGCGTGTGTGGCGCCTTGCTGACTGCGGACCTCTTCAACTTCTTCGTGTTTATCGAGGTCATGCTGTTGCCGTCTTATGGCCTCATCACCATGTCGGGTACGTGGTCTCGCCTTGCTGCGGGCCGTGCGTTCGTGTTGGTCAATCTCTTTGCATCCACTTTGCTGGTGGTCGGCGTCGGCTACATTTACTCGGTTACGGGCGTGGTGAACCTCGCAGCCCTCGAGGGCGCGGCCGCGGGTAACGGACCAGTGACCGTCGCTTCCGGCATCGTGGTCATTGCCATCGCGGCGAAGGCCGGCGTGTTCCCCGTACAGTCTTGGCTGCCACGCACGTACCCCGGAACCTCCGCCGCTGTCATGGGCTTGTTCTCGGGCCTGCACACTAAGGTCGCGGTCTACATGCTCTACCGCCTCTGGGTCCACCTCTTTGACATGGACCAGCGCTGGTGCACCCTCATCATCGTGGTCATGATTGTCTCCATGATCATCGGTGCCTTCGGCGGTATGGCCGAGAACTCGATCCGTCGCGTGCTGGGCTACCAAATGCTCAACGGCATGCCGTTCATCCTCGTGATGATGGCATTTACCACCCACGACCCGCAGCGCGCTCTGGGCGCGGGCATCCTGTACACCATCCACCACATGCTCACCGTGGGCTCGTTGATTCTGGCCTCGGGTGCCATCGAGGAGACCTACGGCACGGGCCTGCTCTCCAAGCTGTCGGGCCTGGCTCGCCGCGACCCGATAATCGCCTGGATTTTCGCAGCTGGTGCCTTTTCCGTGGTGGGCTTCCCGCCATTTTCCGGTATGTGGGGCAAGGTCCTCATCGTCGTCGAGATTGCGCGCACCGGTGACCTATGGGCATGGATTGTCATCGCCGTCATCATCATTGCATCCTTCGCCGCCTTCCTGTCGATGCTGCGCGTGTGGCGCGAGGTCTTCTGGGGCAAGGATCTGCCGAAGGAAAAGGTCCCCGCTGAGCTCATCATCCGCAAGAAGCTGATGGCGCCGTCGGCTGCGCTCATCATGGGCTCGCTCACCATGTTTATTTTGGCGGGCCCAGTCATCGACGTCACGATGCACGCCGCCGAGGACCTGCTCGACACCGAGGCCTACACTCAAGCTGTGCTTGGCGACGCCCCCGTTGCCCTGCCGGACATCGACTCCACCCAGGGAGGTCGCTAAATGAAACTCTTCTTTCACTCCTGCGTGTATGCGCTGTGGCTGGTGAAGGAAATCTTCGTCGCTGGCTTTGGACTGGCGGCTGAGTCCTTCAAGCCAAAGAACAATTACCACCCAGTCGTCGTGCGCTACCCGCTGCGCGTGACGGGCGCGTGGGAAATCTTCTGGTTTACATCCTCCATTACCGCTACCCCTGGCACGCTATCGCTGGGCCTGCGCGAGCCGGTGGCCGAGGGCTTGCCGCGCATTGTGCTCGTCCAAGCCGTCATGGGCGACGATCCAGTTGAGATCATGGAATCCTTGGCCGACATGGAAGAGCGCCTCGCGCCGCACGTTAAAGAGCTGGACTACGGCGTTCCCGGCCAGAGTGACACCAAGGTACTCGACCCGGCTTTCTACGAGTACCCACTCGAGACGCTCGGTCGCCACATGCGCGCGCCGGACATTGCGCAGGTTGAGGACACTCCGCTTCCTGCCGACGAGACTGAGAAGTATTCCGTGTGGCCATTGCGCCCTGAAAGGAAAGGCGAATAATGCTGGATTTCGCGCATTTTAGTGCTTTCGAATGGGTCATTTTCGTCTGCATCTTCATCATGGGCGGCGCCCTTGCCTCCGCGTTGCTTCTAGCTCTGCGCTCCCGCGACGAGCTGACCCGCACGGTCATGTCAGACATGGCCTTCTACGGCATGCTTTGCATGTACATCACGTGGACGTTCACGAACCACGCGTCGATTCTCTACGACATCGCCATGCTGGCGGCAATCGCGGCCGGCGTGCTCCCGACGCTGTCGATGGCGCGCATCATCTCGAAGGGACGTCGATAAGCATGGCGATTTACGAGATTATCGCATCCATCCTGCTCATCGTGGCCACCATCCTCGTGGTCGCCACCGCAATTGCACTCTGGCGCGCTCCTGACGCCTTGACCCGAGTCAATCTGCTTGGGCCCACCGTCGGTCTGGCTGTGCCGCTTTTGCTCGTGGCGAAACTCATCGTGGACTTCTCGGAAAACGGCTTTTCGCTGTGGTCGCTGGTGCGCGTGCTCATCGCGTGCTTCGGTGTCTGGATTATCGGCTCCGTGGGCTCGTTCTACATGGGCCGTTCGATTTATGGAGTCACCGTCACGGACGTGAAGTACGCTCGCCGTGTCCATAAAGAACTGCGCACTGTCGAGGCCGACGAAGACGAGTTCTAACTGACCTCTTGCCTTTTCTATAGATCGATAGGTAACCTCATTTGGGTATCTATCGATCTATAGAAAAGGTGTGGAAGATGACGACAGATCAAGTAATTGCCGCTTCCGGCAACTCCTCGTGGATGCTGGTCAGTGCCTCCCTGGTTCTCCTTATGACCCCAGGCTTGGCGCTCTTCTACGGCGGAATGTCGGGGCGTCGCCAAGTGCTCAACATGATGATGATGTCTTTCGGAGTCATGGCCGTGGTCCCCGTCATCTACGTCTTGTGGGGCTGGTCCATGTCCTACGGCTCCCAGTCCGTCGCTGGACTCTTCGGCAGCCCTTTCCAATTCTTCGGTCTCAGCGGCCAAATCGTAGACGACGCGGGCAACTACGTCGAGGGCGCCTCTGGCTACCCGAACGTCATCGACATTGCCTTCCAAGTCACCTTCGCCATCATCTCCACCGCTCTCATCTCTGGCGCGCTGGCTGGCCGTGTGAAGTTCTCCGCGTGGCTCTTGTTTGCTGGCCTGTGGACCACCATCGTCTACTTCCCGCTGGCACACATGGTCTGGGGCGGCGGCATCCTGTCCCACGCCGAGGCTTCCGTTTCCTCGTGGATCTTCGGCACCACCGACGGTCGAGCCACCGTTGCGCCGATTGACTTCGCAGGCGGCACCGTGGTCCATATCTCCGCTGGCACGGCTGCATTGGTCCTAGCGCTGGTCGTCGGCAAGCGTGCGGGCTTCCCAGGCAAGCTCGCGCGTCCGCACAGCCTGCCCATGGTGATGCTCGGCGCCGCGCTCCTGTGGTTCGGATGGTTCGGCTTCAACGGTGGATCCGCCTTCGCCGCTGACGGTGTGGCGGGCCTGGCGTGGCTCAACACCACCGTGGCCGCCGCGGCCGCGATGCTCGGTTGGATGGCTACGGAAGCAGTTCGCTACAAAGCCGCCACCTCTCTCGGTGCGGCGTCGGGCGTCGTCGCCGGGCTCGTGGCCATCACTCCGGCCGCTGGAGCGCTGACCCCATTGACCTCGATTTTCCTCGGTGCTGTCGGCGGAGTCCTAGCGTGCCTCGGCGTGAGCCTGAAATACAAGTTTGGCTACGACGACTCCCTCGACGTTGTCGGCGTGCACCTCATTGCTGGCCTGTGGGGAACCGTAGGCTTGGCGCTGGTTGCTGACGGATCTGGCGTCTTTACCGGCGACGTCGTCTACGGCCTCAAGTTGTTGGCTGTCCAGGCTGTCATCGCGGTGGTAGCCATGGCTGTCTCTGCTATTGGCACCTATCTCATTGCCTTGCTTATCAAGGCGACCATTGGTTGGCGAATTGATGCAGAAGACGAGTCTGGCGGAATCGATGTTGCGCAGCACCGTGAGTCCGCTTATGACCTAAGCAGTGGTGCTGACTCCTCCCGTGGGCGCATGGGCGCTACTATTAACGGGCAGGGAAACACTTCCACGTTGGGCACTGCGCCCGTTATCCCGCCGCGTACCGAAGTCAAGGAGTAAGACATGAAACTCATTACCGCTGTTGTTAAGCCTTTTACGCTGCCCGATATCCGTGAAGCACTGGAGCAGCTCGAGGTTCATGGCCTTACCGTTACCGAGACCCAGGGCTTTGGCCAGCAGCGCGGCCACAGCGAGGTCTACCGTGGCGCCGAATACGCTACCGACTTCGTTCCGAAGGTCAAGCTGGAGATCGTGGTCTCCGATGAGTCCGTCGACGAGATTATTAACGCCGTCGTGGAGGCCGCCTACACCGGCAAGATTGGCGACGGCAAGATCTGGGTAACCCCAGTCGAGGACGTCATCCGAGTCCGTACCGGCGAGCGCGGCGAAGCTGCTGTTTAAGATGCACAACGCCGCCGAGCTTCGCGCACAAGCGTATGAAGCGGCGCTCGCATTAACCAAGACCCTGGAGTTGCCAGAGGGGACCGCCCTCGCAGCTACAGGGTCTTTTGCGCGCCGCGAGATGACGCCGTATTCCGACCTCGACTTCCTCCTCATTCACGCCGATGGCACGGAGGTCGATGAGGACGCGGTGGCAGATATTTGGTACCCCATTTGGGAGGCCAAATACCACTTGGATTATGCCCTGCGCACCCCTACCGAGTGTGCGGAAATCGCTGGGGCCGATCCCGCGGCAGGTTTCGCGCAACTGGATCTGTCCTACGTGGCGGGGAACAAGGCGCTTGTCGACGAAGCGCGCGCCAAGATTATTTCCCAGTGGCGGATTTTGCTGCAGAAGCACTTTGACTCTTTTCTCAACACTGCCATCGCGAGGTGGCGGCGGTCCGGAACGTTGGCAACGATGACCAACCCGGATATCAAGAACGGCCGCGGTGGCTTGCGCGATATTCAGTTCATCAGGGCCTTGGCATTGGGTAACTTGGCAGATGCCCCGCGCTTGGATTCTGAGCGCGACCTGCTGCTGGATGTTCGCACTCTGCTGCATGTTCACGCCCATCGGCACCGCGACCTGCTCGACCCTGAGTTTGCGGCCGAAATTGCGGAGGAGCTGGGCTTTGTAGATCGCTACGAGCTTTCGGCTGCGGTGGTCAAGGCGGCGTCGACAGTGGATAAGGCCATGGAGAGGGCATTGGCCACAGCACGGGGCGTCGTGGGCAGGCGCCAGCGCCTCGGTAGCCGCAAACCACTGGATGTCGGTGTTGTGGATAGTGGCGGTTACGTCACATTGGCCCGTAATGCAGATCTCGATGATCCGGGCCTGGGGCTGCGCGTGGCCGCGGCATCAGCGCGGACCAACCGCCCTATCGAACCAGGTGTATGGAAGTTGTTGCCTGCATCGCCTGAGCTACCGCAGAGGTGGAAAGCTGCCACTACCGACGCCTTTTTTACCATCTTGTCTTCCCCCACAGACACACCTCGTCTGATTCAGGAATTAGATCGGGTAGGGATGTGGGAGAAGCTCGTTCCCGAATGGGCTCATATTCGTGGCATGCTGCCCCGCGAGCGGAGCCACGCACACACGGTGGACTACCACACGATGCTGACGGTGGCGCGGTGCGCCGAGGTACGCACCACTGTCGCCCGCCCAGACCTTCTCCTGCTCGCGGCGCTGTACCACGACATTGGCAAGGGCTACGACCGCCCCCATGCCGCCGTCGGCGCGGAGATGGTGGCCAAAGCTGCCGCTAAGATGCGATTAAACTTGGCGGATCGCTCTCGAGTGCAAACCCTAGTAGCTGAGCACACGACGCTAGCCAAACTGGTTTCTCGAATGGATCCTCACTCAGATGAGGCGCGCGATAAGTTGCTCGCGGCTGTCCATTATGACTACCTCACGCTGTCCCTGCTCCTCGTCTTGACCAAAGCCGATGCCGAATCTACTGGGCCTAATGTATGGAACCCGCGTTTAGAGTCCGGAATAAAGGTCTTGAGCGAGCGTGCTTTTGACCAGTTGGAAGCGCTCACACCCACTAAACCGGTGGTTTACGCCGACGAGGAAATAGCTTTGAGCACTGACTATGAAGAGCGCACGCTCACCGTGACGTGGCGGGGCAAATACCAGCGCGAAGTTGTTCGCCCTTTGGCGCTCATCGCGGCGCTGGGCTGGACCATTGTGTCTTCGCGGATGGCGCGCGTTTCGGATGCGCAAGGGGAGGGGTTTGCCGCGGAGTTCGATGTGCGCACCGTGGCGGAGAGCTTCGATGCCGCGGCGGACGAGGCGCGGTTTATCCAGTCTTATAAGTCAGGCGTATTCACGGTACTACCGGAGATTGACGGGGCGCCGACCACTGCGATGTGGACCGGCGGTGTGTTCGAGGTTCGCACGGTGGAGCGCACCGGTGTGCTGGGGCACGTGCTGGCGAAGCTACCGGACTGTGAGTGGATCACCAGCTATGTTCCGGGCGCCACGATGGTCCTGCACGCGAAGCCGCTTGGCGATGTCCCCCGCGCGACATTGGTCAGGAATGTGACCCAAGCGCTTGTGAGCGGCTAAGCTGGGGGAGTTAAAAATTACCCGAGATTCTGAGGGAGCACTCACTCGTGTTTGAGTCACTGTCCGATCGCTTGCAAACAGCCTTGTCAGGTCTGCGTGGCAAGGGCAAGCTGACCGAGGCCGACATCAATGCCACCGCCCGCGAGATTCGTCTCGCGCTGCTGGAGGCCGACGTCTCGCTCACCGTCGTCCGTGCCTTCATCAAGCGCATCAAGGAGCGCGCCGCTGGCGCAGAGGTCTCCGAGGCGCTGAACCCGGCGCAGCAGGTCATCAAGATCGTCAATGAAGAGCTCGTTGACATCCTCGGAGGCGAGACCCGCCGCCTGCAGTTTGCCAAGAACCCACCGACGGTCATCATGCTGGCCGGTCTGCAGGGTGCTGGTAAGACCACCCTCGCCGGCAAGCTGGCCAAGCACCTGTCCAAGCAGGGGCACACCCCAATGCTGGTGGCTTGTGACTTGCAGCGTCCAGGCGCGGTCCAGCAGCTGCAGATCGTCGGCGAGCGCGCGGAGGTCGCAGTCTTTGCTCCGGACCCGGGTACCTCCATCGATTCCCATGAGCACGAGATGGGCACCTCCCACGGTGACCCAGTCGCCGTCGCCCAGGCGGGTATTGAGGAAGCCAAGCGCTCCCAGCACGACATCGTGATCATCGATACCGCGGGCCGCCTCGGTATTGATGAGACCCTGATGACTCAGGCACGCAACATTCGCGACGCTGTGAACCCAGATGAAGTCCTCTTCGTCATCGACTCCATGATTGGTCAGGACGCAGTCCAGACCGCCGAGGCCTTCCGCGACGGCGTCGACTTCACCGGCGTGGTCCTGACCAAGCTCGACGGCGACGCCCGCGGTGGTGCGGCGCTGTCTATCCGTGAGGTCACGGGTAAGCCCATCATGTTCGCCTCCACAGGCGAGAAACTCCAGGACTTTGACGTCTTCCACCCTGAGCGCATGGCTTCGCGCATCCTGGGTATGGGTGACTTGCTCTCGCTCATCGAGCAGGCTGAGGCCACCCTCGACCACCAGAAGGCCGAAGAAGCTGCCGCCAAGCTTGGCACCGGTGAGCTTACCCTGAATGACTTCCTGGATCAGATGCTGATGATCCGCCGCATGGGCCCAATCGGCAACCTGTTGAAGATGATGCCGGGCGGCAAGCAGATGAACCAGATGGCAGAGATGGTCGATGAGAAGCAGCTCGACCGCATCCAGGCCATCATTCGCGGCATGACCCCGCAAGAGCGTGAGAATCCGAAGATCCTCAACGCCTCCCGCCGCAAGCGTATTGCGAACGGTTCCGGCGTTTCGGTCTCTGAGGTCAACCAGCTCATCGAGCGCTTCAACGAAGCCAAGAAGATGATGTCCAAGATGGCTGGCCAGTTCGGCATGGGCCCAGGCATGGGCCGTTCTGCGACCAAGAAGAAGGCCAAGGGCCGCAAGGGCAAGAACGGCAAGCGCAAGCCTGCCAAGAATCGTCCACGCGGCGGCATGCCGGGCATGCCAGGAGGTATGCCGGGAATGCCTGGTGGAATGCCGTCCATGGAGGAACTGCAGAAGCTGCAGAGCCAGATGGGCGGCGGTGGAATGCCAGGAATGCCGGGCATGCCGAAGATGCCCAAGGGAATGGAAAACATCGATCTCAACAACCTCGACTTTGGGCAGGGTAAGAAGTAAATAGATTCCCACCACGAGGGGGCGGATGCGCGTTGCGTGTCCGCCCTTTTTGTCTTTGCCGGTTTGGCTCCCTAGATTTTCTACGACTAAAGTTGGATTTAAGAACTTCCGAGTCCAAAGGTCACCGAACGCGCCATGAAGCCCACCCCAGTTGTCCGCCAAGTCCACCATGACATCAACGCGAAGCCCTTCATCGCCATTTGGGAGGTAACACGCGCCTGCCAGCTGGTATGTCAGCACTGCCGCGCCGATGCGCAGCACGAGCCAGCGCCTGGACAGCTGACCACGGAACAGGGCAAGGCGCTACTGGACTCCATCGCGAGCTATGACAAACCGCGCCCCATCGTGGTGCTCACCGGCGGCGACCCTTTTGAACGCGGCGACCTCGAAGAGCTCACCGAATACGGCACCTCCCTCGGACTGAACGTGTCGCTGTCGCCGTCGGTGACACCGCGTCTCACGCGTGAGCGCTTGGAAGGGCTGCGCGCCGCTGGCGGTTGCGCATTGTCCCTTTCCCTTGATGGTGCTACCGCCGACACACATGACTATTTTCGCGGATTTTCGGGCATTTTCGACCAAACTATCAAGATGGCTGAAGCAGTCACGGACGTAGGCTATCGTCTGCAGATTAACTCCACCATCACCAAGAACAACGTCAGGGAAGCACCTCAGCTGCTCAAGCGCGTTATCGCAATGGGTGCGAAGCTGTGGAGCGTGTTCTTCCTCGTTCCCACCGGCCGTGGCACTGGTTTGGAAGCGCTGACGCCGCTCGAGCGCGAGGACGCCATGCATTGGCTGCACGACGTCTCCAATCGCGTCGCCATCAAGACCACCGAAGGCCCGCAGTATCGACGCGTCGTCATCGAAGCCCAGCGGGGAATCGAATACGAGGGCGGCGAGCTCTATAAGTTCCTCACTGAGGAAACCGAGCGAGTTCTCGGGCCCGCGGATGCCTCACATACGCGCCGCCCCCGCCCGCCGATGGCCATCAATGCTGGATCCGGGTTCGTCTTCATTGATCACCTGGGCGACGTCTATCCGAACGGCTTCTTGCCCATGCATTGCGGCAACGTCAAGGAGCAAACTCTGCCGGATATCTATGCCAATTCGCCGGTGTTTAAGAAACTGCGCGATCCTGCCCAGTGGTCGGGCAAGTGCGCGGTGTGTGAGTATGCAAGCGTCTGTGGCGGCTCGCGCTCGACCGCATTCGCGATGACGGGCGATCCTTTGGCCTCCGATCCCACGTGTGCTTATGTTCCGCTTGCATGGGAAAGGCAGAAGGACAAGCTTGACGCCGCCACCCACGTTAAAAGCAGCTAACTTAGACGGCGTCGTTGTCGAAGTAATAAGGGTAGGGAACCGGCTGAGGCGCTTCCGAAGTAGGGGACACAGTTTTCGGCGTCGAAGACTGCGGCGTGGGCTTCGGAGTTGATGATGGGGATTCAGGCGGGTCCTGCTTTTGCTTCTTGCCTTCGAGGAAGGGAGCGATAGCCTTGCGCAGCATGGGGGCTGCGGACTCGGCAAAAGCATTGCTGATGTGGTGCATATCGCGGTACACCATGGTATTTCCGATGACAACGGGGCAAGCGCCGTCCTTGTCACAGAACCAAGAAGAGGTGTCCAGGGAAATCATGTTGTCATACTCAGACAAGATCTCGGCGCCTGGATCAACAGGGGCGTAAACCTCGTCAAAAGTCATGCCGCAACCTTCAATGTCTTCGGTAGCTACGTAGCATTCATCAAACTCGCGGCCTTTACCGGCGTCATCGAAGCCCCAGGGGTTATCACGCAGACCGAGGAAAGGTATCTTCTCCTCAGCCAAGCGGTTCCAGAATTCGATGTATCCGGCTGGGACGTAGTCCGGACCTTGACCAAGCGGGCCCGAAGGGCGGGTGGTGTTGGAAATGACCAGGGCCGGCTTGGCGTCGACGATGCGGTCAGTGACCATCTCGCCCCACTTATTGCACTCAGGGGTGACTGTAAGGTCGTCGCCAAGCTCAATCGGACAGTCCTGTCGCAGCATCGGGACAATCTTGAAGTGCATTTCGCGGCCTAGGCGGTCAAGGCCAGCTATCCACTGCTCTGCGTGAGAACCGCCAACCACATAGACTTCAGTCTTTGCTTCACGGTCACCGAATGTGCAAGGTGTGCCGTCGAGGCGTGCGCTAGGCAAGTAATCCGCAGGCATGTCTTGGCCGATGAAACAGAAGGCCACAGCAGTTGGAGGCATAATGCCGCCGACCAAAATAGGGTCTGGCTTAAACTCCACGCCCTTCGGGGTGTCAGCGTTCATGGCAAATGCGGCTGCGCCTGGGTACAGCTTTGGATCGAGGTTTTCCGCATTCTCGGAGTAGATGGTGCTCATCCACATCGGTTGGATTAATAGCAGGCCAGCTACACAGGCGCTGATAAGCACACCACCAACAGCGCGCAAGGAACCAGGTGTGTGCTTCATCGATGCAATAGCGCTGTTGACTGGAAGATCATCCTTGGTCGGGCGCTTGCGAGCCTGGCGCAGAGGCTTTTCCAGGAAGCGGTGCGTGAGGTCTGCGAGGACCAAGGAAATCGCGATGATAATAATGCCCAGCCACCACGGCGGGGTCTCTAGATCCAATGCCTTTGTAGACAGGATCAACAGTGGCCAGTGCCAGAGGTAGAGCGGGTACGCGACGTCGCCAAGCCAGCGTGCCTTTGGGGAAGCCATGTGGCGGGAAATAGATCCGCCGCCACCCAAGATAATTAGGACAGCGCCGCCGAGCGGAAGCAAGGAAAGCGGTCCCGGGTAAGCGGTGGTCTCTGCGATAACGGCGCCGGTAAAAACCAAGCATACGAGGCCGAGCCCGGTGAAGAAATTGGAGAATCGAGTTGGGATATTCCACTTCGAGCCGTAAATCGCGAGAACGGCGCCGAGCGTTAACTCCCATGTGCGGGACCACGTGGAGTAGTAGTTAGCGGGCGAACCGTACAGCCCCTCGCGAGATGCATAAGCAAAGGATGCGATAGTAGCGACGATAAGAATGGGGCCAGCGATTTGATTGACAGTGGGGAAGCGCACCTGCTTGAGACGCTTAGGGTCCTCAGCTGGGCGCAGTTTCATGATGGCCGCGAGAATCAGCGCGAAAACGATGCCCATGATGTAGAACTGGCCCTGCACAGCCATTGACCACATGTGCTGCAGTGGCGAGGTGCTTGCAGAGGCGGCCGTGTAATCCGCGTTTTGCCTCGCTAGTTCCCAGTTCTGGAAGTAGAGCATCGTGGCTGTAATTTGCTGAGCCAGCTCGGTGCGCATGAGTTCCGGCGTGAAAGTGCGTACCAAGAAATAGGTGGCGCCGATAACTAGAACGAGGCTTGGTACGAGGCGCCTGAGCGTGCGCCAAATCGGCCACCATGGATTCAGGGATGCATTTGGCTTGGCGGCATAGCGAAGCTGCGAGCCCAAAAAGAAGTAGCCAGAAAGCAGCAAGAAGACATCGACGCCGCCGGACACTCGCCCGACGAATACGTGATAAATAACCACGAGTGCGATAGCGATGCCGCGAAGACCGTCTAGGTCGTAGCGGTAGCGGAAGCTGCGTGGCGAATCTTCAGTCATAATTTCTCTCAGCAGGCCGGGCAACTGCAAAAATATCTTGAATACTCTTGCATGAGACCGCCCTAGAGGAGGGCGCAGCGCTCAATCGCTTAAGGTAAGGCCTGGCAGGGTGATTGGTTAGCGTCAAACAGATTACTCTGTTGTGCGCCCAAGGGCATAACGGCTCGGCTACTTAGAGGCAGCAGTTGCTTGGGCCGTTGTGCAGATTTCTTTTTTCATTCGCATGACGCTAAAATCGTTTAGGTTGTCTGTCACGTGCTTCTTTTGAAGAAGAGTATGCACACGTGCGGATTGCATCTCAAACTTAAAATTCTGCGTAACGCCGGTACCGCCTACGGACGGCCGGCATGTCACGCGCAGGGTAAAACCAAGGGCTGAACCGGCGCACCGCTATCAGGTTGTGCGTGTCTGAACTGCCCGGTGACTAGAAAAGGAGCCAATCATGGCTGTCAAGATCAAGCTGCAGCGTATCGGTAAGATCCGCAACGCTGAGTACCGCGTCATCATCGCTGATGCACGCACCCGCCGCTCCGGCAAGGCTATCGAGAACATCGGCATCTACCAGCCGAAGCAGGAGCCTTCCCTCATCCAGATCGATTCCGAGCGCGCACAGTACTGGCTGGGCGTTGGCGCACAGCCGACCGAGCCGGTTCTCGCGCTGCTGAAGGTCACCGGTGACTGGCAGAAGTTCAAGGGCCTTCCAGGTGCTGAGGGCACCCTGAAGGTTGCTGAGCCGAAGCCTTCCAAGCTGGAGCTGTTCAACGCTGCACTGGCTGAGGCTAACAACGGCCCATCCATCGAGGCCATCACCGAAAAGAAGAAGAAGGCCAAGGAAGAGGCAGAGGCTAAGGCTGCTGCTGAGAAGGCTGCAGAAGAAGCTGCTGCTGCTGAGGCTGCTGCTGCAGAGTCCGCTGAGGCTTCTGAGGAGTCCGCAGAGTAATCTCGCTGCGCTTTTGCGTAACTAGATCTTCTAAAGGGCGCCTGTTACCTCCCGTAAAGGGGAACGGTAACAGGCGCCCCTTTGCTATCACCGTTTTAAGCGCTGGCTATTGTTTCTCCTGTCAACATTGTGAGCAGCATAATTGCCGGTGAATCGCCATCCGATTCCACCGCGTCAACCCGGTGTGGAACATAGGCTGGCAGGTGGATGATCTGGCCTGGCCGGAGGGGGACTTCTTTGCCTCCACACGTAAACAAGACTTCTCCGCGCAACGTTTGCACGGTAATCGGATGTGCGGCCTTATGGTCCGGCAAACTTTGGCCCGCGTTAAAGGTGAATAGGATGAGGTTGCCGCCATCGGCGCTCAACACGCGTTTGACGGCCGGGCGCGGGCGCTGCGCGTTTGGTTCTGGCGCCTCCGCCAGGAGGTCCAGATTGAGCATTTTCTCGCCGCGATGGCTGGCATTACCGAAGGTGGTTACGTCATTGATTGGAAGCTCTGCCATGGGCTTCTCCTTTATCTAAAAGCGGTGGTTTCATTCTCAACGTTACCCAAAAATATCGGATTTAATAAGTCTAAAATCGTATAAAATATCGTAGTTCGTGCCGTCAGTTGGAAGCGATTAAAGTTGAGCAAATGGAACTAATGATCGGCCGTGTCATCAAATCGCACGGAATCAAAGGCGAGCTGAGCGTCGAAGCCACCACCGACGAGCCCGAAATCCGCTTCGCGGTGGGCGAGGTGCTCCATGGCCGCCAAGGAAAGAAGGAACACGAACTCACCATCAAGGCAGTTCGCGTGCACAAGGGGCGCCTGCTCATTACCTTCGAGGAAGTAAAAGACCGCACCGCAGCCGATAGCCTGCGCGGCACACAATTCTTCGCCCCGCCGCTCGATGACCCTGACGATGACGGTTTCTACGACCATGAGTTGGAAGGCTTGCGCGTCATCCATGATGGCAACGACATCGGCGAGGTCACCGGGCTTACCCATGGGCCAACCCAGTCCTTACTGGAGGTGCGATTGGAATCTGGCAAGGAAGCCTTGATTCCCTTCGTTGAAGAAATCGTTCCCGAGGTCGATCTCGACGAAGGCACCTGCACCATCACTCCACCGGAAGGATTGTTGGACCTGTGAGGCTCGATGTCATTACGATTTTCCCCGCGTACTTGGACCCGCTGCGTCATGCTCTGCTGGGCAAGGCCATCGAGCAGGGCAAGCTATCTGTAGGCGTCCACGATCTGCGTGCCTGGGCTACGGATGTCCACAAATCTGTGGACGATTCCCCCTTTGGCGGCGGCCCAGGCATGGTCATGAAACCGGAAGTCTGGGGCCCTGCGCTTGACGACGTCGCCAGTGGTGCCGCGCGCACCACGGACCTGGAATCCTCCCTCCCGCACCTCAATAAGCCGCGCCACGACGACGTCGAGGGCGTGGAGGCCACCGGCTACGAGCGGTCGGTAGGGGAGGACGGCGTTGCTGAGGATCCGTCCTTGCCGCTGCTGATCGTGCCGACCCCCGCGGGTAAACCTTTTAGCCAAGCAGACGCGCGCGAGTGGTCCAACGAGGAACACATCGTCTTTGCCTGTGGCCGCTACGAGGGCATCGACCAGCGTGTCATTGACGATGCAGCGCAGCGCTACCGCGTGCGAGAAGTCTCCATCGGTGACTATGTGCTCATCGGCGGGGAGGTGGCGGTGCTGGTTATTGCTGAGGCCATCGTGCGCCTCATCCCAGGCGTGCTGGGCAATAAGCGCTCTCATGAGGAAGATTCATTCTCCGATGGTTTGCTGGAGGGGCCGAGCTACACCAAACCACGCGAGTGGCGTGGGCTGGCCGTGCCTGAGGTGCTGACCTCTGGAAACCACGCACGGGTGGATGAATGGCGCCGGCAACAGTCGCTAAAACGTACGCTGGAACGCCGTCCGGAACTGCTCGAAGTAGTTGAGCTGGATAAGAAAGACAAGAAGTTCCTGGAGAGTCTTCGCAATGGAAGTTAGTACTGACCTGTCAGTTTTGATGACGGAAAAAGAGTGGAACGAGATTCTCGACGGCATGCCAGAACAGCTGGCTGCAAACGGTTATGAGCCAGCGAATATTAGCGCTGAGGTCGTCTCTTTCACGTGTGAGCCGGATAATGTGCTCGTCAACGAGTACATGGACAAGCATGGCTCCGCGCCGGTTAGTGAGAATGTCTGGCGCGTCATCGTCAATGGAACCTCAACGTTGCCGCTGACCAAGGTGACCGCGGCAGTGGTGGACTGCCTGCCACCACACATTCTGTGGTACGGTACCTCCGAGATCGGTCACACTGAGTTCGGGTTGGGCACCGCCTGCGCGTGGCAACCATAAATCTTTAGGCCGAGCCATCTTGTGAGCTGCGGAAAGGGGAATGTTCCCCGAAATCAATCGTCGCTGGTAGTGCCTGTCTTATTGTGAAGTCATCAAAAGGAAGTTTCCTTACTTCACTCTCTCTTTACTCGATACAAGGCAGGTGCACCGCATGTCCATCCCCAACAATTTCCCTCAGGCCAACAACGGCGCTGGTTTCACCTATCCGGCAGATAACTACCTGGCACCCACAGAGCAGCGCGGCGGGATTTCAGCCGGCTTGGCAGTGGCTATTACGGCCATCGTTGGTCTTTGCCTAGCTGCAATCGTGGCGGGCGTCATGGCGTTCATGGGCAAAAGCGGCGGCTCTGATGCTGCTGCTGGTGCGGCCTCCCCAGTACCTGTCTCCTCTGCACAGGACGTCGCCCCAGTAACTGTCACTGAGCAGCGCCCAGCCACCGTGACTGTGCAGGCGCCAGAACCCGTCGCACCCGTTCAGCGCGTTACACAAGCTCCGTCCTACTCCTCTGGATACACCAGCTATCGAGCGCTCACCGGCAACACCTCGCAAAGCTTTGCAGCAAATGTTTATTCATCCTTTGTAAGCAACTACGCCGCGACCGGCTCCCCGAACGCAACGCTGAAGGTTTATTCTCCGGTTACCGGCGGCAACTACTACATGTACTGCTCCGGCACGTCCTCCTCTGTCCGCTGTTCTGGAGGCGACAACGCAGCAGTTCTCATCTACTAACGCCCTGCGAGCACGTCAAAGCATTGCGCTTCCTGGACGAGTCGCCCCGACACGAATGTGTTGGGGCGTTACTGCGTGAGGGGAAAGTAATTGAGGAGTTGGAGCGCTCATCGCTGGGATGAAAGGGCAGTGCGGTACCTTTGTTGAGTCCAGAAAATCAGCCACAAAGGTGAGGATTTCTTTTGAAGATTGCAGCTACCATTGCCGCAGAGATTGGTGTAAAGGAGTCTCAGGTTGAGACTGCTTTGACGCTTCTGGCGGAGGGAAACACCGTCCCATTCATCGCACGTTACCGCAAAGAAGCCACTGGTGGTTTGGATGATTCGCAGTTGCGCACCATTGAGGAGCGCGCGACGTACCTGCGCGAATTGGAAGAGCGCAAAGAGGCAATTTTGGCGGCTATCGATGAGCAAGGAAAGCTCACCGACGAGCTGCGTGCACAGATTCTCGCGTGCGAGACCAAGGCGCGTTTGGAAGACCTGTACCTGCCATACAAGAAGCGCCGCAAGACCAAGGCCGACATCGCTCGCGAG
This sequence comes from Corynebacterium striatum ATCC 6940, assembly GCF_000159135.1. Lineage (GTDB taxonomy): Bacteria > Actinomycetota > Actinomycetes > Mycobacteriales > Mycobacteriaceae > Corynebacterium > Corynebacterium striatum. Next base: position 324,891 of record NZ_GG667520.1, read on the forward strand.
GCCGGCCTGGAAGAGTTGACGGACAAGCTCATTGAGAACCCCACGGCCAATCCAGAAGAGATGGCGGGGCAGTTCCTGACTGAAGGATTTGAAGACACCAAGAAAGCTCTAGAGGGCGCGCGTTCCATCATCATCGATCGCTTTGCACTCGACGCCGACCTTGTGGGTGACGTGCGCGAGCGCATGTTTAGCCAGGGCACCATGGGGGCCAGTGTAGTGGCCGGAAAAGAAGCTGAGGGCGCAAAGTTTAAGGACTACTTCGAGTTCTCTGAGCCCTTTGATCAGCTGCCTTCGCACCGGATTTTGGCCTTGCTGCGTGGTGAAAACGAGGGCGTTCTCCAGCTCAACCTGGATGCCGGTGAAGACGAAGTCTATGAGGGCATGATTGCCGAGCGTTTTGATCTTGCGGTCAAGGATTCCAAGTGGCTTTCCGACGCCGTGCATTGGGGCTGGCGCACCAAGCTCTACATCTCTTCTGGCCTTGATGTGCGCATGCGCCTGAAGGAGATCGCCGAAGAGGGCGCCTTGAAGGTCTTTGCCACCAACCTGCGTGACGTTCTCCTTGCCGCGCCGGCTGGCCAGCGCGCCACCATCGGTTTGGATCCGGGCTACCGCAATGGCGTGAAGTGCGCGGTGGTGGATTCCACTGGCAAGGTACTCGACACTGCAATTGTCTATCCGCACCAGCCACAGAACCAGTGGAGCCAGGCAGTAAATACTCTGGCCACGCTGTGCGCGAAGCACTCTGTGGATCTCATGGCCATCGGCAACGGCACCGCTTCCCGTGAGACGGAGAAACTGGCCAACGAGATCGCTGACATGCTGAAGCAGGCCGGCGGCCAGCGTCCGACGCCCGTCGTTGTCTCCGAGTCGGGTGCTTCGGTGTACTCGGCCTCCCAGTTGGCGGCGGAGGAGTTCCCAGACATGGACGTCTCCCTGCGCGGTGCGGTCTCCATCGCTCGCCGTCTCCAGGATCCCCTGGCTGAGCTGGTAAAGATCGATCCGAAGGCCATCGGCGTTGGCCAGTATCAGCATGATGTTAACCAGACCGCACTCGCTCGCACCCTCGATGGCGTGGTTGAGGACGCCGTGAACGGTGTGGGCGTGGACCTGAATACTGCTTCCGTGCCGCTGCTAGAGCGCGTCGCAGGTGTAAACGCCACCATCGCCACCAACATCGTGGCCTACCGTGATGAGAACGGTTCCTTCGCATCCCGCAAGGAACTCAAGAAGGTTCCGCGCTTGGGGCCAAAGGCCTTCGAGCAGGCAGCAGGCTTCTTGCGCATTAATGGCGGAACCGATCCGCTCGATAGCTCGGCAGTTCACCCTGAGGCCTACCCGGTGGTGGCGCGTATCGCGGAGTCCACGGGGCTCGGTGTGGCTGAACTTATCGGTAACTCCAGAGTGCTGCAGAAACTGCAGCCGGCAGACTTCGCTGACGATACTTTCGGTGTCCCCACCGTCACGGACATCATTGCTGAGCTGGATAAGCCAGGCCGCGACCCGCGCCCTGAGTTCAAGACCGCTACTTTCAAGGAAGGAGTGGACAAAGTCTCAGACCTGGTACCGGGCATGATTTTGGAGGGGACCGTCACCAACGTTGCGGCCTTCGGCGCCTTCGTGGACGTCGGAGTGCACCAGGACGGTCTGGTACACGTCTCCGCGATGAGCAATAAGTTCATCTCCGATCCGCACGAGGTCGTGCGCTCCGGGCAGGTAGTAAAGGTTAAGGTCATGGAGGTTGACGTGCAGCGTCAGCGCATCGGCCTCTCGCTCCGCTTGGATGACGAGCCCGGCCAGCCTGCACAACGCCAGGGTGGCGGCAAGCGTGGTGGCAACACTGGCAAAGGCGCCAAAGGTGGCCGTGGAGCGCGTGGCGGCCGCGGCAATTCCGGTGGACGTCCCGCCGGCGGCTCCATGGCGGATGCACTGAAGAAGGCCGGCTTCGGCAAATAAAATCTATTAAATGTTGCTTCGTGGCGCGTTAGTGCAGTGCGGCGAGTTAATGATAAGTTTGGCGAAACAAACAAAAAGGGTGGCTGCAGTCACCATGCCTTCATGAGGGAGATTTTCGCCTTGCATCAGAAACAAACACCGTTCCACGCCACGCAGCCGGCTGCCCATGCCGTGCAGGAAACGGAAGCGGAAGGGTGGCATCGCATCCTGGACTGGCGCCCGCGGAGCACACTCTCGCGGGTGCTGATTGTTTTCCTGCTGGTAGCGCCAGTCATCCTCGCAGCCACGATGATGTGGGCGATGTGGGACCCTTCCAAGTACATGCGGCAGATTGACCTGGCGGTGGTCAACGAGGACGTAGGCGTGGAAAAGCAGGGCAAGTACGTCAACTACGGCGATCAAGTAGTAGAAGGCCTCCTGGAAACTGACTACCTGAACTTCGCCGAGATGAACGCCCAGGAGGCAAATGATGGGTTGTTAAAGGGCAAGTACCTGATGGTGGTGACCATCCCAAAGGATTTCTCGGAGCAAGCGGTCACCATCATCAGCGATAAGCCGGTCAAACCGCAGATCCACTTCGCCAGCAACGACTATTACGGAACGAATGGCTCGGTGATTTCTTCGAGCCTGGTTCCGCAGGTGCAGACCAGCGTTGAGAACGCGATTTCCAAAAAGTATGCGGATCAAGTCATCGAGGGCATGGTCAAGCTCAGCGATGGCATCGGTGCCGCAGCCGCAGGCGCAAGCCGTCTTGACGAGGGCGTGGGCAAGCTGCAGGCTGGCGGCGAGAAGGCTGTGACCGGCATCGACAAGCTGGATGCCGGAGCGGGCGAGCTCAACAACGGTGCGGGGCAGCTGCACGATGGCACTGGCCGGCTAGTCCAGGGCGTAAGCGAGCTTTCCACGGGAGCGGGCCGGCTTGACGACGGCGCGAATAAGCTGGCGACGGGCTCCGATAAGTTGTTGGAGGGCACGGGCAAGCTTGGCGAAGGCGCCAGCCAAATCGAAGGCGGCGTCGGCCAGCTTACCGGCATGCTCATCCCACTCCTGCAGCAAGCACAGTCAGTGGTGCCGAGCCTCATCGGCTTAGTGGATGTGCTGCGCGGAATGGGAATGACGGACCAGGCAGACCAGCTTTCCGCTTTGCTGACGAAGCTGGATCCGGCAAATAGCAGCAACATGGTATCCCAGCTGGAGAAGCTGCGTGATGGTACGAAGCAGTTGAATTACAACTTGTCTGACCCGAATTCCGAGTACCTAGGTGGCATGCTCAAGCTCAACCAGGGCACGCATCAGCTGGCGGAGGGAACCGGCCAGCTGAAAAGTGGCGTGGGCAAGCTATCGACCGGTGCCGTGCAGCTGAATGAAGGCGCGGGACGCCTGGCAGAGGGCACCACGAGCCTCAAGGATGGTACCGGTCAGTTGAAGAGCGGCGGTGCCCAATTGAAAGACGGCATCGATAGGCTCAAGGATGGTTCGGGTCAGCTCGCCACGAAGCTGGGCGAGGGCGCTGAGAAGGCCCCGCGTATTACCCAGCCGGACGTGACCTCACAGAATATGGCGGTGCCGATCAACTTCACTGAATCCAACGTCCATCCGGTGCAGACCGGCGTTAGTGCCGTCGACCCAACCAAGAAGGAAATCGCGGGCGGCGTCTCGATGCTTCTGGTGCTCGTCTTTGGCTTCCTAGCCATGCTGCTGCTCTCTATGACCCTGCCTTATTATCTGCGTGGCATTTTGCCCGCATTCGCGCTGGTTAGCGGAATCAACTTCTTGTTGTTGCTGGGTATGGCGCTGATGTCCACGCTTATGGGTTGGCACCCGGCAAGCTGGCCGATGATGCTGGGAGTGCTCGCAGCAATCGCGATGGTGGGCGCTGCCACCTACCAGCTGCTGCTGGTGACCTTCGGGCGCAGGATTGGCGCCATCTTCGCGGTCGGCGTTTTTGCTATGGGCGTCATGGTCTTCGGCGGCGTGTGGCCCACGGCGGCCATTCCGGCACCGCTGCGTTTGCTGCATCCATTGCACCCGATGACCTATGCCAAGAATGCCTTCACCCGCGCCACCGATGGCATTCATGACGGCACTTTCGCCGGCGGCATCGTAGTCTTGCTCAGCGTCACCGTCTTGGCAGTAGCCGCCAGCTACCTCATCTTCCGCGCACGCCACCACGGTACCGCGCGCCTATTGGACGAGCACAAGGTCATGACAGCGGCCACGGCTTAAGCGGCGTGCGCGAGCTAACCAAGCTCCCGGTGTAGGCGCTCCGCGCCGCCGGGGTAGTTGCGCAGCCGCAGTCCAAGCCCTGCGGCGAGCTCGCCATAGCGCAGCGCGAACCCGGCGCTGCGGCTGCCAGAATTACAAATTACCCAGACGGTGCCGCCAGCCGGAGCATCTAAAGAGCCCAGCGCCTCGCGCACCTTCTCATCGCCAGCGGTGCCTGCAGCAATCGTGTGAAAAGGCAGAGCGCGGTGGCGCAAGTTCGCCGGCAGCGAGCTATAAAGCAGTGCGGACGGGTCGCGGATGTCGAGGAAGCACTCCGCCGTTTCGCCAGCGCTAGCAGCAACGCCAGCGCTAGCAGCAACGCTGGCGCTAGCAGCAACGCTGGCGTTGGAATTGAGCTCGGCATGAGCTCCCAGTGAGGTGCATAGTGCGCGCCCGGGATCGGCGCTGACGCGGAAGCTGCGCAGACTAGCTGGGTACGCGGTGTAGCTGGATACCTGGCCCACGGTGGTGTCGATTCCGGTGAACCAGCCAATCGCGGCGGTGGCCATCAGCCCGCCGATGACGGAGGTGGTAGCTCCCAGAACACCGGCGCTGGCGCAATCGGGAAGGGTATCGGCAGTGGGAGCGGCAGGGAAGAGGTCGCGCAAACCGCAGCCGCGGCCATCCGGGGTCTCAGTGCCTGAATGCCATAGTGCTACGTCGCCGCGAAAACCCAAGACGGTGCCCCAGACCAGCGGAGTCGAGGTTGCCTCGCAGGCGTCGGCGATGAGGTACTTCGTGTCGAAGGTATCTGTGCCGTCGATGATGAGGTCTGTGTCCTGACACAGATGCAGTGCATTGTCTGCGCTAAATCGGGCGACTTTCGCCTCGATGTGTATCTCTGGCTGTAGCTCGCGGGCGCGCCGGGCGGCGACCGCGGCCTTGGGCTGGCCCACGTCATCCACGCCGAAGAGCACCTGGCGGTGGATATTGCTCAGCGCTACCTCGTCATCGTCGATGAGCGTAATGTGCCCGATACCCGCGGCGGCCAGCTGCTGCAGGACCGGGCAGCCCAATCCGCCCGCGCCCACGATGAGCACGTGCGCGCGGTTAAGCGCAACCTGCGCATCCTGGCCGATTAGCACCTGTTGGCGCGCGGTGCGGGCAGACTCGAGTTCGCTAAGGCCCACTAGAGCACCTCATTGGCCCAGCTGGCAAGGCCTTCAAAGGTTGAAGAGGCTTGGGCATGCTCGCGGCGCGGGATGCGTCCTGCTTGGCGGGCATAGTGCCCGGCGGCCACCGCATGACGCATAGCGTGGGCCATGGCCACGGGGTCTTGGCAGCGGTTGATAGCGCTGGCCAGCAGAACCCCGTCACAGCCTAGCTCCATCGCGAGGGCGGCGTCGGAGGCGGTGCCGATGCCGGCGTCGACAAGCACGGGCACACTGGCGCGCGCGGCGATGAGCTCGATGTTGTGGGGATTTAAGATACCCAGCCCCGTGCCGATCGGCGCGCCCAGCGGCATCACGGCGGAAGCGCCCGCATCCTCCAAGCGCAGCGCCGCCACTGGGTCATCGCTGGTATAGGCCAAGACCGTAAACCCCTCTGCCACGAGGAGCTCGGTGGCGTCGATGGTTTCTACGACATCGGGAAGCAGCGTGTGTTCATCCGCGATGACTTCTACCTTGACCCAATTGGTGCCTAGCGCCTCGCGTGCCAGCTGCGCCGTGAGCACGGCATCGCGCGCGGTGCGGCAGCCCGCGGTATTCGGCAGCGGCTCGATGTTAAGCCGGCGCAGCAAGTCAAAGACGCTCTCGCCACCTGCCTGCGCGCTGTGGCGGCGCATCGCCACGGTGGTCAGCTGCGTGCCGGAGGCTACCAGCGCTTTTTCCAGCGCGTCCTGGCTGCTTGCGCCTCCTGTGCCCATGATGAGCCGGGATTCAAAGCTCTTATCCGCGATTGTCAGCACTTTACTAGCCTCCCTGGATTGCAGTAAGAACATCGATGACCGCGCTTTCTTCGAGGCGGGTGTCTTCCCACGCCGAGCGCGGAACCACCGCGCCATTTATGGCCACCGCAGTGCCCGCTTCTGGTGCATTGACCTCGGCAATCAGTGCTGCCACTGTTGCTGCGGTGGTATCCATCTTCTGCCCGTTGTAGGTGATTGTCATCGTGTTCCTTATACCTGTCTTGATATAGCTGTCTGTACTTCGGCTCTAGCGCGCAAAGCGCAGCGGGTCACAGGCCGAAAGGTCGATGCTGGGGTCCTCGCCGAGGACGAGCTCGCGCGTACACCGTGCGCCGAAGGCGGCCAGCAGGATGCCATGGCGGAAATACCCAGTGGAGACAATGAGCCTGTCACTCACGCGCCCCAAGTAGGGAAGATCATCAGGCGTGCCCGGGCGGGCGCCGGTGGTGGCTTCTAGGAACTCGCAATCCTCGATGCCCGGCAGCACCCGGATGGCATCGCGCAGCAAGTCATAGACACCGCCGGCCAGCGGGGCATGGAGGCTATCCTCGCGGCTGGTCGCGCCCACGGCGATGGTTCCGTCGCCGCGTGGAATCAGATAGATAGGGCGGTCTTCCACGAATCCGCGCACCACGCGGTTTAGTAGCGGGCGGCGTTGCTCTGGCACACGTAGGCGCAGGATGTCGCCATAGACTGGGCGCAGCGGTTGCGACCATCCGCTAAGACCATTCGCCCCCAGTCCGGCGGCCAGCACCACCTGGTCTGCGGCGAAGGTACCTTCTTCGGTGTGTACCATTCCGCCGTCGACTCCATCGTCGATGTGTGTGACCTTTGTGCGGTGAAAGCGCACGCCTAAGTTTTCCGCGGCGTCATATAGCGCGAGCGCCCATTGCCGGGGGAAGACCTGCGTATCCCCAGGAATTGAGACGGCGCCGGCCAGGCGTGGGCTCAGCCCCGGTTCGAGGGAGCGCGCCTGCCGCACGGTGATGCGCTCGACCTGCATGCCGTGCGCATTCTGGTAGTCCATGAGCTCTGACAAATGCTGGGAATCGGCGCGGTCCGCGGCTACCACGAGCGTGCCTTCGTCGCGGTAGCCGGTATCGAGGTCGCTGTGCTTGGCGACGGCCGCGATAAGCTCCGGATACCACTTGCCTGAGGCCTGCATCAGCGGAAAGAGCGGGTCTTGTTGATAGACCACCTCCGCGGCGGGAGCCAGCATGCCGCCGGCATGGTGCGTGGCGCCGGATGCCGGCGCTGGGTCGAAGACATCGACATTGATCCCTGACTGCGCCATCTCTACTGCGGTGGCAAGGCCGATGACCCCGGCGCCGACGATGGCAACGCTTGAGCTGGCAGTGCTCATGCGCGACCTTTCTCGAATTCGCTCAGGAGACGCTCGCAGTAGGCAGCCGGGTCCGGGGCATTCATGATTCCGCGCACTACGGCCAGGCCGTCGACGCCGGTTGCAGCGAGCTCGGCGGCATCGTCCGCGGTGACGTCGCCGATGGCGACTACGGGCAGCTGCGAGGCGGCGACGATCTCTGGGTAGCCCTGGAGCCCCAGCGGGGTGCGCCCGGAATCCTTCGTCGGGGTAGCGCGGAAGGGACCGCAGCCGACGTAGTCGAGGACGTCCGCGTACTGGTTCGCGTCCCTAATTAACTCAAGCGTTCCCGTGGTCAGGCCAATTATGGCATCGGGGCCGAGCAGCTCACGCGCGGCACGTGGGCAGAGATCGTCCTGGCCGATGTGCACGCCGTGTACGGGCGCGCCCGCGCAACGCAGAGCTAGGGCGACGTCGACGCGGTCGTCGATAAGCACGTGCGCGCGCGGATTTACCTCGTGCACCGTCTCGGCCACGCGGGCGCCCAAATCATAGAGCGCGCGGGCAGAAATAGGCTTTGAGCGCACCTGGACCACGCCCGCGCCGCCACGCACGGCGGCCGCGGCAATCTCCGGTGTCATATTGGTGCCGGTGACGAAGTAACAACGCAGATCAAGCACGGCCGGCTGGCTCCTTGTCTGCCGTTTGATAGAGCTGGGAGCCTTGCGCCTTGAACTCTGCCGACATCATTGCCTCGCCCGCCTTGGCATCGACAGGGAAGCTCGGCATGCCCAGGGAATCTGAGAAAGTATCGCGAATATCCTGGCTAATCCGCATGGAGCAGAACTTCGGGCCGCACATCGAGCAGAAGTGCGCGGTCTTGGCGGGCTCAGCCGGCAGGGTCTCGTCGTGGTATTCCTGTGCGGTTTCCGGGTCGAGCGAAAGCGCGAACTGATCGTGCCACCGGAACTCGAAGCGGGCCTTGCTCATCGCGTCATCCCACGCCCGCGCGCCGGGGTGGCCCTTTGCTACGTCGGCGGCATGCGCGGCGAGCTTGTAGGTGATGACACCGGTCTTGACGTCGTCGCGGTTGGGAAGGCCCAGGTGCTCCTTCGGGGTGACGTAGCACAGCATCGCGGTGCCGCCCATGGCGATGTGTGCGGCGCCGATGGCGGAGGTGATGTGGTCGTAACCAGGCGCGATGTCGGTGACCAAGGGGCCGAGCGTGTAGAACGGGGCGTCGGAAGCCCAGTCCTGCTCCAACTCGTTGTTCTCCTGGATCATGTTCAGCGGAACGTGGCCGGGGCCCTCCACCATGACCTGCACGTCGTACTCCCAGGCACGGCGGGTGAGCTCGCCGATGGTCTTGAGCTCAGCGAACTGCGCGGTGTCGTTGGCATCGGCCAGGCTGCCAGGGCGCAGGCCATCGCCCAAGGAGAAAGCGACGTCGTATTGCGCAAAAATCTCGCATAGCTCGTCGAAGTTCTCGTAGAGGAAGGACTCCTTGTGGTGAGCCAAGCACCAGCCCGCCATGATGGAACCGCCGCGGGAGACAATTCCGGTGACGCGCTTGGTGGTCAACGGGATAAATGGGAGCAGAACGCCGGCGTGGATGGTCATGTAGTCCACGCCCTGCTCACACTGCTCGATGACGGTATCGCGGAAGATCTCCCAGGTAAGGTCTTCGGCCACGCCGTTTACCTTCTCCAGCGCCTGGTAGATGGGCACGGTGCCAATTGGCACAGGGGAGTTGCGCAGAATCCACTCGCGGGTGGTGTGGATGTCATCGCCGGTGGAAAGATCCATCACGGTATCGGCTCCCCAGCGGGTGGCCCAGCGCAGTTTGGACACTTCTTCTGCGATAGAAGAAGTCACGGCGGAGTTGCCGATGTTGGCGTTGATCTTGGTCAAGAACTTTCGGCCGATGATCATCGGCTCGGACTCAGGGTGGTTGATGTTATTCGGGATAATCGCACGTCCGCGGGCGACCTCGGCGCGCACGAACTCGGGATCGCAGTGCTCGCGCAGCGCCACGAACTTCATTTCCTTGGTGATGATTCCCTGGCGTGCATAGTGCATCTGGGTGACTCGCTTGCCCGGCTTGGCGCGCAAAGGAGTGCGCTTTTGCCCGCGCCATTCCTGGGAGGCAGCGCCGCGGCGCTGCGCGGACTTGCCGTCGTCGGCCAGATTGCGTTCGCGGCCGGCGTACTCCTCAACGTCGTCGCGCTGCGCGATCCACTCGCTGCGCAGACCCGGCAGGCCCACCTCCGGCTCGCACTCGGGGCCGCGGGTGCGGTAGACGCGGAAAGGTTCGTTGGGCCCCGTCGGGGAATCATCTAGAGCGATCTCGGTCTCCGGAACTTCCAGTCCGTTTGCGCGGATAGGGGAGTAAGAATGCTTGGGGTGGATCTCATTAGGGGTAGCCGTCATGGCGCCTTCCTCTCTTCCTTCGCTGGTGCTAACCAGACAGGTTCAAACGGTCTAGGTGCGGTATCTGCGCCTATCTCAGCCCACTTCTTCATGGGCACCCGTGGGGTACTTGCATTACACACCATAAGCCCTGTGATGCGCGTCTGTCTTGGAATTGCAAGAATTTGCTGTTCGCGCGGTGGGTATGGAAGAATCCTCTTGTTCTATGTAACAGGCACGAACCGGTCAGCTTCTTCAAGGTTGAAGGGGCGCTAGGGTCCTCTGTCTTAAACTGAAAAGGAAAAACAATGGCTAACCTCATTGATAAGGTAGATGCAGCACAGCTGCGCGACGATGTCCCAGACTTCCGCCCAGGCGATACCCTCGACGTAAACGTCAAGGTCATCGAGGGTAAGACCCAGCGTGTTCAGCTCTTTAAGGGCGTTTGCATCCGCCGTCAGGGCGCTGGCATCCGTGAGACCTTCACCGTCCGTAAGGTCTCCTTCGGTATCGGCGTTGAGCGTACCTTCCCGGTTCACTCCCCGAACATCGAGTCCATCCAGGTTGTACGCCGCGGCCGCGTCCGCCGTGCAAAGCTGTACTACCTGCGCGACCTGCGCGGCAAGAAGGCTCGCATCAAGGAGCGCCGCTAATTTTAGGCGTTCAGGCCTCCTCCTTCGCTTCGGCGAAAGGGAGGCCTTTTCTTATGTCCTCTCGCTGCGATTGCAAGGAATCCGCTGATAAGAGTTGGATGGGAACAGCAGCTTGGTGCTCGGTGTGGTGCGGGAGTTGAGAGGTTTTGTTGCTAGGATTTAGCGCGTGAATAACGAGAAGGAATTCGAAAATCAAAACAGTGATAATTCTGCTTGGCCAGGTAACTCCGGTGCAAACGAAGAAGTCACTGGCCGCCGGGTCGCTGCCGAGAAGGTCACGCCGGTAGAGAAAGACTCTGACAAGGGCGAGAAGAAAGAGATGCCCTGGATTCTGGAAACGCTCCTCGTTATCGTGTGTGTGCTTGCGGTCGTCGGTTTGGTACAGACCTTCATTGGCCGCCAATATGTCATTCCTTCTGGTTCTATGGAACCAACCCTCCACGGCTGCGATGGCTGCACCAATGACCGCATCTTCACCGAGAAGATTTCTTACTACGGCGACAAGGGCCCAGAGCCTGGCGACGTCGTGGTCTTTGAGGGCACCGAAGACTGGAACCGTAACTACGTGTCCCCGCGCTCGAACAATAGCGTGATCCACGCAATCCAGGACGCACTAAGCTATGTGTCTTTGACCCCGCCAGATGAGAACACTCTGGTCAAGCGTGTCATTGCTACTGGTGGCCAGACCGTTTCCTGCCAGGAAGGTGATCCAGCAGTCATGGTTGACGGTAAGCCCATCAAGCAGGACTATGTCATGGATCCGCCAACGTACCCTGTGGATAAAACCACCGGTTCCGAGGCATGCGGTGGCGCATACTTTGGCCCAATCACCGTTCCAGAAGGCAACATTTGGGTCATGGGTGACAACCGCACTGCCTCCGCGGATTCCCGCTACCACATGCAAGATCGGTACCATGGCACGATTCCCGTAGAAAACGTTCGCGGCAAGGTCATGTTTGTGCTGTTCCCGTTTAGCCGCATCGGTGGGATCGATGACCCAGACATCCAAGCCTAGGGGGTCTGGGGCTAACAGTCCCCGCATTCGTGCTGCAAAGCCGCGGCGGGCGGAGGAAGAGCGCGTCCGTATGCGCGATTTGCTGCCCACGGTTGTGGCGGTGTTCGTGTTCTTGGCTCTGACGCAGACTTTCGTGGGCCGGATGTATCTCATTCCCTCGGCCTCCATGGAACCCACGTTGCATGGCTGTGCGGGGTGTAAGAATGACCGCATTGTGGTCCAAAAGCTCAGCTACTACTTCTCCGATCCACGCCCTGGCGATGTCGTGGTCTTTGCCGGTGAGGATTCCTGGAACGCCTCTTTCCAGGTTCAGCGCTCCGACAACGTGTTGGTACGCGGGCTGGAAAATGCAGGTGCCGCAATCGGCTTGCTGCCCAACGGTGAGAACATTTTGGTCAAACGCGTCATAGCCACAGAAGGCCAGACGGTGTCCTGCGAAGCAGGGGATCCCGCCGTCATGGTCGATGGTTTACCCATCGACCAGTCCTACTTGAAAACACCCGCCGAAATGCCCGTCGATGAAGCCGTAGGCTCGGATGCTTGCGGCGGTGCTTACTTTGGTCCCGTGACCGTCCCGGAAGGCAACATTTGGGTCATGGGAGACAATCGCACTAACTCGCTCGACTCGCGTGCGCATTTGGGCGATCATCTGCAGGGCACCATCCCCGTGGACAACGTCCGTGGCAAGGTAGAAGCCGTTGTTCTTCCTATTCCGCGTGCTCACCTGGTCGATGACCCTGACATTCAAAATGCGGCGTCTTAAACAACAACGCACCTACGAGGTGGCGCTGAGCAAGGCAGGTTTGGGTCCTGTCGCCGGCGTTGATGAGGCTGGGCGCGGAGCCTGCTGCGGGCCGATTACTATTGCCGCCTGCATCCTCCCTGACAAAATCATCCCGGAGCTCGACAAGCTGACGGACTCCAAAAAGCTCAGCCCGGCCACGCGCGAAAGACTCTTTCCCATTATCAAGGACAAGGCTGTGGCCTGGTCCGTGGTGCATATTGACGCCCGGGACATCGACAAGCGCGGCATCCAGCACGCCAACGTTTCAGGGATGCGGCGGGCGGTAGCGCGGCTTGATGTTCGCCCGCATTACGTGCTTAGCGACGCCCTGAAAGTTCCCGGCATGCCTGCACCCCAGCTGCCGATTATTGGTGGTGATGCGGCAGCGCGCTGCATTGCCGCGGCGAGCGTGCTGGCCAAAGTCTCCCGCGACCACATCATGGATGAACTCGACGTGGCCTACCCAGGCTATGGATTGGCGGGGCACAAGGGATACGGCACCGCGGCGCATCAGGCTGCGATTGTGAAATTAGGCGCAACCCCAGAGCACCGGATGGGTTATGCCAACGTGGCGAACGCTCATGCGGAATTTCTCGCGCGCGCCTGAATCTGATTACGAAGTTTCCGCGTTAAGCTGATTCACGTTGACCCTGACATTGGAGGAAAGCTAGTGAGCGCAGAGGAACTCGACAACTACGAGGCAGAAGTAGAACTCTCCCTCTACCGTGAATATCGGGACGTCGTCAGCCAGTTCTCCTACGTGGTGGAGACCGAGCGTCGTTTCTACCTCGCCAATGCAGTGGAGCTTATTCCGCATACTTCGGGTCCTGACGTCTACTACGAAGTACGCATGTCCGATGCCTGGGTATGGGACATGTACCGTTCCGCGCGATTCGTGCGCTACGTTCGCGTGATCACCTACAAAGACGTCAACATCGAAGAGCTGGACAAGCCAGACTTCGTCCTGCCGGAGTAGAAGCCTCCGCGGAGCGGCCACACCTCCGCCAGAAATTCGCCCTAAAGCCGCGCCCCATGCGGGATTTCTTCATCCATCGCGATGAGTTATCCACAAAAGGGGCGCTGTGCGCGTTTTGGGGCTAGCGCGTTTTGTCCTCTCTCGGCTGAACTGGCGTGTGCAGGTGTGCTGCATGGACCGGATTCGGGGGAGAGAAAATGTACGGAAAAATGAATAAACGGCACTCGCTGGGCAAGCGGGGCGAGGCTTATGCGGCTTTGTTCTATCGCCAGCGCGGTGCGGAGATTATCGCAGCGAACGTCAACTACGCCGTGGGGGAAATCGACCTCATCGTGCGGGAGGATGACACGTACGTCTTTGTCGAGGTCAAGACCCGGGCATCGGATGCTTACGGGGTGGCCGAGGCGGTGACTGCGCGCAAGTTGGCGCGCATGCGCAAGGCGGCGTTGCGGTGGCTTGAGGGAAAGCCGCGGTGTTATGTGCGCTTCGACGTGCTGGCACTGGTGGATCAGGGCGCTGAGTTCGAGGTCACGCACTATGAGGGGGTCGAAGATGGCGCTCGGTAGATGCATGACCACGGCTTTGGAGGGCGTGATTGCGCACGTGGTCACGGTGGAGGCCAACGTGGGGGCCGGGCTGCCCGGCGTGCACGTGGTGGGCCTGGCGGATACGGCCATTTCGGAGTCGCGCGACCGCATTCGCACTGCGGTGGTTAACTCGCGGCTGCCGTGGGCAAAGACGCGCGTGGTGGTTTCGATGTCGCCTGCGGCGCTACCGAAGTCAGGTGCGCACTTCGATTTGCCCATGGCCTTGGCGATTCTGGCGGCGCAGATGCCGCCCTCGGAGCGCCTGGAGCGTGCGTTGGTGTTGGGGGAGTTGGGCCTGGACGGCAGCGTGCGCCCAGTCTCTGGAATCATCCCAGCCTTGTTGGCGGCGCGCTCACAAGGTTTCGAGACGCTGGTGATCCCGCCAGGTAACGCGGCTGAAGCTACGCTGGTGCCCGATATGGATGTGGTGGTCGCGGCCACGCTGACCGATGCTTTTGCATGGGCCTGTGGTGGGCGCGATCTGCCGAGTGCTCGAGCGGTAGATGCCCCTGCGCATACGCTTGGTGACGCTCCCGACTACTGCGACATCGCCGGGCAACGGGAGGCCAAGTGGGCAGCCGAAGTCGCTGCGGCCGGTGGCCATCACCTGATGTTGGTGGGCCCACCTGGCTCGGGCAAGTCGATGATTGCGGCGCGGCTGCCGTCTATCTTGCCGGCGTTGAGCACTGATCAGTGCGTGGAGGCGACAGCCATCCATTCGCTCGCGGGAACACCCGGTGCGGTCGTCGTGCGCGCGCCGTTTATCGCGCCGCATTCCTCGGTAACGCGTGCGGCCTTGCTGGGGGGCGGTTCGGGCAATCCCCGTCCTGGTGCCGTGAGTCTGGCGCATCACGGAGTGTTGTTCCTCGACGAGGCGAGTGAGGTCTCTGCACGGGTGCTCGATGGCCTGCGTGCGCCGCTGGAAGAGGGGCACGTCCGGATTGCTCGTGCACGCAGGGAGATTACGTTCCCGGCGCGCTTCCAGCTGGTGCTGGCGGCGAACCCTTGCAGGTGTGCTGTGGAGGATGCTTCGAAGTGCACGTGCCGGTCGTTGGACAGACGCAACTATCTGAGCAATCTCTCTGGGCCATTGCGGGATCGCCTCGACATGGTGGTCAACGTTTCGGGCCAAGCCGCAACCCTGAGCGCGGAAGGTGAAGAAGACTCCGCCACGATTGCGCAGCGGGTGGCGCAGGCGCGCCAGCGGGCAGCTGCCCGCTGGCGTGACGACGAGCTGCCGGTGTTCAATAACGGTGCTGTTCCAGCCTCCTATCTGCGGCGACACCGCCCAGCTACGGAAACTGCCATGGCGATGCTTGCAGCGTATTTGGCAGACGGGGAGTTGAGCCAGCGCGGTGTGGACCGCGTGCTGCGCTTGGCATGGACCCTGGCGGATCTGGACGCAAGCCCGCAACCGGACATCGACCACGTGGGCAGAGCGCTCGAGCTGCGCGGCGTCGGTGTATTGGAAAGGCTGGCGGCATGAGCGAGCTGAACTTATCGACACCTCTGCACACCTGGGTTTATCTCAACCGTGTGGTGGAGGGCCCATCCCGCACGTTGCACGGATTGCTTTCGCAGTACCCAGCAGAGGAGATTGCGCACGGAATCTACAACGCGGCCGACTGGATTGGACCGTTGAAGACTGAAACTGCCGGGAGGCGGGATTGGCTGCGGCAAGAAGAGGACATTGCCACGGCAGAAGTCGTAGGAGCACGCCTTATCACCCCGGAGGACGCGGAGTGGCCGGAGGAGGAATTCACTCGGGCCTTTGGTTTCTATCATCAGGGGTTCTCCGATGCGCCGTCTACATTCGATAGTCAGGCTTTCCCACCTCATGCGTTGTGGGTGCGCGGAGCCAATGTGCGCCAGACGGTGGCTCAGTCCGTTGCGCTGGTGGGAACGCGGGCTATAAGCCGCTATGGCTGGGAGGTCTCGCGCATGCTGGCAACGGGATTGGCGCGCCATCAGTGGACTACGGTGTCGGGCGGCGCGCTGGGAGTAGACACGGCTATCCACGAGGCGACGCTGGAGCACAACGGGCTCACCGTGGCCGTGGCGCCATGCGGCATCGACCGGGCCTATCCCGCACGTAACGGCAAACTCTTTGATCAGATAACGCGCAGCGGTTGCCTCATCTCTGAATTCGCGCTGGGCACTACACCGCAGCGGCACCGTTTCTTGACGCGCAACCGCTTGGTTGCGGCGCTTTCTGCAGGCACTGTGGTGGTGGAGGCGGCCTTCCGTTCTGGGGCCTTGAACACGTTGAACTGGGCGGAGTCGATGGGCCGTGTGGCCATGGCTGTCCCCGGCCCGGTTACGACTTCGGGGTCGTTGGGTTGCCACATGCGGATTCAGGATCAGCGCGCGCAACTGGTCACCTCGGTCGATGAAATCCGCGGATTACTTGGAACTGTGGGAGGCGTGGACGCTGCTGGGCAGTATGAGCTCGACTTCGCTCCTGACAAAGTGCAGCAGCTTTCCCGGAATGAGCTCAAGGTTTATGACTCGACTCCGCCTTTGGACGAGGAAGGCGTGAGCGCAGAAGACATCGCGGCGGAGGCAGGAATGCGTGTGGCTCTGACGGTGCACCTGTTGGTGGCTTTGCAGAAGCTTGGCCTCGTGGTGCGCGAGGGAAAGCGTTGGAGACGCAGCGAGTGATGCTGGAGTACACTGCTGTGACATGAGTAAGCGAGTAGAGGAGCCCACGGGGCAACTGGCCGAGGCAATCGAGGATTTTGCCGAACATCAGTTGTTAGTCCGTGGGCGCTCTGCTGCAACGGTCAAGGGCTACCGCTCGGACCTGCGCGATCTCGCGCGTAGCGTACCGGACTTCGCAAGCTTTGACCTGAATGCTCTGCGCGCCTGGCTAGGCGAAGCGGTTGCACAGGGCAAGTCGCGAGCTACCCTCGCGCGCCGAACTGCTGCCGCCCGAGCGTTCTCCACCTGGGCGGTGCGCGAAGGCCATCTGCAGGCTGATGTGGCAGCGCGACTCGTTAGCCCGAAGGTGGGCAAACATCTTCCCAAGGTTCTTGCTGCAACCGAGGCTGGTGAGCTTGTAGGCAACGCTGCCTCGCACGACGAGGTTCATTTCCTACGTGACAGCGCTATGCTCGAGCTCCTCTATGCCACCGGCATGCGCGTTGCGGAACTGGTGGGCCTTGATGTCGGTGACCTTGATCTGCACCGCCGGACCGCACTGGTCACGGGTAAGGGAAACAAGCAGCGCGTCGTACCCTTTGGCGACGCGGCGTCTGATGCGCTTGCGACCTGGATTGAAAAGGGGCGTCTACAACTAGCCGGCGACACTGATGCGGTGTTCGTCGGGACTCGCGGCGGGCGTATCGACCAGCGGCAGGTCCGCCGCGTGGTAGAAAAGGCTGCGCAGATCACCGGCGCTACTGGCCTTACCCCGCACGGGCTGCGCCATACTGCCGCAACGCATCTGCTTGAAGGTGGTGCGGATTTGAGGGTGGTCCAGGAGCTGCTGGGGCATTCCTCTCTGCAGACCACACAGGTCTACACCCACGTATCAGCGAAGCGGCTCAAGGACGCCTACTCCCGCGCCCATCCACGGGCTTGAGCCGGATGACCGGGGCGTCGAGAAGCGAAAGCGGATCGATGTAGGTCTTTTCCACGCCGTCGATAAGCGCGCCCCAATGCAAACCCGGCTTACCGTCAACAGGTGGGGCTAGCCTCCCAATGATTTGGCCCTCGAGTACGTGATCGCCCTTGTTGACGTGCGCGAATACCGGTTGATACGTCGTCCGTACACCATCCGCATGGGAGATCGAGACTACCGGTTTGCCGGCCACCTTGCCCACGAAATAGACCGTGCCTTCGCCTGCGGCCAGTACCTCGCCGCCGATGGGTAGATCCAAATCCACACCTCGGTGACCGGCGCTCCATTTCTCCTTCGGTGGATTAAACCCCTCCAGAACCCGGCTGGGGGTTGGACTGCCAGTAGTGGGGTCCACGTAGGCGAAGGCTATTGGCATGGCGGATAGAGCAACGCACCAGAGCGTGAGAATGCCAGCAATGAGCGGGACTTTGGGCAAGCGAAACATTTTCATGATGGCAGTATGGAGGCGCCGCTTGCAGTGTTGGAAGAACGAGAAATCTCGCTGTGAATAAAGTGCGACGCGAGATAATAGTGATGAAGATGTGGCGGTTGTAGGGGAGAAGTCACGCTAAAACTGTGGAATTCGCACGTCGTTTTGGATTTCTTCCCTGGGTGTGGCTAGAATTCAGCCCAGCAGTGTGTCCGGCTTGCCAGGCGCATTGACTACGCGCGGCGAAGTCGTCGCTTCCTGGGTTAAGGAAGAGACAGCGTCGTGTCGACGTGGTCCCCAAGAAATTGGGGTGTTGACCGGTGCCTTCGTTGCTAGGGTGCGGAATAAAACACCGCACATTTTTCATGCAAAACCTAAATCAGCTATAGAAAGCGAGCGAATCATGGCAGTTGTAACCATGCGCGAGCTCCTCGACGCTGGTGTGCACTTCGGCCACCAGACCCGTCGTTGGAACCCGAAGATGAAGCGTTTCATCTTCACCGACCGTAACGGCATCTACATCATCGACCTGCAGCAGACCCTGACCTACATCGATGAGGCTTTCGAGTTCGTCAAGGAGACCGTTGCACACGGCGGCAGCGTCCTCTTCGTCGGCACCAAGAAGCAGGCTCAAGAAGCAGTTGCTGAGGAAGCAACCCGCGTTGGAATGCCTTACGTCAACCACCGTTGGCTGGGCGGCATGCTCACCAACTTCCAGACCGTTTCCAAGCGTCTGAAGCGCATGAAGGAGCTTCAGGCAATGGACGCAGCTGAGGACGGCTACAAGGGCCGCACCAAGAAGGAAATCCTCATGCTCACCCGCGAGCGCATCAAGCTCGAGCGCGTCCTCGGCGGCATCTCTGAGATGTCCAAGGCTCCGTCCGCACTGTGGATCGTTGACACCAACAAGGAGCACATCGCAGTCAAGGAAGCTCACAAGCTGAACATCCCGGTTGTCGCAATCCTCGACACCAACTGCGATCCGGATGAGGTCGACTTCCCGATCCCGGGCAACGACGACGCAATCCGTGCCACCAAGCTGCTCTCCGGCATCATTGCCACCGCAGTTGAGGAAGGTAAGAAGGCTCGCGAGGAGCGTCAGCTGGCTGCAGCTAAGGAAGCTGCCGGCGACTCCGCTGAGAAGGATGCACGCGATGCAGCTGAGGCTGCTGCTGCTTCCGACCCAGCATCTGCTGAGTCCGCAGAGTAAAAAATTCTAGAGTCCGCCCCCGCTACCGTTGGATCACGGCCGCGGGGGTTTACTCTTCTGCACAAACTCACCCCCAAGGGCGGCGCAAAATTACTGCGTCGAGTACTCTGTTCCATCGAATACTGTTTGAAACCAAGGAGGATCGCCCCAACTATGGCGAACTACACTGCTGCAGACGTTAAGGCACTGCGCGAGGCAACCGGCTCCGGCATGCTTGATTGCAAGAAGGCACTCGACGAGTCCAACGGTGACTACGACAAGGCCGTAGAGTTCCTGCGCATCAAGGGCGCAAAGAACGTTTCCAAGCGCGCTGAGCGCGAGGCTACCGAGGGCCTGGTTGCTGTTTCCGGCAATACCATGGTCGAAATCAACTGCGAGACCGACTTCGTTGCAAAGAACGAGGCATTCAAGGCTTTCGCTACCAAGATCGCTGAGGCTGCTGGCGAGGCTAAGATCAACTCCGGTGAGGAGCTGAACAACCTCGAGATCGACGGCAAGAAGGTCTCCGAGATCGTCGACGAAGAGTCCGCAAAGACCGGCGAGAAGCTGCAGGCACGCCGTGCAGTCACCCTCGAGGGCGACAACGTCGCTGTCTACCTGCACCAGCGTTCCGCTGACCTGCCGCCGGCAGTTGGCGTTCTCGTTTCCTACGAGGGTGATGCAGAGGGCGCACACGCTGTTGCTCTGCAGATCGCAGCTATGAACGCTGAGTACCTCACCCGCGAGGACGTTCCTGCTGAGGTCGTTGAGAAGGAGCGCGAGATCGCTGAAGCTACCACCCGTGAGGAGGGCAAGCCGGAGGCTGCTCTGCCGAAGATCGTCGAAGGTCGCCTGAACGGCTTCTTCAAGTCCGTCGTTCTTCTCGAGCAGGCTGCTCTGTCTGACTCCAAGAAGACCGTTGAGCAGGTTGCCAAGGAAGCTGGCACCACCATCAAGGGCTTCGTCCGTTATGAGGTTGGCGCCTAAGCTTTAATCGGCTTTCACGCTTGAGCCCTGCTGCACTTGTTTGCAGCAGGGCTTTTTGCTTGCTTGAGCACGGAATATGAGCCAGCGAACATGTGTGGGTAAGATGGAACGGACTCAAAAACAGCCGCATTAAGGAGACGATGAAGGCCGTGACTAACCCTGACACCAAGCGAACCGGATACAAGCGTGTGATGCTGAAGCTGGGCGGTGAAATGTTCGGAGGTGGCAAGGTCGGTATCGACCCTGACGTCGTGGAAAACGTTGCTCAGCAGATCGCAGACATTGCCAAGCAGGGCACTGAGGTTGCCGTGGTTATCGGTGGCGGAAACTTCTTCCGTGGTGCAGAACTGTCCCAGCGCGGCATGGACCGCGCACGTTCGGACTACATGGGCATGCTTGGCACGGTCATGAACTCCCTTGCGCTACAGGACTTCCTCAAGCAGCAGGGCGTCGACTGCCGCGTCCAGACCTCCATCAACATGGCACAAATTGCGGAGCCGTACCTGCCGCTGCGTGCAGATCGCCACCTGGAGAAGGGCCGCGTGGTCATCTTCGGCGCAGGCATGGGTATGCCTTACTTCTGCACGGACACCACGGCGGCACAGCGTGCCCTCGAGATCGGGGCAGAGGTGCTCTTCCTTGCCAAGGCTGTCGACGGCGTCTACTCCGACGACCCACGCACCAACCCAGATGCGGAGCTTTACTCCGAGATCACCCCACGAGAGGTCATCGAAAAGGGCCTTAAGGTCGCAGATGCTACCGCGTTCAGCCTGTGTATGGACAACGATATGCCGATTTTGGTGTTCAACCTTCTGACCGAAGGTAATATCAAGCGCGCCGTCAACGGTGAGCAGATCGGCACCCTCGTAAAATCGCAATAGGAATTCCAATAGGAATTAAGGTCACGTCCTCCCACAGAGGGCGCCTTTACCTGCTAGATTCTTTTCCAGTTACTTTATATTCGAAAAGGGAGTTATAGCCCAATGATTGACGAGATCCAGCTCGAAGCAGAAGAGCACATGACCGCTTCGGTGGAGCACACCCGCGAGCAGCTGATCACCATCCGTACCGGTCGCGCAAACCCAGCAATGTTCAATGGCCTTGTTGCCGAGTACTACGGTGCGCCAACCCCGATTACGCAGATGGCAACCATCTCGGTTCCAGAACCACGCATGATGCTCATCAAGCCTTACGAGCAGTCCATGATCCACGAGATCGAGAACGCAATCCGTAACTCGGATCTCGGCGTTAACCCGACCAACGACGGTCAGGTTTTGCGCGTCACCATTCCACAGCTGACCGAAGAGCGTCGCCGCGACCTCGTGAAGCAGGCCAAGGGCAAGGGCGAAGACGGAAAGATTGCTATCCGCAACATTCGCCGCAAGGCCATGGACCAGTTGAAGAAGCTGCAGAAGGACGGCGACGCCGGCGAGGACGAAGTCGTTGCAGCCGAAAAGGAAATGGAAAAGACCACCGCTGGTTACATCGACCAGGTGGACAAGCTCGTTGCCAACAAGGAAAACGAGCTGATGGAGGTCTAAGCACCTCGAACCTGGCCGCCGGGCGCTATCAGCTCGGCGGCGCTTTTTTGTGAGTATCCCATCTTCCTGTGGAAGGAGCGCGCGTGACTAGCGAGTCGAATCGTCGTCTGCCCAAGCCCAAGAACGGCGCCGGCCGCAACCTGCCGGCAGCAGTGGGCGTGGGAGTGGGCCTCGGTGCGCTCGTAGTCCTTGCTGTGTGGCTAGGACCCTTCGCGTGGTACCTCGTCGTGGCGGGAGCTGTGGCAGTGGCTATGTGGGAGGTCCTCACGCGCCTGCGTGAGCACTCTTTCTTCATTCCGCGCACCCTGCTTATCATCCTTGGCCAAGCCATGGTATGGATTTCGTGGCCGCTCGGCGCCCCTGGCCTCGTGGCGGTCTACGTCGTGGCTGTGTTGGTTTTGATGTTCGGGAGGCTGTTCCACAACGGACGCCATCGCCCGCCAATCAACTATCTGCGCGACATGTCCGTGGGTCTGTTCGTATTGACCTGGATTCCGCTCTTCGCCACGTTTGCGGCGATGCTGTCTCGCGTGGAGACTCCGTTTGCGTCAGGCGCGGCGTCGATTGTCGCGTTCATGCTGTGCGTGGTGGCTTCCGATACCGGCGGCTATGTGGCAGGCGTGATGTTTGGCGCGCACCCGATGGCGCCTGCAGTCAGCCCCAAGAAGTCCTGGGAGGGCTTCCTCGGCTCCGTCATCTTCGGCGTCATTACAGGCGCACTCAGCGTCAAGCTCCTTCTGCATCATGACGCCTGGGTAGGCGCAATCATGGGCTTGGGCCTTGTCTTCTGCGCAACGCTTGGCGACTTGGTGGAGTCCCAGTTCAAGCGCGAGCTTGGCATCAAAGATATGTCCCAAATTCTGCCCGGTCATGGTGGACTCATGGACCGCTTGGACGGAATGCTTCCCTCAGCCATGGTGACGTGGGTGGCTGTGAACTTCCTCGCAAACTTCCACGGTTTCTAGAAGTCACCCCGAAGCCCAAAACAAATATTCTCCCTACCGCACAAGCGAAGAAGCTTGAGGGCAGGGAGATTCGTTGTTTTAGCGGTGCTGCTTGGCTTGCTTGCGTACCTGGCGGCGCAGTTCGAACATGCGCCACATGCCGACGAGGGCCATGATGAGCGCGCCTGCAATAGCAAAGATGAGGTAGGCAATGCCGGCAGGGAATTCACCGGACCAGTTGAGGAAGTTCATCGGCACCTTCTGCTGATTCTGCAGGATAAACACAATGAGAACGATGAGCAGCAGGAATCCCACGATCAGCGCAACCCAGGTGCTGGCTGCAAAGGAGCCCTTGACCTTGGCGTCTTCACTCGAGGAATACGTAGTCTCAACCTCAGAGTGCGTTGCCGGGGCAGTCTCCGTCACGTAATCACCGGTGTGCTCGGCGGTGGGTTCATTGGCGGGAAATTCTTGATTTGTCATGTAACCATTTAATCCTGTGGGCTGTCGGTTGCGCCACTTTAGACCAGTCTCAATTGGGTAAAAGTACTGAAAACGTGGAAAAATGGGCGGAACCATGGCTGAACCTTTGAAACTTAATTTCTCCGCCCCTCGGCGCGGTTTGCCGCCGAAACATTTTGCGGATCTGACTCAGGACGAGCGCATCGCTGTGCTCGCCGAACTTGGCCTGCCCAAGTTCCGCGCCAACCAATTAGCCAAGCACTACTATGTACACCGCACCGCAGACGTCGAAGAGATGACTGACATCCCGGCGAATAAGCGTGCCGAATTGCAGGAACGGCTTTTCCCAAATCTTATGGAACCCATCCGTCAGACCTCCACTGACGACGGGGAGACTACGAAGTCGCTGTGGCGCCTGCACGACGGCACCATGCTGGAGTCGGTGCTCATGCGGTACCCGGGCCGCGCCACGCTGTGCATTTCCTCCCAGGCCGGCTGCGGTATGGCATGCCCGTTCTGTGCCACCGGCCAGGGTGGCCTTGATCGCAACCTCTCCACAGCTGAGATCGTCGAGCAGTTCCGCCTCGCAGCCAAGCTCATGGAGGACGAGGGCGGCCGCTTGACCAACGTCGTATTCATGGGCATGGGTGAGCCGCTGGCTAACTACAAGCGCGTTGTGCACGCAGTGCGCCAGATTACCGGCCAGGACCTGGAAGGCTTCGGCCTTTCCCAGCGCAACGTCACTGTGTCTACCGTTGGCTTGGCCCCAGCAATTCGCAAGCTTGCCGACGAAGACCTGTCCTGCACCCTGGCAGTATCGCTGCACACCCCGGACGACGAACTCCGTGACTCGCTCGTGCCAGTCAACAACCGCTGGCCGGTAGAGGAGGTGCTGGATGCTGCCCGCTACTACGCCGACAAGTCCGGCCGCCGCGTCTCCATTGAGTACGCGCTTATCCGTGACAAGAACGATCAGGACTTCCGCGCAGACATGCTCGGCCAGAAGCTGCACCGCGCGCTTGGCTCCAAGGTCCACGTGAATGTCATTCCGCTGAACCCTACGCCGGGTTCCGAGTGGGACGCCGCGCCAAAGGCTCGCCAGGACGAGTTCGTCCGCCGCGTCATTGCTCAAGGCGTGCCGTGCACCGTTCGCGACACCAAGGGCGACGAGATCGCCGCCGCTTGTGGCCAGCTGGCTGCCGACGAACGCGAGTCTGCCTAAGCATTCAGGCACTGGCTCGCGCCTAGCCGCCCCAGCTCATGTTCCCCCCGCCCCTCAAGCACAACGAAGCCCCCTCGTCCCAAAGGACAAGGGGGCTTCAGGGTCCTAAGACTTAGCGAACAGCCTTACGCGCGGTGCCGCGCTCGACGCGCAGGTGGGAAACGCGGGAAGGCTCGATGTTCAGGGCACGCAGCTCGCCGTCGTTAAGCTCAGCGTAGGCGCCGGAAACCGTCTTCTGGTCGTATACCCAGTCCGGCTCGACGTGGCCAACAGGCTGGTTGCGAGCGGTAACAGTGCGAACCTGGGAGAGATTCGGGCGAAGCGCGAAGAGCACCAAGCCGAGAGCAATGACGATAGCCAGTACAGCGAGCCACACGGTCTCAACGTGGCCCTTGTGGTTACCGAAGTTGTAAGCAACCAGGAAGATCACGGAAATCCAGCCGGCGATCTGAACTCCAGAGCGGCTGATGCGGGACCAACCAAAACCTGCGGACGGGACGTCCTCAGTGGAAACGCCGTCGAAAACCTGCGGTGCCGGCTTGTGGGAAGACACTTGCTCTCCTTTGCGTGTACATGGCGCACTCTGCGCGCGCGCATGAAATGCCATTTATTCTGTGTAGTAGTTTAAATCATCCTCGCCGCGTTAGCGAAGAAACACCCCCGGCAATTTCGTTCACGCAATTACTGACCCACCCGCTAGGGTTGGAGAGGTGAGTACACAGCGCATTCTTATTCTCGGATCCACGGGCTCCATCGGCACCCAGGCACTGGAAGTTATCGCCGATAACCCGGATAAATTTACCGTCGTAGGCATTGCTGCCGGCGGTTCTAATCCGCAGCTGGTCATCGAGCAAGCGCAGCGCCTCAACCTTTCGTTTGACCACGTTGCCGTGGCGAATGAGCAGGCCGCGCACCAGGTCTCGGAAGCCCTTGGCGGACAGGTTCGCTCCGGTGCAGATGCCGCAGAACAGCTTGTGCGCTCCATCGAAGCAGACAAGGTGCTCAATGCACTAGTTGGCTCGATGGGCTTGCGCTCCACGATTGCGACGCTAGAAAAGGGGGAGTACCTCGCATTAGCGAATAAGGAATCCCTCGTCGCGGGCGGTCACATCGTGACTCAGCTGGCTAAGCCGGGGCAGATTATCCCCGTCGATTCCGAGCACTCCGCCATGGCGCAATGCCTGCGCGCGGGTGAGGACGTAGAGCTCGGCAAGCTCGTCCTCACCGCATCCGGCGGTCCTTTCCGCAGCTGGTCCCGCGAAGAGATGTGGGACGTTACTCCGCAGCAGGCCGCGCAGCACCCCACCTGGTCTATGGGGCAGATGAACACGCTTAACTCCGCCACCCTCATTAATAAGGGCCTAGAACTCATCGAGGCGACGCTGCTCTTCGATATCGAGCCCGAGCGCATCGACGTCACAGTACATCCACAGTCCATCGTTCACTCGATGGCCACCTTCACCGATGGTTGCACGATTGCGCAGGCATCGCCGCCCTCGATGAAGCTGCCGATTTCGTTGGCGCTGGATTGGCCACATCGCGTCCCCGGTACGCAGCCATCACTGGACTTCTCCCAGGCTCATGACTGGCGCTTTGAGCCGCTTGACGACGTCGCCTTCCCCGCCGTCCAGCTCGCCCGTGAGGCCGCAGCTGCCGGCGGCACGCACCCAGCCGTGTACAACGCCGCCAATGAGGAGGCTGCCGCAGCCTTCTTGTCTGGCCGCATTCATTTCCCAGAAATCGTTGATGTGGTTGGGCAGGTGTTAGGGGAAGCCTCCCAGTTTGCTCGTGTACCCTCAAGCGTCGATGAAGTAATCGCCGTCGAAGGCGAGGCCCGCCGGCGCGCAAATGTGCTGGTGGATTCTTTGGCTCAATAGAAAGCTTTCACCACCATGGCAAACATCCTGGGCATTTTCCTGTTCGCCCTAGGAATCGGCATTACCGTTGCCTTACACGAGGCGGGACACATGTTTAGTGCCCGTGCTTTTGGCATGCGCGTGCGCCGTTTCTACATTGGTTTTGGCCCTAAGATTGCGGCGTTTACCCGCGGTCACACCGAGTATGGTCTGGCCGCGTTTCCCGTGGGTGGATTCTGCGACATCGCTGGAATGACTGCTCAGGATGATTTCCTCACCGAGGAAGAAGAGCCTTATGCGATGTATAAGAAGCCCGCGTGGCAGCGCATCATCGTGATGGTCGGCGGCATCGCCGTGAACCTTCTTCTGGGCTTTATCATCTTGCTGCTCATTGCCATGACTACCGGCCTTCCTAACCCAGACGCTGACGTGCGCCCGCGCGTGGGCGAAGTTGTGTGCTCCGCTGACCAGAACCTGCAGGGTGAGCTCGAGAAGTGCCAAGGTAAGGGGCCAGCTGGTGAAGCAGGCGTGGAAGTGGGCGACATTGTTCTCGCGATCGACGGCAAGCCGCTGGAGAGCTTCACCCAGCTGCGCGAGGAAGTCATGGCGCGGCCAGGGGAGACGGTCCAGTTGCGCGTCGAGCGCGATGGTGCTGTGCAGAACTTCGACGTCACACTCGACAAGGTCAAGCGCCTCAACGGTGAGGGCAAGCTTGTCGACGCTGGATCCATCGGCCTGAGCAACCAAGTCATCGATATCGTCGAGAAGCACGACTTCATCGGCGCTTTCCCCGCAACAGCGCGCTACACCACGTACGTTCTGGACGCCACTGTTGACGGCATCATTCAATTCCCAGCGAAAATTCCTGGGGTGGCGGCGTCCATCTTTGGCCACGAGCGTGACGTCAATGGCCCGATGTCTGTGGTCGGCGCTTCCCGCGTGGGCGGTGAGCTCGTCGCGCGTAGTTTGTGGTCGACCTTCTTCATGATGCTGGCGACGCTGAATTTCTTCCTCGCTTTGTTCAACCTCATCCCGCTGCCTCCTTTTGATGGCGGTCACATTGCGGTGATTTTCTACGAGAAAATCCGAGATGGTATCCGCAGGCTTTTGGGCAAGGAGCCTAAGGGACCGGCCGATTACACTGCGCTAATGCCGGTAACTTATGTCATCGCGGCCCTCTTGATGACTGTTGGCGCGCTCGTCATCGTGGCTGACGTAGTCAACCCGATTCGCCTCTTCGGCTAGGAGCCAGGGCAGAGGAAATTTGGTGCTCGGTGCTAGAGTGGGGACGTTAAGCCCCCATCTAATTCCATGCTTTAACAAGGAGCGCACATGTCGAACCCCATCGGTCTCGGTATCCCGGACGGCCCACCACCAACCTTGGCTCCGCGTCGCAAAACCCGTCAGCTTTTCGTGGGCCCAGTCGGTGTAGGTTCCGAGCACCCGATTTCGGTGCAGTCGATGACCACCACCAAAACCCACGACATTAACGCCACCCTGCAGCAGATTGCACAGCTGACGGCCACCGGCTGCGACATCGTTCGTGTCGCTTGCCCAAAGCCTGTCGATGCCGAGGCACTTCCGGCCATCGCCAAGAAGTCTCCGATCCCGGTTATCGCTGATATCCACTTCCAGCCGAAGTACATCTTCCAGGCTATCGACGCTGGCTGCGCCGCTGTCCGCGTGAACCCAGGCAACATCAAGGAGTTCGATGGCCGCGTCAAGGAGGTTGCTAAGGCAGCCGGCGACGCTGGCATCCCGATCCGTATCGGTGTCAACGGCGGCTCCTTGGATAAGCGACTGCTGGAGAAGTATGGCAAGGCCACCCCTGAAGCTCTCGTTGAGTCCGCTATCTGGGAGGCTGGACTCTTCGAGGAGCACGGCTTCGGCGACATTGCCATCTCCGTAAAGCACTCTGACCCAGTCCTGATGGTTGAGGCTTACCGCCAACTGGCTGCAAAGACTGACTACCCGCTGCACCTCGGTGTGACCGAGGCTGGCCCTAAATTCATGGGCACCATCAAGTCCTCCGTTGCCTTCGGCGCACTTCTGGCCGAGGGCATCGGTGACACCATCCGTGTTTCCCTCTCCGCTGATCCGGTTGAGGAAATCAAGGTCGGTGACCAGATCCTGCAGTCTCTCAACTTGCGTCCGCGCAAGCTGGAGATCGTCTCCTGCCCGTCCTGTGGCCGCGCACAGGTCGACGTGTACAAGCTCGCCGAGGAAGTAACCGCAGGCCTCGAGGGCATGGAGTTCCCGCTCCGTGTCGCCGTCATGGGCTGCGTTGTTAACGGCCCAGGCGAGGCTCGCGACGCCGACCTCGGTGTTGCATCCGGTAATGGTAAGGGCCAGATCTTCGTTAAAGGCGAAGTGGTCAAGACCGTGCCCGAGTCGCAGATCGTGGAGACTCTTATCGAGGAAGCAATGCGTATCGCCGACGAGCAGGGCCTGGAAGCCGTCGAAGGCGCCAAGGCTGAGGTTCGCGTGACCCGCTAATATCGCTGCCATAAATTCACAGCTTTGTCCGCCCTGCACTCCGGTGTGGGGCGGACTTTTTGTGTCTCTAGGCTGCTACGATGCCCAACCATGAAGAAGATGGTGGCGCTGCTGTGTGCGGCTTCGGTAGGGGCGTCGTCGCTTGTGGCGTGCACGCCCAAGCCCGTCTCGGCGGAGCCGGTTGCGGAAGAATTCATTTCAGAGATGGAGTCCCGCAACAACGAGGCGTTGGCGGAGCTTGTCGACGACCCCGATGCCACCACATCGACCCTCGACGCTACCTTCTCCGGTCTGCAGGCCGAAGGACTCGACATCGAGCTGGGCGAGGTAACACAGGACGAGACGCATGCCACCGCGAAGTACAAGGTGACGTGGGACCTTCCGAAGGACCGCACGCTCAGTTACGACACTGAGATGACCTTGACCAAAAAGGACAAAGACTGGCAGGTACGTTGGCAGCCGAGCTTGGTGCATCCGAACCTTGGAGCCCACCAGCACTTGGAGCTGCGCGCGATTGCGGCAAAACGTGCGAGCGTGGTGTCCTCCGATGGAGTGGAGTTGATGTCGCCCGGCTTGCAGTATCGCTTGGTGGTCAATACCACTGAGGTGGGAGACGTGCGTCCATTAGCTGCCAAGATATCCAGCGCTCTGGGCGAAGCACATACCCAGGATGACTCAGTGCCGGAGAAAGAAGCCGGCGAGTTGGCGAAAGAGCTGGAGAAAGTTGAAGGCGACTACTCCGTGGTGATGCTCAATGAAAAGCAGGTAGAAGCAGTGCGTGCCCGCCTTGGTGAGCCGCAAGGGGTTCGCTTCAACGAAGAGCCAGCGTTGATTACACGGGAGACTGGTTTGGCGCCCGACATTTTGGCGCGTGTGCGGTCCCTGGTGTCAGATGAGATTGATGGCAAGTCCGGATGGTCTGTGTCCGTGGTTAACGAAAATGGTGCGGCGCTTAGCGACGTCGAGCTCCACGAGCCGGAGGCATCCCCTTCGATCCGCGTTAGCTTGGATTACAACGTTCAGCGCGCGGCGCAGGAGGCCGTGAACCTGCGCGCCGACTCGGAGGCGATGCTGGTTGCCATTCGCCCCTCTAACGGAGAGATTTTGGCGGTTGCGCAGACCGAGCGCGCCGATGAGAAGGGTGATATCGCGTTGCAGGGCCAGTTCCCGCCGGGCTCGGTATTCAAGATCATCACGGCTTCGGCGGCTGTGGACAAACAGGGTGCGACTGCTGGCACTATTGTTCCGTGCCCAGGCACGATGAACCTTTACGGCCGAACCGTAACCAACTACAATGGCTTTTCGCTGGGATCGGTGCCGATGCGTCAGGCGTTCGCGCAGTCGTGTAACACGACCTTCGCTGAAGTTTCTACGAATCTGAAGGAAGGCGAGCTGAAGAATACGGGCAAGGAGTTTGGGCTTGGGCTCGACTACGAAATCCCTGGTTTGACCACCATTACAGGCTCCATCCCGGAGGGCAAGACTCCGTTGGACCGTACTGAGTCCGGCTATGGACAGGGCACCGACCTTGTCAGCCCCTTTGGAATGGCGCTGGTTTCGGCTACTGTCGCTGCGGGTAAGACCCCGCTTCCTACACTGATCTCAACGCATAAGACGAAGGCCTCAGAAGAGGTGCAGCCGCCTTCCCCGCATGTCCTCGACAATGTTCGAGAGATGATGCGCGCAGTTGTTACGGGCGGTACCGCAGCCGGAATGCAGGCTGGCGGCACGATTTACGGCAAGACCGGTGAGGCGGAGATCAATGGTGGTTCGCACGCATGGTTTACCGGCTACCGTGACGACGACATCGCCTTCGCAACTCTGGTGGTATTGGGCGGAGGCTCTGAGACCTCAGTGCAAGTGACAGATAACTTCTTGCAGAAGCTCGATAGCTATCGAGCACAGGGACATCCCGCTGCGCCTACAGGACAAGAAGGCTAGCTCACAACTGAGAGGTCTGGTTAGCGGCCACGTGGGGGAGGGGACTACCATGGTCAACCATGAGTAATCGCGCAAAACTAACCCCCCAAAAGCCCACCCCAATCCGCACCGTTCCGGACTCTATCGAGCGCCCGGAGTACGTGTGGAAGGACTCCGTCCAGGAAGCAATGGGTGAGCCTTTTGTCCAGACCCCTGAGGTCATTGAGGCCATGCGCGAGGCATCCAAGATTGCGGCTAACGCGCTGCAGGAGGCCGGTAAGGCTGTGGCACCCGGCGTGACCACAGATGAGATTGACCGCATCGCGCACGAGTACATGCTGGACCATGGTGCATACCCATCCACGCTGGGCTACATGGGTTTTCCGAAGTCCTGCTGTATTTCTTTGAATGAAATCATCTGCCACGGTATTCCGGACACCACCGTGATTGAGGACGGAGACATCGTCAACATCGACGTCACTGCGTTCAAGAATGGTGTACACGGCGATACTAATGCGACCTTCCTGGCCGGGAATGTCTCTGAGGAGCACAAGCTGCTGGTTGAGCGTACCCACGAGGCAATGATGCGCGGCATTAAGGCGGCAAAGCCAGGCCGTGAGGTTAATGTCATCGGCCGCGTTATTGAGTCTTACGCCAACCGCTTCGGCTACAACGTTGTGCGCGACTTCACCGGCCATGGTGTTGGCCCCACCTTCCACAACGGCTTGGTTGTCTTGCACTACGATTCCACGACCTACCGCGACATCCTAGAACCAGGAATGACCTTGACCATTGAGCCGATGATCAACCTGGGCTCGTTAGACTACGAGATCTGGGACAACGATTGGACCGTTCAGAACGTCGATGGCAAGTTCACGGCTCAGTTCGAGCACACCCTTGTGATAACTAACGATGGTGCCGAGATCCTAACTTTGCCGGACGAAGCCTAAGGCGACAGGCCTAAGCAAAAGAATAGGGCGCGCCTCTGTGTAAGGAGGAGCGCCCTATTACTCATTGTGGCATTGGTCGATGGGCTTACTGCCATCAATATGAAAAAGCTCTAGAAACTTCTACCGAGAACTAGGGGAGGAACCGGAGAAAGAGGACTCAGCAGAAGCCACAGCGGTACGGCCGAATGCTACGTCAATTGCAGTTGGTCGGGGATAAACCATCTCTCAAGTAGTGAAACTATTAACCGGAAAGTTTCCTGGCAAGACGAATGTGGATTTGACCGCGGTCAATGTTTGCTTTACCAGTCCAGTCCCAAGAGAGCATTTTCAGTCACTTCAGGGAGCGCGGGGTGAATCCAGTACTGCTTACGCGTGAAATCGCGCATGTCAAGGCCGTATACCATTGCTGTGATGAGCTGCTGGATGAGCGTCGAAGCCTGCGGGCCCATGTAATGGGCTCCTAGGAGGCGTCCAGTTTTCCTGTCGGCCACCAGCTTACAAATCCCCGTGGAGTCTTCCATAGCCCAACCGTATGCAACGTCGCCGTAGTTTTGGACCTTGACAGCAATGTCGAAGCCTTGCTCGCGTGCGTCTGCTTCAGTGAGACCTACAGAGGCGATTTGCGGATGGGTGAAAACTGCGGCTGGAACGAAATCATGTGGCATCTTCTGCAGATCCTCAGGATGTAGGAGATTGTGCTGCACTGCACGGGTTTCGGCGTTGGCCACATGCTTGAGCATGTAGGGGGAGGAGACGTCGCCAAGCGCCCAAACGCCCGCGACCGAAGTACGGCCGTACTCGTCGACCTTGATACGTCCGTCTTCGCGCAGCTCAATGCCTGCCGAGTCCAAGCCTAGGAGGTCTGCATTTGGTTTGCGGCCAGTCGCCACGAGGATAGCTTCAGCCTCTACGGTAGATCCGTCGTCGAGAGACAAGGACACGCCACTGTCGTTTTGGGTCAGCTGTGTACCGTTCGCGATACGCACGTCGAAGCGTTCGCGTGCAATCTCGTTGAACCGAGAAACGATGTCCTCATCCAAATGACGAAGCAGCTTCTCCGAGCGGTTGACCACCGTAACCTTGGTGCCCAGTCCGTCAAACACGTGCGCAAACTCCATCGCAATGTAACCGCCGCCCACGATAATGAGGCTCTTTGGCTGCTTAGGCATCCGCATGATGTCTTCATTGGTGTAGTACTTAACACCGGATTCTGCATATACCTCAGGAATGGTGGGGCGGGAACCCGCGGCGATGACGATTTGATCGCCCGTGATGACGTCATCCCCAACCGCAATGGTCTTCGGGCCAACGAAAGTTGCGTGCTTGTCGAACACCGTAATGTTGGGGGTCTCGTCGCCACGGCGATAAGCCTCGCCGCCCTCCGCGATCTTGTCGATGCGATTGACAAAGACTCGCTCGATGATGGACTGCCAGTCGACGTTGTTTACCTGGGCGTCAATTCCGAGGCGCTGACCTTCCTTGGCGGCGTATGCAAGGTCTGCTGCGTAGACGTACATCTTAGTGGGGATACAGCCTACGTTAAGACACGTTCCGCCAAAGGTGCCTTCCTCAACGATGGCTATCTTTTTGTTCTCGAAATCCTCGGATGGAATCGAGTTTCCTGAACCAGTTCCGATGATGATCAGATCGAAATGTTCTGCTTGTGCGTTCTGCGGCGTTGTCGTAGACATAGTTCTCCTTATTTATAGGGGGTTGGATTAGGTGTTGTGGTGGGCGGGATAGTTGTTAGAGCACCGTGGGTAGCCATTCGTCGACTGCTCGAAATGCTTCGTTCCGGATCGGCTCGCGAGATAGGAAAACATCATGACGAGCTCCTTTAAGCGGGCGAAGGGTGTAATGAGAGCCAAGCTCTTTGGCCCATTTTTGTGATTGTTTGACGTCAATGACCGCATCGGCGTAGTTGAGCTCTTCCGAATATGGAGCTGAGAACATCGACTTTGTTGAGGTGAGTGTGAGGATCGGTACGCCGACATCAACACGGCCAGAATGAATAATGTCGAACCCCTTGAATACTGCGCGTGCCCAGCCGATGTATTTCTTATGACCGCCCAACGGCTTCTTTTCAAGGTCGTAGTCCCATTCGCCGTAGCGGCTGGCATGGATCGAATCGCCAAAGGCGGTGAGATTGCCGCCGTGGAGCGCAATATGCGGGGTGACCTTGCCGAAGAAATAGAACAAAGGCTTCGCGGCCTTGAAGGCGAGGGGTGGAATGCCCATCATGTCCAGCCATGGGCTGTTGAGTACTAGCGCTGCGATTCGTTCGTGTCGAGCGGGGTCGGTGCGACGCAAGGCATCGAGCCACAGCGGCACGATTATGCCTGCTGTTGAATGCGCAACCATGATGACCTTTCGCTGCGGCAGGGCATCGAGAGCGGCATTGAGGTCCTTCTCGTAGAAGTGCATGTCGGAGATGTAGTGCCACTTTTGGTGGGGCTCGTGAGAGCGTCCACACTTACGCAAATCAATTCCGTAAAATGCATAACCTTTGTTATGAAAATGCTCCGCTACGTGTTTATGGAAGAAGTAGTCGGTCATGCCGTGCACCCAAATCATTGCGACACGGTCGCTGAGATCCTCGTTATCTGGGTTGTAACGGATCAATGTGGCGTGGACGTCGCCTTCGCCGTCAGGATCCGCACCCAAGGGCAGATCCGCGGCCATAAATCCTGGGCCCAGGATGTCATCAGTCCATTGCAAGGTTGACTCAGTCATACCGACCAGTTTAGGCATACAATGCAAATCCGGTGTTGCGGTGGCGTAGTGATGTGGCTGGGGAGAATTTCACCGAAGGAGACAAGATGCGTAGGGGGCAGCCGTGTGTGAAAACCGGACTTTTTCCCGCATACGGAATCCCCATTTTGATGCTAAAGGCGTAAGGTGGGTAGGTAATGCGTGACGCGTCCCTTGTTATGTGCCGTTGCCAGAGATGCTGTGCTTGTGTTTAAGCCAGCATGTTTAAGACAGCGGAGCGTAAAAGGTAGGCGAAAACGTGCAACGCTAGAAGACTGCGTTCGACGGCTCTGGGCTGTTCGAGCGAGTGATAATTTTCAATCTGAAGAGGTAATAGCAAGGTGTCCTCCGACAAGAAGACAGCACAAGTTGTAGATGAGGTAGATGTAGCCCTCGTTGGCGCAGGTATCATGAGCGCCACCCTGGGTGCCATGCTCCGTGAGCTGGAGCCAAGCTGGACCCAGATGGTTTTCGAGCGTCTCGACGGACCTGCACTTGAGTCCTCCTCCCCATGGAACAACGCTGGTACCGGCCACTCTGCTCTGTGCGAGCTCAACTACACCCCAGAGAAGAACGGTCGCATCGACGTTTCCAAGGCGCTGGGCATTAACGAGAAGTTCCAGGTTTCCCGCCAGTTCTGGGCACACCAGCTCAACAACGGCATCCTGACCGACCCAAAGGCTTTCATTAACCCGGTTCCGCACGTTTCCTTCGCTCAGGGATCCATCCAGGTTGATTACCTCAAGCGTCGTTTTGATGCTTTGAAGGACAACCACATGTTCCCGAACATGCATTTCTCTGACGATGACGCTACCTTCCAGGAAATGCTGCCACTGATGTCCAAGGGCCGCGACTTCAACTCCCAGAAGGTTGCTATCTCTTGGACTGAAGCAGGTACTGACGTAAACTTCGGCGCCCTGACGAAGCAGTTCTTCACCGCTGCTAAGGCCGCCGGCACCGAGATCCGCTACGGTCATGAGGTCGTCGACATTAAGCGCGATGGCTCTACCTGGAAGGTCTACTCCAAGAACCTGCACACCGGCGACTACAGCGTTGTCCGCGCGAAGTTCGTCTTCGTCGGTGCTGGTGGATACGCTCTTGACCTTCTGCGTAAGGCTGGCGTTCGCGAGGTTTCTGGTTTCGCAGGCTTCCCGGTTTCCGGTCTGTGGTTGCGCGCTAAGAACCCTGAGCTGGTTAAGCAGCATCACGCCAAGGTTTACGGCAAGGCTGCTGTGGGCGCTCCTCCAATGTCGGTTCCGCACCTTGATACCCGCGTTATCGACGGTGAACAGGGCCTGCTCTTCGGCCCATACGGTGGTTGGTCCCCGAAGTTCTTGAAGAAGGGTTCTTACCTCGACCTCTTCAAGTCCATTCGCTTGGACAACATTCCTTCCTACTTGGGCGTTGCAGCTCAAGAGTTTGGTTTGACCAAGTACCTGGTTTCTGAGGTTCTCAAGGACTTCGACAAGCGCGTCGAGACCCTGAAGGAATACGTACCTTCCGCAGACCCAGCAGACTGGGAGACCGTCATCGCTGGCCAGCGCGTTCAGGTCATCAAGCCAGCAGCTGCACCGCACTTCGGCTCCCTCGAGTTCGGCACCACCCTGATCAACAACCCAGAGGGTAACATCGCCGGTCTGCTCGGTGCTTCCCCAGGCGCTTCCATCACCCCGGCCGTCATGGTCGAGTTGCTGGAGCGTTGCTTCGGTGAGCACATGATTCAGTGGGGCGACAAGATCCAGGAAATGATTCCTTCCTACGGCATCAAGCTGTCCAAGGACAAGAAGCTCTACAACGAGATGTGGGACTACACCCAGAAGACCCTGAAGCTCGACCAAAAGTAAGCCATTCCGGCTGCTTCACAAGCGCACCCCACCACATTACAAACGTAATTGGTGGGGTGCGCGGCGTTCCGCCCCAGCTGCCTTAAGTGCCGCAATAAGTCAGGTAGCCCTCGGTATCACCGGGAGTTTCAAATTTTTCGTTCGGCTGCCTTGGATGCGTGACTGCGTGGAGGAACTCTTGGAACAAATCCAAGTCCAGCAGGGCCGCCTCAACATTGTGTGGACGCGGAATGACGCGCGGCAGCGGAGGCACCGCAGCCGCCGCGGCGCCTGAGACGCGTTTGCGGTAGTCCTTGAGGAAAGAAGTGTCGGGCGCATCTGAGCAATCACGAAGCAGGTGGCCCAACGCATCAGGCTCACCATGCAAAGCCTTTGCCAGGCCCTGATTAGCAAGAGTGAAGTCAGCACCCGATTGCGCCAGCGCCGCGAAGTACTCGCCACCCTCTTCGAGGCCAAAGCGCTGCTGGAAGTCACGCTTGCGTTGGTCCTCGAAGCGCTCGTAGAAGCCATTGATGGTTTCTTGGGCATAGGTGATAGCGGCGTCGGAGGAGGCGTCGAAAAGCGGCAGCATGCTCTCCGCCAGCCGGGCGAAGTTCCACCCGAGAATTTCTGGCTGATGGCGAAAGCGGTAGCGTCCCTGCGCATCGATCGAGCTAAACCACGTGTCAGGGTCGTAGGACTCCATGAAGGCACACGGCCCGTAATCGATGGTCTGGCCCGAAAGCGTGGTGTTGTCGGTGTTCATCACGCCGTGAATAAAGCCCACGTGCTGCCACGCGGCAACGGTAGCAATTTGTGCGTCCATCGCACGCGAGTACAGCTCTTTGTAGTCGCTGCCGGGATAATGCCGCGCGATGGTGTAGTTGGCAAGGTCCTCCAGCTGGCCGGTTTGCGCAGCGTAGTGGAATGAACCGATACGAATGTGGCTGGCAGCCACACGCACCAAAACGCCTGCTTCCTCCACCATCTGGCGCTGGATCTTGCGGCCGGTAGAAATAACCGCCAGAGAGCGCGTCGTAGGAATTCCCAGCGCATGCATGGCTTCCGAGAAGAGGTATTCGCGCAGCATCGAGCGCAAGGTGCCGCGTCCATCAGAACCAAGGCGTGAGTACGGGGTGGGGCCCGTGCCCTTGGCATGGAGGTCCCAGCGGCCAGAATCGTTTTCTATCTCGCCGAGCAACAGCGCGCGGCCGTCCCCCATCGAGGGGTTGAACTGCCCGAATTGATAGCCCGCATATGCCATGGAGTGGGGTTGCTCATCGGTGCTGCGGCCCAGCAAGAACTCAATACCCGCTGGCGAACGCAGCCAGTCGACGTCCAGCCCAAGCTCGGCGGCCAATGCCTCGTTCACGATGACTACCTGCGGCTGGGGTTGTTCCTCGCCGCGGCTTGGGCGGACCATCCCCGGCAAGCTGCGAGCGAAAGTATGGGAAAGCTCGAAAGGAATCTTCATTCCTATGACTCCAGTTCGCCGCGCACTCGAATGTGGATGGATCCGCCCACCCAGATGTTCGCGCCGTCGTCAGCAATGTGCACCAGGCCATCGCGTCCTAACTGGCTGCCCTGGCGTGCGGTGTAGCGAGCAGGAA
Organism: Corynebacterium striatum ATCC 6940; assembly: GCF_000159135.1. Taxonomy (GTDB): domain Bacteria; phylum Actinomycetota; class Actinomycetes; order Mycobacteriales; family Mycobacteriaceae; genus Corynebacterium; species Corynebacterium striatum. The sequence goes on from NZ_GG667520.1 coordinate 362,569, forward strand.
CGAGCCCGCGCTCACGCATGAATTGCGCGGCACCGCCGTTGAAAGAACCAGTGACTGGGTCCTCAAATTCACGGGTGAAGGCACGAACTTCGTAAAGGGGCTGGCCTTCGGTGGGATCGGCCTCAAGGCCCACCACGCCGACTTTGATATCGCGGGAGTAAGAGGGACGCAACGCGCGCACGGTGTCCGCATCGGCGAGCTGCACGAGGCGCCATCCCGGGCCGTTGTCCACCCATGCGGCATCAACGATGTCGTCGCTGCTCACCCCCAGTGCATCTGCTGTCTCCGCGAGTTCTGATTCGCCGAGCGCACCCGAGCGCTGGAGCTCCGGCGTGGCGAAGGAGAAGACGCGATCCTCTTGCTTGATACGCACTAAACCAACACCGCACTCTTGGACCAAGTCGCCTTCCTTGCCAGTGAGCTCAGCGAAGACGCAGGCTGTGCCAAGCGTTGGGTGCCCAGCAAAAGGAAACTCTTCGTGCGGCGTGAAAATCCTGACGCGGTAGTCCGCATCGGGGGTTGTGGGGCGTAGCAGAAAGGTCGTTTCAGAGAAGTTGGTCCAGTTGGCTATGTGCTGCATCTGTTCGCTGCTGAGCTCATCAGCACCGGCAATGACGGCTAGCGGATTGCCAGAAAAGGCAGTGGTGGCAAAGACATCTACTTCGAAGTACTCGTGACGCATGGCCACCAGCATACGGGTCTGGGTCTATCCTAAAAGGCATGAGCGAAGCACTCTTTAGCCGCATCGAACCGATCCAAGTGATGGCTGACGGAACCGTCAAACAGGTCAACCCTTTTTCCGGCACTGAAGTGTGGACCGTACCCGGCAGGGGAAACCGTCCGTTCTCCCACGCCCCGGAGAGTCCCGAGCCCCTAGCAGTAGGGGCGCATACCTCCACGTGTGCGTTTTGCTCCGACCGCAAACTTGATACCCCGCCTGAAAAGTCACGCATCCTAAGCTCCGGCGAGGTGCTCCGTGGCGTGGGCGCAGCGGACCTGGACCATACTGAGCCTGCGTTTCGTCGAGTGCCCAATCTCTTCGAGATCGTCTCCTATGACTACTGGACCGCGAACTACCAGTACAAGATGGATGACGAGTCGGCCGAGCGAATGCACGCCTATATCGCCGACCCCGCAGGCCGCGAACACGTTCTCAAGACCGTACGCACCAAGCTGAAAGCCGCGGGCAAGGACGCTGCGGTGAGCGAGGAGGAACTGCTCGCGCAGGCCGGCTGCTTCTTCGGCGGTGGGCACGACGTCATCATTGGCTCCCGCCACTTTGTCGACGGCGCTACGGATGACTCGCAGCTGGCGTCCTCAGGCACGCTGAGCCCAGACGAGCACTTCTTGCTGACTACCTTTACCGCGGACTCCATGCGGGATCTCTACGCCCGTAACCGCTATGCCGATTACGTAGTGGCCTTTCAGAACTGGCTGGCACCCGCCGGAGCGTCCTTCGAGCACCTGCACAAGCAGCTCGTCGCCATCGATGACCTCAGTATGTCTGCCATGCGGGAAAATGACATCCTGCGCTCGCATCCCAATATGTACAACGATTGGGCCGTGGGGTACGCCGCGCAGCACAACCTGGTTATCGCTGAGAATGACTACGCGGTGCTCTTCGCAGGCTTTGGTCACCGCTATCCCACGCTGGAGCTCTTCTCTAAGTCGAGACACTGCGCCCCCTGGGAGCAAACCCCGGGTGAGATCCGCGGAATGTCAGACCTCATGCACGCCGCACACGCGGCCGTGGGCCCAGATGTTGCGTGCAATGAGGAATGGCACCACAAGGCACCTTCGGTTGATGTGGCGCAGCCGTGGCGCGTCATGATTAAGCTGCGCGTGTCGACGCTCGCCGGTTTCGAGGGCGGTACCAAGGTCTACATCAACACCATTTCTCCGTGGGACCTGCGCGACCGCATCGTTGACTCAATGTACAGCTTGCGCGAGCGCGGGAAGCTGGCTTCGGGCATCGCGATTGCCACCGAGTGCCGGCTGGAGCGCAACAGCCTGCGCTATCTCTCATCTCGCCAAAGCTAGACCGCTTGTCAAAAGCTAGACCACGAGAGTGAGTTCGAGTTTGCCCGGCTGCGGGCCCTCGACCGTGAGGCCTGCCGCCGAGGCGATTGCTGCGACGTCGTCAACGGCGTAGGCATCAGCGGGGGAGAGCGCCAAGATTCGTGCCAGCTGGCCCTTGTAATGCTTATTGAAGTGCGAGACGACCTTGCGCGAGCCATCCTCCTGGACCGACTCCACGCGAATGGTGACCGCCTGTTTAAACTTGCCCAGCTGTTGGTAAGTGCCCGAGCGCATGTCCACGACGAGCTCACCTGATTGCGCAACCTCAGCGAGTTGCTCCGTGATGGCCTTCCCCCAGCGCGATTTCAACGTCGGCGTTTCGCCGTCCTTGGTCGGCAGCTTCGTTCCTCCGGAGAGGCGGTAATGCGGAATCATGTCGCTGGCGCGGGTAATGCCAAATAATGCGTCGCCAATGGCGAGCCGAGCGCGTGCGGCAGGCGGCAACGTGGCGGCATCGAGCGCGTCGTAAAGCACGCCCGTAAAACGCTCAATCGCGGGCATCGTGGGAGAGGCGAAAAGCTCGGTGTTGGATTCTGCTTCCGGCCGCAACTTCTCAGAGATACCGAGCACCTCGAGCGCCTTGTCGACGTCGAGTTGTGCCAGGTCCGCGGCTATGTCCTGGCGGACAGGATTGAGCGCGGGGAAAGAAAGCTCGTCCCAATTCAGTGGGGCGCCGGTGCCGCCATGGGCCTTTGTTTCAGAAGGTGGGAGGAGAATGAGCATAGGTAAATACTAGCGATGTAGAGTGCTAAGCATGATTACTCGCCTTTCAAATCTCTTCCTTCGTACTCTGCGCGAAGATCCGGCAGATGCCGAAGTCCTCAGCCACAAGCTTCTCGTTCGTGCAGGATACGTGCGCCGCGCCGCGCCGGGCGTGTACACCTGGCTGCCGCTGGGTCTGCGCACCCTGACCAAGATTGAAAACATCGTGCGCGAGGAGATGAACGCCATTGGCGGCCAGGAGATGCTCTTCCCGGCACTTCTGCCGCGCGAGCCTTATGAGCTGACGGATCGCTGGACCGAGTACGGCGACAACCTCTTCCGCCTTAAGGACCGCAAGGGCGCTGACATGCTCCTCGGCCCAACCCACGAGGAGATGTTCGCGGGTGCCGTGAAGGACATGTACTCCTCCTACAAGGACTTCCCAGTTACCCTGTACCAAATCCAGACCAAGTACCGCGACGAGGAGCGCCCGCGTGCGGGCATCCTGCGCGGCCGCGAGTTTGTGATGAAGGATTCTTACTCCTTTGACATGACGGACGAGGGTTTGGATGAGTCCTACATGCGCCACCGCAAGGCTTACCAGAACATCTTTAACCGTCTGGAGATTGATTACGCCATCTGTAAGGCAACGTCTGGTGCCATGGGCGGCTCTGCTTCCGAAGAGTTCCTGGCTGTTTCCCCGGCAGGCGAGGACACCTTCGTGCGCGCCACCGAGGGCGATTATGCGGCCAACGTTGAGGCAGTGGTGACTCCAGCTCCGGAGGAGACCCCGCTGGAGGGCCTTGCTGAGGCTAAGGTTTACGAGACTCCGGATTCTGAGACCATTGACACCCTGGTGGAGTGGGCGAACTCCGAGGGCATTCAGGTTAATAGCCGCGCTGTGACCGGCGCGGACACCCTGAAGTGCATGGTCATCAAGGTTGCTCACCCTACGGTCAACGACGGCGAGACCGAGAAGGAGTGGGAGCTGGCTGCAGTTCTTATCCCGGGTGACCGTGAGCTTGATGAGAAGCGTTTGGAAGCTTCCCTGGAGCCTGCCGAGTTTGAGCTGGCTACGGATGAGGACTTCAAGGCAAACCCATTCCTGGTCCGCGGTTACGTAGGCCCGCGTGGCCTCAACGCCAATGGCGTCAAGGTTTATGCGGATCCGCGCGTGGTGAAGGGCTCCTCCTGGATCACCGGTGCGGATGAGAAGAACCACCACGTGGTGAACTGCGTGGCTGGCCGCGACTTTGAGGTCGACGAGTTCATTGAGGCAGCTGAGATAAAGGAAGGCGATCCAGCACCAGGCGGCATGGGTACCTTGACCCTGGAGCGCGGCATTGAGCTCGGCCACATCTTCCAGCTGGGCCGCAAGTACACCAAGGCTTTCGACGTCCAGATTCTGGACGAGAACGGCAAGCGCGCCGTTCCGACCATGGGCTCCTACGGCATTGGTGTTTCCCGCATGATGGCTGTTCTGGCTGAGCAGCAGGCGGATGAGAAGGGCCTGCGCTGGCCTGTCGACGTCGCGCCGTTCCAGGTACACGTCGCCGTTGCGAACAAGGACGCCGCTGCACTTGAGGCAGGTCAGAAGCTGGTGGAGGATCTGGATGCTGCGGGCATTGAGGTGCTTTTCGACGACCGCCCCAAGGTTTCCCCAGGCGTGAAGTTCAAGGATGCTGAGCTCCTCGGTATGCCGTTCATCGCCATTCTCGGCCGTTCCTTCGCGGACGGAATCATTGAGCTGCGCATCCGCGGCGGCGAGACCCTTGAGGTCCCAGCCGACGAGATCGTAGACAAGCTCCTCGAGCTCGTGCGCGGTTGAGTCGTGCCGTTAGGGTGCGCTGTTAGCGCGTGCTGTTAGGGTGCGCTGTTAGCGCGTGCTGGTAAGGCGCAGGTACCGCTGCATGTAAATAAGGCTTCCAATCTTGTGATTTGGGGGCCTTATTTGCGTATATAGGTACCTGGCAGCTGGGGCCTCACCGGCTGCGCGGGTTCGCGGGGCGTTTCCGAGTGGGGGGCGGTTTGTGGGGTGCTGCTTCTGGGTGCGGTGCGCGGGGTTGAGGCGAGCCGTTAGAGGGCGAGTACCGCTCTGTGTAAATAGGGCAGCTGTTTGCCGTGTTTTAGGGGGCCTATTTGCATACAGAAGTACGTTGCTGGGATACAAAGCGGTGGGTTGCTGGGAACACACTAAGGCCCTGCGCTCTAGCTGCTTTCGTGAAGCCTGCTAGAGGGCAGGGCCTTATGGCACGTATGGGTGTGGCTTTAGTAGCCGCCGACTGGGCCACCGCAGTTGGGCCAAGCGCCAGCGCCCTGGGCGGCAAGCACCTGTTCAGCAACAGCGATCTGCTGCTCCTTGGTTGCTTGGTCTGCGGTCGGTGCGTACTGCTGTCCGCCGAATCCTGACCAGGTTTGGGCGCTGAACTGGAGGCCGCCGTAGTAGCCGTTACCAGTGTTAATCAGCCAGTTGCCGCCGGACTCGCACGCTGCCACCTGGTCCCACGCGGAGACCGGTGCGGCGTTGGCTGCCGGGGTAGCGAGTGCTGCGACGCCCATTGCGGCGGCAGCGGATAGGGTTGCAAACTTCTTCTTGGAACGCATTGAGAAAGTACTCCTTCTCTTTGTGTCTTCTAAAGGTCTCAAGCCGAACACCCGGAATATCCACGCGGTATCTACACGATCTACACGCGGTATCTCCGGTGAGTTCATGACCGTCCAAGGTAAAAGCTGCGGTGGTGCACATGCAATGAAATGCACCGTAGAATCCCCTGAGGTTTTGCTGGCCGCGTGCAGGGGATTCCAAGGAGGGGGGAGCTAATCCGCATCGTGCTTTTCTGCGAATGGGTGCGCAGGCCACCAGAACTTCTCGCCGAGGATCTGCACCACCGATGGGACCAAGACAGTGCGGACGATGAGGGTGTCCAGAAGCACGCCGATGAACACGGTGATGCCCAGCTGGGCCAGAACCACCAGCGGCAGCACGCCGAGTGCAGCGAACACTGCCGCCAGCAAGATACCGGCAGAGGTAATCACGCCACCTGTTGCTGAAAGCGCCGTCAAGATGCCGCGGCGGGTGCCAATCTCACCGGCGTCCTCCCGGGCGCGGGTGATGAGGAAGATGGTGTAGTCGATGCCCAATGCAACCAAGAACACGAAAGCGAACAACGGGGTGTTGGACGCGAAGCGGTCGAAGCCCAGCAGGTAGTGGGAGAGCCACCACCCCAGGCCGATGGCCGCCACGTTGGTCAGCAACACGGAAGCGACCATGATGACCGGTGCCAGGAAAGAACGCAGCATGATCACGAGAGCGCCAAAGATGAGGGCCAAGACCAGCGGGAAGATAATCTTGCGGTCCCGCTCCGCGGCTGATTCCTCATCAACCAGCTGCGCATCGGCACCGCCTACGAGCACGGCGCCATCGGCGCGCTCACCTTGGTGGTCGCCGAACTTCTCACGCAGCTGTAGGAAGTCCGCGCCGGAGACCTGCAGGAGGCTCCATCCCTCAGCGCTGCCTTGTTCCTGCGCACTAGCACCCATTGCCTCGATGTCCCTGGTGGTGCCAGCCGGATCCTGGGTTGCTACGAGCGGCGGGGTAGAGGACTGATCAGGGAAGGCCTCCTCGAGGGCCTCGCCTGCGCTGATGGATTCAGGGGTATCGATGAACTGGTCCGACTGCGTAAGACCCGTCGAGGTCTGAAAGTAACCGATGGAGCAGATAGCCAGGATGAGCAGCGACACCGCAGCAATACGCTTCGGAGCCTTGGCCGCGAGTCCGCCAATCTTGTCCCACAGCTTGTGATCCGGAGTATCGCCTTGCCGCGGACGGCGTGGCCAGAAGATCCAGCGGCCAAAAGCAACCAGAACGCCAGGCAGCGCGAACATAGCGAACAACCAAGCCACGAAGACGCCCACCGCAGCGGCCGCACCGAGCCCCTGCGTGGTTGGGATGAGGGAAAGCAAGAGGCAGAGAACGCCCAGCACCACGGTTCCTGCCGAGGCCGAAACGGTTTTCAGCGTCGGTACCCATGCGCGCGCCATGGCCGCGTAGCGGTCCGAGGTAGAGGTCAGTTCGTCGCGATAGCGGGAGATAAGCAGTAGTGCGTAGTTGGTGCCCGCGCCGAAAACAAGCACGGACAAGATGCCCGAGGTGGACTCGTTCCACGTCACGCCGAATGCGTCGAGAACGTAAGTGTAGACAGTCGCGGCCACACGGTCAGCGACACCGATGACAAGCAGCGGAAGCAGCCACAGAACAGGGGAGCGGTACGTAACAATGAGGAGCACCGCCACAATGCCCGCGGTTACTGCCAGAAGCATAAAGTTGGCGCCTTGGAAGACACCCGCGAGGTCCGCCTTGATTGCAGCAGGGCCGGTGACCTGGGAGGTCACGCCCTCTGGAAGATCAGCAGCGGCGTCCTCGCGTAGCTGCGTGACCTTGTCAGCATTCTCGGTAGGCGTACCCGCCTCTACCTGAACCGGGACGATGGCAGACTGCCCATCCTCGCTCGGGATGAGCGGGCCGCCGAGTTCCTTTGCCACACCACGCAGGGCATTGACATCGAGTGGCTTATCCGAATCAAAAAAGACGATGGCAGCTTGCGCTGACTCGCCCTCGGATTCCTGCTTGGAGATCTCCTCCTGTAGCTGGGCCACCGTGGTGGAGTCCATGTCCTTGGGCAGCGAGGCAGTCGAGGACTCAGGTTGGTCGAGGCCGCCCAGGCCGATAGCCCCGATAGCGAGGATGACGAGGACGAGCGCTAGCCACCGAAAGTGGCGCATCTTTTGAGAATTCACTTACGCCACTTTACGAGCTACCCAATGTACGGGGTTAAAAGATAGCGCGCTGACAGGGTGCTTGGATGCTCTAGAGACCGCGTGATTGAGCGGCGACGGCGATGAGCCAGTTGCGCCATGCCACGCGCTCCTCGCCTTCGGCGGTGGGGGCGGCGGCCTTCGAAGCGGCATCCTCCCACTTCAGAGTGTCATTCCACCCCAATTTGTCCACGTAGCTCTGGGCCGAAGAAGCGTCGGTGGGAAGAGCGACGCCAGCAACTGCCGTCGGTTGATAAGCCACCGCCGGTTGCGGAACCTTAGCGACTTCCCCGATTGCGCCTTGCAGGGCCTCAATGCGCTTTTCGTGCAGCGACAAACGGTTGTCGATGTCTGCTTCTATCTCCGGTGATGCATAGCTACGCGCGAAGTCGAGGCCGAAGACTTGCTCGTACTCCCAGTTCAACAAGCTGGTAGCGCTTTCCAGATCTGCTGCCTCGAGCTCCGGGATTGCGGGCAACTCGGCGCCGTCCCAGGCATCCAAAACAATGGCCTGGTTAGTCACTAATGCGCGGGACTCAGAGCTGACTTCGCTCAACGCGTCACGGGTGCGATGCGCAGCTTCGTTGAGGGTTTTAGCCACATCGACGTCGGAAAGCGGCGCGTCAGTCGTGCGCTCTACCGTGCACGAGCGGGGAGCGTTACCTTCGTTATTGAGGCCGCACAGACGTTTCACCTCCGCGTAAAGTGCGTCGGCCTGGTCAGTGCGCAGGGATGAAGCATTGGCGTCGACATCGGCAAGATTCTGGGCATCATTGTCCGCGCTGCGGGCGAGGGCTACTAGAGTCTCGTCGGGCCGAGGACCAAAGTAATCCACGACGGAGTCCACGGCCTGGCACCCGCTCAACGCGGGCACGAGTGCTGCAAGTGCGGTGAGGGTTGCGACGGGGGTCAAGGCGCGGTGATTCACTCAAAAGACCTTACACGCAACAGCTGGGCGCAGCAGTTAGGCTAGAACGCATGGCTTTTCCAGATGCAGCACAACTTACTGAATTACTCCAGCCACTGCTGGAGCCCCGCGGACTCGATGTGGAGGACGTAAAGACCACCAAGGCTGGTAAGAAGTCCCAGGTTATTATCCGAATCGACGGCGACCAGCGCCCAAGCTCGGACGTTTTGGAGGAAGTCTCCAACCAGATTTCTGAATTCTTCGACGCCAAGGAGGAGTCCGGTGAACTGAACTTCGGTGCCGGATACACCCTGGAGGTCTCCACGCCTGGCGTCGATCTGCCACTGACCGCGCCCCGTCATTGGCGCCGCAACCGTGGGCGTCTGGTCGCTTTCGAGCTGACCCCAGGCAAGAGCGAAGTGGCGCGCATTGGCGCACTTTCCGACGACGCTTCTTCCGTAGCGCTCATCACAACGGTGAAGAAGGACGTGTACTTTCGCATCGAGCGATTGGAAAATATTGCCCGCGCGGTGGTAGAAATTGAGTTTGCTAAACCTTCTGCCGTTGAGCAGGAGGCAGCGCAACAGACGTTTGAATACGCCGAGCAGAACTCGGCAACCCGAGAGGATGAAAAGTGAATATTGATCTAGAGGCACTCCGTACGATTGAGTCTGAGCGTGGCATCCAAGTAAAGGACCTGCTTGAAGCAATCGCGGGTGCCTTGTTGTATTCGTACCTGGATTACCGCGAGCAGTCGGCTGCGGGTAAATCCGAGGGAACCAAGTCCCGCGTTGATATCGATGCAGACACCGGTGCGGTCACCGTCATCGTCACCGAATCTGATCCGGAGACCGGCGAGGTCATCAGCGAATATGATGACACTCCAGAAAACTTCAGCCGCGTCGGCGCCCAGGCCGTGCGTGAGGCAATCATCCGCAAGCTGCGTGAGGCAGAGGCTGAGGTAACTTACGAGTCCTACTCCGAGCTGACCGGCCGTGTTGTATCTGGCATCGTGCAGCGTGACGTGCGCGCCAACGAGCGTGGCGTGGTTGTGGTTCAGCTGGGTACCGAGCTGGATTCGCAGGATGCCATCCTGCTGCCAGCTGAGCAGCTACCAGGTGAAAAGCTTGAGCACGGTGACCGCATCAAGGCTTACGTTGTCGGCGTGACCCGCAACGGTGCACAGGTGCAGATAACTTTGTCGCGTACCCACCCGGAGTTGGTGCGCGGCCTGTTCGAGCTTGAAATCCCTGAGGTGGGCGACGGCGCCGTGGAGCTCGTTGCTATTGCCCGCGAGGCTGGCCACCGTTCGAAGGTGTCCGTCATCGGCCATGCCAAGGGGCTTAACGCCAAGGGAGCCTGCATTGGTCCACGTGGCGAGCGCGTCAACAACATCATGCGTGAACTTGGTGGCGAGAAGATTGACATCATTGACTACAACGAAGATCCTGCGGTTTACGTTGGCAATTCTTTGGCACCGTCGAAGGTGGTTCGCGTCGAGGTTGTTGACCCAGATGCGCAGGTCGCACGCGTAACCGTGCCGGACTATCAACTGTCTTTGGCCATCGGTAAAGAAGGCCAGAACGCACGCCTGGCCGCGCGCCTGACCGGTTGGAAGATCGACATCCACTCGGACGCTGCACAGGACTAAAAGACCTAATTAAGGATTTGCCGCATTTTCGCGTAAGCTAGATAGCGGCCCACATGCAGAAAAGCTGGGGCGTTTTTCAAGTGATCGTTTATGTAGGGAGTTGGATGTCACCTCGACAACCACACACAAGACTCCGTACGTGCATCGCTACGCGCCGCCGCTTTCCTGACACGCAGCTACTGCGGGTCGTCGTTGATAGCGCCGATCCCACTGGCCGCCGTGTCGTGGCAGATCCACTTCGCCGGCTTCCCGGAAGGGGAGCTTGGATTACCCCGGATCTCACTGCATTAGAGCTGGCGGAGCGCACCCGAGCCTTTCGACGCGCGCTTCGGTTATCCACTGACGTGGATACAGGTCACGTACGTGAGTACCTGGAAACGCAGGCGAAAGCCGGCGCAACCTAGGTGCATTCGTGGAGGCACCGCGCTTCCACGAGGCAGAGTTAAAGGAAGACCGAACACTGATGAGCGCACAACGATGAAGCATCAGCGATGAAAGTCCATAGCCATTAACTAGGGGTCAAGCCACACTGGCCTTGGCTCCTAGTCACAATCACAAGGAGACAAGTGCCCGGAAAGCTACGTGTTCACGAGCTCGCAAAGCAGCTCGGTGTAACCAGCAAGGAACTACTCGCCACGCTCAAGGAGCAGGGCGAATTCGTTAAAACCGCATCTTCGACCATTGAACCCCCAGTGGTGAAGAAGATGCGCGCCCACTATGAGGCGCAGTCCGGCGGAGAGAAGCCATCCGGCGATCAGCCTGCCAAGGCGGCAGCGGCTGACAAGGCCGCAAAGCCTGCAGCTAAGACCTCCGCAAAGCCAGGCGCGGCGGCGTCTGCACCAAAGCCAGGTGCGCCGAAGCCAGCAGCTGCCAAGTCCGGTGCTGCAAAGTCCGCGCCAAAGGAAGCTGCACCGACTGCAAAGGCCGAGGCTTCCCAGAAGCCTGCCGCTTCTGCAGCTAAGCCAGGTCCGAAGCCGGGCGCATCGAAGCCGGCTCCGAAGGCTCCACAGAAGTCCCAGGCAAACGCAGAGGCTAAGTCAGCACCGAAGCCGGGCGGCGAGCGCCCGACTCCGGGTAACTCCATGCCTCGTCCGATGCCGAAGCCAGGCGGCTCCCGCCGCGTGGCCAACAACCCGTTCTCCACTGGCGGTGCCGGTGGCGACCGCCCAGGACCGCGTCCGGGCGGTTCCAAGGGCCCACGTCCTGGCGGCAAGCCAGGCGATAACCGTGGTGGCAAGGGCGGCGGACGCTCCGGCCAGGGTGAAGGCAACCAGCGTCAAGGCCAGGGGCAGGGCGGGGGACGCCGTCCATCGCCGGCCATGATGCCTTCGCATCCGAACCCGGCAGCCATGCCGTCTAAGTCCTCCAACGGTGGCGGCGGTGGCCGTGGCCGCGGTGGGCGTGGCCAGGGTGGACCAGGCCAGGGCGGCCCGGGCGGCTTCCGTGGTGGCGGTCGCGGCGGTCGTC
>NZ_GG667520.1:374518-436451 GCF_000159135.1 Corynebacterium striatum ATCC 6940
TCCGTGGTGGCGGTCGCGGCGGTCGTCGCGGCGGCACCGCTGGCGCATTCGGCCGTCCAGGTGGCGCACCACGCAGGGGCAAGAAGTCCAAGCGTCAGAAGCGTCATGAGTTCGAAGAGCAGCAGAAGCATGAGGTAGGCGGCGTACGTTTGCCTGACGGCAAGGGCCAGACTGTACGTCTGCGCCGAGGTGCATCTTTGGCTGACTTCGCTGAGAAGATTGGTGCAGATCCAGCAGCATTGGTACAGGCTCTGTTTAACCTCGGTGAGATGGTCACCGCTACCGCCTCCGTTTCCGAGGAAACCCTGCAGCTGCTCGGCGCCGAGATCAACTACGACGTTCAGGTCGTCTCCCCAGAAGACGAGGACCGTGAGCTGCTCGAGTCCTTCGACCTGCAGTTCGGTGAGGACGAGGGCGGCGAAGAGGCGCTCGAGAAGCGTCCTCCAGTCGTTACCGTCATGGGTCACGTTGACCACGGTAAGACCCGCCTTTTGGACTCCATCCGTAAGACCAACGAGCGCGAGGGCGAGGCCGGCGGCATCACCCAGGGCATCGGTGCATACCAGACCACCGTTGAACTGGAAGATGGCGAGCGCACCATCACTTTCCTGGATACCCCGGGTCACGAGGCGTTTACCGCTATGCGTGCGCGTGGTGCAAAGTCCACCGACTTGGCAATCTTGGTTGTCGCAGCGGACGACGGCGTCATGCCGCAGACCGTTGAGGCTATTAACCACGCCAAGGCTGCGGACATCCCAGTCGTGGTTGCTGTTAACAAGATCGATAAGCCGGAGGCATCCCCGGACAAGATCCGTGGCCAGCTCACCGAGTATGGACTGGTTCCGGAGGAGTACGGCGGCGATACCATGTTCGTCGACATCTCTGCAAAGCAGAACATCAACATCGATGGTCTGTTGGAGGCAGTTATCCTGACTGCCGATGCAGCTCTCGAGCTGACTGCTAACCCAGAGATGGACGCACAGGGCGTAGCCATCGAGGCTCACCTCGATCGTGGCCGTGGTCCAGTTGCCACTGTCATCGTTCAGCGCGGTACCCTCCGCGTTGGTGACTCCATTGTCGTCGGTGACGCTCACGGCCGTGTCCGCCGCATGCTCGACGAGTTCGGCAACGACGTCGAAGAGGCAGGTCCGTCCCGTCCGGTTCAGGTCCAGGGCCTCAACGGTGTGCCAGGCGCTGGCGACAACCTCCTCGTGGTCGAAGACGACCGCGTGGCCCGCCAGATTGCTGCACAGCGTGATGCTCGCAAGCGTTCCGCTTTGCAGGCAAAGGCTCGCAAGCGCGTCTCTCTCGAGGATCTGGATGCAGTTCTCAAGGAGACCTCGACCCTCAACCTCATCCTCAAGGGCGACAACGCCGGTTCGGTGGAAGCCCTGGAAGATGCGTTGTTGGACATCGAGATCGACGACGAGGTACAGCTCAACATCATCGACCGTGGCGTCGGTGCTGTAACCCAGACCAACGTCTCCCTGGCAGCGGCTTCCGACGCCATCATCATCGCCTTCAACGTTCGCGCTGAGGGTAAGGCAACTGAGGAAGCTAACGCCGAGGGTGTGGATATCCGCTACTACACGGTTATCTACCGCGCCATCGAAGAGGTCGAGGCTGCTCTCAAGGGCATGCTTAAGCCAATCTACGAGGAGCGCGACACCGGTGCTGCGGAGATCCGTGCGCTGTTCAAGTCCTCCGCCGTCGGCACCATCGCGGGCTGCATGGTCACCGAGGGCAAGGTCAAGCGCAACGGCAAGGTCCGCATCGTTCGCGATGGCAACGTCATCACTTCCGACGCCAAGATCGAGTCCCTGCGCCACGAAAAGGACGACGCAAACGAGATCAACGCCGGCTACGAGTGCGGTATGGTCCTGTCCTACCCGGACATCCAGGTGGGTGACCAGATCCAGGCCTACGAAGAGGTCGAGGTTCCGCGTACCTAGTCCGCAAGCGGAGTAAATATAATCGCCAGGTGTTTCCCCGATGGGGGAAGCCCTGGCGATTCTATTTGCAGCTTCTGCTGCAGGACATGAATGCGGAGTAATGTAAGATGAACACGGTTTTATAGATCTTGGTAGAGATCGCTAGTTCGACGGAGAAGGAGTTGCACCATGGTTGACCACGCGCGTGCTGCACGAATGGCTAAGCGTATTCAGGAAATCGTGGCGAGTGCCATCGAACGCGAGATCAAGGACCGTCGCCTCGAGATGGTGACCATCACCGATACTCGCGTCACGGGTGATCTTCACGATGCCACCGTTTACTACACCGTGCGCGGCAAGGACATCGACTCCGAGCCGGACTTTGACAAGGCAGCAGAGGCACTCAATCGCGCGAAGGGCCAACTGCGCAAGATTGTGGGCGATCAGCTCTCCGTGCGCTTTACCCCGACGCTCGCCTTCGAGGTCGATACCGTTCCGGAGGCTTCCGCCCACATGGAGGATTTGCTGGCGCGCGCCCGCGCCCGCGATGCGGAGCTTGCCAAGCTGAAGGCCAACGCGAAGCCCGCTGGAGACGCGAACCCATACAAGGATTCCGCTCGGGAAGAGGCCTAGGGTGCGCCGCACTGATTATCAAAGCGCCGCCGACGCCTTGATAGAAGCGAGCAGCATCTGCATCATTACGCACCTGCGCCCCGATGCCGATGCTATCGGCTCTGCCGCCGCGTTGAACCTGGCGTTGCGCCAGCGAGGCAAGCAGACCCGCACCGTTATCGGCCAGGAACACCCGATTTCGAACAATCTCTTCACCATCCCTGCCGCCGACGAGATTGAGCTCGTTAACACCCTGCCCAAAGGCTATGACCTTTATGTCACGGTGGACTGCGGTTCCATCGACCGCACCGGAGCTCTCATGCGGGAGTTGGAGAAGATGGCGGGCACCGGCCGCGTTCTGTGCATCGACCACCACGCATCGAACCGCGGTTTCGGTTCCATCAACCTGATTGATCCGGAGTGCGAGTCCACCACTGTGGTGCTTCTCGACGTCCTCGATATGCTCTCCGTGCAGATCGATCGCGGGATTGCGCATTGCCTCTATGCCGGTCTGGTCACCGACACCGGCAGCTTCCGCTGGGGCCGGCCAGCCATGCACGACATCGCTGCCCGCCTGATGTTCTACGGGCTCGATACCAAGCAGATCGCAGTGGATCTGATGGACTCCAATACTGCAGACGACGTGCAGATGGTCGGCCGCGTGCTGTCTGGTCTGCGCATCATCGAAGCCGGCGAGCACCGCCTCGGCACGCTTATTGTTCCCGTTGAAGAAGTACAGTCACACTCCGATTCCGCCGTGGAATCCATGGTGGACTTCGTGCGCGCGCTCAAAGGCACCGACATGGGCGTGGTGTTCAAAGAGCAACGCGCGGGAGTCTGGGCGGTGTCGCTGCGTTCTTCCACCGTTAACTGCGCGCAGGTGGCGCTCATGTTTGACGGCGGCGGGCACATCCCGGCGGCCGGTTATACGGCCCTGGGCAAGCCAGAAGAAATCATTGCTCATCTCGTCGACGCACTTGCCGCTTACGACGAAGAAAATGCTGTAGGGGAGTAACCATCACGCGGCGCGAACAGGACAATGCTTCGGCAGAAGCAGAAGATACTTCGAAGCTAGGTAAGGCAGTCACCCGCGTGAGCGCTGGTGAGGTATTTCGCCTCGCATTTCCGGCGCTGGGCGTGTTGGCTGCCATGCCGTTGTACCTACTGCTCGATACCGCAGTGGTGGGCCGCCTCGGCGCGCACCAACTCGCGGCACTCGGCGCTGCTGCCACCATCCATACGATGGTGACAACCCAGCTGACCTTCCTTTCCTATGGCACCACGGCGCGCGCCTCGCGGCTTTTCGGCGCGGGCAAGAAGAACGAAGCCGTAGCCGAGGGCGTGCAGGCAACCTACGTAGCCCTTGGCGTGGGCATGTCCCTGGCCGTCATCATGTGGATCGGTGCCGGCCACTTTGCCCAGTGGCTGACCGGCAACCCTGAGACCGCCCAGGACACCGCGCTGTGGCTGCGCATCGCCGCCTTCGCTATCCCGCTCAATCTCATCGAGATGGCAGGCAACGGTTGGATGCGCGGCGTTCAAAACACAGTAAAGCCGCTGATCTTTACCCTGGCCGGCCTCATCCCCGGCGCCATCGCGGTGCCGCTCTTTGTCCACCAGTGGGGCCTTGCCGGCTCCGCCTGGGCCACGGTGCTGGGCATGGCTATCATGGCCTCGCTCTTCCTGTGGGAACTTCACCGTGAGCACGTGGGCTCTTGGCGGCTGCAGTGGGGCGTCGTCAAGCGCCAGCTCGTGTTGGGCCGCGATCTCATCGTGCGCTCTGCCAGCTTCCAGGTGGCCTTTCTTTCGGCCGCCGCCGTGGCTTCCCGCTTCGGTACGGCCCAGCTTGCCGCGCACCAGATCATGATTCAGCTGTGGAACTTCCTGTCGCTCGTGCTGGATTCTCTGGCCATCGCCGCCCAGGCCCTGACCGGCGCGGCGCTCGGAGCGGGCTCGGCCAAGCATGCACGCAGCGTCGGAACCAAGGTCACTTTCTACTCCACAGCCTTTGCGCTCGGGCTCGGCGCAGTCCTAGCCCTGGGCATCGGCATCATCCCTGCGCTTTTCACCACCGATGCAGTGGTGCTCGAGGTTATCCGTGTGCCGTGGTTCATCATGATTGCCATGGTGGTTCTGGGAGGCGTGGTCTTTGCACTCGACGGCGTCCTGCTCGGCGCCAGCGATGCCGCCTTCCTGCGCACACTGACCATCGTTTCGGTGCTTTGCGGATTCCTGCCCGGTGTGTGGGCGGCCTACGCCTTGGGAGCGGGCCTGCCCGGTGTGTGGTGCGGCCTTGCGCTGTTTGTTTTCATCCGTTTCCTCGGCGTGGTCTATCGCTTCCGCTCGATGCGCTGGGCTGTGGTCTAATCTGAAGGAAAATGAAGAAAGGAGCATGCCATGGCCACCTTATGGGCGGTGTCAGATCTCCACGCGGCAGTGCGCGCTAATTCCAGCCGCATCGATGAGCTTTACCCGGAAGATCCTGCCGATTGGCTCATCGTGGCCGGTGACGTGGCCGAGCGCACCGAACTCGTACTGCGCATCCTCACCAAGCTTTCGCGGCGCTATGCCAAGGTGATCTGGGTGCCGGGAAACCACGAGCTCTTCTCGCGTTCCCAAGATAGGTGCCAGGGCCGCGCCAAGTATGACGAGCTGGTGGAGGGCTGCCGCGAAATCGGCGTGGTGACTCCGGAAGACCCATATCCCGTCTTCGGCGGGGTGACCATCGTGCCGCTGTTTACCCTTTATGATTACAGCTTTCGCCCACCCGGCACTACCGTCGAGGGCGCCTTAGAGCGTGCCCGTGAACACCAGATTGTCATGACCGATGACTTCGCCATCGCTCCTTTCGTCGACATTCGCGCCTGGTGCTGGGATCGCCTTGCCTATTCCATCAAGCGCCTTTCCCGGGTAAGTGGGCCTACGGTGTTGGTCAATCACTGGCCGCTGGTTCAAGAACCCACGCTGCGCATGGCGTGGCCGGAAATCGCCCTGTGGTGCGGCACTCGCCATACCCGCTCGTGGGCGCGGCGCTATAACGCGCAGGCGGTCATCTACGGTCACCTGCATCTGCCCGGCTGCATCAACGTCGATGGGGTAGACCACATCGAGGTCTCACTGGGCTATCCCCGCGAGTGGGAGGCGCACGGCCATCTCCAGCAGTGGCCCTATCCGGTCCTACACAGTGATGAGTCTGCGTCCTCGGCGCTTGAGGAGGTGCGCTAATGCTGGAACCAAACCTGTTCCCAGATACTGCCCGCTACTGCTACGTGCGCACCGACGCTGCGATTACGGATCTGATGAATTACACGCAGCTGGACCCGCAGGAGCAATCCTTGGTCTCCCAGGCAGTTGACGTGCGCAAGGCGGAATTCGGAGACGTCCGCTGGTGCGCGCATCGCGCTTTGCAGGAGCTGGGCTGTGAAAGTCAGGAGCCCATCATGCGCGGCGAGCGGGGCATGCCGCTGTGGCCGCACGGCTATACCGGTTCCATGACGCATACAGAGGGCCTGCGCGCGGCAGTAGCGGCTCCGAGTAAACACGTGCGCTCCATGGGCCTGGATGCCGAACCTGCCGAGCCATTGCCCGATCACGTGCTGACCATGATTGCGCGCGCAGGGGAGATGACGCAGTTAACGCGGCTTGCCGACGCCGGGATTAGCTGCCCCGATCGCTTATTGTTCTGCGCCAAGGAAGCCACGTACAAAGCGTGGTTTCCCATGACTCATCGCTGGCTGGACTTCGACCAAGCAGAGATCGACCTGCGCCTCGACGGCACCTTGATCTCCTATATCTTGGCCCGGCCGACCCCCGTGCCGCTGATTAGCGGCCGTTGGATGATCCGCGATGGCTTCGTCATCGTTTCCACGGTGGTGCCCGCGGTGGGCTTTTAGTGGCGGGCTCTTAATAGCCCACCCACGGGCCTAAAGCGTCGACGGCCGCGCCACGAAGACCGTGGCCAGGCGCTTGCCCTTTTCCTTGATGAGCGCAATCGAGTGACCATCAGGATCTACCGCCGCATAGGTGCCCTTAAGCCCGCGCGGCTCGAGCCATTTGCCCATGGCGAGCGCCTTTGCCTCGTCTTCGGTGACCTGAAGGACAGGGTAGGAGCGGGCGAGCGCCTCGTCGAGGGAGAGCGAAAGCGCCGGAGCGTCAGCGAGCTCGTCGAGGGTCCGGGCGTCGCCAAGCGTAAATGGCCCTACCTCTGTGCGGCACAGAGCGGTGAGGTGGCCGCCCACGCCGAGCGCCTCACCTAAGTCGCGAGCGAGGGAGCGGATATAGGTGCCAGACGAGCAATCAACGGTGACGTCGAGGTCCAGGTACTTACCTTCGATGCGGTGGGCGAGGATGTCGAAGCGGCTGACCGTAACCGGGCGGGCGGGGATTTCTACCTCTTCGCCCTCACGCACGCGCTCGTGGGCGCGCTTGCCGTCGATCTTGATTGCGGAAACCGCGGCGGGGCGCTGCATGATGTCACCGGTGAGAGCTGCGACCTCTTTATTAACCTGCTCCATATCGAGTTCGCTTGCAGGCTCGCCCCAGGTGCGCTCGCCCTCGGCGTCGTCAGTATGCGTTGCCATGCCAAGGCGAATGGTGGCGGCGTAGGACTTGGTTGACGCGACCATGTGCGCGAGGAACTTGGTGCCGCGTTCCAAACCGACCACCAAAACGCCGGTGGCCATCGGGTCGAGGGTGCCTGCGTGGCCCACTTTGCGGGTGTGAAATATGCGGCGGAGGCGGCCCACCACATCGTGTGAGGTCATGCCTTGCGGCTTGTCCACTACCACTAGGCCAGAATTTGCGAGCGCATCAGTCATGCCCTGCAGTCTATTCCACGCCTCGCCGTGCATTAGCATGGTGGCCGTGGATATTTGGTACGGAATCGACAGCATCCCCGGTGACTTTGGCCCGACTGCGGTGACCATCGGCGTCTTTGACGGCGTACACCGCGGCCATCAGCAGCTCATTAATAATGCGGTGAGCTATGCGCGCGCGGAGGAATTGCGCACGGTGATGGTGACTTTTGATCCGCACCCCGTCGCGGTCTTCCTCCCGGAGCGCGCGCCGCTGTCCGTGGTGACGTTTGAGCGGCGCTTGCAGTTGGCGGAAGAGATGGGCATCGATGCGGTGCTCGTCATCGACTTCACCAAGGAGCTCGTGGGCACGACTCCGCAGCACTACGTCGAAGACCTGATTGTGGGAAAGTTGCATGCGCGTCACGTGGTCGTGGGGGAGAATTTCACGTTCGGTGCGGGCGCGAGCGGCACGGCGGACGCGATGGTGGAGTTCGGTAAAACCCATGGCTTTAGCGTCGACGTGGTGCCGTTGCTTGACGACGCCGGGGTGCGAATCTGCTCCACAAATATCCGCGCCAACTTGGCAGCAGGTGAGATTGCCAAGGCTAATTGGGCGCTTGGCCGCCACTTCTCGGTGACGGGCCCGGTGGTGCGCGGTGCCGGACGCGGCGGCAAGGAGCTGGGATTCCCGACCGCCAATCAGTACTTCCCGGACAGCGTGGCGATTCCGGCCGATGGCGTCTATGCGGGCTGGTTCATTCTGGAGCCGGCTGAGGCACCCGTTGAGGGCAACATGGACCACGGCATGGCTTATGCGGCGGCGATCTCTGTGGGCACGAACCCGACCTTCGGCGACGAGGAGCGTTCCATCGAGTCCTTCGTGCTGGATCGCGATGCTGATCTATATGGGCACGTGGCCACCGTGAAGTTCGTGGATCATCTGCGCGACATGGTGAAGTTCAATTCCGTGGAGGAGCTGCTGGATGCGATGGCGGCAGATGTGGCCAAGGCGCGTGAGGTCCTCGCCGAGGATGCTAAGGCATGTGGTTGGGAGAAGGACCAGTACTTCCTGCAGGAGGGCTAAATGAAGGTCATTTTGGATCTCGATACCGGGATCGACGATGCCCTGGCGCTGGCCTATGCGCTGGCGCACCCAGACCTTGAGCTCATCGGCGTAACGGTGACCTATGGCAACGTGCCGGTGGAACTGGGCGTGCGCAATACCTTGGTTCTGCTGGAGCTGCTCGGTGCGGGCGACGTCCCGGTCTTTGCCGGTACGCAGCCGGCGGGGTTCCAGGTTAAGCCCATTTCTGCCTTCATCCATGGACGCAATGGCATTGGCGACGTCCTGCTTCCGCCGCCGCGCGGGCAGGTACAGGAAGAATCCGCGGTGGAGTTTCTGTGCCGCGCCGCGCGGGAGCACGGCCAGGAACTGGTGATTATCCCGACTGGGCCGTCCACCACGATCGCGGCGGCGCTGAAAGCTGAGCCGGCTCTGGCGGATACTCGCATCGTCATGATGGGCGGGGCGCTGACCGTGCCGGGCAACGTCACCACCTGGTCTGAGGCCAATGTGGCACAGGACCCCGCCGCCACGGACTTCCTCTTCCGCACTGCACGCGATGTCACGATGGTGGGCTTGGATGTCACGCTGCAAACGCTTCTGACCACTGCGGAGACCAGGCAGTGGCGTGGGCTCGGTACGCAGGCCGGACGCGTTTATGCGGACATGCTGGACTATTACATCCGTGCCTATGCCGCCATCGAACCGGACCTTGGCGGTTGTGGCCTGCACGATCCGCTCGCGGTGGCCGTGGCGGCAGACCCTCGCCTGGTCACCTGCTTCGATACCAACCTGGCCTGCGAAACCACTGGCACGACCCCGGGCCGCACCATCGGCGATGTTGCCAGGATGAAAGAACCACACAAGGCTGCCCACGTGGCAGTAGAGGTGGATGCCCCGCGCTTTGCGGCTGAGCTGATGGACAAGCTCAATTCGCTCCTGCAACAGCATTGACGTGCAGCAAGTGACATGTCTTCTGCGAATTGTGCCAAGAAGCCGCAGTTTGGGTTTGGGGCAGAAAAGCTGTTAAAGTTATCGCTTGGCTTTGTGACTGCGGTCCGCAGCAGTTAAAGGCGCTAAGAATTTCATGCGGACTGAAATACAATAGGAGAAATCCAACATGGCTTTGAGCACCGAGAAGAAGGCAGAGATCCTCAAGGAGTACGGCCTGCACGAGACCGACACCGGCTCCCCAGAGGCACAGATCGCTCTGCTGACCTCCCGTATCAACACCCTGACCGAGCACCTGAAGTTCCACAAGCACGATCACCACTCCCGTCGTGGTCTGCTGCTGATGGTTGGTCGTCGCCGCGGCCTGCTGAAGTACCTCGCAGCTAACGACATCGATCGTTACCGTGACCTCATCTCCCGCCTGGGCCTGCGCCGCTAAGCCTTTCGGTAGCTTTCAAACCCCGTCTTCGGACGGGGTTTGTTGCGTTTTAGGGCCATCTTGATCGCGAAGCAGGTGTCGCGGCCCTGGAGGCGGTAGCTTGGCACCATGGAACCTTATATCGGCATTGTCGTCTTTGAACTTGAATCGGTAGAGCCCAGTGAGCCGTCGTATTTCCGGGAAGATTTTGTCCTCGTCCGTGCCATAGACGACGATGAGGCGCGCGCGAAGGTCGAGGCGCTGGCGCGTAGCCAAGAATCGGCAGAGCATCCCACAATCGTGATGCGCCACATCGTGGATGTCGCGCCCGCACTCGACGGCACGGTCGAGGGAGACGTGGACCTCTATGCGCGCCACTTTGCGTCGCTTGAGGACTATGCGCGCTTCGAAATGATGCTGGGAGGGCGCGACCCGTTCGCCTAGTCCCGCGCGTGGGCTACACGAGGAGCACTGCCGTGAGGACGTTGATGGTAGCGTGCACGGCGGCGCCGGGCCATAGAGAAGCGCTTTTCTCGCGCAGCCAACCCAGGGCGAAGCCGGTGGCAATCTGCAAAACAAAGAGCGGGATGAGGCTGATATCCAGCATGGCCAGCGGTAGGTGGATGAGGCCGAAGAGGAGGCCCTGCACTGTAATTCCCGCGCCGGCATTCCAGCGCTGGGTGATAATTCCTTGTAGGAAACCGCGGAAGAAGATTTCTTCGCCCACCGCGCGCAGCGCCATCGCGAGGAATCCCATTGCCGTTGTTGCAGTCGTGACCTGCGCGACAACCTCCGCCGACACAGGCAACAACGCGAGGTAGCTCAGCACCAGCAACACGAGCAGCATCATCGCTGCCCACGCCCACCCGCGCGCCCATGGACGTCCCAGTCCGCAGACGGCGACTGCCGGCTGGTGGCGCAGGAGCAGGTAGATGAGTGTGGGAAGCGACCACAGCAACAACATGGCCATGGCTTAAGTCTAAGTCTGTACCGCGAGTCGGGGCGCGTGATGTTCGACATAATCCCAGGAAAGCTGCTAAAATCGCTACTCGTTGTAGAAACCCCACCATTTTTCACCGGCGGCACCGATGATCGCCGGGCTACAAGGAGTAGAAAACTTTGAGCGCTAGAAACGCTGTTGAGTTCAACATTGATGAAGAATTCGGTATCACCGAAGCAATCGCCACCCTTGACAATGGCGATTTTGGCACCCGCACCATCCGTTTCGAGACTGGCCTGCTGGCTCGTCAGGCGGGCGGCTCTGTCACCACTTACCTGGACGAGGACACCATGCTCCTGTCCACCACCACTGCCTCCAACCAGCCACGTGAAGGTTTTGACTTCTTCCCACTGACCGTGGACGTCGAGGAGCGAATGTACGCAGCCGGAAAGATTCCGGGCTCCTTCTTCCGCCGTGAGGGCCGACCCTCCACCGAGGCCATCCTGGCCTGCCGCCTGATTGACCGTCCACTGCGCCCGACCTTTGTCAAGGGTCTGCGCAATGAGGTACAGGTCGTTGTTACCGTGCTTTCTATGGCGCCGGAGGAGTACTACGACGTCATCGCCATCAATGGCGCTTCTGCTTCCACGCAGCTGTCTGGCCTGCCGGTTTCCGGCGCTGTCGGCGGCGTGCGCATGGCACTCATCGCTGATGACAAGCACCCGAAGGGCCAGTGGGTTGCATTCCCGAACCACGAGCAGCACGAGCGCGCACTGTTCGAGATGGTCGTGGCCGGCCGCATCGTAAAGAAGGGCAACAAGGAAGACGTTGCCATCATGATGGTCGAGGCTGGCGCAGGCACCAACGTTGCTGAGCGCATCAAGGAAGGCGCACCGGCACCGCAGGAATCCACTGTTGCTGAGGGCCTCGAAGCAGCCAAGCCGTTCATCAAGACCCTGTGCGAGGCTCAGGCAGGTCTGGCTGAGCGCGCTGCTAAGGAAACTCAGGAGTTCCCGCTCTTCCCGCCGTACACCGATGATGTCTTCGCCGCAGTTGAGAAGGCAGCCTCCAAGAAGCTGGAGAAGCTGCTGACCATCCCGGGCAAGCAGGACCGCGACGACGCAACGAACGAGTACATGGAGCAGGTCGAGGCGGATCTCCATGAGAAGTTCGAGGACGAGGATGCCTCCAAGCAGATCCGCGCTGCGTATAACGCTGTCATGAAGGCCATCGTGCGTAAGAAGATCCTCACCGAGGGCTTCCGTATCGACGGCCGTGGCGTTACCGACATCCGTGACCTGGGCGTTGAGGTTGACCTCATCCCACGCGCCCACGGTTCCTCCCTGTTCGAGCGCGGCGAGACCCAGATCCTGGGCGTTACCACCCTGGACATGCTCAAGATGGAGCAGCAGATCGATTCCCTGACCCCGGTCACGGGCAAGCGCTACATGCACCACTACAACTTCCCGCCGTATTCCACGGGTGAGACCGGCCGCGTTGGCTCCCCGAAGCGCCGCGAAATCGGCCACGGTGCACTCGCTGAGCGCGCACTGCTTCCGGTTATTCCTTCCCGTGAGGACTTCCCGTACGCCATCCGTCAGGTCTCTGAGGCGCTTGGCTCCAACGGTTCTACCTCCATGGGCTCCGTTTGCGCTTCCACGCTGTCCCTGTACAACGCTGGCGTTCCACTGAAGGCACCGGTTGCAGGTATCGCAATGGGTCTTGTCTCCGGCGAGGTAGACGGCAAGGAGAAGTTCGTCGCTCTGACTGACATCCTCGGTGCTGAGGACGCTTTCGGTGACATGGACTTCAAGGTCGCAGGTACCTCCGAGTACATCACCGCTCTGCAGCTGGACACCAAGCTGGACGGCATCCCGTCCAAGGTCTTGGCACAGGCCCTGGAGCAGGCTCGCGACGCCCGCGCCACCATCCTGGACACCATGGCTGAGGTCATCGAAGGCCCAGACGAGATGTCTGGTCTGGCTCCGAAGATCACTTCTGTGAAGATTCCGGTCAACAAGATCGGCGAGCTCATCGGCCCGAAGGGTAAGACCATTAACTCGATTACTGAGGAAACCGGCGCTGAGGTCTCTATCGAGGAAGACGGCACCGTCTACATCTCCGCCGCTACCGGTGAGGCTGCCGACGCTGCAATCGAGAAGGTTAACTCTATTGCTAACCCGCAGCTGCCAAAGGTCGGCGAGCGCTTCCTAGGCACCGTCGTTAAGACCGTAGCCTTCGGCGCGTTTGTCTCCCTGACCCCAGGCCGCGATGGCCTCATCCACATCTCGAAGCTCGGCGGCGACGAGCGCATCGAGAAGGTCGAGGACGTCGTCAACGTCGGCGATAAGATCCAGGTGGAAATCGCAGACATCGACAACCGCGGCAAGATCTCCTTGGTTCCAGTCGAGGAAGACTAGTCGCATCCTCCCGACAAGCCGTGTGATGCGGCTGTCTCACAACGGCGCCCTCGCTTGGCGGTCGCAACTATGCCGGCTGCTAGCGAGGGCGCCTTTCCTTGTCTCTAGCGTCATCGGTGGCTAGGGACAAGCCTTAAGAGTTGGCGAGGAAGTCAATGACAATGCGAGGTGGACCGTCCAAGTACGTGATGGAATAGGGCACTTTCTTATCGAGCCCAATAACGAAGTGAGACTGGGCCTCGAATGCGCTGACAAATTCCACGCTGCGCACGACACCCGCGCCAGGCGTTTGGGCATGGGGCTTGAGCATTGCGTCTCGGAGCTTTTGGCTAACGGGCCACGGTGTGTGTTCGAGGCCTATTTCGAGAGCGATATTGCCGGAGTAGGGCACGGGGAACCCCGACCCTGGTGCGCTTGTGGACTCGGTGTAGTGTGCCCACCACCGCGGAATGCCGGCGCCCGCGAACTCTATGACAACGCGGTCGTAGCCTTGATGGCTACCAGCACGCATAGTGGTTGGGATTAGTTCGCCTTCGGAGGTTTCGTCGAAGTCGATGTCTGCCGTATCTGGAGTGCCTAAGAAGCCCTCTGGAAGCCCATCTGATTTCTGTTCGGTGCTTGTCGGCTGCGGGTTTGTGGTCTCCTCTAACGTTTGACTGCTCGTCGGCGGCGTAGTCTCAGAAGGCGCCACGGTAGATAGCGGCGCGCTGTGGCTGTTGCCATTGGAGGCACTGCCGGTGCAGGCGGAAAGCGTAAGCGTGGCCGTGGTTAAGGTGGCGGCCACAACGTACAGGCGGCGGCGATGAGAAAGCGAATAGGCAGGCGCAGAGAACTTGAGAGGAATCATGCTGACCAGTCTAAGAAAACGGGCTCACGCTTGTGCACAATCTTTAAATCATTCCTGCACTGCCCGCCAGATGCATCGACGCTAAAGCTTGAGTTGCACCATTTGGATGAGGTTGCCCACGGTGTCATCGAAAATGGCGATGATAGAAGGGCCGACGTCGGTTGGTTCCATGGTGAAGTCAACGCCCTTTGCGCTGAGCTTTTCGTACTCGGCCTGCACGTCCTCAGACAGGAACTGGGTAAACGGAATACCGTCTTTTTGAGTTCCTCAGTAAAAGGAGCTGCTGCTGGATGGCCCTTGGGCTCTAGCAGGAGTTCGATGCCGCTGTCTTCGGCTGGACCGGAGGCGTTGGTGACAGTGAGCCAACGGAAGTCGCCGTGGGTGACATCGTCTTTAACCTTGAATCCCAAGGTGTTGACGTAGAAATCGTGGGCGCGAGCGACGTCGTCGACAAGCACGGAAGCAATCTAGATACGCATGGCACAAAGTCTGCGTTGCCAACTGGCGCGTTAGACTGGTCGGCGTTGGGGCAGGAAATAAGGCCTGCGCTAGATGTAGCGTGCTTATACGTATGTAAATTTAGATTGAATATCGAAGATCGAACATCGAACATTGAACAGGGCAAAGGAGCATTTATGGCTATCAAAGTTGGCGTCTTGGGTGCGAAGGGCCGCGTGGGCCAGGCGATTGTAGAAGGCGTTGATGCGGCAGATGACCTCGAGCTGGTCGCTGAGGTTGACCGCGATACTGACCTGCAGGTGCTGGTGGATAACCACGCCGAGGTTATCGTTGACTTCACCCAGCCGTCTTCGGTGATGGCAAACCTCGAGTTCTGCATTGGCAACGGCATTCACTGCGTCGTGGGCACCACCGGTTTCGACGCAGACCGCCTGGCACAGGTCGAGGAGTGGACCAAACAAGATGGCGTCGGCAACGTCCTGATTGCACCAAACTTTGCTATCTCCGCCGTGCTGACCATGGTTTTCGCAGCACAGGCTGCGAAGTACTTCGAGACCGCCGAGGTTGTGGAGTACCACCACCCAACCAAGCTGGATGCGCCTTCTGGCACCGCCATCCACACCGCGCAAGGCATTGCGGCCGCCCGCAAGGAAGCGGGCCTAGGGGAGATGCCGGACGCTACCGAGCAGGCTCTCGAAGGCGCACGCGGCGCCGACGTCGACGGTGTCCCAGTCCACGCCGTGCGTACCCGCGGCATGGTTGCCCACGAGGAGGTCATCTTCGGCGCCCAGGGGCAGTCCTTGACCATCCGCCAGGATTCCTATGATCGTTCTTCCTTCACCCCGGGCGTGCTGGTTGGTGTTCGCCAGATTGCAGAGCACCCAGGGCTGACCGTGGGCCTTGAGAAGTACTTGGGCCTATAAGTCGGACTTTCGGGAAGACATAAGGCATTAAATATGGCACGCATTAGCGAACTGGACGTCCAGCTCATCGCGGCAACGCAGTTCCACCCGCCGCAGGGCATCGAGTGGGAGAGGGAGCAGGCAGCCTCCGATGGCGAGGCTCTCGTCGAATTTGCCGGCCGGGCTTGCTACGAGTCCTTCGATAAGCCGAATCCACGCACCGCCAGCAACCCCGCGTACCTGCGTCACATCCTTGAGGTGGGCCACGATGCGCTGCTGGAACACGCCACGGCTACGCTCTACATCCGCGGCCTGTCGCGCTCTGCCAGTCATGAGCTGGTGCGCCACCGCCACTTTTCCTTCTCGCAGCTTTCGCAACGCTACGTGCACCCGGAAGAAACACAGGTGGTGCTGCCCAAGCTCATTGCAGAGGACGAGCAGCTGACGCGACTGACCATGCAAGCAGTGGATGAGACGCGTTTTGTCTACAACGAGTTGCTCAGCGCGCTGGAGGGCAAGCTGGAAGACGAGCCGAATGCCCTCCTGCGGAAGAAGCAGGCGCGGCAAGCAGCGCGCGCCGTGCTGCCCAACCTGACGGAATCGCGCATTGTCGTGACTGGTAACTACCGCGCTTGGCGCCATTTCATCGGCGCGCGTGCCACAGAGCAGGCGGATACCGAGATGCGCGAGCTAGCGATTGCCTGCCTCAAGCTGTTGCGCGAGCAGTCGCCGGTGGTATTCGATGACTTCCACATCACCCAGCTTGCCGACGGCACCGAAATGGCATCGAGCCCATACGCCTAGTTCAAGTCCGTGGCGGTGGCCATAGCTTGTTCCGCCACGCGACCCCGATGAACAAATTTTCGCGGGAAGCGGGTAATCTTGACGGCTATGAGCACAGGTATGACAGCAAAGACAGGCGTAGAAACCTTCGGCCGCGTCGGAGTAGCCATGGTCACCCCGTTTGACCGCGATGGCAAACTCGATGTAGCCGCGGGGCGTCGTCTAGCAGCTCACCTCGTTGACAACGGCGTAGATTCCCTCATCCTGGCTGGTACCACGGGTGAATCGCCGACGACAACGCTGGATGAGAAGCTAGAGCTGCTCAAGGCCGTCAAGGAAGAAGTAGGGGACCGCGCAAAGCTCTGCGCAGGTGCAGGTACCAACAACACCGCAGTGTCCATCGAGTTGGCCAAGGCTTCCGCAGAAGCGGGTGCAGACAGCCTGCTCGTTGTGGCTCCTTACTACTCCAAGCCTTCTCAAGAAGGTGTGTACGCCCACTTCGCAGCAATTGCCGAGGCAACCGATCTTCCGATCTGCCTCTATGACATTCCTGGCCGCTCGGGCATTCCAATTGCGACGGAGACCATCCGCCGCCTTGCGGAATTGCCGAACATCAAGGCTGTCAAGGACGCTAAAGGCGACCTTGGCGCGGCCGCACCGCTTATTCAGGAGACCGGCTTGGCTTGGTACTCCGGCGATGATCCGCTGAACCTGCCTTGGCTGACCTTGGGCGCCTCCGGCGTCATTTCGGTCGTCGGCCACGCAGCTCCGCGTGCTCTCGCGGATCTCCTTGTTGCCTTCGAAGAAGGCGACCTTGCACGCGCAAGGGAGATCAATGCACAAACTTTGACCCCGCTCATCCAGGCGCAAGCGCGTCTGGGAGGAGCAACACTCGCAAAGGCTGCCCTGCGTCTGCAGGGCATCGAAGTCGGCGACCCTCGTCTCCCAGTTGTCGCGGCCTCCGCGCAGGAGATCGAGGAGCTTCGCCGTGATATGGAAAAGGCTGGAGTCCTTTAAGAATGACTGAACCCCGTAACCGTTCCCGCAAGGTTACCCGCAAGGCGGGCCCACCAGCGGAAACTGAGACCGCCTCGAACGAGGCGGCTTCGCCGGTTTTTCAGGCACCGACCAATTCGGCGCGCACGGAATCCGGTGAGAACAATTCCAAGAACACCTCCGATGGCCAGTCCTCTGGCAACGGCAACAACGGTGGCAACAATTCCGATAAATCGGGCAACAACGAGGGCGGCAACAACCGTCGCTCCCGTTCCCGTGGCTCCCGTGGCGGCCGTGGTCGCGGTCGCGGCGGCAACGGAAACAATGGCGGTAATGAGAACAATGGCAACGGCAACAACGGTGGCCGCGGCCACCGTAACAACAACCGCGGTCGCCGCAACGTGCCGAAGTCGATGCAGGGCGCGGATCTGACTAAGCGTCTGCCGGAACCACCAAAGCAGCCGAAGGATGCCCTGCGCATCTACGCTCTGGGCGGTATCTCCGAAATTGGCCGTAACATGACCGTCTTCGAGTACCAGGATGAGCTGCTCATCATCGACTGCGGCGTGCTCTTCCCGTCCTCTGGCGAGCCGGGCGTCGACCTGATCCTGCCGGACTTTGGCCCGATCGAGAAGAAGATTCACAAGGTCAAGGCACTCGTTGTCACCCACGCTCACGAGGACCACATTGGTGCTATCCCGTGGCTGCTGAAGCTGCGCCCGGATATTCCAATCGTGGCATCGCGCTTTACCATCGCGCTGATTGCGGCGAAGTGTAAGGAGCACCGCCAGAAGCCGAAGTTCGTTGAGGTCAACGAGAAGTCGGATGTGAACTACGGTTCGTTCCGCTGCCGTTTTTGGGCAGTTAACCACTCCGTTCCGGATGCACTGGGCATCATGCTGGGCACCCCGGCTGGCAATATCATCCACACCGGTGACATCAAGCTGGACCAGACCCCGCTGGATAACCGTCCGACCGACCTTCCGGCGCTATCTCGCTACGGTGATGAGGGCGTCGACCTGATGCTCTGCGAATCCACCAACGCGAACATCCCGGGCGTTTCCGCATCCGAGGGAGATATCCCGGCTACCTTCCGCCGCCTGGTGTCCAATGCTAAGCAGCGCGTCATCATCGCAACCTTCGCGTCCAACGTGTACCGTGTACAGGCAGCTATCGACGCCGCCGTTTATGCTGGCCGCAAGGTTGCCTTCAACGGCCGCTCGATGATGCGCAACATGGAAATCGCCGAGAAGATGGGCTTCCTGAAGGTTCCGCGCGGAACCATCATCCCGATCGACGAGGCTGCCAAGATGGCACCGCACAAGGTCTTGCTCATCACCACCGGTACCCAGGGCGAGCCAATGGCTGCGTTGTCACGCATGGCACGCCGTGAGCACCGTCAGATCACCGTCCGCGACGGCGACCTCATCATCTTCTCCTCGTCCCTGATTCCGGGCAACGAAGAGGCCGTTTACGGTGTCATGAACATGCTCTCCCAGATTGGTGCTGAAGTTATCACCAACAAGGAAGCCAAGGTTCACGCCTCCGGCCACGGCTACGGCGGCGAGCTGCTCTTCCTGTACAACGCTGCGCGTCCGAAGAACGTTATGCCGGTCCACGGCGAGTGGCGTCACCTGCGTGCAAACAAGGAACTGGCAGTCTCCACTGGCGTTGACCGCGACCGCGTGGTTCTGGCACAGAACGGCGTTGTCGTTGATCTGCGCAACGGCCGTGCAGAGGTTGTTGGCCAGATTACCGTGGGTAACCTCTACGTCGATGGCGTCTCCATGGGTGACGTCGACGCAGATACCCTGGCAGACCGCACCAACCTCGGCTCTGGCGGCGTCGTTTCCATCACCTGTGTGATTGATAACCGCACGTCCCGGCTGCTTGAGCATCCGGCTGTATCCACCACTGGTTTCTCTGACGATGACCGCGGCATCGTGCCGGAGGTTGCCAAGTTGGTTGAGTCCACGATGAACGATCTCGCCGCTGAGGGCGAGAACGATACCTACCGCATGGTGCAGAAGCTGCGCCGCAAGGTATCCAAGCTCATGGATTCCAAGTACAAGCGCGAGCCAGTCATCTTGCCGACCATCATCCCGACAAACTCTGGTCCGCTCTTGGCTGATGACGAAGAGGTAGAGGCTTCCCGCGAGTCTCTTTAAATGAGGCAGTAGCTTTAGGAGCTTTAGGCTAAACCTCTCAAACGACATGTGCCCCGGCAGTCTATGCTGGGGCACATGTCGTTTTCTTCTGCTGAGCGCGTCAAGATGGTGGCGCTGTTCCATAAACTCGGTCCGGATGCCCCTACGCTGTGCGAAGGCTGGACCACTCGCGACCTTGCCGCGCACTTGTGGGTAAGGGAAAACCGCCCTGACGCGGCCGCTGGGATGTTCATCCCGCAGCTGCAAAAGCGCCTTGAGTCGGCGATGCAGAAAGCAGCAGCGCGTGACTTCGATGAGCTGGTTGATGCTTGGGGGAGGGGAGCGAAGAAGACGAACCCAATGCGCTACGTTGATTCACTGGCAAACTTCACTGAGCACTTCATCCACCATGAGGACATTCGCCGTGCCAACGGTATGACCGAGCCGCGCGACTTTTCAAAGGCAGTGGAGAAGGAACTCCACAAGGGGTTGAAAATGTTGGCTCCCCGCATGTTGAGCAAGTCCGCGAAGCCGGTTGTCTTGTACCCGGAGGGCCTTGCTCGCATCGTCGTGGGCGATAGTAAGAAGGTGGCTGAGCGCGGGGACGACGTCGTCCGCGTCCTGGGCCCAGTCTCCGAACTGGTTCTGTGGACCTACGGCCGTGACGCCAGTGACGTCAAGATTGAGGGCGATAACAATGCTATCGTCCGATCCGGCCTCTAACTTTGCGTCAAGCCCTTAGACTAGAATAAGCGCAGCAAATAGCGATTTGCTGCCCATTGAGGATGTAAAAGCATATAGAAGCCTTATTCACTCGGGAAAATATCCACCCGAAACTAGTGTGGCGTATGTGAATAGTGGTGCAAGGGCTACTAGAGTGGCGGATATGTCTGTCAAAAACGCACCGTCACGCGCCTCGCACCGTGGCCGCTCCTCAAAGGGAAGCGCCCGCCCTGCGAACCGATCGCGGCCGTCTGGCCGTACCGGTACAGGTAAGTCCTCGAGCCGGGGAAACTCCGAGCATCTCACGCTGACTTCCGCAAACCGCGCTGCTGAGACCTCTTCCGAGAGGACCGGCAGCGCATTTCGTGCTGTCGGTCGTGGGCTAAGCGCGGCTTTTGGCGCCACAGCGCGTGGCATGGGCGATATGGCACGCGGCGTCGGCCGTGGAATGAACAATCTGCGACCGAGTGACGGCGGTGCGGATGATCGCGATATCTACGGCGACTATGACACTGAAGATTACGATGATGTAAGGGAGCCGGAGGAAATTTCTACTCGGGGCAAAACCAAGAAGAGCAAGGTAACCCGCGCCAAGGACAATGGCAAAGGTCGGGGCGAGGACGTCGCGAATAATCCTGAGACTGCGCTGGACCGCTCTGTCGATCCTGAGGGCCGCGTCGCCCGGCAGGAACGCACCATCCAGATTTCCAATCCGGATGCGGTTGCGCTGACCCTGATTGGCATCGCGATTGTCCTCGCGTGTGCGGTGTGGTTCGACATCGTGGGCGTCATCGGTGCCTACCTCACCAATGCGGTGCGCTACGTCATCGGCGCAGGTGCGTACGTGCTACCAGTGGCGCTGGTGGCCCTCGCCATGGCGCTCATGATGGGGGTATCCGGCGTGGCCGGTCACCTCAAGCCACGCGTCGTGGGCGGTACCACCCTCATCATCGTGTGCATGCTGGGCCTCATCCACATCTTTGCCGGACTGCCTGCCCTGTCGTGGTCAAACAACGCTGCAGGTGACGCCGGCGGCGCCATCGGTTTTGTCGTGGGCCAGCTGCTCGAGGCGGCGTTCTCTGCTTATGTTGCGGTCCCGTTGCTGTTCCTGTTGATAATTTACGGTGCCCTGAACATCACGGGTATCACCCTGCGCGAGGCCTTCGACTACATCTCGGCGGTCTTCAACGACCTCATGGCCGGCTTGCGCGAGCGCAAGGACGGACGCTACGAGGACTACGACGAGGAGCTCCACGACGACGCCTATGGTCACGTCAATGACGATATCGAGGACATCGCCGAGGGGCGTGAACGCGCACCGCGTGAGGAACGCCAGGCGCAGCAGCCGCGCCGCGCACGCCGCCAGCGCCCACGCCGCCTGTCGACGCCGATGGATAACTACCCGGCAGACGCAAACGCAACGGTCTCCTTCGACTCCGCTCAAGCGCCGATGCAGGACGCTGATGAGGACGCCGCAGCTACTGCAGCGCGCGCCGAGCAGTCCGCGCTGCTCGATGATGCGGGGCAGCCGACCGAGGTTATCTCACAACCGGCCACGCCGGCGCACCCAGTGCAGCATGGCCGCCCAGAATTCAATTCAGCTATCCCGCGCAGCGTCGACGACACCGATGAGATTCCAGTAGTCCGCGACGAGGTGTCAACCACCGTGCTCCCAGCGTCTCCGCGCTCGGCAACCCCGCGCCGTACTTCCCAGGCATCTGCCAGCGCAGCCGGTGCCGCAATCGGCGGTGCCGCCGGTGCTGCCGCTGGCGCGGCTGCGGGTGCTGCGGCAGGAGCGGCGTCGCCAAGCGCTGCTCTCGACTCCGCAGCAGACGTGGTCTCCTCGGCACACGCTGAGGCAGTGCGCCTGTTCCAACAGCGATCCGGGCGCGATGCCACGACCGGCAAGTCCGTCGAAGAGTCAGCAACGCAGTCCCAGCAGTCCGCACCACAGGCGCAACCCGCACAGGCGGCTTCTGCTGCACCGGCCCCGGCACCTGCCCCTGGTGTGGCTAGCGAATCCGACTACGACGTGCCGACCACTGACCTGCTGACCCCGGGCAAGCCTGCCAAGGCTCGTACCGAGGCCAACGACCGCATCATCGAGGCCATCACTGATGTCTTCGAGGAGTTCAAGGTCGACGCCCAGGTCACCGGCTTTAGCCGTGGCCCAACAGTTACTCGCTACGAAATCGAGCTTGGACCAGGCGTCAAGGTCTCCAAGATTACGAACCTGCAGTCCAACCTGGCCTACGCCGTGGCCACGGACAACCTGCGTCTGCTGACCCCGATCCCGGGCAAGTCCGCAGTGGGCATCGAGGTGCCGAACGCAGACCGAGAGATGGTGCGTCTGCGCGACGTGCTTGATTCCCCGGCCATCGTTGGTTCCGACGATCCAATGCTCATCGGCTTGGGCAAGGACATTGAGGGTGAATACTCGTCCTTCTCCGTGAAGAAGATGCCACACCTTTTGGTGGCGGGTGCTACCGGTTCCGGTAAGTCCGCATTCGTGAACTCCATGCTCGTCTCGTTGCTCACCCGCGCGACCCCGGAGGAGGTGCGCCTCATTCTCGTTGACCCGAAGATGGTGGAGCTCACCCCGTACGAAGGAATTCCACACCTCATTACCCCGATCATCACTCAGCCGAAGAAGGCGGCAGCCGCCCTCCAGTGGCTGGTCGAGGAGATGGAGCAGCGCTACATGGACATGCAGTCCGCCCGCGTGCGCAAGATTGAGGATTACAACCGCAAGGTCATCTCCGGCGAGCACCAGGCACCTGCCGGCTCCCAGCGTGAGATGCGCCCGTACCCATACATCGTGTGCGTGGTGGATGAGTTGGCCGACCTCATGATGACCGCCCCGAAGGAAATCGAGGAGTCCATCGTCCGCATTACTCAGAAGGCACGTGCGGCGGGTATCCACCTGGTCCTAGCAACCCAGCGCCCTTCCGTGGACGTCGTGACCGGTCTGATCAAGACCAACGTTCCTTCCCGCCTCGCCTTTGCTACCTCGTCGCTGACTGACTCCCGCGTCATTTTGGACCAGGGTGGCGCCGAGAAGCTCATCGGTATGGGCGACGGTCTGTTCATCCCGCAAGGCGGACGCCCGGTGCGTATGCAGGGCGCGTTCGTTTCTGACGAAGAGGTTCAGGCTGTTGTCGATGCCGCGAAGGCACAAGGCCAGCCGAACTACACTGAAGGCGTCACGGAAGAAAAGAAGTCCGAGGCGAAGAAGGAAATCGACGAGGACATCGGAAAAGACCTGGATGATCTGCTTGAGGCCGTCGAACTTGTGGTTACCTCCCAGTTGGGTTCGACGTCGATGCTCCAGCGCAAGCTCCGCATCGGCTTTGCTAAGGCTGGTCGCCTGATGGACTTGATGGAATCCCGCGGTGTCGTGGGTCCTTCCGAGGGCTCGAAGGCACGTGAGGTTCTGGTCAAGCCGGAAGAACTCGACACCATAATCTGGATGATTAAGGGCGCGGATCCGGCTGAAGCCCCGAAGGAAATCCAGGAGGAGATGGCGCAGTCTGCTGACGGTGGCGACGCAGCGCTTGACGATGCCGCGTCCTCCGACGACACACGCACCGTGCAGGCCACCTACAACCCATCTTCTGGGGCGTTCTAAGAACCGGACTCCAGTTGCGCTGGTGATTTAATGCCCTACCGATTTAAATGCGGTAGGGCATTTTCTTTTGTGTAATATAGGACGAGTCTTGGAGGGGAGTACCCCGCTCCACAGCGATGATCGTCAACACGGCAGCTCGGTTTTATTACCAGGGTTCCCGGTCTCGCTGGCCCGCGTCGAGCGGGTGGGGGAGACCTCCGGTCAATTTCGTAACCCGACCGGAGGATATTTATATATGCATGTCCCATTGTGGATCTGGGCGATCACCATCGTCGTCATTCTCGGATTTTTCATCTTTGATTTCTACAGCCACGTGCGATCCCCGCACGAGCCTTCCATCAAGGAATCCGGCTCCTGGACCCTGTTTTATATGGGCCTTGCCGTCATCTTCGGCGGAATCGTCTGGGTGCTGTGGGATCACGAGCACGCCATTCAGTTCTACACAGGCTGGGTGACTGAGCAGGCCTTGAGCGTGGACAACCTCTTCGTGTTCGCACTGATTATGGGCTCGTTCAAGATTCCTCGCCGCTTCCAGCAGAAGGTGCTGTTGATCGGTATCGTGTTGGCGCTGCTATTCCGCCTCATCTTCATCATGCTCGGTGCTGCGATCATCCAGGCGTGGTCCGACGTGTTCTATCTGTTCGCAATCTTCCTTATCTACACCGCAGTCAAACTCATCATCGATGAGATCCGCGACGCTGAGGAGACGGACCCCAACGACATGCTCGTCATCAAGTGGCTGCGCAAGGTCGTTCACGTGACGCCGCGCTACCACGGTGACAAACTCACCCACCGCGAGGAATCCGGCCCGAAGAAGGGCAAGCTGGCTCTGACGCCACTGTTCGTGGCACTGACCGCTATTGGCCTCATCGACGTTATGTTCGCGTTTGACTCCATCCCGGCTATCTACGGCATTACTTCGGAGCCGTTCCTGGTCTTTACTACTAACGCGTTTGCCTTGATGGGCCTGCGCCAGATGTTCTTCCTGATTGATGGCCTCTTGGAGCGTCTGGTCTACCTGCCTTATGGCCTGGGCATCATCTTGGGCTTCATCGGCGTGAAGCTCCTCTTCCACGCGCTGCACGAAAACAACCTTCCGTTCGTGAATGGCGGTGAAAACGTTGGCGGCATTCCAGAGATCCCGACCTTGATGTCCCTGCTGGTTATCGTGGGCGTCCTCGCGGTGACCGTTGCCGCCTCTGTTTTGAAGAGCAAGCGCGATGAGGCCCAGGGTGGTATCTCGATATCTCACAACCACTATGATTGGGACGAAGAGGGTAACAAGATAGTTCGCACCAAGAGCGGCGAGTTTGTAGGCAAAGCTGCGGACCTACCGCAGTCAGAATTGCCTTAAACCACAAGTTTAAGAGGCGTTTACACCGCATCATAAAGGCCCGGAGAGAAACACTGTGCATTCCTCTCCGGGTCTTAGCATTTATCGAGGTTGGGCGCTTACTAGCTACTAGCTAAACGAGTTGATGACTGGATTCCACTCGCGGAAGTCGCGGGCGGTGACTGCGCCGGATGTAAAGAAAGGATCGTTGTCCATGGTTGCGGCAGCGTCTTCGATGGTGGCCGTCTCATCCGTGAACTGGAGGATAATCAACGCGCCGCCCTTGGCATCTGGGAATGGTCCTGAGCCAAGAATCTTGCCTTCGGCATTGAGGCCGTTGATGAATTCGCGGTGCGCCGGACGGTTATCAGCGATGGCCGGATTTTCAGGGTCATATTCGTAGAGTGTTGCAATGTACTTCATGCCCCTCATCTTAGGGAGTTGGGGGAGTCAGCCGCAGGAGCTTCAACATGGCAGGTAGGATTAGTCCCGTGAATGATTCTCAAGCTCAGCAAAAGGCAGCAGCGGCGTCGGATGTAAATCCCAACGTTTCCAACTGGAATCTGCCCAACGTCTTGACCAGCTTGCGAATTCTTTTTATCCCAGTCTTTGCATGGCTTGTCCTGGCGGACCATGAGTGGTGGGCGTTTGGCCTATTTGTGGCTTTGATGATCACGGACAAGCTGGACGGCGACATTGCTCGTTCCCGCGGTCTGATTACAAACTTTGGCAAGATTGCTGACCCCATCGCAGATAAAGCACTGATGACGGCTGCATTCGTCTGTCTCAATATCATCGGTGTGCTGCCTGTGTGGGTGACGGTGGTTATCCTGGTGCGCGAGTTCGGCATTACCTTGTGGCGCATGGCTTTGCTGCGCCAGGGCAAGGTGGTCCCGGCATCTAAGGGTGGCAAGCTAAAGACTGTTCTCCAAACCATCGCCGTTGCCATGTACCTGTGCCCGCTACCGAGCTGGATGGATATCCCTACCTTTGTGGTCATGCTGGCGGCAGTTGTGGTCACCGTGGTCACCGGTGTGCAGTACCTCATTGACGGTAGGAAGCAGAATTGCTAATGGATTCTCTGGCTAGCCAAGTAGTTGAAACGCTCAAGCGGCGCCGGGAAACCGTGGCGTTTTGCGAGTCTCTGACTGCTGGCCTAGCCGCGGCCACCGTGGCCACCGTG
Source organism: Corynebacterium striatum ATCC 6940 (assembly GCF_000159135.1). Lineage (GTDB taxonomy): Bacteria > Actinomycetota > Actinomycetes > Mycobacteriales > Mycobacteriaceae > Corynebacterium > Corynebacterium striatum. The sequence goes on from NZ_GG667520.1 coordinate 400,651, forward strand.
CCCGGCGCCTCTGCAGTGTTGCGCGGGGGATTGGTTACCTACGCAACCGAGGTAAAGTCCCATTTCTTGCACGTTCCTCTGGAGCAGCTGGAGGAACGGGGCGTGGTTTCCGCGTCGACGGCGCAGGAGATGGCCGTGGCTGCCGCCCGTGAGACTGGCGCGGATTGGGCGGTCTCGCTAACTGGTGTCGCAGGCCCTGATACTCAGGAGGGCAAACCCGCGGGCACGGTATTCGTAGGGATTGTGGGTCCCAGCGTTGAACCAACGGCGATTCAGACGGAGCACCTTTCTGGCTCGCGCGACGAGATTCGAACGGGTGCTGTAGCCGCAGCATTGAGCCTGCTTCTATCAACTTTGGAAGAAAATTAGCACTGTCGGGAACAAAGTGCTGACTTAGCACGTTATACAGGATGATGAACACTACAACAGCACTTCTTGAAAAGCCTTTAAACGCCACCCAGGCGCGGGTACCGGGTGCCGTCGAAACCCCTAAACGCGCTCCGGAACCGCTCCTTCGTGAGGCTTTGGGGCTCACGCTCCGCGCCTTCCGCGCTGACAAGGGCGTGACTCTCCGCGAGCTCGCCGGCGTGGCCCGTGTATCCCCGGGTTACCTCTCCGAGCTAGAGCGTGGACGCAAGGAAGTATCTTCAGAGCTTCTGGCATCTGTCTGCCATGCACTCGAGGTAAGCGTTGCTGACGTTCTCATTGAGGCAGCGGGCTACATGGCACTGCCGTCGATGGATGAGGAACTGGCGTCGACTGCCCCTGCAGCATCTGAGCTCTAACTAGCTTTTAATAGCCCGCGCTCCACAGCGAACTTTATGCCCTAGGCAACGCAGTGAGGCGCGGGCTTCGCTAGTATAGAGAACCGGAGAAATACTTTTTCAGAAAATTTTGAAAGCTAATTAGGAAGGCCCCAGAATACAATGGCGAATCCATTCGTAAAGGCATGGAAGTACTTGATGGCACTCTTCGATTCCAAGATCGAAGAAAATGCTGATCCGAAGGTTCAGATCGAGCAGGCTATCGAGGAAGCACAGCGTCAGCACCAGGAGCTTTCGCAGCAGGCAGCTGCTGTCATTGGTAACCAGCGTCAGCTGGAGATGCAGCTTAACCGTCGCCTGAGCGAAATTGAGAAGCTGCAGGGCAATACCCGCCAGGCTCTAGAGCTCGCTGATAAAGCTCGTGCTGCAGGTGACGCAACCAAGGCCACCGAGTACGAGAACGCTGCGGAGGCTTTCGCTGCACAGCTCGTTACTGCTGAGCAGTCTGTAGAGGACACCAAGAAGCTTCACGATCAGGCACTTCAGCAGGCTGAGCAGGCTAAGAAGGCTGTCGAGCGCAACGGCATGGCTCTGCGTGAGAAGGTCAACGAGCGCTCCAAGCTGCTGTCTCAGCTTGAGCAGGCCAAGATGCAGGAGAAGGTCTCCGAGTCGCTTAACTCCATGAACGAGCTGACCGCGAACGGCAACTCCCCTTCGCTGGATTCTGTGCGTGACAAGATTGAGCGCCGCTACACCAAGGCATTGGGCCAGGCTGAGCTCGCCGAGAACTCCGTTTCTAATCGCATGCACGAGATTGAGCAGGCTGGCGTTCAGCTCGCAGGCCACTCCCGTCTCGAGCAGATTCGTGCTGAAATGAACACCACCAAGGCTGTGGAGGGCAACCCCCAGCAGGCAATCGAGGGCAACCGCACTGCTGGTTCCGCTGCTGACAAGGCAGCTCAGCCAAATGCTGCAGCTGATGATGCTGTCCAGGCTCGTCTCCGCGAGTTGCGCGGCGAGTAAGCCTTAATTGACGCTACGAAAGTAGCCGATAGCCTCGAGCATAGGAAGGGCCTCACCCTTGGCATCCGCCGGGTGAGGCCCTTCCTGCATGTAGTGAGTTTCTGGGGACTGAAACTCGGGTTCCAAATTCATGGAGCTACTCTTGCTAGCGCTAATCGCCGACGCCGCGGGCTTGCAGGGCCTCACCCATGGCCTGGGCGCGGCGGATAGAGCGGATGACCACCGGTGTACCGAAGGCGAGCAGTGACGTGCCGGCGCCGCGTGCTTTGCGGGCGTCGAGGACTTCATTGACTGTGCCGAGCATTAGCGGCAACAGACGGATTGTCAGCGACATGGCAAGGCTGAGGTTTTCTACCGGCAGTCCGAGTTTCGCGAAAGGCTGTAGTGCCCGCTCGAAAGACTCCATCATGTCTGAAACCTTGGTAGTCAAGGTCAGCAAAACGGCCGCGATGATTGAGGCATAGACACTAAAAAACATCACCACTGCGGTGACAAAGTCCTTTTGCCACCACTGAAACGCGGCTAGGGCCAGCAAGAGATAAAGAGGCGGCAAAAGTTGGCCCCATGCCACACTGATAGGGATACGTGCAATGGGGTAGTAAGCCACTGCTATCGCGGCGGCGCCGATCGCGGTGGGAATGGATTTAGCCCACAGTGTGGTGACCACAATGAATGTAATGAGAACCACAAACTTCACCCACGTCGGACACCGGTGGATGATGGTGTCGGCATCAACGTAATAGCCAAGGGGGATGTTTTTCGGCACGGCTGGCTTCCTACTTCACAAAGAGTTTTGGTTGGGGCGATTGCTGAGTGGGTCGGTTCTTTTAAGCTGACTTCTTTAGCGCGGCCGTGAGGCCATGAGTTTGCGGTAGAAGGTAATGACCTCCTCGGGTGCGCCGTCGGCAGCGATCTTGTGGTCATTGATGCAGATGACGCGGTCGAAGTCATTGATGAATTCGAGGTCGTGGGTGACCACGATGAGCTGTTGCTCAAGTGCCGCGAACTCACGCCGGATGCGGTCACGGTTGCGTAGGTCGAGCAAGGTTGTCGGCTCGTCGGCGATGATGAGCGACGGGTCCATGACTAGTACAGCCGCCAGCGCAAGCAATTGTTTCTGACCACCTGACAGCGTGTGTGGTGATTGCTCCGCTAGATGTGAGAGCCCGAATCTCTCGAGGGCGGCGTCGACACGCGCCTTCTTTTCTTCCTTAGCTAGTTTCATGCGACGCAAGGAAAAGGCGACGTCGTCACGCACATTTGGCATCACGATTTGGTTCTCTGCATCGGAGAATACGAAACCCACTTTGCGGCGGACTTCTTTGCCGCTCTTCGCTACATCGACGGAGTCGACAAGCACTGTGCCCGTAGTTGGCTCACCCAAACCATTGATGAGACGCGTCAGCGTGGACTTGCCCCCACCGTTGGCACCGATGATTCCAATGCGCTGCTCACTGAGGGTCAGGTTGATATCAGAAAGGATCTCCTTGTCCTCGAAAGAGACGCAGACCCCTTGAAATTCGATTGTTGGCATAGTGCTTAAGCCGCGGATTCAGCCTTCTTTGTCACAGGCTTGCGGCCCATGAGATCAGGGAAAGCTGAGTGCACACCGATGGCGATGATGATCATGATCACCAGCTTGAGCGCATCTGGGCCGAGGAATGGGATCTGTGCCAGGGCAGCTTCTCCCCAGCCCATGCCCGCGCGCAGCGCCAGGCCGACGGTGCCGCAAGCGTACTGAACGAGCAAGCTGACAAAGCCGGCGACGGTAATCATGATGGCAAGGCCTGTCTTGTTGCGCGGTGCACGGTAAGCCACAGCGCCGCCGATGGCAGGGGAGATGAGGTAGCCCACGATGTAGCCAACGGTTGGGCCAGGCAGGGCGCTGATGACGCTACGTCCGCCAGCAAGGACCGGAAGGCCTACGAGGCCGAGAAGGATAAACAGCAGGCCCACGAAGAATCCGCGGCGACCGCCAAGAACTAGACCCGCCAGGGTGATGACGGCGTTCTGGATAACGATGGGAACACCGGAGACAGGACTTGGAATGGAAACGAACGCAAAAACGATGATGAGAGCGGTAAAGACTGCAACGTATGCGATGTCAGTCGCGACAGAGTTCTTTTTCATGGTGGGGAGATTACACGTTTGCCAACGAAGCAGGAAACCGGCAGTTTTGAACAGCGTTCAACGTGGGGTTTCGGCGGCGCTCTATGCCCTAGATGGGGGACTTGTCCTAGGGAGGGTGTGCAAGGCCGCCCTGTAGGATGGCTGGCATGCGATTGACGGAATATCACCAACTGGTTGTCGACGAGTTCGGCGAGTCCGAGGGGAAGTGGATTAGCCATTCCCATGTACTAGCAAAATATGGTGAGACCGCCGACGAGCTAATAGAGCGAGGTGTTGACCCGGGCGACGTGTGGGACGGATTGTGCGATGACTTTGACGCTCCCGAAGAAAGGCGCCTTGGGGTCGACTATCCAACCTTGTAATCGTTAGCTCGGCCTTTCGAACGCGTTGAAACCTTTATGGCCTGAAAATAGAACAGACACGTTGAATTTGAGTGGAAATTCGAACATCTGTGTGTGTATTGTTGTGGGGGATGTCAGGCTGATTCGATAGCTTTTGTCTGTCGGCGGAACCAATGTTGCGCAATAACAGTCTAAAAAGAAGAACTCGCGCTCATCGGCGCGTGAATCATTCTGCGTAAATAATCAAAGTTAGGGAAATAAATGGCAACCAAGAAGAAGTCCACTGCCGCGGCAGCTAAAGGTGATGACCGCCAAAAGGCTCTTGACGCCGCAATGGCGATGATTGAGAAGGATTTTGGTAAAGGCGCAGTCATGCGTCTGGGTGATGACGAACGCCCGCCAATCCAGGCGATCTCCTCCGGTAATACCGCGATCGATATTGCTCTGGGTATCGGCGGTTTCCCGCGCGGCCGTATCGTTGAGATTTACGGTCCTGAGTCTTCCGGTAAGACAACTGTTGCGTTGCACGCCATTGCTTCTGCACAGAAGGACGGCGGCATTGCCGCCTTTATCGATGCGGAGCACGCATTGGATCCGGAATACGCCCGTCTGCTGGGCGTAGACACCGACAACCTCTTGGTCTCCCAGCCGGATACTGGTGAGCAGGCGCTGGAAATCGCGGACATGCTTGTTCGTTCCGGCGCTATTGACATCATCGTTATTGACTCCGTGGCAGCGCTGACCCCGAAGGCAGAAATTGAGGGCGAGATGGGTGACTCCCATGTGGGTCTCCAAGCTCGTCTGATGTCCCAGGCTTTGCGCAAGATGACCGGTGCGCTTTATAACTCCGGCACTACCGCAATCTTCATTAACCAGCTGCGCGAGAAGATTGGTGTCATGTTCGGTTCGCCGGAGACCACCACCGGTGGTAAGGCACTGAAGTTCTACGCGTCTGTCCGTTGCGACATCCGCCGCATTCAGACCCTGAAGGACGGCCAGGATGCAATTGGTAACCGCACCAAGATCAAGATCGTGAAGAACAAAGTCTCCCCACCATTCAAGATTGCCGAGTTCGACATCATGTACGGCGAGGGCATTTCTAGGGAGTCCTCCATCATCGATTTGGGCGTGGAACATGGCTTCATCAAGAAGTCCGGTTCCTGGTTTACCTATGAAGGTGACCAGCTCGGTCAGGGTAAGGAGAAGGCGCGTAACTTCTTGAAGGAAAACAAGGACCTCGCTGACGAGATCGAGAAGAAGATCTTCAACAAGTTGGGGATCGGCTCTGGTGCGACTACCGACGAAGACATTCCAATGGACGTGCCAGGTGCGGATGATCCGCTAACTGATGAGGCAGTCGACTTGGTGCCAAACGTCGACTTTGACGACGAATAAATGAACAAGCCCGCCCCAGAGAAGCTCGAGAAGCTACGCCGGGCGCTGGAAGATTATGAATCCGGCGCCACTGGAGGCGGGCTTTTTGATGTCGAAGCAGAAGAAGCTAAAGCAAAGGTACGCAATCGTGCGTTGCTGTTACTGGATCAGCGCGCGCGTTCGCGAAAGGAACTCTCCGATCGTCTCATTGGGTTGGAGTTTGACCCGGAGGTCGTCGAGTCGGTGCTTGACGATCTTGCGAACGTGGGCCTGCTCGATGACGCGGCATTCGCGCGTGAATGGGTGCGCCAACGCCATGCGCGCCGCGGCAAGTCGGCGCGGGTGCTCGACCGCGAGCTGCAGCGCAAGGGGGTAGCGCAAGCAGACCGTGCGGAGGCGCTCGAGCAGGTGACGCAGGAGTCCGAGCAGTCCATCATGGAGGAGCTCGCTGCTAAGAAGGCGCGCTCGGTGAAGACGATCCCGGAAGACCGTGCGGAGCGCGACAAGGTGCTGCGGCGCATCGTGGGCGTGCTTGCCCGCCGCGGCTTTAACGAGGGTGCGTCGTTGCGCGTGGCGAAGGCGGCTCTCGAGGCGCGCTGCGCGGAGCTGGAAAACGAGTAAACCCCCAGCTGGTTGCTGAGGGTTCGGCTTGCCCATGTGAGGTGTTTATTCCGCGGGGTTGCGGATTTCCTTGTAGCCGGGTGCGTGCCAATCGGCGTTGACCTCGTCCTTGGTGTCGAGGCCCTGCGAGCGATGGTGCGGCACGGCGGCCACGATATTCTTGCGGGCGCGGCCGGCGCGCAGCTGGCGCTCGATGCGTTGGGCCAGCACTGTCAGTCCCCAGTTGATAAGGATCATGATGATGGCGACGGCGATGAGCGAAGCCAGGTAGTTTTTGTTGAAGGACGCGGACTGGATACCGGAGCGGACAACTTCGACATAGCCTATCTGGTAGCCGAGCGCGGAGTCCTTGAGGGCGATGACCATCTGCGAGATGAGCGCAGGCAGCATCGCCGCGACGGCCTGGGGGAGCAGCACCTTGAACATGGTCTGCTGGTGGCTCAGTCCCAGCGCCTTAGCTGCCTCGGTTTGGCCCTTGGGCAGCGAACGGATGCCGGAGCGCAGAATCTCGGCGACGACGGAGCCGTTGTAGAGCGTGAGCGCGAAGACAACGGCACCGAAAGCGAGGTGCTTGGACGGCACGAGGTCGTAGACCGCGAAGAGCTGGTAGGCGAAAATCATGAGCAGCAGCACGGGGATGGCGCGGAAGAACTCCACGACCACGCCGCACACCCAGCGGATGGGGCGGTGCTCGCTCAGGCGTCCCAGACCGAAGACCACGCCAAAGACGATGGCCAACAGAATGGAGGCGACGGCGGAGAAGATCGTGCCCTTGAGACCCGGGAGCAGATACGTCGTCCATGTCTGCGAGTTGAGGAACGGCGTCCACAGCTCAGGGCTGAGCTGGTTGCGCTCGTTCAACTTCATAAACACCCACGCGAGGACCGCGGTGGCGACGATGGCGGTGATGACTGTATAGATGGCGTTGTTGCGTCGGCCCTTGGGGCCGGGGGCATCGTAAAGCACTGTGGCGCGTACGGACATTATTTCTTCACCGCCAATTTCTCAGAGAGCTTGCCCAGGCCAAGGCCCATGGGCAGGGTGAGGATGATGAAGCCTGCTGCGAAGATGAGGAAGATGACAAAGAGCTGGCTGGCGTGGAACTCGATGGTCGACTTCATGAGCAGCGAGGCCTCGGCGACGCCGATGACGGACGCGATGGTCGTGTTCTTCGTTAGCGCGATGAGTGTATTGCCCAGCGGGACGATAGCCGCGCGGACTGCCTGTGGGAAGACGATGGTGCTAAATGTCTGGGTAAAGGACAGCCCGAGCGAGCGGGCGGCCTCTGCCTGACCGAAGTCCACGGTGTTGATGCCGGAGCGCAACGACTCGGCGACGAAGGCGGAGGTGTAGAGGATAAAGCCCACGATGGCCAAACGCACGTTGTTGTCGATGAGGAATGTCGCCGACTCGCGGCTCGCGAGCGTGACGCCGAGGGTCTGGTACAGGCCGAAGGAACAGAACAGCACGACCAGCGTGAGCGGCGTATTGCGCACGATCGTGATGTACGCCGTAGCCAGGAAGCGCAGAATGCCGACGGGGGAGACGCGCATCGCGGTCAGGATGGTGCCTAGAATCATGGAACCCAACGCCGACCACAGCGTGAGTTTGATAGTGAGCCAAAACGCGGGCCAGAGTTCTGGACCCAGCTGGCTCCACATGGAGCTCATGGTTTCTCCTCGTTCATTGGGGATGGGAGGGGCCGGGCTTTTGTGCCCGGCCTAAGGGGGCGTTATTCCACGAAGGACAGGTCGCCCGGGGTACCCGGCTCGATGGCGTCGCCCTTGCCGAGGTTGGCAGAGACGAGCTTGTCGAACTCGCCGGAGGAGTGCATCTCCTTGAGTGCAGCGTTGATGGCTTCCGTGGCTTCTTGGTCGTCCTTGGCCAGGCCGATGCCGTAGTACTCGTCGGTGAACGGCTTGCCGTCCTTCTCGAGCTCGACGACCTTGAACTTGCCCTCGTTCTGAGCGGCGTAGCCGTTGAGGATGGTCGCGTCCGTGGTCATCGCGTCGATGGTGCCCTGGGAGAGTGCCTCAACGCAGGAGGAGTAGGTGTCGAACTCCTGAAGCTGGACGGACGGCAGAGCCTCCTTGACCTTCTGAGCCGGGGTAGAGCCGGTGACAGAGCAGAGGATCTTGCCGTCGAGACCGTCGAGACCCTTAATTTCCGCGTTGTCGGCAGAAACGAGCAGGGCCTGGTGGGTGACAAGGTACGGGCCACCGAAGTTGACCTTCTCTGCGCGGGAGGCGTTGATGGAGTAGGTCGCGGCGATCATGTCGACCTGGCCGTTCTCGATGAGGGTCTCGCGCTGCGCGGAGGGGGTCTCCTTCCACTCGATTTTTGGCTCAGCCCAACCCTTCTCCTTGGCGATGTGGTTGACGACGTAGGTCGCGACGTCGACGTCCAGGCCGGACATGGACCCGTCGCCCTCGCGCAGGCCGAGACCCGGCTGGTCGAACTTGGTGCCGAGGGTGACGTTGCCAGACTCGATGTGGGCGAGTAGGCCCTCGCCTTCGCCGGGGGCGGAGTCGGAGGAGCCGCCGCAGGCAGCGAGCAGGGCGCCAGAGGCAAGGACGGCGGAGGTGGCGGCGATAACGCGGGTGATGTGGGAACGAGACATGGTGTTTCTCCTTGAGATGAGGATGGGATTAATGGTGGAGGATCTTGCCCAGGAAGTCCCGGGCGCGACCCGATTGCGGGTTGGTGAAGAAAGAGTCAGGGTCGGTATCTTCGACGATCTCGCCGTCGGCCATGAACAAGATGCGGTCTGCGGCTTTGCGGGCGAATCCCATCTCGTGCGTGACGACGACCATGGTCATGCCCTCCTTGGCGAGGTCCGTCATGACGTCCAAGACCTCGTTGACCACCTCCGGATCGAGAGCGGAGGTCGGTTCATCGAAGAGCATGACCTTCGGCTTCATCGCGAGCGCGCGGGCGATGGCGACGCGCTGTTGCTGGCCACCGGAGAGCTGCGCCGGGTATTTGTCTGCCTGGTTGGCAATCCCCACGCGGTCGAGGAGCTGGAGTGCTAGGTCGTTCGCGGCGGACTTGGACATCTTGCGCACCTTGATGGGGCCCAGCGTTACGTTGTCCTTGATAGTCAAGTGAGGGAAGAGGTTGAACTGCTGGAAGACCATGCCCACGTCGGCGCGCAACGTGGCCAGGGCCTTGCCTTCCTCCGGCAGTGGGGTGCCGTCGATGGCGATGGAGCCGGACTCGATGGTCTCGAGGCGGTTGATGGTGCGGCACAGCGTGGACTTACCGGATCCCGAGGGACCGAGCACGACAACGACTTCGCCGCGCTGGATCTCGAGATTAATGTCGCGCAATGCGTGATAATCGTCGAAGTACTTTTGTACGTCGCTGATGCGAATCATTGGGGAGTCGCTCACATCATTACTTCCTTCCGTATGTTGAACGGGTCATGTTGGGATAATAGGGTGCGCTGTGTCACAAGGTTGGGCAATAGGGTCACGTTTTGATAACGCTTCACCCGTCTGTAAAGAGGATTCTATCTGTCGTAATATAGAAATACCTGGTAAATGAGGAGAAATATTCATGCGGCGAAGTTGGTAAACAGGGGAGGAGCGCGTTTATGAGTTACCCCCGAGCGTCGTTAGAATGAACCGACGTGAGCGCCCCCATGAACACTAGAAACCCCAAGAACGCCGTCACCGGAGTTGATCCGGAGGTCTCCCTCGGTCAGATCGCGCAGAGCGCCGGCACCAACCCGGATGGTTCCGCCCGCACCTATGAGGTGCGTACTTTCGGCTGCCAGATGAACGTCCACGATTCTGAGCGCATCTCGGGCCTGCTCGAAGAGGCTGGCTATGTTGCTGCCGCGGAGGAACAAGAGCCTGACCTCATCGTCTTCAATACCTGCGCGGTGCGTGAGAACGCCGATAAGCGCCTGTACGGCACGTTGGGCGCGTTGAAGAAGACCAAGGAAAACCACCCTGGCATGCAGATCGCCGTGGGCGGTTGTTTGGCACAGAAAGACAAAGATACCGTCCTCGACAACGCGCCGTGGGTCGATGCAGTCTTCGGTACCCACAACATGGCAGCACTTCCCACGCTGCTCGAGCGCGCTCGTCACAACGACGAGGCGCAGGTGGAAATCGTCGATTCTCTAGAGGCCTTCCCGTCCGTGCTCCCGGCCAAGCGCGAGTCCGCCTACGCAGGCTGGGTATCCGTGTCCGTGGGCTGCAACAACACTTGTACCTTCTGCATCGTTCCTTCCCTCCGTGGTAAAGAAGAGGATCGCCGCCCAGGTGACATCCTCGCTGAGGTTCAAGCCTTGGTTGACCAGGGTGTTTCCGAGGTCACCCTCCTCGGCCAGAACGTTAATGCCTATGGAGTGAACTTCGCTGACCCAGATTTGCCGCGTGACAAGTTCGCCTTTTCCAAGCTGCTGCGCGAGGTAGGCAAGATTGAGGGCCTCGAGCGCCTGCGCTTTACCTCGCCGCACCCAGCTGAGTTCACCTCTGACGTCATCGACGCCATGGCTGAGACCCCGGCCGTGTGTCCGCAGCTGCACATGCCTTTGCAGTCTGGCTCCGATCGCATCCTGAAAGAGATGCGCCGTTCCTACCGTTCTAAGAAGTTCTTGGCCATCCTCGACGAAGTGCGCGAAAAAATGCCGCACGCGGCGATCACCACCGACATCATCGTCGGCTTCCCGGGTGAGACCGAAGAGGACTTCGAGGCCACCATGGACGTCGTCAAGCGCGCGCGTTTCGCCTCGGCCTTCACTTTCCAGTACTCGCCGCGCCCGGGCACCCCTGCTGCCGAGATGGAGCAGCAGGTACCCAAGCACATCGTGCAAGAGCGCTTCGAGCGTCTGGTTGCCCTGCAGGATTCCATTCAGGCTGAAGAAAACGCCAAGCTCATCGGCACCGACGCTGAGCTGCTGGTCCAGGCCGAGGGGGGCCGCAAGGCAGGGGAGACCCACCGCCTGACGGGCCGCTCCCGCGATGGGCGCCTGGTGCACTTTGCGCCCGTGCTTGTCGACGCCGCTGGCACTCGCACCGAAATCACCGCGGACATCCGCCCTGGCGACGTTGTTCACACCACCGTGACCGATGCGGGTTCCTTCTTCCTCGTGGCTGACTCCGGCGTAACCTCGCACCGCCGCACCAAGGCGGGCGATATGTCCGCAGCCGGTCAGACACCCACCACCGCGCCGATTGGTGTGGGCCTGGGACTGCCGCAGATTGGCAAGCCTGCGCGCCAGCAAGATGACGCCTGCGGCTGCTAGAGGAGTACGCTAGACCACCATGAGTAATCAGTACGAACAAGCCCACGCCGCTGAACGCGCGGCTGCCAAGAAGATGGAACTGGGAAACCACAAGGTCACTCTCATCATCGCTATCGTGGTGTGGGTTGCGTACTTGGTTCTGCCCTATGCTGGCCCGGCGCATGGGTGGGAAGCGCTGCAACTGGGCACCACGGATGACGGCGTGCGGATCTCCATCATGGAAACTGTCTCTGCATGGTTCTCCCTCGTGGGCATTGGCGTGCTGACCACCCTGACTGTGGCCACACGTTGCACCAACTTTGCGCTCGCCGCGTGGATGATGGTGACCATTTCCTTCTTCATTAACCTGTGGAGCTTCTGGTTCCGCGGTTCCACCGCTGATAGCCCTTCCATCGGCATGTGGGTAGGAACCCTCGCGAGCCTCATCGCCTTTCTTGCATACTGTCAAGTGGCGTTCAAGCGCAGCCCAGAGCAGGTCGCAGCTGCTGAGAAGGCCCGCCGCGAAGCCAGCAAGCTGGACCAGGTGGGAATCCTGCAAACCGAGGCAGCAACCACCCTCCCGCCGGAGGAGAACCCGCTGCTTATCGACGACCGACGTCGCCAAGCAGCGCAGCGTTATAAGAAGTCCTAAAGCTTGAGCTCCCACGCCGACGAGGTAGAGATGACCTCCGCGCCAAGGTGCTGGTAGATGCGGATCATGGCCGGATCGGCGTCGGCTACCGAGCAATAAGCACGCCGGGTATCAGGCCACCACTGAGCCACCTCGTGCAGTGCATGCAGCTTCGCTGACGTGGCTAGTCCCACACGCCGCCTATCGCGCGCAGTGACCGTGAGCGTCCACTCGCATACCTCGGGATCTGCGTCGTGATGGCGCGCCAACTCGGTGAGTGCCACGATACGGCCTTCTTCCTCCACTGCAATGAGCAGCGTGTGTGACTTGCGCACCCGCAGGCGGGAGTGGGCTTCGGCCAAGCGCTCCCGTGTCCAATTAATAGGCTCCGTGTTGAGATCCCCGTAGACCGCATCCGTGGATGCGACCGTTAGAAGGTCCAAGATGTCGTCGAGGTGATGCTCTGGGATGTCATAGTCCGCGAACACGTGGAAGCTGCGGCCCGCCACCGGGAAAGGCCGGGCAGGGGAGTCGGGGAACTCGATGAACATCTGGTGTTCTGAATGCTTGGGCTGGAATCCCAGCTCCGTATAAGCGGTGGAAAAAGGATCGTAAGAGTAGTCCGCTTCAGCTGGGTAGAGCATGCCGATTTGCGCCACACTGCGACCAAACTGGCGGGCCAAAGCCATTGCGTGTTCGGCGAGCTGACGCGTTACTGCCAACGCCTCGGGCTCAAGTTCTTCGCCCGGCAGGGGCAGGTAATCAGCGCCGAGCACGCATTCGATCTCGGCATTCTGGGTCTCCTCGAGCAGCGGAAGGGAGATATGGATAAAGCCGTCAAAGTCGAGCTCCGGGCTGGGCTCTACCGCTGGAATAGTGGGAAAGCCTAGCTCACCGACCTCCAGCGGGGTGTCCTCAGTCAGTCCAAACAAGTAGGTGACAGATTCGGTGGAACCTTGTAGGCGCTGTACCACCCGCGAAGGCGCGGAAGAGGCCGCGGGATCGCCGGAGGCCTCCTGTGCGTAAAGGTTCGCATCGAAGACGAAACTGCGCACGCAGTCGGCGGGCTCCCCGCGGCCGGGTACGATCTGAACGAGCAATTACTTGCGGGTGACCGTCACTTGTCGTTGACTGCAGCGGCAGCTGCGTCGGCGAATTCCTGCCACTGCGCAGCCTGTGCGCGCAGGTCCTCGGCCTTCTTGGCATTGCCCTTGGACTCGGCTGCTGCAGCCTGAGCCGTCAAGTCATCAACCTTGGACTGGAACTGGGCTACGCGTGCCTGTGCTTCTGGATCAGTGCGGCGCCACTCGGAGTCCTCGGCCTCAGCGACGCGCTTTTCGAGTACCTCGATCTTTGCCTCGTACTCGCGGACCTGGTTACGCGGAACGTAGCCAATCTCCTCCCACTTTTCCTGCAGCTCACGCAGCTTTGCCTTGGCAGTCTCGATGGACTTGGAAGGATCGATCTGGGAATCGTACTCAGCGATGAGTGCGTCCTTGGCCGCAGCGTTGGCGGCGAACTCTTTGTCGCGCTCGTCATTGACAGCGTTGCGTGCAGAGAAGAAGTGGTCTTGTGCGGCGCGGAACTGCGCCCAGAGCTTGTCATCAGCCTCGCGCGGTGCGCGGCCGGCTGCCTTCCACTCGGTCATGAGGTCGCGGTAAGCGCGAGCGGTCTGACCCCATTCCGTGGAGTCCTGAAGTGCTACGGCGCGCTCAACAAGTTCCTCCTTGCGCTTGCGTGCGGCGGCGCGGTTGCGGTCGAGCTCCGCGAAGTGGGCGCCGCGGCGGCGGTTGAAAGAATCGCGCGCACGGGAGTAGCGCTTCCAGAGTGCGTCGTCAGTCTTGCGGTCAATGCCGCGGATCTGCTTCCACTCTTCGAGGATGGCGCGGATACGGTCACCCGCGGCCTTCCAGTCGGTGGAGTTTTCTGCGATGTCTTCTGCCTCGGCGGCCAGCTTCTCCTTGGCAGCGATGCCTTCCTCGCGGCGGCGTGCTTTGTCTGCCTGTGCTTGCTCACCAGCAGTTACGGAGTGCTCGATGACAGCGCCCAAGCGCTTATTGAGTGCCGCAATGTCGCCGATAACTGCAGCGGTAGGCAAGGTCTCACGCAGCTCAGCAGCGGTGGCCTTGATGGACTCAGCCTCGCCAGGATGTGCCTTGAGGCGAGCCTCGAGGAGCTCGATCTCGGTGGAGAGATCGTCGTAACGTGCGCCGTAGTGAGCCAGGCCCTCGGCCGGGGTACCAGCCTTCCACTCGCCAATCTTGCGCTCGCCCTCCGGGGCGTTGACGTAGACCGAACCGTCTTCTTCCACGCGGCCCCACTTGGCCGGATCATTGTGAGGAGTCTGCTTCACCGGCTGCGCACCAGGACGAGGGCCTGGACGAGCACCCTTCTTGGGCATTGAACCTGGGGTTGGGATCGACATGGTTGAAACCGCCTTCGTGAAAAGTCGCGCCGCGCGTCACGGCTGCCTAGAGTGTTCTCCCTTACAGTACCTTCTCCTACACTAGGATGAGGAAGCAATGTTAAATCTTTTGGTAATGCCTTCTTCCCCCGCCCTCGCGGCTGAGCTTTCGCCTGCTGATGGCGCCAGCCGGGCCCTTCTTGCCGCTGCTCGCCAACTGGTTGTGGAGTTTGCGGAGGCCTCAAGATTAGGGGAGGAAGCAGCGGAAATCGAGGTGGACATCGTCGGTTCGCGCGATCCGCGTTGGCATACTAACCTCAGCGGCTCACTGCGGGCATGGGGCGCACCCAGCGTCGAGCTTGGTGCGGGAAACTATCTCCCGGAGCTCATGGCGCGGTATGTGCTAGACGGCGTCGTTAAGCACCGCGTCGCCGATACCCGAGACCACGTGGGTACCCCGCGTGCCGGCGTCCTCACCATGGTGTGCGTGGATGGCAGTGCGGGGCTTACAGCGCGGGCGCCGCTTGCGCTTGTCGACGGCGCGGCAGACACCGCCCTGTGGTGCGAGTCCCTGCTCTCCGGCGTGGACGTGGACTGCGACGAGTCTTTGCTGGCGGAGACGGGCGTGCTGGAAACCCGCTTGTGGGCTGAGCTTGCAGCTTTGCGGCCCACGCAAGCGGAATTGCGTGCGGCCGATTCCACGCTGGGCGTAGGGCGCTACGTTGCGGGGTGGCAATGCTAAGGCCCATCGCAGTCGTGGGGCCCACCGGATCCGGTAAATCGGACCTGGGCGTCAAGTTGGCCCATGAACTAGACGGCGAAGTAGTAAACGTCGACTCAATGCAGCTTTACCGTGGCATGGACATCGGCACTGCCAAGCTCACCGTAGAGGAACGGGAAGGCATCCCGCACCACCAACTCGATGTGTGGGAGGTGACAGAGACGGCTTCCGTGGCGCGCTACCAGCAAGACGCCATCGCTGACGTCGAGGACATCATGGCCCGCGGCAAGACGCCTATCTTGGTCGGGGGCTCCATGCTTTATGTGCAAGCACTCGTGGACGATTGGCAGTTTCCGCCCACGGATCCGGCAGTGCGCGCGAAGTATGAGGCGCGGCGTAAAGATATCGGCATCGAGAAGCTGCACGCGGAGCTCGCGGAGATTGACCCAGCCGCAGCCTCGATCATCGAGGACAAGGACCCGCGCCGGACTGTTCGCGCCCTGGAAGTCATCGAGCTGACCGGCAAGCCTTTCAAAGCCAGCCAGCCTCCCAAAGATGCGCCGCCGCGCTGGGACACGTTGTTGCTGGGGCTGCGCACCGAGGCAGAATGGCTCAATCCACGCATTGAGCTGCGTAGCCGGCGCATGTTCGAGCGCGGGCTTGTGGCAGAGGTCGAGGCCCTGCAGGACGCAGGCTTAGTGGAGGATTCCACGGCGAGCCGCGCAATCGGATACGCGCAGGTATTCCAGGCCCAACGCGGCGAGTTGACGTGGGAAGAGGCCGTTGAGCGCACGATTACTGGAACGCGCCGCTATGTGCGCCGGCAGCGGGCCTGGTTCAACCGCGACAAGCGCATCAACTGGCTGGATGCAGCCGGTGATACCTACCAGCAGGCGCTGCGTATTATTGAGGCATGAAATTTGCCAAGGGACACGGTACTGAAAACGACTTCGTCATCATCGAGGATCACGAGGGCACTCTAGAACTAAGCTCAGAGCGGGTCCGCGTTCTGTGCGATCGCCGCGCTGGCATCGGCGGCGACGGCCTTCTGCGCGTGGTGCGCGCTGGCGCACTGGGTGAGCCAGTGGCTGAGGGCATTGCCCCTGCGGACTGGTTCATGGATTACCGCAATGCCGATGGCTCTGTGGCTGAGATGTGCGGCAATGGCACGCGTGTCTTCGCACACTGGGTGCGCTCCCGCGGTTTGGTGGACAGCGAGAGCTTCGTCGTCGGCACTCGCGCAGGGGCAAAGCAGGTCACCGTGCATTCCTTCGACGAGCATGATGCGCAGGTCAGCGTGGAGATGGGCCCTGCGGAGGTTACCGGCGTGTCCACTGCCTCGATGGTTGGAGAAAACTTTGCCGGCTTGGGCGTTGACATGGGCAACCCGCACTTGGCTGCAGTGATTCCGGGCCTCACGCCGGAGTCTTTGGCGGATATGGCTTTCGCGCAGCCGGAGTTCGACCACGAGTTCTTCCCGCATGGCGTCAACGTTGAGGTACTGACACAGCTTGTCGACGGCGCGGTATCCATGCGCGTCTTCGAGCGCGGGGTGGGGGAGACCCGGTCTTGCGGAACCGGTACGGTGGCCGCGGCACGAGCCGCGCTTGCCGACGCCGGCGAGGGTGCCGGAACCGTCATCGTCAATGTTCCCGGCGGCCAGGTGCAGGTAGAGATCTTCGACGGGGGTTCACGTCTTACTGGGCCTTCGCGCATCGTGGCTGAGGGCACCACGGTTCTCTAGCTCATGGCTGTTTAGCTGCAGTCTTTGCAGACACAGCTTTAGGCTTTGTCCTCAGGGGTCTCAGGGTCCTCAGGGGCCTTAGGGGACTCAGTGCGACGTAGCTCGCGGTTCTCCTGCGGGCGGCGGTCATATTTCGTGCCCAACGAATGGGCCGCGCGCCGAGCCGCGAGCCAGGTCTCGCGCAGCTCGGTGGCGCGCTCATCGGTGACCTTGAGGAGCGATTCGAGTTCATCTGTCTCGATGTCGTTGCGGTAGACGCGGGTTTCGAGCCGGCGCAGGAAACGCTTGGCGCCGCCCAGCTCGTAGTGAAAGGCCTCGATTGTGGGATCCACGCAATCGAGATCCAACAGCGCTGGACGGTACATGGTGCGATCAGCGATGGAGTCGGTGCTTTCTGAGTTACAGAAATCGTCGTATTCAGCGATCACGTCACGAATATCGTCCGCGGAAAGATCGATGGAGGTACGCAGCGCGGAATGCTCGGAAGCATCGGGCCGTCTTGAGGCGAGCAACCACATGGCGCCCGCAACCAAAAGGGCAATAAAAAGACCAGATAGCTTTAGCGTCCCGATGAGCGCAACGGCAGCCACCACCGCGAGGGCGATGGCCAGCGCATGACGACTGCCTGAACCCATACCTGGCCTTTCTGCTTTGCTACTTAGTGTCCGCCGCAGCCGCCGGAGCCGCAGGAGCAACCGCCGCCGGATCCGCAGCCACCGGTCGGCATTTCGATTGAAGCAGTCAGCATAGCAGTTCCGGCTAATACTTCATCTTTCGCAGGGAGCTCGCCAAAGGAAGCTGGCAGGCACAGATCGAACGGGAAAGCACCGTCCATGACCAAGTGCATGAACTTTTCACCGGTCAGTTGGTTGTGGCGCCACGAGGATTCCATAACGCGAGCTGCGAAACGGCATCCTGGAGTAGGGGCCGCGGCACCGGAGCCGGAGGAAACGATTTCCGCCCCCTCGGACTCGAAGGCGGCCGGGTATGCTCCAAACTCGGCCTCGTAGGCTTCCGCAGTGGCGTAGCGCTGGACCTTGAGGCCCATAGCAGTCAGGCCGATCTGCTGCCAGGGCTGGGTTTCCTCGTCAACGAGGAGTGGGCCCTGGGCGAGGTTGGCGGTGGCTTGTGCCAGCACGGTGCCGAACGGATCGAGGATCTCCAAGAAAGCGAGAACGTCGTTGACCATGGATACGTGGGCGAAGGCCTGGGTTACAGACTCGAAACCGATGTAGGTGGCAAACGGCTCTACGGCCAAGATGTTGATCTGGGCGCCTGAAGGGTCTGCGAATTGGATGAGCTGGCCGTCGCGGATTTCACCAGTGACGGTGAGCAGATTAGTGGAGATGGCTGCCTCGACGGCATCTTGCCAGCGCTCGAAGTTGAGGCCGATGGCCTCCATTTCAGCGTTGGCCTTAGTGGCGGTGGGATTCTCGGTCATGGTGGCCATTGTATCCCGCCGTTAGTGCTGGCCAAAAGCTGCCGCGGAAGAATATTAAAGGAATAAGCCGGAGAAAAGATGGCAACTATATTTGCTCAGCGCTAATTGGGGGTTTAAGCCAACGACGTGCAAGAATGGAGGGAACATGAACGAAAATCACGAAGAACTTCTCGCACAGGCATTTGGCGACTATCAGCCGCAAGACCCTACAACGGGTGACCTCGACCTAGCCGAGCGTAATTCTTTCCGCCGCGTTTCCACCACAATTCGCGCCGAAGACACCACCGACGGCTACGAGGTTGAGTACCGAAAACTCCGCCTTGAGCAGGTCGTTCTCGTAGGAGTTTGGACCGAAGGTACGGTTGCCGAGGTCGAGGCCACCATGGCTGAGCTCGCGGCGCTGACTGAGACCGCGGGCGCCGAGGTCGTTGAGGCTATCTACCAAAGACGTGACAAGCCGGACCCTGGTACTTACATTGGCCGCGGCAAGGTACAGGAACTCAAAGAGATTGTTGAGGCAACGGGTGCGGATACCGTCATTTGTGACGGTGAGTTGCAGCCAGGTCAGCTCTCCGCATTGGAGCGCGAGCTCAATACCAAGGTCATTGACCGTACGATGCTGATTCTCGATATCTTCGCGCAGCACGCGAAGTCCAAAGAGGGCAAAGCCCAGGTTTCGCTCGCGCAGCTGGAATACCTGTACACCCACACGCGTGGTTGGGGCGGCAACCTGTCCCGTCAGGCCGGTGGCCGAGCTGGCTCCAACGGCGGCGTCGGCCTGCGCGGCCCTGGTGAGACCAAGATTGAGTCGGACCGCCGCCGCATCCGCACCGAAATGGCTCGCCTGCGCAAGGAATTGCGCGGTATGAAGACAGCGCGTGAGGTCAAGCGCTCCAAGCGTCAGTCTTCAACGATTCCACAGATTGCCATCGCGGGTTACACCAACGCGGGCAAGTCCTCGCTGATTAATGCGATGACTGGAGCGGGCGTGCTGGTGGAAGACGCGTTGTTCGCAACCCTGGACCCCACCACGCGCCGCGCTGAGCTTGCAGACGGCCGCCAGGTGGTGTTCACCGATACCGTCGGTTTCGTGCGCCACCTGCCCACGCAGCTGGTTGAGGCTTTCAAGTCCACGCTCGAGGAAGTCTTGGCGGCGGACATCATGCTGCATGTGGTGGATGGATCCGATCCTTTCCCCATTAAGCAGATTGAGGCCGTAAACAAGGTCATCTACGACATTGTTAAGGAGACAGGGGAGCAGGCACCGCCGGAAATCATTGTTATCAACAAGATTGACCAGGCGGACCCGCTGGTGTTGGCAGAGATTCGCCACGTCCTCGACCACGAAAACGTGGTGTATGTTTCTGCGCACACCGGCGAGGGCATTGACGAACTGACCTCGCGCATTGAGCTCTTCCTTAACTCTCGCGACAGCCACGTCCGCCTACTGGTTCCGTTTACCCGCGGCGACGTCGTATCTCGCGTGCATGCTGAGGGCACGGTGCGCTACGAGGAGTACACCAACGAGGGCACGCTTGTCGACGTCCGCCTTCCTGCGTCCATCGCACGTGAGCTTTCGGAGTTCGTGGTGGAGGAAGTTTCCTAAAATCGTGCTTGTGGGTAATAATGAAAGCTCGTGAGTACTTTTGGTTGGCGCCTGCACGGCGATGGTAAAAATATTGAACCCGGCGCGGTTGTCGCGCCCGAAGAACGACTGAGCTGGGGCCGCACCATCAGTATCGGTATGCAGCACGTGGTCGCCATGTTTGGCGCGACTCTGCTGGTGCCGACACTGACCGGCTTCCCGGTCAACACCACGCTGCTGTTCTCCGGAATCAGCACGATTCTCTTCTTGCTGATCACCCGCAACCGCCTTCCTTCGTACCTGGGCTCCTCCTTTGCGTTCATCGCGCCGCTGTCTGCCTCGCAACAGTACGGCATTGGTGCGCAGGCAGGTTCCATTCTGGTGACCGGTCTGGTGCTGGTGCTCATCGGTTTTGTAGTGAAGGCTGCGGGACGCCGCGTGCTTGATGCTGTGATGCCTCCGGCGGTGACTGGCGCAATTGTTGCGCTCATCGGCCTTAACCTGGCGCCTGCTGCCACGAGCAACTTCCAGACGCAGCCGCTGGTGGCCGTGGTGACTCTCGTGGCGATCATCGTTGCGACCGTGGGCGGTCGCGGCATGGTCGCGCGCTTGGGCATCCTTATCGGCGTTGTGATTGGCTGGGTCTTCGCGGCGGTGACTGGCAACCTTGCTGAAGGAACAGCCGAGACCATTCGCCAGGCGGCATGGATTGGTCTTCCGCAGTTCCACACCCCTGAATTCAAGTTCTCTGCGATTGCCGTGGCGCTGCCAGTCTTGGTGGTCCTCATTGCGGAAAACATCGGCCACGTAAAGGCCGTGTCTGAGATGACCAAACGAGACCTCGATGACCTTGCTGGTGACGCCCTCATCGCCGACGGCTTGGGCACCGCCATCGCCGGCGGCTTCGGTGGTTCGGGTACCACGACTTACGCTGAGAACATCGGCGTCATGGCCGCTACTCGTGTTTACTCCACGGCAGCCTATTGGGTCGCGGCAAGCTTCGCTATCTGTTTGGCCTTCATACCGAAGTTTGGCGCATTGATCTTCACCATCCCTACAGGCGTGCTGGGCGGTGCCACTCTGGTTCTATACGGCCTCATCGGCATGCTGGGCGTGCGCATCTGGATGGACAACAAGGTTAACTTCAACAATCCGGTTAACCTCACCTGCGCTGCTGTGGCCCTTATCGCCGGCATCGGCAATCTGACACTTAACATCGGCTCCATCTCCCTCGAGGGCATCGCTTGGGGCTCCATCGGCGTCATCGTGGTCTACCCAGCCGCCAAGTGGCTCTATGAAACCTTCGGTGAGGGCAAGGGAGCGAAGTACTAAGTACAGCTGCCTCGGCGCATAAGAATTAAACATAAAAATAACTCCCGAGCTCTTCTAAAAGAGCCCGGGAGTTAAGTCTTTAAGTCGGGAGACTCTGGAGCCTTAGGAAGCGTCCAGATCCTGCTCGATGAGGCCGGCAATCTTCTCGACTGCCTCGGCGTTCTCGGAGGTAACGGTAACCTCGTCACCTTGCTCTGCGCCCAGAGCCATGATCATCAGGGAGGAAGCGGCGTCGGTTTCTTCATCGTCATCGCTGCCCACGAGGGTCAGGAAGATGTCCTCGTCGTAAGCTTCAGCAGCGTCCGCGATGATGGAAGCCGGACGAGCGTGCAGGCCAACGGAAGATCCAACCTTGACGGTCTTAGATGCCATGATGATAAGTCCTTTCGACTGTAAGTGTTTTCGTGATTACAAGTGTACGCGTTATGCAGCGGCCTGTGCAGTCTTGGCAGCTTCCGCCTTGGCGGCAGCCTCTTCGACCGTCTTGTTTGGCCAGAACTGCTTCAGCGCAATGACGGCGGCCGCGGAGACGACCACGCCAATAGCGATTGCGAGGAAGTAAGCCCAGGCCGGGTCGATTGCGAAGAAGACGAAGATGCCGCCGTGCGGAGCGCGGGAGCCAACGTTCATCGCCATCGAGAGAGCACCGGTGGTTGCGCCACCCAGCATCATCGCAGGGATGACGCGCAGCGGGTCAGCAGCAGCGAACGGGATAGCGCCTTCGGAAACGAAGGACAGCCCCAGCAGCCATGCAGACTTACCGTTCTCCTGCTCAGCAGGGGTGAACAGGTTCTTACGAACGAAGGTGGCGATGGACAGCGCGATTGGCGGAACCATACCGGAAGCCATAACCGCAGCCATGATTTCCATGGAAGCCTGGTCACCAGTGGAAAGACCCGCAGTAGCGAACAAGTATGCAGCCTTGTTGACTGGGCCACCCAAGTCGAAGCACATCATCAGGCCGAGGATGATACCCAGCAGCACTGCAGAGGAGCCGGACATGGAGGACAGCCAGTTCTGCAGGCCTTCCATAAGTGCAGCCAGCGGAGCGCCGAGCAGCAGGTACATGAGCAGGCCGGTGATGAGCGAGGTCAGCAGCGGGATGATGACAACCGGCATGAGGGAGCCGATCCAGCGTGGAACCTTCCAGTTGCCAATCCACATGGCCACGAGCCCCGCGATGAGGCCGGTAACCAGACCACCGATGAAGCCAGCACCCAGGGTGACTGCGATGGCGCCACCAGCAAAGCCCGGTGCGATGCCAGGACGGCCAGCGAACGCGAAGGCAATGTAGCCAGACAGTGCAGCGACGATGAATCCCATCGCGGCTTGACCAATAGCGAAAAGTACGGCGCCGAAGTAGAGGAGGAATCCGGAGCGGTCGAAGGTCATCATCGTGCCGTCGACCTCAACCTCGTGACCCGGCAGGTTCGTCAGCGAGTAGTTCGTAGAGATGGCCTGCCAGCCGTTAGCCATGTCGTAGCCGCCGAAGAGGAAGCCCAAAGCGAGGAGCAAACCACCGGCAGCAACGAAAGGCACCATGTAGGAAACACCGGTCATGATGGCCTGCTGGATGCGCTTGCCCCAGCCCAGGGAGTCGCCTTCTTCAGCAGCGCTTGACGACGCCGCGCCCGCCTCGCCAGCAACACGACGAGCGTTCGGGTTCTTGGCAGCGGCAACTGCTTCGTCGAGCATGACGCCTGGCTCGTTAATAGCGCGCTTAACACCGGACTCGATGACCGGCTTACCCGCGAACCGCTCGCGGTCACGAACTCCCACGTCGGTGGCGAAGATGACGGCATCAGCCGCATCGATGACGGACTGGGAAACAGAGGTGTTGTTGGACGAGCCCTGGGTTTCCACCGTGAGGTTGACGTCGTCGCGCTCCGCGGCCGTCTGCGTCAGTGCGTCGGCAGCCATGTAGGTGTGCGCAATGCCGGTAGGGCACGCGGTAATCGCCACGATGTTGGTGGCTCCGGCCTTTGCCGTAGCTGGCTCGGCCGAAGCCACCGCAGCACCTGCTGCGCCAGCGGCGGCACCTGCCTCAGCAGCAGGCTTCTTTGGCTTCTCGGCGTTGACTACGTCGAGAACCAGCTTGACGATTTCCTCTTTGCTCTGAGCCGAGCGGAGGGCTTCCAAGAAGTCTTTCTTGACCAAAGCTCGAGCTAGCTTGGACAAAATCTTCAGGTGAGCCTTGCCACCACCAGCTGGTGCGGCGATGAGGAAGACGAGCTGTGCGTCACCGTCTGGGCCGGAGAAATCCACGCCACGGCTCAGGCGAGCGAAAGCCAGGGTTGGTTCGGTGACGACCTCAGAGCGGCAGTGCGGAATGGCAACGCCGCCGGGAACGCCGGTGCCAGCCTTGGCTTCGCGGTCGATGGCTGGTTGCGCCAAGCCCTCGATAGAGGAAGCGCGACCGGTGCCATGGACCAAAGTGGCCAGATTAGTGATGACTGATTCGATGCTATCGCCGAAATCGGCGTCCAACGCGACTAGGTCAGTCGTGATGAGATCGGATGCCATGAGACACTCCTTCGATTAATGAGAAAATTCAGTCTTTACAAGGAAGAGACGATTGTTTGGTCGATATTGATTTGTTCGGGGGTCGGGATCTGGGTGCCAGGAAGCGCTGCCGCTGCGGAGCCATAAGCCACCGATTGCCGCAGTGATTCTGCGAAGTCTTTGCCTGCACGGCGAGCCAGAATGTAGCCAGCCAGGGAGGAGTCTCCAGCGCCCACCGTAGACATAACTTTGGTTGGTGGGGGAGTCGCAGCCCATGCACCATCAGCAGTGACGAGCACGGCGCCTGCGCCGCCGAGCGTTACGAGCACCTCGCCAATGCCGCGCTTTACAACGACTTGAGCAGCTTCCACGACTCCGCTGAAGTCGCCCTTTTCCGCTGCCGCTTCCAATGCTTCGCCGTCGGTTCCTGTGAGCTGACCAAGTTCCAAGCCATTGGGCTTGATGAGGTTCGGCGCAGAGGTCTCAAGACGCTCGCTGAGTGCGACCATCGGGGCATCGGAGGTATCCACCGCAACCTTGGCCTGGGGCGCTGCGGCACGGATTGCGTCGACAAGCATGGCGTACCACTCAGTAGGAACACCCTTAGGTAAGGAGCCAGCAAGTACTACCCAATCGGCGCCGATTGCGAGCGCGCCGAGAGAAGAGGTTATTGCTGACTGCACGGATTCGTTGAGGACTGGTCCCGGGCCATTGATCTTGGTGGTGCGACCGTTTGGTTCGGTGACCGTCGTATTGATCCGGACGGTGCCAGGCATTGCGACGGCGTCGAATGGAATGTGTGCTTCTTCCATCAGGTTGAGGAAGTGATCGCCTTTGTGCGCGGGCAGAAGGGCGACGCTTTTTACTCCGGCCAAATGGACGGCGTGGGTGACATTGACGCCTTTGCCGCCTGCGACCTGGGAAACCTGGGAAGCGCGGTGGACTGCACCAGGATTGATGGTCTCGTTAAGGGCAAGCGTGGCGTCAATACTGGGGTTGGGGGTCAGTGTGAGAATCATTGTGGAAACTCGTCCCTTTCGCAGTTTGCGTATATTGGGAGAAAACGCGCCGGACGATGGCCAAGCATAGTTTTCTGTTCACTTTTGATTGTTGTCCGAATGTGTCCGAAAGTCAATCAAATCACTGTGGTATTCGTTGCTTTTTTGTCCGGTCTGTGATGATCTAGGATGAGAGCAAAATCCCCTTCTGAAGGAAATGTGTGATGGAAAACGTATCTCAATCAACCATCAAGGGCACCGGCGTTGTCGCTGGTGTCGCATACGCCGAGGCTGTGTGGGTTCGCCCGCGCCCAGAACTGCCCACTGCTGGTGAGCTGATCGATGAGGAGAAGCGCGACGGAGAGTACGACCGCTTCCTCGAAGCTGTCGACGTAGTTGCAAGTCGTCTGGAGCAGCGTGCAGCAGGGGCTGAGGGGCAGGCCGCTGAAGTGCTGGGAGCTACTGCAGGCATGGTTAAGGACCGTGGCTGGCACAAGGCAGTACGTAAGAGCATCCGCAGTGGCCGTCCAGCAGAGTATGCAACTGCCAGTGCGACCGAAAAGTTTGTCACCCTGTTTGAAGCCGCCGGTGGCGTGATGGCTGAGCGCACCACTGACTTGAAGGACGTCCGCGATCGCGTTATCGCACAGCTGCGTGGCGAGCAGGAGCCTGGTCTGCCGATGGTCAGCGGCGAAGCAGTCCTGTTGGCCGATGATTTGGCGCCGGCAGACACCGCAACGCTCGATACTGCACACATCAAGGCTCTCGTTACTGAGCTCGGTGGCCCAACTAGCCACACCGCGATCATCGCTCGTCAGCTGGACATTCCTTGCATCGTGGCGGTTGGCGCGGATCTGCGCAACATCGAGTCCGGCACCCTGCTCTTTGTTGATGGGTCCGTCGGCACCGTCAGCCTTGGCGCTAACCGTGCAGAATCCCTGAAGGCTGTGGAGGAGTACCGCGAAAAGGCTGCTCGCGTTGCTCAGTGGCGTGGCCCGGCCCAGACCAAGGATGGTCACCGTGTGCAGCTGCTGGCTAACGTTGCTGACGGCAACGCAGCTCGTATTGCGTCCGATTCTCAGGCAGAAGGTATTGGCCTCTACCGCACAGAGCTGTCCTTCCTTTCAGCTAGTGAAGAGCCAACCGTGGACGAGCAGGCACGTATCTATGCCAAGGTCTTCAACGCTTTTCCCGAGTCGAAGGTCGTTGTTCGCACCCTCGACGCTGGTTCCGATAAGCCAATTTCCTACGCAACTTTGTCTTCGGAAGAAAACCCAGCACTGGGTGTTCGCGGCCTGCGTATTGCGCGAGACAATGAGTCTTTGCTGACTCGCCAGCTGGATGCAATCGCACAGGCTGCAGCTGACCGTGGCGACGATGTCCCAACGTGGGTCATGGCTCCAATGGTGGCAACCGCAGTTGAGGCAAAGTGGTTTGCGGGTCTGTGCCGCGAACGCGGCCTGACTGCTGGCGCCATGATTGAGGTCCCTGCAGCTGCGCTTATGGCTGACACCATCATGCCGCACCTCGACTTCGTCTCCATCGGTACAAATGACCTCACCCAGTACACGATGGCGGCGGACCGTCTCTCCCCACAGTTGGCCTACCTGACAGATCCGTGGCAGCCGGCTGTTCTGCGACTCATCCAGCACACCTGCGTGGTTGGCAGCGACAACAACGTGCCGGTCGGCGTCTGTGGCGAGGCTGCAGCTGATCCGCTGCTTGCTTGCGTACTCACCGGCTTGGGCGTCAACTCGCTTTCCGCTGCATCGACTGCTGTTGCAGGCGTTGGCGCTCAGATTTCCGAGCTGACCCTCGAGCAGTGCCAGAAGCTGGCTGAAGCTGCAATTAACGCTGAAGGTCCGTCTGAGGCTCGCACCGCAGCCCTGGATCTGATGGAAGAGTTCAAGGCTTAAGAGTCTGAGATACGAGGAAGCCCCCAACGGTTTTGGGGGCTTCGATTCGTTTTAGATTCTGCCCTGTCCTCCTGCTGACAAACTCAGCTGAGGATCAAACTCAGCTGAGAATGGAGTAATTAAGCAGGAAGCTACTTCTCGGCTGCGACGACGACTTCGATCTCTTGTTCACGCAGTGCTTCGACGAAGCTTTCAGGGGCAGCGGCGTCGGTGACCACAACATCAATGTCGGCGATGGATGCGAAGCTAACTAGGTAATCATTCCCGAGCTTGGAAGAGTCGCAGAGAACTACAACCTTGTGGGCGTTGGTCACGAAGGCGGTCTTGATGGCGGCCTCTTGGGAATCGGCTGTGGACAGTCCATGATCTAATGTAAGGGCGTTGGTGCCGATGAAGGCAACGTCCGCGCGCATGAGCGCCATGGTTCGCAGTGCGGTATCACCCACTACTGCCTGGGTGATAGCGCGCACGGTACCGCCAAGAAGCTGCACATCGGGGACGCCGTTGCTAGCCAAAGACAAAGCGATGGGCAAGCTATTGGACACAATAGAGAACTGACCCGCCGCATTCTGTTGCCCGATCAGATCGGCAAGAGCATTGGTGGTCGTACCCGCGTCAAGGAAGATGCTGCCACCGGCTTCAGGCAAGAATTGCATCGCGGCGCGCGCAATGGCGATTTTTGCGCCCGTGGCTGAACGCTGGCGCGTGTCCAAGGTGAACTCAGCGGTTTGGAAAGACTGGGACGCCACTGCGCCGCCATGCACACGATGAACCACGCCCTCTCTATCCAAGACGGCGAGATCTCGTCTGATGGTTTCGGCGGTGACATCGAACCGCTCGGAAAGCTCAGTTACATTAACGCGTCCCTCAACAGCAGTGAGGGATGCGATCTGGCGGCGACGCTCCTCTGCGTACATAGAGTCCTCCAACAATATGCCCGTAACGGGGTGGGGCATTGGGTATTCCGTTCCGCCCTCGGGGTTGGGGGCGGTACTTTCGCAGTAATAGAACTGACTTAACCCTAGTTTTCCAGAAAACCCTACGAATCGGAATAAACCAAAGGTGTACACATATAAGAAAAAGTGCAGGCAGTGAAATTTAAAGTCACTGCCTGCACTTTTGGAATGTGTGATTTTGGGCGCTAAAACCCGAGAAGTGGAATTCTGTCCCTTAAGGGGGTGGAATTAGAGGGTAATGCCCGCTAGAAAAGATGTTACATCGCCTGCTAAAGCTTGCGGAAGACGGAAACAACCTTGCCCATGATCTCCGCATCGTCACCCTTGATTGGGGAGTAGGCGTCATTGTGTGGCAGGAGCCAGATGCCCGAGGAATCGCGGTGGAATTCCTTGACAGTTGCCTCGTCGCCGTCCAGCAGCGCTGCTACGAATTCGCCCTCTTCAGCGACATTCTGGGAGCGGATAATGACCCAGTCTCCATTGAGGATACCGGCATCACGCATGGAGTCCCCGACAACCTGCAGCATATATAGCTCACCGGTTCCCACTACGTCGTTTGGCATCGGGAAATAAGTGTCAATATTTTCTTCAGCCGTGATGGGGGAGCCCGCAGCGATACGGCCAACAACTGGAATGTAAGCAACCTCAGAAGCCTCTTCAGGCGTCATCGATGAACCAGGTTCTGGTTTATCTGCCTTGGCTCCTGTCTTGCGGCCCGGCTTCTTGGTGTCTTCCTCATTATTGAGGTGTCGGACGTCTACGGCTCGTGGCTTGTTAGGGTCGCGACGCAGAAAGCCCTTCTCCTCGAGTTGCTTGAGCTGGTAGGCCACGGAGGAGGTGGATTGCAGTCCGGCGGCGTCGCCGATTTCACGGATGCTAGGCGGGTAGCCGCGCAGCATCACAGCGTCGTGGATGACGTCCAGGATGCGGCGCTGGCGCGCAGAGAGTGAATTGATGTCCGGCTTCCCAGAATTCTTGGCGGGTTTGCGTGGCATCGGGTCTCCTTGGGTGGGATAGATATGGCGTCGAATCTGCTTGGGTGGGTTGGTTAGCTACTATCTGTTCGAATTTTCGAAAAGCTTCTCTTCATTTCTATCACGTTGCGGGCAAATGTTCGAGAATTTTCGCTTCGATATGGACAAACTTTCGAAAAGCTGTTATAAATCGAACATGGCAACTAATTCGAACGAATTGGCGATGGGAATTTTCGAACGTGTCGTAGCGTTTGAATAGGCTGTAGCCACAAACTAATCGTCAAAGAAAAACGCTTAAGGAAACATCATGGCAATCGTACTCAACTCCAACAACAAGCAGGTTAACTACTTCAAGTCATCCCGTGCGTACCGCGCCAGCGTTGTTCCAGCGGCGTCTGTTTGGGATGCTGATGCATCTGCACGCTACGGCGCTACACGGAGTCCACATGTGCGTGATGTTCGAACACTCAGTGTGGATAATCGAACATACAGCGGTGTTCCTCAGTGTCGTCCACGCACCGATCATGCTGGTCAGCGCGAGGTGGCAAATTCGCGTGAAAACTCGAATCGCGGAAATTATCTTCTTGGTGCGGTGTTCGGCGTGGCAGTGTTCATCGGAACTGTGTTTGGTGGTCTCACGGCTGATGGGGGCGCTGCGCCGCAGGGAACTCAGCAGGTTGTGCAAGCCAGCGTGAACAACTAGCCATCCGCGCAAAGCCTTTGCTGGGCCTAGGTGTCGGGCCCAGCAGATGAGCATAAATGGCATCGTGCGGGAATCGGGCAGTACACTAAATGCGGTCTCAACGCCCGCCTCTCACATGTGAGTGGCGGATGACGTGGAAGAGGAAGGAACCGCACGGTGTATTGCCCGTTTTGCCATAATGAACAGTCACGAGTCATTGACTCCCGTGTGGTTGATGCAGGAACAGCAATCCGGCGCCGCCGTGAATGTGCTTCATGCAAAGGCCGCTTTACCACAGTCGAGAAAGCTGTCTTGTTAGTCGTCAAGCGAAATGGCTTGGCTGAGCCTTTCAGCAGGGACAAGCTGATTCGCGGTGTGCGTCGCGCATGCCAAGGCCGTGACGTAACGGATGACGCGCTGAAGAAGCTTGCCCAAGAAGTAGAGGAGACCGTGCGTAGCCACGGTTCCTCCCAGGTCAATGCCAATGACATCGGTCTCGCTATTCTCGAGCCACTACGTGACTTGGATGAGGTTGCGTACCTGCGTTTCGCATCGGTCTACAAATCCTTCGAGAGCGCGGACGACTTTGAATCAGAGATCCGACTCATGCGTCGCCGCGACCGCGATAGCTTTTAAGCCATTGGCTATGTGACTTAGCGCAGCTTGTCTACTGCCTTTTGGATACGGCGCAGCGACACTGGGTGCGCCGTGCCGAGGCGTTGCGCGAAGAGCGAAACCCGCAGCTCTTCCATCATCCAATAGATGTCCTTGACCCCCCGCGTCTTTGCGCGCCCGGCTGGTAGAGTCCGCAAGCGGTTGGCCAGATAGGCCTTGGCCTCCTCGACCTCTGCTTGACGGTCAGCGTCCTTGTCCGGGTCGAGGGACATCTCCTCCAAACGGATTCGGATCGCCTGCATGTAGCGGGGAAGATGGCGCAGGTGCGTCATGCCATGGATGGTGATGGCGTTCTTCGGCAGCAAGAACTCCATCTGTGCCTTCATGTCGTCAATGGCAGGGCCATCCCAGTGCGCGAGTTCAGCGCGCAGGTTTGAGTACTCCGCAAGTCCCGGTGCAATTGCCACTACCGACTGCCGAACCCGGCCGGCAACCTGCGGCTTGATGGCGTCGAGAAGCGTGCGGAATCCCTCCGGGGAACGCTGCGGGCCGCCTTCCTCAAGCATGAGATCGCGGATCGCCGCCACTCGAGCATCGTTGACCAATCCTTCAGCGCTACCGTGTGGATAGGCGTCCACCGCTACGCGCTGCTGCAAGGGCAGCCCCTTAACCATCTGCTGGTGGTTGACCGAAATCTCCCGCATTAGCAACGTCAACGTCGTAGTTATCATCGCCGCATCTGCCGCAGCCTTAGTCGGGTGAACCTTCAAAGAGACACCCTCAGCAGAAGCCACGAGTGCCGGATATGCGGTGACTTCGTGGCCATCAACCACGGTCGTTACTTCCTCATCAATGGTGCCCAACGTATCCGTGGTCCATTCCTTCACTGCCTTCGACTCCGACTTTCGTCCCACGCGGGAGACCGAGGACTTGATGTGCCCGGCCTGGCGGCGGACCAATGCGGCTAGGTCCCTGTCAGAATCAATGATCTTGCCGCGCTTATCCACGGCAGCGTAGTTCATCCGCAGGTGTGCCGGCAGGGCGGAAGTCTTGAAATCTGTGGCGTCGATGCCCTGTCCACCGAGCTCACGGAGGACGTCGGCAAGCTGCTGCGTAATCGATCCCTCATATGGGATAAGCCGCGGCAGCGCCCGCTCCGCGAACTCAGGCGCCGGGACCACCGTGCGGCGAATCGCCTTTGGCAAGGAACGGATAAGTTCCGTCACCAGCTCAAGGCGCAGGCCCGGAACCAGCCAATCGAAGCCTTCAGTATCCAGACCCGCAAGCAGCGGTACTGGGACCATCAGCGTCACGCCGTCGAGTGGGTCACCTGGCTCAAACTTGTAGGTCAAGTCGTAATCTATAGAGCCTTTCAGCCAGCGATCCGGGAATGCCTCCTCGGTGACATCATGGGTGTCCTCAATGAGCTTGTCTGGATCGAAGTCCAGCAGATCCGGAGTCTGGTGCTGCTGTTTCTTCCACCAAGAGTCAAAATGACGCCCGGTAGTAACCTTTGCTGGAATGCGTTGGTCATAGAAGTCGAAGAGAGTATCCTCGTCCACCACGAGTCCGCGACGTCGTGCTTTGTCCTCATACTGTGCTGCTTCCTCAAGCTTTTTCACATTGTCGTGGAAGAAGTGGTGATGAGTGTTCCACTCGCCTTCAATGAGAGCGTTGCGGATAAACATATCGTGTGCTGCTACGGGGTCGACGCGATGATAGGGTACCGTGCGGTCGGTGACGATGGGCACGCCATAGAGCGTCGAACGCTGCGTTGCTACAGCGGCCGCGCGCTTGCGTGACCACGTCGGATCCGAATAGTTGTGCTTGAGCAGGTTGGCGCCGAGCTTTTCCACCCAGGCAGGGTCGATCGCGGCGACGTCGCGGGCCCACAGGCGGGAGGTCTCCACGAGTTCTGCCGCCATGAGAAACTCCGGGGGCTTCTTGGCCAGTGCAGAACCTGGAAACACAAGGAAGCGGGTGTTGCGGGCGCCATGGAATTCCTTGGAGTTGCCATCGCGGGCACCAATGTTGGACAAGAGCCCGGACAGCAGTGACATATGAATGTCATCGGGGCGGCGTTCGGTGGCCTCCTCATGGTTCCACCCGAGCTGCTTGGCGACGTCGCGTAATTGGCGCACCAAGTCAAACCACTCGCGGATACGCATGTAGTGGAGGAAGTCCTTCTTCATGCGCTTGCGGAAGGCAATGCCGCTCAGCTCATTGCGGGCATCCTGCACGAAGTCCCAGAGATTAAGCATGGCCAAGAAGTCTGAAGACTTGTCTTTAAAGCGCGCATGCGCTTGATCTGCTTGGGCCTGGAACTCGAGCGGGCGTTCGCGGACGTCTTGAATTGTCATGGCGGCAACGATGACAATGATGTCCTCGAGGCAGCCGGAGCGGTGTGCCTCGACGAGCATACGTGCCATGCGCGGGTCGACTGGTATTCGCGAGAGGACACGGCCGACGTCAGTCAGTACCGGAAGCCCGTCCTTTTCTTCTCGCGGGCTCAGAGCGCCAAGCTCGTGGAGGAGCAAGAGGCCATCGCGCACGGCCTTTTGCTCTGGCGACTGGACGAATGGAAACTCCGAGATGTCTCCCAAGCGCAAGGAGATCATCTGCAAGATGACGCTGGCGAGGTTGGTGCGCAGGATTTCTGGATCGGTGAACTCAGGGCGGGAGAGGAAGTCCTGCTCGGAGTACAAGCGAATCGCGATGCCGTCCGCAACACGGCCACAGCGTCCTGAGCGCTGGTTGGCGCTTGCCTGTGAAATCGGTTCGATGGGCAGACGCTGGACTTTGGTGCGGGTGGAGTAGCGAGAAATGCGTGCCGTACCTGTGTCAACGACATAGCGAATTCCGGGAACGGTCAGAGAGGTCTCGGCAATGTTGGTGGACAGGACGATGCGGCGGCCACGGTGCCCAGAGAACACGCGGTGCTGCTCTTCGTTGGAAAGGCGTCCAAACAGGGGAGTGACCTCAACGCCGCTCCACTTGCGGGCCTCGATTGCCTCCATGGCGTCGCGAATGTCACGCTCGCCGGGGAAGAAGCAGAGAATATCTCCCTCTCCTTCGGCCATGAGCTCTTCGATTGCCTCGCAGAGTCCGTCGATAGGGTCTTGATCGACGACTTTGCCCCCGGCCTCGAACTCGAGCGGCCGGTAGCGAATTTCTACCGGATAGGTGCGACCGGATACTTCAATAATCGGCGCTGGGTTGCCTTCGGCATCTGCGAAGTGGGTGGCGAAGCGCTCTGGGTCGATGGTTGCAGAGGTGATGATGACCTTGAGATCGGGGCGCTTCGGCAATAGGCGTTTGAGATAGCCCAGAAGGAAGTCGATGTTGAGGGAACGCTCGTGGGCCTCGTCGATGATGATGGTGTCGTAGGCATTGAGGAAGCGGTCACGTTGCATCTCTGCCAGCAAGATACCGTCCGTCATCAGCTTGATCGCGGTCGTATTTGAAACCCGGTCGTCGAAGCGGATGGCATAGCCTACGGATTCGCCGATCGTCTGGTCCAGCTCATCTGCGATGCGCTCTGCCACGGTACGGGCCGCAAGACGGCGGGGCTGGGTATGCCCAATGAGCCCGCGACGCCCCCGGCCTAGGTCAAGACAGATCTTTGGAATCTGTGTTGTCTTGCCAGAACCAGTCTCACCCGCGATGATGACCACTTGGTTATCGCGGATTGCGTCGGCAATATCGTCTTTGCGTGCCGAAACCGGCAGTGCCTCGGGGTAGGAAATGGCGGGGACGGCGGCGTCGATTAGCGCGACGCGTTCGCGGGCTTGTTGGATATCGTCCCCGATTGCGGTGAGTGCTTGGGGGGAGCGTGCCTTGCGCAGGCGGCGTCGGAAAGCGCGTGCGTCCTTTAAAGTAACCTCATCGAGAGCTGCAAAAAGCTCATCGCGGGTCGGGGATGAGGATTGTGAAAGATTAGTCATAGCTGGTGGGAAATTCTACCCGTCCAGCGTGAGGCATGAAAACGTTGATAAGCTAATGCTGATTGTTACGAAAGTTTAGTCAAGTGATTTTGATTAACCGGAATCAAGGAGGAAGCCACAGTGTCCAACCCATTCGGTGCAGATGGTTCGAGCGGTGACGATAAGTTCAACAACCCCACCCGGAATAACGACTTGCCTCGCTACGAACCTACTAATCACCCAGAAGACCGCCCCGATTATGGGCTGCCTTCCTACGGTAGCTACGGCGCGCAATCTTCCGAGCCTGGTTATGCAGGCACAGCTTACGGCAATGCTTATGGCTCGTATGGCCCCTATGGTGCAGGAAATCTTTCGGGACGCAACCATGCCGCACCTGCCTACACCGGCCCCGTCTCCGCAACAAAAGCCATCGGCTGGGGATTCCGTGCAACCTTTGCCAATTGGCAACTATGGATTCTTGGTGCCTTTGCGGTAATCGCTGTCACCCTGGTGCTGTCCTTAATCGGTGGAGTAATCACCGGTGGATTATCTGGCGGTTCTGAGGAAGCAACTGCAGCCGCGGGCCTGTCCAGCATGGCCGTGAACATTTTGTCAACTCTGTTCAGTCTCATCGTTAGCCTGGTAGTGATGCGATTGGCGTTCTACCAGATTGACGATCCCGCTACGTCGTGGGGATACGTGGGTAAAAACGTGCGCTGGGTGCAGCCGTTTGTGGTTGGCTTGGTGGTCAACATTGTTATTGGCGGCCTGATGCTCATTGGTTTGCTTATCTTTGGCGGTGCAGCCTTCGTTGCACTGTTCAACGGCGATATCGAATCAGATGCTGACGCCATGAAGGCTGTGTCTACGATTCTGGGATTCGTGGCTGTAGGCATGTTGATTAGCTGGTTGATTCAGCCGCTGTACGTTCTTATGCAGTGGTTTGCCGCCGACGGTGAGTCTATTGGTGGTGCTTTCAAGAAGGGCTTTGCGGCCGGCAAGGCTAACTACGGTCAGCTGCTTCTGTTCAGCTTCTTGATGCTTCTCTTGGCTCTCGCCACTATCTTGACGCTGGGATTGGGCATGCTGGTCATTATGCCGGTAAGCATGCTGGCCCAAGCGCACATCATGCGCCAGTGCGCGAACCGTTATGCGCCCGAAAGCGCCTAAGCATATTCGCTAATCGCTTCTCCCAGAAGTCAAAACAAACTCCCCGGTTGCACGTTCTTTGATGAACCGTGCAGCCGGGGATTTGCGATCGCCTGGCCTCTACTTAGCTGGGGTTTCGACGGACCGGGAGCGTTTCAGAGCATCTTCGAAAGCTTTGGTGACTAGGTTTCCGAACTCGCGAAACTCGTCAGCGCGTGCGGCAGAGTTGCGGAATACGAGACCAACGTTGCGTTCTGCAGTGACCGAAGAATCGAAGTGTGCGACCTTGAGGCGAGGGTTGATGCACTCTGTGGCAATAGCAGACTCTGGGACGAGTGTGGCGCCTAGGCCACCCATGACCAGTTGTAAGATCGTGGTCAATGAAGAAGCTCGAGTGACCGAATTGGTAGCTTCTGACGGGTTGACGCGAGCTTTCCGGCACAGATCGAGGACTTGGTCACGCAGACAGTGGCCGTCATCGAGGAGGAGCAGGTTGAGATGGTCAAGATCGCTCAGCTTGAGATCGTCACGGCCAGCCAGTGGGTGCTCGGGATCGGTAACGACAACGAAGTTCTCGGAATACAAGGAAACATCAACCATGCCGGCAGCTGCGGAAGGCAGCGCAATGATGGCTAGATCAAGCTGTCCATCGCGTAGTTTTTCTAGAAGGTGTTCCGTCTGTTCCTCCACGAATCGGGGCTCCAAGTCCGGATATATTTCCAAAAGCTCGCCCAAAAGC
>NZ_GG667520.1:437014-476731 GCF_000159135.1 Corynebacterium striatum ATCC 6940
CAAAAGCCCTGGCAGTGGGATAAAATCCACTACTTTTATTGACGTATTAGCACTTCACCTATAAGGAGATGTCAGTTTCCATGCCTATCTTGACTGTTGGCGAGAAGTTCCCAGAGTTCGACCTCACTGCACTTAAGGGCGGTGACCTCCACGACGTCAACGCAAACCAGCCGGAGGATTACTTCGAGCAGGTTTCCCTCGATAAGTACCAGGGCAAGTGGAAGGTCGTGTTCTTCTACCCGAAGGACTTCACCTTCGTTTGCCCAACCGAGATCGCAGCCTTCGGCAAGCTGGATGAAGAGTTCCAGGATCGCGACACTCAGATTCTCGGTGGCTCCACCGACAACGAGTTCGCTCACTTCAACTGGCGTGCAACTCACCCAGAGCTGAAGGAAATTCCTTTCCCGATGTTCTCTGACATTCGCCACGACCTGATCCGCGCCCTCGGCGTTGAGAATGCTGCTGGCGTTGCAGACCGTGCAACCTTCATCATCGACCCGGACGGCATCATCCAGTTCGTTTCCGTTACTCCGGACGCTGTTGGCCGTAACGTTGACGAGGTTCTCCGCGTCCTCGACGCACTGCAGTCCGAAGAAGTTTGCGCCTGCAACTGGGAGGCAAACGATCCGACCAAGAACATCAACAAGCTCGACGTCGTTCAGTCTGCTCTCTAAGGGTGACTAAACCGCGCGTGCTAGGCCACGCGTGGTAATCACGCGGGATGATAAAGCCCCCTCGGGCAACCGAAGGGGCTTTCCTTTGAACTTCTTCTGAAAATCACTTATTAAAAACGCTAAGGAGCACAAGATATGTCTATCGATAACCTGAAGTCTTCCCTTCCGGAGTACGCAAAGGACCAGAAGCTGAACCTGGGCACCCTGGCTCGTTCCACCGAGCTGAACGAGGAGCAGCTGTGGGGCTCCATGTTGGCTGCTGCTGCCGCAACCCGCAACGACACCGTTCTTTCCGAGATCATCGAGGAAGCAAAGGAGCACCTGTCTGAGGCTGCTGTTGAGGCTGCTCTCGGTGCCGCAACCGTCATGGCTATGAACAACGTTGCATACCGCGCTAAGGGCTGGCTCGGCGATGACTTCGCTCAGGTTAAGTTCGGTCTGCGTATGAACATCATCTCCAAGCCAGGCGTCGAGAAGGCCAACTTCGAGCTGTGGAACACCGTTGTCTCCGCAATCAACGGCTGCGAGCACTGCCTCGTTGCACACTCCAAGACCCTGGCTGAAGAGGGCCTGACCAAGGAGCAGGTCTGGGAGGGCATCAAGATTGCTGGTGTTATCCAGGCAGTTGCTCAGACCGTTCAGGTCGAGGCTGCTCGCTAGTCTAGGACTGGTTTAAAGCCTCGCTAAGAGATTTATGACCCGCACAATCGTGCGGGTCATTTTCCGTCTGGGCACAAGTGCTGTTTCTAGCTTTGCCTGGGGTGCCTGATACTTCGGCGGACTGGTCGTCAGAATGAATAGCAGGGGTGGGGTGGAATGTCGTTATCGTTCGATAATTAAGCTAGACAGTCGCACTTCGCCGGCCTCATCAGAAGCATCGAGGTCAACCACGGCGACGAACTGGTAGCCATGGTCGCCTTCCGGATCTTTGATGATCTGCCGGATCTGCCACAGGCGGGTGTCCTGGCCCGAAAGACGGAAGAACTCAGGGCCACGTGCTGCGGGGCCAGAATCGATGTCGTCGTATTCGTCGAAGTAGTCATCGAGCGCCGCACCGAAATCGGGGATTTCCTCAAGGTAATCCAATAGCTCTGCAAGGCGTTCTTCTTTCTCTAACGCAAATAGCTGTACCAAACGGAACATGTAGTTGCGCACCATAATGCTAAACGCACGCCGGTTGGAGGTCAGCGCGGTTGGGTCCTCCACACCAAAGGCAAGCTCGCGCTCCAGATCTTCCTGCGAGATAGGGGAATCCTCGCCGGCCACCTCAGCCCACTCGTCCACGAGGGAGGAATCCACCTGCCGGATGAGCTCCCCGAGCCAGACCACGACGTCGGAAAGCTCCTCAGTGAAGTAATCATCCGGAACGGACTGCTTCAAGGTGCGCCACGCATCGGTCAGATAGCGCAGAATCACTCCCTCCGAGCGCGCCAAACCGTAGGTCGCCACCAAGTCAGAGAAGGTCATGGCGTTTTCGAGCATGTCACGAACCACAGACTTCGGACGCAACTCGAATTCCTTGACCCAGGCGTTCGTCTCCGCGAAGGTGTCATAGGCATGTTCTAACAGCTCCTCGAGCGGCTTGGGCCACGTGATCTCCTCAACGATTGCCATGCGCTCGGTGTAATCCACGCCATCTGCCTTGAGCGCCGCAATCTCCTCGCCGCGGCGCTGCTTCTGTTGCGCGATGAGGACCTGGCGCGGATCATCCAGAATCGCCTCGTACACCGAAATCACGTCAAGGGTATACGTGTCCGATTCCGGATCAAGCAGACTCAGCGCGGCCAGCGCAAATGGCCCCAAAGGCTGGTTTAGCGCGAAGTCTCGCGGTAGCTCGCGGACCAAGTGATAGGGACGCCCGTAGATGTCGAGCCCCTTCGTGGACTTTTGCACCACACCTGAGTTCAACAGCCCGCGGAAGAGATCCAGAGCCGTCAAAATATCCTGGTTCTGCTTCGTGCGGGTGTCGTGGTTGGTGCGCAGAAGGTGCTTCATGTGCTCGTAGCCATTGCCGTGACGGGCCAGGACATTCAGCAACATCGAGTTGGATACGCGGAACTGCGAAGTGAGCTGTTCGGGCTCAGCCTCTGTAAGACGCGCAAAGGTCTTTTCCGACCACGTCACGTCACCCTCACGCGCCGACTTTTTCTTTAGCTTCTTGAGGCGCGCCGGGTCATTGCTGAGCCGGCGGCGGGCCTTGGCATTCTCGATCTCGTGCTCGGGGGCCTCGACGATGACCGTGCCTTCGGTGTCGTAACCCGCACGTCCCGCGCGGCCCGCGATCTGGTGGAACTCGCGGGATTTAAGGATGCGCTGGCGCTGACCGTCATACTTGGCCAAGCCGGTCATGAGCACGGTGCGAATTGGGACGTTGATGCCCACGCCCAAAGTATCAGTACCGCAGATAATCTTAAGCAAGCCCTTCTGCGCCAAACGCTCGACCAAACGGCGGTACTTGGGAAGCATGCCTGCGTGGTGAACACCAATGCCACGGCGCAGGAGCTTGGAGAGGTCGCGGCCGAAGGTCGTCGTAAAGCGGAAGCTCGAAAGTTCCGCGGCAATCGCCTCCTTCTCCTCAGGCGTAATGATTCCAGAAAGGGAGGTCAGCGCCTGGGCGCGCTCCGACGCCTCGCGTTGGGAAAAGTGCACTACGTACACCGGAGCTTTCCCAGACTTTAGAATCTCTTCAATTGTCTCGTGAACGGCAGTGAATACGTAGGAAAAATCTAGGGGTACGGGGCGGGTGCTGCCGGCCACGAGGGTGGTTTCGCGCCCAGTGCGCTCGGTGAGGTCTTTTTCGAGCCAGCTGGTATCTCCCAACGTGGCGGACATCAGCAGGAACTGCGTCTTGGGCAGCTCGAGCAACGGGACCTGCCAGGCCCAGCCGCGGTCTGGCTCGGAGTAGTAATGGAACTCGTCCATGACTACTTGATCAATGTTGGCTTCGGCGCCGTCGCGAAGCGCAATGTTCGCCACAATCTCAGCTGTTGCCGCAATGATGGGAGCATTGCCGTTGACGGTGGCGTCACCAGTCATCATGCCCACGTTCTCCGCGCCGAAGATCTCGCACAAAGCGAAGAACTTTTCGGAGACCAGCGCCTTGATGGGGGCAGTATAAAAGCTGCGCTGCCCACGCGCGAGCGCAATGAAGTGCGCAGCGTTGGCCACCATCGACTTACCTGAGCCCGTTGGCGTGGCAAGGATGACATTGTCGCCCGCGAGAATGCCGAGCGAGGCCTCCTCCTGTGCGGGATAAAGCGAGATTCCACGCTGATTGGTCCACGTGAGGAAGGTATCCCAGATGGCCTCATCGACGAGGGATTCTGGGACTTCGGCAAGATCGGGCAGCATCTGAGAAAGGTTCACCCTCACCACCTTAGGTGATGAGGGTGTGGGTGGCGACAAGCCCGTCGCACTGCTGGGATGGCGCTAGATATCGTCGCCCAAGTTGTTCCTGCGGTCATTGGGGCTCTGTTCACTGGAGCCCTTGTCCTCGTGGCGCTCAGCTTCTCCGGATGTTTCTTCAGCTGCTCGCTCAGCGGCGTCTTCGCGGTCATCAATCTCACTGTCGAGAATATCGTGGAGCTGCGAAGAATCCTTGTCCAAGCCTGCGAGGAAGGCCTGGAACTCGGCGCCAATCTCGTCGCCGGAAGGCACGCCTTCTTCGCCCGGCAAGAGGGCGTTCGGGTGCTCCTCGCGGTAGCGCTCGTGGTAGTAGTCATACTGCTGCTCGAGCTGCTGGACGACGCCCGTGATCTCATCGGAGTCCATCACCTGCTCCTCCAGCTGCTGGCTGACGCGCGCGATGTCAGCTTCGAGGCTGCCAAGCGGCAGGTTCAGGCCAGCGGTGTTTGATACCGAGTTGAGCAGCGAGAACGTGCCTTGGGGGTACGGCGAAGAAGCCAGGTAATGGGGCACCGAGACGGTGTAACCAGCCACGTTGCGGCCCTTCTTATCCAGCGCCTTTTCCAAGAAAAGGGCGGCGGAGCCTGGAACCATTATGGTCTGGTCCATCTTCATCATGCGCCCAGTTAGCTCTTGGGAGTTGCCGTGAGCAGTAATGACCGTGGGGCGAGTGTGCGGCACAGGCATCGGGGCGGCGTAAAGGACGATGGTGTTGTGCACATCAAACTTCTCAGCGATGTTCACAACGGCGTCGGTGAAAGCTTCCCAGCGCAGGTCCGGCTCAGGACCAGACAGCAGCAGAAAAGACTTACCGGAATTGTCCCGCAGGACCTTGATCCCTAAATCGGTCGGCTCAATCTCTACCGTGCGATCTTTGTCGATGGTGACCATTGGGCGACGAGAACGGTAATCGATGAGCTCATCGCTATTAAAGGACGCCAATTGACGGCTTTCGAGTGCGGCCTTCAGGTGGTCCGCAGAAGCCTCTACAGCCTGACCGGCATCTGCATAGCCGTGCATTGCAACGATCATGGTCGGACCCTTGTCCGCGTTGGAAGAATCCTTGACCACTGGGGCCGGATATTCCAATTCGTAGATGCGCTTTTGTTCTTCATGCATGCTTGCGATACCTCCTAAACCTGTGCCCGACAATACAGACCTGTCGTGCACTTATCGCTTCCAACACCGCCTTGCAGACAAGTATTCCCATTGGATTTTCACCAGTAGATATGGTGAAGCCGGAAACCGAAGCCTAAGGATGAGCCCTAAGGATGAGCACTGTGCTGAAAGGTTGGTTTCTTGATCTTGCCCTATACAGACAAGTTACGCTAGAAATTCGCCAAATAGCTGTGGATAACCTTGAAATTGGCGTGGCCTCGCGGTGAGTTATCCACAAATCTCGGGCGCTGGGCAAATTGAACCTAGAAGTAGCTTGCATGCTTCCCGCACCCTAGGTGCATGACCAACTACTTGAACCAACGCAAATCATCTGCACCCATCAATACGCCGGGACATCTCCTTGCCAACGTACCTGGAGCTCTAGGTTTCTATCCCACGGATTCCGTCATATTCATGACCTTCGAGCCTTGCCCACAGGGGATGGCAATGGGGCCCGTTGCTCGAATCGATTTTGACGATGCCCAGGAAGCCCTGCCGGAGATTTGGGAGACCATTGTCTCGCCCCAAACCGAGGGCGTGTTCGCGTTCTTTATCACTCAACGCCCTATGGACGAGGTGGATGCGCTCGCTGAATGGATGTATGCGCTGCATAAACACACGCACGGAATGGATATCGATGCAGCGTGGCACACCACTGAGATTGTTACGGGCGCGCGCTACGAGATTCTCTTCGGGGTTGTAAACCACGAGGGGAATGGTCCCATGAAGAAGTGGCGGGAGGGGCCGATCCCAGCGCTTACCGACGCCCCGACCATGCAGCATTGCGTGGGCAAGGAGCTCATTCCTGAGCTTAGTAGGGAAGAGCTCTATCAGAAGTTTGCGTGTGGTAATCCTCGTCTGTCGCGCGAGGAATCTATGGGTATCGCGAAACGAGCTTTAGCCCATGCGCACCAGTTTCGGGCGGAGGTAGA
This sequence comes from Corynebacterium striatum ATCC 6940, assembly GCF_000159135.1. GTDB lineage: Bacteria > Actinomycetota > Actinomycetes > Mycobacteriales > Mycobacteriaceae > Corynebacterium > Corynebacterium striatum. Next base: position 443,184 of record NZ_GG667520.1, read on the forward strand.
GCTGAGTGATGAAGACCCGGACTCTGTCGTTGAGGACTTCCTGGGTGATGCATGGTGGCAGCTGCGCTGTCTCGACGACTTAGACGCCACGCTTGGCGACGTCGAGGCTCTCGAGACATGTGCCACCTGGATGGCTACCACGTGGTCCAGGGACCTAGTCATCGCGCAGTTGTGCCAACAGCCAGACAAGGCAAGCGTGCTCCTCCTTGCCACTGCCCGCACCTTTGAGGGCGTCATCCGGTATAACGCGCTCGCGCTGTATGCCATTACTCAGATGCAGCTTGATCGCGGTCAACTAGCTGGCCCTGCTCTAAACGTCTTGACCGAGGAAGCACCAGAACATTCGCTGGGTGGTCTGGTGCACCAGATCTTCCGCCTCGGGCTTTCAGAGAAACTGGTGGATGTATTGCGTACAGCGTCCGGCATGGCTCGCCAGATGGTCGGGCAGGCGCGGCACGACGCTGAAGGCGCTGGGGAGGTGGCTTGAGCTAGACGCGCTTTGCGGAGTGTGCTTTGTCGCCCAGTTCCTTGGTGAAATTCCACGCGTCGGTGACGATGGTCTCCAGGTCAGTACGAGTGGGGTTCCATCCGAGCTCTGCCTTGATCTTCTCGGAGGACGCAACCAGGGTGGCTGGGTCGCCGGCTCGCCGGGGTGCGATCTCCGCAGGGATCTCGTGGCCGGTGACCTTGCGGCACATTTCGATGACTTCCTTGACGGAATAACCGTCGCCAGAGCCCAAATTGTAGATGCGGTGGGTGCCTTCGGTGTTGGTCTTCAGCGCCAGAACGTGGGCATCTGCGAGGTCGCGGATGTGGATGTAGTCCCTGACCGCGGTGCCGTCGGCGGTGGGGTAGTCATCGCCGAACATGAAGATCTTGTCGCGGTGGCCAAGCGCCACCTGGAGTACCAGCGGAATGAGATGGGTCTCGATGGCACGGTTCTCACCAATAGAGCCGTATGCACCGGCGACGTTGAAGTAACGCAGCGAGGTAGCGCCGAGACCGTAGGCCTTGGCGAAAGACGTGATGATGTAGTCGATGGACAGCTTTGACGCACCGTAGGGATTAGTAGGCTGAGTCGGCATATCCTCCGTGATTGGAACCTGCTTTGGTTCACCATAGGTCGCAGCGGTGGAAGAGAAAACAAGGTTCTTTACGCCGTGCGCACGCATGGCGTTCAAAAGTTTGAGGGAGGTGACTACGTTGTGCTCCCAGTAGTCGGCTGGAATCTCTACCGACTCGCCGACCAACGAGCGGGCAGCGAAGTGGACTACGCCTTCAAAACCACCTTCGGCAAGTACCTCTTCGACAACATCGGCTACGTCACCTTCAACAAGGCGTGCCCCGGCGGGGACGGCTTCGCGATTGCCGGTGCTGAAATTGTCAATGATCGTGACGCCGTGGCCTTCTTCGACCAGAACTGCCGCGCAAACAGAACCTACGTAACCGGCACCGCCGGTGACTAGAAGCTTCACTTATTTCACCTCAATACGAATTGCGTGTGCGAGATCATCAAGTAGTTCGATGGTGGCACCAGACTCGGTGGTGAGGGTGACTGTGCCATTGTTGTTCACGACGGTGACGGGCGCGCCGACAACGACTCCTGCTTCGTAGATTTGGCGGAAGGTCTCGGTATCTACCTGCAGAATCTCATTGATCTGCATGATTGTTGCGGGAGTCTCTTCGCCGTTGGGCAGATCGATGGCACGGGTGCCGCTTGGAATATCCCTGTCTTCAGCGCCGAGCTGATCAAGAGCTGGGATTGGATTACCAAAAGGGGAGCGGGTGGAATCAGGGAGTACAGCAACAACGCGTTTTTCCACTTCTTCACTCATGACGTGTTCCCAGCGGCAGGCCTCGTCGTGGACCTGGTGGATGTCGAGCCCGAGGACGTCGGTAAGCAGGCGCTCTGCAAGTCGGTGCTTGCGCATAACAGCGGTGGCTAGTTCGCGACCTGCGGGAGTGAGATCTAGGCTGCGGTCAGTGCGAACGCGGAGCAGTCCATCGCGTTCCATACGAGCGACAGTTTGGGACACCGTAGGACCTGACTGCTCGAGACGCTCAGCGATACGGGCGCGCAGCGGCGTGATGCCTTCTTCCTCAAGCTCATAAATAGTACGTAGGTACATTTCAGTGGTATCAACGAGGTCCCTCACGTGGGCAAACCCTTTCTGCATGATAGGGAGCGCCGAAAATGCTGCCGACCATTCCTCGGAGAGAAGAGCGGCCGCCTAGCTCGGTGCCTTCGAACAATAACTAAACAATACCGCACTTTGTGATCTAAATAGCTTAGGTCTAATCGCATTTTCTACTTAGCTGGGCAGTATGGGCGGTTACCCACCTACCTATTAAACGCAAAGACCCTACCGGGTATTCCCTATAAATGGGAATTTCTCAGGCAGGGTCTGTCATCTCAGGATTTGTGGGCTTAAATGTGTGGGAAAGCCTACAGCGCGTACTCGCGGAGGCGATCCGCACGATTGCCGTCTCGCAGCTTTGCCATCACTTCGCGCTCGATCTGGCGGACGCGTTCGCGGGAAAGCCCAAATTTACGGCCAATCTGGTCGAGCGTGCGCGGGACACCGTCGTCCAATCCATAACGCAAACGGATGACATCCTGCTCGCGTTCTTCCAAGGTTTCGATGACGCCACGAATGTCGGAGTGACGCATTGCGGCAACGACTGCGGTTTCAGCATCCGTTGCTTCTGCATCCTCGATGAAGTCGCCGAGTGGTGCTTCTTCATCGGTGCCGACTGGCATATCCAAGGAAACAGGGTCGCGGGATTGGCGGAGGAGCATCTCGATCTTCGACTCCTCGATACCGGACTCTTCAGCGAGCTCTTCGTTGGTGGCTTCGCGGCCCAAGGACTGGTACATCTCGCGCTTGATGCGGGAGAGTTTATTGACCTGTTCGACCAAGTGGACTGGGAGGCGGATGGTGCGCGACTGATCTGCCATGCCGCGGGTGATGGCCTGGCGAATCCACCACGTTGCGTAGGTGGAGAATTTGAAGCCCTTGGCGTAGTCGAACTTCTCCATGGCGCGGATTAGGCCAAGGTTGCCTTCCTGGATTAGGTCGAGGAGCGGCATTCCGCGACCGGTGTAGCGCTTGGCCAATGAAACGACGAGGCGAAGATTTGCTTCCAGCAGGTGGGAACGAGCCTTCTTGCCCTCGCGAACCAAGATCTTGAGGTCGCGCTTTTCGGCGCGGGTGATCTTTTCTGCATTCGCGAGTTTGTACTCTGCGTAAAGGCCAACTTCGATGCGCTGGGCGAGTTCTACCTCGTCTTCGGCGCTGAGCAGAGCAGTTTTGCCGATGCCGTTGAGATAAACGCGAACCAGATCGGCGGACGGATTGTCATTGGTTTGATTACGACGCGAACCGCGATCAACTTCCTGCTCTTCTGCGAGTGAGTCTTTACCAAGGTCAGCAGCGGTGCTGTCGGACTTGTTGGCCATGTCGAGCCTCCTGAGGTTGCGGCTTGTTGCAACATGTACAACGGCCCTCGGACCCTTTTAGTTCCCGTGTCTAAAAATTTTTCGAGTTCTATGCCGGAAAGGGGCTGACCCTCCCCGCAAATGGGGGAGGGTCTGGGAGGGGCTTGCCCAAAGGCGCTAGAAGCGTGGAGCGAGGTACCTAATTGCGCACCTTGACTAGATAACGGTAGATGGTGGGTTCGGAGACCCCAAGGCGTTGTGCTGCTGCGCTAATGCCACCTTTGAGGAGGAAGAACCCGTTTTCTTCCAGGGTGCGGACAACTTCGATGCGTTCATCGCGTTGCATGCGATCAACGGGGGCATTTTGGGTTGCAATAGCGGCATCGAGCATCGATTCGAGCAAATTCTCAACGTTGTCGCGGAGAGATTCGCTGACCGCTTCTTCCTCGGCAGTGGGCTGGGTGACAATGGTCTGAGCGACCTGGGCGCCTGGGTATCCGCCGAAGGCTTGGGTCTTGTCCTTGGCTTCTTCGGTGCTGCCAATGAGGAAGTTGGCAGCGTTGCGGATAGCAACAAGATCCGAAATGTCCACATTAATACACAGCATGCCGCGCATGTGGCCAGTCGAATCGCGGAGGAAATAGCTGGAGGAGTGGCAAATCTTTCCCTCAGCATTGACAGCCCGGTAACCGGTCATCATGGGTACTGCGGCTGCGTCGCCTTGCTTCATAAACCATAAAGCGAAGTCTGTGACCGGGCCGCCGATTTTGCGCCCTGAAATATGGCCATTTGCGATTGCAATGATGGACTGGTCCGGTACATCGAGATCGTGCAAGACGATTTCAGTGTTGGGGCCCAGGGCTTGGCCTAGAAATTCGACGAGAGGTACGTACTGCCCGAGGAAATCTTGGTCAATGCCGTGACTGTTGAGCTCATTCATCAGTTGAAGCATGTCCTTGTGTTCCTGACATTTAGATAGATGGATAGATATTAGCACAAAATAAGGCGGATGAACACGAGCGGCGTAGCGCTGTGTTCACCCGCCTTATGGGTGACTTCGGAATGCTAGCCGCACACCGGAATTGGAGGATGAACAGCCAGCGCGAGGCCGCCTTGTGAAGTCTCGCGGTACTTGGCATTCAAGTCCTTGCCAGTCTTGTACATGGTCCAGATGACCTCGTCGAGGCTGACGCATGGCTTGCTCTCACGTTCGAGGGCCATGCGGGCACTGGTGATTGAGTCAACTGCAGCCACAGCATTACGCTCAATGCAAGGAACCTGTACTTGGCCGAGGACTGGGTCACAGGTCAGGCCAAGCTTGTGCTCCATGCCAATCTCGGCAGCTACGCAAACTTGTTCTGGGGTGCCACCCATGAGTTGAGCCAAGCCACCTGCGGCCATTGAGCAGGCAACACCGATTTCGCCTTGGCAACCGACCTCTGCACCCGAGATGGATGCATTCATCTTGTACAGCGAAGCAATTTGGTTGCACGCGAAGATGTAGTCCGCGAACATATCCTCGGTAACTGGCTCGACAAACTTGTCGTAGTACGCAAGCACTGCTGGGACAACGCCGCAGGCGCCGTTGGTTGGGGCAGTGACAACGCGGCCACATGATGCGTTTTCCTCTGAGATTGCCAGTGCAAACATGTTGACCCAGCTGAGGATGTTCAAGCCGTCATGTGGCTCTTCCTTTTCCAAGCGACGCTTTAGGGCAGCCGCGCGGCGCGGAACGAGAAGGGCACCAGGCAGCGGGCCGTCGGAGGAGGAGCCGCGGACAATGCCGGTGTACATGACGTCGCGAACCTTGCGAAGGTGCTCACGAACTTCTTCTTCGGAGCGAAGCGCAAGCTCATTAGCCATGCCCAACTCTGGGAGGGTCATGTTGTTTGTCTCACACAGGGCAAGCATTTCAGCAGCGCTGGCGTAGGTATAAGGAACCTTGATGTTGTCCTCGCCGCGCTTGGCAAAGTCTTCCTGGGAGACAATGAACCCGCCGCCGATGGAGTAGTAGGTCTTGTGCAGGAGTTCTTCTTCGTCGTCGTCGAAGGCGATGAGGCACATGCCGTTCTCATGCATCGGTAGGTATTCGTCGTGGAAGAAGAAGCCGCCTTCTTTCGGGAAGTCAACTTCACGGGTACCGCCAAGCATGAGCTTTTCGGAGGCGTGGATGTCCTTGACGAACTCGGAGATCCCGTCAATGTCAACGGTTTCCGGCTCCTCCCCGGCAAGGCCCAGGAGGATGGCCTTGTCGGTGGAGTGGCCGATACCTGTTAGAGACAGGGAGCCGTAGACATTAGCTTGAATGCGAGTGACGTGCTCGAACAGTTCCTTTTCCTTGAGCTCATCAACAAACGCCTTGCCAGCTTTCATTGGGCCAAGCGTGTGTGAGCTTGAGGGGCCGATGCCAATCTTGAACATATCGAAGATGCTGATGAACATTGCTTTTCCTTGAATCCTCAGAGTTTCCAGATTTCCGGTTCGTACTCTGACCTAGAAGGCCTGGACGATGGTGTAGATGATGGTGGCGAGGGCGATGAGGCCCATGAAGAAGACGAAGTAGTTGGAAGCCTTGCCCTTGAAGCGAGCCAGTGCGGGAACCTTGTGGATTGCCCACATCGGGATGAGGAAGAGGATGAGTGCAATCGTCGGGCCACACAGGGTTTCAATCATGCCCAGGATGGATGGGTCTGCCCAAGCGGTCAGCCATGCGGTAACCAGCATGAAGATGAGGGTGATAGTGCCAAGCTTGCGAGCGGTTGCAGCGTCGTCCTTTTCGAGGTTCTTGTTGCCCTTGAGGATGAGGCCTTCGAAGCCTTCAGCAGCGCCGAGGTAGTGGCCGAGGAAGGACTTTGCAACAGCGACCATTGCGATAATCGGTGCAATCCACTGGATGATCGGGGTATCGAAGTGGTTAGCCAGGTAGGACAGGATGGTGATGTTCTGGGACTTTGCTTCTGCCATGTCAGCTGGGGACAGCGCCAGGGCGCAGGAGAAGACGAAGAACATGACGACGACGACCATAAGGATTTCTGCGCGCAGCAGGGTCTTGCGTGCCTTGACCTCAGCGAACTTGCCGTAGGTCTCGCGGCGGTCAACTGCGAAGGAGGAAATCATCGGGGAGTGGTTGAAGGAGAAGACCATAACCGGAACCAGGAGCATCAGGGTGACACCCAAGCTGTGGCCGGAAGCTTCACGGGCAACGTTCAGGTCGAAGGAATCGAACAATGCGGTGTTCCACTTCGGGATGAGGTAGACGGATAGCAGAACCAGAACGCCGATGAACGGGTAGACCAGCCAAGACATGACCTTGACGATGACATCCTTGCCCATGCGGACGATGAGGATGAGACCACCGACCAGCAGGAGGGAGGTCAGCCAGCGTGCCGGCGGGTTAATACCGATTTGGTTCTGGAGGAAGGAATTAACCGTGTTGGTGATGGTCACGGAGTAAACCAAGAGAATCGGGTAGACGGAGAGGAAGTACAGGATGTTCATGAACACGCCTGCCTTAATTCCGAAGTGCTCCTCGACGACGTCGGTGAGGTCGCCTTCTGGCTTGGAGCTAGAGAGCACCAGGCGGGTGAGGCCACGGTGTGCCCAGTAGGTCATTGGCAGTGCCACGACCGTCATGATGAGCAGTGGGATGATGCCGCCGATGCCTGCGTTGATGGGGAGGAACAAGACGCCGGCGCCGATTGCGGTGCCAAAGAGTGACAGCATCCAGGTGAGGTCTGACTTGTTCCACTTTGGGGCGCCGGTGGTTCCGGAGAATGGTGACTGCGATGAGTCAGCGGAAGTGGACTGTTCGGCCTTCAATGCTTTGGAGGTCTTGAGGCTCTCCGGCATGTTGGGCTCATTCTCTGGGTGATTCGCGGTGTTGTTCCGCAAGACTGAGTGAGACATTTTCTTTCTCCTGCGTCTCTAGATGGTCGACCGAAGCTTTAGAGCTTGGTGCAACCTTGCAAGCCTTGAGAATTTTCTCTCGGTTACAATTCTGCAACTGCCTTCGGACGTTTTGCTCTTTGTCCTGCAGTTTCAGCCCTTTTTGCTTCGCTGTAGTTTCATCATAAACCCGCAGCGGTGAGAGGTAATAATAAATTATCGTATTGCAAGCACGTTTTTTATCACTCTTTAAAAATTTGATTTTTACGCCGGTCTGTGCTTTGTTCAACAACCTGATGGGTGGAGTGAAGTATCACATATTCAAATAGAAAACGCGCAGGTAAAAAGCCTGCGCGCGGTGAGGGATTGGGCTGTGGGAAAGTTTTAGGCCTCCACGAGAACTGTGAATGGACCCTGATTTACGGATGCAACATCCATCATTACCCCGAATTTTCCGGTCTCAACATGGAGTCCCCGTGAGAGAAGTTTTGCAGTGATTCTCTCTATTACGGGTTCTGCCTTCTCTCCCGGCGCAGCATCGGACCAGGAAGGACGACGGCCCTTGGCAGTCTTTCCGTACAGCGTAAATTGACTGACGACCAACACTGGAGCGCCAGCTTCCTCAACGCTTCTTTCACCTTCAAGAATGCGCAGTTCGGCGATCTTGCGTGCCATTTTCTCAATAGCAGCCTCGAGCTCACTGTCCGAGGACTCGGTATCAATGCGAGAAATTCCAATCAGTGCCAGAATTCCTCCGGTATCTGGGCAGTCAATTTCCCCCACGACCTCCCCATTTACGGTTACGGATGCGTGAGAAACACGCGTGAGAACGGCTCGCATTAATCCTCCTCTTGGTCGGTCGAGTTGTCGGAGTGGGCATCTCCCTGGAGATCGTCGCGGTTTCCCTCAAAGGTGACGCTGCTTGCAGAAGCGGTATCAACGTTGGTGAATGCTAAGAGATCCGTCGGGATGATAAGCCCATGGCGGATGAGATCGACCATCGCGGGAATCGCCGAGGCCACGAGTTCTTCTTCGTCGAAGCCCTGGGCTTCAGCATAGAGCTCGATTGTTTCTCCCAAATTCAGACCGTGCGGGTTGAGGCCTGCAACGATGGACGCGATGTGCTTGTCGACGTCGTGGGACCACCGTGGCCCTTCCGTGCGGGTTAAACGCAACGCTGCCGGCAAGAAACCCATTCCGAGCTCGTTATCTGGAAGGCCGATGTCTTCCCGTGCTACGCCAGGGCGGACCTGGAAGTGCTTGGTTTCGATTTCGCCGGGGACGAGGTTGCGCAGCCAGGCAATGCGCGCGAAATATTCCTCTACCTCTGGTCCCAGCGGATCTGTGAACGGTTGTGGCATGTATTCGGCAAGGATGTCGGAGGGCTCGTCGTCGCCGATTCTCTGGATGGCCACGAATCCGAACCCAATCCCGGTGACATCGTGTGCAGAAAAGTGCTCAAGCCACAGCCGGGCGCGTTCGCGTCCTTCTAGCGAGCGCACGTCTACGGATTCGTCCTTGAGCCATGTCGATACATAAAGCGCAGGATCAGCCACGTCGCGCTGGATGATCCATGCGGCAACACCAGTGTCGGGCAGCCAAGAAGCCACACGCTGCTGCCAGGATTGTTCGCCCTGATGCACCCACGCAGCGAGGACGTGCGCGCTGCCACCCGGATTGAGGTGCTCAACTGCCTGGGAGACCACGAGTTCACTGGCGCCATCGAGGTTGAGCCCAGAGTCACGATAAATATGACCAACCTCTGGCAAACCCACCACAAAGGGAGGGTTAGCAACGATTCGGTCGAAGCTCATTCCTGCAACCGGCTCAAACCAGGAGCCTTGCAGAAGTTCTACCTTGTCGCTTGCGTCTGTGCCTGCCGCTGCGATTGTCGCGCGTGCCAGCTCAAGGGCTCGCTCGTGCAGATCGGTCGCCGTGACATGCTCTGCGGTCGATAGCTGACCCAGTAGCTGTACACCTGAACCCGTTCCCAAGTCCAAGGCGGACTCGACTGGAGTCAGCGGAGTCGACTGGAGAAGCGAGAGGCTAGCCGCACCGACGCCTAGGACGTGGCCTGGGCCGGGTACATGATCGACGAGCCCGGCATCGACGTCGGAAAAGACTAGTCGATTCTCACCCACAATGATGTGCGGCCGGATGTCATAAGCAATGCAGACCTTGCCAACGTCGTTGCGCTGGGCGATGCCTGCATCCAGTAGCTTCGTGGCAAGCCTGGCACTCAGGACGTCGGAAAGCTGCTCCGGCGTGACAGCATCGTGAAGGATAAACAGGCGGATGAGGGCGTCGAGAGTGGTATCGCCTGCAGCACCTAAGGCTACGGCCGCTGGCTCGCCACGGTGCATAGCCTCCGTGTACTCCGGACCCAAATGTCCGGCGATGCCATCGGCGGTGAAGCCGTGCGTGGTGAGAAACGCGCTGAGTTCTGCGGCAACCTCGGCCACTGGGTACTCGGGCTGGAAAGCAGGGCCAAAGATAGTCATCGTGGGTCCTTTTCGTCGAAATCTATGTCGTGGTCAATGGTCTCAACTGGCTGATCTTCGATCGCCCTGCGTTGTTGATTGGCAATCTGCTGTGCCTGAGCTTGTGCCATCTGGCGGGCAAGAGCCGGTTTGTAGACGTTCTTTTCCCTCTTGTCCTTCGGCTGCCCCTTGCCATTGCCAATGACAACCGCAATCCACGGCAGCGGGAATGTCACGCCAATGATGAGCGTCGCGACAAGCCACGCATCGTAGAAATAGATGAGGGCGCCGCCTACCAGCAGAGAAGGAACGCGCAGAAACTGCAGGATCGAGTAGATGACCTCACGTCTGTGGCGGTCTTGGCCTGGGGAGAGCTGAGCGTCCGTGATGAGGTGAGCTTCGCGGCGTCGAAAAGCGCGGCGGGGAGACCAACGCCCCGATTGTGGGGTGGCCTTCGGCCTATAACCGGACCTATCGCGCGAGTTCTTTGAGGACATGCGTACAAGGGTAGACGTGCGACTCGCGAAGTTCGACACCAATGCGGCATTATGGGTGGGGTGAGTACGACGACTAAGACGATTGAACGTCCCGACATCCGTGAGGATTCGTCGACGACTGATAATGACACCCCAAAGTTCTTCCACTACGTGAAGAAGAACCAGATTTTGGACTCCGCGGTCAACGGTAAGTACGTCGTTGCACTGTGCGGCGAGACCTTCCCCGTAACCAAGCAGGCAAAGCCCGGCTCCCCGGTGTGCCCGGATTGTGAGCGCGTGTACAAGGGGCTGCGACGCAAGTGAGCCACCCGGTGGGTAATTCTGTGTCTCGAAACCCCAGAAGATTCGCCAACAACGGAAAGCTACGTGCCTGGCAGCAGGCCGCCCTCGATAAGTTCCTGGCCAAAAAGCCCCAGGACTTCATGGCCGTGGCAACGCCTGGTGCGGGTAAGACCACCTTCGCGCTGCGCATTGCCACGGAGCTGATGGAAGACCGCACGGTCGAGCGCGTCATCGTCGTGGTGCCTACTGAACACCTAAAGATTCAGTGGTCCCAGTCGGCCGCGCGCGTGGGCTTGGCGCTGGATCCGCACTTCTCGAATTCTTCTGCCGTGAACCCGGCGATGGACGGCATCGTGGTGACCTATGCCCAGGTGGGCATGCACCCGTTCAAGCACCGCGCGGTGGCTTCGGCGCGCCGTACGTTGGTGATCCTGGATGAGATCCACCACGCCGGTGACGCCAAGAGCTGGGGCGACGGCGTGCGCGAGGCTTACGACGACGTCGAGCACCGCTTGGCGCTAACAGGTACGCCTTTCCGCTCGGATGACTCGCAGATTCCTTTCGTGCGCTACGAGCAGGACGGTGAGGGCCACCTGGTCTCGCGCTCGGACCACGCTTATAACTATGGCGATGCGCTTCGCGACGGCGTCGTGCGCCCCGTTGTGTTTTTGTCCTACTCGGGCGAGGCGCGTTGGCGCGACTCCGCGGGTGAGGAATACGCCGCGCGTCTGGGCGATATCTTGAACCCGGAGCAAACCGCCCGCGCGTGGAAGACGGCGCTGGACCCGAAGGGCGAGTGGATCCCGGCGGTGCTGCAGGCCGCGCACACGCGCCTTATGCAGATGCGCCGCAACATGCCGGACGCTGGCGGCCTGGTGCTGGCTACCGATACGCAGACCGCGCGTGCTTACGCGAAGATTCTGAAGCAGATTTCCTCGACGCCGGTCTCGGTGATTTTGTCCGATGACCCGGGCTCCTCGGACCGCATTGAGGAGTTTTCCAAGTCCACCGACGAGTGGATGGTGGCAGTGCGCATGGTGTCTGAGGGCGTCGACGTCCCGCGCCTAGCGGTGGGCGTTTACGCCACCTCGGCCTCGACTCCGCTGTTCTTCGCGCAGGCAATCGGCCGCTTCGTGCGATCGCGTATGCCCGGTGAGACCGCCTCGGTGTTCCTGCCTTCCGTGCCGGTGCTGCTGGGCCTTGCTGAGAACATGGAAAAAGAACGCAACCATGTCCTGGGTGAGGAGAAGAGCCCCGATAAAGAGGGCTGGGACGACGAACTGTTAGCGGAGGCCAATAGTAAGAAGTCTGAGCCCGACATGCTCGAGCCCTCCTACGAGGCCCTCGGCGCGGAGGCGGAATTTTCCGGCCTGCTCTTTAACGGCTCGCAGTTCAACACCGGCGACATCACCGAAGACGTCGATGCGGACTTCCTGGGCATCCCCGGGCTTCTCGACGCCGACCAGGTCAAGGACCTGCTGCGCAAGAAGCAGTCGGAGGAACTCGACCGCCGCGAAGCAGAGGAGAAGGCGCGCCGGGCTGCTGAGGCCGCTGAGGAACAGCGTCGCAAGCTCTACGGCATGCAGTACGCCCCGAAGCGCCGTGAGGAACCAGCCAACAACCAAGAATCCACCGGCGTGGTGGATGAGATTGGCAACCTGCGCAAGGAGCTCAACACCGTTGTCTCCATTACCGCGCAGCGCACCGGTCGCCCCCACGGCGCCATTCACACTGAGGTGCGCAAGGCCTGCGGCGGCCCACCCACCGCGCTGTGCGACGCCGAGCAACTGCGCCAGCGCATCGAGTACCTGCGCAAGTGGTAGCAGTGGTGCGGCCTAACCTCGGCCGCGCCACAAACTCCGCCACGTCACAAAACAAGCCACAGCACACTTGTCAGTGAATTCACAGGTTCCGTCAGTAACGTGGACGCAAGCGATTGCAAACGCATAAGTTATTAAACGCACGTATTCGATAAAGAGCACACAATTAGGGCTGCCCCAAGGAGGCCAACCACATGACCACCCCGAACAACCCAGAGAACCCGTACAACGCAAACAACCCATTTAGCAGCGACAGCACCGGCAAGCTGCCCTCCTACGGTGAGGCAACCTCCAAGGAGAACGAGGAGTACGCCCACGACGCAAACAACTACGGCGTAGACAACACCGCTCACGACCACGCCTCCCACGATGCTTACGGCACGAACGCAACCGCCGCTGGCGCCGGCTACCCGGCCTACGCTGGTGCCGATAGCCAGCCGGCAAAGAAGAACGCCGTTGCTATCTGGGCGATGGTCATCGGCATCATCGCGCTGCTGTCCCTGCTGCTGATTGTTCCGCCGCTGCTGCTCGGCCCAATCGGCATCATCGTCTCCATCATCGCGCTGGTCGTTGGCCGCAATCGCCCGCAGGAGCTGCGCCGCACCTGGATGTCCATCGTCGGCCTGATTACTTCCATCCTGGCCCTCGCTGGAACCATCGTCATCATGGCCCTCGGCGTGAAGCTCCTCGGTGACACCGGCGCCGCCAAGTGCTTGGAGTTGCAGGACCCTGCCCAGCAGCAGGCCTGCATGGAAGAAACCCTGGGCACCGCATCGCAGCAGTAGGGGAAATACCCACACGCTGCACTAAGCAACCCCCACGAGCCCCGACCACATACGTGGTTGGAAGGCACGTGGGGGTTCTTAATGTCTCGTGGAAGTCGCACTGTCACTTGGCATCGGTAAGTGCGTTTCCGAGCGGAGCTAGGAGAGGGGATTAACCCTGTTTCGATAATTATTGAACGGTGTTCAAGATGCTGGGCTACGATACCTGCATGGCAGAAACCTCGACTGTGCTGATGAGTATTAAGATGCGTGCAAGCCTTGAAGGTAGGCATATCTCGGGTGCAGAACGCATCGTAGAACCGCACCTTGTTCCTCGCGTGAGCTCAGAGCTTGCTACTCGTGCGTTGCGGCACGAGAAGGGCGTGCCGGATTCCATCAACATTGCTACGCGGGCGGTTGCAGCAAGCGACATTGCTCATGTCAGCGCCTTGAAGGTTAGTGCACGGGACTGCGAGAACCCGGAGTCTGCGCAAACAGCGATGATAACCGTGCTCGCTAGGAACAACCGTGTTTCCGAGAGCGCAGCCCGCCGAGGTATCGAGCTTCTGTACCGCACCCGCGATATGCGCGGTGCGAGCATTGTCTGCGCTGAAACCGGTGAGCGTCTAGACACTCATGGGCAACGTGGCGTTCGGGTGGGAACATTTGATTGGGCTGATTTCCTTTGTGCCGAGTCGAAGAACCATCGGGCTGATGCCGTTGCTTTAGCATCCAAGGCTCTTGCTGCGCCGGGCATTGTCGCGGAAGTCTGTATTTCCGATGACCCGAGCTACACCACGGGTTATGTTGCGGTCGAAGGTTCCTATACGGCTTTGCGCAACGTCAAGGCTGAAGGCGGGAAACAAGGTGGACGTGTCTTGTTCTATTCAGGCGCACTTAGTGTACTTCCGGCGACAGAGCAGTGGCTGCGTGAAAAGCCTGTCCTCGTGGAAGGTTCTTGGCAATGAGCCTGAAAGACTGGGTATGCAGTTCTAATGCTTCGTGGTGTGAGCGTGGTCTGGAAAGAGCCGAAAGGATCATTAGCGGTAGTCAAAGTCCGCACACCGTGGTCGATGGGCGTGAAACGCTGCTTGCGGGATCGTCTGATTACCTGGGGCTCGGGGCGAATCGCGCGCTTGCCGACGCAGCCCACAAAGCAACGTTGCGCGCCGGGGTGGGGTCAGGAGGATCGCGTCTGACCACGGGTACGAGTGACTATCACGTAGCGCTCGAGCGTGATCTGGCTGGGTTTGTCGGTGCGCCGGCAGCGCTCGTGTTTGGTTCGGGTTACCACGCCAACATGGGAGTAATTCCTGCGCTTGCTGCAGCTGCGCGAGATTGTGGCGAGAGGCTTTCTATTTTCTCTGATGCTGATAATCATGCGAGCATCATCGACGGCATCCGGCTGGCCAAGTCGAGCTGCCAAGGGGTCCGGTCATCTGTTTATCCGCACCTTGACGTGAAAACCTTAGAAGAGCAGCTTGCTGCCGATGCATCGGAGCGCCGATTGATTGTCAGTGACGGCGTATTTTCCATGTCCGGCGAGCTTGCGAATCTCCATGCGCTTCAGGAACTTGCTCAGGATTCCAACGCCTGGTTGATGATCGATGACGCGCACGGGATCGGCACACTTGGCAAAAATGGACGCGGCGTTTGTGAGCATTTCGATTTGCCCTTGTCGGATATCTATATCGGTACCGCGAGCAAAGCACTAGGTGTGGCGGGCGCTTTCGTCGCGGGCAGTGAGCCACTTATCGAGCTATGCCGCCAACGTTGCCGCAGCTACATCTTCTCAACGTCCATGCCGCCATCGCAGGCAGCCACCATCAGTGCGGCGTTAGCTCTCGTTCCTTCGCGAGTGCAACGGCTTGCCCGCGTCGTGCGCAACCTTCGGCAGCGTCTGCGGGCGAACGGTTGGAAAGTGGTGGACTCGCCCGCACCTATTATCGTCTTGCCGGTAGGCGCTGAGGGCGCAGCTATGGAGTGTGCGGCACAGGCAGCTGAAAGGGGAGTAATTGTTTCTCCGATCCGCTATCCGTCGGTACCGCTCGGACAGGCATTGCTAAGACTTACGGCTCATGCTGACTACTCCGAGGAAGATATTGCGCTCATTGTCGATGCCGTAGGCCCCTGCCTCAATAGTGCGACCGCGGTGCTCACCACAAAGTGGCCATCACAATGAGCGCCGAAGCCACAACGAGCGGAACCTCCCACATACCGATGTGCAAGGCCGGAAGTCTCATCACTTCGCCGGTGGCTGGGGCGATTCCCAGAAGCAGGGTGATGAGTCGATTGATCTTGATGTCCTTCATGTCTGCTCCTCTTTGCTTCAGCCTTCGGTGCTTGGGTCAAGCCGATTCGCTTATTTGCCATTCCTTACCGTGGGCCCAAGTTTCGAGATTTCTAGAGCTAATAGGGAGGCGCTATTTAATTATTGTCACCGCTCATTCTTGCTCAGCTTTCTAATGTTTCTGGTTTTAACTGCGCCTATTCAAAACGGATGTCGCGGTCTATGGGATGTAGTAGCATTTCCCACAATTGTCTTAATATGTGACATAGAACCTAGCCTGTGCCAATGAAGGGGCTGGCTAAAACCGTGACTATCTAAGGAGTAGAAAGTGGTGGCAAATCATTCAATCGTTATCGGCGCGGGCATGGTGGGTTTGTCCACCGCCTGGTTCCTGCGTAAAGCCGGACACGAGGTCACGGTCATTGACCGCGACGGCGTGGCAGCCGGCTCCTCGTGGGGCAACGCCGGTTGGTTGAGCCCGGGCAAGACCATCCCGCTGGCAAACCGTGAGCTGTGGCGCTACACCCCTCAGGCATTCCTCGACCCGAACGCAGCACTGCACGTGCCGCTGATTCCGGACCCCAAGGTCGTGGACTTCGGTGTGCGGTTCATGGCGAACGCGAACCAGCGCGCCTGGGACCACACCATGAAGGCGCTTACTCCCATCAACCTTAAGGCGCTGGGCGCATACGACGAGCTCGTTGAGGGCGGCGTGGAATCCTGGACCAAGGACAGCCCATTTATCATCGCCTTCAAGAATGAGGCTGAGGCCGCCGGCTTCATCGAAGAGGTCGAAGGCGCCGTACGCCACGGCCAGGAAGTGCCTTTCGAGGAGATTTCCAATCCCCGCGACTTCGTCCCCCACCTATCTGACTCGGTGAACCTCGTATTCAAGCTGGGCAACCAGCGCTACTTTGAACCGGGCCCCTTCTGCCACAAGCTTGCCGACGCCCTCCGCTCCCGCGGCGTCGAAATCCGCACCGGCGCTTCCGTGGTGGATGTCCAGTCCACCCGCAAGCCAGTAGTTGAGCTCTCCACGGGTGAGCGCCTGCAGGCGGACAGCGTGGTTATTGCAACTGGTGCATGGCTGCCGAAGCTCGCTCGCCGCCTTGGCGTGCGTACCCGCGTACAAGCAGGCCGCGGCTATTCCTTCAGCGTCGACACCGGCGAGAATTCCATCGACTATCCGGTCTACCTGCCAGCCCAGCGTCTTGCCTGCACCCCGTACCGGGGCCGTTTCCGCATCGCCGGCACCATGGAGTTCCGCGACGCGGATGCGGCATTCGATCCAAAGCGCGTGCAGTCCATGATCAAGCACGCGAGTGAGATGTTCACCGGCATCAACTTCGATGACCGCCAGGACGAATGGGTGGGCAGCCGCCCAGTCACCCCAGACGGCCTGCCCCTCATCGGCGCAACCAAGGCGCCGAACGTTTACGTCTCAGGCGGACACGGCATGTGGGGCGTGGTCCTCGGCCCAGCGTCCGGCCGGGCGCTGGCACACCTCATTGAGACGGGCGAGACCCTGCCGGAGATTAAGGACTTCGACCCGCTGCGCTAGTCGAAGATGAGCTTCATCGTCTTTGAACCGAAAGGGGCGTCGTAGGAATCTTCCAACGGCGCGCCTAGGCCTGACCCCCGACGTGTCCACTTTTCGGGGGTCAGGCCCGTTCAAGCGAGAGCATGTAGTAGCCCGGAGTCGACATTGGTTGGGAATGTGTCGAAAGCGCCAGCTCCCGGCACGCCTGACGTGGGCCTGCGAAAATGCCAGTGTGTAGTCCCTGCGTGTGCCAAGATGGACACACATCACAGTCGTGTGCGAAGGAAAAGGAGGACGCTGTGTCAGCATTGAGCGAAATCCTGCGCAGGCTCAATAGCTCGGTGACCATACCTGATCATTTGCTCGCGTCGTTGCAGGAGGACGAGCTTTCGGCGCTGCGCATGCTGGAAAACACCATCGATTCCAACCGCACGTGGCGCGTCATGTCGACGAAGATTTTGGAAGTCTCGCAAATGCTCAATGCGGGTCGCGCGTCGAATGACGTGCTTGACACCATCGTGCGGCATGCGCGCTCTATCATTGGCGCGCACATTGGGTACATCAGTCTCAACGATGACGAGTCGGGATTTACCAATATCCTTGCTACGGCTGGCGTTGTGACGGAGGGCTTTCGGAATATTCGCATGCCCATCGGCACTGGCATCTTGGGCATTGTGGCGGCCACGAATCGCCCCGCCTGGACATATGATCACGCTGAGGATCCGGAGGTCAGTCACGTCGATTACGTGGATGAGGCGGTGGAAGCCGAGGGTATTCGAGGAATTCTGGGTGCGCCCATTCGCATCAGTGGCAAGACCGTGGGCGCGTTGCTCGTCGGCGACCGCCACCCGCGGCATTACTCGCGTGATGAAATTATGGCTATCGAGCTCCTCGGCGCGATGACGGCGGTAGCACTTGATACGGCGCGCGTCATCGAGTCCCAGGGCGAGTCTGTCGCGAAGCTCAGCCGTTCGCAGTTGGAACTGCGCACCCACGTCGAGGAATTGCACAAACTTGCCGATGCCGACTCCCGGCTGCTCGCAGTCCTCATCGGCGATGCACGGTTCGAGGAACTTGCGGAGGTGCTTAGCGAGTTCTTGGGTGTGCAGGTCGAGCTGTGGCTAGAAGAATCATCTACCTTCGTGGGCGATGGCACGCGCGACGAGTGGACGGATGCCATCGCCGCGGCACGCAAGCACAACAACACGAGGAGCGTGGATAATCGCAGCGTGCTTCCGGTCGAGTTCCATGGGCGTTTCCTTGGGGCGATCTGCGTGCCCAAAGGTATTAACGACGTGGAGCTGCGCGTCGTGGGGCATGCCTCCGCGGCTTTCGCCGCCATCGCTCTCTTCAACGAGGCGCTTGTCGATGCCACCGCGCGCAAGGTTGATGACCTTGTCTACTCCGTTGCAGTGGGCACCGCCGGAAATGAAGAGGCGTTGCGTCTCAAACGGCTGACAGGCATCGACCTCGCGCAACCAGAGTCGCTGTATTTCCTCGGCGTCAACTGCGCCGACCCGGCACTGTCCCGGATGCGTCTGGATGGGTTGCTCGATGGGGCGTCGGCAGTCACGCGTCATGAGCAGCATTACTGCGTGCTCTTTCAGCCGGATAGGGATGTCGCAACGTCCGTGCGTCGGCTCGTCGCGGAGTCGTCCGCGCCCGTCTTCGTTGCGGCCGCACCCGTTGCCGGTGTGACGGAGGCGCACGAGGCACACGATTCGGCGATGGCGTACCTCGATGCCGCGATCACATTGGGCATGAGCGGCGAGCTCGTCACCGAAGATACGCTCGGTGCAGTGGGGCTCATCCTGAGAGCGGACCCGAGTGCACTGGCGACGCTCGTAAGGCGTAGTGTGGGCGCGCTTGTTGAGTACGACGCCGCGCATGACACGGAGCTCGAGGCGACGGCCTACCAGTTCTTCTTGAGCGGACACAGCATTCCCGGAACCGCACGCGAGTTGTACCTCCACGTTAATACCGTGCGCCAGCGCCTCGAGCGCATTAGCCGGGTCCTTGGGGAGGATTGGGCAACAGGGGAGCGAAGCCTCGATACCCAGCTTGCGCTCCGGATTCGTGCGCTAGCGCGAGGCCGCAGCCACACGGGTGTGTAGATTTACACACCCGTCACGCTGAATGGTGGATTATTCTCCTAAGGAAACCTCTGGCGTCCTGCTGGATTCTGACTAGATTGAGTTGCACATCACACAACCTCGAAGGAGTCCACATGTCTGACACCATCACCATCCAGGGCGCTGTGCTCGAGCGCTCGGATGCCGCGCGTCCCTACGCGGATTCGCAGCCGATTTCCATCAGCGAGCTTGAGCTCACCGCGCCGGGCGAAGGCGAAATCCTGGTTAAGATCACCGCGGCCGGCATCTGTCACTCGGACCTGTCCGTGGTGAACAACAACCGTCCGCGCCCGCTGCCCATGCTGCTCGGCCACGAGTCTGCTGGCGTCGTCGAGGAAGTCGGTCCCGGTGTGAGCAAGGTGAAGGTCGGCGACCATGTCGTCATGACCTTCCTCCCGCGCTGCGGCGAGTGCGATGGCTGCAAGACCGACGGAAAGATGCCGTGTGAGGTCGGTTCCAAGACCAACAACGAGGGCACGCTCATCCGCGGTACCCGCCACCTCACCCGCAACGGCGAGACCGTCCAGCACCACCTCGGCGTCTCCGGCTTCGCGACGCACGCGGTCGTCTCTGAGCTCTCCGTTGTTCCCATCGGTTCTGACGTCCCTGCCGACATCGCCGCCATCTTTGGCTGCGCCATCCTCACGGGAGGCGGCGCCATCCTCAACGAGATTGACCCGAAGCCGGAAGATTCCATTGCCGTTGTCGGCCTCGGTGGCGTGGGCATGTCCGCTATCATCACCGCCGCAGCACTCGGTGTGAAGGAGATTGTGGGCATCGACATGCAGGCTGACAAGTGTGCCAAGGCCATCGAGCTTGGCGCCACCGATGCCATGACCCCGGCTGAGGCCGAAGCCTCCGGCAAGAAGTTCACCGCCGTCGTCGAGGCCGCCGGTCACCCCAAGGCTCTCGAAACTGCCTACAAGCTCACCGGTCCGGGCGGTCTGACCGTCACCGTCGGTCTGCCGGCGCCGGGCTCCACCATCGCCATCGACCCTCTCGTCATGACTGGCGAGGCCCGTCGCGTCCATGGCTGCTACCTCGGTTCTTCCGTCCCGACCAAGGACATCCCGAAGTACGAGCAGCTCTGGCGCGACGGCAAGCTCAACGCTGAAGGCCTCATCTCCAGCCACATCAAGCTTGCCGATATCAACCAGGCCATGGACAACCTCTCTGAGGGCGTGGCACTGCGTCAGATCATCGAGTTCGACTAATTCTCGTTCAGCCCCAGCTCGGGGCGTTCGCCAATCCCGGAACCGCGTCTCGAGCGCGGTGGCCGGGCTTCATGTTTTCCATCAGATTGGTATCTCATGTCTCATTCCGCATCCCAGCCTGAAGATCATCAGGCATCGAAGGCACTGGCTGAGCCTGAACAGGGCATCGGCCAAGAATCTCCGCACTGGAGGGCCGGTCCTTTCGACATTCGCCTGCCGTTTGTCCACTACCGCATCGAGTGGCCGGACTACGCCCAAGGTTTGTTCATGTGCGTCGTCGACCTTGGCGCCATTCCGCTCATGACCGAGGCACTCGGCATGCCCTTCGAGGTTGCCCTCGCCGTGGTCATGCTCAACGGTCTGCTCTACCTCACGCACCACCTGCTTGGCGACCCTGTCGTCCCTGGCTGGATCACCCCGGCTATCCCGCTGCTTATCGTGTACGTGCAGACCTTCCCCGAAGGCGAACAACGCGTCTGGGCGCTCATTAGTTTCCAGCTCTTGCTTGGCATATTCTCTATCACCCTCGGCGCCACAGGATTGGCGTCGAAGGTTGTGCGCGTCATTCCTTCAGGACTGCGCGCGGGCATCGTCCTCGGCGCAGGTATCGCCGCTATCTTCTCCGTATTCAAGGAAGATGGTCGCTTCCACTCGTACCCCGTGACCATCACCATCGCGGTGGCCATCGCGTTCTACCTGATGTACTCGCGGTCCTTCGCTGGTCTGCGTCAGAAAGCGGCCGGTTGGCGCTTCATCGCTTCGTTGGGCATCCTGCCAGCTATCTTCGTAGCTATCTTCGTCGCACCGTTGGTCGGCGAGGCACCGTGGCCGGACATCGAGTGGGGCTTCTCCAGCCCTGACTTCGCTACCTTGTGGAGCGAGTACACCATCTTCGGTCTTGGCTTACCGCCTGCGCACATGTTCCTCACGGCTATTCCGACCGTGCTTGCCGCCTACATCGTGGTGTTCGGTGACGTCCTCCAAGCCAACGCGGTGCTTAAGGAAGCGGACCACGTCCGTACTGACGAAGCCGTGGTCTACAGTCCGTCGCGCGCCCACCTCCTCTTCGGCGGACGCAATATGATCATGTCGATCATCGGCCCTGACGTCGCTATGTGTGGTCCGCTCTGGGCGGCGATGCACGTTGTCATTGTTGAGCGCTACAAGCAGGGTAAGCGCGCCATGCGCTCCGTCTTCGGTGGTGCCGGCTCTTTCCGCTGGGGAACAAACACCGGCCTGTTGCTTCTGCCCATTATTTCCTTCGTTGAGCCCATCCTGCCCATCGGCCTGGCGCTCACTCTCATCATTCAGGGCTTCGTCTCCGTCCGCGTGGGCATCATGGAGGCAAAGAACCAGAAGGACCTCGGCATCGCAGGCATTACTGCTGGTGTCCTCGCCACGCAGGGCGCGGCCTGGGGCTTCGCTGCGGGCATCATCATGGTACTTGTCATTTACGGCAAGGACATGTTCAAGGATGAGCGCGACGGCACGATCCGTAACTTCGACGAGATTGACCCCAACGAGGGCTTCGCGGATGCTCAGGCGGACTTCACTGAGCTCGCCCAACTCAATGACGTGGACGAGCAAGGCCGTCCGACCCCGCACTTCCACACTCAGGATGTAAAGACCGATACCTCTGTATCACGCGAGGACCGTTCCTAGTCCGTATCGACTCACGCCTACCGCCACAGGCGCCCAGCTACTAGAACTGAGCGCTTGTGGCATTTCTCTTGTCTGAGCCGCGGCGAACCGATGTGAGACAACGCGCACACCGTGAGCGCTCGCTGCGTGAGCCATTAAAGGCGGGGAGACCAACCTGGACAACATCCTCATGCTGTGCAAATACCACAACATGAAAAAGAGAGACGGCGACGTCTACTGCAAGGGCGAGGACGGGTGGATTTACAAGCGGCGGGAATTCGGCCCCGCCGTGCCGTGTAACTAGCGCCAGCAACCGCCACTACAACGCGAAAGACCCGCTCCCCACGAGGGGAAGCGGGTGGCTTGGCGTGTCTAAGGGCGGGTGTGCGCCTTCTTCTCAGCGGCCTTCATGTCGTTGACGGAGGCCGCGGACTCGAGGTCGGCGATGTCGACGCTGTTATCCGCAGTGGACAGTGGTAGCGTCGAGGCGACGGTGATGTCCTCGCGAGCGTTGATCTCCGTTGCGATTTCTTCGATGAAGGTGTGCTCCGGGATGTTGGAGATGCGGGCGATGGCGATGATTTCCTGCTCCTCGTCCTGGGTGAGCGCCTCTTCGCCTTCGAAGCGCTTGGCCATGAGCTCGCGGGCACGGCGGCGCAGCTGGGTCTCGCTCTCGAGCTCGCGGCGGTTCTTCCACCAGGACCAACCGATGACGAACATGCAGAGGATGCCCATGTAGCCGAGGATGGGGTAGACCCAGCCGATGAGCTCAGAGAAGCCGATGAAGGACAGGACGAAGCCGACGAGGACGATGGCGACGTAGACCTTGTAGAAGTGCTGACGGTGGTCGCGGGTGAGGCGTTTGGCCAAGGCGTAGAACATGCCGATGGCCGTGTTGTAGATCATGCCGTAGATGGCAAACGCCATGAGCGTACCGAGCGCCGGGTGAATCTTGGTGACCATAGCGAGGGTCGGCATGTCCGTCTCCAGGACGGTCTCGACGGAGATGTACATGGAGCCGACGAGCACGGCGAGGAGGAAGAGGAAGATGAAGCCGCCGATGATGCCGCCGAGGCCGACCTCGCGAGAGTCGAGGAAGTTGCCGCCGATGACGATGGCCATGGACACTACGACGATGACCTGGAGGCCAACCGAGTTGATGGCCGAGACCCACCAGTTGGGCAGCGTCGTGGGAATCTCCTGTGCCTGCTCGTTGAGGTGCGTGAAGTCGGGCTGCGCGGTGAAGATGGTGTACATCGTGCCGATGGTGATGAGGATAATGATGAACGGAGTGACGGCGCCGATGACCTTGGTGACCTTGTCCACGTCGAGGAGGCCGGTGAGCAGGACGAGGGCCAGCATGATGCCCGCGCCGATCCAGATGTCCCAACCGAACTGCTGCTTCATATTGGACCCAGCGCCCGCGAACATGGCGAAGCCGATGCAGAAGAGACACGTCATCGTCGCGATGTCGAGGACGCGGGAGGTCACGGGGCCGGAGATGACCGTGAACACCGAGTTGTGGTCCTTCGCGCGGTGGTAGCTGCCCAGCTGCAGCATGGAGATGCCGGCAATCATGACGCAGATGGACGTCACGATGGCGCCAACAATGCCCCAGTTGCCGAACGCAACGAAGTATTGGAGGGCCTCGCGGCCGGAGGCGAAGCTCGCGCCGACGAGGACGCCAATGAAGGCCATGGAGATGCCTAAAGCTCGTTGAATCATTGGTTTACCTTTCGGTCGATAGATATTTGATTGTAGGGATGAGTGAAGGGAAATTCCTAGAGTTTGGTTCACGAAAGCCCCAGCGCGAAGAAGCACTTCACACTGGGGCTTCGGGGTTACGCGTGCTTGCGAGCGTGGACGGCGATGAACTTCGCGATGTCGCTCAGGCCTTCCTCGCCACACTGCATCACGCCGGCAGACGTGAACAAGCCGTGGTGGTACCCGCGCAGGTGCTCGTACCGGACGTCACAGCCGGCCTTGGCCAACTTAAGGGCGTACTCGCCGCCCTCGTCCGCGAGCGGGTCGTTGTCCACCGTAATGACGTAGGCGGGCGGCAGGTTCTCCGGCAGCTCGTGGAGCAGCGGGGACAGGTCGGCGACCGTCTTGTCCTGGCCCTCCGGCAGGTAGGTCCGGATGAACCAGCGCATGGTCTCCGCCACCATGGGGAAGCCCTCGGTCACGCGCTGGTACGAGGCGCCAGACTCCGTGCGCTGATCCGAGATATCCGTGATGGGATAGATGAGCACCTGGCTGGAGATGGGGGCGACGGAGTCGTCCCCGGAGAACTCGTTCGCCAGGATGGCCGTGAGTTGACCACCCGCCGAGTCGCCCGCGATGGCGACGTTGGTGACGTGCAGACCGTGCGGAGCGGCGGCGTCGGAAAGCCAGTGCAACGCGGCGCGGCAGTCATCGATGGCCGCGGGGTAGAGGTGCTCCGGCGCGAGCCGATAATCGACCGCCACCGCCGGCAGCCCGGACTCGACCGCGAGGCGGCGCACCGCAGAGTGGTGCGTGTCCAGGTTGCCCATGAGCCAGCCACCGCCATGGATGAATAGGATTGCGGGGGTGGCGGCGTCACGCTCGCTGTCGGGACGCGGGTCCGTGAGACGTACCCGAAACTCGCCTACCTCGAAGTCCTGCGTGAAAGGCTCCGTTTCTTCCGAGAGACCGTTCTGCGCGGTCGAAGCCACGTAGTTCTCGCGCACCGTGGGGATCTCAATGTGGTGAAAGGGGACCCCGCCTCCGGCGCGGAAGGGACCCACGGACTTCCATGCGTCCTCCGTGATGGGGCGGCCAGTGAATTCGTCAGCGAGCGTGTGCATTAGGCCACCCCGTAGTCAGCCAGCTCGAGGGTGCGGGTGAGGTCCTGGTACTCGGCAACGTTGCCGGACCAGTTGTTGATGACCTTGCCGTCCTCGTTCTTGTACCAGGAGGAGCAGTCGGCGGAGAAGGCGGACTCGTTGAGCTCAGCCTGGATGCGGTCGTTGAACTCGCGCAGGACCTGCGGGTCGACGTCCAGGACCTTGTCCGGGTTGTCGCGGAGGTACTCGACGGCCTGGCGGATGTACTTGTCCTGCTCTTCGAGCATGGCCACGACCGAGTGGTGGTTGAGGTTCGTGTTCGGGCCGTAGAGCATGAAGAAGTTGGGGAAGCCGTCTACGGTCATGCCCAGGTATGCCTCCGGCGCGTTGCCCCAGCGCTCGCGCAGGTCGAGGCCACCTCGGCCGATGACTGGTAGGTCTCCCTGGAACTCCTGGGAGTGGAAGCCGGTGGCGTAGATGATGACGTCGAACTCGTGCTCTACGCCGTCTGCGGTGCGGATACCCTTCGGGGTGATTTCTTCCATGCCCTCGGTGACCAGCGAGACGTTGTCGCGGTTGAAGGTCGGGTAGAAGTCATCGGAGCGCAGGATGCGCTTGCAGCCGAACGCGAAGGTCGGGGTGAGCTTATTTACCAGCTCCGGGTCGTTGACCTGGGAGGTGAGGTGCTCCATGGCCTGCTCGACGCCTTCCTGAGCAGCGTCGGTGCCCTTGCGGGTGCGCTCGAAGCCGTCCTCGCGGGTGTCGTGGATCTCCTGGCGAATGGCGCGGTAAGAGTCCGGGTTTTCCTGGAATTCGCGCAGCTCCTCGTCGGTGAAGATGACCTGGTTGCGCGGCAGGATGTAGTTCGCGGAGCGCTGGAAGACGGCGAGGTGTCCGGCCTCCTTCGCCACCTCCGGCACGAGCTGGACCGCGGAGGCCGCGTTGCCCACCACGGCGACGTTCTTGCCCTTGAGGTCAACGGTGTGGTCCCACTCGGCGGAGTGGAACTGCGTACCCTCGAAGGTCTCGCGGCCGGCAAAGTCTGGAACCTTCGGCTTGGAGAGCTGGCCCCAGGCGCCCACAAAGACGCGGCCGTAGTAGATGTCGCCGGTGGAGGTGGCGATCTCCCAGGCCTTGCGCTCCTCGTTCCACTCGGAGCGGACGATACGGTTGTTGAACTTGATGTGCTCGTAGAGACCGAACTCGGTGGCGAGCTCCTTGAGGTAGCCGAGCATCTCGTCCTGGCCAGCGAACATACGGGACACGCCGAGATTGAGGAAGTAAGAGTAGCAGTAGATAAGCGCCTGGGTATCGCAGGCGGCGCCCGGGTACGTGTTATCGCGCCACACGCCGCCGACCTCGTCCGCGGCCTCGAGGATGAGGAAGTTCTCGAGGTTGTCCTTGACGAGCTGGGCGCCCATGCCGAGTCCGCCGTAGCCGGTGCCGAGGATGATGCAGTCGTAGATGTGCTTGTCAGACATGTTGGTTCTCCTTGCAGGGTAAGTGGGGGTGTGCTTTAGTTCTTACGGATTTCTGCGGCGAGGACCTCGAGGCCGTCACGCAGGGTGGACTCGTTGATGACCAGCGGCGGCAGGAGGCGGATGACGTTGCCGTCCAGACCACAGGTGAGGATGAGAACGCCCTGCTCCTTGCAGGCGCTGGCGACGGTGGAGGTGAGCGCCGGGTTCGGGCGACCGTTCTCGTCGACGAACTCGAGGGCAATCATCGCGCCGCGGCCGCGGACCTCGGCGACGGTGGGCAGCTCGGTGAGTGGCTCGAGGATCTCGCGGGCAATCGCTTCGATCTCACGGGCACGTGCCGCGAGGTCGTGCTCCTCCATCTCTGCGATGGCCGCGAGCGAGGCCGCGCACGCCACCGGGTTGCCGGCGTACGTGCCGCCCAGGGAGCCCGGTCCCGGTGCGTCCATGATTTCGGCACGGCCGGTGACGGCTGACAGCGGCATACCGCCGCCCACGCCCTTTGCCGTGGTGATGAGGTCCGGGACTAGGCCCTCGTGATTGCTCGCGAACCAGTCGCCCGTGCGGCACATGCCGGCCTGAATCTCGTCTGCGACGAAGACGACGTCGTTCGCGCGGCACCACTCCAGCAGCGCCGGAAGGAAGCCCTCGGCTGGCTCGATGAAGCCGCCCTCGCCCTGCAGCGGCTCGATGACGAGCGCTGCGATGTCCTCCGCGCCGATGACCTGCTCGATGGAGCGGATGGTGCGCTCCGCCGCGTCTGCGCCGCTCAGGCCGTCGCGCAGCGGGTAGGACCCCTGCACGCGGTAGATATCAGAGGCTAGGGTGCCAAAGCCAGACTTGTACGGCTTGTTCTTCGCCGTCATCGTCATGGTGAGGTTCGTGCGGCCGTGGAACGCGCCGTCGAAGACGACGATGCGGTTCTTGCCCGTGTAGTTACGTGCAATCTTCACGGCGTTCTCAATGGCCTCCGCGCCGGTCGAAAACAGTGCGGTCTTCTTCTCGTGGTCGCCTGGGGTTAGTTCGTTGAGCTTCTTCGAGACCTGGAGGAATCCCTCGTAGGGTGCATTGAGAAAGCAGGTGTGGGTGAGGTGCGACGCCGCCTCAGCGATTGCCGCGGTCACGCGCGGGTTGGACGCGCCGACGGTGGTCACCGCGATGCCCGAGGCGAAGTCGATGAAGGAGTTGCCATCGACGTCCACGAGGACGCCGCCGTCGCCGTCCACGATGTACGCGGGCAAGCCCGGCACGAGGCCACGGGCGAGCTCCTGCTCGCGCTGCTCCTCGAGTTCCTGGCTGCGCGGGCCAGGGATGGGGGTCACAACTTTCCGCTCTTGCGGAATGCGGTGATTGAAGTCCTGCATGTCACTCCTCCGATTCAAATAAAAATGTGATGGGAGTCATTGTGCCGACGGAGTGTAGCGTGGCATATAAACATTGTGTCGAAATGAAAACGCTAATTTGTACACAATGTATATAGGAAGGTGGGGTGTGATGACTCGGTCATCAGCGCACGTGGATGCAGAAATGGGCGATACGCTTTCAATTTCGTGGCTTGCAAGCCGTCGAAATTTGGGCCTGCGCGTGGTCCATGATTCGGGCCGTTCTTTTGGCATGGTGCACCCGTGCGAGCTTGAAAATCCCGAAAAATATGTCGGTGAGGGCACCCTCGTTTTGCTCACCGGCATCGCTTTTCGCGATCATCCGGAGGCTTTCAGCGACTATGTCGCCCGCCTTTCTGCCGCCGGGGCCGCCGGCATTGGCTTCGGCGTGGGCGTCGTCTTCCCCGAGGTCCCGCACGAGCTTGCCGACGCCGCCCTCGCCCACGACGTCTCCCTTCTCGCCATCCCCCTTGACGTGCCGTTTATTTCGGTCTCCACGGCCGTGCACCGCGAGCTCGCGCAACGCCGTGAGCGCCGTCTCGAGGTTCTTCTTGAGCTCCAAGGCCGTCTCAACCTCGCGGCCGGCCAGGGCCTGAACGGGCTCGTCACCGGCACGGCGCAGGCCCTTGACGCGAGCGTTTGTCTTGTGGACTTGGACGGCCGTGTGTCTGCAGCGGCGGTCTTGCCCGGCTTTGAAAACATCGAGCTCAACCATGTCATCGATGACGCGCGCCATCGTGGTTTTGGAATCGCCGGCAAGGTGGGGGACGTCAATGTTCTGGCGCACCGTCTTTCTCCGAGCGGCAATCAAACGCATGGTCTCGTGGCCATGGCCGACCACTACTTCGACGCCAGTCAGCGCGCCTTGCTCAAACACGCAGCCGGCCTTGCCGAGCTCATCATTCGACGCCCACAGGAGCTGCGCCGCGCACAGCGCGAGCTCACCACGCTGGCCGTGTCTATGCAGCTTGGTCTCACAGGCCGCGACGAATCGATGCAACGCATCTTCCGCCAAGCCAGCGATACGGAAGGCAAAGTCCGTCCGGTCCTCGTCAAATCCGAGTCGGCACGAGCGCATGCGCGCTTCATTGAGGCGCTTGACCGCAATCTCGCGGAACAAGGCCGCCTGCTCTTCGCCGTGGAGGTCGATGACCTCACCTGGTTATTCCTGCTGCGCGGCAACCGTTCCATGCGCAATATTCAGGAACTCCTCCTCGACATCCGCGGCGGCAAACGCATTGTCGTTGGCTCACCCCTCGAGTGGTCGCGCCTGCGCGAATCCACTGTCCGTGACTTGGAAAAAGTCGCCTTCGGCTTGCAACCTGGCGCGCTCGTGGGCCCCGAGTCGCGCACGCTCAATTGGCTAGGCGACGAAGGCGTTGGTGCCGCCGTCGCCCACCGCTTCGCTGAAACCTGGGGTAAGTTGCGCGAGTACGACGCGGCCCACGGCAGCGAGTATGAACAGACACTTCAGGCCTATCTGCGCAACAGCGGGCACTATGTGCGCACCGCTGATGCGCTAAATACCCACCGACACACCGTGCGTAAGCGCATTGCCGACGCCGCCGAGATTCTCGAGATTGACCTCGACGATCCCATCGCGGTCGCGGAGCTCGTGGTGCTCGGCGTCGCCGGCGCCGGTGCATCCTCGTTCTAGCCGCGCTTTGTCGTCTCTCCGACATCGATGAGATGCTGGTACACCGCGTCCGTGAGCGCGCGGCTATGGAAGCGTCGGAAGAGCCCACCGTTGCGATAGCGCATATTCTTCACGGCGAATTCGCGCGCCGCCTGCAGCAACTCGGGGCGCTCGTGCATAACGTCGCTGAGCTTGCCGAGGGGATAGAAGACGGGAACCGCTTCAATCGGCTTGTAACGAAGAACCGAGAACTGGATGGGTATCTGACCGGGCTTCTTGGCTTTGCGCATGGCCGTGATGAAATCGTTGGTGTCCTCGTCACCGGGCGAGACGTTGAGGTAACCGGAAGGCCCCGGTAGATGGTCGACGCCGACCTCCAGGTAGAACTCGTCGTTGTGCAGGACGAGCATTTCCACCACGCCAGTATTGATAGCGGCGTACCGGCTGTTGCTATTCGTTGAAGGGAGATCGGTCAGCGTCCAGAACTCTTTCTCGGTATCCGGCGCGAGCGGAATGATATCGGACAGCGCGAAGGAGAGATCAGCCAGGATCTTGGCATACGTTGCTGCGTCGGTGGAACGTTGGACTTTAGGGCTCGGGAGCGGCCCGAGATTGGGAAACTCGCTAAAGTTATAGGCCTCGCGGCCCCAGGTTTGCTGAATCCAGTGCTGTTGCTCCTCGACGCTGATTGTGAAATCCAGCGGTCTGGGCTCGTTCGAGTCAAAGTTAAACGTGCGATTTCGAAGGCGTTGCCGCTCGTTTAGCTGCTCGGCAATCATGGTTTGCTCGAGCGGGCCGAGGGCCTCTTTCTGGGGAACACGGGCGAATCGGAGCGCAGAAATATCCGTCCATGCGGGGTGATGCTTCGAACCATGCGCGTGGGTACGGAAACGTTGGACGATGTTTTCGGTAAGGCCGACGTAGCGTTCCCCGTTAGTGAACTCGAGAATATAAATTCCGCGCCGGATCCTCGTACCGACGAGAGGAGCGACAGGGGAGTTGGAGTCGATCTCCCAGCGCTTGAAATTGAGTGAGAATGCGGTCATGAGTGAGAGAAGGTAGACGTCATTTTATCTCATCATAGGCATAGTGCGCGGCGTGAAAAGAGCGTGTGTACGCTCGCACCCGTGGCCGCCTCTGCTGGGTCGCCGACCGAGGAGGCGCTTGTGCGGCTGGGGGAGCTGTAAGCAGAGCTTTCCGATGCCCCGAGTGATCTGCGGCGTAGGGCGCATCAGGAGTCTATTTCCCTTGAATGCTTAGGAGATAGTCCTCGAGCCGTGGAAGTTGGAAGGTCATTTTCCGGTCTGCCGTTTCGATAACGAGGTCGAGGCTTAGGAGCTTTTGCCGGTAGTTGCTGATGTTTTGCGGCGAGGTCCCCAT
Organism: Corynebacterium striatum ATCC 6940; assembly: GCF_000159135.1. Taxonomy (GTDB): domain Bacteria; phylum Actinomycetota; class Actinomycetes; order Mycobacteriales; family Mycobacteriaceae; genus Corynebacterium; species Corynebacterium striatum. Next base: position 473,851 of record NZ_GG667520.1, read on the forward strand.
GATGCTGAGCACATCGATATTCCGAGCGGGGAGGTCGCACTGGGCAAGGGCGATGAGGAAATCCCGTTCACCAGGGGTGATGTCGGCGATGGCGGGTTCGTGGACGAGCTGATGGAGCTTATTTGTTGCGCGCTTTATGCCCACAGCGACGTCCTGGCCAGTGATATTTGTGCGACCAGACTTTTGGGCCTCAAAAAAGGACCACAGCCCAATCAGCTGGAAATAAAAGGGGTAGCCGCCGCTTTCTTCAGTTGCGGTGCGCAGAGCTGACTCGTGCCAGCTGAAATTAGCAATTTTCGCAGTGTCAGTGAGAACGGAACTGACATCGGGATCTGGGATTGCTCCGAGATCGATGCGGTTAGCGCGGCGAAGGAAGGTGATGGGATTGGAACCGTCCGGACTAGAAAGCAAGGGCTTCACAGCCGAGGGGATACCCGCCATGATGACTGTGATTTCACGATTCTCCCGGAGGAGGTGTTGAATCGTTGTAGCGAATTCAATGATTTCGTCGCGATTTGTGTAATGGAGCTCGTCGAGGGTGATCAGTACGCCGCTGGGCGGTTGACCGGTGATGGAATCGAGTTGTGCCTTGGCGTCGAGCAACGCGGTAAGGGCGGTACGCAGTGATGATTGTGTGGGGGAGATTGGATCAGTTTCCCAATTGATGGAGCCAATACCGGCGATTGAAATGCCGGAGAGGCGACGTTTGTCCGCAGGGGAGAATTCCTGAAGATTGCGCTCGGCTGTATTGCGAATGCGCTCGACGACGCCCTGTGTAGCTGTTTCGGAGATGATGGTCCAGCCAAGTTGGGAAGCACGGTCTTCGACAGCGTTGAGAAAGACCGTCTTGCCGCTGCCGCGAGCACCACTGACGACGCTGACCCGTTCGTGGGCACCAGGACCGCCGAGCATTGCCATGGTGATGAGATCGAGCTCTTCCTCACGGCCGGCAAGAACTGCCGGACTAACGCCGAGGGCGGCGGTGAATGGGTTACGGATTCGTTCCATGAGTTTCTCCACTGGTTCATGCCGAGGATTAATGTACTTCGATGTAGTTCAGTGTATTTCAGTGTACTTCACTGTACTTCGCTGTAATCCAATGTAATCCAGTGTACTTCTTTGCACTTCGCTGCGTCTGCCGTGATATGTGTTTCGGAGATTTGGCTGTGCCCGTGCGGGACAAAGATTCGGGTGTTGTGCCCAGTAGTGAGGCGACATTCTTCTTAGGAAAGGGGAGTTCTATCGCGAGAGCTTGCATGGCGATCCCTGGGCGCGGTGATCCTTCTAAGTCGTGCCTCTTAATGAATGGAGGGTGAGTGTGAGAGTTTTTCGGTATGAGCAGACCCGAGAATTTCCGCGAGATTCCCGAGACTGCATGGAAAATCATCGCTCCACACCTTCCCTCTAGCGCCGGAAAAGTCGGCAGGCCGTTTTTCGATAATCGCACCATTATGGAAGCCATTGTCTACAGGTTGCGCGTCGGATGCCCATGGCGGGGTCTTCCAGAACGTTTCGGACCTTGGCAGAAGGTGCGGAAACGCCGCAATCTCTACTCGCACGGGAGTCTATGACGCCATTCACCAACACGTAATGGCGCTCTCCCAAGCTTGACGCGAATCGGTACAAAGATCGCAACGTCGTCGAGCGATTCTTCCCCCGTGCCAAGAAGTGTAGGGGCCTTGCTACCCGAATTGACAAGCACGCCATCAACTGTCGAGGGGCATGGTTCTATTTGCCGTGTTTGACTGGCTTAACCCCAATTAAGAGACACGACATCACAGACACGACCTAACCCGGTGCTTATCGATCTGTTGGAGCGCCTCATGGTCCACATGGCACAGGTGCCTTCCACGACGTTGACTAGTCCCGGACGCCAAGATTCTGCACTGCAGGAACATCGCGCGATGGTGAAAGCCATCTCCAAGCGTTACGCCGTTACCGCGCGAGACATCACTCGATAACGAGCACTTCTCCACCGTCCTCGTCGGTTTTGTTGTACGCATGCTTGCCTACGAGCCCCAGTACCTTACGGATGCGCTCGACGTCACCACCACCGAATTCGAGATAGCACGTGCTCTCACTGGCGTCATTGAGGTCTTCGTAGAAGTCCTCGATTTGTACTTCGAACTCCTCGAGAATGTCCTCGAGCGGGTACTGGGAAATGTCCTGGGGCGAGTCGCCTTCGCCGAGCTCGGGTTCTTGCTCGAAGCTTAGCGAGGTGACGTACTCACGATCGGGTGCTTGCTGGTAGATGTTTTCTTCTACCTTGATGTAATCGGGCGTTGAATACTTTTCGGGTGTATACACTCGGAAATTCTTCATGCTTGCATGATATGGAATTGTGAGTATGGCCGTAGGGGAGACGATATCGTGACAAAGGGGACGGCAGGTCCGTTAAACGCCCGCGTACACTGGCGCGCCCGTCGACAACGAATCTCACAAGGAGATTCCCCATGAAGTTCGTACTCATCGGCGCCACCGGAACTGCGGGCAAGGAAATTGCCGCCAACTTGAAGGAGCACGGGGTTGTCGAGGTCTCTCGTCCCAACGGCGAGGATCTCGCGACGGGCGAGGGTCTCGAGGAGGCATTACGCGGAACCGACGTCTGCGTCGACGCCTCCATCCCCATGCCGCCGGATGACGAGGCCCTCACCGAGTTACTTAGCGGCGTGGGCCATCTCGTCTTCCTGTCCATCACCAACCTTGTCAAGCCCGTGGTCACGAAGTTCCCGTACTACGCCGCGAAGGCGGCGCAGGTAAAGCTCATGCGTGAGACCGATCTTCCCACGAAGGTCGTCAACTCCGCGTAGCGGATGGAGTTCGTTCTCAACCCCGCATCCTCGAGCGAGGAAGACGACACCGTCAAGATCGAAGATTGGTG
>NZ_GG667520.1:478828-484511 GCF_000159135.1 Corynebacterium striatum ATCC 6940
TTGGCTTATCCAACGCATCGCGCTTGCCGATGCCGCCCGCACTGTCGCCCACTCCGCCCTCGGCGATGGCAGCCTGCTCGCCCCGAAGGGCGCCGACATACTGGGACCTGACGTGGCTGCATACTGCACTGGACTCAAGAAACGGCTCGGGCTTGGAGGAGGTTAGGCGTCGAGTTAAGGCGTCGGTTTCAGTGATAAATCGGAAGATTCGATGTTCCTAACGAACGTGGTGCCTTGCGCTTTAGCGGTTCACGTCCACGGCAGTATCAATGTCTTCAATTCGCGCAAGCCACTTTGACATGTGTCCGTCTGCAATGGCGTGGAACATTGCGTTGGGGAAATACACCGGCGGCTTGTCATAGGTTAGACAGATAGCCGCAATAATCTCCTCGGCGCTGGCCGCTGCAATTCCCTCAGCTGTCTCAAGCTCTGAGAGCGGTTTCGTTCCCAGTACAGCGGCAGGCTCATCCGGACGGAACTTCTCTAACGCTTCAGCAAATTGATTCTCGAATTGCTGCGTGTCTTCTGGAGTGACGTTCTGGGAACAAAAATCGTCCGCCATGCTCTTGAACACGGTGAGTGCAGAGTACGTCGATTCGGCTTCTTCCTCGTTGCGTTGCGATTCGCCTGCTGTCTTCCTCAGCGTGAGGATGACCTCATTGGTATCTAGTTGAAGATGATCGAAGAGTCTACGGAGGAAGGAAATTTTCTGATCGGTCGATGTAGACAGGACGACGCCCAATCCTGCATCAACTTCGCGTACTCGGCTCGAGTACGCGTAGCCCGACTTAGTAAGCACGAGAGTTCCTGATGCTTGTTCGACGAAGTTTATGAGTTCCGTTCGGTAGCGTTCGGCCATCAACTTAAGCAGCATGTGGACGAACTCGGCCCAGGTTTTGACAGGGATCTTGATGCCTTCCCATTCGAAGGCGCTGATCGAGCGCCCAGTGAAGTTCGCATCGTCGCCCATCGGCTCAGTAGGGAGCATTTCGCGCTTGGGGATAAAATCGGAACTGGGGAGGTACCAGTAGTTGAGAGCGCGGCGCAAAAGCGCGTCGGTACGCTGCTCCATAGCTGTCCGGTCCCATTTGTCCTTCGTCTTTACATCGTCATTGAGACGATAACCGGTTTCTCGGAAGCCTTTCTCACGGTCACGCTTGGTAATGAAATTGGAGTTGGAGTACGCGGAGTTGTAACCAGTGACAGTGAGGTTTCCAATGCGGTTCACCCATGTTTGATGAATCTCCTGAAAGTTCTCTCCGAGGTCTTCTTTCCACTGCGCATTGAGCGTCTGCGGCATAATGTGTTCGACACTGACATTGCCGTTCTCGAGCGCGGTTGCGATGTCCTTCGTATCGTTGGAATCTCCGTTTTCGAGAACATCGAAAAGATAAGCCCGCACGTTTTGTGGATGTTGTACATATTACGGGTACGGAACTCAGCGCTAAATTCTTCGTCGCTGGGAATGCGTCCGGTCGATCCGTCGCGGCGTCGGAGCAGATAAGTGAGCACGTCGTAAGCCGTGTCTTTCTCTCCACGTATCTTCCGCATGTCGTTGTACATGGTCTCGTAGATCTTGTTGAGCGAGTTCGTCGGAACAGAAGCGACCGTCCGGCGGAAAATATGGATCTCCAGTAGTCGAATGATGCGCGAAAATTCGTTTATTGAAAGCGTGCCACGCTTGACGTCGCGATACAGCGGCAAGAGAAGCGGAAGCTGAACATCGCCGCGGATGAGATTAAATCGTTCGAGCTGTGCGTCGAGTGCGGCATTCTTCGTGTCTGATCCACAGATCTCGCGCATGACTTGGGAATACTCGTACATGTCGCCGAGTACCGGCTGGACATCGGAACTTTGTTTTTTAAAGTATGCCTTGAACTCGTCATAGACCTCGTTGCGCTTGGGAGTCCGCGACAATTTGATCGTTAGGTACCAGCGGATGAACCAGTCCGTGAGGTACCAAATATTCTTCTCCATCGGATTCCAGTAGTTCTCGTACAGCGTCGTCTGTAACTGGTGCTCGCAGCCCATGAGTATGAGATTGCGAATTTTGTCGCCTTCGCTCAACGCAAGGCCTGTCGAGTTGAGCGATTCGAAGATGCGTTGTGGATCATCGTGCGACTCTAGATCGAGAATCATGAGGTCAAGTCTCTCGATGGCGTTCCACAGTTGATCGCCGGTGAGCTTGCTCTTGGTCATCCGCTCGAGGAAGTACCGGTAGTTTGCCGTGAGGTTGCTGTCCTCGATGAACATCGACTCATCAGCGAACAAACGCTTGTAAGCGGTTGCGTCGTTCTTTACAGGCTTGAGCTTGAATTTTGGTTCATTGGTCGAGCTGTTTTTCATGAGATAGCTAGTACGCAACCGCCGCGCGAGTTCGGGGTCTTCGGAGGTTACGACACCGGTATCCAACAGGTGCGTGAGCGCGAGGATATAGAGACTCAGCGTGGTGAGGCGCTGTTGGCCATCAATAACGACCCACTTGAACGATGTCTCGGGGTTGCCAACGATAGAGCCGAAGAAGTGACGTTCTCTGTTCTCCGTAATCAGAGTTTCCAGGTCGTCGAATAGTCGCTCACATTGCTTCTTTGACCAGTCGTAATTGCGTTGATAAACAGGGATAATGAGTTCTTTCTCGACGCTGTCGAAAATGGTATACGCCTGTTTAACTTCGCCCTTCATGCGGCTGCGGCTCCCCTCGCTAATGGTGCACGTAAATCAATCCCTTCAACAATATAGGCCGCAACGCCTGCCTGCAGCCGAAAGGCTGATTAGGAACTGAAGAGAGATCTCTGCACAAAAATTAACGAAAGGTGTGTGCGTGAAAGACTCCAAAGTGCTCGAAGATCATGGTGATATGTTTCCTGGATCTTGCTTAGTTTCGCGAACCGCGTAGTGACTGAACTGCCTTCTTGCGTACTGCATCCGTTGGAGGCCGGACTTCATTGGGCTGTAAGAATCGTGGCCCTATGCTGTGTGCTCTCCAACCATCAAGGCCGAGAGCGTCGTTCCCTTTGTTATCGAGAAGGTCTGGGCAACGCTCAAGTGTGAGGAAAACGGTGTTTTCTATCGGTGCAGTCGGCCGCAGTGCGACGTAGGAATCTCCAAGATCAGGTATGAGTTTGATGGCAACAATCTCGGGCGAGATGATAATCGGGTGAGTGCCGAATGCGCGGTTCATCAACAATGACTGAGCGGATTCGAAGTCTTCAAGCCATGCAGTTGCGGTGCCGGGGACAACGGCTTGGGCGAGCAGTTCACGGTCAAATTTTTTAGACTTAATGCCCTCTACTACCTCGAATAGGAAATTGGCGGCGTTGAAAATAGCCCGATTTCCCGCTGCTTCGATAGCTTCCCGTCCGCTCTCACTATCGCCTCTGAGAAGTTCGGATCCCCAAGCCTTCCTATCCTCTAGGAGAGTGGCTGCCATTTTGCCATCGGCGCTGGTAATCCAAAGTGCGCTGGCTGCGGCTTTGAGGACCTTTTGTCACCGCTAACAAGGAGGTCTCCGTTACCGTCTTCGTAGAGAGCGAAAAGGAAATTGTCATCGGGGTCATCGCAGATTCGCGGTAGTTTTTGCTCCGCGCGGTCCGGAACCTCTGTCCCGACAAGGGCGATGGCATCGATGAGGGATAGGCCTTCTTCTACAGTGAAGCGCTTCCGAAATTTTTCTCTAGAAATAACGTCTTCAATTTCTTGGAGAAGGTGTTCGCAGTAGAGCAACTCAAATTTTCCTGCGAAACATGCTTCAATCAGCGCGCGCTCGGAGCCGCGAGGTGACAGCAAAGACGATATGAAGAGGTTAGTATCAACAACCAGACGCAACTTTCTGTGTGCTGCTATCTGTTGAAGCTCTTCGGTCACTTACCTGCCCCCAAGGCGGTACGGATCCTCTTCTCCATTCGCATAGTGGCGATTTCTTCATGAGCAAACGCTTCCGCAGCATCGGGATCAAGGGGCTCAGATTGAGCATCGATTGTGCGGAGAAGCCGACGGTAGGCTGCTGTAGCAAGTTCGTTGTCGCTAAGTACTTCGACAGAGGCGGCGGACTTTTGAGCGTTTTCAAGAAGACGCTTACGTGCTGCATCTTTACGATTCATGGATCTGCCCACCTTTCATAATCGGCGAGGGTCTGAGTCAAAAGTTAGAACTTATTTTACCTGGCATTACGAAATACAGCTAGCCTCCGACGAGACTCATTGAAAATGCCCGCGAAAGGCCTCGGCCTGCTACCTGCATGTGCGAGACATACTCTGTTTCGCCGAGCAGAATTGGTGGCCTTGAAATTATTCTTTCAGAGACTAAAAAGAGGGAGCGCCCGCGCTGTACTGAGGTGCAGCCTCAACCCGGGTCAAAACGATGGCACGTCCCTCAGAGCTACTTTTCTTCGCCAACCTCCCTGATTCCTTCCACAATCCGTACCGTCTCCACCGCCACGCGCGTGACCTTCGCGATGAGGTCCACGATGTACCGCGGATTTCCCACCTCGTCAGCCCAGTCGTTGGGGTCGTTGACGATTCCCGATGCCTTGTCCTTCTTTACCCGGTACCGGTCAATAATCCACGCCAGCGCAGACCGCGAGCCGAGCATGTACTCGTCCGCCTCCGGCGGGATATCGCGGATGGTCACGGACTTGTTGTAGACGAGAGTCGTAACATCGTTGACGTTCTTACCCGTCTCCGAGTCCTTCTTCTTTGCCCACTTCATCTTTTGCACGCGCCACGTCTCGCGGTCGGACTCGTCTGCCGATGCCTTCAGATCCACTGTCACCGGCCACGGCTCCACGTCCTCGTAGTTCACATGCAGATCCATGAGTTCCCGGCCGGCGGCAGCCAGTTGGTCGAACCGCGCCCGCGATGTTGGAGTCTCGATATGTGGCAGCATCTTCTTCAGGTCCGCGGCGTACTTCTCTCGGTACCCTGGGTCATGCAGCTGCCCGTACACGAAGTAGAAGATGTCATCCTTCGTCACATCCGAGCCCAGCGCCTCGCGGTAAATCCCAAGAATCTCGTCCGTGATGTTGTCCACGCGCCGGTATCCATCGAGGATGTCTCCTTCCGTACCAGGCTTCGAGCTTTCCGATGCCCCCATCCCAAAGTCCAGCTCACCCTCCGGCGCCTTGACGGGCTCCCAGGTCCAGCGCGGGAAAAATTGACCGGTGTCGAGAGTATGGAGGTTCGGCAGTAGATTTGTTGCGATGAGACCGAAGTCGTAGTGGGAAGCGGCGCCGGTGAGCACAACCCCAATGTTGTCGTGAGCTGCGGTCGGAAACAGACGTGGCAGCAAGTAGACCATGTCATTGACTGGCTGGTGAAAGTAAGCGAATTGGCGGTGCATCGGGCGATAAAGAGAGTCAACAATATAGGACTCGTCGAAGGAGATTTTCTTTAGGGCTGCGAGCTGTTGCTTGAGGCTTCGGTTCCAAGAAATGAGTGTGCGATCGCTGTAACGCGGATTGGCCTCAAGGAATAGATTAACGTCGCCTTCTTTTGGCTTCGTCAGCTCTAGTTTCTGACACCAATTGGTAAATTCCTTACGGGCAGATTCGTATGTCTGGATGAGAGTTTGCATATGAGACTCGACAGATTTGCGGTTTGGTCCGTAGCACCAGCTGTCACGCGCAGTCTTTAATCCAGCGGAAAATACATCGAAAATCGCAGTTGACGCTGAATTCTTCTTTTCG
>NZ_GG667520.1:486414-522783 GCF_000159135.1 Corynebacterium striatum ATCC 6940
CGGATAGAACTGGCCAGGTCTCGAAATCTTCGTCACGCTGATTGAGCCAGTCACCGTAAATATTGGGGTCAATAATCTGCCACTCGACATTATCGAGCGTGGAGCGTTCAACAATCGCAAGTTTTTCGTCTGCACTGAGGTAGTCACCGATATCGCGATAGTGGATACATACATCGTCGGGGATTTCGCGCTTAACGGCGATAATGATGGCAACGGTATTACGGCTGCCGGAACCGAATACCTTGCCGCCTTCTTTGCGGGATTGCTCGCCGGCGGTGCGTTGGTTGCCGCGAAGGTTATAGACGTAAATGTCGCTGAGTTCATCGTCAAGAGACAATCGAACTCCGTCAGCGGTGTTGCCATCGATCCATCCGCCGTTGGATACAAAAGCCATGACACCGTGGGTACCGAGTCGGTCTATGGACCAGCGGAATGCACGAAGATAGGAGTCGTAGAGGGAGTTCTTATTCGTTGCTGTGGAATTGGCGACGAACGTTTCCTCAATGCGCTTGTCGAGCGTTGGATACTTGAGGTTTTGGTTGTTATCGTTCGCGCTCGTCTGGCCTACGGAGTAGGGCGGGTTACCGATGATGATATTGATAGGAGCGTCGATTTGCCGTTGGATGGCGGCGTTGTTTTCTTTGAACACCTTGAGGTCGAGGATGTCGCCTTCTTCGTGAATCTGGAAGGTATCGGCAAGTGCGATGCTGTCGAAGGGGACGTACTCGGGCTCGGGTTCGCCATTGCGTTGGGCGCGTTCGGCCTGGAGTGCGTTGTAGGTGGTCTCGATGTTGACGGCGGCGACGTAGTAGGCGAGCAGCATGATCTCGGTGGCGTGGAGCTCGGTTGCGTACTTGCGGACGAGGTCGTCGGGTTCGATGAGGCCGGACTGGAGGAGTCGGACCATGAAGGTGCCGGTGCCGGTGAAGGGGTCGAGAATGTGGACGCCTTCGTCGGTAAGGCCCTTGCCGAAGTGCCAGCGGGAGATTTGATCGGCGGAGCGGAGGATGAAGTCGACGATTTCGACTGGAGTGTAGACGATGCCGAGGGCCTCGGACTGCTTCTTGAAGGCTTTGCGGAAGAATCGTTCGTAGAGGTCTTTGATCACTTGCTGTTTGCCAGATGCGGAGGAGACCTCGGAGGCGCGCACGCGCACGGACTCGTAGAACTTGGTGAGGGATTCGGTCTCAGACTCGAGCTTGGCATCCGAGAGCGCGTCGACCATGCGCTGCATGACGCGGGCAACTGGGTTGTGCGCGGCGAAGTCGTGCTCGGTGAACAGCGCGTTGAAGACCGGGGCAGTGATCAGGTGCTGCGAGAGCATGCTGATGGCTTCGTCCTCGGTGATGGAGTCGTTGAGGTTACCGCGTAGTCCCTCGATGAAGACCTCAAATTCCTTGCGGATCGTGTCATCCGCGGCATTGATGAGTGCCTTGATGCGGGCGATTTGAGCCTCGGCGATAGTAGCGACATCGTCAGCCCAGTCTTCCCAATAAGTACGCGTACCGACCTTGTCGACCAGCTTGACGTACATGGCTTCCTGCCAGGCCTCGAGGGAGAACAGCGTCATCTGCTCCGCGGTGAGTTCTTGCTCGCCGGAAGCTTCGGACTGGCCGGTTGGGGAGGCATCGGAAGCATTGAGTTTTGTCTGCGCGTCCTTGGCCTTCTCTTCGAGGCTCTGCTCCTCGTCTCGCTTTGTCCTCTTCACATTCTCGATGTCGATGGGAAGCTCGACCTTCTCGTTGAGCGCAATTGAGTTGACCTTAGCGTTGAAGCGGTCATCGTGGGCGCGCAGGGCGTTGAGGATCTGCCAGACCACGCGGAAGCGCGTGTTGTCGTTGAGCGCCTGGGACGGGGAGACTCCCGGTGGGATGGCGACGGGCAGGATGATGTAGCCGTAGTCCTTGCCCTCGGCTTTGCGCATGACACGGCCGACGGACTGGACTACGTCCACCATGGAATTGCGCGGGTGGAAGAAGATGACGCTATCGAGGGCAGGGACGTCCACGCCCTCGGACAGACAGCGTGCGTTGGTGAGGATGCGGGTCTCGTCCTCAGGGATGGAGGACTCGAGCCACGAGATCTTGTTGCCGCGCTCGAGGGCGTTCATGGTGCCATCGACGTGCTCCACGGCTACTTGGAGATCGATGTTGAGCAGGCTGACGTCGTTGGTTGCCGCGTGGTCCTTGAGCTGCTCTTGGTACTGGCGAATGAGCGTGGGGAAGGTCTCCTGGATGGTCTTCGAGGCCTTGATGTCCTTGGCGAAGGCAACGGTGCGGAGCATGGGTTGTGCATTGGCCTCGAAGCCGGACTTCGTGTCCTGCTCGGCACCCGAACGCTTCGCGAGTCCGTTCCACGCGCCGATCATGGCAGAGGCAGTGGTGAGGTTGATTTCGTTGGTGGGGTTGGCGGCGAGGACGTCAGCGGCGATATCTTCCTCGACCGTCATGACGAGGACCTTGTAGTCGGTGAGCAGACCCTTGTCCACGGCCTCGCCGAAGCCGAGGCGGTAGAACTCTGGACCGTAGATGGCCTCGTCATCCATGGAGGCAAGCTCCGCGGAATGTTCCTCGGCCTTGCCCTTTACGTTGTCATCGAACAGGCGGGGAGTCGCGGTCATGTAGAGACGCTTGCTGGCCTTGATGTATTTTTCGTCGTGAATCTTCACGAAGTTGGAGGCGTCTTCGCCGACGAGGGTGACGCCGGTGGTGCGGTGGGCCTCGTCGCAGATCACGAGATCGAAGTCATCCATGCCGTACTCCGCTTGGGCCTCGTGAATGGCCTCGATGGACTGGTACGTGGAGAAGATGACGTTGATACCGGCACGACGCTTGCCCTGCGCGGTGCGCTCGGCAATGTTCTTGCCGTTGGTAGAGACCGGAACCTCCAAGTCATAGGAGGCAATGTCTTCAGCCTTCTTGGAGACCTTCGTATCCGAACATACTGCGTAGGACTTCAGAGGCAGGTGCTCCTGGTTCTGTGCGGTCCATTCTTTTAACGTCTGCGAGAGCAAGGAGATGGAGGGAACGAGGAAGAGGACGCGGGCACGCCCGCCGTTGTTTTCCGCATACTGCTCCGCCAGACGCAGGGCGGTAAACGTCTTTCCCGTACCGCACGCCATGATGAGCTTTCCACGGTCGTGTGTTTCAAAGCCTGCGATAGCCTTCGAGATCGCTTCTTGCTGGTGTGGACGCGGGGAGAAAACCTCGCGCCGGGTGAGGTTAATTTCGATCTCAGAACCCGGGAAGGTCACATCCCAGTTGATAGGGGATTCTGCAATCGCTGCCGTGCCGATACGGTTGGTCGGGATGAGCTGGTGCTCCAGCATCGCTTCAGCATTCTTTGACCATCGCTCCGATGTAGAGATGATGATCCGCTGTGCGAAGGATTCTGTGCCCTTGTCTGTAGTAAACGAGTGTCCGGATGCCTCAAAGAAGGAATCGAGGTGACGCTTCTGAATATAGGTATCCGGCTTGTAGAACTTGCACTGGATGGCAACCCACGCGTCGTCATCGGCGCGCCGGGCAACCAGGTCGATGCCGGTGTCTTGCTTACCGCCGTTAAACTCCCAATCGCTCCACCGGCTGACTTCCGAGAACTGATCCTGGAGGACGGGATCGGTTCGGAAGTAGTTGACCATTAATTTCTCGAACTTAATGCCGTACGAGCCTTGAGGCTGATTTTCACGGAGCTGGGTTAGGACTTCACCGAAAGCAGACATGGTGTCCATTATGGACTACACATGAGTTCTCCACTTTCGAATGGTGGCGATGTTGTGCAGCCGGGGTGGATGACTTAAGCCACTAGTAGAGCCCTCCATTCCTCATCATGCTTCGCCGTGTGTGAGAGATGAGGTAGTCGCTCAAGGGGCGGCCGGAGTGGATAGCGGCATCGTAAAGATAGTTGTGGAGGGTATCGGCACGCGAGCGGGGGCTGGTGCGTAAATCGAAGTCACGTTGGATCTGGGCGACTACGAATGGCACGGCGTTGATCTCGGAGACCGCGATTAGAAGTGCGGCGACGCTGCGCTCCACTGTGGCGTTGGTCGAGCTAAATTGCTTCGGTTTGTCGTGGGCTAGGGCGCTCAGGAGACGTCGAGTGGATGTCAGCAGTTCCGGATCGACCTCTGGGTGATCGTTAAACCACTCGGTGATACGTGCGTCCCATTGCTTTACACCAGCGATAACGTCTGGGGCTAGGGCGCTGAGTTTGGTGTCCTCGGAGGGGAGAGGGGAATCGTCGAGCTGTGCGTCGAAGCGGGAGGTCTCGGGGACGGGCATGCCAGGGCCGAGGCCGATGGCATCTGGGCCGTAGTCATAGGAGTCGAAGTCGAATTGTGCTTCAAGTTCCTTTCGGAAGCGCTTTCCTTCTTCCTTTAGTGCTGAGTCGAGCTGCCTTTGGATGTGGGCGGGGCGTCCTGAGACCTCGCCAGTCCAGGTGACGAACTTGGTGAGGACGCGTGGGAAGCACCGGAGGAATGAGTCACTGGCCATGACTTTACGGGCTACGAGGGTCAGAGCCATTTCCACACGCAGTGGGGACCAGTGGTAGAGGTCGGCCATGGTGTAATTGGTTGTGATGCTGAGTAGCGTCTCGGCAGCATCGGCCTCCTCCTTCTTAAGCGGAACGGCATCCAGGAAGGCGGCCAATGTTTCTTCAGCTTCGGAATTATCGCTTTCTTCAAGACGAATACGGCGGCCGATGATACCGGGACTGGAGACAGTAGCCGGGACATTATCTAGTAGCGAGAGCACCCAGCGCAGCAGCGGACGGGTGGTAGGCCAGCTTTCACCAGGGCCGTCGTCGACTGTGATCTCATCTAGCCAGATGGCGTTGCTGAGGAAATCGGCCAGGCCCTCCTGGCTCGTAGGGCCGAAGCTCTCCATCGACTCATCCTTGGACATGATCTCCATAACCTGCTGTGCATTGGCCTCGGTGAGGAAACAGTCATAAATCGAGCCATTGCCGCCTGCTAGGTCAATGGAGACATTCACTGTCAGGGGCGCAGAGTGCGGGACGGATAGCTCGAGAGTGTAGTAATGGACATCCCCGTAGTACTGCGTAGCCTCGATGACGTTGACTACGCGGGCTTGCTCAAGGTGAGCAAGCCAGGTCGGTTCCTGCGGTAAGTCATCGCGCCGGGCGAGCTCAGCGCGATGGAGCTTTACGCGCTCTTTATCTTCATCCAGCAGGGCGGCGGCCCAGAGTACCGCGGTCGTCTCTGGGGCGGGGTTATCCCACATGGCTTCAAAGAACTCGGCAGGCTTTTGCGAGAAATCGTCATCCAGGGACAGGATCGCAGAGACCCACTGAAGTAGATCGATGGGGCTTGAACCGTGCAGGAAGGCCGCAAGGCCGGGCATGGAGGCATTCATGACACTAGAGTCTATCCATGTATCTGCGGCAGTGGGGCTGCGTTCATCTATGCGGATCCGCGTGTAGGCTCGGCACTGTTATTACCAGTGAAAATTGGGTTAATTCGACATCCCAAGGAGATTCGTGATGAAAAAGCTCATCAACTCACCGGAAAACGTAGTGGCGGAGTCTGTAGACGGCTTCGCGCTGGCACACGGCGACATCGTCAAGCGCTTTACGGAGCCGCTGTTTGTGGCGCGTGCGCAGAAGAAGAACGAGGGCAAGGTTGCGATTGTCTCTGGTGGTGGCTCAGGCCATGAGCCGCTCCACGCAGGCTTCGTGGGCCACGGCATGTTGGATGCGGCGGTGCCAGGCGCGGTGTTTACGTCGCCGACGCCGGATGCGATCCAGGCGGCGACCGATGAGGTTAATTCTGGCGCTGGCGTGCTCTACATCGTGAAGAACTACACCGGCGATGTCCTCAATTTCGATACCGCCGCTGAGCTGGCTGAGTTTGATGACATTGAGGTCAGCCAGGTCATCGTTGATGATGACGTCGCGGTGGAAGACTCCACTTTCACTGCGGGCCGTCGCGGTGTGGCGGGCACGCTGCTCGTCGAAAAGCTTGCGGGCGCCGCGGCTGAGCGCGGCGATGATCTAGCTGCTGTCACGGCAGTGGCGAAGAAGGTCGTGGAGAACACTGCGACCATGGGTGCAGCACTGAGTTCTTGCACTGTGCCGCACGTGGGCAAGCCTTCCTTCGACCTCGCAGATGATGAGGTTGAGCTCGGCGTCGGTATCCACGGTGAGCCTGGTCGTAAGGAGATTCCGTTGGTCTCCGCGGACGATGTCACTGATCATCTCATGGAGCCGATTCTTGCCGACCTGAAGTTGGCAGAAGGCGAGCGCACCATCGTCGTAGTCAACGGCATGGGTGCCACCCCGGCATCGGAGCTCTACGTGGTCTATCGCCGGGTGGCACAGCTGCTGGAGAAAGCCGGCGTAAGCATCGAGCGCTCCCTCGTGGGCAACTTCGTCACCAGCCTGGACATGGCGGGATGTTCCGTGACCGTTATGCGCGCTGATGATGAAGACATCGCGCTGTTCGACGCCCCCTGCCATACCGCCGCACTACGCCAAGGAGAATAAAGTGACTTCTGTTGAAACTTTGAACACCGAATGGGCCCTGGCTTGGATGAAGGGCTGCGCGGAGCAGGCCCACGAGCACCGCGAGGAGCTCATTGAGCTTGACCGCGTCATCGGCGATAGCGACCATGGCGAAAACGTGGACCGTGGTTTCCGTGCTGTCGTTGAGAAGCTTGAAGCAGATGCTCCCGCAAGCATCGTGGATGTGCTGAAGCTGACGGCCAAGACTCTGATGTCCACCGTCGGCGGTGCATCTGGTCCGCTTTTGGGAACTGCATTCCTGCGCGCTGCTAAGTCAGTCGGCTCCGACGAACTCGATAGCGCTGGTGTTGCTGCACTTATCGAGGCTGCACTCGAGGGCATCACCACCCGTGGTAAGGCCGCCGAAGGGGAGAAAACCATGGTTGATGCGTGGGCGCCGGCGGCGCGTGCTGCCCGCGAGCAGGCTGATGCCGGGGCGGGAGTTGCCGACGTTCTGCGCGCGGCAGCCAATGCCGCAGCCGAAGGCGCCGAGGCAACCATTCCACTCGTTGCCACCAAGGGCCGTGCTTCCTACTTGGGCGAGCGCTCTGCTGGCCACAAGGATCCAGGTGCTGCTTCGACCGCGCTGTTTATCGCTGCAGCAGCGGCGGCGGCAGCCGCCGCTGTAAAGGAGGGCTAGGGCATGGCAGAACCGAAAGTGGGCCTGGTCCTGGTGTCGCATTCCGCAAAGCTGGCCGAAGGCCTTGCTGAGCTGGCTGGGCAGATGGCAGCTGACGTGCGTATCGCAGGCGCGGGTGGTCTGGCGTCCGGTGAAATCGGAACCTCGTATGACCTCATCGAGTCAGCTATTAATGACCTGCTCGGTGAAGGCCTCGCAGTTGTCGTTCTCACCGACTTGGGCTCGGCAACGATGACCGTTGAGTCGGTGTTGGAGTTCCTCGACGATGAGCCGGTAAAGTTCGTGGACGCGCCGCTCGTGGAGGCCGCTATCGCTGCGGCTACCGCGGCACAGCAAGGTGATGACCTTGACGCAGTTGCTGTTGCTGCCGAGCGCGCCATCGAGGTGTTCGTGCCAAAGCAAGTGGCGGAAGGCACGGCAGACGTCGCAGACGGCGATGCATACTCGCGGTCGGCAACTGTGGCTGATGCTGCTGGTCTCCATGCACGCCCTGCAGCGAAGGTAGCTGAGATGGCCGCGGAGGCAGCGGGCGACATTGTCATTGCATTCGATGACGACCGAGCTGATGCCGATTCCGCCATGATGCTGATGTCCTTGGGCGCCGCCCAGGGCGACACAGTAACGGTTAGCGGTCAGTCTGCGGACAAAGAGGTCATCGATAAGATTGCTGACGCCATCGCGGAAGGACTCGACGGCTAGGTCGAGAGCACCTGGTAGATGAGCTTGGCTACGCGGTCGGGCACCATGTTGCGGGCTACGCGGGCTGCTTTGTCTTGGGCGCCGACGCCCCAGTGGAGACGGCCTTTGTCCCAGCGGTTCTCGGGGTTGGCGGCGCGCCAGATGGCTTGCGCAACGTCGTCTGGCGTGAGGTTTACGCCGAGGCGTGTGACCGTCTTGGACTTGACGTCGGAGATGGGTGTCTTTGCCCATAGGGGGTTGATGTCGAGCACGCGGATCTTGTCGCGGCGCCACTCGAGGTCGAGGGTTTCGGTCATGGACTGGACGTAGGCCTTGGTGGCGGCGTAGACGCCGACGTCGGGGATGCCGTAGCAACCGGCGATGGAGGCGATGTTGATCAGCTGCGAGCCGGGAGTCTTTTTCAGATAGGGGTAAGCAGCGCGTGCGCCGAGGGTGACGCCTAGTGCGTTGACGTCGATGACGGCGCGGATGCGTGCGGGTTCGCTTTCCGCGATGGTGGCGGAGTCGATGATGCCGGCGTTGTTGTCGAGGATGTCGAGCCTGCCGCCGGTGAGCTTGGTGAACTCAGATAGGGCAGCGTCCCAGGACTCTGGTTTGGTGACATCGAGCTCGTAGAAGGTGATGCCGTCGCAGAGCAAGGATTCGTCGGCTGGTGGGCGAAGATCGCCCAATCCAACGATGTAGCCTTCATTGCGGAATACGCGGGCTACGGCGAGACCGAAGCCGCCGCAGCCGCCGGAGATAAAAATCGACTTCATTCCGCAATGTTAATTGTTTTCTATTCTCCTCAGCTGGAAGAGTTTTAACCGGAGTCCTTTAGAATGCGAATACTCGCATCATGATTGTGATGGCCACCAGCATGATGATGGCGGTGGGGATCTGCGCGATGATCGGGCCGTACTTGTTCTTCATCTGCAGCAGAGCAGCCGGGACGATGTTGATGTTTGCGGCCATCGGAGTACACAGAGTGCCGCAGAAGCCAGCCATCATGCCAAATGCGAAAATGGCGGCGGGGTTTCCGTTGAAGTTCTCAACGAGGACGGGCCAGCCGATGGCAGCGGTCATGATGGGGAACGCGGCGAAGGCGTTGCCCATGACCACGGTGAACAGCGCGTTGCCCGAGCAGTACGCGATGACGCTCCAGAGCAGGGCTTCCTGCACAATCGGCTTCGGGGCTTGTAGGGGCTAGGCCGCTGCGGCCTCCCGGGCTGTGGGGCTGTCTCTGTAGAGCTCTCCGCTGCGCATCATTGCGAACAGGACGTTGAGGCGTCGGCGTAGCTGGCCAGGAATTTGCCGACGTCCATGCCAATGACGAAGCCATAGGCCATGAGTCTGTGCTTCCTAGCGATGAGTAGAAAGTTGGATTATTTACGCTTCATCGCTGGGGTGGTCGGACATACTTGCGCTGGCATCCACATTACTGTGAGACCTCGTGCCGCCTGGGCCGGGTCAGGTTCCTATTGAGCTGTTTGAGTATGTCACTGTCTTCGGCGGCATCACCCCCCCGGATCATTTTCTTAACAGGGACAGGAATAAGCCATGCCGAAGCCAGCGACTAGTTCCACTGTCCTTTCGGACGGCGGGAACGGACATAAACATAGCCCGCCCACTGGGATGGACGGGCTATGAATCTTCGGTGCCCTGGGGTGGAACTACTAACAACGTAATGGGACATTCACGTCCCCCTTGTGCGTTGAGTTCCTAACCGATGCGCTTCACCGCATCGACGACCATGGTCCAGAGCTTATCGAAGTCCAGATCAACCGCCACCTGGGTGGTGCAGTTCGCCGGGGCGGGGGCGCGGAAATCGGCGACGGTCATGCCGGTGGTCAGCGCGCCGGACAGTTCCACATCCAGTGGTGCCTTGCGGGTGGTGAACACGGTGGGGTCGATGAGGTAGGCCACGGCGCAGGGGTCGTGGACGGGTGGGTTGTCGAATCCCTGGGCGTCTTGGTAGTTCTTGCGGAAGGCGTCGAAAAGTGCGACGACGAAGTCGCCCGTCGCGGTGCCCAGTGCGGCGAGTTTTTCCTCCACCTCCGGGGTGGCCAGCGCCTGGTGGGTGAGATCCAGACCGACCATGGTCAGGGGCCAGGACTCGTTGAAGACGATGTGGGCGGCCTCCGGGTCGATCTTGATGTTGAATTCCGCGACGGCGGTCCAGTTGCCGACGTGGTAGCCGCCACCCATGAGGACGACCTCCTTGACGCGTTCGGCGATGCGGGGTTCCTTGCGCACCGCCAGCGCGATGTTGGTCAGCGGGCCGGTGGGAACCAGGGCGACGGTGCCCGGTTCGTTGTTCATCACCGTGTCGATGATGAAGTCCACCGCGTGGGTGTCCTCAACGCCTACGGTCGGCTCGGGGAGGTCATAGTTGTGGATCTCCATGCCGGTGTCGCCGTGGATGTCCTCGGCGACCTCGATGGGGCGGACCAGCGGGCGGGTCACGCCCGGGTAGATCGGGGTGTCCATGCCTGCGATGGTGGCCACGACACGGGCGTTGTGGGTGACCTTGGCCAGGGTCTGGTTGCCGCCGACGGTGGTGATACCGAGTAGCTCGATGTCCGGGTTGCCGTGGGCGAGCAGCATGGCGACGGCGTCATCGTGTCCGGGATCACAGTCGAGGATGATCTTGGTGGTCATGGTGAAACTCCTAATTCTCAAAGTGCGGGGTTAGTTGCCCACGGGGCGGTATCGGTGGTGTCGGTGGCATTGGCAGCCAGGTTTCTGGCCGCCACGGTATCGGTGATGGATTCCGGGCGTGGGATGAGCAGGGAGCACAGGAACGCCAGCGCCAGGATGATCACACCGGCCCACATACCGGCGGCGTACCCACCGTTGCTGTCCCCGAAGCTGGTGGACACCGCGAAGAGGATGGCAAAGGAGATACCCGCACCGAGGTTGAAGGCGCCGGCGTTCATACCCGGCAGGTACCCCTGGTTGTCGGCGGGGGAGAGCACCACACCGAGTCCGTTGAGCATGATGTTGGCGATACCGGCGTAGGTGATACCCACGAAGGTGGAGATCCCCAGGTACGCCAGGTTGGAGGTGCTGCCCACGAGGAAGGTGGCACCGGCGACACCGATGATGGTGGCGGCGATACCGATCTGCAGGACGATCTTGTAGCCGAATTTGCCGGCGAGAATACCGGCGACGGGCCCGAAGACCAGGCCGGCCAGGGCATACGGGGTCAAGGTCCACCAGGAGACCACACCGGCGGACATGCCCGCACCATGGGTGGCGTCCTGCGCGAGGTTGGGCAGCAGACCGTTCATGATGGCGAACACACCGGTCATGGTCAACAGGGTGGTCAGCAGCAGCGCCCAGGTGCGGCGCTGGCCGAGGTACTCGATGCTGACCAGGGGGTTCTTAACACGCTTTTCAATGTTGTAGAAGGCGACGATGCCGATGATGCCGATTGCGAACAGGGCGATGACGAGGAACCAGTTGGCGTCGGCAAGCTTGCCGGCCTCGTTGAAGGCGGTCAGCAGGGCACCGATGGACACGGCGAGCGGCAGCACACCGAGCCAGTCCATCTTCGGGGTGGTCTCGGCGGTGGATTCCTTCACACCGAAGGACAGGGCCAGGGCGGCCGCCACGCAGAACACGGCCATGACCCAGAAGATGGACCGGAAGCCGAAGTGTTCCGCCAGCCAGCCACCGGCGATCGCGTCGACGCCACCGATACCACCGTTGATGGAGGTGATTACACCCAGCAGTAGTGCGTACTGCTTCTCATTGGGCACATGCTGGCGCAGGATGATCAGACACAGCGGCACGGTGGGACCGGCCACACCCTGGATCAGACGTCCCAGGAACAACACGGTGACATTGGGGGCGAGTGCCGCGACGAGACAGCCGATGCCGGTGACGATCATCATGCCGATCAGCACCTTGCGGCGGCCGATGAGGTCACCCCAGCGCGGCAGGAAGAGGGAGAACAGGGCGGCCGCGGTGAAGAACGCGGTCTGGGTCATACCGATCTGGGCGGGGGTCGCATTCAGTTCGACCTCCATGGTGGCCAGGGCCGGAGCGAGCATGGAGGCATTGAGCTGGAAGGCGAACACCGCCACCAGCAGGGCGATCATCAGCGGGATGATCGCAGCGGCCGGGGCTTTCCTCGGTTCGATGATGGTTGACATGGTTACTCTCGTTTCGGTGGGGGAGTTAAGCGGTGACTGTGGGTAGGTCGTCGACAAGCGTGGGGTAGGAGGCCTGCGTGCCGCGGCGGGTGGCGGCGAACGCACCGACGCGGGCGGCGAAGCGGGCGGCCTCCACCAGGGAGTGGCCGTCGGCGAGCTTTGCGACGAGCGCACCCGCGAACGCATCGCCACTGCCGGTGGTGTCCACCGCCTCAACGGTGGGGGTCGGGATCGCGGTGAGGCCCTCGGCGTCACCGACTAGGGCGCCATCGGCACCGAGGGTCATGACCACGGTGGGGAAACCCTGACCCAGCAGGGCTGCCACCAGGGTGGACGGATCGGTTTCGGGGGTGGGTGCACCGAGCATCTCCAGCACGAGGGCACCCTCGTGCTCATTGACCAGGAGGGGATTCGCCTGACGGAGCTGCTCATGGCCGACCGGGACCACAGGCGCGAGGTTGATCACCACCCGACCCTGCGCCAGGTCCACCGCGCGGTTAAAACCATCGGCGGGGATCTCACCCTGCAGCAGGACGATGCCGGCCTGTTCAATGAGCCGGGCATGCCGGTCCACATAGCCGGCGTCCATGCTGGCATTCGCGCCGGGCACGACGATGATGGTGTTCTCACCGTCATCGGCCACCGTGATCACGGCCAGACCGGTGGGGCCGTCGACGGTGTGGACTGCGGACATGTCAGCGCCGGAGGCACGCATGTGCACCAGGGCGGAGTCAGCCATGGTATCGGAACCCACCGCACCGACCATGTGGACCTCCGCACCGAGCTGGGCGGCGGCCACGGCCTGATTGGCGCCCTTGCCGCCGGCACTGATCTCACCACCGCCGCCGAGGAGGGTCTCACCGGGGTGGGGGTGGCGGTGGACCGTGGTGGTCAGATCCGCGTTGATGGATCCGACAACAACAATGGAACCGGGTGAACCGGGTATGTCAGTCATGCTTGTGGGCCTTTCATGAGGGAATCACCCTGGATCAGGATAGTGGGTGTGACAAGGTGCGTCTGGGTGGATTCGGTAGGTTTGGTGCCTGTCAGCAGCCCGTGCAGGACGGTGAAGGCCTGCCGGGCCATGACGTCCACCTGCTGGTCGATGACCGTCAGGGGCCGTGGTTGCAGGGCGAAGACGGGTTGGTTGTCGAAACCGATCACGCTGATGCCCTCGCCGATACTCAGGCCCGCCCGGTGGCAGGCCTGGAGCACCCCGATGGTCATCATGGTGTCCCCGGCGACCAGTGCGCGGGCCCCGTGGTTGAGTAGGTGGGTGGCACCCTGATAGCCCTGCTCCTGTTCGAACCCACCATGGAAGACCAGCTGCGGTTCCCGTTCGTTGTTCCGGCAAGCCTGCTGGAAGGCTTCCAGGCGGGCACGTCCCGTGGAGGTGCTCAGCGGCCCGGAGAGGTAACCGATCGGCAGGGCATGGTGCTCCACCAGCAGCGATACCGCGGCGTCCATGCCGGGTTGCGGATCGGAGATGACGGTGGGGATGGGGGATCCGGTGAGTTCTCGGTCGATGAGGACCAAGGGCATGCCCTGGGCGTGCAGGTTGTTCAGTTGGTCCGCGCAGGCTTCATCGGGCACGCAGATGATGCCGTCCACCCCGTGGCTGGCAAGGAAGGCCAGGGAGGCGGCCATGGTCTCCGGGCGCTCATCGGTGTCGGTGATGATGGTGGCCAGACCGGCACCCTCGGCTGCGTTCTGCACGGCGGAGACCATGGTGGCGAAATAGGGGTTGATCAGGCTGGGCACCACTATCCCGATGGTGTTGCTGCGTGAGCTCTGCAGGGCCCGGGCCTGGGCGTTGGGGAGATATCCCATCTCCGCGGCCAGGGCCTGGATGCGCGTGCGGGTGGTGGTGGCCACCGCGGGGTTGTTCGCCATGGCGCGGGAGGCGGTGGCGATGGAGACACCGGCGCGCTGGGCCACGTCCTTGAGGGTGGGACGGCCGTGTTCTGCTGCCATGATGGTCACCCCGCTTCGCCCTGTGGTGTGCAAACGATTGATGTAAACGTTTACAATTTGTTGAATCCACCCTATTTCCTCACCACCGGTTCCAGCAAGGGGGGCACTCTGACGGGGGGTGGAAACAGCTCCGACCCCGCCGCGGGGAGCGACGGGGTCGCAGGCATTGGGGGGGATAGGAACGCGGAAGCCGCGCAAGCGAATGTGCGCGGCTAGGAGGATGGTGGGCGCGGCGGGCTACCGCGCGGGGTCGGATGTCTTAGTCTTCGAAGCGGTCGTCGTCGTCATCGTCATCGCCGTCATCCTCGTCATCGTCGTTGTCATCTCGGTCATCCCAGTCGTCGCGGTCATCGTCCAGATCGCCCCAGTCATCACGGTCGTCGTCGAGGTCGGCTGGGGAAGTGGCCGCGGGAGTTGGCTCGGGGGCATCGTCAGCGCCG
This sequence comes from Corynebacterium striatum ATCC 6940, assembly GCF_000159135.1. Classification (GTDB taxonomy): domain Bacteria; phylum Actinomycetota; class Actinomycetes; order Mycobacteriales; family Mycobacteriaceae; genus Corynebacterium; species Corynebacterium striatum. The sequence goes on from NZ_GG667520.1 coordinate 500,829, forward strand.
GCGGTGCCTAAAGCCACGACAGCGGCGGCAAGGACGCCGTTGCGCAGGCGGCGGGTGGTGGTTGCGGTCTTGGAGGTCGGAGTGGAGTGCATGAGGTGTCCTTTCCCAGTCCCGGCCCCCGGTGCGGGCCGGTGCTGTGTGTTGTGGTGTTGTGGGGTGACCTTCGCGGTCATGATCCAGTATGGGGACCGGTCATGAAAGGGCGATGAAGCCAACATGAGAGGATCTTCATCTAAATTAATGGGCGTTGAGCTTCGGAAATGAGGAGGGGAGTGGCGGCGGTTAGGCCGCGGGAAGGGCGGTGACGGGCGCGTGGTAGCGCTCGCGGAGCTTGGCCTCCGTGCGGCCGGCGACGGCGGAGCCAAGCTGGAGCATGTGCATGGCGCGCTCCGCGGCGACGAGGAAGGGATGGCCTTGGGAGACGGCATCGGAAAGCTCCATGGGCACTGTCATGATGCGCTGGATGGCGGCAATGCCGCAGTCATGGACCGCGGGCGCGCCGTGGCCGAGGGAACCGGCGAGCGCGAGAACCGGGACGCCGGAGTCCTGGCAGCGGCGCGCGATTTCCGCGGGGACCTTGCCGCGCGGGGTCTGGAAGTCAATGGCGCCCTCGGCGGTGATGACGACGTCCGCCCGCGTGAGCAGCTCATCCAACTCCTCATCGAGCAGGACCTAGAAGCGGTTGCGCGCCTGCGCGCCGAGGGCCATGAGCCCCGCGCCCAAGCATCCCAATACCCCGTGCCCGGCCCCGTCACAATGTTCGCCGCTGGCTGGAAATGGTCGTGGAGCAGTCGGGCGAAGTTCTCCAGGCCTGCTTCAAGCTCCTCGACTTGTTGGGGAGTCGCCTCCTTCTGCGGGCCGAAGACACGGGCGACGCCGCGCTTACCGGTGAGCACGTTGAGGATATTGCAGGCGAGGATGATGTCGACGTCGTTCAGGCGCGGGTACAGCTCGTCGGTGTCAAGACTGCGTGCGTGGCGGAGGTTTGCGCCGCCGGGTGCGAGTTCGTTTCCGTGTTCGTCCTCGGTTGTCACGCCCAGCGCGGCGAGCGCGCCGGCGCCGCCGTCCGAGGTGCCCGAGTCCCCGCAGCCGACGATGATGGTCTCGATATCGCGGTCGAGGAGGTGGCGGAGGAGCTCGCCCACGCCGTAGGTGGTGGTCGCGCCGGGGTCGCGCAGGTCCTGCGGCACGAGGGAGAGGCCTGCGCAGGAGGCCATCTCGATGACGGTGAGGCGTCGCGCGGGGAACTCGACCCACTGGGCGGTGACCTGTTGTCCGACGGGTCCGGTGACTTCTAGGGTGTGTGTCACCGCGCCGGGGCGGGCGGCGAGGATTTCGACTCAGGCTGTTCTGCAATCTTGCTCTCGTCACGGTATCCCAAGACATTACTTTGGGGCGCAGATTTCCTATCTTCGGCTGCCTGAAATTGTGGAGAATGAGTTCTATTTGGGCCCGGCCTTGGATAAAGAATGGCCGACGAAATCGTACTCAGGCATGACTACTTAACTCGTCGAACCGGATAGCGTAGAGGCGTGGAAGTCTTTTCTGATAGGCGAATGATTCGTGACCTGGCGGTGTCACTTTTATGCGGAGCGGCGTCTCTCATCGGTAGGGACCTGATGTCCCGGCCGCTCTTTGACTACCTGATTATCGCCTTGGTTGTGCTAGTGCCAATTATTAGCAGGCGGTGGCCACGCCTGGTGGTCTTCGTTGCATCAGTGGTGCTCTTCGCCAGCCTGTTCCAGGTGGAACTCACCGTAGGCATCATATTCCTTGCGGGGCAGGTCGCTTACATTATTCGCCGCAGGCTGGAAGAGCCCCTACGGCGAATAATGACTTTAGGGATGCTTGCTGCGGACTTTGTCGGCGTATTTTGGGTGAGCCAAACGGTACAGGAAGCAGCACAGGATATTGGGCGGCGCCTTTTCCTCGTGGGCTGGAGCCTACTGGTCCTTGCGGTATGCATGCTTGTGGGTGAACTGCGTAGGAGAGCAGAGAAAGAACGCACACGGGAGATTTCGCGTGCTTTAGAGAAACAACGCCTGGAATTCGAGAAAAGCTCGACGGAACAACGGGCGTTTATCGCACGTGAGATCCATGACGTCGTCACGCACTCGCTATCGGTCATAGTTGCCCAGGCCGATGGGGCGCTCTACACCAAAGACAGGGAAGCGCAAGAAGCAGCTTTGAAGTCTATTTCCCGCGTGGGAAGGACCTCTTTGAGGGAAATGCGGGGAGTCGTGGGCTTGCTGCGCACAGGGGAAAAGCGCAGCACTCAACCGATGGTGGGATACGGTGATCTTTCAGAACTCATTAACAGCGTTAGAAGCGCCGGCATTGCTGTGGGATATCGCTGCACAGGAACGCCACCTGAAGAACTTTCCGCCGCGACGTCACTAAGTCTGTACCGAATTGTCCAAGAGGCTTTGACCAATGCAAACAAACATGGTGGCGGGCAAGCAGACGTACTAGTCGAATGGCTTGAAGGTATCGTCCGCCTTGAGGTGCGCAATGGATATACGGGTGATGCCCGAGGCGAGGGACATGGCATTGATGGCATGAAGGAACGAGCGGAATTGGTTGGAGGCACCTTCCAACAGCGCAGTGATGCTGGCACATGGATAGTAGAGGCAGAGTTACCCACCGTAAGGGGGAAGTAAGCAATGAAAGTCGGATTGGTAGATGACCAGGTTCTCTTCCTGCACGGGATTGCCCAGATCATTAGTTCGCAGCCAGACATGGATGTTATCTGGCAAGCAAACGATGGCGAAGATGCGCTGACCCAATGCGCGGCCACGCCTGCTGATGTGGTGCTCATGGATGTACAGATGCCCGTCCGCGATGGAATTAGCGCCACTGCTGAGATCGCATCCTCTCTTCCGGAGACGAAGGTCATCATTCTGACAACCTTCGATGACGAAGACTATGTAGTAGCCGGGCTGCGAGCAGGAGCGAGTGGCTTCGTGCTCAAAGACGCAGAGCCAGAGGAGCTACTAAGCGCGTTGCGCACTGTCTATCGCGGAGACGCGGTAATCTCACCCCGCGCCACTAAGCGCCTTGTCCACAGTATGCGGGATGACTCCACGGACACACTGAGTATTAGCGGCACAGACCGTCGGGTACTTGAATCGCTGACTGCCCGTGAACAAGAAATCCTTGAAGCAATCGGGATGGGATGGTCAAACACAGAGATAAGTGAGCGGATGTTCATCTCTATGCCGACCGTCAAGACGCACGTTGGACGAGTGCTCGCCAAGACTAGTTCTAGGGACCGTGTACACGCAGCCCTTTTCGCCTATCGCACAGGAGTTGTCTCCCGTGCTGACCTGCTGAGCTCCTAATACCCCAGTATGACTCGCAAAATCGTGCCTCGCGGCGATGTGCGGCGTAGGCGCGCCGGGCAACGATTGAGTTATGAGCACAGAATATGTTGTCGAAACTCAGGGTTTGACCAAGGAATATAAGCGATTCAAGGCCGTCGACGGCCTTGATATGGCAATCGGCCACGGTGTCGTTCACGGATTGTTGGGGCCGAATGGTTCGGGCAAGTCCACGGCCATGAAAATGCTTTTGGGTCTGGCAAAGCCGACCGAGGGAAGCATCAGTTTGTTCGGCGAGCCTTTTGGGCCTAAGACGCGCAGCCGGGCCTTGGCCCGCACCGGCTCGCTCATCGAGCAGCCTTCGGCCTATTTGCACCTCACCGGGCGAGAGAACCTGCGCATCGCTGCGCGGCTTCTACGCGCTGAAGCAGAAGACGTGGATCGCGCAGTGCACCTCGTGCGGCTGGAAAAGCAGCTGGACAAGCAAGTAGCGAACTATTCCTTGGGCATGAAACAGCGCCTCGGCATCGCAATGGCTATGATTCGTAACCCGCAGCTTCTGATCCTTGATGAACCAACGAACGGCCTTGACCCTGCCGGTATCGAAGAGATTCGCAATCTCATCGTCAGCCTCGCTGCCGATGAGGGGCGAACGGTATTGGTTTCGAGCCACCTTCTCTCGGAAATCGAAAAGATGGCTAGTGAGCTGACCATTATCAATCGCGGGCAGTTGCTCTTCCAAGGTACAAAGCAGGAGCTTTTCCATTCCCAGCCGCCTGAAGTCTATATCGAAACCCCGAACCCCAAGGAAGCGGCGCAAGCACTCGCGGGTATCTCAGTGCGCTTTGTAGAAGGCGGCATTCGGGTCCCGAACTTAAGCGAGCGCGACGTCGCGGGGGCTTGCGAGCAGCTCGTCAACCACGGCGTGCCCATCTACCAGGTACTAAGAACGCACCGCAGTCTCGAAGAGATCTTCATTTCGATTACGGGACGAGGTGGCTTGCAATGATGCTGCAGACTGAATATGCCAAGATGCGGCATACCCGGATGCTGCCGCTTGCCCTTGCCGTCACGCTCGCCATCGTTGCCTTTTCCAGTATGAATCTGGTGAGTGAGCACACCGCCGAACAATTTCAGCAAGATCCACATAGTCAATGGGGCGGATACCTCCTTGGCTACATCACGGTGACGGCCTTCCTCACTCCGGTGCAGGTGGCATTGCTAGCCAGCCGCGCAGCCGATGTAGAGCATCTCCACGGCGGCTGGCGGCTTAATTCCATCGCCGGGTACCGCCGCGGTGGTCTGCTCCGCGCGAAGTTCGCAGCTTTAGCCCTTGTCCTAGCCGCAGTAAAGGTAGTTGAATTGCTCGCGGTCTTGACCAATCCATTCCTCTTTGGGGCACAGTCGATTGATTCACCCGGCACATGGGTTCTCACAGCAGCTGGTCTATATGGAACCTCGTGCGCACTGATGGCGATTTTCTTATGGCAGGCAGCACGCGTGGAATCCCAGCTCGTGGTGCTCAGCACTGGGGTAGTAGGCGGCTTCCTCGGTGTGGCAGGAATGCTTTCCCCAACCGCGGTCACGCTCATTAATCCCTTCGGTTACTACGCAGTCTTGGCCCCATTTACCTTCCGCCCCGAAGGCCTAGTGAGCATCGAACCACTGTGGATTCCATGGGTACTGTTCATCGCCGTTGTAACCGTCATCTTCACCGTGCTTTGTCGCACGCTTGACTCCCAGGAGGAATAAGTTCATGTTTGCTATCGACCTGCTGAAATTTCGACGCTCCTACGTATGGACTGTCATCTTCCTCGTGCCGTCTATAGCAGTCGGCATTGGTGCCGCGAATTATCACGCCAACTTGGCGGTACTTAATGCCGGATGGGCAAGCTATCTTTCCCAAGCAACGCTGTTCTACGGCCTAATCTTTATGACTGTGGGAGTGGCCATCATCGCTGCAGCTGCCTGGCGCCTAGAACACCGCAACCACAATTGGAACACTATTATGACCTCACCGCGCTCGGCGGGAGAAGTAGTCGCGGCCAAGTTTTTCTCCATCATGGTCCTCATCGCGCTAATGCAGGCGGTGTTCATCGCGCTGGCCTTAGGCATTGGACGCGGCTTAGGAATACAGGGAGAGATTCCGCCTCTCAACTTGAGCGCGCTGTTCCTAGCAATCATCCCGGCGTTCGCAGTCGGGGCCTGGCAGTCCTTTTTCTCGATGATCTTTCGCAGCTTTGCCACGCCCGTGGCGATTTCACTTGTGGGCGCGATTGCCTCAGTTGGAATTCTCTACAGGGGTATTCGGCTCATCCCGATGCTGCTGCCACCGGCTATGGTTACGTCGACGATTTCGCTCGGCAGTACCGCCTTCGGTGCAGATGACACTCCTGATGTGCGCGGTATCGCGTTTATGATGGCTGTTTCTATCTGCCTCGTCATCGGAGCTTGGATTGCATCTGTTGCCTGGCTGCGAACCCATGACGTTGAGGCTTAGGACTCATCTTTGGGACTCTTCTTTGTGCCACAGATGCAAAATGCCCTCGCGTCCCGACGCAACTTAGTGCTAACGGGGGAGGCGAGGGCGGCGTCGGCAAGCGTGTGCATCTTGTTGCTTGCCTGGGCTAGCTTGGCCTCTTAATCGAGGTAGTCGCGCAAGACCTGCGAACGCGAAGGGTGGCGCAGCTTGGACATGGTCTTGGACTCGATCTGGCGGATGCGCTCGCGGGTAACACCGTAGACTTGGCCGATTTCGTCTAAAGTGCGCGGCATGCCGTCGGTCAGGCCGAAGCGCAGGCGAACGACGCCGGCTTCGCGCTCAGACAGGGTGGTGAGCACGTCCTGGAGCTGGTCCTGCAGCAAAGTGAAGGATACGGCGTCGACAGCGATGACTGCCTCGGAGTCCTCAATGAAGTCACCGAGCTGGGAATCGCCCTCATCACCAATGGTCTGGTCCAGGGAAATCGGCTCGCGGGCGTACTGCTGGATCTCGAGGACCTTTTCCTCGGTGATGTCCATTTCCTTCGCCAGCTCGATTGGGGTGGGCTCGCGGCCCAGATCCTGCAGGAGCTCGCGCTGGATGCGGCCCAGCTTGTTGATGACCTCGACCATGTGCACCGGGATACGGATGGTGCGGGCCTGATCAGCCATGGCGCGGGTAATAGCCTGGCGGATCCACCACGTGGCGTAGGTGGAGAACTTGTAACCCTTGGTGTAGTCGAACTTCTCAACCGCACGGATAAGGCCCAGGTTGCCCTCCTGAATGAGATCCAAGAAAGCCATGCCACGGCCGGTGTAGCGTTTCGCAAGCGAAACGACGAGTCGGAGGTTTGCCTCCAGCAGGTGGTTCTTTGCCTTGCGGCCATCACGGGCGATGGAACGCAGGTCGCGCTTTTCCATAGGGGAGAGCTTGGCGGCCTTGTCGCCCTCAGCGCGGGCCTTTTCCATCTCATCCATGCGGTACTGCGCGTAGAGGCCAGCCTCAATGCGCTTTGCTAGGGAGACCTCTTGCTCAGCGTTAAGGAGGGCGACCTTACCGATCTGCTTGAGGTAAGCGCGGACGGAGTCAGCAGATGCGGTCAGCTGTGCGTCCTTGCGCGCCTGGCGCAGGGCAGCGGATTCTTCATCGTCCTCATCCGCATCGAGCTCGTCCTCAGCATCGCCGAACTCGTCATCGTCCATGTCCGCGTTATCCGGATCGAAGTCCGCGTCATCCTGGTCGGCGTCATCTACCAGCTCGTCTTCGAGCTCGTCAGAAGCGGTCTCGAGCTTCTCCTGCTTTTCCTCAGGAGCGGCTGCGGCCTTCTGCGCAGACTTGCGGACGGTCTTCTTGGCAGATTTCTTCGCAGTCTTGCGAGTTGTCTTCTTGGCCGTCTTCTTAGCAGTCTTTTTAGCCGTTTTCTTCGCGGTCTTTTTGGCCGTCTTCTTTGCGGTTTTCTTGGCCGTCTTTTTGGCGGTCTTCTTGACAGGTGCAGATGCCTCGGTGGCTTCTCCGCCCTCGCCGAGTACCTGGTCTGAAGAATCAGTGGCTGCCACGTACGCCCTTTCGACTTGCTTGTGTATGAAAAACAGCTTGGGTCGCGATAGTCGCGACCACTGAGGTTAATGCTAATCCAGCCCTCATTTGCGCAGGAGAGGCACGCCGTTAGCTGTTTAACTTTGGATCGACGGCCCAGTATAGATGATCTTCGCCGCGAGGCGGTGAACTGGGGTCGAATCCACTGTGGATCTTTGGAGATTACCCTATGGGCGCAAGTTCTGCTGCGCGGCCATAGCGGCACCGACGATTCCGGCCCGATTGCGCAGCTGCGCTGGGGCAACGGGGGTGTCAATGCCTACGAGTTCGCCCCACTTGTCCCACTTGCGGGAGATTCCGCCGCCGATGATGAAGGCGTGGGGGTTAAACAGTTTCTCGTATTCGGCAAGTACCTTATTGAGTCGCTTGACCCACTGCTTGTACTTGAGGCCCTCACGCTCCTTTACAGCCGAGGAAGCCTGATGCTCCGCTTCGGCATCGCCCACCATCATGTGGCCCAACTCGGTGTTAGGGAAGAGCTGGCCATCGAGGAGGAAAGCCGAGCCAATGCCCGTACCTAGGGTGAGGAAGATGACGGAACCTGTGCGTGCTACTTCGTCGCCGAAGGCTACCTCGGCAAGGCCGGCAGCGTCGGCGTCATTGAGCACTACAAAAGGCTGGTCCAAGTATTGTGCAAAAAGCTCTTGGGCGTCGACTCCGATCCAGGATTTGTCGATGTTCGCCGCTGTGAGAACTTTTTGCTCTTTGACCACGGAAGGCAAAGTAATGCCAACCGGGCCGGACCATTCCTTTTCCGCCACGATCTGGGCGACAATCTTGGCCACGGCTTCAGGCGTGGATTGCTTGGGCGTGGCAATTTTCAGGCGCTCTCCCACGAACTCACCCGTGTTCAAGTCAACTTCAGCGCCTTTGATGCCGGAGCCTCCGATGTCGATGCCAAAGGAATGGCCAGTTTTAGTGCTAGTCATAAGCCCTAAGTGTAGGCAACGGCATAATTGTTGGCATGAGTAACTGTGAATATGACCCAAATTATCTGGCACAACTGCGTGACTTCGCACGCGATACAGTCCGTGCAGCGGCGGTACGTATTCGCGCCCAACGTGCCGAAATCATTGGCAGCGATGGCTTGGCGGCGCACACGCAGACCAAGAGCAGCGCGGTGGATCCTGTCACCGAGGTGGATCAGTCCACCGAGCGCTTTATTGCTGAGAGCATCCAAAGCCAGCGGCCTGGCGATGGCATCTTCGGAGAAGAAGGGGCTTTCGTTGCCTCTGAAACTGGAGTCACATGGATTGTGGACCCCATCGATGGCACGGTGAATTTCCTCTACGGCATTGAGGAATTTGCCGTGTCCATGGGAGCCGCCATCGACGGTGAGATTGTCGCGGGCGCCGTCATCAATGTTGCACGCGAGACTTTGTATTCTGCGGCGCTGGGGCAAGGTGCCACGGTGGAGTTTGCCGATGGGCAGGTGCGCGAGTTGGCGTGCCGTACAGAGACAGACCCATCGCTTGCCCTGGTGGCAACTGGTTTCGGCTACGCAGCGGGGCGTCGCCAAGCGCAGGCCCAACTTCTGACCTCCATGTTGCCTAGCGTGCGCGATATTCGCCGTATGGGCGCTGCAGCGCTTGATCTGTGCCGCGTTGCGGAGGGAAGCGTAGATGCATATTACGAGCACGGTATCAATCCGTGGGATTTTGCCGCTGGGGCAATTGTTGCGGCGGAGGCTGGAGCCGTTGTACGCCATCCAGGTCTGCAAAAATTATCCACTGAGGGCGAGATTACATGGGTGTGCGGGGGTAAACTCGCTCCATCGTTTCAGCAGCTCCTGGCTTCGAAAGGGGCCTTAACGCCGCTGCGGGGGTAATAGTCAAGCGCTTTTCAGTCGGGATGAGTATGACATGAGGCCAATTGTGTTTTAGGATGCGCACGATAAATACCAACCCATCCACATGACTAATAGGGGCGTAGAACATGGCCACCGATTATGACGCACCGCGTCGCCGTGTAGAAGACGAGCTTGAAGCTGACTCCCTCGAGGGCCTCAAGGCTGCTGAGAATGACAACAACGGCATGGACGACGACGGAGAGATTGTTGAGGCTTTCGAGCCGCCATCAGTTGACCTGACCGGCGAGGAACTCAACGTTACAGTTATCCCACGTCAGGAGAATGAATTCACCTGTTCCGTGTGCTTCCTGGTGCAGTCCAACAAGCGTTTCTCCCACGAGGAAGATGGAAAAGCTATCTGCCTTGATTGCGCATAAATAGGCAGCTCGGTCTGGCGCTTGGGCGTGCGTAGCCCAAGCGCGCATAGCTCAAGCTGGCATGCCGCGCTTCCAGCGGCCTAAAACACCTACACCCCCGCACTCCGCTGTTCGAGCGGATGGATGCGGGGGTGTGGTGTTTCTAAAGCTAGTGCGCGCTGGGGCGAGCTGCAGGGTCGAGGAAGGCATCCAGCACTTGCTGGGGGTTCTTCGTTGCGATGAGCCAGTAGGGCGTTGGGTCCTCAGGGTCATCGAGCACCAGCATGATGTGCTCGTCAATCCACCCATGCGTCACCAAGAATGCAGCCGGATCGAATTGGGGGCCGAGAGCGTTTCGGCGGGCGGTCTTCGGCACGATCATGGAGCGCTGGACGACGTCGTGTGGAAGCTGCGCATCTTTGATTGTCAGCCACCGAGTGCCATCGGTATCCTTTTCAACTTTGAGGACCGTGCCCGACCATGCGATGAGCACCCAAATGGCGATTGCGCTTAGTAGCACTGCGGGGATGATGACCCACCAGATGTTGCGGTTAAGGCTTACCGTCGCGGTAGTAATAGCCACGACAAAGGCGGCCATCAGCCAGAAATACCAGGGTACCCACTGGCGCTCTTTGTAAAGGATCTCTGGGGCGGCGGCTGCAGAGCCGCTGGCGGATGGGGAAGCGGAACCGGTATTCATAGACACGGTCTGCCAGTCTAGTCGCTGCCTTCACGTTGTAGTGAAGCGACCATTTAGAGCACGGTAGGCTGGGGCAGGTGAATGAGACCAACCCGATTATTGATCCTGTAAGTCCTTTCGGTCCCGTGAGGGTGCACCGCTTGGATAAAGACTTGCCTTTGCCGCACCGCGCGCATAGGGGCGATGCTGGCGCAGACCTGTGCGCAGCGGAAACCGTAGACATCGCTCCCGGCGAGCGGGTTCTGGTGGGCACTGGTATTGCAATCGCCTTGCCGCTCGGCACCGTGGGGCTAATCCACCCACGCTCTGGTCTTGGCGCCAAGCATGGAATTTCTGTGGTGAATACACCGGGCACCGTCGATGCTGATTATCGTGGCGAAATTAAAGTGTGTCTGATTAATCACGACCTACATGAGACTTTTCACGTTGAGCGCGGCATGCGTATCGCTCAATTGCTTGTCCAGCGTGTTGAGCTCGTCGACTTTGTCGAGGTGGACGAACTTGACGAAACCGTCCGGGGAGCCGCAGGATATGGCTCGACAGGCGTCTAGACTCGCTTCATAAACATCAACCGCTAATTAAGAGTTTCAAGTTCGGAGAAAAACAGCTATGTGGCCGTTTTCTAAGAAAAAGTCTGAAGACCAAGAAGTTAAGGACCAAGAAGTTAAGGACGCCGAGCAAGTAGGCGCTGCTGGCAGCCCTGCTAGCACAGGGCACACTAGCCGCGCAGAAGATGCCCAAGCTGGCGCTGCGGCTGCGGCTTCTCAGGCTGAGTTCACGGCTTTTAGCATCGACCATGACGCCGTTAACGGTGACTCTGGCCCCTTTGACGGCGATTCTGTAAAAATCGAAGAGTTCGATTTCACTGATTTCTCCGTCGGAATCCTAGATCTGGGTTCTATGCGCATTCCTCTGCCAAAGGGGAGTCAGGTGCAGGTGGAGATGGGCGAGCAAGGCCCGAAGATGCTGCACATCGTCACCGAATTCGGCCGCATGACGCCGGTTGCTTTCGCCGCCCCACGCAAGCCAGGGCAATGGGCAGAATCTGCTGTTGACATTGTCGAAGGGCTGACCCGAGATGGATTTACAGCCCACCCAGAAAACGGCCCATGGGGAACAGAAGTTGTGGGCACAAACCCGAACGGTGAAATCCGCATTATTGGTGTTGATGGCCCACGCTGGATGTACCGTCTAACTTTGGCAGCGCCTGCTGGAAAGCAAGAGGAGCTCGCCGCACTAGGGCGCGAGGTCTTTGCCCGTACCTTCGTCTACCGTGGCGAGAACCCAGTTCTGGCGGGTAGTTCGCTGCCAGTGACCTTGCCGCAGCAATTAGCGGAGCAAGTACAAACCGCCATGCAGCAGCGTGCGGAAGGCGGAAGTGCCCCGGCTTCCGGCGCGCCTGGATCTGCTGATGCGGCAAACTCGGCGGCAGCTCGTGATGAAGCAGAAGCGAAGGCTCAGATCAACGATTTGAATAAAGAGACCGCTGCGCAGGACAATAGCGACGATAAATAATTGCGTCCCTATCCATCCCTACAGCACTTCATCGAAGTAGTGCTTTGATGAGCGGTGGATACATAGACAAGAAAGCCGACGTGACGAACCCACAAAGCCATTCAGCCACCCCGACTGAACAAGAAGAAGTAGAGCCGACACTGCTGGAGCAGATGGGAGGCCTATCGGGACTTGTCTCAGCGACACTTCCGGTTGTTGTCCTTATCCCTGTCAATAACGTGTGGGGTCTGGGCCCAGCGTTGCTGGCTGCTCTCGGCGTCGCAGTGCTTATTGCGGTTTGGCGAATCATCCGTAAAGAGACGCTGCAGCCGGCTATCTCAGGTCTGTTGGGCGTAGGCATCTGCGCCGCAATCGCGTGGTTTACTGGTGACGCTAAGGGCTACTTCCTCTATGGCATCTGGATGTCGCTTGTACTTTTCGTCGTTGCGGCAGCTTCCATTTTGCTGCGCTGGCCGCTCGTTGGCGTCATTTGGAAAGGCATAAACGGCGAGGACATGCGCTGGCGCACTGTTGTAAAGGCGCGACGTTCCTATGCCATTGCTACGGCCGGTTGGGCCGTGATTTTCCTCGCGCGATTCCTCGTGCAGAACGCCATTTACAACGCTGACAACACCACCGCTTTGGGCGTGGTCCGCATCCTTATGGGATGGCCCCTGACCGGTTTGGTCACCATCCTCACGATTTGGATGGTGCGCCGCGCCAACGCCGCAGTTGAGGAAGCCTCCCCCTCTGAGAGCGAAACTGCCCAAGAAACCATTCAGGAGAAGGTCGATGACTAGCCCGCACACGCACTCGGAGTTCCACGAATCCGAATCTGGCCCCTCTAAAGGTGAAGAACTCCTCTTAGGCGTCGAGCGTATGGCGCACGGTGGCGTGGGCCTGGCGCACGCTGAGGATGGTCGCGTGGTCTTTGTTCCAGGAGCTTTCCCTGGCGATAAAGTCCGGGTAGTGGCTAGGAAGGTCAAGAAATCCTTCATTGACTCCCAGTTAGTGGACATTGTTGAAGCTGGTCCATTGCGCGTCGCGTCCAGCTGCCCAGCGGCCGCGCGCGGGGCGGGATGCTGTGATTTTCACGAACTCGACCCATCCAAAGAGGCGGAAATCAAAGTCGAGGTCTTGATCGATCAGCTTCGTCGCGTGGCCAAGCTCGATGACTCCGAGCTAGCCGCATTAGACGTCGTGGCCCAGGAACTTAGCCCGCAGCGCGGATGGCGCACGCGCGTCAGGCTCGGCGTCGACAAGCAAGGGTGCGCTGGATTGCGGAAGAAATCTTCCACCGAACTCGTCACCGACGTTGCGTGCACCCAACTGGTGCCGGGCCTTGTGGATGGCATCGTGGGAGCCGATGCTCGTCGTTTCACCCCGGGGGCTGAAGTTATTGTAGTCATCGACAGTGCTGGTAACCGCCACGTAGTCGAATCCCGTCGTGCCCCGCGTGGGCGCCGCGTGGAAACCGTCCTAGACGTTGTCGAGGGCTCCGGCGACGTCGTGCAAGCCGCTGACGGCCATGAATTCCGCTTTCCCGCGACAGCTTTTTGGCAGGCACACACCAGCGCCCCAGATTCTTACACGCAACTCGTTCGTGACTGGCTGACTGACAGCAGTGCAGATCCGGCCATGCCAGCAGTGGCATGGGATCTCTACGGCGGCGTGGGCCTGTTTGTACCGGCGCTGCATGATGCACTTGCAGATACCGCATCGCTTGGGCGGCCCCAGGCGCAGGCGCCGAAGATCTACTCTGTGGATTATTCGCCGGCAGCGGCCGCACATACGCAGGAAAGCCTCGCTGCTTACGACGTCTCTTTCCGTAACGCAAAGGTGGAGGCCTGTGCGGCACAACTGCCTGCACCGGGCTACGTAGTCCTTGACCCGCCCCGAACGGGCGCCGGGGATGAGGTTGTCTTAGCGGTGGCGCAGGCGGGGCCGCGTAGCGTTGTGCACGTCGGTTGCGATCCAGCCACCTTTGCACGCGACCTCAAAGCATGGAAAGAAGCTGGTTACGCGCTGAAGCGGTTGACCATGGTAAACGCCTTTCCTGGCACGCACCACTTTGAAACCATGGCGCTGCTGCAGCCTGCCTCCTAAGGAGGGGCGCTCGCCACGCATATCGTTGCGCGGCGCGGGCAAGATCTGGGGAAGAATAGGAAACTTCGTCTCAGAAGGATTGCCGTCCGCGGACCGCGAACGGGTACGGTAGTAAAGAACAAGAACTGACAAGAAGGAGAAGAAGGCCGCTCCATGACCATTCTGGATTCCATTGCGTCGCCTCGCGATTTGAAGGCTCTCTCCCCAGCTCAACTGACCCAGTTGGCTGGTGAAATTCGTCAACGTCTGATTGAAAAGGTTTCGGTTACCGGTGGTCACCTCGGACCCAATCTCGGCGTGGTGGAACTTACTGTGGCTATGCACCGGGTGTTTGATTCCCCGCGTGATGCGATCGTCTTCGACACCTCCCACCAGTCATACGTGCACAAGATGCTTACGGGGCGTGTGGGTAAGTTCGATACCCTGCGTCAAAAGGACGGTCTTTCTGGCTACACCGATCGCGGCGAATCCGAGCATGACTGGACTGAGTCTTCGCATGCTTCGGCTGCGCTGTCCACGATCGACGGTTTGTCTAAGGCTTTCAAGATTAAGGGCCAGTCCCACCGCAATGCTGTGGCAGTGGTGGGCGACGGTGCCCTCACCGGCGGGATGTGCTGGGAGGCCTTGAACAACATCTCGGCAGATAAAGAACGCAATGCGGTCATCATCGTCAACGACAATGGCCGTTCCTATTCGCCGACTATCGGTGGTCTTTCTGAAAACCTCGGTCGCATCCGCGCGCAGCATGGATACGACGAGATCATGGCACAGGGCAAGAAGCGCCTGAAGTCAATGGGTTGGGTTGGCGAGCGTACTTTCGACGCCCTCCATGCCATCAAGGACGGCGTGAAGTCGACCGTGATGCCCACGGAGATGTTCCCGGAGCTTGGCATCAAGTATGTCGGACCGATCAACGGTCACGACATTGATGCACTTGTGCGCGCGTTGTCCTATGCACGCGATTATGACGGCCCGATCATCGTCCACACGGTGACGGAGAAGGGCCATGGCTTTGCGCCGGCCGTCAACGAGCCAAAAGACCAGATGCACTCCACAGGCGCCATCGACCCGGTTACGGGCGTGGCCAAGGGGCAAAAGCAGCCTGGCTGGACCGCTGCTTTTTCTGAGGAACTCATCAAGGCTGGGCAGCAGCGTGATGACATTGTGGCGATTACTGCTGCTATGGCGGGCCCCACAGGCCTGGCACCGTTCGAGGAGCGTTTCCCTGAGCGTTTCTTCGACGTCGGTATAGCTGAGCAGCACGCCATGACGTCTGCTTCCGGTCTAGCGTTGGCAGGAATGCACCCTGTCGTGGCTATCTATTCCACGTTCCTCAACCGCGCGGTGGACCAGGTCATCATGGACATAGCGTTGCTGAAGCTGCCTGTGACTATCGTCCTTGACCGCGCCGGTGTGACCGGCTCTGACGGCCCTTCGCACAACGGTGTGTGGGACATGGCGCTGATGAGCATCGTTCCTGGCATGCGCATTGCTGCGCCTCGCGACGGCGCACGTCTGCGTGAGCTCTTCCACGAGGCGATTGACGTCAACGACGGCCCCACCGTGGTGCGCTTCCCGAAGGGCAACCTGCTTGACGATATCGAGGCAGTAGACCAGCTCGCCGATGGCGTGGATATCATCCACTACAACGATTCTCGTGATGCGAAGGACGCGGATCCCGCGGCCGCGGAGACTCCCGACGTCTTGATTGTTGCTATTGGCGCTATGAGCACGCGCTCGAAGAACGCAGCACAGCTTCTGGAGGAACG
The DNA here is from genome assembly GCF_000159135.1 of Corynebacterium striatum ATCC 6940. Taxonomy (GTDB): domain Bacteria; phylum Actinomycetota; class Actinomycetes; order Mycobacteriales; family Mycobacteriaceae; genus Corynebacterium; species Corynebacterium striatum. The sequence goes on from NZ_GG667520.1 coordinate 516,501, forward strand.
CGGCTACAACGTGACAGTTGCTGATCCGCGCTGGGTTGTCCCGGTTCCGCAGTCCTTGGTTGGCCTTGCCGCTGACCACGACCTGGTGGTGACGGTTGAGGACGGCATTATTCGGGGCGGTATTGGCTCTATGATCGCGGAGGCTCTCGACGCCGCCGAGGTAGATACGCCGGTGCGCCGCATGGGCGTGGCCAACTACTTCCCGCGTCACGCAAGCCGCGGTGAGGTGCTGGAAGAAAACAACCTGACACCTGACGCGATTGCCGACGCCATCGAGGAGTGGGTTGGTGGCATTAGCGCTGACGAAGTGGAACAGGACTAACTAGCCCCCGCTTAGCCGGCGTAGACGAGTCCTTCTTCCAGAATCGGTTGGAGGAGCTCAATCTGCCATTCACGGACGCCTTCATCGCGCAGGAAGGGGGCGATATCCTGTGGCCCTTTTATCATTCCGCCCACGGAACCAGGCTTTTTCGCTTTCGGTGGACAACCAGCTGCCCATACAACTGCGCGGAGCGTGGCTGGTTTCAAGATGAGTTCCCAGGGCATGGCGACCTCGTCGCCGAGGTCCTCGCACTCCTCGCGGAGGTTTTGGAAAACCTCCCACAGTTCCGGGTAATCCTTAGCCCAGATAGTCTTCGACGGGACCTGGGAGATCGTTCGCTGCTGGCGCGGCCAATCCTGGGGGTCGAGTGCGCGGGCTTTGTTCACGACATCAAACCACTGCAGCGCGGAGCCAGAACGCTTCCTCGGAATACCTTTGATGCGAGCAAACTGTTGCGGTGAATCTGGCAGTGTCCGTGCAATATCAATGAGCACGCGGTGCGGCAGAACTCTATTCGGCGCGGTATCTGTGGAACGGGCAATGGACTCGCGGCGCGTCCACAGAGCCTTTGCTACGGCTAATTGCTCGCCGGTTCTCAGGGAGGACAGCCCCTTCAACCCGCGCCAGGTTCGCTCGGTTGGCTCGGTGACACCTGCGTAGTCATCCACCATCGCGGCGAATTCTTCATAGGCCCAACCTAGTTTGTCCTCTTCGGCCAGAATGTCACGCAGCGCCTCTGCCAGCTCGAGCAGCAACTCGACGTCCAGAGCCGCATAGGCGCGAAGGTTGGGGGAAAGCTTGGGCGCTGACCAGTCAGAATCGCCGTAACCTTTCTCAAGCTCGACGTCGAAAAGCTCAAGAATCATTGCGCCCAGGTTGGGGTGGGCGAAGTCGGCCATGCGCGCGGCCAATTCCGTGTCGAACAAGGTTCCTGGATACAGGCCGAGCCACGCCAGACTGGGAAGATCAGAGGGCGCTGCGTGCACGACCCAATCCTGATCGTTGATTACGGGCGCTAGCGCGGCGCTCAACTCGCTGCGCTTGCCTTCCGGGGCGAAGAGGAAGGTACCGGCGCCAGCGCGGCGGATTTGAATCAGAAAGGCGCGGTCATCAAAGCGATACGAGGATGCTCGCTCAGTGTCGATTGCAAACGGACCAGTGCCCCTGCTTAGGGCGGCAGTAGCGCTGGCAAATTCTGCCGGGCTACGAAGTACCTCGGGAATTCCGTCTTGAGGTTGGGTCCGCAATTCAGTCATGATTGCAGCCTACAAGGCAATGGGCACCACGGCGATAACCAAGGTGCCTATGTGGCGCAAATGTGCGCAGCTGCAGTCAAGCTCCGGGGGAGAAAAGCGTTTAGCGGCTCAGCTCCGTGACACCCTCAGGTGGAAGGCCAGCCACGTTGGCCAGGACCTGTGCGAAAGCCTCGACATGAGGTGCTAGGTCTAGGCCTTCAGCAGTCCAGGAAGCACGCATCTCGAGCTGGTATGCGCGGGGCGGGCCGCCGATTTCGCCAAAGCGTACGGAAGCCGTGGAGGTCACCGTACCGCCGAGGTTGGTGTGTGTTGCACCGTTGGACTCCATGGCCTCGTTCAGCCATTCCCACGCGACGTCGGGAAGCAGCGGATCGCCCGCTACTGCGTCATCCATGTCGGCCTGGATATAAGCCACCAGGCGCATAGCGCCTTCCCAGGCCTCCTCGGCGCCGGGATCATGGAGGAGAATGAGTCGGCCAAAAGCATCGCCGTCGCTGTCAGTAGGGACAATATCGACGTCCGAATCTTGTGCGTCGCCAACTTCTAGTCCGATGGCGTGGCTGTACGGAGCGAGGCGCTGTGGTGGGCGGATTGTTCCCAGCGTGATTTCGGGGCGAAGGCGAGCCGCATGCATGGACTCAACGGCGGCGTTGAATACTGCCGGGGTGGTGTCCGCTTCAGATGCGGAAGAAGCTTTGGCGGCGGCGTGCTCGTGCAGGCTTGTCGGTGCGCCTGCAAGGTTGCTCGAAGTTACGTCGGAATTGCTCACGTCGTTCAAGCTATAGTTTTCCAGCCGGTAGAGGGCGAAGGCGCGCCGTAGCGGGATGGGCTGGCAGGCAATTTTTGCAGGGAAGTTGGCTATGTTTCAGCTACTAACTGAGGGAAAGATGGAAATAGGGCTTTATCCAACTTATGATGGATGGGTATCTAGTTCTCTTTGGGGTCTCGCCCCATAAAGAGAGCGCGAATCGCATCCATTTTCAAAGGAGAATGTCCACCATGGCGAAGGTTAATTTCCAAGAGCTCAACTCTATGCAGCAGTACTCCCAGCATGCGGTATTCAAGGTAATCCCGGGTGCGCTGGGCACGGAGCGCGCGGAGATTGTTACCCAAGCGCAGGAGTTCTTCAAGAATCTCGAGGAAGAGGGCAAGCTCACCGTCCGAGGTATCTACGATCTCTCCGGCATGCGTGACTCTGCAGACTTTATGATTTGGTGGCACGCGGAGGAATTCGCAGACCTCCAGAAGGCATTTGCTGACTTCCGTCGTGAGACCACCCTGGGCCAGGTCTCTGAGGTCACTTGGGTAGGTAATGCACTGCACCGCCCAGCGGAGTTCAACAAGTCCCACCTGCCTTCCTTCATCATGGGTGAGGAACCTGGTGATTGGATCGCGGTCTACCCATTCGTGCGTTCCTACGATTGGTACACCATGGATGAGGAAAAGCGTCGCCGCATTCTGATGGAGCATGGCATGCAGGCACGCGACTACCCTGACGTTCGCGCTAACACGGTTCCTTCCTTCGCGCTGGGTGACTACGAGTGGATCCTCGCCTTCGAGGCGCCAGAGCTGCACCGCATCGTGGACCTGATGTACCTGATGCGCTACACCGAGGCTCGCCACTACGTGCGTGAGGAGATTCCTTTCCATACCGGCCGCCGTGTCAAGGATGTTGCTGAGCTCATCGCGGTTCTTCCTTAAGGCGTTGGCCGCGAGAGCCACACTCTAAGCTGAGAAAAATCCGCTTTCTTCCCGGACAGTATCGGGGGAAGAAAGCGGATTTTGTGGTTGTGATTGGTGGGCGCAACCTTGCAGTGCGCTATTCGCCGACTGGCTTCTCCTCAAGGGTGAGGCATATCGAGTTGATGCAGTAGCGCAGGTCGGTCGGGGTGTCATAGCCCTCGCCGGCAAAGACGTGGCCCAGGTGGGACTCGCAATTGGCGCACAGGACCTCGGTGCGGGTCATGCCCAGGGAGTTATCGACGCGTTCAATGATCTTGTCGCCCGCGAGAGGGGAGAAGAAGGAAGGCCAGCCGCAGTGCGACTCAAACTTCTCCGTCGAGCGGAAAAGCTCCGTGCCGCAGGCCTTGCATGAGTACACGCCCTCGGTGGTGGTATTGGTGTATTCGCCTACATGCGGCGGCTCAGTGCCCGCTTGTCGAAGCACGTAGTATTCCTCGTCGGTGAGGCGATTGCGCCATTCAGTATCGGCGATGAGCTTGAAATCAGTCATGGCAAAAGTTTAGCGCTTAACCTTTGGCTCACGCCACCAGCCGATAGTCGAAGCTGCGGTCACCACGATGAGAAGCCCCCAACCAATGGTTGCGGTGAACACGGTCATCCAGCTGCCTGCGACTGGCCAGTGTGTCGAGCTCCATTCCACAGGCGCCAAGAAGAAGAACGCAGCAGCCCAAGCGCCCCAAGTGTGGAACACAGAGCGGGGGAGGAAGACCGTAAACAGCATGGGAAATAGCCACATTGAGTAGTACTGCTGACCCAAAGAAGACAGAAAGAAGATGCCCACCATGATGGCGCCCGAGGTTGTAAGGGCCCAGAAGACCGGCTCCGACTCTTTCCACTTAAGTAGTCCCAAGATACTCAGAGCCGTGCACACTCCAAGCGCGATCCACAAAGGGTAATACGCAGTAGGAGACAGGCCAAAGTATGCCTGTACGCCAGGCCACGAGGCATTGGCGTAGTCACGGGTGGTGCCGAGGTAGGGCACGAGGTTATCAAGGTAGCCACTGGCGCCTGGGACAAGTGGCCAAGCGATGGCATTGAAAAGCACGGGCACAGCGACGCCGCCAGCGATGTTGATCCAGTCCTTCTTGACCAGCGGCAAGAACAGTAATGGCGCAAATTGCGGCTTGATAAGGATGGCCAAGCCAATAGCTATGCCCGCTGCAACTCGTGGACCGCGTCGCGATTGCAAGATACCCCAGAGGAACACGCTCAACGCCAACAAAAGCAGGCCATTGATATTGGTAAAAGCCAGGGTGTTGATTACGGCTTCAGTCGCGAATGCGGCGACGAGGGCGACTGGAAACACAGGGCCGCGGAGCGAGTACCCAACTACAGTCGTGAGAATCGCAAGCGCCGCGCAAATCGCCAGAGCGTTGGCGCAAATGAAAGCCCCACGGGCAAGCGAGAAATCGGCCATGCCCAGAGGGGAAAGCAGTAGCGTAGCACCGGGATTGTACAGGTAGAGCGGGTCAACGTGATTGTATGCCTGGTCGTAGACAGGCTGGCCATCAAGGAAACGCCGGACGGCATTAAACACCGTGGTGAAGTCATCCGTCGGCGTTCCGTTGAGGGCCACGACGAAGACCCGGTGCACTATTAACAGCAGAGCCAGCGGCCACGCGGCGATCGTCAAGATGCGCCCTGAACGCGCGTGGGGCGGCACAGCGGCGGCGTCGATAGTGGCAGGACTCTGAGAACTCACGTCATGCAGTTTACGGGCAGCCGTGATGGGCATAGCGCAGAAACACCGTGCCGTCCGCGTCCGCCGCGACGTTCTCAAGCTCAAGCGAAAGTGCAGGGGCCTGCGCAGTTTCCTCGTCGCGCGCATAAACCAGTGGCTGCGCTACAGAGGATGTCAGGTGCGGGTCTAGTGTGAGATAGAGCTTGTCTACTAATCCTGCGGCAATGAAAGCGGAGTAGACGCCCGGGCCGCCTTCGCAGACAATGCGCGTCCAGCCCTGTGCATGGAGTGCGGCAACCACAGATTGGATTGAGCCATCACCGGTACCAAGAACCGTTGCGCCTGCTGATTCGAGCCTTTGCGCCGCCGCAGTTCCCACGTTCTCGTCGGGAGTCAAAATAAGGGGAGGAGTGCCCACCTGGAAAAGCTTTGATTCAACGTTAAGGTCCAGGGAATAGCTCATCACTGCAATGCGTGCCGCGCCAGGCGACGACCCCTCGTAATCCTCGGCCTTGACGGTGCCCGCCCCCACAACAACTACGTCGCCCCATTTGCGCAGCCCTTGGAAGAGTGCGGCGTCGGTGGCGTTTCCCATTGCATCGGAGGTCCCATCAATTGTCGCGGAACCAGACAGGGTAGATACCTCGATGAGTCGAATGCCTGGGGTGTCGGGCCCAAGGTGCGCGGAAACGTCAATATCGGTGTGCATGGGCTCAGCCTAGCGGAGGGAGGGGGCCTCAAGGTCGGCTTTTTTGGGGACTGACGCGCAAAAGCCGACGCCTTTATGCAAGGCGCCGGCTGAGAAACGGTGGTCCTAGCTGGGATTGAACCAGCGACCTTTCCGGTGTGAACGGAACGCTCTCCCACTGAGCTATAGGACCTTGGTGTGAGGATGAATTTACACCTTGTTTGGCCGTAAACCATAATCGCCTGGAGGTAGTGGCTGCCACCTGCAGTTTCAGTCGGGCATCCTCGATAAGCGTCGGGTTGGACAGTGCAGGGGTGAATTACCTTCATGTAATTCGCGGCATCGAAAAGCGGCCTAGAATCTGTGGGAAAATAGGTAATTATCCAGCGGATTTGGAAACTCGCGCGGGGCGCGATAATGTTTTTACTCGCACCACGGCAAACAGTTGTTAAGACGGTTTCCGGAATGCAGTGCGGATGTAGCGCAGTTGGTAGCGCATCACCTTGCCAAGGTGAGGGTCGCGAGTTCGAGTCTCGTCATCCGCTCCAAGACGTTCTTGGCTTAGTTCAAGTAGCGTGTTGATAATGAGATAT
>NZ_GG667520.1:523326-548251 GCF_000159135.1 Corynebacterium striatum ATCC 6940
CTGGAAGCCTTCCATGCATTGCGCAGGAAGGCTTCTTTTTGATCCCTCCTAGTGTCTGTTACTTAGTCCTTAGTCCTAAGCCCTTATACCTTAGTCCTAAGCCCTTATAAGGGGAATATAGGCTGCGGATCGTGTGATGGGACACATTTTCAATAGTTGGGGGAACTTAAACAAGGAAGCATGCGACTACTATGCAGCTGTCGCTAAAGCTGAATAATTTTGCTGCGCGGTTTACTTGGTGAAAAGAGCCACGGCCTCCACAACCGAGGCTTTGCTCTCGCCCATTGACCAAAGCGCGAAATTAACTACCGCGAGTGCGGCGGCTATAGCATGTGATCGATAGTTCGCACCCCGCCTTAAGAGGAGGCTTTCATGCATTTTCGCCGTTCAGCCCGTATTTTTGCTGCAAGTGCTGCGGCATCGATGGTGGCTCTGACCGCTCCGAGCGCGCTCGCGCATGACTCGGTCATCGGCGGCAACGTCGTGAACGATGCTCCTCTTGAGGAGTTTCCACAGGAAATCACTTTGGAATTCTCGGCGGTACCTAAAGAAGGTTTCAATACCTTTGCCGTTACCAACACTAAAACCGGAGCTGTGCTTTTCGACGCCGAGCCGACCCTCAATGACCGTGAACTCACGGTCGAGGTGCCCGAAGACGTTAAACCAGGACCGGGCGAGTACCAGGTTGGTTTCCAAATAACTTCTTCTGATGGTCACGCTACTCGCGGCTCAGTACCGTTCACTGTGGCTGGCGAGGCAGGCAGCAACGAGGTAGCTGAATCCTCGTCTGCCGCCGATGCAGCTGATGCCGCAGACTCAAGTGGTCTGCCATCCGCTGCCAAGTGGGCTCTCGCCGCAGTAGCCCTCTTTGCCGTGGTAGCGGCCGTCATCATGGCAGGTGCGAAGATGCGCCGTAGCAACGATCTCAACTCCTAGATATAGAAGGATTTTTAATGAAGACCCGCAAGTTTGTTTTGTCTGCCGTTGCCGTAAGTGCTTTGGCTTTGGCTGGTTGCTCGAACAGTGAGCAAGATTCCACCGCTTCCTCCTCGCAAGAGTCTATGGCGGCAACCTCGGCTGCGTCCTCCTCTGCGACTTCTGGTGCTGAATCTAAGCACGCGGAAGCTGGCGACATTCATATCCATGACGGTGTCGTTCGCGCGATGGCTGAGGATTCTGACATGACGGCTATCTTCGGCAGCATCCACAACGGTTCTGATAAAGACATCACCGTAACCGGTTTTACTTCCTCGATTGAGGCTGACATGTACCAGATCCATGAGGTCGTAGATGGCGTCATGCGGGAAAAGAGCGGCGGCCTCAAGATTGCAGCTGGTGAGTCTGCTGAGTTGAAGCCAGGTGGTGAGCACCTGATGCTCATGGGCGTTAAAGAACCAGTCATGGCCGGCGAGAAGGTTGAGGTCACTCTGTTGCTTTCTGACGGCTCCAAGGTTGAGCTAGGGGAGCTGCCGGTTCGAGAAATTGGCGCTGGTGATGAGAACTACGGTGACATGTCCGGTCACGAGCACGGCCATGATCACGGTTCTGGGATGAGTGGTGAGCACATGCACGGCGATCACATGAGCGAGGCGGCTAACACTAGCGAAGCAAAGCACGCTCACTAAGAGCATCGCTAGAAGGTCCACCGTCGAGGCATACCGTTTTAGGAGGAAACATCACGATGTCTGCAGAATCTACCCCGATCACCGCATCCTTCACCCCCAGCGAGACGGCAGGCAGCCCAGCCTCCTTGCCACCGCAATCGGGTGATGTGGCGCTTGCGCTCAGTCGCCGCGGACTTCTTGTGGGTGGCGCTGTAGCGGCGAGCGCGCTGGTAGTGGCGGGCTGCGCGGAGGGCAGTGAGTCTGCTGGACAAGACGCCGCGCCCGACGCCGCCCCCATCATGGGCGATGACATCGTGGCCTTCGACGGTGAGCACCAAGCAGGCATTGAGACCCCACCTCAGGCCCACGTAGCCTTAGTGGGTTTCAACCTCAAAACGAAGACCACCGCACGAGGTGCTAAGGCGCTCATGCGTTTGTGGACTGAGGACGCACGCCGCCTGTGTACGGCTGAAAATCCAGTCGGCAGCCTCGAAACCGAGCTGACTCAGACACCGGCCAGCCTCACCATCACGTGCGGCTGGGGCGAAGGCTTCTTCGCCAAGACAGGGGCCGAAAAGCCTGAATGGCTGGGCGATGTTCGTAAATACAGCCGCGATAAGCTCCGTCCGGAGTGGGGCCAGACCGACGTGGTTCTGCAGATTTGCAGTGATGATCCCTTAACCACCGCATTCGTAATGCGGCACATGACTCGAGCTAGCTCAAGCTATGCGGAAACAGCTTGGGTACAGCAGGGCTTTGGCCACGCCAATGGTTCGGCTGCAAAAGGGGAGACTGCCCGTAATCTCTTTGGGCAGAAAGACGGCACGGTGAATCCTCATACGCACGAGGAATTCATGGACCAAGTCTGGATCGACGAAGGTCGTTTCGCCGGCGGAACCGCCATGGTGGTCCGTCGCATCCACATGAACCTTGACACCTGGGAAGAACTCGATCGTGCCGCGCGTGAGGCATCCACTGGTCGCAAGCTCGACACCGGTGCGCCAATGCACGGAACAGATGAATTCGACCCAGTGGACCTTGAAGCCCGCGACTCCTTTGGATTGAAGGCCATAGATCCGTCCTCACACGTCGCCCGCGCCCATCCGCCAAAAGACCACCCAGAGCAGAAGATTCTGCGCCGACCTTTCAACTTCAACTTGGCGCCATCGCCAGATAACTCGGGCGAGTTGAGCAACGCCGGCCAGATTTTCATCTGCTTCCAGAAGGATCCAACCAAGCAATTCGAGCCCATCCAGGCCCGCCTTGATGAGCAGGATCAACTCAATACATGGATTACACACATCGGCTCCGCCATGTATTACGTACCTGCCGGAACCTCAGGTGGGTCGTACTGGGGCGAATCGCTGCTTGAAACCTAGGCAGGGTAGACTTTCACGCTGTAACTCTTGAATTAGCTTTGGTCGGCCAGGTATGTCGATCGAAGCGTGAGCGCATAAGGAGCGCAACTAGTCATGGCGGAAATGATTCCAGCTGTACCAGTGAACTATGAGCCTTTTAAGGTGCCTGCTGGCACTGCAGTAGGCGCAGCGATGCGAGAGCTTGAGCTCCCCAACAAGGGGCCCGAGGCTGTCGTCGTCGTTCGCGGCACCGATGGAGTGCTCTACGACCTTTCGCACACCCCGGCAGTCGACGCAGAGTTCACCCCTGTCGCGGCTAGCGAGGAGGACGGCCGTGCCGTCATCCGCCACTCCACCGCACACGTGATGGCACAGGCTGTGCAGGCCGAGTTCCCTGGCACCAAGTTGGGCATCGGTCCGGCCATCGAGAACGGCTTCTACTTCGACTTCCAGACCGATGAGCCCTTCACCCCTGAAGCGTTGAAGGCCATCGAGAAGCGCATGAAGAAGATCATAAAGACTGGTCAGCGCTTCGAGCGTCGCGTTTACTCTTCCAACGAAGAGGCAGAGGCCGCACTTGCCGACGAGCCCTTCAAGCTCGAACTCATTCAGGACAAGGGCAACGTAGACCCAGATTCTGATGAAGCAGCAGAGGTGGGCGCAGGCGATCTCACGCACTACGACAACATCAACCCGCGTACCGGCGAGGTCGAATGGTTTGACCTGTGCCGTGGTCCGCACCTGCCAACCACCAAGTACATCCCAGCTTTCACTCTGACCCGTTCTTCAGCTGCTTACTGGCGCGGTGACCAGTCAAAGGCTGGCCTGCAGCGCATCTACGGCACGGCTTTCGAGTCCAAGGAGGCCCTCGAGGCCTACCAGCACATGATCGCTGAGGCTGAGAAGCGCGATCACCGCCGTCTGGGCCAGGAGCTTGACCTTTTCTCCTTCCCGGACGAGATTGGCTCCGGCTTCCCGGTCTTCCACCCCAACGGCGCCGTTGTGCGCATGGAGATGGAAGAACACTCCCGTCGTCGCCACATCCAGGACGGCTACTCCTTTGTTTCCACCCCGCACCTGACCAAGGGCGACCTGTTCAAGAAGTCCGGCCACCTGGACTTCTACGCCGACGGTATGTTCCCGCCGATGCAGCTCGATGGTGAGTACGACGAGGACGGCAACTGCACCAAGCAGCCGCAGGATTACTACGCGAAGCCGATGAACTGCCCGATGCACAACCTCATCTTCGCATCCCGTGGCCGTTCCTACCGCGAGCTTCCGCTGCGCCTGTTCGAGTTCGGTACGGTCTACCGCTACGAGAAGTCCGGCGTTATCCACGGTCTCACGCGTGCGCGCGGCTTTACCCAGGATGACTCCCACATCTACTGCACCCCGGAGCAGCTGGAAGATGAGCTGACCAAGGTCTTGGACTTCATCATCTCCTTGCTCAAGGATTATGGCTTGGATGACTTCTATCTGGAGCTGTCCACTAAGGATCCGAACAAGTACGTGGGCTCCGATGAGATTTGGGAGCGCTCTACTTCCATCCTGCAGTCCGTTGCTGAAAAGTCCGGCCTCGAGCTGGTTCCGGACCCAGCTGGTGCAGCTTTCTACGGCCCGAAGATTTCCGTTCAGGCCCGCGACGCCATCGGTCGTACCTGGCAGATGTCCACGGTTCAGCTGGACTTCAACCTGCCGGAGCGCTTCGAGCTGGAGTACACCGCGTCCGACGGCACCAAGCAGCGTCCGATCATGATTCACCGCGCGTTGTTCGGCTCCATCGAGCGTTTCTTTGGCGTGCTTCTCGAGCACTACGCGGGTGCCTTCCCGGCATGGCTGGCTCCGCACCAGGTCGTGGGCATTCCGGTCGCTGACGAATTCTCGCCGCACCTCGAGGCCATCGCTGCGAAGCTGCGCAAGCGCGGCATCCGTGCCGATGTGGATACCTCTGACGACCGCATGCAGAAGAAGATCCGCAACCACACCACCGGCAAGGTGCCTTTCATGCTGCTCGCCGGCGAGCGCGACGTCGACGCCAACGCTGTCTCCTTCCGCTTCCTGGACGGTTCGCAGGTCAACGGCGTGCCGGTGGATGAGGCTATCGAGCTCATCGCCGCATGGGTTGCTGAGCGCATCAACGAACAGCCGAACGAAGAGTTGATCAGTGCACGACGCTAACGAGCAATACGTCGATTCCGGGGCAGGGGAACCAGACCGCCTTGAGCGGCTGTGGGCTCCCTACCGAATGGCGTATATCTCGAAGCGTTCGAAGGACCCCTTCGTTGAGGCTCCCAAGGGCAGCGATGAGGACGGGCTGATTATTGCCCGGGGCGAGTATGTCTACGCTTTGCTGAACCTTTTTCCCTATAACTCGGGACATTTAATGGTGGTGCCTTATCGCAAGGAATCCCAGCTGGAGAACTTGACTCTAGAGGAATCCCACGAGCTGATGGCCTTCGCCCAAAAGGCGGTACGTGTTTTAAAGCGCGTGTCCAAGCCGGAAGCAATCAACGTGGGCTTCAACCTGGGCAAGGCGTCTGGCGGTTCCGTGGGAGATCACTTACATTTGCATGTGGTTCCCCGGTGGGCCGGTGACAGCAACTTTATGACTGTCTTGGAGGGCACTAAAGTGTTGCCTCAGTTATTACAAGAGACTCGCGCCCTTTTGGCCCAAGGCTGGCGGGAGATCGATGAGGAGGATTCGCATGCTTAGCGTTCACGGGCGAAAGCCAGCGGCAGTCGTCGTGGAACCCGTGGCAAAGCTGTTTCTGAAGATGGGGCTGACCCCCAACATGGTCACCATCGTCGGCACTCTTGTCACCATTGCTATCGCAGTCGTCTGCATTCCTCTGGATCACCTGTTCGCGGCAGCGGTGCTCTCTGGTCTCTTTGCGGCCTTCGACATGCTTGACGGCACGATGGCGCGCATGACCACGGGCGGGTCCAAGTTTGGCGCGACTCTCGACGCCTCCTGTGATCGCATCACCGACGGCGCCCTGTTTGCTGCCATCTTGTACTGGCTGGTCTACGTCGATAACGCTCGCCCCATCCACGTGGTGGCCTGCCTCATCGTGCTGGTTTCTTCGCAGGTCATTTCCTATATCAAGGCCCGCGGCGAGGCTTCTGGCTTCAAGATGGTCGGCGGTCTGATCGAGCGCCCAGAGCGCCTCATCATCGGCCTCGGCGGCATCGGCTTGGAGGGCCTGGGCGTTCCCGGCGCCATCGAGATCGCCCTGTGGATCCTTGTATTCGGTTCCATTTTTACCATCATTCAGCGCATGGTCCAGGCCGCCCGCCAGGACACGAAGGCCCGCTTCACCCCAGATCTTTAAGGATTAACGCCCATGGCCCTTGTTCCTGGACTAAACCGCGAACAACTGGCTGCCGCCGGCTATTTAGCCGGTTGGCGGCTGGTGCGTTTGTTGCCGGAGAAGTGGGCCAAGCGCCTTTTTGACTGGGGTGCAGACCGCGCCAGCGATGATGGCCGAGGCATGGAGCAATTGCGCCAAAACTTAGCGCGAGTGGTGGGCCCAGAAAACGTCACGCGCGAGTTGGTGCGCAATTCTATGCGTTCCTATATGCGCTACTGGCGGGAGGCATTCTGCCTGCCGTCGATCCATCAGGACCCGGATCTGCACGCCAAGCTGCTTTCCGGTTTGCAGGGCTTAGAGAACTTCGACGACTCCGTGGCCCGCGGCAAAGGCGTCATCCTCGCGCTTCCACACACTGGTAACTGGGACATGGCCGGGGTGTTTCTGGTGGGCCACTATGGCCAATTCACAACGGTTGCAGAAAGGCTCAAGCCGGAGGTGCTTTTCGACGCCTTCGTGGACTTCCGCGAGTCCTTAGGCTTTGAGGTTCTCGCTCTGACAGGAGAGAAGACCTCACCTTTTGGCCGACTCAAGGAAGTCTTGGAAGCAGGTGGTGTGGTCTGCCTGTTGGCCGAGCGCGACCTCACTCGCACTGGCGTCACGGTCGACTTCATGGGCGAGGAAGCCAACATGGCTGCCGGACCGGCCCGCTTGGCCATGGAAACCGGGGCAGCATTGCACGTGGTCCACTCCTGGTTCGAGGATGAAGGCTGGGGCCTTTCCGTCAGCCCGCAGGTGGAGGTCACCAATGTGCAGGAGACCACCCAACGCCTGGCCGATGGCTTCGCCGCAAACATCAAGGCCCACCCGGCGGACTGGCATATGCTGCAGCCGCAGTGGAATGTAGACGTCAAACGCCGCGCGGCCGATCGCGCTGCACGCCGCGCAGCCAAGGACAAGCGTACGTCCCAAGAAAAGCTCGAAGATAACGGTAAAAAGTAAGGAAGTAGGCAGTAGTGCGTATCGGAATCGTATGCCCGTATTCCTTTGACGAGCCAGGCGGCGTGCAAGCCCACATCCTGGATTTGGCCACCGTCTTTATCGAGCAAGGCCACCACGTGGAGGTCCTTGGCCCGGCAGCGCCGGAGACACAGCTGCCGAGCTTTGTCATGAAGGGCGGGCGCGCGATTCCGATTACCTACAACGGCTCCGTGGCCCGCTTGTCCGTAGGCCCGCAGGTAAAGCGCAACGTCAAGAAGTTCATTGAACGCGGCAACTTCGACGTGCTGCACATCCATGAGCCGAACTCGCCGAGCTACTCCATGGTTGCGCTGGCACAAGCCAAAGGTCCTATCGTCGCGACCTACCACGCCTCGGCTTCTAGCTCGCTCGTGCTGAAGCTGGCCAAGCCTTTCCTCACGCCAATGCTGGAGAAGGTGCGCGGCGGCATTGCCGTCTCAGAGATGGCCCGCCGCTGGCAGGTAGAACAGCTAGGCGGCGACCCAGTTCTTATTCCGAATGGCGTGGATACCTCCGTGTACGCGGCGGCCCGCAAGCGTGTCGCGGCGGATCGTGACCAAGAAAGCCAGCCAGGCCAATCCGGGCCGAAGGTGCCCGAGATTGTGTTCTTGGGGCGTCTCGACGAGCCACGCAAGGGCCTGGATATCCTGCTGGAGGCCCTCACGATGGTGGAGACGGACGTCAAGGTCACCGTCATGGGCGGCGGCCGCCCGCGTGAGGTCGAGGGCGTGGACTTCGTTGGCCGCGTGAGCGATGTGGAAAAGGCGGAGATCCTCGGCCGCGCTGATGTCTATGTCGCTCCTAACACCGGCGGCGAAAGCTTCGGCATCGTCCTGGTAGAGGCCATGGCCGCAGGCTGCGCGGTGGTAGCTTCCGACCTCGAGGCTTTTGCGGCCGTATGCGACGCAGATTCTGAGACCCCCGCCGGTGCGTTGTTCCGCAACGAGGATGCCCGTGATCTGGCGCGGGTGCTCAACCTTGTGCTGCAGGATAAAGATAAGCGCAATGCTTTAATTGAAGCCGGTACCCAGCGCGCTCGCACCTACGATTGGGACCACGTGGCCGCTGCCGTGATGCAGGTTTATGAGACCGTGCAGGACGGAACTAAGGTCCGCACCAAGTAGCAGCGGGCGTTGCCGCCCTTTATCTACATCGGATTTAAGAGCAGGAAAAGACTATGGCAGTAGAACTGGTTATCGCGATCGTCGCGCTCGTGCTCATCTTGATGTGGGCCTATTTCACCGCGCAGCGGCTGAACTCGCTGCACATCCGCACGGATGCGGCTTTGGCGCAGCTGGAGGCCACCCTTGACCGCCGCGCCGCCGTCGTGGCAGCGCTAGCGCCGGAGCTGGAGGAGGTTGCCTCCCGCGCGGAGTCGAGTGAGCTTGCCCAGGGCCATTTTGAGACGCGTTCGGCCCACGAGCGGGCGCTGTCTATCGCGGTCAACGAGCGCTTTGCTGAGCGTCCCGCATTGCTTGCCGACGCCGAGGGGCGCATCCACCTTGCTCATCGCTTTTACAACGAAGCGGTCAGCGATACCCGCTCGCTACGCCTACGCCCCCTTGTGCGCATCTTCCGCCTGGGAGGTACGGCACCGCTGCCGGAGTTCTTCGAGATCAGCCAGCTACGGATTACTGAGTAGTTCCTGCTACTGAGCTGCTTGCTTGGTAGAGCTAGTATTTTCGCGCTTGAGCTCCAAGCGCAGCCAAGAGAAAGCAAGGCCTGTCATCACGAGGATGAGCACGTTGCGCGCCAGCAACAAGAAGGCAGGGAAGAGGCCGCCGCGGCCCGCGTAGAGCAACGCGTCATAGTTGAACGGGTAGACCAGTGTGCCCAGTGCCGCCGCAGCAAGCGTGCACAGTGCGAGGTTGCGCAGCACTGTGCCTACTTTTTCGTCGATATGTTGATGCGCAACTGATGAGGCATGCGGCCAGGCATCCTTGAGCGCTACCGCCAAGATTGGGCCGAGCCAGGTGATGTACTGGGTGGAAAAGACCTTGTTGCTGATAAATAACAGGCAGATCATCGTGATGAAAAAGGCCAGCGTGCTGCGTGCACCCCAGTTGCCGTTGCGGAAGTGCATGAGTGCGAAGCCGAGGGCGAAAAACAGCATCGCCAAGGTCAAAACGTTGCTAAGAACTAAGAGTTCGCTAACCCAAGGGCCGGTGATTTCATAACTCTTGGAGGCAGCGTAGCCGATGGACCAAGTGTCCGGGAAAAGATGCGAGGCAAATACTGGAAGCGTTGCAGGGATCGATTCCACCTGCAGTCCGCGCACCTCTTGGTAGCGCAGCGGGGAGATAAGGCGCTCGACGTCATTGAAGGCGATGACGAGCAGACAAATGCCCACGATGGAAGCGACGAACGCGCTAAGGCGCTGCCAAGTCGCACGGGCATTGAAGCGGCCAACCAGGCCTGCGGCGAGCACGCCCGGCCACAGCTTCATTGTGGTGGCAAGGCCAAGCAGCGCCGCCGCAAGCCGCGAGTTGCGGCCAAGAAGCACTCCTGCGGCAGCAACTGCCAGAGCCGGAAAAATATCGAGGCGCCAGACAAAGACCTGACCCACTGCGGTTCCAAAGACAACCCAAAACCATGCGGCGACGAAGGCCTGCGGCTTGCGGCGCCAGCCGTGAAGCAAGACCATGAGGAAAGCGGCGTCGACAAGCAGGCATAGCCCTGTAAAAATAACGGTAAAGCTGGTCTGATTCGGGCCGCTCAACCAGCCGACGAGAATCGAAGGCCACGTGCCAGGGTGCGGGTACTCGGTCATATCCGAGGAGTTCGCCCCAAAACGCCCGGAGAAGTAATAGGAGATATCTCCTAGCGGGACGTTGTTCCATTGCAGTAGTCCGATGAGGATAAGCCGGAAACAAATCCAGCCAGTCCATACTGCTGGAACGGAACGAAAAATTTTCACCTAAGTGATGCTATTAGATGTTCGACTCGATGGTGGATTCGACATCGACGGGTGGGCCGAGCATCAACAGAACGCCAAAGACCAGCGCAATGACTACGACGAACACGCTCAGAGTGCGCACTGGGAAGCGCACTACCTGGGCCAAAAGCTGCTCGGCAAGACCGTGTGGCTGCTCAGAATCGCTAAAGCGCCAATGCGGCAGGAACTTATCGTGCTTGTCCGCCCATAGCGCAAACGGGAGCGCGGCAAAAGGTATGACTGAAACGATTAGCCCCAACATGCCCAGGCCAAAGGGCCACTTGTTATTGATCCACACCATGACGCCCACGACGATGAAGCAGAGGAAACCAAAGCCGTGGATACCGCCAGCGATAGGAGTTAAAGCCTCCGTCACGCCGGAGTACTTCAAAACCATAGAGAAAATAAGAAATGCCCACGTGAACATCTCTAGGTAGGCAACGACGCGGTGCAAGCCAGCAGGGCGTAGAAATGTCATGCGGCATATCCTACGCGCTAGCCCGGCGCACAGGTAAAGTTGGCAGGGTTGCATGTGAAGAACTCACGTTAAGGTTGCGCGTTGAGCAAAGAGAGGAGTCCCGCGTAGGTAATGGCTAAGGTGTGCGAGGTTATTGATTTAGCGCCGCTGAACGAAAAGGCTCAGTGTGATGTCTTTTCCGTACCCGTGGTTCCGTCCCAGATTGCGCGCACCTTTGGCGGGCAGGTGGTGGCCCAGGCGCTCGCTGCAGCCCAGCACACCGTTGAAGGGAAGCTCGTGCATTCCTTGCATGGCTACTTCGTGGGCCCGGGTGATGCCGCCGCGCCTGCGCGTGCCGAGGTAGAGCGCGTGCGGGACGGCCGCTCTTTTGCTACCCGTCAGGTGCGCCTCTTCCAAGATGATCGCCTGATTTTCATGCTCAACGCGGGTTTCCACATCGCCGATGACTTTGGTCCTGAGCACCAGGACGCCATGCCGGAGGTTATGGGCCCGGAGGAGGCTGCAGCCGCCGGCGGTGGTGCTCCTTATTCCACCCGCATCATCCTGCGCGAGTGGGAAGACTGGGATATCCGTTTGGTCCCGCAGGAAAGCCGTGACCCTGAACTTGCAGAAGCCACAGGCGCTGGGTTCCGCTACGTGTGGTTCCGCAACACCTCGCCAGAATTTGCGGCGTCAGAAAGCAGCCAGGATGCCCACCGTGCGGCACTTGCCTATATGTCTGACATGACCTTAATCCGTGCTTCGCTGCTGCCACATCAAGGCGAGCAAGTACAGCTTGCCAGCCTGGATCACTCGATCTGGTTCCTGCGTCCAGTGCGCGTTAATGAGTGGTTGCTGTATGCGCAGGAATCACCATCCGCGCAAAATGCGACCGGTTTGGCCACCGGAAAGATCTTTAACCAGGGCGGGGATTTGGTTGCCGTGGTGGTCCAGGAAGGGCTTACCCGAACCGTGCGCGAGGGCATGCAGATAGGCTCGCACAACGGCAATTGGCAAAACGTCTAGAAAACACTTACTCAAACGCCGGAAAACGGTGGGGGCTGTTTTTAACTGCTCTACGCCCGTCCGTATAATTGCAGGCAGTTTCATAGAGCCACAATGAAAGGGATGAAATGTCCGGACACTCCAAATGGGCTACTACCAAGCACAAGAAGGCTGCTAACGATGCCAAGCGCGGCAAGGAATTTGCCAAGCTGATTAAGAACATCGAGGTCGCGGCCCGCACCGGTGGTGGCGATCCGGCTGCTAACCCGACTCTCGATGACATGATCAAGAAGGCCAAGAAGGCCTCCGTGCCGAACGATAACATCGAGCGCGCCCGCAAGCGCGGCTCCGGCGAAGAGGCCGGCGGTGCTGACTGGGAGACCATCATGTACGAGGGCTATGGCCCGAACGGTGTGGCAATGCTCATCGAGTGCCTTACCGATAACCGCAACCGTGCAGCCACCGATGCTCGCACCGCAATGTCCAAGAACGGCGGCAACCTGGGCGAGTCTGGCTCCGTGGCCTACATGTTCTCCCGCACCGGCCTTGTCTTGGTCAACAAGGGCGAGCTGACCGAGGATGACGTCCTGATGGCAATTCTGGAAGCAGGCGCTGAAGAGGTCAATGACCTCGGCGAGAAGTTCGAGGTAGTTTGCGCACCTGGTGATATTCCGGCAGTGAAGGAAGCCCTCACCGAGGCTGGTATCGAGGTCGACGATAATGACACCGACTTCCGTGCTTCCGTCGAGGTTCCGCTCGAGGCAAACGATGCCCGCAAGATCTTCCGCCTGATCGACGCCCTCGAAGATTCTGATGACGTGCAGAACGTCTACACCAACATGAACCTTTCTGAGGCTGTCTTGGCAGAACTCGAGCAGGACTAAACTGCTTGCTGTGGGATCTACACGCGCAGATTCTCACTAGACAAGGTCTAAACAAGGTTTAAAACGCGCCCGCGCATGATTGCACTGCTCGGGCGTGTTTGCGTTTTACTATCGCAGGCTCTCTGCCCCTGCACATTCTTAGAACATGTGTGTGTATGATTGACTGGACTGTGAATTCACTTTAGTTCTTTTCGCTGTTGCGCCCGTCTAGGCGCAAAGAGATTGTCCAGACTAGGAGGGGGTTAGCTGTGAATCTGGAAGGCCTGCGCGTTATGGGGATAGACCCTGGTCTTACCCGGTGTGGTCTTTCTGTGGTGCAAGCAGGGCGTGGTCGCTCGGTGATACCTGTGGCGGTCGGTGTTGCCCGTACCCCCAGCGATAAGGAGCTTACTGAGCGTCTTTTGCGTCTTTCCATAGCTGTCAAAGAGTGGATGGAGGACTACAAGCCGGATGTGATTGCTATCGAGCGAGTCTTCGAACGTGGTGAAGTATCCACGGTGATGCAAACCGCGCACGTCGTTGGCGTGGTGGTCCTAGCCGCCGCTGAGCGCGACATTCCGGTGCATATGTACACCCCGTCAGAGGTGAAGAAGGCTATCTCTGGCAACGGCCGGGCAGACAAGAAGCAAATGACCGCGATGATTACGCGCATCCTTGGTTTGGGCGAACCACCCAAGCCGGCGGATGCCGCAGATGCCTTGGCCCTAGCAGTTTGTCACTGCTGGCGTGCCCCAGCCTTGGCTCGAATAGGGCAGAACACGGGCACATGGCCGAAGACGAGTGGCGTGAAAGGCCGGGCAAAGAAGCCGCGACCAGCCAGTAGCGTATAGCCGCGCTGACATACGCAGCGCTATGCCACACGCAAAATCTTGATAGAAAAATTACTGAGCTAGGAACTAGCAGAAAGAATAAAGAAAAGGAGCTGACGCTGTGATTGCATCACTACGCGGAACGGTGTTGTCCATCAGCCTTGATCATGCCGTCATCGAATGTGCTGGCGTTGGTTACAAGTTTCTTGCTACGCCAGTGACCCTCGGCACTTTGCGCCGGGGCGATGAAGCAACTGTGCTGACCTCGATGGTGGTCAAGGAAGATTCCATGACCCTTTACGGCTTTAGCAACGATGAGGACCGCGATATGTTCCACGTCCTCCAGACCGTCTCTGGGCTCGGACCCAAGCTGGCGCTGGCGGCGCTATCTGTTATGGGGCCAAGCCAGCTAGCTCAGGCCATTTCCTCCGGCGATGCGAAGACGCTGCAAACTATTCCGGGCGTCGGCAAGCGCATGGCAGAGCGCCTCGCACTCGAGCTGAGGGATAAGGTCAGCGCCTTTGCGCCTCAGGCCCAGCCAGGGCAGGAAGCCTCCGCGGCGGTGGCCCATGGGCCGGTGGTCGACCAAGTGGTGGAGGCACTCGTTGGACTCGGTTTCACCGACAAAGCCGCCCGTCCAGTCGTGGAGGGCATCGTGGCGGAGGAGTCAGCCGCAGAAACGGCGGTTGTCCTTCGTGGTGCACTGGCACAATTGGGACGTAAGAAATAGTCTCCGCTGTCAGAGTCAGCGCGCAACAATCTAAACAAAGGGTATAAAGACATGTCAGACGTAGAACGCACTGAGTTTCAGTTACCGGACGGCCTGGTAGCTGGGCAAAGCACTACCTCCAGCATGTCCGCGGCGCGCAATGCTGACGTCGATGCCACAAAGCAGCAAGGTGAACACGACATCGAGCGCTCCTTGCGCCCTAAGTCCATCGACGAGTTCATCGGCCAACCTAAGGTGCGCGAGCAGCTGTCCTTGGTGCTCAATGGTGCTAAGAATCGCGGCGTCACTCCAGACCACGTGCTGCTTTCGGGCCCACCCGGCCTGGGTAAGACCACCATGGCGATGATCATTGCCCAAGAACTTGGCACATCACTGCGTATGACATCGGGTCCAGCGTTGGAACGCGCAGGCGACCTCGCAGCGATGCTGTCGAACCTGATGGAAGGCGACGTCCTCTTCATCGACGAGATCCACCGCATCGCCCGCCCTGCGGAGGAGATGCTCTATATGGCGATGGAGGACTTCCGTATTGACGTCATCGTGGGTAAAGGTCCGGGTGCCACTTCGATTCCCCTGGAGATTCCGCCATTTACTCTCGTTGGTGCCACTACGCGCGCCGGCATGCTCACGGGACCGTTGCGTGACCGCTTCGGTTTTACGGCCCAGATGGAGTACTACGACACCGCAGATTTGACCAAGGTCATTACCCGTGCCGCCACCATTCTTGATGTGGAGATTGACCAAGACGCGGCGGTTGAGATTGGTTCTCGTTCACGAGGAACCCCGCGTATTGCCAACCGTTTGCTGCGACGAGTCCGTGACTTCGCTGAGGTAAACGGTGACGGACACATTGATCTAGCGGCCGCCCAAGGCGCCCTCGCTGTCTTCGACGTCGATGAAATGGGGCTAGATCGCCTCGACCGGGCCGTCCTGGAAGCCTTGATCAAGGGCCACGGTGGTGGCCCAGTCGGTGTAAATACCCTGGCTGTGGCAGTGGGCGAGGAGCCCTCCACTGTGGAGGAAGTGTGCGAGCCTTACCTTGTTCGTGCCGGCATGATTGCCCGCACAGGCCGCGGTCGTGTGGCAACTGCCGCGGCGTGGCGGCACATCGGTTTGGAACCGCCGGAGGGAACGCTAGGGGAGGTGCTCTTCTAGTGCAAGGGCTGGCATCTGTGTGCATGAGTCTGGCACACTAGCCAGTTATGGAATACGCACTTCTTCTAGTTCTCGCAATTCTCATCTTCCTCCCTAGCTTTATGACGATGCGCAAACAGCGTGAGCGTCAAAACAAGCTTTCTGAACTGCAGCAAAATTTGTATGTAGGGCAGAAAGTAATTACTGCGGGCGGCCTGCACGGGACTGTCGCGGCTACCCGCGAGCAGGAAGTGGATCTAGAAGTGGCCGGAGGCATCGTACTCACCTTCGACAAGATGGCCATTGTTCGTACGCCGGAAATCGTCAGCGAAGAGGAAGCAAACGGGATTCGCTAGTGCGATTCCAGCTGCCGTTTTGTAGCGCTTATCACACTAGGTGGAAAAGCTGAGAGCCCGTTAAGTCATTGGGCCTTTCATGACGTAGCATGAGGGATCGTGCTCGTGGACTTTTGTTTCAAATGCCCACGAATTATTCAAAGTTAATCGTAAAACCCTGTTTTAGTTGCACAGGAGAACTCCTTGTCCGCAAAGAATCGTGGCGCATTGCGCAATAGGAACAGGCAGTGGCCAAAGCGTGCCATTGCCTTGTTTGCGCTAATCGTCGTTGCCATTTATGCCCTTATTTTCCTGACTGGTGCTCGCCAAGGCACGCCGAAACTCGGCATTGACTTGCAGGGCGGTACCCGTGTGACCCTCGTACCGCAAGGCGAGGAGCCCACTCAAGACCAGCTCCAGCAAGCTCGTAACATCCTTGAACAGCGCGTCAACGGAATGGGCGTTTCTGGTTCCGAGGTTGTGATCAATGGTTCCACGCTCGTAATCACGGTTCCAGGCGAGGATGCTTCCCAGGCGCAGGCAGTGGGCCAGACTTCCCAGCTTTTGTTCCGTCCAGTTGCGCAACAGCCGATGCCGGACATGAACAAGCTCAATGACACTTTGCTCGACATGGCAAACCGGTGGGTTGAGTACCGCGTTCTTAGCGTGGAGGAAGCCAACGCGTCACTAAAGCAAGTACATGATGCTATTAAGAAGGCCGTGGAACAGTCCGGAGAAAAGAAGGACAAGAAGTCGGAGGACTCACAGGCCCCGACTGTTACCGCAAAGCCAAAGAAGGAGCCCTCAAACTCGCTCGAGAAGGCCGATTTTCGCGATGAGATGACGGCGATGCTCCGCAAGGACCGTCAGTCTGACGACCCAACGACTATCTCCGCTGCAGCGGCCCTTTTGAAGTGCGATGCTGATTCTGATCCGCTTGCGGGTACCGATGATCCAGCAAAGCAGTTCGTGGCTTGTGACTTTGCAAACAAAACCCCATACCTTTTGGCCCCAGCGCCATTGCTCGAAGGCGTAAAGGATCCTAACGGTACTCGTTTGACCGGTAACGAAATTGACACCAACAAGCCAATTAACGGTGGCCTCAACCCGCAGACCGGCCAGATGGAGATCAGCTTCGCCTTCAAGACCGGCGATGGCCCTAACGGTTCCGAGACTTGGTCCAAGGTGACACAGCAGAACCTGAAGAAGCAGGTCGCCATCACCCTTGACTCTGCGGTTATTTCTGCTCCGGTCATCCAGGGCGCAACTCCGGTTGGCTCCGCTACCTCCATCACCGGTGACTTCAGCCAAGAAGAAGCAACTAGCCTGGCTAACAACCTCAAGTATGGCGCTCTTCCGCTGTCCTTTACCGGTTCCAATGGCGAGCCTGGCGGCACCGTGGAAACTGTTCCACCATCACTGGGTAAGGCTGCTCTGAAGGCCGGACTCATCGCGGGCATCGTGGGCTTCATCTTGGTTGTCCTTTACTCGCTGTATTACTTCCGTGCACTCGCCGGTGTCTCCCTGATTACCCTCGTCGCCTCCGGCATTTTGACCTACGGTGCACTCGTTCTGTTGGGTCGCTGGATTGGCTACTCGCTGGACCTTTCGGGCATCGCCGGTTTGGTCATTGGTGTCGGTGCTACTGCGGACTCCTTCGTGGTCTACTACGAGCGCATCAAGGATGAGCTGTTGGAAGGCAGAACCTTCCGTTCGGCAACTACCAAGGCGTGGGAGCGCTCACGCGCAACCATCGTTACGGGTAACGCTGTTACGCTTATTGGCGCTGTCATCGTGTACTTCCTCGCAATTGGTGAGGTCAAGGGCTTCGCCTTCACCATGGGCCTGACCACCGCATTCGACTTGGTTGTCTCCTTCCTCATTATGGCTCCGCTGATGCAGCTCATCGGCGCAAGGCCAGCAGCAGCTAAGCCGTCTATGAACGGACTTGGCGGTATTTACGCTCTGGTTGAGGAACGTCGTGCCCGTGGTTATTACGTAAAGTCTGGAAAAACCGGACACAAGGAAACCGCTGCAAGCGCAGCTGCAGCGTCTCATACAGCAGCAGCCGATTCCCGCCTCACCGAGGAGGACAAGTAGAGATGACTACTAAAGTGAACAATCACAAGATCTCCAAGATGGATCGTCTGTATGAAGACGAGGGCGGATACGACTTTATTGGTCGTTCCAAGACGTGGTACGCCATCACCGCAGTATTGGTCGCTGCGTCCATCTTGGCCATTGCAATTCGCGGCTTTAGCCTCTCCCTTGACTTCGAGGGCGGCACCAAGCTGAACATGCCAGCCGCCGATCTGGTGGCAGAGCAGGTTGGCGATACCTTCGAAGAAGCTATTGGTGTCGAGCCGGAAATGGTGCAGATCGTCGGCGCCGGCGACTCGCGTACCTTGGAAATCACTTCCGAACGCCTTTCTCAGGAGCAGGTAGACACCGCCCGCCAAGCAATCTTTGAGCAGTATCATCCAAAGGATGCCGAGGGCAAGGCCACCCCGGATGCAATTGGTTCTTCAACTGTGTCTGAGTCATGGGGATCCGCGATTACGCAGCGCATGCTTCTCGCTATGGCTGTATTCCTTGCGACGGCGACGGTGTATGTCGCAGTTCGACTGCAGCGAGACATGGCCTTCGCAGCGATTCTCGCGCTGATTCTTGACGGCGTCATCATCGCAGGCATCTACGCCATCTTCGGGCTAGAAGTCTCCCCGGCAGTCATCATTGGTCTGCTTACGGTGCTGACCTTCTCTATCTATGACTCCGTTATCGTCTTTGACAAGGTCAACGAGAATACTGAAGGCTTCCAGGGCCAGCGCAAGAAGACATATGGCGAGCTTGCGAACCTCGCCGTTAACCAGACAGTTATGCGTTCCATTTCCACGTCTATCATTTCGGTCCTGCCGATTATTGCGCTGTTCGTCATCGCCGTCTGGCTGATGGGCATTGGCACCCTTCGCGACCTTGCGCTCATTCAGCTAATCGGCGTCATCGAGGGCATTTTCTCCTCGTTGTTCCTGGCAACCCCATTGCTGGTGTCCATTGCAAACCGTCGTAAGTCCGTCAAGAAGCACAACACTGAGGTGCGGCAGTTCCGCGCTAAGCACGGCGAGGACGCAGATGAAGACACCGTGGCCGCCGCTGCAGTGGGTTCCCGAAAGGTCACTTCTCTGGCAGCCCAGGATTCGGAAGTGGAAGCGTCGTCAAGCGATGCTGCATCGGCCCCATCCACTAGGAACCCGGGCACCCCAGGCAGCGCTGGGACAAGCTGGCGTCCAAGCCGGTAGATGAGCCGCTACTCCAGGCCGCTACTCTAGGCCGTTGATCCAGGACCTCGGGAACGGATGTCTAAAAGAAGCGAGGACAAAAGGTGGTAGTTAAACCACAAACAGAGCGCCATTGGGCTAAAAAGGCCACAGTGGCGCTCCTCGCCGTTGTCGGCCTCACCGCAACGGCCTGCTCAGACCAAGGTAACCAGGACGGTAACGAGGAAGAAAAACCGAGCGGACCACAGTCCACCGATTTCTTCGGATACATGGTCAATACCCCGCTTGCTACTACAAATGCTGGCACCTCGTTCGGCAGCGCAACGAGTGCAGCGCAGTTGTCCAGCCGCTTATACCCGGCCATTTATGTCCCCGGCCCCTCGGGGCAGATGATCCCCAACTCGGATCTTGTGCAGACCGAAGAGTTGCCACCCTCCCCGGAAAATCCTCACAAGCAGATTAGTTTTACCCTCTCGGAGCAAGCAAAATTCTCCGATGGCGTTCCCGTAACTTGTGATGACTACCTCCTCGCCTTCACCGCAGGTGTCATGGCATCCGAGTTCGGCTCGCACATGCCTCTGATGAACGAGATTGCCCAATTCGAGTGCGCCCCGAATTCCAAGGAATTTACGCTCACCTTCAACGAAGGCGAAGGCGATCGCTGGCGCTATCTCTTTGGCCCAGGCACCGTTATGCCGGCGCATGCCTTGGCCAAGAAGGCCGGGTTGACGATGGAGGAGCTCAACACGACTCTGTCCTTGCAAGACCCCACTGCTTTGCAACCAGTGGCAGACGCGTGGCGTTATGGATTCTCCACAGCCCCTGCTGACTTTGACTCGGAGCTACAAGTTTCCTTTGGCCCCTTCGTGGTGGACAAGGTGGGGGAGCAGGGTGAGATCATCCTGAAGGCTAACAAGGAGTACTTCGGCGATAAACCGGCGACAGATACCGTTGTTGTATGGCCCAACACTGCAGACGCTAAGGCTCTCAAGGATAGGGGCAATTTGCGTGTTGTCGATGCTGCTGAAGCTAAGCCAGACTGGTTACCTGCTGCTGACCAAGCAAGCCCTTATGAGGTCGAACCCGTAGTAGGTGGCTTGACCGATACCCTGGCGTTGTCGCAGTCCGGCGTATTTCAGGAATCGTGGGCCCGGGAGGCGTTTGCCTCCTGCATCGACCATGGGCGGTTGGCCAAGGTCAGTTCGCAGCAATCTGGCGTAGAAGTGCCACCTGTGTATCTGCGCACATTGCGCCACTCTGACCCGGTCGCTACCCATTTGGGCCAGGTTGCCAAGGAGCACCAGGGCCAGGACATGGCTAAGGCTGCGAACCTGTCTGGGTACACCGTCAAGATTGGTTACTTGGGCCCGGATGAGCGCTACAGCGCCATGGTCGAAGAGATTAAGAAGATGTGTGAACCCGCCGGTATCACGGTCGAGGACCAGTCTGCTGAGTATATGTCGCAGCATTATTTGGAGATGGACCCTGCGACATGGACTCCGACTATCGATGCATTCTTGGGCCCGGTTGATCCAATGACGGAGTACTCTACGCCGGACTCAAACATCAAACGGCTCAAGGAGATCAAAGAAGCAGAGGAAAAGCTATGGGAGGACGTCCCTTCTATTCCTTTGGCCGCCCAGCCCCGCGTCTTCATCGTTGACCGCTCGGTCAAGGGCGTGGTCCCATACACTGGTGCTGCGGGCATTGGCTGGAACATGGATCGTTGGAGTGCGCCGAGTGCAGCTCCAGTCAGCACTCAGCGTTAATCAGTTGTTGATTTCTAGTCTCAAATTTGACACGAACTTTTGAAGGATTTGTTGTGAGTGAAACTTATTCCGCCGCGGCGCGGGCACTGAATGAAAAAGTGCGTTTGGTGCAAGACTTCCCTGAGAAGGGCATCCTCTTCGAGGATTTGACACCAGTGCTTGCCGACGCCGAAGCATTTCAGGCGGTTGTCGACGGCCTAGCGAAGGCCTGCGAAGACTTGGGCGCCGAGATGATTGGTGGCCTCGATGCTCGCGGTTTCTTGCTGGGCTCTGCCGTGGCGTACAAGCTAGGCGTGGGCATTTTGGCCATCCGCAAGAAGGGCAAGCTACCACCACCCGTTCTGACTCAGGAGTACACGCTGGAGTACGGTTCGGCGGCGCTCGAGATTCCCGGTGAGGGAGTCGATATTGAAGGCAAGCGCATCGTGCTTGTCGACGACGTTCTGGCCACCGGAGGCACGCTCTACGGCGCGAAGCTGCTTTTGGAGTCTGCGAGCTGGAAACGTCGTGGTCTTGGAAGTTAACGGACTAGCTGGTCGCGAGCGTTTGGCAGATGTTCCGCTGGTAGTGCTCAACCAGGCAGCAGCCACCGACTAGAATGATGTGTCTAAAGCCATCGTTGGCCGGATACACCCCATGACTAGGAGGAGGGCGACGCCTTGACCACTGAGAAGTCGACAAAGCGCCCGAATGGCGGCATGCGGAGCATGTCGGCACGTTTGGCTCGGTCTTTGACCGGAGGCAGGGTAAAGATCAACCCGGTGCTGGATCCACTGATGTCCATCCACCGGCAGTTCCATCCCAAAGCTGACGTAGAGCTACTTAATAACGCCTACAACACGGCTGAGCGCCTCCACGAGGGTGTGTTCCGTAAGTCTGGGGAACCATATATCACCCACCCCCTCGCCGTAGCCACCATCGCGGCTGAGATTGGCATGGACACCACGACCATCGTTGCGACACTGCTGCATGACACGGTCGAGGACACGGACTATTCACTCGAAGACCTGACAAGGGACTTCGGTCCTGAGGTTGCGCGGCTTGTCGACGGCGTGACAAAGCTCGACAAGGTTGCCCTCGGCGCCGCAGCTGAGGCAGAAACTATCCGCAAGATGATCGTGGCCATGGCCACCGATCCCCGCGTGCTCGTTATCAAGGTGGCGGACCGCCTCCACAACATGCGCACCATGCGCTTTCTCCCCCCAGAGAAGCAGGCGAAGAAGGCACGGCAGACTCTCGACGTCATTGCGCCATTGGCACACCGCTTGGGCATGGCCAACGTGAAATGGGAGCTGGAAGACCTTTCTTTTGCCATCTTGTACCCCAAGAAATACGACGAGATCGTACGCATGGTGGCGGACCGAGCTCCTTCTCGCGACCGCGCTTTGAAAGAAATCAAAACGCAGGTTACGCAGGCCCTGCGGGAAAACGGCATCGATGCTGAGGTCATGGGACGTCCGAAGCACTACTGGTCCATCTATCAGAAGATGATGGTGCGTGGCCGCGATTTTGCGGAGATCTTCGACCTCGTAGGTATCCGCATCCTCGTTGATGACGTCAACTCTTGTTATGCCGCGATTGGCGTTGTGCACTCGCTTTATCAGGCGCTTCCGG
The DNA here is from genome assembly GCF_000159135.1 of Corynebacterium striatum ATCC 6940. Lineage (GTDB taxonomy): Bacteria > Actinomycetota > Actinomycetes > Mycobacteriales > Mycobacteriaceae > Corynebacterium > Corynebacterium striatum. The sequence continues at coordinate 545,567 of NZ_GG667520.1, forward strand.
GGCGCTTTAAGGACTATATTTCTGCGCCGCGTTTCGGGGTATACCAGTCCCTGCACACCACGGTGATTGCAGAAGGTGGTTCCACCCTGGAAGTTCAGGTGCGCACGCATGAGATGCACTACAACGCGGAGTTTGGTGTTGCTGCGCACTGGCGTTACAAGGAGAAGAAGGGCAAGAACGGTAAAGGCGACGCTGAGGTCGACCAGATGGCGTGGATGCGTCAGCTGCTGGACTGGCAGAAGGAAGCCGCTGACCCGAATGAGTTCTTGGACTCGCTGCGTTATGACCTTACGGCTAAGCAGATTTTTGCATTTACCCCGAAGGGCGATGTAGTCAACTTGCCGGCGGGTTCAACGCCGGTGGACTTTGCCTACGCTGTGCACACAGAGGTGGGCCACCGCTGTATCGGTGCGAAGGTCAACGGAAAGCTGGTTGCGCTTGAGTCAGAGCTAAAGTCTGGTGACAAGGTTGAGATCTTTACCTCGAAGGATCCTAACGCTGGGCCGTCGAGGGATTGGCAGGACTTCTTGGTCTCGCCACGCGCCAAAGCAAAAGTGCGTCAGTGGTTTGCCAAGGAGCGCCGCGAGGAGCACTTGGAGTCCGGGCGCGATGCTTTGGCGGCTGAGATTCAACGCGGCGGCCTGCCAATGCATAGGTTGTTTACTGCTTCTTCCATGAAGCAAGTCGCCGAGCAACTCCACTATTCCGATGTGGACGCCCTTTACACCGCTATAGGTGCCGGAAATGTATCGGCACAGCATGTGTCGAATCAACTGATGTCCCTCTTTGGGGACCAAGACGACGCTGCAGAGGCCCTGGCGTCGCGTACACCATTCTCTGAGCTGGAAAGCTCGCGTAATCAGCGCACCCACGACTCAGAGCAAGGAACCGGAATTTTGGTTGAGGGTAGCCCTGATGTCATGGCTAAGCTGGCGCGTTGCTGCCAGCCAGTCCCTGGCGACGCTATCTTCGGCTTCGTTACCCGTGGTGGTGGTGTTTCCGTCCACCGCGCAGACTGCACCAATGCGGAAAAGCTCAAGTCTGAGCCGGAGCGCATGATGAAGGTCGAATGGTCTTCGGGCAAGGGATCGTCCGGCGAGTTCTCCGCTAGCCTCCAGCTTGAAGCGATTGACCGGCAAGGTCTGCTGGCCGAGCTAACTGGCGTATTCAGCGAGCAAAAGCTCAATGTTTTGTCGATGAGCTCGAACCGCGGCGACGACCACATTGCCACCATGCGCTTTACGTTCTCCATCTCGGATACCAAGCAGCTGGGCCAGCTGATGACCACGCTGCGCAACACCGAGGGAGTCTTCGACGTCTACCGCGTCACTGCCTAGCTCGTCGCGTCACCGCCTAGCTACTGCTGTGGCTGGGCGGCCTCCGCCTGGGACCCTGCGACGTCGATAAGCACTTTGCCCCGGGCGCTAATGCCACCATCGTGTGGAGGCGTGATTCGGGGGAGGGGGCGTGGGAAAGCGCAAGGGCGCTCGATGTAAGCTGGAAAACCGTGGATACGCTAGGGCTAATGGGACGTGAGGCTTTATACCAATTGGGTATTGAGCCGCATAGAATACCTGTGGTCATTTTGGCCACGGTGGGTATCTATTTGGCCTTCATGATTTTGGTCAAGCTCTTTGGCACCCGCGTACTGACATCGATGACCGCCTCTGACGCGGTGATCATTATTATGTTCGGCGCGGTTTCGGGCCGTGTAATTGTGGGTAACCCGCCCACCCTGGCAGCAGGTATCGTCGGACTTTTGACTCTGATGGTGTTGGAGGCGGCCTTCGGTACGTTCCGCCGTTATATTCGTTGGTCGCGCTACATCGACCGCCGCCCCGTACTTCTTGTCTATGACGGCGAGTTATTGCCTGAGAACATGCATTTTGCGCACATTACGGAAAGTGATGTTAACTCGGCTACTCGCAAGGCAGGGCTGGGTCGGCGCGCGGACATCCAGATGATGATCTTGGAGCCCACTGGCCAAATTTCGGTAATTAAAATTGGACAGTTCGTCGATCCCACTTTATTCCGTGACATCTTGGGAGCTGAGCGCATTAAAGGAATAGAACACGAGGCGGGGGATTAGTAGCGGCTCGTGCCTCCAGGCCGGCAGAATAGAGTTCGAGCAGGAAAACAAGAAAAGCACCTGCTCAAAGCAGGTGCTTTACATCGAAGCTCAGGAATGAACTAGAACTTCAGGTACTTGTTTGCAAAAGCGAACAGTGCGCCAAGTGCAGAGATAACAGCGGTGAAGACGCCGATCCAATCCTTGATTTGCTTGGCCTGGTCCCCGGAGCCTTTGCCATTCGAGTTGGAGGAGCTGAGTTCGGAGGAAAGCTTATTGCCTTCGGGTGCCGTGGTGGAGGAAGGAGTGGTAGTTTCGGCAACCTGCTCAGACTGTACGGCATCCTGAGCCATAGCAGCGCCAGCGCCGCCGAAGGAGATGGTTGCAGCTGCTGCAGCGGCAACGAGCGCCTTGCGGGAGAAGAACTTCATATGTTCAATCCTTAAGAGTCGGGAATTTCAAAGACTCCATGAATGTTAGTGTTGCTCCTAGACTTTTGCAACACCTTTGCCAAGAAATAATTCTGTCTGTGAATTAACTGGACGTTAAGGTTGGGGGCCCGTTGTGCTGCGGATATAAATTTAAGTGAGTCTAAACCAATAAACCAAATGTGAATG
>NZ_GG667520.1:548902-608617 GCF_000159135.1 Corynebacterium striatum ATCC 6940
CTGACCTGAATTTTTCTTAGGTTCAACTGCGAGGGCAGAGTGTGAGAAGTAAATAAAAGAGCCCTTTCCAGCTGCTGTGACTGGAAAGGGCAATTCTCGGCTCCTCATTGTGGGGGAGAGGAGCGCCGTGGTCCTAGGTTTAGGAGGAAACGGTAGCCGTGGAAATCTTTATTTCTTCAGCTGGCTTGCCGTCGGTGGCACCGCCTTCGACGCCAATCTTGGCAATCTTGTCCAAGGTCTTTTGACCCTGGTCAGTGAGGTTGCCGAAGTAGGTGTAATCAGGAGCCAACATGGAGTCGGCGTAATTGATGAAGAACTGGGAACCGTTGGTGTCCTTGCCAGAGTTGGCCATTGCGATGGAACCCTTCGGGTAGGTCACAGGCTTCTTTCCAGCGGAGGAGTCCACCTCATCGGTTGGGTATTCGTTGGCGAAGCTAAAGCCAGGGCCGCCGGAGCCGGTACCAGTTGGGTCACCACACTGGAGGACGTTCAAACCGCCGGAGGTCATACGGTGGCAAATGGTGTCATCGTAGAAGCCACTCTTTGCCAGGGAAGTGATTGCCTGCACTGTGCAAGGGGCGAGAGAACGATCCAGGTCCATTACGATGTCACCCTGATTGGTCTTGAACGTGACCTGAACGGTGCCCTTCGTGGAGACGTCTTTGCCGCTAGGGGCCTTGGCGCCATTGTCGTCGCGGCCGTCATCCTCGTACTTGCACTGGACGCTTGCCGGGAGTGCTTCCTTACGCTTACCGCTCAGTGCAGTTGCTTCGGGAGTTTTATCCTGGCTTGAGGTTGCGGCAGTGCTGGATTCCTCAGCTACGACCTTCTCCTCAGAGTTGTCGCGTGTTGCAAAGAAGTAAATTCCGCCAACAAGGGCGAGAATGACTACGAGCGAAGCAGCAACGACGCCCAGCGGGCGAGTCTTTTCTTTGCGGTCACGGGCCTTGAGCTCGCGCTCAAGGCTGTTGAGCGCCTCTTCACGGCGCTGTGCGTTGTTGGGCATGTAAGTGTCCTTTGGCAATGGGTGTCTATGTCAGTCACTTGGGCTCGGTCGATTGAACTCGAGCATTACCGCACTGATTCTAGCTTGTGATCAAAACTGGGCCTTATTCAGTCTCCTGTGAGTCTCATCTGATCCTCGTGGCGCTAGCTGTTTAGCTCCAGTACAGTGGGGCGCCATGACTACAGTGAACTTCCAAGGAAATGAAACCCAGATCGCAGGCGACCTGCCAGAGGTTGGTGCTCAGCTGCCAGAGTTTAACCTCGTTGGCACTGACCTTTCTGAGGTCACCAACAAGGACTTCGCGGGCAAGCGCCTTGTGATCTCCTTGTTCCCATCCGTTGACACCGGCGTGTGCGCGGCGCAGCTTCGCGCGTTCAATGAGAAGGCAGCGGGATTGGACAACACCGTTGTCCTGTCCGTGTCCCGTGACCTGCCATTCGCACAGGAGCGTTTCTGCGCAGCTGAAGGCATCGAGAACGTCGTCAGCGCTTCTGACTTCCGCTCTGATTTCGGTGAAAAGCTCGGCATTACCCTGCAGGGTTCCCCGCTGAAGGGCCTGCTCGCACGCTCCGTCGTTGTCACCGATGAAAACCACAAGGTGATCTACACCGAGCTGGTTCCTGAGGTGACCACCGAGCCTAACTACGATGCAGCCATTGAGGCACTGAGCTAATCACCTGGCCGACGTCGCTTTCTATGGGCGCGGCGGCTTCGAGTGGCTTTCCAGCTAGCTAGCGCTTCCGCATCCGTGGGGGCGCTAGACTGCGTTTTATGACTTTGAGCGTTTTAGGTTTCGCAGCGGGCCCCTATAAGACCAACACGTACATCGTGGCAAACGGTGCACGTGCCTTCGTGGTTGATCCGGGCATGCATGCGATGCAGCGCGTCCTGGAAATCGGCGCTGAGCAGGGGCTGACCTTCGAAGCGATCGTTCTCACCCACGGCCACCTGGACCATACCCGTGAAGCAGGGGACTTGGCGCGCCAGCTCGACCTGCCGGTTTATATCCACCCCGATGATGCATTCATGCTTGTCGACGGCTCCGGGGTTTCCGCCGAGTCCCAAGTGCTCTTTGATGCGAAGAACATGGTGCAGATTGAGGACCTGCGCGATCTGCGCGGTGGCGAGACTATCGAACTGGTTGGCCATGAATTCCGCCTCGAGCACGCCCCAGGGCATTCCCCGGGCTGCGTTCTCATTATTGCGGAAGAATTTGTCCTCGCCGGTGATGTTTTGTTTAAAGGCTCGATCGGGCGTACTGACTTGGAGCACTCAGATCCTGCGGCCATGCAGCGTTCGCTTGCTGGTCCGGTGTGGAACCTTGATGACAGGCTGGCTGTGTTGCCAGGGCATGGCCCGACGACCACGATGCGCGCAGAAAGGGCCACTAATCCGTTCCTCGCCACGCTGCGGGATGTACTCTGATATGCGTGAGTGATAAGAAGCAGTTCAAGGCCCTGTCCGCCCCCAAAGGAGTGCCGGACTACATTCCGCCGCAATCGGCGACCTTCTACAAGGTGCGTGAGAACCTGGTTCACCAGGCGCATCTGTCCGGCTTCCAGCACATCGAGCTTCCGATCTTCGAAGACACTACGCTTTTCGCGCGTGGTGTTGGTGAATCCACCGATGTGGTCTCCAAGGAGATGTACACCTTCGCAGACCGCGGCGACCGCTCGGTAACCCTGCGCCCAGAAGGCACTGCGGGTGTGATGCGTTCGGTCATTGAGCACAACCTCGATCGCGGTCAGCTGCCGGTCAAGCTCAACTACTTCGGACCTTTCTTCCGTTACGAACGTCCCCAGGCCGGCCGCTACCGTCAGCTCCAGCAGGTGGGCGTTGAGGCAATCGGCGTCGACGATCCCGCATTGGACGCGGAGATTATTGCGCTAGCTGATCGTTCCTTCCGTTCGCTTGGCCTCAGCAAGTTCCGCCTAGAGCTAACCAGCCTTGGCGATCACAATTGTCGTCCTGCTTATCGTGAGAAGCTGCAGGATTTCCTCTTTAAGCTCGATTTGGACGAAGAGACCCGCAAGCGTGCGCAGATCAACCCGCTGCGCGTTTTGGATGATAAGCGTCCGGAGGTGCAAGAGCAGCTTGTAGACGCCCCGTTGATGCTCGACCACCTCAACGAGGAATGCCGTACCCACTTCGAGACCGTCACCGGCCTTCTCGATGACATGGGTATTGAATACACCATCAACCCGCGCATGGTGCGCGGGCTGGACTACTACACCAAGACCTGTTTCGAGTTCGTCCACCCACTGCTGGGCGCTCAATCCGGTATCGGCGGCGGTGGCCGCTACGACGGACTTATGGCACAGCTCGGTGGTCAGGAGCTTTCCGGTATTGGTTATGGACTTGGCGTCGACCGCACGATCCTGGCTCTCGAAGCCGAAGGCATCGAGCTCGACGGCGTCGATCAGCGCGTTGCTGTGTTCGGCGTTGCGCTGGGCGCTGATGCGAAGCGTCGTATGGCTGGCATCATCAATGACCTGCGTAATGCCGGTATCTCTGCGGACATGTCCTTCGGCGACCGCGGACTCAAGGGCGCGATGAAGGGCGCTGACCGCGCAGGCGCGCGCTTTGCTCTCGTGCTCGGTGAGCAAGAGCTTGAAAACGGCGTTGTGGCCGTTAAGGACCTGGCAGCCCACGAGCAGAACGATGTGGCTATCGACGCCCTTGTTGAGCACCTACGCAACCAGCTGAACTAAGCCAATGACGTCAAAGGGCATCTCGCTGAGATGCCAAAGGCGCCTTCCTTCCTACATATCGATTAGGGAGTGAGGGGCCTTTTGTTTTGCTACTATGCGTTCGTGATGCCGCTTTTGATGCCCGCTAAGTAGATGCGCAGCATGCGCTTTTGGATATCGGGCACGTAGTTCTCCACCTGCACCTTCCTGGGGCGCACCAGCGTCAAGATACCCACCACGAAGTCGAGGTGCCCCACGCCGGGGCCGATTACTCCGTGCTGCTTTCCGAGCTCAATGAACCTTTCGCCATTTTCTTGTAACGCGTCGCGCTTCAATTTCAAATGCTCCGGCAGGGTATCTAAGTCTTCCGGCGCGAAGGAGGGAATGAGGCTGGTCAAACCCATCGTTGTGAGCTTGAGGGCATAGTCCAGGACGAAGTTTTCCGCGTCCGAAGGATCGGATTCGAAGTCTTCAATCAAGCGATTTTGGAAGACCAGGAAACCGTCGCTCATGTGTTCCGCGCACGCGTGAATTAGCGCTTCACGGTCCGGGAAGTTGCGGTAAAGCGTTGCAACGCCCACGCCTGCTTCCTGGGCAATCTTTTCAAGGGAGACCGAGTTGCCATGGCGTTTAAACATGGCACATGCCGCCTCTATGTTGGCTATTCGACGGCGTAATGCATCGGCTCGCATGGAGGTAGGTATCGCTTTCTAGGTTAGAGTCTGTGCGTTAGCGATAAGACTACCTTTTGCCATGCAAGCCTTTTGCACTAGCACTCCACCTGCGTGACGGCGAAGCCTAGCGTCTTCGCGAGGCCACCAATGGAGGTCTCCTTGTACTTCGCCAGCATGTCGCGGCCGGTATCGGCCATCGTCTGCACGGCGGCGTCGAGAGAAACGTGGTGCGTGCCTTGGCCCATGCGAGCCAGGCGCGCGGCGTTGATGGACTTGACCGCGCCGATAGCGTTGCGTTCGATGCACGGAATCTGCACGAGGCCGCCGACTGGGTCGCAGGTAAGGCCGAGGTTGTGCTCTAGCGCAATCTCGGCGGCATTTTCGATCTGCGCCGGCGTTGCGCCCAGTAGTTCAGCCATGCCAGCCGCCGCCATTGACGACGCCGAGCCTACCTCGCCTTGGCAGCCCACCTCGGCGCCCGAAATGGAGGCGTTGTGCTTGATGATCATGCCGATAGCACCCGCAGTAAGTAGGTAGCGGCGGGCGGAATCGCGGGTGAAGTTCGGCTTGAAGTCGCGGGCATAGTGCAACACCGCTGGGATGATGCCGCAGGCGCCGTTTGTTGGGGCCGTAATCACTCGGCCGCCAGCGGCATTTTGCTCGTTGACGGCGAGCGCATACAGGTTGACCCACTCCATAGCGGAAAAGCCGAAAGACTTATCGTCGTGGCCCTCCAGCAGCTGCTTGTACATGCCCGGCGCGCGGCGTGGGACCTGCAGGCCGCCCGGCAAGATTCCGGAGGTGGAGATGCCGTCGGTGACGCACTCGCGCATGATGTCCCACACCAAATCCAGGTGCGCGTAGACGTATTCGAGGCCGCCGTCTTCTTTATGGAGCGCTTCCTGGTTGGCGGCGACAACCTCCCAGATCTTCAAATCGTGCTTCTCGCACAGCGCAAGCAATTGCTCGCCCGTGGTGAATGGGTAAGGAACATCGTCGGTGGATTCGGCCGCCGCCATGCCAGCAGGTACTTCGGCGGAGGCTGCCACCTCTGCGTCGAGTTCCTCGCGGGAGAGAATGAATCCGCCGCCGACGGAGAAGTACTCGGCGTGCTCTGCCAATAGGTTGCCTTCAGCGTCCCATGCGTCAAAGATGAGGCAATTCGGGTGCTCGGGGACCGGCTCGTTGTTGAACTCGATGGAATATTCTAACGCGCCCAGCGGGCCGTCGGTCATGCCCTTGCTCGGAATGGGCTGATCGGAACGCGGTTCAGCGTCAACCGGGACGGTAAGCGGATCCCAGCCGGCCAAGCCCAGAATCACCGCGCGGTCGGTGCCGTGGCCGCGGCCAGTCAGCGAGAGCGAGCCGCGCAACTCGGTGTGCACCTTGGCTGGATGCTCCGGCAGCGTTTTCAGGAACGCAAGGGCCGCGCGCATTGGGCCGACGGTGTGCGAGGAAGATGGGCCAATGCCGATGGAGAAAATGTCGGTGACGCTGATTGCCATGCTGGGCGGTGCCTCCTTTGTGAGTTTGGAAATTAAGTCGGGGGTTGGTGGGGGGGATTATTTCTAGGGGCAGGCTGTGGCTAAACCCGTGTTAATTGCGGTCTCGCTGCGGTCAAAATTCTCTGGGATGAGGAGTATTGCATGTAGGCCGCGCATACAGTTTCTCCATGTTACCGCTTTGTCAGTAGTTCACTACGTGCAGTCAGCATTGTTAGCCCCGCGGAGCGGGTGTGACCAAGGCCAGGTGATTTTGAGGGATAAGCCGATAGAAATTATTGAATTTTTAATGTGTGACTTTCGGCCACAATGAATACTGTTTAGTATCCCGGTTCACATTAGTTAAGCAGTTTAGCGTGCCTAACAGTTGTGGCTGGATAAAAGTTCTTTCATTTGCTCTGTCTGATTCCTCGGGAGATTATCGTGAGTATCAAGACCGGACCCGAACCGCGGTCCGACATCGAATTTGTTGAAGTCGACGGCCAAGCACAGCCCATCGACGTAAAGCCGAAAAAGCTCATCGGTAACGTTGAGAAGGTCATCATTTTGATTGCCGCTATCGCTGCGGCTGCCGGTTGGGGAGTGCTCGCTCTCCACCGCGGTGAGACCATCAACTCCGTGTGGTTGGTCTTTGCGGCGGTGGGCTCCTACATCATTGGTTACACGCTTTATGCACGCTTGATTGAGTACAAGGTGGTTAAGCCACGCAACAACCGTGCCACCCCTGCTGAGTATGCAAACGATGGTAAGGACTTCCTGCCTACGGACCGTCGTGTTCTCTTTGGTCACCACTTCGCGGCCATTGCTGGTGCCGGCCCATTGGTTGGCCCGGTTATGGCTGCTCAGATGGGCTATTTGCCGGGAACATTGTGGATTGTGCTAGGCGTTATCTTCGCCGGCGCGGTGCAGGATTACCTGGTGCTCTGGGTATCTACCCGCCGCAAGGGTCGCTCGCTTGGCCAGATGATTAGCGATGAGATGGGCAAAGTCGGTGGCGCCGCGGGCATCCTGGCCACTATCGCCATCATGATCATCATCATCGCCGTGTTGGCACTGATCGTCGTGAACGCCCTTGCTGACTCCCCATGGGGTGTTTTCTCCATCACGATGACCATCCCGATCGCCCTTTTCATGGGCCTGTACCTGCGATACATTCGCCCCGGCAAGGTCACGGAGGTTTCGGTCATCGGCGTCATCCTCTTGCTGGCAGCCATCATCGGCGGCGGCTACGTCTCCGGCACTGAACTCGGCGCTAGCATGTTCACCTGGTCCAAGGAAACCCTGGCATTCGCGATCATCGGTTATGGCGTGGTCGCTGCCATCCTTCCAGTGTGGCTTCTGCTTGCGCCACGCGACTACCTGTCGACCTTCATGAAGATCGGCGTCATCGCCTTGCTGGCCATCGCCATCGTTATTGAACGCCCTGAGGTCCACATGCCGGCGGTTACCTCCTTTGCTGTTAATGGCAACGGCCCGGTCTTTTCCGGTAACCTCTTCCCGTTCTTGTTCATCACTATTGCCTGTGGTGCGCTTTCTGGTTTCCATGCGTTGATTTCTTCCGGTACTACGCCGAAGCTCATTGAGAAGGAGTCTCACATGCGCGCCATCGGCTATGGCGGCATGATCATGGAGTCCTTCGTCGCAGTCATGGCACTCATTTCTGCAGTCGTCATTGACCGCCACATGTACTTCGCAATGAACTCACCGGCAGCTAAGACACTGGGTACTCCAGAAGGCGCGGCGGACTTCGTAGCAACCCTGCACCTGCCCGGCGCAGGTATTACCGCTGATCAGCTTGCCGCAGCAGCTCAAGCAGTGGGAGAGGAAACCATTGTCTCCCGCACCGGTGGTGCTCCGACCCTTGCTTATGGCATGTCCCAAATCATGACCGAGATGCTCGGTAATCCGGCAATGCAGGCATTCTGGTACCACTTCGCCATCATGTTTGAGGCCTTGTTCATCCTGACCACGGTTGATGCTGGTACCCGTGTTGCCCGTTTCATGATGTCGGATTCGCTGGGCGCAATTCCGGGCCTGGGAAAATTCCGTGATCAGAGCTGGAAGCTTGGCACCTACCTGTCCACCTTCCTCGTGTGTGCACTGTGGGGCGCCATCCTCATCATGGGTGTTACTGACCCGCTGGGCGGCATCAACGTCTTGTTCCCACTCTTCGGCATCGCCAACCAGCTACTTGCCGCAATGGCACTCGCTTTGGTGCTTGTGGTTGTTATCAAGAAGGGAATGTACAAGTGGGCATGGATTCCAGCTATTCCATTGGCTTGGGATCTCATCGTGACAATGACCGCCTCGTGGCAAAAGATTTTCAGCTCCGACGCCTCTATTGGTTACTGGGCCAACCATGCAAAATACAAGGAAGCAGCAGCTCAAGGTCTCACCGAGTTCGGATCTGCCAAGAGCGTCGAAGAGATTGATGCCGTTGTTCGCAACACCTTTATCCAAGGATGCCTATCTATTCTGTTTGCGGTGCTGGTATTGGTAGTTATCGGTGCGGCAATCGTTGCCTGCGCCAAGGCTCTCCAGCAACGTTCTGCAGGTATTGAACCTGCGGACTCCGAAACGGAATTCATTCCATCCAAGCTCTTCCTTCCACGTGGTCTCATGCCGACAAAGCGCGAAAAGGAAGTGGCAGCGGAGTACAACATGACCTTCGAGGAAATAGGAGGGCATTAGTGATTACGGCGCTCAAAAAGATCTCCTGGTACTTCGGCGAGCTCATGGGGGACCATGCTTACGCTAAGTACTGCGATCACCTCCGTGCGCATCATCCTGATGCTGAGATTCCAACGGAGCGTGAATATTGGCGCGCCCGCTACGCCGAACAGGATGCCAACCCCGGTGCGCGGTGCTGCTAACACCGTGCGCGTTGGCTGAGTAGCAAAAAGTCCGTCACCTTAATCTAAGTGGCGGACTTTTCTTAGTTTCCGTCGTGGCCGGAGAGTAGAGAACTAAAGGGGGTGAATTCCTCTTCCAAATCCAAGCCGGTTTTACGTGGCGTAGTTTGCTGACTTGCCGTGATGTCGGGGCTGGCTAATCCGCCCACGCGATCGGAAGGAATGACAATGAGGTCCGCAAGTTCCTTGGCGGCTCTTTCGATGCGGCGTGTGGTCTTTGCTCCCTCGTCAGTGCCGAAGTCCTCTGTGGCTTGGAAGATGCCGGTTGGTACGACGGTGGCATGCAAGTAGTTAAACAGCGGGCGAAGCGCGTAGTCCAGAACCAGCGCGTGGCGGGAAGAACCACCGGTAGCTGCGACCAAGGTCGGAAGGTGGTCGAGTGCGTGTGGATCCAAGGTATCGAAGAACATCTTGAAAAGGCCCGAGTAGCTGCCTTGGAAAATGGGAGTTACCGCAATCAACCCGGACGCATGCGAGAGTGCTCGCTTTGCTTCGTCGAGCTGGGGCGTTGTAGCACCCCAATTAGTCATTGCCTCAGCCAGCTCAGTGGCTAGCTTGCGTAGTTCGATGACGGTTACTTCGAGCCCTTCACCGCGAGCGCCGACTTGGGAGACTACGGCTTGGGCCAGGGCGTCGGCTAGCGCGCGCGTAGACGACGGCGTGGAAAGGCCAGCCGTGACGACGACGAGTGAGCGCATGAAAGAATTCCTCCTAGGAACAGATTGTCAATCGGTCTATCTGCAGTTGTACTTATGAAGCGTCTTCACCAGGGTTGACGCGGAAGTGCGGCGAGCCAGGATTGGCCTTGAGCGTTGCGTGCGTCGGCGGGTTTGAAGCGACATGGTCGGGGCGGCGGGCCTCCATGCGACGGCGTAGCTCAGGCACAACTTGGGTACCGAGGAACTCTATCTGCTGGAGCACCACCTCCTGTGGCAAACCAGCGTGGTCAATGAGGAAGAGCTGACGCTGATAGTCACCGACCCAATCTGCGAATTGCATCGTGCGATCGATGACCTGTTCTACGGTGCCGACCGTCAGCGGCGTTTGCGCGGTGAAATCCTCCAGTGAGGGGCCGTGGCCGTAGACGGGCGCATTGTCGAAATAAGGGCGGAAGAAGTCTTTAGCCTGCTGCTCGGTTTCGCCGATGAACACCTGGCCGCCAAGTCCCACGATTGCCTGGTCGGCGCGGCCGTGGCCGTAAGCCTCGAAGCGACGGCGGTAGGTGCTGACCATCTTTGCCGTGTGCTCCTTGTTCCAGAAGATGTTGTTGTGGAAGAAGCCATCGCCGTAATAGGCAGCCTGTTCGGCGATTTGCACGGAGCGGATAGAACCGTGCCATACGAAAGGCGGGACGTCGTCAAGCGGGGCAGGCGTGGACGTATAACCCTGCAGGGCAGTGCGGTACTTGCCCGACCAGTTGACCACTGGCTCACGCCATAGGCGGCGCAACAGGTGGTAATTCTCAACCGCCAGCGGGATGCCTTCGCGAAGGTCTTTGCCAAACCATGGGTAAACCGGGCCGGTGTTGCCGCGGCCCATCATGAGGTCTACGCGCCCGCCAGGCAGGTGCTGTAAGAAGGCGTAATCCTCAGCAATCTTCACCGGATCGTTGGTGGTAATTAGCGTTGTCGAAGTCGAAAGCAGCAGGTTCTTGGTTTGTGCTGCGATATACGCCAAGTGAGTAGTTGGGGAGGAAGGCACGAATGGCGGATTATGGTGCTCGCCCGTGGCAAAAACATCGAGGCCTACCTCCTCGGCCTTGAGCGCAATTTCCGTCATATTGCGGATACGTTCGGCTTCACTAGGCGTGATGCCGCTGGTTGGGTCGGTGGTGACATCACCGATGGTGAAGATGCCGAATTGCATATGAAGTCCTTAAGGTGTGTTCGCCAACGAGTGTATATGACATGTCAACATGAGGGCGGTGAGCTTTATTCCCACTCCAGCGCATCGACCAAAACTGCGAGGTCAGTGGGAGTGGCGATGCTCAACGGGCGCTTATTCTTGGCGCCATCTTCTGTAAAAATTAGCGCGCAAGGATGCGTACCGTCCTTGGCCAATTCGGTCAGGGCATCGAGTGCTTCTTGTGCAGTGGCTGTGCGGGGAAGGAAAGCAGCACGGTCACCTGCTTCGGCGTATTTCAAAACCTTGCCAACTGCCACGCTGATCACGTGATTGTCGTCAGCTAAATCAGCGGCAATCCAGCGGGCTACTACGTTAGTTGTCAACAAATTCGCGTAGTTCTCACCGCTATATACCGGAATCTGGGAATAACCGTTGTGTGCGATCAGCTTCAGCGCTTGGCGAATATCGGCATCGGCTTCCAGCGTTACAACTTCGGAGGAACCGAGTACGGCGAGCGCGTTGGGCGGCGAAGTTAACAATTCGCGCAGCTTTTCCAATTGCTCCACCACCCTGGGGTGCGGAGAGGCCAGTGGCTCGTCGTCGTAGTAGCGTCCGTGAGCTATGGCATTGCGGAGATTACCGAAGTCTTTCAGCATCTCTGTTTGGCGTTTATTAAGCATGTGTTTCTCGTGCGCGCGGTCGACTATCCACCAGAAGGAATCCGAGTTCTTGGCATTGATAGCTTGGCGGAGGAATTGCTCAATGTCGTTGAAAGCAGCAAAAAAGCGCGGGGGGTGTTCTGGTCCATAGAAGACCAGTCTAAGAAACCACGAGGCGCGCTGCAGTGAGAGAGTTAGAACAGGACGCGGGGAGGACAGAAACGGTGATGGCGGCAATGCCTGCCGATGCAGGCAACGTAATGACCCGCGCCAGAGCAATCGGTTTCATATGCCCCCAGTTGGCGGCGCGGTTAACAATGCCGACGCCCAGGACGGCACCGATGAGGATGTGCGTCGAGGAAACTGGCAGGCCCAACAAGGAAGCGGCCATAACCATGCCGACAGTGCGCAGCAAGTCTACCGTGTTGTCGTGCAACTCGGTGAAGAATCTACCGCGGCGCCGGCAGCAGCCGCGCCAGAGCGTACAGCTCCGCTCCGGTCACGTAGTACGCGCCGGCACGCATCGCGTGGGGAAACTCGCCCCTGTGGTTCTTGCGGCGAATGGTCCACACCGAGGAATAGCGCCGACGTCCGTCTGGCCGGCGGATCGCAGCCACATCTTCCAGCAAATGCTCATTGGCAGGGGACATCTCACATGTCGCTTTCCCGTTAGGGCCGCCTACGACGTGGTTGGCGGCGGTCAAACCAGTGGGCAGCGAGAAGTCGGATGCGAGATGGTGGTTGCGTGATTCCCCAGCCTCGGGTTTCCACCCCGGAGCCGAAAGCGAGCCCCAGACTGAGAAGGTCTGGAGCTCGCTTCTTTTGTTTCGGTTAGCGATCGATCGTGTCGCGCCTTCCAGCAGCAAAAACTTCGGTCGTGATGGTTGATTCGTGAATGAGCGCGAGGATTCGATAAGTGCCGACACGGTAGCGCCATTCGCCAGATCGATCACCTGTGAGGCCTTTGCCGAAAGCACGCGGCTCGGCACAGCCTTCGAGATGGGTTTTCATCCAAGTGAGCAGAAGCTTGACATCGAAGCGGTCCATCTTTTTGAGCTGTTTCCGAGCCGAGGCGGTGAGTTCAACGCTGTAGCTAGGGCCGTTGGCTGACATTAATCAAGCTCTTCGAGAACATCATTGATGCTAAAACGCTGTCCGTCATCGGCTTCGATGGCGGCTCGAAGTTGCTGAAGGTCGGCATGGTCTTCGATTTTCTCCAGCATTGCGCTTCGGGCGAATTCCGAGATTGTTGTGCCTTCGAATCCGACATACTTGCGGACGAGCGCGGCGTCTTCGTCGCTCATGCGTACGGTCATAGTTGCCATTCGATTCTTCCTTCTCGTTAACGCTTTGAATACATTGTATTCACCCCTCGAGAATGCGGCAAGGGTTTTCTCCGCCTCGATGTGCTCACTATTAGGATGCACAGGTCGCTTGTACCATCGCTGCCATTCTCGTTCCCCGCTAGCCTCGCTGACATGTCGTAGCGCATTCTTTGAAAAACTCATCAAACCACAGGACGGAATGTGTATTGACATTGACGAGGGGACCGGTGGTAGTATCGTTTTACTGGGCCTAGCCGTTGACCCTCCACCGATAAGGAGATCGCCGATGACTGGGCCCCAACTAGTTCTCCAGAAGGTTAAAATGGGAAAGCACTCTTCAGGGAAATCGGCTAGTAATTTCCCTCGGCGGCCAATTGTCACAGCCATATTGGTAGACGGTGGGTTTTACAGACATCGTGCGCGAGTTCTCTTCGGCAAGAAAGACCCGCGAGATCGAGCAAACGAACTTTTAGAGTATTGCCGTAGGCATATACGGGAGTCCGGAAGCAGTCTCTATAGAATCTTCTACTACGACTGCAATCCTTCAACAAAGGTCCTGTTTCATCCGCTCACACAGACACAGAAGAACCTCGGAAAAACTGAGGAATACCGCTGGATGACAGACTTTCTAGACGAAATCGTAAAGAAACGAAAAGTCGCTTTACGCCGAGGCGAAGAACTTGAAACCCAAAATGGGTACACCCTTAAACCTAACCTGCTAAAGAAGCTCTGTCGCGGGGAAATTGAAGTTTCAGATTCTGACTGAGCGAGACTTCTCACTGGATATCACTCAGAAGGGAGTGGATATGCGGATAGGCTTGGATATAGCTTCCCTGGCAGAACGCGGACTTGTGAATCAAATCATCATGATTTCAGGTGATAGCGATTTCGTCCCCGCAGCTAAGCACGCGCGTAGGTCAGGAATCGATTTCATATTAGACCCGCTCTGGGCCCCAGTCTCTGAGAGCTTAAATGAACATGTTGATGGTGTCCGTGAGTGCGTTGTCAAACCACCCAAGAATCAAGACGATCCTTTATACGGAACTACTCCGGAACAAACCGCTGAGGCTGACGAAGAACTATAGCTCAATAGCCTCGATTCACCTTTGGGGCTGGTTCTTCGCGGCTCGCGCAGCGCGGCAGCAGTCATTCTCGAAAGCTGGCCCACCGCCGTTAAGGTGTATCTGGAAGTCTTGCGTCTCGCAAGATATCCTCATCGGAGTCCATGTCAGGAAGCGTATGAACCCCGTCGTTCTAACCTGCCAGCCGAAGTTGTAAACCGGACCTTAATTGCGATCTGTTCCCCGAACTCCCGAATCGCATCTCGAGTAAGAGGGGCGCAAACATCAAAATCGACAGCTGCCGGGAACTGACCCCTGAGGGAGCTCGCGCTGTGGGTCTGGAGGCGTTAGACGCCCACCGTATCGCGAATCCAGTAGCGGTAGTACTTGAGGTATACAGCGTCGGAGTCGGCGTAGGGGTCAAACCACACGGAGTGGGAGCCCATGACGTCGACGGCGTTGAGCTAGCGTTTCTGCGTGAAGACCGGGCCGCCGGAGTAGCCGTGGTTGGAGCCGCCCGTGATGCCGTGCATGGCGATGGTCTTGACGGCGTTTATGTTGTCGCGCTGGACAACGATCTCCATGCGGGCCACGTGGAGCCAGTCCTCGCCGTCGCGGTTCTGGTGGTCATCGGCGATCGTCGGGTATTTCTTGAGCTTCTTCGGGGCTTCGAGGTGAAGGAGCCCGATGTCGGCCTTGGGCGCCTTTCCGAAGCGGTCGACATCGATGGACGGGCCCGGGTTCGACTTATTGTTGGAGAAGTGGACCTTGAGGACGTTCGGGGGAGACGTCCGGGTCGGAGTAGGGGCCCTCAGCGCAGTGGGCGGCGGTGAGGATCCATTCCGGCGCGATGGCCGCGCCGGTGCACTCCTGCGGGGTGCCGTCCGGGGTGTCGTAGGTGCGTGCCTGGACGAGGGTGGCGCTTCGATAAATCGCCACGTCAGGTGCCGCGGCGAGCGGGGAGATTTTCATTATCCTGTGGAGGCATGGAGATTTCAGATTCGCTGCGCCAACAACTCAACCATTGGATTCTTCCCGGTTTCATGACCTTGGACGAGGTCTACGAAGCCGTGGACGACAACGAACTTGAAGACGGGTACCCCAATGATGATCCGCACGCGGCCGCCGAGCAAGTATGGAAAGAACGCAAGGCCCAGGAGTCGGAGCGGGAGCATCCCACTGATTACGACCTGGTGCAGGCTGCGTTCGATGAGATGGAAGAACAGGGGCTCGTGACGGGAATGAGCCTTGGATTCGATGTCAGCGACTGTAACGAGCTGCTCGGGGAGGAACGCACCCAGATCGACGTGCCGGAGGGGGAGTATCCCTACCGCGAATGGGCATCGTGTGGCTTCCACATGCAGGATGCCGAGGGACTGGCGTACGAGCCGACGGAGCTTAATCTCGTCTTCGGTGCGTGGACGCCGGGCCCGCCGATTGCTGGTGAGGTCGACGCCGAGAAGCTGCGCAAAGGCCAACCCGAGAGGAAGGAGGAGTGGGCGCGCATGGACGCCGCGCTGGGGCGGTTCCTCCTGGACATCCTTAAGCGTCACGACCTCGAAGTGGAGTGGGACGGCGACCCGCGCGGGCGGATTCAGTTGCTCAATCTCATGTGACGCAAGCCGCTGCCCGAGGAAGAGCAGTAAGCCTGCCGCGGCGACGTGAGATTACTTGGATGACAGCGCGCCGAAGTCGGCGATGAGGTCGCTCAGGGGGAGGCGATAGCTGGGGAGGCGGACCTCGAAGAGGTCGAGCAAGGCGGCGAGGTAGTGGCGCTCGCAGTAGAGCTCGGCGTCGGAAAGCGCGGCGCGCCAGTTGCGAATCCACTCCGGGGTCACACGGGCCGCGACGGCAGCAGCCTTCTTCGTCCCATACGGAGCTTTGGTGTAGGCCATCACCAACCCCTCGCGCTCAGCCGGGCTGATGTCCTCCTGGCGGCGCAGACCCTGCGGAGGTACTACAACAGTCATGAATCTGTATCCACTCAGAATCAAGCAGGTTCACAACTAGGCTGACACAAAGGGCGAACAGCACATTGGGAGGGAAAAGAAAGGCAAAGCCCGTTGCAACATCCTGGTTGATGAGGCAACGGGCTAAGGGCTGTGGCGCAAGTTGGCTATGCAGCTAGTAAGGCATTGCGTTCATCAGGAGTTATAAACGTTGCGGCCCAAGTAGTCGCACTGCGACATCTTGCCGGACTTATAGCCATTGATGAACGCTTGGGCACGGTCCGCGGAGGAGCCGTGAGTCCACTGGTCAGGGCGGACTTGGCCGCCGGAGCGACGTTGGATGTTATCGTCACCCACTGCGCGGGCGGTATCGATGGCGGCTTGTGCCTGCTCATCAGTGATCTGCTCTAGCTTGGCATTGTCGCCTTCGTCAGCGTGGAAAGCCCAGATGCCTGCGTAACAGTCAGCTTGCAGCTCGATCTTCACAGCATTGGAATCCTCACCCGGCTGGTTGTAGTTGGAAAGACCCAACGTGCCCTCAAGGTGCTGGATGTGGTGGCCAAACTCGTGGGCCACGATGTACATCTGCGCAAGTGGAGCGTTTTCCGCACCGAAGTTTTTGAGCTGCTCGAAGAAAGAGGTGTCGAAGTACGCCGACTGATCAGCGGGACAGTAGAAGGGGCCAGTTGCCGCGGAAGCCTGGCCGCAGCCGGACATGGTGGAGTTCTCGAAGACTACTCGGCCAGGCTCGGTGTACTCGATGCCTGCTTGGGCGGGAAGCTGTTCTTTCCACACGGCGTCCACCGACTGAGCTGTGTAGTCGACGCGGCAGTCGTCGTACTTGTTGCCGTCCTCAGCCGTCTTGCAATGGTCGAGATGCCCGGAGCTGGTTTCTTCGCCCTGCTGCTGGCTGCTTTCGGTGCCGAGCAACTGGCCTAGATCGCCAGGATTACCACCCATGAGCAGGAACAGGCCAATGAGGACGATGGTGCCGATACCGCCGCCGGCAGCGATGGTACCGCCACCGCGTCCGCGGCCTCCCGTGGTGGCTCGCTTGCCGTCGAAACTTGCACCAGATTTAAAAGTCATGGATTAGATCTTGCCATAAAGGCTGCGCACACGACCATGAGTGGGGGTGAGGGGCGTCACAACTAGGCTCATCGCGACTTGTTCACACCTCGGAGGGTAGACTTGGGCCGTTCATGACTTGTACCGCTCGGCGCGTGCTGTTTACGCGTGGCGTGGGCGCCTACAAGAAGAAATATAGAGAAGGGATTGAACAACAGTGCTGCGCACTCATTTGGCTGGCGAGCTCCGCAAGGACATCGCAGGCGAAACCGTAACCCTGACCGGCTGGGTTTCCCGTCGCCGTGACCACGGTGGCGTTATCTTCATCGACCTGCGTGACCGTTCCGGCATCGCTCAGGTCGTCTTCCGTGAATCCGACGTTGCAGAGCGCGCCCACGACCTGCGCTCCGAGTACTGCGTCAAGGTTACCGGTGTGGTTGAGCCGCGCCCAGAGGGCTCCGAGAACCCCAACCTGCCTTCCGGCGAGATCGAGGTTAACGTTTCTGAGCTTGAGGTCCTTAACAAGTCCGCAGCACTGCCGTTCCAGATCGACGATCCTTCAACCTCCGGCGAGGTCGGCGAGGAGACCCGTCTGAAATACCGCTACCTCGACTTGCGCCGCAAGACCCAGGGTGATGCCCTCCGCCTGCGCTCCGAGGCGAACCGTGCTGCCCGCGAGGTCCTGGCCCGCCACGATTTCACTGAGATCGAGACCCCAACCCTGACTCGCTCCACCCCCGAGGGCGCACGCGACTTCCTCGTGCCGGCTCGTCTGAAGCCAGGCTCCTGGTACGCATTGCCGCAGTCCCCGCAGCTGTTCAAGCAGCTGCTGATGGTGGCTGGTATGGAGCGCTACTACCAGATTGCTCGCTGCTACCGCGACGAGGACTTCCGCGCTGACCGCCAGCCGGAGTTCACCCAGCTCGACGTTGAGATGTCCTTCGTCGATCAGGATGATGTCATTGCTCTCGCTGAGGAGATCGTTTCCGCCCTGTGGAAGCTCATCGGCTACGAAATCACCACCCCAATCCCACGTATGACCTACGCGGATGCCATGAAATACTACGGCTCCGATAAGCCCGACCTGCGCTTCGGCATCAAGATCGTCGAGTGCACCGACTTCTTCAAGGACACCACCTTCCGCGTGTTCCAGAACGAGTACGTCGGCGCAGTCGTCATGGAGGGCGGTGCTTCCCAGCCACGCCGTCAGTTCGATGCTTGGCAGGAGTGGGCAAAACAGCGCGGTGCTAAGGGCTTGGCTTACATCACCATCGCTGAGGATGGCAGCCTCGGTGGCCCGGTCGCCAAGAACATCACCGACGCAGAGCGCGAGGGCATCGCCGCCCACGTCGGCGCACAGCCAGGCGACGCCATCTTCTTCGCCGCCGGCGACACCAAGTCCTCCCGCGCGCTGCTGGGCGCAGCCCGTGGCGAGATCGCTCGCAAGCTCGACCTCATCAAGGATGGCGACTGGGCATTTACCTGGGTTGTTGACGCACCGCTCTTCGAGCCAGCCGCTGACGCCACCGCTTCCGGCGACGTGGCACTTGGCCACTCCAAGTGGACCGCAGTCCACCACGCTTTCACCTCCCCGAAGCCGGAGTACCTCGACTCCTTCGACAAGGAGCCGGGCGAGGCTCTTGCCTACGCATACGACATCGTCTGCAACGGTAACGAAATTGGTGGCGGTTCCATCCGTATTCACCAGCAGGATGTGCAGAAGCGCGTCTTCGACGTCATGGGTATTGGCGAGGAAGAAGCACAGGAGAAGTTCGGCTTCCTGCTTGATGCATTCCAGTACGGCGCACCGCCACACGGCGGCATCGCTTTCGGCTGGGACCGCATCGTATCCCTGCTCGGCGGCTTTGACTCCATCCGCGACGTCATCGCCTTCCCGAAGTCCGGTGGCGGAGTTGACCCGCTGACTGATGCTCCTGGTCCGATCCCTGCTGCACAGCGCAAGGAGACCGGCGTTGACTTCAAGCCGGAAAAGAAGGCTGAAAAGAAGGCCGAAGCCAACTAAAGCGCGGGCATCAAGCGGGGCAGCAACGTGGTACAGCGTTCGATAAAGGGCGTTGGAAGCGAAGCGCCCCGCTTTATTGCGGTTAGCGTTGGGCAGTATGAGGAATTTTTAAGGGAGAGATAGTGACCACGGAGAAGGTTTACACCCAAGATGAGGTCGTGACATTTGCAGCAGAGCTGCTGTCGCGCCGCTATGGAGGTGTGCCCGAATTTACTCAGGTGACCGACCTGGGCGGTTCCGGTAATGCCTTAGTGCTGCGCGCACGCATGACACCGACCGCGTTTCTCCCGCACCGTTCCGTGGTCATCAAATACAACCCCATGACGGGCCATTCCATCGACGATGCGGCGTTGCTGCTTGAAGTCGTGGCCTATCAGTTCACCACGGCCCTCAATGAGGACGTGCGTCCTGGTCCGGTTCTTTTTGCCGCGGACTTGGAGCGTCGCATTTTGGTGCTTTCCGACGCCGGCGAAGGTGACACGTTGGCTGATGTTCTGACGCGTGCAAAAGGGGAGGACCGCAAAGAAGTCCTCCGCAAGCTAGGACGCTCGCTTGGCCAGATGCATGCGGGGACCGCGGGACGAGAGCTTGACTACGAGACTTTGCTCAACCGCATGCTGCGCCAGCATCCTGAATACGAAGAGCACCAGGCGCTGCGCGATGAATCCCTGCGTGCGTCCATCCTCATCGGTGCAGACATTCTCTCCAAGGCTGGCCTTCCCGCGCCAGCGCACTTTGTCGAACTGGCGGAAAAGGCCGCGAGTGCCTTGAGCTATGGCCAAGAGCGTGCCTTTACACCCTTCGACTTGTCGCCCGACAACGTCATTGTCTCGCAGCGTTTGTCCTTCTTGGACTATGAGTGGGCCGGCTACCGCAACGTTGGATTCGACGTCGCCTGCGTTATCGCAGGTTTCCCGCAGTTCCTTTTCGCGCGCCCAATCTCTGACGAGGAAGCGGAGATCTTCATCTCCGCATGGCAGCGCCACGTCACCGGCGTGTGGCCGCGCTTTGCTGATGACGCAGAGCTGCACGAGCTCATCGTCGCTTCCCTCATCGGGTGGGCGCTATCCAGCGTGACCACCATGTATGCCGGTGGCATTGAAGGAGTCGTAGCCTTGGCCGAAGGCTCCGCAGAGGTCTTCCACGATGCGCGCAACTCCGTGCTGCGCCCCGCAGACCAAGGGCCATTTAGTGAGGAGGAAGTCCTCATTAGGCGCGACCTGTATGAGACCTTCGAGGCCTTGTCACGTTATGCGGCACAGTGCGGCAGCGACACCTGCCAGCCCGTTGCGGAGTTTGGCCGTACCGTGGCCACGCGGCTTCGCGGAGCGTAGGCGATGTCGCAAGACTCACTTTTTGGACCCGCACCTAGGGGGAGCGAACCTGCTGGGCCCCTTCCTGGTCAGGAAATCTTCGCCACCCATGCTGGCTCGCCGCTCGCTGCACGGATGCGCCCGCAAAGCCTCGACGAGGTCTTGGGACAAGGCCACCTGCTTGAAAAGGGGAAGCCGTTGCGTCGCCTTATTGAGGGCTCCGGCGAAGCCTCGGTCATTCTCTATGGTCCGCCCGGTACGGGAAAGACCACGATTGCCTCGCTGATTGCCAAGGCGATTGGCCAGAACTTTGTGGGCTTATCCGCCCTCGATTCCGGCGTAAAGCAGGTGCGTGAAGTCATCACGCACGCGCGCCAAGAGCTTATCCATGGGCGTCGCACAGTGCTCTTCATCGACGAGGTGCATCGTTTTTCCAAGACCCAGCAGGACGCGTTGCTGGCGGCGGTAGAAAATCGCACCGTCCTTTTGGTGGCTGCTACCACGGAAAATCCTTCTTTCTCCGTCGTTGCGCCCTTGCTGTCCCGCTCCCTGTTGCTGCAATTGGAGCCGCTTGACGACGCCTCCCTGCGCGCCCTTGCACAGAAGGCACTGACGAGCGAGAGGGGACTTGCAGGAAGGATTAGCGCGAGCGAGGAAGCGCTTGAACATTTGGTCCTTTTGGCTGGTGGCGACGCCCGCCGCACTCTGACCTACTTGGAAGCCGCTGCGGAAGCGGTCCCCGACGGCGGCGAGCTTACGCCGCAAATCATTCGTGACAACGTCAATCGCGCCGTGGTGCGCTATGACCGCGACGGGGATCAGCACTATGACGTGGTCTCGGCTTTCATTAAGTCCATTCGTGGCTCAGACGTCGATGCGGCCTTGCACTATCTAGCACGCATGGTGGAAGCAGGGGAGGATCCGCGCTTTATCGCCCGCCGCCTCATCGTTCATGCCTCTGAAGATATCGGCATGGCCGATCCCACTGCGCTGCAAGTAGCAGTGGCGGCGGCTGAAGCTGCGCAGCTCATCGGCATGCCCGAAGCGCGCATTCCCTTGGCCCAAGCGACCATCCACTTGGCCACCGCGCCAAAGTCCAACTCGGTCATCGCTGCGATCTCTGCAGCGCAGGCTGATGTCCAGTCGGGCCGCATTGGCCACGTGCCCTCGCACCTGCGTGATGGCCACTATGAGGGGGCCAAGAAACTGGGGCATGCCGTGGGGTACAAGTACCCGCATGATGATCCGCGCGGCGTCGTCAAGCAGCAATATCTGCCCGACGAGCTCGAGGACTCCATCTATTACGAACCAACGGATCACGGTGCGGAGAAGCGAATCTTCGACTATCTGGGGCGACTGCGCAACATCATCCGCGGTAAGCGCTAAAGGCGCGCATCGGCCGCAGGGCGGCCAACTGCCAAGTTCGTACTGGCGAGCGCGCGAAAAGTGTGCCCCGATATCGGCAAATCTTTGCCGCACGGGTAGAGTTGAGCGCTGTTACGTACCGCTTAAACAGTGAAGGACTTTAGCTCGTGAAGACTCATGAGATCCGGGAACGCTTTACCCAGCACTTCGTCAAGACTGGACATGAAGCCGTGCCAAGCGCGTCGCTGATCCTGGACGACCCGAACCTGCTCTTCGTCAACGCCGGCATGGTTCCGTTCAAGCCGTACTTCCTGGGACAGCAGAATCCGCCATTCCCTAATGGTCTGGCAACTTCCATCCAGAAGTGCGTGCGCACCCTGGACATCGAAGAGGTGGGCATCACCACCCGCCACAACACCTTCTTCCAGATGGCTGGCAACTTCTCCTTTGGCCAGTACTTCAAGGAAGGCGCCATCAAGAACGCGTGGAGCCTATTGACCGGCTCCGTAGAAGACGGCGGCTTCGGCTTGGATCCAGAGCGCCTCTGGGTCACTGTCTACCTCGATGACGATGAGGCTGCTGACATCTGGCACGAGCAGGTTGGCGTGCCGCGCGAGCGTATCCAGCGCTTGGGTATGGAAGACAACTACTGGTCCATGGGTATCCCTGGTCCGTGTGGTCCGTGTTCCGAGATCTACTACGACCGTGGCCCTGAGTACGGCGCAGAAGGCGGCCCAGTAGCTGATGACAACCGCTATATGGAGATCTGGAACTTGGTCTTCATGCAGAACGAGCGTGGTGAAGGCATCGGCAAGGGCAACTTCGAAATTCTCGGCCCGCTGCCGAAGAAGAACATCGATACCGGCCTGGGCATCGAACGCGTGGCCTGCATCCTGCAGGGCGTAGACAATGTCTACGAAACCGACTTGTTGCGCCCGGTTATCGACGCAGCTGAGGAACTCACCGGCGCAAAGTACGGCGAGGGTGCGTCCGATCAGGACAACATTCGCTTCCGCGTTATCGCTGATCACTCCCGCACCGGAATGATGCTCATCCTGGATGGCGTTACGCCAGGCAACGAGGGCCGCGGCTACATCCTGCGCCGCCTACTGCGCCGCATCATCCGCTCTGCCCGCCTGCTTGGCGCTACCGCACCGAGCATGGAGCGCTTCATGAACACGATCATGGACACCATGACCCCGTCCTACCCGGAGATCGCTGACAACCGCGAGCGCATCCTGCGCGTTGCCATCGCGGAGGAGAAGGCCTTCCTCAAGACCCTCGAATCCGGCACCAAGCTCTTTGACGAGGCTGTTGAAGCGCTCAAGTCCACCTCGCGCGCTGCTACGCCGAAGATTCTTTCGGGCGAGAAGGCTTTCGAGCTGCACGATACCTACGGTTTCCCAATCGATCTGACCCTCGAGATGGCTCAGGAAGCAGGTCTGGAAGTTGACATGGACGGCTTCAATGAAGCCATGGGAGAGCAGCGCCGCCGCGCCAAGGCCGATAACCAGGCCAAGAAGCACGGCCACGCCGACCTTTCTCTCTACCGTGAGTGGGTCGATAACAACCCGACCGTCTTCACCGGTTACGAGACGCTTACTTCCGACGCCAAGATCATCGGTCTGGTTCGCGATGGCCAGAAGGTCAACGAGGTCCACGAGGGCGAGCAGGTAGAGGTCATCCTCGACCAGTCGCCGCTGTACGCAGAGTCCGGTGGACAGACCGCTGACCGTGGCCGCATCTACGCAGGAGAAAGCCTGCTCGAGGTCGGTGACGTACAGAAGATTGGAAAGAAGCTCTGGGTGCACAAGGCAACCGTTACTGCGGGCGGCCTTGACTTGGGCTCCACCGTCACCGCCGAGGTAGACCAGAAGTGGCGCCACGGCGCGGTGCAGGCTCACTCCGCAACGCACCTCATCCACGCTGCACTGCGCCAGGTGCTCGGCCCAACCGCAGTCCAGGCCGGTTCCTTGAACCGTCCGGGCTACCTGCGCTTTGACTTCAACTACACCGAGCAGCTTTCGCCGGCTCAGTTGGAAGAGATCGCATTGATCACTAACCAGGCTGTGGATGCTCACTTCGCTGTCAATACCATCGAGACCTCACTGGAACAGGCTAAGCAGATGGGCGCTATGGCTCTCTTTGGCGAGAACTACGGCTCCCAGGTGCGCGTCGTCGAAATGGGCGGTCCTTTCTCCATCGAGCTCTGTGGCGGTACCCACGTGGCCAATACCTCCGAGATCGGCCCGGTGTCCGTCCTGGGTGAGTCCTCCGTTGGTTCCGGCGCACGCCGCATCGAGGCTTACTCCGGCATGGATGCCTTCCGCTACTACTCCAAGGAGACCGCGCTCGTTGAGGGCATCTCCCGCGAGCTCAAGATCCAGTCTGAGGACCTGCCGGAGCGTATTGCTCAGCTGACTGAGAAGCTCAAGGCTGCAGAGAAGCAGATCGATGAGCTGCACAAGGCACAGCTGATGGCACAGACCGCTGACATGATCGGTGGCGCAATCACCGTGAACGGTTTTGCCGTTGTCAGCGTTCGCCTGCCGAACAACGTCAGCGGCGGCGACCTGCGCACCCTGGCAACCGACATTAAAAACCGTCTAGGTGACGAAGCTGGCGTCGTTGTGCTCGCATCTGAGAATGAGGGTGGCAAGACCCCGTTCATTGTTGGTGCCACCAAGGCAGCTGTTGCTCGTGGCATAAAGGCTGGCGATTTGGTCAAGACAATTTCCGGCTACGTTGACGGCAAGGGTGGCGGAAAGCCTGACATGGCTCAGGGGTCCGGCGCCAATGCTGAAGGTCTGCAGGCTGCCTTCAACGCTTTGCGTGACGAACTTGAAAAGGCCTAATTCGCTAAAGCCCATGAGGTGTTAGCACTTAACCCCCGTTTCCCGTGCTGGGAGCGGGGGTTTCTGCGCGTCTAAAGGGGTGAGCATTCGGGAAATCTGTCTTTTTATGCCATGTTTTCAACCCCTGCGCGCCATTGGTTGATGCAATATGACTAGAATCTAAATGTCATCGTTATCATTTTGCGACATTGGCTTCATGCTTAAAGTCGTACCCGAACGCGAAGGAACTTCAAGAGTATGGTCGTACAACCCGATACCCCGGGGCTTAATGACCCGGGAAATGGGCGTCGCCTAGCACTTGATGTTGGAACCGTGCGCATTGGAGTCGCAGTCTCTGACTCAAACGCCAGCTTGGCGTTGCCCGTTGAAACTGTGTCCCGCGAAACCGGCTTCAAAGATCAGGACAAAGGTGACATCGACCGTATCTTGGAGCTCATCCGTGAGTACCACGTTGTGGAAGTTGTGGTTGGCCTACCGCGCGATTTGCAGGGCAATGGTTCTAAAAGCGTGAAACATGCGAAGGAAATTGCGTTTCGCATCCGCCGTAGGCTGGGAAAAGATGAAACGATAGGGCAACCACCTGTTCGGA
Source organism: Corynebacterium striatum ATCC 6940 (assembly GCF_000159135.1). Classification (GTDB taxonomy): domain Bacteria; phylum Actinomycetota; class Actinomycetes; order Mycobacteriales; family Mycobacteriaceae; genus Corynebacterium; species Corynebacterium striatum. The sequence goes on from NZ_GG667520.1 coordinate 573,739, forward strand.
TGGCTGATGAGCGTTTGACTACGGTCGCCGCGACTACAGCTTTGCGGGCGTCAGGGGTTTCCGAAAAGAAGGGCCGCAAGGTTATTGACCAAGCAGCCGCAGTAGAGATTTTGCAATCTTGGTTGGATGCGCGCCACAATGCGCTGCAATCAGATGCAACCACCCACGAGCCTTCAATAGCAGGAGACTAGTTACGTGAGCCGAAACCAAGAACGAATCGGACGCTCTATGGAGCCCAAGTACGTCAAGCGTCGTCAACGCGGCCTTGCCGTCGTCCTGGCCTCTGTCGTTCTAATCATTGGCGCCTTGGGCTACATAGGGTTCCGCCTGTTTGGAGGAGGAAGTAGCTTGGACTACGAAGGCACCGGCAACGGAACTGTACAGTTGGTACAGGTTCCTGAGGGCTCGTCGATGAGCGAGCTTGGGCCTGCTCTTGTAGAGAAGAACGTGGTCAAGACCGCAGAGGCATTCTCCTCGGCGGCCAACAGCAATCCCCGCGCAAGCCGCATTCAGCCGGGCTTCTACCGTCTCCAAGAGGAGATGAGTGCGAAGGCCGCAGTGGATGCCCTGCTCAAGGACGAGAACAAGATTGATCCTCTGGACGTTCAGGGTGGCGCAACGCTTTCCGACGTCAAGGTGGTCGGCGGGGATGTCCGCTACGGCATCTTCTCGCAGATTGCCAAGGTTTCCGAGCAAGAGGGTGGCTCTGTCACCAAGGAAGATCTGGAGAAGGTCGCTGCGACGGTGGATCCCACCGAGCTCGGCGCACCTGAGTGGGCACTGGAGAAGGTGCGCTCTCGTGGTGAAGACCCGAAGCGCTTGGAGGGCCTCATCGCTCCTGGCCAGTACGTGGTGGACCCGAACATGGATGCAAAGGACATCCTGAAGGACCTCATTGAGCGTTCGACCAAGCGCTACAACGAGACCGGCATCGTGGACCGAGCACAAGCAATTGGCAAGACTCCATATGAATTGCTGGTTGCAGCATCCCTGGTCGAGCGCGAGGCCCCAGCCGGTGAGTTCGGCAAGGTTGCCCGCGTCATCCTCAACCGTCTCGACGAGCCAATGCGCTTGGAGCTTGACTCCACCGTTAACTACGGCCTGCCGGACGTTGAGCTTGCAACCACCGATGAGGCACGCGCTGAGGTTACCCCGTGGAACACCTACGCCAAGGAAGGTCTTCCGGACACCCCGATTGCTTCCCCGTCCGTCGAAGCCATCGACGCTATGGAGCACCCAGCTGAGGGCAATTGGCTGTTCTTCGCCACGATTGATGCTCAAGGCACTACCGTGTTCACCGACAACTATGACGAGCATCTGGACAACGTAGATAAGGCCATCAACTCGGGCATCCTGGATACTCAACGCGAAGGTGCCCAGCAGGGCGGTACGCAAGGCGAAGGACAACCGGCTGGGCAGCCTGCAGAACAGCCGGCGCAGTAGCGCGGGGCCGTGAAGACAGAACTTTAACGAGGAACGAGGGGATAGAGAATGCCACGTGCTGCAGTCCTTGGAAAGCCTATAGCGCACTCTCTTTCCCCTGTTCTGCATAACGCTGGGTACGCGGCTTTGTCGCTCAGCGATTGGGAATACACCCGATTCGAGGTCACCGCTGAAGAACTCCCGCGCTTTCTCGATGAGGCACCGGAGGATTTCCGTGGCTTCTCCGTCACGATGCCTGGCAAGTTTGCGGCACTCGAATACGCATCCCAGTGCACCGAGCGCGCGGAGCTCATCGGGTCGGCGAATACGCTCGTGCGAATCGACGACGGCTGGCGAGCAGACAACACCGACACCGAGGGCGTTTTAGGTGCTTTGAACGCGTTATTGGGGGACAAAACTCCCCATGCTGCGTTGCTTATTGGTTCTGGTGGCACGGCGCGTCCCGCGCTGTGGGGGCTTGCCCAGCGGGGCGTTTGTGACGTAACGGTGCTCAACCGCTCCGACCGCATGGAGGAGCTGCGTCCTCTAGCCGGAGCTCTGGGTATCACCTTGCACAAGGCCACGTTTGATGATGACCTTGTCGCATTGACTCGGGCGATGGACGTGATCGTTTCTACTGTTCCCTCTGCTGCACTCGAAGGACGTCTATTTGATCTCGCCCATGCGCCAGTCTTTGACGTTATTTATGATCCGTGGCCTACTCCTTTGACTATTCACGCTGCAGCAGACGGCTACGCCACTGTGGGCGGCCATGTCATGTTGGCGCATCAATCCTTTAGCCAGTTTGAGCAATTTACCGGACATACGGCTCCGCGTGAGCAGATGCAGATGGCGCTCAACGAAGCGCTGGGGCTTAACCAATAAAAGCCCGTCCCTGATGCCACTGCCTGGAATTCGCTAGGGTGTGGGGCTATGGGGGAAATCAGTGCTGTCATTGGTGCGCTGTGGGGTGCAGCGCTTATTTATTTTGATGTCCGTTTCAAGCGGCTTCCAGATTGGCTCACTCTGCCAGCGGCGGTGGCTTCGTTGCTGTTCTTTGAGCCGGCCGGACTCATCTGGCCTGGGATCTACCTAGCCTTGGCTTGTTGGCGAGGCGGTGTTGGCGGCGGCGATATCAAGTTGGCCTTCCCGCTGGGCATGTGGGTTACTCACGAGTGCGGCGTGATGGGGCAGCTCCTGGCGATGATGGGGGCGTCGCTAAGCACGGCTGTGTGGGGCACGTTGCGCAAAGACTCAGCGCCACCGCACGGACCTGGGATGCTGATTGCCGCAGCACTTTGTGTGATTGCGCTCTAAGTTTTACCCTGCTGGCACCACGGATTGCCTGTCGTGCGATAATTATCGGCATGCTTCGTTGGACTACCGCAGGTGAATCCCACGGCCAGGCGCTCATTGCCATGCTTGAGCACATGCCCGCCGGGGTTTCCGTTTCTCAGGATGACATTGCACTTCAGCTCTCTCGCCGCCGCCTTGGCTATGGCCGCGGTGCGCGAATGAAGTTTGAGGCCGATGAGCTAACGCTGCTCACCGGTATCCGTCACGGCAAGACCTTGGGCAGCCCCATTGCCATCATGATTGGAAATACCGAGTGGCCGAAGTGGACCACCATCATGTCCCCGGACGAACTCGATATGACCGATGAGGAAACCGTAAAGGCAATGTCCTCCGGCCGCGGCGCGGCTCTGACGCGTCCCCGCCCAGGGCACGCTGACTTTGCTGGAATGATTAAGTACGGTCACACTGAGGCCCGCCCAATCCTTGAGCGTTCTTCCGCCCGTGAGACCGCTGCCCGCGTTGCGGCGGCCACGGTTGCGCGCAACTTCCTGCGCGAGACCCTCGGTGTGGAAGTGGTTTCGCATGTTATCTCCATCGGTGCTTCCGAGCCGTACGTGGGGCCAACCCCCACCTTTGCGGATATCGAGGCCATTGACGCATCGCCGGTCCGCGCCTTCGATAAAGCGGCTGAAGAATCGATGATTGAGGAAATCGAGGCTGCTAAGAAGCAGGGCGATACGCTCGGCGGAATCGTGGAGGTTGTCGTAGAAGGCCTGCCCATCGGCTTGGGCTCGCATATCTCCGGTGATGACCGCCTTGATGCACAGCTCGCAGCAGCGCTCATGGGCATCCAAGCAATTAAGGGCGTGGAAGTCGGAGACGGCTTTGAGGAAGCCCGCCGCCGCGGCTCTGAAGCCCATGACGAGATGGTGCGCGACGGTGACTCCGTTTCGCGTTTAAGCAACCGCGCTGGCGGCTTAGAAGGTGGTATGACCAATGGTGAGGCACTGCGTGTGCGCGCTGCGATGAAGCCGATCTCTACCGTCCCCCGTGCACTGAAGACCGTGGATATGGCCACCGGCGCGCCCGCCACCGGTATCCACCAGCGCTCCGATGTGTGCGCGGTTCCGGCTGCTGGCGTCGTGGCCGAGGCGATGGTTGCCTTGGTTCTCGCGCGTGCCGTCTTGGACAAGTTCGGCGGGGATAGCGTTGCTGAGACTAAACGCAATATCGATGCCTACAATGAGTATGTTTCCCAGCGTCTTGCTTTTGAACAGGAGTAAGTGATGACCACACCGGTTTCAGTAACTGGTAGCCCGCACCCGCGAGTCGTGCTTGTGGGCCCACCGGGTTCGGGTAAGTCCTCGATCGGACGCCGCTTAGCTAATGCTCTCAATTGTGAACTCATTGATTCCGATGTCTTGATTGAGGAGCGCGAATCTGTTGCCTGTGGCGAAGTATTTTCCTCGCTAGGCGAACTGGCTTTCCGCGAACTGGAGGCCGAAGTGGTCAAGGAAGCGTTGCAGTCTCGTGGTGTTGTGAGCCTAGGCGGTGGGGCGGTGCTTACTGACTCCACCCGCGAGCTGTTGGACCGCCACACGGTGGTATTTCTAGACGTCACTGCCGAGGAAGGGGTTGCGCGTACATTGGGCGATCCCAACCGCCCCGTGCTTGAAGCAGCGGACCCGCTGGCGCACTATGCATCGCTTCTCGACGCCCGCCGCCCGTACTACGAGGAGGTCTCTGACTTTAAAGTCCGTACCGGTGCGCGCACTCCGCAGCAGGTAGTGGGCGATATCCTCGGCTTCCTCGATACTCTCTAAGAAAGCGAACTCATGACCACGATTCCAGTTAATGGCCCCAATCCATACGAAGTTACCGTCGGCACAGGTTTGACCGCCGACATTGCGGACCGAGTAAAAAGCACCGGCGCAGGCCATGTAGGAATCGTGTTTCAACCGCCGCTAGCTGCCGCCGCACGTCAGCTCGCTGCGGAGGCTGAGGCGCGCAACGTCGTTGTCACTTTGCTACCAATTCCGGATGCTGAGGCTTCCAAGCGCCTAGAGGTGCTCGGTGGATTGTGGGACGAGTTGGGGGCAGCGAATTTTAGCCGCCGTGACGTCATTGTGGGCTTGGGTGGCGGCGCCACTACTGACTTGGCTGGTTTTCTCGCCGCAACGTGGATGCGCGGCATCAAGGTGATCCAGGTTCCGACCACGCTTTTGGCAATGGTCGATGCGGCAGTAGGTGGTAAGACCGGCATCAACACGGACGCCGGAAAGAACCTCGTGGGCGCCTTCCACGAGCCAGACTCCGTGTTCGTGGACCTTGACCGGCTCGTCACTTTGCCGGAAGAGGAAATCGTCGCCGGCTCCGCGGAGATCATCAAGACTGGTTTCATCCATGATCCCGTTATCATCGAGCGTTACCTCGCGGACCCCGCCGCCTGCCTGAATCCTTTGCAGACCCTTCCTGGGCTTATTGAGCGTTCCATCGCGGTCAAGGCCCGCGTGGTGGGCGAGGACCTCAAGGAAGCAGGTCTGCGTGAGACCCTCAATTACGGCCATACCTTTGGCCATGCGGTGGAGCTGCGGGAGAACTATACCTGGCGCCACGGGCGTGCGGTGGCGGTGGGCATGATGTTTATCGCGCAGCTATCTCATACACGCGGGCTTATCGACGCCGCGCTGCTTCAGACTCACAGCGACATCTTGGCATCGGTCGGTTTGCCAACCACCTACGAGGCCGGTCACTTCGATGAGCTTTATGCTGGCATGACCCATGACAAGAAGAATCGTGGTGGGCACATTCGTTTCGTAGCACTGACCGGAATCGGTCAGACCACCCGCATCGAGGACGCCACCATTGAGGAAATGCAGGCAGCCTACGCTGCCATTTCAAGAGAAAGCCGGTATAAGTGATGAAGATTTTGGTTCTCAATGGGCCTAACCTTAACCGCTTGGGCAAGCGCCAGCCGGAGGTTTATGGAAAGACCACGCTTGCGGACGTCGAAAAGCACGTGCGTGAAGTCGCAGGAAGCCTCTCCCCAGACCTCGAGCTCGAGTTCTTCCAGTCCAATCACGAGGGCGAACTCATCGACAAAGTGCACGAAGCTGCCGATGCCGGTTGGCCGGTCATAATCAACCCTGGCGGCTTTACCCATACCTCGGTGGCGCTGCGTGACGCGCTCGCTGAAGTAGCTGATGGCCCCGGTTTTGTTGAGGTACACATCTCAAACGTGCATGCGCGCGAAGCCTTCCGCCATCATTCCTATCTCAGCCCGATTGCGCGTGGTGTTATCGCCGGCCTTGGTGCTTACGGTTACGAGGCTGCCCTCGGTTACTTTCTACAGGACTAGTTCGAGGCGCCTAAATGCGGCAAGAATAGCCCCGAAGAGGTGAGCGCTACGGGCAGAAAAAGCAAAGACTGCGAGATATCGGTGGTCCTTGATGTATCTCTGTGACCCGCGCGATACCATGAGGTATCAAACATTGACGAAGGGACACCACATGGCACTCGCAGATACTCGCTTTAGCAATCGCCGCCGCAAACTCGCAGCGGAGCTTGCCGGTCAGCGCATCGACGCTGTTTTGATCACCCATCTGACCCACGTGCGTTACCTCTCGGGCTTTTCTGGCTCTAACGGTGGACTCTTCCTGCGCAAGGACCTATCCGCCATCATGGCAACCGACGGCCGTTACACCACGCAGATTGCCGAGGAAGTACCTGACCTGGAGGCCATCCTCGGCCGCGCTGTGGGCCCGGAGCTTCTCAAGCGCGTTGAAGGACCATTGCGTGTTGCTTTTGAAGCAGACTATGTTTCAGTTTCGCAGCTTGAAGCGCTAAAGAAGGCAGCGCCAGAGGACGTTGTACTCGTTCCTATTTCTGGCGTTATCGAAAAGATCCGTCTGGTAAAGGATCCAGTTGAACTAGAGCGCCTTGAGCAGATCGCAGCATTGGCAAACGAAGCCCTCGAAGGCCTCGTTGCTGCCGGGGAGATCGCGGTGGGGCGCACCGAGCGCCAGATTGCTGCGGACCTTGAGTATCGCATGCGCCAGCTGGGCTCGGAGCGAGTTAGCTTCGATACCATCGTCGCCTCTGGCCCTAACTCCGCCAAACCACATCACGGCGCTGATGATCGCGTTCTTGAAAGTGGTGATCTCGTCACCATCGATTTCGGTGCGCACCTGCGTGGTTTCAACTCCGATTGCACTCGTACCTTCGCTGTCGGCGAACCAAACGAGTTTTCGCGTGAAATTTACGATGTTGTCCTGCGCGCGCAATTGGCGGGCGTTAAGGCTGCAGTGCCTGGCGCAAAGCTCGTCGACGTCGACGCAGCGTGCCGCGACATCATCGAGGAAGTCGGCTACGGCGAGTACTTCGTTCACTCCACCGGCCACGGTATTGGACTAGACGTTCACGAAGGACCGTCTGCAGCTAAGACGGGAACCGGTGAACTGGCTGAGGGGATGACCCTGACCATTGAGCCGGGTATTTACGTTCCCGGGAAGGGTGGTGTGCGCATTGAGGATACCCTCATCATTACGGGCGGCGCGCCGAAAATTATCACCGCATTCCCGAAGGAACTGCAGATCCTCTAGGGTACTTGGGAAAATTTGCCTACAGGCCGTGCGTACTTTTGCGCGGCCCCTGTTATGCCAGCGTGGCCGCATAAGGTATGCTGGAACACTGTTTTCACCACTATTTTAACTGGGAGTTTGATCCATGGCTGATACCACCGATTTCAAGAACGGACTCGTTCTCAAGATTGACAACAAGCTGCAGCAGATTATTGAGTTCCAGCATGTGAAGCCGGGCAAGGGCCCAGCATTCGTGCGTACCAAGCTCAAGGACGTTGTTTCCGGCAAGGTCACCGACAAGACCTTCAACGCAGGCGTCAAGGTTGAGACCGCAACGGTGGATCGCCGCGATATGACCTACCTGTACAACGATGGTCAGAACTACGTCGTCATGGACGACAAGACCTACGAGCAGTTCGAGCTGCCTTTCGACAAGTTCGGTGACGCAGGCAAGTTCCTGCTCGAGAACATGCGCGTGCAGGTTTCCTTCCACGAGGGTGAGGCTCTCTTCGGCGAGCTGCCAATCTCCGTCGACCTCAAGGTTGAGCACACCGAGCCAGGTTTGCAGGGCGATCGTTCCTCCGGTGGCACCAAGCCAGCTACCCTCGAGACCGGTGCTGAGATCCAGGTTCCACTCTTCATCGAGATCGGCAACGTTCTCAAGATCGATACCCGTACCGGCGAGTACCTCTCCCGCGTCAACAACTAAGAACGCTAGGGTTTCTTCGTGTCTGAGCAAAAAGACGTCAATTACAAGCGCCACACGGCCCGCTACCGCGCGCGCCGTCGTGCCGCTGACATCATGTACGAGGCTGAAAACCGTGATGTTGATCCCGTGGCCATCATCGAGGATCGAGTCTCGCTGGCACGCGATCATGACAATGGCGTAGCCCCAGTCGCTGAGTACACGCAGATCATCGTCAAGGGTGCCGCTGAAGAACTCGACGTCATTGACGAGACCATCGAGCGCTACCTCTCCGCGGACTGGGAGCTGCACCGTATTCCAGCAGTGGACCGCGCCATCATGCGCGTGGCCGTGTGGGAGATCCTCTTCAATGAGGATGTTCCCAACGCCACGGCGCTAGTCGAGGGCGTTGAGCTAGCCTCCGAGTATTCAAATGACCAGGCTCCGCCTTATATCCACGCTGTGTTGGATGACGTTATCCAGGCCCAGTCGGCCGATAACCCGATGTCTGTGGCAGCCGAAGAGGCGCCGGCACAAGATTTTGAAAACGAGTTCGATTCTCAAGACTAAGCCGCATTGGGCAAAGCAAAAGCGCTGTTACCTACTGAAAGGTAACAGCGCTTTTGTTGTATGTGGGCCACTCGAGGGGCCCACAGGAGCTTAGAGGAGCGAGGAGAGGAACTCCTGGGTGCGCGGGTGCTGCGGGTTGTCGATGACCTGCTGCGGAGTGCCAGATTCGATGACTTGGCCGCCGTCCATGAAGAAAATCTTGTCGGCGACTTCTCGGGCAAATCCCATTTCGTGGGTGACCACCAGCATGGTCATGCCGCCCGCAGCGAGTTCCTTCATGACGCGCAGGACTTCGCCCACCAGCTCAGGGTCGAGAGCTGAAGTCGGCTCATCGAAAAGCATCAGCTTCGGGTCCATCGCCACGGAGCGAGCGATAGCAACACGCTGTTGCTGGCCACCGGAGAGCTGTACTGGGTAGGCGTCAGCCTTATGTGCAAGGCCCACCTGCTCGAGTAGCTCCATGGCGCGCTTTTTTGCTTGTTCCACAGGCTGCTTTTTAACATGAACGGGAGCCTCGATGATGTTCTCGAGGACCGTGCGGTGCGCGAAGAGGTTGAACTGCTGGAAAACCATGCCGATGTCTGCGCGTTGGGCTGCTGCTTCCTTCTCGGAAATCTCGTACAGCGCTCCGTCACGCTCACGATAACCGATGAGGTCACCATCTACGTAGAGCCTGCCTGCCGTAACCTTTTCAAGGTGGTTGCAGCAACGCAGGAACGTCGACTTACCGGAGCCCGAAGGGCCGAGAAGGCACGCGACCTCGCCGGGCTGAACTTCCAAGGTAATGCCTTTGAGCACGTTGAGGCTTCCGAAGGACTTGTGTACGTTCTGTGCGGAAATCATTGGCGTTGCCATTACTTTTTAACCTCTGGGATGACGGAAACGTTGTGGGGGATGGTGCCCTCGGCGTCGGCAAGCGCGGCGAGCTGGCGAGCAGTGAGCTCACGAGTAGCACCACGGTCGAAACGACGCTCCAAGAAGTACTGCGCGATCATCAGCAGGGAGGTGATGACGAGGTACCAGGTTGCTGCCACGAGGAGCAGTGGAATTGGCTCGAAAAGCGCTGCAGAAATGTCCGTAGCGCGGCCGAAGATCTCGTAGGTATACGGAACTGCCACGACCAACGAAGAGGTCTTCAGCAAAGAGATGAACTCGTTGCCTGTCGGCGGAATGATGATGCGCATTGCCTGTGGAAGGACGGTGCGGCGCATGGTCATCCACCAGCCCATACCAAGTGCTTTAGAGGCTTCCTTCTGGCCTTCGGGAACGGCTGAGATACCAGAACGTACAATCTCGGCCATATACGCAGCTTCGTTAAGGCCCAAGCCCAAGACCGAAAGCAGGAAGGCGTTGGTCAAAACGCTGGCGAGCGAAATCTCGGTGAAACCAAGGTTGATGGACTGGTACAAAGCAGAAAGCAGGCCCCAGAACACCAGCTGCACATAGACTGGCGTGCCTCGGAAGATCCAGAGGAAGAGCCAGGCGACGCCTTGGAGAACCGGGTTCGGTGACATCCGCATCACAGCGAGGATGGCACCTCCTACGACACCGATGATCATCGCCAGTGCTGTAATGGCCAAGGTGTGCAGGGAAGCAATTGCAATGCGGCTATCGAAGAGATACTGGAAATAGGTATCCCAGCCGAAGGCTTCGTTGCGGGCGGAACTGATAACAAACCAGACGCCGAGCAACACCAGAATCGTGGCAAAAACCCAGCGCCAGGGGTGGCGCAGCGGGCGGGCTTGAATCTCTTTGGGCTCAGCAGCCTTTTTAGACCGCGCCGACTTGGCGGCTTTAGGGGCCTGTGATGGATTAGTCATTGACTGGCCTTTCATTAATCATTGCCTCTTCCACGAGGCCATCGCTGATGCCCCAGCGTTCCAAGATCTTCTGGTATTCACCGGTTTCGATGAGGTGGTTGAGCGCCGCGGCAACTGCGGGGCCAAGCTTCGAGTCTTTAGGTACAGCGAAGCCATAAGGTGCGGCGTCAAACATGTCACCGACCATTCGCATTTTTCCGTCGGAACGGTTGACAGCCCACGAGGAAACAGGGGAGTCCGCGGACATTGCGTCGGCGCGGCCCATGATGACGGCGAGCGCAGCGTTGTCGCTCGTATCGTAGGAAAGGATGCGGAGGTCGCCGCCGCATGCGTCCTTCTTGGGAATGACGTCGTCTGTCTCTGAGACGGTGGTGCGCTGAACCGCCACGGTCAGCCCGCACGGGTTCGAAGGGTCGACGCGTTTGATACCGTCTGTGCGTTCCGCCCACTGGATTCCTGCGTAGAGGTGGTCGATGAAGTCGAAGTTCTTTCGGCGTTCCTCGTTGTCGGTAAAGCCAGATGCGCCGATATCGATCTGACCCGACTGCACGGCCGGCAGGATCATCGAGAAGTCCTGCTCAACAGGCTGGAATTCAAGGCCCAAGATGTCGGCGATAGCCTTCATCATGTCCATCTCCACGCCGACGATTGCGCCATCGGAGTCTTTGAACTCGAATGGTGCAAAGGGAGGGTTAGTGCCTGCCGTCAGGACTCCATCGGCGTCGTCGTAAAGCGCGGCGATTTCTGGAACTTTGTCCAGGTGCGGTTCTTCCCAGCCGTCAGGAGTCGAGGACTCGACGTTTGTTACGCAGCCAGCAGCGAGCATCGCGCACGCGAGTAACCCGCCGCTGGCAGCAATCTTTTTGTACATGGTCTTAGCCTTGCTTTTCTGGCACATGGTAGTTCTTAGCCTTGCGGGCGTCAATAAAAATGAAGATCGAAACGATGATCGCTCCCAAGATAAGCATCACCACAATGAGGCCACTCGAAGCATCTTGGTCCGCACCCCATGGCCACAGCGCACGCAGCGAGCCGAGCATGAAGCCGGCCATAGCTGCCAGGGTTGGCCCACGATGGTTGTCCAGAAGGTAGTTGAGCACCTTCACAAATGCAGCAAGTCCGCAAAGTGCGCCTAACGCAAAGACAGCGATGGTGCCCATCTCGCGGTCTGAAACAGCACCGATAATTGGCTGATAAAGACCCATGGTGAGCAAAATCAGGGAGCCAGAAACACCGGGGAGGACTAAAGCACACACGGCGACCATCGCGGCGAAGAAGACGACGATGAGCGATGGGTTCTCAACAGGATCGGAAGTAAAACCGGTTACGAAGAAAATTGCTGCTGCCGAGATGATAAAGGCCACTATTGATGAAAACTTGAATCGCTCGTCCCTGTCGATCATTGTCAAAGGCACGAAAATGGAGACGGCCACCATTCCGAGGAATAATGCGTTAGAAACGGAGACCTGATTTTCGACGAAGTTATGGAGAATCGTGGAGAATCCAAAAACGGCCGCGAACATGCCGACCGCAACCGACGCGAGGAAAGCCCATTCAACCTTCTTGAGCCGGCCTGAGATGAGGAAGTTAGCATTGTGCAGCGCGCGTTCGTAGATGCCCACGATGAGCGCAACCGTGCCGCCCGAGATGCCAGGAACTAATTCAGCCGAGCCAATGAGTGCGCCGCGAATGGCGTTGAGTACAAATTGCATGTTTTCGAAATTAACCTCTTGGTGCTCTCATTCTCGTTCTGACGTGCCGTAATGGTTAAAGAATTTACTCAAAATGCTGATTAATTCATTTAATCCGCGGTGCCGACATTACACGATAAATACCTTCAGTCTTATATTATTCATAGACCCTGCTCTAAGCAAAAGCCTGTTTACTGCTAAAAAGTATTGATTGAGCTGAGCACAGATGCGGGAAACACGCATTTTACTCTGGGGGAATTAGGGGATAGGTGGTGAAAGCGCAGCTGGCTACTCCCTCCCAAGGGCTGCCGTATTTTGGCGCGCGCAGCCCGTGATAACTGGCACCGTTGAACGCGAATAGTTTCTGCGATGTGAAAAACCCTCGCACCTAGGCAATAAAGCGCACGGATGCGAGGGTTTGTTGGTGCCCCTGGTGAGACTCGAACTCACACTGAATGGGTTTTGAATCCATTGCCTCTGCCAATTGGGCTACAGGGGCGTGCAACGTTGTGTTGACTGAAATGAAGTTTAGCGCAGTCTTCGAACCAAATACTAATCAGGTGGGGGTAAAGGCTCTAAGATGGGGCGAGTGACTTCTTCGACGACCAAAAACTCCAGCAACAAACCGCGACTTCTGCTCATTGACGGCCACTCCATGGCCTTCCGCGCCTTCTATGCGCTGCCTGCTGAAAACTTCGCAACGTCGGGCGGCCAGCACACCAACGCGGTGTACGGATTCCTTTCGATGCTTGCGAACATTATCGCCGAGGAAAAGCCCGAGTATGTGGGCGTTGCCTTCGATGTGGGCCGCAAGACCTTCCGTACCGAGATGTTTCCCGAATACAAGGCGCAGCGGGAAGCCGCCCCAGAGGAATTCCGCGGCCAGGTCGATCTCATTCGCGAGGTGCTGGGCACTCTGGGCATTACGACACTGTCACGTGAGAACTTTGAGGCCGACGATATCGTAGCCACCCTGGCAACCCAGGCCACGGATTTTGAAACCCTCATCGTCACCGGTGACCGCGACTACCTGCAACTGGTTAACGAGGACACCACAGTCCTGTACCCGATGCGCGGCGTATCGACCCTGCACCGCTTCACCCCGGATGCAGTGGTGGAGAAGTATGGCTTGACCCCTCGGCAATATCCGGACTTCGCTGCGCTGCGTGGCGACCCCTCCGATAACTTGCCGTCGGTTCCGAAGGTAGGTGAGAAGACCGCAACCAAGTGGATTCTCGAGTACGGCTCCCTCGAGGGCCTCATCGAGCATGCCGAAGATATTAAGGGTGTGGCGGGACAGAACTTCCGCGATCGCATTGAGCAGGTGCGCATGAACCGCAAGCTCACCCAGATGATCACAGACATGGATCTGGAGGTGACCCCGGCGGATCTGCAGTTCAAGGGTGCAGCAGTGTCTGAGGTTGCGGAGCGTTTTGACGCGCTCGAGTTCGGCGGCGGGCTCCGCGAGCGTGTCCTTGATGCGATTCCAAATGACGGTGGTGAGGCACCTGCACAAACAGAAGTGCCTACGCAGGAGACGGAGATCGTCGATGCGCCGCTGAAGCAGTGGCTCAAGGGCAAAAAGGACGTCGCTGTGTTCGTACAGGGTGACGGGCGTCCGGACCGCGGGGACGCGAGCGCAATTGCGCTTGTCGACGCCGATTTCCACGGCATGCAGCTCGAGCTCGGCGAACTCAGCGCCGAAGACGATGCAGCACTCGCCCAGTGGCTTAATTCGGATGCGCCCAAGTATTTCCACGAGGCCAAAGCAGCGTTCCATATGCTTGCTGGCCGTGGCATCGAGCTGCGCGGCATTGCGCACGACACTGCAATTGCTGCGTACCTGCTGCGCCCTGGGCAGCGCACCTATGAGCTGTCAGATGTTTATCAACGACACCTTAAGAAGACGCTCGGTCAAGCCAGCGATCAGCTGTCACTGCTAGACGATACGTCCCTGGTGGACCAGGCCGCAGCCATCATGGAGCTGGCCGCAGAACTGACAAAGCAGCTGCAAGCCATCGATTCCTTTGAGCTCTACACCGACCTCGAGCTTCCGCTCGTGGGAATCTTGGCCCGCATGGAGGCCACCGGTATTGCCGTGGACGTGGAGATTCTGGAAACTCAGCTCGACGCCTTCATTGAGCAGGTAGCCGAGCAGGAACGTGCTGCTCGTGAGCTGGCTGGCGACGACTCGCTGAACCTGAACTCACCTAAGCAGTTGCAGGCCGTGCTCTTCGAAACTTTCGAGATGCCAAAGACCAAGAAGACCAAGACGGGCTATTCCACGGCTGCCAAAGAGATTGAGCAGCTTGCCGTGAACCACCCGCACCCGTTCCTTGATCACCTGTTAGCACACCGTGAGTACCAGAAGATGAAGACCACCCTCGAAGGTCTCATCAAGACTGTGCAGCCAGACGGCCGAATTCACACTACCTTCAATCAAACGGTGGCATCGACAGGCCGTTTGTCTTCGACGGAACCCAACCTGCAGAACATTCCTGTGCGCACGGAGGCGGGCCGTCAGATCCGTTCTGCATTCATCGTGGGCGAGGGCTTTGAAACCTTGATGACTGCCGACTACTCACAGATCGAAATGCGCGTCATGGCTCACCTATCTGAGGACCCCGGTCTCATCGAGGCTTACCGGGCAGGGGAGGATCTGCACAACTACGTGGGGTCTAAGGTCTTCGACGTGCCCGTCGACGAGGTCACCCCAGAGCTGCGTCGCCGCGTGAAGGCCATGTCCTATGGTCTGGTCTACGGTCTGTCTGCCTTTGGTCTTTCCCAGCAGCTGGGCATTCCTGCGCGTGAAGCTAAAGAAATCATGGAAAACTACTTCGAGCGCTTCGGTGGCGTGAAGCGCTACCTAGATAACGTGGTGGAGAAGGCACGCAAGGACGGATACACAGCAACCGTGTTCGGGCGACGCCGTTACCTCCCTGAACTCAACTCGGATAATCGCCTCGCGCGTGAGAACGCCGAGCGCGCAGCGCTCAACGCCCCTATCCAGGGCACCGCAGCCGACATCATCAAGGTAGCCATGATTCGCGTCGATAATGCGCTGCGCGATCTTAAGTCCCGAGTGCTACTCCAGGTGCACGACGAACTTGTCGTCGAAGTTGCGCCGGGGGAGGCGGATGAGGTTAAGAAGATTCTTGAGCGCGAGATGGACTCCGCAATTGAACTCACCGTGCCGCTGGAGGTTTCCGCCGGCGCGGGCAAGGATTGGGACGCCGCAGCGCACTAAGGCGCGGCAATCACTGGTCAGTCACTCGACAGGACCGGCCCCGCAACTCCACGCGCGGGGCCGCGCTACGCCGCGCGCTGGCGGCGTTCGACGAGACAGTTAGCCACCATGTCGAAAGGCGTTTGACCAGTGGTCAACACGGAGAGACCAAGGATTCCGAGCACGATAGTCTCGACGTGAGGGACCCCGGTTAAGGAAATCAGGGTCAGCAGAATCCAGGCGTTGCGCAGGGCCGCGCTCCACCAACCGGGTTTGTCTGTGATGACTTCGAGCTGCAAGGACCACTTTCCAAGCGAGGTCCGGGTGCGTGCCTCGCAGATCACTCGATAAAGGTAAAAGACCACAGCGAGGGCCGCGATGTCGTAGATCGCGCCTACTCGCCCAGTTATCGGGGCGTCGAAAAGCGCATTCACGCTCCACCGCACCACGATGATGATGGCCGCGGCGAGGAAGGCATCAATCCACCAAGCCACAACACGGCGCAGCGTGATACCGAGGCGTTCCTTAACCAAAATCTGCATGCAGTAGAGCCTACTCAACGGGTGTCTGCGCTAGACAATGGCGATCATTGTCTGACCCATACTGTGATCATTGTCTGACACAGACAAAAACGATTGTTCCCGGGAAAATCTCGCCACGCTCCCTTGACCACTGGCCCCAAGTCAGGTCAAGGTCCTCCGGCCACTCGGGCTCGAGGATGTCTTCAATCAGGAATCCGCCGCGGGTTTGTAGCGCGCGCAGCCAGTCGCCTACGGTGCGGTGGAACTCAGCGTAGGTGAGGTTTCCCTCCGCGTCGCTCTCGATATAGGCGCGGTCGAAATACGGCAACTCCGCGGTGAGGTTCGCGGGATCGTCGGGGAAAATCCATCGCATCGGGTGGTTGGTGGAGAACACGAATCTCCCACCGGGCTTAAGTACGCGATGCACCTCCGCCAAGGCTTGGTCGATGTTGGCAATGAAAGGAAGGGCGCCAAAGGCTGAGAACACCACGTCGAATGAATCGTTGGAGTAGGGAAGCGCCAACACATCAGCCTGCACAAGCGGCAAGCCCCCAGGCGCGTGTGTCAGCATCCCGCGCGAAATATCGAAGCCCGTGGCAAACCGCGCGCGTCCTTGCAACCACGCAGTACACGGCGCAGAGCCGCACCCGAGTTCCAAAACTGTGGAAGTAGAGACGTCGCCAAGCAACTGCGCCTGCTCCTCGTGTAGCATCTCGGGACACCAGTAAAACGAGGACAAATATTCCTCGTGTGCCGCATGATAATCGCGGGCGTCGCTGTCCCAGAATTGACGATTCGCGTGCGACGGGGAGAAGCGTGGCGCGGGGGACTGTGAATCAGCAGACACTGAAGGGCTCCTTGAATGCGCGTGCCGCGTGTATATTTGCCGTTTTAGCTGCGCGGATGTAGTGTTGTACGGGCGTGTCTATGCCGTGGGTTGTCTAAGGCTTCCGTAGGAGGGCTTTATACATCGTCACGGCGGGATCGGAATCCATCCTAAACCATCGCCATTTGGCCTGTTTAGAGATGCTTTTCGAGAGACCCGTAACTGTCCAATTACGATCTCCTACATCACTTCGGAGCATTTCTACATATGCCAACTTCTAACACCCCTCAGGTTGCGATTAACGACATCGGAACCGCTGAGGACTTCCTCGCTGCTGTTGACGCAACCATCAAGTACTTCAACGATGGTGACATCGTCGAGGGCACCGTGGTCAAGGTTGACCACGACGAGGTCCTGCTCGACATCGGATACAAGACCGAAGGCGTCATCCCGTCCCGCGAGCTGTCCATCAAGCACGACGTCGACCCGGATGAGGTCGTCGAGGTCGGCGATCAGATCGACGCACTTGTTCTCACCAAGGAGGACAAGGAAGGCCGTCTGATCCTGTCCAAGAAGCGCGCACAGTACGAGCGCGCTTGGGGCGCAGTCGAGGAGCTGCACGCCAAGGAAGAGCCAGTTACCGGTACCGTTATCGAGGTCGTCAAGGGCGGCCTGATTCTGGACATCGGCCTGCGTGGCTTCCTGCCTGCTTCCCTCGTCGAGATGCGTCGCGTCCGCGACCTGGAGCCATACATCGGCCAGGAGCTGGAAGCAAAGATCATCGAGCTCGACAAGCAGCGTAACAACGTCGTCCTGTCCCGCCGTGCATTCCTCGAGCAGACCCAGTCTGAGGTTCGCTCCGAGTTCCTGCACCAGCTGCAGAAGGGCCAGGTCCGCAAGGGCGTTGTTTCCTCCATCGTCAACTTCGGCGCATTCGTTGATCTCGGCGGTGTCGACGGCCTGGTTCACGTTTCCGAGCTGTCTTGGAAGCACATCGACCACCCGTCCGAGGTTGTCACCGTTGGCGACGAAGTCACCGTTGAGGTTCTCGACGTTGATCTCGACCGCGAGCGCGTTTCCCTCTCCCTGAAGGCTACCCAGGAAGATCCGTGGCGCGTATTCGCCCGCACCCACGCTGTGGGCCAGATCGTCCCGGGCAAGGTCACCAAGCTCGTTCCGTTCGGCGCATTCGTTCGCGTCGAAGAGGGCATCGAGGGCCTGGTTCACATCTCCGAGCTGGCTCAGCGCCACGTCGAGGTTCCGGACCAGGTTGTCACCGTTGGCCAGGAAGTCATGGTCAAGGTCATCGACATCGATCTCGAGCGTCGTCGTATCTCCCTGTCCGTTAAGCAGGCAGACGAGGACTACACCGAAGAGTTCGATCCGTCCAAGTACGGCATGGCTGACTCCTACGACGAGCAGGGCAACTACGTCTTCCCAGAGGGCTTCGACCCAGAGACCAACGAGTGGCTCGAGGGCTACGACGAGCAGCGTCAGGCTTGGGAGGCACGCTACGCCGAGTCCGAGCGTCGCTTCAACCTGCACACCGCTCAGATCGAGCGCAACCGTGCCGCAGCCGCTGAGGCTGCAGAGGCTAACGAGTCCTCCAACTACTCCTCCGAGTCCAACGATGCAGCTCCGGCATCCGAGGCACCGGCTGAGGTTGGCGGCTCCTTGGCTTCCGACGAGCAGCTCGCTGCTCTGCGCGACAAGCTCGCTGGTAACTAAGTCTTAACTTTCAAGGCTTAAACAGCGCCTAGCTGAATGTAGGCCGCATCCTTCGTTCTTATTTGAACGCAGGATGCGGCCTTTTCGCGTAGTCTGAACCTTTATGAAACTCATCGGACTCACTGGCGGCATCGGAAGCGGAAAGTCCACCGTTGCCCGTTTGCTCAAGGAACAGGGCTGGACTGTGGTCGACGCGGACCAGATCGCGCGGGACATCGTTGAGCCAGGCGAGCCGGCACTGACAGAGCTTGCTGAGGCTTTTGGCGCTGACATTATCCGCGAGGACGGAAGCTTGAACCGTGGTCTTCTGGCCACGCGCGCGTTTGGCGACGCCGCGTCGACGCAGCGCCTCAACGACATTACGCACCCACGAATCGAGGCTGAGACTCAGCGGCGGTTCGACGCTGCCCGCAGCGCTGGCGAGGAATTTGTGGTGTATGACATGCCATTGCTCGTGGACAAAGGTCTCCACACTGGGATGGATTACACCATCGTGGTCGACGTGGATGTGGCCACGCGTGTGCAGCGCCTCGTGGAGTTTCGCGGTCTTGATGAGACCGATGCGCGGCGCCGGATCGCAGCGCAGATTTCGGATGACGCACGGCTGGCAGTCGCTGACTTTGTCATTGATAACAACGGTGCCCTTGAGGAACTTCCTGGGCAAGTTGAACGCGTGGTTCCTGAAATCGCCGCTAAGAAATAGAGTGCTGCAGGCTTTTCTTAAGACAACTAATTTTCATTACTGATGTAGATAAAATTTACGCAGTTCTCTTTTTGTGTTCATTTTGGTTTCTTAGTGTCTGCTCCTATGGGGACGTGGGACGTAGGGCCATTTGATAATCATGCCGCTTGTGAGTTGCTTGCGGAGCTTCGTGATGGCACCTTCGATTTCGAGCATTTCAAGAGATCCTGCGCTGATAGTCCCCTTGACGTAGATGAAGCTGAAAAGGTTATTGCGCTGGGAGCGCTAGTGAATACTCCGCAGGACCGGCTGCCCAACGGCGTGTCAGCTAAGGAATTGAAGTCGATTTGTACTCCGCAGTCGCGAGCGTGGTTGCGAAAGAAGATTAATTCGACCTTGGAGCCTGAAAGCTCGCCTGTTTATGCGCTGTGGGAAACAACAGGGGAGTTGGAGATCTGGGTGCAGTCGGTTCGTGCGTCTTTGCCCTAGGTGGCCGAACACGATAAAGCGCGTTTAGCCGCGCAATGGTTGCCAAGAAATAGCGCTAGACTGGCCGTCATGGCTTTTGCAGCAGAACATCCCATTTTGCCCGTCTCTGAACACCGTCCCGTTGGAGAGGTGGAGCGGCGATCCGCAGAATTCAAGGTGGAGTCAGAGTTTCAGCCCTCGGGCGACCAGCCGGCTGCCATCGCTGAGCTCGACGAGCGTCTCAGTAGAGGCGAGCGCGATGTTGTGCTCATGGGTGCAACCGGTACAGGCAAATCAGCTACAGCAGCGTGGCTCATTGAAAAGCAACAGCGTCCCACGCTCGTCATGGCCCCAAACAAGACCTTGGCAGCGCAATTGGCTAACGAGCTGCGCCAGCTGCTCCCACACAATGCGGTGGAGTACTTCGTCTCCTACTACGACTACTACCAACCAGAGGCCTATATCGCGCAGACGGATACCTACATTGAGAAGGATTCCTCCATTAACGAGGACGTCGAACGCCTGCGCCACTCCGCGACTTCCGCATTGCTTTCTCGCCGCGACGTTGTTGTTGTTTCCTCCGTGTCTTGTATCTACGGTCTGGGCACGCCGCAATCCTATTTAGACCGTTCGGTGATAATCGAGGAAGGCGAGGAAATCGACCGCGACCGCTTCCTGCGCCTGCTTGTGGATATTCAATATGAGCGCAACGATGTGGGCTTTACTCGTGGTACTTTCCGCGTGAAGGGCGATACGGTCGACATCATCCCGGCCTACGAGGAACGTGCGGTACGGATTGAGTTCTTTGGTGATGATGTTGACGAGCTCTATTACATCCATCCGCTGACGGGCGACGTCCTCGAGCGCGTCGACGAGGTGCGAATCTTTCCAGCTACGCACTATGTGGCTGGTCCAGAACGCATGGCAAAGGCAGTGGAAGATATCAAGGCGGAACTTGCCGAGCGGCTCGCCGACCTAGAAAACCGCGGCAAGTTACTAGAGGCGCAGCGTCTGCGCATGCGTACCGAGTACGACCTAGAGATGATTGAGCAGGTTGGCTTCTGTTCCGGCATTGAGAACTACTCCCGCCACATTGACGGGCGCCCGGCAGGTTCCGCACCAGCTACGCTGCTGGACTACTTCCCAGAGGACTTCCTGACCATCATTGACGAGTCTCACGTAACCGTTCCGCAGATTGGCGGCATGTTCGAAGGCGACATGTCCCGCAAGCGCAACCTTGTGGAATTCGGGTTCCGCCTGCCGTCAGCTACGGACAACCGTCCGCTAACCTTCGACGAATTCGAAGAACGCGTTGGCCAGACCGTCTACATGTCCGCAACCCCAGGCAACTTCGAGCTCACGGCCTCCCAAGGCGAGTACGTGGAGCAGGTTATCCGCCCAACCGGACTTATTGATCCGAAAGTCACAGTCAAGCCGACCAAGGGCCAAATCGACGATCTCATCGATGAGATTCGTCAACGCACGGCAAAGCAAGAGCGTGTGCTTGTCACTACGCTTACCAAACGCATGGCCGAGGACCTCACGGATTACCTGTTGGAGCACGGCGTTAAGGTGCGCTACCTCCACTCAGACATCGATACCTTGCAGCGCGTGGAGTTGTTGCGCCAGCTGCGCTTGGGCGAGTACGACGTCCTCGTGGGCATCAACCTGCTGCGTGAGGGACTTGACCTTCCTGAGGTTTCCTTGGTGGCCATCCTTGATGCCGATAAGGAGGGCTTTCTGCGCTCGACGACGTCACTTATCCAGACCATTGGCCGTGCAGCGCGAAATGTCTCAGGCGAGGTCATTATGTACGCGGACAAGATAACTGACTCGATGCAGGAAGCCATTGAGGAAACCGAGCGACGCCGCGCGAAGCAAATTGCCTATAACGAGGAACACGGAATTGACCCGCAGCCGTTGCGTAAGAAGATCGCGGACATTCTGGACCAGGTCTACGAATCCGATGGGGAAGAGGCCGCCGCAAGTGACCCAGCCGCGCTGATGGATAAGCCTGATGTCTCCACGATGGCAGTCGATGAGGTACAAAAGCTGATCGACGACCTCACCGCCCAGATGGGCGCTGCGGCTCGTGAACTCAAATTTGAGCTGGCGGGCCGGCTACGTGATGAGATTGCGGATCTCAAGAAAGAGCTGCGCGGTCTCAAGGAAGCGGGAATCTAAAAGAGCTTAAAAGTGAAGCGTGGGCGACACGGTCGCAAAATTGTGAGAAAAACAGCACGTTGATTAATGCGTCAAAATTGACACGTCGAGTAACGAGTCAGTCACAAAATTGTTAGACTAGCGATTGCGCCTTTAAAGCATAAGCAATTTGCATATTCTGCATCATCACTTGGGGCTAAGGCCCCTAAAGAAAGGTCATCATGAGCGATTACAACAAGATCGTGGTTGGCACCGACGGATCCAAGTCCTCCCTCCTCGCAGTGGAGCGCGCCGCCAAGATCGCCGCAGCATTCGATGCAACTCTAATCATCGGTTGTGCTTACTACGAGAACCAGGAGCAGGCTTCCAAGACCTTGCGCCAGGATTCCGTGACCATTCTGGGTGACGAGAAGGCAGAGGCTAACCTGCAGGCGGGCAAGGAGCACGCCGAGAAGTTCGGTGTTGCTAAGGTCGAGACCGCCGTTCGCCCTGGCACCCCAGTCCAGGCACTGATGTCCATCGTCAACGACAACAACGCTGACCTACTCATCGTCGGTAACCGCGGCATCAACTCCCTGACCGGCCGTCTGCTGGGTTCCGTTCCGGCCGATGTTGCTCGCCAGTCCGATTGCGACGTCATGATCGTCCACACCGTGAACTAAGAACCTGTGCCGCCCAAGCGGCAGCAGATAAGGCCTAGGGCTCCTCACTGAGGAACCCTAGGCCTTTATTTTTTTAAATCCGCTGTGCTCGCCGGCCTATGCACCGGGACCGGACGCATTGTTGGTGTCTTAGCTGTCGGAGCCGTACACCTCACTGTTGATTTCGGGCTCGATGCCGCGCATCTTGGCAGCCAAGGTTTGGCCATTTTCGCCCTGAATTAGTGGAATCGAAAAAGAGCCTTCCTCATTCGCGTCCGCGAGTGGTGCTAAAGAACCGTGGGAGAGCAGTTGCTCTTGCGGGGAGAGGTTGCGTATTGCTACCGCCGCTACCCGGTCCGGGTGCTCGTTGGCGGCGTCGCCATAGGTGAGCGGGTCATGCTGCCCGTCGTCACCAATAAGCAGCCACTTCATCCACGGGAAAGCGATGAAGAGGTTACGCAGCTGCACGCGTTTGTGCTCCTGACCGTTGCGGAAGAGACCGGTAGGAGTTGGTCCCCAGTCCGTCAATAGCAATGGCCCCTTAGGGAAGCCGTTATTTTCCATGAAGGTGACCAAGGTATCGTAGGTATTCCATGCACCCGTGGACAAGTAAATGAACGGCATGTCGGGGTGCTTGGCGCGCAGCTCTTGGTAGAACCCAGCCATGCCCTCTACAGGCTGACGGGTGTTGGTTCGCTTGACCCAGGAATTCCAAGCTGCCGTCATAGCGCGTGGAAGCCACGTCACCATAACAGTGTCATCGATGTCGCTGACCACGCCCAGAGGCGAGTCTTCCGAGACAATGAGTACCTCAGCGGTGATTGGCTCTGCGCCTGCAGCATCAATAGTGACTTCGTGCCAGCCGGCCTCAAGGCCATGCTCATGAACCAAAATGTCCACGTAGCCGTTGTAGTTAGTGTGCCCGGTTACAGTCTTTCCGTTTACGGTCACTGAAACATCGAGGTTGGCCACCTGGATAGTAAAGAACTGCCGGTAGCCTCGCTGTGCCCAAGTCTCATTTTCTGTGGACTCAGGGTCATGCATGAGAACACGGCCCAAGACGTGAACAAACTCGGTGTTGCCATATCCGGCATAACCCGAAAGCTTGGGTACCCATCCTTTGCGGGTGGAACGTCGCAAAGCTGCCGAGTTGGAAGCGCGTTCAATTTTACGTGCGATGTCAGATAAAGCCATGCCCACCAGACTAGTGGAAGATTTCCTGCCACCGTCCGGCCAAGGTCAAGGATTGCGTTGCGCGAGTTACCGCAACGTACAGATTTTGCAAGCCCTGTGGAGAGGCCGCAACGATGTCGTCAGGATCCACTACGACCACATGGTCGAACTCAAGTCCTTTAATGTCCTCGACGTTTTCCCGCGTGATAACAGCATTCAGCCGGCCATCTTTGTCTGTGAAAGTGCCGGGTACGTAGTCTCGTGTCTCTGTCGCAAATTCGACGGGCACACCATCTCGAACCGCCACAGCGGGCGTGGATTGGGGGTTAATAAGCTCCAATAACGAATTGGCCAAATCTGCAATTGGCTGGGGAGTGCGGTAGTTGACGGTCAATTGATGATGCCGGAAACGCTTCGCTACAAAAGGTTCTAAGGCTTCAGCCCAGTCATCAACTCCAGCAGGAGCGCCAGTCTGCGCGGTGTCACCCACAAGCGTCATCCATCGGGAAGGGCTGCGACGGAATAGCATCCGCCACTCCATGGGGCTGAGTTCTTGCGCTTCGTCAACGATGATGTGTCCGTAAGCCCAGGTGTAATCCTCCTGCGCACGTTCGGCCGTGGTGCGGTTGTCGCTTACTTCCTGGCGGCGCGCGAGGGTCTCTGCGTCGATGACGTCGTGTGCGGACAAGATCTCCGCATCGAACATGTCGTCATCGTTGTCGGTCGAGTCAGAGGAAGTCAGAATATCGAGCGCATCCTCCGCATCGGCAACCTGTTCACGCCAGGCTTTGTCCGCGGCTGCCTTCTCCTCCTCTGGGTTTGGCATACCGATGAGGACCGCTAGTTCGTCCAACAATGCCGCATCCGATGCAGTCCACGCATCACCTTGCGCGCGGTACAGGGCTTCACGGGTCTCAGAATCATAGTCGCTGGCGGCAGCGTCAATTTGCTCCTGGGAGGACAAGAGATCAGCCAGAACTGTGCGCGGGTCAAGGGTGGGCCAAAACTGGTCGATGAGTTGCTGCACCTGCGGCTCATCCACCAGATCGTCATGCAGCTGATCGACGTCGGCGCGGGACAGGAGATTCTGACCGCCCAACGGGTCCGCACCAATTTTCTGTGCCATCTGTTGTGCGAGGGACTCGATGAGATGCTCAGAAAATGCTGCTCGCGCATCGTTGTGCGGTTTGCGGGAGCGGCGGGCACGAGTGCGTGCCGCCTTGACCATTGCAGCATCGATATCCAATTCCAAGTGCTCTGCGGTAATGCACTGGGTGTCAGTGGGGAGGGTCTGGTAGTTCTTCACCGCGGCGGACAGGATATCCACCATTGCTTCAGAACCCTTGATCTCACGCCCGAGCAGTGGCTCTTGATGGGTCGGCGTGATGCCTGGGAACAGGTCGCCCACGGTGGAAAGCACCACGCCGGTCTCGCCGAGTTCCGGAAGAACGCGGGAGATGTAGTCCAAGAAGGTGGAGTTCGGGCCGACGATGAGCACGCCAGTGGCAGCCAGTTGTTCGCGATGGGTGTAGAGCAGATACGCCACTCTATGGAGCGCCACTGCGGTCTTTCCTGTGCCGGGTCCGCCCTCAACTACGAGGACGCCGCGGGTATTGTCGCGGATGATCTCATCTTGTTCGCGCTGGATGGTCTCCACGATGGATTCCATGTGGCCCGTACGTGCTCGCTGGAGTGCTTGGTAGAGCGCGGATTCACTGGCAACGCCTGCGCTTTCCGACGCCGCGCCTGTACCTGAGAGGACCTCATCGTTGATGTCCGTAACGAGGCGGCCTTTGGTACGAATGTGTCGGCGGACGGTGACGCCTTCTGGCTGCGCTGTGGTCGCAAGGTAGAAGGGGCGGGCCATTGGTGCACGCCAGTCGAGGAGGAGCGTCCGGTAGTCGTCCTCACGAGCATCCAGGCCCATCCTGCCGATATACCTGCGGTCGAGGCCTTCTTCGGTGGGATTGTCGCCGGGGGCGTCGATGTCTATGCGCCCAAAGACTAAGCCGAGCTGAGCCAGATTAAGGCGGTCCAACTTCGCTTGCAGGCCGTGGTACTCCGTTTCACGGCGGATGAGTGCGTCTGCGTCTGGAGTATGCGGGTCGACGTCTTTCTGCACCTCGTTTAGCTTCTCATTGGCCAAGGCAACTTCTCGGTCGAGCCGGGAGAAGAGATTATCGACGTATTCTTGTTCCGCGTTAATTTCGCGTGCGGTCTCATTCGTCACTGGTCCCTGCGGCGACTTGGCGTTAGACAACTCTGGTGAAGACACTCTGCTCCCAAAATCTCGATGCATGTGGACCGTGCGGACACGGTTAGAAAAACAACAACGGCCCAGCATACCTTGCTGGGCCGCTGAGGGTTAAAGGCTTAGTTCAGGCGGTCGCCGAACTTCTTGATGGCCTTGTCGATCTTCTTGGAAGCTTCAGCCTGAAGCTTCTCAGCGCGCTTGGTTGCCTTCTTAACTGCGCGCTTGTTGGACTTGGTGTCCACCTTGGCCAGAGCATCGTCAGCCCGGGACTGTGCCTTCGTAGCAGCCTTGACAGCGCTCTTGCGTGCCAGCTCGGCGTTGTCCTGAGCTGCAGACAGCCAGTCATCCTTGTTGTCATCGATGAAGTTACGAGCCTGCTCGGCGCTGTCCTCGATGAAAGAGCGAGCAGTGTCTACGAGACCCTTGCCGGTCGCTTGCCAATCATCCTTGTTGTCATCGACGTATTCCTTGGCGCCCTCGAACCAGTCGGTGGCCTTGGAGGAGAAGTCATCCGCGCGGTCAGAGATGCTGTCAGCGAACTTTTGCTGCTCGGACTTGGTGGGCAGAGCCTGCTGAATCTTCTTGTTGGTGCGCTCCGCAGTCTTGGATGCGCGCCAGCGCAGGGAAGGCTTACCCTCGGTGTCCTGGGTCGCGATAAAGAGCGCGCCTAGCAGAGCGGTGTTGGTGAGGAAACCGTTGCGGCGGTCATTTTTCTCCTCGGTGGTCTCAGCCTCCCAGAAAGCGTTACGGCCAAGCAGATTAGGCAGCGTAGACAATGCGAGAACTGCGGCGGAGGTGCGCGGTGCCTTGCCCAGCGCAAGCGTGGAACCGGCGCCGACCTTGAGGCCGCCGATTGCGCGCGCTGCGAGCTCAGGGTCATTGGGAATGTAACCGGCGTACTGGGCTGGAACGACCTTATGCAGACGGTTGAGCACGGACTCCGTTTCCGCTACGTGGTCGGAAGCGTTACGGAGAGTATCGACACCGTCCCATACGAAAACCGAAGCCAGCATCGGGCGGGCAAACTTACGAATCATTACGTGCTCCATTCATTGAGTAAATTAATGTGCGTTAAACCAGTGTACGGAAAAATGCCGGCCCGCGGAGCGAGTCGAGCGCCCCTACTCGCCCCCGAGAGGGGAAGAATTTGGTGTCTACCAGCGGCGTTCCCACCACTCGTCGAGTTTCGGCCGTTCCTCACCAAGAGTTGTAGATTTGCCGTGGCCTGGTCGGACAATCGCTGAATCCGGATAGACGTCGAAGATGCGCTCGCTGACGTCCTTGTACAGCCTGACGAAGTCTCCCTCTGAGGTGGTCTTTCCTACGCCACCTGGGAAGAGTGAATCGCCGACAAACAAGTTCGTCGTGCCATCGATATCCACGGCAATCGCGGCCCCGCCTGGGGTGTGGCCACGCAGGATGATTGCAGGAAACTCGCGGCCGGCGAATGGAACCGTGTCCCCCTGGCGCAGATCGACGTCGACCGGTGCGGGCAATGCAGGGGAGTCCAGGAAGGAAGCATAGTGGGTGGCCCCGGTGGCCTCGATGATGTCTTTTGTTGCCCGCACGTGGTCCCAGTGGCGGTGGGTCGTCAGCAAAGCGGTGATCTTCACGCCCTTGTCTGCAGCTAGTTGGAGGATTGCCGGCGCATCATCCGCGGCATCGACAAGCAGTGCTTCATCGCCGCAACAAATCAGGTAGCAGTTGTTGTCCATGTCGGAGACGGAAATACTGTGAAGGGAAAGCGTGTTATTCATGTGTCCAACCCTACGGGTAGATTCTTAGAGAGACATTTTCTACTGGCCTCGCTGACCCCACAGCGCGGGCCGATAAGAGGAGGCACACATAGTGGCTGATCGTTTGGTCGTACGTGGAGCTCGCGAGCACAACCTCAAAGGCGTCGATATCGACCTGCCACGTGACAAAATGGTGGTTTTCACTGGCTTGTCGGGTTCTGGCAAGTCATCGCTGGCCTTTGACACCATTTTCGCGGAGGGCCAGCGGCGCTACGTGGAGTCGTTGAGCTCTTATGCTCGCATGTTCTTGGGCCAGATGGACAAGCCGGACGTGGACTTTATCGATGGACTTTCGCCGGCGGTCTCCATCGACCAGAAATCGACGAACCACAACCCTCGTTCGACTGTGGGCACCATCACAGAGATCTACGATTATCTGCGTTTGCTGTTTTCGCGTGCTGGCACCCCGCATTGCCCGGAATGCGATGCAGTGATCGAGCGGCAGACGCCGCAGCAGATTGTGGATGCTGTTCTTGAGCTGGAAGAAAAGCTGAAGTTCCAGGTTCTCGCGCCGGTGGTGCGCAAACGCAAGGGTGAGTTTGTTGATCTCTTCGCGGATCTCGCATCGCAGGGTTACTCCCGCGTGCGCGTCGACGGCGAGGTTTACCAGCTTACCGAGCCGCCAACGCTGAAAAAACAGATCAAGCACGACATCGACGTCGTTGTTGACCGCCTCCAGGTCAAGGCTTCCCAAAAGCAACGTTTGACTGACTCTGTGGAGACCGCTTTGCGCCTGGCTGGCGGTTTGGTGACACTCGACTTCATCGATAACCCGGAGCTCACTCACACCTACTCCGAAAAAGCCGCTTGTCCGAATGGCCACGCGCTGACCATCGAGGAATACGAGCCGCGCGCGTTCTCCTTCAACGCACCCTTTGGTTCCTGCCCGGTCTGTGATGGTCTCGGTACCCGTCTCGAAGTTGATGTGGACCTGCTCATACCAGATCCAGATGCTCCCGCAGTCGACGCCATTCAGCCGTGGCACTCGAGTCCGAACTCGCGCTACTTCGTCAAGCTCGTCGAGGGCCTGGCTAAGACCATGGGCTTCGACCCGAAGACCCCGGTTTCCGAGCTGACCAAGGAGCAGCGTGACGCCCTCATCTACGGCACGGACATTGAGGTCAATGTTCGCTACAAGAATCGTTACGGCCGCCAGCGCAATTGGAATGCGCCTTTCGAGGGCGCCATTGGCTTCTTGGAGCGCAAGCTGGAGCAAGCAGACTCCGACTCGCAGAAGGATCGCCTGCTTCAGTACACGCGCCGCGTGGCGTGCAACGCGTGTAAAGGCACTCGTCTGCGTCCGGAGATCCTCGCCGTGCGCCTTGAGTCCACTGCTCACGGCGAAAAGTCCATCGCGGGTTTGTCCGCGTTGTCCATTGAAAGCGCTGCAGAATTCCTGGATTCACTAGTCTTGGGTCACCGCGAGGAAATTATTGCCGGCGCTGTGCTCAAGGAGATCCAAGCCCGCCTGCGTTTTTTGCTCGACGTGGGCTTGAACTACCTGACCTTGGACCGCGGCGCTTCGACGTTGTCGGGTGGCGAGGCGCAGCGTATTCGCTTGGCTACTCAGATTGGTTCGGGCTTGGCGGGCGTCCTGTACGTCCTCGACGAGCCGTCGATCGGCCTGCACCAGCGCGATAACCAGCGCCTCATCACTACGTTGAAGCGTCTGCGCGATATCGGCAACACCCTCATCGTTGTCGAGCACGACGAAGATACGATCCGCGAAGCGGACTGGCTTGTCGACGTCGGGCCTCGCGCCGGCGAGTATGGCGGCGAGGTGGTCTATCAAGGTGAGCCAGAGGGAATCCTCGAAGTTGAGGAGTCGCTGACGGGTCAATACTTGGCCGGTAATCGCGTCTTGGCCGTGCCGGATTCGCGCCGCGAGATCGATAAGGACCGAACCCTCAAGGTTGTCGGCGCGCGTGAGAACAACCTCAAGGGCATCGACGTCGAGATTCCACTGGGCGTCCTGGTGTGTATCACCGGTGTTTCAGGCTCCGGTAAGTCGACGGTGGTCAACCAGATTCTGGCGAAGACTCTGGCCAATAAGCTCAACCGCGCTCGCCAGGTTCCGGGACGCGCCAAGCGAGTAGAGGGCGTCGAGCACTTGGACAAGCTCGTGCAGGTGGACCAAAGCCCAATTGGCCGTACCCCACGTTCTAATCCCGCGACCTACACTGGTGTCTTCGACAAGATCCGCAACCTCTTCGCCGAGACACAAGAGGCGAAGGTTCGTGGCTATAAACCTGGCCGTTTCTCTTTCAACGTCAAGGGCGGTCGCTGTGAGGCGTGCCAAGGTGACGGCACCTTGAAGATCGAGATGAACTTCCTGCCGGACGTTTATGTCCCGTGTGAGGTTTGCCAGGGCGCTCGCTACAACCGTGAGACGCTTGAGGTTCTCTACAAGGGCAAGAACATCGCTGAGGTTCTTGACATGCCGATCTCCGAGGCAGCGGAGTTCTTTGAGCCGATTACCTCGATCCATCGTTACCTCGCCACGCTTGTCGACGTCGGACTGGGCTATGTTCGCTTGGGCCAAGCGGCAACCACGCTTTCTGGTGGTGAGGCTCAGCGCGTGAAGCTGGCATCTGAGCTGCAGAAGCGAACCAATGGTCGTACCGTGTACATCCTCGATGAGCCGACGACTGGACTGCACTTCGAGGACATTCGAAAGCTGATGCTCGTCATCCAGGGGCTCGTTGATAAGGGCAACTCGGTGCTCATCATTGAACACAACCTCGATGTAATCAAGGCAGCTGACTGGATTGTCGACATGGGCCCGGAAGGAGGCGATGGTGGAGGAACCGTTGTTGCGCAAGGTACTCCCGAGGATGTTGCAAAGGTGAAAGGCTCTTATACCGGCCAGTACCTCAAGGAGCTGTTGTAAGAGGCGGCTGCGCCCTAGACAAGGCTAGAATCTTTCGATTGAAGCACGTGAGATCCTTCCAGCTGATTACATCAGCGCTGGTTATCTTCGATTATCAGGAGCAGTGGGCGGTTGTGACAATGTCCAATCGGCTCCTGAAGGTGACGCTCAGAGTCAAGCCGCGCAATCTACGGAGGCTTTAGCTGGTGTGCTTAAAGATCGGAGCGCTGAGGAAGATTCGCTGCGTCTAGCTGGAGAACTGGATCGCGTGATTCGCCGTGTGGAAAAGCGCTACGGTGTCGAAGCAGGTGTTGCTATTGATGCTCAGTCTGGATCCGTCCAGCGTGGTCTGAAGGGCGAGGAGCCGACCTGGTCCACAATCAAAGTGCCGATTGCGATTGCAGCGGCGGAGGTCGGCGCGGATGAGCAGATGATAGATCTGGCAATCGAACAATCTGACAATGACGCCGCATATGCGTTGTGGACCCAGGTGCAATGGGAAACCGGTGACGCGAATGGCGCGGTTTCAGACCTGCTCGACGAATACGACGCACCAGCTAAAGTAGAGGACTCCTTTGGCTACTCCACATGGACGCTGAAAAATCAGGCTGCATTTGGGGCTTCACTTCCGTGCGTCGCTCATGCCCGCCATGTATATGATGCGATGGCCAATCTCATCGTCTACCACGACAACGGGCTCTCCGCACTGCCCGATACGCGTGCAAAGGGCGGATGGGGTCTGTCTGAGATTGATGGAATGTATGCCCACCGGCAGTTCGGCGTGCGCACCACCAAAGGCGCCGAGCCGCAGAGCGTTGGGCTAGCAATCGAAGTCGTGATGCCGGGGGATGATTTCAGCGATGCTGAGCCGGCTCTCAATGCGCTAGCGAAGGGCGTCGACAAGCTTGTGGAGCAAGCCATCGCAGATGGGGCCATAAAACCCTATGTAGAGTGCAGGCGGATCTAAGCAAGTTGTGGATGCAGTCAAAAAGTGTGGGCGCGTTGCGATTTGGATTTTGTATGAGCTGGTGTTAAGGTAATCAGCACTACCGCCCGTAGGACCTTCTCCAGGAGGTCTCGGGTCACAAGCGGAGTTTCTCCCACCTGAAGCCGCGAAGTTCTTTGACTTCGTAGGATAAAGGTAAAAGGGTTGAGGTTAATACCTTAACGTTTTTATGAGAGCTCCCGGCTGCTTCTGGCAGACCGGGATTTCGTTTGTGGTCTCGGTAGGCACATCACTAACCCCCTAATCGAGGAGAACCACAATCAGCGCTGAAGCTCGCATTAATGAGCGCATCCGAGTACCCGAGGTCCGTCTTGTTGGCCCCGGTGGTGAACAGGTGGGCATTGTCCGTACTGATGATGCTCGCAAGCTTGCATACGAAGCAGATCTTGACTTGGTCGAGGTGGCACCTAATGCAAAGCCGCCAGTAGCCAAGATCATGGACCACGGCAAATTTAAGTATGAGCAGGCTCAGAAGGCTCGCGAAGCCCGTAAGAACCAACAGCAGACTGTGGTTAAGGAACAGAAGTTCCGTCCGAAGATCGATGATCACGATTATGAAACCAAGAAGGGCAATGTGGTGCGCTTCCTGGAGAAGGGTTCCAAGGTCAAGGTAACCATCATGTTCCGTGGCCGCGAGCAGTCGCGTCCGGAACTTGGTTTCCGCCTGCTGGAGCGCCTCGCCGAGGATGTCGCCGAGTACGGCATCGTCGAGTCTCGCCCCAAGCAGGATGGTCGCAACATGACCATGGTTTTGGGACCCGTCCGCAAGGGCAAGAAGTAGACCAAGCTCCACTTAGGATTTAAGGACTTAATTCTCATGAAGCAGAAGACCCACAAGGGCACCGCCAAGCGCGTCAAGGTGACCGGTTCCGGCAAGCTGCGCCGTGAGCAGGCTGGCCGCCGCCACCTGCTGGAGGGCAAGCCATCCAAGCAGACCCGTCGTCTCAAGGGCACCAAGGACGTTGCACCTTCCGACGTCAAGCGCGTCAAGCGCCTGCTCGGCCGCTCCTAATTAGCGCCGAATCAACCCACTTACTAAACCCACAAAAGATTAAGGAAGTATTACTGTGGCACGAGTAAAGCGCTCAGTTAACGCCAAGAAGAAGCGCCGCGCGATTCTGAAGTCCGCTAAGGGCTACCGCGGCCAGCGCTCCCGCCTCTACCGTAAGGCCAAGGAGCAGTGGCTGCACTCCATGACTTACGCTTACCGCGACCGTCGTGCTCGTAAGTCTGAGTTCCGCAAGCTGTGGATCCAGCGCATCAACGCTGCTGCCCGCATGAACGACATCACCTACAACCGTCTCATCCACGGCCTGCGCTTGGCTGAGATCGAGGTTGACCGCAAGATCCTCGCTGAGCTTGCTGTAAACGACTTCGAGGCATTCTCCGCACTGTGCGAGGCTGCAAAGGCTGCACTGCCGGAGGACTTCAACGCTCCGAAGGCCGCCTAAGAACCGATACTTAAGGTTCTTTATCGAGCTTTATGCTCGTCAATCCCTCCACCTGAGTCCATGCGAACAGGTGGAGGGATTCGCCGTTTTATGGTGACAGTGCGGAAATGTCGCTGCGATTTTCTTAAACCGGCGGATAATCAAATTCCCATTGGTTGGGGATGATTCCCCAATTGATTCTTTCTTTTATGTGCCGAGTGATTTGTCGTGTTACCTTGACTGTGATGTTCGGCGCAGGGGCGCTGAACTTTTTTCTTAAATCTTGTCCATTTTCAGGAGCACTTTTATGACCTACCCAAACAATGGTTTTCAGCAAGGCAATGCTGGTGGCCAGCCGGTAAACCCATTTGGCCAGCCACAGGGTAACAATGTTCCAGCGCAGTTCCAGGGCGGACAACCGCAATATGGCCAGGGCTATTCTGCGCCGCAGCAATTTAGCCAACCGCAATACGGGCAGGCCTACCCAATGCAACAGCAGTATGCCGTTGTAGCTGAGCAGAAGTCCTGGGTGGCTGCATGGCTGCTCGCCTTTTTCTTCGGCTACCTCGGCGCGCACAACTTCTACCTGGGGAACACCGGGCGCGCGCTCGGCCAGTTGTTGGGCTTCATCTTCGGTTGCATCACCGTGTTTGTGCTCATTGGCTTCTTTGTAGTTGGTTTCATCTCATTGTGGGCGTTCGTTGAGTTCATCATGATTCTGGCCGGCGTCGGCGGATTCGACCGTGATGCGCAAGGCGTTCCGCTGCGTAAGTAGTTTTAAGTAGTCTGTCGACCTTCACCCTCCATCTTTCGGGCAATGCGAGATGGAGGGTTTGTGCATTGAAAGCCTTGTCCGGGTGAAAGGGCTCAAGGTGATTGGCCTTGCAGGGGAGGGGGAGGTTCTAAGCGCTAAACCTGGCTAGTAAGGTGGTGGCCATGAACCTCGACTTTGAGAGTGCCTTTACAGAGCGCACGCCGCGCATCGTCAATGCCGCCAAACTGCACCGTGCAGCGGCCCGCAAAAAGGCGAATCAATTCATCATTGAGGGCGAAAACGCAGTCGACGCCGCAGTATCTACCGGGGCCGCCACTGACGTATTCGTGACCGAGAAGGCTGCGGAACGCTTCCAAGACATCGTCACTGCGTGTGGCTATATGGATGTCTACGTCCATCCAATCACCGACAAAGCCGCACGCCATCTCTCTGATACCGCAACCACAACCGGTCTTTTCGCACTCTGCAAGCCTGTTCTTTGGTCGGCCGGAAAGATTCTCAACGGCAAGCCAAATCTAGTATCTGTGCCAGTCCTTACCTCGGAGCCTGGCAATGCTGGAACGCTCATCCGTACTTCGGACGCTATGGGCGCCGACGGCGTCATCTTTGCAGGCGAGACAGTCGATCCTCTGGGCTGCAAAGTGGCGCGTGCCTCGGCTGGGTCACTGTTTCATATTCCCGTAGCGCGCGATCCGAACATCAAGGATGTGCTTGGGCAGCTGCGGAAGTCAGGCATGCAGATTCTGGCGACTGCCGCTGATGGGGAAGTAGATCTTGCCGAGGCCGATCTCAGCCAACCCACCGCCTGGTTGTTCGGTAACGAAGCCCATGGACTAGGGGAGTTGCAAGAAGAAGCGGACATGCGCGTGCGCATTCCGATCCTCGGCCGCGCGGAGTCGCTCAACCTTGCCACGGCAGCCTCAATTTGTTTGTATGAATCTGCCAAAGCGTTGAATCGCTCCTAAAAATTGTTTGGCATGTCACAATCCGAACGGAAAAGTGGTGGCTAACGAACGGGAGCGTTTGGCTTATGGCTATTCCTTTCCACATTGTGTCGGTGCCTTCCGTCTTTCTCGCGAAGACACAGCTTGGCCACGCCCTGGACGTCGAGTCGCCAGCGCACCAACTGGTGACGGTGGAACTGGAACCCGATGACGGGCATAACTGCCCCTCACCCTGTCTCCTTTTCAGGGGTCATGCCCGTTGAGTGGACCCGTTCGATCAACTAGGAAACGTTAGCGGGGCTTAGTGGAGCGG
>NZ_GG667520.1:609913-613001 GCF_000159135.1 Corynebacterium striatum ATCC 6940
ACCACGCTCGATGAGCTGACGGTGGCTCGCCGTGAGCACCTCGGTGAGCAGGGCTATATCCCACAAGCTCGCACGATGCTCGGCAGCCTGCCTAAGGATCAGCGCAAGGACGCTGGCCGTAACGTCAACATGGCGCGCGGTCGCGTCGAGAAGCGCTACGCGGAGATTCAGGCTGTTCTTGAGGCGGAGGCTCGTGCGGCTCAGCTCGCTGCCGAGACCGTCGACGTCACCATCCCCACCACCCGCGCCCAGACCGGTGCTCTTCACCCAATTACGGCATTGTCCGAGCGCATCGCCGACATCTTCGTCGGCATGGGCTGGGAAATCGCCGATGGTCCTGAGGTCGAGGCGGAGTACTTCAACTTTGATGCGTTGAACTTCAAGCCGGATCACCCAGCACGTACCCTGCAAGACACCTTCCATGTCTCGACTGAAGGCTCAAAGCAGGTGTTGCGTACCCACACTTCTCCTGTACAGGTACGCACCATGCTGGACCGCGATGTTCCGCTCTACATTGCTTGCCCAGGTCGTGTGTTCCGTACCGACGAACTCGACGCTACGCACACCCCGGTATTCCACCAGGTTGAGGGACTCGCAGTGGACAAGGGCCTGACTATGGCTCATCTACGCGGCACCTTGGACCACTTGGCCAAGGTCCTGTTCGGCCCTGAGACCAAGACCCGCATGCGCACCAACTACTTCCCGTTCACCGAGCCTTCTGCCGAGGTCGATGTCTGGTTCCCAAACAAGAAGGGCGGCGCAGGCTGGATCGAGTGGGGCGGCTGCGGCATGGTCAACCCGAACGTCCTCCGCGCAGTGGGCGTTGACCCAGAGGAGTACACCGGCTTTGCATTCGGTATGGGCCTCGAGCGCACCTTGCAGTTCCGCAATGGCCTTACCGACATGCGAGACATGGTCGAGGGCGACGTTCGCTTCACCCTGCCATTCGGCGTACAGGCATAAGAAGAACCCAGAAAGGACAGGAAGAAAACGGTGCTTATTTCCCAGAGCTGGGTCACCGGACTGCTTGGCGCTAAGAACCCCGGTTGGAAAGTAACCCCAGAGGAACTGGACTCCGGATACGTCCGCGTCGGTTTCGAGACCGAAGGCTACGAGAATCTCCCAGAGACCACCGGCCCGCTGGTCATCGGCAAGGTGGAGGAAATCGAGGAGCTCACCCAATTTAAGAAGCCCATTCGTTACTGCCAGGTCAACGTCGGTGACGCAAACGGCACCGGTGAGCTGCAGGGTATCATCTGCGGCGCTCGCAACTTCCGTCTCGGCGATCACGTCGTCGTGGCGCTGCCGGGTGCCGAGTTGCCGGGTGGATTCAAGATTGCTGCCCGCGAGACCTACGATCACATCTCCAACGGCATGCTGTGCTCCGCCGCGGAGCTCGGGTTCGCTGAGAAGTCCGATGGCATCATCACCTTCGGAGAGGAGTACGGTCAGTACATCGGCCAGGATGCCCGCAAGCTCATCGCCTTGGCTGACACCGTATTCGACGTCAACATCACCCCGGACCGTGGCTACGCGCTCTCGGCACGTGGCCTGACTCGCGAGATTGCTTCGGCTTTCAACCTCGAATTTGCTGACGTTGCGCAGGACCCGTCCGTTGCAGGCATCGATGTTTCTGGTGTTCCCACACCGGAGGGGGGCCTCATCAACATTGACCTGCGTGAGGAGACCAAGGCCCAGCGCTTTGGTTTGCGCAAGGTTTCCGGCATCGACCCGAATGCTCGCACTCCATTCTGGATGGAACGCGAGCTCATGCTGTCCGGCCAGCGTGCCGTCAACCCGGCTACCGACGTCACCAACTACGTGATGCTGCTGCTGGGCGCTCCTATGCACGCGTTCGACGCCAACCTCGTTAAGGGTGGCTTGGTAGTGCGCAATGCGGAAGAGGGAGAGAAGTTCGAGACCTTGGACCACGTCAAGCGCACCCTTTCCGCCGGCGACGTCGTCATCTGCGATGACAATGGCATCCAGTCCATGGCTGGTGTCATGGGTGGTACGTCCACTGAAATTATCGACGAGACCACTGATGTGTACTTCGAGTCCGCTATTTGGGACCCAATCACGGTTGCGCGTACCTCTCGCCGCCACAAGCTTTCCTCGGAGGCCTCCCGCCGCTTCGAGCGCGGCGTAGACCCAGCCATCGTCGAGGTTGCGCTCGACGTTGCTTGCGCTTTGCTCGTCGAGATTGCTGGCGGCACCATCGAGTCCGGCCGTACCCTTGTGGGCGACGTCGCCAAGCCGCAGCAGATCACCATGCGGGCTAGCAAGCCAAGCGAATACGCGGGCGTGGAGTATTCCCGCGAGACTATCGTGCAGCGTCTGCGCGAGGTGGGCTGCACCGTGGAAGAGCAGGGGGAGAACCTGCTGGTCACCCCAGCTACCTGGCGTACCGACATCACCATGGATGTCGACCTGATTGAGGAAGTCCTGCGTCTCGAGGGCCTCGAGGACATTCCGACGATTCTTCCGACCCCAGTCGGCGGTCGCGGACTCACCCCGGCTCAGAAGCGTCGCCGCGCCATCGGTCATGGCTTGGCCTATGCCGGTTACGCCGAGGTTCTGCCTTCTCCGTTCATCGCCAACGACACGTTTGACGTATGGGGATTGGACGCGGACGACGACCGCCGCCGCACTGTTTCCGTGCAGAACCCGCTGGAGTCTGACAAGGCCATCTTGAGCACGACCCTGCTGCCGAACATGCTAGAAGCCATCGGTCGTAACGTCGCACGTGGCCGTGCAGATCTGGCACTGTTTGGTCTGCAGCAGGTCTCCTTCAAGCGCGCGGATTCTTCGCCGATGCCGTCCGTTGAGCAGCGTCCAGCAGACGATGTGGTCAAGGAACTGCGCGAATCCCTCCCAGAGCAGCCGCTCCATGTCGCGACCGTAGCTACCGGCAACATCGAGCATGAAGGCCCGTGGGGCGAGGGTCGTGCCTTTACCTACGCCGATGCTATTGAGTCTGCTCGTCAGGTTGCTCGTGCGGCTGGCGTCGAGATCGAGCTGGAGGCTGCCGAGGAGCTGCCTTGGCACCCGGGCCGTTGCGCTGCGGTGAAGGCAGTCGTCGACGGTG
>NZ_GG667520.1:613320-624609 GCF_000159135.1 Corynebacterium striatum ATCC 6940
AGTCCATCATCGTTGGCTACGCAGGCGAGCTGCACCCACAGGTTCTCGAGGCGCTGAACCTTCCCGCACGCACGTGCGCAATGGAAATCGATGTCACTGCGTTGCCGACCGACGAGCTTTTCCCAGCACCGGTCTTGTCTGCCTTCCCAGCACTGCATCAGGACATCGCGCTCATCGTCGATGAGTCCACGCCTGCTGAAGAGGTGCGCAAGGTCGTCGAAGAGGGTGCCGGCGAGCTTCTCGAGGCAGTAGAGCTTTTCGACGTCTTCCGTG
The DNA here is from genome assembly GCF_000159135.1 of Corynebacterium striatum ATCC 6940. Classification (GTDB taxonomy): domain Bacteria; phylum Actinomycetota; class Actinomycetes; order Mycobacteriales; family Mycobacteriaceae; genus Corynebacterium; species Corynebacterium striatum. The sequence goes on from NZ_GG667520.1 coordinate 613,594, forward strand.
GTGAGCAGCTTGGCGCGGATAAGAAGTCTTTGGCGTTCAAGCTCATCTTCCGGGCAGATGACCGCACTCTTACTGACGAGGAAGCTAACGAGCACCGCCTCGCAGCGGCCGAGCTGGTCAAGCAACGCCTCGGCGCGGAGATGCGCGCTTAGGAGGCCTGGAACCCCAGCCGCTGAAGTTGCAGTAGAGCTAAGCCTTTCCCTCAAAGTGGATTACTGAGGGAAAGGCTTTCCTAATGCGCTGTGTAAGGCGTCACCGCGCTGCCGCATCCTTGACGGACTGTGTCGTAGGTCATATTCTGGGGATTGTCGGCTAATGCTTCCTTGCGAGGGGTAGGGCAGATTTCATCCCGTGCTTTTTAATGGGAAATTTTCCTGAATAACTTACAGTGTGTTGCATTATTTGCTACGGTGGGCGCATGACGATTTCAGTAGCAATTGCAGGCGCCACCGGATACGCAGGAGGCGAAATTCTTCGCCTCCTGCTTTCGCATCCTGCGTACTTCGCTCGACAGCTGCAGATAGGCGCGCTGACTGGGCGCTCGAATGCTGGGCAAAAGGTCTCCGAACTCATGCCGCATCTGCCGCAGCTGGCAGACCGCATAATTGACGAAACCACCCCAGAGGTGTTGTCTCAACACGACGTAGTTTTCCTTGCCCTCCCGCATGGCCACTCCGCAGAGATTGGACGCCAGCTGGGGGAGAAGGTAGTGGTCATCGACTGTGCTGCTGACTTCCGCCTTCGCAACAAGGCCGACTGGGATGAATTTTATGGCGGCCAGTATGCGGGCGCATGGCCCTACGGTATCCCCGAGATTCCCGGAAACCGTGCTTCGCTTAAGGGCTCTAACCGGGTCGCAGTTCCCGGTTGTTTCCCCACCACCATTACCTTGGGGGCGCTTCCCGCTGTTAAGGGAAACCTGATTGAGCCAGACCTCTCCGTCATTGCTATCACCGGCGTATCCGGCGCTGGAAAGAAGGCTTCTGTGGCGCAGCTGGGAGCCGAAACCATGGGCAACGTCAAGGCCTACAAGCCAGGTGGTACCCACCGGCATACCCCTGAAGTGGTGCAGAATCTGCAACCATTTACTGAGGACACAGTCTCGGTGAGCTTTACTCCCGTACTTGCGCCGATGCCACGCGGCATCCTCGCCACCGTAACCGCGCCGTTGCGGGACGGCGTGACCGCCGAGGAAGTCGCGCAGGTGTTCGCAGACTTCTATGCGAACGAACCATTCTGTTACGTCCTTCCCACGGGGCAGCAGCCTGAGACCCAAAATGTCGTGGGCACCAACATGGTGCACATTCAGGCCCATGTGGATAAGCGTGCACGACGTCTCGTTATCACTGCAGCCTTGGACAACCTCTGCAAAGGCACGGCAGGCGCCGCTGTGCAGTGCATGAATCTTGCACTGGGCTGGGATGAGACCGCCGGTTTGCCGCAAGCAGCAGTCGCCCCTTAAGCCCTGCAGGCATACCCACCTCTGGCACCTATCTACTCCAGAATCCACCCCCTATTTTCGTCTCGTATTAAGGACTAATCATGACTTCTTCGGCCACTCAGACCGGCGTTACTGCAGCAGCCGGTTTCCGCGCAGGAGCAACCACAGCGGGTATCAAGCCATCCGGTAAATCAGACATGGCTCTCGTCATCAACGAGGGTCCCAACTTTGACGCGGCAGCGGTGTTTACACGCAATCGCGTGGTGGCCTCCCCAGTTAAGGTCTCGCGGGAAGCTGTAGCCGACGGCGTCTTAAAGGCAGTGCTCTTTAACTCAGGTAACGCCAACGCATGCAACGGCGCCCAGGGCGACCAAGATGCGCGTGCCACTGTGAGCGCCGTCGCCAAGCATCTTGCGCTCGACAGCAGTGACGTAGCCGTGTGTTCGACCGGTCTCATCGGCGAACCTTTGCCTATGGACAAGGTCCTCAAAGGCATTGACGTGGTGGTCGAGTCAATCGGCACCAGTGCTGAGCACTCGAGCGCAGCGGCGACAGCCATCATGACCACGGACACCGTTTCCAAGGAGGCCGTGACTCGTGGCGAGGGATGGGTCCTTGGCGGAATGGGTAAGGGCGTGGGAATGATGGCCCCGTCCCTGGCCACGATGCTGGTGTGCTTGACCACTGACGCGGTGGCCAGCCCGGAGGCTCTGCAGAAGGCCTTGCAGCAAGCCTCCGATCAGACTTTCAACACCTTGGACGTGGACGGTTCCACCTCGACCAATGACACCGTCATCCTGATGGCATCGGGTGCTTCCGGCGTGGAACCCAGCCAAGAAGAGCTCAACGCGGCAGCGTTGGCAGTGTGCGCTGACATCGCGGATCAGCTCCAAGCAGACGCCGAGGGTGTGACTAAGCGCGTGCGCATCACCGTCGAGGGAACCGGCAGCGACGCACAAGCTCTCAACGCTGCGCGTACCTTGGGGCGCGACAACCTGTTCAAGTGCGCTATGTTCGGCTCTGATCCCAACTGGGGCCGCGTGCTCGCAGCGGTGGGAATGGCTGATGCTGACATGGACCCAGACAACATCTCCGTGTACTTCAACGATCAGCCTGTGTGCCTGGCCTCGACCGGTGCGCCGGGTGCTCGTGACGTCGATCTGTCCGGCGCCGACATCGATGTCCGCGTCGACCTGGGAACAGGCGGACCGGGCAGGGCGTTTGTGCGTACCACCGACTTGTCCCACGCATACGTCGAAATCAACTCCGCATACAGCTCATAAAAGGAAAGCAAGGAAATAGTCATGCTTCAGGGGCTCACGAATCAAGATCGGGCCAACGTCCTGGCCGAGGCGCTGCCCTGGTTGCAGCACTTCCGGGACAAGGTCGTGGTGATCAAGTACGGCGGCAACGCCATGGTGGATGACCGACTCAAGGCGGCGTTTGCGGCCGACATGGTCTTCCTGCGTACGGTTGGCGCAAAGCCCATCGTTGTCCACGGTGGCGGCCCACAGATTAATGAAATGCTCGGCAAACTCGGCATCGAAGGCGAATTTAAGGGCGGCTTCCGCGTTACGACGCCTGAGGTTATGGACGTCGTGCGCATGGTGCTCTTTGGGCAGGTCGGCCGCGGATTGGTCAATCTCATCAACTCGCACGGGCCATATGCAGTGGGAACCTCCGGTGAGGATGCCGGCCTTTTCACCGCCACCAAGCGCTTGGTGGACATTAAAGGCGAGCTCACCGACATCGGCATGGTCGGAGACATCATTGACGTCAACCCGGCAGCGGTGATGGACATCGTCGAATCCGGGCGTATCCCGGTGGTTTCGACCATTGCGCCAGGCGCAGACGGCGCGGTTTATAACATCAATGCGGACACGGCTGCCGGCGCACTCGCCAAGGCAGTGGGTGCAGAGCGCATGGTGATCCTCACCAACGTTGAGGGACTCTACACCGATTGGCCCAGCAGGGACTCGCTGGTGTCGAAGATTGAATGTGGCCAGTTGGAGGCCCTGCTTCCAGGCCTGGACAGCGGCATGATCCCCAAGATGGAATCGTGCCTCAATGCAGTCCGCGGGGGAGTCAGCGCTGCGCACGTTATTGACGGACGCATCGCACACGCAGTTCTCCTCGAGCTGCTGACCATGGGTGGTATCGGAACGATGGTGCTGCCTGACAACTACAAGCGGGAAGACTACCCAGCGGGCACCGTCTTCAGGAAGGACGACAACGCATGAGTAACCTAACAGAGAAGTGGGGCCAGGTCATCACCAACACCTACGGAACCCCGCCGGTGGCGTTCGTATCCGGCAAGGGCGCTACCCTCACCGACGAAGAGGGCAAAACCTACATCGACATGCTCGCTGGCATCGCAGTGAACTCGTTGGGGTACGGGCACCCAGCGGTAGTGCAGGCAGTCAGCGAACAGGTGGCCAAGGTTGGCCACGTGTCCAACCTCTTTGCAAGCGAGCCAGTGGTGAATGCGGCAGGCAAGCTCATTGAACGCATCGGTGACAGGGATGCCCGCGTTTTCTTCTGCAATTCCGGCGCGGAAGCAAACGAGGCGGCATTCAAGCTTGCACGCTTGACCGGCCGCCGCCGGATTCTCGCCGCGCACCACGGTTTCCACGGCCGCACCATGGGTTCTTTGGCCATGACTGGGCAGCCGAGTAAGCGCAATGCCTTCGAGCCATTCCCCGGCGGGGTGGAGTTCTACACCTACGGCGACATCGACTACCTGCGCACTTTGGTGGAACAGGATCCGCAAGATACTGCGGCTATCATTCTGGAGCCCATCCAGGGCGAAACCGGAGTGATTCCGGCTCCGGACGGATTCCTCAAGGCTGTGCGCGAGCTATGCGATGAGTACGGCATCCTCATGATGGTTGACGAGGTGCAAACAGGCGTTGCACGGACCGGCGACTTTTTTGCGTTCCAGCATGAGGGCGTGCTTCCCGACGTCGTAACGATGGCGAAGGGTTTGGGTGCTGGCCTTCCTATCGGCGCGACCATCGCTAGGGGAGCTGCCAAGGATCTCTTCCAGCCCGGCAGCCATGGCACGACCTTCGGCGGAAACCCTGTATCCTGCGCTGCAGCGAACGCCGTGCTGGATGAAATTGATTCCGAGTTCCTCACTGAGGTCACCCGCAAGGGCGAAAAACTGGCAAAAGGCGTAGAAAAGTCGGGACTCGTAGACAGCACACGTGGCCGAGGGCTTATGCTTGGTGTTGTATTAAATAAGCCGGTGGCTAAGGAAGTCGTCGCGGAGGGGCTCAAACAGGGACTGATTCTGAACGCCCCAAACAAGTCCGTTGTGCGTTTGACCCCGCCTTTGGTCATCAGTGACGAGGAGATCGCTTTGGCACTTGAACGTCTCCTCGCTGTAATGGAGGTATGTGCATGAGTGTGCGGCACTTTCTAGCGGACGATGACTTGTCGCCTGCTGAGCAGGCCGAGGTCCTTGACCTCGCCCTCAAGCTGAAGGCCGAACCATTTTCAGAACGGCCACTCGAAGGCCCTAAATCAGTGGCCGTCTTGTTCGATAAGACTTCAACGCGTACCCGTTTCTCCTTCGAAGCAGGCATTGCCCACTTGGGAGGACATGCCATCGTTACCGAGACCAAGTCCACGCAGATGGGCAAGGGGGAGACGTACCAGGACACCGCAGCAGTGCTCTCGCGTTTTGTGGAGGCAATCGTGTGGCGCACGTATGACCACCAAAACTTCCTCGAGATGGCTGAGACCGCCACGGTTCCCATCGTGAATGCCTTGTCCGACGACCTGCACCCGTGCCAGATCCTGGCGGATTTGCTGACCTGCCGTGAGAACTTCGGCGACCTGAAGGGCCGCAAGGCGGTGTACCTCGGCGACGGCAACAACAACATGGCTAACTCCTACATGCTGGGATTTGCCACCGCTGGCATGGAAGTGGGGATTATCGCGCCGGAGGGATTCCAACCCCAGCAGGAATTCGTCGATCGCGCACGGCAGCGTGGCTCCATCACCGTAACGGACTCGCTCGAGGCTGTGCGCGGCGCAGACGTCGTCATCACGGATACCTGGGTCTCAATGGGGCAGGAGGCTGACGGGCTCGATCGCCGTACGCCTTTTATTCCTTATCAGGTCAATGCCGACGTCATGGCAATGGCTAAGGATGATGCTATTTTCCTGCACTGCTTGCCGGCTTATCGCGGCAGTGAGGTTTCCGCCGAGGTAATCGATGGACCGCAGTCCCGTGTCTTTGACGAGGCGGAGAATCGTCTGCATGCGCAGAAGGCTTTGCTCGTGTGGCTACTCGCTTATAACAAGGAGAACGCTTAAGACATGACCACGACACCAACCACTCGCAATGCTCGCCAGGCCAAGATCCTGGAGATCTTGGACCGCACCAGGGTGACTAGCCAGGTACAGCTTTCTGAGCTGCTCCTCGATGAAGGAATCAACATCACGCAGGCAACGTTGTCCCGCGACCTGGACGAGCTAGGTGCGAAGAAGGTTAAGCGCGATAGCGGCCGCTCCTTCTATATGGTCGGCGGCGAGCTCGAGCAGTTCGAAGACCAAGTGAACGGTCCGCGTGAGAAACTGCGCCGTATGCTTGAAGAGTTGGTTGTTTCCCACGATCACTCCGGAAATATCGCAATGCTGCGTACTCCGGCCGGTGCCGCACAGTACCTCGCTTCGTTCATTGATCGCGTTGGGCTTAGCGACGTCGTTGGCTGTATCGCCGGTGACGACACTATCTTTGTTCTCGCACGCGAAGGAACAACCGGGGAAGAGCTGGCCTTAAAACTTACTTCCCGCGCCATTTAAGTTTTATAGGGTTAGTCGTATAATATTAATTCTACTTCAGTAAAACCCACAGAAATCTACAGAATCACTCGGACGAAGCACTTCGGACGAGTAACCCTCAAGGAGATTCATCATGACTGCACGCGTAGTGCTCGCTTACTCTGGCGGACTGGATACGTCCGTCGCCATTCCATACCTGTCCAAGATGACCGGTGGCGACGTTGTCGCCGTCTCCCTTGACCTCGGTCAGGGCGGCGAGGACATGGAGTCCGTACGCCAGCGTGCACTCGATTGTGGTGCGGTTGAGTCGATCGTCATCGACGCAAAGGACGAGTTTGCCGAGGAGTACTGCCTGCCGACCATCAAGGCAAACGGTATGTACATGAAGCAGTACCCGCTGGTATCTGCAATCTCCCGCCCGCTCATCACCAAGCACCTGGTCAAGGCTGCTCAGGAGCATGGCGGAACCCACGTTTCCCACGGCTGCACCGGTAAGGGCAACGACCAGGTTCGCTTTGAGGTTTCCTTCCGTGCTCTCGATCCTTCCCTGGAAATCATTGCTCCTGCACGTGACTACGCATGGACCCGTGACAAGGCCATCGCCTTCGCTGAGGAAATCAACCTGCCAATCGAGCAGTCCGCATCCTCGCCATTCTCCATCGACCAGAACGTATGGGGCCGCGCAGTGGAGACCGGTTTCCTGGAGGATCTGTGGAACCCGACGACAAAGGACCTCTACGCCTACACCGAGGACCCAGCACTGGGTAACGCTCCGGATGAGGTTGTCATCTCCTTCGAGAAGGGCAAGCCAGTAGCTATCGACGGCAAGCCGGTCACCGTCCTGCAGGCAATCGAGGAGCTCAACCGCCGCGCAGGTGCACAGGGTATCGGCCGTTTGGACATGGTCGAGGACCGCCTGGTCGGTATTAAGTCCCGCGAGGTCTATGAGGCCCCAGGTGCAATCGTTCTCATCAAGGCACACGAGGCTCTGGAAGACGTCACCGTCGAGCGCGAGCTGGCGCGTTACAAGCGTCTGACTGACGCTCGCTGGGCCGAGGAGGTCTATGACGGTCTGTGGTACTCCCCGCTGAAGCGCTCCTTGGACGCATTCGTCGAGTCCTCCCAGGAGAACGTCTCGGGCGATATCCGCATGGTTCTGCACGCAGGCACCGCTACCGTAAACGGTCGCCGCTCTGGCCAGTCGCTGTATTCCTTCGATCTGGCAACCTACGACACAGGCGATTCCTTCGACCAGACTGCAGCCAAGGGCTTTGTCCAGCTGCACGGCCTGTCCACCCAGATTTCTAACCAGCGTGACCGCGACGGCGGTTTCCCAACCGGAAAGTAAAAATGCACAAGACCAACGAGGGCGCACTGTGGGGTGGCCGCTTCTCCGGCGGCCCTTCCGAGGCGATGTTTGCCCTGTCCGTGTCCACTCACTTCGACTGGGTGCTGGCACCTTACGATGTTCTAGCATCCAAGGCGCACGCCAAGGTTCTGCATAAAGCAGGGCTGCTTTCCGACGCCGACCTTGAGACCATGCTTTCCGGCTTGACCGAGCTGGGGGAGAAGGTGGCCTCCGGTGAGTTCGGCCCGCTGCCGACCGACGAGGATGTGCACGGCGCCATGGAGCGCGGGCTCATTGACATTGTTGGCCCAGAGGTAGGCGGACGTCTGCGTGCTGGTCGTTCCCGTAACGACCAGGTGGCTACGTTGTTCCGGATGTGGGTGCGCGACGCGGTTCGCGACATCGCTATTCAGGTCACCGACCTGGTTGACGCGCTGTCCAAGCAGGCGGCTGTTCACCCGGATGCCATTATGCCGGGCAAGACGCACTCGCAGGCCGCGCAGCCGATTCTTCTCGCGCACCAGTTGCTGGCACATGCCCAGCCGCTGCTTCGCGACGTCGATCGCATCCGCGACCTAGACAAGCGCCTTGCGGTTTCCCCGTATGGCTCGGGCGCCCTCGCTGGTTCCTCGCTGCACCTGGATCCAGAGGCAATCGCAGAGGAACTCGGCTTCGATTCCTCCGCAGAGAACTCTTTGGACGGTACTGCTTCTCGTGACTTCGCTTCTGAGACCGCCTTCGTGTTGGCTCAAATCTCGGTGGACATGTCGCGCCTGGCCGAGGAAATCATCTATTGGTGCACGCCGGAATACGGCTACGTCACCTTGGATGACGCATGGTCAACCGGTTCATCCATCATGCCGCAGAAGAAAAATCCCGACGTCGCCGAGCTGACCCGTGGCAAGACGGGCCGTCTCATCGGCAACCTATCCGGTCTGCTTGCGACGTTGAAGGCACAGCCTTTGGCCTACAACCGCGATCTGCAAGAGGACAAGGAGCCCATCGTCGATTCGGTGGCCCAGCTCAACCTCCTGCTGCCCGCTATGACCGGTCTGGTCTCCACCCTTGTCTTCCACGAAGACCGCATGCGTGAACTTGCTCCGCGTGGCTTCACGCTGGCTACCGATCTAGCTGAGTGGATGGTGCGCCAAGGTGTGCCGTTCCGAGAGGCGCACGAAGCATCCGGTGCCTGCGTTCAGATTGCAGAGAAGCGGGGAGTGGATCTGGTGGATCTCACCGACGAGGAACTCGCCGGCGTCGACAAGCGCCTGCTGCCTGCCGTGCGCGAAGTCCTCACCATTGACGGTGCTGTGGCCTCCCGCTCGACCAAGGGCGGAACCGCCGGAGTGCGCGTTGCCGAACAACGTCAGCGCGTGGACGAGCTTTCCGCGCAGTCCCGCGCGTGGGCTCAGACCCCGGTTATTCCGGCCAACTAGCCTTAACCTTGCCGGCCATCTCGAAATCTTCGGGGATGGTCGGCTTTTCTTTGTTTGTTAGTTACCTCCGAGGTATTCGCGGGCCGACGCCGCTCTCTGTAGTGCGGAGATGTAGGATGAACGCCATGAGTCTTGATCCACAACTGCTAGAGATTTTGGTCTGCCCACAAGACAAGGGCCCGTTGACCTATATCGAGGACAAAGAAGTTCTGGTCAATGAGCGTCTAGGCGTGGCCTATCCCATTGAGGACGGAATCCCAGTGATGCTCGTTGACCATGCGCAGGCTTGGCCTCCGTACTCCGCACACGAGTCCTAATTTTCAAAGCCGCAGCTCCGCGGCAAGTCCTAGTACAAGTTGCACGTGGTTCGTGTTCTTCGAGCACAACCTTCTAATCAAGAAAGTCTTTTATGAATATCATCGATGAGCTGTCTTGGCGCGGCCTCATTAACCAGTCCACCGATCTCGAGGCTCTGCGTGACGAGTGCGAGAAGCCCATCACGCTGTACTGCGGATTCGACCCAACTGGCGACTCACTGCATGCGGGCCACCTGGTGCCGATGATCATGCTGCGCCGTTTCCAGCAATTCGGCCACCGTCCGATCACTGTGGCCGGCGGTGCCACGGGCACCATTGGTGACCCTCGAGACGTGGGGGAGCGTTCCATGCTCAGCATGGAGACCATTGAACAGAATCTGCAGGCAATCCAGAAGCAGCTGCGCCGCTTCGTAGACTTTGAGGGCGACAACCCTGCGATCATGGTCAACAACGCGGATTGGACCATGAACATGTCCGTCATTGAGTTCCTGCGCGACGTGGGAAAGAACTTCTCCCTCAACACAATGTTGGACCGCGACACCGTGAAGCGTCGCCTTGAGTCTGACGGCATCTCTTACACGGAGTTCTCGTACATGCTTCTGCAGTCGAATGACTACGTTCACCTGCACCGCGAATACGACTGTGTGCTGCAAATTGGCGGTGGCGATCAGTGGGGCAACATTGTCTTCGGTGTTGATTTGAACCGTCGTATGGATAACGCCAAGGTTCATGCACTGACCGTGCCTTTGGTAACTGATGCATCGGGCCAGAAGTTCGGTAAGTCCACCGGTGGCGGCAAGCTCTGGCTGGATCCGGAGAAGACCTCTGCTTACTCTTGGTACCAGTACTTCCTTAATGCAGGCGATACTGTGGTCATCGATTACCTGCGTTGGTTTACCTTCCTCACCCAGGAGGAGATCGCAGAATACGAGAAGGCCGTGGCCGAAGAGCCATTCAAGCGCGCTGCTCAACGCCGCTTGGCGCAGGAGATGACGAACCTCGTCCATGGCGAAGACGCCACCAAGGCTGTGGAGCTTGCGGCACAAGCGTTGTTCGGCAAGGCCGAGCTGAGCGACCTGGATGAGAAGACTCTGGCAGGTGCACTCGCTGAAACCACCGTTGCAGAGATTGGTGAGGGCGAGCCGCGTACTGCCGTTGACTTGCTTGTTGCCTCTGGCTTGGCAGATTCCAAGGGTGCTGCACGCCGCACCATCAAGGAAGGCGGCGCATACATCAACAACCAGCGCGTTGAGTCGGAAGACTGGGAGCCATCCTCGGAAGACCTGCTGCACGGTGCTTGGTTGGTGCTGCGCCGCGGAAAGAAGAACTTCGCTGGCGCTCGTCTTGCGTAGCGCTCGTTAAGAGGAGTTGAACAACTCCTTCACAGCGTGCGTTGAAAACCGTCCACCATCGGTGGGCGGTTTTCGCTTTTAAGCAGGCGATTTGTCAAGTGTTGTAGCCGTGCGTATATTAATTCGAGTCGCCGCGGCAAGCGGATGACACGGAGATTAACACCGGGTTGACAAGGTCTAAACATGTTGACTAGGATGTGAATTCCAGCCGTTCGAAGTAAAGTGCTTCATAGAAGCAGTTGAATTCGATACGAATGATGTCTGAGAACTCAATAGTGTGCCAATGTACTTTTTACTACTTTGTGGTGATCGTGATTGTGCTGACTAAGCT
>NZ_GG667519.1:0-1728 GCF_000159135.1 Corynebacterium striatum ATCC 6940
AGTACTCCTAGCGATAGAAAAGCGGTAATCTGCTTCGTCGCTGGGGTTGGTCGGACATACTTCGTGCTGGCATCCACATTACTTTGAGATCTCACACCAACTAGTGGCGTGGATCAGGTTCCTATTAGCAGTTGGAGTATGTCACTGCCTTCGGCGGCATCACCCCCGGATCATTTTCTTAACAGGGCGAATAAGAGCCATACCGAAGCCAGCGACTAGTTCCTCCAGTCCCGAAAGGAATGAGGGAACGGAGGAAACATAACCTGCCCCGATTAGGGGACTACGTAATGAATCCTCGGAGCCCTCCGGTGGAACTACTTAGAACGTAATGGGCTTGTTTAAATTGGCGCTCTTGTCAAAAAAAGGGGCTGCTGTCGAATCAACAACTCCAATTGAAGCAATTCATGCCCCTGGGGGTACCTTCAAACTTCCCCCTCAACGGGGGAGGTTGAAGGATTCTCCTAACATTGCTTCCTCTTGGGCAAGAAATAGTGGTTAAACTTCTTCCGGAAGAAGTTTAACCACTCGAGGAGTTTGTTCTATGTCTCTCTTTAGAAAAGCGGTAGTAACGGTCGCTTTGATTTCCACTGTCGCCATTTCGGGTTCCCCAGCTTTCGCAGCTTCAGTCGGAGATCAACCTGTAAATGGGGCGGCAAAAGTTGTTGACGCAAGCTTTACAAAGATATACACTAAAAAGTCCACTAACAACGGCATGGTACTTTCCATTGAAAATGGAACTATTACCGAGAATAAAGATGGTTCAGTCACTATCGCTAATGCGGATGGTAGTGAAGCTAAACTCAAGTCGGCATTTTTGCTCTCCGACGGCTCAGTAAGCAAAGTCACTTACAGGGTTGATGGAAATGTTATTACAGCTTCCTATTCAAAGCCCCTCGCTGAGGGGGGAGTAGTTCCAGTTGTTTCCCAAGGTGCCTTCGGGTGCGCTATGGGCACTATCGCAACGATTGGGTCATTGGCAAGTATTCCACTGACAGCAGGTGCCGATGCTTGGCCAGCGATTTTGTTGGCAGGCAGTGCTGCAGGAACTGCTTCTTATGAATGTGCTCGTATCGGTAGGTAGATCGGCGATATGCTTTTAAAGAATCCCATTACCGAAAGTTGGTAGGATGAAATGACTTCGAAGCAGAAAAAAGAAATGTCGTTGGCCATTGCAAGCTTTATTCTTGTTTGCATAGCATTTGGGGGAATTCTCTCGATTGATTTTTCCTTTACAACTGTAGTTATCGGTATTGCCTGGCTAGTGACAACTATCATCGCTTTTCGTAAAATTCGCCAAATCCAAAAGGAACAGGCAATCGGCAAACGCCAATCGAGTAGTTAACGAATCCCTAAACGGAAGCCCTAACAAACGCAGTCCGTCTTGTGTGTTAGGGCGCATTCTTTAAAGGTTCAAGCATCTCCGCCGCTTTGAGTTATACAACTAATGTAAATATTTACTTACTTAAATAGAAATCTATTATTGTGTTTGTTCGACCTATACTGGGCTCGGACTTTGTTTGGATGCTGGCAAGCTTTTGGATAAGGCCAAGAGTCTCCCCTCCACATATGCGTACAGGTCGAATTATTTAGTATCAGTTTCCGAGCGTGGCGACTTATGCATTGCTGTGCGATAAGCGTTTTAATTGATTTTAAAACAGTGTGGCGGTCGCTCTCCATACGGGGCAAGGAAACTTCGAATATCTATAACATTATTTAAAGGTGCGGGAA
>NZ_GG667519.1:3134-4831 GCF_000159135.1 Corynebacterium striatum ATCC 6940
TCACTGTTGGGCAAAAAGTTTATAAAAGTTATTGTACTAGTAGTTTGTTATGCATTTTTAACTCCTTCTACAGTCGGAGCAGAGCCTATTTCTCCCTTAGAGGGCGATACTCAAGTCCCATCTCTGCAGGCAAGCGATACGAATCCCGTAGTTGATAATCGAATTGCTGCTCTTGTCTCGGTTTCTTCTAGCACTGGGCAAGAAAGGCGTACATGTACTGCAAGCAGTATATCTGCTGATATTTGGTTGACGGCTAGGCATTGCTCACCTAAGCCTGGGGATTTGCTTCGTCAGGTTGATGGGGACGAAGCAAAGGTGAAACAAGTTTTCTTCATGTCTGTCGCCGATGACTTGGCACTGTTGAAAGTGGGGAAAGGGATCGAAGCTAACGCATTTGAATTGCCCATATCACCTCTCCAGAAAGGAGATTCCTTAACGCTTATTGGATATGGAGCGAGCCATGAGTATTCTTCAATTGCACAGCTAGAGGTTAAAAATTTTATAGATAGTTATCCGCCTGAGATTGGAATTCCTTATCACGATTTGGTGATAGCCACTACAACCACCCCTTCGCGTACATGTGAAGGGGACTCAGGTAGTCCTGTTTACTCTGGCAATACCATTTATGCGATACATACTGCAGGCGGTTCTAATCCATCTTGTACAAACAGCGAGGGTAGCCTCACATGGCTGTCGGAATTAAGTCCAGAAAGAGTTCACTGGATTGAATCTATTTGCAAAAAAGGCCGGATGCCCGACCTTAAAACCTCGTCGACGTTGGAGGGAATGAGTTCTACTCTATTTAGTAAAGAATAAACGAGCCGGTATGTATGCATGCATAATCTAGTCTGTGTTAGTTGTTGATCGATGGCGTTAGAGGAACAGACTAGCCGCATGCTGGGTCAAGTCCTGGGAAGTGGTGTATCTGGCTTTCGAGCATGTGGTTAGTTTCGGGGGCGGGGTTGGGTAAGTATTAGGCGGCGATCTCCTTGCTGTCGGGGGAGTGCCGTCGACGAGGTTGGCAGCGATGATCTCCTTGGTATGGGTCAAGCTGGTCAGCGGCATGTAGCGTTTGCTGCATCCACTCATCGTGTTGTTCCGCAAGGACGGCCCCGACCAGCCGGATGACGGCCTCACGGTTTTGGAAGATCCCGACGACGTCAGTGCGACGTCGGATTTCTCGGTTGAGCCGTTCAGTGGGGTTATTGGACCAGATCTTGGTCCATACCGGCTTCGGTGCAGTAGTAAAAAACTAACAGCTCATCGAGTGATTCCTCCAGGTAGTCTGCCGCTTGAAGAAACTTCTGCCCACAGAACTCTACGACCTAACGGGCCTGAGCCTAGACGCTGTCAGCGTTGGGCTGCTGGAAGATGGTGTGAAACATCGCCGATAGCGTCGGCCATTGTGTTTTCGGCACCAAGACACTCAAAACCGCGCAAGAAGTCGCACACTTCCGCGCAGAAATAAAGAAGTCCATCCATGACGTCTTGACCGTCTGGCCGACCGCCGGCATCACCGCCGACTGAAGCGTCCTGGGTTTAGTTCCTACCTCAGCTAAGGATGTGATGTCTAGTGACTTCTTGGACTCGGAGTCCATTGACTTTTTGGACTCGGAGTCCAATTAGTTTTTTGACGCGGAGTCCAGGAAGTTTATGGACAGGATGTCTAACGACTTTTTGGGCTCTGGCTTCTTGAG
>NZ_GG667519.1:6674-7249 GCF_000159135.1 Corynebacterium striatum ATCC 6940
CGGGTTTTGCTCCCACGACGCAAGGCAAAGACGAGCGATCGCACCAAACCATGACCAGGTTTTTGGATGCTCGTACCCCCACGACACTGGCGCAGGTCCAACAGTTGATTGTCGACTACCGCGACTTCTACAACACACGCCGTCGCCACCAAGGACTTCTTAGGGGCAAGATGCACATCACCCCAGCCCAAGCCTGGGAGATTATCTCGCATGCCCAGCCACCGACGCAGCCGATTGACCCAGATGTTTTATGGACGAAAATCGCGAGACAATATCACCGGATTCACCCCGACAACCAAGCAGATGCCTTAGCAACCGACACGGTAGTCGCGACAGATAATGCCCTGGCTGAAGTTGCAGCTTCAGACAAGGCACCAGGTAACGACACAAAGGCGATCCAGCAAGATACACCCCATGCCGATTCCTCAACCGTAATGCCAAGCTCTACCGGTGTAAATGCACTCTGGCCTATCCCGGACAAGCTGTGGATCAACAAAAGCGGGGTGGTCCGCGTCATGGGACACGGCCTCTACGTCGGGCTGCGCTTTAAAAATCGAGCCATCTACAGCAGCGTA
>NZ_GG667519.1:9084-56552 GCF_000159135.1 Corynebacterium striatum ATCC 6940
TGAACTAATTCATGCCCAGGGCCCGTGGACGTCGGTCGGAGAAGTCGAACTGGCCACCTTGCGGTGGGTGCATTGGTGGAACACCAAGCGGCTTCATGAAGCTTTGGACTACGCCACCCCACAGGAAATAGAAACCGAGTACTATCTCACCGAGCCCATCAACACGGGGCCGTAAAAGAAGCGGAACTAAACCCAGGACGCTTCAAAGTGACTTCAGTGATGTCGGTAATCGGGGGGTTCGCATTCTCGATGAATTGTTAGCGGACATGAGAAACTGACCAGTGGCGGACACCACGGGGGCAGGGCGTGTTCGAATGATTGACTCGTCCTGTTGGAGTATGGTAAGCGAACTTATCCCCTCTGGTTCAGAGCCCTGTTGTGACGTCGATCTAGCGCTGGGATGCTCCTCGAGTTCGAACGACGATGACGTGGTGCATCAGCCGACCGATGGGAGCCGTGTTGTTCGGTGTCGGGCGCACCTGTGGCATGAGGTCCGTGAAGCTTGGCACATGTGATTTCACGGAACGTGCCGACGGCGCGGCCGCGTGCTGTGGTTGCCTTCGATAGGCACGAGGAACCCGGTGTTGGAGTCACCATCGGCGCCGGCGGGGCCACAGACCTGACACCTCAACTTCACCCCTACTTCTTCTAGAAGACAATTGCTGCTGATTAGAGACGGAGTCAGGTCCGACCGCGCTTTTCGCTAGATGAGTCCGGTTAGACTCTTCTATCGAACATCGGATGAAGACCCCTTATTTTCCTACCCCCAATAAAAACCCCCAACCCCCTAAATCCCGTGTCCGCCACTGGTCAGTTATTCATGTCCGCCAACATGAATTGAACCGCGTAGCCTTTGACGAAACTCGTCACTTACGGAATGGTGATGATGCGGATAAATTTAATGAGGGAAACTCAAAAAATCGGCTGGCACGAGTTGTTGAAGTAGAACTTCCAGGACCAGCGAATAGTGAACTGCGTAGTTTTGTTCGTAAGGCAGTTTCGTTAGCTCATTCGATAAAACACGCACCGAACTCATCGCGCCGTGAAGCTGGCATAATCGCTGATTCCGTAATCATGCTTGTCAATATTTTTCGGCGGATGTTTGAAAGCGTGTGATGGAACATTTAATTGAAAAGAGTCGGTGAGCAAACATCGTCGCGACATAGAGCGAAACGATGCTTGGTCAAAAGTAAAGGGCCAGTTCAAGTACGAACTGGCCCTGATTGCTAGAGGCTACGCACTCGGAAACTTACCGTTGCTGCCCAGGCGCGCACCGGCGTCGAGGAGCATGGAGATTTCCGCGGCCTTGTCGGCGTCGACGAGGCCGTAGCCGTCAATCATCACCTTGGCGTCGGCGTGCGGCAGGCGGCGGCCGTCGATGATCTCAAAGAGCGGCGCGCGGCCCAGCATGCCGGCCTCGAAGCGGGCATGACCCGCGGCGAGGCGCTGCTCGGCACGCTCGCGCCAAGCAGCTGCAGCGTCAGTGCCGCGCTGCTTGGCGACGGCCTTCTCAAACACGCCCGGGTGCGCGTACACGATGAGTGCGCCGACGTGTCCGAAGCCGAGCGAGGTGAGCGCCGCGGCTTTCACGCTGCGGCCCGAGGCTGCCAGATCCAGCGGCGAACGCAGCCACACGAGGTTCTTCGCCTTCGGTGCGATGAGGGGATCGACACAGTCCAGCGAGACGTTGGCGGGGATGCGCCCGGTGCGGAAGACGTCGATGATACCGCCGGTCTGGAAGAGCGCGGCACCCGCCTTGGAGTGGCCGGTGAGCGTCTTTTGCGAGATGACGAACATCGGCTGATCCGCGTCGCGGCCGATAGCTGGCCACAGGATGGAGTGCAGCTCGGACTCGTTCGGGTCGTTGGCGTTGGTGGAGGTGTCGTGCTTAGACAGGACCGAGACGTCGTTTGGCGTCAGACCCAACCCGCGCAGCGAGCGTGCTAGACGAGAGTTCTCGCGACCACGACCGGCGCCCAGGGCGCCGAGGCCCGGAGCTGGAATGGAGGTGTGGGCGCCGTCGCCGTAGGAAGCGGCGTGGGCGACCACGGCGAGCACCGGAAGGCCCAGCTCTTGCGCGAGACTACCGCGCACAAGCAGGACGGTGCCGCCACCCTCGCCCTCGAGGAAGCCGCCGCGGCGGCGGTCGTTGGCGCGGGAGATGAAGCGCTCGTCGATGCCCTTCGCAGTCATCGCTGCGGTCTGCGCGGTGGCGTTCATGTCGCCAAAGCCCTGCAGCGACTCGACCTGAACGTCGTCGATGCCACCGGCGACCACGACGTCTGCCTTGCCCAGTGCAATCTTGTCGACGCCCTCCTCGATGGACACCGCGGCCGTGGCGCAGGCGCCGATGGGGTGGATCATCGAGCCGTATCCGCCGACCAAGGACTGCATGGTGTGAGCCGCGATGATGTTCGGCAGTGCTTCCTGCAGGATGTCGGATGGGCGCTCCTCGCCGAGGAAGCGGGAGACGAAGACCTTGTGCAGGGACTCCATGCCGCCGATGCCGGTGCCCTGCGTGGTGGCAACCTGGCCTGGGTGGATGGACTGCAGCAGCTCAGCAGGGGAGAAGCCGGCCTGGATGAAGGCGTCGACGGCCGTGACCAGGTTCCAGACCGCCATGCGGTCGAGTGCGTCGAGCATGTGGTCCGGGATGCCCCAGCGGGCGGCGTCGAAGTTGTCTGGCATCTGCGCGGCCACGGTGCGGGTGAGCGTGGCCTTGCGCGGTACCTTTGCGGTGGCGCCCTTGCGGCGGGTGACCTCCCATTCGCCGTCAGCCTCGCGGATGCTGGTGAACTCTGGGTCGGCCCCGGCGATGTCGCGGGCGGTGGCCTCGGAATCGACGGTGAAGGTGATGTCGCGGTCCAAGAACACTGTGGTCAGGTCGATGGAGCCGCGGTCAACCAGGTGGTACTTATCGGTGAGCTCGCGGATGCCGGCGCGGGCCACGACCTCGTCGTGGAAACGCTCGTAGATGTCCTCTTCCGCAATCTGTTCGTCAGTCTCACCGATGAACCAGCCCGGCGTGGGCTCCTCGTGCCATGCGATGAGGCCGGTCATCCACGCGAGCTCGATGACACCGGCGGCGGTCAACTCGGCGGAGCCGTCGCGCTGCAGACCGTACTCGGCCTCGAAGCGGGTGCGGCCGGAACCCCAGGAGCTTACCTCGCCGATACCGGCGATAACCACCATGTCGTCGAGATCGGTGGTGATGTCGCCAAGTTCCTCAGCCAGCTGCGGCTGCACCGGGCGCACCGGGGAAGGCAGTGCCTTGATGCGGGCGGTGGTGTCCTTGGCGGCACTTTCTGTAGCGGACTGTGCAGCAGGCTTCTCGACCTCTAGAGAAGTCAGCGAGAATCCTTCGAGACCGCCGGTGAGGTCTGCCTCGATCGGGCGTTCGGTGGCGCGGGCGCGGGACTCGGCGGAAGCTAGGTCTAGCAACTCAGAGGAGATTTCCTCCGGCGACCACACGTGGATGCCGGCCTTCTGCGCGGCTGGAACGAGGACATCGTTGCCGCCCATGAGGTGAGTGCCTGCGACCCAGCCGATCTTGGCTTGCGCAAGGGTGACGCCGGCAGGCCAACCAGCCTCGACGTTCCACTTGGCCAGGATGGCGTCGAGCGCGGCTTTGACTTCGCCATAAGCACCGTCGCCGCCGAAGGTGCCGCGGTTGGGCGAGCCCGGCAGGACCACGTGGCACCGGGTGGGACTCGGGGCCTTAACCGCGAGGTCAGAGAGACCGCCGATGAGGCGCTCGACCGACCACAGCAGCAGGCGAGCCTGGGTCTCCGTGGAGGAGCCGGCGTCTGCAAGCGAGCCGGAAACAGACGGTGCCGCGAATGGGAATGCCAAGGTTGGGGTGAGCGCTGGCTTGAGAATCTTCACCTCGTTGCCCACGGATTCGCGCTGCTCGGAGCCGATCCACTCCACCAGGGAGTCCACGTCGCGGAAGCTGGTGAGGTTGGCCGGAACCAACCACAGGGCAGATCCCTGACGGCCGTGCTCGGCGTAGAGGCGGCGGGCGAATTCCTTACGGGACTGGGTCACTCGCGATGCCGTCATGATGACGGTTGCACCGTCTGCGAGGAGGCGCTCGACAAGTGCGGTGGCGATGGAACCAGGAGCGGCACCGGTGACGAGGGCGACGTCACCGGCGTAAGCGCCGTGTGCGGTGGACTCGGCGGCTGCGGCTATCTGCTCGAAGTGGGCATTCTCGACGGCGGTGTTGCCCGAGCGTGCCCACCAACGGGCCTGTTCAGCCACGGTGGCGCCGGCGCCCTGGAAAGCGGCAGGCTGCGCGCGCTCGTCGTCGGCCGCGATCTCGCCAAGTGCTACGCGGGCGAGGCGCTCGCGGGCGGTGGCCCAGGCGTCGTCGAAAAGCACGGCGTGTGCCGCGTCGAAAGAAGGGGTGACGGACTTGAGCCAGCCGGAACCGAGCTCGGCTTCGACGGTCTCGATGACCTCGGTGTCTGGGGCGGTGGCCTCGGCAGGCTCGGCGACGTGGCCGAGCTGGGTGAGGACCTGGCGGGCCACGGTGGCGAGCACGCCGTTCTCACCGGTCACGGTCTCGGCGTAGGCCTCGAGGGCAGCGGAATCCACGACCCCGCCGGAGGCTCCACCTGCGGCAGCGCCCTTGGAGACACTGGCGCCGTGCGCATTGGCGACGCCTTGGACGGCGGCGTCGATAAGCTCGTGCGCCGCGGACTTGCTGGTGGCGCTGGACGGAACCGTGTTCAGGCTGCCGCCGCGGACAGAATCCTCGTCGCGGGAGCCGAGCAGGATTTCAGCCTCGACGTGGGCGACCCAAGACTCGGGCAGGCCCCAGGTGCCGGTGACGTACTCGGCCACCGCGGTGGGCTTGAGGCCCGCAGCGCCGAGCAGCTGGCGCAGGCGTGCGGTGACGGCTTCGCCAAGGACGCTGCCGAAAGGCGCGTAGCCAGGGGCGGCGGCGTTGACCTTTTCGCGCAGCGAGGCGACGTCGGCGTCTGCGGCGCCGTCGATTGCAGGCACGCCGATCTCAGCGGACATGTCCATCAGGAGCTGGTTGCGGCGCGAGGAAACGCCGTTGGTGAGCTCCTCGATGTTTTCGGAGTCGTTGATCTGGTCGATGCGGATCTTGTTCTGGAACGCGAAGAGCACCATGATGGCCTCGGCCGCGCGGAAGGTGAGCTCAGGGGCGGCACCTGCGGAAGGCGCAGCCGGGGCAGGAACTGCGGGAGCGGACTCGGCCGGGGCTGGCGCGGATTCAGCGGCTGGGGTGGCTGGAGCAGCTGGGACCGACGCGGCCTCGACAGCCGGTTCCTCTGTCTCGGGGGCGGTCTCGGGCTCTGGTGCTGCCTGGACGTCCTGGAGCATGACCTGGTCTTGGTCGCGCTCGACGTTGAATACGGGCAGGTCGCGGCCTGCCACGGCCAGGGAGCGCTTGGCCAAGTTGGTCAGGGTTGGGGAGGCGGCAAGGCCGACCTCGATTAATTGATCGACCTCGTCGAAGAGCAGTTCCTGGGTCTCAATCCAGCGCACCGGGGAGGCGAACTGCCAGGACAGCAGCTCGATGAGAAGCAGGCGGGCGAGTGCCTGCGGCCCAAGCGAGGAGGCGTCGAGGCCGTCGAGCTTGCCAGAAGGAGCCATCGGGGCCACGGTGTCGACGAATTCTTGGGTCAGCTCGAACGGCACTGCCACGAGGTTCGGCACGTAGCGGCCGACCAGCGCGTCGAGGTCAAGCTCAGCCGGGAGGAGCTCGTCGAGCTTCTCCGCAAACGCGGCCACGCCATCGCGCAGCACGCGGGAGTGGAACGGGACATCGATGCCCGGAACCATCACGGCTGCGCGTTCCTTGACAGCGTTGGCGCGGCGGACCAGCTCGCGCAGGCCGGCCTTGGTGCCAGCCACGGAGTACTGCTGACCGCGGATGTTGTAGTTGACGATTTCTAGGAACTCGCCGGTTTCTTCTGCAATGGAGGCGACGTAGGCGTCCACCTCATCGCCGCTCACACCGATCATGTTCGGACGCAGCGCGGCCATGGCGTACTCGGAGTTGCCCTCCGCGTCGCGTGGAACGAGGCTGCCCATCGCGGAGCCGCGGGAGTAGACGATGTCGATGACCGCTTCAAGGTCAAAGATGTTAGCCAGCGAGGCCAGCGCTGTGTACTCGCCGAGGGAGTGGCCGGCGTACATCGAGTTGGAGCCGATGGCGTTGTTCTCACGCAGGCGCTCGGTCTGTGCGTACGCCACGACTGCCAGGGCGACCTGGGTGAATTGGGTCAGGTGCAAAACACCCTGTGGGTGCACGAAGGTCTGCTCGCCGACGCGCAGGGAAGTGGGGTTGTCATCGATGACGTGTCGGATGCTAAAGCCCAGTGCTTCGCGGGTGTGCTGGTCGGCGCGGCGCCAGACCTCGCGTGCGGCTGGGGAAGCGTCGCGGTCGCCCTTGCCCATGCCCTCGGTCTGGATGCCCTGGCCTGGGTAGACATAAGCGGTGCGCGGCTGCGCAAGCAGTGCCTGGCCACGGGAAACGACCTCGCCGCCTATGCGGCACGTGACTTCGAGGGCCACGTGGATACCCTTGCGGCCCACGCGCTCGACGACGATGTCAATGAAATCGTGCAACTGAACCATGCCGTACATGGAGTAGGTCCAGCCCACGACCTGGCCGTGCCGCGCGGCCAGGTGTTGCGCAGTGGCCGAGAGCCACATGCCGTGGACCAGCGGTGCCTGGAGGTTCACCAGCTGTGCGGCGTTGTAGGAGGTGTGAATGGGGTTGTAGTCGCCGGAGACCAGCGCGAATGGGGTCATGTCGTGCGGCGCGGTGACGGTCCCACGATCCACGAAGGAGCGTGGCGTGGACTCGACCTTGGAGGCAGACTTGCCGCCGCCCCACTCAGGCGCAGGCTTCGGCATCGCGGTGCCGGTGGCGCGGCCGCGGATGGCAAAGCGCTGCATCTGGGTTGCGACGATCTCTTCGGTGCTGTGGTCTTTGAGCTCTAGCTCTACGGTGACGATGCGCCCGGAGACGGACTCGTCGATGGCGGTGCACTTGGAGGTGACGTCGATGCGGCGGCCGTCGGCGAGAGTCGCAAGCGGAACGCGGACGTCCACGACGTGGTCCAAGTGCACAGCATTGAGCAGGCCCTCGATGACGGGGTAGCCGTCCTCCAAAAGGCCCGAACCTAGCGCGGTGTAGATGGCCGGCCAGCAGGGGCCGACGAGGACGTCCGGGGTGCCCACGGTGGCGTCCTCGCTGGCAGGAAGCGCGGCACCGGTGACTGCGGTGTGCGCCTCCAGCAAGGAGGCCGGCAGGTGGAAGGAGTAGTGGGCCACACCATAAGGTGCGTCCTCGCTGATTGAACCTTCTTCAATGCGCGGCATCTGCGTGATCTCGTCGCCCTGCTCAGACGTGGAACCCACGCCGGCCAGGCCCTCGAGCAGGGTGAAGACGGAGGCCGGGAGGCGCTCCTCCGAGACCACCGGGGAGCCGCCGGTAGCAACTCCCTCGGGAAGGTCGACGGGAACGGTGACCTCGCGGACGTAGAACGGGCGCTGGTCCTCCGGCAGGTGGTCCCAATAAGAATCGGCGGTGATGACGATCTCCCAGTTGCCGTCCGCGTCTTGGCGCAGGCTGTAGGCGTTATCGTCCATCTCATAGGCCGGGTTGGCCATGAGGTGGCCATGCCAGACCAAGGTCGGTGCGGCCTTGATGAAGGCGGCCTCGTCCTGTGCGGCCTGCAGGCGAGAGAATACCTGCTGCGGGGTCTGGCCCGCGGCCAGCAGGGAGTCCGTGGTGGCCTGTTCGAAGCGGGCAAGCAGCTCGGCTACCGGCTCGTTCTTCTTGGTGATGCCAGCGACGGCCACTGGGCCCGGGATGATGCGCACCTGGTCCGCGGTGTAGCGCTCGTCCTGTGCCTGCCACAGGGTGTCTTTGCCGAACCAGACCTTGAGGTCGCCATCGATGGCGGGCACCCACGGCATCGGCTTGACGTGCTTGTAGTGCAGGGAAATCCACCATGCGGCGTCGCGCGGGGACACGCTTGTCGACGTCGCCTCCGGGTAGGCCGCCAGCAAACGCGCCGCCGCGGCCGGAGCGTCGTGGACCTCGTCGATGGAGTTAAAGAGGGTATCGATCTCGCCGTGGTCGGCGCTGTTGAGACGCGCCTCGATGCGGTGAAGGAGGTCGAAGAAGCGGTCATCCCACGTGGGGTCCACGAACGGGTGAGCCAGTTCGACGAAGCGCTCGAGCCATTCCGCGTAGGTCATTTTCTCGACGTCGCCGAAGTAAGGCTTCGACGTCTTGTTCAGCGCGGTGATGATTTCTTCGCGGTGGGCGGGGTAGTCCTCGATGCTCAAAGAAGTGATGAGACGGGAGGCAGCCGCAAAAGAGTTGTCCAGGTCGTGGATGTCTGCCAACAAGTGCGACTGGGAGGAGGCCACGCCGTTGGTACCGGCACCGCGGCCGACCCAACCATCATTTTCGGTTGGTGAAATACCGGAGGTTTTCACCAACAGGTCCTTGACGGAGTCGGTGGCCTTAGCCTCCTTGGTGGCCATGGCGACGGTGCCGATGAACACGGCGTCGACAGGCATGGCGTGCAGGTTATAAGCCTGTGACCACTCGCCGGTGAGGTAGTCCGCCGCGCGCTCCGGGGAGTAGATGCCGCCTCCGACGGCGAGGACGACGTTGCGGTGCGCGCGGACCTCGGCGTAGGTTTCGAGCAGCATGTCATCGAGGTTGACCCACGAGTGGTGACCGCCTGCGTGGCCGTCCTCGACCTGCATGATGATCTGGTCATCCGGGTAGGCGGCAGCGATCTTGAGAACGTCGCGAATCTGCTTCGCAGTGCCCGGCTTGAAAGAGATGTAAGGGAAGCCATCGGCATGAAGCTGGGCGAGGAGCTCGCCGGCCTCGTCTACCTCCGGGATACCCGCGGAGATGCACACGCCGTTGAAGGAAGCACCAGCGGCGCGAGCCTTCGGCACGATGCGAGCCTGGCCGAACTGCAGGTTCCACAGGTAGCGGTCGAAGAACATGGTGTTGAACTGCGCAGTGCGGCCTGGCTCCAGGTGCTTTTCCATCACAGCGAGGTGAGCACGGAAGACCTCGTCGGAGTACATGCCGCCGCCGGCCATCTCGGTCCAGTGCCCGGCGTTGGCTGCTGCGGCCACGATCTCGCCATCAGCTGAGGTCGGCGTCATGCCACCCAGCATGATGGGGGACAGGCCGGTGAGATCAGAGAAGCGGGTCTGGGTAAACGCGCGGCCGCCCGGCAGCTCGACAACGCGCGGCGCGAATTCGGAGTAGTCCACGGACGTGGGGAGGGAATTTCCGGGGATTGCTAGAGCATCGAGATCCTGCGGGCTGCCCGCAGACACCACGACGATGCCACTGCCTTCGACGACGCGCTTAGTGATGTTGGCCAGCGAGCGATCCAGCACGATGAAGTGACGAGACTTCAGCTTAGCCAGGACCTGCGGCCAGTTGTGCTCGTTGACCAGGATAGATTCTGCCTGCTCGCGAGCGTTTTCAGCGTCGAGGCCACAGGCGGTGGCCAGTTCGACGGTGCGCTCGGCAGCGGGCGCGAGAATGGCGTTGTGGAAAGGAAGAGCCACGGGCAGCTCGGTGTATTGCGGCTCAAGGGGGTCGCCGCCGATGGTGCGCTCTTCGAGGGAATCGTTGAAGGCCTGTACTGCGGAGTCGAGCGCTGTGCGGGTTGCAGCGAGATCCTCCGGGGAGCCGGAGAGCGCAAAATGCTGGCGGGCGTTGACCACGGCGATTACCGTGGTGCCGCGCAGGTTCTCCGTGATGAATTCACGGGAAAGGTCACGGATGGAAACCATCTGGGAACGGGTATCGGAACCGCCTCCGGCGTTGGCGGCGGTGCCCATCAGCAGGGCGAGGGCGAGGGCTTCCGCAGGCTTGTCGACGGCCATTTCGCCCAAGGATCCCTGGGAGTGTCCGGCGGTCTCGTTGATGATGACTCCGAGGTTGCGCAGCTGTTCGATGGTGGCGATTTGGCTGAGCACGATGCCGGGGATGGATACGGCCGGGGAGGCGTCGAGCGCGGCGGCAGTGGCAGCGGCAGTCACAGTAGCAGCATCCCCTTCGAGCAGTTGCTCGAGGCGCTCGATGGCGCCTGGGCAGCTCGAGGCGATGGCTCGTGCGGCAGGGCCGGTGATGCGGCGGGCCTCGGCGAGCACCTCCCGCAGGTTCTGTGCGGTGGCGGGGGCCTGCGCGGCGTCGTTAAGCGTGGCCTGCCAATTGGAGCCTTGTCCTGCGAAAATGACGGCTGGATTAGGCATGGAATGCAATGGAGTCAAAGACATTTTCCCTCTTAAAGTCTGGTGACGTTTGAAATGCACTTAGTTAGTGTGAAGCAACTAAAAGTGATTACGCCACCGTAACCTACTTTGGCGTAGGTATGTGTCTGACGCGTCTTAATGTGAGGTTTTTCTCACGTTTGAGCGGGGTGACGATCGTGTGACGCTGCCCTTAGGAACTCGTGCTGCGTATGTCCGGAGGCTTTTGTATGCTGGCCTCACCGCAGCTATTTTGCGTCAGCGCTCTTCGGGGGAAGGGGAAGCTGTAAGTAGGTGCGGCACGCGTAATCAAACGTATAAAACTCTCGGGGGAATAATGACTCACGCAACTGTTGCGCGGATTCCGCGCATTTCTCAGCGACGCCTACTCAAAGCCATCCAACGTCTGGGTGGGAGAATTGAAACTTCTAAAGACGGGGAGAAATCACTTCGCATCCCTGGCGGTCTATTGAGATTCGACCTAGAGATCCAGCGTGGCGCACTCACGCCATTGGGTTATTGGGGCGGGGATGCGTTTCACGATCCAGACCAAGCGCCCCTAGTCATGCGCATCAATGACCTAAATGGGGGAGAGGTGCCGGGCGTGGTTAGCGCGTTTCAATGCGGTAACTCGCCGAACCATTCGCATGTTCTGGTCTGTGGCCCGCCGCTCCTTGCGGAATATGCCACGGATGCTCAGTTGGATCTGCTTATCGCGGGCTATGCCAAAAAGATGGTGCGAGCTTTTCATGCTTTGGATAGGAAGTTCTCTGGGAGCACGGTGCCGCTGCCGCGCGGCACGGGGTTGCGGATGGCGCGGCGGAAGAAGGAGAGCACACGCTATGGCGTTGCGGAGGTGTCCTTGCAGCGCATCGCTGACTTAGCGCAAACGATGAGTTTTGGTGCGACGTCGGTTTCGGTTACCGGCTCGGTGGCGCAGGGGTACGTGCTGATTGTTGTTGACGGGCTTCAGATCCGGGTGGGGCATGCCCGTGATGGAAGCGGGGACGTGGAGTTGATGACCTATGCGCCTGCTGCGCACTGTGCTTGTTATTGGCCCAACGTTTTGCAATGGGCAATCGACGTAAACGAAGCCCAGAGTGAGGTCTCGGCGCGGATTATCTCAGCGCCCGATGATTCGAATCTGGTGTTCAACGGCTACGCCCTGATTCCTACGGACTGCGGATATACAAACGAACAGCTGGCGTACCAAGTAGATGGTTTGGTACGCCAGCTGGTGGGCTTGGCGGAGGACTTCTATGATGCGTTCAATCCCACTCGTGCGCTGTTTATGCCTGATGGCTGCGGCTAATAGAGAGTTGCTGACAGCCTAGTCTGGGAGAGGTGCCTTGGCATCTGCCGGGCTGGCTGCGGCATGTGCGTCGGCGTTGGTGTCGGTGGCGGAGTCGCCGTGGTGGTCCGGGCGGAGTTGGTCGGGCTCTTCCAGAAGCGCCATGAGATCAGCCTGTACCTCTCGGCGGCGGATCTTGCCCAGTTGATCGGAGGCCAAGTGCTCGAAGTGGTAGAAGGTGCGCGGGACCTTGTAGCGGGTGAGACGCTCGCGGCAGAAGTCCTTCAGGCCTTCCGGATCGAGCGCCGCGCCTTCGCGCAGGATGACACAAGCCACGACGTCCTCGGAGCCGTCGTGTCGTGGGCGTCCCACAACCGCGACATTGACCACGTCGGGGTGCTGATTGATGATCGCCTCGACTTCTGCCGGGTAGACGTTGAAGCCGCCGGTGATGATCATTTCCTTGATGCGGGAGACCAAGCGGATGAAGCCTTCCTCGTCCATGACGGCCATGTCGCCAGTGCGGAACCAACCGTT
Organism: Corynebacterium striatum ATCC 6940; assembly: GCF_000159135.1. GTDB lineage: Bacteria > Actinomycetota > Actinomycetes > Mycobacteriales > Mycobacteriaceae > Corynebacterium > Corynebacterium striatum. Next base: position 21,200 of record NZ_GG667519.1, read on the forward strand.
GTGGAAGGTGGCGGCGGTGGCTTCTTCGTTGTGGAGGTAGCCCGGGAAGACCTGCGGGCCGCGGACGAGAAGCTCGCCTTCGACGCCGTCCGGCTGAGTCTCGTCGAGGTTATCTGGATTCGCGATGCGGACCTCAGTGTCTGGGAAGGGGAGTCCGATGTGGCCGGCACGGCGGGCGTCGGTCAGCGGATTGCAGGTGACGACCGGCGAGGCTTCGGTAAGACCGTAGCCTTCAACTAACGTGCCGCCCGTATCAGTCTCCCACTCGGAGACAGTGTGTACGGGCAGGGTGGCAGCGCCCGAGATGGCGTAGCGGATGCCGTTGACCTCGACGCCTTCTTCCTTGGCGGCAGCGAGCACCTTTTCGTAAATAGTGGGTACGGCTGGGAACCAAGTGGGGGTGTGCTTCTTCAAGATGTCCATGATGAGCGGGAGCTGCGGTGAAGGAAGGAGGATGATTTCCGCACCAGCCAGGATTCCTAAGGTGATGGACATGGTGAAGCCATAAGAGTGGAACATGGGCAGCACAGCCATGAAGCGCTCGTGGCCGCGGCCGAGGTCTGGGGCCCAGGCATCGACCTGCAAGGCGTTGGCGGCGAGGTTGCCGTGAGAGAGCTGGGCGCCCTTGGGCTTGCCGGTAGTTCCTGAGGTGTAGAGGATGAGCGCGATGTCATCCTTCGATATCTCGGGGAACTGCATGCGGCGGCCGTCGCCACCGATGGCCGTGCTGATAAAGGTGGACCACGGGACGGTGTTTGGAGCGTCGGCGGACAAGGCCTCGCGCTTGGCCTTCAGCGGTGGGAGCGGGAGTTTAAGCGCGAGGCGCTGGAGGGGTGGCATCTCGTCGATCATGTTCACAGAGATGACCGTCTCGAGGTTGGTGACGTCACGCAGCTTTTCGAGCGTGCAGGCGGCTTTGTCCCAGGCGATGGTTACGCGGGCGCCATGGTCTTGGAACAGGGACTCGAGCTCGTGGGCGGTGTACAGCGGGTTGTGTTCCACGACTGTCGCACCGAGGCGGGTAATGGCGTAGAAGGCGATGAGGTGCTGCGGGCAGTTGGGTAGAAGGATGGCGACGTTGTCGCCTGGGCGGATGCCGAAGGCCTTGAGACTGGCGGCGGCGGCGCGAACCTGGGCGTCGAGATCCGCGTAGGTCATTGTCTTGCCGAAGAAGTAGGTCGCAGGGTTTGCGGCATTGACCGCGAGGTTGTTGGTGTAGATATCAACCAACGTGGTGTCGCCATAGTCGATGGAATGAGGGGTCCACTCGGCGTAGTGCTGAAGCCAAGCGGCGTTGTCAAAAGCTCCCATGATCATGCCTTTCAGTTTCTGAGGCTAAGTATTAGTTGCAACACAGTGTAGTTGCTAATGTGAGTTAACTAACGTGTTAAGTCTTGAAAAACTTGCTAATATTGGTGAGTTTCTGGGGGGAAGTCACTATAAGGTGCGAATTCGCCTTGTTTTAGCTAGAAAAAGCCCCGTTCGCAAAAGGTGCAAACGGGGAATTAACTGAAATTTTCGCCCAAAAAGCGAATCGACGTTAGTGTGTGGATGCTTTAGTTCTTCGCCTTATTCTTTTCGAGAAGGGCGATGAGGTCTGCCTGGACTTCGCGGCGGCGAATTTTGCCCAGCTGATCGGAGGCGAGGTGCTCGAAGTGGTAGAAGGTGCGCGGCACCTTGTAGCGAGTGAGGTTCTTGCGGGCGAAGTCCTTCATTCCCTCGGGGTCAAGCGCGGCGCCTTCGCGCAGAATGACACAGGCGACGACGTCCTCGGAACCGTCCGCGCGCGGCAGGCCAACGACGGCGACGTTTTCCACGTCTGGGTGCGTGGCGATGACTTCTTCAACCTCGCCTGGGTAGACGTTGAAGCCGCCGGTGATGATCATTTCCTTGATGCGGGAGACGATCTTGATAAAGCCGTCTGATTCCATGACAGCCATATCGCCAGTTCGGAACCAGCCGTCGTGGAAAGTGTTCTCCGTAGCTTCGGGGTTTTTGAAGTAGCCCTTGAACACCTGCGGGCCGCGGGCTAGCAACTCGCCAGCCTCGCCGTCGGGCATGGTTTCGTCAAGATTTTCTGGGTTGGCGATGCGGATTTCGGTGTCCGGGAACGGAATGCCGATGTAGCCTGGGCGTCGGTTATTGTTCATCGGGTTACCTGTGAGGACCGGCGAGGTCTCGGTGAGGCCGTAGCCCTCAACCAGCAGACCGCCAGTGAGCGACTCCCACTTCTCCACGGTTTCTGGGGGAAGCGCCGCAGCACCTGACAGGGAGTTGTGGATGCCGGTGATGTCTGCGCCCTTTTCCTCTGCTGTCTCGATGATCTTGGAGTACAAAGTAGGAACACCAGGCAACCAGGTTGGGCGGTGCTTTTTCATGATGTCCATGATGAGCGGGATCTTGGGGGCAGGAGTAAGTACCAACTCGCCGCCTACATACACGCCGAGGGCTGCGAGGAGAGTCAGGCCGTAGATGTGGAACATGGGCAAGGCGGCGAGCATGCGCTCGGGCTTAGCACCGAAGTTAGGAACCCAGGCCACGCCTTGCTTGACGTTGGCGCACACATTCGCGTGGGTAATCTCAGCGCCCTTTGGTTTACCGGTGGTACCGGAGGTGTACAAGATGATCGCGGTGTCGTCGGGTTTGACCGTAGCGTCCTCGAGCTTGTGGCCGTTGCCGCCAATGGCGGTGCCGGTGAGCACGTTCCATGGAACCGTATTCGGGGCAGCGGCAGTGAGCTGATCGCGCTTTTCCGTAATCGGCGGAATTGGGATGCGCAACAGGAGTTGCTGGCGGCGCGGCATTGCTTCGGTCATGTTGACGGAGACGATGGTCTCCAGCGGGGTGGTCTCACGCAGCTGCTCGAAGGTCGGTGTCACCTTGTCCCACACGATGGCTACGCGGGCAGCGTGGTCTTGGAACAGTCCCTCCAGCTCGTGTGCGGTGTAGAGCGGATTGTGCTCGACCACAGTCGCACCTAACTTGAGCACCGCGTAGAACGCCGCGATGTGCTGCGGACAGTTGGGCAGTGCCATGGCCACGCGGTCGCCCGGGCGGATACCGAAGGCCTTGAGGCCGGCGGCAGCGGCACGCACTTGGGCGTCGAGCTCGTGGTAGTTCTGCTGCCTACCAAAGAACCAGGTGGCTGGCCTATTGCCGCGCTTTTCCAAGTTCTCATTGTAGATATCAAGCAGCGTGAGTTCACCGTACTCGAGGGAGTGGTCGGTCCACTCGGCGTAGCTGGCAAGCCAGGCCTTGGTTTCGAATGCAGACTGTTGGGGATCCGACATGAGAGGTCTCCTTTGGGTGGCAAACAGTTTTGTTTCGGACAGTATAACCATTTTGTGAACTAAACACTTCTGCCTGCCAAACTTTTGCGATGGGGTAGTTGCCGTCTCTCCTTGGCTCACCGTGTTTGTGGGCCGCTAGAATTCACATTTGTACTCATGGTTCTTGCAGGAACCGAGACGGGGAAGCGGTGAGTGTTCCGTGGTTGCTTTACTTTTCACGGCTGCGGGAATTTACGGTCTCGTTGTAGTGGCGGGCGCGGTTGGTGCTGATTCCGTGGGGTTTGTTGTCACGGTAACGCTCATAGGGTTTGGCTTTGCGCTGTTCGTCGGTGGCTCACTGGAGCGCTATCTTCCGGCCTCGGTGTGGCGCCGTTTTTCTCTTTCACGTGCTGCCAGCCGACGTTGGGGCGTGGATTGCTTCAACGCCTTTCTCTGGCGAATCGGTTGGAACAAGCACATAGTAGCAATGCGAAAGCGCGATTTGGGTAGTTACCGCCGACGGCTGGCTGGCAGCGGTAGTCCTCCTAATGATCGGGATAATTGGCCATGGTTACCCGGTCCTATTGCAGATCCGTGTTATGACGCGGTTGAGGGATTAGTCGTTTCAGGCTGTTACTGCTCTTTTTGGTCCCGTGCAAAAGCTCCCTTTCAAATGGTTGTATGTCGAGTAGAAGCTCGTCAGAAAACGGCCAAAAGCTCCTTTTACCCAGTGATGGGGGCTGAGCAAAAGGAGCTTTTGGAAGGGGCCGGGAATTGGGTCAGGAAATCGTCCTGGTCGGGGCCGGGAAGTGCGGCCGAAGGCCCGGCCGGAGGAGGCGGCAGCGGCTACTTGCCGGCCTTCTCCTTTTCCAAGCGCTCGAGCAGATCGGCCTGGACTTCGCGGCGGCGGATCTTGCCCATCTGGTCCTTGGCCAGTTCCTCGAAGTGGTAGAAGGTACGCGGGACCTTGTAGCGGGTCAGACGCTCGCGGCAGAATTCCTTCAAGCCTTCAGGGTCGAGCGCCACGCCGTCGGCCAGGTCGATGCAGGCCACGACGTCCTCGGAACCGTCGGAGCGCGGGCGGCCGACCACGGCGACGTCGTCAATGGCAGGGTGCTTACGCAGTACTTCCTCAACTTCACCTGGGTAGACGTTGAAGCCGCCGGTGATAATGATTTCCTTGATGCGGGAGACCAGGCGGATGAAGCCGTCTTCTTCCATGATGCCCATGTCACCGGTGCGGAACCAGCCGTTGTGGAAGGCGGCTTCGGTGGCCTTCGGGTTGTTGAGGTAGCCCTTGAACACCTGGTGGCCGCGTGCGAGGACCTCGCCCTCGACGCCGTCCGGCTGGGTCTCATCCAGGTTGTCCGGGTTCGCAATGCGCACCTCGGTGTCCGGGAATGGGATTCCCACGTAGCCCGGGCGGCGGTCTGTGCTCATCGGGTTACCCACGATGATGGGGGAGCACTCGGTTAGGCCGTAGCCCTCAACCAGCAAGCCGCCGGTGTATTGCTCCCACTTCTCTACGGTGTCCACCGGCAAGGTCGAGGCGCCGGAGAATGCCGCACGCACGCCCTTGATGTCGATGTTCTGTTCCTCAGCAGACTCGACGATGCGCTCGTAGAGGGTTGGCACACCTGGAACCCACGTCGGAGTGTGCTTCTTCATCAAGTCCATGATGAGCGCAATGTCCGGCTTTGGAATGATGACCAGCTCGCCGCCGATAAGTGGTTGCAGGACCACGTTCATAACCAGGCCATAAGCGTGGAAGAAAGGCAGCGCGCAAAGCATGCGCTCCGGCTTGTCGCCCAGGCCAGGTACCCAGTGCTTGCCCTGCAGAATGACGGCGAAGAAGTTGCCGTGCGAAAGCTGCGCGCCCTTCGGCTGCCCGGTAGTGCCGGAGGTGTACATGATGACGGCAATGGTGTCCTTGGTGATGTCCGCCGGAGGCTCGACGTCGCGCCCGTCGCCGCCGATGGCATTGCCCACCAGGCTGTCCCAGGTGACGGTGTTTTTGGCATGCGCCGATAGCTGCCCGCGCTTGGACTTCAAGAAAGGCAGGTACTTGAGGGCGAGCTTCTGGGCGGTAGGCATCGCATCAATCATGTTGACGGAGATGACCGTCTCCAGATTGGTGGTGCCGCGCAGCTTCTCCAGGGTAGAAGCCGTCTTGTCCCAGGCAATAGCGATGCGGGCGCCGTGATCCTTGAACAGACCTTCCAGCTCGTGCGCAGTGTAGAGCGGGTTGTGGAGGACCGCGATGGCGCCCAGCTTCAAGATGGCGTAAAAAGCAACTACGTACTGCGGGCAGTTCGGCGCCACGATGGCCACCTTGTCACCCGGGCGCACGCCGAATGCGCGCAGACCGGCGGCGGCGCGACGGACCTGCTTGTCCATCTCCGCGAAGGTCTGGGTCTTGCCAAAGAAGTAAGTCGCTGGCTTGTCAGGGTTGATTGCCAGGTTGTTGTCGTAAATATCGAGGAGAGTGGTATCTCCGTAGTCAAGGTTATGCGGGGTCCATTCTGGGTAGAACTGGAGCCATTCCTTGGTGTCGAATGCCGACATGGGGTTCAGCACCTTTCGGTTGCGTAAGTTTTAGCATGGGCCAGTATAGCCCGGAATCCGGATGACTAGACTGTATGCCTATGCGCATCGCAATGATTTCACTCCACACCTCGCCCATCGAGCAGCCGGGGTCCGGTGATGCAGGTGGAATGAACGTCTACGTCATCAACATTGCTCGCCAACTTGCCCGGCAGGGCGTCGACGTCGACATTTTCACGCGAGCCACGCGTCCCAGCCAAGGCGAGGTCGTCGAGGTCGAGGAGCACCTGCGCGTCATCAACATCGTTGCGGGGCCTTACGAGGGTCTTGATAAGGAAGACCTCCCCACGCAGCTGGCAGCATTCGCGGGTGGGCTCGTGCAGTTCGTCAAGTGCTTCAATCTTGATTACGACCTCATCCACACGCACTACTGGCTCTCCGGCCAAGTGGGCTGGCTGCTGCGCGATCTCTGGGGCGTCCCGCTCGTCCATACCGCGCACACCCTGGCTGCTGTGAAGAATGCGCACCGCACCGCCGATGACACCCGGGAATCGGAAGCCCGTCGCATCTGCGAGCAGCAGCTGGTGGATAACGCGGATCTCCTCGTGGTGAATACAGAGCAGGAGACTCGCGATCTCGTCGAGCATTACGACGCCGAGCCTTCTCGCATCAAGGTGGTCTCGCCGGGCGCCGACACCGAGCTGTTTACACCTGGCACCGACCGCAACACCGAGCGCTCGCGCCGTGAGTTGGGCATTCCTATCCACACCAAGGTCGTGGCCTTCGTGGGCCGACTGCAGAAGTTCAAGGGCCCGGAGGTTCTCATTCGTGCAACCGCTGAGCTCATTGAGCGCGATCCTTATCGCAATATCCGCGTGCTGTTCTGCGGCGGCCCATCGGGTGCGAACTCGACGCCGGAGTACTACCAGAACCTGGTGCACAAGCTGGGGCTTTCCAAGCACGTGCGCTTTCTTAGTCCGCGTCCGCCGGAGGAGTTGGTCTCTATTTACCGCGCGGCCGACGTTGTGGCGGTGCCCAGCTACAATGAGTCCTTTGGCCTGGTAGCACTGGAGGCTCAGGCCTCGGGCACCCCGGTCATCGCCTCCCGCGTCGGCGGCCTGCCCATCGCCGTGGCGGATGGGGAGACGGGTGAGCTAGTCGATGGTCACTCGCCGGAGGCCTGGGCGGATGCCTTGGAGCACTTGCTTGACGACGACCCGCTGCGCATCAGCATGGGCGAAGCCGCCGTGGGGCATGCGGCGAAGTTCAGCTGGGCCGAGTCGGCCCGCGTACTCAAAGACATCTACGAGGAAGCTCTCGCCATCGAAGTCCCAGACTGCCATGCGCGCCGGGCAATTGGTTACTAAGTAGCGGGACATAAGACTTAGGTTTAAAGGCATGACTTTTTTGCGCACTCTCCGCTTAGGCGATGTGCTGCTTGCGGGCTTGGCCGTGCTACTGGCGCTCTTGTACACCCTGGTACCGGGGCCGCTGCCCATGGGGATTTACATCGCGCAAGCTGTGGTTTCGTGGGCTTTCGTCCCTTTCTTTCTGATCTGGCGCTCGCGTCCTGCTTTGGCTTCGGCAGGCATGATTTTCTGCCTCGCTGTATGGGCAATCACTTGGTTTTGGGCGCTTCCCGTTAACTCTGGATTCTCTCCGTGGTTGGTCGCTGCGCCTTTAGCTGTTTATTCTTCTGCGCGTTTATGTGAAGAACGGTGGATTCCAAAGGTGATTCTCGGCGCAACGTTCGCTGGCACCTTCGCTTCGCCGTTCATGTGGAAGCTGCAACCAGACCTGACCGAGCGATACCGAAGCGGAACGGATTTTCTATTCACGTTCCTGTTCCACTGGCTACTTCTGCTCCTCGTCTATGTAGTTGCGGTGCGTTTGCGGGACAAGGAGCTGGAGCGGCAGGCACGGCAGCGTGAAGCTCAGGAAGAAGAGCGGCTTCTAATTGCTCGTGAGCTGCATGACGTATTAGCTCATTCGTTGACGCTCATTAAGGTGCAAGCAAATGCTGGTTTGGTTGCATCGGGGACGTCGGAGGAAGCGTTGCGGACAATCCGAACTGAAGCGGACGGGGCGCTTGCTGAGGTTCGTTCAATTGTGTCTTCATTGCGGGCGCCGACAACCCGGGAGCCATCTCGCCAGCTATCCGATATTCCCAAGGTCGTGGAAGGTTTTCGTGCTGCAGGTTTGGAAATCAGCGCAGAGCTTCCCGTTTCCTCTGTAGCCTTTCCTGCGCTAACCCAATTGGCTTTGGTCCGGATCATCACGGAGGCACTGACTAACGTGCTTCGCCACCAAGGAACAGGCGCGAAAGTTCATTTGAACCTGTCTGATTCTGCTGCCCTTAGTGTTGAGTCTTGGGGCAGATCACAAGGGGAGACTGCTGGCGCCGGTGTAGGTTTGGTTGGAATCGCCGAAAGAGCTACAGCATTGGGTGGCTGGGTGCGTACCTCCGGAGACGCTCGGCATTTCCTAGTTGAAGCACAATTTCCGCAGAGGACAACATAATGATTCGAGTACTTCTTGCTGATGACCAGCCGCTGCTGCGCAGTGCGTTGGAAACCATTCTTAATGCCGCAGGGGACATTCAGGTCGTTGCCGCGGTTAGTGATGGGCAAGCAGCCGTCGAGGCTGCAGCTGCGCATTCGCTCGATATTGCGATTCTTGATATTCGGATGCCGGGAATGGATGGAATTGCTGCGGCAAACGCGCTTTTGGCGAGGAACGCCTCACTCCGAGTAATCATGCTTACGACGTTCAATGAAGAGGAGCTGGTTCGTTCTGCATTGCTCGCGGGAGTTCATGGTTTCCTCCTCAAGGACTCTGATCCGGAGGTGCTCGTTGGGGCTGTTCGTGCGGTTTATGCAGGAGAAGCCGTCCTAGCAAGCGGAGTGACCGGAACCGTTTTGGAGGGGTATCGCGCAGCGATTGCTGGACGAGCCGAACTATCAGCAGCGCAAAGGCAGGGGCTTGCGTTGGTGACTCGACGCGAGTTGGAAGTGCTGCGGCTGATCACTAGTGGCGCGACTAACCGGGAAATTGCCCAAGAACTCGTCCTCGCTGAGACCACCGTAAAGACGCACGTTTCCTCGCTCATGTCGAAGCTGCAAGCTAGGGACCGCGTGGCTTTGGTGTTGCTAGGCCAAAAAGTCCTACTGCAGTAGGAGAACTTCAGGCCAAGGTTGGTTCTGCTGGGGGATACAGGAAAGAAGCTACGGCGACATACTTCTTTCATGTCCTCATCACTTAGCTTGTCACGTGTCACCAAGTCGTTCGGGAACCAGCGAGTCCTCAACGACGTCTCGCTTTCAGTAACTCCTGGACGAGTACATGCTTTGCTTGGGCGAAACGGCGCGGGAAAGTCCACCCTGATGTCGATTTTGTTGGGACTTTCATCTGCAGATTCTGGAACCATCGGTGAGCTGCCTACGGTCGGTGCGTCCTTGAACGGACCAGCTTTCTACGGCCACCTCAGCGCACGGAATAACCTCCTTGTGCACACAAGATTGCTTGGTCTGCCCGCGGAGGAGGCAGATCGGGCTCTTGCTGTGGTTGGGCTGGTGGACGTCGGCGGCAAGAAAGCCAAGAGTTTTTCCACCGGAATGAAAGCTAGGTTGGCCCTAGGACAAGCGATTCTCGGAGACCCCGAAGTGCTCGTACTTGATGAGCCGCAAAATGGCCTTGACCCGCAAGGAATCAGCGAGCTACGCGAGCTGCTGCGTGACTGGGCTGCGCGAGGCGGCACGGTTCTAGTTAGTTCTCACCAACTGGGGGAAGTACTTCATCTCGCAGATGACATTTCTGTGCTGGCACAAGGTGAAATCGTTTATTCGGGGCCTCTGCGTGATTTGGCTCCGGTAGGAAACTTGGAAGAGGAGTTCTTCCGCCTCACCGCAGGGGGACGCAATGTTTAGGCGTCAACTTTGCGCAGAGCTGCTGCGCGCTCGCGGTACTTCGTTGGTGTGGCTGCCTTTGATAGCCGTGCCTTTGGTCCTTCTGACATATAACCTTTCTCGCCTTGCATCTCCTGCCACCGATGCGACGGGCGTACTCATGTGGCAATCAATGTATGTCACTGGGATGGCGGCTCCACTTGTTGCAATGTTTGCTGCAGCTGCGGAGGCACGGGAGAAGCGTGCTCGGTTTGGCGGGACGCATATGCGTTTGGCGGGGCTTCCGAAGGTGCGAAGGACGCGATTCTTGAATGCCGAAAGGTTGGCCCGCCTCCTCGTTGTCCTCCTCAGCATCGCTGTATTTCATGTAATTAATTTCGGCGGAAGTTGGTTGGCCGTCTATTCGCGCGAGAATAGCTCACGCATTCTCGCTGTCGGTGTGCTGTGCTTTGTCGGCTCGATTGGCATTGCTGGATTGGCAGCAGCAGTAGCACGCCTGACCAACTTGGTAGTGACACTCGTAGTGTTTGTTATCTGGCAACTATTCTTTGCCCTAAATCCCGTCGTGGAAGCCGACAATTGGTGGATTTGCCCGCCTGCGTGGCCGGTGCGAGCTGTACTGCCGATAATGGGTATTCACCGAAACTCCGTTCCACTTGAGCCGGGTGCGCCTTTGGCAGCTGAGAAACCGTGGACCGCACTAGCTTTGTGTGTTCTTCTTGCTCTGGTGGGAATTGCAGTAGCGCTCTGGGCACCAGATGGCTGGCACCCACGGCTAGTCCGACGCTCGAAAGTGGCAGCAAATGAACCTGGGGTGGGATGGAAGCCCGCTGTGGTTAAAAGGGATTGCGCACAACGGCCATGGCCATTTTTAGCGCTTTGCTTTGCGGCTACGACACCAGCGCTAGTGGCCTGCATGGTTCTCAGCGCAATGCTGATGGTGTTTACCGCTTTGCTCTACCCGGCCTCTTATGTCCATGGCCTGTTCGTGTTCGGCATTTTGCCCATCGGATCGGGGCTTGCACCCGTGTTGGGATGGGCTGCACTGCGCGATAGTTGGCCGTTGATGTTGCTCGAATATCGAGGGTGCCGAAGCACCTTTATCTACTGGTTAATCAGCGTGGTCGCTGTAATGTCAGCATGCAGCTTGCTTGCTGGGCTCATTGCTGGCGGTGCGCTGGGCGATGAGCTTCGCCGACTCGTGCTCAGCATTGCAGTGGGCACCATTATCGCTTTGGCAAGCTTGTTATTCAATGCCCGATTCGGGAGCACGTTCACGCTTGCTCTGAGCATCGTGTTTGCGATCATTTCGCTTACGTTGGGCGGAGATGTCCTCGCGAATACTCCATTGTGGACTGTAGCCTTTAACGCTTGGCCGGAGACGGTCACGAATATCGGCCGAATGACAGTAGCGATACCCGTGGTGGTGGTAGCGCTCGCATCTCTTTGTTTCTGCTGGCAGAAGAAGGCTCCCATGGTCGGGAGCTCGGATTCTTAACCCGCGAGTGACTTCGTCCAAGAAGTCCACCAGAACTTCGCCCCAGAGCGCCTGCTTGACCAGCATGCCCCAGCCGCGGCCACGGGCGCGGCGGCAGCTTGCAGCATCTCTTCGGTCCACTCGCGTTCGATGGGGCCTTCGGCGGTGGGGACGTCGATGTCAGCAATTGAGAGGATTTCACCGTTGCCCGCGAGATAACCCACCAGTGCACTGTCCGCCTCGTGGCACACGCGCAGTGCCAGGGAAGGGGAATCGTTAGTTTCCAAGTGGGGTGGGGCTATCTGAATTACGTGCATGGCAGCTTCTGCTCTCGGTGAGTGTTTTCCATTTAATTGTGATTTAGATTTCTTGAGCAATAAAAGCCCATTGTAGGGAGTTTTCGGTTACCTCCGAAGGCTAAAAGTTGCAGCGCGGACTATTAAAAACTGGCATGCTTGTAGGCATGACTAACGGAAAGCTCATTCTTCTTCGACACGGACAATCCCAGTGGAACGAATCCAACCAGTTCACCGGTTGGGTAGACGTTGACCTCACCGCAAAGGGCGAGGCAGAGGCAAAGCGCGGCGGCGAGCTGCTCAAGGAGCAGGGCATCCTGCCAGATGTTCTCTACACCTCCCTCTTGCGCCGTGCTATCCGCACCGCAAACATCGCTCTTAATGCTGCTGACCGCCACTGGATTCCGGTCGTACGCGACTGGCGTCTTAACGAGCGTCACTACGGCGCTCTGCAGGGCCTCAACAAGGCTGAGACCAAGGAGAAGTACGGCGAGGAGCAGTTCATGGCATGGCGCCGCTCCTACGGCACCCCGCCACCAGAGCTCGAGGACTCCTCCGAGTACTCCCAGTCCAATGATCCGCGCTACGCAGACCTCGACCAGGTCCCACGCACCGAGTGCCTGAAGGACGTCGTCGAGCGCTTCGTTCCTTACTTCGAGGAAGAGATCCTTCCGCGCGCCAAGAAGGGCGAGGTTGTCCTCATCGCTGCCCACGGTAACTCCCTGCGCGCACTGGTCAAGCACCTCGACAACATCTCTGACGATGACATTGCTGGCCTGAACATTCCTACCGGTATTCCGCTGGTCTACGAGATTGCGGAAGACGGCAACGTAGTCAACCCAGGCGGCACCTACTTGGATCTGGAAGCAGCCGCAGCGGGCGCAGCCGCTGTTGCCGCACAGGGTGCCAAGTAAGTACCTTTAAGACTCCATAGAGTTCCCAGGGGGTTTATACTCCCTGGGGATTGTTGCGTTTTAAATATTTAACTTTTTAGTGGACTCGTGGAACTAGTTTTAGCTTTCTTTGCCGGCGTGGTCGTGTGCGGCCTCGCCCTACCGGTGATCACGTGGTTCCGCGGGCGCTGGGAGCGTTACCGCAAGTCCAACGAAGCCGATGCAAACCAGGTCACCACCGTGAGCCAGGTGCTGCACCTCGCAATCCAAGGCGCACCGACCGGCATCACCGTGCTCTCCCGGGCAAAGGAAGTCATTCTTTCTAATCCCTCTGCGCATGAGATGTCGCTGGTCCATGACAGGTCTGTTAATCCTGACATCTGGAAGGTCGCTGAAGAGGTCTTTGAGGACAAGGAAACTCGCTCGCTGGACCTCTCCATCCCCAAGCGCCGCACGGGAAACCGCGTCACGCAGGTGTTGGCGGTGGTCAAACCGCTGACGCTTAACGACGACCGCTTTGTCATCGTGTACGGCACCGACGAATCGGAGTCCGTGCGCATGGAGGCGGCACGTCGCGACTTTGTGGCCAACGTCTCGCATGAGCTCAAGACGCCGGTCGGTGGTATCGCATTGCTGGCGGAGGCTCTGCTCAATGACCCGACTGACGTTGAAACCGTGGAGTACTTCGGTGGCAAACTACAAAATGAAGCCAGCCGCATGGCGGATATGGTCAACGAGCTTATTTCCCTATCTAAGTTGCAAGGCGCAGAGGCGCTGCCGGAGATGGAGCCGCTGAATCTAGATGAACTAGTTGATGAGGCAATCTCTCGCAACCAGCTGGCAGCCGATTCACATCAGATTGAACTTACCCGCGGCAAGCCGGTGGGAGTGCAGGTCAAAGGCGATAAGGCTCTGCTTATCACCGCTATTTCCAACCTCATCTCCAATGCCATCCACTACTCGCCGGATGAGATGCCGGTGTCGGTGACTCTCAAGATCGTCGGTACCGACATCGTGCTCGTACGCGTGACTGACCGCGGAATCGGTATCGCCCCGGAGGACCAAAAGCGAGTCTTCGAGCGCTTCTTCCGCGTGGATAAGGCCCGCTCCCGCCAGACTGGCGGAACGGGCTTAGGTTTGGCCATCGTCAAGCACGTGGTGGCCAACCACGGCGGAAATATTAAGCTGTGGTCGCGGCCGGGCACGGGTTCGACCTTCACGATCGAGCTGCCTATTTATAAAGACGAAACTGCAGCGGATAACGTAGAGAATCAGGATAATGAAGTAGATGGTGCCATCGGCTCAGCTGCGCCTGGGCTTCCTCGTGCCGTCGCTCGCGTAGCCGCACGTCGAAAGGACAAAGCACAATGACCAACATCCTCATCGTTGAAGATGAAGAGTCGCTGGCGGACCCGTTAGCGTTCCTCCTCCGGAAGGAAGGCTTCGACGTAATCCTCGCCTCGGACGGACCCACCGCCCTGGAGCAGTTCGCCAACAACACCGTTGACATTGTGCTTTTGGACCTCATGCTGCCGGGAATGTCCGGCACCGATGTGTGCAAGCAACTGCGTGCCACCTCCTCGGTTCCCGTTATCATGGTGACGTCTCGTGACTCGGAGATCGACAAGGTCGTTGGCCTCGAGCTGGGCGCTGACGACTACGTGACCAAGCCTTATTCTTCCCGCGAACTCATCGCGCGCATTCGCGCTGTCTTGCGCCGCGGCCATGACGTTTCGGCTGAGTCCCAAGAAGAAGGGCTCGAGGAGCAGATTCTGGAAGGCGGCCGCGTGCGTATGGACGTGGAGCGCCACATCGTCATGGTGGACGGCGAGGAAGTATCTATGCCGCTCAAAGAGTTTGATCTGCTGGAGTACCTGCTGCGCAATGCGGGCCGCGTGCTGACCCGCGGGCAGCTCATCGATCGCATTTGGGGTGCCGATTACGTTGGCGACACCAAGACTCTCGACGTCCACGTCAAGCGCCTGCGCTCCAAGATTGAGGCTGAGCCCTCTCGCCCGCAGCACCTAGTTACGGTGCGTGGGCTCGGCTACAAGTTTGAGCTTTAGTAAGCGTCGGCTTTCACGCTTGCTGGGTGGCGGGTGAGTTTTACGCCTGCCGCTGCGGCCTGCGCTCGGGCCGCGCAGTGATCTGCCAAGATGGCGTAGCATTCTTCGCCCATAAGAGCGATGAGCTCGGTCTTTTGAGAGCACCACATCGGCTCTGGTGAGGTGTGGCAGGCTGCATCCGTGGAGCAGTACCAGTCGAAGTCCTCGCCGCCGCCACCCCAGCCGCGGCGGTCATACTCACCAATGGTGGTGCGGAGGATTTCTTGGCCGTCTGGGCGCTCCTCGTATTCCTCGTGGCGGCGCAGCGGCAGCTGCCAGCACACCTCCGGTTTGACCACGGTCAGCTCTTCGCCTTCCGCCATGGCCCACTGATGGAGCGCGCAGCCGGCGCCGGTGGCCCAGCCCGCGCGGTTGGCAAAGATGCACGCGCCATCCACGATGGGGGTCTTGAGCGCGGGTTCTGGTTCGCCGTCATCACCATCGAGCTCGTCCCACACCAGCCATGGTTCTAATTCGGTGGGATCTTCTTCGGCGAGGTATTTATCTACCCCCGCCGGGCGCAGCTGCCAATACTTGGCGGGCATGCGCTCGACGGCGTCGTATAGCTGCTCCCTATCGGTCTCGTCGGCCATGTAGGCGCCATGGACGCAGCACCCGACGTCGGGCTGCTGCTTGTCGATGCCGTGGCAGGCTGAGGTCCCAAATTGGCACGTGTAGTGCGATTCCACCCACGTCAGATCGATGGAGAAGACGTGGAGCGGGTCCGCTGGGTTGGTGAATTCGAACCATTCGCGCGGAAAATCAGGAGCCTCTTCGCGGCCCGCGAGGATGGATGCGGCGGCGGGGGAGGTGGCTGGAAAACCGAGGTAGACCTCTTTAGATTTCGGGCGATTCACACCTACCCACGGTAGACCTACTACTCTAGGAGTGTGCGATTAGGTGTATTAGACGTCGGAAGCAACACTGTTCATCTCGTTGCGGTAGACGCCGCAACGGGCGGACGCCCGAGCCCGATGAGCGATTGGAAGACCCCACTGCGCCTTGTGGAGCAGCTGGACAAGGATGGCAACATCCATGAAAAAGGCTTGAAGAAGCTGATTTCTGCCGTCGGCGAAGCGAATGAGCTGGGAAGGAAGCTGGGCTGTGATGAGTTCATGGCTTTTGCTACCTCGGCGGTTCGCTCTGCCCCGAACTCGGAGCACGTGCTCGACGCGGTGGAGAAGGAAACCGGCGTACGCCTGGAAATCCTCTCTGGTGAGGAAGAAGCGCGCCTGACGTTTCTCGCGGTTCGCCGTTGGTATGGCTGGTCGGCTGGCCGCATCACTAACCTCGATATCGGTGGTGGCTCCCTGGAGCTGTCCACGGGTGCCGATGAACACCCTGACTTGGCCTTTTCCCTTGACTTGGGGGCAGGCCGCTTGACCCACAACTGGTTTGATACCGATCCGCCTGAAAAGGCTAAGGTCAATATGCTCCGTGACTATATCGATGCTGAATTGGTAAGTGCGACTTCGCAGATGCGTGCCATGGGCGAAGCTGGCCTTGCGGTGGGTACCTCGAAAACCTTCCGTACGCTGGCCCGATTGACGGGTGCTGCGCCTTCTTCGGCGGGTCCGTATGTGAAGCGTACGCTGACTGCACCGGGTCTGCGACAGCTCATTTCCTTCATCTCCCGCATGACTGCAGCAGACAGAGCGGACCTTGAAGGAGTAAGTTCTAACCGATCGCATCAAATCGTCGCAGGCGCATTGGTGGCCGAGGCAAGCATGCGCGCCTTGGGCATTGAGAAGCTGGAGATCTGCCCGTGGGCACTCCGTGAAGGCGTGATTCTGCGACGCACCGATAAGGGACTGGAATAGGAATTAGACGTGGCTGATGAAAAACAGTTGACAGTAGCGGAGCTCCTCGCACGTAATGCGAAGGAGCACGCTGGTGCTGAATCTGAGGGCGGCTCGCGCCGTCGTCGCCGCCGCCGTAGCTTGGAAGACGGTGGCGTGTCCGTTGCCGAACTTACCGGCAACCTTGAGAAGGTAACGGCCACCCCGGCCCAGTCGAAGCACTCCAGCGTTTCCATCGACGAGACCGCACCGGTCATTCCTGCACCGAAGCAGGAAGAAGACTCCAAGAAGGCTGAAGCGCCGGAGAGCGACAAGGTCAAGGACGCTAAGACGGAGAGTGCATTCCAGCCTTCCACTGAGGACACTCACGTCATCAAGCGCGTGGAAGAGAAGTCCGCGCCTCAGCAGTCCGCTCCGGCCGTTGCTGACAAGAGCGGCGTCGCTAAGAGCGGCGTCGCTAAGGGCGGCGTCGCCAAGGGCGACGCGGAGAAAGAGGACAAGGCTGAGGCCAAGCTTGCGGAGAAGGAATCTGACGCCAAGCTTGACGACGCCCTGACCCCGCCCACCGATGGCGCAACCGAAGCTAGTGTCTCGGTAAAGGCAAGCGAGAAGGAGCTGGACAAGAAGGACCAGACTGACGTTGTCGAGACCGAGGAGGACTTCGAGGAAGAGGACGAGAAGCTCAACCCGTTCTCCGTACTTCTCCTTGCACTCATCGGCATCGTTCTTGGTGCGGTCGTCTTCAAGGGCTTTGAAATCCTGTGGGATAGCTTCTCCCGCTCTGTTGTGGCAATCCTCGCCATTGCGGTTACTGCTCTCATGGTGGCGCTCGTACACGTACTGCGCACCAACCGGGACGGCATTTCGATGACGCTGGCTGCATTCGTTGGCCTCGTGCTGACCTTCGGCCCGCTGCTCATCGTGATGTAGCACCACCGCGCTCATCGCCAAGGTTGAGCGGCCACGCTTAACGCACAGCGCGCCCCATCGTTCACTAGAACGGGGGCGCGCTTTTTGTCTGCCAACAGTGGACTCTGGCCAGACTTCGGGCTTTCTGGCACTGTGGTGTCCATGACAAAGATTGCAGTACTAGGTGGAGGACAAATCGGTGAGGCGCTCGTTTCTGGACTCGTGAATGCGGGCTACGACGGCGCAGACATCGTGGTGACTAATCGTCGCGAGGAGCGTCGCGCCGAGATGGAGAAGACCTATGGCGTGAAGACGGCCAGTGATAACAAGGAAGCCGCCCAGGATGCGGACTTCGTGTTCGGCTGCGTCAAGCCTTATGCCATCGAAGAAGTCTTTGCGGAGGCCGAACTGCCCAAGACCGCCGTCGCTGTGTCACTTGCGGCAGGCGTTCAGCTCGAAAAGCTGGAGACCGCGGCTGGTGAGGGCGTACCGGTGGTGCGTGTTATGCCAAATACCCCGATGCTCGTGGGAAAGGGCATGAGTACGGCAACTAAGGGTACCCACGTGAGCGATGAGCAGTTTGAGGGCGTCGTCAAGCTCTTGGAGGCCGTCGGTGAAGTGGCTGTGGTGGCCGAGAAGGACATCGACGCTGCTGCCGCGCTGGCGGGTTCGGCACCGGCGTACTTCTTCCTCGTGGTGGAGTCTCTGATTGATGCGGGTGTGCAGCTGGGCCTTACACGCGACGTCGCTACCAAGCTCGCCACGCAGACCGCAGCGGGCGCGGGAGCGATGCTCGTGGGCTCAGGCCGCGAACCGCTGGCGTTGCGCGCTGGAGTGACCTCTCCTGGTGGCACTACGGCTGCTGCGATCCGCGAGCTCGAAGAGTCGGGTATTCGCGGTGCTTTCTACCGCGCGGCTGAGGCCTGCGCGCAGCGCGCCAAGGAGCTTGGCTAGAACCCGACTTTTGTGGCCTTAAACGACATCGTTGTTATGCGGGTGTCCCCTTGAGTGGACCAAATTCTTCATAGCGTGATCCTGGTGTGACACCAGTTGTGCGGGGAGTTTGAGGTTAGCTGGGGGACACCTGAGAAAAAATTTGGCTCTTGGGTCGCATTAGTCACAGGTTTCACGCTAGGCTAGTACAAGCACGTGCGTGAATGTCCTGTGGGAGGGGAAGCCTACAGCGCGTCACGGGCTGAAGGGTTAGATTAACTATGGCTAATGAAGATAAGGGAACCTTTTTGACCATCGCCGAGGTCGCAGAGATCATGCGAGTCTCCAAGATGACTGTCTACCGTTTGGTTCACGCAGGCGAGATGCCGGCAGTTCGCGTTGGACGCTCTTTCCGTGTTCACGAGTCTGCTGTTAACGAGTACCTTGAGGCTTCCGTTTACGGAGCTTAAATTTACTCGCGCCTTTGCAGCGCCCACCTCTGTTGACCAGCTTGGTCTGCGGTGGTGGGCGCTGCCTTTTTGGTGCTCAGGTGCACTCTGGGTAAGATAGTGACCATTCGTGCCAGCGGTCCTGCGTCTTCCGCGTTTTTCGAGGAGCATTCCTAGGAGAGTGCGGGGTTGCTGAGAAGTGCACCTTAGCGGCCATTTCCAGGCTGTTGCTGGCAGGTTTAGTACGTACTGATCTCGAAAGTGAGGAAACCTACTATGGGTTCTGTCATCAAGAAGCGCCGTAAGCGCATGTCCAAGAAGAAGCACCGCAAGATGCTGCGCCGTACCCGCGTTCAGCGTCGTAAGCTTGGCAAGTAAACATTAAGGCCCTGGCTCCTTTGGGAGTCAGGGCCTTCTTGCTACTTAGCCCGGGAGTTGACTGATTCCTTACTTGCGCATCAAACGCCAGCTGCCGTAGGAGAAGGCAGCTGTGGCCATGGCAGGCAGGCCGTAGGTGCGTACTGCCTTGCGCACCGAGCGGTAGTCGCGGATGAGCCAGCCGTTGTCCTCAGCCACGTCGCGCAGCTTGGAGTCCGGGTTAATGGCCACGGGGGTCCCCACCATCGAGAGCATGGGAACGTCGTTTACGGAGTCAGAGTAGGCCGTGCAGCGCTCCAAGTCGAGGTTCTCTATCGTGGCCAATGCCGCGACTGCGTGGGTCTTGCCGGGGCCGTGGAGGATATCGCCCACGAGACGGCCGGTGAATTTGCCATCGACAACCTCAGGGACCGTACCCAGAGCGCCAGTGAAGCCAAAGCGCTTTGCCAGAACCTGGGCTAGCTGAACCGGGGTCGCGGTCACCAGCCACACTTGCTGGCCGGCCGCGATGTGCATCTGCGCCAGCTGGTTGGTGCCCGGGTAGGCGCGGCGAGCCAGCGAGGCGTCCACGATTTCCTCGCACAGTGCCACCATGTCTTCCACTGTGCGGCCTTTGACAAACTCCAAGGCCTGAACGCGGCCGGCGGCGATATCGTCGGCGTTCTCACTGCCGGAGACGCGGTATTTCAGCTGTTTCCACGCAATCGGCAGGATCTCCCGCAGCTTGAAGTAACGCTTGCGGTACAAACCAAAGGCAAAGGCCACGAGCGAGGAGCCTTGAATGAGCGTGTTGTCCACGTCGAAGAAGGCGGCCGCGCCGGCGTCCTGCGGGATGTCGGGGTCCGGCTGGGTGATCTTCTTTGCCCCAGCGGATTCGAAAGAGCCCTGCACAGAGTCCACGCCCGAGTGGTAGGACTTAAGGTCCAGCCCGAAGATGCTGTCCACCGCCGCGCTGGCAGCGGCCTCACCTGCTGCCTTTTGCGCCTCATCATCAAGCGGAGCAAAGGCTTGGTTCTCCAAGAAGTTGCGGAGATTGCCGCGGCTGGCTGTCCAGTTTGCAAGGAAGTCGCGCGGAGAATTGGGCATTATGGGTGGGGTAGGGGGCTGGGAGGCCCCAGGGGAACTAGAGGATGCGGACACGCATGCAGCTTTCGACGGTGTGGCAGACTATCGTGTCCATAGTAAACCTTTAGGCCAATGGCGTCTTTTCGAGCGTCTAAGTCAGGAGAAAATAGTTATATGTCGCGCCGCGTCGTCGAGTTGATGGTCCGTACTACCTGCGGTTCCTGCAAGCGAGTCCGGGAACAAATCACTCCGGTCGTGGAGGCTGCTGACGCCGAATTTAATGTGCGCAACGTCGATGAGGATCAAGAGCTGGCCATGGAATATGGCGACCGCGTGCCCGTTGTGGTTATTGACGGCGAGGAGTTCTCTTGCTGGGAAGTCGACAATGACGAGCTGGCCGCGGAGCTCGCTTCTTAATTGATTCAGGCGAATTAGTACTGCCTTAGTTCGGATTTTTCCGAACCAACTAGTAGTCTTTTGGTTGATTTGCATCAATCAAAGGGTTGATCTGAAAGTGGAGGATTGTGCATGAGTGTGCTCGTCGTGGGCATGTCCCACCAGTCGGCACCAGTAGCGCTGCTGGAGAAGCTAAGCATGGATGCCGCGGTGCAAACGACCGCTTGCGGGGAGCTGGTTTCTGCACAATCTCTGTCCGAGGCCATGATTATCTCCACGTGCAATCGCATGGAGGTATACACGGTCACCAACTCCTTCCACACCGGAGTCCAAGACGTCGTGCACGTCCTGACCGAGGTTTCTGGTGTCCCGGAAGATGAGCTGCGCGGTTATCTGTATGTGCGTTATGCCGACGCGGCCGCTGAGCACCTCATGACGGTTACCTCCGGTCTTGACTCCATGGTGATGGGCGAGCAGCAGATTATCGGCCAGGTGCGCACCGCCTACCAGTCTGCGGCTGAGCAGGGAACTGTGGGCCCGCGTATCCACGCCTTGGCTCAGTCCGCGCTGCACACTGGCAAGCGAGTACACACCGAAACCGAGATCGACGAGGCCGGTTCCTCCATGGTGTCTTTCGCCTTCGACCAGGCCACCCAGCGCATGGGCGTAGAGGATCTCCACGGCAAGACCGCGCTCATTCTGGGGGCAGGGGCCATGGCTTCCCTCGCCGCAACGCATGCGGGCCGCTTGGGCGCGGAGCTCATCATCGCTAACCGCACCCGCGAGCGCGCAGAGCGCCTGGCTTCCCATGCCCATGAGGCTGGGGTCCACGCCGAGGTCATCGACTTTGAAGACCGCGCCCGTGTGCTCGGCCGGGTAGACCTTGCCATCTCCGCTACCGGTGCACAGAACTTCACCATTGAGGCAGGCGACGTCGCCAAGCATGGTGCCACCGGCCGCGCCCTCATGCTCATTGACCTGTCCCTGCCGCGTGACATCGAGGACGCAACTGCGGAGGCTGAAGGTGTGGATCTGGTCAACATTGAGCGCCTGAGCCGTTCCCTGAGCGCTGCGGATACCGACATCGCTGCTGGTACGAGCCCGCACGCGCAGGCACGCCGCATCGTGAACGAGGAGCTTGAGGCCTACTCTTCCGCACAACGCGTGCGCGACGTGGTGCCCGCGGTTTCTGCTTTGCGACGCCGCGCCGCCGACCTCGTCGAGTGCGAGGTTGCGCGCCTGACCCAGAAGCACCCGGAGCTCGATGATAGGCAGATGGATGACGTCAACCGCGCCTTGAAGCGCGTGGTGGACAAGCTCCTGCACGAGCCGACCGTTCGTGCGAAGCAACTGGCTGCTAACTCCGGTACTGTCAGCCACGAGACGGCCCTGCAGGAACTCTTTGGCCTGCAGATTGAAGGCATTGGTGTGGCGGTCGACGTCGACCAGCTGCCCGACTTGAGTGAAGTCAAAAAGAGCCAAGAGAACAACGCCAAGTAAGAGGAAAAACTTTTTATGTTCAAGATCGGTACTCGCGGTTCCAAGCTGGCCACCACGCAGTCGGGCCACGTGCGCGAATGGCTGAAAGCCAACGGCTTTGAGTCAGAGCTGCACATCGTCACCACCCATGGTGACGTCAACATGGCGCCCGTCGAGCGCATCGGTGTGGGCGTGTTTACGCAGGCCCTGCGCGAGGCGCTTTACGGTGGCGAGTGCGACATCGCGGTCCACTCCTTCAAGGACCTTCCCACCGCGGCCGACGAGCGTTTCCTCCTCGTCGTGCCGGAGCGCCAGGACGTGCGCGAAGCCCTCGTGGCACGCGACGGCCTGACCTTGGCGCAGCTGCCCGAGGGGGCCCGCGTGGGTACCTCGGCGCCGCGCCGTATTAGCCAGCTCAAGGCGATGCGCCCAGACCTCGACATTCAGCCGCTGCGCGGCAACATCGACACCCGTATGGGCAAGGTGACCTCCGGTGAACTCGACGCCGTGGTCTTGGCTTACGCGGGCCTAGTCCGTGCCGATTACCAGGACATGGCCAGCGAGGTCTTTGCCCCGGACACCTTCATGCCGGCCCCAGCGCAGGGCGCGCTGGCCATTGAGGCAGTCAAGGACTCCGCCGCAGCCCGTGCCATCGAGACCTTGATTGACGAGCAGGCTTCCGCCGCCTCCCTCGGCGAGCGCACTGTCCTCTCTCGCCTGGAGGCAGGCTGCACCGCGCCCGTGGCTGCAACCTCCACCATAGAGAACGGTCAGCTGACCGTGCGCGGTGGCGTCTTCGCCCTGGACGGATCGCGTCAGCTTTTGGCTTCCGCAACGGGACCTTTGAGCGATGCAGCCCAGCTGGGCAGCGCTGTCTCCGAGGAGCTTTTCTCCCGCGGTGCAGCCGAGCTGCTGGGCAACTAATTTTTTGTTTAGGCCTTGATAATTTAAGGTGTATCTAGCACACGATCATTGGCCTCCAATGATTTGGCCCCCCTTAAACAGATCCCAGGACTTCTGGCCTGGGATTTTGGCCGTTAATACGCTGTGAAGAACACCGCCCGCTGGTAGCAGGGAAAACGCTGCGCACGATCATGTCCGTGCGGGGCGCCTGAGACCCAAACGTAGAAAAGAACCTTATGAGCAACGCTGTGCCGGACATCCAGTCTGAACTGGGCAAAGTCGTATTTGTGGGCGCCGGCCCAGGCAACCCTGAGCTGTTGACCGTCCGCGCCCGCGAGGTTCTCGAGGCGAACGCCATCGCTATTGTCGACGCCGAGGTTTCCTCCGGAGTGCGCGACGTTGTCGCCCGTGCGGTCCCCGTGCCGCAGGAGCTTCTCGACGCCGCCGAGGCCGAGTACGCACGCATCTGCGCCGAGGCCAAGGAGGCTGGCGCACGCCGCAAGCCGCCGCGTCCTGCCGCGCCTACCGCAGCTGTCTTTTATGCCCCGGAGGGGGAAGACGTCGTCAAGCAAATGCGTGAAGCGCTGGTTGAAGCCGATGGCCTCGATGTCATCCGCCTGGTAAGCGGCAACCCGCTCAACCGCGAGTCCATCAAAGCGGAGATTTCCGCCGTGGCCGCGGCAGGCCTGGAGTTCCAGGTTGTTCCGGGCATGTCCTTGCCTTCCACCGTCCCCTCCTTTGCAGGTCTGGCGCTGGGCGCGACCTACACCGAGGCGGACATTACCGAAGGCGCTGATTGGGACTCCCTGGCAAGTGCGACGCAGCCGCTCGTACTGCAGGCTACTGCTGAGGACCTGCCGCTGATTTCTCGCGAGCTCATCGACCGTGGCATGTCCGCGGACATGGAAGCCTACGTCACCGTGCATGGCACCACCCGCCTGCAGCGCACCCACGAGACCACCTTGGGCACCTTGGGCAAGCTCGACGCCGAGCTGCCGGGCGACCTCGTGGTGACCCTGGGCCGCAGCTTCGACGATCGTTCTAAGTACTCCTGGTGGGAAAATCGCCCGCTGTACGGCTGGCGCGTGCTCGTGCCGCGCACCAAGGAGCAGGCGGCTGCCATGTCCGCGCGTCTGGCTGGCTACGGCGCTATCCCGCAGTCTGTGCCCACCATCTCGGTGGAGCCGCCGCGTAACCCGGCGCAGATGGACCGCGCCATCAAGGGCATCGTGGAAGGCCGCTACAAGTGGATCGTGTTTACCTCTGTCAACGCAGTCTCTGCCGTGTGGGAGAAGATCGCCGATCTGGGCCTGGATGCCCGCGACTTCGCAGGCGTGCACCTGGCAGCGGTGGGCAGCAAGACCGCCGACGCCATCCGCGCCAAGGGCATGGTCCCGGAGCTGTTGCCGAACAAGCGCAAGCAGAACGCCGAGGGTCTGGTTGAGGTCTTCCCCAACTACGTCGAGGACATCGATGCTGTGGGCCGCGTGCTGTTGCCGCGCGCTGACATTGCTGGCGACGCCTTGGTGACCGGCCTAGAGGAGCTAGGCTGGGAGGTCGACGACGTCGTGGCTTACCGCACCGTGCGTGCGGCACCGCCTGCGGCTGAGGTGCGCGACATGATCAAGTCGGGCGGTTTTGACGCCGTGGCGTTTACCTCTGGCTCGACCGTGCGCAACTTGGTGGGTATCGCTGGCAAGCCGCACGCTCGCACCATCATTGCTTGCATCGGACCGTCCACGAAGGCCGCGGCTGAGGAGTTGGGCCTGCGCGTTGATGTGGTTCCGGAGGTCGCTGAGGTGCCTGCGCTTATCGACGCCCTCGCTGAGCACGTCGCCGCACTGCGCGCCGCTGGCAACCTGCCTGCGCCGCGTAAGAAGCGTCGCAAGCGTAAGACGAGCGCCAAGTCTGCATAGACGCTGCGGCTGAGTAGACTAGCGGGGCACAAGAAAAAGCCTTCACGCGTGCTCGCCTGTGACAGGGTGAGCCCAAAGGAGAAGTCATTATGGATCTTATTCGTCGCCCCCGCCGTCTGCGCCAGTCCCCAGCTTTCCGCGAGCTTGTTGCGGAAACTACACTGCGTCCGGCAGATCTGATTCTGCCGATGTTCATCGTTGACGGTATTGACGAGCCCCGCGAGATCCCCTCCATGCCGGGGGTTTATCAGCACACCTTCGATTCCTTGAAGCGCGCCGCGCATGAGGCGCTCGATGCGGGCGTCAAGTGCGTGGACCTCTTCGGCGTGCCGCTGGACGAGGATAAGGATGAGACCGGTTCCGTGGCATGGGATCCGCAGGGAATCCTGAACCGCGGCATCGAGGAGCTGCGCCGTGAATTCGGCGATGACCTCATCGTCATGGCGGACACCTGCCTGGACGAGTTCACCTCCCACGGACACTGTGGCGTGGTGGATGACAAGGGCCGCGTCAAGAATGATGAGACGGTGAAGCTCTACCAGGACATGGCTCGCTCCCAAGCCCGCGCTGGCGCGCACATGGTTAGCCCATCTGGAATGATGGATGGCCAGATCGCCGCCATCCGCGAGGCCCTTGACGAGGCCGGCCACGAGGACGTCGCCATCATGGCCTACTCGGCCAAGTACGCCTCTGCGTTCTTTGGCCCGTTCCGCGATGCCGTGGGCTCCTCTCTGGAGGGCGACCGCCGCACCTACCAGCAGGATCCGCGCAACCTCCGCGAGTCCCTGCTGGAGATCGACCTCGACATCGAAGAGGGCGCGGACTTCGTCATGGTCAAGCCGGGCCTGCCTTACCTCGATGTGCTGGCGGCAGCGGTGGAGCGCTCCTGCGTGCCGGTGGTCGTGTACCAGGTCTCTGGCGAGTACGCCATGATTAAGGCGGCTGCGCAGAATGGCTGGATTGACGGTGAGGCCGTTATGCTGGAGTCCTTGACTGCATTCAAGCGTGCAGGTGCGGATCAGATTCTGACCTACTTCGCCACCGACGCAGCGCGACTTCTGAAGTAGTTTCTGAACTAAGTTCAGAAGTGATTTTGGCCCACCAGCTTCAAACAGCGACCGAACCTTCAAAAGGATATCTGTGACATTCCCGGCTCCTCAGTCCCCTCAGCAGACCCCGCAGGCTCCAACTGCTGCCCAGGCCCCGCAAGCCCCACAAGCTCCGCAACCGAAAAAGGAGCGCCCTGAGGCAGTAAGCCTCATGCTCAAGCTGTGGGCCGGCGCCTTGGGCTTTGAGGTCATTCACCAGATACTGAATGTGGTGATGACGCTCCTCAACCGCTCGGTGCTGTTTGCCGAGGCTCGCAAGACTGCTGAGGAAGCCGCGAAGGATTCGGGGCAGGAAATCTCCGACTTCTTGATCAGCATCATCGGTTATGGCTCGGTGGCCTTCTCCAGCCTGATTTCTTTGGTCATCATCGTGGTCCTTGCGGTGATGCTGTACTTGCTGAACAAGAACAAGAAGTCTGCGGGCACGGGACGTCGCCTGTGGTTCGCGTTCTCCTTGTTCTTTGCTTTTCGCACGCTGCTCGTCTTCCTCTCGAGCCCGGCCGGCAGCGAGGCGCCGGACTGGCTCATCATGGTCGATGGCACCGTGCAGATCTTGGTCGGCGTAGCTGCGGTAATGGGTCTAATATTCTCCGTGAAGGAAGAAACCCTGGACTACACCGGCGAGCTCGAGGAAATGCGCAAGCTGGAGCAGGAACTCGCGCAAGAACGCCGCGACAAAGAACGCGAGCGCCGAGAACAGGAACGCAAAGAGCTGTTGGAAAAGCAGCAGAAAACTTCAGAACACGATGCCCCGCGCGACTCCGGTCGCTATGACCAGGAGCCACGGCGATGACAAGTATGTTCCCGGGCCAAGGAAACGGCCAACCCAAAGGTGACCCATCCCGGCCGGGGCCGGTTGATTACAACCGTGCAGGACGCAAGAAGAAGGGCGCGGAAGACTCTGCTGCGGCAGCGAACCATGCAAACTGGTGGCCGCGTTCGCTGCGCTTTTCCTACTGGGTTCTCGTCATTGCTGCAGTCATCATGCTGGTCTCTGGCATGGTGGGCCTCTTCGGCGACTCCGGCGCTGAGGAAGTCGCTGCCTCCCCGGAAGTGGCTGAGTACCTTTCCCGCAACCGCAACTTCGTAGCTATTTCCAACATCGTGTGCGCCATCATCATGGCTGTTTGCTCCGCGCAGCTAGCGCACGGTTCCAAGTGGTCGCGCCGCATCATCACCATCGCGATTGCGGTGACGCTGTTTGTCAACATCGCCGCGATGGCGCTGGGTGTGGGTGGACTCATCCTCATCGCTATTCCAGTGGTTCTGGCGGTGGCTTTGCTCTTGCTTTATCGCCCTGATTCCAACCAGTTCATTCGCGAGCACAACCCGCGCTTCTAGCTTTTGCGTGGGATCGCATGCGCGGGCCCGCTAGCGAAGGTGTGGCTAACTAGATTCGTATCCAACTTTTGATTCATAATGAGGACCATGTCACGACTCAACAACGCCCCGCTTATCGACGCTGCCACTGGCCGCACTCCCTCTCGTCCGCCGGTGTGGTTCATGCGCCAAGCTGGACGTTCGCTGCCTGAGTACCGCAAAGTACGCGAGGGCATCGACATGCTCGACTCCTGCTTTATGCCGGAGCTGCTCGCCGAAATCACCCTGCAGCCGGTCCGCCGCCACGACGTCGACGGCGCCATCCTGTTCAGCGATATCGTCGTTCCGCTCAAAGCAGCAGGAGTAGGCGTGAACATCGTTCCCGGCCGCGGCCCAGTCATGGACGCGCCCATCCGCACCCGTCAGGACGTGGAGAACCTGCCCATCCTGGACCAGGACGTTCCCGAGGTCCGCGAAGGCATCCGCATCATCCTGGACGAGCTGAACCCGCAGCAGGCGCTCATTGGTTTCGTTGGTGCGCCTTTCACTCTGGCCAGCTACCTCGTGGAGGGCGGCCCGTCCAAGAACCACGAGAAAACCAAGGCCCTCATGCACGCGGAGCCGGAGACTTGGCACGTGTTGATGAAGCGCCTGACACCCACGATCATCTCCTTCTTGGAGCTGCAGATGGAGGCGGGCATCGATGCGATGCAGCTCTTCGACTCCTGGGCGGGCTACCTCAACGAGCGTGATTACCGCGAGTTCGTGCTGCCGTATTCCACGCGCATCCTCGCGGCTGCTGAGGGCCGCGTGCCACGCATCCACTTTGGTGTGGGAACCGGCGAGCTGCTCGGCGCGATGTCCGAGGCCGGCTCTGAAGTCATGGGCGTGGACTACCGCGTCTCCATGGATGCCGCAGCCAAGCGCGTGAGCGCCCGCACTTTGCAGGGCAACCTGGATCCTGCGCTCTTGTTCGCTGGCGACGACGCCATCCGCGGCGCAGTGCGCACCATCAAGGACGAGGTCGCGGCAGCCCAAGCAGCCGGCGACATCGATACACATATCTGGAACTCGGGCCACGGAGTACTACCTACCACCGACGCCGACGCTGTCACCCGCGCCGTCGCCATCATCCACGAGGAGGGCTAATGAAGATCGCAATTATTGGTGCAGGCTTGGCGGGCCTTACGGCAGCGTGGGAGATCGCTTCCCGCAACGAGGGCCACGAGATCGACGTCTATGAGGCAGAGGGCCGTATTGGCGGCAAGCTCTACACCGTGCCTTTCAACGACGGCCCCACCGATATGGGCGCTGAGGCCTTCCTTGCCCGCAACGCTGAGGTCGTGGACTTCTTCACCCAGCTGGGCTTGGCGGACTCCTTCGTCTCCCCATCGGGCCTTTCCCCGCTGGTCTACGTGGATTCGAAGCTGCAGTCCTTGCCCTCCGGCGGCATGATGGGCATCCCGTCTTCCTCGGCCACCATTGCACCTTTGGTTTCCGAAGAGACGGCGAAGCGCATCGACAACGAGGAGCCCTTTGAATGGGAAATCGGCGGCGACGTGTCCGTGGGCAAGCTGGTGCGCCAGCAGTTCGGCGACGACGTGGTGGACCACGTGGTCTCCGCTCTATTGGGCGGCGTGTACTCATGCACCGCGGACGACCTGGGGCTGCGCGCCACCATCCCGGCGTTGGCAGCGACCTTGGACAAGCTCGCCGCAGAGGGGCCCGTGACCCTTTCCGCCGCAGTCAAGGCGATGGAGGAGGCCCGACCTCGCACGCCTGGCAAGGGAGCACCGTTCCAAACTTTCCGCGGCGGCTACGCTGAGGTTTACGAGGCACTCGCGGAACAGTCCGGCGCCGATATCCACCTCGATTCCTTCATTTCTGGTGTGACCCGTGAGTCCGAGGGCTTCCGCGTCAAGGGCGCACCGAACGAGACCAGCCTTTATGACCGCGTGCTTTTTGCCACCCCGGCGCCGACCACCGCGCGCCTACTCCCAGCGCTTTCTCCTGCGGCTGCTGCCGCGCTGAAGAAGGTGAAGCTGGCCGGCTCCGTAGTTGTGGGCTTCAAGTTCGACTCGGATACTGATCCGGAAGGCAACCGCTTGCCCGATAACACCGGAATCCTGGTGGGCACGGATCAAGAGGGCGTAAACGCTAAAGCGTTTACGCTGTCTTCGAGAAAGTGGCCACACCTAGCTGAGCGCGGCGGTGCCCTGGTCCGCGCTTCCTTCGGCCGTTATGGCGACGACGCACTGCTGCGCGCGGAGGAAGATCAGCTGGTGGATTACGCGTTGGACGACCTCCAGCACATCACTGGTTTCGACGGCCGCGCGGCGGGCGTTTCTGAAATCTTCACCCAGCGCTGGTTCGGTGGCATCCCGCGTTACGACGAGACCCATCTGGCCACGGTTGCCGCGGCGCACGCCGCGCTTGCCGACGTCCCTGGCATAGAAGCCACCGGCGCCTGGTCCGGCGGCGTGGGTGTTCCGGCAGTCGTGGCAGATGCGCGCGGTGCGGTTGAGCGCTTGCTCGCTGGGTAGTCAGCCAGCCCTAAAATACAGAATCTGTACGATGGGGCGGCATGACTCAAGTACTTATGGTTCTAAGTGGTGCCCGTGTCTGGACTCTCGAGGACGGAACGGAGCACCCAACCGGCTTCTGGGCAGAGGAGTTTATCGCTCCTTATGATATCTTTACTGAAGCTGGATACGACGTCACTGTGGCCACCCCGGGCGGGGTCAAGCCAGTAGTTGATGAAATCTCTTTGAGCATCTCCGGTGGAGCCGACCCGCTTTCGGCCAAGAAGCTGAAATCTCGTCTTGCGGAGCTCGCCGATGTCCTGGAGAACCCGGCTGACCTCCATGACCAGAACGAGGAAGATTATGACCTCGTGTTCTACCCGGGTGGTCATGCCCCGATGGAGGACTTGGCCTTCGATGAATACTCTGGCCGTATGCTGGCCCAGCGCCTAGAAGCAGGCCGCCCGTTAGCGCTGCTGTGCCACGCTCCAGCAGCCATCTTGGCGGCTGGCAATCCTTCGCCTTTTGCAGGCCGCAAGGTCACGGGCCTGTCCAATCGCGAGGAGCTCATGAACTCCTTCGCCAAGAAGGCGAAGTGGCTGCTGGAGGATGAGCTAGTGGCGCGGGGCATGGACTATGACAAGGGCCTGCTGCCATTTACCTCGCACGTCGTGGTCGACGGCAATCTCTACACCGGTCAGAATCCCCAGTCCTCGAAGAAGCTCGCGAAGACCCTGGTCGAGACCTTGGGGGAGCAGGGCTAACCTCCGGCCCAATATGGGCGGCCAGGCCGCCTGCGGCGCGCCTGACACTCGAGCTGCTAGAGCAAAATCGGCAAAGCGATGGAACCTATGAGCAGTAGCAGAACGGCGGCCATGAAAACCTTCGCCTGCCAGCGCGCGTAGTTGAAGTCCATGCCGGCGCCGAAGCGCTTGTCCACCATGATGGCTGGGTCGTCAGGGTTGTAATAGAACATGCCCCACTTGTAGAACTTGTCATTATCGGGGGAGTCTTTGCCGTCGTCGGGGAAATTCACGCCCCGCAGGGCATCATCGATGCGCGTTTGTGCGCGCAGGATCATCACGAGGAGGGCGATGACCCCGACCAGGCTCATGACGATAACACCGATGAATCCCACAGGCAGCCAGTCGGCGTAGCGAGGCAATGCGGAGGCAACCTGAATCTGCGCCATGGGTAGGCAGAGTGCAAAGAGTAAGAAGCCTGTTGCCTGGTTTGTTGCGGCCATTACCGCGCGGTTTCGCAGCTGACCCTTGATGGAGCGGTCCGAACGTGAATGGACCGATGAGGTGCAGACGAACCAAAAAATCAGTGCGAAGACTGCGATCATTCCGAGGTTAACGAAGGTCAACCCGAATACAGTGCCGATGCCTTTGTCGCTCCAGGCGTCGGGCTGCATGGAGGCGCCCCAGTGCGTAGGGATGGTCTCGGGAATCGTGTCCCAGCCTTGGGCAACGATGCCCGCGGAAGCTGCGGTAATGAGCAGTGAGCCGAGGACCCAAATCCAGGGAAAGCGGACCTGGGCGGTGAGGTCGGCCAGCGCGCTGTTGTTCAGCGGCGTGGCAGTTATCTGTGCGGAAATGGCTGTTTCGACATCGTCATACCAGCCGCCCGCGGCTTTGGCCTCGATGATGCGGCGACGCGATTTAACGTAAGCAAAGAGTGCTCCAAAGATGACGATAAGGGAAGGAAGCGCTGCGATTGCTGGCCACTTCCATGTGGCCACTGAAATTAGGGTGGCGGCGATACCAAACGCCCACACGAGGCAGCGGTAGTGCTTAATCGCATCAGTTACTGCAGGCTCAGCGCGTTTGTCGTGGGGTACTGAAACACCAAGGGGCAAGACGGCTATCGCCGGTGCTGCCGCCAGGGCCCACGTCACGGCTAAGATGACCGCGGCCATTGATAATGCGAAAATCATGGTAGTTCCTTCAGGATGGCGTCGAGATGGTCACGGATTTCGGAAACGGTGAAGCCCTGCGCGCGTGCAAGCCAGGCGACGCGGGTGAGGCCCTCGTCGAGTTGCTGGGATTGGGCTGCAGTGCGGGCGCCTGGGCGGACCACGGAGCCGGAGCGTCCAGCGGTTTCGGCTAGGCCTTCGGCGACGAGTTTGTCATAAGCCTTCTTGACTGTGGCCGGGTTGATGCCGAAGTCGGCTGCGAGACGGCGAACTGGATCAAGCTTGTCGCCGTCACGGAGCTGACCGTGAGCGATGGCCGCAACTATCTCGTCGTGGATTTGTTTAAACAGTGGGACGTCAGAGTCCGGGCTAAGGGTGATGAACATGCACCCTCACTTTCTGTGTTGTTCTTACTAATACAACGTTGTATTAGTAAATATAGCACAGATTGTATTAGTGTCAATGATGCAAACTTGGGCTGAAACTAGTTACCTAAAGCTCAACGGTGCGATCGAGAAGCAAGCGTGCACAGAAGTGTTCGTCGTGACTCACCACCAGCATTGCCCCGCAGTATGCAGAGAGGACGTCGATAAGCCAATCCACGGTGGGAATGTCGAGGTTGTTCGTGGGTTCGTCGAGGAGTAGAAACTTCGGCGCTGGGTCTGACAACAAGACCCGGGCGCATTCGGCCCGAAAGCGCTCGCCGCCTGATAACTGGGAAAGCGGAGCGTGTACGCTGTCGTTCTGGAACAGTAATTGCGCAAGCTGATTGCGCAGATACTGCGGCGCAGCGTGAGGATTGGACTCGGTCACTAACTCCCACACGCTTTTATTGCCGGGAAGCGTTATGCGCTGACGCAAGTAGCCACAGGCTAGTGCGTAGTCGACGTCGCCGTTTGCCACGCGGTTGAGGAACGTTGTCTTTCCGGAACCGTTGGGGCCTGCGAGTCGGACGCGCTCAGGGCCCACGATGCTGAGTAGCTCACTGCGGAGAACGTGGGTTGCGTTAGGCAGTTGAGTGCTCGGAAGCTCGATATGGACGGCAGAATCGTCGCGTAGCCGCAGCTGAGCTTTGTCGTACTCCTGCTGTGCGCTTGCCACTGATTGGGCTGCTTCGTGCGAGCGCTTGGCAGCTGTGTTTTGAGAGCGATTCTTGTCCAGGCCCATTGCGAGAGGTGGCTTGCGCTTGGAAGCCGCGTATTTCTTTCCGCGACGCTCATCACGGGCTAGCCGCGTTTGCATTGCTGACCGCTGGCGGACTTCCTTGCGTAAGGCGGCCTTGGCCTGGTGGACGTCGGCAAGCGCGGCGTCCTGTTCTTGGTCAATAGCCTCCTCATAGGAGGCGTAGTTCCCAGTAAACATGCGTAGCGAGCCGTGGTAGAGCTCGGCGATGCAATCTGCGTGATTGAGTAAATCGCGGTCGTGTGAAATGACTAAAACCTGGGCCGGCGAGTCAGCGATCAAGCTAAGGAGAAGTTCCTTGGACTGCGCATCAAGGTTGTTTGTGGGCTCGTCCAAAATGATCACGTCAGGTTCGGAGAAAAAGAGCGCAGTAAGCGCGACAGTAACGGCCTCGCCGCCTGATAGGCTTCCGATTGAGCGATCCAAAGAAATGGGAAATTCCGACGCCGCGAGCGCAGCACTGATTTTTTCCTTGAGGTCCCAACGTTCGCCCACGACCTCGACGAGCTCGTCGGTGTAGTGTCCCGCTTCGATTTGCTCGATGGCCTCCAATACTTCACGGGCGTGGAACACGTCGGCAACAGTATCGGAGACTTTTAGACCTAAGTCTTGGTCGAGGTACCCGACGCTAGGGGCACTGACGGTACCTGAGGTTGGTTCGAGTATCCCGGCCAGCACCTTGGCCAGCGTTGATTTGCCCGAGCCGTTGGTGCCAACGAGTCCGGTGAACTGTGCACTAAAAGTCCCATTGAGATTCGAGAAACAGGGTTTACCATCGGGCCACACAATGGTGAGGTCAGTGAAAGAAATAGGCATGGATCGATCCGCCTTCGAGTCAGAGGTGTTGATGTGAGCTTCGAATTAAGAGCGGATCTTCATGGCAAGGAAGGGTAGCAGCGTGCCTGCGTGCTGTCCATAGTTTGTGGGGAAATGAGATTACAAGAAAAGCGCCACTGCCACTACTGCGAGGCCTTTCCAACCACGGCTTAAGTAGCCCACCACTTCAGGAGAAAAGGAAGCACCGAAACCGCCCGTATCGACCATGCTCATTTGCGTCACGCGGGCAGGGCGGGACCTAGTGTAGCCGGCCCACGCCAGGCCTACCGCGATGACTGCAAGTGCGGCAAGTGAAAGCTGCCACACGATGGCAACAAAGACCGTTCCTATAATCGCTGTGCCTATCGCAGCGCTCATAGGAAGACCCCACTCTGCCCAAGGTCCTTCCACGATCCGCCCAAAGGAACCTGCGCGGCTTACGGCCGCACCCACCATGGACCAAGCGGCGGCAAATGCAAGAATGCCCAGCGAACCCAGGTGCGGTGCGAACCCGAGGCTCAAACCAGCAACTGCCAGTGCGCCGACGCCGATGTACCAACGCCTGCTTAGACGGCGCGCGAAAAGGCCAGCTAAAGAAGCAGACGAACCGATCCGCGGTTTCAACCACATGCTTTGGCTGGCCAGGGCATCGGAGCTGACCTCAGAGTCGAGCAGGTTCACACCTGAACTGCTCACCTGACGGGAACGGCCAGCGGCGAGCAGTGACGCAACGGTGAAGGAACGCCAGCCTACGGCCATGCGTAATGCTGGCGCTGCCAGCGCGAATAGAGGAGATGTACCGAGGGACACGCAAAGCAGCAACGCGAGTGCAGTGACCCCGAGCAGCTGCAGAACTGAAATTGCATCCATGCCCCGCAGGCGTCCTTGTGGGCGGAGGTAGTAAACCCACCGGGGGCCTGGCATCCCACGCAGCGGGAACAGCGCCTCCAGAAGCACAATCAGCGCTAGCAGCCCCAGGATGCCGCCCGTTATCTGTAGAGGAGCAACGTCGGCGCGAATTACAACGAAAGGCAAATAGTCGGCGGCGTATTGCCACACGCCAAAGAGTACGCCTAGGAGACAACCAAACATGACGATCGCTCCAACGACGTCACCGAACTTCGACAGGGCCCGTGTCATGCCAGTACGAGAGTTGGTGTCAGGCATCATAGCACCACCAACTCATCGCACGCATCGGTGACGGTAGGCGAGTGGGACGCCACGATGATGCAGCGACCTTCTTTCGCCAGGTGGCGCAGTTCGCTGCTGAGGAATTGCGTCCACTCGGCGTCGAGGTGGCGCTCGGGTTCGTCGATAAGCAGTACTTGCGCGGGCTGGTAGAGCTGGATGGTCAGGAAAACGCGCTGGCGCTGGCCCGCGGACAAACGCGTGGCGGGGTGGGGCAGGAGCTCCTCAAGCGCCCACAATTCGATGATTTCAGCGAAGTCAACGCCAGTAGTCCGGGCGATGAGATCGATGTGCTCGCCCACGGTGAGGTCCGGTAGGAAGATGGGGTCGGCCACGGTGAGCACCGCGCTTGCCGACGCCCTCGTTCCCACCTCCTCCCCATCAACCCGGACGGTGCCCTCGAGAGTTGCGAGCTCGCCACCGAGAGTGGCGAGCAACGTCGACTTGCCTGAGCCGTTAGCTCCCTTGAGGCCGTACATGCGCCCCGAGGCAAACTCGCGGGCAAGATGGCCGAGGGCTGCGGTGTGTCCGTAAGTGGCATCGATGTTCAGCATATGGCAAGGCTATCAATTCGGCTGCTCG
>NZ_GG667519.1:56602-67090 GCF_000159135.1 Corynebacterium striatum ATCC 6940
CAGGCTTTGCCAGGACACAGGCGATAACGCGCAGCTGGCGCGGGTGCTGCGCGAAATCGTCGGCAACCGCTAGCTCGTACTAGCCCTTGTTGCGGAATACAAAGATGGAAGAGAAGTCCTGGTCGCCGTGGCCCATGGACTGCTGTTCCTCAAAGCGTTCGATGGCGGCGTGCACTGCTGGCAGCGGCTTAGAAGAGGTAGCCTCCATCAGCTTGGCGTCCTTGCACAGGGCGTCGACAGTGAAGTCGCCCGGAGTGGTGTTGCGCTCACCCGTGATGAACGGGCCCTTCATGTTCTTGATGAATGCCAAGCCGGTGATGTCGAGCATCTCCAGAACGACTTCAGAGTCGAGGCCCTCGGACTCGCCGAGCTGCAGAGCCTCGAGCAGGCCCTCAGCGGTAACAGCGAGCGCCAAGTTGGCAAGCAGCTTGCCAATTGCCGCGGTGGCTGCCGATTCCACACCGATGAGCTTGTTCTCACCAGCCCACGGCTCAACCAGGTCCATGGCCTGTTCGCGACGGTCGTCGTCAGGCGTGCCCACGTAAACGCCTAACTCACCATTTCGCGCCGGGCCAAGGGAGCCCACTACCGGGGCATGGACGTAGGACTCCACCGCCGCGGCGAACTCGCGGGCGGCCTCCGGGGAGACGGTTGTGGTATCAATCCAGGTCACGCCCTCCGGAATGAGGTTGGTGTCGATAACACGCTCTCGGATGTCATCCGGGCCGAACAGCGAAGTGATGATGACCTCAGCATCTTTTACCGCATCCTCCGGGGTGGCGGCGAGAGTGGCGCCTTCGCGGACAAGCGGCTGCGCGCGCTCGGCGGTGCGGTTCCACACGGTGACGTCGTGGTTAGGGATGAGGTGGCGGACAAGCTCGCTACCCATGCGGCCGGTTCCAAGGAATGCAATCTTCATGGCTGCCAGTGTGCCATTACCCGGCGCAGGTGTGCCATGATTAGGCGCAGGCGCGCAGCCTGTGCGTTCCGGACGAGGGAGCCGTACCCGGTAGCGCGACAAGACGGCCAGAAGGAAAAGTCATGGCTTGGTTCATTCTGATCGCCTCCGGTGCTTTCGAAGCCGTATGGGCGGCTTGGCCTGGGCCATGAAAACCATCCCCGTGGGCACCGCCTATGCGGTGTGGGCCGGCTTCGGTGCCGTGGTCACTGTCAGTTATTCAATCCTGGCCGGCCACGAAGCCGCTACCGTGTGGAAGATCCTTTTCCTAGCAATGATCATCGGCGGCATCGTGGGTCTGAAAGTGGTGCATTAAGCATCGTGGGCCTGAATGTGGTGCATTAAAACGCACCACATCACTAACCGCATTAGCGAAGTTCGCTAATGCGGTTAGTGAGGCAACGGAATGTAGATGTCCTCAGGGCGAGGCAGCGGTGGTGGCTTAGGGATCTGATCGATACCTCCCTGTACCTCGGGCGGTAACGGGATTGCTGTTGGAATCTTTGGCGGTGGTGGGAGAGCCGGCGCGGGAAATTCTGGCAGCTTGGGCATCTGTGGAAAAGCAGGTCCCGGCGCAGGCGCTGGACGTGGAGCCGGCCGCGGTGCAGGGGCCGGGGCGCGGACGGTGACAGTGTGAGTTTGAGGCAGGTGCTCCTGGTCTAGTTGGCCTTGGCCGAGTGCATTTTCGGCAGATTGCAGCTCCTGGTTTGGTGCCGCTCCTTCCGGTGCCGTTGTGGCGGAAGTCTCTGGTGCCAAGCGGGTGATGGGTTGCGGAGCCGCGCCGGGATCCCACGCAGTGGCGCTTGAGGTGGTTGGTCGAGCCGTCTTGTCCTCTTGCATGGCTACTGGAGTGGTCTCGTGTGTTGTGCAGGAAACGCACAGTGTAGTGCCCAAACCCAATACGCAGATAAGCAAGCGCGAACGCATAATTCTTCCCCCGAAGTTGTGACGTTTGCCAGCGCAACCCCCTGCGCTGAACTTGTGGTGCCGTCAGTGTAACCGCATTGTGGACAGCCCGCACGGCGAGTGTGCGAACGTGCTGCAAGACGCGCAGGAGACTCCAACTTTTGTATAGTGCTAAAACAGTTACAATGTTGGCTATGCCTAATACGAGTCAGCAGCCAGTTTCCCAGTCCACCCAGTGGTTCGAGCGCGCCACCAAGGTCACCCCAGGTGGTGTGAACTCCCCGGTCCGTGCCTTCGGCTCGGTCGGCGGCCAGGCCCGCGTCATCGCACGCGGCGAAGCTTCCCGCCTGTGGGACGTCGACGGCAACGAGTACGTCGACCTGGTTAGCTCCTATGGTCCGATGATCCACGGCAACGCACACCCGGCAATCGTGGAGGCTGTTCAGAAGGCAGCAGTCGACGGTCTCTCCTTTGGCGCGCCGACCGAGGCGGAAACCCTGCTGGCAGAGCGCATTGTGGAGCGCACCGCAGTAGAGCAGGTCCGCCTGGTCAACTCCGGCACGGAGGCCACCATGTCCGCAGTGCGCCTAGCCCGCGGTTACACCGGCCGCGCCAAGGTGCTGAAGTTCGACGGTTGCTACCACGGCCACGTCGACGCCCTGTTGGCCTCTGCTGGTTCTGGTGTGGCCACCTTCGCCCTTCCTGACTCCCCGGGTGTCACCGGCGCTTCCGCTGCCGACACCATCGTGGTTCCTTACAACGATCTCGATGCCGTGCGCGAGGCTTTTGCCGCGCACCCAGGCGAAATCGCCTGCATCATCGCTGAGGCAGCGGCCGGCAACATGGGCACCGTCGCCCCGGTAGAAGGCTTTAACGCAGCGCTGAAGGACATCGCGCATGCCGACGGCGCGCTGCTCATCCTCGACGAGGTCATGACTGGTTTCCGCACCTCCCACAAGGGGTGGTTCGGCGTCGACAATGTGGCGGGAGACTTGGTCACTTTCGGCAAGGTTGTATCTGGCGGCCTGCCTGCTGCTGCTTTCGGCGGCCGCGCCGACGTCATGGCTTACCTGGCGCCGGCTGGCCCGGTGTACCAGGCGGGCACGCTCTCCGGTAACCCGGTGGCAATGGCTTCTGGCCTGAAGTCCCTTGAGCTGGCGAACGAAGAGCTTTACCCACGTCTGGCTGCTAACGCAGACCGCCTCACCGGCCTTATCTCCGCTGCCCTGGATAAGGAAGGTGTGGCCCACAACATCCAGCGTGCCTCGTCGATGTTCTCCATCCGCTTCGCAGAGGGGCAGGGCAATAACTTTGACGACATGAAGGCTGCCGATACTTGGCGCTTTGCGCCGTTCTTCCACGAGCTTTTGCAGGGCGGCGTCTACGTTCCGCCGTCAGCTTTTGAGACTTGGTTTGTTTCGGACGCCCTGACCGACAATGATTTTGAGGTAATCGAAAAGGCGCTTGCTCCGGCAGCGCAGGCGGCAGCAGCGGCAGTTCGCCCGCAGTAGTGCGCTAGTCTACTTGCGCACTAGCGCAGCAGCTCACGTAAAGAGCGAAAGGAACATTTATGTCGACAACCATCGTCCATCTGGTTCGTCACGGTGAGGTCTACAACCCAGACAAGATTCTCTACGGGCGCATTCCGGGCTACCACCTGTCTTCCCGTGGACACTCCATGGCGGCGCGCACGGCAGAGGCATTCCGCGGCCACGACGTCACCTACCTGGTGGCCTCCCCGCTGCAGCGCACGCAGGAAACCGCGCAGCCGATCTCCAAGGTCACCGGCCTTGACGTTGAGATCGACAAGTCCGTCATCGAGTCTGGCAACCGCTTTGAGGGCCTGCGCACCAAGGGCTGGAACTCCCAGCTGTGGAACCCACAGCGCTGGCCGCTGCTGCGTAACCCGCTGCAGCCTTCTTGGGGCGAGCCCTTCGAAGAGATTGCCGCGCGCATGATGAACGCCGTCGAGCGCGCACGTCAGAAGGCAGAAGGCCACGAGGCCATCATCGTCTCTCACCAGCTGCCCATCGTGATGGTGCAGCGCACCGCACTGGGCAAGCGCCTCGCGCACGCCCCGTGGGATCGCGAATGCGATCTGGCTTCGGTCACCTCCCTGGTGTTCCAGGACGACCAGCTGATCGACATCTTCTATTCTTCACCTGCACAGGCGATTTAAGGCAGAGCTTTGAAAAACACATTCCTCCCCGTGGCGGCAGCTGTACTCGTTGCAGCGACCACTCTTGCGGGCTGCGGTCAAGATGCCGATAACGCGCAGAATGCCGTAGCTACCGGCGGTACTTTCGAGTTCTTTGCTCCGGGCGGTCAGAAGGAAATCACGTACGCGCCGGATCAGCGCAAGCCGCTGAAGTCTTTCACCGGTGAAGATCTCCGTAACGAGGGCAAGACAATTTCCCTGGATGACTTTTCGGATCAGATCGTCGTGCTCAACTCGTGGGGACAGTGGTGCGCGCCGTGCCGCTCCGAGTCCGATGACCTCCAGAACGTCCATGCCGAGCTGACCAAGCGCGGCACTGGAACGGTCTTGGGAATCAACGTGCGCGACT
The DNA here is from genome assembly GCF_000159135.1 of Corynebacterium striatum ATCC 6940. Classification (GTDB taxonomy): domain Bacteria; phylum Actinomycetota; class Actinomycetes; order Mycobacteriales; family Mycobacteriaceae; genus Corynebacterium; species Corynebacterium striatum. Next base: position 61,034 of record NZ_GG667519.1, read on the forward strand.
TCAACCCGGAAATCTCGCGTGACTTCCTCGAGGACAACGGCCTTGGGTACCCGTCCATCTATGACCCGCCATTCAAGACCGCGGCGGCTCTCGGTGGTGTGCCCACCTCGGTGGTGCCCACCACCATCGTGCTGGACAAGCAGCATCGCCCAGCCGCAGTTTTCTTGAGGGAAATCACCGATAAGGACGTCCTCGCAGTCGTGGACTCATTGGAGAAGGAATAAATGGAGCACATTCTCGCCGCCGGTGTCGGTGAGGCCTTTGCGGATACCGTCGCAGCCGGCCCGCTTCTGCTGGGAATTCTTGCCGCAGCAGCAGCGGGTTTGGTCAGTTTTGCTAGCCCCTGCGTGGTGCCCTTGGTTCCGGGCTACATCTCTTACCTGGCCAGCGTGGTCGGTGGTGAGGTGAGCTACGACGCGGAGCTAGGGGTGGGCGTCGGAAAGCGCCGGCAATGGGCCGTGGTGGCAGCAGCTTTGCTGTTCATCCTGGGCTTCACGGTGGTCTTTGTGCTCGCTACCGTTTCTGTCTTTGGTGCGATCTCTGCGCTCACGCTGAATTCGGAGATGCTCATGCGCGTCGGTGGCGTGATCACCGTCCTCATGGGCGTGGTGTTCATGGGCGTGGTTCCAGTGTTGCAGAAGGATACCCGCATGGCTCCGCGCCGCTGGACCACGTGGCTCGGCGCACCGTTGCTGGGCGGCGTCTTCGCGCTTGGCTGGACCCCGTGCTTGGGCCCTACTCTGGCGGCTATCATCTCCGTTTCCGTCGGCACGCAGGGCATGACCGCGGTGCGCGGCACCCTGCTCATCATTGGTTATTGCTTGGGCCTTGGCTTGCCCTTTCTCCTCGTTGCTTTGGGCTCCGCCCGCGCTATGCGCACCATTTCGTGGATGCGCAAGCACTCTCGTACCATTCAGATCATCGGCGGCATCGCCATGATTCTCGTGGGCCTCGCGCTGGTTAGCGGCATGTGGGGTAATTTCATCAACTTCATTCGTCAGTGGACTGTTCAGTGGACTGTCGAGTACGGCGCGACGCTGATCTAGAAGGCATATAAGGCTTAGAAGGCACGGAGAGATATGAAACTTATAGTGAGCTATCTGCGTAAAGCATGGCATTGGCTGACCAGCATGCGAACCGCGCTGGCGCTGCTGTTCCTGCTGGCCCTAGCCGCAATCCCCGGTTCGCTGCTGCCGCAGCGTGACCTCAACGAATCCAACGTCACGGACTTTGTCGAGTCCCACGGCAAGGTAGCGGAGATCTACGACAAGCTGCAGCTTTTCGACGTCTTCTCTTCCATCTGGTTCCAGGCCATTTTCATCCTCCTGATGATTTCCCTGGTGGGCTGCATCATCCCGCGTTCCTGGGAGCACTACAAGGCATGGAAGACTCCGCCTACCCGTGCGCCGAAGTACCTGGACAAGATGCCGCTGCATGCAGAAGGCCACTCTGAGCATTCCCCGGAAGAGATCGAAGAGGCCACCCGCAAGCTGCTGAAAAAGTGGCGCGTTTCGGAGACGAGCGCCGCAGATGACCGCGCCGGCCTCAAGTCCTTCTCCGCGGAGCGCGGATACGCCCGCGAGCTGTGCAACCTCATCTTCCACGTCGCTCTCGTGGCAATCCTGCTGACCGTGGCCGCGGGCCGTTTGGTCAACTATGAAGGCCAGGTCATTGTGGTGACCGAGTCGGGCTCCCAGGGCAAGGAAGCCAGCCTCGAGCAGTCCACTGAGTTCTGCAATACCTCGACCTCGAACTATGACTCCTTCCGCGCAGGCTCGCTTTTCGACGGCACCGGGCTCCACCCGTTCTGCTTCGTGGCGCATGACTTCACGGCGGATTACCTGGATAACGGCCAGGCGGAGATGTTTACCTCCAACGTGTCCTACGCGGAGGGCGATGACATCTACACGGATCATTCCTCCTGGAAGGACTATGAGCTCAGGGTGAATCACCCGCTGCGCCTTTCCCACAACCGCGTCTACCTGCAGGGCCACGGCTACGCGCCGACCGTGACGGTGGAGTGGCCCAACGGTGAGAAGCGCACCCAGACCATCCAGTTCCGCCCCGATGACTTAGTTCGCTTCCTGTCCTCCGGCGTCATGCGTTTTGACCCGCCGGCTGGCATGTACCCGGACTTGTTTGAGCGCCGCCAGAACCAAATCGCCATCCAGGGGCTCTTCGCACCGACCGCGCAGTGGTCCGGTGAGAACGGCCAGTTGCTCACCTCTGCTTACCCGGGCCTGACCGATCCGGCACTGGCCATTGACATCTACCGCGGCGACGCCGGCCTGGATACCGGTACCGCGCAGTCCATCTTCGATCTGGACTCCTCCCTGGTGCACTCGGGCCAGCTGCAGAAGATTGACCGCGTGAACCTGAGCCAGAACGAGTCCGTGACGTTGGACGACGGCACCAAGGTCACCTTCAACGGTGCCTCCCAGTTTGCGAATTACCAGATTTCTTATGACCCATTCCAGAAGTGGGTCTTGGTCTCGGCCCTTTTGATGCTTGTCTCCTTGGTGGGCTCGCTGGTGATCAAGCGCCGCCGCATCTGGGTGCGCATCAGCCCTGCCGCTGACGGCGGCACCGATATCCAGATGGGTGGACTGGCGCGCACCGACCGTGCTGGTTGGTCCGAGGAGTTCTACGCAGTCCACCGAGCACTGCTGGAGCTGCCGGATCCAGACGAGGTCGAAGAAGACGAGATCTGGGTAGAGGATTAAAGCTATCCGCCAAAAGTTTGAGGTGGATAGCGTACGAGAGTATTGTATGCAGGAACTATTGAGAGCTAAAGCGCAAGGTTTTACATGCTGATTGATCAGAATCTGTCGAATTTCTCCGACATTGCCGTGCAAACGGCCTTCGTCATTTACGCCATCGCGCTATTCATTTCGCTGGTGTACTACGGTCGCATGCAGGGAGTCATCGATGCCCGCCGCGCCGCAGCCGCCAAGAAGGCGGAGTCCAAGCAGGCAGTGCTTGCGGGCGGCAGCGCTTATGCGCCTGAGGACGACGCCGCGCTTGCCGACGCCACCCCTGCCGACACCTCCGATTCCGTTTTCCACGCTGATGAAGCCCGCGTGCGTGAGGAAAAGGCTGACAAGCTCGGCGGCATGACCCAGATGCTCATCTGGCTCGGCATTGTCTTGCACGTAACCGCGATTGTGCTGCGCGGTCTGGCAACGCACCGCTTCCCATTCGGCAACCTCTACGAGTACGTCTTGATGGTCACGGCCGGTGTCCTGATCGTGGCTAACATCGCGATGCAGCGTAAAGAGTGGCGCACACTGTGGCCATGGATGTTGACCCCGATCTTGGCGCTGATGTTCTACGGCTCCACCAAGTTGTATGCGGAGTCGGCACCGGTGGTTCCGGCGCTGCAGTCGCACTGGTTGCCCATCCACGTGACCGTGGTTTCCCTTGGTGCTTCTATCGGCATCATCTCCGGTATCGCTTCGCTGCTGAGCATGCTGCGCGTGTGGCAGCCGAAGGGCAAGGAGCATGGCTTCTTTGGAACGGTGGCAAAGCCACTGCCTTCGGCTAAGAAGCTGGACCAGCTGGCATACCGTCTGGGCATCGTGACGCTGCCGACCTTGGGCCTGGGTATCGTCCTCGGTGCCATCTGGGCTGAGTCCGCTTGGGGCCGCTTCTGGGGTTGGGACCCGAAGGAGACCGTCTCCTTCGCCACCTGGATTCTTTACGCCGCTTACCTGCACGCTCGCGCGACGCCGTCCTGGCGTAAGTTCTCGCCGTGGATCAACATTGCGGCGACGTCGCTCATGATCTTCAACCTGTTCTTCATTAACATGGTTGTCTCCGGCCTGCACTCCTACGCAGGGCTGAACTAATGCCGGATACTCACAAGCCGCGTAATAAACAGGGCAAACCGGCGGGTGATAACCCGCAGCTGCTCGCCATCGGAGCGGAGTTCGCGGCTCGCCGCCGCGAGTTGGGCATCCTGCAGCAGCAACTGGCCGATGCCGCAGGCGTATCTCGCTCCACTCTGCACACCATCGAGCACGGCGGCACCGGCGTGCGCTGGGAGAAGGTCACCGCGGTGGCCGAGGCCCTCGGTTTAGAGATGAGCTTCCAGCCGCGCACTTAGCGGCGTAGCTTTCCATCACTTTCTTCATGGTCCCATTGCTTAGGTCCCTTTGTGGGGCAATGGGACCATGAAGCGCGTTTTCAGGGTTGCCGTTACTCGTAAAGCTACCCGTAGAGAGGGACCTTTAGAGGGAGACCATTCCGCGCCGGCGGAGAATGCACCCTACTTCTCGTCCGTTTCGTCGCGCGGAGGCTCGTCGCGGTGGCTCTCGCGGCGCTGTTGACGGCGGCGCTCCTCGGCTTCCCGCTCGGCCTGCAACTCGCGGGCGCGGCGTTCCTTGAAGCGCTCTTTCTCGAGGTTCCACAGGAACTCTTCATCGTCGTCTGGGCCCTTGATGGCTGGGCGCTGCTCGACCTGTTCCGGCTTCTTCCAGCTGGAAGGGCCAAACGCCTTCCACACCAAGTAGACGGCAAGGACAACCAAGACAAGTAAAATCAAACGACCCATGCGTTATATCCTACGGAATCGAAAGCGTAGACTTTAGCCACATGACTGATACTTCTTCCGCATCCCACCCAGAGCCGCCGACGCCGGACCCTGAGCTGCGCCGTCGCTCCCGCGCCGCGCTTTGGAGGTACGGCTTGGCCCGCGTGGTGCTTTTTATCCTTCTCACGGTGGTCATCGAGCTCATCGCCATCCTGGCAGGTTTCCCCATTCCCGTACTGCTTGCAGCGCTGCTTGCCCTATTCGTGGCGCTGCCGCTGTCGATGCTCGTGTTTAAGAAATGGCGCGTAGAAGCCACCGAGACCTTGGCTGAGTATTCCGCTCAGCGCAAGGCTCATAAGGCCTGGGTCCAAGCGGAGTTGGCAGGCCGCTAGCTTTCACATCGTGGCATTCAATTACTTCGGAGGAACGGCTTTGTGAGCTTGTTCCATAACGAAGGAAGCGCAGTAAACAGTGCTGTGCCGAGGCCGGCGATGATTAATGCAGCGTTCGGTCCAGCGGCAGATACCGTCGGTGCACCCACAATGTATCCAACCAGCATTGCCGAATTGTTAATCGTCCCCATCGTTACTAACGCTTTGGGCTTAATCTTTGGATCGACGGCGCTGACGACCACTATTCTTAGAGCAGACACTTGGAGTCCATTAAACATTCCAGCCAATGCGAAAAGCGGAATACAGAGAAATAACGCGGGCACAAAGCCTGGGATCGAGATGCAGATCCCCATTCCTATTCCACTTTTGATCAAGGTCGCTAGGGCGTTTGCCTTCGTAAGTCTTGCTGAAAATCTTGCGCCTAAAATCCGTCCCACGACAAAACACTGGGCGACTATTGCATATAAAAACCCGCTGGTATTCAGGGACTGAGTGGCGAAGAACACGAGAGCCACGTTAAAAATCGATGTGAAGATAATCGCGGCCCAGATGCTTGTCAGCGCCTGACGCGAACGTGGATTGTTAAGAAGTATTTTTGGAGCTTCAACAATGCTGTGCAGAGGACTTGGGGCCTCGGCCTTGAGAGTGTGGGGGGAAGTTGATGGAACTAGGGGCCAATCTTGTCTTTGCAAACGCTGCACCACAATAATTGAGCTCCCGACGGCTAGGGCCTCCAATGCAAATACTGTGCGTAGTGAGGCGATGTCTAGGAATCCGCCGCCGAGTACAGGGCCTACGAAGCTGCCACATAGCCGAGCCGTGTCCAAGTAGGAAAAAGCCCGCGCTTGGTCCGAGGCATCTAGGCTTGAATCTGCAATTGCGTAATAGGCTGGAATGGTAATCCCACTCAACGTAGCTACTACGATATTTCCTGCGATGAGAGTGAGCGTTGATGGAAAGCCGCACAAGAAAATGAGAGTAAGGCACTCAAATATTGTTCCAAGCTTTGCCACCGTAAAAGGATTTGCTCGATCAAAGAATGGTGTCAAAAGAGGGGACACAAATACCTGCGCGCAGGCCCCTGTTACTAGAACAGTGGCCACAAGTGCTTCACCGTTTGGCCGAGTGGCGAAG
>NZ_GG667519.1:68533-94497 GCF_000159135.1 Corynebacterium striatum ATCC 6940
GTTGAGTGAGATTGCGATTGAAGTCATCGCTCCGCACAGAGACATAAAAAAGTAGGCAATGACGAGACTAAAGACTTTGCCTTTTGACCCATCATTACCTAGTGGAGTTTTCAACACTCTATTTGGTCCTCACCCAGTGGTCTACGGATATTCTCGAAGGATCGATTCCTATATTTTGCAGTATTGAGGTATGCCGGTTGTCGCGGAAACTGTCTTTCTTTTCTAAGAAAAATTCCAAGTCATACCAAACAACGCCAAAGTGAACACATGCGCTGCCGTCGTCGAATGACTCGCTTAAAACGAATTGCCAATCGTAGGGGGCGCCTGGTCTATTCGGGCCCATTTTTGCAAGTCTTTGGTCAGAAATTTCAAGCTGTCGGAGACACTTTTCCAGACTTACGGCATTGGGCAGTTGGATTGTGACCTTACTCTCGGCCACAGCCTCTCGCCCTCTTACTCGTGATGGGGTAGACCCCCAACCGATTCGATTTTTGGAATCTCATCGAAAATAAACAACTTTCGACCTTTCTGTGCGGACAGATAAAACGAAGTGAGTGAAGTGTATCACCCTGAGTAATGTTTGTGATTTAAATTTCAGAAGATTTTAAATCGGTAACTTTTAACTTCGCTTGGAGGTCTTGCCCTTCGACGTACGTTTTCCCTACGGGGAAGGCTGACAGTAAGAATTTTTAGACGAGAAAAAGAGCAATCGCGCTGACCAGCGCCCATACCAGCATTGCGCGGCCAGTGATCCCGAGCACCGGGATGAGCTGGGGGCCGCGGGCGCCGCGGTTGACGGTGCGGACGGCTTGGAGTGCGAACGGGAAGTACGCCAAGGCAGCCAATGTCAGCCAGGAGTCGAAGGCGATGACGATGGTTAGCAGGACCGGAAGAAGTAGCAGCCACATGAATAGGTTGCGCGACTTTTTATCGCCCAAGCGCACGGCCAAGGTGATCTTGCCGGCCTCAGTGTCGGAGGGGATGTCGCGAATGTTGTTGGCCAAGTTGACTGCGGAGCTCATTCCACCAATGCCTATCGCCAGCGCCAGTCCAGTCAGGCCGATGCGGCCAGCCTGCGTGAACTGCGTGCCCAGTACGGCCACCAAACCGAAGAAGATGAAGATGGCGACCTCGCCGAGGCCACGGTAGCCGTAGGGATTCTTGCCTCCGGTATAAAACCATGCGCCGGCAATACAAAGCGCGCCTACCAAGATGAACCACGCGGCGTTCGCTACCAAAGACAACGCAATGCCAGCCACGGCGGCAACTGCGAACGAAGCAAAGGCCGCCCACTTCACGTGCTGCGGCTTCGCCAGCCCACCGCCGGTCAGGCGCTGCGGGCCAGTACGGTCGTCGTCGGTGCCGCGGATGCCATCGGAGTAGTCATTGGCGTAGTTGACACCGATGATGAGCGCCCACGCCACAATGAGTGCGAGAAAAGCACGGCCCCAGTGCGCGCCATTGAGCGCGGCTGCGGCGCCAGTACCAGCGATAACCGGGGCGAAAGCATTTGCCCATGTGTGCGGGCGAGCGCCTTGGAACCAGTCTTGGGCAGTTGCGGGATAGGCAGAAAGTGGCATGTCAGTTATTGTGCCACGCCACCGCGGGCATGTTGTGCACAAGGGACGCACACGGCGGGCATATAAAAGCCACGGGTATGCCAAAAGCGCGTCGTACGTACCCAAGAAAGGACGGCTGTGGGCCACACCCGTGGCAAAAGTTCAATGCGTTGAACTTTCTTAAAAGTTATCATGTGAATCGCTCGCAGGGCAAGGCCTTTACTACGATGAATGTCATGCACTTAAGCGATCTCCCTGAACGCACCCAGGACTACCTCAAAGCCCTGTGGGACCTCTCCGAGCACTCCGGCGGCGCACCCATCGCGCTCAAGGAGCTGGCGGGGCGATTGAACCAAAAGGTGCCCACGGCGTCGGAAGCCGTAAAGCGTCTCGTTGCCCAAGGGCTGGTGGAACACGAGCGCTACGCTGGAGTTTCACTGACCCCCGAGGGCCAGGCACTGTCCATGGGCATGGTCCGCCGCCATCGTCTCCTCGAGACCTTCCTGGTCAAAGAGCTGGGCTACACGTGGGACGAGGTTCACGAGGACGCCGATCTCCTCGAGCATGCATGCTCCGATCGCTTCATCGATCGCCTCGATCAGCACCTGGGCCATCCTCAGCGCGATCCCCACGGCGATCCCATCCCCGACGCGCAGGGCAGCATCGAGGACCTTGGCACGCTCACGCTTGACGACGTCCCCCTTCACACCCCTGTCACCATCGAGCGGGTATGTGACGGGGACACCGAGCTGTTGCGCTACCTCGACAGCCACGGCGTCGGCCTAGGCGTCGAGGTCGTAGTCGATTCCCGCGTTGCGGGCCTGCTTAACCTGCACGCAGGGGACAAGGAGTTCTCCCTTGCGGAAGTCGCGGCCGCCGACGTGACGGTGCGCGCTAACGAAGCCTAATTAGTACTTAAAGAGCCCTGCGACACCACGACGGTCCACCTTGCCGGGGCCGGTCAGCGGCATCTCAGCAATGCGGATAATCTCGCGCGGAATCTGCCACCGAGGCAGGTCATCGAGCGCTTCGAGGATGTCGGTACGCGAGGCCCAGCCGGTGTAAGCTGCGGCGATCATCTGGCCAAGACGCGGATCAGGGATGCCCACCACGCATGCACTCTCGACGCCCGGTACCTGCAACAAGAGCTGTTCCAGCTGTTCTGGGTGCAACTTCAGGCCGCCCGAGTTGATGATGTTGTCCAGACGCCCAGTGACGGTGAGTTGATCGTGGGCGTCGAGCTCCCCGGCGTCGGAAGTGGCGAACCAGCCATCGACGAAGTCGCGTGATTCCACATTGCGGTAGCCCTGCGCAATGGTCGGCCCGCCCAGGAAAATGCGGTTATCCTCCCCGATGCGCACCTCAGTGCCGGGCAGGGGAGTGCCGTTGTAGACGCACCCTCCCGCAGTCTCCGAGGAGCCATAGGTGGTTACCACGGTGATGTCGAGCTTGCGCGCAGATTCTAATAGCTGGGGATGCGGCGCTGCTCCACCCACCAGGATGGAGTTGAAATGGCGTAGCGCTTGGATGCCGTCCAGCGAATCGAGTGCCTTGTGCAGCTGCATCGGCGTGAGCGCGGTGTACATGCGGTCCTCGGTGTGGGCGAGTTCTTCTGCTGCGCGGGCGAACTCGGCGATGTTAAAGCCTTGGGACAGGTCGAGGCACAGTGGCTCCACACCCGCCACCAACGAACGCACGAGCACTTGGATGCCCGCTATGTGGTGGGCGGGCATGGCCAGTAGCCATTGGCCGGGCCCACCCAGGAAAGAATGGGTGGCATCCGCACTCGCCACCAGGTTAAGCGGGCTTAGCTGCGCACCTTTCGGTGTGCCCGTGGAACCCGAGGTGGCCACCACCAAAGCAATGTCCTCAGCAATCGATTCGCCCGCGCGCATGTGGTTGCGCAGCAATTCCGCCCGCGTGCGGTCCGCTGCGGGAAGGGGCAAGAGCGTGGTCTGCCCAGCGATGGCTTTTTCGAGCTCATCCAAAATAGCTGCGGGATTGCGGGGATCGACTGGGAGTGGGGCGAGGATATGAGTCACGAATAATCAGGTTACCCGGGCATATCGCTCGTCCCGGGAGGCGGCGCGCCGGGCGTTTAGAGCAAGGCGCGTAGCCCCATGCTGAGCAAATAGAACACACCCGCCAGCACCGCGATGCAGCCGCCCGCCGACAAACTGAGGGCGGCCGCCAGCCAGAGCCCGCCGCATGCCAGCACAATGCCCGCGAAACCTGCACCGAGCATGAGCTGGGTGGGGCGCTTGATCCACGGCTGCAACGCCGCCGCCGGGGCTACCAGCAGCGCCAGGGACAAGATAGTGCCCACCGCGGGAATCACCACCACCATGGTCACGCTGATAAGCGTGAGGGTAAGCAAGTCATAGCGGCCGGGCTTTCCGCCTTGTGCGCGGAAGAACGTCTGGTCGAAGTAGAAGGAGACCAACGTCCGGCGAAATGCCACCAGCACGCCAAGGCTGACCACCACCAGGGCGCCGACAAACCAGACATCCTGCGCATTGACAGTGGTCAGTGAGCCCACGAGAAAGCTATCCACGTGGATAGGTAGCGGTTGGAACCAGCGCAGCAACAAGATGCCCAGGGAAAACCCCAGGGTGAGCGTCACGCCGGCGGCAGCAGTCGAAGAAATGCCCTCGACGGTACTCAGCCACCGCATAAGCCAGGCCAAAGGCAGGCAGAACAGTGCCGCGCCCACCATCAAACCCGTGGAGAGATCCAAGCTCAGAAGGTTGGCCACCACTACACCGAGCACCGCGCCGGGGAAGATTCCGTGTGACAGGCTCTCAGCGAAAAAGACGCGCTTGCCCATGACCATCAAGGTTCCAACCAAGCCAGATAAACATCCCACAGCGATGGCCTCAAGGAGGGGCAACCGCAGGATCTCTGGATCAAGATGAGATAGTCCCATCAGCTAAATACCCCCTTCAAGCCCGCTAGCGGCACGGTGGCAACCAGCATCAAGCTGACGATTGCCTGCGGCGAAATCTGATGCGTGGTTTGGGACAACATGATGGCAAATCCCACCACCACTGCCAGTGTGGACAAACCCGCAGCCCAGAAGCACATGCTGCGCGGGGATCTAGCGATCAAGCGCGCCGAGAGGCCTGGAATGACAATAAAACCGATAACCAGCAACACACCCACTGCCGAGCTAGCCGCCACCACGATTAGGCCAACCGCGATATTCGCAATGAGCTCATAAGCCGCCACGTTGATGCCCATGGCGCGGGCCGCTGTGGTATCGAAAGCGACGAGAATCTGCATGCGCCAGGTTGTCAGGATGAGCAGTGCCGCAATCACGCAGAGCGTGACGGAGGTTGCCAGCCTGGACTGCGTGACGTCGAGAAGCCGGCCAAACATGAGGGCCTCCAGCTGCCCGGACTTGTCGCCATAGGCCAAACTGATGACCACGCCGATGCCGTACATGAAGGTCAGCACCACGGCCGTTCCGGCTTCCATATCCAGCTTCCGCGCTGACTGGCCCCGCCCAGAACCCAGAGAAGCCAGCACCAGCACCGTCACCGCGGCCACCGCGGCCGCACCCGGCACGATGCCCGGGATGCCGCCCACGATGAGCCCTACCACGATGCCCGGAAAAACCGAGTGCACGAGGGCTTCCACCGTAAATTCCATGCGGCGAAGATTAACGAGGACGCTAATGGCAGCTCCCGCAATCGATAGACACAGCAGGAAGAGAAAGGCATTGCGCAGGTACGGGGCGAAGAGAATCTGCTCTATCACAGTCGCGCGCCTTGCTCCATATAGGTTTCCACTGCTTCCTCGGTTCCCATGGTCTGGACCTTGCCGTCGAGCACAAACGCCGCCCAGTCGCAGGTGTGCTGCGCCAAGATGGGATCGTGAGTGGAGACGAGCAGGGCGATTCCTGCTTCCTTGAGATCCGCAATGATCTGAATCAGGATTCGGCGACTTTCTTGATCAAGCCCGTTGAAGGGTTCGTCGAGAAGCACCAGCTCCGGGGCCGAAACCAACGCGCGCGCGATGAGTACGCGCTGGCGCTGCCCACCCGAGAGCTGGCCAAACCGCGTCTCGGCGAGGTGCTCCATCCCCACTTGTCGCAGGGCATTGAGTACGCGGTCGCGGTAGCTACGCATACTCGTGCACCTGTGCCACCAGCTCACTGAGGGCAAAAGGCCCATTTCCACGACCTTGTAAGCCGTGACGGGAAAGCTCAGGTCGGAGTCTTGGTACTGCGGGACGTATCCGAGCGAGGCGTCGATGGTGGCCATGCCGCGCAAGGCAGCCAGGCCAGTGATTGCCTTGAGCAAGGTAGATTTGCCCGTGCCGTTGGAACCTAGGAGCGCCACGGCCTCGCCCGCGCGGATCTCAAGATCAACGTCGGTGAGGATATCCCGGGCGCCATAGCCGCAGGTGGCATTGCGCAGAGTGACTAATGGGGAAGACATATAGAGCTACTTGCGCTTGGCGAAGTCGAATTCCTGCAGCGATTCCGGCAACGGTTGCTGCTTGGAGTCCCAGGCGCTGACCAGGGTGTTGATGTTGTGGACGATGGAACCGATGTAGGTCTCGCCCTCACTGCCTGACACACCTAGCGAGTCGCCGTACAAAGCGTCGTCGGATGTAACCGCCTTGACGCCTGCGGCGCGGGCGATGGCCTCGATGGACTTCGAGTTGTTGGAATTCTCCGCAAAGATGGCCTTGGCGCCGGACTCGCGGATCTTCTTTACCTGCTCATCGATATGGCTCGAGGTGGCGTCCTGCTGGTTGTTGAAGTCAGACAGTGCGGAGCCGATGAACTTCACGCCGTACTCGTTAGAGAAGTAGCCGAAGGCGTCGTGGGAAGAGAAGAGCACGCGGTCTTGCTCAGGAACTGCGGACATGGAATCGCTGGCCCACTTGTCGAGGTCCTCCAGCTGGTCGGTGTACTTCTTGCCGGCGGCGGTGAAGGCGTCCTTGGCCTGCGGGGAGGCCTGGGACAACGTGTTGACGATGTTTTCGACCTGAATCTTGGCCTGCTTCGGGGAGGTCCACACGTGCGGGTCGTACTTGAATTCTGGGGCCTCGCCGTCCTCCCCCGGGAAAGGCCACGGGCGCGGGCTCACGTGCTCGATGCCCTCGTCGATGGTGTACTTGCCGTTGCCATCGCCCATGCCTTCGCTCTTGACGCCCGAGGTTACGGCCATGACGCCGTGGAAGCCGGAGGAGTCCACGGCTTGGTCGAGGAAGTGCTCGAGGTCGACTCCGTTGACGAACATGTAGTCGGCCTGGGAGAGCGCCTGCATCTGCTGTGGGGTCATCTCGTGCTCGTGGGCGCTGGCGTTAGGGGCGAGCAAACAGGTGAGGTCGAGGGTCACTGGGCCCTCGCCGGAGGTGGTCTCCGCACCCTGGGAGTCGACCTTGTGGAGCTTGACGCCGCCGGCGGCTATCTGGGTGAGGTAGTCGCAGATCTGGGTAGTTGTGGCCACGGCCTTGACGGTGTTGCCGTCCTTCGGCTTTGCAGCGTCGGTGGATTCATTCGAGGCGCTGCAAGCGGCGAGGCTGGCGCCGAGCGCGAGGGCGCAGGTGCCTGCGAGAATGCGCTGTAGGGGTCGGCGTGGGGTGCTGTGATTTGAGCTCATCATGAACTTCCTTTGCATTAGGAGAAGTGAACTCAACAAACACTAGCACCCCTGAACTAGATTGTTCAATACTATGAACTTAGGTAGTCCTATCTCCTCTTTGAGTCGCTGAAATTAAAAAATGCCTCTCACTCCAATGGGTGAAGTGAGAGGCAGGGAAGTGGTGGCCTTACTTGCTACTTTTGCCTTCTTGCTGAAGAAGAGTTGGTCAAGGGAGTGCATTCCGGGGCCAGCTGCGACGAGCATGAGGCCCGCTGCGGCGATGACGCCGACGAGCTCAATGATGGCTGCAGCTGGCGCTGCGATGGAAGCGGCTGGGACGCCCATGCCCTCGAAGGACTGAGTGGTGCCGTCGATGGTCCATTCGGAGAACTTCTGTCAACCGTGGGCGATGAGGATTATGCCCAGGACGACGCGGGCTGCGAGTATGGCGAATGAGTTGGCAAGTTTCATGCTGGACGCTTTACACATGAAGTGTTTATGTGTCCGCGATTGCCGGTGATGCCTCACTTAAAAGTTTAAGTGTTTTGTGTCATGTTTGCCCTAGATGTACGGGTTTCGCAGCTCATCTTCTTGGTCGAAAGGCCGCTCCCCGCGGTCCTGCGCATTCTTGATGTGCTTGAGCATCCACACTCGCGAGCCGATGACGCCCGCCAGTGCAAGTGTGGCCAAGCCGATGGCGAAAACCCACATCGTGCTAACTCCTGACTAGTAGTAATACGGGAACTGCTCCCAGTTTGGGTCGCGCTTTTCCAGGAACGCCTCCTTGCCCTCGACGGCCTCGTCGGTCATGTAAGCCAAGCGCGTTGCCTCGCCGGCGAAGACCTGCTGGCCCATGAGTCCGTCGTCGGTGAGGTTGAACGCGAACTTCAGCATGCGCTGCGCGGTCGGGGACTTGCCGTTGATTTCGTGACCCATCTGGATGGCGGCGTCCTCAAGATCGGCGTGATCCACAACCTCGTTGACGGCGCCCATCTCGTACATGCGCTGGGCGTCGTAAGTGCGGCCCAGGAAGAAGATTTCGCGGGCGTACTTCTGGCCCACCATCTTGGCCAGGTAGGCCGAGCCATAGCCGGCGTCGAAGGATCCGACGTCGGCGTCGGTCTGCTTGAAACGGGCCTCCTGGCGGGACGCAATGGTCATGTCGCAGACCACGTGCAACGAATGCCCACCGCCAGCCGCCCAGCCGTTGACCACGGCTATGACCACCTTGGGCATGGTGCGGATGAGGCGTTGGACCTCGAGGATGTGTAGGCGTCCACCCTCGACCTTCTCGCGTGCCTCGTCCACGGTGGAGGCATCTGCCTCGGCGTCGTTGTGCTCGTGCGAGGTGGCGTAGCGGTAACCGGAGCGGCCGCGAATTCGCTGGTCGCCGCCAGAGCAAAATGCCCAGCCTCCGTCCTTCTCACTGGGGCCGTTGCCGGTGAGCAACACCGTGCCGACATCAGGAGTGCGACGTGCATGGTCGAGCGCGCGGTAGAGCTCATCCACCGTGTGCGGGCGGAACGCGTTGCGCACCTCCGGGCGGTCAAACGCGATGCGGACGATGCCGTCTTCGCGCTTGTCTCCGATGAGCCGGTGGTAGGTGATATCGGTGAGATCCGAGAAGCCTTCCACTGGGGCCCACAGTTCGGCCTTGAAAGGGTTGTCGGTGCTGTATTTAGAAGTTGCCTTTGCCTGGGAAGTCATAGGTACACAATAACCGCCGCAGCGATTAGCCACGGCGGTTGGTAGAGAGCGGGTTAGCTTTTAGCCGATGAACAAGAAGGAAAAAACCACGTTGAGCACAGCTGCGGCGATCATCGGAACGCAGGTGCGTTTGACCAGGCGGATGGGGTTGACGTTGATTGCGCCCGAGACGATCAGAACTGCGGCGTTGACCGGCGAGACCTGACGTATGAGGTTCGAGGTGCCCCAAATGGCAGTAAGCATTTGTGGTGCATTAATCGAGGTCTGGGCGGCCAGGCCAGGAACAACCTCAGAGAAGGCAAAGTAAGGGGCTGTGCCGGAACCTGTCAACGCTGCCATCAGTGCCGTAGCGCCGACGAAGATGAGAACAATAATTACGGCGGCGCCAGTAGAGCCCTCGGCAGCATTGACGAGCATGTCGATGACGCCCATCTGGGTGATGCCTTCGACCAAGACCGCTGCCGCAACCAGCAGGGCAACCACGCCAGCGGCGCCTTCGCCCATGCCCTTGAAAAAGTGCGCGGTGGAATCCATCGGCTCTGTGATGGAGCGGATGCGGATTGCCTCAATCAACATGGCGATAAACAGCGAGACCACGGTCACCGGCAGGATATCTGCTTCAAATGGGATGACGCCGGTGCGGTTCAAGATTGCCGAAACAATAATGAGCAACAGTGGCATAAGAGGAAGGACGGCGTAGAAACCGGGCAGTCCCTTTGCTCGCTCAAGTGCTTCACGGGTGGCGCGGTCGGATTCGGACAGAGTATCGGAGCCTGCGGTGGCGTCGTCAGCGTGGGCTTTGCGTGCATCTACTTTGTCGCAATGCTTCTGCCACCACATATGGACAAATGCGGTAATGAGAAGCGCCGGGACGGTAGCGCGGGCAACCGAGCCGTACACAAACTCGGTCACGCTCATGTTTGTCAGATCCGCACCTTGAATCAGACCTGCCTCAAGGGGCGTCGGGATGATGGTAGACGAGGTCACTACCAGCGCGGCCACCGTCAAAGGCGTAAGACCAGCGGCGATAAGGGCGGGTAGGAGAGTGGCGACGAGCAGCAACGACAACGCAGCGGCGGAGGGAATCACCAGTGAGAGTAGCGAACCGATAAGAAAACCTACCGGGACGAGCCAGTAGCTACCGCGGAAGCGTTTCAAGGGCGAAGACAATACGACAACGGTCTTGGCATCGGCGCCGATGTGCCGCATATAAGACACGAATCCGAACAAAACCATGATGGCCATGCCGATGCCGCTAAAGCGGGATTTGAACAGGGCATCTACGACCAAAAGTTGGTCATAAAAAGCATTGCCTGTGGCTTCGATTTCTACGGTGCGCATATCCGCGCGGTTAGTGAGAGCGGCAATCATGAGGAGGAGGACGCCGACACCGAAGATGGCTGCGGCGGCATGAACCTTTTTGTAAATCAGCCACATCACTGCGGCGATGGCCGCCAAGGCAATAATGAGGTAAAGCATGCGGGTTTGACCTGCCTTTTGCTGGATAAAAGATATGCAGAAATATGCCCTTTACGCAGGGCTTAAAGGCTAACCGCGGTTGTTATAACCTCTGTTCTTACTCTAACAGCTGTTGTGACAGGCAGCGAACTAAGCAGCAGCTAAAACTGGGTCAGGTACGCTACATTCCATGTCCCAGGTTGAAATTGATGATGTCCTCTCCCGCTCCCATGTTGTTGCCCTGCCTTTGGCGGTGAAGTTCCGCGGTATTACCACCCGCGAAGCCTTGCTCATCGAGGGCCCCGCCGGCTGGGGCGAGTTCTCGCCTTTCCTAGAGTACGAAGCTGCGGAGTCGGCACACTGGCTCGCCGCAGGCCTGGAGGCTGCCTACGAAGGCTTCCCCGAACCTGTTCGCGACCTCATCGAGGTCAACGGCACCATCCCCGCCGTACCCGCCGCGCAGGTTCCCGAGGTAATGGAGTGCTACCCGGGCTGCCGCACTTTCAAGATCAAAGTGGCAGAGCCAGGGCAGAGCCTTGCAGACGACGTCGCCCGTGTGCAGGCAGTGCGTGAGTACATCACCGCGCAGGGCCGCATTCCGGTGCTGCGCGTCGACGCCAACGGCGGCTGGAGCGTGGAACAAGCCATTGAGGCGGCCAAGGCCCTAATGCCCCTGGACTACATTGAGCAGCCGTGCGCCACCGCCGAAGAACTCGCGGAGGTTCGCCGCCAATTAATGCGCAACGGCCTCTTCGTGCGCGTCGCCGCCGACGAGTCCATCCGGAAGGTCGAGGATCCCTTCCGGGTCGCGGACCTGCAGGCTGCCGACGTCGCGGTGGTCAAACCTGCGCCTTTGGGCGGAGTGCGTAGGGTGCTGGATGTCGCGAAGCAACTGCGTGCGCGCCACATGGACATCACCGTAGCCTCGGCCCTGGATACATCCGTGGGTATCGGAATGGGGCTGGCGGCTGTCGCAGCGCTGCCGAAGATTCTCGACGACGAAGACATTGACGTCACTCCCGCCGCCGCGGGCCTGGCCACCGGCTCGCTCTTTATAGAGGACGTCACCGAGCCGCGCCCGCTTATCGATGGCCATTTGGAAGCCACTCCGGCGATCCCAGATCCCGCGCGCCTGGCTGACCTCGCAGCCGCGCCCGAGCGCCGCGACTGGTGGTTTGAGCGCGTCCGCGAGTGCTGGCAGCACCTTTAGATTTCGCGCTAGCGGAGGGGCACCTTCTCGCTAGCGGGGCACCCTATCGCTAGCAGCGCACAATTTGCCAAATAGGAGCTGGATTCTTCGAAGATTCCTGGTCATATTTGGCAAAATGCGCACTTTTCACCCCGCAGAGACGCCGTGGGTACGGTGGAACTCATGACTGGATTTATCAGTATCCGCGATGCTCACCTCCACAACTTAAGGAATGTCGATGTCGACATTCCGCGCGGCAAGGTCGTGGCCGTTACGGGCGTTTCGGGCTCGGGCAAGTCCTCCCTCGCCTTCGGTACGATCCACGGCGAGGGGCAGCGCCGCTACCTCGAATCCGTGGCCCCCTTTGCACGCCGCCTCATCGGTTCCGCCGTGGATCCGCAGGTCAGCCAGATTGAGGGCCTGCCGCCCACTGTTGCCCTGGAGCAGTCCACCTCCGGCGGCGGCGCCCGTTCCACGGTGGGCACCATCTCCGCTATCTCAAATTCGGTGCGCCTTCTTTATTCGCGCGCCGGGGACAACCCAGAGGGCCTTTATTCGGATTCCTTTTCGCCGAACACGCCCGAGGGAATGTGCCCCAATTGCCAGGGCACCGGCATCGTGCACGTAGCCACGGAGCAGTCGATGGTCCCCGATCCCACCCTCAGCATCGAGGATGGCGCCATCGCCGCCTGGCCGGGAGCCTGGGCGGGCAAGAACTTCCACGACATCCTTTTGAATCTGGGCTATGACCTCGACTCGCCCTGGCAGGAGCTGCCGAGAGAGGATCGAGACTGGATTCTCTTTACCGAGGAGCGCCCCGTGGTCACCGTCAAGCCGCTCCGCGGCGCCGACCAGATTCAGCGCAACTACGAGGGCACGTGGCGCTCCGTCGCGAGCTACCTGAATAAGACGCTTGCCGAAACCCAGTCCGATACCCTCCGCAAACGCACCCTCCAATTCATGGAGTCACACACCTGCGAGGTCTGCGACGGCCGCCGCCTCAACCCCCACGCGCTGAAGGTGACCTACGCCGGGCTGCCTATCGATGCCTTCAACGAGCTGCCCCTCGACGAACTCCTCGCACTGCTCGACAAACAGCAGCCCGAGGAAAACAGCGCCGAGCATCTGCTGCTCAAACAGATTCTTCCCGCATTGCGGTCCGCACTGGAGCTGGGCCTGGCGCACCTGAGCCTTGGCCGACCCACGGAGACCCTGTCAGCCGGCGAATTACAAAGAATCCGGCTCGCGGCGCAACTGCGCTCCGGCCTGTTTGGTGTCGCGTACGTGCTTGACGAGCCGTCGGCAGGCTTGCACCCCGAGGAACGCGCGGCCGTCATGGATATCTGCCGCAGGTTCGTCGCAGGCGGCAACTCCGTGCTGTTGGTGGAGCATGACATGGACTTGGTGGCCCAGGCAGACTGGCTTGTCGACGTCGGCCCCCTCGCCGGCGAGGGCGGCGGCAAGGTCATCTATTCGGGCCCAGTAGCCGACTATCTCGCCGATACTCCCACCGCCCGCGCGCTGGCTCAGCGGCAGCTCACGCCCCGCAGCACTCGACGCACCCCGAGCACCGAGCTCACCCTGCGCGGGGTGCAGGCCCGCAACCTGCGAGGTCTTGACGTGAGTTTCGGCCTCGGGACCTTCAGTGCCGTCACGGGCGTTTCGGGCTCGGGTAAGTCCACCTTGGTCTCCACCGTGTTGGCCGGCCTGCTTCGGGAATCTGTCACGGCCGTTACCGACGAGGCAACGGAGGAGGAGTCACTAGACAAGCCGTGGAGCGTGGCAGAAGTGGAGAACCTCGATAAGGTCACGCGCCTAGTGCAGATCACGCAGAAGCCCATCGGGCGTACTCCGCGCTCCACCTTGGCCACCTACACCGGCCTGTTCGACCACGTGCGCAAGCTTTTTGCCAACACGCAAAAAGCCAAGCAGCGGAAATGGACGGTCTCGCGCTTTTCCTACAACGTCAAGCAGGGGCAATGCCCAACCTGCGGCGGCGCGGGCCAAATCGAGGTGGAGCTCGTCTTTCTCCCGGGCTCTTATACGCTGTGCCCCGATTGCCAGGGCAAGCGCTATAACCCGGAGACCCTCGAGGTGTCATGGGAAGGCCGTACCATCGCTGAGGTCCTCGAGCTGACTGTGGACGAGGCTGCCGAGCTTTTCGCAGAGGTAGAAACCTCCGCCGCGGTCACGGCCATCCGCCGCGCACTGGATACGCTTCAAGCGGTGGGTCTTGGCTACCTGCGCCTTGGCCAGGGCGCGCCGGAGCTTTCCGGAGGCGAGGCCCAGCGCATTAAGCTCGCAACGGAGCTGCAGCGCTCGCGCAACTCCCACCGCGGCCACACGGTTTACCTCCTCGACGAACCCACCACGGGCCTGCATCCGGCGGACGTGTCGTTGCTTAACGCAGAGTTGCACAAGCTTGTCGACGCCGGACAGACCGTCATCGTGGTCGAGCACGATCTCTCGGTCATCGCGCAGGCAGACACCGTCATCGAGTTAGGCCCCGGGGCAGGCGCCGTGGGCGGAGAAATCGTGGCGATGGGCGCGCCGGGTGATGTGGCTAAGCAGGCTACGCCTACCGGTCGGGCCTTGGCGCGAAAGAGTTAACGAGACTTTCCGGGTATCTCCCTGCGAACTCACAGGGAAATAGGGTAGTTCTAGGGACATGGCAAATAACTTTGGCAACAATTCCGGCAACTACTCTGACGATGAGACTCGCCAGATTGGCCGCGTGACGGGCTACGGCTCAGGCTTTGACAACAACGACGCCACTCGCCAGTTCGGTGCGCCGGATGACCGCCCGCGCCAGGTGTTCCCGGGTGCCTCGCAGCCAGCTGCGAGCAGCTATGGCCAGCCCAGCGGCTATAACTCGGGCTACAACCCAGGCCCGGAGCACAACTATGACCCGGTTCCGTCGAGCTACGAGGTGGAGCCGGAGCGCTCCCACAAGAGTGGCGGCAGCGGCCTGACTGGGGTCTTTGCCGCGATTGCAGCAATCGCGGTCATCGCAACTGGCTCGCTGTTTTTCATGTGGCGCAACGCCACCTCGGAGGCAGAATCGCAGCCTGAGGCCGTGACCACCACGGCCACTGTTACTGAGGAAACGCCCACCACCGTGACTGAGACCATCACCGAGGAAGCGCCGTCGAACCCAATCGAAGAGCTGCCGACCCAGCTGCCGCCGGATATCCAAGACCAGCTCGACCAGGGCGGCCAGGGTCTTGAAGGTCTTCTGGATGAGCTTTTGAATGGAGCCACCGGTAACAACGGCAACGGCAATAGCCGGGGTGCCTAAGGCCTAAACGCCACTAGTACTATGGGGCAGCATGACTGACTCCATGAAGCTGGCCGAGGCGGTGGCCGCTCAACTCGCGCGCCACCTTACTGACGTCATTATCTGTCCTGGTTCCCGCAACGCACCGCTCTCGCTGGCCTTGCTTGCACGCCAGGACATTCGCGTTCATACACGCCTCGACGAGCGCTCTGCCGCTTTTACCGCGCTGGGCATGGCCCGCGTGCAGCGCCGCCACGTGGGCGTGGTGATGACCTCCGGCACCGCCGTTGCCAATGCACTGCCCGCGATGGTCGAGGCCGCGCATTCTCACACGCCGTTGGCCGTAATTAGCGCGGACCGCCCTGCGCGCCTCGTGGGCACCGGCGCCTCCCAGACCATTCAGCAGCAGGGCATTTTCGGCGTCTACGCCGAGACCACCCAGGTCACCGAGGTCGAGGACATCCCGTCGGTGGCTGAGCGTTTCACCAAAGACCACCAGGTTCACATCAACGTGGCGTTTGACGTGCCGCTTCTCGACGCCGAACTGCCCGCCACCCCCACCGACTTCACGCAACACAAAGCCCCGCTTCCGCGCCCGCTAAACCACGGCGAGGTGGCCGTGGACTTGAGCAAGAACACCCTCGTCATCGCCGGCGACGAAGCCTGGGAGGTCGAAGGCCTCGAGGACGTTCCCACCATCGCTGAGCCGACCGCGCCTGCACCGTATCACCCGGTGCACCCGGCAGCGGCGCACATCTTCCGCCGCGCCCAGGTCTCCGCCAACGACTACGTGGTCAACACCAAGGTCGAGCAGGTCATCGTGGTCGGACACCCCACGCTGCACCGCAGCGTGCTGGCCCTTATCAACGATCCAGACATCGACCTCATCGTGCTCTCCCGCACTGCTGACTTCACCAACCCACGCGGTGATGCCGCAACCTTGGGAACCACCGTCAAGGTTAGCGGTGAGCCTTCCCGCGAGTGGCTGAAGATCTGCCAGGGTGCAGCGCAGATGGCTTCCGACGCCGTCCGCGAGACCCTCGAAAATCCCGAGCTGGGCTTTACCGGACTGCACGTCGCGGCAGCGGTGGGAGACACGTTGTCTGTCGAGGACACCCTGGTCTTGGGCGCTTCCAATCCGGTGCGCGACGCCTCCCTGGTAGGCCTGCCTTTCGACGGTGTGGACACCTACTCGCCCCGCGGCGCCGCCGGCATCGACGGCACGGTCGCACAGGCAATGGGCGTGGCGCTGGCCACCCAGTCCCGCGAGGCAGACGCTTGGCGTGCCCCGCGCGTCGTCGCCTTGCTTGGCGACGTCACCTTCCTCCACGACGCCACCTCCCTCCTCATCCCGCAGGACGAGGCCCGCCCGGAGAACCTCACCATCGTCGTGGCAAACGACGACGGCTGCGGCATCTTCGAGCTGCTCGAGCAGGGTGCGGAGCCCTATCGCGCCTCCTTCGAGAAGGCTTTTGGAACGCCGCATGGGGTGGGCGTCGCCAAGCTGGCGGAAGCCTTTGGCGCAGACTACCGCGAGGCTAATACCGCGCAGGAGCTGCTGGATACCCTGGCTGAGCTGAAGGAGACCTCCGCGGGCGTGACCGTGGTGGAGGCGCACACCACCCGTGAGACGCGCCGCCAGCTGCAGGCTGAGATCACCGCGAAGGTCGGCAAGTAGGTGGGCGCTACACCCGCAAGGCTGCCGATGACCCCCAAAGCGGCGGTGGTCCCGCGATATACGCCAGCCGTCTATCGCCGCCGGCTGCACCAGCTCATCATCGCTTTGTATGTGGCCTCGCTGGTGGGCATGCTGGGAATGATTGTGGGCGCGTTTCTCAATGACCGCTCCATTGAATCAAACCCAGGGCGCGCGCTGGCCACGGTTACTGACGTCGGAATCACGCGTACCTCCGTGGACTTCCAAGACAACAAGGGCATCTATCATTCGCCTCAATCGGGGCTGCTGTATCCCACCGGACTGGGCGAGGGCCAGCAGGTGTGGGTGCTGTACTCCCGCGCGAACCCCGACCTAGTGAAGGTGGAGGGACGTGAGTGGACGCTTTCACTGATTCCCGCGCTGTCCTCGATGTTCGTGGCTAGCCTCATCGCCGCCGGTGCATGGTGGACGGTGGGCGTGAGCACCCGTGCAGCTGAGCGCCGGATGCAAGTAAACGAAAATGTTAACCAAGATTTTCCGCAGGCTTCACCAGAATCTACAGTGGAATAGGGGATGATGGAACGCATGCGTGTTGCGATCGTGGCTGAGTCTTTTCTTCCAAACGTCAATGGAGTGACAAATTCTGTCTTGCGAGTGTTGGAGCACTTAGCGGACACCGGCCATGAGGCTCTGGTCATTGCTCCAGGTGCCCGTGAAGGCCAGGAAGAAATCGCAGACTACCTTGGGTTCCCCATCGTCCGCGTGCCAACCGTGCGCATTCCTCTCATCGACTCGCTCCCGGTCGGCGTGCCCACCACGGCGGTGGATGAGGCCCTGCGCGAGTTCAAGCCGGACATCATCCACCTGGCCAGCCCCTTCGTGCTGGGTGCGGCAGGAGCTTTCTCGGCGCGGCAGCTGCGCATTCCTTCTGTGGCCCTCTACCAAACCGACGTTGCCGGTTTTGCCACCAAGTACCACGCCTCCGCGCTGGCCTATGCCACATGGGAGTGGCTCCGCACCATTCATAACGCGTGCCAGATGACCTTGGCTCCGTCTTCCCTGACCATCAAGGACTTGGAAGATCACCACATTAAGAACGTGCGCCACTGGGGGCGCGGCGTGGACTCCGAGCGCTTCCACCCGTCGAAGCGCTCCGCAGCGCTGCGCCAGAAGTGGGGAGTGGGGGACAAGTTGGTCGTAGGCTTCGTTGGCCGCCTGGCTGCGGAGAAGGGCGTGCACCGCTTGGCTTCGCTCAATGACAGAAAAGATATCCAGCTGGTCATCGTCGGCGATGGTCCCGAGCGCCCGCTACTCGAGGCGCAGCTGCCCAGCGCAGTTTTTACCGGTGCGCTGGGTGGCGAGGAACTCGCCGCGGCCTATGCTTCCCTCGACGTCTTTGTACACACGGGTGAGTTCGAGACCTTCTGCCAGGCCATTCAGGAGGCACAGGCTTCCGGCGTTCCGACCATCGGCCCGCGCGCGGGCGGCCCAGTCGATCTCATTGAAGAGGGCTACAACGGGCTGCTTCTCGACGTCGCGACCTTTGTCGAGGATCTGCCCAACGCCGTCGATGCGCTGCTGAATCCAGAAATTCACGCGGAGCTGCGCGAAAACGCCCGGCAGTCCATCTCAAATAAAACGTGGAAGGCACTGTGCGAGCAGCTTGTTGGCTACTACGAGGAAGTCTTGGAAGACACCCGCCGCGTGCCGCTAACCATCCTGGGCCAGCGCCCCGAGCTGCCGCGGTGGGCGGCGCGTGCCCTCGGTGCGCGAGTAGCCTAAACTAGCTATTTATGTCAAAGGCAGATCTCGATAAGAAGCCGTTCGACGTTGCGCAGATGTTCGACGCCGTCGGTGCCAAGTACGACATCACCAACACGGTGTTGTCCTTCGGCCAGGATAGGATTTGGCGCAAACGCACCCGTGAGCGCTTGGACCTTAAGCCAGGGGAGAAGGTCCTCGATCTAGCGGCAGGCACTGCGGTGTCCACCGAAGAGCTGTCCAAGTCCGGCGCATGGTGCGTGGCCTGCGACTTCTCTCGTGGAATGCTGGCGGCTGGCGCTGCGCGTGACGTGCCCAAGGTGGCGGGCGACGGCATGAAACTGCCTTTCGCGGACAATACCTTTGACGCGGTGACCATCTCCTATGGTCTGCGCAATATTCACGACTTTGAGCTCGGCCTGCGTGAGATGGCCCGCGTGACCAAGCCGGGCGGCCGCCTGGCAGTGGCGGAATTCTCCAAGCCGATCATCCCGGTCTTTGGCACCGTCTACAAGGAATACCTGACCCGCTTGCTGCCGCCGATTGCCAAGCTGGTTTCCTCCAACCCAGAGGCGTACGTCTACCTCGCTGAGTCGATCCGCGCCTGGCCGGACCAGGAAGAGTTGGCCGCCGCCATCAACCGCAATGGGTGGGAAGGCGCCGGCTGGAAGAATATGACCCTCGGAATCGTGGCCCTGCACTCGGCCACGAAGCCGCTGCACTAGGCCCCAGCAACGCTGGCTCCGGCCCCGCCGAGCTCTCTGCCGAGCACTCACTGAGCCCTCTGCTGAGCTTTCGCCAGGCTCCCCCGCAAAAGGTCCCTTTGGGGTGGTCCCTTTGGCGGTTTTAGGCGCTAAAAATGCCGCCAAATGGTTTCTTTACCCCCTAAACGGACCCGATCAAAGGGACCATTTGGAAAGGAGCGCGGGCCTAGAGCGAGTTCCACAGCGGCGTATCGCGGCGCGCTGCCGAAACCCCACGCCCAGCGAGCTTCCACGCCCGGGCGATGACGTCGCGGTCCTCGTCCGTGACCAGGTTGCCCATGAGTCGCGCCGCGGCAGGCATGAGCATTCGGCCCACCGGACCGCGCAGCGCCACCGGCCCCGCGAAGGGCAGGAACTGCGGATAGGTCAAAAGCCGCGCCGCGGTGCGCGCCAGGACGAAGGCCTCGCCGTAGTGGGCTCGCAAAAGATCCGGCCACGCCAGCGTGAAGTCCTTGGTGCCCAGCAGGGAGACGGCTAGCTGGGCTGTCTCCAAGCCATAATCGATGCCCTCGCCGTTGAGGGGATTGACGCAGGCGGCGGCGTCGCCAATGAGCATCCAGTTGGCGCCGGCCACGTTGGACACCGCGCCACCCATCGGAAGCAGGGCAGAGGCCACCTTCTCGATGTCGCCCAAGCCCCAGTCGGCGCGCTGGCTCTCGGCGTAGTGGGTAAGAAGCTTCTTCGTATTGATGCGGGCCGGGCGCTGCGCGGTAGACAAAGCTCCCAAACCAATGTTGACCTGACCCAATTCCTCGCCAAGCGGGAATATCCAGCCATAGCCTGGCTGCACACTTCCGTCCTGATCCTTGAGCTCTACGTGGGAGTGCATCCACGGCTCGCCCGCAGAGGTGGACGTGGCATAGCTGCGCGCCGCGATTCCGTAGACCTCATCCTGATGCCACTTGCGGCCCAACAACTTGCCAAACGTCGAGCGTACGCCGTCTGCCACGATGACCCACTTTGCGCGCACGGTCTGCTCACCCACGCGGAAACTCGTCATGCGATTTCCTGCGAGCTCAGGGGCAGTCGCGGGGGTGCCCGTCCATACCGTGGCCCCAGCCGTGCGAGCGGCTTCGAAAAGCAGGTTGTCGAACTCGTGGCGCGGCAGTGCCGTTCCCACAGTCGTGGGGTAGCTGGACGGCCACGGGGCAGTGACGGACCCGCCATAGCCATGGAGCTTCAAACCCTTATTGCGATAAGACGAATTGACGTCCAAGCCCAATAGATCCAGCTGATGCATAGCGCGCGGGGTCAGGCCGTCGCCGCAGGTTTTGTCGCGGGGGAAGGGGGAAGCGTCGATAAGCAAGGCGTCGTAGCCTGCGTTAGTCGCGTGGATAGCGGCCGCGGAACCTGCTGGCCCTGCGCCGATGATGGCCACGTCTACGAGTTTTGCGTTATCGATATGCTCCGACATACGCACTATCATTGCACGGGTTATCCACCTTAAGTGTGTTTAGGGCCGTGGTATGGACTACGGTAAGTAATCGATTATCACTCGCATTTTTGAGTTAAAGGAACGCTGTTAATGTCTCACGGCCAAACTCATGCCACGCATGTGGACTTGGGTGACCCGCAGCTAAGCGAGCGCATTAGTGCTGGAATAGCTGCCGTCGAGGAACTGCTGCACCACGAGATCGATCGTGGGCAGGACTTCGTCAAAGAGAAGGTCAGCCACCTTTCGAGCGCCGGCGGAAAGCGCTTCCGCCCCATGATGGCGCTGCTCGCCTCGGAATTTGGCGCGCGTCCGGGCTCCCCCGAGGTGGTTAAGGCCGCCACGGTGGTGGAGATGGTGCACGTTGCAACCCTCTATCACGACGACGTCATGGATGAAGCCGAGCGTCGCCGCGGCGTGGAATCCGCAAACTTCCGCTGGACTAACTCGGTGGCCATCTTGGCTGGCGACGTCCTGCTCGCCCACGCCTCGCGCTTGATGTCCCAGCTGGACACACATACCGTCGAGCATTTCTCTGAAACCTTCGAGGAACTCGTGACCGGTCAGATGCGTGAGACCATCGGTGCGGGTGAGGCCAACGCCGTGGAACACTACATGGCGGTTATCCGTGAGAAGACTGCGGTTCTCATTGCTTCCGCGGGTTACCTGGGGGCCTATCATGCGGGTGCTACGCCGGAGCAGGCCGCGGCTCTGCGCCAGATTGGCGGCGCCATCGGCATGATCTTCCAGATCGTCGACGATATCATCGACATCTTCTCTGATTCCAAGGAATCGGGAAAGACTCCGGGGACTGACCTGCGCGAGGGCGTCTTTACCCTCCCGGTTCTCTACGCGCTGGAGGAAGAGGGCACCGTGGGTGACGAGCTGCGCGGCCTGCTTACGGGTCCGCTTGGCGACGACGCTTCCGTCGAGCGTGCCATCGAACTGCTGCGTCAGTCTGGTGGCCGTGAGAAGGCTATGAACGACGTCCACGGTTACCTGCGAGTGGTCGAGGAACAGCTCTCCGTCTTGCCGGAATGCGCAGCTAGCGAAGCTTTGCGTCAGCTGGCTGACTACACCGTGCGCCGCGTCGGCTAGCTGCCTTCGCATTAACGCTACGAAAGCCCCCGTGTCCTGCCGATTTGCACGACAACGGGGGCTTCGTAGTAAAGTACCTAATCGCACCTCAAGTGCACGCCAGGTTGCCCGAGCGGCCAAAGGGAGCGGACTG
Organism: Corynebacterium striatum ATCC 6940; assembly: GCF_000159135.1. Taxonomy (GTDB): domain Bacteria; phylum Actinomycetota; class Actinomycetes; order Mycobacteriales; family Mycobacteriaceae; genus Corynebacterium; species Corynebacterium striatum. Next base: position 90,166 of record NZ_GG667519.1, read on the forward strand.
TAAATCCGCCGGCATTGCCTTCAGAAGTTCGAATCTTCTACCTGGCACAGATAAACCCCGTGGTTTCGACCACGGGGTTTCGTGGTTTTGCTAGCGCTGGGCAGATTCCAGGGAGCAGAATCCAGGGACCGCGCCTTCTTCCGTCGCGGCGTCGTCAAGCGTAGTGCTCGTTCAAGGCCTATGGAAAGCGCGAAAAGTGTGCAATCTAAAGCTTTAAAAAGCCCCATTTTTGTGGATTAAGCTGGCGATTTGTGTAACTAGAGTAAATCGGGTTAATCTTTTCAAGGCTTCAACGAGAGCGCAGCGAAGAAAACTTCGTTACTCAAAGAGGCTGTGCCCCCTTAGCTCAGTCGGCAGAGCGTTTCCATGGTAAGGAAAAGGTCGACAGTTCGATTCTGTCAGGGGGCTCCAATCATTTCTGCACCTTGGTGCACATGATTATGGCGGTGTAGCTCAGTGGTAGAGCAAGCGACTCATAATCGCTGTGTCGCGAGTTCAATTCTCGCCATCGCTACCGGGAAAGGAAGGTGCCCGTGATTGCGCGGGTGCTTTTTACTACCGACTCCGGCCCAAGGGCTGGCGGTTTCTTAAGTAAATCGCCGTTCTGGTAGGGTTGTGCATGCTGTCTTTGGTAGACAAATGCATAGGGGCGTGGCGCAATTGGTAGCGCAACGGTCTCCAAAACCGTAGGTTGCAGGTTCGAGTCCTGTCGCCCCTGCCAAAACTTTTCCAAGGAGGAACCAGCTGTGAGCGATGAACAGCAGCCGATTAAGTCTGGCGCTGCACGCCCCACCGGTAAGCGTCAGCTCTCCGGTGTAGCTACCACCTCTTCCCAGTCGTATGCCGATAAGCGAGTTGTACGCGTAGAGGGCAAAAAAGATGACGCCACCGTTGGCGGCGGCGTGGCCGCTTTCCCGGGTGAAGTCGCATCCGAAATGAAGAAGGTTGTCTGGCCAACCACAAAGGAAATGGTGCAGTACACCCTCATTACCTTCGCCTTCCTCATCGTTCTGACTGCCCTTGTGTGGGGCGTCGACACGCTGACAGGCCTCGGAGTTGAGAAGATCCTCACTCCTTAGTAGCCTGCTTAGCAGAAGCTTTTATCCCGCTGATTTCACTCGCAAAGGCGAGGGAAACGGCGGGATACTTTTTGCCCTTGTGTGCTTGCGGGGTGCTGGCGGTCGCGCCGGCATTCCACAGGTAGGCTGGGGCGCAGAAAATTGAGAGCGCCTGCTTGCTTCAAGCTCGCGCGCGACAAGATGGAGTAGAGACCATGAGCGACGAGAACAACGTCGAAACCCCAGAGACCTCCCTCGAAGCTGCTCTTATCGGCAGCGTCCAGGAGCAGGCAGCAGAAGCAGTGGCTGAGTCTGAGACCGCTACCGAAGAGGCATACACAGAGGCTGAGGATCAGTCCGCTCCGGCGGAGGAAGCTGCATCTGCTGAGGCCACCGAGGCCGCTCCTGCCGAGGACGATGACTACCGCCGTCGCCTACGCCAGTTCACCCGCGAGCTGAAGAAGCAGCCGGGCCAGTGGTACATCATCCAGTGCTACTCCGGCTACGAGAACAAGGTGAAGACCAACCTCGACATGCGTGCGCAGACGCTCGAGGTTGAGGACTCCATCTTCGAGGTTGTTGTTCCGGTCGAGCAGATCCTGGAAAACAAGGACGGCAAGAAGAAGATCGTCAAGCGCAAGCTGCTGCCGGGCTACGTCCTGGTCCGCATGGAGCTTAACGACGCCGCCTGGTCCGTCGTCCGCGAAACCCCCGGCGTTACCTCCTTCGTGGGCAACGAGGGCAATGCCACCCCGGTCAAGATCCGCGACGTCGCAAAGTTCCTCATGCCTAACGAGGCTGCACCGGAGGCAAAGTCTTCCGCGGGCGACCAAGACGGCGAGCAGGTCGTCGCAATGCCGGAGAAGGCTGCTGCGAAGGCTTACGCGCACGACTTCGAGGTCGGCGAGGCAGTCACCATCCTGTCTGGCCCGCTCGCATCCGTTTCCGCAACCATCTCCGAGATCGACCCAGAGACTGGCAAGATGCAGGGCCTGGTTTCCATCTTCGGCCGTGAGACTCCGGTAGAGCTTTCCCCGACCGAGATCGAGCGCATCTCCTAAAACCAGTTGCCGCGTAGCCTGGGAAAATGGCATGCTACGCGATTTGGTAGCAGGGCGCACGGTGTTCTAAGATAAAACGCCGTGCGCCTTTTGCGTGCACGGACAATTAAACGTTTCTCCCCGGTGGCCCACTGCAGGTGAGCATCCGGACGGGCGCTGTTATTCATCGTGGCAGCGCACCGGTAACACAGGAAAGAGGTAATTCGATGGCTCCGAAGAAGAAGGTTTCTGGCTTCATCAAGCTGCAGATCGAGGCTGGTGCTGCTAACCCGGCTCCGCCGGTTGGTCCGGCACTGGGTGCCCACGGCGTCAACATCATGGAGTTCTGCAAGGCTTACAACGCTGCGACTGAGTCCCAGCGCGGCAACGTTGTGCCTGTTGAGATCACCGTTTACGAGGATCGCTCCTTCGATTTCAAGCTGAAGACCCCGCCTGCTGCAAAGCTGCTGCTTAAGGCTGCTGGCATCAAGAAGGGCTCCGGCGTTCCTCACACCGACAAGGTCGGCTCTGTGACCTGGGAACAGTGCAAGGAGATTGCACAGACCAAGTTCGAGGATCTGAACGCACGCGACATCGACAACGGTGCACGCATCATCGCCGGTACTGCTCGCTCCATGGGCATCACCGTTGATGGCATCCCGGCCAAGTAAACAACTTCATCAAAAAGTGAGCGGCCATCTCGTGTGGTCGCTCGTGGTAGGGCCAGCTACGGCCCGCCAACACCACATCAATCCAAGAAAAGGAATTGCTTAAATGAGCACCAAGTCTAAGGCTTACAAGGCAGCAGCAGAGCTCGTCGACAAGTCCCGTCTGTACACTCCGCTCGAGGCCTCCAAGCTGGCCAAGGAGACCTCCTCCAAGAACTTCGACGCTACCGTCGACGTCGTCTTCCGCCTGGGCGTTGACCCACGTAAGGCTGACCAGCTGGTTCGCGGCACCGTTTCCCTGCCTAACGGCACCGGTAAGGACGTTCGCGTCGCAGTTTTCGCTGAGGGCGAAAAGGCTGAGGCCGCTAAGGCTGCAGGCGCTGACATCGTCGGCACTGACGAGCTGATCGCTGCTATCAACGAGGGCAATATCGACTTTGACGTTGCTATCGCTACCCCGGACCAGATGGCTAAGGTTGGCCGCGTTGCTCGCGTCCTCGGCCCGCGTGGTCTGATGCCGAACCCGAAGACCGGCACCGTCACCGCTGACGTTGCAAAGGCTATTTCCGACGTCAAGGGCGGCAAGATCTCCTTCCGCGTTGACAAGGCTTCCAACCTGCACGCAATTCTGGGTAAGGCTTCCTTCGATGCAGAGAAGATCGCTGAGAACTACGGCGCTCTGTACGACGAGATCCTGCGTCTGAAGCCGTCCTCCTCCAAGGGTGTTTACGTCAAGAAGGTAACCATCTCCACCACCTCTGGTCCTGGTATCCCGGTTGACGCTTCTGTTCAGAAGAACTACGCAGAGTAATTCTTGCGTGAATAGCACTCGCCACTGTGCGAGACGCTGACTGCCGAAGGCTCCGACTCTTGGTCGGAGCCTTCTTTATTTTCCCTTATGAGTCCCAGATGCCAGGAAACTCGCAGGAACACTCAGGCGACTTACAGGTTTATTTTATTGTCTAGCAAGTTCCATGCCCCATACTTATGTAGTGCGTTTGAGAGAGGCGCATGAGAGATAGAGAGAACACCCTGAGCTTTGCAGGGCGCGACGGCCTGAGAAACCGTTGCGATAGCCAAAGCGCATAGAGAGACACCGTGGGCCCCGACCAGAAGGTCGGGGCCCACGGTGTTTTCGTGGTTTTGTAAGCCGGGCTGGTGACGAGGTGCGCCATTTAGCCCACTGCCCAGACTAGCCCCGCCCGTTCCAGCGCCCGCCAGGACCAACCAGGACCTAGCATGTCCGTTCGAGGCTTCGCCGGAGCGGGAACCCAAGAATGTATGGTCCTCGTTTTAGACTCGTGAACATGATTACTGGCTCTGTAAAATCTCAAGTAGACACCATCTGGAATGCCTTTTGGCCGGGTGGCGTTTCGAATCCGATTACCGTCATTGAACAGTTCACCTACCTGCTGTTTATGCGCCAACTCGATGACCGTCAGCGCACCGCTGAGAAGGCCGCGAACCTGCTGGGTGGGGAACCCGATCCAAGTCAGATGTTCTATGATGCGGAACATCGCCACCTTCGCTTCAGCGAGATGGCTGCCATTGACTCGCCAGAGGAAC
>NZ_GG667519.1:95339-100130 GCF_000159135.1 Corynebacterium striatum ATCC 6940
CTTCTTGACCCAAGCATGCAGCGAGGCACGGTTGATACCGAGCTCTGTTGATGCTGCGTTCAGCGAGAGGTCCTCATTGTTTTCATAGAGGGCCACAGCATCGCGTTTGAACTGTTCGGAGTACCTGGACATGGTGGTAGATTACCTTTCTTCCCAACCCAACCGGGCTGGATATCAGGTGTCCACCAAAAAAGGGGGTCAGGTCCGGGAAAAGTGGGCCGGCTAGCTGAGCCAGCGGCAACGAACCAAGCTTGTGCAGCTATCTGCATCGAAGATGCGGTGGATGCCGATTTTCTGTTCTACGTATTGCGCAATTCGTATGAGCAATTACGTTCTTTGGGAAGAGGCGGAAACCAAGACAACTTGAATCTTTCGTTGGTTCGCGATTTTCGTATACCCTGGCCAGCTGTTGAGATTCGTCAACGATTTGTTGCGCAGATGAATGAAGCGACTCGCATCCTAACTCTTCTTGAAAAAGGAATGATGCGCTAGCTCTCTTAGGCAAGGGTCTTGAGCAAAGGTATTTTAGTGCTTCCTAGTGGATCGGTGAATTGGTGGGTGGTGATGTGTCCTTAAGACAGAATTTTTTGGCGGATCCGCTGTGTGCTGAAGAATGAGGAACTACCGATTAATTTCGGCGGCGATGTTAGGAATATTCTATATTTAAAAAGTATTTCTGAACGCGGGCATCAGATTCGTCTGGAATACTTTGGATTGTTTTGTTTTCGTTCAAGGCTGTCAATCGCGGATTTAGCTGCCCACGACTGAGCCCCGTTGTCTGTACCAGTTCTTTGCGCGTGAGCCCGTGCTCGGCGGCACGTAACGCTGCTAAGATTCTCTCGTCCTTCTCGGCTGCGGACAGGTATGCGCTGCGTTTGGCATGGTCGGCCAAGGAAGTTTCTGCAGTCTGAGCGGTATTGGCGGCTACGGTTTCGGTTGGGGTGTGGTCATCATCGGATGGGGCCCGGTAGGTGGTGCCTCGGCCGGAACCGGTGGCATCGGCAAGCCCGTATTGCACCAGCTGCTGGAGTTCGGCACGGGCATTAACGGAGTCCATGGGGAAGGCGCTTCGATAGATGCTATTGGTGATTTCTTCGCCGTGACGCATAGCGATGAGCGCGTGCTTTTGAGCCACGGAGAGGGTATCGGTGCCGGGGAGTTGCCCAAGCCAACGGAGGTCGGTATCGCTGAGGAGCGACGAAGATGTGAGGATAGCGGTGAACTTCGTAATCTGATCATCGAAGTGCGGGGCGGGAAGGAAAGCGTCCGCAAGGGCGGCCCGAGCTGCAGGAATGCCAGTAGGTTGAGCCTCGATAACGCGGTATCCATTGCTCGTCGTGAGGGAGGCGCACATGGAATAGAGGATCGCGTTACGGGCGCGAGGGGAGGTGTAACCGAGTTGATTTTTGGTGATGCCCCACAATCCGCCAGGACTTTCCACAATGAGCTTGGTGGGCTGCTTGATGAGCTGCGTATACATGCCGTAACTAGCAGCAGAAAGATCGCGGTGAACCAGGGCATTGGCGATGATCTCGCGAATGGCGACCGGAGGGAGCTCAGGTACATCGATCCCGTTGCCATCGCGGAAGGTCACTCCGACGCGTAGCTGCGCAGAGACCCATTCCATTGCCGAGTCAAGGAGGTCCGGTACGGGTCCCGTGAATTCGCGACGATCGGCGAGCCGTTGAGCGGTGTCGAGCTGAGGATTGATGGCGCGAGCTTTGACTACGAGGTTGGGTAGAAACTGCTGCGGCTGCTCGCCGAAGGCGTAGAGTGCAGCAGTCGTGACGAAACCAGTGTCTGGGTCAATAACGTTGGTGCGGATGTGGAGCGTGTGCTCATCGAGGTCGCGTAGTCGGCGAGAGTCGCGCTTCTTCGCGCTGAGGTATTGCTGGAGCAGGTCGTCTACCAAATCATGGTGAACCGTGGCTCCTTCGACTGGTGTGCGATCCGCATGTGGTTGCTGCCGCTCACCGACCAAAAAGAGCTCTTCCTGAGGTGACAAGTAGTAGTCACCGTCGCCGGAACGAATGTAGGCTTTGCCAAACTTACCAACTCGGAAGGGACGATGCTCTGAGGGCTGGGGAGGAACAATGGCAGCAACGACGGGTTTCCCCTCCACGATGGTCGCCTCGACTGCACCGAGTTGCAGGGGCGGCGTGATTCGCTCGCGGGCCTTTGAAGCAAGGGCGGACTGCGCAGCCTTCGGATCCCAGACTCCGGTGACATCAAATGCGCCGTCATTTTCAGCGACCCCGAGGATGAGCGTGCCGCCATCCGGCATATTGGCGAAGGCACAGAGAGTCTCGTCAATTGATTCAGGCATCTGGTGAGAGGCTTCTTTGGCCTCGACATTCCACGTATTGTTTTGCGTATCGCGGAGGAGCGCAATGAGTTCTGGGATGTCGATGATGCTCATGGGGAGCAGTGTACCCGAGTTCGATCGGAAATCGTACTGAAATATGATTGAAATGTGACTGAAATCTTGTGCTAGAAAATTCAGTACGAATTCAGTACCTTTGTAAATCGAGTTAGATGGTGAAATTGCTTTCGTTGCGCTGGAAAAACACCATGATGGTTGTAACTAAGCAGTATGAGATGCGGGACTAGTGGAGAGGAACTCCAGCGTCATGGCGACGATGAGTGGTGGAACACCCCAATCCAGCAACTTTGGCTTCGTCGGCGTGGTGTGGCCGAACCTGCTTAACGACTGCCGATTGGTGGAGCGAAGTGCACTCACTAATCCGCGCGGTTCCCTGTTCCAAGCGCGCTTCGTGCTTGAATCGGTGGTGGGGCACGTGGCTACGGTCCTCGGTATTCCCAACACGGACCGCGTCATCGATGCCATGGTCCATCCGGATTTTGCGAGTCAGTTCCCAGATGATCTGCTGAAAAGATGCATGTCATCCGCAAGGCAGGTAACGCCTCTGCGCATGACTCCAAGCCCGTTCCACCGGAACAAGCGGAACGTATTGTCCGACATCTCTTCGATGTGCTTGTGCGGGTAGCAAAAAGGTTTAGTACGAAGCCCCTGCCGCCCGTCGCTCCTTTTGACGTTGCAATTTTGCGCGCAGCACCCAAGCAGGCGGCACAGTCGCGGCAGCAACTGCTCGCGTTACAGCGAGAACTGGATCGCCTGGCGGCAGAGTCGGATGGCTTCCGGTTGCAGCTCTCTGAAGCAGAAGCTGCTCAGCTGGCGTTAGAAAGAGAGTTAGCCGAGCAGGCGCGTGAGAAGGCCGCTGCGCAAGAGACTGCAGATGATGCGTTACGAGAAGCACGTGAGGCGCGAGAGCGTGTCAAGCACTTGGAAGCTGAGCTGCGCGAACGCTATCTAGAGCAGCAAGAAGCTGTTCGGGCATCTGAGGAAGCTAGCGCGGTTGACCTCCCGCCGCTCGCGCGTAGCGAAGCGGATACCCGTCGTGACATCATCGATCCGATGCTCGCAGATGCTGGTTTCAGTGTGGCGGGCGGGAACCTTACTGTCGAGTACCCGATTGAAGATCTTTACATTGACTACGTTGCGTGGGGCACAGATGGTCAACCCCTGGCTATTATCGAGGCGAAGAAGACGGAACGCAGCATCAACGATGGGCGCGTTCAAGCTGAGGACTATGCCGAGGCGTTGGGTCGCAAATTCGGTCGAGTCCCGCTGGTTTTCTATACGAATGGGCATGACGTGCGTTTCTGGGACCGGGACGCGGAACTGCCCGGTGGTTACTGTTACGAAGCGCGGCAGGTAGAGGAATACCCCACAGCGGCCGCCATGGAGGAGCTCATTCGGCGGCGCGGTAAGCGTCAGCCTCTGGAGACAACGGAGCTATCCGACATTGCGGCGCGGCCGTACCAACAGCAAATGCTGCGAGCCGTGAGCGAGCGCTTCGCGGCGGGGCATCGCAGGGCTCTGCTTGTTATGGCCACGGGTACCGGAAAAACGCGTGTATCCATCTCGTTGGTGAAGATGCTTATGGAGGCCGGTTGGGTGCGCAATGTGCTCTTCCTGGCTGACCGCAAGGCGTTGGCACGCCAGGCGCATTCGGCATTTGTGGAGCATTTGCCGGGCTCCAATCCTGTGAATCTGCTTGCCAACAAAGAGGCGACGGGTCAGGTGTACGTGAGCACCTACAACACCATGATTGACATGGTTGGGCCCACCGAGCGTTTCGGTTCTTTTGACTTCGATCTCATCGTGGTAGACGAGGCACACCGATCGATTTATCAGCGCTACCGGCGTCTCTTCGAATACTTCGATGCCGCGGTTGTGGGCCTTACCGCCACGCCACGTTCAAACGTGGATCACAATACGTACCGCTTTTTCGGGTGTGAGCCAGGTGCGCCGACCGGGTACTACGGCTTGGATAAAGCCATCGAAGATGGCTACCTTGTGGCGCCGAAGTTATTCCGGGGTGACAGCTTGTTCATGCGGCAAGGCGTGAAGTATTCGGAGCTCAGCTCGGAAGAACAGCTTGAATGGGATATGAAGGATTGGGGCTCAGACGAGTCAGGAGATCCTCTGGAGGCGCCAGGTGAGATCACGTCGGCGGAGATGAACCGGGTGCTCTATAACCTCGACACCATCCGACAGGTTCTCGCTCAGGTCATTGAGCGTGGAATCAAGGTTGGCGGAGCTGATCGCCTGGGAAAGACGATTATCTTTGCGCGTACGCAGCGTCACGCGGAGCTTATCGCCGAAGTCTTCAGGACGCTTTTGCCTCCAGCGGCAGGAACGCGCTGTGAAGTCATTACGCATGGAGTCAAGGACGCCGAGGGACTCATCGATCGGTTCAAAGACCC
>NZ_GG667519.1:102007-105922 GCF_000159135.1 Corynebacterium striatum ATCC 6940
TGCGAGTGGGCTCGATGTCGCGGTGAGCGTGGACATGCTCGATACCGGTATCGATGTACCTGAAGTGCTCAACTTGGTCTTTTTCAAACCCGTCCATTCGCCGGTGAAATTCTGGCAGATGGTGGGGCGCGGCACACGACTATGTCCTGACCTCTTTGGTCCTGGCGCAGATAAGCAGGAGTTCTTCATCTTCGACTATTGCGACAACATCGATCAGTTCGAAGGAACAGAAGATTTCAGCTCAGCTACAGGCTCAAAGCAAACCTCAATAGTTGAGCGGGGCTTCGCGAAGCGTATTTTGCAGCTTCAGTATCTCGAGGGAGAAGATCGGGCCGCAGTAGTGGAGAGCCTTCTTGCGGACCTCCGTTCGGTTCCGGAAGACAGCGTGCTCGTGCCTCCTGCCTCCAAACCATACTTAGCGAGGTATAAAGTCTCTGGTGCCTGGAATGGCATCCGAGGTGACGCAGCCAGCCTTGCCATTGATCACCTCGCGCATTTGCCCATGGCGCGTGCCGGTGAGGAAGAACAGGCGCGACGCTTCGACTTGTTGTTGTGGACTCTCGAACTTGGCTTGTTCGAACCAGACCCACGTCAAGTACCGAATTTTAAGAAACTGGCGGTGCTCGTTGAGGCCTTGCTCGATAAAACCACTATCCCTGCTGTCGCGCAGCAGGCCCCGCTGCTGGAGGAAATGTCTGCTCCGGATTGGTCAACGAACGCTACCTACGAGGAGCTCGAGCTTGCGCGTCGGGCCTTGCGTGGACTTATCAAGACGATTGACCGTGGTAAGCGAAAAGCAGTCATCACCGACTTCGAGGACGAGCTTGGCGGTCTCACGGCAGTAGAAGTGACCGCGACAGGCGGTACGGAAATCGAGGCTTCTGTCGTGGAGGAACGCCTACGCCAAGCCCTCGAGGCGGAAGCTGCGACCAACCTGTCCTTGCGTAAATTGCGGTCGGGCAAGCCTATTAATACGTACGATGTTGATGAGCTTGAGCGTCTGGTGGCAGAGTGCCACGTTGAAGGCGCTGAACAGCTACGTGAATCTCATGTCGAGGAATCGATCGGACGCTTCTTGCGCGGAATCGTGGGGATGGATGAGCCGGCCGTGCGCGCTGAATTTGATGCCATTCTTGCAGATACCACGCTGAATTCTGTGCAGATTCAATTCGTGGATCTGCTGGTGGGTTACATTGCGCGCAATGGTGTTCTTGAGACAGCAGAGCTAACGTGGCCACCGTTTGATGAATATGGCAACGTGGTTGACATTTTCTCGGACAAAACGGTGCGCGCCATCGGGCAGGGAATCCGCCAGCTGACGCTGAGCGCGTATGCAGCTTCGTAAGCGACAACAGTCGATGCGCGTCGGCGCTACTGTCTTACTGCGTTAGCCACAACGCGGTCCGGGAGTGTCAATCTCGTATGGGATACTCGCAGTATGGCAGCAAAGTCATCGATGTCGTATCCCAAAAAACTGCATCTGGCTAGCCTGGCCTTGGCAGACGGCGCTTCTCGTGAGGAGCTAGGACTTGGCGCTACGTGGCGGATTGTCGACGAAGCGCGCGTTCTGGGGACAGGGGAGGAGGGCTTCATTCGTGCGAGTGCCGCGCTGCTGGAGTTTCGTGCACATCGTCATGCCGGCGTCCACGTGCGGCGCGACGGCGCAGAACCAGACGTGGTGTGGCTGCGCGTGGGCCCGACGCTCTCGCCGTGCCGCATTCTGCATGTGGAGCGCGCCCCGCGACGGACTGTCCTCGTCTATGGGACGCTGCCCGGGCACGTTGAGTGTGGCGAAGAGGCGTTCCTCATCGAGCATCGCGCCGATGGCAGCGTCGTAGGCAGGTGCGTCGCGTTTTCCCGCCCCGATCGCTGGTTCGCGCGGCTGGCTCCGCACCTCGCGGCCGCCGCGCAGAGCCTCGTTACCCGGCGCTATCTAGCGGGGATGGGGCGCTAGCTCACACGCGAATCCACTCGCGGTCGATGGCGTCGAGCTCCCACGCTTCGGCCTCCGTGCGCACGACGTTGCGCGCCAAGGGGATTTGGTGCGAGGCAGACTCGAGGATGTGCATGAAGTAGCCCGCGGTGTTCGGAATAGCGAGGGTATCTCCCACGGCGATGCCGTCTGGAAAATCCAGGGCACGCCGCAGGATGACTTCGTCTTCGATGCAGTAGGCGCCCACCAGGAACCCGGTGCGGGGCGCGCGCTCGACCTCTCCGGCTGTGGGGACGAGGAAGGGATCGAGGAGGAGGTCATCGGCGGCCGTGCGGCATTGCGTGCGGTTCATCGCGAGGCCGATGAGGGGTAGCCCGTCCGAGCGCTCTTTGAGGAAGGACACCTCTGCGAGAATCATTCCGCACCCATCGAGCAGGCTGCGTCCCGGCTCGAGGTGAAGCGCGATGGAGTGTTCGCGCAGCGCGGTCGCAGCGGTGCCGTAGCCGGACACCTTGCCCTTGAGCAACTGGGTGAACCACTCGCCGCGCGTGGGCGTTTGCCAGAACGGATACGTGTTGGTGAGCGGATCATTTTTCCACGTAAAGGGTTCGCCCGTTCCCGCGCGCTGGCGTTCGATGCGGTCGCGGTACTGCTCCCATTGTGTCTCGTGGAGGAGATAGCTCATGGGAACGCCTCCGCCGATGTCGATGAAGCTCGCGGGATGACCGGCCGCGCGCAGCGCCTCCACGAGCGTGATGGCCTCGGCGAGAGCGAGACGGCGGTCGGATTCGGCGTACCCGTGGAGATGAACATGGACGCCGACTGCCTCGACGGTGTCAGGCCAGTCGATGCTGCGCCAGACGTCGAGCCGTTCGCCGAAGCGCGTTGGCGGCAATACGGTGGGATCCGGTGCCAAGCGGGGAGCGATGCGCGCTGGGGTACCGAGGGCGGCGATACGTGCCAGCTCGTCGCGGCTATCGCAGGAGATCACCACGCCGGCTTTCACCGCCGTGCGCAACAGCCGCTCATCCTTGATGGCCGCGCTGAGAATGACATCTTTCGGTGGGACGCCAACGGCGAGGACCTGGCGCAGTTCGTTGAGGCTCGCCACATCGACGCCGTGGCCAGCAGCCCGCGCCGCGCCGACGAAGGCGAGCGCTTTGTTGGCCTTGCGCGCAAAGAAAACACGGGTGTCGACGCCGAGTGCTGTCCCCGCGTCGACGAGTTCGGCAGCATTCCGCGCCAAAGGCCGGGGATCAAGAACGTTGACGGGCGAGCCGTGCTTTTCGATAAGTGCCCGAACGGCGTGCGGATCTGCGATAAGTTCCTGCATCCACGGCTCGAGACGGGGCGCGAGCGGCACCGTTCCGTGGACGGCGAGCGGACGCGGCGGCTCCGTGGGCTGACCTGGCTTCTGCGACGGCGAGGCTGTCATGGGTGTCCTACTTTCTCCGCCCACTGCGGGATATCTGAATGCACGGTGCGATTGAGCGAGTCATGCCCCGGAAGCTCACGCTCGTTCATGCGCCCGATGGTGACGACTCCAGGCACGTCTTGGAACGGCGCGGGTTGGCCCTGCGGCGCAATCGTGGCGTCGATGAGTACGTCTATGTGCGGGCCATGCCCCTCGAGCCACGCGTCGATGACATCAGGGCGGCCCAGATAGGTGGTGTCGACAATCCTAGAGTCGATGAGGGAAAGCACCGCGTCAGCCGTCACCGGCGGCGGTCCGAACGCCACACGCTCAAGCGTCCGCGCGAGTTCGACGAAGCCATGAATCGGACCGGCCTGCGCATGCGTGTCGACGAATTCTTGGAACAATCCCCGAAACGCGGCGCCGACGGCAGCAGCCGGAGTCAGTGCGTGCTCGCCACGCGCCACGGCCAGGGAAGTCCGAAACTCGGCCACGGCATCACCCGTGAAATCCTCGCCAACGAGCACCTCGGCGAGTGATTCTTCTGAGAAATCTCGCAGTGACTGAG
>NZ_GG667519.1:106318-109808 GCF_000159135.1 Corynebacterium striatum ATCC 6940
CCGCGTTGACGAGAACTTCCCGCACCGCATCCGCGTCCCGTGCCGCGCGGGCCTGCGCATGGAGGGCCGGAGAAAACGTCGGTGCAGGACGCGCAGGATCCGGCTTGACCTCCATGAAGCGGCCGCTGCGGCTTACCGGATAAATCGTCTCCGCAGTGTCTCCGTAGCGTAGGCAGACATCGATGAAGGTGAGGGCCGCACCGCGGACGCCGATCAGGCGCGGCTGCGACGGAACGGTGGCGCCCCAATACAGCCCCGTGACGGGAACCCGGCTGCGCTGGTGCGTGAGCGCACCGGGATGGTCATGCGCATGGCCGGTGCACTGAAGAACATGATCGAAAGTCTCGCCGTCGACCGCGAATCCGGTGTCCGTGCGGTGTACTGAGGCCACGCGGCGAGCGATATGGTGCACGGAGCTGTCCGGAGGAAAGCGTCGCACAGCGTCGTTCCAACAATCGATGAGGTACTCGCCAACCACGGCGCGCGGCGGGAACGGGTCGAGGTCCAGGTCACCGTGGCGAGCGCGCCAGGCGTCCAACGTGTCACGCTGAGTGGTGACGATGGAGGAGGTGACGTTGAGCCGCCAACACCGGGGTTGATCAGGGCGATAGACGGCCCCGGCTCCCGCTGGATAGGGATCAAAGACAGTGATGTCGACGGGCACCGAGGTGTGCTCACTGAGCTCCTCTACGGCCCAGAGGCCACGCGGTCCGCCGCCAATGATGGCGATCTTGAGCGGCGGAGTCATTCGGATCCCCAGTCGTCTACTCCGCGCGCGAGGTCGGCCGCAGAGATGTCGAAGCGTTCGGTGACCCAGGCATCGTTGTAGATGGTGTCGAGGTAAGGCTGGCCGCCGTCATGGAGCACCATCGCCACCGTGGAACCAGAGGGCAGCTCTGCTGCACGCTCGAGCCAAGCGGCCACGACGGCTCCGCTCGAGGCGCCGGCGAGGACGCCCTCACAGCGTGCCAAACGACGTGCGCCGATGATCGCCTCGAGGTCAGGAACACGCGCGATAAGAGAAGGCTCAAAACTTTGGGAAAGTTCCGTGACCACACCAGCGCCGTAGCCGGGAAGGAGGCGGGTACCGCGCGCGCCGCCGTAGAGAACTGATCCTTCCGCGTCGACGCCGATGGTTTCTGTGTCCGCGCCGAGCTCGGTGAGTTTGCGCACGCAGCCGCCGAGCGTGCCGGTCGTGCTCATCGCGACCAGGAGATGGCTGGGCGGCGCACCGAGCTGCTCGATGATCTCGGCCATGGTGCCCTCGGAATGCGCGTGGAATGCAGCCTGATTGGCGTACTGATTGAGATTAAAAGCATCTGGAATCTCCTGCAGGAGCTCCTGCACGCGCGACCGGCGTGCGGTGAGCCAATCACCGTTGTCAGGATCAGGGTGCTCGAGCATGTCCACGCGAGCTCCGTAGGCTTCCATTGTGGCCACCGTGGAGCGATTGACGCGTGGATCGACGACACAGACGAAGTGCATGCCAGCCAGATGCGCCTGGCGTGCCAGGGCCATTCCGAGATTGCCGGAGGAGGACTCGATGAGCGTGGATCCTGCGCGAATATCGCCGGCGTCGAGAGCTGCTTCGATAAGGGCCTGAGCGGTGCGGTCTTTGGCAGAGCCGCCGAGGTTGAATTGCTCGAGTTTCGCGAAGACGCGGATATCGTCGCGGGGATTGATGCGGTCGAGCCGCATGAGGGGAGTGCTGCCGATGGGCGGTTGCGCTGACGAGTAGACGCGAGAAAAGGTCATATTTCAACGGTACTGGTCATCGTCTCCGCGTGCAGAGATTGTCAGCCTGTTCCTGCGCGAAGAAGAATAAATTGCGACGGTGCCGCCGTCGACGCGACGCCGTGCCCTATGTCGCAACTCGTGTCGAAGTACTAACCCAGGGGCAGGATATTGTCGATGCAGTACCAGAATCCCTGCGGATTGGCGATAGGCATTGCGCTGAGTGCGAAAGCTTGGCTGGCAGCGGAGCCCGTGTACTTCGCTGCGATGGGATACTGACCGGTGGCTGCACTCTCACCGCGGTAGCGAATACCCGTCTTGATGGGGACGCGAGCAGCCATGCCGCCCACGACACCGAGCACGATGCCGGCGGCGCTGGGAGAGTCTTCCGTAGCGGATTGATCGACCGTGGTGGCGCTTCAGATCGTAGCGGCGATGACTACGCGCCGAGGAGTCGGCAGGAAATGCGGGACATGGAGGCTTCCTGATATGAGATTGTGTAGGGACAATGCTCTCCAACGAGATCCGCGCAGGGAGGGAGCGACGGTGGAGTAAAGGCGGCATCGGCAAGCTCAATGGAACGGAATTTTGTTGTCTTGAACAGCGGGTTTAGTGTAGTCCCAGAAGTTTGAACGACCGATTGGTCGAGCTCAAGTTTCACCGAAGACCGTTGGTCGCCTAGAAATAGGCCGAAGGTTCCCGCCCTAAGGGACGGCCCACGCAGGAGACACTTGCGATATACATGGCCTAAAAGCTGTGCGCCCTGTTCTCTTGCACGGGGCATTTTTTATGGGTTAAGTAGCAAAAGGGCATCCGTGTATCGCACATTAGTCATACGGAAAATCCTCCAAGATTTCGTCCGCATGCCCTTTTTGCTACTTAGCCCTTTTTTATTGAAGATGTCTCGGCAGAATCTAGCGGTCGTGGAAACGCGACTTATGTTTGTGTTGACTCTAGCAGTGCGGCCATGCGTTCAGCGGGTGTGTCGAAGTTGAGGGCTTTGCGTAGTCGGCGGTTGAGTTGCAAGGGGACCTGACCCCTTTTTGGTGGACACCTGATATCCAGCCCGGTTGGGTTGGGAAGAAAGGTAATCTACCACCATGCCTAGGTACTCCGAACAGTTCAAACGCGATGCTGTGGCCCTCTATGAAAACAATGAGGACCTTTCACTTCACGCGGCTTCAGCAGAGCTTGGAGTCAATCGTTCCTCGCTTTTCTCCTGGCTTCAGCAGTACGGTACCGGCAAACGTGCCCGCATTAAAGCCGTGCATGATAAAGCCCAAGCAGCGACTGATTCCGAACGGATCCGCCAGCTAGAAAAAGAAAACGCGAAGCTGCGCGAAGAACGCGATATCCTGCGCAAGGCCGCGAAATATTTTGCTTAAAGAGACTCACTGGTGATCCGCTTCCAGTTTGTCTATGACCACCGAACCGAGTACTCGGTCAAGCGGATGTGCCACGTGTTAAAGCTCAATCGCTCCTCGTTCTATAAATGGGTCCAAACCCGTGAAAAGCGCAGGTTAAAGATGTGTTCCGATGCCCTTATTGGTGCGAGAATTACAACCATCTTCAATGATGAGCACGGGCTTTATGGTGCTAAACGCATCGCTGCAAGCCTCAACGACGATAAGGACTTTCCTCCGATCAATCACAAGAAGGTCGCACGCATCATGAAATCCATGGGGCTAAAAGGCTTTACCAAGCGCCGCCGATGTGTCACTACCAGGCGCAAGCCTGGACACCGCGTCATGCCAGA
>NZ_GG667519.1:111762-112348 GCF_000159135.1 Corynebacterium striatum ATCC 6940
AACCCAATTCCGATATAAGAATTCATCGAGCCTATTCCGCCATTTTCAGCGGTATAGATGCTTACGTTCTCCTTGCAACAGAATTTAAAACCGACGAGAAGTACTGCTCAGTACATGGGGATTTCTGGGCCTTGGCCACGGAAGTTTTCGGTCAAAAACCCGAATTCGACTTCCCATATATGAAACTCACTCGGTAAGAATGAAGGCTCCTTTTTCTGCCGAGAAACGACATCAGTCTGAGCTGCTTCACGCGTGGTAAATGCAGCCAATATATCTGGGCTTATTTCCTGGTAGCGCACGGAGGAATGTTGCGCATACCCTTCTCTAAAAACGAGATAGACAAGTTTCGGGAAACGAGACTTGTCTAGTTTCCCTTCCCAGCCTTGAAGGGGAACTTCTTCAGTCCAACAGGTTATTCTTGGAGAATCAACATGCTCGCCCATGGCACTCTCCTGCTCTCTGGTTAAAGCTATTCCGACAAATTCTTCGTCATACGTAGCTTCCGTACGCGCAAAGAGCACAAGAATTTTAGCCTGGTTGCTGCTATTTGAAGTGCTACCTATTAAACCTTGCATGCGTCTCTAAA
>NZ_GG667519.1:112941-128071 GCF_000159135.1 Corynebacterium striatum ATCC 6940
GGGCGTGTCTACCCGCAGAATGAACGACCTGGTCGCCACTCTCGGCATCACAAACCTATCGAAGTCACAAGTTAGTGAAATGGCCAAAGACTTGGATTCGATGGTGGGGCCCGACCCCCGACGTGTCCACTTTCCGGGGGTCGGGCCCTGTCCCGAAACCACTCCTCGCCGTGACGCCAGTGGATGCCGAGGTTCTTCGTCAGGAACGAGCCAACGACCATGCGCACGTGGTTGTGCATGTAGCCGGTCTGCCAGAGCTCGCGCATGCCGGCGTCGACAAGCGGGATGCCGGTCTCACCCGTGCGCCAAGCTTCTAGTTCCGGCAGGGGATGCGGGCGCGGGTCCCTTTCAGAGGTGTCGATTCCGCCGCCGTCCCAATACCAATCGAAGTTCCGGAACTTGTCTCGCACAGGTTCCGTCGCGAGGTCTGGCACGTGGTAGAGGCGATGCCAGGCGAAGTCGCGCCAGAGCAGCTCAGAGTGAAAGCTTGAGGCGTCTGTCGGCAGCGCACTTGCAAATTGCCAGACTTCTCGTGCGGAAACCTCGCCCCAACGCAGGTGGGGTGAAAGCCGCGAGGTGGCTGGGCGTGCGGGGAAGTCGCGGCCTTTGTCGTAGTCAGAGAGATCAAGCGATGCGAGTCTGTCGCGGGCGGCTTTTCGCCGGGCGTCCAGTATTCCGCCAAAGACGCGGCTCAGCCGGGCGAGGGGAGCTCCTCCCAGGCGATAGCACCGGGGCCGTGGAGGTCTGGGACCCCGAGTGCCGGCTGCATGGTGTCTTGCAGAACGGCACGGGCAGCGCGTGCGAAAGCGCTGTAGACCTTAAAGGGTTTAACGGCGTGTGGCTCTACCAGGCAATGGGCAGCAAACGAGTGGGCCTCAAGGCCTTGAGCGAGGAGGGTGTCTTTGGCGGTGGCGTCGATTGTCGATAGATGATAGCGCCGGTTCCAGCACACCGCCGAGACCTTGTGGCTGGCGGCGAAGGCAGGAAGTACCGAGCGTGCGTCGCCGTTTAGTCTGTACAACGGCACGTTATAGGAAGCAAGGTTAGCTGCTAGACGGGAAAGAGAACGCTCCCTCCACCATGCAGTCGCGCTGCCCAGTGGGCGGCTGCCCGGGTATGCGGGCTCATCTAAGACGCAGGCGATCACCTCGCCGCGGGAAGCCGCCCACGTGAGCGCGGGGTTGTCGTGCAGGCGTAGATCATCGCGAATCCAATACAGAGTGGTCATGGTGGCAAGCTTAAGTGAAGGCTGCAATTTGGTTTTTGAGCAGCGCGGAAGTAAAGTACCCAACGAAGTTTGAACAGACGAGAAGTCTGACCAAGTTTCACCGAAGACCGTCGGTCATCCGGAAACGGATCGAAGGTTCCCAACTCAATGGGGCGGCCCACGCAGGAGACACTTTGCGATTAATCGCGGCATTTTCTTATGCCGCGCGCCCTGTGCTCTTGCACGGGGCATTTTTTATTGAAGATGTCTCGACGGAAATTTACAGAGATGTTTCGAAAGGAGGCGAAGTAGAACATGGCAAACCCGAAGAACACCGCAGATCTCGCGGAGCTCAAGGAGAAGCTCGCTGGCGCTGAGTCCATCGTGCTGACCGAGTACCGCGGCCTGACCGTTTCCCAGCTCCAGGAGCTGCGTAACAACCTCGGCTTTGACGTTGAGTACTCCGTCGCCAAGAACACCCTCTTCAAGATCGCCGCTAACGAGGCTGGCATCGAAGGTCTTGACGACAAGCTGACTGGCCCGACCGCTATTGCGTTCATCAAGGGCGAGGCAGTGGATGCCGCTAAGGTCATCAAGAAGTTCGCTGATGACAACAAGGCATTCGTCGTCAAGGGCGGCTACATGGACGGCAACGCTCTTACCGCAGAGCAGGTTGCTGCCATTGCCGAGCTGGACAACCGCGAGACCACTCTCGCAAAGCTGGCTGGCGCTATGAAGGGTTCTATGGCAAAGGCTGCGGCCGTATTCAACGCTCCTGCAACCAAGATGGTCCGCACTGCTGCGGCCCTGCAGGACAAGAAGGCTGCCGAAGCTTAAAGTCGCCGCATAAGGCGCACAAACTAAAACACAACAATCTGGGTCAGAAACTGGCCCAAAAGAAAGGATGGCCATCATGGCTAAGCTCACCAAGGACGAGCTCATTGAAGCTTTCAAGGAAATGACCCTCATCGAACTCTCTGAGTTCGTTAAGGAATTCGAAGAGGTCTTCGACGTTGAGGCTGCTGCTCCGGTTGCAGTTGCAGCTGCAGGCGCACCGGCTGCTGGTGGCGCTGCTGAGGAAGAGAAGACCGAGTTCGACGTCGTTCTGACCGACGCTGGCGCAAAGAAGATCGGCGTCATCAAGGCTGTTCGCGAGATCGTTTCCGGCCTGGGCCTGAAGGAAGCTAAGGAGCTCGTTGAGGGCGCACCTAAGGCTATCCTCGAGGGCGCTTCCAAGGACGACGCTGAGGCTGCAAAGGCTAAGCTCGAAGAGGCTGGCGCTTCCGTCGAGCTCAAGTAATTTAGCTTGCTACGACCCCGTTTCCCTTTTTGGGAGGCGGGGTTGTTCCCGTTTTAGGAGGCTTTGCACTTTACCCATCCAGACCCGCGCGCGAATTCCAAAGCAGGCGACCCCGGCCTGTAGAATAAGCCACCATGCTGCCCAAATCCCGTATCTTTTCCGTCCTGTTGCTCGGCCTCGGCGTTGCGTTGATCGCCGCCGGACTCGCGGCACCGAGGTTCCTCGACTTCGAACCGCGCCTGCCGCTGGACCTCGAGAAGACCACGTGGACGCTCACCGATGACTCCGCCAAGTCGCAAGTGGTCACCGGAGAGGGGACCAGCGCCTACGAAGGGCCCATGACCTATCAGCTCAACATGGAAATGCAGGACCCTTCAGACGATGAGAAGGTCACCGTACGCATCGGCGAGTCCGCTATGCGCGGGGACAGCGGTGAGCTCGCAGACTTGAGCATGGCCCGGGTGTGGAGCTACCCCATGGATCGCTTAAGCGGGCAGGCGCTTGACGACGCCACCCTTACGCACACCCTCGGCAGCCCCACGGCGAAGGTCACGGTGGACGGCAACTGGATGAAGTTCCCAGCCTCGACTGAGCAGACGACCTACCCAGTCTTCGACCCGTACTTGCGCAAGGCGGCCGACGCCGTCTTTGAAGAGGAGATGGACATCGACGGCCGTACTGTATATCGCTTTCACCAAGAAGTAGAGCCAACTAATCTCGCAACTCTGTACCCAGGGCAGACCACGACCATTTTCCGCAACGAGGACGACTCCACTGAGCAGGGATACCTGTTTCACAAGGCGACACGCGACTTCTACGTGGATCAAGCGACCGGCTTGGTGGTAGGAATGGACGTGGCCATCGATGACTATTGGGGCGACCGCACTGGTGCGGGCCGCGAGACTCAGTTCATGTTCGAGGGCAAGACTTCCGAAGAGGATCGCTCAGCATTCCTAGCGGAGGCCGCAAAGTTCCCGAAGCCGGCAGTCGGTAATGCTGTCCGCTGGGGCAGCTTGGGCCTTGGAGCGCTCTTGGCACTGATCGGTCTGATTGGATCGCTGGGTGCTTTCTCGCGTCGCCGCGGGTAACGACACGCAAAATTCAGCCTTTACATGGTGAGAGTTTTCATATAAGCTATATCGTTGCGCTGGAATCTGGATCTTCAGTGCACATTTAGCCTTTCAAGTAGGTGATGGCAAAACCGACTTGACAAGGTGATTTTGTGCTTTCTGAACCCAGAAATTCCACAGCAGACCGAATGCTAAAATTACCAGCGGTTTTGCACCTCGTCGGCCAGGGCGAGGAGGCAATCCGCGTGAGGTGCTGGAAGGACCCATCTTGGCAGTCTCCCGCCAGACCAAGTCAGTGGCCAATATCCCTGGAGCCCCGAAGCGATACTCGTTCGCCAAAATCAGCGAGCCGATCGCCGTCCCGGGCCTCCTTGATCTACAACTCGATTCCTTCGCATGGCTGATCGGCACGCCTGAGTGGCGTGAACGTGAGCAAGCCGAGCGCGGTCCAGAGGCTCGCGTCACCAGCGGCCTTGAGGACATCCTTGAGGAACTCTCTCCGATTCAGGACTACTCGGGCAATATGTCCCTGTCCCTGTCGGAGCCTCGCTTTGAGCCGGTGAAGAACACCGTCGACGAGTGCAAGGAAAAAGACATTAACTACTCCGCGCCGCTGTACGTGACCGCAGAGTTTATCAACAACGACACCCAGGAGATTAAGTCTCAGACCGTCTTCATCGGCGACTTCCCGATGATGACCGACAAGGGTACGTTCATCGTCAACGGCACCGAGCGTGTTGTCGTTTCCCAGCTGGTTCGCTCCCCGGGCGTCTACTTCGATCAGACCATCGATAAGTCCACCGAGCGTCCGCTGCACTCCGTGAAGGTCATTCCTTCCCGCGGTGCATGGCTGGAATTCGACGTCGACAAGCGCGACACCGTCGGCGTCCGAATTGACCGTAAGCGCCGCCAGCCGGTGACCGTTCTGCTCAAGGCCCTTGGTTGGTCCGAGCAGCAGATCAAGGATCGCTTCGGCTTCTCTGAGCTCATGATGTCCACCCTCGAGTCCGACGGCGTTGCAAACACCGACGAGGCTCTGCTGGAGATCTACCGCAAGCAGCGCCCAGGCGAGCAGCCGACCCGCGAGCTCGCTCAGTCCCTGCTGGACAACTCCTTCTTCCGCGCAAAGCGCTACGACCTCGCAAAGGTGGGCCGCTACAAGGTCAATCGCAAGCTGGGTCTGGGCGGCGACCACGACGGTCTCATGACCCTCACCGAAGAAGACATCGCTGTCACCCTCGAGTACCTGGTTCGCCTCCACGTCGGCGAGCGCGAGATGATCGCACCTAACGGTGAGACCATCGCGATCCACACTGACGATATCGACCACTTCGGTAACCGTCGTCTGCGTACCGTGGGCGAGCTCATCCAGAACCAGATCCGCGTTGGTCTGTCCCGTATGGAGCGCGTTGTGCGTGAGCGCATGACCACCCAGGATGCTGAGTCCATCACCCCGACCTCGCTGATTAACGTGCGTCCGGTTTCTGCCGCCATTCGCGAGTTCTTTGGTACCTCGCAGCTGTCCCAGTTCATGGACCACAACAACTCCCTGTCTGGTCTGACCCACAAGCGCCGCCTGTCCGCACTGGGCCCAGGCGGTCTGTCCCGTGAGCGCGCCGGCATTGAGGTCCGAGACGTTCACGCTTCTCACTACGGCCGTATGTGCCCGATTGAGACTCCTGAGGGTCCGAACATTGGTCTGATCGGCTCCCTGGCTTCTTACGCTCGCGTGAACGCCTTTGGCTTCATCGAGACCCCGTACCGCAAGGTTGTTGACGGCAAGGTCACCGACCAGGTCGAGTACCTCACCGCGGATGAGGAAGACAAGTTCGCTATTGCACAGGCTGAGCTCGAGAAAGATGCTGATGGCACCATCATCGGCGAGCGTATCGAGGTCCGTTTGAAGGACGGCGACATCGGAGTTACCGACGCTTCCGGCGTCGATTACGTTGACGTTTCCCCGCGCCAGATGGTTTCCGTGGCAACCGCCATGATTCCGTTCTTGGAGCACGACGATGCTAACCGTGCGCTGATGGGTGCGAACATGCAGCGCCAGGCTGTGCCGCTGGTTCGTTCCGAGGCACCTTTTGTTGGTACCGGTATGGAGCAGCGCGCGGCTTACGACGCCGGCGACCTCATCATCACCCCGAAGGCTGGTGTTGTAGAAAATGTCACCGCTGACCTCATCACCATCATGGATGACGAGGGCCAGCGCGACACCTACATGCTGCGTAAGTTCGAGCGCACCAACCAGGGCACCAACTACAACCAGACCCCGCTTGTTGAGCTTGGTCAGCGCGTCGAGGCCGGCCAGGTTCTGGCTGACGGCCCAGGTACCCACAACGGTGAGATGTCCCTCGGCCGTAACCTGCTGGTCGCGTTTATGCCGTGGGAGGGCCACAACTATGAGGATGCAATCATCCTGAACCAGCGCATCGTGGAAGAGGATATCTTGACCTCCATCCACATCGAGGAACACGAGATCGATGCTCGCGATACCAAGCTGGGCCCGGAGGAAATTACCCGCGAGATCCCGAACGTCTCTGACGATGTTCTGCGCGACCTGGATGAGCGAGGCATCGTTCGCATTGGTGCTGACGTTCGCGCAGGCGACATCCTCGTCGGTAAGGTCACCCCGAAGGGTGAGACCGAGCTGACCCCGGAAGAGCGCTTGCTGCGCGCCATCTTCGGTGAGAAGGCTCGCGAGGTTCGCGATACCTCCATGAAGGTTCCTCACGGTGAGAACGGCAAGGTCATCGGCGTAGCGCGCTTCTCTCGCGAAGACGACGACGATCTGGCACCGGGCGTCAACGAGATGATCCGCGTTTACGTCGCTCAGAAGCGCAAGATCCAGGACGGCGACAAGCTCGCTGGCCGCCACGGTAACAAGGGCGTCGTGGGCAAGATCCTGCCTCCAGAGGACATGCCATTTATGGCTGACGGCACTCCAGTTGACGTCATCCTGAACACCCACGGTGTTCCGCGTCGTATGAACATCGGCCAGGTTCTCGAGGTGCACCTCGGCTGGCTGGCACACGCCGGCTGGAAGGTCGACGTTGATGACCCCGCTAACGCTGAGCTGCTCAAGACCCTGCCGGAAGAGCTTTACGACGTCCCGGCTGGTTCCCTGACCGCAACCCCAGTGTTCGACGGTGCTTCCAACGAAGAGATTGGTCGCCTGCTGGCATCCTCTCGCCCGAACCGCGACGGCGACGTCATGGTTGACGAGCACGGTAAGGCACAGCTTTTCGACGGCCGCTCTGGTGAGCCGTACAAGTACCCGGTTTCCGTCGGCTACATGTACATGCTTAAGCTGCACCACCTGGTTGACGAGAAGATTCACGCTCGCTCCACTGGTCCTTACTCCATGATTACCCAGCAGCCGCTGGGCGGTAAGGCACAGTTCGGTGGCCAGCGCTTCGGTGAGATGGAGGTGTGGGCAATGCAGGCATACGGCGCTGCCTACACCCTGCAGGAGCTCCTGACCATCAAGTCCGACGACGTCGTCGGCCGTGTCAAGGTCTACGAGGCAATCGTGAAGGGCGACAACATCCCGGATCCAGGCATCCCGGAGTCCTTCAAGGTTCTCCTCAAGGAGCTGCAGTCGCTGTGTCTGAACGTGGAGGTCCTCTCCACCGACGGCACCCCGATGGAGCTGTCTGGCTCTGACGATGACGACATGGATAGTCCATCGCTGGGCATCAACCTGTCTCGCGACGAGCGTTCCGACGCTGACATCGCCTAAGACTTAAGAGCCAAGAGACTAGAGCTTTCTGGTCCGCCGTCCGATGGGGCGGCGGGCACACCGCATAAGAATTTTTAAAAGCCATCAACGTTCCCCGCATTATTCGTGGGGATGAAAGGGAGACATTACGTGTTTGACGTAAATCTCTTCGACGAGCTCCGCATCGGTCTGGCCACTGCCGATGACATTCGCCGTTGGTCTAAGGGCGAGGTTAAGAAGCCTGAGACCATCAACTACCGCACCCTGAAGCCGGAGAAGGACGGCCTCTTCTGCGAGCGCATCTTCGGTCCTACCCGTGACTGGGAGTGTGCTTGTGGTAAGTACAAGCGCGTCCGCTACAAGGGCATCATCTGTGAGCGCTGCGGCGTCGAGGTCACCAAGTCCAAGGTTCGCCGTGAGCGCATGGGCCACATCGAGCTCGCCGCTCCGGTAACCCACATCTGGTACTTCAAGGGCGTTCCTTCCCGCCTGGGTTACCTTCTGGACCTTGCTCCGAAGGACCTGGAGCGCATCATCTACTTCGCTGCCAACATCATCACCTCTGTTGATGAAGAGGCTCGCCACAACGACCAGTCCACCCTGGAAGCAGAGATGCTTCTGGAGAAGAAGGACGTTGAGGATGACACCGAGGCAGAGATCGCAGAGCGCGCTGCAAAGCTCGAGCAGGATCTGGCTGAGCTGGAGGCTGCTGGCGCAAAGGCTGACGCACGCCGCAAGGTGCAGAACGCTGCCGACAAGGAGATGCAGCACATCCGCGAGCGCGGCGAGCGCGAGGTCGCACGCCTGGACGAGATTTGGAACACCTTCCTCAAGCTCGCTCCAAAGCAGATGATCATCGACGAGACCATCTACGAAGAGCTCATCGACCGCTACGAGGATTACTTCACCGGCGGCATGGGTGCCGAGGCTATCCAGACCCTCATCCGCAGCTTCGATCTCGAGGCCGAGGCTGAAGAGCTCAAGGAAATCATCAACAATGGCAAGGGCCAGAAGAAGATGCGCGCGCTGAAGCGCCTGAAGGTCGTAGCAGCCTTTCTGCGCTCCGGTAACGATCCGGCTGGCATGGTCCTGGATGCCATTCCGGTTATCCCGCCAGAGCTGCGCCCGATGGTTCAGCTGGACGGTGGCCGCTTTGCTACCTCCGACCTGAACGATCTCTACCGCCGCGTTATCAACCGCAACAACCGCCTCAAGCGCATGATCGATCTCGGTGCTCCTGAGATCATCGTGAACAACGAGAAGCGCATGCTGCAGGAGTCTGTTGACGCCCTCTTCGACAACGGCCGTCGCGGCCGTCCGGTCACCGGACCGGGCAACCGCCCGCTGAAGTCCCTGTCTGACTTGCTCAAGGGTAAGCAGGGTCGTTTCCGTCAGAACCTGCTGGGTAAGCGTGTTGACTACTCCGGCCGTTCCGTTATTATCGTCGGTCCGCAGCTGAAGCTCCACGAGTGTGGTTTGCCGAAGCTTATGGCTCTCGAGCTGTTCAAGCCATTCGTCATGAAGCGTCTGGTGGAAAATGACTACGCACAGAACATCAAGTCCGCTAAGCGCATGGTTGAGCGCCAGCGCCCTGAGGTGTGGGACGTTCTGGAAGAGGCTATTTCCGAGCACCCAGTGATGCTGAACCGTGCACCTACCCTGCACCGTCTGGGTATCCAGGCATTCGAGCCGAAGCTCGTTGAGGGTAAGGCAATTCAGCTGCACCCGCTGGCTTGTGAGGCGTTCAACGCTGACTTCGACGGCGACCAGATGGCAGTTCACCTGCCGCTGTCCGCCGAGGCGCAGGCAGAGGCTCGTGTCCTCATGCTCGCTTCCAACAACATTCTTTCCCCGGCATCCGGTAAGCCACTGGCTATGCCGCGCCTGGACATGGTTACCGGTCTTTACTACCTGACCATGGACAAGGCGGAGAGCGAGATCGGCGGCGAGGGTCGCTACACCGAGGCCACCGAGAACGGTCCGGCTACCGGCGTTTACTCCTCCTACGCTGAGGCCATCATGGCTCGCGACCGCGGCGTTCTGGGCCTGCAGGCCCCGATCAAGGTCCGCATCTCCCACCTGCGTCCGCCGGCAGAAGTTGAGGCTGAGCAGTTCCCTGATGGTTGGCAGAAGGGCCAGGCATGGATGGCTGAGACCACCCTTGGCCGCATCATGTTCAACGACTTGCTGCCTTGGAACTACCCGTACCTCGAGGGCGTCATGGTCCGTAAGGGCGGGGCTAAGAACTCCGTACTGCTCGGTGACGTCATTAACGACCTCGCTGCTAAGTACCCGATGATCACCGTTGCCCAGGTTCTGGACAAGATGAAGGATGCCGGTTTCTACTGGGCAACCCGCTCGGGCGTGACCATCACCATGGACGACGTTTTGGTCCTTCCGAACAAGACCGAGGTTCTCGAGTCTTACGAGAAGGAAGCACAGCGCATCGAGCGCAAGTACTGGGAGCAGGGTGCGCTTACCGAGCGTGAGCGTTACGACCGCCTGGTTGAGCTCTGGAAGGACGCTACCGACACCGTTGGTAAGGCAGTCGAGGATCTCTACCCGGATGACAACCCGATTCCGATGATCGTTAAGTCTGGTGCAGCAGGTAACATGCGTCAGATCTGGACCCTGGCCGGTATGAAGGGCATGGTCGTGAACTCCAAGGGTGACTACATCACCCGTCCGATTAAGACCTCCTTCCGTGAGGGTCTGTCGGTCTTGGAGTACTTCAACAACTCGCACGGTTCCCGTAAGGGCCTGGCCGATACCGCACTGCGTACCGCGGACTCCGGCTACCTCACCCGTCGTCTCGTCGACGTGGCACAGGACGTCATCGTCCGCGAAGAGGATTGTGGCACCCGCCAGGGCGTCCGCGTTCCGTTGGGCGAGCTGGTTAACGGCACCCCGGTATTCGATGAGCTGTGGGAAACCTCCGCTTCCGGCCGCGTTGTCGCTTCTGACGTCAAGGCTGAGGACGGCACCGTTGTTGCTGAGGCTGGCAGCGACCTGACCGAGGCGCTCACCGCAGAGATCCTGCGCGCTGGTGTTACCGAGATTAAGGTTCGCTCCGTGCTGACCTGCCAGACCCCAGCCGGCGTTTGTGCGAAGTGCTACGGCAAGTCCATGGCCTCCGGCAAGCTCGTCGATATCGGCGAGGCAGTCGGCATTGTGGCTGCGCAGTCCATTGGTGAGCCGGGTACCCAGCTGACCATGCGTACGTTCCACCAGGGTGGTGTCGGTGGCGATATTACCGGTGGTCTGCCACGTGTTCAGGAGCTCTTCGAGGCTCGTAACCCGAAGAACCGTGCGCCGATCGCTTCCGTCGACGGCACCGTGTCCCTGTCGGATGAGGGCAACTTCTGGACCCTGACCATTACTCCGGACGACGGTTCGGACAACGTGGTTTACGAGAAGCTGTCGAAGCGTCAGGGCCTGGCACAGGTCCGCCGCCCGATGGAGTCCAACCCGGACGCAATGATCGAGCGTTCCCTCCGTGATGGCGACCACGTCACCACTGGCGAGCGCCTGATGCGTGGTGCTGCTGACCCGCACGATGTGCTTGAGGTCCTCGGCCGCCGTGGTGTTGAGAAGCACCTCATTGACGAGGTGCAGGCTGTTTACCGTGCACAGGGTGTTGCTATCCACGATAAGCACATCGAGATCATCATCCGCCAGATGCTGCGTCGCGGTACCGTCATTGACTCTGGTTCCACCGATTACCTGCCGGGCGTTCTGGTTGACCTCTCCGAGGCCAAGCAGATCAACGCCGCACAGGTTGCCGAGGGCGGCGAGCCAGCTCAGCTGCGCTCCGAGATCATGGGTATCACCAAGGCATCGCTGGCTACCGAGTCCTGGCTGTCCGCGGCCTCCTTCCAGGAGACCACGCGCGTGCTTACCGACGCCGCTATCAACAAGCGCTCCGATCAGCTCATTGGTCTGAAGGAGAACGTCATCATCGGTAAGCTCATCCCAGCTGGTACCGGTATCTCGCGTTACCGCAACATCTCCGTTAAGCCGACCGAGGCCGCACGCAACGCTGCGTACTCGATCCCGACCTACGGTGATTCCATCTACGGCGACGATGGCTTCGGTGAGTTCACCGGCGCATCCGTCCCGTTGGATGAGGACTTCACCTTCTAGGTAAAAGCGAGGTCAGCAACGTCGTAGTTTCTGACCCAACAAAAAGCGTGTCTGAGCCCCAGACACGCTTTTTCTATGCGAAAACGACGAAGCTAACAGAGGGTGCGTATCTTTCTAAGAATAAACTTAAGCTGTTTTGCCACGTATGCGAGCTAGGTGGAAAACCAAGGTGCACTGACTAGGCAGATCCCCCCTCTTTCGGAATGTAGAAACTGTTAGTCATTGATAGTGATAACAGTATTCAATGGTGATAGTGATAACAGTATTCAATGGTGATAGCGGTTGCGCTACCCAGCGATATTCGATAGCGTTTCAGGTTGGGGACAGTGCGGACTCAGTTAAAACTAAGCTTCCCGTACGTCCAGTTGCAGATTATAGGGTGAGAACCTGTTCTCTGATGTTTCTAAATTTTCATAAGGAAGGCGTTTCATGAATATGAAAAGCTTTAGCGGCGTGACTCGCCGTCGCGGCACTTCCATCGCTGCCGCTGCTCTCTCTGTGGCTCTCGTGGCTCCATTTGTCCATCCAGTTGTGAATCCGGCTGCTACGCCGGTTGCTGTTGCTCAGGACGCAGCACCTGCGCAGGATCGCAGTGTTGATCCGCGAGGCACTTCGGAAGCGACTGCTATTAAAGCGGATGGTACCTGGGGTCAAAAGCGGGGGTACCAGGGTACGGTCTATTTGGATCGCGACTCAGGGCCGGAAGCGCAGAATGAACCTGACGAGGCTATGCCTGGTGTCAAGGTTTTCTTGCAGTACATCAATGGCAAGGGCCAAGTTTCGCCCATCTACTACACCACCTCAGATTCTGAAGGCAAGTTTGTCTTCGACTTGTCTAATCCTCCAAAAGACGGCCTGGGTAACCCTATTGAATTCCAGTTGGCGGGGGATGGAGCGTTTCAAGTCCGCACGTGGGCAGAAAATCCAGACCCGGACAAGTACACCTTGGCGGCCGGCGGCGACATGTACAGCGGTCGCTTCCATGATCGTCTGACTCGTAAATGGGAGAGCTGGGATTTCACGGCTGGCATTAATCGCATTGTGGGGGCAAAGGTTGTTTTCCAAGAGCGTCCGAACGTAGACAACTGGCTTGCGAAGCCTGAGGCGGACTGGACTGAAGCTCCGACTACCGATAAAAAGTGGCCCGAAGGTGGAAATTATGGCACGGCTCGTGGCAGTGTCTGGTGGGAGAATAATGAGTCCATGGGCTCCCTGGCAAACCAATACTTCAAGGGTTCTTCAGACCGAGCTGCTACCGGTGTCAAAGTCGTCGGATCTTATGTTAACGATGAGGTAGCACGTCAGTTTGACAAGTGGAAGGACGACCACAAGAACTACACTCGTGAACAGTTCCGTGTTGCCCAAGGGGAAATCGTTGAGAAATACCAAGCTGAGCACGGTACAGGCTCCCATATCGCAGAGTCTCGCGTAGCTTACGTAAAAGACGACGGTTCTTTCTACCTTCCATTTGCTGGTTTGTATGGCATTGGCCGCTACAACAAGGGCGGCCGAACCACTGACGAAGAATGGGGCAAGCTCGTCTCCAAAGAAGACGAAGCGCACGGAAACCTAATGCAGTGGAACGGCACCGTAGGCCAGCGTCACCGCCACATCAACACGGAGTATATGTACTTGTATCCGGTAGTCGGTGATAATCGCGACCTATGGATGGGTAATTACCAGGACAACATGTTCCAGCCCCCGCATGGCGGAAACCTCGGTATTGAGCTCGCGTCAGCGAACATTTCTGTCCAGCACTTCGCGTTGCTGACTCCGCGCCCAAATCATGACGTCTTCAACTTCGACAATGCTTCTCACACCGCAGCTCCTGGTGATACCGCCAAGTCGAAGACTGCCGGTCTGGTTCCTAACCAGACGTATGCTATTCAGTGGTTTGCGGACGGTAAGCCAATTGATAAGACGGTTTGCACTGTTCAAGCTGACGAGCTAGGTGCGTTGAAGTCCTGTGACTTCACGGTCCCGAAGAATCTCTCCAAGCCGACTGTGTACTCTTCTCAGGTATTCGCTGCCGATGCTTCGGGCAATCCCACGGGCACGCTGCTTCTGGCGGATTCTTTCCTAGCCGACCCGACCGTCGTTCGTTACGACGACACCACAGGCACAGCCAAGGAAAAAGATCTTGAAGCCAAGCCGTCTTTTGACAACCCGAACACTGACGTTGTCGAAGAAAAGCCGCAAGGTGCAACCTTCGAGTTCGCGGATCCTGCTGTTGCTGAAAAACTGGGCTTGAAGATCGATCCTTCGACAGGCGTAGTTACATGGCCTGCGGGTAAACAGGTTGAAGGTAAAAACGAGGTGCTCGTAAAGGCCACATGGACCCCTGCTGAGGGTGCTCAACCAGTATCGCGTGAGGTTCCTGTGAAGTTTGATCTGAAGGCACCAGGTTCGAAGGATAGTGAATCTTTCGATCCTAAGTACAAGGATGGCTCTGGTAAGCCGGGCGATGATGTGACGGTTCCAGCTCCGACCTTTACTGGCAAGGACGGTAATGCGACCGAGGCTCCGAAGGACACTAAGTTTGCTCCGGGTGCGGATGCTCCGGTTGGTGTAACGGTTGATGAGACCACTGGTAAGATCACTGTTCCGATTCCGAAGGATGCCGAGCCGGGTTCCAAGATCACTGTTCCGGTTGAGGTTACTTATCCGGATAATTCTAAGGAGACCGTTGAGGTAACTGTCACCGTTGAGAAGCCGGATGCTCCTGTTGAGGCGGACAAGGATAAGTTCGATCCTAAGTACAAGGATGGTTCTGGTAAGCCGGGCGATAATGTGACGGTTCCTGCTCCGACCTTTACTGACAAGGAAGGTAAGGAGACCGAGGCACCGAAGGATACTAAGTTTGCTCCGGGTGCGGATGCTCCGGTTGGTGTAAAGGTTGATGAGACCACTGGCAAGATCACTGTTCCGATTCCGAAGGATGCCAAGGCGGGTTCCAAGATCACTGTTCCGGTTGAGGTTACTTATCCGGATAATTCTAAGGAGACCGTTGAGGTAAGTGTCACCGTCGTAGTCGACGTTAATGTTGGTGCAATCCGGGATACCAAGGTTCAGCGCGGTGAAAAGGTGTCTATTCCGGTCAAGTCGACTGACGGTTCTGAGGTGTCTGTAACTGGTCTTCCTGACTTCCTGAAGTACAACCCGGAGACCAAGGCCATTGAGGGTACTGTTCCTGCGGATGCTGATCTGACCTCTTATGATGTTGAGGTGAAGGCGTCCTTGAACGGTAAGGATGCCACGGATGAATTCAAGCTCACCGTGACTGAGCGCATGATTGCAGATCCGGATACCGATGGTGACGGAATCCCAGATTCTAAGGATCCGGATATCGATGGTGACGGTGTCAATAACTCTGATGAGAAGGCTGCCGGTACTGATCCGTACAATCCGGATACCGATGGTGATGGCACCAATGATGGTGATGAGGACGCTGACGGTGATGGCAAGTCCAACAAGGAGGAGTCTGACCCGGACACGGATGCGACCACCGATACCGACGGTGATGGCATTCCGGATATCATCGATAAGGATGATGAGGATGGTCCGAAGGGTGATAAGGATGATGACGGCATCATCAATGAAGAGGATCCTGATGCAGATGGCGACGGGGTTTCCAATGATGATGAGAAGGCAGCTGGCCTTGATCCGCTGAACCCGGATACCGATGG
>NZ_GG667519.1:128605-141442 GCF_000159135.1 Corynebacterium striatum ATCC 6940
GATGGCACCAATGATGGTGATGAGGACACCGACGGTGACGGCAAGTCCAACAAGGACGAGTCCGATGTTCCTGAAGGAAAGGTCACTGATAAAGACGGTGACGGCCTTGGCGATACCGGTGTAACCGACAAGAACAACAATGGCGTTGCTGACCTAGTCGAGAAACCGGATGCTGAGTCCCCGGATACCAAGGTTCCAGGAGGTTCCTCCGACATTGATTGGCAGCGCTGCGCACCGGCTGCTGCAGGTATTGGCCTGCCACTGTTGTTGCTGTTGCCTATTGGTTTGGCTTCCCAAATGCATATCCCGGGCCTGTCCCCAATGGTAGAGCAGGTTTCTGCAAGGATTAATGGCATCAATCGCCAATTAGCTCAGAAGAACATCGAGCTTCAGAAGCAGCTGGGAATCTATAACGAACCGCTGGCAAAGCAACTAGGCCAGATCGACCTGATGCTGAAGAAGGCTAGCCCAGAGGCCGGCCGAATCGGCGGCGCAATTGCACTTGCCGCGGCTGGCGCACTCGCTTTGGGTTTGCTAGTTAACGCCTGTGCTCCAGGCGCTGGTTCCTCCGGCTCTTCTAGCTCCTCCAAGTAGTCGTGAGTGCGGGGCTGATTGAAGGCCCGCACTTCCTCGCCACGGGAAGGGCATAGTCTTCCCACCGATTAGAAAACACTATCGGCCGTTGGCCCTGACAGTCCGCAAGGATTGCCAGGGCCAACGGCCGATCGTTTTCTATTGTCAGATAGTGGTAAACGAGGGTAACCTCATCGCCGATTATGGATCTGTTTGACCGAACCATCTTGGCTCATACGCTGTCTACATCACCGAACACCAAGTTCACATCAAGATCGTTATCGGATGCCATTGCCCTGTTTAGTCCAGGTGAAGGACTCATTGTGCACACCGACCAAGGCTTCCAGTACCAGCACGCCAGCTGGCGTGACTTGATTACAACCGTTGGTGGCGTGCAGGCAATGTCCTGGAAAGGCAATTGCTATGACAACTCAGTGATGGAGAACTTCTTCGGTCACTTGAAATCTGAGATGTACCACGGTGCTTACTTCAACAGTGTCGAGGAGTTCTGCCAAGCTATTGATGATTACATCCTGTGGTACAACACGACCCGACTACAGGAACAATTCAAGGGCCTGGCCCCGATGCAATATCGGAACCAAGCCCTTGCAACGGCCCAAACCATTTAGAGTTAACTCAGTCCGGAAAGCGGGGCGTAGTTCATTTACATGAGGCTTTTCTACTTTTGCTAGCATTAGTGGGTCCAAGTTGACGAAATTATCTAATTACACAGCGAACACGGGTGCTTTCTCCCTCTTTAGACCGTAACTAAGGAACAACAAACGCAGTAGTTTGCGAGGGAGAAGGCTGAGACCCCACATATGGGAACCGTTGCACCTGATCCGGGTAATACCGGCGCGAGGGAGGAAAATGTCTACTACACCTGCATCTTCGGCACGCACTGCACACACGGCTGGAAAGTCCAACCGCCGCTGGCGCGTCGTCGACATCGTCGTGGCCGCGGTCTTGTCCGTGGCGTGTGGCCTGATTTTCTTGTTCTGGAACACCGCGGGTTATGCCGGCTACCAGGCTCTCGATGCCTTTACCCCTGGCCTGGGCGGTTTGGCCTCTGGCATCTGGTTGCTGGGAGGAGTGCTCGGTGGGCTCATCATCCGCAAGCCGGGAGCGGCGCTCTTCGTGGAGCTGCTCGCTGCCTGCGTCTCCGCAGCTCTTGGTTCCCAGTGGGGCGCGGCAACCTTGCTCTCTGGCTTCGCCCAAGGCATCGGCGTGGAGATTGTCTTCGCCATCTTTGCCTACCGTTCTTTTAACCTGCTTGTTGCCACCATCGCTGGCCTTGCCGCCGGCGTCGGTGCATGGACTTTGGAGCTCTTCACGTCCGGCCACCTAGCCCGCTCCGTTGAATACAACATTATCTACTTGGTCTGCACCGGCCTTTCTGGTGCGATCCTGGCCGGCGTTCTGGGCTACTTCACGGTTAAGGCGCTAGCAGCCACTGGTGCGCTCGACCGTTTTGCTGCCGGCCGCGAGGCTTAAGAAGCGCTTTCAAGAATGGTTTCTGGAACAGGCATCCGCGTTAAAGGATTTGGCTGGACTCATGCCGGGCGCGCAGAGTCGGCGCTGCGGGATGTTACTTTCAACGTCGAGCCGGGCGAAAAAATTCTGCTGTGCGGCGACTCTGGTTCTGGCAAGTCCACGCTCTTGGCGGCTCTTGCCGGAGTGCTCGGTGGCGACGAGGAAGGCGAGCAGGTAGGAGAGATCCAGCTCTTCGGAGCTGCTACCGCTAGCAATGGTGAGTGGCCTGGCGAAGGCATGCCCGTGGGGCTGGTCCTGCAGGATCCTGATTCCCAGGTGATCTCCTCCCGCGTAGGCGATGACGTTGCTTTCGGCTGCGAGAACCTCGGCCTTGAGCGCTCCGAGATTTGGAGTCGCGTCGATCAGTCTTTATCGGTGGTCGGGCTCGATCTTCCACACGACTATCCCACCGCACGTCTGTCTGGTGGCCAGAAGCAACGCCTCGCTTTGGCGGGCGTCATGGCGATGGGCGCCGGGCTCATCTTGTTGGATGAGCCCACGGCGAACCTCGATCCAGAGGGCGCCGATTCGGTGGTTCGTGCGGTGACCCAGCTGGTGGAGCGCACCGGGGCCACGCTCATCGTGGTTGAGCACCAGCCAGATAGATGGCGTCACCTGCTTCAACGCGGACTACTCATCGAGGATGGGCAGGTCGCATTAGACGCGCCTATCGAGCAGGTCCTAGAAGCCCGTGCCCAAGCGATGCCCACCCTGCCGCAGGCCCGCGTTCTAGAAGAAGTATCCAGCCTTGAGCCAGCGATGTGGTCGCAGGATTTGGCTACCCGCTTTGGTCCGACGCGGACTTTTGAGCTTCCTGCGGGAGCTTCAACCGTGGTGACTGGCCCCAATGGTGCTGGCAAGACTACCTGGCTGGAAACCATGGCGGGACTGCTTCCTTATACTTCGGGTGAGGTGGGCGTCGCCGAGCACGTGCGCCGTGGCCTCAAAGGAGACCCGGCAACGTGGAAGTCGCGCGAGCTCGCGCATCGCATTGGGTACGTGTTTCAGAACCCAGAACATCAATTCGTCGCGCGCAGCGTTGCCGATGAGCTACGCGTGGGACCCCGAGTGATGGGCGAGGAGGTCCCAGAAAAGCGCATCGCGGAACTAGTGGAGCGCCTGCGTTTGGGGCAGCTGCTTGGCGCCAACCCCTTCACACTTTCGGGCGGAGAGAAACGGCGCCTTTCGGTGGCGACAGCTTTGGTGAGCGCACCGACGGTGCTCTTGCTTGATGAGCCGACGTTCGGTCAAGATCCGCAGACCTTCGCGGAACTGGTGTGGATGCTGCGCGAGTTAAGCGATGAGGGAGTGACCATTGCCTCGGTAACCCACGACCCCCTCTTCATCGCGGCTCTCGGCGACCACCGGGTGGAGGTGCCGCGTGCCTAATATCTTGTCCGACGTAAACCCATTGACGCGGGTTTACCTTATGCTGGCGCTGACCTTGCCGTTGTTTCTCTCGGTGGATTGGGTCTCCGCCGCGGTTTCTTTGGTCATCACCTTCGTATTTGCGCCGCTGTGTGGAGTCAGTTGGGGAAAGCTCATAAGAAGCGGATGGTTCCTGTTTATCCTCGCCGCACTGTCTGGCGTTTCGATGCTGCTGTATGGCGCCGAGGGCGGAGAGGTTTACTTCCGGCTTTGGCTCATCGTGGTTTCGGAGAACTCGGTGACCCTTTCAGTGGCAATGATGCTGCGTGTGCTCGCGGTAGCGCTGCCAATGATTGTCCTCGCGCGCGACATTGATCCCACACGCTTAGGCGACGCCCTGGCGCAGAACCTTCGCCTGCCTTCGCGTTTTGTTATTGGCGCGGTCGCCGGTGTGCGCATGGCGACGCTGTTTCGAGACGACTGGGATTCCATGGCTCGTGCCCGGAGGGCGCGGGGATTGGGGGATCGCGGCAAGGTTAAGCATTTGCTTACGATGTCCTTCGGCCTTTTGGTAGTCGCGCTACGTCGCGGCGGCAAGCTGGCGACGGCGATGGAGGCCCGCGGCTTTGGACGTACTCCGCTGTACTCGCCGTCACGCACGTGGGCGCGCGAGTCGCGTGTGAGTAGGAAAGATTGGCTCATCATGTTAGCCGGTTCACTTTTGGCAGCGGTGCCGGTGGTAGCGTCGGTAGTTACAGATTCCTGGAGATTCTTCGGTCTATAAGACGAAAGGGCCACGAAGCATGGACTTCGACAGTCAGCTCGACCGCCTCATCGAGGATGTCATCAAGGCTGCCGCGACGCGCAAGAAACCCTTCAAGCCGGTGACGGTGCTCATAGATGGGCCATCGGGTGCAGGCAAGACGTGGGCCTGCGCCGCCCTCGCTGATAGAGCAGGCTGGCGTGTGGTGCACCTGGACGAGTTCTATCCCGGTTGGCACGGGCTTGAACAGGGCTCCCGGATGGTTGCCGAGCAGGTGCTGCGCGAGACCAATCCCGGCTATTGGCGCTGGGATTGGGAGGCCGGTGCGCCGGGTGAGTGGGCGAGCTTGGATGCACGCGACGATCTCATCGTGGAGGGCGTCGGTGCGGTTACTCCGGAAAACATTGCTGCGGCTAAGGAGCGCGGCACCGTGATTACGGTGCGCCTCGACGGCCCGCGCGAAAAGCGCTATGAGCGAGCCATCGAGCGTGATCCGCACTACGCAGAGTGGTTCGAGACCTGGGAGGCGCAGGAGAAGGTTTACTTCTCCGAGCACGCCGCCGACGCCGATTTTACGTGGGTATGGCAGTAGCTTCCGCCCCGCAGTAGACGCCGTGCTTGTCGACGTCGTGCGCCCACTGGCGCACCAGCTTAAGCCCCTGTTGCGCAACGCGTTCTTCCAGTTCGGGAAGCCGTGCCTCGATGCCCGACCCTGGCCACAATGTGGTTCGGGCTTGCAGCGATAGCCGCCCTGTCCGCGCATAATCTGCCAAAAGATAGAAGGACTCCCACATCCGCTGCGCTTGGGCACGGCTGCAGCCGGTGACCTGCGGTAGGTCTTCCGGCAGGGCTTTGACGTCGATGCCTATCCATTCCGGCCGTGTTTCGGGATGGGCCATGAGCTTGTCCAACCGGCCCGGTAGATAGCCGCTCGTGTGGAGGCCAACTTTAAAGCCAGCCGCGTGGGCCTCGGCTATCGCCTGCGGCAGCCCGGGCGCGGAAAGTGGCTCGCCGCCGGAGAAAACCACGCCGTCGAGTAGCCCGCGGCGCGAGCACAGCAAGGAAAGCGCGTCCTGCCAGCTATAGCTTCCCGGCCCAAAGACCTGCAGCTGCGGGTTATGGCAGTAGCTACACCGCAGCGGGCAGCCGTTGAGGAACAACGTCATGGTCAGGTGATCTGGCCAATCTGTTGCCGAGAAGGGGATAAGCCCGCCAATCGGCAGCTGCGTTCTGGAACTTAGCTTCGGCGCTTGCAACGAAGGCGCAGTCTTAAACATCGGCCGCAAGCCTTTCGTCGAAGTACTCGCGCTCATGGAACTCTCCCTTCTTGCCCGTGTTGAAGCTGGAGACTGGCCGGAAATAGCCCATCACGCGCGTCCACATCTCAGTGCTGGAACCGCAGTCGGGGCAGTGCGGATGCTCGCCGGAGATATAGCCGTGGGAGTTACAGATGGAAAAGGTGGGCGTGATGGTGACATAGGGCAGTCGGAAGTTCTCCAGCGAGCGGCGCACGAGGTTCGCGCACGCCTTACCGGAGGACATTGCTGAGCCCATGTAGAGATGCAGCACGGTGCCGCCGGTGTATTGGGTCTGCAGATCCTCTTGGGCTTGGAGTGCGGCAAAGGGATCGGGAGTGTGCGCGACGGGAAGCTGCGAGGAATTCGTGTAATACGGTTCTTCTTCGCTGCCAGCGTGCAGGATGTCTGGGTAGCGCTTCAGGTCCTCGCGTGCGAAGCGATAGGTAGCGCCCTCGGCAGGCGAGGCTTCAAGGTTATAAAGGTGCCCGGTTCTTTCCTGGGCGTCGACAAGCAGTGCGCGAACCCGCTCCAGCAGACGCAATACCTGAGCGCGGCCGCGCGGATCGGTGAGATCGTAGGTGTCGGCAGTGAAGTTACGGATCATCTCGTTGCAGCCGTTGACGCCGATAGTGGAGAAGTGGTTATCCAAGCTGGGCAGCCAACGCTTGGTATAGGGGAAAAGACCTTTCTCCAAGCACTTGTTAACAAAGGCGCGGCGGCGCTCGAGCGTGTCGACGCCGAGATCTACCAGCTCCGCGACGCGCGTCAACAGCGCCTCCTCGTCGCCGCGATAGAGGTAGCCCAGGCGTGCGCAGTTGAGCGTGACCACGCCGATGGAGCCGGTCAACTCGGCGGAGCCGAACAAGCCATTGCCGCGCTTTAATAGCTCGCGCAGGTCCAACTGCAGGCGGCAACACATTGAGCGAATCATGCCGGGGTCAAGATCGGAGTTAAGGAAGTTCTGGAAGTAGGGCAGACCGTACTTGGCTGTCATGGTGAACAGAGCCTCGGCGTTCTTGCTATCCCAGTCAAAATCCGGCGTGATATTGTAGGTCGGAATCGGGAAGGTAAATGGCCTGCCGTCGGCATCACCTTGCGACATCACCTCGATGAAAGCACGGTTGATGATGGCCATCTCCGTCTCCAAGTCGCCGTAACAGAAGTCGGCGGGCTCGCCGCCGATGAGCGGGGTTTGATCCCGCAGATCGGTGGGGCAGTGCCAATCGAAGGTGAGATTCGTAAACGGCGTCTGCGTACCCCAGCGCGAAGGCACGTTCAGGTTGAAGATAAATTCCTGCATGTATTGAAGTACTTGGCCGTAGCTGAGGTTATCCAGCCGCACGAAAGGCGCCATATATGTATCGAAGCTAGAAAAGGCCTGCGCGCCCGCCCACTCGTTCTGCAGCGTGCCTAAGAAGTTGACGATCTGACCGCACGCGGAGGAGAAGTGCTTCGGTGGCGCCGAGGAAATCGTGCCGGGAACACCACCGAAGCCTTCCTCGAGGACGCGGCGCAGTGACCAGCCAGCACAATAGCCGCTGAGCATGTCTAGATCGTGGATATGAATATCACCTGCTCGGTGGGCATTACCCGCAGCTTCCGAAAAGACCTCATCCAGCCAGTAATTGGCAGTTACTTTGCCCGCATTGTTAAGAATCAATCCTCCCAACGAGAAATCCTGATTGGCATTGGCGTTTATGCGCCAATCACGCCGGCCCAAGTACTCCTCGATGGAATCTGCGACGTTAATGGTCCGTGAACCCATGTAGTTCTTCCCTTCGTTATGAAAATGGAGCGCTGGTACAGCGAAAAGCTCGCTGCCTTTCCAGCTCTGATGGCATGCCCAGGCGCGCATATAGGGAAAGCAATGGCGACCGCATTCACGTGGGAGAACCTGCAGTAAGCCGAGATGGCAGAAAAGCCACCGCGCGGCGCTGGGCTTCACGGAATAACATAGCTGTAATTTGTGGCGGGGTGGGTCGACGAAATACAAGATATGGGAGGTCTTGGAGTGCGAGACCCTATATGTAGTGTCCTGTTTGGTGAAAGTTCGAAAGGGTATGTGCCTATTTAGTGCCTGTGATTGTTGCCTCTATAGGTGAAACTTAAAGCCCGATTTTGGGTGGAGTGGAAAGTTCCGGGGAATTTGTCACAGCTGCCCCGAGTGAGGGGCGGCGTCG
Organism: Corynebacterium striatum ATCC 6940; assembly: GCF_000159135.1. Lineage (GTDB taxonomy): Bacteria > Actinomycetota > Actinomycetes > Mycobacteriales > Mycobacteriaceae > Corynebacterium > Corynebacterium striatum. The sequence continues at coordinate 136,321 of NZ_GG667519.1, forward strand.
TCAAGCGTCGTGCGATTGACTGCCTGTGGTGATGGGAGGAAAAGCTGGGTAGGCGAAATTTGGATGTTTTGCGTGTCGCTGCTATTGTTCGAAGAGGTTTCGCCTTCATGTAGGGCGAAAAGTCTGATCGATTAATCGGCTTGAATGGCTGATTGATGTTCTGGACATGCGGAAGGGCCCCGGAAAAGAGCCCCTATTTTTGCGTGTTTGGGCAGCATCGGTCAGTTCAGCCGAAGTCATACAGAAAGACTAGATTTATGCCAACTATTCAGCAGCTGGTCCGCAAGGGCCGCCATGATAAGCGCTCCAAGGTTGCAACCGCAGCGCTGAAGGGTTCCCCTCAGCGTCGTGGCGTTTGCACCCGCGTTTACACCACCACCCCGAAGAAGCCGAACTCTGCACTGCGTAAGGTTGCTCGTGTTCGCCTGACCTCCGGTATCGAGGTTTCCGCCTACATCCCAGGTGAGGGCCACAACCTGCAGGAGCGCTCCATGGTGCTCGTCCGCGGCGGTCGTGTTAAGGACCTCCCGGGTGTTCGTTACAAGATTATCCGTGGCGCACTGGATACCCAGGGCGTTAAGGACCGCAAGCAGGCTCGTTCCCGCTACGGTGCAAAGAAGGGACAGTAATCAACAATGCGTAAGAATGCTGCTCCGAAGCGTCCTGTAGTTAAGGACCCGGTATACAACTCCGAGCAGGTCACCATGCTCGTGAACAAGATCCTCCTCGATGGCAAGAAGTCCACCGCAGAGCGCATCGTCTACGGTGCTCTCGAGGCTTGCCGTGAGAAGACCGGTACCGACCCAGTCGGCACCCTGGAGAAGGCTCTGGGCAACATCCGCCCGGACCTCGAGGTTCGCTCCCGCCGTGTCGGTGGCGCTACCTACCAGGTTCCAGTTGAGGTCAAGCCGGCTCGTGCTAACACCCTCGCTCTGCGTTGGTTGGTAACCTTCACCCGCCAGCGTCGTGAGAACACCATGATCGATCGTCTCGCTAACGAGATTTTGGATGCTTCCAACGGTCTTGGTGCTTCCGTGAAGCGTCGTGAAGACACTCACAAGATGGCTGAGGCTAACCGCGCCTTCGCGCACTACCGCTGGTAATACCGGCGTATGCCTATGGTCCGAGCAACGTAAAAGTTCGCGCTTAACAGCGCTTCTGTACTTCTTGTACTTAGAGAAGCGCTGGAAACACAAACTAAATAGCGTTGCTCGGACCTTTTTTTCTGGGCAATTAGCGGCCTGAAGCTGCTAATGAGTCCAAGACGTGGCAAAATTGAACAAGACCTATCCATGCGGGCGGCATGGACTGGGGTACGTGAAGATGAAACGTGCGCCCAGGACAAGGCGTCCACGATAAATAAGTTGGGGTAAAACCGTGGCACAACAAGTGCTTAAGGACCTTCACAAGGTCCGTAACATCGGCATCATGGCTCACATCGATGCTGGTAAGACCACTACCACCGAGCGTATTCTTTTCTACACCGGCATCAACCGTAAGGTCGGCGAGACTCACGACGGTGCATCCACCACTGACTGGATGGAGCAGGAGAAGGAGCGCGGTATCACCATTACCTCCGCTGCTGTTACCTGTTTCTGGAACAACAACCAGATCAACATCATCGACACCCCGGGTCACGTTGACTTCACCGTTGAGGTTGAGCGCTCCCTCCGTGTTCTCGACGGCGCAGTTGCTGTCTTCGACGGCAAGGAAGGCGTTGAGCCACAGTCTGAGCAGGTGTGGCGTCAGGCTGCTAAGTACGACGTTCCGCGTATCTGCTTCGTCAACAAGATGGACAAGCTGGGCGCTGACTTCTACTTCACCGTTCAGACCATCATCGACCGCCTCGGCGCAAAGCCACTGGTTCTGCAGCTGCCCATCGGCGCTGAGGACGACTTCGACGGCGTCGTTGACCTGCTGAACATGCGTGCCATCACTTGGCGCGGCAAGGTGGAGACCGGTGCTGAGCCGACCATCGAGGAGATCCCTGCTGACCTGCAGGAGAAGGCTGAAGAGTACCGCGAAAAGCTGCTCGAGGCAGTTGCTGAGTCTGACGAAGAGCTCATGGAGAAGTACTTCGGCGGCGAGGAGCTGACCCTTGACGAGATCAAGGCAGCCATCCGCAAGATGACCATCAACTCCGAGGTCTACCCAGTTCTCTGTGGTACCGCTTACCGCAACAAGGGTGTCCAGCCGCTTCTCGACGCTGTCGTTGACTTCCTCCCGAACCCACTCGATGTGGGCGAGGTCGTCGGCCACGCTGTCGGCAACGAGGACGAGAAGGTTACGCGTAAGCCTTCCGTTGAGTCCCCGTTCTCTGCGCTGTCCTTCAAGATTGCTGCACACCCGTTCTTCGGCCAGCTCAACTTCGTCCGCGTTTACTCTGGTCAGGTTGTGCCGGGCACCGAGGTGCTCAACTCCACTAAGAGTAAAAAGGAGCGCATCGGCAAGCTGTTCCAGATGCACGCAAACAAGGAGAACCCGGTCGAGCAGGCTGACGCAGGTAACATCTATGCTGTTATCGGTCTGAAAGACACCACCACTGGTGACACCCTGTGCGACAAGGACAACCCGATCATCCTCGAGTCCATGGACTTCCCGGATCCGGTTATCAAGGTCTCCATCGAGCCTAAAACCAAGGCTGACCAGGAGAAGCTGGGTACCGCTATCCAGAAGCTCGCTGCTGAGGACCCAACCTTCACCGTCGAGCTCGACGAAGAGACCGGCCAGACCGTTATCGGCGGCATGGGCGAGCTCCACCTCGACGTTCTGGTTGACCGTATGAAGCGCGAGTTCAAGGTCGAAGCAAACATCGGTAACCCACAGGTTGCTTACCGCGAGACCATCCGCAAGACGGTTCAGTCCCTGGACTACACCCACAAGAAGCAGACCGGTGGTTCTGGTCAGTTCGCAAAGGTCATCGTCACCATCGAGCCTTACAACCCGGACCCAGAGACGCTGGAGGAGGGCGAGTCCGCAACCTACAAGTTCGAGAACGCCGTCACCGGTGGCCGCGTTCCGAAGGAGTACATCCCTTCCGTCGACGCTGGTATCCAGGATGCAATGCAGTACGGTTACCTCGCTGGCTTCCCGCTGGTTAACATCAAGGCAACCCTCGAGGACGGCGCTTACCACGACGTCGACTCCTCCGAGATGGCCTTCAAGCTCGCTGGTTCCCAGGTGCTGAAGGAAGCTGTTGCTAAGGCAAAGCCAGTCCTGCTCGAGCCTGTTATGGCCGTTGAGGTTGTTACCCCTGAGGAGTACATGGGCACCGTTAACGGTGACATCAGCTCCCGTCGTGGCCAGGTTTACGCGATGGAAGACCGCTCTGGCGCAAAAGTCGTCAAGGCTAAGGTTCCGCTGTCTGAGATGTTCGGCTACATCGGCGACCTTCGTTCCTCCACCGCAGGCCGCGCAAACTTCAGCATGGTCTTCGATTCCTACGCTGAGGTTCCTTCCTCCGTTGCAACCGCAATCATCGAGGAGCGTACCGGTAACAAGGCTTAAACAAGCTTTGTAACCAACCCCCTCGCACCACCCCGTTGCCAAGGGGCTGGTAGTCTTCGCCAGTAGACGCCAGCCTCAGGCGGGGTAACCCCGTGTGAGGAACTGGGTGGGGTAGCGGTCGGCTGAACTCGCACCAAAGAGTGTTGGCTGAGCCGGCCGTTACCCTCCCAGGATCCATAATCAGATTCTTGTCGAGGGTCAACGTCCGCACTACATGCGCGGGGTTACCTCCTATTTAGGCAGTTTGAAAAAACTGCGGCATAAATCTAGGATCGTGTAACTGGCACGTAAAGAAAGCGTCATTAGCGCTTCGGGATATTTTCGTTCCAAGTGCCAATGGCATTAACCAACCACGTGGCTGTGAAATTGCAGCCGCCATAGAGTCCAGGAGGACAAACAGTGGCAAAGGAGAAGTTCGAGCGTACGAAGCCGCATGTGAACATCGGCACCATCGGACACGTCGACCACGGCAAGACCACCACCACCGCAGCGATCACCAAGGTTCTGGCTGACCAGTACCCTGATGAGAACACCGCTTTCGCATTCGACATGATCGATAAGGCTCCTGAGGAGAAGGAGCGCGGTATTACCATCAACATTTCCCACGTTGAGTACTCCACCCCGAAGCGCCACTACGCACACGTTGACGCTCCGGGCCACGCTGACTACATCAAGAACATGATTACCGGTGCTGCTCAGATGGACGGCGCTATCTTGGTTGTTGCTGCAACCGATGGCCCGATGCCGCAGACCCGCGAGCACGTTCTTCTGGCTCGCCAGGTTGGCGTTCCTTACATCCTCGTTGCACTGAACAAGTGCGACATGGTTGACGACGAGGAAATTATCGAGCTCGTCGAGATGGAGATCCGCGAACTGCTCGCAGAGCAGGACTACGATGAGGAAGCTCCGATCGTTCACATCTCTGCTCTGAAGGCTCTTGAGGGCGACGAGAAGTGGGTACAGGCTATCGTTGACCTGATGCAGGCTTGCGATGACTCCATCCCGGATCCGGAGCGCGAGCTGGACAAGCCGTTCCTGATGCCAATCGAGGACATCTTCACCATCACCGGCCGCGGTACCGTTGTTACTGGCCGTGTTGAGCGTGGCTCCCTGAACGTCAACGAGGACGTTGAGATCATCGGTATCCAGGACAAGTCCATCTCCACCACCGTTACCGGTATCGAGATGTTCCGCAAGATGATGGACTACACCGAGGCTGGCGACAACTGTGGTCTGCTTCTGCGTGGTACCAAGCGTGAAGAGGTTGAGCGCGGCCAGGTTGTTATTAAGCCGGGCGCTTACACCCCTCACACCCAGTTCGAGGGTTCCGTCTACGTCCTGAAGAAGGAAGAGGGCGGCCGCCACACCCCGTTCATGGACAACTACCGTCCGCAGTTCTACTTCCGCACCACCGACGTTACCGGCGTCATCAAGCTGCCTGAGGGCACCGAGATGGTTATGCCTGGCGACAACGTCGAGATGTCCGTCGAGCTGATCCAGCCGGTCGCTATGGACGAGGGCCTGCGCTTCGCTATCCGCGAGGGCTCCCGCACCGTCGGCGCTGGCCGCGTTACCAAGATCATCAAGTAAGAGCACTTACTTGAGCGTTTAAAGT
>NZ_GG667519.1:143027-153952 GCF_000159135.1 Corynebacterium striatum ATCC 6940
CACGGACATCTATAACTCGCTGTCCGTGACTTATGAGATCCCCTTCGGCGGCGAAGACCTGAACGCCTATGTATCCGCTCCACAGCTGGTGCGAGCTACCGGTGCTGAGAACTTCGCCACTATGGACAAAGGCGAGCCTGTAACCGAGCATCCTGAGCCGGGCGAGGTGGTCTGGCTCGATGCGAACGGCGTCACCTGCCGCCGTTGGAATTGGCGCCAATGCACCCGCACGGCGCTGCACGACGACACCACCGCGGCGCTTTTCATCCTCGATGCACTGGAGCCTGTCGACGACGTCGAGCTGCGCGCTGTGGGTGAAAACCTAATCGACGAGCTCCGGGAGTATTCCTCGGAACTCGTCGTTGCAATGCGCATCCTGCGGGCAGAAGATGATGATTAGTCGCGGTAAGCCTCAGGGCCCTTGTTGAGCCAGGCGTAAACGCCGCCGATGAGGAAGCCGCCGCCGATGACGTTGCCGATCCACACCAGGGACCAGTTGGTCAGCACAGCACCCAAGGTGAAGCCGTCAGGCAGTGGGGTGGAGCAAAAGAAGGTTAGCGTCATCAGGCAGAAGTTTGCGATAACGTGCTCGAGGCCCATGCCCACGAAGCAGGCGATAATCGGAACGATGACGAAGAACTTCGAAACGATGTCCTTGGCAAAGACAGCACCGACGATGGCCATGTTGACCACGAAGTTGGCGAGCAAACCCTCAACCAACAGGCCTGCAGGGCCCTTCTCCAGCTTGCCCATGGACAAGGTGGAAATGAGGTGGGTCGGGTCGATATGGCCGAGCTTCGCAGACATGCCCATTGCCGCTGCGAAAAGAGCCGCACCGACGAGGTTGAAGAACGTGGTCACGATGAGCAACCACAGGCCCTTGCCCCAACCAACCTGCTTGCTGATGGCGCCATAGACCACGTACATCATGCTGCCGGTAGCCAGTTCGGCGCCCAGGATAACGATGGCAAAAAGGCCAAGGCCGAAGAACAGAGCGAAGACAGGAGCTCCGAGGCCCTCTGCATGCTTTTCGACGGCCTGCCCCAGAACCGCAGCGAAAGCAGTACCGATTGCGAGGTAGACGCCGGCGAGAATTGCGCGGACGGCGAAGCGGCCAAATGACTCGTCGAGGAGAGTCACCTTTTTCTTGATTGCTGCTGCAGCAGATTCGTTGAGAGACACGAAACTTCCTTTACCTAGAGATATAACGGCGATAACACTACAGCGAACAGCCCATCCACACCAACAACTTTGCAGCCACCACACCTGGGTATATTCTGCGGCTATTACTGCTCAACGCCTGCCAAGGATTAGAGTTGGTTAGAATATTTACTTACTTTTAGAACCCACCTCCCTCACCTCCTGGAGCCGCCGCCTATGCCCCCGCGTAATCCTCACGATCTGCCAGTTCACAACGCAGATCACACGCGCCCCCGGGCAGACAGTGCCAGCAGCAGTACCAGAGCCAGCACACAGCGCCGCCCCATCAAAAGCAGACCCATCGATACCCGCCGCGCTGGCAACGGCAACCCCGACGGCGAGCCCACCTACGTGCGGCGCACTCCCCCAACGACGCCGAAGACATCAACATCAACAGCGCCGAAGACACTACCCAACCGCCAAAAGCACAACCCCCGACCAAAGCCGCGAAGCAAGGGTGGCCGCCACCGCGCACAAAAAACGAACACGCCGGCGCCCCATACTCGCGTACTGCACTTGTGGTCCAGCTCGGGCAAGTTCCGTATTACGGTTGGTGTCCTTGCGAGTGCGGCGCTTGCAAGTGCAACCCTTGCCGCCACGATGCATCGCGTGGTCGATCCTCCTGAAGGACTAGAGAGCAACCAAGTCCCTGTGGCAGCTGCTCCAGTCATTGAGCCCTCCGCCGCTGTTGAGATGTTCATCCCTGCAATCGAGGTCCATGCCGAATTCGAAGATGGCTCCTGCCGCGTCAAAAACGGCGCGATTAATCCGGATACGATGAGCAAGGCCTGCACGTATACCGCCGCGGACCGTCCATATTCGCTGCCTGGCACTAATGCACCAGACATCACCGTCATCGCCGGTCACACCGGCGCCGGCGTTCCCGCTGTCTTTAACAACCTCTACGACGGCGGCGCAAACAAGCACAAGGTCGCCCTCGGCGACAAGCTTTACCTGCGCACTGCAAACTCCGGCGACAACTGGCTGGTCTACAGCGCCACCGACATGCACGACCCAGTAAAAGAAGGCCTCGCCGAAGACTCTGCAATCTGGGGCGAAGACCCCATGCCAGGCCGCCTTCTCACCATCAGCTGCATTCAGCCGCCCAACCTCCTTGAAGCCTCCGTGCGTAATGCAGTGGTGGGCTGGCAGTTTGAAGGTATAACTGCTGCAGACGCTACCGGGGTAGAAGCACCGTTAGATGTCTCCAACGGTCAATCTTCTTGAGGTATTGCGCTTGGCGATCTTTAATGCCGGATTCGCGGGCGATGAAATGAGTCCTAAATAAAGCGAAACGCCCCCACCAAAAGGTGAGGGCGAAAAGCTTAAACCGCTTTACTTGAACGGGAAGCCGAGCTCCTTGAGGAGGCGGCGGCCTTCTTCATCGTTGGTAGCGGTGGTAACGACGGTGATGTCCATACCACGCGGGCGGTCAACCTTGTCGATGTCGATCTCGTAGAACATGGTCTGCTCAGTGAGGCCGAAGGTGTAGTTGCCGTGGCCGTCGAACTGCTGATCAGACAGACCGCGGAAGTCGCGAATACGCGGCAGCGCGATGGTCAGCAGGCGGTCCAGGAACTCCCACATGCGGTCGCCACGCAGGGTGACGCGGGCGCCGATTGGCATACCCTCACGCAGCTTGAAGTTTGCGATGGACTTCTTTGCGCGACGCAGCTGCGGCTTCTGGCCGGTGATCGCGGTGAGGTCCTCGAGGGCACCGTTGATCAGCTTGGAGTCACGGGCAGCCTCACCAACACCCATGTTGACGACGACCTTGGTGACACCTGGGATCTGCATGACGTTGTCGTAGTTGAACTCGTCATTTAGGGTCTTCTTGATTTCCTCGCGGTAGCGGGTCTTCAGACGCGGAGTGTAGTTCTCGCTCATGATTAGATGTCCTTCCCGTTGCTACGTGCGATGCGGACCTTCTTGCCGTTCTCATCGAAACGGTAGCCCACGCGGGTCGGGTTGCCCTCGGAGTCAACGATTGCAACGTTAGAAACGTGGATCGGTGCTTCCTGGGTAACGATTCCGCCGGACTCGGCGCCACGCTCAGTAGCGGAGTTAGCAACGTGCTTCTTCACGCGGTTAACGCCCTCAACGAGGACCTTGTCGCGCTTCGGGTATGCTTCGATAACCTTGCCCTTCGCGCCCTTGTCAGGACCCGAAATAACAATCACCATATCGCCCTTATGAATCTTCATAAGACTAGATCACCTCCGGTGCGAGAGAAACGATCTTCATGAACTTCTTGTCACGAAGCTCGCGAGCAACCGGGCCGAAGATACGGGTACCGCGTGGCTCGTTGTCACCCTTCAGAATAACAGCTGCGTTCTCATCAAAAGCGATGTAAGAACCGTCCGGACGACGGGTCTCCTTCTTTGCACGGACGACGACAGCCTTAACGACCTCGCCTTCCTTTACGTTGCCGCCTGGGACGGCGTCCTTGACAGTGGCGACGATGACGTCACCGATGCCAGCGAAACGTCGAACGGAGCCACCGAGAACGCGGATGCACAGAATTTCACGTGCACCAGAGTTGTCGGCGACACGCAGACGCGATTCTTGCTGAATCACTATGGGTCTCCTGACCTGGATTGATGTGCGGTAAGATTTCCGTCCTTGCCGCACGCGGTCTACAAACTTGCGATGCTCAAGCCTTGGCAACGGACTATGCCGAAGGGTCTCGGTCCGGCGGTTCGGAAACGCACCGCTACGGGCCGACCAGCTTTTGCAACCTATACATTCAACCACACGCCAGCGCCCTTACCAAAACGCTGCTCGACGCTTGTCGACGCCCCCTACCTTCACATTTATTTTCGCCAGTACACCCGCTTACCCCCTTGGCTCCGTTTTTCGAATACACAGACACACACGCGGTCACCAAAATTATCGGCACACTCTGCACATATAAACCTCACTTTAACTCCCCTCAGTGCAAATCCAGTCGCACAACCATTCTAATAGGCTAATTTTTCACAGCTGTAACGCATGAAAAATACAGTTAATTTTTGATTTCTGTGTGACAACTGAGAATTCTGTGACTACTGTTATTTGCGTCGCGAAAGACACTTTTGCGCTTTCCCATATTTCCGAAGGAGAAACACATGAAGCGTTTGCCACAGACCCTGACCGCTGCTGTCCTGACCGGCGCACTCGCCTTTGGTGGCGCAGCTGTTGCTCAAGCTCAGATCCCGGCACCCGTTGAGGATGCACCGATTACGGATATGACTGGCGACCCCAACGCACAAGGCATCCCCGATCCTGAGACCATCACGGTGGACGGCGTCGAATACTTCAAGGAGGGCTACGTCTACAAGTCCCGTCCCAAGTTCGGCGAGGAAGCACTTGTGCTGACCAAGGAACAGGCTCTGGCGGCCCGTGACAAACAGGCTGAAGCTCTTGTAAATGAAGAGAAGGGTTCCGAGACTCCGGACGCAAGCGGAGACCAGAAGGATCCTGAGGGTATCCCTGCACCTGCCACCAAGGAAGACTCTAAGGGCAACACCTGGTACCAGAGCATGAAGGATCCGTCGGTTTACGTCAACGATCCAGCCCTGGTCAACGTGGAAGTTACCCCCGAGATGCGTGACGCTTACGCAAAGGCTTTCCCGTCTGAGACCCCGTCCGATCCTCAGAAGCCAGGCTTCGACGCGAAGAAGCTCGCTTGGTTGGCGCTGCCCGCTGCACTGATCATCGGTGGCATCACCTGGTACCTGTCCCAGGATGGCAAGACCTACGTCAAGGACGAGGCACGCAAGAACCAGCAGCCGACCGCTGAGGAGAAGGCTGCTTCCGAGCAGATGCTGAACGCTAACAAGAATGAAGTTATCGCCCAGGGCGGTAAGCTCGCTGAGGGCGCTGCCCCGGCAGCCGCACGTGGTATGTCCGCTGAGACCGGCTCCAACTCCGTTGCACAGGCTCTGGCCGCTCTGGCCGTAGCTGCAATGGTTGCCGCCGGCGCCTTCGCCGCACGCCGCAAGTTCTTCGCCTAAGCGAGGACCTTCCTACCCCGTAGGAACCTAAAGAGAGACTGGCTGCGCCGGTTGGGCTTGTGCCCGGCCGGCGCAGCTATCGTTTTCCAGTCATTACAACGGCATACACACTAAGCCAGAAGACATATTCTGTCTGCTTCACCAAGGTATTCCTGCCCCATGGTCTGCAACCGCTTATACGCCTCATCCCCGCTCCGAACCCTAGGTTCAGTAGCGGGGATGCGGCGTTAGCGTTTATCTAGCTAGCGGTTGGGGACGCGGCCGCTTCTTTCGTGACCTTGGGGTCAACGGTGAGCAGCGCGTCACCGAAAGCGATGTCCTCACCTGGGTGATAGGCCGGCAGGACTGGGCCCGTCTTTTTGGAGTTGGACACCACGACCGGGGTTGTCACCGGGTAGCCAGCGGCCTTGATGGCCTCAATATTGAACTCGCAGAGAAGGTCGCCTGCCTTGACTTCATCGCCCTTGGAAACGTGAGAGGTGAAGTGCTCGGCTTTAAGGTTCACGGTGTCAAAGCCGATGTGCATGAGGATATCAACGTTGTTACCTTCGGCATCCTTACCACGCACGGCGTACGCGTGCTTCGAAGGGAAAGTCACTGTAACTTTGCCGTCAATCGGGGAAACGAGGCGGCCTTCGGTGGGCTCGATGGCAGCGCCAGCGCCCAGCTTGCCCGCAGCGAACATCGGGTCGGAGACGGCAGAGAGGGCCACAGCGCTGCCGGTCAGCGGCGAAGCCACACGGTAGGCGTTGGGGGCCGCAGTAGCGGACGGCACATCGCTACTCGTCTCTGTGACGGCACCAACCTCATCCGAGTCGATGGAGCCATTCTTAGAAATGAGGTAGCGACCATAGGCAAAGGCCACACCGAAGGCCAAGATGAGTGAGACAATCGCACAGATGAAGAACTGCATGATGTCATTCGGGCGCATGGACACGAAGCCGATGAGGCCGGCAGCACCCAGCGCGGTTGCCTTGACATCGAAGAGTGCGATGAGCGTCGAGGCAATTGCCGAGGCACCCATGCCGATGTAGAACGGCCAACGCAGTCGCAGGTTAACACCGAAAATCGCAGGCTCGGTGATGCCGAACAAAGCGGACATACCGGAAGCACCGGCCAAGCCCTTGAGCTTCTCACTACGTGCAAGGAAGTAGACAGCGAGGGCTGCGCCACCTTGTGCGATGTTGGCCATGGAGGCCGTCGCGAAGATGAAGGATCCGCCCTGATCCCACAGCATGTACTCGATCGGCGGGAAGGACTGATGGAGACCAGTGATAACGATCGGCGAGTACACCAGACCGAAGAGGAAGCCACCCACCGGACCGGCGAAGTCGTAGAGGTTGGCAAGGCCAACACCCAGCCACTCACCCGCGGTGCGCAGGAACGGGCCAATGGCAACGAAGGTAATAAATCCTGTCAGCAGTAGGGTGATAAGTGGCGTGAGCATGAAGTCCACCGTGCCTTTGAGGTGACGGTGCAGGAACTTCTCAATGGTTGCCAAGATCCAGGCGATGACCAGGATCGGCAGGATGGAGCCTTGGTAGCCTGCTTGGGCGACGTCGAGGCCGAAGATGTTCCAGTAGGTCATCTCGCCGGCATCGATAGTCTCGGCCACACTGTAGCCGTTGACCAGGTCCGGCATGACCATGGCCATCGCCATGCCGGCACCGAGGAACTCGTTGCCGCCGAAACGCTTTGTGGCTGTAAAGCCGACCAAAATCGGCAAGAAGGCAAACGGCGCAGAGGCCAGCAGGTTAATAAGACCGGCAACGTCCTTCAGCGCTGGGGCCATCTGAATAACGGACTGGTCGCCGAAAAGCCCCTCGGCAGAAAGAACGTTATTCAGGGCCATCAGCAGACCACCACCGACCAGAATCGGAATCAGCGGAACGAATATGTCTGCAAGAACCTTGATGGCCCGTGAGAACCAGTTGCCAGAGTTTGCGGCAATGTCCTTGAGCTCATCAGTGGAAACGGCGACGTCCTTGCGGATCATGCCGGTCATTTCTTTGTAGACGACGTTAACGTCGCCCGGACCAACAATCACCTGGAACATGCCGCCTGCCTCAAAGATGCCTTTGAGGTCAGGGTCACTCTCGAGTGCTTTGGTGTCTACTTCTTTGGTGTCTTTGAGAACCATGCGCAGGCGGGTGGCACAGTGCGCAAGTCCAACGATATTGTCTTCGCCACCCAATGCTTTGAGCGTCCGCGCGGCGACTTCTTTGTGATCCATAGGTGGATCCCTTTCCTAGTGATGCGGGCTAACTGTCCTTAACCTCTATTAAATACATCACCCGGAAAGAAAACCAACCATTCGGGCATAAATGAGGGAGAATTCACCTTTTCTTGGGTTCCAATCGGTCACCAAATCCGCTTCCCCCCCTCAGCCTCCCTCTCTATATCTCGCGCCATCCACTCCAGCGAGCATCGTTTTCACCAAACACGCTAGCAGCCGCGGCGACGTGCCCACCGCCGGCAAAAATCTCTACCGCGCAGCCATCGGCGATGGCCACGAGTTCCCCCTCCGGGCAAGCGATAACGCGTTCATCTTCGCCGACTTTTACACGCAGCAGCCCCTCGCCCGCAGTAAATTGCAGACGCTCGGTGCCCGCCGCGTCAACCAGGCTGTATTGCCCACCACGCGAGGCCACCACGCTCGTGGTCGTGCCAAAGCCCTCGCGGCCACTCGCCTCCGGAATGGACTTCCATACCGGGAGTTGGTGCAGCCAGCCATCCTCCAGCCACACTCGGCGCGGCAAGGAAAGCGTATGCACCCAGCCCTCGTCGACCGTCGGCTTATCGTCCTGGGAAGGCAGGCCGATCCAGCCCAGCATCACAGCCTCGCCGTCACCGGTGCCGACGAGCTGCGGCGCATAGAACTCATGACCATAATCCAACTCGCTGAAGCCGCGTTCAACGTGGAAAGTGGTTCCTTCCAGGCGACCAACAACGTAACCGCACTGATCGGAGGAAGCGTAGTGAGTCTGCCCGTCCACGCTCACGGGTTCCAGGCCCTGCGGACAAAAAACCAAAACGTCCTTGTCCTTACCGGTTGCCTTATCCGTCAGGGTCACCAAGTTGGGACACTCCCACATGTACCCGCCCGGGAGGATGTTGGGGCTAAGCCCTGGGAGGGCGTCGGAAAGCGCAAAATTAAGCTCCCCCTGAAACTCCCAGACCTCCAGGTCCGTGGAGCGATAGAGCACCACCGTGCCCGTCTCGTCCGTGCGCTGCGCGCCGATGACCATGCGCCAGCCATGTTCGTCGCGCGAAATCTGCGGATCGCGGAAGTGCCCGGTAAAGCCCTCCTCCGCGTCAGGGATGAGCGGATTTCCGGCATCGCGCTGGTAGATGCCACCCTCGGGCCCTGATGGGTCAAGCACGCGCACCCTGTTCTGCGAGGGAATGCGGCGCCCATCGCGCTTGAGGTTGCCCGTGTAGTAAAGCCACACGTCAGTGCCGTCGACCACGGCCCCACCGGAGTAGCAACCATGCATGTCATAAGGCATGTCCGGGTACAGCACATCCGGGTGATGCTGCCAGGGCCCAGGGACGCTCAACAGCGTGGAAGCATGCCCCCAACCCGTGCGCTTGCTGGCATAAGGAAAACAAGGGTCATGCTGGTAATACACGTGGAGTGTATCGCCGTCGAGGAACACGCCATTGGGATCATTGAGGCGGCCGAGGGGTGGTGCGATGTGAAAGTTCGGACGGTAGTTCATATCACCGATACTATGGAATTCATGAAGATCCATGTGTGTGGCGAAGGACTCGTCGACCTCGTACCCGTCGCCCCAGACAGCTTGCAGGACCTCACGCCTGCCCTGGGAGGCGGGCCTTTCAATGTGGCCATCGCGGCGGCGCGTCTGGGCGGCGAGGTCAGCTTCCAGTCGCGCCTTTCCACCGACGGTTTCGGTAACGCGCTGGTGAAAAGGCTGGAGCAGGAAGGCGTGGACACGTCTATGGTCCAGCGCGGTCCAGAGCCCACCACTTTGGCAGTGACCAGCATCGGCGATGATGGTTCGGCGTCCTATACCTTCTACACGGAGGGCACGGCAGATAGGTTGGTTGAGCCCACGCTTTCCGACGCCGAGATTGCCTACTTCGGCACTGTTTCCCTCGCGTTGGAGCCAGGTGCTTCGCGCTATGGAGAACTGCTCAAGCAATTCGCGGCGCAGGGCAGCATCGTGGCGCTCGATCCGAATATCCGCCCGTTCTATGCCAACGATGAGCACAAGGCCTTCCTCAACGAGCTACTCGTCCACGTCACCGTGCTGAAGCTTTCTGAGGAAGAAGTGGAATTCCTGGGCAAGCAGGCCCTCAAGCAGGTTCCCGTCGTGGTGGTTACCCGCGGCGGCGAGGGCCTCACGTTGCGCGCTGGCACGACCCGGCTCGATGTGCCGTCCGTCAATGTCGACGTCACCGACACCATCGGCGCGGGCGATACCATCATGGGCGCGCTGCTCACAGAGATCGCCCGCCGCAACCTCGCGGCCGAAGATCTCACTCACTTGAGCGAATACGACTGGAAAGAGATTTTGGAATTCGCCGCGGCAGCCGCTGCGATTACTGTCTCCCGCAAGGGCGCACAGCCGCCACACCGCGCAGAAGTGCTTGCCATGCAAGCAGATGCTCAGAAGAAGGAGGCCTAAATGTTTGCTTCATATCAGGGCCGTAGCACCGTTTTACATGCCGTGGCATTCGTCTTGGTGGCGCTATCTTTCATCTTCCCGGTAGTCCTTGGCACTTCTGCCCTGCTGCCCACGTGGCTATCCGGCACCGTGAGTATCCTCGTTGCGCTCGCCATTCTTGTCGACGCCGCGCACAAAGCCTTCGCCCCATCTGAACGCCCCGCACGTGGCCTACGCGGACTATCCGCCCTCGCTGCGTTGACCGCACTCATCGGCTGGATCTGCTGGCTTTTTATCTTCAACAACTTCGATGCCGCCGGCACCACCATGTACAAGATCGGCACCTTTACTCTGGGCACCAGCGCCGTGCTCAACATCTTCTGCGCCGCCATCGCCTTCATGGATTGGCGGGCTGGCCGCGTTACTCCGGTCAAGAACTAATCGGCGAAACTGCCTTTGGCTCCCCGAAAGCCATTAGGAGTTCTTGCTATTCAGCAGCTTCGATTTCAAAGCCGGTGCCCACACGAAGCGGGCCGATCGGCAAAGAGGGATCACTTTGCCAACCAACGTTGTTAGCAGCGATCGACACCGTCACATGCTTACCCACCCACGGCTCTGCCTTTTCGCGTCTTTCCTCGTCCGCGCCGTAGTGCGATGCAAGGAAGCCGCTATCGACCACACGGGTTTCCTTGTGACCTGCCTTGTACCCGGTGATCTCCCCCGGTGCGTCAAATTCGAGGATCCAATAGTCGCCATTGAGCTCGCTTTCAGAGATACCGGATTCAGGATGCGAGCCTAGGGTCTCACGACCTTTCTTCTTTACAACCTTGCCTGTCATCTTCAAGATGCCGTCTTCAACGACCACCGCTGGTTTCTTCGATTCTTCTGACGCCGTGGATTCTTGGGAACCCGCCTCTGCTGCGCTTTGCGGCACCATCGTATTGAACATCTTCTCTGTTTCTTTAGCGGAGTCGTCTTTTCCGGAATTACTGCAGCCAGAAAGCGCTAGGGCAGCAACACAGAGTAAGGAAACATAGCGGCGCATGATTAGACCTCAAAACACATAAGGAAATAAGAGACAGCTTTTTAGCTTAACGCC
>NZ_GG667519.1:155999-165371 GCF_000159135.1 Corynebacterium striatum ATCC 6940
CGCAGCCGCGATGCGTACATCAAAAGACCCTAAATATTAAGACATATGTACGCCATGTCTGTAGCGCTACCGCGCGCCTGCACCGCCCCATCCATGCCGAGACTTGGTCTACCAAAAGCAGAGCATTACTGCGCTTCCCGTTACGCGAATAGAGCAGAAACGCCTTGCGACAAATACGCGCAAAAGAAAAGCCGGCCAAGCCTTCTTCCTTTGGGAAGAAAAGCCTGGCCGGCTTAAGAGTTGGAAAAGCTAGGTTTTACTTAGCCTTCTCCACGATCTCGACGAGACGGAAGTGCTTGTCCTTAGACAGCGGGCGGGTCTCGGCGATCAGAACGCGGTCGCCGATGCCGGCGGTCTCGTTCTCGTCATGTGCCTTAACCTTCTTGTTAGAGCGCATGATCTTGCCGTAAAGCGCGTGCTGCTTGCGGTCTTCGAGCTCGACGACGATGGTCTTGTCCATCTTGTCGGAAACTACGATGCCGATGCGGGTCTTGCGCGCACCGCGCTCCTTCTTTACTTCGTTCACGTTTGCCTCACTCATGATTAAGCCTCAGCTCCCGGAACTACGGACAGGCCCAGCTCGCGCTCGCGAAGAACGGTGTAGATGCGGGCAATGTCGCGCTTAACCGTGCCGATGCGGCGGTTGTTGGTCAACTGGCCGGTTGCCTTCTGGAAACGAAGGTTGAACAGCTCTTCCTTCGCATCCTTAAGGCGGGTTTCCAGCTCAGCGTTGTCGAGCTCACGGAACTCGTGGGCGGGGGTACCGGTTGCCATTAGAACTGGTCCTCCTTCTTGATGATGCGGACCTTGCAAGGAAGCTTCTGGCCTGCACGACGCAGAGCCTCGATAGCAGTGGCCTCGTTCGGGTAGGACATCTCGAAGAGGACGCGGCCCGGCTTAACGTTGGCGACCCACTTCTCAACCGGGCCCTTACCGGAACCCATACGAACGCCGAGTGGCTTCTGGGTCAACGGACGGTCCGGGAAGATGTTGATCCACACCTTGCCACCACGCTTGACGTGGCGGTTGATGGCAATACGTGCGGCCTCAATCTGACGGTTGGTGATGTAAGCCGGCTCTAGAGCCTGGATTGCGTAATCACCAAAGTTGATGCGGTTACCGCCCTTGGAAACACCGCTACGGGTAGGACGGTGCTGGCGGCGGTACTTAACGCGCTTAGGAATCAGCATGGATTAGCCCTCCTGCTTCTGCTGTGCGCGCTGACGACGCTGGCCACCACGGCGCGGACGACCGTTACGGTCACCGCGGCCACGGCCCTGCGACGGAGCGTTCAGTTCGGATTCGCGTACGCCACCGACGACGTCACCCTTGTAGATCCACACCTTGATGCCAATGCGGCCGAAGGTGGTGTGGGCCTCTGCGGTGCCGTAGTCGATCTCGGCGCGAAGAGTGTGCAGCGGAACGCGACCCTCGTGGTAGCGCTCGGTACGGGACATCTCGGCGCCGCCCAGACGACCGGACAAAAGGATCTTAATACCCTTGACCTGCGGCTGGCGCATAGCGGACTGGATAGCCTTGCGCATTGCACGACGGAATGCAACACGGTTAACCAGCTGCTCGGCGACGGACTGAGCAACCAGAGTTGCGTTGGCGTCGACCTGCTTGACCTCGAGGATGTTGAGGGCGACCATCTTGCCGGTGAGCTTCTCGAGCTCGCGGCGGATGCGGTCTGCCTCAGCACCGCGGCGGCCGATCACGATGCCCGGGCGGGCGGTGTGAATGTCGACGCGTACACGGTCACGGGTGCGCTCGATGACGACGTCGGCGATGCCGGCGCGGTCGAGGCCCTTCTCGAGGAACTGACGGATCTTGATGTCTTCGGCTACGTAGTTCGCGTAGTCCTTATCGGCGAACCAGTGGGTCTTCCAGTCGGAAGTGATGCCCAAACGTAGGCCGTGAGGATGGATTTTCTGGCCCATTACTTGGCCCCTTCCTTCTGGCTCTCGACCACCACGGTGATGTGGCTGGTGCGCTTACGAATCATGAATGCACGGCCCTGTGCGCGTGGCTGGAAGCGACGCATGGTCGGGCCCTCGTTGGCGTAAGCCTCGGAGATGACCAGGGTGCGTGGGTCCAGGCCGAAGTTGTTCTCAGCGTTAGCGGCTGCAGAAGCAACGACCTTAGCGACTGGCTTAGCAGCGCCCTGCGGAGCGTACTTCAGGATTGCAAGTGCCTCGGCTACGGACTTGCCGCGAACCAAATCGATGACACGGCGTGCCTTCATCGGAGTAACGCGGACGTAGCGGGCCGTTGCGGATGCGGAGGTGATGGTTTCACTCATCGCTTATCGACGTCCCTTCTTATCGTCCTTGATGTGACCCTTGAAGGTCTTGGTTGGTGCGAACTCACCGAGCTTGTGGCCGACCATGGAGTCCTCAACGAACACCGGCACGTGCTTACGGCCGTCATGGACGGCGAAGGTGTGACCGATGAAGTCAGGCAGAATGGTCGAGCGGCGAGACCAGGTCTTGATGACCTGCTTGGTGCCGGCCTCGTTCTGAGCATCCACCTTGTTGAGGAGGTGCTCATCGACGAACGGGCCTTTCTTAAGGCTGCGTGGCATTGTTTACCTCCTCTTAGCGCTTCTTGTTCGGGCGACGACGGCGCACGATCATGTTGTTCGAGTAACGGTTCGGGTTGCGGGTGCGACCCTCCTTCTTGCCCCATGGGGACACAGGGTGACGACCACCGGAGGTCTTACCCTCACCACCACCGTGTGGGTGGTCAACCGGGTTCATGACGACACCACGGACGGTCGGGCGAACGCCCTTCCAGCGCATACGGCCAGCCTTGCCCCAACGGATGTTCATCTGGTCAGCGTTGCCGACCTCACCCACGGTTGCGCGGCAACGGATGTCGACGCGGCGGATCTCGGAGGACGGCATACGCAGGATTGCGTACTTGCCTTCCTTACCCAGCAGCTGGATGGAAGCACCAGCGGAGCGGGCAAGCTTAGCGCCTGCGCCCGGCTTGAGCTCCACAGCGTGGATGGTGGTACCGGTTGGGATGTTGCGCAGCGGCAGGTTGTTACCAACCTTGATGTCGGCGTTAGCGCCGGCCTCAACGATGGTGCCCTGCTTCAGGCCCTTAGGGGCGATGATGTAGCGCTTCTCGCCATCTGCGTAGTGCAGAAGAGCGATGTTTGCGGTGCGGTTCGGGTCGTACTCGATGTGAGCAACCTTTGCCGGGATACCGTCCTTGTCCGTACGACGGAAGTCGATCAGACGGTAACGACGCTTGTGGCCACCGCCGATGTGGCGGGTGGTAATGCGGCCGTAGTTGTTACGACCACCAGTCTTGCTCAGCGGGCGCAGCAGGGACTTCTCCGGGGTGGAACGAGTGATCTCCTCGAACTCGGACACGGAGGATGCGCGGCGACCCGGAGTTGTCGGCTTGTACTTACGAATAGCCATAATTCTTCCTTTTCCTTTCGGCTCTCCGGTGGCGCTTAAGCGCCGCCGCCGAAGATGTCGATGGAGTCGCTGCCTTCACGAAGCGTCACGTACGCACGCTTGGTGGACTTGCGCTGACCGAAGCCGGTGCGGGTGCGCTTACGCTTACCTGCACGGTTGACGGTGTT
Source organism: Corynebacterium striatum ATCC 6940 (assembly GCF_000159135.1). GTDB lineage: Bacteria > Actinomycetota > Actinomycetes > Mycobacteriales > Mycobacteriaceae > Corynebacterium > Corynebacterium striatum. The sequence continues at coordinate 159,601 of NZ_GG667519.1, forward strand.
AACGGAGTCAACCTTTACGCCGAAGATCTGCTCGATGGCATCTTTGATCTGGGTCTTGTTGGAGTCCGTGGAGACGTAGAACGTGTAAACGTTCTGCTCCATCAGGCCGTAGGACTTCTCGGAAACGACCGGGGCGATGATAATGTCACGCGGGTTAACGAGCTTAGCCATTACTTCTCCTCCTTAACTTCCTCGTTCGCACCCTGAGCGCGAGCGACGAAGGTGTGCAGAGCCTCAACGGAGAACACAACGTCGTCAGAGTAAAGAACGTCGTAGGTGTTCAGCTGGCCTGCATCCAGGATCTGGACGTTAGGCAGGTTGTTGGCGCTGCGGCGAGCGTTGATGTCCTCGCGGCCGACAACGAGCAGCACGTTCTTGCGCTCGGTCAGGCGCTCGATGAAAGCCTTAGCCGCCTTGGTGGACGGGGTCTGGCCCGGGACGAGCTCTTCGATTACGTGGATGCGCTCATTGCGAGCACGGTCAGACAGTGCACCGAAGAGAGCAGCCTTGATCATCTTCTTAGGGGTGCGCTGGGAGTAGTCGCGCGGCACTGGGCCGTGGGAGATACCGCCACCGGTGTAGTGAGGTGCGCGGATCGAGCCCTGGCGTGCACGACCGGTGCCCTTCTGACGGAAAGGCTTACGGCCACCGCCGCGGACCTCGCCGCGGGTCTTGGCCTTGTGGGTGCCCTGACGAGCAGCAGCGAGCTGAGCGTTGACAACCTGGTGCATCAAAGCAATGGATGCCTCGGTGTCAAAGATCTCGGCCGGCAGCTCAACAGAGCCGTTGGTCTTACCTTCAGCGGTTTGGACGTCTAGCTTGAGGTTGCTCATGCGTGTGCACCGCCCTTCACTGCGGTCTTAACGGTGACGAGGCCACCGCGCGCACCAGGGATAGCACCCTTGATGAGCAGCAGGTTGGACTCGGCATCGATCTTCTGAATCTTCAGGTTCTGGGTGGTAACACGGTCCTGGCCCATACGGCCAGCCATGCGGGTGCCCTTGAAGACGCGAGCCGGGGTAGCGCAGGCGCCGATGCCACCGACGCGGCGGTGAGCAGCCTGGTTACCGTGGGCAGCGCCCTGGCCTGCGAAGCCGTGGCGCTTCATTGCGCCTGCGTAGCCGTGGCCCTTGGTGGTGCCGGTAACGTCGACGAAGGTAATGCCCTCGAAGATGTCAGCGGTAACTTCCTGGCCAACCTCGTAAGCAGAGGTGTCATCCATACGGATTTCGGCAACGTGGCGACGTGGGGTTACGCCAGCCTTCTTGAAGTGACCTGCGGCAGGCTTGTTTGCCTTGCGCGGGTCGATCTCGCCAAATGCGATCTGGATGGCGTTGTAGCCATCGGTTTCTGCGGTGCGAATCTGGGTAACAACGCACGGCCCAGCCTCGACGACGGTAACCGGCACAACGCGGTTGTCCTCGTCGAAGATCTGGGTCATGCCGAGCTTCTTGCCCAGAATGCCCTTGATCTCGTTTTCACTCATTGTTAGTTCTCCACCAAATATCTATTCGTCGATCGCTTTACACTACTGAATGTTTACGTCGACGCTGGCCGGAAGGTCGATGCGCATAAGAGCGTCAACGGTCTTCGGGGTCGGGTCGAGAATGTCGATCAGGCGCTTGTGAGTGCGCATCTCGAAGTGCTCGCGAGAGTCCTTGTACTTGTGCGGAGAACAAATAACGGCGTATACGTTCTTCTCGGTTGGGAGCGGCACTGGGCCAACAACACGAGCACCCGTACGGGTTACGGTCTCGACGATCTTCTTTGCAGAAGCGTCGATAGCCTCGTGGTCGTAGGCCTTCAGCCGAATGCGGATCTTTTGTCCCGCCACGCTTATCCTCTTCCTCGCTTCCCCACTTACACATTCCCGGCGTATCCGGGGCGTGAAGCGGTGGGAAATTGCTTCTCGATTTCTCTATAACGTTGTCCGGACTCTAGGGCCTGGGCTCAACGCCAGTTGTCTGACTGTCATGACGACCAAAAGATGCGACCTGGCAAAAACCTTGGGGCGCAGTGCTTTTGACGGGGTACAAGACCCGAAGTCAAAGTCAATAGGAAGAGGACGGTTCTTCACGCATTACACGTGCGAGTACATGTCCAATTCGTATACTGCCGCTGTTTATTTGCCATGCCCCTTCTCCGGTCCATTCTCTCGGGATGCCTCTACTAAACGCGGACCTAGCCCGATTGAATGACCTTCCCAGTGCACGCCTTAAGGCGCCCACCAACAAAGGTGTCATGTTCGCTTTACCAGCAACTTTGCCATTGATATTCGACTTAGAGCCGGAAGTCAGTGACGCCGCTGTGTTAAAGCAACCCTTGTATTTAAGCATGTAATCACGCGTTTTCCAAACTTCTAACAAAACCGTGCCCAATATCACGTTTTCTAAAAGATCGACTACCGCACCCCACAATGTCCGCATTCAGTTATAGGCTCGGATGGGTAAGTTACTTTTAGCCTTCAAGAGAAGAGGAAATGCTCATGGCTGCTAACACCCCAGAAAACAATTCGACCACCCCAGCTACGGCCGCTACCGAGTCCAGCACCGCTAACTTCCCTGAGGCCGCCGCTACCCCTAAGGTAAACAAGAATCTCGAGACCGAGTTCGGTATCACCACTATTGACGACACTGTCGTATCCAAGATCGCCGGCATCGCCGCCCGCGAAGTGTCCGGCGTTGCGGCTCTCGGTGGCGGCGGCGCCCGCATGATGGGATCGATCCGTGAATCCTTTGGTGCCTCCGAGGACGTTCGCCAAGGCGTCAGTGTGCACGTTGCTGAAGGCGTTGCCACCATCGAAGTCGCCATCATCGCCGAGTACGGCGTAGCCATCCACGAGCTGGCAGAGGCCATCCGCCGCAACATCATGAATGCCGTTGAGCGTATGACTGGCCTCGGCGTCGATCGCGTCGACGTTGTTGTTCATGATGTCAAGCTCCCGAAGGAAGACCTCGCCGCCGAGCAGTCCGCAAACAATTCCCTGCCGCAGGGCCAGGAATAGGACTAAGCCTTGATGTCTGACTCCGTCGAGTCCCCCACGACGCGCTTTGAGCTCGACGCCCCCGCTGCGCACCGCATAGTTGGAGCCGTGCTGGGGACGCAGGGCGTCGCCAAGCTACATGCCGGCTCCTTCGGTGAGGTGTCGCTGCTCTATCCGGGCGAGCGCATTGCTGGACTCAAGCGTCCGAATCCCCGCGATGATCGCCATCTGGAGGTACACATCGTGTTCGACGTGGCAGAGCAGGTGCCCGTCAAGGACGTCGCCGAAGGTGCTCGCGCGGCAGCGCTCGAGGCATGCTCCGAGCTTTCGCGAGTCGATGTTGTTGTAGCTGACGCTATCAGCAGCGCATTCAATACTAATAAGGAATAAGCATGAAGAATTACTCCACACTCGGCATCGTGGCAGGCCTAGTTTTGGCATTTTTCATCCACCTCGGCCTGTGGCCCACGGTTCTGGCAGTCCTCCTCGCCGCGTTGGGCGGGGTCATTGGTGCTCACTTTGATGGTCGCATCGATCTCTCCGCGGTGTGGAATGGAATCGTTGGCAAGGATAAAGGGCAAGGCTAATGCCCCATGATTCCTCCCTTGCACGCAGCTCAGGCTCTTTAAGATTTTCCATTAAGTCCCTCGAGCGCATCGTTGGCACTGCCATCGCCAGTGTGCCCGGCACCGTAGCCATCGACGCCAAACTCGCGGGCCTTGCCGGGCGCGCGTTTCCACGGCTGCTCATCCAGAGCGACCCAACCAAGGAAGTCGTGGCTGTCGATGCCAACATCGCCGTTACTTGGCCCAGTCCGGTAACAGCTGTCGCCGAGGCCGCACGCGCCGCCATCGAAGAAGCTGTCAGAACCTACACCGGCTACGCCACCACACGTGTCAACGTCACCGTGGGCGCCGCTGTCCCTGGCGAGCGCGTAACAGGGCTAGCAGTGGCATCACGGCGCGCCCCGAGCGTGACCCTGCCACACACGCGGCCGCAGCGCGAGCTCCAAGCGATAGAGACCACGCACCTAGTGCAAATCCGCAGCGTCTCACGCCCTGTGCCACAATCGGTACGGGCAGTTTCACCGCGCACGGCGCCCGTTTCCGTAGTGAGCGCTGCGACGCCGCAGCCGGCTGCGCTCACTCCAGTTCGCTCGCCCAAGTCAGCGGAGCTACGCCCAGTCGCGACTCCCCCAGCGCTCCAACTACGCCGGGTGGACACGCCACAGCCTGCGCCGCTGCGCCCTGTTCGAACGCCACAACCTGCTACGGCGTGGTCGCCGACGCTGCGGCCTAATGCCACAATCCGGCGGCCCATGGCGCCACGGCCTGAACCACTTCGCGAGATAACCATCCAACCGCTCTTCCGAGGAGGTGCCCATGAGTAAAGAACGCAGTACCTTCCCGCGCGGCTTCGGCCAAAAGCCTGCCGCGTCGCCAGCGGCGCGCACGTGGACTGTCATACTCGGGCTCGTCTGTCTTGGAGGCTCGGCTTTCCTGGGCCGGGAGACCTGGGCGGTGAGCACGGGTGCAAGGTCTTGGCTGCAACCCTTCATCGACGTCATGTCTCAGGACAAAATCGAAACCTGGATGCTAGTCAGCGGCGGGGCGGCCATTTTGGTTGGTCTGCTTTTACTCGTGGCGGCATTCAAGCCGCGAAAATCCACCCACACACAGGTCGAATCAGAAGTAGCCTCCATGTGGTTGCGCCCCGTTGATATCGCACGCACTGCTTCCGCAGCAGCCCGTCGCGTTCCCGGCGTCGCAGCTGCGCGCAGTCGCGCGGTCATCTCCAAGAAGAAGATTACCGTCGATGTAACGGTCAACGGCGATACTGAGGATGAGGGTCTCATCTCCCGTGTGGAGGACGCAGTCGCGCAGACGCTGCAGCAACTCCACCGTCAGCCCCAGCTCACTGTTGCAGCCGAGAAACTCCCGGAGGTCGACGATCATGTCTAAAGGCTTAGCCGCTTTCGACCGAATCTTGTTACTCATTATTGCGGCCATTCTCATCGTGCTCGGCTTGTGGCCCATCCTCATCCACTTCGAGGTCCCCTTCGCGCTCTACTTTGCGCGGTGGGTCGACCACGACGAATGGGCAGCCCTTCCTCAGCAAGGCTGGTGGGCTGCCGCACTAGGTACGGCGACGGTGGTGCTAGCTGTGTCCGGCTTATGGCTAGTAATTGCTAACCTGCGCCACCACCGCTTTAACAATGTGGCTTCTGAGTCCTCGAACGACAAAGGCAAGATATCAACCAACATGCAGGCAATCGCCGGTGCAGTCGCTGATACCTTGGCTGCGGAAGACGGCGTGGATAAAGTCACCCGCTTGGTGGCCTACGATCGCGCGCGTCCGACGCTCCAGTACACGGTTGAGGCGAACCCAGATACCGCTTTGTCTGCGCTTGTCGACGCTGTCGAGACCAACGAGCAGGACTTCCGCCTAGCGTTCCCCGACGCCGACCTCGATACCGTGTACAAACTCCACTTTGGAAAAGTGCGAGCGCTAAAGGAATAGGCCGGTTCAGCACTTAGCTTTCGGCAGGGGCGGATTCAGCGAGGAATATCTCGGTGACCGCCCCAAACTCATGCGTCGTGCCACGAGACAAGCCCACGAGCAGCGGCGCGCCCACAGTACATTGCTCGATCACTGTCCACGAATAGTCGGTACGGTCCACACCCCGGTTGGCCGATGTGTAAACGTGCAAGCCGTGGTCCAAGAGAATAACATCATCGGACGTGCGGAGCATCCAGACGCGTTCACCAACGCTGCGTCGCTTCAGCCC
>NZ_GG667519.1:166687-215331 GCF_000159135.1 Corynebacterium striatum ATCC 6940
TAAATAGAGCGCTAAAAAATCCCAACTCCCTGCAAGGAGTTGGGATTTTCTAGTTTTAAATGTCAGTGGTGGATTCTAAGGAATCGAACAGTTCCCCGGTAAGAGGTCGTTGCAGAGGAGCGGTGCAACGACCTCTGGAGCTTAAGGCCTACTGGCTGTCCTTAGAGCGCTTTTTCACCATCATTATGCCGCCGGCAATAAAGAGTGCGGCGAGCACGAGAACCCAACCAACATTGGCACCCGTAGAGGCTAGTGCACCGTTGTGGGAGCTGGAGGAACCTCCGCCGGATCCGGAGCCTGGACCAGATCCACCGCCTGCACCCTTAGCAGTAGTGGACTTGCTGGAGCCTTCCGACTTCCCAGTGCCATTTCCCTTGGATGCCTCGGCACCCGCATTCGATCCAGACGAGTTGGAGGCCTTGGACTTATCAGAGCTCGGCTTATTTGTACCGGTGCTATTCGAACCCTTATCTGGCTTGGCAGCACCTGGGCGCTTATCCTGCGAGGAGCTAGCAGGCTTGTCCTTTTCCCTTTCGCCTTCTTCGTCGGAGTCATTTCCACCGGGCTGGGTGGTTGAATCGCCCACGAGGAAGGTCACGGTGTGCCAGTCGGTGAGTTTGTCGCCGTTGTTGTTGACGGTGCGCATGTCCATCTCATAGCGGCCCGGCTCGGTAAAAATCCAGTTCGCGTGGACGTGGAAAGGACCGTCCTCAACACCTTTAATCGTATGGATGCCTGTGCTATCGGCTAAGGTGCGTTCCGGCCCGCTAAGAGTGGGAAAGTGGCCGGCCCACCAGTGTCCGTCCGTAGGTGCCGACTTAGGGCGAACCTCGATAGCAGCGTCACGGTAGTCTTGCCCGACCTTGATTGTGTCCCATCCCGGCCACACAGCGTTATGGTCCTGTTGTAATGGCAGATGGTAAATCTTTGAGCCGGTCTTTACCATTCCTGTAAAGGACAGCGTCTTAGCCAAAGAGTCAGGGACCGTCACGCGTTGTGCATCGCGAACGCGTAGCGCGACGTCTTCAGGCACGTTGTGGCGGTCGTCTTCGTTGACATAGAAGCCGAGCTTATTGTCCACAACCTTTGGCCCGAAGTCGATGTGGCCCTTGGTGATCTCACGCTTTTTGGAAGGCGCTTCGCTGGGAGCGGGGTCCTTTGACTCTGGGGTTGGTTCCTTCGATGGGGCGTTGTTGTCGGTCGTGCCATCAGTGCTGCCGTTAGAGCCGCCTTCAGTGGCATTGTCGTTCCCCGTGGTGGGTGGGGTAGCAGATGATGAATCCTCGGTAGCTACCTTGAATCGCAGAATGGCCTTTTTCGCGGTTTTGCCGTCTTGTTCGGCGACCGTGACACCGACTTCATACATACCGGGCTTGTTGAATGCCCAGTTGAGGTGCATGTGGTCAGGGCCTTCGGTGGTATAGGAATGCGTACCATCGCTGCCGGCAAGGCGCTGGTCCAGGCCGGTTTGATCAGCCAGGTAAGCCAACCATTCGCCGTCCTTCGGGGCTTTGACGGGCGTGAAGGTAAAGGTGTAATTCTTCTTGGTGTCCTGGTACGCATCCTCGGTGCTTATCCCCGGCCACACCACGCCGGTGCGCTGTGTCTCTGGCAGGACGTAGGCAGCGCTGCCTTTCTTTCCAAAGTTCGGAATGTCCTTGTTCAAGGTGGTCTTGACCTGCTTGGGAACGGTGAAAAAGACATCGGAAGGCTTACGCCAGATTGCACCAATATGGTACAGATTCGTCTCGTCCTTGATGCCTAGGTGCAGCCCACCATCCTCGTGGATTGGGGCGATATCCACGTGACCCCGGTGCAGATTGAGCTCCTTGTGCGGGGTGTCCTTATCCTTCGGGTTTTGCGGCTTGGGTGAGGGGACTTTGGGGATAGAAGGCTTTGGACTAGTGGAAGGTGCCTCAGGCGAGGGGTTCTTGGATGGGCCAGAACCCTCTGACTCTTCTCCTTCTTCCGAATCCTGCGGCTTCTCTGGTTTCTCCGAGCCTTCTGGTTCCTGTGCGTCTGCGGAATCGGGAGCATCTGCGAACGAGACGGTGGTCTCAGCTATCGGCTTATAAGCCTCTTTGTGAGTATGGCTAAATAGAGTGGCGCCGCCGGCATCGGAGCGCGAATCAGGAACGATGCGTAGCATGAGCTGGTAGCCGGGCTGCTTACAGCTATCGATGAGTTGCCTGCTCGTCCTTTGGCCCGGTCCAGAAGTAAAGCCGATTTCGCAATCTGCAATATGCTTTTCCGGCAGGCTGGTCATCGGTTCGCCATTTACCTTGTAAAAGCCGCCGGTAACGCGCACGGTGGTGCGGTCATCTTCGGGCTCTACGGTGATGTCGATATTGCGGTCACCATCGCCGTACACCTTGCTGGTGGACACGGTGATATCTGGGCTCGTAATCTCAAGGGGCTCCGTCTCAAACGGCTCTATCTCTTCCATTTCGGGAGTGGGAAGCTCGCCGCTCTTCGTCGTAAAAGCTTCGTCATCTTTAGCGGCCCTTTCCTTGACGGTGACGGCGCTGGTCCAGAACTCCACGGGTTCAGATACCCAGCGTGGGCTTGGGGAATTATCGTCAGGAATAAAGATGGCTTGGAAATCGGATTTTTCTTCACCGATCATTTCATCCCACGAGGCCTTACCACCTTCTACCTTGCGCTCGGCAAGGTAGTGGCCGTTGATGGTGAAGACGGCGCGGCCGGTGTCTTTGGCGTTTCCCGTATCGAGGGAGAGCGTGGTGAGGATGCCTTCCTTCGCGCCCTTGGTATCGGCCGTGGAGGGGGCCATCTTAAACATAGGGGTGTTGGACTCGGAGTCTTCGGCTGCGGAGCCTTCAGACTTGGCGTCGTTAAAGGCGGCGTCAAGGTCGGTAATCGTGCGCTCGGCGGGGTTGGTCCCGCCTACCTGCCAGACCAGGGTTTGTGGCTCGGAGTGGATAAAGGTGCCATCCTTCTTTCGTGCAGAGGCGCGATAGGTTACCTCGTAGTGGCCGGGGCGGGTGAACGTCGTAGCGTTATGCGTATGCGTTCCCGCGTTAACCCATGTGGAACGGAATCCCGGATCGTGGGAGGACCAGAGGCGGTTGAGGGGGTAGTCCTCTCCGTTGTACCTAAATAGCTCCATGCGGCCGGGACCCTTAAAGTCCACGATCTCCATGTTGAAGGATTTATCGCGGAATTGATCGGTAGGCAGATCCGCGGCGGCGCCGAATCCAGCCCAGATGGGCATGGTGTCTTTCGGGAAGCCTACCGCGGGGCCGCCGTAGTACATGAGCTGGTTATCTTTGGCCTTAAGGAAATCAAAGCGCGGGTCATTGGGAACGCGCCAGGCATAGGCTCCCAGGCCGCCGTCGACGCGGCCGTGGCTGACCCAGTTGATCGTGTCCTCGATGGGGACTAGGCCCGCACTATTGGACATGAGCTTGAAGTTCCCGTCCTGCCACACCGCGTGCGGGGAATCCACGTGTGTTTGGGTGCGGACAATCGGGGCGTCGCCAGCGAGGGCGAGGGGAGCGTGGAATAACGCGAGCGCCAAGGCCATCACTATGGTGGCAAGGCGCGCAAATGAAGTGCGCAAAGGCATAAGGTTCTCCCAAGGTTAAAGGCAGTGAACTTTTATGTAGATTCAAACGAATATTACACTATTGCAAACCGTTATCGATACATGTAGTGAGGTAAGGAAAAATGTGCTGGTGCGCTGGGGAAAGGGAGGATATGAAAAGTCCCTACTTCCGGCGGTGGAAGTAGGGACTGCGGGGTTCGGGGGGGGTAAGCGGCGGAGGAGTGTTCGGCGATTAAGCCTTCTTATCTTCTGCGGTATGGGTGGTGCCCTCGTATTGCCATCCCACGACGGCATTGCGTACGGCGGCCTCGAGCGGGTTGGCGGCCTGGATGCAGCTAATCGTCAGCAGCCTGCCTGGCGTGGCATCATCGCCCCATGCGCTGGAGTCACCGGCCAGGCCCTGTTTATCGGGGTCGTGGAGATCGGTTGCGGCGTAGATGAGCCAGTTCTGGTCGGAATTCTTCGTGCGGACGTAGAGCTTATCGCCAATGCTGACCTTGTGCTCGTTGGCTGCGCCATCGTAAAGCTTATTGAATACGGCAGGCACGCCCGCGCCGGTGTGCCCGGCGATGACGACGATATCCTCGGCATTGGTTCCCGGCAGGGAATACGGGCGGTCATCGGCGGTATAGGTGCAGGCCTTATCCATGGTGTCAGGGTTGATGGCGCCATCGAGCACGCGGCAGTTGTCATCGTCGAACTTCGCATGGACGTCGATGGCGGGAATGAACATCTCTACCGCGGCGGATGGCTCGATGACGGGGGCCTGTTCCGCCGTGACCTCGTTGGTCTCTAGGCCTTCTGGCGGGTTGATGCTGCGATCGATGGAGCTGATGACCAGCAGTGTTACCACGATACCGGCCGCGATACGGAGGGCCCAGGAAGACTTCCACGCATTTTTGACGCGATCCCATCCGGAAGGCTTCTTCCGGTGCCTAGGCAGAGAGGTCTCCTCAAGGCGGCGGTTGGGGTAGCGGCGCTGAATGTGGCGCGCATGATTTTCGGCCTTCCGCCAATCGCGATCGTCGGAACGGTGCCTGCCGGAGCGCCTGGGCTGGGTGCCTATAGTATCGCTGCTCGATGGCCGGGGGGCGCGTTGTGCCTGCACCACCTTGCTGCGGTTGGACGGGATCGCTGCTCGATGGCCGGGAGCGCGTGCTGCGGGTCCTGCGGGAATAGGAGGTTTCCGCGGTGTTGTTTTCTGGTGTCGCCTCGTGGCGCGATCGCGCCGCAGAACGTTGGGGCCTCTCCCTCCGTGGCCGGTCTTGGTGGTCCCTGCGACCTCCGAGGAAAAATAGGGACAATAGGGGTGGGTGTGAACCAAGTTTATAGTAATAATTTCTGTTTAGTTTTATTGACGCGGTGAATGCATAACGCGCTACGATAATCCGTGATTCTCTTGTCCGTATAAGTACAGCTAAATAAGGGAAATAAAAAACGGTGTCTCTCAACGAAGCTGCCAAGGCCGGATTCCTGAAAAAGGCCGCCCTGCTCGATCAATCATTTTCACGATTTTCTGTCCGCGCAATCCTTGCCGGTGTGTATCTGTGCATCGGCACCGTATTTGCCGGCGTCGTTGGCCAAGCGGTGGAAGAGCTTGCCCCAGGCTTGGGCTCCGTGACCTTTGCCCTGTTCTTCGGCCTAGGCCTCTTCGCCATCGTTATCCTCGGCGCGGAGCTGGCCACGGGCAATATGATGTACATGGTCTACGGGGCGATGCAGAAGCACTTGTCCTGGGGGCAAGGCCTTCTACGTACTGCTTATTACCACGATCTTTAACCTTGTCGGCGCCATCATCTTTGCCGCCGTCATGGGGATGTCCGCCTAGCTTGCCAATATGGATTCCTCGCACCTGTTGGTCACCATCTCTGAAGGCAAGCTGACCAAATCCCCGCAGGGAATGCTCGTAGAAGGCATGGCCGCGAACTTCGTGGTCAATATAGGCATCGTTGGCGCGGTCTTTGCCAAGGAAATCGTGTCGAAATTCATCGTCATCGTCCCCATCATCGGCATCTTCGTGGGCCTGGGCTTGGAGCACGTCATTGCCAATTTCTGCCTCTTTGCGCTCACCTTCTTCGGCAGCGATCCGCTGCCAGCAGCGCTGACCGTTGGCAATGTTGCTCTCAACTGGACGCTGGTGTGGATTGGCAACTTCATCGGCGGCGGCTTGCTTATCGGTGGCGTGTACGCCTGGCTCAATAATGGGCCGGAGGACTACCGCGACTAGGCCAGCGTGCCCGAATAAAGGTTAAAGCGATCCGCACGTGCAAACCCCACCAAAGCCATGCCGGTCTCCCGGGCAGTCTCCACGGCGAGGGAGGATGCCGCGCTAACAGCAACGAGCATTCCGAACCCCGCCATCGCTGCCTTTTGTACAAGCTCGAAGCTGGCGCGGGAGCTCATAACCAAAATAAGGTCGTCTGCGGGCAGGCGATCTTCAAGGAGCAGGTGCCCGATGACCTTATCTGCTGCATTGTGCCTGCCGACGTCCTCCCGCACAACGATGGGCTTGCCGTCTAAGGTGAATGCGCCGGCGGCGTGGATGCCACCGGTCTTGCGGAAGAGCTTTTGCTCGGCGCGCAGCTTCTCGGGCAGCTGCGCAACGACGGCCGGGTCAATCGGGATGGTGGGGAGCGCGTAGCGCGATTTCTTGTTTAAATCCTCGATGGAGCTAGTGCCGCATACGCCGCACGCGGAGTTGCTAAGTGTCAGGCGCAGGTCGGACAAGCTAATGACGTTGTCGTTCGCAAGGTCCACGTCGAGCAGGTTGTAGGTGTTCATCCCGTCAACGGTGGAGCCGGCGCAGTAGCGGGCTTCGGCGACGTCGGAAAGCGCCGTGATGTGCCCCTCCGAATGAAGAAAGCCGTGCGCGAGCTCGATGTCGTGGCCCGGCGTGCGCATGGTGGTGGTTAGCGTCTGCCCGCCGACGCGGATCTCTAACGGTTCCTCTCCAGCCACGGTGTCAGCGCGGGTGTCGACCTGCGTGACCTCGATGCCGCTCTCGCCGCCGAGACGCACCTTGGTTACCGCAAAGTTGGATGTGACGCGACTTGCCATTACTGGATTGCCGCCTTGAGCTTGGCGATGTTGGCGCGAGCCTCCTCCGTGTCCTGGGAGGCCAAACCCACCAAGTATGCGGTCAGAGGTGCTGCCGGACGGGCGCGATTGTGAGCAACATCCTTAGTGAGATCGAGGAGCTCACGGACAAGGGCGGTGGCATCGTGCTTGTCGACGCCGAGAAGCTCCGCGGCCTCCTCCAGCCACTGGTGGGCGGATTGGATTGGGTCCTTTTCTTCAGTCATGACGGCAACTGTAGTCTGCCCGCCGGACACGCAACATGGCGGAGACAACAAGTGGACGCTTTCGGGAAGAAAGCCATGGAACTTGCGCCGGGAGAGAGATTTGGAAAAGGGCAGGTAAGCGAGTAAAGTTGCGGGTCGGACTTGCGCCGAGGTGGCAGTGCGCCAAAATCTTCTTCGGATTTAGGCCCTGTGAGCTGCAGAAAGCGTCAGGCCGAACAAGAATTTAACAACATCAACTTTGTTGTAGGCCCCCCGCCGTTCATGGCGGCCCGTTGTATGTATCAAAGGGTGGCGAGCGCCTTACGGTATTGACCGTGGGGAGCGTGAGTAGCCCGAAATCACACGGAAAACGCTTAGGTGGGCGTGAGCTTAAAGCTCGCGCGTTTCGGAAGAAATGTAGCGGGAACCGCAACGAGAAAGGTACCGGTCACTCACATGACCATGACTGATCCTATCGCCGACATGCTGTCGCGCGTGCGCAATGCAAGCCATGCGCACCACGACACCGTGTCGATGCCGACCTCCAAGATCAAGGCAAGCATCGCCGACATCTTGAAGCAGGAAGGCTACATCGCTGACTACACCGTTGAGGACCGTGAGCTCAAGCTCACCCTCAAGTACAACAACCGTGAGCGCTCCATCGCTGGTCTGCGTCGCGTGTCTAAGCCGGGTCTGCGTGTGTACGCAAAGTCCACCAATCTGCCGAAGGTCCTTGGCGGCCTGGGCGTGGCTATCATTTCCACGTCTCAGGGTCTGCTGACCGACCGTCAGGCTCAGGAGAAGGGCGTAGGCGGAGAAGTTCTCGCCTACGTCTGGTAAGGGAGGATTGACACATGTCTCGTATCGGTCTAGCACCAATCGCCGTACCATCCGGCGTTGAAATCAAGGTAAACGGCCAGGAGGTCGAGGTTAAGGGTTCCAAGGGCACCCAGACCGTCGTTCTGCCAGAGCCAATCACCATCGCAGTTGAGGATTCCGTAATCACGGTTTCCCGTCCAGATGATGACCGCAAGCACCGCGCTCTGCACGGCCTGTCCCGCTCCCTCGTCAACAACGCTGTTGTTGGCGTGACCGAGGGCTACACCATCAAGATGGAAATCTTCGGTGTCGGTTACCGTGTCCAGCAGAAGGGCAAGGACCTCGAGTTCGCTCTGGGTTACTCCCACCCGATCCTCATCGAGGCTCCGGAGGGCATCACCTTCGCTGTGGATGGCGCAACCAAGCTCTCCGTATCTGGTATTGACAAGCAAAAGGTCGGACAGGTCGCCGCTAACATTCGCCGCCTGCGTAAGGACGATCCTTACAAGGGCAAGGGCATTCGTTACGAAGGCGAGCAGGTCCGCCGCAAGGTCGGAAAGACGGGTAAGTAAGCAATGGCTAACACTGAAAACGCAAAGCGCACCCCAATCGGCAAGGACATCTCCTCCCGCCGTCGCGAAGCACGCGCACGCCGTCACTTCCGCATCCGTAAGACCCTGCGCGGCACCCCTGAGGCACCGCGTCTGGTCGTTCACCGCTCCTCCCGCCACATGCACGTCCAGGTCATCGACGACCTGGCTGGCCACACCCTGGTCGCAGCTTCCTCCATGGAAGCTGACGTTCGTGCACTCGAGGGCGACAAGAAGGCAAAGGCCGCCAAGGTTGGCGCCCTGGTCGCTGAGCGCGCCAAGGCTGCTGGCATCGAGACAGTTGTCTTCGACCGTGCTGGCTACAAGTACCACGGTCGCGTTGCCGCTCTCGCAGAGGCAGCTCGTGAAGGTGGTCTGAAGTTCTAATGATCATGGCAAACGGAAACATCAACGGAAGGAACGCCTAATGTCGGACCGTGAAAAGCGTGACGGCGGACGCTCCGCCGAGAACGGTCGTAACAACGACCGCAACAATGGCGGTCGTCGCAACGATCGTCGTAATCAGCAGGACAACGAGCGCGATAAGTACATCGAGCGCGTAGTCACCATCAACCGCGTCTCCAAGACCGTTAAGGGTGGCCGCAACATGTCCTTCACCGCTCTCGTCGTCGTTGGCGATGGCCAGGGCATGGTTGGCGTCGGCTACGGCAAGGCTAAGGAAGTCCCTGCCGCAATTCAGAAGGGTGCAGAAGAGGCTCGCAAGAACTTCTTCCGCGTCCCGATGATCGCCGGCACCATCACCCACCCGGTCGAGGGTCGCGACGCAGCTGGCATCGTCATGATGAAGCCTGCCGCACCTGGTACCGGTGTTATTGCCGGTGGTGCTGCACGTCCGGTGCTGGAGTGCGCTGGTGTGCAGGACATCCTGTCGAAGTCCCTCGGCTCCGACAACGCCCTCAACGTCGTCCGCGCTACCGTGGACGGCCTCAAGCAGCTGGTTCGCCCCGAAGAGGTTGCCGCACGTCGTGGCAAGTCCCTCGAAGAGGTTGCTCCGGCCCAGATGCTGCGTAAGCGCGCAGGTCAGGAGGCATAAACAATGGCTCTGAAGATTACTCAGGTAAAGGGCCTGGTGGGTACCAAGCCGAATCACCGCAAGAACATTGAGGCTCTCGGCCTCAAGAAGATCGGCCAGTCTGTTGTAAAGCAGGACACCCCGATTATCCGCGGCATGGTTCATAAGGTACGCCACCTGGTCACCGTCGAAGAAGTGGCAGGGGAGTAAACCATGGCTGATATCATCAAGCTGCACGACCTGCGCCCATCCGCAGGAGCAAACAAGCCTAAGACCCGCGTCGGCCGCGGTGAGGCATCCAAGGGTAAGACCGCTGGTCGCGGTACCAAGGGCACCAAGGCTCGTAAGCAGGTTTCCGCTGCTTTCGAGGGTGGCCAGATGCCGATCCACATGCGTTTGCCGAAGCTGAAGGGCTTCAAGAACCCGAACCACGTTGAGTACCAAGTAGTCAACGTTGCAGACCTCGCAGAGGCATTCGCAAACGGTGGCGACGTCACCGTTGCGGATCTCGTCTCCGCAGGCCTGGTTCGCAAGAACCAGCCGGTTAAGGTTCTGGGCAACGGCGACATCAACGTCAAGCTGAATGTCACCGCTGACAAGTTCTCCAAGTCCGCTGTTGAGAAGATCGAGGCTGCTGGTGGCTCCGCCACCGCTACCAAGTAATCAACGCGATTCTTGACTAGATAGGTGCCCGTTTCCCCAAGGGGAGACGGGCACCTTTATAGTTTTATTACTCAATTCCTACCTGCATTGTGGCTAAGTTAGGTCAGGCTGGTAGGCTTGCAGGGTCATAAGTGTTCAACCGTCCTTTAGGGCTTCCCATAGCTCGCAGTGTTTAGCGTGCCAGGGTGGTCTGAACTGGACAGATGAGTTCCACCTCCACGCTGCCACCTATTGCCTTAGGCGTTGGCTGCGTAGGAAGGCCAGGAGGATTTTGTAGTGTCCGCCATTTTGCAGGCTTTTAAGGACGCCGACCTGCGTAAGAAGATCATCTTCACCATCGTGATGATCATTGCTTACCGCATCGGTGCCCAGATTCCATCCCCAGGTGTTGATTACGCGTCCATCGCTGGCCGCCTGCGCACCCTGACTGAGGAGTCCGGCAACCTGTACTCCGTCATCAACCTGTTCTCAGGTGGTGCGCTGTTGCAGCTTTCCATCTTCGCTATCGGCATCATGCCGTACATTACGGCGTCGATCATCGTCCAGCTGCTCACCGTAGTCATTCCACACTTCGAGCAGCTAAAGAAGGAAGGTCAGTCCGGTCAAGCCAAGATGACGCAGTACACGCGTTACCTGACCCTCGCACTGGCGCTGCTGCAGTCCTCCGGCATCGTGGCCCTCGCAGACCGTGAGCAGCTGCTTGGCCAAGGCGTCCCTGTGCTTGCTGAAGACCGTAACTTCTTCACCTTGATTGTCCTGGTTATCACGATGACCGCAGGTGCAATCCTCGTTATGTGGATGGGCGAGCTCATCACTGAGAAGGGCATCGGTAACGGTATGTCCCTGATGATCTTCGCGGGTATTGCAACTCGCCTGCCAACCGATGGCGTCAGCATCATGAAGAACAACGGCGGACTCGTCTTCGCCATGGTTGTCGCTGGCCTGATCATCCTTGTCGTTGGCATCACCTTCATCGAGCAGGGCCAGCGCCGCATTCCAGTCCAGTACGCAAAGCGCATGGTTGGCCGCCGCCAGTACGGTGGCTCTTCCACCTACCTGCCGCTGAAGGTTAACCAGGCCGGCGTTATCCCGGTCATCTTCGCGTCCTCGCTTATTTACATGCCGGTTCTCATCACCCAGATCGTTAACTCTGGCTCTGCAGTAGTTCCGGATAACTGGTGGCAGCGCAACGTGATTGCACATCTGCAATCTCCAAGCTCGTGGCAGTACATCGTGCTTTACTTCGTACTGACCATCTTCTTCTCCTACTTCTACGTATCGGTTCAGTACGACCCTGCTGAGCAGGCTGACAACATGAAGAAGTATGGTGGATTTATCCCGGGTATCCGCCCGGGCCGTCCCACCGCGCAGTACCTCGGTTTCGTCATGAACCGTCTGCTGTTCGTTGGCTCCCTATACCTTGCATTGATCGCTATCCTGCCGAATATCCTTCTGGACCTCGGAGTTGGCCACTCCACTGCGAATGGCACCTCCGCATTCGGTGGTACCGCGATCTTGATTATGGTCTCTGTCGCCTTGACCACGGTCAAGCAGATTGAGTCCCAGCTCCTGCAATCCAACTACGAAGGACTTCTCAAGTAATGCGTTACGTACTCCTCGGCCCTCCCGGTGCTGGCAAAGGCACCCAAGCAGCTATCCTGAGCGAAAAGCTCGGCGTCCCGCACATCTCTACCGGCGACCTGTTCCGCGCCAACATCGGCCAGGGCACTCCGCTTGGTGTTGAAGCAAAGTCCTACATCGATGCCGGCAAGCTGGTGCCAACTGACGTCACCGCACGCATGGTTGAGGATCGTCTGAACCAGGACGACGCTGCCAATGGCTTCCTCTTGGATGGCTTCCCACGCACTGTGGAGCAGGCTGATATCTTGGCTGATCTGCTGGAGAAGAAGGGGCAGAAGCTCGACGGCGTTATCAACTTCGAGGTGTCTGAGGACGTCGTCGTTGAGCGCATGCTTGCTCGCGGACGTGCTGATGACAACGAGGAGACCATCCGTACCCGCCTCGGTGTCTACCGCGACGAGACCTTCCCGCTCATCCAGCACTACGGCGATGACATCATCAACGTTAAGGCTGAGGGCACCGTTGAGGAGATCAACGAGCGCACCCTGAAGGCTATGGGTAAGTAAGACTCATGGGTTTTAGACGCCGCAGCAAAGCAATCCCCGCTCGTACCCCGGGTGAACTCGACGCAATGCAGGCCGCCGGTGAAATCGTCGGCAAAGCATTGCAGGCCGTACGCGATGCTGCGGCGTCTGGCGTATCTACCCTCGAACTTGATGAGGTGGCCGAGCAGACCATCCGCGATGCCGGCGCAACCCCTACGTTCAAAGGGTACGAGGGTTTTCCTGGTTCGATTTGTGCGTCTGTCAACGACGTCATTGTTCACGGGATCCCCGGCAAGGACATCGTTCTTGCTGAAGGTGACTTGGTCTCCATCGACTGCGGTGCCACGCTCGACGGTTGGGTAGGGGACAGCGCCTGGACTTTTGGCGTCGGCAAGCTTTCTCCCGAAGCAGTTGCGCTTAACGACGCCACCGAATGGGTCCTGATGGAAGGACTCAAGGCTATGCTCCCCGGGAATCGTCTAACTGATGTCTCGCACGCCTTGGAGCAAGCCACCTACCGCGCCGAGGATAAGTTCGGTGTGGATCTGTTCATCGTAGATGGATATGGCGGCCACGGTATTGGCCGCACCATGCACGAAGAACCCTACCTCGCTAATGAAGGCAAGGCCGGTCGTGGGCCTTTGATTCAGGAAGGCTCGGTACTAGCGATCGAACCGATGCTCACCCTGGGTACGGAGGATAACGCCGTGCTTGACGACGATTGGACTGTGGTCACCCTTGACGGCAGTCTCGCCGCTCACTGGGAACACACCGTCGCCGCGACCGCCGACGGCCCACGAATCCTTACTCCTCGCTATTAGCCTTAATCCTTCCTATTAACCTGTCCCGCTGCGAGAGCCCGCAGCTGGTAGGCGGAAATCGCCGGGGGAGGAGGCGGCCGCGTCGAGTATGCGGATTCCATGTGAGGGTCTATACTCGTTGCCATGTCTAAACTTCGCCCCCGCAACGTGTCTGCTAAGGCACGTCGTGCCCTAATTGCCCCTATGACCGCCGGCGTCATGACTGTCTCCGTTCTTGCAGGCGCCCCTGCAGCTTCCGCTCAGACCGTTCCTTCCATTGAGTCCATGAGCTCCGATGTGCAGGCACAGATCGATAACTTCGTCGGTCAGTCCCGCGAGCAGGCTTGGAACACCCGTAACCAGATTCTGGATCAGGTCAAGGTCTTAAACCCTGCTGCGGCAGACGCTATTCAGCCGGCTGTTGATGCAGCTGTGAACGCAATCTTCCCTGGACTCATTGACCAGAAGAACGCAGAAGCTCGCGCTGCTCGCGAGGCTCAGGAGCGTGCCCACGCTGAGCAGGTTGCTCGCGAGCATGCTGCGGCTCAGGCTGCTGCCCGTGAGGCCGAGGCGCAGCGCCAGCGCAACGCTTTTGACCGCGGTCCGTGCCCGGCTGATGCACGTGTTTGCGTTGACCTCAAAGGCAAGCGTTCCTGGCTGCAGGATAACGGCAACGTCACCTACGTGGCATCTGCCATCTCCTCCGGCATGGCTGGTGAAGAGACCCCACGCGGCACCTTCTACATCAACCGCAAGGTAAAGGATGAGATCTCCCGCGAGTTTGGCAACGCGCCGATGCCTTACTCCATGTACTTCACCAACAATGGCCACGCTTTCCACGAGGGTTCCCCGGCATACGAGTCCAACGGTTGCATCCACCTGCCGCACCAGGACGCAGTCCGCTTCTGGAACGACGTTCCGGTTGGTTCCAAGGTTTTCATCTACTAAGCCGGAGCAACTAAAGCTTTAAGGCATTTCCTCATTCCCTTCGCGGCAAGAGCCGATGGAAGGAATGGGGATTTTTCATGTTTTGGTGTGCCGCTACGACTCTGCAGGTAGATGAGTTTGGAGATTGCGTCTGTGCAGCGTATGCTTGAGCGCTGGTGTATGTTTACGGATCTTAGGAACCGGGACGTCGCCAAGCAGTAGACAACAAACATGCAGGTGGCACGCACTTGTTGCCGCCTAGAAAAGTAGAGGTTATGGCTAAGGAAGGCGCAATCGAGGTCGAGGGTCGTATTATCGAACCTTTGCCAAACGCAATGTTCCGCGTCGAGCTCGACAACGGACACAAGGTTCTTGCTCACATTTCGGGCAAGATGCGTCAGCACTACATTCGCATTCTCCCAGAGGATCGCGTGGTTGTGGAGCTGTCCCCTTATGACCTAACCCGCGGACGCATCGTCTACCGCTACAAGTAAACACTGTAAGCCTCCTTACCCAACCGGCATAGGCTCGCTATGCCCACTCCACCTCAGGCTGCGATGGCCTGAGCCCGCGCTGGTAAGTAGCCCACAGATCCGGCATCGGCCCGGGCGAAGTGCTGCATGGAGCGGGACGGATAGGGAGAAAACCATCGTAACAACCCGAAAGGACACGCCACATGGCACGTCTAGCTGGTGTTGACCTCCCACGCAACAAGCGTATGGAGGTTGCTCTCACCTACATCTACGGCATCGGTCCAACCCGTGCCAAGGAACTGCTGGAAAAGACTGGCATTTCTCCTGACCTGCGCACCGACAACCTCGACGACGATCAGCTGTCGGCGCTGCGTGACGTAATTGAAGCTACCTGGAAGGTCGAGGGTGACCTCCGCCGTCAGGTTCAGGCTGACATCCGCCGCAAGATTGAGATTGGTTGCTACCAGGGCATCCGCCACCGTCGTGGCCTGCCTGTCCGTGGTCAGCGCACCAAGACCAACGCTCGTACCCGCAAGGGCCCGAAGAAGACGATCGCAGGAAAGAAGAAGTAATTCATGCCTCCAAAGACTCGCTCCGGCGCGCGTCGTACTGGCCGTCGCGTCGTAAAGAAGAATGTGGCCGCAGGCCACGCATACATCAAGTCCACCTTCAACAACACCATCGTGTCTATCACTGACCCGTCCGGTGCTGTTATCTCCTGGGCATCCTCCGGCCACGTCGGCTTCAAGGGATCCCGTAAGTCCACTCCGTTCGCTGCGCAGATGGCTGCTGAGAACGCTGCTCGCAAGGCAATGGAGCACGGCATGAAGAAGGTTGACGTTTTCGTCAAGGGTCCGGGCTCCGGCCGCGAGACCGCCATCCGTTCCCTGCAGGCTGCAGGCCTCGAGGTTTCCTCGATTACGGATGCAACCCCACAGCCGCACAACGGCTGCCGTCCAACCAAGCGCCGCAAGGTTTAAGGGAAAGGAAGAGGTAAGAAAATGGCTCGTTACACTGGCCCCGCTACCCGCGTATCCCGCCGTCTGCGCGTCGACTTGGTCGGCGGCGACATGGCATTCGAGCGCCGCCCGTACCCACCGGGACAGGCTGGCCGCAACCGCATCAAGGAGTCCGAGTACTTGCTGCAGCTTCAGGAGAAGCAGAAGGCAAAGTACACCTACGGTGTCCTTGAGCGTCAGTTCCGTCGTTACTACGCCGAGGCTAACCGCCGCCCGGGCAAGACCGGTGACAACCTGGTCGTTCTGCTCGAGTCCCGCCTCGACAACGTCGTCTACCGCGCTGGTCTGGCTAACACCCGTCGCCAGGCTCGTCAGCTTGTCTCCCACGGTCACTTCACCGTGAACGGCAAGAAGATCAACGTTCCTTCCTTCCAGGTTTCGCAGTACGACATCATCGATGTTCGTGAGCGTTCCCAGAAGATGGAATGGTTCGAAGACGCTCAGGACCGCCTCGTCGATGCCAACGTACCGGCATGGCTGCAGGTCGTTCCTGACACCCTGCGCATCCTCGTGCACCAGCTGCCCGAGCGCGCTCAGATCGACGTTCCGCTGCAGGAGCAGCTCATCGTCGAGCTTTACTCGAAGTAAACTCTGTAACCGAGTGCTGCCCCGGCTGCATTCGGAGAAGAGTGAATCTTCGAAACCTTCATCTTTACCCCTTCTACCGGCGTCATATAGCGGGCGTCGACAAGGAGAATTTCAATGCTCATTTCCCAGCGTCCTCAGCTCACCGAGGAATTCATCGACTCGTCTCGTTCCAAGTTCGTCATCGAACCGCTCGAGCCGGGCTTCGGTTACACCCTCGGTAACTCCCTTCGCCGTACCCTGCTGTCCTCCATCCCGGGTGCAGCAGTAACTTCCATCAAGATCGATGGTGTTCTCCACGAGTTCACCACCATCAACGGTGTGAAGGAAGACGTCTCTGAGATCATCCTCAACGTCAAGGGCTTGGTTCTTTCTTCCGACTCGGACGAGCCGGTTGTTATGTACCTGAGCAAGGAAGGCCCAGGTGTTGTTACCGCGGGCGATATCCAGCCGCCGGCTGGCGTGGAGATCCACAACCCGGATCTGCACATCGCATCCCTGAACGACACTGCCAAGTTGGACATGGAGCTCGTCGTCGAGCGTGGCCGCGGCTACGTCCCAGCAGCACCGACCTCTGGTGAAATCGGACGCATTCCGGTTGACCAGATTTACTCCCCGGTTCTGCAGGTCTCTTACAAGGTCGAGGCAACTCGTGTTGAGCAACGCACCGACTTTGACAAGCTGATCATCGACGTCGAAACCAAGAACTCGATTTCTGCCCGCGACGCCCTGGCTTCCGCCGGCGGCACCCTGGTCGAGCTCTTCGGCCTGGCTCGCGAGCTGAACAATGCTGCTGAAGGCATCGAGATTGGTCCGTCCCCACAGGAGACGGAGTACATCGCGGCTTACAGCATGCCGATCGAGGACCTGAACTTCTCCGTTCGCTCCTACAACTGCCTGAAGCGTCAGGAGATCCACACCGTTGGTGAGCTCGCAGAGTGCACCGAGTCGGACCTGTTGGATATCCGCAACTTCGGTCAGAAGTCGATCAACGAGGTAAAGATCAAGCTGGCTAACCTGGGCCTGGCTCTCAAGGACACCCCTGAGGACTTCGACCCAACCCAGCTCGAAGGTTACGACGCAGAAACCGGTGACTTCAAGGATCCGTCTGCGGACGATTCCGAGTAAAGCACCACACTGAACTGCGGCTGGACTTTCCAGTCCAACCGCGCGCTCACTTTATCCGCACACGAGGAGTACATAATGCCAACCCCTAAGAAGGGTGCCCGTCTCGGCGGCTCCGCTACCCAGCAGGCTCACCTGCTGAGCAACCTGGCTGCTAGCCTGTTCGAGCACGGCGCAATCAAGACCACCGATGCGAAGGCGAAGATGCTTCGTCCTTACGCTGAGAAGATCATCACCAAGGCTAAGTCCGGCACTCTTGCTGACCGCCGCGCAGTGCTGAAGCTCATCCCGCACAAGGATGTTGTTGCGCACCTGTTCGACGAGCTGGGCCCGAAGTTCGAAGGCCGCGAGGGCGGCTACACCCGCACCATCAAGCTGGAGAACCGTACCGGCGACAACGCCCCGATGTCCCAGATCTCCCTCGTTCTTGAGGAGACCGTGACCTCCGAGGCTAACCGCGCTACCCGCGCAGCTGCTTCCAAGCAGGCTGAAGAGGCTAAGGTCGAGGAGACCAAGGCTGAAGAGGCTGAGGAAGCAAAGGCAGAGGCAACCGAGGCAGAGGTCGAGGAGACCGCTGCTGAGGAGACCGAGGAGAAGTAAACTTCTCTCGCCTTAACCAGGCCGCAGTACCACCTTAGGTGGGGCTGCGGCCTTTTGTTATGCTTTCTGGGCCATATAACCCCGACCATAACGTATACTCTATGACCCCGCTGTTTACTGTGCTGTACGTAATCGGCATCGTCTCTGAGGCGATGACCGCTGCGCTGTCCGCTGGCCGGCAAAAAATGGATTTGTTCGGCGTCATCATGTTGGGCGCTGTCACCGCATTGGGCGGCGGCACGATCCGTGACATGGTGCTGGGCGCCTACCCGTTGACGTGGGTGGCGGAACCGCGCTTCCTCTTGGCCGTGGTGGCCGCCGCCGTCGTCACGGTTTACATGTCCTTCCTCATGCACTATTTCCGGCATGTATTCCTGCTTCTCGACGCCCTGGGCCTTGCGGTATTCAGCGTCCTTGGCGCTCAAAAGGCCCTGGAACATGGCCATGGGTTGGTTATCGCTGCCGTGGCTGCGGTGCTGACCGGTGTCTTTGGCGGTATTTTGCGTGACTTGTTGTCCGACCGTATCCCGCTGGTCTTGTCCGCGGAGCTGTACGCCTCCATTTCTGTTCTTGCTGCCTTTTCTTATGCGGGATTGATGGAGCTGGGGCTCAGCGATGAGGTCGCTGGCGTCGTGACGGTATGCCTGGCGCTGGCGCTGCGCGTGGCCGCGATCTACTTCGGATGGTCGCTGCCGGTGTTTGAATACCGGGGAGCCGAACAACCCATGGACCCGCGCCTGCGCTTGTCTGCCCGCATTGTTCGGGACGGCGCCCGCAAAGCCAAGCGCAAAGCCGGCCAGGCCAAGGATAATCTAAAGCACCCCAAGCGGGCTGGCTATGCCGCTTTGAGCAAGCTGGGCGTGAGCAAGAGCGCGAAGGGCCAGCGCGCGTCCCAGGATTGGGAACTCAATCGCGAGTGGAATGCCAACGACTAGGTAGGATCAGCATCCATGACTAACGTTCGCCTTCGCCTAGACCTGGCCTACGACGGCACCGACTTCCACGGGTGGGCCCGCCAGAAGGGGGATTTGCGTACAGTCCAAGGGGTTCTCGAGGACAATCTTTCAATGATCCTGCGCCACGACGTAGAGCTGACTGTTGCGGGGCGTACCGATGCAGGCGTGCATTCCGCGGGGCAGGTAGCGCACTTTGACGTGCCGTCGGAGGCTCTAGATCAGCGATCGATTGATGGGGACCCGGCCAAATTGGTGCGTCGTCTAGCAAAGCTCCTTCCTGAAGACGTTCGTGTGCATGCCTGCACAGCGGCGCCAGAGGGATTTGACGCCCGCTTCTCGGCACTGCAGCGCCACTACGTTTACCGCATAACCACGCACCCACGCGGCGCACTTCCGACGCGCGCGCGGGATACTGCGCAGTGGCCAAAACCGGTGGACATTGACGCAATGCAGGAAGCCGCGACCACCTTGGTGGGTCTCCACGACTTCGCCGCGTTCTGTAAGGCCAAGCCGCACGCCACCACCATCCGGGACCTGCATTCCTTCGAGTGGGTGGACGTCTCCACGCCCACCGAGCCGCAGCTCTATGAAGCACGCGTCTGCGCAGATGCCTTCTGCTGGTCTATGGTGCGTTCCTTAGTGGGCTGTTGCTTGCGCGTGGGCGAGGGTGCACGCGACGTCGACTTCGCCACAGCGATGCTCGCTGAGAGCCAGCGTTCTTCCCAAATACCGCTGGCTCCAGCCAAAGGATTGAGCTTGGTACGTGTGGACTATCCGGCCGATGAGGAGCTCGCGGCGCGCGCGGCGGTGACTCGGGATCGTCGCGCTGCGGATGACGTGCAGTTGGGCTAAAGTAGCGCGCAGACTTACACAAATAAGCGCAGTCGCGTGAGGCGGTGGGGTGCCGCCTTAAAATCCTTAGGGTAGGGGTTCGTTGACGCCATCCGCGGGGTGCGCACTGCGCGTGAATTTCGGGGGAGGTTCGCATGGCTCGTCCCATGCCTACGACAAAAGCACACGTCTCAGGGTATAAGTTTCTGCGCCGACGGGTGGAACACGGCTTGGTTCTGGGCGATATCCGGATGATTCATGATCCGCTCGCCAAGCGGCGCCGCGCGCTCGTCTTCGGCATCATCGCCGTGGCCTTTCTAGGGGTTGGCTCGGGGCTTATGGCGTGGTTGCAACCCAATCCCAATCCGGGGGATGCGCCCATCGTGCGCACGGACCAAGGCCAGCTCTTTGTTCTGGTGAATGAGGCCTACCATCCAGTCGCTAATCTGACGTCCGCACGTTTGATTGTGGGCGAGCCGGCGACGCCGCATGCCATCGGCACGGACTTTCTGGGCGGTGCCCGCCTAGGCGCGCCGCTGGGAATTGCAGATGCGCCGAACTATCTGGCGGATCCCACCTCGCCGCATTCGGCGTGGGCAGCCTGCTATTCGCCGCAGGAAGACGTAGGCGATGAAAACCTCACGACCATCGACGACGATGCGGGGCGCCCAGGAGAGACCATCGTCGTGGCGAATGCGGATGTGCAAGGATTCACAGCGCAGGCCGCAGCCTTGGTGGAGTCCGGTGGCAAGAGGTGGTTGCTCACCGAGGCAGGGCGCGTGGCATTGCCCGCGGACACGAGCACACAAGGCAGGGTGCTGCGCCGCGCATTAGGGCTGCGCGATGACACGTATACGTGGAAAGTCTCAGAGGAGCTTCTCAATGCTTTCGCAGAGTTGCCGCCGCTGTCCTTTCCAGCGGAGCTACCGAAGATCCTGGATACCGGTGACGGCCTGTGGGCGCGCAGTGAGCAGGGAGTAGCAGCGATTACTCCCACCCAGGCGGAGATGCTGGTGGGGATGGGGGCGCAGCGCCTGAACACTGAAGCAACGGAGGTCGCAGCGCTTGGCGACGCCCCATTAGGCTTCAACCTGCCTTCTACCAGGTACGAGTTCCATGGCCCCGATGCGGGCTGGCTGTGCGCCAACGACGAAGGCGGAGGTGCTCTCAGCACACCAGTCGCGGGCAGCGTCGCCGTGGCGGGCGAAAGCGCTGCAGACCGGTTCGTGGGCCTAGAAGCTGGCGGGGTGGGCGTCGACAGTGGTCATGGCTACCATGTGATTTCCGCTACTGGACTTCGGCATGCAGTCTCCCAAGGCACCCTCATGGAGGCTCTCGGGACTACCAGTGACGTGCAGGTTCCTTGGGAAATTTTGCGGCTTCTGCCTGAGGGATCGCCCCTGGAGCGAGATGAGGCGCTGCGCGGCTGAAAGCGGTGCTCGGAAGAGATGCAGGCGGGCCGGACAGGTAGCTAGAATCAGTGCGCATGGGAACAATGCGCGAGGCGGTGCATGAGCGCGTAGAGAATTTTCGTGACCGGCACTCGCGCTCAAAGGAAGCCAAGTACGGCTTCTTGGTCCGTCCACTGACGCTGACCTTGGGATGGACCATCCTGATCGTCGGACTCATCACCATCCCGCTGCCCGGCCAAGGATGGCTCACCACCTTCGTAGGAATCGGGATTCTCTCCCTTGAGGTGCACTGGGCCCGTCACCTTTTGGAGTGGGGTGTTCACCAATACGATCGCTTCTTCGACTGGTTTGGCCGTCAATCCATGCGTACCCGCGCGCTGCTCATCACCTTGCTGATCGTGATTATTTGGCTCGTCTTCGCGCTCATTCTGTGGGGGTCATGGGCAACCGGATACCTGGACTTCCTCAACGGTTTCTTCGCGTGGTTGGGAATCACGCGTCCCGAATTCGGCGCAGCGTAGCGCCTAAGACAACAAGCCCGCCCAATGAGGCCACGAGCGCCATCAACCGCGCGGGCGCAACACTGCGTTCAGCGGCGGCTGGCCGAACAACTACGGACTTTTCTGGTGCAGCTGCATCAGCGCTCGCGTTGGGGCTTTCCCGATCCTGGTGGAAGGTCAGGGCGCTGAGCGGATCGATGAAACCGTTGCCTGGTTCGGCAGCAGCATAGATGCGGGCACGCAGCTGCGCGGGGCTTTCATGCGGATAGCGCTGCGCGAGCAAGGCGACGGTTCCGCTGAGAACCGGTGCGGCAAAGGAGGTGCCGTGGAATGGGGAGGGCTGGCCGTCGCCGGTGGTCTTGGCGCGTGCCCACTCGCCGCCAGGGGCTAGCGCCAAGGGCACGTGGCCGTCGGCGCTGAGACGACGATCCTTGTCGTGAACAGGGATGGAATACTCGGCGACGTCGTGGGCGTTTGCCAGTGCGCCCACGGCCAGCACGGTGGCAGCATGCGCAGGATAGACCACGTCTTCTTTGGTGCAGCCGCCCGAGGACGCATTGCCGGAAGCTGCAACAATCACCGCGCCGCTATCCTCGGCCCGCTGCAACGCGGCGTCGAGATCGCGCGTGTCCACCCGGTGTGCGTCCTTGCGCGGAACGCAGGAAATTACAGAAATGTTGATGACTTTGGCTCGCTCATCCAGAGCGCTGTTGATCGCAGCGGCAAGCGTCTCCAAGGTCCCGGAGGAGCTGAGGTTGTCCTCTGCGCGATGGCGGTAGTGCCCGCTGGTCTGCCGGATGGACACAATCTCCGCACGGGGTGCGATGCCGATGTCATAGCCAGCAATCACGCCGGCGACGGCCGTTCCGTGGATATCGCAATCCCGTAGGGAATCGGGTTCTTCCGGAGTGACGAAGTCGCTGCCGCCGCGTAACGCCCGTAGTTGCGGATGCGGGCTGACACCAGTGTCGATGACGGCCACGGTGATGCCTTCACCGGTGGCAAAAGAATGCAGCCGTGCCCGGTACGCCGCTTGTTCCTGCGAGGAACGCGGTGAACGCTCCGCAGGAATAGACACTGCGCATGCGACGTCAGGTTCGCGGGCCTGCGCCGGCGCGGGAAGAATCAACGAGACCCCAAGAAGCATCAATGTAGCCGCCACCCGAAGTGAGCGGGCGAGAGCGCAGCCTGAGGCAAAAGACTCCTGAGCTTGCATGGCGTTTCCTATCCGAGACCACGGATGAGAAGGAAGATGCCTGCCACGTGTGCGGCTAGCGGTAAGCACGCTGCAACCGCGAGCGTCTCAGCGCGCTCGTACCACGCAATCGTGGTGGGCGCAGCCAGCGCAACCTTGGGCGCCCACAGGGGAGTGGACACCATCGCAGCGAGCACACCTACAGCGAGTGCGCTGAGTACCCAGATGCTCCACGGCGGACTGGTGGTGAGAGTGCTCCAGCTGCGGGCAGCATAGATAGCGGCCACAGCCGTGGCGGCCACCGCCAGCCCAGTCAATGCCCACGATGACACCACGCGGGCATGGCGTACCGCATGCAGCACCGTGGCGCCAGCGAGTGCCACGCACAAGAGCTGGGCGAAGAGGACCGCCACTAGGTTGGTAGAGCTCACCGGCATTACGGCCAGAAGCGCCAATGCCGGAAGGCCCGCCGCGGCAGCGCCGATGCACACGCCCTCGTAGGCCAGCCCGGCGCGATCTGCGCGCTGATCCACGTCATCCTGCACGGAGTCCGAGACGTTGAGGTCTTGACCCGCGGTGGGCAGTTGCGGGACCTTGAGCCCGACTAGGTGCGTGGTGAAGGAGGGCGCACCGGCCAGCAGTATCACCGTCGCGGCGAGCGCGCATGCAGCGCCTGCTGAGGGAACTACTTCCGGGGCCTGGGTGCCCACGAGGTCGGCGCCCTGCGCGCCGGGGAGTAGGCTGCCTGCGGCGCCGATCGCGCACAACAATGCGGTGGTCAATGTGGCAAGGCTCAAGCGCATCCCGCCTAACTTGGTGGCGTGGCAGGCTGCCAGAGCAATAAGCGCACCGACGCACCCGGCCCAGAGCGCCCAGGGGCGTTCGGCTTCTTGGGGCGAGATAAACACCCAGCCCGCGACGGCTGCCGCAGCGATACAAAGAAAGGTCAAGAGAGCCGAACGCGTCCATAACGCCAATACGAATGCCCCTAGTGCAACGAGGCTGGCGGCCGGAAGCAGGCCCAGCGTGGCCGCGATGATGCTGCTTGCGGCAAGCAAACCGGCGCCGGCCCACACGGTTGCGGATTGCGCTGGCAGTCCCGCCGCCGCATTGTGGGCTAGAGCTTCTGCCGCGTCACGCACTACCGGCGCCGGTTTCTCTTCGACCGGCTCGATGATGAGTACCGAGCCTTCACGCAACGGTGTTCTTTCGAGCATGGTGCTAAGCGGGATTGCCTTGCCGCCCGCAGTGCTTGCCTGGAGTGGGACGGTGAAAATGGGGGCGTCGACAAGCTGCATCAGCTCCCCTAAAGACTCCCCAACGCTGGCAGCCAGCGGCAGCGCAACGTCTGCCTCCTTGCGGAATTCAAAAATATGGAATCGCACCGTGACCCGCACTGATTGTGCCTGCGTGGTGCTCAAAACTTCCGTCATGCAGAAATCCTCCCCCGAGAAAAACTGGTGCCTTATGGGCCTTCCCCACACGGCTTCCCCCTTGCCTAACTCCACACATTGTGGCTTACTAGTGGCATCGTGTCCACCGCAAACGGTTAATCCGATTCACGGTGATGCATGGTGTAGGGCTGGGGTGCCGTGCACTGTGCAACGTAGTGAAAAGCAGTGGGGACGTGGGGAAATCGGAGGGATTTTATGGGGGAATTATGTCCATACCTGGACTCTCACATGCGTTATACAACGGAGTAAACAATTCGCTTGCGCGCGAAAAGATTGTCGAAGTACTAGATTCCGGCCAGCGTGAACCAGCACCACCTTTGCCGCAAGGCAGCGTGGATGCGGAGGCAGTGCCGGAGGCGGTGCGACCGCAACCGGTGCCTTTGATACGTATTCTTATGCCGCTGGTGATGGTTGGCGCGATGCTGGGCATGGTTGCATTGATGGTGTTGGGTGCGGGGCCAGAACGCCGCGTGAGCCCGATTAGCTTGATGTTTCCGCTCATGATGCTGGCGAGCGTCTTCATGATGTTCAATCCACAAGGCGGCGATCAGAATCCCGATGAGACGCGGCGGACCTACCTGCGGCACCTGAAGGCGTTGCGGGAAAAAGTCTTGGAGCTGTCAGCGGCGCAACGCGCGCATGAGGAGCACCGAAATCCGGCGCCCGAACAGGTGGCAGCGTTGGTGGGAAGTTACCGGATGTGGGAGCGCGTCGCCGACGACCCCGATGCGCTTGAAGTGCGCGTGGGCACTGGGCCGATGGCTTTGTGCGTGCCCATCAACGTGCCTGATTCAGGTGCCACGGAAGACCTTGATCCGGTGTGTGCGGTGAGCGTGCGGCACACGGTCAATGCCTTGCGGACGTTGGCGGAGATGCCGGTGGTCATTCAGCTGCAGGCATTTACCTGCCTGGGGCTTTCGGGGGAGCGAGCCGCGGATGTGGCACGCGCGATGTTGCTGCACTTGGCCGTGGCCCATGGCCCGGAGACGGTGGGCATTGAGCTGTACCCGCGGTGCAACACCGAGTGGGAGTGGGTCAAATGGTTGCCGCATACAAGGAGGCCTGAGCAGGCACGGTTTCGCATTGTGCTTGTCGACGCCACCCGCATCCCCGCGCATGCCGATCTACCGGAGGATGATGAGGTCACGAGCTATCTCTGCGTGGGCGTGCAGCGGCATACGCCGCTTGGGCAGCGTGCGGAAGAAGACGGAATCTTTCTCGTAGCAGGCGAGGGTTTGCAGGTCGTTACCGCTGCAGGGGATGAGGTACTGGGTGTGCCCGATGACGTCGATGCTGAGACAGCGCTGCTGGTCGCGCGACAGCTGGCACAGTATCGCCGTCCCGACTTGCACGGCGCGGTCCGCTCGCGCAGGCGCAGTAACGACCTCATGGATCTGGTGGGCTGTGGGGACATCGATGAGCTGGCCGCCAGTGGAATGTGGGCGGGCAGACAGGCTGAGCAACGCCTCAAGGTCCCGATTGGGCTGGACGAGGTGGGGCAACCGGTGTACCTCGACCTCAAGGAATCCGCGCAGGGCGGCATGGGGCCGCATGGTCTGTGCATTGGGGCTACCGGCAGCGGAAAGAGCGAATTGCTGCGAACGCTCGTTGCCTCACTTGCTGCGACCCATAGTCCGAAAGAACTCAACCTAGTCCTGGTCGACTTCAAGGGCGGTGCGACCTTCCTGGGCTGCGATACGCTGCCGCATACCTCGGCTGTCATCACCAACCTGGAAGAAGAGTCCACGCTGGTGGAGCGTATGCACGATGCCATTTCTGGTGAGATGAATCGCCGTCAAGAGCTGCTGCGCGCAGCAGGAAACTTTGCCAACGTCGATGCTTTCAACGCCGCTCCGCGCGCGGTGGAGGAGTTTGGCTGCATCCCGGCTCTTGTCATTGTGGTCGATGAATTCTCTGAGCTGTTGGGACAGCATCCCGACTTCGCGGAGCTCTTTGTCGCGGTGGGTAGGCTCGGCCGTTCCCTGCACGTGCACCTGTTGCTGGCTTCGCAACGCCTAGAGGAAGGGCGGTTGCGTGGACTGGATTCTCACTTGTCCTATCGCATTGGTTTGAAGACTTTTTCTGCTGCGGAATCACGGCAGGTTCTCGGCGTCACGGACGCCTATCATCTGCCCGCCCAGCCCGGCGCGGGCTATCTTAAGGCGGATGCTGACGCGCCAACGCGCTTCAAAGCCGCCTACGTTTCGGGCCCGGTAGAGCGTCGCGTCGCAGCACCAGAATCCCAAGGCACTGCGGACTCCGCGGGGCGAATGCAGCAGACGCGGCCGCGCGTGACGTTCTTCTCCGGATGGGCGCCGGCACAGGATGAGGACGTTGACGCGCACGCAGTAGCAGCGCAGCACACGGTGGTTGATGAGTCGCAGTCGCTTCTCGACGCCCTCGTTGCAGCCGCCGAGCTGGAGGCGCGGCGTCGCCAGCAGCATGCGCACCGTATTTGGCTGCCGCCGCTGCCACCTGTGGTGGAGCTTTCCGCAGTGGTGGCAACACCTGAAGACCAGGGCAGGAATGCAGGTGCACAGCCCTTCCTAGAGGCGGCGATCGGCATCATCGATAGGCCTTTTTACCAGCGTCAAGACCCGCTCGTGGTGGATCTTGCTGCGGAAGGTGGGCACCTCGCCATTTGTGGCGGCCCGCAATCCGGAAAGTCGATGGCCCTGCGCAGCGTGGTGACGGCATTAGCTGTGGTGAACAAACCGGCGCACGTGCGCTTCTACGTCATTGATCTGGGTGGTGGGCAGTTGACCGCGCTAGCACGGCTGCCGCACGTTGCGGGAGTGGCCAGCCGGGATGAGCCCGAGAAGGTCCGGCGAATTGTGGATGAGGTGGCGGGCCACATTCGCCGCCCCAGTGAACCACATACGTTCCTCGTCATCGATGGATGGCATCACATCGGCACTGCCGGCGCCGAGTACGAAGACCTGGCGGAGCCCGTCACCGCAATCGTGGCCGATGGTGCATCGGCGCGGGTTCACGTGGTGGTCACCACCAACCGGTGGACTAGTATGCGCCCGAATGTCCGCGATCTGATTTCCCAACGTCTTGAACTGCGCCTTGGCGAAGCGATGGATTCGCTCATCGACCGCAAAGCGCAGCAGAAGCTCCCCGCCGCGCCGGGCCGGGGACTCACGGTGGGCGGCGAGAACATGCTCATTGCGGCCACGGCCAATCAAGACCTAGCGCATGTCGCAAGGATTCACGTCGATTCTGAACCGGTGCCTGCACTCAAGATGCTGCCGGACGTGCTGCGTGAGGTCGAAAACGTGGAAGGAATCAGCGGAATCACCTGGGGTATCGGCGGGCCCGACCTGGAACCGCTGGCCTGGGATCCCGCGGCGACGCCACATGTGGTGTGCGTGGGCTCCCAAGGCTCTGGAAAGTCAGCGTTTCTCAGCACTGTGTTGCAAGGAATAGAAAAGCTTCCGCGGGAGGAAGCGCGCATCGTCGTCATCGACCACAGGCGCGCGCACCTGGGGACACTCGAACCTGACATGGTGGCGGCCTACGCGGCCAACACCGCGGCCACACAGCAGACGATCATCGATACAGCGCGCACCCTGGAGGCGCGTCTTCCTGGCGCGGACGTGACGCCCGCTGAGCTCGCCGCGCGTTCCTGGTGGCAGGGCCCGGACATTTACCTGGCAATTGATGACTTGGATTTGGTCAGCGAGATTGCCTTGGCGCCTTTACTTGAACTGCTTCCGCATGCGCGTGATATCGGGCTGCACCTGCTGATTGCTCGCAAATCGGGCGGAATTGGCAGGGCACTTTATAGCCAGTTCCTCTCCGCCGTCCGCGACCTTCAACCCGCAGTATTTCTTCTCGACTCCGATCGTGAGGAAGGCACCATCTTCGGCCTCAAACCCGCGGCCCAACCACCTGGACGCGGTCAGTGGTCCATTCGTGGCGCCCTCGTTGGCGTTGCCCAATCTCTTTACACCGAATCAACCCAGGAGAACTTCTCATGACTTCCACTCTTTCCGGCCAATTCTCTTCCGCAGGGCTCGGCGACACCGACACTCTCATAATCACCATTTTGGATGCAGCCACCATCTACGAGGGCCCAGAAACGGTCTATCGTTATGACCTTCCCGGTACCGGCATCGTGGATGGCTGGGCGCTGTCCCCAGTAGTAGAGCAGTGTTCCAAGATTTGTGGTCCGCAATGGCCAGAGGTAACAGCTGAGGTCATCGTCGACGTTTCCGGCACAGAAATTTCGGTGGAGGCGGCGGCAATTTTGCGTAGGCAACTCGAAGTGGCGGGGGTCTTGGTGGCTTCAGATACCGATGCCGAATACGCCGGGCCTGTATTTACACCCGACATGGAACCCGCAGAAACGCCGACCCAAGAATTCCACGTAAAGAACACTTCAGTCACCGAGCGCCCAAGTGTGGGATATGAACTTGATGATCGTGGGCACCAGGAGCACATGCTTGAAGACGCCGCGACTTCGAAACCTAAAGCAAAGCCCCGCAAGGCAACCAAGCGGCCGAAACTCAAGCCCCTCTCACTGCCCGCCTGGTTTGATCCTTTTTATGCGGGTATTGCCGCAGTCGTATTCACTGTCGCTGGCCTGTCCTGGTGGGCAATGGGGCGCCACGAGGAACAAGCATCAGTAGAGCAACTTTCGCAGACTGTAGCCCAAGCGCCACAACCAAGCGCTGCGCCAAGTAGCGGCCCTGCCGTGGAGGAAGCCAAACCGGGTTTGAACCCAGGGCAGAAGGAACTCGACGTTGAGGGGATGAACGTGGTTCTCCCACAAGGTTTCCACCCCAAGGTTGAAGATGGCGTGGTGACAGTAACTGGTGAGGACCCGGATCTGCGCATTTTGCTTTCCGCTGATCCCCTCTACGCAGTGCCAGTGGACATGCTTTTTAAGGAGCTGCACGCGGAAATCGAAACGGATCCCGCTTTGTCCGAGCCAAGGGAGGAAGCTGGGCGCTTAAACTATCTGGAAGATCCCGGCGATGGTTCCAAGGTGTCGTGGATGACATGGGCCGATGGCGAGCACCAGCTTTCGGTTGGATGCCATACGCGCTACGAGCCGAATGTGGTGCAAAAAGCCGCCTGCCGCATGGCAGCGGAGTCATTGGTGAAGAAGAACTAAAGAGTTTTTCGGTTCCGGGGAACCGATTCTGATTCAGCGCAGTCTAATAAGTATGAGAAAGCCGCACTCGGCTTTTTCGGGGGAAATACACACCACTTTGAGCCCAAGGAAGGGGCAAGAAATGACTCAGCTGTTTAAGACTGAAGCCGATGTAATGGTGGCTACTGCTGGACGCGTGGACTCCACCAATGACGAGGTGCAGGGGGAACTCACTCGTCTGCAGGGCGTCGTGGACTCGGTGCGTTCCAACTGGGATGGCCGTGCGCAGGTCTCATTCGACAATCTCATGCAGCGCTACAACACCTCGGCACAGCAGCTGCGCGAGGCGCTGACCGCAATCTCTGACAACATCCGTGACAACGCTCGCAACTTCGACGATGTAGAAGCCACCAACGCGCAGGCCTTTTCCAACGTCGGCGGAGCAGGCCTTGCCCTCTAAGCCGTTCAAGGCTTAAAACTCACAGCACAACTGGCAATCACAGGAAGACGCAAAGAAGGAAAACATGTCTGCTATCAAGTACGAATTTGGCGCCATCGCGGGTGCTGCTGCCGATATCAACTCCACTTCCGGCCGCATCAACGGTTTGCTCGGGGACCTCAAGTCCACCCTGCAACCAATGGTGGCTACCTGGGAAGGCGAATCGGCCGCGGCTTATAACGAGGCGCAGGCAAAGTGGGACAACGCTGCTGCAGAGCTCAACACTGTTCTGGCCACCATTTCCAAGACCGTCTCGCAGGGCAACGACGCAATGAGTGACGTCAACCGCCGTGCGGCAGCAAGCTGGGGCTAAGGAGGAGTTGCTCATTCGCATCGAGCCGGGCCAATCTTCTTAAACACACCACACCGAGTAGGGAGCAAGGCGAACGCAACTGGTCTCGATGCACGCACCCCGGGCTTTGATATAAGCCCGGGGTGCGTATGTTTTCGCACCCTTAGTGCGAGAGGGGCGTCGCCAAGCAAAGCGTTTTGGGTTTTGAGCAGCTGACGGCTAAAGTTGTAGCCCTATGTGTTTGCATCCTTTTGGGGTGCGCGCTTTCTGCAGGTCTCCACCGGCCGCTGTACGGAAGCGTAAGACATTCATAGCGTTGGCCGGCAGTCCTCAGACAGACTTTCAAGGAGTCATTTTGTCTACTTTCCACCCGAAGAGCGGTGACATCACCCGCAAGTGGTACGTCATCGACGCTACCGATGTGGTGCTGGGCAAGCTTGCTTCCACCGTTGCAGACATGCTGCGCGGTAAGCACAAGCCACAGTTCGCACCGAACGTTGATTGCGGCGACCACATCATCATCCTGAACGCGGACAAGATCCACGTTTCCTCCAACAAGCGCGAGCGCGAAATGCGCTACCGTCACTCCGGTTACCCGGGCGGCCTGAAGTCCATGACTCTTGGTCAGTCCCTGGACACCAACCCGGTTCGCGTTATCGAAGAAGCTGTTAAGGGCATGATGCCGCACAACAAGCTTTCCGACGCCTCCATCAAGAAGCTGCACGTCTTCGTTGGTGAGGAGCACCCTTACGCCGGTCAGAAGCCGGAGACCTTCGAGTTTAAGCAGGTGGCACAGTAATGACCGAGCAGAACATCGCAAACGCTGACAACAACGTAGCCGACGCTGCCGACATCGCTGCAGCAACCGCTGCTACCGAGGAGTTCACCAACACCATCGGTGATTCCATCGCTACCTCCACCGAGGCAGAGGTTGAGACCGCTGCTCCGATTCACGAGGGCCCGATCCAGACCGTTGGTCGCCGTAAGCGCGCCATCGCTCGTGTTCGCCTCGTTGCTGGTTCCGGCGAGATCACCGTGAACGGCCGTTCCTTCGACAACTACTTCCCGAACAAGCTGCACCAGCAGGACATCCTCCTGCCGCTGACCCTGCTTGAGCGCGAAGGCCAGTTCGACATCAAGGTCACCGTTTCTGGCGGCGGCCCAACCGGCCAGGCAGGCGCTCTGCGTCTGGCTATCGCCCGCGCACTCAACGTCTACAACCCGGCTGACCGCCCGGCCCTCAAGAAGGCTGGCCTGCTCACCCGTGACGCACGTGCCGTGGAGCGTAAGAAGGCTGGTCTGCACAAGGCACGTCGTGCCCCGCAGTACTCCAAGCGTTAATTCTTCGCTTACGTACAGCTCGAGCCGTTGCTTCCTTTTCGGAAGCGACGGCTCGTGCCGTTTTCGCACCCGGCAAGGCTTACCTCATGCTGCGTGGTGGTGGGGCCAAAGTGCATAATTGAATCCATGACTCGACTTTTCGGAACCGACGGCGTTCGTGGTCTCGCGAATGAAAAACTCACCCCTATTCTGGCTCTGCGGTTGGGACAAGCGGCGGCGCAGGTGCTCACGGCAAACCGTGAGTCTTATGAGCGCCGCCCACTAGCCATTATTGGTCGCGACCCCCGTGTCTCCGGCGAAATGCTGGATGCCGCCATTGCTTCTGGCCTGGCCTCCCGTGGCATCGACGTCGTGCGGGTGGGAGTTTTGCCCACCCCAGCTATTGCATTCCTGACCGATGATTATGGGGCAGACCTGGGCGTGATGATTTCCGCATCCCACAACCCGATGCCAGACAACGGCATCAAGTTCTTCTCCGCGGGCGGCAAGAAGCTGCCTGACGACGTCGAGGATCGGATCCAGGCCGCCATGGAAACCCTGACCGAGAATGGGCCTACGGGTACCAAGCTCGGCCGCATTATTTCCGAAGCTCCGGACGGTCGTGAGCGCTACCTGAAGCACCTAGCCGAGGTGGTCACCACTGATCTTTCCGGAATCAAGGTAGTTGTTGACACCGCAAACGGTGCCGCCTCGAAGGTTGCGCCGAAGGCATACGCGGATGCCGGTGCTGAGGTCATCGCAATCCACAACAAGCCGAACGCGTTCAACATCAATGAAGACTGCGGTTCTACCCACATCGAGAAGACCCAGGCGGCCGTGGTGGAACATGGCGCTGATCTCGGCTTGGCGCACGACGGTGACGCGGATCGCTGCCTGGCTGTCGACGCCGAGGGAAACGTCGTTGACGGTGACCAAATCATGGCCCTTCTGGCAGTGGGCATGAAGGAAGAAAATGACCTGCGTTTCAACACTCTCGTTGCAACGGTGATGTCCAACCTTGGCTTGAAGCTGGCCATGCAGGAGCAGGGCATTGAGGTTAAGGAAACCGCTGTCGGTGACCGCTACGTGCTGGAAGAGCTCAACCGCGGTGACTACTCGCTGGGCGGCGAGCAATCTGGACACTTGGTTCTGCCTGATGACTGCACCACTGGTGATGGCACCCTGACTGGTTTGTCCATCATGGCTCGCATGGCTAAGTCGGGGAAGTCCCTCAAGGAACTGGCATCAGTGATGACTGTGCTGCCGCAGGTGCTCATTAACGTGCCTGTCTCTGATAAGTCCAGCATCATGTCTTCCGCCGAAGTACTGGAAGCAATTGCTGTAGCAGAAGAAGAGCTCGGTTCCACCGGCCGCGTGTTGTTGCGTCCGTCTGGCACGGAGGAGCTGTTTCGCGTGATGGTTGAGGCCGCTGAGAAGGAGCAGGCCCGCAAGGTTGCTGGAAGGCTCGCAGCTGTAGTCTCCGCAGTCTAAACCTCAGACTGAGCGGTAGCCGGGAACCACGAATTTCTTGTGGTTCCCGGTTTCTGTAGTTTTGGGGGAACCGTCAGAGGCAAAGCGCAGTCCAATAAGGGCAGGAATTGATCTCGGCTGGCCTAGGAGTGCCTACAGTGACGGATGTATTTTTTGATGAGCAAGATATAGCTCAGCGTATTAACCGCGTCTTGGATGAGACACAAATTCAACGCATCGCCCATCTAGCAGATGCTCCCTCGTTTCCGCCCAGTGCCGCTGGGCGCGACTTTGCGGGACATGGGGCGCGGATTCAGGAGATATTGGAACGCCTGCATGAGAGAGGCACGTGGCGTTTGGACAATATAGCTTCGCACGCCGAAGCAGTACGGGCGCAAGTACAGGAATTTTCAGAGGCCGATATTGAGCATTCTGGGAATTTGACTCGCGTAACCCCGGACTTGGCGGGAGGGGAGAAATGAGCACGGCTACCAAGTCTTTGTTAGGGGACTATTCGCAGGCGGTGTCGCAGTTTCAAGCGGCAAGCCAAGGCTCATATGGTGGTCCGAGCACTCCGCTTGACCTACTTGGGAGCATGATTGGTTCTGTTGACGGAATCAAGCCTCAAGAGCTGGTGCAGGGCACTATCGCGGCGATGGGCGGTAAACGCCCAGCACGTGGCGGGGGAGGGCTGAAGGGTTTCCTTGTAGGGGTAGTGCTGAGCATTGCCGACGACGCTTTGCTGGAACACCTCGGCGGTGTGCAGGAGGACTTCGAAAAAGAACGGGACGAGGCGGATGAGCTGACTGATAAAGCACAACAATGCTCTAACGCTATTGAAGAAATCGTCGATGTCTCTGACACAGCTTTGACGGAACTCATTTCTGCAGTTGTGCCATTGCTCAACATCTTGACCATGATCGCGGCAAAGCACACGCTAGGGCGTTTCATCGTTCCCATTATCTCGACCATTGGCGCTGACCTTATCGAGCGCACGAATGACACAATCGTCAATACATGCCGTGACCGGGACTCCGCAATTGAACAGTGCTACGAGAAATTCGAGGAGAGCTGCACAAAGGTTTGTGAACGCCAGCTACCCGAAACCGCACCAGAGCCAGCTTGCAAGTGCCCGCAGCCAGCGGCAGAGACACCTTGTCAGCCCAGTTCACCAGGCGGGGTGACCCCAACGGCGCCTGCGCAAAAAACTGAACCACTGACAGCAGGGGGCGCTGATCCAGTCGTCGAGAAGCAAGCGTGTGAGACGAAGCCAAGCAACGCGCCCAAGGAGGAGTCGCACCCAGAGCCGAATCCAAAACCCAAACCAGAACCAAAACCTGAACCAAAACCTGAACCAAGACCTGAAGCAAGCCCAGAACCACGGCCTGAGCCGTGCCCTAAGCCGGAACCCAAGACTCAGCCAGCACAGGTGCCGTGTCCGGAAGAACCAGAACCAAGACCTGAATCAAAACCAGACCCAGAGCCGTGCCCGCAGCCAGAAGAACAAAAACCTGTGGAGAATGAAGAAACACCCACGGATGACTGCGAGCACGATTGCAATGACGAGGCTCCCGTTGCCGAATGCGTGCCAGAGCAAGCATGCTGTGGTTGCTTGGGTGCGCTCGGGGTTGGAGTAGCCATCATTGGGGTTGGGCTTTTAATAGCGGCGGCAGCAGAATGCCTTGAGAATATGCCGGAACCTGAGGTGCCGGCTCCCGAACCGCCCCCAGCACCAGAGCCGCCAGCACCAGCACCTGAGCCATGCCCAGAGCCAACTAATGACGGCGTGATTCCACCACCGCCGGAGCTAGCGGAAGTAAAGGAACCGCCGCCACCGCCGGAAAAGGTGGCGCATATGCAGGCCGCTACGGCGCCTGAACCAGTAGCTGTACCGCAGGAATCTGCTGCTCCAGCGCCGGCCCCGGCCCCTAGCCCGGCGCCTGCTCCGGAACCGGCGCCCACACCGCAACCAGAAGAAAAGACAGTTCACGCACGGAAGGCAGGGCAGTGGTAATGGCACCAGTAAATGATGAGTTTGCAGAGTTTGCGCGGGGGTTTAGGGAGCGCACCGCAGCCCGGCTGCTTGAGTTTGAAAAGGCGATGGCGAAGGCGCAGGATGAGCTCGAGAAGTCAGCTGAGAAAGCTACTGCAAGAGCACACATGGCTAAACAA
The DNA here is from genome assembly GCF_000159135.1 of Corynebacterium striatum ATCC 6940. Taxonomy (GTDB): domain Bacteria; phylum Actinomycetota; class Actinomycetes; order Mycobacteriales; family Mycobacteriaceae; genus Corynebacterium; species Corynebacterium striatum. The sequence continues at coordinate 201,499 of NZ_GG667519.1, forward strand.
TCGCCGCAGTCGCAGACTGAGCGGCGACATCTGGGGCAAGGTCAGGTGGCCCAAAATCCGGCAGCGCAACGTTATATAGGAACATCCGGCCAGGTTAGTTCCTCTAGCAGGAGGGGCAACAGGCAAGTGAAGTCGGTGTTGCGGAGAGGAAATTAGTGCATCACATTGCCCGGTGCTGGCCACAATGCACAATGCCAGCCCGTGTTTAGCGGACTGGCATTGTGTTAGCTAGGCACCGGCGTGGTGTCTGTGGCATTTCAGTGGCCGTTTAGCTGTCCTTTTAGCCGCGGTGGATGCCTGCCTTTTGGGCTAGCTCTTCACCGAAGTAGCTCGTAACGCCCTTGGCGGTGGCGTCAGCTTCAGCGAAGTCGTCGTACTTAGACTCGCCGGCCAGAGTGGAAAGCAGGAAACCGGTTACTAATGCCCGTGCCGTTTCGGTCGCTCCAGCCTGGAACACGCCTGAGCCGATGGCTAGCTTGACCAAGCGATCCTCAGTGAAACCAGCCTGTGTTCCCTTGGCGAGCTCGCGGTAGGCGACCTTGCCGCCCCAGTTGTTTGCCAGCTCGGCCGGGTTACCCGCGCGGAACAAATCCTCGCGCTCAGAGCCCAAGATCAGTGCTGGGGCGGTAATCGAGCGGGCTGCCGCGTAGGAAGAAGGCGCAGTATCCGCTGGATAAATCGCAGCAACGGCGCGAATCTTTGGGTTATCAACTGCAGTCAAGGCAGCGACGCCGCCACCCATGCCGTGGCCTACTACGCCAAGCTTGGACGGAGAAACCGCAATCTTGCCGGTTCCCAGCTTTACACCCGCAGCAATTTGTAGCGAAGACTCCAAATCTGCCGCCAAGTTGCGGTGATTTGGCACTAGGCCGGTTTCCGTATCTGGAGCGACTACAACGATTCCCCAGCTTGCCAAGTGACGCAGCGTGGCGTGGTAGTTCTTGACCTTCTTGGTCCAATCATGGGCGAATGCCACAGTAGGCAGGCCTTTTCCCTCAGCCGGGGTATAAACCTTGCCGTTAATACCGGCGTAAGAAAGGTCGCCGACGAGAACGCGGTGCGGGCCGCGCTTGGACAGAGTTCCTAGATGCTTCTTTAGATTCGCAGACACGCATTCCAGAATAGAGGAAGAACGCCTTTGGGCGGTGGATAAGCGCCGCGAAAGGCTGCGTGGGGCTTGTGCAGCGTTGCGAAAAAGGGGGCGTCGTCAAGCGCAAAGCGTGCAAAGAATGCGTGAATTTTGTCATTGGCAAACTTCAACCAATAGAAGCAAACAAAACGGAATGTTTCTAAACGCGCAGGGTAGTCCCAGTCCGAATTGTCTTAAAGGACGGTCTAGCTGGGGCTTTTCTTCTGCTTTTAGGGGGTTTATTACATGCAGATTGAGAAGATAACGGCGCGGTTCTTATGGGGTAGGATTTAAGCCTATGTGTGGAATTGTTGGATATGTAGGTCACTGCGCTGATGACCGTGAATACTACGCCATGGACGTCGTGCTTGAGGGCCTTCGCCGCCTTGAATACCGCGGTTATGACTCCGCTGGTGTCGCGATGTACGCCGATGGTGAAATCGGTTGGCGCAAGAAGGCAGGCAAGGTTGCGGCGCTTGACGCCGAAATCGCAGCTCGTCCGTTGGCGGACTCCGTCTTGGGTATTGGTCATACTCGTTGGGCAACCCACGGTGGCCCGACGGACCTGAACGCTCACCCGCACGTCGTTGATGGTGGCAAGCTGGCAGTCGTGCACAACGGCATCATTGAGAACTTCGCTGAGCTGAAGGCTGAGCTGGCTGCTAAGGGCTACAACTTTGTTTCTGAGACGGACACCGAGGTTGCAGCAACGCTTCTGGGAGACATTTTCCACAACGAAGCTGGCCAGGACCTTACCAAGGCAATGCAGCTGACCGGCCAGCGCCTCGAGGGCGCGTTCACTCTGTTGGCTATTCACGCCGAGCAGGCCGACCGCATCGTGGCTGCCCGCCGCGACTCGCCGTTGGTTATCGGTCTGGGCGAGGGCGAGAACTTCTTGGGCTCTGACGTCTCCGGCTTCATTGACTACACCAAGTCCGCAGTGGAGATGGAAAACGACCAGGTTGTCACCATCACCGCTGACGAGGTTGTCATCACCGATTACGCAGGCAACCCAGCACAGGGCAAGCCATTTGAGATCCTGTGGGACGCTGCTGCTGCAGAAAAGGGCGGCTTCAACTCCTTCATGGAGAAGGAAATCCACGACCAGCCAGCTGCCGTGCGTGACACTCTTTTGGGTCGTTTCGACGAGCAGGGCAAGCTGACTTTGGACGAAGTCCGCATCGATGAATCAATTTTGAAGTCCATCGACAAGATCATCGTCATCGCCTGCGGTACTGCGGCTTACGCTGGCCACGTTGCACGCTACGCCATCGAGCACTGGTGCCGTATCCCAACCGAGGTCGAGCTCGCACACGAGTTCCGCTACCGCGATCCGATTGTCAACGAGAAGACGCTCGTCGTCGCTCTGTCCCAGTCCGGTGAGACCATGGATACCTTGATGGCTGTGCGTCACGCACGCCAGCAAGGTGCCAAGGTGATCGCTATTTGTAACACCCAGGGTTCCTCCATCCCGCGTGAGGCAGATGCTGCGCTCTACACCCACGCTGGTCCGGAAATCGCCGTGGCTTCCACCAAGGCCTTCCTGGCGCAGATCACCGCCACCTACCTACTCGGTCTCTACCTTGCACAGCTGCGCGGCAACATGTTCGCCGACGAGGTCAACGCTGTTCTGCAGGAACTGCGTGACATGCCGGACAAAGTGCAGAAGGTCATCGACAATGAGAAGCAGGTCTACGACCTTGCCGACTCGATGCAGGCTTCTGACTCCGTCCTCTTCCTGGGCCGCCACGTTGGCTTCCCAGTAGCGCTCGAGGGCGCGCTCAAGCTCAAGGAGATTGCTTACCTGCACGCTGAGGGCTTTGCCGCAGGCGAGCTCAAGCACGGCCCGATTGCGCTGATCGAGGAGGGCCAGCCGGTCTTCGTCATCGTGCCGTCTCCGCGCGGGCGTGACTCCCTGCACGCCAAGGTCGTCTCCAACATTCAGGAGATCCGCGCCCGCGGTGCCATCACCATCGTTATCGCTGAGGAGGGCGACGAGGCAGTGGAGGCATACGCTAACCACGTCATCCGCATTCCGCAGTCTCCGACGCTGATGCAGCCGTTGCTGGCTACGGTTCCGCTGCAGATCTTTGCTTGTGGCGTGGCCACGGCCAAGGGCTACGACGTCGATCAGCCGCGTAACCTGGCTAAGTCCGTCACTGTCGAGTAGGCGAGTAGCGCTACTTTTAAGGCTGGGATTCCACCGTTGTGCGTGGAATCCCGGCCTTAATTATTGACGGGTCCGCATTTTCAGGAGTCGGAGGCGATTGCGCTTGGGCCCAGTGGCACAATAGACCCATGCTTCGAACCAGAATCGACCTTGATGCCATCGCTCACAATGTCTCTTTGTTGAAGGAGAAGGTGGCGCCCGCGCAGCTCATGTGCGTGGTGAAGGCTGACGCTTATGGGCATGGCGTCAAGGAAGTAGCGCCCGTCATGGCGGCGGCAGGCGCGGATGCTTTTGGCGTCGCCACCCTTGATGAAGCCGTCGAGCTGCGCCGCAGCGGCATCGATCAGCCCATCGCGGCTTGGATTTGGGATTCTACGGACGAGGTAGCGGAAGCACTGGCTTGCCGCATCCACATCGGCGTGCCCTCGCTCACCCACGCGCGCTGCCTAGTGGAGACGGAAGTCGCCGCGAAGGTGTACATCAAGGTGGAGACGGGCCTGCATCGCTCCGGCGTCGACGAGTCTGATTGGGACGAGGTCTTCGCGCTGTTTCGCGATGCCCCGCAAATCGAGGTCTTGGGCCTCATGTCCCACTTTGCTTGTGCCGACGAGCCCGATAATCCTTTCAATGATGAGCAGGAAGCGACTTTCCGCCGTGCAATTGAGCGCGCACGCGCTGCTGGCCTTGAGTGTCCTATCAACCACTTGGCCAATTCCCCGGCTGTGCTGGACCGTCCCTCTGCTTACTTCGAGCTCGTGCGCCCAGGCCTTGCGTGTTACGGGCTTGAGCCTATTCCCGGGCGCGACCATGGGTTGAAGCCTGCGATGACATGGGCGGCGTCGATTGTGAATGTAAAACCCATCGAGGCTGGGGAGGCGACCAGCTATGGCCAAACCTGGCATGCAGAAAAGCGTGGGTTCTTGGCCACGGTTCCGTGTGGTTACGCGGATGGATTGCCGCGCGATTTCCAGGGCAAGTTGCACGTGGGTATCGGCGGCAAGCTCTACCCGCAGGTGGGCCGCGTGTGCATGGATCAGATTGTGGTGGACCTTGGCGATAACGAGTATGGCGTGCAACAGGGCGATGAAGCCATTATTTTCGGGGTGGGCGGCATGAGCGCAACTGCGCTTGCCGACGCCGCCGGAACCATCAACTACGAAGTGATCTGCCGTCCGACCGGACGTTCCGTTCGGAAATATGAAGGGGGAATTCGGAAATGATCGGTGATTTTTCCCACTCGGGAACCCGCGAAATTGCGACCGCTGACGCAGCCCGCGAGTTCGGAAAAGAGCTCGGTGCAGTGTTGGAAGCTGGAGATTTGGTGATTCTTGACGGTCCTCTGGGCGCGGGGAAAACCACCCTTACGCAGGGAATTGCCGAGGGGATGCAGGTCAAAGGCAGGGTAACCTCACCCACCTTTGTGATCGCCCGTGAACATCGCTCCTTGGTGGGCGGACCGTCCTTGGTGCATGTTGATGCTTACCGGCTATTGGATCATTCGGAAGATCCTCTTGGTGAGCTCGACGCCCTAGACTTAGATACCGAGCTCGAAGACGCTGTAGTCGTTGCCGAATGGGGCGGCGGATTCATGGACCAGCTGTCGGAGGCTTATCTCTTCATCAACATCAACCGCGAACGTGATGATGACACTCGAGTCATCACTTGGAATTGGGTGAACTAAATGCTGACCTTCCTTGCTGAACAACCTCTCCTGACACTTTTTCTCATCATGGCGGTAGGTTTGGCTGTCGGCAAGGTAAGCGCCTGGGGCGTCTCCTTGGGCGCCGCTGCCGCGATGTTCGTGGCTCTGGGTCTTTCCACGGCGAATCCGGACATCGCAATTCCGCCCTTTGTGTATCAGTTCGGCCTGGCGCTCTTCGTGTACGTCATCGGCCTGAACTTTGGCCAGTCTTTCTTCCGCGACTTCCTGTCCCGCGGTTGGAAGTTATCTCTGCTCATCGTCATAATGTTGCTGATCTTGGCAGGCGTCACGATTGGCTTCTTGCATGCATTCGACCTAAATCCGGCTATCGCGGTCGGTACCCTCGCAGGTTCTATCTCCTCGACGCCGGGTATGGCCGCGGCCGTCGAAGCTTTGGGCGGCGATTCCACGCCTGTGGTCGGCTACTCGCTGACTTACCCGGGCTGCGTCATCGGCACCATCATCGTTGCTGCCATCGGGGCGAAACTGCTGAAGGTTAACCACATCGATGACGCCAAAGCCGAAGGCATGATCGCCGCGCCCCTCGAATGGAAGGGCGTGCGTTTGGGCCGCGACTTTGCGGGAACAATCGACGATCTTTCCGCCATCACTGGTGAACGCATCATCGCAACCCGCCACATCAACAACCCGCACGACCACAACTTGGCCTACCCGGAGCTGCCGCTGCGCAAAGGCATGGAGATTATCGTCAACGGCACTGAGGAGGCAATCGACAAGGCCATCGCCGTACTCGGCGAAGAGATCTACGTGAACCTGCACGAGGAAGATGGTCTGGTCTACCGCCGCGTCACCGTCTCCAATCCCGAGGTCGCCGGCCGCACTATTGATGAGCTCAACACCGAGGACAAGGGTTTCATCATCGCCCGCGTGCGCAAAGGCGACTCCGACGTGGTCCCTGCGCCCGAGATGGTGCTTAACTATTCCGACCGCGTCCGCGTCATCACCGCGCCAGGCCGCCTTGACGACGTCCGCCGCTACCTCGGCGACTCTGAGTCCAAGCTCGGCAACGTAGACCTCCTGCCGTTTGCCCTCGGGCTCTTCCTCGGCCTCGCCCTCGGCGCTATTCCAATCCCGCTGCCGGGCGGCACCACTTTGAGCCTTGGCTTCGGCGGTGGCCCCATTGTCATGGGCCTCATCCTCGGCGCCGTCGGACGTTCCGGCCCTATCAACTGGCAACTGCCTTTCCACGCGAAGCAGACTCTGTCCACATTGGGACTCACGCTCTTCCTGGCCGGTGTCGGTACCTCGGCTGGCGGTAGCTTCCGCGCCGCGCTTTCCGATCCTTCCTCCTTCATCTACATCGGCGTCGGCCTAGCGCTGACTCTAATTTCGGCACTCGGCCTGGCCGCGGGCAGCATGCTCCTGTTCAAGCTGAAGTTTGACGAGGCCATGGGCGTCGTCGCCGGCATGACCACAAACCCGGCCATCATGGCCTACCTTAACCCGCAAACCGGCACCCAACTCGCGGAAAGGGGATACGCCACGGTCTATCCCACGTCGATGATCGGCAAGATTCTGGTCTGTCAGGTGCTCGCGCTGCTGCTGGTCTAGGAGCAAAGACGCACGGTGCGGCGGCTACCGGATGGCTAACCTTCCAGGCGCTTCTTGTAGGATTAGCGGGGTCAACTACCCGTGACGTGCAAGGAGCGCTTTCATTATGACCAAATTCGGTCAATTCATCACCACTTTCCTCATCGGCCTGTTCATCATCGCCTTGGGCGCCATGATTGCACTGTCCAACATGCGTGAGCAGCCGCCAGTGGAGCGCACCCTGGAAAGTGCAATTTCGTCTCTCGACAAAACCAACCTCAGCGTCAGCGCCGTTGTTCCAAGCGAGGTCCTGGGCCACAAGTGGCAGGGCATGACCACTATCTGCGCTGACACCACGAAGTCCGAAATCAAGGAAATCTACGGCATCAATGCAGAAGATTTGGGCATCACCGAAGACGTGGACAAGAACACCAATTACTTCGTAGCTATTGGCGGCCCAAACAAGTTCTATGCAGAAAAGCTCAACCGCGAGAAGATTAACCTGTGCCCAACGGGCCAGCCGCTGCAGCCTGCTTCGACTCAGAGCATTCTCCCGTTCGTCAAGGAAGGCGAGACCTGGAAGCTGGCCGCCTAATGCGCGTCCTCGCCATTGATACCGCCACCACTGACCTCGTGACCGGCGTGGTGGATACCGAAACCGGTGCAGTCACTGAGCGCATCCTGACTGACACCCGCGCGCACAACGAGCAGCTCATCCCCACGGTTGAGGAGCTGCTGCAGACCACGTCGCTGACTTACCCGGACCTTGACGCCATCGTGGTCGGTTGCGGTCCGGGGCCGTTCACCGGCTTGCGCGTGGGCATGGCCACCGCATCTGCGCTTGGCGACGCCCTTTCCATTCCGGTCCACGGAGTCTGCACACATGATGCCATCGCGGCGTCGGCAGCAGCACAGGGCCGCACCCTCGTGGCCACCGATGCCCGCCGCAAGGAAATCTACTGGGCAACCTATGAGGATGGGCAGCGCGTGGAGGGGCCGGACGTCGTCAAGCCTGCGGAGATTCAGGTCGCCGTGGACGCCGTAATCATCCCGGATAACCTCGTGGCAAAGCTTCCCCAAGAGCTGCAGAACCTGCCGCACACCGCGGCGAACCCACGCCCGGCGGGCCTGGTGGCTGTAGCCAACCTGGATGCCGCTCCGGAGCCGCTGACCCCGCTCTACCTGCGCCGGCCTGACGCGGTTCCGCCGAAGCCGAAGCCACGCTCCGCCGCGCTTCCTGACGTCGCCGGGTTCAACCTGTGAAACTCCGCGAACTCACCGCGGCAGACGCGCCCCGCTGCGCAGAGCTAGAAATCGTGCTCTTTCCGGGCGAAAGCCCGTGGCCAGCGGCGGCGTTCGTGCAGGAAATTGCCCAGCCGCACACGTTTTATCTCGGCGTAGAGGACGAGGAGACCCACACGCTCGTGGGCTATGCCGGAATCGGAATGATGGGGCCCGCGGCAGACCCGGAATTCGAGATTCACACCATCGGCGTCGACCCTGCCGCGCAACGCCGCGGGGTAGGGCGAATGATGATGGACAACATCGTCTACATCGCAGATCTGAAGAACGCGCCGGTCTTCCTTGAAGTTCGCGTGGGCAACGACCCAGCAATTGGTCTGTACGAAGCCTACGGTTTCATCAAAACCGGCATCCGCCGCAATTACTATCAACCTTCTGGCGCAGACGCGCACACCATGTTTCGGCCGCGCTCAAGTGAAAGGACCGCGAAGTGAAAATCCTAGGAATCGAGTCTTCTTGCGACGAGACCGGGGTGGGCATCATCGAGCTTTCCGCAGATGGGCATATGGAAATCCTCGCCGATGCCGTGGCTTCCTCGATGGAACAGCACGCACGTTTCGGTGGCGTGGTGCCCGAGATTGCTTCGCGTGCGCACCTCGAGGCGATGCCGCAGGTGATGCGCGCAGCCTTGGACGAGGCGGGCATTTCTAAGCCGGACGCCGTCGCCGCGACGGTAGGGCCGGGGCTTGCGGGCGCGCTGCTCGTGGGCGCTTCCGCGGCGAAGGCCTATGCTGCGGCGTGGGGCGTGCCTTTCTACGGCGTGAACCACTTGGGCGGTCACGTGGCGGTGGCGAACCTGGAAGGGGAGGAGTTGCCGCATGCGGTGGCCTTGCTGGTCTCCGGCGGGCACACCCAGCTGCTCGAGGTGCAGGCAGTGGGCAAGCCGATGAAGGAGCTGGGCTCCACGCTTGACGACGCCGCCGGCGAGGCCTACGACAAAGTCTCCCGCCTGCTGGGACTGGGCTACCCGGGTGGCCCGGTGATTGACAAGCTGGCGGCGCAGGGCGAGGCCACTATCGACTTCCCGCGCGGTTTGTCGCGTGCGGAGGATCTGCGCGGCGAGCACCGCCATGACTTCTCCTTCTCAGGGCTGAAGACGGCCGTGGCGCGTTACGTGGAAAAGGCGGAGAAGGAAGGCCGCGTGGTCTCCATCGAGGACGTGTGCGCCTCCTTCCAAGAGGCCGTGGCGGACGTGCTGACGGCCAAGGCCATCCGGGCGTGCCAGGACACCGGCGCGAAGGTGTTGCTGCTGGGCGGCGGTGTGGCTGCGAACTCGCGGTTGCGTGCGCTTGCAGCCAAGCGCTGCGAGTCGGCGGGCATTGAGTTGCGGGTGCCGCGTTTCAAGCTGTGCACGGACAACGGCGTGATGATTGCGGCTGTGGCGGCGCAGCTGATTCATGAGGGCGCCGAGCCTTCCGGCTTGGCGTGTGGTACGGATACTCAGCTTGAGGTGGAAGTTCCGCTGGTCGCAGCGGCTGCGCGCTAACGTTCACCTAAAGTTTGCCTTCCTCCGGATGCGGGGTGGTGAAACCGGCGGTAATCTGCAGATCCGATACTGCCCACTTGGCTTTAAAAGGAGCTCTCATCCGCCATGACCACCGGTTTTCTTGTCAACCCTGATCTGACCCGCCGCAAGATCGAGTTCGAGCTTGAGCACGCCAACCAGTTCCTCGGTGGTGCTACCGAGGATCGCGTTTCCGTAGTCTTCCAGGACGACGGTTCCACCTACGCAGCACTCTTTAACCCGCAGGCCAAGGCGGAGGGCGCGGAACCCAACCCGGTTGCCTCCCTGGCTCGCAATGCAGCCGACACCGGCAACTCTGCATTCCTGCAGGACCCAATCCGTGCGATTTCCGGCCCGGTCATCTTCGTCGAGGCGGATGGCGAGTCCGACAACTTTGATGCCGTCATCGACGCCGTCGAGAACGGCATCCGCGCGGTGCGCAACTACCGTGAGGATTTCCCGGAGGAGTACAACCTGTGGCGCGCAGCGGTAATTAATTCCGACAAGTCGGTCTAAGGTTCTCACCACGCATTCCGAATCTGCCCCGCTTAGGCGGGGCTTTTCGCATTTTCGCTAAGGGCGAACGGCGCGCGTCCGGTGTTTGTTGAGGGCTAGCAGTCGCGAGGGTAGAGTGCTAGGAAGGTTGTTTGACCCACAGTTGTTCACCCGCGACGACGGCTGTGCTGGACATCCACAACCGGCACATACAACTAACTTCCCGCTCCGCCACGAACCGTGGGGCAGGCAAAGATTTCATACGGAGGAATCATCATGGCAAACATCAAGCCGCTGGAGGATAAGGTCCTCGTTCAGATCGTCGAGGCTGAGACCACCACCGCTTCTGGTCTTGTTATCCCAGACTCTGCAAAGGAAAAGCCGCAGGAGGCTACCGTCGTAGCCGTAGGCCCGGGCCGTTGGAATGAGGACGGAGACGAGCGCATCGCCCTTGACGTTAAGGAAGGCGACACCGTTATCTTCTCTAAGTACGGCGGCACTGAGCTGAAGTACGACGGCCAGGAGTACCTCCTGCTGTCCGCACGCGACCTGCTCGCCGTCATCGAAAAGTAACCGAGAAGTAGGCGAAAACCCTATGGCAAAACTTATTGCATTCGACCAGGAAGCGCGCGAGGGCATCCAGCGCGGCGTCGACACGCTTGCCGACGCCGTCAAGGTCACCCTCGGCCCACGCGGCCGCAACGTCGTGCTCTCCAAGGCCTTTGGTGGCCCGACCGTCACCAATGACGGCGTCACCATCGCCCGCGATATCGACGTAGAGGATCCTTTCGAGAACCTCGGCGCGCAGCTGGTGAAGTCCGTGGCCGTCAAGACCAACGACATCGCCGGTGACGGCACCACCACCGCAACCTTGCTCGCTCAGGCACTCATCTTCGAGGGCCTGCGCAACGTTGCCGCTGGTGCCAACCCAATTGAGCTGAACCGCGGTATCGCCGCGGCGGCGGAAAAAACCGTCGAAGAGCTGATGAAGCGTGCAACGCCGGTGAACTCGGCGTCGGAAATCGCGCAGGTGGCAACCGTTTCCTCCCGTGACCCAGAGGTCGGCGAGATGGTCGCCGGCGCTATGGACAAGGTGGGCAAGGACGGCGTTGTAACCGTCGAGGAGTCCCAGTCCATCGAGTCCTCCGTGGACGTTACTGAGGGCATTTCCTTCGACAAGGGCTACCTTTCTCCGTACTTCGCTACGGAGGAGGAGACCTACAACGCAGTGCTTGACGACGCCGCCATCCTCCTCGTGCGCAACAAGATTTCCTCTCTACCGGACTTCCTGCCGCTGCTGGAGAAGATTGCTGAGTCGTCGCGTCCTACCTTGATCATCGCGGAAGATGTGGAAGGCGAGCCGCTGCAGGCTCTCGTTGTTAACTCCATCCGCAAGGTGCTCAAGGTTGCCGCAGTGAAGGCCCCGTACTTCGGCGAGCGCCGCAAGGGCTTCATGGATGACCTGGCTGTTGTCACCGGCGCCACCGTTGTGGACCCGGAGGTAGGCATCAACTTGAACGAGGTTGGCCTCGAGGTGCTGGGCTCTGCACGCCGCGTGACGGTTTCTAAGGAAGACACCGTCATCGTCGACGGTGCTGGCTCCGCTGAGGCAGTGCAGGAGCGTCGCGAGCAGCTGCGCCGCGAAATCGAGCGCACCGATTCCACCTGGGACCGTGAGAAGCTCGAGGAGCGCCTGGCTAAGCTGTCCGGCGGCGTGGCCGTCATCCGCGTCGGCGCTGCTACCGAGACCGAGGTCAACGAGCGCAAGCTGCGCGTCGAGGATGCCATCAACGCTGCCCGCGCGGCCGTCGATGAGGGCGTCATCGCAGGCGGCGGTTCCGCACTCGTGCAGATCTCCAAGGAACTGGAAAAGTTTGCCGAGGAATTCGAGGGCGAGGCCAAGACCGGTGTGCTCTCCGTATCCCGCGCGCTGACCCGCCCGGCTTACTGGATTGCGCAGAACGCTGGCCTGGACGGTTCCGTCATCGTTGACCACGTTTCGGCACTCGAGAACGGCCACGGCTTCAACGCCGCCACCTTGGAGTACGGCAACCTGCTGGAGCAGGGCATCATCGACCCAGTTAAGGTCACCCACTCCGCAGTGGTTAACGCCACCTCTGTTGCCCGCATGGTTCTGACCACCGAGGCATCCGTAGTGGAAAAGCCAGCTGAGGAAGAAGCTCCCGCTGCTTCCCACGGCCATCACCACTAATTTTTAGCCGCGAATCACCCCGGGTCTCCCACGTGGAGGCCCGGGGTTTCGGCTTAGGATGGCTAGGTGCACAACCAAGAATTCATCCGCGTTGTCGGCGCGCGATAATAATCTCAAAGAGATAAGCGTCGACATCCCTAAGCGGAAACTCACCGTCTTCACCAGCGTTTCTGGTTCCGGCAAGTCCTCTCTCGTATTCGGAACCATCGCGGCGGAATCCCAGCGGCTTACTCATTCAACGTTCCCTCCGCAGCTGGCCAGGGTGCCATCGAGGTCAACGGCGTGAAAGAGATACGCCGCTTCGAGCGCACTGGCGGCATGTGCCCCACCTGCGAAGGAATCGGCCGCGCGTCGCAGATTGACCTCACTCAGGTCGTGGACGAGTCGCTGAGCATCAACGACGGCGCCATCCTTTACCCAGGCATGAAGATCGATTCCTGGCTATGGAAAGCATATGCAGAATCTGGCCTTTATCCTGCGGATAAGCCGGTGCGTGATTTCACCGACGAACAGAAGCATGCCCTGTACTACTTGAGCGATGTCAAGACCAAAATCATCGGCATCAATATGAGCTACCAAGGCCTCATTGTGCGCTTGCAGTCCTCCGTCCTCTCCAAGGACAAAGACAGCCTGCAGAAACACATGAAGGGGTCGACGTCGACATCCCGCTTGGCGTGCTCAGTGCCATCACCGGCGTTGCGGGCTTGGGCAAGTCTTCGCTGCTGGCGTGTCTGCCGGAGGACGTCGTAAAGCGCATGCTCTTCACGGGCCAAACCCCCATCAAGGGCTCGCGCCGCTCTAACCCGGCGACGTATACGGGAGAGCTGGACTCCATCCGTAAGGCCTTCGCCAATGCCAATTCCACCCCGGATAATACGGTGAAGCCCGCGCTGTTTTCCGCCAACTCGGAGGGTGCGTGCCCGAACTGCAATGGCACCGGCGTGATCTACGTGGAGTTCGGCTTCATGGGCTGCGTCGACGTGCCCTGCGAGGTGTGCGAGGGCCGCAGCTTAATACGCTTTCCGGCGGAGAGCGTCAGCGCCTCTAGCTCGCCGCGCGAACTCGTTGCGCAAAAAGAGCCCCTGACCAGCAGATACTTGGCTGAATGCGTGGCTTAGGCGGTGACGGTGGCGCGCGATTGGCGAGTGCGCAGCGCGACAACGCGCTCAGACTCGCTCATGCCGCCCCACACGCCATAAGGCTCAGCGGAACGAAGGGCGTGCTCGCGGCACAGCTCGAGAACTGGGCACGAGTTGCAGATGGCTTTCGCGCGGTTTTCACGCTGGGCGCGAGCCCTTCCGCGCTCCCCGTCTGGGTGATAAAACACGTCCGAATTCTCTCCGCGGCAGGCGCCCTGTAGCTGCCAATCCCAAAAATCCGCATTGGGGCCGGGAAGCGAATGAGGCTGAGACACGTTCAAAACTCCTTTGTGGGGTGGTATCCAAAGCGCTTGAATATGGTGCGCACTTGCATGGATAAGACGATTAAGAAGTCTTGACCGTAGTGGTAAACGGTTGGTTACCGGTTCCTTTCCAGCATATGGACTTGCGAAAACGATCCGAGATTTTATCCCTTTGACCTGTGTGAACCAGCAAGATTAACGGTTTATGAACTTTCGGCGCGCCGGGGAATGAAGCGAAAATATCCACCCAAAAGGGCTAATTTGGTTTAGGTTAGTGGGGAGCTTTACCCTCGCGGTTCGGGCAAATTGGCGTGCATATGCCAAAATTGCAGCCATTGGCCGCGTGTCAGAACGCGGAAACTACCA
>NZ_GG667519.1:217031-226298 GCF_000159135.1 Corynebacterium striatum ATCC 6940
ACCAAGGATGAACAGTGAGCGATACCGATAAAGAGCTAGCGGACCTCGTTCCGCTTGCAATTGACGGAAATCGTCGCGCACTCCAAAGCATCATGCGGATCATTCACCCCCAGGTGCTGCGTTACTGCCGTGCTCGCATCGGAGGTGGCCGCCAACCCACGCCCGAGGACGTTACCCAAGAAATTTGCCTCGCCGTAGCCACGTCCATCGGCTCGTACGAGGACAAAGGACGGCCGTTTATGGCTTATGTCTACGGCATCGCATTCAACAAAGTCACGGATGCACACCGGGCAATGGGGCGCGATCAGTCTAACCCCACCGAAGAGGTGCCGGAAGGCGCTACCAAAGAGGCAAATCCAGAGGAAACAGCGCTGGTAGCAGACGGTAGTAACAGAGTGCGCGAGTTGCTCGATACATTAAGTGACAAAGCTCGAAACATTATTATTTTGCGTGTGTTCGTGGGCCTGTCGGCAGAAGAAACCGCAGAGATTGTGGGTTCTACTCCCGGCGCTGTTCGCGTCGCACAACATCGGGCATTGTCGCAATTGCGTAAGGCTATCGGCGGTCCCGCCGCATAGTACAAGCGTGTCTCTATTACATATATCTCATTCAAGGAAGGGGGCATCATGGCAAAGAAGGAAGAGCCTACTCAGGGCGTTGCTGAGCAGCTACAGCCCTTGGTCGATGATGACGCATTCCTGACCAGCCTTTCTCAAGGACAGGACCCTTCCGCTGGTGAAGATGAGCTGGCTGCTCTCTTCCTCGAGCTGCGTGAGGACGTCGAGCGGCAAATGCCGCCTGCCCCTATCATCGAGGGCGCCGAGCTGGAGCCGGAGGTAATCTCCTTGGCTGCGGCCCGCAAGCGTCGTCGTTCGCGTCCTCTCGTCAATGGTCTTATTGGTGCTGCGGCGGCCACGTTGGTCATTGCTGGTGCTGGTACGGCCGTGTATAACGCAGGCCCGGCTTCGCCCCTATACGGAGTCAATCAGTCGCTGTTCGGCACTGACGACGCCTCCGTGGTCGAGCTTGCAACTACCCTCGAGGAAATGGAACGTCGCTCCGCTGAGGGAGATTTGAACGGTACCCGCGAACTGCTGGAAGCAGCACGCCGCATTATGGATAACGCTCGCTCCTCCAAGGAAAGCGCAGACGACAAACCAGCTCCTGCCCCCGCCCCGCGTACTACCGTGACCTCGACTGAGACCGTTGAGAAGGATGCTCCGGCAACCAACCCAGGGCCAGCCCCGGTAACGGTGACCGAATATCAGACCTTGACCTCGACAGTCGTTGTGACGAGCTCCGCGCCGCAGAACCCCCTGCAGCCCACCGAGGGCCAGACGGAACCGAGTGAAGATAACGGCGAAGGTACAGATAAAGGCAACGGCAATAACCTAGCGCCGGTGCAAACCCAGCGGTAAGGAAAATCCCTAGCTTCCGAAAAGGAGCTAGGGATTTTTTGGTGGCGTAGCCAAGCGCATTAGCGGCCGTCGAGGCCGTCCATGTAACCCAGGGCGTAGTCCCATGGGACGTAGCGGGTGGGGTCGGGCTCAGCGCCCGGCTCGTGGACCGGGGCGAGCTCGCCGGCCAGGGTGGCGCGCATGTTTGCAGCCATGATGTCCCACTCGTAGAAGTGGTTCTCCTCGCAGTCTTCGCAGAGGAAGAAGATGCCATCGATTCCCCGCGGGCCCAGCACCCGGGCAAATTCTTGGACCAAGGCGAGGTCGTGGATGATAGCCAGACGCTCGTCCTCGGAAAGCGGCATGACCTGCTCGTCCTCCTCCAGGAAGGAAGCCGGGTCGTTGGGATCGTCAGCGAATGGGTCGCGTGGCATATTGGCGAAGAAGTTCACCTTTGCGAGCCTATTAAGTCGCACCCCCTTTAGGCAATTTATTCGACAGAATTCATTAGGTGCAGGTACTCGGACGCCCGGCTACCATTTCGCGCGCTTAAAGCACTAAGGTTGTGGTTACCGCGAAACCCCTCTTGGCCTTTAAGGAGTGTCCTTAACTCATGAGCGATTACCACGTTCGTACTGGTGGCGACGACCCAAACAAGGTAGCCCTCTACGGCTTGACCTTCGACGACGTTTTGCTTTTGCCGGCAGAATCCAACATCGTTCCGTCCGAGGTGGACACCTCGGCGCAGTTCACCCGAAACATCCGTCTTGGTGTGCCACTGGTTTCCGCTGCTATGGATACCGTTACCGAGGCCCGTATGGCTATCGCCATGGCACGTCAGGGTGGTATTGGCGTCCTGCACCGCAACCTGTCCACTGAGGACCAGGCCACCCAGGTCGAGATCGTTAAGCGCTCCGAGTCCGGCATGGTTACTGACCCAGTTACCGCAACCCCGGACATGACCATCCAGGAAGTAGACGAGCTGTGCGCTCGTTTCCGCATTTCTGGCCTGCCGGTTGTAGACGCTAACGGCACCCTGGTGGGAATTTGCACCAACCGCGACATGCGCTTCGAGCCGGACTTCGGCCGCAAGGTTTCCGAGATTATGACCCCGATGCCGCTGGTCGTGGCTAAGGAAGGCGTGGCCAAGGAAGAGGCGCTCGCGCTGCTGTCCTCCAACAAAGTGGAGAAGCTGCCAATCGTCGACGATGACAATAAACTCGTCGGCCTCATCACCGTCAAGGACTTCGTAAAGACCGAGCAGTTCCCGAACTCCTCCAAGGATTCCTCCGGACGACTGCTGGTGGCAGCGGGCATCGGCACGGGTGAGGAATCCTATGCTCGTGCAGGCGCGCTTGTCGACGCCGGCGTTGACGTCCTCGTCGTCGACTCCGCTCACGCGCACAACAACCGCGTGCTGGAGATGGTTTCCCGTGTACAGAAGGACTTCGGCTCCAAGGTCGATGTCGTGGGCGGCAACCTCGCTACCCGCGAGGCGGCGAAGGCCATGATTGAGGCCGGCGCGGACGCTATCAAGGTTGGCATCGGCCCAGGCTCCATCTGCACCACCCGCGTCGTCGCGGGCGTCGGTGCTCCGCAGATCACCGCCATCATGGAAGCTGCGGCAGTGGCTGGTCCAGCTGGCGTGCCGGTCATTGGCGATGGCGGCATGCAGTACTCCGGCGACGTCGCCAAGGCGTTGGCCGCTGGTGCCGACACCGTCATGCTGGGCTCCATGTTCGCAGGCACCACCGAGGCACCTGGCGATATCGTCGTGGTCCAGGGCAAGCAGTACAAGCGCTACCGCGGCATGGGCTCCATGGGCGCTATGCAAGGCCGTGGTCTGAGCGGCGAGAAGCGCTCCTACTCCAAGGACCGCTACTTCCAGGCCGACGTTAAGAGCGAGGACAAGCTGGTTCCGGAGGGCGTCGAGGGTCGCGTTCCGTTCCGTGGCGATATCGATGCCATCGTGCACCAGCTCATCGGCGGCCTGCGCGCTTCTATGGGCTACACCGGTTCGGCCACCCTCGAGGAGCTGAAGACCAAGAGCTTCGTCCAGATCACCGCGGCGGGCCTGAAGGAATCTCACCCGCACCACCTGCAGCAGATCATCGAAGCTCCGAACTACCGCTAAACGAATCTTTCGAGGAAAGAGAACATGCGCGATTACGTTGAAATCGGTATCGGCCGTGAGGCACGCCGTACCTACGATCTTGATCAGATCTCCTTGGTCCCTACCCGCCGTACCCGCTCGTCGAAGGACGTCGACACCACCTGGAACATCGACGCTTATACCTTCGACATCCCGTTGGTATCGCACCCCACTGACGCTTTGGCCACGCTGGAGTTCGTCATCGAGATGGGCAAGCAGGGAGGCTTGGGCGTCATCAACGCGGAGGGTCTGTGGGGCCGTCACGCGGACCTAGAGGAAGCCTTGGCGAAGGTCACCGAGAATCCTTTTGACCTTTCCACGCTGCAGGAGCTGCATGCAGCGCCGCTGAATGAGGAGCTGTTGGCAGAGCGCATCGCACAGGTGCGTGACTCCGGCGTGACCGTGGCGGTGCGTGTGTCGCCGCAGCGCGCGCGGGAATTGGCGCCGGTGGTCATCAAGGCCGGCGCGGAGATTCTGTTTATTCAGGGCACGTTGATTTCTGCGGAGCACGTGCAGCAGGGCGGTGAGCCGCTGAACTTGAAGGAGTTCATCGGTTCCATCGATACGCCGGTTATCGCTGGCGGCGTGGCGGATTACACCACTGCGTTGCACCTGATGCGTGCTGGCGCTGCCGGCATCATCGTGGGCTCGGGCGTTAACACCAACGCGGAGACCGTGGGTATTGATGTACCCATGGCCACCACCATCGCTGACGTCGCTGCCGCTCGCCGCGACTACCTCGACGAGACCGGCGGCCGCTACGTGCACGTGCTTGCCGACGGCGACATCTTCACCTCCGCAGACATCGCCAAGGCGATCGCGTGCGGTGCTGATTCTGTGGTCTTGGGTCCGGTTTTGGCCCGCGCTGCAGAGGCAGGCGGAAAGGGCTACTACTGGCCTTCGACCGCAGGGCACCCACGCTTCCCGCGCGGCGTTATCGAGGCTGCGGACATGGACCTCATCGCGGCAGGATACGCGCCGTTGTCGGAGCCGGAGCAGGTTTCGCTCGAGGTCATCTTGCACGGCCCGTCTAATGAGCCGCACGGCCAGCTGAACCTGGTCGGTGGACTCCAGCGTGCGATGGCCAAGTGCGGCTACACGGACTTGAAGTCATTCCAGAAGGTTGGCCTGGCAGTACGCTAACCGACCTTTGCCCGACTGCGGCGGCGTGCCTTCCACGGCACCCGTCGCAGTTTCGGTTTTGTGCCGCGGGCAGGCACCATCGTCTGTAGTACCGAGGCCATGATAACCAGCGCGATGGCCAGCAACTTCAACGGACTGAGGTTCTGCGACAGCAGCAGCCAGCCGAAGAAAGCGGCAAACACCGGCTCGAGTGCCACGAGGATGGAAAAGACGTTGGGGTTGAGGCTTCGCAGAGCTGTGATTTCCAGGGAGTAGGGGATGAGCGAGGCGAGCAGACCCGTGCCGAAAGCAAGCAGCAGCAGATAGGAATCAGAGACGAGCACCACGGCGCCTTGGCCGCCCATCGGCAGCAGGGCGATGCCGCCGATTGCTAGCGCGACCGCTAGGCCGTCCTGGCCGGAAAACAGGCTTCCTGCTTTCTTCGAGGCCAAGATATAGGCAACCCAACAAGCACCGGCGACCAGCACGAGCCCGACGCCGATGGGGTCAAGCGGCTCGCCGGTCAGCGAATCCCAGCCCAGCAGGCCGAGGCCGAAGACGGCGAGGGCGACGCAGACGGCGTCGCGAAGCGAACGCGATAAAAACGCCGCCAGTAGCAGTGGGCCGATGAACTCGATGGTCACCGCTGGGCCGATAGGGATGCGCGCGATGGCCGCGTAGAAGAAGCCGTTCATCATGCCCAGCGAGAGACCGAGCGCAGCTGCGGTGAGCCACTGCTCGCGGCCCCAGGTGCGCACCTTTGGCCGGCTGATGAGTAGCAGGACGGCCGCCGCCATCAGCAGGCGCAGGGCAGCGGTGCCCCAGGTGCCGCCGTCGTCGAAAAGCTGCACTGCGAGCGCCGCACCGAGCTGCAGGGAGATACAGGATCCGATGACGCACAAGATAGCGAGAGGATTTGTCATGCCCATATTGTGCGGCAGAGGCAAACTGTTAGTCTATCTACACTTTTTGACATGTACCTGTAAGGAAAACTGCAATGTTGGATTTGCATCGCCTCCGCGTGCTTTTTGAGCTGCAACGCCTCGGAACCGTAACCGCAGTGGCGGAAGCTTTGCAGTACACCCACTCCGCTATCTCGCAGCAACTCGCGCAGTGCGAACGTGACGTCGGGGTAAAGCTCTACGAGAAGGTCGGGCGGCGTATCCGGCTTACCGAGCAAGGTGAGATTTTGGCCGAATACGCAGGGCGAATGCTTGCGCTTTCCGACGAAGCGGAGTCCCGCGTCCTCGCGTCGACCTCTCTCGTGCGCGGAACTATCCGAGTGACGAGTTTCCAGACTGTGATGTCGTCTATCATTCCCGCAGCGCTCACGGTGCTCGCGCGCACGCACCCGGACCTGCAGGTGGAGATCAAGCAACGCGATGTGGAGACGGCGTCGGAACTGCTGCGCACCCGCGAGGTGGACCTCATTCTCGGTGAGGAGTACGACGCCGACATCCCCGCCACCGACGAATACGTCCACCGCGAGCTGCTCGCCGAGGACCCGCTGCACCTCATCACGCCGCAGGAAGGTCCTTGGTCAGAGCTGACTTTTTCCGAATTAGAGGGCGTGCCATTTGCTATCGACCCGGCGCACCTGTCGATGGGGCGGTTTACCCACCAGATGTGCCTGCGCCACGGCTTTAGCCCCAACGTGGTCTTTGAGACCCCAGACCCGTTCCTGCAAGGCCACCTCGTGCGCACCGGCCACGCAGTGGCGATCGTGCCGCGGCTGTTCCTGCCAAATCTCGGCAGCGTCCGCGTGCTGGACCTACCTGGAAATAGCACCCGCACGCTATACACAGCAGTCCGCTCCGGCCGCGAATCCCACCCCGGTCTGGCAGCATTCCGCGCCGCTTTAGCCACGGCAACGCAGCACGCGCTCGTCCGCGCGCCAGAGCCCGAAGTGTAGCGGCCACCGCTTCCCACAACGAACTGGGGTACCCCGTATTTAAAGGCGGTTCAATGGGCTAAACTGTAGCGCGTGACTAACCCAACCACTACTCCGCGTCCAGTCCTCGTTGTGGACTTTGGTGCTCAGTACGCGCAGCTCATCGCACGTCGCGTCCGTGAGGCCAACATCTACTCCGAGGTTGTTCCTAACTCTGCCACCGTGGAAGAAATCAAGGCCAAGAATCCGGTCGCTCTGATTCTTTCCGGCGGTCCGTCTTCTGTCTATGAGGATGGCGCTCCTTCTCTGAAACCCGAGCTGCTTGAGCTGGGCATCCCGGTCTTTGGCATCTGCTACGGCTTCCAGGCTATGACCCAGGCGCTTGGCGGTACCGTGGCGTCGACTGGCTCCCGTGAATACGGCCGCACCGACGTCAACGTTTCCGGCGGCGTCCTGCACCAGGGTCTCGAGGCCACACACAAGGTGTGGATGTCCCACGGCGACTCTGTCTCCGAGGCTCCGGAAGGTTTCGAGGTTACTGCCTCCTCGGCGGGTGCGCCGGTGGCGGCTTTCGAGTGCGTCGCCAAGCGCATGGCAGGCGTGCAGTACCACCCTGAGGTTCTGCACTCTCCGCACGGCCAGGAAGTGCTCACCCGCTTCCTCACCGAGGTTGCAGGCCTCGAGCAGAACTGGACCGCAGACAACATTGCGGAGCAGCTCATCGCTGATATCCAGAAGCAGGTTGGTCCTGAAGGTCGCGCTATTTGCGGTCTGTCCGGCGGTGTGGATTCTGCTGTGGCTGCCGCGCTCGTGCAGCGTGCCATCGGCGACCGTCTGACCTGTGTCTTTGTGGACCACGGTCTGCTGCGCGCGGGTGAGCGTGAGCAGGTGGAGAAGGACTTCGTGGCGTCGACAGGCGCAAAGCTCGTCACCGCAGACGAACGCGAGGCGTTCCTTGCCAAGCTCGCCGGCGTTACCGAGCCGGAGGCCAAGCGCAAGGCAATCGGTGCGGAGTTCATCCGCTCCTTCGAGCGTGCTGTTGCAGGCGTGCTTAACGACGCCCCCGCAGGTTCCTCCGTTGACTTCCTGGTCCAGGGCACGCTGTACCCGGACGTCGTGGAGTCCGGCGGCGGTGACGGTACGGCGAACATCAAGTCCCACCACAACGTGGGCGGCCTGCCTGACGACGTCGAGTTTGAGCTCGTCGAGCCGCTGCGCCTGCTGTTCAAGGACGAGGTGCGCGCCGTGGGCCGCGAGCTGGGCTTGCCCGAGGAAATCGTGGCGCGCCAGCCGTTCCCGGGCCCGGGCCTGGGCATCCGCATTATCGGCGAGGTTACTGAAGAGCGTTTGGAGACCTTGCGCGCGGCAGACCTCATCGCGCGTACCGAGCTGACTGCCGCTGGCCTGGACGGCGAGATCTGGCAGTGCCCAGTGGTACTGCTTGCCGACGTCCGCTCCGTCGGCGTTCAAGGCGACGGCCGCACCTACGGCCACCCAATCGTGCTGCGCCCGGTATCTTCTGAGGATGCCATGACCGCAGACTGGACCCGCCTGCCGTACGATGTGTTGGAGAAGATCTCCACCCGTATCACCAACGAGGTCAAGGACGTCAACCGAGTGGTCTTGGATTGCACCTCCAAGCCACCGGGAACCATCGAGTGGGAATAATCCCGCCCGCCCCGCAGCGTCTCGCCGAACTCCGGCGGGGCGCTGCGCGCGTTTTAGACTGCTGCCATGGCCGAATTCAACGGCTTCGCCCTGGGCGAGTATGGCCTGCCCGGCCCGCTGCGCGACGAGCTCGTCGCTGCCATCCTTGCTGGCGCAAAGACCGCAACGTCCTCTCTCTACGCCGCGTACGGCGACGAGCCTCTGCCGCGCGTGGGCGAGGGCGAGATCCTCCTCGACTCCGCGGGTGCGCCCGTCGCGGTCCTGCGCACCACCGACGTCGAGCTGCGCGCGTTTGGCGACATCGACGCTGACTTCGCCCGCGCCGAGGGCGAGGGCTTTACCGATGTCGCCGCCTGGCGCGCCGCCCATGCGGACTTCTGGGGCGAGCACCCGCTTTCCGATGCCTCCCTCGTCGTCGCCCAGCGCATCGCCCTCGTCGCAGTGCTCGACCAGCCCATCACCCGTGCTCATCCCGCGGACGCCCCGGCGCTCGCCCGGCTCGAGGACGTGTGCTTCCCGCCCGTGCAGGTCGCCGCGCCCGTGCAGGTCGCCGCGCGTTTGGCCGCATTCCCGGAATGCTTTTGGGTCCTGCGCGAGGACTCCGGCATCGTTGCCGCCGTGAGCGGCTTCGCAACGAACCGCCGCGACCTCACCGACGATATGTACGCCGACGCCGCCGCGCACGAGCCCGACGGCGCGTGGCAGATGATCTTTTCGGTCATCACGGACCCAGTCCGCCGCGGCGAGGGTCTGGCCACCCGCGTCCTCGATCGCGCCATCGCGGATTCCCGCGCACGCGGCCGCGCCGGCCTGGTGCCCACGTGCAAGGACGAGCTCGTCGGGTTCTACGCGTGGCTCGGATTCGTCGACGAAGGCACGAGCGCCTCGACTCACGGCGGCGTTGTCTGGCACCAGATGCGACTGTCTTTTTAGAAAGCGGCATGCCGAATCGCCCCGGCCGCGGCCGGGGTTTCGTTTGTGGGGGTTAGTCCACGGTGCAGAGGTAGCGCTTGCCGTAGGGCGTGACGTACCAGTAA
>NZ_GG667519.1:228437-232408 GCF_000159135.1 Corynebacterium striatum ATCC 6940
CACGCTCCTCGGCAGTGGTCTTCTGCTTGAGCTAAGGGGCGACGAGACATATCCCTAAAACTGCGGATAACCCAATTTCGATATGGGAATTCATTGAGCCTATTCCGCCATTTTGCAGCGAAATAGATGCCTACGTTCTCCTTGCAACAGAATTTAAAACCGACGAGAAGTACTGCTCAGTACATGGGGATTTCTGGACCTTGGCCACGGAATTTTTCGGTCAAAAACCCGAATTCGACTTCCCATATATGAAATTTACTCGGTAAGAATGAAGGTTCCTTTTTCTGCCGAGAAACGACATCAGTCTGAGCTGCTTCACGCGTGGTAAATGCAGCCAATATTTCTGGGCTCATTTCCTGGTAGCGCACGGAGGAATGTTGCGCATACCCTTCTCTAAAAACGAGATAGACAAGTTTCGGGAAACGAGACTTGTTTAGTTTTCCTTCCCAGCCTTGAAGGGGAACTTCTTCAGTCCAACAGGTTATACTTGGAGAATCAACATGCTCGGCCATGGCACTTTCCTGCTCTTTGGTTAAAGCGATTCCGACAAATTCTTCGGCATACGTAGCTTCCGTACGCGCAAAGAGCACAAGAACTTTAGCCTGGTTGCTGCTATTTGAAGTTCTACCTATTAAACCTTGCATGCTTCTCCAAACAGTCGCAGTGTAAGTTTTATCGTCGTCTTCGATAGTTCCTGTTGTCGTGCCAATAAGGCTTGTATCCATTAAGCCATGGTAATGAAACTCAACATTTTTCTGTTCGAGTTTGGATTACCCTTGGTTGTAAGAGCGCGTAGGAACACCAGACTATAATGGTGTGTCCCGCCATACCGTCCAATACTGGTACTTAAGTTTACTCTCGTGGTTGATGTAAGTTACTGGACGACTACACCGTGCCGAATTCGGCGGGTTGCGAGATATAGACCATCGCGGGCTCGACGGCGTGCGTCGAGGACGGCGGGATGGGCGGTCTGGTTGTAGTCGTTGCCGAAATGAATCATGCAGCCAAGCTACTCGTAGCGCAGCGCCTCAATCGGGTCGAGTTTTGCCGCCTTGCCGGCGGGGTAGTAGCCGAAGAAGAGCCCGATGGCGAGGGCGAAGAGCAGCGAGACCACAATCGCGCCGAGCGGCGGGAACACGAAGTAGCCCATGAGCGACGAGCCGATCATGCCTGCCACAGAGCCGAGCACCACGCCGATGAGCCCACCGATGAGACACACGATGATGGCCTCCGTCACGAACTGCAGGCGGATGTCACGCCGCCGCGCGCCGAGCGCCTTGCGCACGCCAATCTCGCGGGTGCGCTCCGTGACGGTAATCAGCATGATGTTCATAACGCCGATGCCGCCGACGAGCAGCGAGATCCCGCCGATTGCCGCAATCGCCGCGGACAACGCCGTGAGCAGCTGGTTGAGGCTCGCGAGGTCCTTGCTGAAGTCGGTGACCTCGACGCGGTAGTCCTCGTTGTCGGCGTACATCGAGTCGAAGGCCGCTTGGAGCCGCGCGCCGAGCGCGGCCTTGTCTGTGCCGGCCGCCGCCCGGATGGACACGGAGGAAAAGGCCTCGCCGGCTAAAGGGGCATCGGAAAGCTGGGCAGCGAGGGGGTAGGGCACGAGCGCGTGTTCGGGCCCGCCGCCACCGATGAGCGCGCCGGTGGCGTGGCTGTCGTAGACGCCGATGACGGTGAGCTCCAGATCCGTGCCGTCGAGCGGAGCAAAATTCAGTGTCTGGCCCACCGGGTCGGCGTCGCCGAAGAGCTCGGTGGCGGTCGCGGCAGAGAGCATGGTCACGGCACGGTCGGCCGCGATGTCGTCGTCCGTGAGTGCGCGGCCGGTGCGGACAGTGAACTGCGAGGCCGTCACGTAGTCCGGGTTGGTGGGTTGCACCATCACCGCTGAGCTTTTCGATGCCCCTTCAGGCGTCAGGTCGCCTGGATACGTGTCGTATTCGCCGATGATGACGCCCTCGACGTCGGGCGCCAGTGCCGTGCGAACCTGCTCCAGCTGTTCGGGGGTGAGGAGGGAGTCGGGGTCGTCGACGGAGGACTCGACGTTGTAGTCGGTCTCGCCTTCGTCGGTGCGCTCCTTGACCTGGACCTGGAAGTTATTGGCGCCGACCTTGTCGAGGTCAGAGGTGAACTGGCCCTTGAGCGCGGAGCCGAGGGTGAGGATCGCGATGACGGCGGCAATGCCGATGATGACGCCCAGCAGCGTGAGTAGCGAGCGCATCTTGTTGGTGCGCAGCGAGGTGAGCGCCATGCGCAAAGATTCGGTGAGATTCATTTCAGCACCCCGTCCGTCATGGTCACGGTGCGCGAGCACTCAGCGGCAAGCTCCGGGTTGTGGGTGATAAACACGATGGAGGTGCCGTGCTCGCGGTTGAGCTCGTGGAAGAGGTCCATGACGAGGCGGCCGGTCTGGGAGTCAAGGGCACCGGTGGGCTCGTCGGCGAGGATGACCTCCGGGTTGTTGGCGAGCGCGCGGGCGATGGCGACGCGTTGCTTCTGGCCGCCGGAGAGTTCGTTGGGCAGGTGGCTGGCGCGCTCGGACATGCCGACGAGGTCGAGAAGCTCGGCGGCGCGGCGGGAGCGCTCGCGGCGGGGCACGCCGGCATAAACCATGGGCATTTCCACGTTGGCTAGCGCGGTGATGCGGCCGATGAGGTTGAAGTTCTGGAAGACGAAGCCGAGCTTGTCGGCGCGCAGGCGGGCGAGCGCGTCATCGTTGTAGGTGGAGACGTTCTCGCCGTCGAGGAAATACGTGCCCGCGGTGGGGCGATCGAGCAGCCCAATGATGTTCATGAGCGTGGATTTGCCGGAGCCGGACTGGCCGATGACGGCGACGAATTCGCCAGGTTCCATCGAGAAGTCGCAGCCAGGCAGGACGGTGATTTCGGCGTCGGTGCCCTCGTTAAAGCGCTTGACGATGCCCCGCATCTTGATGAGGCTCATTTCTCTCCGCTCGCTGCGTCGGGCAGGTATGCCTGCTGGCCGACGACGCCTTCATGGGCCGCGCCCTGGGTGAGCACGCGGTCGCCGCGGCGGAGACCAGAGGTGACGGCGGCTTCGAAATCGGTGCGGGTGCCCAATTTCACGTCGCGGCGCTCGATGGTGCCGGAGTCGGAAACGACGAGCACGGCTTTGTCGCCGTCGATGAGCGCGCTGAGCGGAACCGTCAGCGCGTCTTTGTCCTCGTGCGTGACGACCTTGACCTTTGCCGTGGAACCTAGACGCAGGCCCTCGCGGTTGCCGTCCACGCGGACTTCGATGGGGAACTCGGCCTTCCCCGAACCCGCGCCGGTACCGTTCCCCACCGGCGCGGAGGCCCCAGAGCCGGCGGCCTCGGCGGGAGCGGCGGAGACGGGCGAGATGAAGGACACGGTGCCCGTGTATTCCTTATGTGGTTGGCTGGGGGAGGTGAACGTGACGCGGTCGCCGACCTTGATATCCGCGATGTCGGCTTCCTTGACCTTTGCCTTGACTAGGAGGGACGAGTCATCCGCGATCGCGAGCAGCGGCCCCTCGGCGGGGCGGCCTTGCTGCGCGGTGACGGACGTGATCACTCCATTAAGCGGAGAAAATAGGTGAGAACCGGAGATGTCGAACTCGAGTTTCGCATTGGCTTCCTCGGCGGCGACGCGGGCGCCCGCGGCGGACTTGAGGGCGTGGTCGACGGCCTGGGATTGCGTGGCGATTTGCTGTTGGGCGCCGAGCTCTGCGGCGCGCTGGGCGAGCTGGGCGTCGGAAAGCTGGGCGTAGGCGGCGTTGGCGGCGCGCTGCTTGGATCCCACCTCGCGGTCGACGCCCTCGAGCGCGTGGGCGTAGGACTCCTCGGCATGGTCAACCCGGTTCTGGGCGTCGCTGACCGCGTCATCCGCCTCGACCGAGGCGAGCAGCGACGTGGCAATGGTGGTGCCATCCGCGGTGCCCTCGCCAGCAGCACCGAGCGTGGCGAGCGCGGCCTGTAGCGATGC
>NZ_GG667519.1:232778-247601 GCF_000159135.1 Corynebacterium striatum ATCC 6940
CTCGGCGACCGACGGATCGGAGGCAGCGCGGGAGTCGGCGACGGCCCGCGCGGCGTCGTCGTAGGCGCGCTGCGCGGTATCGACGGAGGCACGCGCGGCGTTTACCTCGCCGTTGAGCCCCTGATCCAGCGCGTCTTGGGAGTGCGCCAGTTCCAGCTGCGCGGCCTCGATCTGGTTGAAGGCCGTGATTTCCTCTGCAGCCTGGGACGCGCGTTGGCTGTGCAACTCGCGCTCGGCGGCGGAGGTGTCGAACGAGGCGAGCTCCTGGTTAGCTTTGACCCGTTGGCCGACTTTCGCGTCGAGCGTGACAATGGGACCCGTTTGCGTCGTGGCGAGCGAGACCTCGCGCGCCGCGGCGATGGTGCCCGTTGCGGGCACGGACTGCGTGATGTCCTTCGCCGCGACGGTCGTGATGTCCGAGTCTGCGAGCACCACGCCGTCGGGGCCGAAGGCGAGGTAGTAGGCACCGCCACCGCCCGCAGCGAGGATGGCGAGGGCGGCGGTGGTGAGGGCGATAGTCTTCTTTTTCATTACTCGTGAATAGTAGTAGTGCCAATTCCGTTATCGATAATTAACGTCAGCTTAGCGCCTGGATCCGTGCGCGGAACGCAGTTGCTCTCACCAATGCCGGTGTCGCATTCGAGCGCGATGGGCGTATTCTCCGGAAGGTAGACATCGATGCTGCCCACGCCGTTATCGATGGTGAGCGTGCGGGGCTTATCGAGCGTGAGCTCGCGCAGGTCGACGGTCATGGATCCCACGCCGTTGGAAAAGGTGTCCGGCAGGTCCGCGGCGTCGCGCACGGTATAGGTGACCGAGCCCGCGTGGTTCTTCGTGTTGTCTTCGGACGCGGCCATTGCCCATATAAATGAGATGCCCACGATGACAGCGGCGCTCACGGCGACCGTCGCGATGAGACCCTCGTGGGATTTCTTCTTGGGTGCGGGGGCGGGCGCGGGGTCTGGCAGGTCCCAGGCCTCGGGCACCGTGCCCAGGGGATCCCAGGACGGTGGGGTCGTGCGCCCCGGCGGAAACGGGTAGCCCTCGACGGGGGTGAAGGCGGCCATATCGGGGCCCGGGGTGGCGTCGGGGACCGGCGCCGCGAGGAGGCCGGCGGGCGGGATGGGTTGGCGTTGGTGCAGTCCGTACCAGGCTACGGCGGCGAGGATGAAGATGACGACGGTGGAGAGGGTTTGCTTCTCGCCGAATAGTGGGCCGAAGCCGGCCGTGGCGGCGAAGAGAATGATGAGCCCGACGGCGAGGCTGGATTCGGACTTCGGGCCGTCGGCCTTGCCAAAGAGGTCCTGGACGGGTGCGGTGGCCTTGCCGTAGAGCGGCATGCACATCCACGCCAGGGCGTAGAGCGCGATGCCGCCGCCGAGGACGAGCGCGGTAACAACGAAAGCCACGCGGACGAGGACTGGGTCGATTTGGTAGCGCACGCCGATGCCTTCGCAGACACCGGCGATCATGGCATTGCCGCCCTGGTTACTCGGGATGCGGGGCGGGCGCGTGTCCCACATCTGGTTGAGAGTCGCGGTGTTCATACCTATATCGTGACGCACTGCGAGGTAAGCCACCATCGGGGAACGCCCTGATTTTTGAACTTCAGGGTTTACCCCGATCCGCACGGGGCGCAGCCGTGCGAAGATTAAGGGCATGAGTTCTCCCTACGCGTCGCGCGCGACTCAGCCCGCGTTCCCGACCTTGGCACGTCCCCAGGACGGCCGCGTCGTGGCGGGCGTGGGCGCGGGGGTGGCGGCGCACCTGGGCGTTGACGTGTTGTTCGTACGCCTGGCCTTGACCGTGTTGTGCGCCTTGGGCGGCCTCGGCGCGTTCCTCTACGCCGGGGTATGGGTTGCGACCAAGCCTGCTGATACCCCCGCGCCCGCCTCCCGCTTCGACTTCCGGGCTAACTGGTTGCTTGTCTTCGTTGCCGTGGCGGCGGTCGTCGGCGCGCTGGCCAGCGGAGCCAATATGCTGCTGCCGTTGGTCATCGTCGGCGCGGGCGCACTCGTGACATGGCAGGCCTATGACCGCGGGCTCGAGAACATAACGAGCAAGCTGAGCATTGCTGCGGGCAGTGTGCTCGTCTTGTCCGGCGTGGTCATTACCATCGCGCGGTGGGACGGCGGCGCGGACTTCATTCCGGCGTTGGCGGCGGTCGCGCTGACCGTTGTCGGTCTCGGCGCCCTCGTGGTGCCGCTCGTGCTCAAGCTGTGGCGCCAGGTGGCGGATGAGGGTGCGGAGAAAGCGGCATCGGAAGCCCAGGCGATCATGGCGGCGCGCCTGCATGATTCGGTGCTGCAGACCCTGGCGCTCATTCAAAAACGCGCGGAGGATCCGGCGGAGGTCGCGCGGCTCGCGCGATCGCAGGAACGCGAGCTGCGCGCCTGGCTATTCGACGCCCCCTCGGCAGCGCCGGCGACGGTCTTTGGCGCGCTGGCCGCGGCGTGTGGCGAGGTCGAAGACCTGTTCCCAGTGCGGATTGCGCCGGTAACGGTGGGCGAAGATATCGAGCTTACCGAGCCCACGAAGCTCGCGGTGCAGGCCGCGCGGGAGGCGATGGTCAACGCCGGTAAGCACGCGGGCGTCGATACGATGGACGTGTATGCGGAAAACTTAGCCGGCGAGCTGTCCATTTTTGTGCGCGACCGTGGCGCGGGCTTTGACCCGAGCACGGTGGCCGGGGACCGGCACGGAATTCGCGACTCTATCCGCGGGCGCATGGAACACGCCGGGGGCACCGCGCGGGTGACATCGACGCCGGGGCAGGGCACCGAGGTGGAGCTCACGGTAGCTTTGTAGCCATGGTTTCCGTTTTCCTCGTCGATGATCACTCCGTCTTCCGTGCCGGCGTGCGCGCGGAGCTCGCTCAGGCTGCCGATATCGAAGTTGCAGGTGACGCGGGTACCGTCGCCGAGGCGGTGGCGGGGATTGCTGCGTCGCAGCCGGACGTGGTGCTGCTTGACGTGCACATGCCGGACGGTGGCGGGCTGGCGGTGCTGCGCGGGGCGCCAGGGCCGGTGTACTTGGCGCTGAGTGTCTCAGATGCAGCAGAAGATGTCATCGCGCTCATTCGCGCCGGTGCGCGAGGCTACGTGACGAAGAATATCTCGGGTCCGGAACTCGCAGCGGCCGTGCGCCGCGTGCATGAGGGCGACGCGTATTTCTCGCCGCGGCTGGCGGGATTCGTGCTTGACGCGTTCGCGTCCGGCGCGCTGGCCGAGTCGAAGCCCGGAGCGCCGGACGAATCCGTGGACCCGGCAGTCGACGCGCTGACCAGGCGCGAACTCGAGGTGCTGCGGCTGCTTGCGCGCGGTTACACGTATCGCGAAATCGGCGAGCGTCTCTTTATCTCGGTGAAGACGGTGGAGACGCATGCGTCGAATATCTTGCGCAAGACGCAGCAATCCAATCGCCACCAGCTCACGCGCTGGGCGGCGAGCCACGATTTGGACTGAGTCCTAGGCGTAGGCGAGTTTGCGGGTGCCGTCTACGTGGGGGAATACGAAGAAGGCAGCGCCCGCGATGACCAGCCACGTCACGGCCACGCCCCAGACTGGAAGCGAAAACAGCGGGGCCAGCATAACGATGAGCCATAGGAACATCAGGGGGACGAGCTGCCCGATGTTGGGCAGCATGGTCACATTTTTCTTGTCCGCGTAAGCGCGCAGCTCAGCCCTATAAGGATGGAGAAAAACAAGCGCGAACGCGGCAATCAAACAGATAAGGCCTGCGCCGATTGCGATGCCGAAGTGGATATCGCTGACCATGACGGCCACGGCTGCACCGATGAGAAAAGATGCGCCCAGGCGAACCCAGTGTGGGGTGGGGATGGGAGTGCTGAGGTTGCGAATATCGCTGAGATGGGCGTTCATGCCGGTCAACGCTACCATTCGAACACGTAATTGCGTGTGTCCGGGGCGGGGTTCATAATAGGGGAATGAATCAAACAGGCGTTCGCATGGCGGATATGGTTAGCGGTAGCTCGGCGTTGAGCCGCGCGGACCGTATTGCCGCTTTGCGCGCCGAGATGCAGAAGCTGGAAAGCCCTGCTATCGCACCTCAAGTGCAGCCGGAAGTAGAGCTGGTTGAGGCACCTTCTGCACTGGCCAAGCTGCTTCCGGGCGGAGGGTTAGCTCGCCGGCAGGTTGTGAGCTGTGCTGATTGTCCCTCGCTCATCGTGGAGATTGTCTCCCATGTTAGCGCGCAGGGCGGACACGTCGGCAT
This sequence comes from Corynebacterium striatum ATCC 6940, assembly GCF_000159135.1. Taxonomy (GTDB): domain Bacteria; phylum Actinomycetota; class Actinomycetes; order Mycobacteriales; family Mycobacteriaceae; genus Corynebacterium; species Corynebacterium striatum. The sequence goes on from NZ_GG667519.1 coordinate 237,012, forward strand.
CGTTGGATGGCCGGAACTGTCTCTCGCACAAGTGGCCGATAAGGGGGACCTTTCGCGGGTGATTGTGGTACCCGATCCAGGGGCTGATCCCTGGGCCGTGACTGGAGTGTTGGCGGAAGGGCTCGATGTCGTTATTCACCGCGGGGTTGGGGAAGTCACGCCGTCGAAAGCGCGGTCCGTTCTGGCGAAGATCCGTGGCGGGCAGGCGGCAGTGTTGACGGTGGGCGTGTGCCTGCCGGGAACCGCCACGGAAATCGATGCGGAAGTCACCACCTTCCGCGGGCTGGGGCGCGGAAGTGGGCGAATCAACGGCATCGATATCGCCGTGCGCGTGGAGGCTAAAAGTGTGCGCGCCAAGCAAGGCACGATGACGTGCGGCCAGAGGCGTCGTTTGGAGGCGGTATGAGGGTCGCGGCGTTGTGGTTTCCGGATTGGCCGGTCCAGGCGCTGCGCGTTCTCGACGGTGCAGGAGGGCAGTCAAGATCGCAGCAGGGCACGGCTATCGTGGCGCAGCATAAGGTCGTGGTCTGCGATGCGCCCGCACGCCGGGCTGGGGTGCGGCGGGGGATGCGTCTGCGGCAGGCCCAGGCGGTGTTGCCGGAGTTGCGGGTGGAGGAGTTTAACGCGGACCGGGACGGCGCGGTGTTCGCGGAGATCGCTGCAGGTCTCGACGCTGTGGCGTCATCCATTGAGGTCCTGCGCCCGGGGCTAGTCATCGTGGATGCGGCCGCTGCCGGGCGTTTCCATGGTGGCGAGGGCGTGGCGATGCACATGCTTGTCGACGCCGCCTCCCGCGCCGGCCTCGACGCCACCATCGGGGTGGCTGATGAGATTGCTACGGCGCTCATCGCAGCACGGCATCAGGGGCTGGGCACCGTGGTCCCGGTGGGTGGCTCGCGGGAGTTTTTGGCGCAGCAGCCGGTGGCCGTGCTCGCAGCGGAGACGTCGTTGGCCTGCCCTGAGGAGTTGGTGAGTCAGCTGGCGAAGTTGGGCGTGCGCAGCCTAGGTGAGCTCGCGCAGCTGCCGTTGCGGCAGGTCACTACGCGCTTTGGCGAGGCTGGCAGGCGTTGTCATGCGGTGGCCAGTGCGGCCCCGGATAGGCGAGTGGCGCCGGAGCTGGCACGGCCGGATCTTGCTGTGGAGATGGTCTTCGAGGAGCCGTTGGAGCGCGTGGACGCGGCAGCCTTCGCGGCGAGGCAGTTGGCGGCGCGGTTGCATGGCGTGCTGAAGGAAGCAGGGCAGGTGTGTCTGCGGTTGCGGGTCGTGGCGGAGTTCGTGGGCGGCGAGCGGCTGGAGCGAATCTGGCGCACGCAGGAGGCGCTGAGCGAAAATGCCACGGCGGATCGTGTGCGCTGGCAGCTCGACGGTTGGCTGAGCTCGGCCCGCGCATCCGACGGCGGCGGGGTGTCCAAGCTGGCGCTGGAGCCGGTGGAGGTCGCGGCCCCTGCAAGCGCTGGGCTATGGGGACACGCAAAAAGCGATGAACAGGCTAAGCGTGTTATCGCACGCGTGCAGTCGCAGTTGGGTGTGGATCGCGTGTTGCAGCCGCGGGAGGCAGGCGGGCGCGGAGTGGCCGAGCGCATCGCGTATGTTCCCTACGGTGAGCAGCACGATCCCGCGCCGGAGGGTAGTTGGCCGGGGCGGATTCCCTCGCCGCTGCCAGCGAGCCTGGCGCATCCGGCTGCACGCATTCGGCTTATCGACGCCTCCTCCCACGACGTCTACGTCACCGCCGAAGCGCTGCTGAGCTCAGCTCCCGTGGCGCTGGGCTGGGGGCAAAAACGCTATCGGGTGATTGGCTGGGCAGGACCCTGGCCGGTAGATACGTTGTGGTGGGGAGAGAAAGAACAAAGAATCGCCCGGCTCCAAGTGGTGGGGCAGGGCGATAAAGGGCAGCGCGCGTGGCTGCTGGTGTGGGCGGCCGGCAGGTGGAGCGTAGAAGCCTCCTACTGCTGAGCGAGATTAGGTCGCTGCGAGGACATCGATGACCAAGCGGGTCGGGCCGCGCAGCACCTGGACGGAGTACGGGTGGCGCTGGTTCATACCAACGACAAACTGGGAGCGGCCCTCAAACGTGCCCGAGCTGACCACCTGCGTGATGAAACCGCCGGATTCGCTCGTGCCCTCCGTAGTTCCGATGTGTGGATCCGGCATGTCCATCTCGAAGGGGTAGACCGTGCCGTCGATGTTGACGTTCAGCGCGGTAGAGCCCTTGTACGTGATGGGGTTACCGGAGCCCTGCTGGGTTGGTTTGTCGTCGTAGTCGATGAACCAGCCGGGGGAGCCGTCGCCAGTGAATTCAAAGACAACGCGCTCGAAGCCGTCGTGCTTGCCCACGCGGACGTCCGTGACAACGAGCTTGGACGGAGCTTGGGGGCGTTCGGTTTTGCGCTCCATGTTGGTCTCTCCGAGCGGGGTGATGCCGGCGGGCGCGGAGGTTTGGTTGACATCGCCGGACAAGGTGGCGGCAAAGGTAGAGGTGGGTGCGGCCGCATTCTCGGAAACGCTAGAGCACGCGGCCAAGGCAACCGCGCCGAGGGTGAGCGCGGCGAGCACAGGCGCGAGTGAGGATGTTTTCGGCATAAAAACAGAGTATTGCCTAACCCGTTCAAATGCATAGCCATTGAGGGAACAGAATGAACATCGTAACCGCATTGTTGTGATTGGTGTGGTGCATGGGACAGGTAAGCTGTTCTTCATGACTTTTTGCTCTGACGTACAAGTTGAGCCCCTCCCCGGCACGGCGAAGAAGGAAAGCGTCTTTGTGCTCTTTGAATGGCCCAACGGATGGTCCCGCGACATCCTTGACGGTGGAACCTTCGGCCCCGAGCTCACCGCGCAGCTCAAAGCCAAGCTCAAAGGCGTCGCCGGGCTGCAGCTCATCCGCAAGCCCGGAAAGGAAGGCCGCGTCATCAACGGCCAGCACCGCTGCTACGTGGTGTGGACGGAACAGGGCGTATACAAGGAGTATCTCCTCGATGGACCCGCGGACATCCTGGGGCTGGATTTGGGGGCGCCGCTTGGCGACGTCGCAAAGCATCCGCTCGTGCTCATCTGCACCCATGGACGCCGTGACGTGTGCTGTGCCGTGAAAGGGCGCCCGCTGGCGGCGGAACTGGCCGCCGAACTCCCAGACGTCGTGTGGGAGACTTCGCACACGAAGGGGCACCGTTTTGCGCCGTCGATTCTGCTGATGCCGTGGGGCTATTCCTTTGGGCGTCTCAACATTGAGGCAGCCCGTGAACTGGTGCGCGCTGCGCAGCGCGGCGAGTACTTCTACCCGGGCAACCGCGGCTGCGGTTTGTACGGACCGCGCGGGCAGGTGGCAGAGCTGGCCGTGGCGCGTGGGTTGATCGAGGCAGGGGAGCGCGTGCGTTTTGGACAGCTGCGCGCTGACGACGCCCACGTGCGCCACGCCGACGGCCGTGAGTGGCGGGTGGAATTGCAAGAAAAAGAGGTCTCCGGCGTCGTCTCCTCGTGTGGGGACGAACCGAAGACCTCGAAGGCGTGGCACGCAGTGGGTGTGCACGCGGGGAACGTTAGCGGCGCATAATCTTGGCCGAGAGCCAGTTGCCGAAGAACTGTGCGGCCTGGACCAGCACGATGATGATGAGCGTTGCCACCACGGTGACTTCCCACTCGAAGGCGCGGTAGCCGTAGACGATGGCAAAGTCACCCAAGCCGCCGCCTCCGACGTAGCCGGCCATCGCGGACATGTCGACAATGCCGATGAACAGGAAGGTGTAGCCCAGAACCAGCGGGCCGAGGGCCTCCGGGATGATGACCGAGGTGATGATCTTCCACGGGGAAGCGCCCATCGCGCGGGCGGCCTCGATGACACCCGGGTCGATGGCCACGAGGTTTTGCTCTACGATGCGGGCCACGGCGAAGGTGGCTGCGATGACCATGACGAAGGTCGCCGGCTCGCGTCCGATGGAACCGCCAAGGACCGCCACGGTTAGCGGCTGCGCGAAGGCCAGCAGGATGATGAACGGAATCGGGCGGACGAAGTTCACCAGGATGTTGATGATGAAGTAGACAACCTTGTTCTGCAGGATGCCACCCGGGCGGGTGGTAAAGAGCAGCACACCCAGCACGAGGCCGAGGAGGCCTGCGACCACCAGGGTCGTTGAGACCATGATGAGGGTGTCTTGGACGGCCTCGATGAGGGTATCGCCCAAGCGATCCCAGTCAGCGGCAGCTTGGTAGGTCACGTTCATCGGGAAATCTCCTCAATCTCGGTGGTCTGTTGCAAGGTGTTGTAGAACTCCTCGATGGCGGCCGAGTTGCCGTTGAGGCGGACCGTCAGCTTGCCGAAGGAGTGCTTCTGCAGCGTCGTAATGCCTCCGTGAACGACCGCAATGGATACGCCTTGTTCGGCCAGGCGAGCAGAAGCGGCGAAGAAGCCGGAGTTCTCGGTCAGATTGATGGTGAACAAGCGGCCCTCATGCGCGAGCAGGTCATCTGCCTCGACGAGGTCCGGGGTATTGCGCAGGGAGGTTGCCACGAACTTGGACGCGACCTCGGTGCGCGGGTTGGAGAAGACCTCGTATACGCTACCGGCTTCGATGATGCGGCCGTTTTCCATCACGGCGACCTTGTCGGCGATGGAGCGGACGACCTCCATCTCGTGGGTAATCACGACGATGGTGATGCCAAGGTCGCGGTTGACCTTACGCAGCAGTTCCAGCACCTCGTGGGTGGTGGTGGGGTCAAGCGCGGAGGTGGCTTCGTCGGCCAGCAACAAGGACGGGTTGGTAGCCAGCGCACGAGCGATGCCCACGCGCTGCTTCTGACCGCCGGAGAGCTGCTCCGGGTAGTTCGAGCCCTTGTCGCCCAGGCCGACGAACTGCAGGAGCTCCTCGACGCGGCGCTTGCGCTCTTCCTTTGGAACACCTGCCAGACGCAGTGGGTACTCAATGTTGCCCGCAGCGGTACGCGAAGACATCAGGTTGAACTGCTGGAAGATCATGCCGATGTTGCGGCGAATGCCGCGCAGCGTGGGCTCTGGCATGCCCACGATGTCGGTGCCGTCTAGCAGCAGCTGGCCGGAGGTCGGCTTGTCCAGGCCGTTGATCATGCGGACCAACGTGGACTTACCGGCGCCGGAGAAACCGATGATGCCGACGATCTCGCCGGGCTCGACGGTCAGGGAAACGCTGTCAAGCGCCTTTGTTTCGGTCTTCTTGTTCTTGAAAACCTTGGTGATGTTTCGAAACTCAATGCGGGTACCTTGCTTGGCCCCTGATTGCTGTGTCACGTGAGGTGTTTCCTTCAAATCGATGTGACGGTTGACGGCCGAAACCCCGGACACGCTGTGGTGTTCCGGGGGAGGCTGAGATGGCTACTTGGAAGTGGTCTTTTCCAGGCGGTCGAGGATTTCCTTCAGCTCTTCTGCGGACTTCTCAACGGGAACGGAGGTGCCCTTGGAGTCCTCAGCAACTGCGTCCTGGACAGCCTTGGTGTGCCAGATTTCAGCGACCTTCTTGATCTGCTCGTTGTTAGCATCCTCAGCGCGAACGACGAATGCGTTGATATAAGGCTCAGCTTCTGGGGAGTTCGGGTCATCCTGGAACACGGAGGTGGTCGGGTCGATACCTGCGCGGTCGAGGAAGGAGTTGTTGATGATGGCCGGCTTGCCCTCGCCGTAAGCGGTTGGGGTCTGGGCGGCGTCGACAGGCACAACCTTGACCTTGGACTTAGCCTCGTCGATGTCCGGCAGACCCGGGGTGATGAGGCCTTCCTTCTTCAGTGTGACGAGCTTGGCCTGGACCAGCACGTTGATGGCGCGGCCCTGGTTGGTGGAGTCGTTCGGGATGGCGACTTCCTGGCCCTCGATGCCGTCGAGGGATTTGTGGTCCTTCCAGAACAGGGCCAGCGGAACGATCTCGGTTGCGACGATCGGAACGAGGTCGGTGCCGTTGCCCTTGTTGAACTCAGCAAGGAACTTCAGGTGCTGGAAGTTGTTGGTGTCCAGCTCGCCCTGGTTCAGAGCCTGGTTCGGGGTGTTGTAGTCGGAGAAGTTCTTGACCTCGATCTCGAGACCCTGCTTCTCAGCCTCGTCCTCGAAAGCAGACCATGCCTTCTTGGCGGCGTCGGTAGTGCCGATGACGATTGGGCCGTCAGACTCGCCGGAAGCGGAGTCGGAGGAATCGGAGGAGCAAGCCACGAGGCTGGTGGCTGCGATAACTGCTGCGGAGGAAGCTGCAAGAACGCGACGGATACGCATGATAGGAGGAATCCCTTCGATTGAAATAGATTTGAATGAAAGAAACCTAACAGGGATTGAACCGCTTTGTCTATATCGGATGTAGCGTGCACGTAAATTGACTAGAACATAATTTCGATCATAGTGTTTTTCCATGAGGTTCAACGGTGGGGCGGCGCTACCCTGGTCACGGGTGGAAAGGATTCTTTCTGGACGTCCTACGCCCACTCCCGTGCCCGTGGATCATGTGGGTTCCCCTGTGGATTCGCCGGAGCACGGGGCGTCGTCAGTGGCGTTTGCGGAGCTGCATGCCGTGTCGTCCTATAGCTTTTTGGACGGCGCTTCGGAACCAGAGGAGCTGGTGGCGCGGGCGGTGGAGCTGGGCCTGTGTGGCCTTGCGCTGGTGGACAAGGACGGATTCTACGGCCTCATGAAATTCGCTGAGGCCGCAGCCAGAGTGGGGCTACCTGCGGTGTTCGGTGCGGAGCTTTCGCTTTCCGACGCCCCCCTGACCGTCCTTGCTCGCACACCCGAGGGGTACCGCCGGCTTTCACGTTTGATCGCACAGGCCCGTATGGATGCGGGGGTAAAGGATGAAGTGGCGTACCCGCCCTTGGGGGAGATTGCTGAGCGGCTCCAGGATCATTGCCTTTTTCTGGTGGGGTGGGAGTGGCTGGATAAAATCGACCACTTGCTCGAAAGAATAAAAATAGACAGCATAGTCCTCGAATATGCGTGCACTATGACTCCTGAGGACGCGGATCACTATGCTGCGCTCGATCGATACAACGGCCTCCGGGCCATCGCAACCGCTCGACCCGCAGCGGCCACCCGGCAGCAGGCCAGGCTGGCTGGTGCCAAGCGGGCGTTGGCCAGGCGGCAGTCCCTCGAGCAGGCGGCTCCCGATGCCCATCCCATGGGCGCCGGCTGGCTGCGCTCGGGTGAGCAGATGGCGCAGCTTTTCCCGGACCGGCCGGAGCTTATCGCGGAGACGGTCGCTGTTTTAAGCGAATGCAGTTTTACCTGGGACGCGTTGGCGCCCAACCTGCCGGACTTCGAGGTGCCCGATGGGTACACGGAGATGACCTGGCTGGAACACCTGACCTGGGAGCGTGCCGAGGAGCGTTATGCCTCCCGGCCCGCTGACGTACAGGAGCGGGCATGGAAGCAGATCGCCTATGAGCTAGGGGTTATCGAACAGCTGACATTCCCCGGCTACTTCCTCATCGTGTGCGACCTAGTGGATTTCTGTAAGCGCTCCAACATCCTGTGTCAGGGCCGCGGCTCGGCGGCGAACTCTGCGGTGTGTTTTGCTTTGGGTATTACCAACGCGGAACCGATTTCCGCGGGCCTTCTTTTTGAGCGTTTCCTTTCTCCTGACCGCGACGGCCCGCCGGACATCGACATTGACATCGAGTCCGGTCGCCGCGAGGAGGTTATCCAGTACGTCTACGAAAAGTATGGGCGTGAGCGGGCTGCGCAGGTGGCCAACGTCATCACGTATCGCCGCAAGGGCGCGACTCGCGACGCCGCTCGTGCCCTCGGCTACCCACAGGGCTCCGCGGATTCCTGGTCGAAGGGGCTTTCGCAGCCGCCGGGGGACGTCGTCAAGCTGGCGGAACAATTCCTCGGGCAACCGCGCCATCTGGGCATTCACTCGGGCGGCATGGTGTTGTGCGACCGCCCCATCGCGGATGTGGTGCCGATGGAGTGGGCACGGATGGAAAAGCGTTCGGTGTTGCAGTGGGACAAGGATGATTGCGCGGCGGCCGGGCTGGTGAAGTTCGATCTACTGGGGCTGGGCATGCTCGAGGCGCTGCACCACATGCAGGACTTGGTGGAGGAGACCACTGGGCACAAGGTGAATCTGTGGGAGCTGGACCTGGCGGAAAAAGAGGTCTACGACATGCTGTGCCGCGCCGATGCGGTGGGGGTGTTCCAGGTGGAGTCGCGCGCGCAGCTGTCCACGCTGCCGCGTTTGAAGCCGCGGAAGTTCTTCGACCTGGTGGTGGAGGTTGCGCTCATTCGTCCCGGCCCGATTCAGGGCGGTTCGGTACATCCTTATCTGCGCCGGCGCGACGGTAAGGAGGCGGTGACCTATGACCACCCAGTGCTGGAGAAGTCCCTGGGCAAGACGCTGGGCATTCCGCTGTTTCAGGAACAGCTGATGCAGATTGCCGTCGACGCCGCGGGCTTTTCCGGCGCGGAGGCCGACGATCTGCGGCGTGCGATGGGCTCGAAGCGCTCGCCTGCGCGGATGGCGGCGATTCGGCAGCGCTTCTACGACGGGCTGGCGCAGACCAATGGGATTGTGGGCGAGACCGCGGACAAGCTGTGGAACAAGATTGTGGCCTTTGCCGCGTACGGTTTCCCGGAGTCGCACTCGCAGTCTTTTGCCTCGTTGGTCTACTTCTCGGCGTGGATGAAGTATCACTATCCGGCGCAGTTCTGTGTGGGATTGTTGCGGGCGCAGCCGATGGGCTTTTATTCGCCGCAATCGCTCATTCAGGATGCGCGGCGGCACGGCGTGGCAGTTCTTCCGCTGGACGTGAACGCTTCGGGGTGTCAGGCGCGTGCGGTGGTCCAAGACGGCGGCGAGGTGGCGATCCGGCTGGGCCTTAACCTCATCAAAGGGTTGGGGGAGAAGGCTGCGCAGCGTATCGAGGATGCATGCGCGCAGGCACCGTTTCAAGACATCGCGGATCTGTCTAGGCGGGCGGATCTCAGCGTGGAGCACGTGGAGGCATTGGCCGGTGCGGGGGCGTTGGATTGTTTCGGGCTTTCGCGCCGTCAGGCGTTGTGGCAGGCGGGCGTTGCGGCGACGGAGCGTGCCGGCATGTTGCCGGGGCTTTCGGCTATTTCTGCGCCGAGCCTGCCTGGCATGAGCGCTTTTGAGCTGATGGCTTCCGACGTCGCCAGTACTGGCGTTACCCACGACAAACAGCCGATGGAGCTCGTGCGCGCCGCGCTTAACGACGCCCATGTCTGCACCGCCGCGCAGCTGCGGCAGGTTCCAGACGGTACACGGGTGCGGATTGCGGGCATCGTGACGCATAGGCAGCGTCCGCAGACTGCCGCCGGCGTCATCTTTTTGGGCTTGGAGGATGAGACCGGCTTGATGAACGTGATGGTCTCACCGGGGCTGTGGCAGCTCAACAAGACCGTAGCCAGGACGTCTAAAGCGCTGGTTATTCGTGGCATCGTGCAAAATGCCACGGGTGCGGTCAACGTGGTGGCAGACAAGCTGGAGCCGCTTGCCATGGGTGAGTGGCTCTCCCGCGGCTCGCGTGATTTCCGTTAGGCCGCATAAACACTCGTTGTGTGTTTATCGTGGACGGGAATGGAAGAGCGAAGAAACCGCACAGCGCGGCGCATCCTGAAAGGTACTGTCTACCCGCACAACATTCACCCCGCGCTGGATTTTTACCACGCTGGCAGTGGGCCTGCTTTTCTTCCTGCTCTACCTGGCCTTTTCTAAGTGCAGGCGGATTCCGTGCCTGCGCTCATTATCGATGGCTTGGCGATTATCGCGACGCTGTTCGGCACCGCGGCGTCGCTTGGCATTGGTGCTTTGCAGATCGGCCGTGGCGTTGAGGTGGGATTTGTCTTTTGACCCGGCGGTTATTCGCTACCACTTTGAGGAGCAAGCGCTTGCCAACGCCGTGGTGCAGGGCGTTCGCGAGCACGGTGACGACTTTGCTCTATCGGTCGAACAAACCGAGCGCAACTCCGAGTACTCCACCGGCGCGGAGTTCGACTCCACCTCGGAGGAAGCCACCGAGTGGTACGTGCGTACCGACGAAGAGGGCGAGCCTATCCCTTATGACTACGAAGCCAGCGAGTACATCTCCAAGCAGGAAGTTGTCGACGGCTGGGAGCAGGATACCTAATAAAGGGGTTTAGGAATCTGCGAGTTCGGCACGATCGTCGGCGTCCATGCCAAGGGCGATCGTGCCGAGCAGAGTCAGCGATGCCCCGAACATCAATACGCCGGCCAGCATGCCTAGGCAGCGCACGATTTCCGGCCATGGAACGTCTTGTCCAACTAGGTCGAGCAACGGCAGGCAGAGCATCAGCACCATTAAACTGCCGAGGGCGAAGTACGTGTACTTGAAGACGTTGCTGCGCGCGCGATCGATGCGGCTGCGCTGATATTCGTCTGCAAAGGCTGGGTCCATATTGTCTTTTCCGATTAGAACTTGAAGGCGCCCCAGGCAGATGACGAGCCAGGCAAGGCCGCCGGCCCACAAGAACATCGCAATGACGTTGTAGAAGGGGTTGACTGCTATAGCGGCGAGTGCAATGAGCAGTCCGACGAAGCTGGAATAGAAGTACTTGGTGCGGATAGGCATGATTAATCCTTAGAAATTAGTTCGTCGCGG
>NZ_GG667519.1:248239-329617 GCF_000159135.1 Corynebacterium striatum ATCC 6940
CCTGCCAGAGACCTGGCCACGGTGAATGGAACCCACAGCATTTGCAGCATGATCAGCTTGAAGAACAAGCTGGCCACGAAGATTCCGTCCATGGAGTCGACGAACCGGGTTCCGAGAGCAATAGCGCCGCAGGCCATGAACATGAACATGGAAGAAAACAAGGTGAGCTTAAGTCCATCTTCGCGGGCCTCTACATGAAGTTGCAGCATGTACTCGTCGAGTTCGATAGTGGGTAAGTCGGCGGAGTCGATAGTCTTGCGCAGCTTGGACACGCCGAAGCCGGTTACACAGGTACCCAAGCAGGCCAGCATGAAGGACGTGAAATCGTCCCAGAACTGCAGCGGGATGGATACGACGATGATTGCAAGCCCGACGTCGGCGAGGCGTATGAGGCGGTTGCGCTTTGTGACGCGAGCTTTGGTGGTGGTGGACGTCATGGCCTAGTCCTTTCGGTAGATCTCGGTGGATAGCGGCTGGAATTCGGTGCGCGAGAAGACGGCTTCGACGGGGAGGTCGAATACTTCACAGATGCTGAACGCGAGGTCGAGGCTGGGAGAGTGATCGCCACGCTCAAGAGCACCGATGCTTTGGGGGTTGACCCCGACGGCGTCGGCAAGCTGGGCGCGCGACATGTCCCTCTCGACCCGGAGCAACCGAACTCGATTGAAAATTGGGGAAGACGGCTTTTTCTTTGGGGACATAAACCAAAGTGTTGTATAAACCCAACACTTTGTCAAGGAGTATGAGGGCTTTGTTAGCATAGGCGGCATGCACTCCGCGCTTTCCCCAGACATGCATCCGGTCTCCCGGAAGCTGACCACAGCTCGCTATATTCACCACCTGAGCTGGTCGGCAGTCTTTGCTATCGCTTTCGCGGTTGCGGGGTACTTCGCCAGCTCATTTTGGTACTGGTTCGCCGGAGCCTGGGTAGTGTGGTTCGTCTACTTGCTCTGGCTCATCCCCGCACAGGTGCGCAACATGGGGTGGAAGGAAACCGACGATGAGCTGGTGATTACCCGCGGCAAACTGTGGTACCGCCTGACCATCGTCCCCTTCGGTCGCATCCAGTTTGTGGACGTTTCCGCCGGACCCATCGAGCAGGCGTTGGGATTGAAGCGCGTGAAGATTCACACGGCGTCGGCAAGCTCAGATGCGCGAATCGCGGGTCTCGTTGCAGAAGACGCGGATGCGTTGCGCGAGCGGCTTGCCGTCAAGGCACGCGAACGGATGAGCGGACTATGAGCGGCCGGCATCGTCTGCGCAAGGACCGCGCGTCCGTGGACGCGGAAGGCTTTCGCCGCGTTCACCGCCTGACCCCGTTGCTGCGCTTTTGGTCGCTGATCCTGGCGCTGGTGGCATTGTTTGTGGTCAACATCAACGCAGAAATGCTTTCCGACGTCGCCACCTACCTGCACGGCGGGCACTGGAGCGACATCGGATTGGGCACAGTCATCGCCATCGGTGTTTTCGTAGCGGTGTGCCTGGGCATTTGGTTCATATCGGCCATTTGGTGGCGCAAGCTGGGTTACAAGCTCGACGAGCATGAAGTCTCCTTGCGTCACGGCGTGATTTCCTCGTCCTTCCGCTCTGCTCGCTATGACCGCATTCAGGCCGTGGACGTGGTGGAGACGGTCATCGCGCGCATCTTTGGTCTGGCGGCGGTGCGCGTGGAAACCGCAGGCGGCACTGCGTCGGTCATCGAGATCTCCTTCCTGCGTAAGGCGGAAGCCGAGCAGCTGCGCCAAGAGCTGCTCGCGCACGTGCATCGCCCGGCAGCAGGAAACGCCCCGGCAACCGTGGAACCCGACGCGGCCGGTGACGACCTCATCCCGGAGATTCCCGTGGGCCGTACCCTCGCGGCGGAGGCGCTGCGCCTGCCCACGCTTATCGCCGTTGCGGTCATGACGATCCTCGTCATCTTGCCCTTCTTCCGCGCGGCGGCGCTGCCCATCGTGGTGGGATTTGTGCCGAACATCTGGAATCTCATTGATACGTCGTGGCGCTTTAACTCCCGCTATGACGCGCAGGATGAGGTGCTCAATATTGCATATGGCCTAGCCGATCGCCGCCGGCAGACCATCCGCCGCTCCCGCATCCATGCGGTGCGCGTGACGCAGCCGCTGCTGTGGCGCATGTTGGGCTGGTACGAGGTTCAGGTCTCCGTCGCGGGCTATGGCGCGAAGGCCGGCGGCAAGCAGTCGGGTTCCACGCGAATTCTGCCGGTGGGTACGCGCGACCAGGCACTCGCGCTCTTGGAGCTGGTCTCCGATCTCGACGCCGCGCAGATTGAGGAATTTGCCCGCCCCGAGGGGCACACGCGCCCCACGTACGTTTCACCTGGCAGGGCTTGGTTGGCATCGCCTGTGGACTTGCGTCAGCAAGCGGTCACGCTGGTGGGCACCGAGGTGGCGGTTGTGCATGCCGGGCGCCTGGCGCGCCGGGTGATGGTCGTGGGCACCCCGCACATCCAGGAGCTCACGGTCAAGGCGGGCCCGCTCAACCAGCTTTTGGGCGTGCGCAACATCAACTTCGACTTGGTCCGCGGGCCGGTGGCGATGGCAGGACGCCAGCTAGCGCTTGCCGACGCCGCCGATCTCCTTGAGCGCCTGCGCAAGCGCCAGCTGCCGAGCATGGCGCAGGAGGCTAGGATGCTTTCGCCGGAGCCGGGTGACTCGGCCGACGCAGAGTAAGCAACACTGGGGCGCCGGTCTTGCGCGGGGCGCCGCACAGCGCGGAGGCTGCGCAGGAGCCGCAGGCCGTGGTGGGGCAGGTGCTGAGCGTTTCGGCACTGAGCTCGCCGGTGGCAAGAAGGTGCGACATCACCAGGTTGACCGTGCCGATTTCTAAGCCCGTGGCTTTGGCGACTCCGGCGCGGGTGGTGATTCCTGCCGCGATGGTTGAGCGGACTGCTTCGATGGGGGAGTTCACAGCAACCTCAACAATTGGAAGACCACGACAGCCAAGACCCACGCCGTGGTGAGCTGAACTGCGAAGCCGAAGAGCGTCCAACGCCATCCGATTTCGCGCTTTTGCGCAGCCAGAGTGGCCACGCAGGGGGTATAAGCCAGCAGGAAAAGCATGTAGGCCCACACTGCCGCGTTGGTGTGGCCGCCGGAGGCCGCCGCGAAGTCGGCGCGCACGCGATCGCTGAGCGAGCTTGCGGCCTGTTCCTCGGGAGTGGCGTCGGTGACGTCCTTGACCGCGTAGGTCTGCGACCACGTGGAGATGAGTGCCTCCTTGGCCACGAAACCGGTGACCAGTGGGCCGGCCAGCGACCAAGAGTCGAAGCCCGCCGGCGCGAAGACCGGAGCGATGGTGCGCGAGACCGCGCCATAAGCAGACTCCTGCGGGGCCGGGGTGGTGTAGCCGCCATCGACGGAGGTCGCGGCACCCACCGGGATGGTCATGAGCAACCAGATGACCACGACCGTGGATACGATGATGCCGCCCGCCGTGTGGAGGAAGCCCTTCAGGCGCGTCCACATCACGGATAACGCCAGGCGCACCGTGGGCAGTTGGTAGGTGGGCAGGTCGATGACCAGGGGATCCTGTGGAACCGCACGCCATAGCGTCTTGCGCAGTGCTAAGCCCACCAACACGAGCAGAGCGATGGAGACCACGTACAAGGCAAAGACCACGCTGCCGGCGTGGGCTGGGAAGAAAGTCTGCGCCAGCATCACAAAGACCACGAGGCGCGCCGAGCACGACGTGAACGGTATGAGCAAAGAAGTCATGATGCGATGGCGGGGCGAGCCCAGAACACGCGTGGCCGCAATGGCCGGCACGTTACAGCCAAAGCCCACCACGATGGGGATAAACGCCTTGCCTGGAAGGCCAATGGCACGCATGAGGCGGTCGGTGACCACCGCGGCACGCGCCATGTATCCAGAGTCTTCAAGGACGGCGAGGCACAGGAACATCAAGGCCATGAGCGGCGCGAAGGTGAGCACCATGCCGACGCCGCCGATGAGGCCATCGACTATAAGGCCCTCGACCAGCGGATGGTGAAGGCCGACTGCCTTCAGAAGGTGGCGTGCTGCGTCAGAGATGGGTCCTGAGACCAGCGCCTCCAAGCCGTCCTGCAGAGGAGCGGCCACCGTGGTGGTTATCTGGAAGACCAGCCACATCACCGCGAGGAAAAGCAACGGGCCGGCTACCGGGTGCAGCGCTACCGCATCTAGGCGCTGCGAACGCGTGACCGGCTGCGACTCGGTGTGCACCGCTGCTTTGGTAGCGGCGTCGAGATCCGCAAAGCGGGCGTCGATGCTGGCGTCCTCGCGCCGGACCTGTGGCTCCTCAGTAAGGGAAACCTGCACCGTCTCACGCAGGCGTTCCAGGCCTTCCCGCCGGCGGCCATCAACGCAGACGACCGGGATTCCCGTGGCCCTCGCGAGCGCATCGGCATCGACCCGCAAGCCCTGGTCTTGTGCTACGTCCAGCTTGGTCAGCGCGATGCTGAGCCGGCAGGGAAGCTCCGCGAGCTGGAAAGCCAAGTTGAGCCCGCGCGCAACCGCAGTCGCGTCGACCACCACGATGACGCGATCGGGGCGCTCGGCAGGGGCGGCGTCGTAAAGCATGGCGCGGGGTCAGCGCCTCATCCGGGCTGAGCGGATCCAGCGAGTAGGTGCCGGGGAAGTCAATGAGATCGGCAACCTCGGCCGGGCAACACGAATGCGCAATGTTCCAGGCGCCGCGGCTGACCTCCACCGAGGTACCCGGCCAGTTGCCGGTCTGCACCTTGGCGCCGGTCAGCGCGTTGAAAAGCGTGGACTTGCCGGAGTTGGGAGCGCCCACCATCGCGATGATGGCTGCGCCCGCGGGAGCCAGCGCCCCGCCAGGATTTCCGTGGCAGCTAGGGGAAGTGGAGCTCATTACTAGACCCCGATGGATTGCAACGTCTGCCGGTCGATGGCGTAGCGGCAGGTATCAACAGTTACGATGCGTGCCCCGCCCGCCACGTGCGCGCCCAGAGTCAGGCACGCGCCCGGCCGGATCCCGAGCTCGCACAAGCGACGCGCCATCGCTGGGTTCTGCACACAGTCGAGGCATTCGGGGCGGAGGGTAACAGTGCAGCCAACAGGCAGGGAGTAAGCCGATGAGTGAGTGGTCGACTCGCCTGAGCTCAAACGCAAAGGCAACATGACAAAGAGTCCTTTCGAATCACTTATAAAGTTACCCTTGCCGAATATTAGGTTGGCCACACTTTGTGAACTTTATCCCAGTGCGTTTTCCCAGCTGCCGATCTGGCGCAGCTTCTGCTCAAAGGGAGCAATTCCGCTTAACGACGTCGACAAGCAGAGGCACCACAGGGCGCTGCGCCAACTCCATGCCTGCCTGCGCAAAACCGAGCACGTTGTGCGCGGCAGCCTCAATTGCCGTGATGAGATCGGTGAGACTAGACCGCGCCCTTGAAACCCAGTTGGCGCCAGGCCTCGTACACGGCGGTGGAGGCCGCGTTGGACAGGTTCATCGAGCGGCGCGCCGGGACCATAGGGATGCGAACCTGCTCGGTGATGCGTGGGTGATTGACGTGCTCCGGCGGCAGGCCAGTGGGCTCGGTGCCGAAGAGGAGGACGTCGCCTTCTTGGAACTCGACGTCGGTGAACCACTTGTCGGTGTGCGTGGTGAATGCGAAGACGCGCGCACCAGGTAGGGCAGCCATGCAGGCGTCAAAGTCCTTGTGGATCTGCAGATCTGCGAGGTCGTGGTAATCCAGGCCAGCGCGTTTGAGGTGCTTATCGTCGAAGTTGAAACCCAGCGGCTCGATGAGATGCAGGGAGGCACCCGTGACGGCGGCGGTGCGGATGGCGTTGCCGGTGTTGGTGGGAATCACGGGATTATCAAAGACGATGTGCAGCTGGCTCATAGTGCTCAGTCTAGGATGGACTGCATGAGCGCTACCAAACTAGATGGCAATTTGTACCGCGACGAGATCTTCGAGGACCTGAAGGCTCGCGTTTCCGCCCTGCAGGCCAAGGGCATCCAGCCTGGCCTGGCCACCGTGCTGGTCGGTGACGATCCAGGCTCCCACGCTTACGTGAAGATGAAGCACCGCGACTGCGAGCAGCTGGGCATCAACTCTATCCGCAAGGACCTGCCAGGAGATATCACCCAGGAAGAGCTGGAGAAGGTCATCGACGAACTCAACAACGATGACGCCTGCACCGGCTACATCGTGCAGCTGCCGTTGCCGAAGCACCTGGATGAGAACAAGATTTTGGCCAAGATTGATCCGGAGAAGGACGCCGACGGCCTTCACCCAGTCAACTTGGGCAAGCTGGTTCTCAACGAGGAGGCTCCGCTGCCGTGTACTCCGAACGGCTGCATCCATCTCCTGCGTCGCTTCGGAGTGGAGCTCGATGGCGCCAAGGTTGTGGTTATTGGCCGTGGCGTGACCGTGGGTCGCCCGATTGGCCTTATGCTTACCCGCCGCAGCGAGAATGCCACCGTGACCTTGTGCCACACCGGCACCAAGGACTTGGCTGCTGAGACCAAGGCCGCTGACGTCATCATCGCGGCTGCGGGCAATGCTCACATGCTCACCGCGGACATGGTCAAGGAAGGCGCTGCGGTCCTCGACGTGGGAGTCTCCCGCGTGGATGGCAAGCTGGCTGGCGACGTCGCGCCCGACGTGTGGGATAAAGCCGGCTACGTGTCCCCGAACCCAGGCGGCGTCGGCCCGCTGACCCGTGCCTTCCTGGTGTCCAACATCGTGGAGCGCGCAGAAAAGCTGGCGGGCCTGGCTTAAATGGCCTCCGAAAAAGGGGGTGCCCACCGGGCGAAGGATCTCAACCTGGATAACCCCCACGACGTTAAGTTGCGGCCTTCGCGCTTGCCGGCCGGCGTGCAGTGGGTTGCCGTGGGGCTCTTCGTCGCGGGCGTTGCGCTGTCTGCGGTCTTTGCCATTTCTGCACACTGGCGCCGCGCCACCGTGATTCTGGGGGCGTCGCTGTTGTGGCTGTCGCTGGTGCGTCTGACATGCGACTCACGCATCGTCGGCGTTCTCGCTGTGCGCTCGCGGCGTTTCGACGCCGCCTACACAGCCTGCCTGGGAGCGTTGATGACGTTCCTGGCGGTGTCCGTGGATTCGCTGGGTTCTTAGATGTAGTACTCGTCGCCCACATACATCGGACCCAAGTCCAGGCCGTCCGGCGCGGAGAGCGCCAGGAAGTTTCGCAGGATGCGGTCCATCTGGCGCGACTCAGCCAGGAAGGCATCGTGGCCGATGGGGGAGACCACCTTGGCCATGGCCAGCAGATTGCCGATGTTGCGGGAGATGTGTTCCTGCTGGTGGTACGGGTAAAGAATGTCCGTGTCCACGCCCACGACCATGGTGGGCACGGTCGAGGAAGCCAGTGCCTTGTTGAGGCCGCCGCGCCCGCGCCCGACGTCGTGCCGGTTCAGCGCCTCAGTCAGCGTCACGTAGGAGCCGGCGTCGAAACGCTCGGTGAGCTTGTCGCCCTGGTAATCCAAGTAGGAATTCACGGCGAAGCGCTGGTTGGGCTCGCGGTATGGGCCAAGCGGGTTCTCGTCGCGCTGGGCTTGGACTCCGAAGCGCTCGTCGATTTCCTGCTCACCGCGGTAGGTCAGGTGCGCGATGCGGCGGGCCGCCGCGAGGCCCTCGCGCGGGGCCTTGTTGTATTCGTAGTAGTCGCCGCCGTGCCAGAAAGGATCGCGCTCAATCGCAGAGATTTGCGCGGACTGGATGCCGATCTGCCATGCGGAAGCGCGGGCAGACACCGCGATGACACAGGCCGCGGAGAGAAACTCCGGATGCAGCAGGCTCCACTCCAAAGTGCGGGCGCCGCCCATCGAGCCGCCGATGACGGCGTGGACGTGCTCGAACCCCAGCTCCTGCAAGAACTTATGCTCGGCTTCGACGAGATCGCGGATGGACAACGCCGGAAAGCGCGAGCCCCAGGCCTTGCCGTCTGGGTGCGGGGAACACGGGCCAGTGGAGCCCTTGCAGCTGCCGAGCGCGTTGGTGACAATCACGCACCACTGCTGCGTATCCAGCGCCTTGCCTGAGCCGATGAGGTCGCCCCACCAGTCGGCGGCGTTGGAATCACCGGTCAGGGCGTGTTCGATGACCACGATATTGTTTGCGCCATGTGGGTCGCCGGCAAAGGCGCCCCAGCGTCGATAAGCGATGGTGACGTCCGCAATGGAAGCTCCGGCTTCCGTAGCGAAATCACCGATCTTGACGTGGTCCAGCTCGCCCTCAGGGGCGAGCTCCGGAATCGTGGTCACGCGAAGAAACTCCCTTCGTTGTTGCGCAGTTACAGGGCAGCGAAAGCCTGCTCGAGGTCAGCGATGATGTCCTTGACATCCTCGATGCCGACGGACAGGCGCACCGTTGCCTGGGTAATACCAGCGGCGCGCAGGCCCGCCTCGTCAGACTGGGAGTGAGTGGTGGTTGCCGGGTGGACCACCAGCGAGCGAGTGTCGCCGATGTTGGCCAGGTTGGAGTGCAGCTTCAGGGCGTCGATGAACTTCCACGCCACTTCCTTGGCGTCCTTGCCACCGGTCTCGATCTCGAAGGAGAGCACCGAGCCGGTGTAGCTGTAGCCCAGCTTCTCCTTTACGGACTTGTACGGGGAGGAATCCAGACCCGCGTAGTTGACCTTGGCGACCTTGTCGTGGTCCTCCAAGAACTCAGCGACTGCCTGAGCGTTCTCGTTGTGGCGCTGGACGCGCAGCTCGAGAGTCTCCAGGCCGGTCAGGGTCAGCCAGGCGTTGAATGGGGAAGCGGCTGCGCCGGTGTCGCGGATGATGCCAGCGCGGGCACGCAGCGCGAATGCCGGGGCTCCAAGGTCTGCGTACTTCAGGCCGTGGTAGCTCTCGTCCGGCTCGGTGAAGAACGGAAAGACGGACTTGCCGTCGCGCTCGACGGTCCAGTCGAACTTACCGCCGTCGATAAGCACGCCGCCGATAGCAGAGCCGGAGCCGGAGTAGAACTTGGTAGTCGACGCCACGACGATGTCAGCGCCCAGCTCCAGTGGACGAGCAAGCACAGCGGTGGCCATGGTGTTGTCCACGATGAGCGGCACCTGGTTGGAGTGTGCGACCTCGGAGATAGCCGGGATGTCGAGCACGTCGGCGATCGGGTTGCCAAAGGTCTCGCCGTAGAAAGCTTTGGTGTTTGGCTGCACAGCTGCCTGCCAGGACTGCGGATCATCCGGGTTCTCAACCAGGGTGGTCTCGATGCCGAGGCGCTTGAGGGTGTGGGTAAACAGGCTGGAGGTTCCGCCGTACAGGCGCGGGGAGGCGACGATGTGGTCGCCTGCGCCAGCGAGGACCTCGATGGCTGCGGTCTCAGCAGCCTGGCCGGAGGCAAACACTACGGCGGCGACGCCGCCTTCGAGAGCTGCTAGGCGACGCTCGAGCGCGTCAACGGTGGGATTGGTCAGACGCGTGTAGATGGGGCCGGCGTCGCTAAGCGCAAAGCGTGCTGCAGCATGTTCTGCGGAATCGAAGACATAAGAGGTGGTCTGGTAAATCGGGACGTTGCGCGAGTTGGTCGAGCCGTCGAGGTCTTGACCCACGTGCAGGGAACGGGTGGACAGTGCCCAGTTTTCGAAGTTGCTGTTGTCGTACTTGGTAGTCATGGAGGTAAGACTAGACCAAGCGGTACAAAAGCGTATAGGGCTGCCGGAATTTGGCCTTGTTTCCGCTGGCGAAGTAGTGAATAAAAACAGACAAAGCGGTCGGCATGAACCGACCGCTAACCATTAGCGAGGATGGCGCCGAAGAGAAGTAGCGCTGTTGCAATGGAGCTCATGGTGACAGTAACCGTTTTGCGGGGGGCGAACTGCTCCCCATAATCCGGACTGAGAAATCAGAAACCAGATTGTGGGGAGTATTTCTATGCTTCCACCGATTCGCCAACGGCTAGGCGCCGGTAGCCGCTAACGCCAGCTTTCTGGAGCATGCCGTCGGTGAGCTGCTTGCCGACGTCGCTAAGCACAGCGTCATGAATCGGCACCACTGTCCGCGCGCCGATGGTCATGGCGTAGTCCGCGGCATCCGCGCCACGCACCCAGGGTGCGGCAATCGGGAGGAAGAGCAGCTCTACGCCCTCGACATGCACCCATTGATCGCCAGGGTGGAGAACACCGCCGAAGAAGAAACCCACGTTTTCTGGGCGTGGAATCGCCGGGTGAATCTCTTCGTGCAACCCGCCGACTGCCTGGACTTTTATCCCGAGCACTTCGAAAGTCTCGCCCGCGCGGACCGCAGTGCCGTGGCCCACGGCGTCGACAGTCTCTTGCGTGCCCCATACCGGCAGGCCACAGTCGCGCACGGCCTCGATGTCGAGGTGATCCGCATGCGCGTGGGTAACCAACACGGCATCTGCCGAATCCAAGCACGAGGAGTCCGTGAATCCACCGGGGTCGATGACAAAGCGGCCCGCAGGGGCGTCGACTGCGATTGCGGAGTGGCCGAGCATGGTGACTTTCATGGTCCCAGCCTAACCAAACGTGAAGGAATAGAGTTTGACGCCCTCGCTGACTTCGATGTCGAGAACTTCGGTTTGCGGGGCGTTCTCTTTAACGAGGTCGAGCGTTCCGTCTTCCTTCACAGGGAACTCACGCGTGGTGCCGTCTGCGTGGCGCACCGTCACGGTTCCTTTGCCGGAGACCACCAGCTGGACCCACGCCGCGTGGTAGTTCAGGCGCAGGCGCGCATCCTTGCCGGCAGTAATCGGCTGGTCCTCGAGCGTCCACGTTCCGCCGAGGGAGTACTGGCCACGCTCCGGCGTTCCGAGCTCGAAGTCGTGTGTTCCTGGGGCGTAGTTGCGGTTGGCGAAGTAACGCGCACGCGCCGTGCCGAGGTAGGTCTCTGGATTGCGGCCCTCCGTGGAGGCTTGGTCGGCGGATTCCAGCGGCGCGGGGAGTTGGACGTTCGGGTCGCGCTCTTTAAGCAGCTCGCGGATGTGATTTTCAGTTTCGGCGTAATCGCCCTCGCCGTGGTGAGATTCGCGCAGGATTCCCTGTGCGTCAACGAGGTAGTGCGCTGGCCAGTACTGGTTTTCGAATGCACGCCAGGTGGTGAAGTCGTTGTCTTGGGCAACGGGGTAGTGGATTCCCTGTTCCCGCGCCGCGCGCTGGACGTTGGCGGCCTCGCGCTCGAAGGAATATTCCGGGGCGTGGATGCCCACTACTTCGAGCCCAGAGTCCTTGTAGTGGTCGTATATTTTGGTCAGATGCACGTTGTTGCGTTGGCAGTTGATACAGGCATAGGCCCAGAAATCGATGAGCGTCACCTTGCCGTTCGTGCGCGGGTCCACGGGCTCATCCGTGTTGAACCAGCCGGTCAGCCCCTGGAATTCGGGTACTTGCTGTCCCGCCTTGCTTGACGACGCCTCTTTCGCCAACACCTCCTGCCCAAACTCCGGGGAGGGCAGTTTCTGCTGCAGCCACGCCGGCGCACCGACGGCGATGGCACCTGCCATGGCGATGACCACTACGCCCGAGCCGAAACGGAAGCCCCGCTGATGTGATTGGAAGAAGTCCACGCGTTTGCCCACTTCGTTGCCGCCGAGGGCGAATGCCATCAGCGGAATAGCCACGCCGACGGCAAAGGCGAGGCAGAGGATGAGGATGTGGGCGTCGATTGTGCCTGTCGCACCGGCGACGGAAATAGCCGCCAGCACCGGACCCGCACACGGCACAAAGACCACGCCGAGCGCTAAGCCCACCGCGAATCCGCCTTTGTCGCGCGCTTTAGCTTGCAGACCGCCTGCTTTGGGAAGCTTGAGGAACGGCCACTCGAGGATCTCCTGGAATTTGGGGAACATCATGCCCAGGCCCACGAGGACCAGCAGCCCGATGCCCACCTTCCACACTAAGTCGCCGGGCAGGTGCAGCGCGTTGAGCAGTGTTGTGGCAAAGAGCGTCACCGCTGTAAAACTCGTTACCAGCCCGCCGATGACCAGCCATGGTCGCGACCTTCCGCCGTTTCCGCTCACCGCAAGAACCAGCGGCAGGATGGGCAGGATGCATGGTGAGAGACCAGTGACTAGGCCACCGACAAGCCCGATGGACAGGGTTGACAACATGGGAAACCTTTCTGTTGGGGTATACCCATCTGTTCGGAGCGGAACCAGCGGACGGATTGGTGAAAATTTTTCCAATCCACTTTCCGCCCCCGCTCCGAATGACTTTGTGAAGGGGCCAGAAACGCTGGCCCACAGTCAAAAGGAGAAAACTCATGAAGAAGCTCATCGCTACCGCCGCAGCCCTGGCCATCGCCGGAACCGGTCTCGCTGCCTGCAACGACAACAAGGAAAGCAAGGACGAGATGATGACGTCCGAGATGATGGCACCGTCCTCCGGTGCGATGATGTCGGAAGAAATGTCCAAGTAAGTCCAAATGTCCGCGCCAGCGCCTACGGCGGAGGTAAACTCAACGTCCGTGTCCACCATGTCCCCACAACAAATCGCCCGGCTCAACGACCAGCTCGTTGCGACCGCGGCAGGGGACAGGCATGCCTTTTCGCAGCTTTACGACGTCCTCAGTCCTACCGTCTTCAGCGTCTGTCTCCACGTGCTCAATAATCAGGCGCTGGCGGAAGAAGTCGCTCAAGATGTGTTCGTGGAGACGTGGAATAAGGCGGCCAACTTCGACCCAGAGCGTGGGAATGCACGGTCATGGGTTGCGCGGTTGGCGCATGGGCGCGCGGTAGATCGGTTGCGCTCGCACGTGGCGAGCGTGGAGCGCGACGATAGGGACGCGCATCTTGAGGAGCCAACACGCTTTATCGACGTCGAGTCCGAAGCGCTGGAGCACGTGGAATCGCAACGCTTGCGCGCGGCTGTCGACGCCATCGGCGAGCCTCACCGCACCGCAGTCCTGCTGGCTTTCTTCGGTGGATTGAGCCATGCTGAGCTGGCAGAATCAACAGGAGTGCCGCTGGGTACCGCGAAGACGCGCGTGCGCGACGGAATCAAGAAACTCAAAGCCACACTGGGAAAGGAGGAGCGATGAGTAACACCCGCGAATTCGACGACGAGTCCTTCGAGGCGTTCCTCGACGCTCTTCCCGACGTCGAGCCGCCAGAGCATCTCAAGCACTCCGTCTTCGCCGCTATCGATGCCGGCGAGCACACCTCGCCGACTGCGCAGCCCATAGCGGAGGTGGTGGAGTTGCCGCGTCGTCGTACGCGTGGCTTCTTCGCAGCTGCCGCGGCGGCAGTGTTGTTGATGGTGGGTGGAATTGGCGTCGTCCAGCTGCGTCCGCAGGAAGACGCGCGGATTCAAGCCGCGGGAGTGGAACAGATGCACGCCATCATGGCTGCTGATGACCTCCTGACCGGCAACGCGGATGCCTCCGGTGCAACGTTAGACATTGTGTCCTCGAAGGAGATGGGCAAGTCTGGCGCGATGGTCGACGGCCAGCCTGCACTCGCTGACGGCATGGGCGCCCAAGTCTGGGCCGTGGCCTCCAATGGTGAGGTGACGTCGGCGGGCGTCATCGGCCAAGACCCGCACGACGATGTGTGGATGCCCTTCGACGGCGATGCCACCAAGGTCATGATCACTGAGGAACCCATGGGCGGCAGCGCCAAGCCCACGGGCCGGATGCTCGCCGAGGTCCGCCTCAGCTAGCCATACCAGCATTACCCAAACTGGCTCGAGAATCGTTTCATCGCTTATGGTGTGCTGAGGCAGTCGCGCACGATATGCAATGCGGTGGTGAGCTCGACGTCGCTTAGGTGTCCGAATCCCAGCACGATGCCCTTCTCAGCAGTGGCGCCGCCCCAGTAATCGCGAAGCGGCGTCAGCGTCAGCCCGCGGGTGGCGGCTCGGTCTACAACGGATTCGTCGCACAGCAACACTGCATGGAGGCCGCCGTTGATGGGAAGGAGGGTGGCGGGGGCGTCGGAAAGCATGGCGTGGACGAGGTCGCGGCGCCGCTTGTAGGCCCGGCGCATCCGCCCGGTGTGCCGCCGCAGTGCGCCGCTAGCTAGATAGTTCGCCAATGCCGCCTGCGGGATGGAGCCCACGGACTGGCCGAAAACCTCACGGACGTCCTGGACCGCGGGCAACAACCGCTCCGGAACCACGAGGTAGCCGCACGCAATCGACGGCGAAATCACCGAAGAAAACGTTCCCAAAAGCACCGTATGCTCCGGCGCCAGCGCTGTCAGTGCGGGCAGAGGCTGGCCTACGTAGCGCAACTCGGAATCGAAGTCATCTTCGATCAGCAACGCGTTCTCGCGGCGCGCCCACTCCACCAGCGCGCCCCGGCGAGCAGCGGGAAGCGACGCCCCGTAAGGGTATTGGTGGCTCGGCGTGACGATGAGCGCATCCAGCGGGCCGGGCACGGTAACGCCCTCGGCGTCAGTAGGCACCTCCACCAGCTCGTGGCCCAACGCCTCGGGAATACGCCGCAAGCTCGGGTAACCCGGCGACTCCACACCCACGCGTAGGTGGCCGCCGAGCGCGCGCAGCAACAGCGTCAAACCGTCGCGGGCGCCGGCCGTGACAACGATTCGCTGCGGATCCACCCGCAGCCCGCGCATGTGCCGGACGTGGTGGGCGATTTCGTGGGGGAGTGAGGTGGCGTCGGAAAGCGGATGATTGGCCGCTTCACGCCACGCGGCCCGCCATTCGGGGGTAAGGATGCCGTCGGTATCCGGCAGCCCGGGCGTGAGCCTGACTGTCGACGCCGCCGGCGCCGGGCGCTCCACCTTCACCTCCCGCAGCTGTGAATGTGGCAACCGTGGATTGACGACGGTGCCGGATCCCACCTCGGCGGTGAGGTAACCCTCGGCGGTGAGTTGTTCGTAGGCGGTAACCACGCTGCCTCGGGAAACGCCGAGTTTCGCGGCAAGCGCGCGGGTGGAAGGAACCTGTTCACCCGGCAGCAGAATGCCCGCCGTCACCTGGGTGCGCAGGGCTTCCGCGATTTGGACGGGCAGTGCGCGTGTATCAGAGGGGGCAAGCCGTATAGACATGGTCCCAGCATAAGTGGTCTAATTCAACACGCTTGAATTGGCTCTTGTCTTAGACCATTTCTTAGTGTGAGGATGGTCCGCATGACTGAAAATACTTCTTCTAAAAATGAAACGACGCGAGCAACTACTCGCGTAAAGCGCGGACTCGCAGACATGCTTAAAGGTGGCGTCATCATGGACGTCGTGACACCGGAGCAGGCAAAGATTGCCGAGGACGCCGGAGCTGCAGCTGTTATGGCGCTGGAGCGCGTCCCGGCAGACATTCGCGCGCAGGGTGGCGTGGCCCGTATGAGCGACCCAGACCTCATCGAGGGCATTGTCGACGCCGTCTCCATCCCCGTCATGGCCAAGGCCCGTATTGGCCACTTCGTTGAGGCGCAGATTCTCGGCGAGCTGGGCGTGGACTTCATCGACGAGTCCGAGGTTCTTTCGCCGGCGGATTACGTTAACCACATCAACAAGTGGGACTTCGATGTGCCTTTCGTCTGCGGTGCGACCAACTTGGGCGAGGCGCTGCGTCGCATTACTGAGGGTGCTGCGATGATTCGCTCCAAGGGCGAGGCCGGTACTGGCGACGTCTCCGAGGCCGTCAAGCACCTGCGCACCATCAAGGGAGAAATTGCGCGCCTGCAGAACCTGGACCGCGATGAGCTTTACGTTGCGGCCAAGGAGCTGCAGGCACCGTACGACCTGGTAGCCGAGGTGGCAGAGGCCGGCAAGCTGCCGGTGGTCCTGTTCGTTGCGGGTGGTGTTGCTACGCCTGCCGACGCCGCCCTGGTCCGCCAGATGGGCGCCGAGGGTGTCTTCGTCGGCTCCGGCATTTTCAAGTCCGGCAACCCGGCTGCGCGTGCGGAGGCCATCGTGAAGGCCGCGACCCTCTACGACCAGCCTGCCGAGCTGGCGAAGATCTCCCGCGGCCTGGGCGAGGCCATGGTGGGAATCAACGTCAAGGACGTGCCGGCACCGCACCGCTTGGCTGAGCGCGGATGGTGATTGGAGTACTGGCGCTGCAGGGCGGCGTCGAGGAGCATGCGGCGATCTTGAGCTCGCTGGGCGCACAGGTGCGTCGGGTGCGGCTGCCGCGTGACCTGGACGGGCTGGACGGAATCGTATTTCCGGGCGGCGAGTCCTCCACGATCGACCGTCTTGCTAGGGCCTTCGACCTTGCTGCGCCGCTTCGCGACGCCGTCCGCTCCGGCCTCCCCGTCCTCGCCACGTGTGCAGGTTTGATTTACTCCGCCCGCGAGCTGGAGAACCCAGCGCCCGGGCAACAGACGCTGGGGATTCTGGATGTGACCGTGAAACGCAATGCCTTCGGCAACCAGCGCTTCTCCGAGGAACGCACCGTCACCGTCGACGGCGTTTCTGTGGAGGCTAGCTTCATCCGAGCGCCCGTCGTCACGCGCGTGGGCTCGGGTGTTGAGGTCATTGCCACCATCGCGGGTGACGTCATCGTCGGCGTGCGCCAAGGTCACGTCACTGCCTTGAGTTTCCACCCGGAAGAAAACGGTGAGACTCGCATCCACGAAACGTGGCTCAACTGCTGTTTAGGAGCTACTAGTACCGGATAGCCGGCGCAGTTGGGCGTCGTAAAGCGCAAGCAAATCCTTCATACGTTGAAACCTCACGGGGGTAAACGAGCGGAAAAGCGCCGACGGGATAGTGACCTGAGATACATTTAAGCGTGTTAATTCTGTGAAACACAGCGAAAGGCGAATCCGGTGACAAATCCGCACATCGACCAAGTCCGAGAAGACATCCGCCTCCTAGGCCGAGTGCTGGGCCGAGTACTCGCGCAGCAAGAGGGCGAGGACGTCTTTGAGCTGGTCGAATCCACCCGCAAGATGGCCTTCAATGTAGCCCACGGCAACGCCAAGCCCGAGGACCTCGTGGCGGTTTTCCGGGACCTGGACATCAATAAAGCCAACCTCGTGGCGCGCGCGTTTAGCTATTTTGCACTTTTGGCAAACCTTGCCGAGGACCTCGCGGACGAGGCAGTGGAGGCGCCGGTGAGCTTGCGCAAGACCTTCGCCAAGCTGAAGGAGGAGGGCGTCGCCCCCGCGGATGCGGCCGCCGTCATCCGCGACGCGCAGGTGGCGCCCGTCCTCACCGCGCACCCCACGGAGACCCGCCGGCGTACGGTCTTCGATACCCAGACCCGCATTAAGCAGCTGCTTATCGACGCCCACCGCGGTGGTGACATGGACGCCATCGAGCGCGAGATGTACCTGCGCATGACGTTGCTGTGGCAGACGGCGCTTATCCGCATTGCCCGGCCGACGCTGGAGGATGAGGTCGACGTCGGGCTGCGCTACTACAAGCTTTCGCTTCTGGAGCAGGTCCCGGCGCTCAACCGCGCGATTCGCCATAGCATGCGGGAGACCTTTGGGCTGCAGCTTCCCGACGCCCCCGTCGTGCGACCCGGCTCCTGGATCGGCGGTGACCACGACGGCAATCCGTACGTCAACGAGCGCACGCTGACCTACGCTACCCGTAAGGCAGCGAAGACGATTTTGCGCTACTACGAGTCGGAGCTCGATGAGTTGGAGCGCGAGCTGTCTTTGTCGGATCGCTATTCCTCGTGTTCTACCGAGCTGCTGTCCTTGGCGGAGATTGCTAACAACGACTGGGAATCGCGCGTGGACGAGCCTTATCGCCGTGCGATTTATGGCATCCGCAATCGCGTGCGTGCAAACCTGCATGCGTTGGGAGAGAAGAAGGCGCCGAAGGGCGACTTCACCCCGTACGCTTCGCCGGAGGAGCTGCAGCGCGACCTCGACGTCATCGATCGCTCGCTGCGCCAGTTCAACGACGACATCATCGCCGATGACCGCCTGGCCCGCATCCGCTCGGCCGTGACTACGTTTGGTTTCCATCTTTATTCACTGGATATGCGTCAGAACTCGAAGTCTTTCGAGCAGGTGCTCACGGAGGTCTTCGCTGCCGCAAGCCTGTGCGATGATTACGCCGCGCTGAGCGAGGCGGAGAAGGTCGAGCTGTTGGTCCGCGAGCTGCAGACCGCGCGCCCGTTGCTGTTTCCTGGCGCAGACCAGGACTTCAGCGAAGTCACGGCCAAAGAGCTGGGCATTTTCCGTGCGGCGTCGCAGGCGGTGCGCAAGTTTGGCCCGCAGTCGGTTTCGCACTGCATCATTTCGATGACGGGCTCGGTATCGGACATCCTGGAGCCGATGGTCCTGCTCAAGGAAGTGGGCCTGAGCGAGGTCGACGTTGTTCCGCTCTTTGAAACCATCGATGATCTGAAGGCTGGCGCGCGCATCCTGGAGCGGCTGTGGGCCGTGCCTTTCTACCGCGAGCACCTGCGCGCACGTGGGGACATTCAGGAGGTCATGCTGGGCTACTCCGATTCCAACAAGGACGGCGGCTACCTGCAGGCGAACTGGGCGCTTTACGACGCCGAGCTTTCCCTCGTCGAGCTGTGCACCCAACATGGGATCGAGCTGCGCCTGGCGCACGGCCGTGGCGGCGCGGTTGGCCGCGGTGGTGGTCCGACTTACGATGCCATCCTGGCCCAGCCCAAGGGTGCGGTGTCGGGTTCGGTGCGCATCACCGAGCAGGGCGAGGTCATCTCCGCCAAGTATGGTGCTCCGGAGACGGCGCGTCGCCACCTTGAGGCGTTTGTGTCCGGCGCGTTGGAAGCATCGCTGCTGGATACGGAGCCCATCGCCGATACGGAGCGCGCCTACGCAATCATGCGTGAGCTCGCAGCGTTGTCCGGCGAACGCTACGACGATCTCATCGGCGACCCTGGCTTTATCGAGTACTTCACCCAGTCCACGCCGCTGCACGAAATCGGCGACCTCAACCTCGGCTCGCGCCCGGCGGCCCGCAATCAGACCACTGCGATTTCGGACCTGCGCGCGATTCCGTGGGTGCTGTCCTGGTCGCAGTCGCGTACCAACATCCCGGGCTGGTTCGGCGTGGGCAGCGCAGTGACACAGTGGGTGGAGCAGGCGCCGGCCAGCGAGCAGGCGGCACGCTGGGAGGAGCTGCGCGAGCTGTATCGCACTTGGCCTTTCTTCCGCTCGGTGTTGTCGAATATGGCGCAGGTGATGGCGAAGGCGGAGCTCTCGCTCGCTCGTCTCTACGCGGACCTCGTCGACGACAAAGCCGTTGCCGACCGCATCTACGCCCTCATCGCCGACGAATTCGCCCTCACCCGCGAGGTCTACCTGCACATCACGGGCAATGCAGACCTCACCGCGGAGAACCAGCGCCAAGCGCGATCGCTCAAGCGCCGCTACCCATACCTGCTCCCGCTCAATGCGGTGCAGCTGGAGTTGCTGCGCCGCTACCGCGCCGGCGATGATCAGTTCCTCGTCTCGAAGACCATTCAGGTCACGATGAATGGACTAGCTACTGCGTTGCGTAACGCAGGCTAGTTGAATTTGCTGGTGGGGATGGGCGCGGCGTCGTAAGGCGGCTGCCATGCCACCCTGCCGCCGACGCGGACCATCCGCCCGCGCATGGGCGGGGCAGTGGGGTCATCGTCGTTGACTCCGTTGTGATACGGACATAATGGAACCAAATTTAGGATATTCGTCGATCCGCCCCGCGCCCAGGCCACCATGTGGTGAATCTGGCACTTCTCAAATGGGACCGGGCAGTCCTTCCACGCACAACATGGGCTCTCCGCCATGAGTGCCAGCCGCTGCTTGTCCGTGGCGAAGCGGCGCGTGCGAAAGACATCCAGCGGTCCGTGCTCGCGGCTGACAGCCACGATGACGCCTTTTTCTAGCAGCGCGCGCTCCACGAGCTGCGAGCCGGTCAGCGTGGCACCGTTGGTCATGCGCACGATGAACTCTTCGCCATCCTTGTCCGTGTTTCCTTTGAGCAGCTGCGCATAGTCGTCGACCTGCAGCACCGCCATGGTCATGACCTCAGTTTTCACGCCTTTGCCGTCGAGGTTTTCCAGAAAGCTCTCGCCGGGACGCTGCTGGTCGATGCCCTGGAATACGTCGGTTAGCTGCATAGAATCCGCCGTCACAGTCAACGTGGCCAAGCCGTTGCCATGCTGGGTCAGCTTCGCGCGCTCGGCGTACTCGCGGGGCTTGCGCCACTCGCGCAGGCGCTTGCGCGCAACCTTTTCCACCAGCTCGGCGCTGGTCTGGCACAGTTCCACGCGCAGGTCCCAGGCCTTGTTATGGTCGCGAACCTTGGCCACGAAAGACTCAATTTGCCGCAGCGTAACCAGCCCATGGCCGCGGCTGCGCGCCGCTGCTACCGCCGTGCGCTGCTTCTTGGTGGAGTGCGTGGGCCCGAAGTAGGAGTGATGGAGGGCGAGGAGCTCGGCGGCGTCGGCAGGCGCGGCTCCTAATGCCAGCAGATCGGATTCAGACATGCCCGCGCACTCGGCCACCAGGTCAATGGCCCGGCCGAGTGCGGCGAAGAAAGTCTGTAATCTCATGACCTCAACGCTAAAGCGCGGTCAAGCCCGCTTCAATAGTCAGTTTTCGCGAGAGGCCAAATTTGTGGATAACTCAGGAGCTCGCCGCAAGTTATCCACATTCGCAAGCTAGCTGGCTAGTTAAGAGCCCAACAAACCGCGGCGGCGCAGCAAGGGCTGCACGTCCTTGTCGCGTCCCCGCAGCTCGCGGTAGACCTCGGTGAAATCGCGCGAGGCGCCCTTGGACAGGATGAGTTCGCGGAACTTTTGGCCAGCTGCGCGGGCTTTAGCATCGTCCCCGTCGGCCGAGTCTGCCGCGCCGACTTCCTTGAACCAGGAGAAGCCGTCGGCGTCGAGGACCTCAGCCCACAGGTAGGAGTAGTAGCCCGCGGAGTAACCGCCGGCGAAGATGTGATTGAAGTACGTCGAGCGGTAACGCGGCGCGATGAGCGGGTTGTTCAGCCCGGCCTTGGTCAGCGCGTCCTTTTCAAACTGTTCGATGTCCGCGGCCGTGAGCTGGGCAGCTTCCTCGTGTGAGAGCGAGTGCCACGCCAAGTCCACAATCGACGCCGCCAAGTACTCCACCGTGCCGAATCCCTGACCGAACTCGCTGGCAGCCGTGACTGCTGCGAGCATCTCGTCGGAGATAACCTTGCCGGTATCAACATGGCGCGCGTAACGCTTCACCAGTGCCGGCTCTAATGCCCAGTTCTCGTTGATCTGCGAGGGGAACTCCACCCAATCGCGCGGGACGTTGGTGCCGGCGAAGGTGGGGTAGCGGACGTCGGAAAGCAGCCCGTGCAAAGCGTGGCCGAACTCGTGGAAGACGGTGTGCAGCTCGTCGAGGCTCAGCAGCGGCTGGGAGCCGTCGGCAGGCTTGGTGATGCCCATGACATTGACGATGACCGGCTTGCGCTCCAGTAGACGGGACTGCCCCACGAACTCGCTCATCCATGCGCCGCCGCGCTTGGTGGGGCGCCCGAAGTAGTCGGTGACGAACAAGCCGATGCCGTTGTCGCGGTCAGCTTCGGGCTCCTGGCCCGCGTCGAAGACTTCCCACACGCGTACGCCCTCGGCGTAGCCCTGCAGGTCCTCGCGCGGGACGACGGTGATGCCGTAGAGGCGCTCGGCGGCGGCAAACACGCCGTCGACAA
Source organism: Corynebacterium striatum ATCC 6940 (assembly GCF_000159135.1). GTDB lineage: Bacteria > Actinomycetota > Actinomycetes > Mycobacteriales > Mycobacteriaceae > Corynebacterium > Corynebacterium striatum. Next base: position 269,760 of record NZ_GG667519.1, read on the forward strand.
GCACGCGATCCAGCGGGAAGTACTTGCGCAGCTCCGTCTCATCGAGGGAGAAGTCGCGGGCGCGGACCTTAGATTCCCAATACGGCCAGTCGGCGGCGGTGAAGCCCTGGCCGTTGAGTGTTGCTTCCTCTGCGAGGAGCTTCTGCTCGCCTTCGGCGTTGGCCGCGGCGGCGGGGGCGAGGTCGAAGAGCATGGTGCGGGCGGCGTCGGCAGTCGCAGCGGTTTCTTCGGCGATCACGTAGTCGGCATGGGAGGCAAAGCCCAACAGCTCGGCGCGTTCGGCGCGCAGCTGGACGGCCTCGATGAGACCTGGGATGTTGTTCTCGGAGCCCCTGCTTGCCGACGCCCCATACAACCTCCCCCTCGCATCCTCCCGCGCCAATCGGCTCAGCTCCGACTGCACGGTCGGCAGCTCGAGCGGGATGACGAAGCCCTCGCGGCCCAGCGCCTCAGCATCGGCTTTGGCGGAGGCGATGCGTTCGGCGGGCAACCCCTCGAGTTCCTCCTCGCTGAACTCAACGGCTTTCGCGCGAGTAGAGGCCATGAGGTTGCGGCCGAATTCCTCCGAGAGTGCGGACAGGCGTTGGTTGATGTCGGAGAGGCGGGACTTGCCGGCGGCGTCGAGATCCGCGCCCTTGCGCTTGAAGGTCCGCAGGAGGTGGTCGTGGAGACGGTGGCCTTCGGGGTCGTCGTCAAGCGGCGTTGCCTCCTTGATGCGCGCGTAGAGCTTTTCGTTTTGATACATGCCGTCATAGTGCGCGGCGAGGCGGGGGTAGATATCGGCGGCAATCTCCTCCATCTCATCGGTGACGTCGGTGCCGGAGAGGTTGCCGAAGACGGCCATGACGCGGTCCAAGTCCTGGCCGGAGCGCTCCAATGCTTCGACGGTGTTTTCCCACGTGGGGGCGGCGGAATTATCAGCAATGGCGGCGATTTCGGAGCGATGGCGCTCGAGTGCCTCGTCGAAGGCGGGGCGGAAGTGCTCTACCTTGATGTCTGCGAAGGGCGGAAGCTGGTAGGGCAGTGGCGAAGGGTGGAGTAATGGGTTAGTCATAGATGAACACTGTACCCATTAGCCCCGCTCTATGTGATGGCTTTCACTATCTAGCTCGTGGGAAGCAACTCGGGTTCCTGTGCTCGCGTTGGCGTGGTGGGGCGGTTCATGAGGATGACGTCAAGAACAAGGAACGCGGCCAGAGTGATGCCCAACAGCGGAAGGAAGGCGCCGACGGTGGCGGCAAAGACAGCGCCGAGCGCCGTGGTGGCCCAAGAGAACTGTTTCATCGAGCCCGGCACGAAGCGGGGGCGGCGCTTGAACCACATGTAATAGCCCAAGACCACGAGGGCGGCGATAGCCAGGCCCAGCGCGAACAGCGCGATCTGCAGCGGTAGGCCGAACATGATGCCCATGTGCAGGTAGATGCCCCAGCTGCTGAGCTTGCTAAACAACGGAAGGCTGGAGAAAGGCTGGCGGTCGATGACCTCACCGGTGGAGCCGTCCACGGAAATAGCATCGGAGGTGGTGCGCCATTCGACCCAACGCTCGCTGACCTGCCAGGCGGAGTGGGCGTCCTCCGGCGGGTACAGGCGCAGCGGGCCGGTCAGTCCCTCGGCGCGGCCGGTGGCGAGGACGCGCTCAGCCTCAGCAGCCACGCTGGCGCTTTCCGACGTCCCACTCATGTGGCCGCCATGTCCCTCATGGCCTTCGTGGCCGGTGTGCTCATGCGTTTCTGTACTTGCGCCGGGGAGGGCAGTTTCAATGGGGGTGGCCTTCCAGTGCATACGTTCCACGAGGGAGTTGACGTTGTCGCCGGCCAGGCCCGACCAGGTGATGCCAGTAGCAGACAGTCCAAGCAAGCCGATGAATATCCAGGCACCGATGATGGAGTGGAGGCGCGTAGCCTTCGAGCGTGCGGAGCGCTTCGGCTGCTGTTGCGTGGATTTCGCGGTTGCCTTGTTCTTGGGGCGGCGGCGAATCCACCACATGTAGAGCCCGCCGCAGGCCATGACCCACAGCCAGGAGGCGGCCAGCTCCGAGTAGAGCTCACCGACCTTGCCCAGGTGGAAGCTTTCGTGCAGGGAGGAAATCCAACGGCGCAGCGGCATCTCACCCAGTCCGGAGTAGGTTGGGTAGTCCCCGATAACTTCAGCGTTGGCGGGGTTGATGAAGACGGTTCGCTGGAGGCTTTCATCAATTCCCGGGTCACTAACCAGCACGCGGGTGGAGTCCGTGGGCGTGGTAGCGGGCCACACCTGGGTCACAGGCATATCTGGGTGCTCGTGTTGCGCGGCCTGGATTTGCTCCTCGAGGCTGAGCGGGTGCTCGACCGCCGGAACGTTCATGACATCGCGATAGGCTACCTTTTCCAAGGTGGGGGCAATGGCATAGAGGCAGCCAGTCAATGCCGCGACGAGGATGAAGGGGCCGACGAACATGCCGCCGTAGAAATGGATGCGTTGAATGAAAGATCGCAGAGCCGTCCGACTCATATGTAGTGCTCTTTTCAGTATGTACAGGTAGGGCCCGTGGCGAGTGCCTAAGGATGAATGCTTCCGAGCGCTCAAGACGGGCGATGGACAGGCGCTGATATCAACTGCACTACTAGTCGGAGGTGATGGCTTCTCGGTTCCCGCGGATTGAAAAACTTTTTAAATAGTTGACGTTTTCGGTGCCGCAGGATGGGGATCTGCTCGATATCAGGCTTAAGAAGCAAGAAACAGTCAAGAAAAGGTTATCGCAGCTCAACGGGTGAAAACGGTATCGAAAGGCGCCGTTTTGAGCCAGTTTGCGGCTTATGAAGCAAGAAAGCGGTTCCTAATTGCTCCAGAATGGAACATAACGCAATGACCGCGGGCCTGCGCTGGGATCGTAAGGGTGGATGAGTCCTTCCTCGACGGTGGCAGCAAGCAGGCGAGTGGCCTGAGCCGCTTGCGAGTCTTTCAGCCCGAAGCGCTGACGGATTGAGGAATTGTTAACGGGGAGGTTCTCAAGGAAGCGAAGGCAAGCATGTTGATAGACGGCTTGGGTCTTTTCTTCCATGGTCATCAGTGCAAAGGGGCGGTAGGCGCTGAGGGAGACGGTGGTACTTCCGTTGGCGCGGACGAGAGCCGGCGGGAAGTGCTCGGTTTCGAGGGAGGACACAATTTTGTCCCAGCCACTTCCGCGTTGTTCGACAAGATGCGCCAAACGTAAAGCTTCACCGAGATGAGTATTGCGTGTGGTGGACGCCGAGTCAATGAACCGTTGGGGGTCGATAAGCGGGGTCCCTGGGTTGGTTACTTCGACCCGATCGCTGAAAATCTCCACGGTCAAGAACCGGCCGCGCTGCTCGAGATCCTGGTGCATGAGCGCATTTGCTAGGACCTCGCGGAAGGCCACCGTTGGTAGCAGTGGAGTTACTACGCGCTTACCACTGGGATCAATATGTTCGCCGCCTGGGCGAATGGTGTTGAAGAGCGTGACTATGTGGGTGAAGGAAGACGCATAACCTTCGGTGAATTCCCATTCTCGTTCCACCGCCGTGCGTGAAGGGCCGTTGAAGTATAGGACGCGGGGAGCGCGCCCGCGCAGCTCTGGAAAGTCCTGAAGGGAACGTGCGTACATGAGCGCAGACCACGCCGGAATATGCCAGCCTTGCTCATGTGAGTAGGAGATGGCTTTGGCGTTCCTTAACGTGTCGATAAGGGCGGTGCCTGTCGTATGCGGGAGTTCCGGCCGATTGAGGAAGAAAGCCTCAGGATCAAGGAGGTCGGTAATCGATTCGGGCTCAAGGCCCTCGGCCACTACTGTGTTCTCGAATTCGAACTGGTTGAGTTTTGTCCAGAGCTGACGTTCCTCGTTAGGAAAGTCCATGAGGATTTTCATGTAGCTGCCCTTGCGGAAATACCGTTTCCCTTCGAAAGAATACGGGGCGGACAATGCGGCGGGGATGCGCAGAAGCACAACGAGGTGTCCATCAACGGTTACCTCGTCGAATGTCACATCAGGTGCTGGACTAATGACGCGGTTGAGCCAGGGGAGTAGGTCTTCGTTGCCTTTCGCCTTTGCCTGTTGCCAGTCAAACGACGTCCCAACGACAGCGTGGTCATCGTTTACTCCCCATATGAGGTATCCCGCTGGTTCATCGTGCAGGCGTGCCGAATTTCCCAAGGCGCAGGCATACTTTGCAATCTCCGCGCCGGAGGACAGCTTGTTTACCTTGAACTCGAGCCACGGTAGCTCAGCCGGAAGCGCTATAAACCGTTTCACGCGGGCAACAAGTTGTTCCTCAGGCGCAGAATTGATGGGAGTCATGAGTAAAAGTATGCGCGAGAAGCAAGAAACAGTCAAGAAAAAGTCTTCGCAGCTCAACGGGTAAAAATAGCGCCCGAATCTGTGGCTTCGGGCCGGTTTGCGGCTAATGAAGCAAGAAAAGACCGCCTCGAACTCCAGGGAGGAGACGAAGCGGTCTTTTGTTAAGCGCCTAGCGCCGAATTACTTCTTCAGGCCATCAATGATTTCGTTGAAGGCAGCAACCGGGCGCATGGTCTGGTTGAGCTTCTCCTCGTTCGGGGCGTAGTAGCCGCCGAGGTCGACGGGGGAGCCCTGGACGTCGAGAAGCGCCTGCTCAATCTCGCCTGCCTTGGCCTCGAGGGCCTCAGCGACCGGCTTGAAGGCCTCGAGGCCAGCTCGGCGTCGTCAGTCTGTGCAGCCAGCTCCTTGGCCCAGTTGAGGGTCAGGAAGAAGTGGGAGCCGCGATTGTCGTTCTCGCCCACCTTGCGGGACGGGGACTTGCCCTCATCCAGCAGGGTCTCGGTGGCCTTGTCCAGGGCAGCGGCCAGGACACCTGCCTTGGCGTTGCCGTTGGTGTTGTGCTCGTGGCGGAAGGACTCAGCCAGAGCCAAGAACTCACCGATGGGAATCCCAGCGCAGGTGGTTCTCCTTCTGCACCTGCTGGACGTGCTTCGGGGCGGAGTCGCCGGCACCGGTCTCGAACAGGCCGCCGCGCTGCGCAACGCGGGGTAGGTTTTCGGGGGCGCGAGGCGGATCCCCTGGAACCCGCCCAAGAAGCAAGAAAGAGGCAAGAAAACGTTTCTCCGGTTAGGAGAGTTTTTGGAGTGGTTTTCGGGCTGTTTTGGTACCCTTTCCCGGTTACGAAGCAAGAAAGATTTTGAGCGCACGGGCCCAGGGATAAGCGTGCGACTGATCTGCGATAGGAGGCCCGGTTCGGTTTTGGGAAGTAGTCCGTATTGGCGGCCCATTTTGGCCGTGAGCGAGGTTCGGGACTTGAGTTTTCGGGAAGGGCCCAGAAAGTAGATGACGATCAGTAAGACCGTTCGATGATGAAGGGATGTTCCAATGGGTAATTGTGAGGGCAGTAACCCGCGCTAAGGGACGCAACCATGCGTGGGCAGTCGTCGCTGCACCGTGCCTGGGAAGCCTCAAAGCCGGCGAAAATTGATATTCGATAGTGTTGCAAATCACAAAGGTAGGTTTTCCTACTTGTACAACACAAACCTGAGTTTGATAATTGCCATACGGCGGAAGTCCCTCCGCCGTTGAATACCTGCCGAAGGGAGAAACCATGAAGATTCAAAATCGAAACCGCATCACTGGTGCAGTTTTGGCGGGTGTGTTGACCTTTGCCGGCACGGGTGTCGCTGGGGCGACGATTGTCAGCATTGACGGAGGAACCTGGGATTACGGCAGTGATTCTTCCACAGTGTGGTCCCACTACTTTCATAACGGCGTTCGACATGGATCTACAGCTGTGGGGAAGTTCCGGTCAGATAGTGGCTGTGTGAACAAGAACGTCTGGTCACGCGCCACTGCTCCGCGTAAGGGAGTTGGCAATGAGTCCTTCTACCGTCATTGCTAGAACATGTCCTTTCTGAGATCAAGCCTATTAGCCGTGGGGATATTCGCCACGGCTATTCTGGCGACTACTGTGGCTTTCCTCGGCGCGAGGCTTTACTCAACGATTGATGGTCACTTGGGTGAGTACGGGGTTCAGGTGGAGTCAGATCGCGTCGCTTCGGAGCGAGTGAGTTTCTATTCCGAGCTGGCCGAGTTTGCGCGAAATAATGACTTCGACATCGCGATTAACTACTCGTCGCTCGCTGTCTCAGGTGGTGAGCAACGAGTCTACTCGTCCTCGCTTCCGCCTGACGGTGGCCGGATGGAACGGCCTCGCTTTGAACGGGGGGAAGTTGACATATTTTATCCGCTGGAAGACTTTCCATACTCTGATCCGAGACAACCTCTCCATATCAAAGGGTCGGCGGCGGACGAGCAGCACTTGCTACGGTGGTTAGATGAGCAGGGGCTTGACGCGGTGCCTCTTACCAGGTATTTCACGGAAATCTTTGCATCTTCGACTATCCCTATTCTGCTGATCTTGTCTGTCCTCCTGTGTCTGGTTCTCAGCGCAGGCCATGTTCTTGCCCGCTCACGTGAGGTTGGTGTTCATCGACTACTAGGGCTCAGCGTCGCAGAAACGACCAGTATTGAAATCAAGCGACAGAGCATCACACTTGTGCTTGCTTACCTCGGGGCCCCACTGCTCGTTGCAGGTCTGCTTTATGCCTACAACGGGTGGGCGGAAGGCTGGGTGTTTTGGAGAATTTATTTCACGATTAGCTTGATTCTGTCTGCATGTTTGCTCATTGGTTACCTGGGTGGCCAGTTTCTGGTTCGCAGGACATCGATACCCCAATCCGTCAAGGGCAAGATCCACGCGCGGCCAATTCTCTACTCCCTGACCGTTGTCCGCGGCGTGTCCCTGGTTGCTGCGCTCAGTGTGGTTGCAACCCTGGTCGGGTTTTCAGCGGAGCTTGAGGCGCGTCATCGCTTGCAGGGGGCGTGGGATGCACACCGTGGGCAGCAAGAGCTGGCGTTGAACGTTAACACAGCCTTCGAAGATTGGTCAGATAGAGAGGCCGCAGCGCCATTTCGGGCTGCCGACGAGGCAGGAGACATTCTCCTCGTTGACCCGTATTGGATTACATGGCCCGTAGAACTAGAGGCACCAGTTCTATTAGTGAACCAGGAATTCGCGCGACAGGCGGGAGCGTCGATGTTGGATGGCACTGTTGTGACGGTCTGCTCACCGGGAAAGCTGTCTCTGCAGTCGACAAACGTGATCGAGGATACGTTAAAGTTCGAGGCTAGTTATACCAATGAACCAGCACCCGACATAGAGTGGCGGGACGGATGCAGCTTGGGCTCGGTATTCACTTACGATGTTGATTACCGTCCGCAAATAGATAACCCGATTCTCGTCATCCTTCCACGGGGTCTTGCCCCGTTGGGGGACCACAACTTGATGTCGAAGGTATCCCAGCAAGTCCTTCTCACTGCCTCCCCTGATGTGCCTTCGCAAATGTTGAAGGGTGCTACTGGGAATACGCTTGCTTTCTTCAGGCCGCGCGAGGACTCATGGCAGTCGAGTATTCGCGCCGCCGAGCAGAATGTGGCTCTGTGGGGGCTGAATGGCTTTGCGGTAGTCCTGCTTGTGACGGTCTTGGTTGGAGCCACGGTCCTTACTTTTCGCGTTACCTACCGGCGCAAAATCCACGTTGCCTATGTTTGTGGGCGAAGCCCTTGGTGGGTTGCAAAAGAAGCAGTAGCTTTTGAGGTTGTATTTTTCGTAGCGACAATTGGCTGGCTGCTGTATATGGTCCGCGATCATCAGGTTCAAGCTGAGAGCCGCGCGCCCTCAACCTGGAGTATCGGGTTTGAAAATCAATGGTCACCATTGACCATCGTCGCAGTCGTGGGTTTCAGCGCAGTATGGTTTTTGGTTTCTATGGTGCTAATGCTTAGAGCTGCTTCACAGTGGGATGCAAGAGGAGGAGTGGAACCGCAATGACAATTCAGGTAAGCGAAGTATCCTGCGGATTTGGCGAGCGGACGGTTTTGCAAACTTTCTCGGCCACCTTTAAGGCAGGACAAATCACGGCGCTCACAGGGCCCTCCGGCAGTGGCAAAACAACCTTGCTCAATATGTTAGGCGGACTGACTACGCCGGATTCGGGAACGATCGAGTTCGAAGGGCTCGACATCGCATCTATGAATCCGGGCGCACGTCGCAGATTTCGGCGAGCAAACGTCGGGTACCTGTTTCAAGACTATGGTTTGGTACCCGATCTCTCTGTTATGGAGAATATCAAGATTGCTGTCCCCCGCGTCTCCCGCGAGACGATGGCAGCGGCGCTGACTGAAGTTGGGCTTGGAGGGACTGAAAAGCGAACGGTGAGTGAGCTTTCTGGTGGCGAGCAACAGCGCATTGCTTTGATGAGACTCATTCTCGCGCAGCCGAAGATTGTGTTAGCTGATGAACCGACCGGGGCCCTCGATGAAGCAAACGCGCAACTCGTTCTTAAATATCTACGTCAATTTGCTCAGGGTGGTGCAGTGGTCGTCGTGGCCACCCATTCTGCATATATTGCGAATAGTTCAGATGTGGTGTTTGGGCTCTGATGTGGCGGAAGAATATAGCTGGGAAGCCATGCCTTTTCATTGGGGCGGATTACAACATAACGGAAGCTTTGACAGATTGCTTCGGATGGGCCGAAATGGGGTGCATTAACAGTCTCAAGGATATCAACACTCTGGATTTCGGCGGTGGATCCGTGAAGAGTACATCCGTTCCGGTAATTGCTGCATGTATGTTTGCTAAGTCAAAGCGGTTAATAGTCAAAGGTGCTGGTACCGATGAGGTCTACTCGAAAACAACTGCAGATATGGTCAGGGCAACAGCTATCGCAGCGACGTCTTCGCATGAAATCGGTACTACACACTGTGATGTATTCGAAGTCGAAAATGACGAGGTGATTACTTCTCCAGAGAAGAGTGAATCGCCACCAATATTGTACTTTGTTGAGCGCTCCATGCACACCGTACGAACGCTTTTTAGCGCGATCGAAGCAGGGGCTAATGCCTACTTCATCTGTGAACAACCTACCGAGAATTTCAAAACTGATCTTGAAATGAGGCTCACCTACCTCGATCGCGGATTGATGCTTGACCACCAGCTCCCTGTATCCACAGTTCTTCGGGCTCAAAATCTCACGCCTTTCCAAACTCGGGTGATGCAATGCCTGCGCGACGGTGTGTTGTCCGACAGGGACATCGCGGCGGCACTTGGCACTTCCGAAAAGATGGTGGGAAAACTCATCGGGCAATTGTTCGGGATATTCGGATGCAACCGGCGCAGCGCGTTAGCTAAACAATCCATTTATGTTTGAATGTGCATGTTCTGGATCAAGCTTGTGGAAACTTATGCCTTGCGTCTATTTGATCTGATGTCGCAAAACGGTGCTTCAATGAAACTATCTGTATCCAAGCCTCGAAAAGGCAGCAGCGGCGGCAGAATCAGTTCAGTTCATCGAGCGTCACCCCCTGTGCCATTAGAATGCGCAGTCGCTCTGTGGCGCGTGGGCATCACCCAGTGAGTTCGGGAAGGGGTGGCTTTTGGGGATGGAGGACGAGACTGGGCTGGGCAAAGGGGCTCCCAGCCCGGCCAAACAAAAACCGGCTGGCCCAGGGTATGGCACCCCGGGCCAGCCGGCTAACTAGCATCGACAGCCCAGGCCAACGGCCCAGACAGTCAACCGAGCGCTTACTTCTTCAGGCCGTCAATGATTTCGTTGAAGGCAGCAACCGGGCGCATGGTCTGGTTGAGCTTCTCCTCGTTCGGGGCGTAGTAGCCGCCGAGGTCGACGGGGGAACCCTGGACGTCGAGAAGCGCCTGCTCAATCTCGCCAGCCTTGGCCTCAAGGGCCTCAGCAACCGGCTTGAAGGTCTCAGCCAGCTCAGCGTCGTCGGTCTGTGCAGCCAGCTCCTTGGCCCAGTTCAGGGTCAGGTGGAAGTGAGAACCACGGTTGTCGTTCTCGCCGACCTTGCGGGACGGGGAGTTGCCCTCGTCGAGGAGGGTCTCGGTGGCCTTGTCGAGGGCGTCGGCAAGCACGCCTGCCTTAGCGTTGCCGTGAGCGTTGAGCTCGTGGCGGAAGGACTCAGCCAGTGCGAGGAACTCACCCAGGGAGTCCCAACGCAGGTGGTTTTCTTCCTCAACCTGCTGCACGTGCTTCGGAGCGGAGCCGCCTGCACCGGTCTCGAAGAGGCCGCCGCCAGCCATCAGCGGAACCACAGACAGCATCTTTGCGGAGGTGCCGAGCTCGAGAATCGGGAAGAGGTCGGTGTTGTAGTCACGCAGCACGTTACCGGTGACGGAGATGGTGTCCTCGCCCTTACGGATGCGCTCGATGGAGATCTTGGTTGCCTCAACCGGGGAAGCGATGGAGATGTCCAAGCCCTCGGTGTCGTGATCCTTCAGGTACTTCTCCACCAGGGTGATGAGGTTGGCGTCGTGACCGCGCTCTGGGTCCAGCCAGAAGATGGTCTTCATACCGGACAGGCGTGCGCGGTTAACAGCCAGCTTGACCCAGTCCTGGATCGGAGCGTCCTTGGTCTGGCATGCGCGCCAGATGTCGCCAGCCTCGACGTCGTGCTCGATGAGGACGTCGCCAGCGGAGTTAGTCACCTGCACGGTGCCGTTCTCCGGAACCTTGAAGGTCTTGTTGTGGGAGCCATACTCCTCAGCTTTCTGAGCCATCAGGCCGACGTTTGGAACGGTACCCATGGTGGACGGATCGAATGCGCCATTAGCCTTGCAGTCCTCGATAACAGCCTGGTAAACGCCAGCGTAGGAGGAATCCGGGATAACAGCGAGGGTGTCCTGTTCCTCGTTGTTCTTGTTCCACATGTGGCCGGAGGTGCGGATCATGGCCGGCATGGAAGCGTCGATGATGACGTCGGAAGGAACGTGCAGGTTGGTGATGCCCTTAGCGGAGTTCACCATAGCCAGGTCCGGGCCGTTTTCGAGAGCAGCGTCGAATGCGGCCTTGATCTCCTCGCCATTCTCGAGGGACTTCAGGCCCTCGTAGATAGCGCCGAGGCCGTTCTCACCGTTGAGACCAGCTGCGAGCAGCTCCTCGCCGTACTTGTCATAAACGTCTGCGAAGAACGCGCGGACCACGTGGCCGAAGATGATTGGGTCGGAGACCTTCATCATGGTGGCCTTCAGGTGAGCAGAGAAGAGAACGCCCTCTTCCTTAGCGCGAGCCACCTGAGCCTTAAGGAACTCGTCGAGAGCCTTGGCGGAGATAAAGGTGCCGTCGATAACCTCGCCCTTGAGAACCTTGAGGCCCTCGAGCAGGACGGTGTCATTGAGCTTGATGGTCAGGGTGTCATCAGCCGGCATGATGACGGACTTCTCGTTGTGGCGGAAGTCGTTATCAGACATGGTGGCAACGTTGGTCTTGGAATCAGCGGTCCAAGCGCCCATCTTGTGCGGGTACTTCTTAGCGAAGTTCTTCACAGCAATCGGTGCGCGGCGGTCGGAGTTGCCCTCGCGCAGAACCGGGTTCACAGCGGAACCGGTAACAACGGCGTACTTCTCCGGAGCGTCCTCGTAATCCGGAATGTCGAAACCGTCAGCCTGCAGCTCGGCGATAGCCTTCTTCAGCTGTACCAGGGAAGCGGAGATGTTCGGAAGCTTGATGATGTTTGCTTCCGGGGTCTTAGCCAGCTCGCCGAGTTGAGCCAGTGCGTCTTCGACCTTCTTCTCACCCAAGCGCTCTGGGAACTGAGCCAGGATACGGCCAGCCAGGGAGATATCGCGGGTCTCAACCTCGATGTCCGCGGTGGAGGCAAAAGCCTCAACGACCGGCTTGAAAGAGTAGGTGGCGAGCAGCGGAGCTTCGTCCGTGCGGGTCCAGATGATCTTAGACATGTTTCTCCTAATAGTTCGAAAATGTTTCAACCTAACAGGATACCTGTCTTGTTACAGCTGTGCGGGCAATTACCCCTCAGAGACCCCACGCTTCCAATAGCCCATGAAGGACACCGCCGAGCGCGGCACGCCTGCCTCCTTGACCAGCATGCGACGCATGCGCTTGACGATGCCGCTTTCGCCCGCTATCCACCAATACGCACCGTCCGCGGCACGGGTGCCGAGCTCTTCGCCTGAAGCAGAAAAGCCTGGGGTCTCCCAGAGAACTTCGCGCTCAGGGGTGGCCTGTTGTGGGGTGTCCGGAGCGGGGTCGATGCCGGTGAGGGAGGAGAGGGCGTCGATAAGCGTGGCTTTGCCACCGTGCGGGAGGAACTCGATGGTGACGCCGGCAGGAGCGGCGAGGGGCTGCGCGTCCTGGAAGTAGGGCACCGCGATGTGCACGCTGCCGCTAAGCCCGTCGGGCCACTCGTCGAGGATGCGGGCGATGGCAGGCAGGGCGGTCTCGTCGCCAAAGACACGGACCTCGCGGGCCTCGCCGGGCTGGAACTCGATGCCGGGGCCGGATTCGTCGTCGGAGTGTGGGGCGATGACGTAGATTTCATCGCCCGGTGCGGCTGTCGACGCCCACATGGATGCCGGGCCCGTTTCACCAGGCGCGGTATGCAGCACGAAGTCGATAGTGAGGATGCCGCGTTCGCGGTCGAGCTCGCGCACGGAGTAGGTGCGAAGTGCGCCACGGGTGGCCGGATCGAGCTGCTGCCAAGCGGCGTACCAGTCCTCCGTGGCGGGAAGCTCCGGCAGGCCGTGGGCGCCGGGGATGATGAGCTTAATGCGCAGGTCACGGATGACGCCGGAGGGCCCCATCTCTGTCAGGCCGGTGAGGCGTACTCGTTGGAAGCTGGGGGAGATGCGCACAGAGTCCAAGACAGTGGCGCGGAATGGCTGGTAGGGCATTACTTTACCTTTCTCTTACCAATGGGCATGACGGCCGGAAGCCCCGAGACTGGGTCTTCGACGATGACGGAGTCCACGCCGAAGACGTCCTTGACCGTTTGCTGCGTCATGACGTCTTGGGGGCTTCCCTGGGCGTAGACGTTGCCGTTTGAGACCGCGATGAGTTCGTCAGAATAGCGGGCGGCCAGGTTGAGGTCGTGAATGACCATGGCGATGGTGGTGCCGTGGGTCTCGTTGAGTTCGACGAGCAGGTCGAGGACCTCGAGCTGGTGTTTGATGTCGAGGTAGGTGGTGGGCTCGTCGAGCAGCAGGATGTCGGTGCGCTGGGCGAGTGCCATGGCGATCCACACGCGCTGGCGCTGGCCGCCGGAGAGTTCGTCGATGGAGCGCTCCGCGAGTTCAGCCACCCCGGTCATCTCCATGGATTCCTGCACGATGTCGTAGTCTTCCTGGCTCCAGCGGCCGAGCAGCCCCTGGTGTGGGGTGCGGCCGCGGCCCACGAGGTCCGCCACCACGATGCCGTCCGGGGCGATGGGAGACTGCGGCAGTAGGCCCAGCGAGGTGGCCAGCTGTTTGGTGGGAATCTCGGAGATGGCTTTGCCGTCGAGGAAAATCTCGCCGCCGGTGGGCTTGAGCAGGCGGGACAGCGAGCGCAGCAAAGTGGACTTGCCGCAGCCGTTGGGGCCCACGATGGAGGTCACCTTGCCGGGTGCGAGGTCGACGCTGAGCCCGGTGATGATGTCGCGCTCGCCGTATCCGAGGGAGATGTCCTTCGCGGTGAGCTGAGCAGGTTTGTGCATGACAGTCCTAACGATTCGAGCGAGTGAGCAAGTAAATAAGGAATGGCGCACCGAGCACGCCGGTGATGACGCCGACGGGGTAGCGGGTGCCAAAGAAGTATTGACCAGCCATGTCAGCGACGAGCACCAGGATGGCGCCCACCGCACCGGCAGGGGCGATCATGGAGGGGCCAGCCTTGAACAGGCGGGTGGCAATCGGCCCGGCCATGAATGCCACGAAGGCAATCGGGCCTGTCGACGCCGTGGCCACCGCAATGAGGATCACCGAACCCACGATGGCCGAAACACGCACAACGTTGAGCCGCAGGCCAAGGCCGACGGCGAGGTCGTCGCCAAGCCGCAAAACGTTGAGCTGGTGACCCAAGAAAATCATGACGGGCGCGATGATCAGCACCGTAAGAAGAAGTGGCAGGCCGCGCTCCCAGGACATGGTGTTGAGCGAGCCCGTGATCCAACGTGTGGCCGTAGGCAGGTCGTAGGACGGGGCCTTCGACAGCACGAAGTTGGTCCACGCCTGCAGAATCGCCGACATACCAATGCCGATGAGGATAAGGCGCGTGCCGGTGAAACCAGACTTCAGCGACAGCAGGTAAATCAGCGCGGCGATCGTCAGCGAGCACACCAGCGACACCAAAGACACGGTGGTCTGGGAGACGTTATAAAACACAATCGCCGTGATGCCCGCGGCGGAGGCACCGGAGGAGATACCGATGATATCGGGAGAGGCCAGCTGGTTGCGCAGCATGGTCTGGAAAGTCACGCCGGCGATACCGAAAGCGATGCCCGCGGCGACGGCTACGGTGGCACGCGGCAGGCGCAGGTCGCCGACCGTAAAGGACGCGCCGGGGACGGTCTCACCGAAAACAACACGAATCACCTTGCCCGGACCATAGAAGGTCTCGCCCACCATGAGGCTGGTGGCCCACAAAACCACGATGATGACGGCGAGCACGCTCAGGCGCCAGGCAAAGGAACGCGCGCGGGCGTGGCGTTGCTGTTGCAGCGTCGCGGAGGTGGAGGCCGAGGAGGTTTGATTCGGCATTAGAGATCACGCACCTTGGTTCGGCGGACAATCCAGATGAACAGCGGTGCGCCTAGAAGTGGGGTGAGGATGCCCACGGCGACCTCGCTCGGCTTGGCGACGACGCGCCCCACCGTGTCCGCCGCCACCAACAGGAAGGCGCCGGCCAGGCCGGTCATGGGCAGCAGCAGGCGGTGGTCGGTGCCGAGCACTAGGCGCATGACGTGGGGGACGATGAGGCCTACGAAAGCGATGGGGCCGGCAATCGCGGTGGCAGTACCGCACAGAATGACCGCGCCCACGGCGGAGAGCAAGCGCGTACGCACAACGTTGATGCCGAGGCCGGTAGCGACGTCGTCGCCAAGCGCAAGTGCGTTAAGTCCCGTGGCGCAGGCCAGGACAATGATGAGGCCGATGACGAGGAACGGCACGGCCATACTAATTTGGGACCACTGCGCGCCACCGACGGAGCCGATTTGCCAGAAACGGAACTTGTCCATGACGTCGGTGCGCGGGAGCAGCACGGCGCTGACCATGCTGGAACACGCGGTGGCCGTGGCAGCGCCTGAGAGTGCGAGCTTGAGCGGCGTGGCGCCGCCGCGGCCTAGGGAGCCGACGACGTAGACGAAGGTGGCGGCAGCGAAGGAGCCGATAATCGCCACGATCATCGTGGGCACGGGGCGGGAGAGCCCGAAGAACGCGATGCCCACCACGACGGCCAGCGCGGCGCCGGAGAGGATGCCGAAGATGCCAGGGTCGGCGAGCGGGTTGCGGGTCATGGCTTGGAACGTGGTTCCGGACATGGCGAGCGCGGCACCGACGAAGAGCGACAACACGGTGCGTGGGACACGCAAATATGCGGCGGCCTCACTGGCTGTCGCGGTCGAACCGCCGAGGGCCGAGAGGGCGTCGGAAGGGGAAATTGTGCGCACGCCAAACATGACCGAAGCCACCACTGCGAGAGCGGTGGCGGCTAAGAGTCCGATGATGACGGCGATTTTCTTGGCCGCCACGTGATTTAAGCCTGCAGACCGGAGTTCAGCTGCTCGAAGTACTTGTCGATGCCCCACGGAATAGACAGCGGGGACTGGTTCGCCGAAGCGCCCAGCGGGCCGTTCTCGAGGAAGACCACGTTGCCCTTCTGAACTGCCGGGATCTTGCCCTTGAGCGGATCCTTCTGCAGCTCCTCGAGGGTCTTCTTGTCATCGTCGGCGTTTCCGGTGGAGTAGGCCACGATGAGGTCAACGTCGTTGAACTCTTCTGGCTTCTCAGCGGAGACCTCGACCCAGAACTGCTCGGCGTTCTCGGAGTTCTTTTCCACGATGTCCGGGGTGCCCAGGCCATGCTCGGCCAGGAAGCCCATGCGTGGGTCGTCGGTGGTGTAGAAGCCGATCTTGGAAGCATCGGTGCTACCGCCGAAGGCGGTGAACAGGACCTTCTTGTCCTTGAGAGCCGGGTACTTGTCCAGGGCCTTCTCGGTTTGGGCATCGAGATCCTCGATGAGCTTTTCGCCCTCGTCCTTCTTACCGATGGCCTCAGCGTTCAGCTCAATCATGTCCTCGAGGGAGGTCGCCCACGGGACGTCCGGGTAGGCCACGACCGGGGCAATCTTGGACAGGGTGTCGTAGTCCTCCTGGGTCAGACCGGAGTAGGAAGCGAGGATGACGTCCGGCTGGGTGTCAGCGACCTGCTCGAACGGGATGCCGTCGGTCTCATCAAAGAGGACCGGAGTCTCCGCGCCGAGCTCCTTGAGCTTCTCCTCGGTCCACGGCAAGACGCCGTTGTTGTCATCGTCGCCCCAGGTGGTCTTGGACATGCCCACTGGGACAACGCCCAGCGCCAAAGGAACCTCGTGGTTAGCCCAACCCACGGTAGCCACGCGTTCTGGTGCCTTCTCGATGGTGGTCTCGCCGAACGCGTGCTTGATGGTCACCGGGAATGCGGCGGAGTCCGCGGAGTTAGACGACGACGCGGAGTTGTTCTCTCCAGTGGAAGAGCTGTCCGAGGAGCAGGCTGCCAAAGTGAAGATGGTGGCCGCTGCCGCGACGGTGGCGATGATGCGTTGCGCTCGCACTAGGGAACTCCTTTGAAGAGTAGGTAAAGCTTTTCTAACTTAGGCAAGACTATTGCACCACACTCGTGTTGTGTAATTTGACCTCTGTGATGTGTGACATAAACCCATCATGATGTGGGAAAAGCACATTTGGGCGGCCGTGGCTTACGAAGGATCCCTCCCGCGCGCTAAGGTCTCCGCTCGTGAATTCTGTCTCCTTAAGCTCCCAAAACAACCACGACCGCGCCGACCAACCGCGCGTGCCCCGCCAAACTGAAATCTCGTCGACCCGCCGCACCCTCGTCACGCTCGCCCTGGCGCTGGGTGCCTTTTCCATCGGCACCACGGAGTTCGTCTCCATGGGTCTGCTGCCGCTCATCGCGGGTGACTTTGGTATTACGGAAGACACCGCCTCGACACTAATCACCGTCTACGCCATCGGCGTCGTCGTCGGCGCTCCCGTTATCTCAGCCGTGACGGGCAAGCTGCCGCGCCGCCGCCTCATCATCTTGCTCATCGGCTTCCTCCTCGTGGGCAACCTGCTCACCGCCTTGGCACCGAACTACGCCACGCTGCTGGCCGCTCGCTTCATTGCAGGTCTGCCGCACGGCGCGTACTTCTCCGTGGCCAACCTGTCCGCCGCCGCCATGGCGCCGAAGGGCGGTCGCGGTAAGGCAATGGCTGCCATCGGCATGGGCCTGGCCGTGGCCACTGTTATGGGCGTTCCCGCGGCCCAGGCACTCGGCCAGAACCTGGGCTGGCACGCTGCCTACTTCCTCGTGGTCATCCTCGCGCTGGCAACGATGGTCTTGCTATACTTCCTCTTCCCGCACATGACGGAGATGCCGTCCACTGACATCTCCACCGAGCTCGGCGCGCTGAAAAACCTGCAGGTTTGGCTGTCGGTCATCATGGGCATCGTCGGATTCGGCGGCATGTTCGCGGTCTACACCTACATCACATGGACCATGACCGAAGTCGCCGGAATGCCGGATCGCTGGACCTGGGCAGTGCTCATGGTTTATGGCATCGGCATGACCATTGGCAACGGCGTCGGCGGCGCGCTGTCTGACCGCAACACCGAATACTCCATCCTTTTCGCCCTCGTATTCCTCGTGGCGACGTCCCTGGTGTTCTACTTCGGCGCGCACAATCTCTGGGCAGCGACCATCGCGTTCGGCTTCCTCGCCTTCTTCGGCGCGGTCCTCATCCCGTCGCTGCAGCTGCGCCTCATGATCGTTGCTGGCGACGCCCAGACCCTCGCCTCCGCGCTGAACCAGTCCGCGCTCAATATTGCCAACGCCATGGGTGCGGCCCTCGGTGGCCTCGTGGTGGGCGCCGGTTTCAACTACAACGCCACCTCCCTGGTGGGCGTCGTCCTCGCCTCGCTGGGCATCATCGTGTGGATCGTTTCCCAGGTCACCGCCAAGCGTAGCGGCGTGCATGTAAAGATCATCGAGCAGAGCTAACACCCAGCACACGGTGGGGCACGACGGCGGTGGTCTTGTTCCTTTTGCGCGCAAGTAGACTAGCGCGCATGACTTTTACTATTGCGAGCGTCAACGTCAACGGCATCCGCGCCGCCTGCAAGCAGCGCAATGAAAATAACCCGGGAATGAATGTCTGGCTCGAGGAGACCACCGCCGACGTGGTCCTCATGCAAGAAGTTCGCGCGAATCCGAAGGAAACCCAGAAGGCACTCGCGCCCGCTCTTGAGGCCGGCTGGCACTTGGTCCAGGCCGAGTCCGCCGCGAAGGGCCGCGCGGGCGTGGGCATTCTTTCGCGCACGCCGCTGAGCGACGTCTCAGTTGGCTTCGGGTCCTTCTCCGAGTCCGGTCGCTTCATCGCCGCGACTGTCGACGCCGAGGGCGGCCCGGTACGCGTGGCCTCCCTGTACCTGCCGTCTGGCGATACTGATTCCCCGAAGCAGGATGAGAAGTACCTCTTCCTCGACGAGTTCTCGGAGGTCCTCGCCGACTTGGCCGCGACTTATCCGCAGGCCGTTATCGGTGGCGACTGGAACATCTGTCACCGAGCGCAGGATCTCAAGAACAACAAGTCCAATGAGAAGAAGTCCGGCCACCTGCCTGAGGAGCGTGCGTTCATGGACCACGTGTTTGGCTCCTTCCCGGATGAGCTTCCGCAGGACAAAAAGGGCCTTGGGGACTACCTCGGCGTGATCGACTACGCCACGAATACCGACTGGTCAGCCCGCGTTCCGGGGGAGGACGCCGTGCAGTGGTACGACGTCGCCAGGCGCCTTGCCCCCGATGCTGACGGTCCGTACACCTGGTGGACCTACCGCGGCCAAGCGTTTAATAACGACGCTGGCTGGCGCATCGACTACCAGGCTGCCACCAAGGCAATGCTGGAGCGCGCGGAGAAAACCTGGGTTGAAAAGGCACCCACGGTGGAACAGCGCTGGTCGGATCACTCGCCTTTGCTGGTGCAGTACCGCTAGACGGTGCTAAGCTGTGCGAGTCTCAAAAATCTTAGATTCTTAAAACGGAGAACCTCATGACCCGCGCAATTATTTACTTCGTGCTCGGCGCCGTCCTGCTCGGCCTGGGTATCTGGTGGTGGACCATCGTCGGTCCGTCCTTCGCATTCCTGGCTCCGATCATCCTCCAGGGCGTCGGCGGCGCGTTCATGGTCGCTGGTTGGGCAATTATGCTCGACATTCACTCGCCGACTTCTCGCAAGCTCTAAGTTTGCATTTGCTGCTAAAGCACTCACCTGCAGGTGAGTGTCTCCCCCCCATTAGGTTCGTCTGAAAGAACAGACGCTGCCTGGTGGGGATTTTTTATGTCGTTACACCGACTATAAGCTCTTCGAACTGCCGCCTCGTAGCTTTGTGGCTGCTCCACGTGTCGGCTCACTGTGAACATGTTAACCTTGGGCCGAAAGCAGGAGTGAAACACCGGGGTTATTTACGACTCTAGGCAAAATTTTCTCAATGGTTTTACCGTCATTGATGACGTAGAGAACTTCGCCGATTATCAGGCTGCTTCCGTATGTAGCTAAGGGGAGCTAGCTTGGGTCTTATGAACGTTCTTCTTGATCTAGCCCAGCGCCCTATCGACACGCTTGATGCACTGCCGGAGGTTTCCGTCGAGCAGGCCAACGCCCATCTGGGTGGGCACCCGAATTCGATTGCTTGGTTGCTGTGGCATACCGGCCGCATGGCGGACATTCAGCTCGCTGCCCTGACTGGTGAGCCCGAGGTGTGGGAGCGCTTCGACATCGCGCTGCCGGATTCCATGGGCTACGGGCAGGCCCCGGAGGAGGCGCGGGCGATTGCGGTAGATGAGGCGTCGCTAAGCGCAGTGCGTGATTACGTCCGCGCCACCCTTGAGGCGGTGCGCGACTATTGCGCAACGCTTTCCGACGCCGCCCTCGACGACATCGTCGACACCAACTGGACTCCGCACGTGAGTAGGGGAGTGCGCTTGGTTTCCATCATCGATGATGCCGTGCAGCACCTTGGCGCAGCCAACCACTTGGCAGGCGTGCCACGAGGGTAGACTAGTCAACCATGACTGAGCAGAACATCTCCCGCGTACTTTCCGGTATTCAACCCACGGCAGATTCCTACCACCTGGGAAACTACTTGGGAGCGCTCAAGCAGTGGATTGATCTGCAGAACGATTATGACGCGTTCTACTTCATCCCGGACCTGCACGCCATCACCGTGGAGCAGAACCCAGAGGAGCTGCGCAACCGTACCGTTGCTGGTGCCGCACAGCTCATCGCACTGGGCATTGACCCTGAGAAGTCCACGCTGTTCGTGCAGTCCCATGTCCCGGCCCACACTGAGTTGACCTGGGTCCTGCAGTGCCTGACCGGCTTTGGTGAGGCCTCCCGCATGACGCAGTTCAAGGACAAGTCCGCTAAGCAGGGCACTGACCGCACCACTGTTGGTCTGTTTACCTACCCGGTGCTCATGGCGGCGGATATCCTCCTATACTCCCCGAACTACGTGCCGGTGGGGGAGGATCAGCGTCAGCACTTGGAGCTGACCCGCAACCTCGCGGAGCGTTTCAACAATAAGTACGGCGAGACGTTCCGCGTTCCGGAGCCGTTCATTCCGGAGGACTCGGCCAAGATTTATGACCTGCAGGAGCCGACTGCCAAGATGTCGAAGTCGGGCGCCAACCCGAAGGGCATCATCAACCTGCTGGATGAGTCGAAGACCTCGGCTAAGCGCATCAAGTCCGCTGTGACCGATGACCTTGGTGTGGTGGCTTTCGACCGCGAGACTCAGCCGGGCGTGTCCAACCTTTTGGTCATCCAGTCCGCGCTGACGGGGGAGAAGATCGACGACATTGTGGTCAAGTACGAGGGTAAGGGCTACGGCCACCTGAAGGTGGACACCGCCGAGGCTCTGGAGGCCTTCACTGCGCCGCTCAAGGCACGCTATGAGGAGCTCATGGCTGACCGCGGTGAGCTGGAGCGACTGCTTGCGCAGGGCGCTGAGCGAGCTTCTGAGGTTGCGGAACCGCTCGTGGAAAAGGTCTACAAGGCGGTTGGTTTCCTCCCCCGCCTGCGTAAGTAATCTGCACGGTGGTGCGTAGTCACGCTAACCTGGGTAGTCCGAACTTATTAGTGAAAATTTGTAAAGGACCGACTGCCCGTGGCTACCTCCACTCAGACAGATCAATCAAAAACGGACGATTACGGCATCGAGCGCGCACATGCCGATGATCCGGGTCCTGTGGACAAGGTGAGGGAGAAATCCCCCTTCGTCGACCACATCATGCGCATGCTGGGGCGCTATGGCGAGCAGGGCGGCAACCAGTTTGCCGCCGGCATTACCTACTTCTCAGTGCTGGCAATCTTCCCGCTGTTCATGCTTGCGGTTGCTGGCGCGGCCACAGTTTTGGCTACCCGCCCGGACCTCATGCAGCAAGTGCAGGACCAGATCGCGAACTCCGTGTCCGGCGACTTGGGCGACACCCTCAATGAGCTCCTTGAGACCGCCATCGCCCAGCGCGGCGCTATGTACGGCATCGGTGGTTTGACCACCCTGTGGTCCGGCCTGGGCTGGATGAATAACCTGCGCATCGGCATCTCCGCGATGTGGGATAAGGACCCAAACGAGACCCAGGGCAACTTCTTTACGCAGAAGCTCAGTGACCTGTTGGGCCTCATCGGCCTGCTGGTGGCGCTCATCATCGCCTTCGGCGTAACCGCTGCGGGTTCCTCTGGACTGACTCAGAAGGTCTTCGAGTGGGTCGGCATTGAGTCCTTCCCGGGGATGGATGCAGTGCTGGTCTTGGCCGGCATCGTGATCGGCTTGGTGGCCAACTTCCTGGTGTTCTGGTGGATGATTGTCTTCCTGCCGCGCACCGACGTGCCGACCAAGTCAGGACTGAAGGGCGCAGCTATCGGCGCGGTGGCCTTCGAGGCCATCAAGCAGCTGTCCACCGTTATCATGTCCTCAGCTTCGGGCAACCCGGCCGGTGCGGTATTCGGTCCAGTCATCGTGCTTATGGTCGTGATGTACCTAATCTGGCGCGTTGTTCTGTACGTCTCCGCGTGGACTGCAACCACCGAGGAATCCATGGAGCTTGCTGAGCCGCCAGTGCCGGAGCCGGCCGTCATCCGCGTGCGCAACGAGGTCAAATCTGGCCCGTCCACCGGTGTGACCTTGGGCGCGGGCGCCGTACTTGGTGCAGCCGCCGCGGGCGTTGCTGCGCTGCTGCGCCGTAAGTAGCATTCCCCGTAGTTCAAATAGTTTCCGATCCCTGACTTAGACTGCTTGCTATGACTCCAGATTCCTTTGCCCCAGACCTGTATGAGCACTTCGACCTTGACCGCCGCAACACCTCCCGTGAGCTGGGAATTTTATTGGCAGCGAAGGATGCACGTCTGGAACAGATGGGGTTTGAAATCGGCGATGATCGCCGTCAGGAAGCGCAGATTGCGCATACCATTTTGTCTTCGCCAGAGATTCGTGCGACTTATGATCAGGGACTCGAGGATCAGCTGCGCCCAACGTGGCCGCAGCTGAGCGAGCTAGCGGCTTATGGTGAGTGGCCCTTCAATGTTCAGCACAGCTTCCAGCAGTCCAATCAGCAGCAGTACGGATTCGCACCGACTGCACAGGCGCAGCAGTCACCGTTCGATCCCTTCACACATCCCAACCAAGCCTCTGTGCCAGCGCTTCAGGCAAGCCCTTATACCCCGGCAGCCTCTGCGCAGGAGCGCCCTTTGGCCAGCACCCGCGCCATCATGGCTATCGCGGACATCTTCGTCTGCAGCATCATCAGCTCGCCGGTGCTGGCTTTCGCCACCGATACCTCGACTTTTTCTGCCTCGTTTTTGATGGGGCTGTGTGCCATTCTCTATTGCGTAGGCTTCGAGGTGGTTCTCGGCGGAACCCCAATGAAGAAACTTATGGGCTACGAGGTTCGCGATTCCACCACGGGCGAAAAACTCAGCTGGGTTCAGTCGCTGAAGCGTCAGTGGTGGCGCGCCATCACCATCGTTCCGGGTCTGGGCAGTGTGGTGAGCTTCTTCGCCGCTATCTTCTACGCCACCTCTATCAAGCAGGAAAACGGCCTACTTGGCGCGCATGACAAGCTTGCTAACGCCGAAGTAGTGAAAAAGCAGCGCTAACGATAACTAGCAGGGCCACAATTGCGGCCACGGCCCAGCCAGCCCAGCCTTCGATTCCCTCGAGGGCTGATTTTTTATGGGCAGATGCGCTTGGCGACGTCGTCGGTGCAGGCTCTTTTGTCTTCGTCGCGGTAGAGGTGTTGCTAGTGGGGGCGGCGGCGTCGGAAAGCGTGCCCACTCCCTCGCCTGGCTTTACCTTGTAGGCTTCGTCTAGCAGCATCTGTGCCTGCTGCCAGGCGCGGAAGCCGTGCTCGACGGTGGTGTCGAGGATGACTGCCTGAAGGCGGCGGCCGCCGCGGTCGAGTGCGCCGACGAACGTGTGGTGGGCGTCCTCGGTGTAGCCGGTCTTGCCGCCGATGCCGTCTGGATCGTTGAGGAAGAGGCCGTTATCGTTCCACAGCTCGTAACCGGGCAGCTCGCCCCAGCCGGGGAACTCGACGTGTTCTGTGTCCACGATGCGGGCAAAGGTCTTGTTGCGGAATGCAGCGCGGTAAATGATGGAGATATCTTCCGCGGACGTGGACATGCCTGCGGAGTCGAGGCCAGAGTAGCTGGCGGCGCGGGTGGAGCGGGTGCCGAGCTTCTTCGCGAGGGCGTTGACCTTCTTGGACGCTTCCTCGTCGCCGCCAAGCTGGCCCGCAAGGGCGTGTGCGGCGTCGTTGCCGGATGCCATGAGCAGGCCCTGTAGGAGCTGCTCGACGGTGTATTCGCCGTCCGGGCCGATGCCCACGGCGGAGCCTTCGATGGAGGCGTCCTTCATGGTGGCCTTGACCTTCTTGTCGAGCGGAACCTCGTCGATGACCACGAGCGCCAGCAACGCCTTGATGATTGATGCTGGGCGGTAGCGGCCGTTGGGGTCCTTCATCGCGATGATTTCGCCGGTGTCGATGTCGCTGACCATCCACGCGGAGGCGACGACGTCCTTGTTGACCTCAAAGCCATGGGGCGCGGTGACGCCGCAGCTTTCAGATGACTCCACGGCGGGCAGCGGCGTCGGCGTGGGCTGGCCGGGGGCGAGGCGCTCGGAGGTGGACACCGGTTCGGCGGGCCTGAGTGCGTGGGGGCAGTTATCGGTATTGGGCGCTTCCCTACGGATGGAGGAAGACTCTGCCTCCGCGCTCAGTTCTGCGGCGTCGCCCGGCGTGGGCTCGGTGTCCTGAGCCAATGCAAGCGGGGTGCTGGCAACGAGGCAGGCCGAGGCGAGGGCAGTAGCGATGAAGTTTTTCATAACATGACACATCTTAAGCCCGTGCCTAGGATGTTCCTTATGCATGACGCACCATTAATTAGCCCAGAAAACAAAGATTCCGTGCCGGAGCTGGTGGCACAGCTGCCCAAGGTCGAGCTCGACGCGGTCTTTGCGCCGCAGCAGGTACCGGCAGATAGCGCTGCCCTGACCGCAGCGATGACCCAGGCGGTGGAGGAGTTGGCCTCTGCAAACGTGGTGTATGCCGAGATTCGCTTCGACCCGCAGGCCTTCGACTTTGGGGCAGAGACTGCCCTCGAGGCAGCCATCGCGGGCCTGGAGGTACCGGGAATTGATGCCCGGCTCCTGCTCACCAGCGCGCCACAGGCAGCCAGCGCCCGCAGGGGCTCCAGGGTCGTGGGCTTTGTGCTCGAGGGCGAGACCGAGCCACACGTAGTGGCTGATCTGCGTGCGAATTTTGTGCCCTTCGTTGTGGACGTGCGCGACCTCGAGTTCGAGGCCGTGGCCGCGGCGGTGCAAGCAGGTGCCACCCGCTTGGCGCACGCGACGCAGCTTCCCGACGACTTCACCGCCGACCTCGATGGCATCCAGCCGGGCACGGTCTCCGCATGGATTCGTGACCGCCACCTGGCTGCTACCTTCGAGCCTTTGTCCTTCGAGGAGATCAGCGATCACCCGCTGCCCCTTCTGCAGCAGCTCGGTTTTACCTGCGCGGTCACAGCAGGTAGCGCTAGCGAGGGCAACCTCAACGTGGTGTTCTTGGCGCTGAACGAGCACTTTGGCTACGGGCTCGAAGAGTTCTTCGACCTCACTGTGAAGGCACTGGAGAACTCCTTCAGCACGGAGGAGGAGCGCCAGCACCTGATCGAGACCGTCATCTTGCCGGCTTATGAGGAGTTCTCTGACCCAGAGATGGCCGGGCCGGATACCGAGGAGTCACTGGCTGAGGAAGCAGAGGAGAACTAAATGCGTGCCTGGCGAACCGGAATCGGCTTTGCCATCGGTTTGGCAGCGGGGTGTGCCTATTACGCGTGGAACCGCCACAAAGTCATGAAGGAGGTTTCGCCGGAGCTGCGCCATCCTGCGCTGTACCTGCCCATGCATCTCCTTCCGGACGGAGGATTCGTGGCAATCAGCAAGCTCATTGCTAACCACGACTACATCCGTGCCGTGGAGCGCGACGTCGACGTCCGCGTAATCCATGGCGAGTTCGAAGGGCAGAAGTTCAGCGCCCGTCTGCTGGCCCCGCGCAACCAAAAGCCGGGCGCGCCAGCGCTGCTGTGGACGCACGGCGGTGGCCACCTCATCGGTAGCCCGGGGTTCTACGATCCGCAGAACTCTCGCATCGCGGACGAGCTGGGGGCGGTGGTGTTGGCTCCGAGCTACCGCAAGTCCACCGCGGCACCTTTCCCGGCCGACCATGACGAGTGCTATGCCGCCCTGCGGTGGCTGCAAGAGCATGCGGAAGAGGTGGGCGTCGACAAGCACCGCATCGCAGTGGCCGGGGACAGTGCGGGCGGTGGGCTGGCGGCGGGCGTCGTCCAGCGCGCACTCGATGAGGGTCACCCCGTGGTGTTCCAGGGACTCGTGTACCCGATGATTGACCACCGCACCCTGCGCGCACAGTCCGGCAGGGGAGAGTTCATTTGGACGCCGAACTCCAACCGTGGCGCATGGTCGAAGTACCTGGGCGCGGACCACCTGGAGGCGGAGATTGCGCCATATGCTTCGCCGGCGACCCGTGCGGATTTGCGGGGGCTACCGCAGACGTGGATCGGCGTGGGCTCGTTGGATTTGTTCTATGACGAAGCAAAAGCCCACGCGGACGCCCTGCAGGAAGTAGGCGTGCCGGTGGACTTTCAGGTTTATGAGGGCGCGTACCACGGCTTCGACCACATTCGGCCGAAAGCCCGGGCTTCGCGGGCGCTTGTCGACGACCTCATCGCCGCCCTTCGCCGCACCCTGGAGGCTCTTTAGAAGCGGGAGAAGCGCTTGATGAGCATCTCCTCCAGGCCCTTCCATGCCTCGGCGTGGTGGTTATAAGGCTTGGAGGGGATGTAGCCAGCGTGCTCGGTGGAGCCCAGCATATAGCCCAGGTAGTCCTGGAAGCGGGGGTTTTCCAGCATGTAGGAGTTGATGGAGTCGTCGCCAGCCCAGTCTGCGGCGTCGGCACACACCTCGTAGCAGCGGCCCATCTGGTCAGCATCGACGGCCTCCGGGCCCTTCTCGATATCGCGCACGATGCCGTTGAAGGTGTACTGGTTGTCTGGGTGAACGCTGGCCTTCAGCTCGCCGGCGTTAGCTGCTGAGACGAGCTCTTCCCAGGTGGAAACGCGGGCGAGATCGTGGTCGTCATTTTCCATGATCCAGCGCACGAGCGTCTTCAGGGAGTTGAAGGTGTAAATCTCGCCCCACTTGCCCAAGAAGACAGGCTTGCCATCGAGGTAGGTGCGCAGGGTGTACACGGACTTCATGTCCGCGGTGATCTTTACTGGGTCGATGCCAGCAGTGGCCCACGGGGAGTTGTCATAAGGGTCGGCGGCAGCGGACGCAGCCTTGCGCTCTTCCTCGGCCTCCTTGCGGGCCTTTTCGGCAGCCGCGGTGGCGGCGGCGATGCGCTCTTCGGCATCCTTGACCTGCGCGGAATCGAACTCGGAGGAGTCGACGACCTTGACCTGCTTGTCGAGGTCCTCAATGACGCTCTTCCAGTTCGCTAGGACCACGCGGCCCACGCCGGACCACTCGCTCATGCCTTGGTCCCCGGCGTAGTGGCTAGCGCCGCGGGTGACGTTGCGCAGGATGGAGTGCGACGCGAAGAAGATTACGGTGTGCTGCGCGCCGGCGACGTTGGCGAGCGCCTCGGCGATCTCCAGGTTGCGGGCAACAGCGGTGACGTTCTCGTGGCTCGGGCGGCCCGCCAGATGGGAAGGCATGCCGACGAGGTCGAAGTGATCCTTTTTTGCTGGCGTGATGCGATCCTCGCCTTGGGCGCGGAAATCGGCCCACTTGGGGTGGTCGACCAAGTCGTGGTGCTTACCGGACTCTAAGAAGCACAGCATTTCTGCTGCGGAGTTGAAGGCGAGGACGGATTCTTCGTCGCCCAAGAATGCCTGCCACTCGGAGCCATTCTGACGCCACTTTGGTGCCCACAGGGTGTAAAAATCGCCCTCGGTCAAGGAGAGCTGGACTGGAATGATTGCGCGGGTGCTCATGGGTAGACAGTCTAACTTACCCATTTATTAAATCCGCATAAGAGCGTGCTAGCCGGTGGGGCGCCAGAACCCCTTGAATGCCATGCCCATATTGGTGGTGCGCAATGGGCTGGTTTCCACGGGGCTACCAGCTTCGATCATTTCGCCGCCTCCCTTGTACATGGCCACGTGGCCATCCCACACCACGAGGTCACCGGGCTGTAGCTCGTTGGCGCTGACCTGCCTGCCTACGGTCTGGGACTCGGCGGTGCGCGGGATCTCCACTCCGGCCTGGCGCCACGCCCATTGGGTAAGCCCAGAGCAATCGAAGCCGCCATTGCCCGTGCCGCCCCATACGTAGGGAGTACCGAGCTTGCTCATCGCGGCGGCCACCGCGGCCCGCCCCTGTGCCGACCCACTGGACTCATCGCCGCCGATGGCCGTGGAGTGTTTCGCTGAAATTGCGTGGGGCTCTGGAGTCTTAGAAGGCGAAAGCTCGTTCCCGGTTCCTTCTGCGCGTCCTTTTACCGTGGGTTCGATGGCGCGCTGCGCGATGGGTAGCAACGGCCTCGCCACAGCGACCAGTTCTGCCAGCAATTGTTTGACGCGGGCAAAAGCGTTGGCCAAGTGTTCTGTAATGAGACCGTGCAGGCGTGCTCGTGCAGCTGCCTGCACTGCTGGGTTTGGAACCAAGAGCCCAAGCGCCAGGGGTGCGGCTTGGGTGAGCAGCTGCAATCCAATACCGATGAGGTCCTGGCCTGTGGCCTGGATGAGCGTGCGGGCCTTGGCCACCGCGGCGTCGATGGTGTCGCGATCAGCGGCGAGGACACCGGCGGCGTCGAGAAGCTTGCTCGGATCGCCGTGTACGATGTCCGCCAAGGGGCCGATGGTGCTCAGATCCGGCAACTGCGGCAGGCCCACCGCTGGGAGCGCGGGCGGTGCCATCTGGGAAATCTGTTTGACCGCTGCCTCAATCACGAGAGCACACCTCCCAATCCGGCCGCTAGGCCAGAATCAGTAGATTCTGCCTCCTGTGCCATGGCGAAAGACGCGTCAGCAACCATTTCCATGTCAGTACGCAGACTCTCCGTCCGCGCCCCGACGTTGCGCAAGGCTGCGCACAAAGCGGAACCAAAAGCGGAAAGCGTTCCCTCTGGAATCTGGGGCAGTGGTGGAGTGGTGCCCTGGGCAGCGTCATAAAGCTCGCGGGCAAGATGGCGGGTGAACTCAGTATCAATCTTAAAAGTTGTCATGCCTTATTGGACTGCGCAAAAGCGCCCGCGGTTCCCTCACCAACGAGAAAAGTATTGCCCATTGCAGGGGCGGGGGAAACGTTTAGATACCAGAACCGGCAGGGGAGGGGATAGAGTAGGAAACCATGGACATCCACGTAGTAGATCACCCCCTTGCCGCCTCCCGCCTGACCATCATGCGCGATGCTCGCAGCAACAACTCTGCCTTCCGCGCCGCCCTCAAGGACCTGGGCACCATGCTCGTTTATGAAGCAGCCCGTGACCTCGCCGTCGAGCACTTCGACTGCGTCACTCCTGTCGATACTGCACAGGGCACCCGCCTTCTGGACCCGCCCATCATCGTCCCCATCATCCGTGCGGGCCTGGGCATGATCGACCCAGCTCTAGCCATGATTCCGGATGCCCAGGTGGGCTTTATCGGCATGGCCCGCAATGAGGAAACCCACCAGCCGGTTCCTTATCTCGAGGCGCTGCCCGAGGATCTCACCGGCCGCACCGTATTCGTCGTGGACCCGATGCTCGCTACCGGCGGCTCCCTCCTGCACTCCTTGAAGCTGCTGGCCGATCGCGGTGCCACCGACATTACTGCAATCTGCATGGTCTGCGCGCAGGAAGGCGTGGATGCGCTGGCGAATTCCGGCCTGCCGGTCCGCCTGGTTACCGCGGTTATTGACCCGAGCTTGAACGAAGACGCCTACATCGTCCCAGGTTTGGGCGACGCCGGCGATCGCCTCTACGGACCGCGCAACATCGACCTCTAAAGTGCGCTAGGCTTGCCCCCACGAACGTCTGAATGGGGGGTCAAGACTCGTGTCCATTTCTTTTGGTGGGTGGTCCGCCTTGGGCCACGATTTCGCATCCCGCTTGCGTGAGACGCGCGAGCGGCGGGGCATGTCGCAAAAAGCGCTCGCGGAGATCTCGGGGGTCTCGCGCAGTCAGATTTCCAATCTGGAGCGCACTGACAAAGCGTTGAATCTGCGGGCCGATCCGCAGCTGTCCACGCTGTTCAAGCTGGCTTATGCACTGGAGGTTCCGCCTTCGCTGTTGCTGCCGGGCGGGGTCGGGGATGAGGTCGTTGCAGCGCTTGACGACGTCGCGGCCTTCTCAGCCTCCTATATCGATCGCCGTCGCTTCGCTGCGGCCGATATGGTGCTGGATTGATCACGCGCACGCGCGGTTTCCCACGCGGCTATTAGGTCAGCAAAATGACATGCCGCGCTCCGTACCGCTCTGTATATTACAGCGATGAGCTGCGCGACTACCTGTACCGCTTTGTCTAGTTGTAGACTGCACTGAAAGACAACGACCCCGGTTTCGCATGTTCTGCGGGTGGGTGTGCAGGAGGTACGCAATGATTTCGACATTCGTGAACGCGTGGTTTGATAGCCACCGCGCGGAGGTTATCTCGTGGCGCCGTCATATCCATCGCCACCCGGAGACCTCCAACAACGAGGTGGAGACCACCAACTTCATCGCGCGCACCCTCAAGGAGTACGGGCTGCAGCCGCAGCGCTTCCCCGAGACAGGCCTCATGGTGGACATCGGTCCGGACACGGAACTGGGACGCCTCGCTTTCCGCGCCGACATTGACGCACTGCCGGTCACCGAGGTCACCGGATTGGAGTACACCTCAGAGAACCCCGGCACCATGCATGCCTGCGGCCACGACGTGCACACCACCATCGCCTTGGGGCTTGCCTGTGCAATGGCGGACTACCAGCGCGAACACTCCCTCGAGTTGGGGCTGCGCATCATCTTCCAGCCTGCCGAGGAAGTCTGGGTAGGCGGTGCCACCGACGTTATCGAGTGGGGTGCGCTGGAGGGGGTTAACTCGATCTTTGCCGTGCACGTAGAGCCGAAGCTGCGCGTGGGTCGCATCGGTGTGCGTGCAGGTGCTATTACTTCGGCAACGGACGTCGTGGAGCTGGAAGTCAAGGGGCCAGGGGGCCACACCTCGCGTCCGCACCTGTCCGCCGACGTGGTCTATGCGTTGGGCAAGGTCATCACGGAGTTGCCCGCGTTGCTGTCGCGCCGCGTCGATCCGCGCACGGGCACCGTACTGGTCTTTGGCCAAGTCAACTCGGGCTATGCGCCGAATGCGATGCCGGAGTCCGGAACGCTGACCGGCACGATGCGCACCGCGGACATCGCCATCTGGCGCGACATGCAGAACCTGTTTTCCGAGTTGGTGGACCAAGTTCTGGCACCGGTGGGCGTGGAACACGAGCTGACTTATCACCGCGGCGTTCCGCCCGTGCTTAACGACGACGTCTCTACCGCATTGTTGGCCTCCGCCGCACAGGCCATCGACCCGCAGGCCGTGGTGCAGGCACCTCAGTCCTCGGGTGGCGAGGACTTCTCGTGGTACCTCGAGCATGTTCCGGGTTCCATGGCGCGTTTGGGCTGCTGGTCCGGCGAAGGCGAGCAGCATGACCTGCACATGGGGGACCTCAACGTCGATGAGCGCTGCATCGGTGTAGGCGTGAAGCTTTTCGGCTCCGTAGTGGAGCAATTCGCCGACGTGCAGGAATAGGGGCGCAACTACTACACTGTCAAAAGGATTTACCCCATGTCCTTAACAAACTTTATAAAGGAGCAATAGACAGTGACAAAGGAAGCGCTTGACGCAGTAATCGAGGATGCACCGCGCATCGTTATTATCGGTGGCGGCCCAGCAGGCTACGAAGCTGCGATTGCCGGCGCCAAGTATGGAGCACACATTACCCTGGTAGAGGAGCAGGGTCCCGGTGGCTCCTCCGTCCTGTTGGACTGCGTTCCTTCCAAGTCCTTCATTGCTGGTGCAAACCTGCGCACCGACTTCCGTCGAGCTGAAGCCATGGGGCTCAACGAGCAGCTCGGCTCTATGCAGCTGAAGCTGCAGGCGCTCAACGAGCGTGTGCAGGCGCTGGCTGCAAACCAGTCTGCTGATGTGCGTGCGGGCTTGGAGAAGATCGGCGTCAACGTTATCGACGGCCGCGCGAGCTTCAGCGAGGACCAGCATGGTGTGCAGGGCGCGGCGCACAAGGTCGACGTCGCCAAGAGCGATGGCTCCACCGAAACCCTCGAGGCAGACCTCGTGCTCGTGGCAACCGGTGCCACCCCGCGTATCCTGCCGGGCGCGCAGCCGGACGGCGAGCGCATTCTGACCTGGCAGCAGGTTTATGACCTGAAGGAAGAGCCGGAGCACCTCATCGTGGTCGGTTCCGGTGTGACCGGTGCTGAGTTCGTGTCCGCTTTCGCGGAGATGGGCGTCAAGGTAACCATGGTGGCTTCCCGCGACCGTATTCTGCCGCATGACGACGCCGATGCTGCCGACGTCCTCGAGACCGTGCTGGCTGAGCGCGGTGTGGAGCTGGAGAAGAATTGCCGCGTGGAATCCGTATCCCGCACTGAGGACGGCAATGTTGTGGTCAAGACGCAGGACGGCCGCGAGATTCATGGCTCGCACGTCATCATGTCCATCGGCTCCATCCCGAATACCAAGGACCTGGGCCTAGAGTACGTGGGCGTGGCTACTCAGAAGTCCGGCCACATCAAGGTCGACCGCGTCTCCCGCACCAACGTTGCTGGCATCTACGCAGCCGGTGACTGCTCTGACCTCTTCCCGCTGGCTTCCGTGGCGGCTATGCAGGGCCGCATCGCGATGTACCACGCGCTCGGTGAGGGTGTGTCCCCGCTGCGCCTGAAGACCGTGGCCACCGCGGTGTTCACCCGCCCGGAGATCGCCGCCGTGGGCTTTACCCAGGCTGAGATTGAAGCTGGCGAGGTTTCCGCGCGCACCATCACGATGCCGCTGAACACCAACCCGCGCGCGAAGATGCGCTCCCTGAACCACGGTTTCGTGAAGCTGTTCTGCCGCGCCACCTCCGGCCGCGTTATCGGCGGCGTCATCGTCGCGCCGACCGCGTCCGAGCTGATTCTGCCGGTCGCCGTTGCCGTGACCAACCAGCTGACCGTAAACCAGCTGGCTGATTCCTTCGCGGTCTACCCGTCGCTGTCGGGCACCATCACCGAGGCGGCACGCCGTCTCGTGGCACACGACGACTTGGAGTAGAACCGAGAAGTTCTTCCTACATGCCCAGCTGGTCTACGGCCTGCTGGGCTTCTTCGTAGGTGAACTTCTCGCCGTAGTCGCTGGTGAGCTGGTCAATCAGCGCGGCGCCGGACATGCCCATGGTGTCCTGGTAGTTGCGCGCGGACTCCGCGGCCTCGGCGTTCCAGTCGGCTTCGACGTTGTCTACAGCGTACTGCGCCTGCTCCGCAGTGAACTTCTCGCCGTAGTCACTGGTGAGCTGGTCGTAGAGCTTGGCCTTAGAAAATGCCATGGTCTTGATGTAGTTCTTCGCGGAACCTAGGGCCTCGGCGTTCCAGTCCGCCTCGACGTTATCGATGGCGTACTGCGCAGCATCGGCCGGGAACTTCTCGCCGTACTCACTGGTCAACTGATCGTAGAGCTTGGCCTGGGAGAAGTTCATGGTCTTGATGTACTGGTTGGCCTTGCGCAGTGCGTTGCGGTGCTCTACGGGAGCGTTGGGGTCGCCCTCGTCGCCGCTCATGTTTGCTAGGGCGTCGGAAAGCTTGGCGAGGTCACCCGAGGTATCGGAATCTTGTGCAACGTTGCTTTCGGGGACAACGCTGGTCGGATTGTCTGCCGCGGTGTCTTCCTTGTCGCCGCCAGCGCCGGTAGCGACACCAATGATGACGAGCACGGCCAAGGCGCCAGCGCCCCACTTGAAGCAGCCGCCCTTCTTCTTTTTCTTCGGTTCCTGTGGCGGTACAGCACCTGCGCCGTAGGTACCGTCAGCGGCGGGGAAACCTGGTTGTTGGCCAGGTTGTTGGCTGGGTTGTTGACCGGGCTGCTGCAGAGGGTTTGCGTATGGATTGTTTGAGTTGGTCATGGAAAACCTCCAGAAAGAAACAGTTGAGGAGGATGCCTCCCCAGCGAGAGAAATGCTGGGGTGCAACCTTGGGAACACAAGCAGTTTCGCAAAGGCGCTGGACACGGCTTCCGTGCGTTTCGAACGTACGCGCTATCTGGTTTGGTAAGCGTTCTCTGGAGTGGCGTTGAGCTCGAGCTTTACCGGGCGGCTGGCTAGTGGGAAAGCGCGCTGGGCGCAGTTTTCGCGCGGGCAGGCGCTACATCCGGGGCCAATCGGCGTGGCTGCCGACGCCGTGAGCGTCAAAGCATCCGCGTACACCAAGCGGTCGGCTTGGGAGATGTCGCAGCCGAGGCCCACCACAAACTCCTTACGCGGGGTACCCCAGGCCTTGGCTTGGCCTTGCACGAAACGTGCAATCCACAGATAGGTGTGGTCATCCGGCATGGAGGCCACCTGGCGGGTGATGCGGTTGGGGGTTTCGAAAGCGCGGTGGACTATCCACAGCGGGCAGGAGCCGCCACCGCGGGCGAAGTGGAACGCGGTGGAGGACTGGCGCTTGGAGATATTGCCCGCGCGGTCAGTGCGGATGAACGAGAAGGGGACGCCCTTGTTGCCGGGGCGCTGCAGGGTGGATAGACGCTGCGCGGTGGTCTCAAAACCGGTGCCGAAGGTGCCGGCGATGATGTCGATGTCGTAGCGGGTTTCCTCGGCTGTCTCCAGGAACTGGCTATAGGGCATCGTCACGGCCGCGGCGAAATATTGAGCCAGACCAAGGGTACCGATGCGCTGGGCGTCGCCAAGCGGCAGCTCCGCCACGAGCTTCTCGCACAGCTCAGTGTGTGCCAACAGGCAGTACTGCAAAGCCATCTCAAAGACGAGTTGCGACTCCGTCAGTCCCGCACGCAGGTGCAACTCCCTCGTCTGTGGGCGAAACTCACGCCGGGTGACCGGGCTGGAAAAGCGCACGCTCACACCCAACTCCTCCTGCAACTTCGCCGCCAGGCGCCCGCGCCGCAGGACGCGATCGCCCAACTGCAGCGCCAGATCCTCGGCAGCGACGTCGAGTGCGTGGATGTAGTTGTGTGCATCGTAGAAGAAGTCACGCACCGCCTCGAATGGGCCCTCCTGCTGCTGCGGTGCGGCCGCTGCGGCCTCGAGGAAGCGCGGCATCAGCTCCGGGAAACGCGTGACGAGATCGGAAAGCGTGGCCTCGGCGGCGTCGGGAAATAGCCTGCGCAACTCGGTGATGGTGCGCACGTCCTTGTC
The DNA here is from genome assembly GCF_000159135.1 of Corynebacterium striatum ATCC 6940. Taxonomy (GTDB): domain Bacteria; phylum Actinomycetota; class Actinomycetes; order Mycobacteriales; family Mycobacteriaceae; genus Corynebacterium; species Corynebacterium striatum. The sequence goes on from NZ_GG667519.1 coordinate 304,780, forward strand.
CGCGGAGAAGTACGTGGGGTCCACCCCAAAGCGTTGGGACAGCTGCATGAGGACGGTGACGGTGAGCGGGCGCTGATCATTTTCCAGCTGGTTGAGGTAGCTCGTGGACAGCTGCAGCTGCTTGGCCATGGCCACTTGAGTGAGTCCTTGTTGCTTGCGAAGTGCGTGGATTCGTGCCCCCGCGTAGTGCTTGCTCATTGTCCAGTCATCCTCTTTATTGCTCTTGAGCAGCTGTTTCCACATGTTTTGCAAAACGGAAAGATAGCTACAACAGATTTACACATTTTACACATGTGGCGCTCGACACGTTCTAGAAATTAATGTGATTTTGCAAACGCAGCACCGTGAGGCGAGGAACCTCACGTTGAAGTCAAGCACCTCACGTCGAAATGTCCCAAAGGAGCACCTGTGATCAACCACGAAGTCCGCACTCACAAGTCCGCCGAGAATTTCCCTATCGAAGAGCACCTTGCCTACAAGATCGCCAAGGTCGCCGCCGACCCAGTTGAGGTACCGGAGGAGACCAAGGAGATGATCATTAACCGCATCATCGACAATGCCTCCGTCGCAGTGGCTTCCGTGGCCCGCCGCCCAGTGACCTCCGCACGCGGAATCGCAGAGGGCCACCCACATGCAGGCGACGCTGCACGCACCGGCAAGGGCGCCAAGATTTTCGGCATCGAGGGCGACTACTCCGCTGAGTGGGCTGCGCTGGCCAACGGCACCGCGGTACGCGAGCTCGACTACCACGACACCTTCCTTGCAGCCGAGTACTCCCACCCAGGCGACAACATCCCGCCGATGATTGCAGTCGCACAGCACAAGGGCCTCGACGGCAAGACCCTCCTGCGCGGCATCGCGACCGGCTACGAAATCCAGGTCAACCTCGTTAAGGCCATCTGCCTCCACGAGTGGAAGATTGACCACGTGGCCCACCTCGGCCCATCCGTTGCAGCAGGTATCGGCACCATGCTCGACCTGCCGGTCGAGACCATCTACCAGGCAATCGGCCAGGCTCTGCACACCACCACCGCTACCCGTCAGTCCCGCAAGGGCCTGATTTCCTCCTGGAAGGCCTACGCGCCGGCATTCGCGGGCAAGATGGGCATCGAGGCCGTCGACCGCGCCATGCGCGGTGAGGGTGCACCGGCTCCTATCTGGGAAGGCGAGGACGGCTTCATTGCATGGATGCTCCACTCCCCAGAGCGCACCTACACCGTGCCGCTTCCTGCCGACGGAGAGGAAAAGCGCGCCATCCTGGACACCTACACCAAGGAGCACTCCGCGGAGTACCAGGCACAGGCACCAATCGACTTGGCACGCCGCATGAAGCAGACCATCGCCGATGCGGGCAAGTCCACCAAGGACATCGAGTCCATCGTGCTGCACACCTCGCACCACACCCACTACGTTATCGGCACCGGCGCTAATGACCCACAGAAGATGGACCCAACTGCCTCCCGCGAGACCCTGGACCACTCCATCATGTATATCTTCGCGGTGGCCCTCGAGGACGGCACCTGGCACCACGTTGACTCCTACGCTCCGGAGCGCGCACAGCGCCCAGAGACCGTGGAGCTGTGGCACAAGATCTCCACAGTGGAGGACCCAGAGTGGACCCGCCGCTACCACTCCCTCGACCTCACCGAGAAGGCATTCGGTGGCAAGGCAGTCATCACATTCACCGACGGCACCGTTATCGAGGATGAGGCAGCTGTTGCCGACGCCCACCCGCTTGGCGCCCGCCCATTCGGCCGCGCTGAGTACATCAACAAGTTCAAGACCCTGGCCACCGGCATCGTCTCCGAGGAGGAGCAGGAGCGCTTCCTCGCAGCGGTACAGAACCTGGAAAACTTGACCGACCTGAGCGAGCTCAACGTCGTTGTCACTCCGGAAGCACTCGCTTCCGCACCTAAGACCCCGGAAGGACTGTTCTAAATGGCTGGACTATTCGGTTCCATCAAGACCAACGCACAAAAGCGCGAGGAGTTCCGTGCCGCCCTCGAGGGCCCCGGAATCACCAAGCTGCCGGGCGCATTCAACCCGCTGACCGCGCGCCTGATTCAAGACCTTGGCGGCTTCAACGGCGTCTACGTGTCCGGTGCCGTGCTGGCCAACGACCTGGGCCTGCCGGACATTGGCCTGACCACGCTCACCGAGGTGGCCCAGCGCGCCGGGCACATCGCCCGCGCCACGGATTTGCCGGTGCTTGTCGACGCCGACACAGGTTTCGGTGAGCCCATGTCCGCCGCCCGCACCGTGGCCGCCCTCGAGGATGCCGGCCTGGCTGGCTGCCACCTTGAGGACCAGGTCAACCCGAAGCGTTGTGGTCACCTCGACGGCAAGGAGGTCGTGCCCACCGACCTGATGGTGCGCCGCATCTCCGCTGCGGTCAACGAGCGCCGCGATGAGAACTTCATCATCTGTGCCCGTACCGACGCTGCTGGCATCCACGGCATCGATGACGCCATCGAGCGTGCCAAGGCCTACGCCGATGCAGGTGCGGACCTCATTTTCACAGAGGCTCTCTACTCGCCGGCTGACTTCGAGAAGTTCCGCGCTGCTGTGGACACCCCGCTGCTGGCGAACATGACTGAGTTCGGCAAGACCGAGCTGCTGTCTGCCCAGCAGCTAGAGGACCTGGGCTACAACGCGGTCATCTGGCCGGTGTCCACCCTCCGCGTGGCTATGGGCGCGACCGAGGATTTCCTGCGGGACTTGCAGGAGACCGGCATCCAGACCGACTGGCTTGAGCGCATGCAGCACCGCTCTCGCCTCTACGAGTTGGTTCGCTACAACGAGTACAACGCCTTCGACCAGGCCGTTTTCACCTACTCCAAGGACGCTTACAAGGCCACCTTCGAGTAAACACCTGGTCCGGGCGAGCAAGGCTCGCCCGCTCCGCGGCGTCGTCAAGCGCCGCCCAAGCAAAGAACAATCTTTCCAAGTAAAAGGAGAACATCATGTCCGAGAACACCCCAGAAATCCGCAAGGGCCTTTACGGCGTCGTCGTTGATGAAACCGCAGTCTCCAAGGTGGTCCCAGAGACCAACTCCCTGACCTACCGCGGATACCCAGTCCAGGAGCTGGCCCGCTACTGCTCCTTCGAGGAAGTGGCCTACCTGCTGTGGAACGGCGAGCTGCCGAACCAGGGTGAACTGGTCCGTTTCTCCGCTCGTGAGAAGGCGCTGCGTCACATCGACCGCCACCTCATCGACCTGATTACCTCGATGCCTAAGTCCTGCCACCCGATGGACGTGCTGCGTACCGCCATCTCCTTCATCGGTTCGCAGGACCCGGAAGAGTACACCAAGGACTCCGAGCACATCCGCCGCACCGCTCTCGAGCTGATGGCCAAGATTCCGACCATCATTGCGCTCGACATCCGACGCCGCCGTGGCGAGGGCTACATCGAGCCAGACCGCAAGAAGGGCTTTGCCGAGAACTTCCTGTGGATGGTCTTCGGCGACGAGGAAGGCTCGCCGGCTAACTCCCGCTCCGATATTGAGGCATTCGACAAGTCCCTCATCCTCTACGCTGAGCACTCCTTCAATGCGTCGACCTTTGCGGCTCGCGTGGTCACCTCGACCATGTCGGACACCTACTCCGCAGTGACCGCCGCAATCGGTGCCCTGAAGGGCCCGCTGCACGGTGGCGCAAACGAGGCCGTCATGCACAACTTCTTAGAGGTTGGCGACCCCGCCAAGGCAGAGGAGTGGACCCTCAATAAGCTCAAGAACAAGGAACTGGTGATGGGCTTTGGTCACCGCGTCTACAAGAACGGTGACTCCCGCGTGCCTACCATGGAGGCAGCATTCCGCGAGCTGGCTAAGGACCACGGCCAGGAGCAGTGGGTAGAGATGTACGAGAAGATGGCCAAGACCATGTATGAGAACACCTCCATCAAGATCCAGCCGAACCTGGACTTCCCGGCTGGCCCCGCGTACCACATCCTGGGCTTCGACATTGAGTTCTTCACCCCGATCTTCGTGATGGCCCGTATCACCGGTTGGACCGCACACATTGTGGAACAGAACGAGAACAACTCGCTTATCCGCCCGCTGTCTGCCTACAACGGCGAGGAACAGCGCTCCGTTCCGCCGAAGCAGATCTAATGAGCCGCTGTGCTTGACGACGGGCGCTGCACGTAGCGAAGGCATGACATGCCAACGCCACTTGCAGCGCCTAGTGCTATTGCGCCTGCAGCAATAAGAAGTGCCTTCCAATCGATAGCAAAGGTGAGGCCATCTCCCATTGCGTAGACCATTCCGGCAAGCGGGAGGATTCCAGCAATACAGCCAGTAATGATCGCAGTACATGCCAGTGTGGCCGTCGTGAGTACAACGATTCTTAGGTGCCAGGAAGAATCGAGGCCAAGTACTTTGAAGGTGGTCTCGATTGCTTCGGTAGCGCGAGCAAGTTGCCGCGAGAAAACAAAGGTTACGGCTAACGCGCTGAGCAGCGCGGCTGCCAAACTGATGTAGAACGCCCGCGGTGTCGAAGAGGTTTGAACCAGCGGCAGTAGTACGAGCTCGTGGGGGATACGGGCTTGCGCAGCGCTATCAAGAAAGCGCTTTTCTTGGTCTTCCTGGAGACCCGTAAAGACCCATTGTGTCCTACCTGCCGGTGCATCTAGTTTCTGCGCCGTGGATTCGAGGATAATTCCTCCAGCCAGCTTCTCCCAGTGAGGTCCGAAGTCGATACTCACCGCTGGAAGGGTTGTGGGACTGGGATTTCTGCTCGTGCTGATTGAAGCATGGTCATGGTCGATGAATCTGTTATCGCGGACCAATGCTCCGGTCGCAAGGACATCTTTTTCCGAGGCAGTAAGCTCTCGGTCTAAGAGCCGTTCTACGTCATGAACGGATTCGACGCCCAGTACACCAAAAGTCCCCGACATCTCCGTGGGCATTTCCAGCGTGGCTTGGACATAAGAAATACGAACTGGGGCGGGCACACCCAACGCAGTGGCGACGTGCTGAACGGAATCAGCGTTTGTAGCTAGGCCATCATCTGTCTTCTTTAAAACGTGTGCCTGGTTTGGGGCGATTGTCGACGTCAAGCTGTCGTTCTCACTGGCTGTAAAACTGGCTGACATCGAACTACTGAACACCGCGGTTCCCATGCACAGGACCAACAACACCAGACCCGTACCAATGAGTTGACGGTGTTTTTCGGCAAATCTCAGGGCCACGCCTGCTGGAGTGTAGGGCCGGCTGGTTCGCGGACAGCGTGCGAGAAGAAGAGAAAAGACGATGCACATCGCCACGGTTGGCGCTGGCGCCCATGTTTCGAATACGTCGGGCCCCAGCAGTGCTGCAGCGAACGTGAAGAGGACAGCGACAAGGACAATAACGACTGCACCCCAGCGTAAGAATGATGCCGATGGGGTCGGTGTCGGGAAGTCCTTCCAGAACGGATGAGGTTGAGCCGACGGCGCGGTGGCAATAGCACCAATCAGGAGTGCTGCTAGTGAGCTAGCGAGAAGAAGCACTAACCATTTCCATGGAATCAGGACTCCAGGATCAGGCAAACCTCCAAGTCCAGAAATGAAAGGGCGCGCACATTGTGCCAGACCTGCACCCAATACGAGTCCTGCGACGGAGTACATCAAGGCTGAACGAAGCAGGATGAATGCGCTGGACTTCCACAATAGGAAGGGCGAGATTCCTAGCTCGAAAAACCGCTGGCTCAACGGGTGAAGTACCTGGTAGGTAATCCGCCACAGGAAGAAGATCAAAGCGCATGGGATGACAACGGCGAACAGGCCGAAGAAGAAGGAATAGCTATCGGCGAATCCTGAAGGCGGCGTTGCGAGCAAGCTTTCTCGGGTGAGAAGCGATGCCGAGAAGGCGTCGTCAAGCGCTGCACGATCGACGAGGTCTGCATCCCCGATCTGACTCCTAATGAACTCGGTGAGGGCTGCAGGAGTCTTTCCTTCGGAACCGAAAACAATTGGCCGGACCGAAGCGGAGGTCATGGAATAAGCGTCAGCGCCGATGGTGTTCCACGTTCCCGACGCGCCGTACACAGCTTCTTCATGCTTGTGGAAGGAATTCGATGCAACGCCAACGATACGGAGAGGTAGCGTGCCGTTGAATGCAGTTGTGTTCTCTCCAAGACTAAGGTTCACGTCCTCGGTGACTACTACCTCGCCAGGAGCGCTAGGCCACTGGCCCTGAACCAATGTCAACCCAAAATCGGGAGCTTGATCTTCCCAGTGAGACTCCTTGTAGACAAGGGAATTTGAAGGATCGCTATCGACATAGAGATCGTAAGTCTCGAGCTGGGCAGTAAATCCCCGCTCTGGGGAATCAAGTTGTGGCAGCGTCTGCTCAACCACGCCCGCCCGCGTGTACACAGGCACGTCCACGCGCACGGCGTTGTTTCCCAATTCTGACTGCGCCTTCTGCTGCGGGGACAACGTCATGAAGAGATCGGCCGAGACAGCAAATGCGAATAATCCTAAGCACACTGCGATTGCCGCTGCGCCGAAGCGGTACCGTTTCGAAGAATGCACGACTTTCGTAATCAGTTCATTGAGCATGCGGGGCTGCTTTCCCGATCTGGCCGTCGATCAGCGTGTAGGCCGTGCTGCAATAGTCGAGCATGATGGGATCGTGGCTGGTTGCTATCACGGTTGTGCCAGTTGATGCGAGCTTTTTGAAGAGTCGAAAAATGCCATGGGAGTTCTCGGAATCGAGCGCAGCAGACGGCTCATCAGCCAAGAGAATTCGCCGGTTCCCAGACAGTGCTCGGGCGATTCCGACTCTTTGACACTGGCCGCGCGACATCTCTGCGGGAAACCGTTGAGCAAGTTCTGCTAGTCCTACCTGGGCTAATGCCTCGGAAGCCTTGTTGTGTGCCGCCGTTTCATCGACACCCGCTGCGGCAAGCACAAGCATGACATTTTCGAGCGCGGTGAGTTCATTCATTAATAAGTCGTCTTGATGGACGAAACCGATTGTGTTGCGGCGCAAGGCGAGTAGTTCCTTGGGAGCAGCGGTGGATACACAGGTATCGAAGACCGAGATTGAGCCTTCATCGATAGGTAGAAGACCTGCAACCGCGCGCAGGAGAGTGGTTTTGCCGGAGCCGCTCTTTCCTGAAATTCCGAGAAACTCACCTTCATCAACCTCTAGGCTTGTGCCCTTGAGAACATGCGTGCGCTGGGCGCCTTCGCCTAAATACTTGTGGACCCTAGATATGGTGACTGTATTCATGAGCTCTTTACAACAGAGAGACACACGCCAAGGTCATTGACCGAGGCGTGTGTGGAAAAGGGATAGCTAGCAGCCTCGGTCAGTTCGCCACGACGACAGACGGTCGTTATTCCAGAAACCGACGTAGTTGTTGCGAGATTGCTGGGTCATGGTGTGACATTTGCCCTGCCCGTTGGCATCGTGATACCAAGCGGCGTTTGACCAAGTGTTGTTGATCCACGACGAAGTCTTATCGTTTGCGTTGCGGGAGACGTTCATCAAACCAATACCTGAGCCCCGAGAGCCAAGGAAACCACCGTAGTTTGCATGATCGAAGATGCACACGAGGTTACCGCCACACTCCCAGTCAGCGGCCTGAGCAGTCGGAACGGCGAGGAGAGAGCTAGCGGCGAGAGTACAGCCTATAGCCAATTTTTTTATCTTCATTGCGAGTCCTTTGGGGTGAAAGATGAAGTTGGTTCTTGTGAACCTGATTGAAGGATAGAAACCGGAACGGGACATGTCAAGAGATTTATATATTTTCAATAAGAAAGTACTTTTTCGGCTTCAGTTCCAAAGTGATATGGGGTGGGGTGTCTAGAGGTATGCATGGTGCGTTTAGTGAGAAACTGAACAATTTCTGTTGTTTGGTATATCGATTTCCGCCCGCGTTGTCGCCTCGGACACTATCCTTAAGTTTGTATTGTGCTTATCTGAAAGGATCACTCCCAGTGTCTGATACCGCCCACAAGTCCTTCTCTAAGATCTTGGTGGCAAACCGCGGCGAAATTGCCGTGCGCGCCTTCCGCGCTGCCTTTGAGGTCGGCTCCAAGACCGTTGCAATTTATCCAAAGGAAGACCGTAATTCCTTCCACCGCTCATTTGCCAATGAGGCAGTCCGCATCGGTACCGAGGGCCAGCCGGTCAAGGCTTACCTCGACATCGACGAGGTCATCCGCGCTGCGAAGAAGTCCGGCGCAGACGCAATCTACCCTGGTTACGGCTTCCTTTCAGAGCGCGCCGATCTAGCTCGTGCGTGCCAGGACAATGGCATCAAGTTCATCGGCCCGACCCCGGAGACCCTGGACCTGACCGGTGACAAGGCCGCCGCTGTGACCGCCGCTCAGGAAGCTGGCCTGCCGACCCTGCAGGACTCCGAGCCTTCCACTGACCCCGATGTACTGGCTGGTTACGCCAAGGACTTCACCTTCCCGGTATTTGTCAAGGCCGTCGCCGGTGGCGGCGGACGCGGCATGCGTTTCATCGAGAACGAGGCCGAGCTCAAGACCAAGTGTGCTGAGGCTTCCCGCGAGGCAGAGGCCGCCTTTGGCGACGGTCACGTCTACCTCGAGACCGCTGTCATCAAGCCCCAGCACATCGAGGTGCAGATTCTGGCTGACTCCCAGGGCAACGTCGTTCACCTCTTCGAGCGTGACTGCTCCGTGCAGCGCCGCCACCAGAAGGTCGTCGAGATCGCTCCCGCCCCGACCCTGGATCCGCAGCTGCGTGACCGCATCTGTGCCGATGCCGTAAAGTTCTGCCAGAACATCAACTACGAGGGCGCCGGCACCGTGGAGTTCCTCGTGGATGAGAAGGGCAACCACGTCTTCATTGAGATGAACCCGCGCGTGCAGGTTGAGCACACCGTGACCGAGGAAGTCACCGGCGTGGACATAGTGAAGTCCCAGATGCAGATCGCCGCTGGTGTCTCCCTGGAGGAGCTCGGCCTGCGCCAGGAAGAGATCACCCTTACCGGCGCTGCTCTTCAGTGCCGTATCACCACTGAGGACCCAGCAAACGGCTTCCGCCCAGACACCGGCACTCTGACCACCTACCGCTCTCCGGGCGGCGCAGGCGTGCGTCTCGACGGCGCAACCGCAGTCGGTGCGGAGATTTCCCCGAACTTCGACTCCTTGCTGGTCAAGATGACCTGCCGTGGCGCTTCCTTCGAGCAGGCAGTCGCTCGCGCGCAGCGCGCGCTCAACGAGTTCACCGTGGCCGGTGTGGCTACTAACATCGGCTTCCTGCGCGCCCTGCTGCGCGAGCCTGACTTCGTGGCCACCCGCGTGGACACCGGCTTCATCCCGGAGCACCCAGACCTGCTCAAGGCTCCGCCGGCAGTGGATGAGTCTGGCCGCATCATCGACTACATCGCTGATGTCACCGTGAATAAGCCAAACGGTGAGCGCCCGACCAAGCTGCGTCCTTTCGACAAGATTCCTACCTTCGACAAGTCCCAGCCACTGCCACGCGGTTCCCGTGATGAGCTGCTGGAGCTCGGTCCGAAGAAGTGGGCTGAGAAGATTCGTGCCCAGTCCGCGCTGGCTGTCACCGACACCACTTTCCGCGATGCGCACCAGTCCCTGCTGGCCACCCGTGTGCGCGGTACCGACTTGGTCACCGCTGCTGAGGCTGTCGCGCGCATGACCCCGGAGCTCTTCTCCGTCGAGGCGTGGGGCGGCGCAACGTACGACGTCGCCATGCGCTTCCTCAAGGAGGACCCGTGGGTCCGCCTGGATCTGCTGCGTGAGGCAATGCCGAACCAGAACATCCAGATGCTGCTGCGCGGCCGCAACACCGTGGGCTATTCGCCGTACTCCAACGATGTGTGCACCAGCTTCGTGCAGGAGGCCGCCAAGTCCGGCGTGGATGTCTTCCGCATCTTTGACGCACTGAACGACGTCACCCAGATGCGCCCGGCTATCGACGCCGTCCTGGAGACCAACACCACCGTGGCTGAGGTTGCTATGGCCTACTCGGGCGACATGTGCTCGCCGGGGGAGAAGCTCTACACGCTGGACTACTACCTGAAGCTGGCTGAGGAAATCGTGAACACCGGTGCGCACGTGCTGGCCATTAAGGATATGGCTGGCCTGCTGCGTCCGGAGTCCGCTTCCAAGCTGGTCATGGCGCTACGCAAGGAATTCGACCTGCCGGTCCACGTCCACACTCACGACACCGCGGGCGGCCAGCTGGCTACTTACTACGCTGCGGCGCTCTCTGGCGCGGACATCGTCGACGGTGCTTCCGCACCGCTGGCTGGCACCACTTCGCAGCCTTCGCTGTCCGCCATCATCGCGGCGTTCTCCAACTCCTCGCGCGACACCGGCATCGATCTGCAGGCCGTCTCCGATCTCGAGCCTTACTGGGAGGCTGTCCGCCAGCTCTACCGTCCGTTTGAGAAGGGCATTCCTGGCCCGACCGGCCGTGTCTACCGCCACGAGATTCCAGGCGGCCAGCTGTCCAACCTGCGTGCGCAGGCTACCGCGCTTGGCTTGGAGGACCGTTTCGAGGTCATCGAGGACACCTATGCCGCTGTCAATGAGATGCTTGGCCGTCCGACCAAGGTGACCCCGTCCTCCAAGGTTGTTGGTGACTTGGCTCTGCACCTCGTGGGGGCGGGCGTCGATCCAGCAGACTTCGAGGCCAACCCCACCAAGTACGACATCCCGGATTCCGTCATCGCGTTCCTCCGCGGTGAGCTCGGTACCCCTCCGGGTGGCTGGCCACCGCTGCGCGACAAGGTCCTTGAGGGCCGCGCGCCTGGCGACGTCTCCGTCAAGCCAGTACCGGAAGAGGAGAAAGCTCACCTGGTCTCCGACAACTCTGACGAGCGCCGTGCGTCCCTGAACCGACTGCTCTTCCCGAAGCAGTTCGAGGAGTTCAATGAGTTCCGCCGCACCTTTGGCAACACTGAGGCGCTCACGGACACCGTCTTCCTCTACGGCTTGGAAGAGGGCAACGACTACATCGTCCACTACTTCCCGGAGGGCTCTAACGACCGTGCGGATCTCAAGACGATCACGCTTCGTCTCGACGCCCTCGGCGAGCCGGATGAGAAGGGCATGCGCAACGTTGTGCTCAACGTCAATGGCCAGATTCGCCCGATGAAGGTCCGCGACAACAACGTGGAGTCCTCCGTGGCCACCGTGGAGAAGGCCGACCCGTCCAACGACGGCCACGTGGCCGCGCCGTTCGCGGGCGTGGTCAACGCCACCGTGAAGGCTGGCGACGAGGTCAAGGCCGGCGACCAAGTCGCCGTCATCGAGGCCATGAAGATGGAAGCCTCCATCTCCGCAACCAAGGACGGCAAGGTCGAGCGCGTAGCCATCGGCCAGGCCACCAAGGTCGAAGGTGGCGACCTCATCGTGGTCATTAACTAATCGGCTATAAGCTGTCAACAGAAGAGCGCCCCTCCCGCTGACCTTTGAAGCGTCGGCGGGAAGGGCGCTCTATTCTGCGCGGTTGCAACCTAGTGGGCGAAGTACTTGACCATGGTGGGCGCCTCCGAATTACCGGGGACGGTGATGTCTTCGAAGCCTTCGGATTCGTAGAGCTTGCGGGCGCCAGGGTTCTTGGGGTCGACCCACAGTGCAATCGCGGGGGCCTCTTGGGCCGCAGCGAGGTCGCAAATGTTGCGCAGCAGGCGGCGGCCTACGCCTAAGCCACGGTAGCGGTATTCCACCGCGATGAATAGCTCGGGGATTTCCTCTGGGTCAAAACGGGTTGCCCACTGGGATTCGTCGAAAGGCTCTGCTTCCGGGTTACCCAGGTACGCCGCACCTTTGCGCGCACCGGTGTAGTAGCGCAGCCACGCACCGCCCATCGGTACGTTATGACTGGAAACGGCGATGCAGCCGCCGTCGACAAGCGGCGACCATTCGTCGATGTACAGGCCCACGTCTGCCGTGTGGAAGTCAGGGACGGCAGCCTCTTCGTCGCCCAAAACATCAGCGAGGAAGAGCAGACGGGACAGGTAGGTCCGGTCTGGCTCCTTGGCCAGCCGGACCCCATAAGCAGAGTCGTTGGCAGTCATTCCACCGACTCTAGTGAGCTATTTGATCTCCAGCAATGGGGTGCCCTTGTTGATCTGGGCGCCCTGCTCCACAGCGAGGCCGGTCACGGTGCCGGACTTGTGGGCCTTGACTGGGTTTTCCATCTTCATGGCCTCGAGGATGAGCACGACGTCGCCTTCTGCGACCTCCTGGCCCTCCTCGACGTTGACCTTGATGACGGTGCCCTGCATTGGTGCCACGACGGCGTCGCCAGACGCAGCGGCCTTGGCGCCGCCACCGCGACGCTTCTTGGACTTCTTGCGCGGAGAACCGCCACCGAAGATGAGGTTGGACGGCAGCGCAATCTCAATGCGGCGGCCAGCGACCTCAACCACGAACTTCTGGGCTGGGTCTGCATCGTCCTCAGCCGGAGCATCTGGGTCGACGTACGCAGGCAGCTCGCCCACCCACTCTTCTTCAATCCACTTGGTGTAGACATCGAAGGACCCGTTCTCAGCGGTAAACGCAGGGTCGCTCACGATGGCCTGGTGGAAAGGAATGACGGTCGGAAGGCCCTCGACGGTGTACTCCGACAGGGCGCGGCGTGCGCGCTGCAGCGCGGTCTCGCGGTCTTGACCCCAGACGATGAGCTTGGCCAGCATGGAGTCGAACTGGCCACCGATGACGGAGCCTTCACGCACGCCGGAATCCACACGCACGCCTGGGCCTGCTGGCTCTGCATACTTGACGACGTTGCCCGGTGCCGGCATGAAGCCAGCCGCAGCGTCCTCGCCGTTGATGCGGAACTCGAATGCGTGGCCGCGCGGGGTTGGGTCCTCGGTGAAGGAAAGCTTGCCACCCTCTGCGATGTTGAACTGCTCGCGCACGAGGTCGAGGCCGGTGGTCTCCTCGGAAACCGGGTGCTCGACCTGCAGACGGGTATTGACCTCAAGGAAGGAGATGAGACCGTCGGAGCCAACGAGGTACTCGACGGTACCTGCGCCGTAGTAGCCTGCCTCGCGGCAAATGCGCTTAGCGGACTCGTGGATGGAAGCGCGCTGCTCGTCGGTGAGGAACGGCGCTGGTGCTTCCTCCACTAACTTCTGGAAGCGGCGCTGCAGGGAGCAGTCGCGGGTGCCCACGACGACGACGTTGCCGTGCTGGTCAGCTAGGACCTGGGCCTCAACGTGGCGAGCCTTGTCGAGGTAGCGCTCGACGAAGCATTCGCCGCGGCCGAATGCTGCGGTGGCCTCACGGGTAGCGGAGTCGAAGAGCTCTGCGACCTCGTCGCGGTTGTAGGCAACCTTCATACCGCGTCCGCCGCCGCCGAAGGCAGCCTTGATAGCGATAGGCAGGCCATGCTCGTCGGCGAAGGCCTCAACCTCGGCGGCATCCTTGACCGGGTCTGGGGTGCCTGGCGCCATTGGGGCGTCGGCGCGCTCGGCGATGTGGCGGGCAGTGACCTTGTCGCCCAAGTCGCGGATGGACTGTGGGGAAGGGCCGATCCAGATGAGGCCTGCGTCGATGACAGCCTGGGCGAAGTCGGCGTTCTCAGACAAGAAGCCGTAGCCCGGGTGAATGGCGTTGGCGCCGGACTTTTCTGCGGCGTCGAGAATCTTGTCAAAGACAAGGTAGGACTCGGCGGAATTTTGGCCGCCGAGGGCGAAAGCCTCGTCTGCCAAAGCTACGAAAGGCGCGTCGGCGTCTGGCTCTGCATACACAGCGACGGAGGCGATGCCAGCGTCGCGCGCGGCGCGGATCACGCGGACTGCAATCTCACCGCGGTTAGCAACTAGCACCTTGGTGATCTTCTTGGTTTCAACTGCCACGGCAGAAACCCTCCTGATAAAACTCGAATTGGACTGTCCACTATTCTTGCACACAAAAACATGAGAAAACCGTCAGGTTCCGGTTTTGTTTCCAAAAATAATCCCGCACCAGCGTGGATGCGGGAAAATGCGGCGTGTTGAGTGCGCAAGTATGATGCTTCTCGCTATCGATTAACCTTCGATAGGCATGCGGATCATGTTGCCCCATTCGGCCCAGGAGCCGTCGTAGACCTTGGCGTCCTTGAACCCAAGGAGGAAGGTCAAGACAAACCAGGTGTGCGCAGCCTGTGCGCCGACGTGGGAGTAGAGGACGGTCTCGGAAGCAGGTTCCAGCTCGCCGTAGTTTACGTTGAGCTCGGAAAGCGCGCGGAAGCAGCCGTTGGGGTAGACCGCGCGGTCCCACTCTAGGTTCACGGCGCCTGGGATGTGGCCGTGGCGCATGGTGGTGCCGTATGCGGAGTCGCCGTTGGGGGACTCGTGGGTGGCCTCGCCAAAGAACTCCTCCGGCGTGCGGGTGTCTACGAGTTTTGCGGTCGTGCCGCGAACTTGGTCCACAAAGATGCGGTAAGTCTCGTCGTTGCGCTCTACCTCTGGGTAATCAGACTCTGGGAAGTCGGGAACCATAAAAGAGGTGTCGCGCTCTTCGGTAACCCAAGCATCTCGGCCACCGTCGAGGAGACGGACGTCCGGGTGGCCGTAAAGCTCAAATACCCACAGGGCGTAGGCGGCCCACCAGTTGGCTTTGTCGCCGTAGATAACCACAGTGTCATCGCGCTTGATTCCTTTGTCGCGCATGAGCTGTGCGAAGCCTTCCGCGCTGACGATGTCGCGGGTAACGGGGTCCAGTAGCTCCGTCTGGAAGTTGATGCGGGAGGCGGTGGGCACGTGGCCGATGTCGTAGAGGAGGGAATCCTCGTCAACCTCGATTACGCGTAGGCCTTTAATGCCTAGGCGGGCCGATAGCCAGGGTGCAGATACGAGACGTTCTGGGTGTGCATACTCTTGGAACGGAGGATTGGGATCGAACTCGGCCATGGTTCGCCTACCTTTCTATGAAGGGGATTTTGGTTAGGCATGTTTAGTCAAATCAACTTTAACGCGAAAACCTCTAGATTGGTCACCCAGTGCCCCTACTGTGTCGTTGGATACATTCTTGGCCTACTGTGCATGAGTCGAAACTACTGGTTATAACAAGTGTGCAGGTCAAGCCCTAAAAATGATTTCTGAGCGGCGAAAATGACCGGGGTTAAGGCGGGGTTAGCAAGCGAGCGCAGGGTCAAATACTGCGATATTTTTAAAACGTGGTGCGGTGCAGAACGCTGCATATTCACTCTCTAATTCTCGTTAAATATGGCGGGCCAGAGCAGTAGTGGCCCTGTGTGCCGGACCAATACCCACAAACCCCAAACGAAAGGGAATTGCTGTGCATAAGGCAATCGTCGTCTTCGAGGTCGAGGGCGGATCTGACAAGCAGCTCAACGGTCACCGCAAGGACACCATGCCTATCGTCGACTCCATTAAGGAAGCCGGCTGGCACTCCGAGGTCGTGTTCTTCCGCCCAGAGTGGTCCGAGCGCATCTTCGAGTACGTCTCTGAGAACTTTGACGCTTACATCTCCCGCGTGAACCCAGGCAACATCCCGGGTGGCGAGAAGGGCTATTTCGACCTGTTGACCAAGCTCTCTGAGGCTGGCCTGGTAGGCATGTCCACTCCTTACGAGATGATGGCATATGGCGCAAAGGATGCGCTGGTCAAGCTCAACGACACTGAACTAGTCCCGGCTGACACCGCGGCTTATTACGACGTTGAGTCTTTCCACAACACCTTCCCGACCTCCATCTCCTACGGTGAGCGCGTTCTTAAGCAGAACCGCGGCTCGACCGGTGAGGGCATCTGGCGCGTCCAGATTGAGGACAAGTCCCTTGAAGTAACTCCGGGCACCGCGCTTCCGCTGGACACCAAGCTCAAGTGCACCGAGGCTGTGGACAACCACACCGAGGTTCGCGAGCTCGGCGAGTTCATGGACTTCTGCGACCAGTACATTATCGGTGACAACGGCATGCTCGTCGATATGCGCTTCATGCCGCGCATCGTTGAGGGCGAGATCCGCATTCTTCTCGTTGGTCCGGATCCAGTATTCGTGGTCCACAAGAAGCCAGCTGAAGGCGGCGATAACTTCTCCGCTACCTTGTTCTCCGGTGCGAAGTACACCTACGACAAGCCAGAGGCTTGGCAGAGCTTGGTTGACATGTTCGCAGAGGTTCGCCCTGTCATCGCTGAGAAGCTCGGCGGCGACAACATTCCGCTTATCTGGACTGCTGACTTCATGCTTGCCGACGGCGAGAATGGCGAGGACACCTATGTTCTCGGCGAGATTAACTGCTCCTGCGTTGGCTTCACCTCTGAGCTCGACATGGGCATCCAGGAGAAGGTTGCAGCTGAGGCAATCAAGCGCGTGGAAGCAAAGCACGCTTAAGGTATAGCCATAAATCAGCTTTATCTTCAATAACTCCGTAGTCTCCAACAGGGAGGGTACGGGGTTATTTTTGTACTCATAACAAGGGGAGTGGTCCCCATTGGGCTGCCGATTGGTTTTATCTGTTGTATTTTCAAGTGTGCGTGATTTAAGACGCAGTTAAGTAATCGAAAGGAAAATCTCGCTTATGGCCAATCCAGACCAGTACGGAGAAAAGAACTCCGAGCAGAACCCGCAGCATGCCGCCGAGGACTCATTTGGTTCCTCCTCCTTCGGCAATTCTGACTTTGGTAGCTCCGACTTAGGGCAGTCTGATTTTGGTGGTTCTTCCTTTGGAGCAGCTAGCTCTTTCGATTCTTCCGAAGCTTCCGGCGTACACCATGCAGAAGGCGAAGAGACCTTAAGCTTTGGAGAAAACTCCGTGGCTAACCACGCTTCTGATTCGGACTTCGGCGCTTCAGAGTTCGGTGGTTCGGACTTTGGCAGCAACAATGACTTTGGCGGCTCTGACTTCGGCAACAGCGACTTTGATAGCAACGACTTCGGCAACAGCGACTTCGGCCAAGCTGATTTCTCCCAGGCAAGCTATGCAGGTTCTGATAACTCTGTAGCCGGCTCCTCGAATGCCGCTGGCTCCGCGGCAGAACCAGCGTCAAGCAATGGCTTCAATCAGGGTGGCTTCGGTCAGCCGGTCCCGCCTGCAGGCAACTTCAACCAGGGCGGCTTCAACCAGCAGTTCCAGAGCCAGCAGAACCAGCCGGGCCAGCCACAGCAGGGCTTTGGCGGATTCCCGCAGCAGGGGCAGCCGCAGCCAGGTCAGCCAGGCCAGCAGGCTTTTGGCGGCTATCCACAGCAGAACCACGGCGGCTTCAACCAGCCAGCACAGCAGGGCTTTGGCCCGTACCCACAGGGCCTGCAGCAGGCACAGCCGCAGAAGGATAGCTTCTTCAAGTCCCTATTCGACTTCAAGTTCTCCAGCTTCATCACCGTGAAGTTCGCTTCCGTCATCTACATCATCGCGATGATAGTCGGTGTCCTGTGGTGGCTCGGTGGCCTGCTCTTCGCAGTCATGGGCGGCTCCCTCGGCGGCCTCGCTGGCTCGTTGTCCGGCAGCTCCTTCGGTGGCGGCATGGCAGTGATGATGATCTTCGGACACCTCATTTTCGGCACCCTGGGCTTGGTCCTTTACCTTATCCAGGTTCGCCTCGTTCTGGAGTTCTTCGTGGCAAACATCCAGACCACTGAGAACACCAAGAAGCTCGTTGAAAACGCTGAGGCGGACAAGTAAGGCTCTTTTGAGTAACGAACACCAGAGTTCGTTGGTTTTCCACCTTCCCCCGGTTCTTCCTGAATAGGAACGAACCGGGGTTTGCTGTTTGGGCGTGCTTGGCAGCCAAGTTTGTATATCCTGCTTGGGATAACGGTGGTTACCGAATTGGAAAACCGAGGCTCCCATGACTGACTTTGAATCGATAGCCGGCGTCGGCAAGCGCGGGCTCGAGCGCCTGAATGCGGCGTTGCAGGAGCAGGGGATGGACCTTCACGGCGCACCAGCCCCGGAGGACCGCAGCGCGACCTTCACTCGCGGACACACAGGCAAAAACTCCGAGGATATGGCAGGGGCCAAGATTTCTCTTTATGGGCTACCGCACGATGAGGATCTGCTGGAACGACTCGTTAAGCACACCGTGAGCAAGTCCTGTCTGTACATTAACAAGCCAGAAGACGTAGACCTTAAGGTGCTCGAGGAGCTCATTCGGCGCGGCTGGGAATCCGCGCCCGCCGGCTGCTAGAAAGTTACTTTAGTCAAGGAGACGGGCGACGGAGTCTGGGTCGGCGTCGGAAAGCATCTGGCGGAGACGGTCGTACTCGTCCTCCTCACCAATGGCCTGCGCCGCGTGCGCGAGGGCAGCAATGGCGCGCAGGACGCCCTGGTTCGGCTCGTGCTCGAAAGGAACCGGACCCCAGCCCTTCCAGCCGTTGCCGCGCAGGCGGTCAAGGCTGCGGTGGTAGCCCGTGCGGGCATAGGCATAAGCGGTGATGTAGGCAGTAGGCATGGCCTCATCCTCGCGCAAGCGCGTGAGCTCCTGCTCGGCGAGCAAAGCCCACAGCAGCGGGGAGTTGGGGTATTCTACAATGCCAGCCTGCAGGTCAGCGGTGGAATCAGCGCCGGGATCAGCAGGCAGCTTGATGGGGGCGGGTGCGAGCATGTCTTTCATTTCCATGCCCGCTAGACTACCGCGCCCGCCGGACAATGGCAGCGGCCACGTCTTAAGGCTTGGCCCAGAAGTCTGAGACGCAGAGGTCAAAGGAGTACAAGGAACGGCGGACAACCGGCAGCGATAGTCCGATGACCGAGGAAGGATCGCCCTCGATACGGTCAATGAACCAACCGCCGATTGCCTCCAAGGTGAAGGCACCGGCGCATTCCAAAGGTTCACCAGTCGCGGCATAGGCGGCGATGTCGCGCTCGTTTGCCGCGGCGAAAAAGACGCTGGTGCGCGAGGTTTCAACGTGGCGCTTGTCGCCCTGGATGATGCAGTGTCCGGTGAGCAGCTCTGCACGGCGGCCAGCCTGGGAGCGCCAGCGTTCAATCGTGGCGTCGACAGTGTGTGGCTTGCCTTGGAGTACGCCGTCGAGAAGCAGCATGGAATCGCCCCCGATGACGACGTCCTGCGGGTACTCGGGCGCGATCTTTTCCGCTTTTGCGGTGGCCAATGCTGCGACGATATCGGCAGGAGCTGCGCCGCTTAGCGACGTCTCGATAGCCTCCTCATCCACGTGCGCGGGCGCCAAAACGGGCTCAACCCCGGCCCCACGCAGAATGGAAGCGCGGGACGGGGATTGAGAAGCGAGGACGATTCGCATCCTTCAAGCAGCCTTTAGTAGTAACGCACGTTGCGGAAGGCGGACGGGTTGAAGACGTCCTGTGCGCCGTATGCGTCGAAACGCTCGTCGAGGCGGCCCCACAGGTTGCGCTCGCCGGCGTCAGAACCGGCCTGCTTTGCGCGGGCATCAGCACTGAGCTGCGCTAGGACTGCGGTAAGTGCGGCAACCTCATCGTCGGAGGGGTTGCCCTTGAGTACACGAAATGTTGGTGCGGTCATGGATTCTCCTTTTAGAGGGTGATGTTACCGTGCTTCTTCGGGGCCTGGGCGACGATCTTGCGTTCCAGAAGTCGCAGGCCTTCGACGAGGTAGCCGCGGGTTGCGGAGGGTTCGATGACATTATCAACCAAACCGCGCTCGGCAGCGGCATAGGGGTGCAGGAACTGCTCGGCGAGCTCTGTTTCCTGCTCCGGGGTAGCTTCCTCGCCATAGATGGCCAGCGCAGCCTGGGATGCCTGGGTGACGGCGATTTCAGCGGTAGGCCATGCGTAGGCCAAGTCTGCGCCTAAGTCCTTGGAACCCATGAATACATAAGCCGGGCCGATTGCCTTGCGGGTGATAACGGTCAGCTTGCCCACGGTTGCCTCTGCGTAAGCGAAGGAAAGCTTCGAAGCGCGGCGCAACAGGCCGGACTTCTCTTCTTCCGGAGTAGGGACGAAGCCAGGGGAATCGACGAACTCGATGACCGGGGTATTGAAGGCATCGCAGGCGCGGATGAAGCGGGCAGCCTTTTCGGAACCTGCTGAATCCAGTGCACCTGCTAGGGCTAGCGGCTGGTTAGCCACGATGCCGACTGGGCGGCCTTCGATGTATGCAAAGCCGGTGATGATGTTTTCGGCGGCGTCGGCCGCGAGCTCGAAGAAGGTGTCTTCGTCAACGACGGTGTTAATGACGTCGTGCATGTCGTAGGCCTCGGCAGCGGTATCCGGGATGATGGTGTCGAGCTTGTGGTCGCGGTCGCTGACGTTGTCCGCAATGGAGCCAGAGCTAATCTCAGCGGCAACGCGTGGGGCTTCGGCACGGTTGTTGGCCGGCAGGAATGCGAGCACGTCGCGGGCAAGGGCTACGGCCTCGGCGTCGGACTGCGCGACGAGGTGAGCGGTGCCAGCTGCAGCGTGCACGGCGGCGCCGCCGAAGGTCTCTGCTTCCGCGCCAGCGATGTGCGGCGCTGCCTGGTGGAGGGTAGCTCCCTGGGTGATGATGAGGACGTCGGAAAGCGTCGGCGCAAAAGCAGCGATGCCCTCGGTGTTACCTACAACGACACCGATCTGCGGAATGAGGCCGGAGGCCTGGGTTACGCGTGCCATGATGCGGGCGTAGCCAGCCAGAGTGACGATGCCTTCTTGGACGCGCGGACCGGTGGAGTCATACAGGCCGATGATTGGGACACCGGTCTTGAGTGCAAGGTCGTAGACCTTGGTGAGCTTTTCTGCGTACGCCTCGCCGAGGGTGCCGTCGAATACAGTGGGGTCCTGGCTGAAGATGCAAACCTTGCGGCCGTCGACGGTGCCATAGCCGGTGACGACGCCGTCGGTGTACGGACGATCGTGCTCACGGCCGAAGTCGGTGGAGCGGTGGCGGGCGAGGGCATCGGTCTCGACGAAAGAACCCTCGTCGAGCAGCTTCTCGATGCGCTCGCGTGCGCTCAAGTTTCCTGCGGCATGGATTGCCTCGAGGGTCTCGGCGCCCATGGGGATGCGCGACTCGCTGAGGCGGTTGTTGAGATCCTCGATCTTGCCAGCAGTGGTTTTCAGATCAGTCATAGGGACTAATTCTACAACCCGTCTTCTTAGAGCGGGATGTTGCCGTGCTTGCGTGCAGGGCGTGCCACATTCTTGTCGGCGTAGAGGCGCAAGTTCTTGGTGATGGCGCTGCGGGTCTCGGAGGGGAGAATCACGGCGTCGATAAGCCCGCGCTCAGCAGCCTTATATGGGTTGAGCATGTGGTCCTCGTACTCGCGCTCGAAGGACTTTGCCAATTCCTGCACGTCCAGGCTCTTCTCGTGGGCCTGCTTGAGCTCCTTGCGGTAGATAAAGCCCACGGCGCCGGCTGCGCCCATGACGGCAATCTGGGCGGTTGGCCACGCGAGGTTGACGTCTGCACCCAAGCCCTTGGAGCCCATGACGCAGTAGGCGCCGCCGTAGGCCTTGCGCATGGTCACCGTAATCTTCGGGACAGTGGCCTCACCGTAGGCGTAGAGCAGCTTGGCGCCGCGACGCAGAATGCCGTTGTGCTCCTGGGAAGCGCCCGGCAGGAAGCCTGGGACGTCGACAAGCATGACGATCGGAATGTTGAACGCGTCGCAAGTGCGCACGAAGCGTGCGGCCTTCTCAGAAGAGTCGATGTCGAGGCAGCCTGCGTAGACCTGTGGCTGGTTAGCCACGAAGCCAACCGTTTGGCCTTCGATGCGTCCGAATGCGATGACCACGTTCTCGGCGCGCTCAGCCTGGATCTCGAGGTACTCGCTGTCATCGGTGAGCGCTGCGATGACATCCTTTACATCATAAGGCTGGGTAGGGGAGTCAGGGATGATCTCGTCGAGCATGAGGTCGTCAGCGGTTTCCTCGCCGAGCTCTTCGAAAGGCTCAAATGGGGCGCGCTGACGGTTGTTTGACGGGAGGTATCCCACGAGGTCGTGGACCCAGTCGAGGGCCTCTTCGTCGGAGGATGCGGTGTAGTGCGAGTTGCCGGCCGCGAGCATGTGGACGGACGCGCCACCGAGCTCTTCTTGGGTGATTTCCTCGCCGGTGACGGTCTTGATGACGTCGGGTCCGGTAACGAACATTTTGGACTTCTTGTCCACCATGACCACGAAGTCGGTGAGCGCCGGAGAATAGGCGTTGCCGCCTGCGCAGGCGCCCATGATGACGGAGATCTGTGGGACCACGCCGGAGGCCTTGATGTTTTGGTAGAAGGTCTTGGCGATCCAGTCCAGGGACACGGCACCGTCTTGGATGCGGGCGCCTGCGCCCTCGTAGAGGCCGATGAGCGGGCGCCCGGTGGTGATGGCCAGCTCCATGATCTTGATCATCTTCTCGCCGTAGACCTCACCGAGAGCACCGCCGAAGACAGTGCCGTCTTGGGAGAAGATGCAAACCTCGCGGCCGTCGATGGTTCCCCAGCCGGTGACGATTCCGTCGGTCACGGGCTTCTTGGCGGCCATACCGAAGTCGATGGTGCGGTGTACTGCGAGCATGTCAGTTTCGACGAAGGAGCCTTCGTCGAGGAGGTAGTCCAGGCGGTCGCGTGCGGTGAGGCGGCCTTGATCGCGGACTTTCTGGTGGGCTTTTTCGCCCATGGGCGCAGCAGCTTGCTCGCGCCGGCGCTTTAGCTCAGCAATCTTGCCGGCCGTGGTGGTCGCGTTCATAGAATCAAGATCCGACAAATGTGAGGAAATAGTCATGTTTGGGGAGTTTAGGCAATTTTGCTTGAGTTTTACACCCTGACGGGCCGGTGATTTCCCTCACAAAACTAGTTTGTGCAGGTGAGCGGCTTGCAGAATATGAGGAAACTCTCGTATTTGGCATTTTAACCCTTTGCTGGGCGGGGCGTTTGCCTGGGGTGGTCTCAAATTCTTTAGGGCACTACAAAAAGAAACGTGCCCTTTCTCCCGTGGGGAGTAGGGCACGTTAACGCTCAATGG
This sequence comes from Corynebacterium striatum ATCC 6940, assembly GCF_000159135.1. Classification (GTDB taxonomy): domain Bacteria; phylum Actinomycetota; class Actinomycetes; order Mycobacteriales; family Mycobacteriaceae; genus Corynebacterium; species Corynebacterium striatum. The sequence goes on from NZ_GG667519.1 coordinate 327,593, forward strand.
AAAGGGGGTGCTGTCTTAGGCTGCGAGGCCGAAATCCATCAGGAATAGCTCAACTTCGTACAGCTCCTCCTCGCGAGGGGAGCGGTTATTTACCGCATTGAATGCGGCAACGATATTGCCGGTTGTTGCCGGGGTGGTTCCGCGGTCAACGAGCTCCTCGGTGACGAGCGCTTCCATTGGGGTTGCATCCAATGCGTCAAGGCCTGTGCCGGTGGCACTCTTGAATGTTGTAGTGAACGAGGAAATCAGTCCGTTAATAGTATTCATTGATGCTCACCTTCTTTCAGTCCATGCAATGAATCAACGGCCGCTTACGGTTGGTATAGAAAATGGTGGCCGAGCTGATGTTTCTGACATGGTACGCTCGGTCCGCTAAGTAATCAACCTGGAGTTACGCGTTTGTTAACTTTTTGTTAACTTAAGGCGTGGAGTGAAGCAGGCCCTAGTGCTTGCTGGACAAGCCGGGGAACAGCTCCAATCCGAAGTAGTGGTTGATGGAATCCTTGGCAATCCAGGAGATGGCAACCAGGATGATGACGCCCAGTACGGCGTACACGGTCCATCCCAAGACCTTCATCTGAGCGGAAGCTTCGGTATCGCCTACGATAACGCCCTCGCTGTTGCGAATCGGGTCACCGGTCATGCAACGCATGCCCAGAGCGAAAAGGAGCGGGATACCAGCGCCGAAGGCGAGCGCCAAACCAGCGACGCGAGAAATAGCGACGAGAATTTCCATTGCGGTCATGGCGTTGTCCTACTTTCCTTTAATGGTGGTGGTGTGAGCGGCGCTGTAGGCATCGTTGATCACGCCGTGTGCGGCATTGGCGGCACCTGGTGCGTTGCCAGTGGTGACACCTGCGGCGACCTTCTCGTGTGCCTGCAAGGAGGAGTCGACGGTCTCTGCGTCAGCGTCCCAATCGTCGTTGACATTGGAAGCATCAACCGGGTTGCGGCGAGCACGCATCAGGATGACGGCGACCATGGCCAGCAGGATGATGGCGTCGACGATAGCGCCGGTGAGAGTGTTGGTAGCACCACTAACGAGGTGAGCAATCCACCAGGTGACGAAGCCAACCGCCGCGGCACAGGGGAGGGTGATGAGCCATGCAGCAACCATGCGCATTGCGACGCCCCAGCGAACCTGGGCGCCTTTCTTGCCCAGGCCGGTACCGAGGATGGAACCGGTGGAAACGTGGGTGGTGGACAGTGCCATACCGCCAGCGGCGGAGGTGAGGATGATGGCTGCGGAGGAAGCCTCAGCTGCCATGCCCTGTGGGGACTCAATCTCAACGAGGCCCTTGCCCAGGGTGCGGATGACGCGCCAGCCGCCGGACAAGGTGCCGGCTGCGATGGCCACAGCACAAGCAACGATGACCCAGGTCGGGATGCGCTGGTCGGAGTTTGCCTCACCGGCTGCAACGAGGGCGAGGAAGATGACACCCATGGTCTTCTGGGCGTCGCCAGCGCCGTGTGCCAGGGAAACCAGGCAGGCGGTGACAATCTGGCCGTGGCGGAAGTGTCCGTTCTTTACGCGCTCCGGAATGGTGTTGGTGACCCAGTAGACCAACGCGGTACCGCAGGCGGAAACCATCGCTGCGATGAAAGGGGAGGCGATAGCCGGGATGATGATCTTGCCGGCGATGGAGGACCAAGCGACGCCGCCGGTTCCCAGCGCTGCGAAAGCGGCTCCGATGAGGCCGCCGAACAGTGCGTGGGAGGAAGAGGACGGCATGCCCAGGAGCCAGGTGAACAGGTTCCAGAAGATGCCGCCGATGAGGCCGGTGAAAACGACCATGAGGAGGGCTTCGCCGTCGGCGCCTACGGAGAGGTCGTAGGAGTCGAGGTTCACGATACCCTTGGCCACGGTTGCGGCCACGTGGACCGACAGGAATGCACCGATGAGGTTGAGAGCTGCGGAGATTGCAACTGCGGTGAAGGGCTTCAGCGCACCGGTGGCGATGGAGGTTGCCATTGCGTTGGCGGTGTCGTGGAAACCGTTGGTGAAGTCAAAGGCGAGGGCAGTGA
>NZ_GG667519.1:331358-353966 GCF_000159135.1 Corynebacterium striatum ATCC 6940
CCACAAATCGAGCTACCAAGGGTCTAGCGTAGACCCCTTGCAATCCTCTTCCTAATCTTGGGGTTTAGTCGTGAACTGGGGTTTTGTGTTTTATGTGCGCTAACTAATTCATTAACCCAATTACCTTTAGTGAAGATTTCCGCGGTATACGCCTCGCGTTAACCTGCCGTTAACCAAAGGGGTGGAGTGAGGACTCCACCCCAACTGACCTTTCCTAATTAGGACTCTGGTTAAGCCTCAATAGGCAACCACGCGTAGCCGTATGGGCCTAACTCGACCGGACCCAGATCCACGGATTCCTCAGTGAAGTTGTGCAGGCACAACAAGCTGCCACGCTGGAACGCAAGAATGCCGGCCTCGCCGGTCTCGACAGCCTCGAAGGGCGCGGTGGCCAACTCCGGGAAAGCCTTGCGCTGTGCAATGAGTTCGCGAACGGTGTTGAGCAAGGAGGTTGGGTCATCCTTTTGCTCCGCCACGTTAACCTTCGTGCCGCCCACGATGGGGCGCCGCGGGTGCGGGGCAGTGGTGAACCCGGCGCCGTCGCCAGGTTCCCATTGCATAGGGGTGCGCACTGCGTCGCGGTCTGGCAGGGCAGGCGAATCGCCCATGCCAATCTCATCCCCGTAGTAGAGGAAAGGCGAGCCCGGCATGGTCAGCAACAGGGAGTAAAACAGCTCAATCTTGCTGCGGTCATTTCCCAGCAACGGAGCCAAGCGCCTAGCGATGCCCACGTGCGCGCGCATCTCGTCATCCGGCAGGTAATGGTGGTACATCAACTCGCGACGCGACTCGTTCACCATTTCCAGCGTGAGCTCGTCATGGTTGCGCAGGAAGGTGCCCCACTGGCAGCCCTCGGGCAGCTCCGGTATCTCCTCCATGATGTTGTAAATGGGGGTGGCGTCGCCAAGCGCAAGCGCCTCGTACAAACGCGGCATCAGCGGGAAGTTGAACACCATGTGCACGCGGTTGCCCTTGCCGAAGAACTCCATGGTCTCTGCCGGAGGCTGGTTGGCCTCGGCGATCATGACAGCCTCGGGATAGTTCTCATCAACGAAAGTGCGCAACTTCTCAATGAACTCGAGGGTCTCGGGCAGCGACTCGCCGCCCGCTCCGTCGCGCTCGTAGAGGTATGGGATTGCGTCCAAGCGGAAGCCGTCCAGGCCCTTGTCCATCCAGAAGCGCACGATGTTGAAGACTTCCTCGTGCACCGCGGGGTTGTCGTAGTTGAGATCCGGCTGGTGCGAGTAGAAGCGGTGGAAGTAGTACTGCTGGCGCACCTCATCCCAGGCCCACGTAGAATCTTCCACGTCGGTGAAGATGATGCGGATTTCAGGATAGCGGTCTGGATCGTCGCCCCACACGTAGTAGTCGCCGTATGGGCCTTCGGGATCGCGGCGGGAGGCCTGGAACCACTCGTGCTCGGAGGAGGTGTGGTTGAGCGCGAGGTCAGTCATGAGCCGCATGCCGCGGCTGTGAACCTCAGAGATGAGCTGCTCGAAGTCCTCCATGGTGCCGTAATCGGGATGGATGGAGTAGTAGTCCGCGATGTCGTAGCCGTCATCTTTGAGCGGGGAGGCATAGAAAGGCGAAAGCCAGAGACAATCGACGCCGAGCCACTTTAGATAGTCAAGCTTTTCGATGACGCCTTGGAGCGTGCCCACGCCCTTGCCACCGGCTGCCGCGGGATTCCCGGTGGCGCCGGAGTCTTTGAAAGAGCCAACGAGGGCTTGGTAGAAGATGGCGTTCTGGTACCAACTCATCTGAGGTCCTTTCTTTTGGCGCGCCACAGGAGGTATTCAATACCGCAGAGCACAGCGGCGAGAATCCCCGGCCAGATGGCGGGCTCGGGTTGGAAGAGATTGAGAATTGCTTGCGCGATGGCGAGAAAGGCGAAAAAGCCGACGAATCCTAGGGCAGTGTCCCACAAAAGTGCGTGGCGCATTAGCTGATTTTGAGGTTAAAAGCGGTTCCGTCCGAGAGCTTCACGCTGGTCACGCCCTTCTTGAGAGCGGCAAACCCGGCGTTGAACTCCGTGGCACCGTCGGTACGTGCTGGGGTAAATTCGGCGACCTCAGGATTGCTGACTTCTGCGGTGAGCCCGTTGGATTCGGTGATGACGAGGTTTTCGCCGAGCTTTAGATCGATGGTCTGCCCCGAAAGCTCCGCGGGTCTCAAGATGACGGGGGCGGGTGCGCCGACGGCTTCGCTTCGTTCCACTGCGGTGCTTTTCTCCTCTTGAGATGGTGTGCACGCCGCGCCGGCCAATGCCATGCTTGCAGCCGCTGCGATAACTCCCAGGTGCTTCAGCATTAGGCCTTGACACCTCCGGCGGTCAGGCCGGCCACGATGCGGTGTTGGAAGATGAGAACCATGATGATGAGCGGAATGGTCACGAGTGCACCCGCTGCCATGGTGGCGGCGTACGGGTACTCGAAGGCCGAGGGGCCGGAGAAGCGTGCGATGGCCACGGTTACTGGTTCAGTGGAGTCGTTGGAGAGCTGACGAGCCAACATGAACTCATTCCACGTGGTGATGAATGCGATGATGGCGGTGGTAAACAGCGCCGGGGCAGCGAGCGGCAACAGTACGAGACGGAAGGCCTGGCCGCGCGAGGCGCCGTCGACGCGAGCGGCTTCCTCCAGTTCCCATGGAAGCTGACGGAAGAAGCTCAGTAGCGTGTAGACCGTCAACGGCAGTGCAAAGGAGATGTTCGGGATGATCATGGCGCGGTAGGTGCCGATCCAGTCCAGGTTGCCGAACATCTGGAACAGCGGGGTGACCAATGCGATGGCAGGGAACATCGAAGCCGCCAGGATGATGCCGGTGACGATTCCCTTGCCAGGGAAGTTGTAGCGGGCCAGCGCGTAGGCGGTGAAGACACCCACTGCTACGGCGATGGCGGTGGTGGCCAACGAGATGGCCAGCGAGTTGCCGAGTGCCGCCAAGAAGTTGTTGCCCTTGTCAGTGGCCAGTGCGTCCTGGAAGTTTTCCATGGTGACGTGGGTCGGCCACGGGGTGGTGTCGAAGGTGTGGTCCTTGTGCCGCAGTGCCGTTACGACCATCCAGTAGAAGGGAGCCAAGCCCCAGAACATGATGAAGATGATGCCGGCGTAGTGTCCGAACTTTTTCATTACTGGACCGCCTTCCTATTCGAGCGCCGCTCATTGCCGGAGACATCAGCTCCCAGGAAGCGAACCAGGATGAAGGCAACGAGGAAGATGAGCAAGAAGATGAGAGTCGATAGTGCCGAGGCAGAATTGAAGTTGCCTTGGCGCATATCCTCAACCACCAGCTGGGAGATGGTGGCAGTGGGCGCGTTGGACGACGCCGAGATCATGATGACCGGAAGGTCGTACATGCGCAGTGCGTCGAGGGTACGGAACAAGATAGCCACCATGAGGGCGGGGCGCACCAGTGGCAACGTGATCTTGAAGAAGGTCTGGATGCGGCTCGCGCCGTCGACACGCGCGGCGTCATACACGTCCCGCGGAATCATTTGCAGGCCAGCCAAGATGAGCAGGGCCATGAATGGGGCGGTCTTCCACACGTCCGCGATGATGACGGCAAGACGGGCGTAGAAAGGGTCCGTGGTCCAAGAAATGTGGGTTCCCAGTAGGGAGTTCACGATGCCATCTGGGGCGAACATGAACTGCCACAACTTAGCCGTTACAGCCGTAGGAATAGCCCACGGCACCAGCACTGCTGCGCGGACAAGGCCGCGGCCCTTGTACTCACCATTCATGATGATGGCCATGAACATACCGAGGATGGTCTCCAACAACACGGTGACCACGGTGAAGAACAGCGTAATCTTTAGCGCCGGCCAGAAGTCCGTGGCGATAACGCCAGGAGGGCACTGCGAGATCTGCCCGGTGCCAGAAACACAACGGTTATTGATCCAGTACAGGTAGTTCTCAAGGCCGGCGAAGCCGCCTTCCTCGAAAATGCCCGTTTTGGGGTTCAAGTGGCGATTTCCCTGGAAAGAAAGCCAGACAGCACGCAGGATGGGGTAGCCGATAACAACGGCTAGCACAATCAGTGCCGGTGCGATAAGGCCCGCGGCATTGAGGTTCTGCTTGCGCTTCATGGCTGTGGGAGTTGTTACTGCCACGCTGGGACGCCTTTCTGCAGTAAGTGATCAGGTTGGCTAAGAGTTTAACGGGTGTGCCGGACATCAAAGACAATGCGGGGCGTGTGTGAGCACACAAGCTCACTCACGCCCCGCATTCTCAGCTCTCTATCTAAAAGAGAACCTAGTTAAAAGGGACTGGTCTTTTAGCCCTGGGAAGCAGCCTCGATAGCAGCCTTCATGTCCTTGGTTGCGTCATCCACGGACTTGCCAGCGGTCAGCGCTGCGTAAGCGTTGTCCTGAACAGCCTTGGAGATTGCGGTGTAGAACGGGGAGACCGGACGCGGTGCGGCGTTTTCCAGGGACTCCTTGAGAGCCGGCAGGTACGGGAACTGCTCGATGAGGGCAGCATCGTCGTAGACGGAAGCCAGAACCGGCGGGAAGGAAGCCTCAGCGAAGGACTTCTGGTTCTCCTCGTTGATGATGAACTTCATGAAGTCCAGCGCGGTGGCCTTCTTCTCGGAGTTGATGTTGATGCCGTTGTTGTAGCCACCCAGGGTGGAAACGCCAACGCCGTCCTTGCCTACCAGCGGCTGGACCTCGAACTTCACACCTTCATCCTCAGCGTTGGTGTACATGTACGGCCAGTTGATGGCGAAAGCGGTCTTGCCCTCGGTGAAGGCCAGGTTGGTCTCCTCCTCGGTAGCGGCGGTGGAATCCTTGGAGATGACGCCGTCCTTGTAAGCGTCGACAAGCGCCTGCAGACCAGCCTTGGACTCAGCCGAGTCTACGGAAGGAGTGCCGTCGTCAGCCAGAACGGAGCCGCCCCAGCCCTCCATGAAGCCTGCGGTATTTACGGTCAGGCCTTCGTACTGCTTGAGCTGTGTGGTCAGGCAGGAGGTGTCCTCCTTGAGCGCCTCGCAAGCAGTCTTGATGTCGTCGAACTTCTCTGGTGCTTTGTCAGCCAAGTCGGTGTTGCGGAAGAGGAGCTGGCCGTTGGTGTTCTGAGGCAGAGCGTAGAGGGTGTCGTTGTAGGTAGCGGACTCAACGGTGGACTCGAGTAGATCGGAGGTGTCAACCTCCAGATCGCCGGTCAGCGGAGCGAGCCACTGGTTTGCGGCGAACTCTGCGGTCCAGACGACGTCGAGTGCCATGACGTCGTAGTCAGAGTTGCCAGCCTGCAGGGACTGTACGAGGGTGTCGCGCTGAGCGTCTGCCTCGCCGGCGAGCTCCTTGAGGGTGACCTTCTCGTCAGGGTGCTCCTTGTTCCACTTCTCGATGACCGGCTGGATCTTGTCGGTGTCGTTCTTACCCATCGCGAAGGTGATGGGGCCGCGGCCGTCAGCGCCGTCGGCGGAACCGCTGGATGCGGAATCGGAGGAACCCTCGTCAGAGGAGGATGAGCAGCCTGCCAATACCAGCGCGAGAGCAGCGGTGGTGACAACGGCGCCTTTGCGGGCGGTGTGGAGGCTGGAACGAAGTACGGACTTCTTCATGGGCATTTCACCTTTCGGAAAACTTCTGGTGACTTTAAAATAAGTTAAAACGAGCACATCGCGCGGGGGTTTGACTTATTTCCCGGTCTGAGACCGTTATTTTTTCCGAAAGTCCCAGTAGAAAGACGCGGTCGGGGGTGAGATCCACCCCCAACGTCTTATTAGGAGTTAATGCGTTCGCCCGTTTCGGGGTCGAAGTGATGCGCTTTAGTCGGGTCGAAAGATAGATGTATGCTGTCGCCGCGCCGTGGAGTGTGTGCTTTATCTGCGCGGGCGACGAAACGCTGGTTGCCAACGGTGACGTAGACATAAGACTCAGCGCCGAGTTCCTCGACGATGTCAACGATGCCAGAGATATCAGCCGGGGCTTCTGTGATGAGCATGTCCTCTGGGCGAACGCCGATGCGGCCTTCGTTGTAGTTGAAGATGTTCATGGCAGGCGAGCCGATGAAGCCAGCGACGAATTCGTTGACGGGGGCGTCGTAGAGCTCGCGTGGGGGAGCGACCTGCTGCAGGACGCCGTCCTTGAGTACAGCCACTCGGTCGCCCATGGTCATGGCCTCGACTTGGTCGTGCGTGACGTAGACGGTGGTGGTGCCCAGGCGCTGCTGCAGGCTGGCGAGCTCCGAGCGGGTCTGGACGCGTAGCTTCGCGTCCAAGTTGGACAGCGGCTCATCCATCAGGAAGACCTTGGGATTACGCACGATGGCGCGGCTCATGGCTACGCGCTGACGCTGACCGCCGGAGAGGTCCTTCGGCTTGCGGTCGAGGTACTCGGTCAGGCCGAGGGTGGCTGCGGCCTCGTCGACTTTTTTCTTAATCTCATCCTTAGGCAGCTTGGCGAGCTTGAGGGCAAAGCCCATGTTCTCAGCTACGGAAAGGTGCGGGTAGAGGGCATAATTTTGAAAGACCATGGCGATATCGCGCTCGCCCGGTTCGAGGCCGGTGACGTCTTTATCGTCGATGAGAATGCGGCCGCTGGAGGTCGGCTCAAGACCTGCCAAGGAGCGCAGGGTGGTGGACTTTCCGCAGCCGGATGGGCCGACGAGCACCAGAAACTCACCATCTGCGATTTCCAGGTCAAGGTCCTTGACCGTGGGCTGGGCGGCGTTGGGGTAGGTGATGTTGACCTTCTCAAAAGTGACCTTTGCCATGCGCCTACACTAGCACCCCCGTTAAATCGCCTATGCTGGTCGGCGCTATGAAAAAGCTTGCTCCACTCCTAGCTCTGCTCGTAGCCGGCTGTTCCGGTGCCGATACCGTAGATAACGCGGCTTCGTTTACCACTAACAATGCCGTTGGAGCTGCGGATGAACAGGCTCCGAACGCGGAAACGTCAGGCGCCGCGTCTGTTTCGGAAAGACCGGAAACTACATCAAATTCAGCACCACGCGACACCACTTTCAGCAAGATCTTCGGTGAGCAAGCTGAAGCTGCCGGGGTCCGCGACTATTTAGAAAACCACGGCAAGTTCGACACTGCATTAATGAAAGACAGTCTGAATGCTGCGGGCCTTTAGCTTTCCGATGCTGAGGTTACCGAGTACGGGCAATGGGTATGCGAGTGGGTAGACCCGAGAATTCGCTACACGGTGGCTATGGAAGGAAACGGCGACTCACTGCAGGGCGATCTGCGTGGGACGCATGACCTCCTCATTAAGGACACCGTCGAATGGTTGCCGGGGCAGCGCGGCATAACTGTATCCCCTGAGCAAGTGGAAAAGGCCCTGCCGCAGGCGGTGTTGACCACCTGTCTTGATGAAAAGGGCAAGCCGGAAATCCTGGATAAGCCTGGCTGGTTCTAGTGTGGGGCGGGGTGGTTATGCGCATTAGCTAGTGTCAGCTGGGGCTACTTTTAGGTGGCGGGTAATCTCGGTGGCATGACAGCTCCACTTGATATTGAACGCATTCGTACCGCGCTAGCTGATGACTTCGCTGTAATTGATTACGTAGAGCAGACCGGTTCAACCAACACGGACCTCATGCAGGCGGAAAACGTCGCTGATGGCACCGTGCTGTTGGCCAACGAGCAGGTCTCCGGCAAAGGCCGCTTGGGCCGTACTTGGGTTAGCCCGGCGGGCTCACAGCTGATTCTTTCGGTGCTCATCCTTCCCGAGGCCCTTGAGTACCTCGGCACTTTGCCGCTCGCTTCTGGTTTGGCGGTCACCGATACGGTTGAGGGCTCCGTGCTTAAGTGGCCAAATGACGTCCACATCGACGGCAACAAGCTTTGCGGCATTCTCGCCGAAGCTGGCCCAGTGGGCGCTGCCTTCAAGTCCGCGCCGAAGACTGAGTTTAATAAGGCTGAGGTGAACAAGGCGGAGTTCAACAAGGCGGAGGTGAACAAGGCTGAGGTCGCCCCGAAGACCGAAGCAGGAGCTACGCTGTCCGCACGCGTTGTCGTGGGCATGGGTCTGAACGTCACCTTGACCCGCGAGCAGCTGCCCATCGAGAAGGCCACGTCCCTGGCCCTCGAAGGCCGCGACACCGACCGCACCGAGCTGGCAATTGCTTTACTGAAGAACTTGCGCCGCCGCATCACCCAGTGGGAGAACCAGGATCCACAGCTAATGGCGGACTACCGCAAGGTCTGCTCTACCATCGGCCAGGAAGTTCGTCTCGAGGCGCCGACTGGCGACGTCGTCGGTGTCGTCGAAGGCATCGCCGACGACGGACGCATCAACGTCGGCGGCGAGTACTACTCCGCCGGCGACGTTACGCACCTGCGCCCGGTTCAGTAGCGACTCGTTGCCGCGCCGCGTGGAGAGGCGGGGCGTTGTAAAGCACAATTTGCCAAATAGGGCCCGCCACAGAGCGTGGCAGGCATTCCTATTTGGCAAATTGTGTCTATTTAGGGGCGCTGTCCGCCCATCGGGCCGCCGCCCATTCCCTGGGAGACCTCACCGTCATCTTTGAGCTGCACACCAGTGGATTCGTCCATGCCGCCGGCCGGAGGCTACGGCATCTGGCCATCTGCAGGCCTCGGAGGTGTTTACGGTGATGGTGCCGACGCCGCCGCCTCCTGCGGGTATCATGCACCCCTATGGGATTGATGAAGATGGGCCGCGGCGAAGTTGTCCGCGTAGATATGACCGCGCCGTACCGTGCGCTCCTTTTCCCATTTCTCGAGCTCATCCTCATCACCGGCCTGGCCTGGATGGCCATCGGCTGGGCGGATTCTTATGGCCTCGACGTCAATCTTCGCAACGGCATCGTGGGCCTGTGGGCGGTACTTTCCCTCTGGCGCTTTGGCTTGCCGCTGTACCGCACGCGGCGCCGGCGCTTCATCGTGACCAACCTGCGCGTCATCGCGCGCGAGGGCAGCCACGTGGACTCGATCCCACTGCGGGATATCCGCGGCGCTAGACGCCGCCGCGGAGGCATCTCCCTCGCTATCCACGGCTACGAGCGCCCGATGTACTTCCCTTCCATCCCCAAGGCCAAGCGCGTGGAGGAGATCCTCAACGAGCAGGAGCTCTTCTAATTCTTAACCTCTGTGGTGTGCAGCTGGTGGTCCAGATCCTCAGGAGCCAGGTTGGCTTGGCCAAACTCTTGGGTCAGCGGCAGGCGCAGCTCGAGGTCGGTGCCGGGGCATAGCTCGATGGTGGCGTCGTCCACAACGTAGTCCAGGACGTGCCCGCCGGAGGTGCGATCGGCGTCGATAAAGTGCACGTGGCAGCCCGGCACCGAGATTCCCTTTTCAAAGACCGGAGTGCGGAAGCCGCCGATGATGCCCTCGACATCGGTGAAGTGCAGCTCCTTATCGCCGCCCACGGCCTCGGCCATTGGGGGATAGGGCTTGGACTGCTTGACCACGGTGCGGGTGGTCACCGAGCGGAAGCGGCCCGAGATTCGCACGGCATACATGTAATTCGCGGAGGGCTGAATCTCATCCACGAAAGCAGAAAGCTCGGAGCGCAGCATGCCCTGCGGCGCCTCGACCTTGATGCGCGGCACAAAGTTCGTAGCCACCGCAAAGGGCGTTCCCTGGTCCAGGTCCGCGATGGTGGCAGTTCCGTCGCCGCGCAGCTGGTAACACACGCCGTCGAGGATGATCATCTCGCCATCGAGGGCGTCGAACGTGCCGATGCCGAAGTTACCCTTGCCGAGTAGCTCGCCGATGGCCATCTCACCGTCATAGATGCCGTCGAGGAGCGCCGTCATGAGGGAGTTTTGGAAGATAGTATGCCGGACGATCATAGCCTTAAGGCTAGTATTGGACAGGTGAGTCAACAAGCAAAGCCCATCGTTACCGTTTTTGGCGACGGCCAGCTCGCACGCATGTTGCAGCCGGCAGCCGCTGAGCTGGACATCCATTTGCGCATCCTCGCCTCCTCCGGCGAGCAGTCCGCAGCGCAGGTCATCCCGGACGTTGTCCTGGGGGATTACCACGACTACGACACTCTCGTCGGCGCGTCCCAGGACGCGGACGGCCTGACTTTCGAGCACGAGCACGTGCCTACCGAGCATGTGCAGGCGCTTATCGACGCCGGATACAATGTCCAGCCCCAGCCTTCTGCACTGTTGTACGCGCAGGACAAGTTGCTCATGCGCCAGAAGCTCGCGGAGCTGGGTGCACCAGTCCCGCGTTTTGCCGCGATTGAAACCGTGGCAGATGCGCTGGACTTCTTCGGACTCGTCGACGGCCGTGTGTGCTTGAAGGCCCGCCGCGGTGGCTACGACGGCCACGGCGTGTGGTTCCCTGAAGCGCATGAGCTGGAGTCATTGGTTGCCAAGCTGCTTGATGCGGGCACACCCCTCATGGCAGAGGAGAAGGTCACGCTGACCCGCGAGCTTTCCGTGCTCGTTGCCCGCCGCCCTTCCGGCGAAGTTAAGGCTTGGCCGATCACCGAGTCCGTGCAGCGCGACGGCATCTGCGCCGAGGCTTTCGCCCCCGCGCCGGGGCTGAGCCCTGAGCTGGCAGAGCGTGCCGCTAAGGTCGGCGAACTCGTGGCCACGCAGCTCGGCGTCACGGGCGTCTTGGCGGTTGAGCTCTTCGCCTTTAATGCTGATGCCGGCGAAGACATCGCCGTCAACGAGCTGGCCATGCGCCCGCACAACACCGGTCACTGGACCCAGGATGGTTCGGTGACCTCGCAGTTTGAGCAGCACCTGCGCGCGGTCTTGGACCTGCCGCTGGGCGCTACCGATCCGCTGGCGCCTATCACCGTCATGGCCAACGTGCTGGGCGGCTCTGCCGACCCAGAAATGCCGATGCGGCAGCGCGTGCGCGAAGTGATGGAGCGCTACCCGCAGGCCAAGATTCACCTGTACGGCAAGGACTATCGCGCCGGCCGTAAGATTGGCCACGTCAACGTCGTGGGCACGGATGTGGCTAAAACCCGCCGCATCGCTGCCGATGCCGCACACTTCCTCGTCCACGCTGAGTGGGCCGAAGCTTAAGGAGATTTTATGGAACCGCAGGTTGGCCTGATTATGGGCTCCGATTCCGACTGGCCCACCGTCAAACCCGCAGCCGAGGTGCTCGCGGAGTTCGGCGTGCCTTTCGAGGTGGGCGTGGTCAGCGCACACCGCACCCCGGAGAAGATGCTGGCTTATGCCAAGTCCGCGCACGAGCGTGGCCTGCAGGCCATCATCGCCTGTGCGGGCGGCGCGGCGCACCTGCCGGGCATGGTCGCGGCGGCTACTCCGCTGCCGGTTATCGGCATCCCGCGTGCGCTTAAGGAGCTCGACGGTATGGACTCGCTGCTGTCCATCGTGCAGATGCCGGGCGGCGTGCCGGTTGCGACCGTGTCCATCGGCGGCGCAAAGAACGCCGGCCTGCTGGCCGTGCGCATCCTCGGTGCTGGCGATCCTGCCCTGATGCAGAAGATGGCAGAGTACCAAGAGAACATGGCCGCCGAGGTCGAACAGAAGGACGCGAACCTGCGCGCGAAGCTTCTCGGCGAGTAGGGGCCGCGATTGCCTCCTGCAGTAAATGCACGTTTGACCGTAGAGCCAGCTCTCGGTCAAACGTGCGGCAGTCGGCTAGCTCTTGGTCAAACGCGCGGCAGTCGAGACGCGGGGAATGTAGGTTGTCGGGACCTTGACGCCCGTGGGGGTGGCGTTGTGCGCGATGGCCGCGGTCAGTTGTTGTACCGCTAGGCGGCCAAGCGCCGCCATATCTTGGTCCACCACAGAAATGGGGACCGGCTGCAGGCGGAAGAAGTTGAGGTCGTCGAATCCGACCAATGCGATATCCGTACCAATACGCTTGCCCGCGTTGTAGCAGGCCTCCAGTGCACCGGCGGTCATCATGGAATCGCCCGCGACGATAGCCGTGACGTCCTTTTCAAAGAGCTCCAGCGCTCCGACGTAACCGTCCTTGCGGCGATAGCCACCCTGCGCATAGAAGGTACTGAACTCGCTGGTCGCGCCGCGAAAAACCTTGAGTCGCTGCCGGCCCGTGGACGTTTGTTGAGGCCCCGGGATGTAGCCGATGCGCTCGTGGCCCTTCTGCCGCAGCTGGGTCAGCGCGGCGAACATGCCGGGCCGTGGATCGGAGGCCACGGCAGGGAAGGGGGCTAGCTCGCGGTCAATGAGCAGAAGCGGGCGGGACTTCGCGGCCTCGTTGAGAGCGGCCTCTGCACCTTCGACGGGGACGGTGATGATGCCGTCGACTTGGCGCCAGGTCAGGGCATCGAGAGCCTTGGCCAGGCGTTCCGGGGATTCCGAACACGTGGTCATGATTGCGGCGATTCCCTCGCGTTCGGCCTCGGCCTCGATGGCGGCGGCGATGAGCGCGAAGTATGGGTCGGCAAGGTTGGGGATGACCACACCGATGGCGTCGGAGCGGGAGCCGCGCAGCGCGCGGGCCTGGGCATTTGGGCGGTAGCCGAGCTTTTCCGCGGCGTCTTTGACCTTTTTCGTGGTGGCCTGCGAAATGGCCGGATGGTTGGCCAATGCGCGCGAGACCGTGGAGATGGACACTCCTGTGGCCGCGGCGAGGTCCTTCAGAGTCGGTGTGGCCACGGTGTCCCTCCTGGATTAAGCTCGTGCTTTATGTCCGGACCTATCTTAGTCCCCCTGTTGGTATTGGGAGCTCGCGTCCAAGGCGGTGTGCCAGGTCCTATGCTCGAGCGTCGCCTTGAGCGCGCATTTCAGTTGTGGCGCGGGCAGGACATCATCGTGTCCGGACGCGGAGAAGCCGAGGTGATGGAGGCTTATCTCATTGGCAGGGGAGTGCCAGCCGAGAACATTATCGTCGAGCCCAACGCCACGAGTACCAACGAAAATTTGGAGAACTCCCACGCGCTGTACCGCGCGCCCTACTTTGATGTGGTCACCAGTGACTTTCATGCCTTGCGGACCAAGCTGTGGTCGTGGCACCTGGGAATTCCCGTGCGCGTGCACTCTGCCTTTACGCCGTGGGAGCTGAAGCCGGAGAACTATCTGCGCGAAGTCTTGGCCACCCCGCATTCGGCCGCGCGCATCATTTGGCGGAGGATTTGCGCTGCTGTGTATGACCAGTAGCACCTAAAAGTAGATTTCAGGGATATCATTATGCAAGTTTATGCAAACGATTGACTGGCCCTTGAGCTGCGACTTAACCTAAAACCCGTAGTGAGTTACACACGGAAGAAAGGGCAATAGGTTATGACCAGAACGGCGAGACCGAGCAGCTCTGCACCTGTGTACCGAATGGCACACGGTGCATACATGGCGGAAATCGCCAGCCTAGGCGGCGGCATTAAGGCGCTGACCTACAACGGCGAACCCCTTGTGGAAACCTACGAAGGCCTGCCTCCGATGTGCGCCGGCGTGGTTCTTGCACCATGGCCAAACCGCACAGAAGACGGCTGCTTCACTTGGCGCGGGACTAAGCACTTAGTCCCCGTCAACGAGCCCGAGCGCAACAACGCCAACCACGGCTTCGTCCTCGACGCAGCCTGGGATCTGGTTTACTACGCCACCGACCGCGTGCAACTCACCACCCGCATCGAGGAACCGTGGCCATGGCCTACCCAACTCATAGCCACCTACACCCTCGACGCAGCCGGCTTATCCGCCCACTTCGAGGCCAGCGCCGAAGGGCCCGCCCCGTTCGCGTTCGGCCTGCACACCTATCTCTCGGCACGCGGCGCGGCTGCCGACGCCTCCGAACTGACCCTCCCCGTCACCGAGCACCACTTGCTGGACGCCCGGAACTTGCCGACGGGTGAGGTAGAAGAGGTCGTCGTCAAGCGCCAGCGCATTGCCGAAGTGGAATGGGATGACTGCTTCCACGGGCATGGACCACTGACCGCAGAGTATGTCTCGGCGGGCAAGGGCGTGCGCCTAGAGATGGGGCAGGGGCTGGATTGGGTCCAGATGTACACTCCGGCAGATTACCCAGGGCGCGGGCGTGCCCTGGCGGTGGAGCCCATGAGCGCTCCGCCAAACGCACTGCGTAGCGGCACAGACGTGGCCGTTCTCAACGCACATCAACCGATTGCCTACGAGCTTCGCTTGAGCGCAATCTAATAAAAGAAAGCTCTTGAAATGGAACCTTCAGTATTGAGACTCGACGCAACCTGGGTGGATTATCTGCTCGTTGCTTTGTACTTCCTCTTTGTCTTGGGAATTGGCTGGGCTGCAAAAGCCCGCGTTTCCTCCTCCATTGACTTCTTCCTCTCGGGCCGCGGTTTGCCGGCTTGGGTGACTGGCCTGGCGTTCGTCTCTGCGAACCTCGGTGCGGTGGAAATCATCGGTATGTCTGCAAATGGCGTGGAATACGGTTTCCAGACCATGCACTACTTCTGGATCGGCGCCATCCCGGCCATGGTCTTCCTAGGCATCGTGATGATGCCGTTCTACTACGGCTCCAAGGTCCGTTCCGTGCCGGAGTTCATGCGCAGGCGCTTCGGCAACGCGGCACACCTGGTCAACGCGATTTCCTTCGCCGTGGCACAGCTGCTCATCGCCGGTGTGAACCTGTACCTGCTGGCCACCATCGTTGAAGCCCTGCTGGGCTGGCCGATGTGGGTCGCGCTCCTTGTCGCTGGCCTCATCGTTTTGTCCTACATCACCCTGGGCGGCCTGTCCGCAGCCATCTACAACGAGGTTCTACAGTTCTTCGTCATCGTTGCTGCTCTGGCACCATTGACCATCATCGGCCTCAACCGCGTCGGCGGCTGGCAGGGCCTGAAGGATTCCGTTATTGCGGAATCCCACTTCCACACCTGGCCGGGCACAGACATTTCCGGCTTTGAGAACCCAGTCTGGTCCGTCATCGGTATCGTACTGGGCTTGGGCTTCGTCCTCTCCTTCGGATACTGGACCACCAACTTTGTCGAGGTACAGCGCGCCATGGCTTCGGAATCCATCTCCGCAGCCCGCAAGACCCCAATCATCGGCGCTTTCCCGAAGATGTTCGTGCCCTTCCTCGTGGTTATCCCAGGCATGGTTGCCTCCGTTTCCGTCGCTGACTTGATGGAAGAGCGCGCCGAGCCAAACGACGCCATCCTGCTGCTCATGCGCGACCTCCTTCCGAATGGCCTCCTCGGCGTGGCCATCGCTGGCCTGCTGGCCTCCTTCATGGCCGGCATGGCCGCAAACATCTCCGCGTTCAACACGGTTATCTCTTATGACATCTGGCAGACCTACGTGGTCAAGGACCGCGAGGATGACTACTACCTGAAGTTCGGCCGCATCGCGACCGTCGTCGCCACCGGCGTGGCCGTCTTTACCGCCCTTTTGGCCCAGAACTTCGGCAACGTCATGGATTACCTGCAGACGCTGTTCGGCTTCTTCAATGCCCCGCTGTTCGCAACCTTCATCCTCGGTATGTTCTGGAAGCGCATGACTCCGCACGCCGGTTGGTCCGGCCTGGTTGCAGGTACCGCATCTGCAATTACCTTCTGGTACATCGCAACCTTTACCGACGCAACGGCTTCCATCTTCAACCTTCCTGGCCAGGGCACAGCATTCGTGGCCGCTGGCGTGGCCTTTACGGTGGATATCATCGTCTCCGTCATCGTCACCATGTTTACGCAGCCCAAGCCAGACGAAGAGCTCGTCGGCTTCGTATCCTCGGTTACCCCGAAGGACCACTTCGAGGACTACACCGAGAAGAACCTGCCGTGGTATAAGCAGACCGTCCCGCTGGGCGTCATCTGCCTGGTTATTGCCGTCGGCCTGAACGTCATCTTCGCCTAAAGGAGCATCAATCATGACAACCAAGACTTCACCTCAGCACGCGGGTGCCTTTGACCTGCGCAACGTGATCGGTGCGCTCCTGGGCATCTACGGCATCGTGCTCGTAGTCTGCTCCTTCGCCCTCGACCCAGGCGTCAACCCAGACACGGGCCTGCCGAAGGAATCCTCCGACAACCTCTGGGCCGGCGTCGCCATGCTGGTCGTCGCAGTAGCCTTCATGCTGTGGGCCAAGCTGCGTCCCATCATCGTTGACCCTTCCAAGATCGACGAGTCGAAGCTGGCGGAGGCCAAGTAATGCTAGAGATCACCAAAGCCGCGCTTGCCGACGGCCGCGAAATCATCTACTTCGACGACACCCCACACACCGACCGCGTCTTGGAAGACAGCCGCGAACTCCCGCAGGTCACACCGGCCTCGGAGATGCGCCGCGACCCGCTGACCGGGGACTGGGTAGCCTTTGCCGCCCACCGCATGAACCGCACATTCATGCCCCCGGCCAACGAGAACCCGCTCGCGCCGACCCTGCCGGGCCAACTGCCCACGGAGATCCCGTCCCCGTCCTATGACGTGGTGGTCTTTGAAAACCGCTTCCCTTCCTTTGCGATGGGGATGGAGGACTACGAGGACGACGTCGACGGCATGGGCCTGGTCCCGCGCCTGCCGGCGAAGGCCCGCTGCGAGGTCGTGTGCTTTACTTCTGACCCGGAGCTGAGCTTCAAGGATCTGCCCGTGAGCCGCATTCGCACCGTCATCGAGGCGTGGGCGCACCGCACCTCGGCGCTGTCTGCGCTGCCTGAGGTGGCGCAGGTCTTCCCGTTTGAGAATCGCGGCGCTGAAATCGGCGTGACGCTGCAGCACCCGCACGGCCAGATCTACTCCTATCCGTTCCTCTCGCCGCGCATGAAGTCCATCGTGGCTTCCTCGCAGGCTTACGAGGGCGATCTCTTCCAAGACATCCTGGACAAGGAGCGCGCAGCGGGCACCCGCATCATCGCGGAGACCGAGCACTTCACGGCGTTTGTCCCCGCGGCCGCTAAGTGGCCGCTCGAGGCGATGGTCATGCCCAACGAGTACGCGGCGGATTTCACCGAGCTTTCCGACGCCCAGCGCGACGACCTCGCCGCCCTGCTCAAGAAGCTGTATACCGCTGTGGACCGTTTCTTCGACGGCGTGGAGAAGACCCCGTACATCGCTGGTTGGAACCTCGCGCCGACCGACCCTACGCTGCGCGGGGACGTGCGCATGCACCTGCAGCTGTTTTCGCTGATGCGCTCGCCGAACCGCATGAAGTTCCTCGCCGGTTCGGAGTCCGCGCAGGCAGTGTGGATCAACGACACCACCCCGGAGCGCATCGCCGCCCGGTTCCAGGAGGTGTGGGATGCTTAACTGGATTTCCACTCGTTCCGACGCCACGCTTGCCGACGCCGCGACCGCACTCTTCCGCTCCAACTTCTCCGCGGAGCCTGCCGGGGTTTGGGCCGCGCCGGGCCGCGTGAACCTCATCGGCGAGCACGTCGACTACGCAGGTGGCGCCTCGATTCCTTTCGCGCTGGAGCAGAACACGGCCGTGGCCGTGGCCCCGCGCGAGGACGGCCAACTGCGGATTGCCTCCGAGTTCGGCGGCAAGGTCTACCGCGTGGACGTTTTTCTGGAGGAGGTTGGCCCGGGTTGGGCCGCGGGCACCCCGGACGCCTGGGCAGGCTACGTCGCCGGCGCCGTGTGGGCGGGCCTCGAGGACGGCGTCATCGCCTCCTGCGAGGGCCTCGACATCGCGATTGTCTCCGACGTTCCGGTAGGCTCCGGCCTCTCCAGCTCCGCGGCGTTGGAATGCTCGGTGGCGGTGGCGGCCTACGAGCTTTCGACGGGGCACGCGCCTGACGACGCCGCCCGCACCCGCCTGGTTCTCGCCTGCATGCGCGCCGAGAACGAGGTCGTCGGTGCCTCGACAGGTGGCTTGGACCAGAATGCGAGCCTCTTCGGGCAGAAGGGCAAGGCGCTCGTCTTGGACTTCTCCACGGGTGAGGTGCGCCGCGTGCCGTTTAACATCGCGGAGCGCGACATGGTGCTGCTGATTGCGGACACCAACGCTCCTCACACTTTGAACGACGGCCAGTATGCCTCCCGCCGTGGCGTCATCGACGCGGTCCAGTCTGCATTGGCGGGCTCTGGGGCCCGCGGCGGAACTATCCGCGATATTCCCGATGCCGTTGCGGCCGCCACCCGGTGGGCAAGGGAAGCGGGGGAGAATGAGGGCGTCGTTAAGCGCCGCGTCGCCCACGTCGTGGAGGAGACCGCCCGCACTTTGGAAGCTGCCTCCGACTTGGAGGCCGGCAACCTTGACCGTTTCCGGGAGCTCATGCGCGATAGCCACATCTCGCTGCGCGACCAGTACGAGGTCACCACGCCGGAGCTGGACTGCGCGTTCGCGGCGGCCGGTGAAGTGGGCGCCCGTATGACTGGGGGCGGTTTCGGTGGCGCGGTGATTGCGCTGGTCAAGCGTGCCGATGTGGAGTCGACGGCGGAGGCAATTGCTGCTGCCGCGGCTGAGCGCGGCTTCCCGGCGCCGACCTTCCTTGTGGCCAGCCCTGGCGACGGCGCGCGCCGAATCGCCGGATAAGCCCGCCCAACTGGCGGCTGGAAAAACTTTCTGGTCGCCTGTAATAAACGCGGCGGTAGTGCAACTAACTAGGTGAACATCAACTTCCTAGTTAAGGAGTCATCATGAAAAAGACCCTCGTTGCTGCTACCGCCGCTTGCGCTATTTTGGCTGGTGGTGGCGCTGCAGTTGCTACCGGCTTCAACCCGTTCAGCGAGGATGCGAAGACCACCGCTGGCACCCAGCTGACCAGTACTGTTGACGGTCAGCTCAAGCCGGGCCAGGAGCTGCTTATTGCGGCAAACTGCCCGGGTACTCGCGCGAACCTGACCACGTCGTGGGGTGCGACGGCGGTGATGTCGCCGGCAGCTGACCTCGGCCAACTGGTGGGCTACGTAACCGCGCCGGACAACATCGGCCCCGGTCCTGCCGACGGCTACCACACCTACACCGTGACCTGCGATTCTGGTGAGACCGATACTTTCACCTTCGCGTCCGGCGGAAACGGCGGCCACTAGCGCCCTGTGCGGCCTGGCCTCCGCTCTGGCCTCCGTGGCTTAGTCTCCGCGGCCCCGCGCGGACTGGCCGCCGCTCTGGCCCTTTTCGCCTGCGGTTCCGCCTGGGTTTCCGCACGTCCCAGACTGGTCCCATTGGTTGGCTCCCATTGGTTGGGTTTCTTTAGGGGGTAATGAAACCCAATGGGCCGTATTGGTCGCCAACGCTACTCGTAAAGGGACCATTAGAGGGAAACCCGTAGAGGGGGACCAACACGAAAGCGTCGAAAACAGCCCCACAAACGCAGGTCCAAAACCCATTGCCCGGCTACATGAACTCGCGTGAAACAGTCGGCGCTATCCTATGTGCTATGACCAATCCTTTTGCCAATAACCCCTTCGAGGAACCCCTCGCAGACGCACCTGGCAATCCGTTTGCGGACGCGGCAAAACCGCAACCAGCGCAGTCTTTCCAACCAGCGCCAGTAGACGAGCCAAGCGAAGTCGTACCAGCTCAAACCAAAACTAACGAGCCAGAGCCAGCAGAGGCGGACGGCAAGGTTTACCCTTTTTCTTGGTGGAAAGCTGGCCTGTCAGCGTTTTTCCTTTTAGTCGGATTTAATGACTTTAGCGCGGACCCAGGAACCAGTCTTTTCTTTATCATCCCGTCGGCGTGGTACCTGTTAATGTCCGCCATCTATCGCAATGAGCTGCACAAACGCCGTTGGCTGTTGGTGTGGGCGGTGGCGTTTGCCTGCCGGATCATCTTTTAGCGGCTAAGCCTAAAGCTTGGCCAGCGCCTTGGTAATGCCCTCCTGCAGCGTGGCCCGCGACTGCTTCATCGGATGCGCAATCGCACGCAGCCCCATGTACGCAATCTGGTCCGCCGCGCGGTTGAGCGGATCGCCCGCATGGCCAAGCACGCGGCGGATTTCCACCTCGCATTCGCCCTCGACGTCGTTCCAGGCCTGCTGGAAACGCGACCGCGCACCTGACGTCACGCCGCGCCACGTTCGCCGCGAGCGCACCGCCTTCGACTGCTTATTGCGCAACTGCTCCACCGCTTCGAGCGCCGCGACCGAGTCGCTTTCAATAATCGCCTTCTTTGCACCCACCTTGAGCAGGTACTTCAGCGCCAAGGTCAGCGACTCCAGCTCGAGCTCGTCAGTACCCGCCTTAGTCTCGCGGGTGCGCAGCCGGTAGTCGCCATTGCCCGCCACGAAGCACATGGAGCCCTTGAACACGGTGTCGGAGGAGGCGTCGGTAGCAATGCGCACCGTGGCGCCCTCCGGCCATGATGACGCCTGCGAGAAGTTCGGCCACCAATGTGCCTTCGGGGTCTCTACCTGCGTGGCCTCTTTCTTCCGTGGCGCCTCGCCCAACTTCTTGGCCTTACGTGCGGTCAGGCCCGCTTCCTTGCGGCGCACAGAGCTCGCGCTTTTCGACGCCCTATTTTCCTCCGCAAAGCTGCCCGTCACCGTATAGCCGCGCCGTTCTAGCGCCGACCGCAGCGTATTTTGCCGGCGCCCCGTGACAATCCAGATTCGGCCCTTCAGGTTCTTCGTGGCCTTCTCGAACTCGCGGATGGCAATCTCCACCACGTCGCCGCTCTTGGTCTGGCCCTTGCGTATGAACCGGGTCTGCCTGGTGTTTACTGCGATGACCCAGCCATCAACAGTGCCGCCCGGCGCGGAGTCCCAGCGCTCGTCCCACAGTGCGATCGCCACATGGACCGGTGCGTTCACCATAGAGTCGGTGATCTTCCGGGTGCCATACGTACGGGACTGCGTGCCGGTGAGTGCGCTGAGTTCGAGCGGTTCCATCGTCTACTAGTAAACCATCTGCGTCCGACACCGAGCACAACGTCACCGGTGCCGTTTTCGCCGCGGTGGCTCGCCGTACCGCAGTCGCTGACACCGCAGAACCGGTACAACCTGCGAAAATTCCGGTTAAGGAAAAAGTCGCGCACTAGTCTGTAATAATTCCGAGCCTGCTGCAACATACTCTATGTGAAGTATGTTCCAGCAGGCTCGTGGAGTTTTATTTGTCCGTCTTAACCTTGCCCGGCGCGCGAAAGCGGGAGTTCTCCCGGCACTTTCGCGCGCATTATCCTGCCGTCTTGGCGTTTTTGCGGCGTCGCGTGCCGCAGGAGCACGCTGAGGAGTTGGCTGCCGCCGTCTTCGAGCGCGCCTGGGCCAACTTCGACACCCTGACAGGGGAGAACCCGCTGCCATGGCTCTATGGCATCGCACGCAACGTGATGCGCGAGTTCTATCGCTCGCGCCGCGAGTTCGAAAACCTCGACGACTTCGACGGTGCTCTTCCCGACGAATCCGCCGCCGTTGACTTGTCCCTCGACATCAACCGCGCCCTGTTGCATCTTCCTTATGCCGAGCGCGAGATCCTCACTCTCTTCGCCTGGGAGGAGCTCACGCAGGCCGAGATCGCCGAGGTCCTCGGCATCACCCCTAACAACGTCCGCGTGCGCCTGCATCGCGCCCGCACCCACCTTTCCGAACTCACCGGAGGCCACGATGACTGATCCGCTTTCCCAATTGCGCGCCGCAAATCCGGTGCCAGACGCTGCGCTTGACGACGCCGCCCTTACCCGCTCCGAGGCGGTCCTCAGCGATATCGTCGATTCTGGGTCACACACGCCGTGGAAGGCCGTGGCCGCGGGCGTCGGTGTCCTAGCTCTGGTCGGCGGGGTCATCCCGTTTGTGAACCACAGCGAGCCGGTCGCAGTGGCGGAGGTGCTCACGCACGCGGGCGAGGCTGCCGCCGCGCAGCCCGACGCCGCGGACAAGGGTGTGACCTCAAAGGAGTACCTCAAGCGCGTGGACACCGATGGTTCGTCTACTGCCACGACCGAGTACTCGGTGGGCGTCGACGGCACCGTGAACATCTCCTCCCAAGGCGAGCTGCCAGGGTTCGACCCGCAGCCAGTCATCCCCGCAGAAGACCTCATGGCGGCCACCGACCGCGCTGGGCTGGAAGCTCTTGCGGATCGTTTCCCCAACCGCGCCCTCGGCGCGCTGCAGCTGCTGCTGCAGCCGGGTTTGAGCAGCGCGCAGCAAAAGATTGTCTACGACATCCTGGCCGCCACCGACGGCAACGACCTGGCTTCGGCCTCGCAGGGCTCCCACGACGGCGTGGGGGAGGACGGCCTCATCAGCGTCATTCGCGACGCTGACCACGTCAGCTTCTCCATCCTTCCGGCAACCGGCCAGCTGGTCCGCGTGGTCGGTCTGGTCGGCCCCAACGTGACCACCACCGTGGAGGCCACGGCCATCCTGGGCTGCGTGTCCGTTACCGGCCTAGAAGGTCCCGACAGCATTTCGCTGGCCTGCGGTGATAACAACTACCTGGTCAAGGACCTCAAGTGGTCCAACTGGGGCGCCGATGAGGCCACGGCTGAGGGTACGGCCGTGGAAAACGACTGCGACCCCTTCTGTGCGGAGGGCAAGTTTAAGCAGACGCCGGTGCGGGTGGTCGTCGACAAGCGTGAAGCGTGTGGCTACAACGCCAAGGTGTACTCGCGCATCCGTGTCATCTACCCGGACCACGAAGAGGTCGAGGAGATTGGCTGCGCGTAGCGGCTAGGTCAGCTGGCGGAGCGCGAACTGCCCGTACATGTCACCGAGCTCCTCGGCGGTGTACGGGCCATCGGGGCTAAACCACGTGGCCACGCCGATGCCCATGTCGATGAGCGCCCAGCAGGCAATCTTGAGGTTCTCGGCTTGGAAGCTGCCCTCGTCGACGACGTTCATCCAACGTGCCACATAGTCGCGGCGCAGCTGCAGGACCACGGACTTGT
>NZ_GG667519.1:354899-381595 GCF_000159135.1 Corynebacterium striatum ATCC 6940
TCGTCGACGACGTTCATCCAACGTGCCACATAGTCGCGGCGCAGCTGCAGGACCACGGACTTGTGGGGTTCTTCGAGGTTGTTGAGCTCGTTGTTGACCACGCGGACGCGCTTGGCGTGGGTGGCGTGGAAGATGACGTGTGCGCGCATCGTGGCGAGGATTTTTTCCTCGGAACCCGTGACCCCGGCGAGCGCCGCGGCGTTGGCACGTAGGAGTTCCTCCATGGCGGAGACGGTGACCTCAGCGAGCAGCTCTTGCTTGGACTTGTAGTGGTTGTAGAGGCTCGATGCCCGCATGCCCACTGCCTTTGCGATGTCTTCCATGCCGGTGCCGTGGTAGCCGCGCTGGTCAAAGAGGTCGAGGGCGGCGGTGGCGATTTGGTCGCGGCGCTTCTGGTTAGCCATGGTGGTGTGCCTTTCGCTGGGTACGTTTCCTTGACAGGCGGTGAGGTGTGTATCACAATAGCAGACTAATAGTGATTCGTATCGGAGGCCTGTAATGTCCAATAATCTCTTTGATTCTACAACTGACTTCCTCGGCGTGTTCGACGGCATCAGCGCCCAAGATGCCGAGGTCTGGGCACGTGCTCGCTCGTTTCGTGAGGATTGCCTGCCGGTTATCAATGGGCATTGGGAGAAAAGCGAATACCCCCTCGAACTAGTACGCCGCTTAGGCGAGCTCGACCTCATGACGGACGGCCTTGACGTTCCTGGCCACGAGTCCATGACCGCACGCGGCGCAGGTTTGGCGCTCATGGAGGTCACGCGTGCCGACGCCTCGATGGGCACTGTCGTTGCCGTGCAGGCCGGCCTGGCTATGCGCTCCATCGCGATGCTTGGCTCGGAGGAGCAGCGCTCCCGCTACCTGCCGGCGATGGCGTCGTGCTCGCTGCTCGGCGCGTTTGGCCTGACGGAACCGCTGCACGGGTCTGACTCCATTGCGCTGGAGACCACCGCGGTTCGCGACGGCGATTCCTGGGTTCTCAACGGCGAAAAGAAGTGGATCGGTAACGGTGCTTCCGGTGGCGTGACCGTGATTTACGCCCGTATGGAAGACGGAAACGTGGGTGGCTTCATCGTTCCGCAGGACGCGCCGGGCTACTCCGCCACGGTGATTGCCGGCAAGCTGTCACTGCGCGCTATCCATCAGGCGCACATCGTCTTGGAGGATTGCCGCATTCCTGCCTCCAACCGGTTGCCCGGCTGCCAAACGTTCAAGGACGTCTCCCGCGTGCTGACAGCAACGCGCATCGGCGTCTCGTGGATGGCGTTGGGTTCGGCCGTGGCTTGCTATGAAACCGCGCGCAACTACGTCATGGAGCGCGTCCAGTTCGGCCGTGAGCTGGCAAAAGCGCAGATTATCCAGCAGCGCTTGGCCAACATGGTGCTGGACCTCAACCAGATGATGCTGACCTGCCGCGAGGTTGCCGCCCGCGAGGAGGCTGGCACGCTCACCCCGCCGCAGGCTTCCGCGGCGAAGCTGCACAACACCCGCGCTGCACGACGCATTGCTTCCGACGCCCGCGACATGCTCGGTGGCGTGGGCATCCTGCTAGAAAACGACATCGCGCGCCACTTTGCCGACATTGAGGCCATGCACACCTACGAGGGAACCGACACCGTGCAGAGCCTCATCATGGGCAAGGTCATTACGGGTTTCTCGGCCTACAAGTAGCAGCCTGCCCGCGCCCCGCTTGACGTGCGGCTCACCCCTCTCCGTGTTTGGTCCCACTGGTTGGGTTTCATTAGGAGGCAAAGAAACCCTTAGGAGCCATTGCGCGGGAGTCGGCTCTCGTAAAACTACCCAACCAATGGGACCACTAGAGGAGGACCAAACCGCGGCAGCTGAAACCGCCCATTCGCCAGCAAGAGGCCAGCCGCTGAGGCGCCAGCCGGCAAACCGACTCGAAAGCGCCAACTCCCCCTAGCTGCGCAAATGCAGAGTTATCCACAGGTAAAAAATTGACTCTAGACACGGGCGCACGCGCTTGGCGAACATTGTTGTATGACTCAAACACAACGACTCATTCACTTACGTCCACTGTCCAACGATCACCACGTGTGGGAGCAAATAGCCAATGGCGAGGTTCTGCGAATAGCGCCCTGGGTCGCAACCCCGCGGGATTACTTCGAGCAATTACCCACTTACGAACGCCAGCGCCTCAAAGTGATTGCCGCAGGCAAAAGCGTGCACAAAGCCGTCATGATAGGAAAATCAGCAGCCAGGCTATGGGGCCTTTGGGTCCTCCCGCCTTTCGGCGAAAAGATTGAAATGGCTAGGCAGTCCAAATCGCTGCCAGTCAAGACGAAGATTCCAGCCGATTACGATTACCGCAAGACGCACCTGCCAGACAACATGGTCTCCGAGTAGCTCGGCACCCGTTGTACAACTGTGGCACGAGCGTGCATCGACATAGCAAGACACCATTCCTTCGAAGAGGGACTCGTTGCCATGGATTCGGCGCTCGCGAAGGAACTCACCACGAAGGAGGAGCTGCGCCGCACGCTGACCGCCATGGGGCGTGTGCATGGTGCCCCGCAGGCGCGGAAGGCGATTGAGCACGCCATCGCGCATTCGGAATCGCCTTTCGAGTCCTACTTTCGAGGCATCGCCATCGCGGAAAAGCTGGGAGAGAAGGTGGTTGCGCAGTACTTCATTCCGCCGAACTTCCGCGCAGACGCATGCATTGACGACGCCGTCGTGATTGAGATCGACGGTGCCGTCAAGTACGACGGCTCGTCGTTTGGCAAGAGTGCCGAGCAAACAATCGTGGAGGAGCGACGACGCGAGAAGCTGATTCAGAACCGTGGCCTCATCGTGCTGCGATACAGCCCACGGGAGCTGCTCACGGAGAGAGCCCGTGTCGTACGAGAGGTGCGCCAGGCGCTGGAAGCTGCCCAACAGCGAGGATGGTCCCAGTCTACTGGTCCCTTTACGAGTAAGAAGGCCGGCTAAAACCTGCTAGGTGGTCCCTTTACCCCGTAAAGGGACCCAACCAATGGGACCAATCCGAAAGAAATGGTTGGGACAGGTCCGCGGGCTAGTTGCGCAACGGCTTGCGGGTCGCCGCCATATGCTTCGCGCGCTCGACGTTCGCTGGCAGCAGCACGAGCGGCACGTCGAACTCCACTTCACGGTCGGCGAACTCGTTAAAGCTCAGCGAGCCCTCACCGGTGTACATTTGCGCCAGCTTTGCTGCGATGACGTGGTCGTTTTCAGTGGCATTTTCCAGGGGCCACTCGCGGTCGAGGGCAGGGCCGGAATAGAGCTCAATCGCGACATCGGCAGGCGGGGCGTAGCCCTCAATGAGCGACTCCGCCTCCGTGATGGCACGCGCCAGGACGTGGTCAGGGGACATGAGCACGACGTCGTCGGCAGCCAGGAAGCCTTGCTCCTTGGCCACGAAAGCGTTGGGGAAGGGCTTGGTCGAGGTGATGAAGTCGAAGGCTTTCTGGTGGTAGTCGGCCACGCCAGCCGCACGCAGGCGCTCCAGTGCGGAAATCGTGCCCGACCAGCCCGGATAGAGACCCACGTTAAGTTCTGGGAAAGCCAGCTGGCTATCTGCGTGCGCCACGATTCGGTCGCAGGATAGGGCCAGCTCTAAGCCGCCGCCCAAGGCAACACCGCGTACCGCTGCGACCACGGGCACCGGCGCGAACTTCAGCTGTCGCAGCGTGTTCGAGCCGTCTGCAATGAGCTCTTTGACGCGTTCAGCGGAGCCGGACTCACCAGCCGCGGCAATCGACGCCAAGTCCGCACCTGCGCAGAACACCGGCGCATCGTTACCGATGACCAGCGCTTTCAGGTCCGCAGAGGAGATGGAGTCAACGGCAGCGCGCAGGACTTCCAAAGCGGCAGTCGGCAAGGAATTCATCGGCGTATGCAGGTCGATGATGCCGATGCGCCCGGAAGGAGTGGACACTGCATGCACCGCGCCGGCCGGCAGGCAGACCACGGTTTCCAGGTCCAAGGAGCGCAGGCTGACCACGCCCTCCCGCTCCCGCAGCTCCTGCAGCTGGCCCTCGGAGGAAAGCACCTTGCCGTCTACAAAGAATCCCCCGGCAGCGGCGGCTGCGGTCACTAGCGCTGGCGCCTCCGAACCGTAAGCGGAGGCAACCCTGTCGATGCCGATGGCGTCGGCAAGCGCGAAAATGCCCTTCTTCCAGCCGAAGCCGAGGGTGAGGCCGTCGTCGATAAGCGCGACGTGCTCTGCGATCTCCGGCGCGACCTCGCAGCAGTAGCGCAGGGTGTCGAGGAAGACCGCGCGGGCGAAGCGGCCGCCCGGCGAATCCGTGTCCATGACCTCGCGCGGATCCTTGAGCCCTATGACTGGGTCGTCCGGCTGGGTGCGTGCCACGTACTCATAGTCGGAGTTGATGACCTCGTCGCGGCCGCGGTAGAAGCCGCCCTCGCCGGTGCGCCCAGTCAGGCCGCGCTCGACCAAGCCCGCGATGAACTCGTCGCAGCCCAGCGGCACATTGAGGAGCGGATCGCCCGCGGGAAGTGCGGACTCGAGAGAGTTCCAGATGGGCCCCACCAGCTGCAAACCGATGTAGTCCAAAAGCCCGAAGATGCCGGTGCGGGGGATGCCGAAGGCGCGGCCAAAGGCGGCGTCGGCAAGCTCGTAGCTCACGCCGAACTCGCGGGCGCGGGCAACGCCGGCGGCCATCCAGTAGCAGCCGACGCGATTGGCAATAAAACCCGGGGTGTCGCGGCACTCGAGTGCGATCTTGCCCAAGGTTTGTTCGATGGTGGTGCGCAGCGCGGCCTCGGTCTCGCCGGAGGCGATGAGCTCGACTAGGCGCATGACCTTCGGCGGGTTGAAGAAGTGAGAGATGCCGAAGCGCTCGCGGCGCGAGACCGGCACGCCCTCGACGAGCTTGGCCAGCGGGAGGGTAGAGGTGTTCGAACTCAAGATGGCTGAGGGCTTGAGGTGCGGCTCGATGGCCGCGTAGAGCGCGTGCTTGGCGCCGAGGTCCTCGAAGATGGCTTCGATGACCCAGTCGCGGTCCTCGAGGAGAGCGTAGTCATCGGAGGCGGTGATGCGGGAGGCGTCCGAAGGCAGGTAGAAGCCGCGGCGCTTTACCTGGATGTCCACGCCCTTCTGCGCGCCCTCGGCGTTCTGGTCGAGCAGGACGACATCGAGACCCGCCGATGCGCACAGTGCCGCGATGCCCGAGCCCATGGAACCTGCGCCGATGACGGCAACCTTGGTGATTGTCATTTACTTCGCTCCTTCGTTCTCGGATTCGTTTTCGATGATGAGCGCAATGCCCTGGCCGCCGCCAATACACATGGTGACCAGGCCATAGCGCTTGTTCAGGCGGCGCAGCGCGTATGCCAGCTTGGTGATGAGGATGACTCCGGTGGCTCCCACCGGGTGGCCGTGCGCCACGGCGCCGCCGTAGATGTTGGTCTTTTCGGGGTCGAAGCCGAGCTCGTCCTGCACGGCGATGGCCTGCGCGGCGAAGGCCTCGTTGGACTCGATGAGGTCGATGTCGTCCAGCGTGAGCCCGGCCTTCTCCAGTGCCTTCGGCACCGCAGCGATGGGGCCGACGCCCATGCGGGTGGGATCGACGCCCGCGATGGCCCAGCTGACAATCTTGGCCAGCGGCTCGAGGTTGCGCGTGCTCACCTGCTCAGCGGTGGCGAGGACCACGGCCGCGGCGCCGTCGTTGATGCCGGATGCGTTGCCTGGGGTTACGGTTCCATCCTTCGCAAAGGCGGGCTTGAGCTGCGCAAGCTTGTCGACGCTCGTCTCCCTCACGTGCTCATCACAGTCCAGGTCGTCTACGGCGACGATCTCCTCGGCGTGGACGCCTTCCGCGCGGGCGGCCGCGGCGCGGCGTTGGGATTGCGCAGAGAACTCGTCTTGGCGCTCGCGGGAGATGTTGTGGTCACTCGCGACGTTTTCCGCGGTCACGCCCATATGGCCGGTGCCAAAGGGACAGGAGAGTGCGCCGGTGAGCCAGTCGTAGAGTTTTCCGTCGCCCATGCGCTTGCCGAAGCGGGCGCCCTCGACGGAGTAGGGGGCTTGGCTCATGGATTCGGCGCCGATGGCAAGTGCCACGGTGCCGTCGCCAGACTGGAGGAGTTGCGCGGCGGAGACCACGGCTTGGACGCCGGAGCCGCAGAGGCGGTTGACGCCCATTGCGGTAGAGGACTCGGGCATTCCGACGCCGATGGCGACTTTGCGGGAAATATACAAGTCGCTCGGGATGACGGGCATGACATTCGACGCCACCGCGGTGTCGATTTCGGCGGCCGGGATACCCGAACGCTCAATAGCTGCCGACGCCGCCGTCGTACCCAGCTCGGTCAGTGAAAGGCGGGCCAGGCTGCCGCCGAATTTACCGATGGGCAAGCGTGCGGCCCCGACGATGTATACGTCTTGTGCCATGAGGTCCTCCTAAAAAATACGAATCACCATTAGTTAGAAATGAATCCTAGGTCACATCCTTCAGTTGTGCAACGCTTTCGAGAGAGTTTCCGCTTGTCTCACGCGTGTGGGGCGTCGGCGCCGCGCGCGATTGCGGTGCAGGCGCTGAAAACAAATTGAGGGAATGCGGCGCTTACTGGTTAGGCTGCAACGCATGAAGTGTTTTGAAACGCCGCTGATTTTTGACGGCGGTCTCGGCACCCACCTGGAGTCCCGCGGCAACGACATCTCGGGACAGTTGTGGTCGGCGCAGATTCTGCGCGAGAACCCTGCTGAAATTCAGGCGGCGCACGAGGACTTTTATCGCGCGGGCGCGCAGGTGGCCACCACGGCGTCGTACCAGGTGACCTTCGATGCGCTCGGAGATGAAGCTGAAGAGCTGCTGCGTCGCAGCGTGGAGGTGGCACGCGTTGCCGCGAACAATGCGCGTCCCGATGGTTTGGTGGCCGCCTCAGTGGGGCCTTATGGAGCAGGCCCCGGTGAAGGCACGGACTACGACGGTGCCTACGGGCTGGGCTGCGAGGAGCTTAAGCACTGGCATCAGCGCCGCATCGAGGTGCTCGCCGCAACCGACGCTGACTTCCTGCTTGCTGAGACCATTCCCAACGTTGACGAGGCGGCTGCATTGCTGGAGTTACTCGACGCCACAGGCAAACCCTATGCGCTCAGCGTCACCGGCGTTCTTGCAGCGGACCCTGCCAAGGTTGCGCAGGTCATCGAGTTCGCGAAGCAGGCGCGCAACCTCGGCGCCCTGGGCGTGAATTGTTGTGATGCGGAGACGGCAAAGGGCGTCGTCAAGCGCATGCGTGAGGGCATCGATCTGCCCGTGCTTGCCTACCCCAACAGTGGCGAGACCTGGGATCATGCGGCCCGCCAGTGGCGCCGCGATGAGGAGCATTCGCTGGGGCTGGTCGAAGCCGCGCCCCAGTTGCGCGCCTTGGGCGTGACCCTGCTGGGCGGCTGCTGCCGAACTACGCCGGAACAGATTCGGCTGATTTCGCAGCAGGCGTAGCGCTAGTTATCCCGGTCGTCGTCAAGCGCAAGGGGGCACCCGCAAACTGCATCCTCGAGCTGGTCTTTTAAAGTGGTTGACCAATTTCCTTCCTAAGTTGTTGAACAACCCCTTAAGATGATGTGCATCACGTAACTAATGCGACCTGCATCACGAAAGGACAGTTTGGTGAGCGCTGAAACAACTGAAGTCGTCAAGAACCCACCCAAGGGTATCGGCGCAATGGCGGGTGCCATGTTCCTCATGGCCACCTCCTCCATCGGTCCGGGCTTTTTGACCCAGACCTCCGTCTTTACCGTCCAGATGGGTGCAGCTTTCGCCTTTGCGATTCTGCTCAGCATCATCGTGGACATCGCCATTCAGCTCAACGTCTGGCGCGTTCTGTGCCTCTCCGGCATGCGCGCCAACGAGCTTGGCAACACCGTTCTGCCGGGCCTTGGCTGGTTCCTCGCGGTGCTCGTCTTCATCGGCGGTGTGGTATTCAACATCGGTAACATTGCTGGCTCTGGCTTGGGCTTGAACGCGATGCTCGGCATTGACGCCCGCATCGGCTCGGTCATCGCTGCGGCGATTGCCATCTTCATCTTCTTGTCCAAACGCGCCGGCATTGCGCTCGACCGCTTGGTGGCTGCCCTTGGCGCCATCATGATCCTGCTCATGCTCTACGTGGCTATCGTCTCGCAGCCGCCAGTGGGCGAGGCGCTCAAGAACACCGTCATGCCGGAGGAAGTTGACTTCTTCGTTATTACCACCCTCATCGGCGGCACCGTCGGCGGCTACATCACCTTTGCGGGTGCGCACCGCCTCATCGACAACGGCATGACCGGCCCGGAGCACATCAAGAACATCACCACGACCTCGGTCATGGGCGTCATCATCACCGGCATCATGCGCGTGCTGCTCTTCTTGGCTGTGCTGGGTGTCGTCAGCACGGGTGTGGCACTGTCTGAGGACAACACGGCTGCCGACGCCTTCCGCCAAGCCGCCGGCGAGTTCGGACTCCGTGCGTTCGGCGTGGTGCTCTTTGCCGCGGGCTTGTCCTCGGTGATTGGAGCTTCCTACACCTCGATCTCCTTTGTGACCACGCAGAAGTTCGCTCCGCGCACCCGCAACTTCCTCACGGTGGGCTTCATCGTGGTCTGCACCATCTTGTTCGTTATCCTCAACTCCGCTCCCCAGAAGCTGCTGATTTTCGCAGGCGCGTTCAACGGCATCATTTTGCCAATTGCGTTTGCGATGGTTATGTGGGTTGCTTTCCGACGCCGCGATCTCTTCGGCGGAGTCAAGCACCCAATGTGGCTGCTGGTGGTTGGTTCCATCGCGCTGCTGCTGGAGCTCTACATCGGTTTCAACTCCATCTCCGGAATCATGAAGCTTTGGGCTTAGGGGCCTTGGAAGATGTCTTACACTGCACATCCTTCCACGATGCAGCCCGCTGACGTGCGCGCGCATGCCCGGCAGAATCAGATGGTGACTACGGCGGGTTTCGCTGACGGATACATGCAGGCCAACCTGCTTGCGGTGCCGCAGGATTACGCGTTCGACTTCCTGTTGTTTGCTCAGCGCAATCCGAAGTCGTGTCCGATTGTGGGCGTGCTGGAGGCGGGCCAATACAGCTCGGAGCTGCTCGCGGGTGGCGATATCCGCACCGACATCCCCGGCTACCGCATCTTCCGCGACGGTGAGCTAACCGACTCCGTGGAGGACGCCACGGAGTTCTGGGCTGAGGACATGGTCACGTTCCTCATCGGCTGCTCGTTTACTTTCGAATCGGCGCTGCAGGAAAACGGCATTACGCTGGCTCATATCGAGCAGGGACGCAATGTGTCGATGTATCGCACGAACATTCCCACCACTCCGGCCGGCATTTTCAGCGGACCGTTGGTGGTCTCCATGCGACCGATTCCTGCATCTCAGGTTGCCGACGCCGTGCGCATCACCTCGCGTTACCCGTCGGTGCACGGGGCGCCGGTGCACGTGGGAAACCCTAAGGATATTGGCATTTCGGATCTTTCTCGCCCTGACTTCGGCGACGCCGTGGACATCCCGGAAGGGCACATTCCGGTGTTCTGGGCGTGTGGCGTGACGCCACAAGCGGTGGTGATGAACTCGAAGCCGCGCCTGGCGATTACCCACCAGCCCGGCAAGATGCTCGTCACTGACGCGCGCGACGTGGACTACCAGGTTCCTAAACCCGGTCTGCGGCTGCGCTTGCAGCTTCCTCTGCAACTGCTCCGGCCGACCGCGCGGTTTGGTCCCATTGCTTGGGTTTCATTGGTTGGGTTTCTTTACGAGTGGTCGTGCCGGAAAATTTGGCTTACTGGTCCCTTTACCCCACAAAGGGACCCAACCTATGGGACCAAACCGCAATGGGGGCAGGGAAGCCGCCCCGCCAAGCCACCCCAAGCTAGATGACCGCGAGCATCGTCTTGCAGGTCCGCAGCAAGCTGTCGTGCAAAAGCGCGGCAGCTTCTTCGCGTTTTCCATCGGCAATGAGCCTGGCCAAGCGGATGTTGCCCTCAATGTGTTCAGCGTGCAAGGTGGGGTAGCGCGGGATAACGAGCAAGAAGCTCAGCCGCATCCGCGCGAGTAGGTTGTTCATTTGCGCGTTAAGCGTCGGGGAATTTAGCGACGCCACCAGTGCGCGGTGAAAACGCTGGTTAATGTTGGATACTTCCTGGTCCTCGCTGTTTTCCTGCGCGGCTCGAGCAGAAGTGACAAGCTCAATCAACGCTGCCGGATCAGCGAATTCGCCCCACAGCACGCCGGAGGGCTCGATGGCGGCACGTGCGATGAACAGGTCGCGCACGTAATCGGCATCCGGCGTCGCAATGAAGACGCCCCGGTTGGGGATGCGCTCCACGAGTCTCTGCGCAGCGAGCTCAGTGAACGCCTCGCGGAGCGTATTGCGGGAACAAGAGAAACGCTCAGCGGCTTTGACCTCGCTGAGCTGTTGACCGGGCATGAACTCGCCGGCCGAGATGGCATCGCGAATCTCCGACGCCACAGACTGAGAAAGCATGACAGAAAGCTTATCCCATTGGGATGTGGAGGCCGCGCGGCTCCTGCCGCCACAGAATTCGTCGCGGCCGCAAGCGCAACTGGTAAAACCACGGCCCAATTAGTGGGACACAAGCAAACCGCTGAGACTAGTCGATAGTCGCGATAACCTTCGACGGATCCAAGCGGTCGCCTTCCTTGGCCAACAGCTTGATGGTGCCGCCGCGTGGAGCCTTTACAGAAGATTCCATCTTCATCGCCTCGATGGTCGCGATGGCCTCGCCCTCTTCGACCGTGTCGCCATCCGCGACGTTCCACGCCACGAGGTTTGCATCATACGGTGCGGTTACCTCGCCTTCCTGCGAGCCCGCGCTTGGCGACGCCACCTTCACCCCACCAGCAGCCGCCGGGTCTGCCGCAAACAGGTTCTCCGGCAAACCGACGCTGACCAGCTTGCCGTCGATTTCGATGGCTACCTGGGTGCGTTTGGCGTAGATGGCCTCGACCGGCGCAATGTTGCTCGTGGACTCCGCAGAAGGGCGGTAGTTGTGGTCAAGCCAGTCCGTGTAGATACCAGCTGCGGCCTTGGCATCGCCGTGGTCGGCCAAGACCTGGGAGGAGACCATGTCGCGGTGGAACGGCAGCACGGTGCGCACGCCTTCGATGTCGAACTCGGCCAGGGCCTGCTTGGCGCGGGCCAGGGCCACCTCGCGGGTCGGTCCCCAGACCAGCAACTTGGCAATCAGCGAGTCGTAGTACGGTGGCACGATGGAACCCGAGCGCACACCCGCGTCCACGCGGATGCCAGGGCCCGTCGGCGGCTCAAAGCGCACGATGGTGCCAGGGCATGGCGCAAAGCCGTTCAGGATGTCCTCGGCGTTGATGCGGAACTCGAAAGCGTGGCCGTGCGGCTCCGGGTCGAGGGATTCGTCCACGAAAGACAGTGGCTCGCCCGAAGCGATGCGGAACTGCTCCGCGATGATGTCCACGCCGGTCACGACCTCAGTGACTGGGTGCTCAACCTGCACACGGGTGTTGACCTCGAGGAAGGAGATGGTGCCGTCCTCAGAGACTATGTACTCCACGGTTCCAGCGCCGGTGTAACCCACCTTGGCGCAGATGGCGCGGGCGCCCTCGTGGATGCCGGTGCGCTGTTCGTCGCTAAGTGCTGGGGCAGGGGCTTCTTCGATGAGCTTCTGGAAGCGGCGCTGCGTGGAACAATCGCGGGTGCCAAGCACGGCGACGTTGCCGTGGGTATCGGCGAGGATCTGCGCCTCGACGTGGCGCGGGTGAGTCAGGAACTTCTCCACGTAGCACTCGGCGCGGCCGAAGGCCTCCTTGGCCTCGCGTCCTGCAGAGTTGAAGGCGGCCTCGATGTCCTCGAGGTTCTCCACGACCTTCAGGCCGCGTCCACCGCCGCCATAAGCTGCCTTGATGGCAATCGGCAGACCGTGCTTTTCAGCGAAGGCGCGGGCCTCCTGCCAGTCGTCGATGGGGTCGGAGGTGCCAGGAGCCAGGGGAGCGCCGACCTCCTCGGCCACGCGGCGGGCCGCAATCTTGTCACCGAGCAGCTCGATGGATTCTGGGGTTGGGCCAATCCAGGTCAGGCCGGCGCCGGCCACAGCGCGGGCGAAGTCGGCGTTCTCAGAGAGGAAGCCGTAGCCCGGGTGTATGGCATCGGCGCCGGCGCGAACCGCAATGTCCAGCAATGCCGGGACGTTCATATAGGTATCGGCCGCGGTGTTGCCGGGCAGGGCGTAGGCCTCGTCGGCCACGCGGGTGTGCAGGGCGCCTGCGTCTGCCTCAGAGTAGATGGCGATGGAGCGGATGCCCAGGTCACGCGCAGCGCGCGCAATGCGCACGGCGATCTCTCCGCGGTTTGCAATAAGGACTGCAGAAATCATGATTAACCTTCAACTAGTTCAAAGCGGACCGTGGCTCCCGGCGGGAGCTGCGCGGCGATGTCGATGTCTTCTTCCAAGACGGTGGCGATGACGGGGTAGCCGCCGGTGACGGCGTGGTCGCGCAGGAAGACTACCGGCTCACCCGATGGCGGAACCTGCACGGAGCCAGCAACCATTCCTTCGCTCGGGAGCTCGCCGGAGCGCGCACGTGACAAGGTCGCATCGTCGCTGGCTCTAAGACGCAGGCCGACGCGGTTGGACTGCGGGGTGACCTCCCATTCGTGCTCCAGGAAAGCGTCGAGGCTGTCCTGCGTGAACCAGTCATCGCGCGGGCCCATCACGCAGCGCAGCACGCCGGAGGTCTGCCCGTGGGAGCCCTCAGAAACGCGCAGCGGATTGGTCAGTTGCGCATCCGTCATGGCACTCGAGCGCGGCAGGACACCGATGATGTCGCCGATGTGCACGGGCGCAGGACCCAGCCCAGAGAGCACGTCGGTGGAGGAGGACCCCAGCTCGGTATCGGCAACGATGCCGCCGCGGATGGCGATGTAGGAGCGCATGCCGTACGTGGCCGGCTCGACGATCACGGTGGAACCCGCCGTCACGAGCACCGGGCGCGCGAGGTGCACCGGCATCTCCTCGAGGAGCACGCGGGCCTGGGCGCCGGTGACGCAAATGACGGTATCGGTGAGGGCACGCAGGCGAATACCACCGATGTTTTCCAGCACCGTCGCACCGCGCGGGTTGCCCACCGCGACGTTGGCGGTGGCCGCTGCTGCCTGGTCAGCTGCGCCCGAAGGGGTAACGCCTAAGTTGCCACGGCCCGGGCGGCCTTGGTCCTGGAAGAGGGTGACAAGGCCGGGGTCGATGACTTCCATACGTGGCAGGCGCGCTGGGGTACGGCGGCCAAACGGGGTGGTGGATACGATGTCCGGCAGGGAGCTGACGGCACGGTAGCGCACGCGGTCGCTGGGCTGCACCAGTGCCGGCGGCTGCGCATCCGATTCCCACATCGGGGTCGAGGTGGTGCCTAGCAGCTGCCAGCCGCCGGGGGAGACGCGCGGGTAGACCGCGGAGAAGTTACCGGCGATGCCCACCGAGCCATTCGGCACCGCGGTACGCGGGGTAGAGCGACGCGGGATGTCGACGCTGCGGGAGGCATCTGCCGGGGTGCAATAAGTAAAGCCCGGGGCAAAGCCGCCGAAGGCCGCGAGCCACTCGGTCGAGGTATGCCAGTCGATAAGCCCCTCGCGGGACATACCGAGTAGTTCGGCAGCCTCGTCCAGATCCGCGCCGTCGTAAAGCACGTCGATCTCCACCAAGCGTGGCTCCTCCACGGAGCGTGCGGAAGGGTGGAAATCCTCCAAGAACTCGGAGGCGGCATGCGCCGAGTTAGGGGTATTAAAGGTGAGCAATAGGGTTGTCGCTGCGGCAATCGCATCGACTTGGTCCTTCAGCGGCTGCGCAGTAAGTGCCTCGTGCCAGGCCATGACCTGGGAAAGGTCATCCAACTCCACGAGTAACGCGCGGGTTCCTACGGGGTGAATGTGCATTAGATAAAGCTCCGGATCTCAATGCCGCGGGCATCCAGTTCGGCTACCACGCCGCGCAGCATCTCCACGGCGCCCGGGGAGTCACCGTGGGTGCAAACGGACTGCGCATCCACGCTAAGGACGCTGCCGTCGATGGCGGTGATGGCGCCGGTTTCTGCCACCTCGAGCACGCGCCTTACGACCTCATCTGCCGAGTGCAGCACAGCATTGTCCTGCGTGCGCGAGACCAGGGTGCCGTCGGGGTTGTAGTTGCGGTCCGCGAAGGCCTCGCGGATGACAGTTAGACCGCGTGCCTCGGCGATGTCGACTGCCACGCCGCCCGGCAGCAGCATGACCGGGATATCTCCAAAGGCCTTGATGCCGTCGATGACTGCCTTGGCCTGGGCCTCGTGGTGAACGATGGCGTTGTACATCGCGCCGTGCGGCTTAACGTAGGCAACGCGAGTGCCGTGCGCGCGGGCCAGCGCCTCAAGCGCGCCGATTTGATAGGTGACTTCGTCTGCCAACTCAGCCGGGTTGTAGTCGATGAAGCGACGGCCGAACGCGGCTGGGTCGTTGTAGCCTACGTGTGCACCAACGACGACGCCCGCCTCTTTAGCTGCGTGGACGGTGCCGGCGATGGAGTGTGGGTCACCCGCGTGGAAGCCGGTGGCGACGTTGGCAGAGGAGACCAGCTTGAGCATCGCTGCGTCGTCTGCGACTGGATTGCCTGCGGTGGTCTCGCCGAGGTCGGCATTGAGATCAATAAAGAGCTGGCTCATACACTCAAATCCCCTTTTAAAATTGTTCAACAATCTATAGGCGGATAGTGTATCGTGCGTCACGTCACTTTGTGAAGTGGGACGCCATTTTTGAAGAAGAGCGGGGGTAGTCACGCTGCGTCGATGGGCGTGACTACCCTCGCTCCTAAGTAGCGAAGTATTCCATTGAGCCCCTTTAAGCTCGCCAAATTAAGACAGAGAAAGGAAGAGTTTTTCCATCTTTTCCGCATCGAGGCCTTCTGGGCCCTCTTCGCGATAGCACTGCTTAAGCCCGGTGGCGATGATGGAATAGCCCGCGCGATCGATCGCTTTTGCAGCGGCGGCAAGCTGAGTTACTGCTGATTCGCATTCTTCGCCGGATTCGAGCATGCGGATGACGGCATCGATTTGTCCCCGTGCACGCTTGAGGCGCGTGATGGAGGGCTTTACCTCTGCAGGATCTAAGTTCATTATGCGGCCTTTCCATGCTGCCAAGTCAGATACCCGCCATCCAGATTAGCAACGTCATAACCCAGGTTTGTGAGGATGCGCGCCGCATTATGGCCGCGCAAACCCACCTGGCAGTGCACGATGACATCCTTATGACCTGCGATTTCGGCGTGGCGTGCGCGCAGCTCATCGAGCGGAATGTTGATGGCTCCGGGGATGGCGCCTGCAGCAAACTCGGAGGCTGAACGGACGTCTACCAGGAGTGTCCCGGCCTCGAGGTGCTCGGAGAGCTCGTGCCATTGGACAGTGCGCTCGCCCTGCACAATGTTGTCATCGATAAAGCCCGCGAAGTTGATAGGGTCCTTCGCTGAGCCGAACTGGGGTGCGTAGGCCAACTCAAGATCTGCGAGGTCGCGTGCCTTAAGCCCCGCCCGCATCGCGGTGGCGATGACGTCGATGCGCTTGTCCACTCCGTCCTTACCAACGATCTGCGCGCCGAGGATGGCGTCGGTTTCGGCGTCCACGACGAGCTTCATATGCAGCTGTGTCGCGCCGGGGTAGTAGCCCGCGTGGTTGGCCGGATGCAGGTGAATTACGCGCACCTTCTTGCCAGCGGCTCGTGCGCGCCGTTCATTCCATCCGGTGGAGGCTGCGGCAAGTCCAAAGAGCCCAACGATAGCCGTTCCGAGTACTGGCAGTGAGGCGGTTTCCCGGCCAGTGATGATGTCTGCAACGAGGCGGCCGTGGCGGTTGGCCGTTTGGGCCAGTGGTACGAGGGTATCTTCGCCGGTGTGCAGATCCTTCTTGGTCGCGGCGTCGCCAAGTGCGAAAATGTGCGGGTCGCTGGTGCGCTGCTGCGCATCGACCACAATTCCGCCGCGCTCCGAAATCTCAAGCCCTGCTTCGCGTGCTAGATCGCTGGCTGGCCGCACGCCGATTGCGGTGATGACGATATCTGCGGGCAGCTCGGTACCATCGGCGAGCGCTACGCCGGAGTCGCTGATTTCAGTGGCCTGCGCATTGGTGCGAATCTCAACTCCGTTGGCGCGCAGGTGCTCGGTCACGATGGCGGCCATTTCAGAATCCAGTGGGCCCATGATTTGCGGGGCAGCCTCCACGACGGCGACAGAAAGGTCGCGGTGGCGGAGGTTTTCGGCCATCTCCAGGCCGATGAATCCGCCGCCGATGATTACTGCCCGCGTGCGGCCTTTAAGTGCGGCGGCGATGCGGTCTACGTCTTCGACGGTGCGCAGGCTATATGCCTTTTCGATGCCTGTGATCGGTGGCAGGAACGGGGTTGCACCGGGAGAAAGGACTAGATCGTCGTAGGGGATGGTCTCGCCGGATTCGGTGGTGACGGTACGAGCAGCGCGATCGACGTGGGTGGCGCGCGTGTTGACGCGAACGTCGATGTTGAAGCGTTCTTTCAGGGCCTCCGGTGTTTGGAGGAGAAGGTCCTGGCGCTCTTCGATGACTCCGCCGATGTGATAGGGCAGGCCACAGTTGGCAAAGGATACGTGGCCCGAGGCCTCGAGGACAATGATGTTTCGCTTTTCATCATTGCGGCGCAGGCGGGTTGCGGTGGACATACCACCGGCGACGCCGCCGATGATGACGGTGGTGGGGTTGGCGGTCATGGGTGGGATACTCCTTTAGCTAAAGAGGCGGCGGAACAGGCCTTTGTTGGCGGAGGTGGTCTCGCGTGGGCAGGTGCACCACTGGCCTGCCGGGACGGTGGCTTTTACTTGGTTAATGTGGTTGCCGCAGCCTGCCCAGGTGGTCTTTCCGCAGGACTTGCAGGTAACGGGACGGCACATAGGATTCCCCTTCTTCTAGACGTATACCCCAGGGGGTATATTAGGATGGTTTTGAATATACCCCTAGGGGTATATAGCGTCAAGAGTGCGTTCTCCGCAAGCGGTGACTAGGTAGGCATTAGGTGGGATCTATGACGAAACTGTTTGAATCTTTGGAAACATATCTGGAAAGGACGAAGGCGCAGCGTGAGGAGCTTTATAGGTGGTTCCACCAGCACCCGGAGCTCTCGCTGCAGGAAGCCGAAACCAAGGCGCGGATTATCAAAGAGCTGGAGGCGCTTGACGACGTCGAGGTAGTCGACGTCGGAGCCGGCTTCGTCGGAATCCTGCGCAACGGCGATGGCCACACCGTGGCGATGCGTGCCGATTTCGACGGCTTGCCAGTGAAGGAAGACTCCGGCGTTGAGTACGCCTCGACTGCCACTCAGGTCTCCGACAAGGCTGGCCAAGAGGTGCCGGTCGGGCACATGTGCGGCCACGACATGCACACCACGTGGCTATTGACCACCATCTCTTTTCTGGCGGAAACCCGGAACGCATGGTCCGGCACTTTCGAGGCAGTCTTCCAGCCTACCGAGGAGATCGCTGAAGGCGGCAAGGACATGGTCGCTGCGGGAATCACGGGCAAGGTTCCCGTCCCCGATGTCATGCTGGGCCAGCACGTCATGGGTGCATTGTCAATGGGCCATGTCGCGACCAACGAGGGCATTAGCTTCACCCAGGCTTCCACTGTGAAGGTAACTGTGCGCGGCGTCGGTTCGCATGGCTCCATGCCGGAGAAGAGCGTCGACCCAATCGTGCTTACCTCCTCAATCATCATGCAGCTGCAGACAATTATCTCCCGTGAGCTACCGGCCAGCGAGCGCGCGGTGGTCTCCGTGGGCACGATTCACGGCGGCACGAAGGCCAACGTGATTCCGGACAAAGTCGTGTTCGAGCTCAATACCCGCTGCTACTCGCAGGAAGTCGAAGACCACATTCATGCCTCGATCGAACGCATCGTGAGCAATCAGGCCGCCGCGGCGGGCGCGCCGGAGCCTTCCTTCGAATACTCCGAACGCTTCCCGGTGCTGGACAATGACCGCGATGTAACTGCCAAAGTCACCGAGTCTATGCAGACCTTGTTGGGGGAGGAGCGCACGGAGACCTTCGCGCCTTTATCGGCCTCTGAGGATTTCCCGGATATCCCGAATGCCTTTGGCACACCGTATTGCTTCTGGGCCGTCGGCGGCTTCCGAGATCCGGAGAATGCACCGGGCAATCACTCTCCGCAGTTCGTCCCTGAGCTGCACCCCACCTTGGAAGCAGGTGCGGAGGCCACGGTTGCTGCGCTTTGCCCTTGGCTGGCGGTTTAAGGAAGCTGCGCTTTTAGATCCGGGTAGGAAGGCTGGGCGCCGCGGCTCAGTGCGGCGAAGGCGCCTACGCGGGCGGCGTGATGGGCGGCGTCGCTAAGCGTGGCCCCTTGTAGGAGCTTCGCCACGAGCGCGCCTGTAAACGCGTCGCCGGCGCCCGTGGTGTCCACCGCTTTGATCTGCGGGGTGGGAATCGGCGTGGTGCCCTCGGCATCCGCCACGATGGCCCCGCGCGCTCCAAGCGTTAACACCACCGCGGCAAAGCCTTCGGCGCGCAGGCATTCTACGAGTTCCTCTGGTTCATCGCTCGGCGTCTGCGCACCCAGTTGCTTGAGCACCAACCCCGCCTCGTGTTCGTTAACCACGAGTGGGTCTGCCTGCAGGAGCGCCTGCTTATCGACGTCCACCACCGGCGCCAGGTTCACCACCACCCGGGCGCCTACCGCGCGTGCGAGTTCGACCGCCTTCTGGAATCCTGCGGCGGGAATCTCGCCCTGTAGTAGCACCATGTCTGCCTTGTGAAGTGCCCGCGCGTGCTGTTGAACGAACTCAGCGTCCACCCGCGCATTCGCGCCGGGGACCACCACGATGGTGTTCTCGCCGTCGGCTGCGACCTTGATTACCGCAAGGCCCGTGGTGGTGGCCTTGAAGTGTTCGACGTGGCTGAGATCGACGCCCGAGGCTTCTAGCAGTTCCATGGCTGGGCCGGCGTAAGCGTCATCGCCGACTGCGCCCACGAATGAGACGCTGGCGCCTTGGCGTGCCGCAGCTACCGCTTGGTTTGCGCCCTTGCCGCCGGCGAGCACCTCGCCACCGCTGCCTATCAGTGTCTCGCCCGGGGTGGGGTGGCGCTCCACGCTAATCATCAAGTCGGCGTTGATGGAGCCGACGACCACGCAGTGCGGCTGTTTTGCAGTCATGAAGTTTCCTTTGCGTTTGTGCCTTGTGTGCTCCACTCTAAGAGCCCGCGTCCGGGCTTGGGGCGGCGCAAGGGCGCAATTTGCCAAATAGTGGGTGGATTTTTCGAAGTTTTGGCGCCTTGTTTGGCAAATTGTGCTGGCAGACGCTGACGGACGTGCGCAAAACTGGGAAAGCCGCTCCCTTTTCTTCCGGCTCCTGAGAAGGGAGCGGCTATCCAAGCAGCGGATGCTTGCAGTACTGCTGGGTGCCG
Organism: Corynebacterium striatum ATCC 6940; assembly: GCF_000159135.1. Taxonomy (GTDB): domain Bacteria; phylum Actinomycetota; class Actinomycetes; order Mycobacteriales; family Mycobacteriaceae; genus Corynebacterium; species Corynebacterium striatum. The sequence goes on from NZ_GG667519.1 coordinate 374,338, forward strand.
GTCAAGTTCAGAACGCGGAAGCGCCAAGCTTGGTAGCGATCTCGCGGGAGATGCCTGCGGAGCCCTTGGAGTTCTTGCCGGAAACGTCGCCGCCCAGGGTCATGGAGGTGGTGCTGGTGCGGTGGTCTTCCCATGGGTTGCAGACCGGGCGTGGGTTAAGGACGTTAGCCTTCTTATGATCGGAGCCGTGGGTGGTGTGGATGATTGGCAGCTTGGCGTTGATGGCCGGAGTCTCTGGGTAGGACTCGGTGACGGTTGCAGCGTTAGCTGCCGGCATCATGAGCGTGCCGCCGGCGATGGCAAGACCGGCGAATACGTTGGCGGTGCGTGACGAAGACTTACGCTAGCGACTGTTTTCCAGTGGCGCACGATAGAGATGTCTCGACAATTAAAGATAGAAATTCACATAAACGTCATAAACAATGCAAACAGTTTCGGCGGAAAAATGGCTAATCGGCAGGACTCGAAAGGCGAAAAATCCGTTTTATTGGCTCAGCCCCGCGCTTCACCTTGGGATGGCCTGTGCACATTAATGCCTGGGATGTATTGTCACGTGGCTTGTAGCGCCCAGTGGTGGGGACAACTCCATGCGGGTTTGGGCTCGGCTAACAGCATTTGGAAACCAGACAACCTTAAAAGTTCAAATGCCATAACCTGAAATCATGAGCGCCAAATCCCCAGAAAATCTCTTGCTTTATCTTCCTGAAGAGCAAGAATGGGCCATCGCCGAGCTATTCGACGACCTCGTTCGGCGCGGCCTGCCACGCCAGAATCAGCGCCCGCACATCACTATTACTTTCGCCCAATCCATGGCCCCCGAGGCAGTGGAACTGGCTGCTGAACTGCTTCCGCCGCTATTGCCAGCCACTTTTCAACGGGTGGGAACCGTAGTATTCGGAACGCGCTCGAAGCAATCAATCGCCTGGCTTCTGGAAACAACCGAAGAGTTCGAAGCGGCCGCCCGGGAGATAAGCGCGGCCAATCCTGAATCACGAGGGGCTCGCTGGACCCCGCATCTAACGATGGGGCTTCGCATCCCGCGCGACGAGGTCGGCCGCTATATCGACGTCCTCGATGCTGCTACGAACGAGGCCACCCGCACCGCTGCACGCAGCGGTGGGCACCTGCTGAAGGAATTTACTGCAGCCCAAGCTGCGTACTGGCGGTCGGCGACTGAGGAATTACGGGTGCTATGAGCGGCGATAGGCATCAGCGCCGAAGGCTGCCGCGTTGACGCCGGATTGTGCGCGATGTTGGACCCGGCCGCGCGAGCGGAGATTGCGCGTATCAACTTCACCCCGCAGTACTAGACTTGAAGGCTGTGAACTCTACTAAGGTGAACACGGAACTTGCGCATAAACACGTCATCGTGATGGGAGTGTCCAGCTGCGGGAAATCTACGGTGGGGCAGCTGCTGGGAGACCAGGTTGGTCTCGTCTTTAGGGACGGCGACGACATGCATCCGGCCGCCAACATCGAAAAGATGTCCGCGGGGCACGCGCTTGACGACGCCGACCGCTGGCCCTGGCTCGAAGCAATCGGGCAGTGGATGCAGGGGCAAACCGAAGGCGCCATCGTGGGATGTTCAGCGCTTAAGCGCTCGTACCGGGATCTGATTCGCACCCATGCGCCTGACACGGTTTTTGTTCATCTGCACGGCAGCTACGAGCGTTTGCTGGAGCGCATGCAAAACCGTGCAGGCCACTTCATGCCGGTATCGCTTTTGCAATCGCAGTTCGAAACGCTTGAGCCGTTAGGTGAGGACGAGCCGGGGATCGTGCTCGACGTAGCACTAAGCCCCGCAGAACTGGCTGCCGAAGCAGCGAGGTATCTGCGGGGCTAGATGCCCTAAACCGTTGTGGTCTGGCTTTCTTGGACTGAGACTATCTGAGGCTAAAACGCTGCAGTAATCCCAAAAATGATAAGCACGAAGACGAAGCCGACGAAGGAAACGAGTGCCTGGTTAAGGGTCCACGTGCGCAGCGTGGTTGCCACGTCCATGCCCATGAGCCGGCCGACCAACCAGAAGCCCGAGTCATTGACGTGGCTGCCAAAGACCGACCCCGCGGCAGTGGCAAGCACGATAAGAGCAAGCTGCACTGCAGAGTAGTCTGCTGCTTCTACAGCTGGGACCATGAGCGCTGCTGCAGTAGTAAGAGCCACGGTGGCAGAGCCCTGTGCAAGACGTAGCGCGACCGCAATGAGATAGCAGGCAAGAATGACAGGAATTCCGAGGCCTGCCATCGAATCAGCCAGAGCATCGCCGATTCCAGAAGTTCTTAGCACGCCGCCGAACATGCCGCCGGCACCGGTAATCAGCACCACCGAGCAAATCGGGCCCAGGGAAGACTCCATGGTCTTTTCAATCGCAGTCTTATCCATTCCGCGCTTGAATCCGAGCGCAATCATCGCGGCAAGCGCTGTGATGAGCAGCGCGATGGGGGTCTGACCTAGGAAGACGAAAAATTTAACCCAGGTGGCATCGCTCGAAATGTGACCAGCGGAGGAAAGGGCTGACAAGCCGGTGTTGCCAAAGATAAGGAGCATTGGGATAAGAAGAATTCCGATGACCGTCGCCGGTGAAGCTGGCTTTTCCGGAAGCTTTTCATCCGCCACGCGTTCGCCGGTCAAAATATCGCCGACAACGAAGGGGTACTTCTTGCCCAAGTGCAGGCCCAGGCGGTAGCCGGAGAGATACCACGTAGGAAGCGCTACCAGCAGGCCGAAGACCAAAATGAGGCCGATGTCAGCGCCATAAAATTCGCTGGCCGCGACAGGACCCGGGTGGGGCGGAAGGTAGATGTGCATTACTGAGAACGCGCCGGCCGCGGGAATACCGTAGGCGAGAACCGGGCCGTTAAGGCGCCGCGCCACTGCGAAGATCACCGGCAGCATCACGATCAAGCCAGCGTCGAAGAAGATGGGGAAACCCATAATCAGCGAGGCAACACCCAGCGCAAACGGTGCTTTGTCTTCGCCGAAGAGTTTCACCAGGGCGTCGGCAAGCGATTTAGCTCCACCGGAGGTTTCAACCAAGCGCCCGATCATGGCGCCTAAACCAACCAACAGTGCAACGGAACCAAGCGTGGAGCCGAAGCCCTTGGTTAGCGTCGGGACGACGCCCTCAAGAGGGATACCGGCAACCAGCGCAGTCAGGGTAGAAACTATGGTCAACACGATGAATGCGTGAACCTTGAAGTGGATCACCATGACCAAGATCAAGGCAACCGCTGCAGCTGCTATCCCCAGGAGAGGGCCGGTTGTAAGCACCGGCTCCCAGGTTTCCATGACGTCCATGGAACTAATCCTTTCTCAAGTTACGGCCTTGCTGTTAAGCCGTAGTTGTGAGCCAGATTATCATCGGAAATAAGTGTGGATATAACCACTCGAATGTGACTTTCGTACCGTGCAGCTTTAATCGGAACCTAAGTGCCAACGCTACCTCGAAGTAGAACCATGACGACGATTCCATTTATTTTGGACACCGCTATGAAGTGCCCCAGGTTTTGTTCCGCTTGAGTAGATGGGAAGTCTTGGAACATGCCGAAGAGTTTTGACCAGGATGCCAAGGACCGTGTGCTCCGTCTCGTGGAGGACCGCATCTTTGTGGAACACATGTCGATGCACCCCGCGTGCCAGGCAGTGGCTTTAAAAGCTGGGGGTTATGGCGCACGGGCGGTCAATGGGCTTAAGCTTGCCCGTCGTGCGGGAAACATCCCAGAACCTGTGCCTGAAGATTTGGCCGCTGAGAACGCGAGGCTACGTCGTAACAATCACCAGCTACGCGACACTAACGAGCCACTGAAAGCTGCCGCAGCTTCTTCTTGTTGGAACCAGGCTCACAACCGGGATGGTTGGCGACTCCTATGACAATGTGTTGGCCGAAAACGTTAATGGCTCTCTAAAAGAACGAGCTAATCCATACTTGCAGGTGGGGTGACGGTGTCGAGGTAGAAATCGCGACATTTGAGTGGGTGTCCTGGTCGAACGAGACTAGCTCTTCACCAAAACTGGGGATACCAAACCTCGGTCGAGGTGAACACCGAATTGTGGAAGCAGAATCCGCCACAGGAAATAGTAGAAATCAAGGCGAATGACTAGGAACCAACCTCGGGGCCCTTTAGGGAGTGAGGGAAGCTGAACCGGGCGTGCGCCGGGAAGACGAAGAAACCCTGGGAATCTTGCACCGGGCGGGGCGCGGCGAAGACTGGCGCGGTGGCCAGGGTTGCGGCGGTGGCCACCGCCAGGGCGACTGCACCGGTGGTGGTGAGGCGGCGGGTAGCAGGAGCCTGAGAGGAGGATGAGCTCATGAGCTCATGCTGCTAATCAACCCACCAGGCAAAAGCCCGTTAACTCTCCGCGGTGTCCCCAGCGCCGGAGGTTGCGGGCCCCTCCTTGTCTTCCTGCTTGCGGAAGTTCTTCCACCACCACCGGACCAGCAGCAGCACGATGATCGCCGCGGCAGCGAGGATGGCCCACATCCACCACTGCCAGGTGGTGCCCTGCCCGTCGAAGACGGACTCTTCCTGCGGGTCCATCGGCACGCGCTCGGCGGTGATGATCAGCCGGTGGGTGTTGATGCCATAGGGGGTGCAGGTGATGAGCGTGACCAGGTCCTTATTCGGCGTGCGGCGCAGCAGGCTGGTTTTATCCGGGGTGACGATCTCGATGTCCCGGACCTCGTACTTTAGCTTCTCGCCCGCCGCGGCGACGTAGACCGGGTCGCCCTTCTTGATCTGGTTGAGGTTGTCCCACAGGGTGGCGTTCTGTATGCCGGTGTGGGCAGAAAGCGCGGAGAGTCGGCCCTCTGGTGGGGCGGGCGGGATAGTGTCATCCTCGCCGAGTTCGCCGGGTGCGCCAACAGGCAGGTCTGTGCCGTATAAGTGGCCGACCCCGCGGGCCAGCACGCGGTCGGAGGTGCCGTGAAAGATTGGCAGATCGGACTTGATGGAGGGCAGCACAATGCGGCCCATGGCCTCGGTCTCATTCAGGACGGAGAGGTAATTCAGGTAGCGCTGATACGCCGGGGAGCTTTCGTCGTTGGAACTGGTCCACGCATCGCCGGGGTCAATATCCCCGAGGTCGGCGTTGTATTGCTGCGCCTCCTCCCAGGCCTTATTGAGGACCTCTGGGGGCACGCCCTTTTCCAGTTGCGAGTAGGCCTCGGCGGCGCGGGACTGCTGGTAATTATTCCACTGGGTGGCGAGCACCGGGTATAGCAGTACACCCAAGCCGGCGAGGATGAGGACGACGGCAATGATCGCGTTGGAGTTCAGTTTCTTGTCTTTGCGGGGCGGGTTCGCGTCCGTCGTGTTCGGCGTTGGGGATTTGTCTGTCATGGGCCTTAATTTCTACTGAGGTGTTGGGGCTCGCTCCGGTGGAACGTGGAGAGTTGGAGTCTATTCTTCGCTACGAGATTGCCAAAGTCTTAAATTTTGCTGTGAGACGCTTATCGCTTTTTACCCTATTGTGGGGGGGTATTGCCGGTGCACTTTGGGGCGAAATGCTGTTCAAAAATCCAGATTGAGGGCGATTTTGGGTCGTGTCAGCCAGGTTTATTTTCGGGGAAAAGTAATGCATGCCTTAATTATTTTAGCTGTTGGGGACGTCGAAGCAGTAAGATGGTTAGGTGCGACTCACTAGGCGGGAACTATCAGGCTGAAGCCCGGGAATTGTTGACATCACAATAAAAGTGTTCTGTCAACAAAGGGTTTTGGGCGCATGTGACCGCCAGCGAATTTTAAGGTGTCGCGGCCGAAAGGGCGGCAAGCTTGAAAGTAGCTAACCGGAGCGAGTCGCTGAACGTCGAGGGGTGCTACGCGCTCCAGTCACTACTTATGTAAAGGAATTCACTCCAGTGAAGAAGAACTCTCTGACCATTCGTTCGGTCACTGTCGCCGCCGTTGCTGGCCTCTCCTTGGGTATTGCTGCCCCGGGTGCGATCGCTGTTGCGCAGGAAGGCTCTCAGGTTCAGCAGGTCCAGAAGGCCAATATTGACTTCTCCAAGACAGGTTCTTTGACTCTCTTCAAGAAGAAGGGTGCCGAGTCAGGCGAACGTGCCAACGGTAAGGAAATGCCGGATGTGCCGGGCACGGAGCTCAACGGCGTGAAATTCAAGATTACGAAGCTGAAATTCGACCTGCAGAACGACGATTGGACAAAGTTCCCGAAGACCGCGGCCGAAGTCCAGGACACTGACAAGACCACCACGACCTACGAGAAGACGACCGAGGGCAAGGGCGAAGCTAAGTTCGACAATCTGCCGCTGGGCATCTACTACGTCGAGGAGATCGAAGCTCCGGATGGCATCGTCACCGGTGCACCGTTCATCGTGTCCATCCCGATGGTCAATCAGGCTTCTGACGCGTGGAACTACGACGTCATCGCATACCCGAAGAACACCGAAACCAAGACCGAGAAGACCGTCAAGGATGCCGATAAGAACATCCAGGATGACTTCTCCTACACCATCACCGCAGATGCTCCGACCTGGGGCGAGGGCAAGAGCCTGACTGAGTTTAGTTTCTCTGACCAGCTGGATGACCGACTGGCGTTCCAGAAGGTCACCCAGGTCAAGGCCGGGGACACGGTTCTGGTCGAGGGCGATTACACCGTCAACGAACCGAGTACTGCAAATAACAAGCTGGAAGTCACTCTGACTGCGGCCGGTCTGGCGAAAGTTAAGTCGGGCGACAAGATGTCCCTTTCCTTCGACGTGAAGCGTAAGAAGGTTGGCGACACCCTCGCGCTGAAGAACCACGCTGAAGTGTTCTTCAACAACCCGAACACCGGCAACAAGGTCAAGAATAAGACCAACGAGGTCGTGACCTACCACGGCAAGCTGAAGGTTGTGAAGAAGGACGGTAAGGAAGAAGGCAAGGTCCTCGAGGGCGCAAAGTTCTCCCTGTACCAGTGCACATCTGCTGATTCTCTGGGTGAGCAGATCGCGATCGGTGGCGTCAAGGAGTGGACCACGGGCGCTGACGGTACCTTCACGATCGATGGCCTGCACGTCACCGACTTCGAGGACAACAAGGAGGTTGCTCCGGTAACCAAGAAGTTCTGCCTGAAGGAGCTCGAGGCTCCGGCTGGCTACGCCAAGCTGGACAAGCCGGTGGAGATCGACTTCACCCGTAAGGATGTCGAAAACACCGACGATGGCACGGACACTGTGACCCTCGCGAAGAACATCGATAACATCAAGCAAGACACCCCGAAGCTGCCAATGACCGGTGGCATGGGTGTTGGCATCCTGGCC
>NZ_GG667519.1:383448-411295 GCF_000159135.1 Corynebacterium striatum ATCC 6940
GCTAAGAACTAATAGCCCGCTGAATAGGTAAAACCTTCGCCCAGCGGACAACCCCGCGGGCGGAGGTTTCACCCAAAGCACAGTCAAGCAGAACCAGCCCCAGGAGTACCCCGTGGATCACACACTCAGCACTGACGTGGAACCGAAGAAGGAACCCCGCCGTGCTAACAACACCAAGACCAGTCCCATGCTGGCCGCGGCACTCGTGATCGTCGGGGTGCTCGTGATGCTGTACCCGGTGACGTCCACCCTGTGGAATAATCACCTGGCCACGAAGGCCGCGCAGGAATACGCGAAACTCGAAAAGAGTGCCCCACAAGAGGTGAAGGACACCCAGTGGGAGCGTGCACACGAGTACAACGAGAACCGAACAACCGGCCCCATCCTCGACCCCTGGCTCGCCCGCCTCGACGAGAACAACCCGGAATACCAGGAATACCTGGACCAGCTCAGCGCGAACGACGCGATGGCGCGCCTCATCTTCCCGAAGATCAAGGCAGACCTGCCGATCTTCCACGGGACAGATGACGACACTTTGCAAAAGGGCTTGGGGCACCTTTTCGGCTCCGACTTGCCAGTCGGCGGCAAGGGCACGCACTCGGTGATCACCGGTCACACGGGCCTGGCGAACTCCACCATGTTCGACCACCTCAATAAGGCGGAGAAGGGTGATGTCTTCTACGTCCAGGTCTCCGGCAAGAAGCTGAAGTACGTGGTCGACCAGATCAAGGTTGTGCTCCCCACCGAAACCGAGGAACTCCGCCCGGAGCAGGGCAAGGACTACATCACCCTGATCACCTGCACACCCTACGGGATCAACACGCACCGCCTGCTGGTGCGCGGCCACCAGGTCCCGCTGGACCCAGAGGATCACGAGGTTTTCGACAAGAACCACGGTGCCGGGTGGCAGTGGTGGATGTACGCGCTCCTCGCGGCAGCAGCTGTTGTGCTGCTCCTGCTGCTGCGGTGGCTGCTGAAGAACAAGCGGGATGACGAATCCCAAGAAACGACAGAGACGATGAATGACGAAAGGGCTGGAGCAGATGACTAGCCACGCACGCGCGGTACGGACCAGTCGCAGCCTTGTGGCGGCCATCGCCCTCAGCGCTGGCCTGCTCGGCGGCGCAAATGGTGCCGTCGGGGTTGCCGACGCAGCCCAGGTAGCCGGGCTGAGTGATCAGCCCGGGGTATCCCGCGACTACGGAACCGACACGCTGAGCATCACGCTTTCCCCGGGCAATGGGGACCCGGTCAACCCTGCCACGGGCAAGGTCGCGGGCGTGACCATCAAACTGGAGCGGCTGCAGGGCATCGACCCGGAGAACGCCGCGGATAAGGCGAAGGTCCGCAACACCAGCGCAGACGAGATCGCTGACTGGCCGACCGACCGCACGATCACAGCCGTGACCAACGAGGCCGGCCAGGTCCGATTCCAGGGGCTCGAGAAGGGCATCTACCTGGTCACCTCCCAGGCACCGGCTGGTGCCGCGGCGGGAGAGTACCGGGAGATCAGCCCCTTCCTGGTGGCGGTTCCTTTCCATGCTGTTGCTGATAACCCCCGGCCGGTGGAAGGTGTGATCGTGGCGAAGACGAACAACACGGTTCCGCCGAACACCCCACCGACCGAACCACCGACGACGCCGCGGACGACGCCGCCGACGACGCCGTCCACCCCGCCCCCAGGGGACACCCCGCCGGGCGAAACCCCGCCGCCACGGGAGACCCCCGGGTCGGGTAATGAGAAAGAACGCGAACAGGGCGCCCTGGCGATGACTGGTGTGCAGATCATCGGTCTCGTCCTCGCCGCGGTGGCGCTGATGGGCGCCGGGCTGTTGATGCTGTTGATCACGAAGAAGCGAAAGCAAGAAGGGTAGCGACAATGAAAACAAGATTCATGGGAGTAGCCGCCGCGCTGATTGCCGCGCTTGCGCTGGTTTTCGGCGTCGCTGCCCCAGGCGCGCTGCCCAGCCTTCCGGTGGCGACGGCGCAGGCACAGACGCAGGCGACGACCATTCCGGTGAGCCCGGCGAAACGGGATTTTTCGAACCTCAATGCCAGGCCCGATCCGACATTTGAGTTCACCGTTGGGGCGGACGCCACGGTCACGAGTCTTGAATTTTCCGTTTCCGGAAAAAATTTCGTGCAGACGTACACGCTAACGATTAACGGAACGTCGATTGAGCCAAAGTTCACGCCAAGCGGTAACCCACGTACAAACTTTACGATTACCCATAACGATCTGAATATTGCGGTGAATAAAGGGGACGTTGTTCGCCTGACTCCCGATTTCACAGCGCCAAAGGTAACGGGTTCGGTGTCCGTCGCACTGAAGGGCACAACATCAACAACCACCGGCCCTGACCCGGAACCGGAGCCACAGCCTGACCCAACGGAGCCACAGCCATCCCCGGAACCGGAGCCGGGTACGTCCGTGACTCCTGCAGAGCCAACTGCAGTTGATCCAGCCACCGCGCCCTCTTGTGTAGAGAAGGGCTTTATCAACATCCCAGACACGAAGGGTGTCGACTACTTCATTGGTGGCGAGCGAAAGTCCGCTGGGCAGCACTTCTACGAGGGGCAAAAGACGACCGTTAAGGTCACGGCGAAGCCGCAGAACGGATACCAGATCGCTGCCGGTGCGAGGACCGAGTGGTCTTTCGACTTCAGCGGGCAGGTGAAAAACTGTTCAGATTCTTCTGAAGACCCTAAGCCGCCGGCTGTCGAAGGGCGTCACTTTGATGCCATCGGTCACGACTTTGCAGTTGAAAGTGACCCAGTAGATCCTAAGAATCCCAATGCCTTTACGGCTAAGGTGACCGAGGAGTCTCGCATGAAGTACGCAACCGTGCGTATCGAGACTGACGCGACCCCCTTGGAAGCGCAGCAGTACAACCTCGAGCTGGATAAGATTGAGTCAGGCGTGACCTTGCAGAAGCGCAATGTCAATATTGGCAACGGCTTCATCACTATGGAAGTCGTGCCGGTAAAAGATGGCAAGCCGGTTGACTCTGCCGTTGTGCCGAAGGATGCGGTATTCACCTTCACTAATAATTTCTCACAGAACAAGAATCTGAAAGTCACCCTCGATGTGTATGGAGAGAAAAAAGGTGAGCCAAAGCCACCGATTATCTCTCCGCCGGATGGAGCTGATTGGGTGCATGGGAGGGTCCCTAACCCGCCGATGCCACAGCGTTGTGGTCTGCGCATTGCTGTAGTGGCCGACCTTTCAACTTCGCTGAATTACGCTGATTCAAACGGTTTTACCGAGTCGAAAAAAGCGGCGAATGCTTTGATTGATTCGCTGGCTGGAACTCCTGCAGAGCTCGGCATCTACAATTTTGCTGGTAGCGCGCCGCGGAACCCACGCGGGTCTACGCATAACGAGAATCCGCCTTATATCTCGTTGCAGTCTGATGATGGGGTTAGTCGAGCAAAGGGCTTTGTGTCTAACTGGGACGGCAACGGTTCTACTAACTGGGAAGCCGGTCTTAAGCAAGTCGCTGCGGGAAACTATGACGTGGTGTACTTCATCACTGACGGTATGCCGACCTATTCATCTAGGTCCACTGAATTAGGGCTTGGGGGCGAGTTCGTCCAAGAGTCCGCTCTGAACCAGGCAATCGATGCAGCTAATGAGCTGAAGGCCGCAGGAACGCGTGTTGTTCCGATTATGGTCGATCTGACCGTAGGCGGAAAGTCTGCTCAGCGCACAACTGTTACTCAGGATCTCGTATTGAAAAATGTGCGTTGGCGGAAGCGTGGCACAACCCCTACGGAGCCCGGACTTTATTTTGAGTTCGATAAATACGTGGATGCGGCAAGCTACGTGGGCGACGACACTACCGTGAACTTCGAGATTGCGTATAAAAATCGTGGTTTCAAGGTTTGGGAGCGAAACTCGGCAGGCCGGTTTATCAATATTACGCGTGATCAATCCAAGTGGACCTACGGTCCGCGAGGCGTCAAGACCATGGGTGAGGATCTTTCTGGTACCGGCGACACTATCCGAGTTAACCAGTACTCGCAGCTAGCCGCGCAGTTGAAGCAGATTGGTGAAGAGCTTGCTTCTCGTTGTAACGGCGTAGTGAAGGTCAAGAAGAGGATTGTCGATGAAAACGGCAAGGTTCTCGAAGACGGTGCCCCAGGTTGGGAATTCACCCTATCCGCAAATGACAATGTCATCGGCTCTGGTAACGGTCCGCTGGTTCACCAGTCGATGAAGGTGACCTCCGGATCTGAATCCGATAAGGGTACTGCATCGTGGAACATTGAAAGCGAGAAGGAGCAGTCGCTGGTTCTGGCTGAAACGCAGAAGCAGGGCTACACCCTGTTCCGACGCGGTGACACCTTGGATTCCACCGGTGACTTCAACGCTGTGTGTACTCAAACCCGAGACGGGAAGACTTCACCTCTCAAGGTGGAAAATGTGGGCGAGTTTGGTTTCCGCGTAGAGATGTCGGAATCCAATAAGGTTCTGTCTCACATTTCCTGCGTCGTCGATAACTACAAAGCGCCGGCCCCCAAGCCAGGCAAGCTGACCTTGGAAAAGGCGGAATACGTCGATGGCGAGGGAGTCAAGGTTCTACCGGGACTCGGTGGTGCGACCTTCGAAATCTATCCTTCGGTTGGTGGTCAGCCGGACTACAGTGGAGGACCGGTCTACACCATCACGCCTGAGATGAAAACAATTGAAATTACTAAGACTGGCACTTTCTACCTCGTAGAAACGAAGGCACCGGCAGGTCTCAACCTGCTGCCCGAGCCGGTAGCTTTTGAAATTTCAATCGACCAGAAGACCAAGGAGTACACAATCTCCGTGGTAGGCGGCAGTAGCCCGTTTATCAAGGCCAAAGGGTCCGGCGAACTCATGATCCTGCAAGTGACCGACACCAAGACCGGCAAGCTGCCGAAGACCGGTGGGTACGGCGTGGGCCTTGTGGGGCTCATTGGTGCTGTGCTCGCAGGTGCGGGCCTACTGCTCAGCCGCCGCAAGACCGCCTAAGCGGTAAAACCAGGCAGGGGAGTGGCGCGTGCATCGCGCCACCCGACCTAGGTAGTAGGAGCATAAAGAAGGGGCGGGCTCAGCAAACAACGCTGAGCCCGCCCCTTCTTCCTTCGGCTGCGTGCCACGGGCACGATCTCGATGCCATGAACCGCTATTCCCGGTAGGCACGAATCGCTGCGGCGCGCCAGAAGCAGAAACAAGCGCTCAGAGGTGATGGACACCGGTTCGAGAGCAAGCAAGGAAAACCCAGAGCGCGGGGGTCCGAACCCTGGGTTCAAACTAGGCCGCGTAGCGCTGGTTCAGAACGCGCATCACAGCAGCGATCACTGCAGTGATCAGGCCGATCGCCTCGAGCGCAATCAGCAGCTTGCGCAGAATAGAACCGTCCGCCGAGCCCACATCGGGGCCGTCCGAACCGCCCTAATCCTGATCGCCGTCGCCACCGTTATCGCCGTTGGCCCTATCGTTGCCGTCACCGGCGCCGGAGATGTCCTCAACCTCGACCTCGTGGGCCTTGACCTCCACGGTGAGCGCCTCGGAGGTGGAAAGCTTCAAAACATCCCTGACCACGCCCTCATCTTTAACAACCTCCTAGCCGCCGAAGACCGTGCGTACCTGATGTTGACCGCGGGTCGGGAGGCCGTACTCGAAGCGAGCCTCCCCGGTAGCCTGGTCAACCGGCGCGGCTCCCAGGAACTTCTCGCCGACGAAGAAGGAGACTGTGGCTCTCTCCGTGATATTTTTCTTCCCCTTGGACTGTCACCGTCGCGATGAACGCTACCGCATCGCCGGTCAGCGGGGTTGCGTCCAGGTCCACCGAGTCATTTTCGCGGGTTAGCGTAGTTCCGGTCTCTGCCTCGCCTGTGCTCAGAATCTCAAACGGTTCGGCCTCTGTCTCAGCCTTGCTGAAGATTCGTCCATCCGCTTCGCACTCCCGAACCTCCGCGGTGATCTTCTGCAGACTAGCCTGGTCGATGACGTGCTCCAGGCTCGCGTTGTCCTCAGCGTCGGTCTGCGCGGTGCCCACGCGAACCCCATTGGCGCGGAAGATCACCTTAGCGTCCTTCGTTACCGTTGGTGCCGCAGTGAGTCCGGAACATTAGCCCGTGGCTGCCGGGCACCTACGCGATCGATACGCTCCGCAGTTCCATCGCCGGTATCTACGAGGCCGACTACTGGAAGCTGATGTTTATGTTGGCGCTGTTCATCGTCCCGTCGCTGATTCTGGCGCTGGGCCTTCCGGTTCAACCTTGTCGTCGCGCGAGAGCTTCCACCGCCCACAAATTAGCAGCGCGACAATCACCGCCGCTGCCTCCAGGATGGCCCACATCCACCACTGCCAGTGTCAACCACTGCCGTCGAACACGGCTTCCTCGCCAGGTTCCTTCGGCACCTGGTGCCCCGTTCCCAGCAGGCGGTGCGTATTAATGCCGCACGGAGTGCACGTAGTCAGGCGATCGGGTGCGCTGAGGAAACAACAGGTCTCATTGACCTTTCGGTTCACGGGTCGCAGTAGGTCAGTGTTGTCTGCAACGGGCGACTTGCCCGGTACGGGCTTGCTGCTTCCATCGGGATGGTTGGCGGCTTATAACTCAATGTGCTGGCGGAAACCGTTAACGGCTCCTACAGGAACGAGCTAGTCCCTACTCGCAGGTGGGATGACGGTGTCGAGGTAGAAATCAAGGCAAATGCCTTGGAACAAAACTTGGGCCACTTCAATCTGATTGGAATTCGAGGTACTTCTGGGCCAGGCCGACAGACTCGAGACATGTCGACACATATGATGTGGTGTGCAGCTGATGTGGTGTGCAGCGCAATTGTGTAGCCCAACGCATTGATCCAACAAGCTAGAAGGAAGGCCCCATGGTTGCCCCTAAGCGATACGCCGTTGTTGACTTCGAGACCACAGGTTTTGGCTCGACTGATCGAGTCATCGAGATAGGTGTGGTCCTGTTGGACCACAACCGGGAGGTGGAATCAACGTGGGAGACTTTGGTGCAGCCGCAGCGGGATATTCCGAACTCATTCGTTCACCACATCACACCGACTGACGTTGTGGATGCGCCACTTTTCGGCGAAGTCGCAGGGGAATTCTTCGACCTTCTCAACGGGCGCACGGTGGTCGCACACAATGCGCCTTTCGAGGTGCGGTTCTTGCAGAGGGAGTTTTCTAATTTAGGGGTGGCGTGGCCCAACTACGGGGCGTGGGTGGTTGATACCAAGCGGTTGTTCCAGCAGACGTATCCAGGTGAGGGTACAACCCTTGAGCACGCCTTGAAAGTTGTTGGGATCACAAATGCCCGTCCGCACTCGGCACTGGCAGATACACTGGCGACTGCAGAGCTGTTTGCCTGGCTGGTTAGCCAGGGGAATGACGTGGTGATAAGCAGCAGAGCAATTACCCTCCCGCCGCACGAGTTTCCTGCCCGCGGCGCGCTTCTACCACGCACCGCATTGGCAGAAGATTTAACGCACAAGCGTGGTGAATGGCTGGCCCGCCTGGCAGATACTGCAGCACCTGAAGGCTCCGGAGACGCGGAGAAGTACAAGAAACTGCTCGCTGCTGCGTTGGTAGATAAGGAACTTTCCAAGTCTGAAATTGCCCAGCTGCAGAACCAAGCACAGCAGGAGGGTCTCACCAGCAATGACGTGATGAGTATTCATGAAGAATTCATCCGGCAACTCGCCGTGGAGGCTTGGATGGATGGTGAGGTGACAGAGGAAGAACGTGCCACGCTGCTGTTGCTCAACGAGC
The DNA here is from genome assembly GCF_000159135.1 of Corynebacterium striatum ATCC 6940. Lineage (GTDB taxonomy): Bacteria > Actinomycetota > Actinomycetes > Mycobacteriales > Mycobacteriaceae > Corynebacterium > Corynebacterium striatum. The sequence goes on from NZ_GG667519.1 coordinate 391,209, forward strand.
AGCTGGGGCTGCCTGCCGATACCGCCGAGGCACTCCTTGCGGCACCGCAGCGAGGGGAAAGTGAACTGGGTATCAGCCTGTCTGCTGGGGACAGAGTGACGTTTACGGGGCAGTTCGATCTTCCCCGAGAAGAATGGGAACGTCGCGCAATGGCAGTAGGGCTAAGTGTCGGCGGCGTGACGAAGAAGTCCGTGCTACTCGTTGCTGCGAACCCTGACTCCATGAGTGGAAAGGCGCGCAAGGCCAGGGAGTACGGCGTCCCAATTATTGGTGAGACAGCCTTTGCTCGTCTGTTGAGCAATATGTCTGGGGGCGGGCAACTCGTGGAGCAGGACCTGTCGGCGCAGCCTGCTGAACTTGATCTGACAGAAACCTACGGGATCTTCCCGTGGAGCACTGGCGTTTCTGGCACAAGTGCGCACACTGGCACAAAGGCATTGGCGGTGGAGTGGTGCGCCAAGCACCCAAGACGGAAACTTCTGGAGCTCTCACCCCAGTTGACGCCGTTTAGTGAGATCGAGGTGCAAAGTTCTTACAAGAGCGGGTACACACAGTGGTTTGCGCGGTTCCCGCAACCGCTGGAGGCAACCGTGGAGGACTTGCGTGATCTTCCAGGAGTAGGCGAACACAAGCTTGTAGCCATGGTGGAAGCTGTGGTTCTTGCAGCCAGTGACAGTGGAAATGCCGCGGTGATCGATAGTATTGGTGCAGCGGAAAACCCTTATGGTGACATCCCCATTGGTGACAATCCTTTTAGCGACGATGACTCCGCTGGGCGCGCTGCTGAATTTTTGGGTCGAACGTCCGAAGAAATCCGCGCGTTGGACCAAGCCGCGTTGTACATCGGGTGGGCACAGCTAAATGGCGCGGTTGTAGAGGTTGCGTCGTTACCAAGTGCCGTCGCAGCCGAGGTCCCCATAATTTCTGCACACCTTGAGCACCAATCCCCAGTGCGGGCTTTGTTCCAACGCGCCGTGGATGAGCTCGATCGAGCCATCGGCGGTGATGAACGCAAACGCGGAATCGCTAACAGCCGGTGGCTTGGTGAGGCGACGTTGGATTCCATCGGTACCGCGTTTGGTCTCACGCGCGAGAGGATCCGTCAGTTGGAGCGACAATTGGCGGAAGATTTTGAGAAGGATAGTGCTCTCTTTAAAGAAGTCGTGGCGGCTGTGGGTAAGCGTGCCCGTCCAATCTTGCCTGTGGATGAGCTCCGAAGGGAGCTACCTGATCTCGTACGAAAGCCAGCAGGGTTTGACGTAACGTTCGGTGAAATTTTCACGGGCATTGGCAAGCAATGGGAAGTTGTTAACGGCTGGTTGGTGTTCAATGGTTTTACTCAGTCCTTGTCAGAGAGGTTAACAACGCTGGCGGACGACCACGGTATTGTTCGGATTGATGAACTCGCCGTGGGCTTAGAAGTTACGCCGGAACGGCTGGAGCAGTACATCGTGACCAACGATGAACTTAAGGTCGCAGTCTTGGACAACTACGTGCTGACAAAGGTCGGCAGCTACCAAGACCGTGCTGTGAGCGTGCTTGCTATAAACGGTGAGCCGATGACTGCAGAGGCGATCATGGATACCCTCGGGGGCGGCAGCCCACGGTCTGCTTCTAATCAATTCTCCATTGACCCTCGTCTGACAAAAGTCTCTGCCGATCAATGGGCGCTGACGGAGTGGGGACACGAGGAATTCAAGAGTATTGCTAGCTGGATCTCTACGCGCCTGGCCGCTAGCACCCGAACTCATACGGTTGTCGATGCCGCAGGCTCCTCGCAGGAAGTCCCTGCGATTGCTTTGAATGAGCTGCTAGCGCAGGCAGAGAGATTGCGAATTTCAGAACTCTCGATCCGCCAATATGCGGCCAATGGAGATTTTGAGACTCGCGACGGCATGGTTATTGCACGAGTGGATGAGTCTGGAAACGTCATGGAGGGCGATATCGCAGATGCCCGCGATGCCTATCTCCGTGACGGCGAGTGGAACCTCTTGCTGACAGTTAACAAGGACCACCTGCGTGGCAGCGGCTTCGCTGTGCCCGCGCCCATTGCTGCGTACTACGGAGTAAAAGTGGGCGAGAGCTGTGCGTTGAGTAGCCGGTTAGGTGACGAGTTTGTTCGTGTCAATCGTCTCAAGCAAGTCTCGTTGTCAACGATAAAGCGGTTCCTCGACGAGCTCGGTGTACGCGAGGGCCAGCGGGTGTGGCTCAAGCTGGGCAAAGAAAGGACCTTTGATGTCTCGATCGCACCTGCTGTCCAGCATCATGAGGCTGGGTTGGCTCGCCTCTATGACTTCGTGGGACTTGACGGCACGCTGATGCAGCCTGGTGAATCGACGGAAGATTCGCTAGCTCGAGTTAACGAGATACTGGGACTGAGCCCGCAGGCGCCGCGCCGGCGAACGGTGGCGGTCTTCCGTCATCGCCACCAGGACGAGATCGCTGACCTTATTCAGGAGCTCTAGGGGATTTCATGGAGCAAGGGGGCTGAAATAACGCAGTCCCGTGCATTGCTTAAGATTAAAAAGGGCGAATTTTTCATTTTAGGCGAGTTTTTGGGGTAGCTTAATTACAAAAATCGCGATTTTTAACGTTTAGGCGGTGTAATGCCTGTGGAAAAATACGAACCACTGAAAAAGGTGTTTTATCGTGCTACGAGCGGTGGCAGGGAGCTTGTTGCTGAGCAGCTCCGTGTGCGGCGTTCAAGTCCTGCTGCTTTTACCTGGCCCTATGAGGTGGGCAAGCACGGAGTTTTCTATGTTCACACCCGTGGTCTCGCAGAAAGGGTGGAGCGCGTCTGGCGCCAAGAGATTCAGATTGCTGCGTTGTGGCAGAAACTTCCAGTGACGGCTAGGGAACACTATTTTCACGAGCTGGTGGTCGATGAAATAAAGGCGACCAACGATATTGAGAACATTTCCTCCACCCGCAAAGAAGTCGCCGCCGCGGTTGAGGCTGAACGCAGCATGGGAAAGGCGTCGGAAGGCGCGCCAGTGCGACGATTCCGGGAAATGGTGCGGCAATACCTGGCCCTCCCCAGCGAATTTTTGGGGCGAGATGACCTTCCACCATTGGGTTTCCCCTCAAACTTGTCTGAGATTCGCTCGCTGTACGACTCCCTCGTCGGCGAAGAAGTAGACAAAGCCGATGCGCCCGATGGCGAGCTTTTCCGAACTGGTGATGTTTCGCTAAACGATGGAGTGCGTGAGCTTCATGCGGGCGCACGGGGCGAGTCCGCCATTCGGGCGCGCCTCGAGGTGATGCTCGATTCTGTTCATGAGTCCCGCGGGGTTCAGCTCTTCGCGGCCTTTGTGGAGCACTTCATGTTTGAACATACCCATCCGTTCTACGACGGCAACGGACGCATGGGGCGATTCCTCCTGAGCCTTCGGCTATCACGGCTACTTTCTACCCCGACAGCGTTGTCGCTCTCGGCGGAAATCTTTAGGCAGAAGAGGCGCTACTACGATGCCTTCACTACGGCAGAAGACCCCATGAACTATGGTGAGCTGACTTTCTTTGTCGAGGATATGGCTGCGATGGTCAATGCTGCCCAGGCCCGTTTGTTGTCCTCCCTCGAGGAAAGAAGCGACCGGCTGAATAGGTTGGAACAGAGCCTGCATGCGCTAGAGAGCGAAGGAGCTGCAAGCGAGCTGGCATTGTCGATCGCATTCTTGCTTGGACAGGTCGCGCTTTTTGGTCCACGTGCTGGCCTGAGCTTGGACGAGGTAGCCGGCGTTGTCCGAGTGTCTAAGCAGACCGCGCGTAAAGGGATTGCCGAGCTCGAGCGCCTGGGTTACGTCGAGTTCTTGTCGCGGCGCCCGCTCGTTACGGCACTTACCGCGCCGGGGTTGACGTGGCTTGGGCTCGTAGAGTGACGAGCCCCGTGATCAGTGTGAGCTAGCGGAGCCGGAGGTAATCAAGTCCTTGCGAAGGCGGCTTCCATTCTCGGTTGCGTGATAAAGGCAGAAACGAGTGTTGAGTGGCATGTGTCTAAATATTCGTCGACGGCTAGGTAAACGTTTGCATACCTGTTAATACTTTAGTTAGGGCTGGTCATATCTTTCGTGGCCGGCAGAGAGTAAAGGTAGGAGGACGCGTATGTCCATGCTGAATGCGTTGCTCGCAGAAGGTGCAGTTGACCTGCACGGCCGTGCGAGTGACTGGCGTGAGGCCATTGAATTGGCGGGCGGCTTGCTCGTTGCGGCGGGCAAGACGGGCCCGGCATACACCGAGGCCATGGTGCAGTCGGTGGAAGAAAACGGACCGTACATTGTGGTCGCGCCGGGCTTCGCTTTTGCCCACGCGCGGCCGTCGGAGGCAGTGCGCGAAACGGCGTTGTCGTGGGTGCGCTTGGATCGGCCAGTGGAGTTCGGTTCCAAAGCCAATGACCCCGTGACTCTTGTCGTAGCACTTGCGGCGAAGGATTCATCCGAGCACCTGAAGGCAATGAAGGAGCTGGCAGGGCTGCTGGGGAAGAAGGACGTGCGTACGCGTCTGGATTCTGTAGAAAGCGAAGCTGAGCTGCGCCAGGTGCTTGTGGATGTGGCGAACGGTGGGGCAGGGGCGGCGTCGGCAAGCGCGGCTCTTGCAGCTGATCACAGTGACGCGCGAGATGGCGCCGAGCACCAGACCGCGGCTGATTCGGTGGCCTCAAAGGGCAAAATCTACACCGTGTGCGGCAATGGCCTGGGCACGTCGTTGTTCCTGAAGAACACGCTGGAGCAGGTCCTCGATGAATGGGGCTGGGGCAAGTACCTCACCGTCGAGGCAACAGACACGATTTCGGCCAAGGGGCGTGCGAAGGAAGCTGACTTCTTGCTGACGTCCGGGGAAATCGCTGCAACGCTTGGCGACGTCGGGGTGCCCGTCCACGTCATCGAAGACTTTACGAACATGTCCGAAATCGATTCTGCTCTGCGCGAGCTTTACGACGTCTAAGGAGCACTCATGGATGTCTTGTTGAACATTGCCAACTTCTTGGTGAATGAAATTCTTTCCGTGCCGGCGTTCCTAATCGGCATCATCACCGCGGTGGGTCTCGCCGCGATGGGCCGTGGCGTGGGCCAGGTCCTCGGCGGCGCCATCAAGGCCACACTCGGCTTCCTCCTGGTGGGCGCGGGTGCCGGCTTGGTTACCGCCTCCCTTGAGCCGCTCGGCGCCATGATCACCGGCGCCACCGGCGCGCAGGGCGTGGTGCCCACCAACGAGGCCATCGTGGGCATTGCCCAAGACCAGTTCGGCTCCCAAGTGGCCTGGATTATGATCCTGGGCTTCGTGGTCTCGCTGATTCTGGCCCGGTTTACCCCGATGAGCTACGTGTTCCTGACCGGCCACCACGTGTTGTTCATGGCCACCTTGCTGACCATGGTCCTTGCACCTGCTGGATACTCTTCCTGGATCGTGGTCGCCTTTGGCGCCGCGTTGCTGGGTATCTTGATGGTCTCCCTGCCTGCCATTGCTCACCCGTGGACGCGCCGCATCACCGGCGACGACTCCATCGCCATCGGCCACTTTGGCACCGCCGGCTACCTCGCTGCCGGTGCCGTGGGCAAGATGGTCGGCGGTAAGGGCGAGAAGATGTCCAAGTCCACGGAGGAGCTCAAGCTTCCCGAAGGCCTGCGCTTCCTGCGTGACTCCATGGTGGCTACCGCACTGTCCATGGCTCTCATGTACATCGTGCTCGCCGTCATGTTCATGGTGCGCGCTGGTACCGAGGAGGCCTTCACCGCATTCGAAGGCGGTGCCACCAACGTGGGTAACTACCTCATGCAGTCCTTTACTCAAGGCCTCCAATTCGGCGTGGCCGTGGCCGTGATCCTCTTCGGCGTGCGCACCATCCTGGGCGAACTCGTTCCTGCATTCCAGGGCATCGCCGCCAAGGTCGTCCCCGGTGCCATCCCGGCTCTGGACGCGCCTATCGTCTTCCCGTACGCACAAAATGCCGTGCTGGTGGGCTTCATCTTCTCCTTCATCGGCGGCCTCGTCGGCCTCGCTGCTCTAGCCGCATGGCTCGGTCCAACATTCGGCGTGGCGCTGATCCTGCCGGGCCTGGTTCCGCACTTCTTCACAGGTGGTGCAGCGGGCGTCTACGCCAACGCAACCGGTGGACGCCGCGGCGCCATCTTCGGTGCGTTTATTAACGGCCTCATCATCACCTTCCTGCCGGCCTTCCTCCTGGGTGTGCTCGGCTCCTTCGGCGATGCTAACACCACCTTCGGCGATGCCGACTTCGGCTGGTTCGGCCTGCTCTTGGGCTGGTCTTCCAAGGCCGGCGGAGCACTGGGCCTCGTTCTCATAGCAGTTCTTGGCTTGGCTGTCTTGGCACTTGGCTGGTTCTCCCAGCGCAAGCTCGTTGCCACCAATTGGGATCCCACCCCATGGCGTGAGCAGCCGGGTGCTGCCGCTCCGAAGGGTGAGGCATCTGACGTTAAGCCGCTTGCTGCTGGCCAGACTGCAGCTTCGAAGAAGTATCCCAAGGTGCTTCCTCCGAAGGGTGCTCCGGTTCCGCCCAAGACGATTGCGTAGCAATTCTGGTTGGCTTGTTGGACAAGCGCGCGGATTTCCGTGCCATCACGATGGTGGCTGGCAACGCTGCCGCACCCAGATCTCATCCAAGAATCCGGGCGCTACAAGGCAGACGTGGTCACGGGTAACGGTATTACGCGAGGCTATGCGGCAATGGCCTGGGAGACCTTTGGGCTAGAAGCTAACGCGACGGTCATCGAAAAGGCGGACCGCGAAAGCTTCTTTGGCTTGCTTGGCGACGTCCTGGAAACCCAGACCACCCCAAACCGGCCGCTTCAGAAAGCGGACTAGAACAAGTCCCAGATGGTGATTGCCAGAATCACCGAACCAAAGAAGAACACAAAGTAGTTCCACGGGTCATGACGGTAGGCCTTGTACTCCTTGACCCGGTGGAACATGTAGACCGGAAGCAGGAAGATAAGCACCGCATCGAAGACGCCACCAACCAAGTAGATGAGGCTGAGAATTGGTGGATTGAACACCGAGACCAGCGTTCCGGTGACAAAGATGAACGTGTAGACGATGGTGAGTAGGCCGCGGCGGTTCAGACGGTTCGCAGTGCGTGGCGCGATGAGGCGCACCATATAAGAGGTGCCTTCCTCAGCACCGAGCATGGTGCCGAAGTAAGAGGTAATAATCGCGAAGATAACGACCATCGGGGCCAGCCAGGCAAGCAGCGGTACTCCGGTGACGTTAGCGAAGTAGGAGAGCACTGGCAGGTTCTGCTCAGTTGCTTCCTTCATGCCATCCGCGCCAAGAGCCAGCACACAGGACCATACGAAGAACATGGTAAAGACGACCAGCAGTGCGGCAGTGTAGAGCTCAATGCGGGTAACGTGCTTTTCCGTCTTCTCGCCGTAGGTTGGCTGCATGTCCACGGAGAATTGGGAGAGGCCGGCCATGTGCGAGAAGGAGAAAGCAAGCACTGGCAAAATCAGCACGGAGCCCAGCAGAATATACTGCCAGCTGCCGTCTTGGTATTGCACTTCCATAAAGGAACGCAGGTCCCACTGTGGAATTAGGTAAATCGAGGTAGCAGCCAAAGAGACGATGAGCGGATAGACCAGCACCTGCGCCAGCCACAGCATGGGCTTGCGGCCGATCGCGAAGATACCGGTCAAGATTCCCACGCACAGAACCGAAAGAACCCAGCGGTTAATGGATGGTCCGTGGAGCTGATTGACAATGAAGCTGTCGATGGCGTTGGTCAACGAGATGGCGTAGATGAACACTGAGGGGATGTTCGCCAGCGAGTACATCAAGGCCACGAAGAGGCCGGTGTGCCGGCCCAAGTACTTGCGTACTAGCTCGAGGACGTCAAGTCCGTGGTCTTTGGTGGGAGCACCCGAGACGATGCGCGCGTAGGTGCGGTGGGAGAAGTAGACCACTGGGAAGATGATGGCCGTAGCAAAGGCCAGCGGCCAGAAGCCAAAGGTGCCGGCCTGTAGCGGAAGGAAGAGAATACCTGCGCCCATCGCGGTGCCGAAGAGCGCGAGCACCCAGCCCAGCGCAGTACCTTCGGTCTTCTTGCCCCCGCGACCTACTGGGGAGGCAGTAGATGCGGTCTCGTCCGCGGCGGGCGCGGCAGTGTCATATGTTGTCAACGGCTAGTTCTTCCCTTAGTAGTCCACTGCATCGCGCACGATGGGGCAGGTCATGCAGTGTCCGCCACCGCGACCACGGCCGAGCTCGGCGGAACCGATCTCGATGACTTCGACGCCAGCGTCGCGAAGCTTGGCATTGGTGTGTTTATTGCGATCGTAAGCCACGACCACACCGGGCTCCAAGGCAACCACGTTGTTGGCGTCATCCCACTGCTCACGCGCCGCGGCATAGGAATTGCCTCCGGTTTCTACGATGTGGAGCTTGTCCAGGCCGAGCGCTTCCTCAACCACGGTGACGAAGTGCTTGTCCGGGCTCTCGAGTGCCAGCTTCTTCTGATCATCTGCAGGGTGCAGGATAAGCGGACGGATGGTATCCACCACGCGCGGATAGGCGGTGGCTTTGTCGACGTCGAGGAAGGTGAACACGGTATCCAGGTGCATCGAGGCGCGCTCCGGGGCCATCGCCGCGATGATGACCTTTTCGGCCGCACCGGCCTTGAACAAGTTGCTAGCCAGACGGCTAACACCCTGCCAAGTAGTGCGCTCGCCCATGCCCACTAGGACCGCACCATTGCCCACCGGCATGATGTCGCCGCCCTCGAGGGCCGCGAGGCCTGGGTCCTCGTCGGTGTCGCCGTACCAGAACTCAAAGGATGCGTTGGCAAAGCGCGGATGGTAGCGGTAGATAGCACGCGTGAGCATCGTCTCCTGGTGACGGGCAGGAAGACGCATCGGGTTAAGAGAGACGCCGCCGTAAATCCAGGCGGAGTTATCGCGGGAGAACTGGCTATTGGGCAGGGGCCGCAGCGCGAACTCATCGGGCGCGTACACGTTGCGCATGGTGTCGATGACGCCGTGGCCAAGGCCCTTCGGGATTTCGTTGAAGGGCACGCCGCCGATGAGAAGTTCGGCCAGAGCCTTGTTGTCCAGCTCGCTAAACCACTCGCGCAATTCGCTGCCCACGCCCACGCCGACGTTCTTATCCAGGAGCTTGTTGCCGAGGATGAACTCGCGGCCTTCCTTGGTCGCCAGCGTTTCTTCCAGCAGAATTCGCATGTGCAGCACCTCGACGCCGCGCTCTTCCATGCGCGCTACGAACTCATCGTGGTGGCGCTGTGCCTCCTCGACCCACAGGACGTCGTCGAAAAGCAGCTCCTTGCAGTTGTTCGGAGTGAGCCTCTCATGTGCCAAGCCGGGGCGGCAGACCATTACCTGGCGGAGCTTGCCCACCTCTGACCAAGCACCGAGTTGCTGGCCGCCCTTGTTGCCGGAGGTGGTTTCAGCAAAGTCCATCATGTAAATCTGTGCCTTCCTTTTTCAAGTGTTTGGTGTTGGGGGCAACAGTAACTAAACCCTTATGAGTTATGGATCACAGGACGAAATGAATAGTAATTTAAATCATACATATCATTCATGCTGCTGGTAGTGCATAAGATTTGCATAATTCGCAAAAGATTCAGGAATTTCGCGTCGCACCCGTCTGGGGGTGGGATTCGCTTCGCGGACCAGGCGGCGCGCCAAGACAAGAGCGGAAGAAGGTAGTTCAGAGCTCACGGAGTTCGATATTAGTATTGAGCGCAAGAATAATTGCGGCGGCATCATAGGGGAGTGTTACTACGTAATCCGTGGCTTCGGCGAACTGGTGCAGCCGGTTGATGACAGTATTGCGGTGACAGAAACTCGCCTCTGCCGTTGCTTTGACAGAACCTGTGCGCAGGTAGGTTTCGACGGTTTCGACAATTAAGGGTTGTTCGGCGCGCAGCTTGGTGATTGCAGTACTCAACTTCTTGAGCCGGGTGCCGGGGAAATCCGCCAATGCTTGGCCAGCGATTGCCCACGCCAATTCTCCGACTGGTGTGGGGCGGGGCGCAAGGATAGCCGCTTCAAAAAGGGAAGGGGTAGCTAGTACAGCTTTTCGCACACCCACTAAGCCTTTTACCTTAGGGAAAATGACGCTGGGCAAATCGGGAAGCTCAGGTGCGGGATGTAGTTTATTTGGCCAGAACGCAGCGAAGAGTCCGTGATGAGCATGGCCAAATACATGGCCTTGCGCGGTAGCCGTGTCGAGTGCGTCGCGTGCTTCGAGTGAACTGCTTGCGTGAAATACGGCGACATCGAAAGTTTCTTGCGCGGCGCATCCTAGGGCAAGAGCTATTTCTTCAGCTCCGAGCGGGCTAATAGTTGCAGAAGAAAAGAGCTTGTCGATATAGCGACCATTAGCGAGGCGGAGGTCGCGGGCGAGGCGGGCATTTTCTCTACGGAAGCCGTCGCGGACAAAGAAGTTGTATTTGGCAACCACGTTGTGGAGCTCATCGACATGGGCTATGAGCACTTCCTGATTAGCATGTGCGGTGCGGCGAATGCGCTCCCAAATGACAAGAAAGTCAAGCTGGATGGCGTCGACAAGCGTCCCGATGGCAACTTCTTGCTGTGCGCGGCGCCGGCCTAGGTTATCGGCGTGCTGGCGAACCTTCTCTTCGGTGGCCTCACCGGAAAGTGAGTCCATAAGAATGCCAAGCACGGCGGTTGCGGTCTCTCGAAGCTCGTATTCGTCGATGCGAGAGGTACCGTAGCTTCCGGAATCGCGAAATTTCTGAATGAATTCTTCTGCCATGCTCGGTATGTCTGCACGAACTTCGGCGAGGATCTTTTTCCAATCGGAATTGTGCATATGCATAACCATAATCTGAATATGTGGGATATTGCCCCAGTTTTCTGAATCTGCCTGTGCACTTGTCGATTGGGCTCTAGTGTGACTTGGAACATGAATTAACAGATTCGGAGGGATAGAGGCATGCGAGCGACAACTGATGAACAGTACCTGGCGGACTTCCGCGAGATGTCGGCCAATGGTGCGACTGCGGGAGGCGGCGTCGAAAGGCAAGCTGCGAGCGAAGGAGACCGCGTTAATCGTGTGTGGTTTGCCCAGGTGCTGGAATCGATGGGTGCGCGTGTGCATTACGACGAGATTGGCAATCAGTATGGTCTTTTCGAGTTCGTTCCGGACGCGCCTTTTGTAGGCCTGGGTTCGCACCTCGATTCACAGCCTTTGGCCGGGCGCTATGACGGTGCATACGGTGTGCTGGCGGCAGCGCATGCGGCAAACCGGGTGGCCCGCCTTGCGGAAGAGGAGAAGATTTCGCCGCGTTATAACCTGGCCGTAATCAACTGGTTTAACGAGGAAGGCTCGCGTTTTTCCCCGTCGATGATGGGCAGCTCCGTGTTCACCGGAGTCATGCCGCTGGAAAAAGCGCTGGAATCGACGGATCTCGCAGGAACCACCGTGGCAGAGGCTTTTGAGGAAGAGAAGTGGACCCCGGTGGAGCAGGCCCCGAAAGTGGTTTCCTACGGCGAAATCCACGTTGAACAGGGCAAGGGTTTGGAGGCTGCTGGCAATACCATCGGCCTGGTGACCGCGACCTGGGGCGCGAAGAAGTTCCAGGCGGTAGTGCACGGTGAGCAGGGACATACCGGTTCGACCATGATGGCGGATCGTCGTGATGCGCTGTTTGGCGCCTCCCTCATCATCGCTGAGGTACAGCGTTTAACGCGAGAGTTCCCGGAGTTTGAGCTTCAGGCATCAGTGTCCCAGCTGACCCTGGAACCAAACTCGCCGGTGACCATTGCCCGTGAGGTGCGCTTCAACATTGACCTACGCTCGCCGAACAGTGAGACGCTGGAGACCGCGCAGAAGCGCGTTCGGGAGATTATTTCGGCAGCGGAAGAAGAGTCCTGTACCCGTGTTGAGCTGAACGTTACCCATGAGTGGGCACTCAACCCGTATCCAGAGGCCGGCGTGGAACTTGCACGTGAAGTGGTTGAAGAGCTGGGCTATTCGCACCAGGAGATCTTCACCGTGGCCGGGCACGACTCGACGAATATGAAGGAGCACGTACCGACCGTCATGCTCTTTATCCCAAGCGTTGACGGCGTCTCCCACAATGAGGCGGAATACACCAAGGATGAAGACTGCGTTGCAGGTCTTGATGTATTTACCCACGTGGCTATCCGACTTGTGGAAGGAGCGTTGTTAAAAGGTTAATCGCCTATCTTTCTTGTGCATTCTCTTAAACTCAGCAAGCTGATTATGCCCAAAGTGGCGCTAAAACTACTCGGCAGAATGCTGCGAGAAAGATGGTAGTTTTTCTGGCATTCACGGGGTGGCCGGGTAAAAGTTGCCTGCAGCCCCTTAGTCGCGGAAAGCGCCTAGTGCGAATAGAACGAACACGACTGAGGCGATGCCGATGGCCAGTGGCCACATCTGGATCGCGAGTGCGCCGATGAGCAGCACGGCGACAAGCGTGCCGAGGAACACCAGATCGAAGCCGTCGAGGAGCGTAGCCTGCTGTGCAGCCTTTTCTGCCTCGCGGGCCTTGGCGGCCATGATTGCGGCTTGCTCGCGACGATGATGGATATCGGCTAGGGCTGCAGCGCGGGCGCGCTTCTTTTCGGCTTCGGTGGCGGTGTCGGGCAGGAGATAGGCAGTAGGCACGGGCTTGGTCCTTTCTGACGGAGGAAGGAGCTTTGGGCTCCGGAGAGAAATCAATGTCTAGAAAGAAGTGTGGCCTAGCGGTGGGGTGAGGTGACGGAAAGTGGGGAGTGTTCCCTCGCGCCTGTGGGACACCAATTGGCTGGGGTCGAGAGGCGCAAAAACAACTTCAGCGCCCGGGCCTCACATGGGGCCGCAGGGCGCTGAAGTTGTCTCTATCTCTCTCATGCGCTCTCTCAAACGCATAATCATATTATGCGGCTTCGTGCTGGCATATCAATTAACGAAACCTTGAGTATTCCTGGCAGTTACTCGTCCAGCTCCAATTTGGGGTCCTCGGCCTGTGCGGCCTCGAGGACCTCTTTTGCTGCGCCGAGGTTGATGACGGCAACGACGAGGCCCACCACGATGTCCGGCCGGAGGCTAAACCGCCAGATGGTGATGACGCCGGCGGCGAGGATGGGCAGATTGGCCGCGACGTCGTTGAGCTCTGCAGAGAAAAAGCTCGATGATGTTGCTGACTACCTCGCAGAAGCCCTTGACGACCTGCTGGCATCTACCCACGCGCCGAAGCTAGTGCGGACCAAAGTATGGTCGAATAACCCTACAGAGCGACTCAACCGGGAAATCCGCCGGCGCATCGACGTGGTAGGAATCTTCCCTGACCACAACGCCGTTACCTGGCTTGTCGGAGCGGTCCTTGCCGAACGGCATGATGACTGGATACAGCAAAAGCGCTACCTGCACGAGGTCAACCTCGCATCAGCCGAGCAGCTGGCAGGCACGCTGTCGCTCAACCTCGACGAAGTCTGTCTCGCCAACGAGAGCACCACCCCAGCCCAGGTGTTGCGCACAGCCTTGAAGCGCCGGTTCCCCAACGCCGACAACCCGCACGAATACCTCAAGAAGCAACTCGAACTACCCGCCGACGACATCGCCGAATACAACGAGCACACCGACAAAAACAACTAAAGACTCGAAAGGTTCTTACACCAGATCGGCGGACTTGGCCGTAAAAGTTTCCTGCAGCTCTTTGATTAATGCAGCCAAAGGTGACGGATTTTAGAGATTTAAGTCAAACTGCTTGACGCTTTGTGACGCATCGCATATTTTACTTTATAGGTTATCGATAAGCGGTAACTAAACGCGGGTGGAAACCCAGCAGTTTGGAAGGAGGGAACACGATGGCCGACGTAAAGATTTCGCTTTCTTCGAACTATGCATGCGTACAGCCAGAGATTGTGAATGTAGTCATCATCGGAGGCGGTGTCATGGGAATGAGCGCCGCATGGAATCTCGCATCGCGAGGAGTCAAAGGAATCGTCGTGTTGGAGCAGCACGAGCTGGGGTGTGGCTCTTCAGCAAAACCGATGGGCGGAGTCCGTGCAAACTTTTCAGACCCGAACAACATCATCCTCGGCAAGCGCTCTTTGGAAAAATACGGGCGCTTCCAAGAGGATTTTGGGGTCAACATTGAGCTGAGCAAAGTAGGCTACCTGTTTCTCGCTCGTAACGAAGAAGAAGCGGCCAACCTCGAAGTCGCAACTCAAACGCAAAACGAACTAGGCGTGAACTCTTATATGGTTTCACCGCAGCAGGTTTACGAGCTCAATCCATTCATCGATCCCGCAAGCATCGTGGTGGGTGCGTATTCTCCGGATGATGGATATGCTTGTCCGGCCGCAGCCGTTGATGGCTATCGCCGTGCGTGCCAGTCCCTGGGCGTGACCATTCTTGATCACACAGAAGTCCGCGATATCACCACCGCGGGTGGCAAGATTGAAGCGGTCTTGACCAATCGCGGTGCCATTCGCACCAACCAAGTCATTTGCGCGGCCGGCGCGTGGAGCAAGCGGATCGGCGAGATGGCTGGCCAAGAACTACCTGTAGAACCAGTTCGCCGCATGATCGGTATTACAGCGCAGCGTCCACAAGCGCATGCCACGGTGCCTTTCACCTTGGACCTTGGCACCACCTTCTATATGCACAATTACTACAACGCGCTGTTACTGGGCATCTCGCATAAGGAAGAAGTCGGATTCAACCGCGAATGGACCTACGAATGGCTGAATGATTTCAACGATGCCGCCCGCATCGTGGCTCCATCGCTGGTCGATCCGCAGCTGGAAGCAGGCTGGGCCGGCTTTTATGAAAACACCCCTGACCACAACGCCATCATCGGCGCATCGAACACGGTCGAAGGCTTTTACTACATCACTGGGTTCTCTGGACATGGGTTCCTGCAGGGGCCAGCTGCTGGCGAGCTGATCGCAGACATCGTCACGAATAAAGAGTCCTTCCTCCCGCATGATGCATTCACCGTTGATCGCTTTGCAGTGCCAAACATTGGGCTTACTGAAAAGCACATCATCTAAGTGCTGCTTGTACTGGCTTAACAGTTGATTTACCACTTCGCAAAAGTAAAGGAAAAAGAATGGCGTTTAACGAGACATGGCAGCTGCGTGCTCGCTTTGCCAAGAGCTTGTCAGACATGTATGGCGAAGAAGTGCCCGCATACACCACCCTCGTTGAGGTTTCAGAAGAAGTAAATAAGCGCTACATGGAAAAAATGGGTGCTTCTGCTGAAAGGCTTGGTTCCATCGAACGAGTCACCGCAGAACGCCATGGCGCAATCCGCGTAGGCAGCCCGCGTGAGATGGGACAGGTAGCTCAAGTTTTCGCGGCTTTCGGCATGTATCCGGTTGGCTTTTACGATCTGCGCGAGGCTGCCAAGTCTTCGGTCCCGGTCGTCTCTACTGCGTTCCGTCCTACTGACAAGCAGGAGCTGGCAAAGAACCCTTTCCGCGTCTTCACCTCGATGCTCGCCACCGATGACCCGCGCTTTTTCTCTGACGACCTGCAAAAGGGTCTGCATGAGTTCATCGATTCTCGCACCATCTTCGGTGGGGAACTGCTTGAGATGGCAGCCAAGGCCCAAGAACAGGGCGGGCTAGACGACGTCGATGCAGACAAATTCATTGAGCTGGCTACCGCGGCCTTCAAACTGAATGACGAGCCAATCGATGACGAATGGTACCGCGAGCTCGAGGCCATTTCTGCGGTTGCTTCCGACATCGGTGGCGTCCGTTATACCCACATCAATCACCTGACCCCACGTGTCCTCGACATCGATGACCTGTATTCCTCGATGGAATCGCGCGGTATCACGATGATTGATGAAATCCAGGGACCACCAGCTTGGAAGGGGCCAGACATTCTGCTGCGTCAGACCTCTTTCCGCGCCTTGGATGAAGAGCGCATCTTCCGCTTCGCGGACGGCAGCGTGGGCCCGGGTGCGCTGCGCGTGCGCTTCGGCGAGGTAGAGCAGCGCGGTATCGCCTTGAGTCCGAAGGGGCGTGAGCTTTACGACGCCCTGATTGCCGAAACCGACAAGCGCCTCCAAGCGGGCGAAGCGCCAACTCGAGTGGAAGTAGCGCGCAAGGTCTGGGAGGAAAACCTGCCAGATAGCGAGCAAGGATTGCGCGAGCAGGGCCTTGCCTACTTCACCTACGCGGTAGCTCCGGGCGCCACCGTGGAACCCGGAACCTACAAGGTAGAAGAGCTCATCGCCGAAGGAATCGTCATCGCAGAGCCGATTGTCTACGAGGACTTTCTGCCACGTTCCGCGGCGGGAATCTTCCAGTCCAATCTGAAGGAGGCAGGTACCCGCGATAACGAACAACAAGGAACTGACTACGACATTGAGACTATGTCCAAGATTGTAGGCCGCGAGATCAAGGAACCCTTTGAGCTCTACCGCGCACAGGAAGAAGCTTCGCTCGAAGAACTCGCTACCAACCTAAAGATCACCATCCAGCCAACCGCGGCTGTTGCACAAGCCTAAAAGAAATACGTCCCCAGGAAAGGAAAAATAATGACCGTTCAGACCCACGACCAGTTGCTCGAAACCGTAAAATCCGCGCTAAATGCCTGCGGCTCTACTATCACGGTTGGAGAAGGCGACCTCATGTCGCGCACTCCGTTGACTGGCGCTGAGCTTTTGGCCGTCGAGTCCACTTCGAAGGAAGGCGTCGATAAGGCAATTGCGGCCGCCGATGAGGCTTTCAAGTCCTGGCGCAACGTGCCGGCACCGCAGCGCGGCAACGTGATTAAGCGCTGGGGTGAGCTGCTGGCAGAGCACAAGCGTGACCTTGCGACTCTCGTGCAGATTGAAGCGGGCAAGTCCATGTCTGAAGCAGAGGGCGAGGTGCAGGAGATGATTGACATCTGCGACTACGCTCTCGGTCAGTCCCGAATGCTCTTCGGCAAGACCATGCCTTCTGAGCGTCCAGGCCACCGCTTGATGGAGACCTGGCATCCAATCGGCGTCGTCGGTGTTATCTCTGCGTTCAACTTCCCGGTAGCGGTCTATTCCTGGAACACCGCCATCGCGTTGGTCTGCGGCGACACCGTCGTCTGGAAGCCTTCCGAAATCTGTGTTCTCTCCGCCATCGGCGCGCACTCGCTGCTGCGCAAGGCAGTAGAGGAGTGCGGCGAGGATCCAAACATCCACCAGCTGGTTCTGGGTGACCGCGAAATCGGTGAGGTGCTGGTTGATGACAAGCGTGTCGCTTTGGTTTCCGCCACCGGTTCTACCCGCATGGGTCACGAAATTGCGCCTCGTGTTGCCTCTCGCTTTGGCCGCTACCTCCTTGAGCTCGGCGGCAACAACGCCGGTATCGCAACTCCTTCTGCAGACATCGATCTCGCACTGCGCGGTATCGTCTTCGCAGCCGCTGGTACCGCAGGACAGCGTTGCACCACTATGCGCCGCCTCATCGTGCACGAGTCCATTGCTGATGAACTCACTAGCAAAGTGGTCGCAGCGTACAAGACTCTGACCATTGGTGACCCGCGCGATGAGTCCGTCCTGGTTGGCCCGCTGGTTCATCAGAAGGCTTACGAGGATATGCAGGATGCGCTGCAGCGCGCGCAGGAGCAGGGCGGCGAGCTTTTGGTCGGCGGCGAGCGAGTCATTGTCGATGACAACGAAGACTCCTTCTACGTTCAGCCTGCCGTAGTGAAGATGCCTTCCCAGACCGAAGTCGTTCACAACGAGACCTTTGCCCCGATTCTCTATGTGATTACCTACAAGGACCTGGAAGAAGCAATCGAGCTGCACAATGCTGTGCCGCAGGGTCTGTCTTCTGCAATCTTCACCCAGGACCAGTCTGAGGCAGAGCTCTTCCTTTCCGCTTCCGGTTCGGATTGCGGTATCGCCAACGTCAACATCGGTACCTCCGGAGCCGAAATCGGCGGTGCCTTCGGAGGTGAGAAGGAGACCGGCGGTGGCCGTGAGTCCGGTTCCGACGCATGGAAGGCCTACATGCGCCGTGCAACCAATACCGTTAACTACTCCGGTGAGCTTCCACTCGCACAGGGCGTTAAGTTCCTGTAAAGCGATATAAAAATATCCCGCCTCGTAAGTTATCTACGAGGCGGGATATTTTTGTCTTTATTTACTGGGAAGCGAAGTAATCGCGGATGATGCTAAAGCCACGGCGGATTTCTTCCTGCGAGGCCGCGAAAGAAATACGGATGTGGTGCTCGGCGCTCGGGCCATACTCGGCGCCGGCGCGGACGATGACCCCGGCGTCGCCAAGCTCACGCGCCACCTGCACAGAGGGCTTGTCTACCTCGTAGTGGATGAAGGAATAGAAAGCGCCCTCCGGCTTGACTGTCTCAATGCCAGGGACCTCGTTGAGCAACTCAACCATCAACTCGCGCCGGGCGGCGTATTCATCGAGCATCGGCTGCAGCGCTGAATCCGGCAGATCGAGCGCAGCCTCTGCAGCAATCTGTGCCGCATTGTTCAGCGAGCCGTTGAAGGTGCGGTGGAATTGTGCGATAGCGGCGATGAGCTCCTTATCGCCAGCGACATAACCGACGCGCCAGCCGGTCATGGCGTATTTCTTGGAGAAGGTCTGTACATAAAGCGTGCGCGGCGCTAGGGATTCGACTTCCAAAGCCGAGGTGAAGTCATGGCCTGAGTACGTCAGAGAGGAGTATGCTTCGTCAGAAATAACTAGGGTAGAGCTTCCTTCGAGTAGCTTGCCCAGTTCCTCCAACTCGTGCTTGGTGTGCACAATGCCATTCGGGTTTGAGGGGTTAGAAAAGACGATAGCCTTGGCGCCCGGAAGCTTTTCCTTTAATTCTTCGATGTCGAAGTGTAGGTCTATGCCCAGTTTTGCATAGACGACTTCTCCGCCAGCGAGGGTGACAAGGTCCGCGTAGAGGGAATAGGCCGGTTCAGGGATGACCACCTTGTCCCCGGGGCTTAAGAGGGCGAAGAAAATCGCTCCCAGTGCGGCCGTGGCGCCATGGGTGACCACGACGTTATCGGCATCCCAGTCCTTATTCGTGGGGCTCGAAGGTAGTGCAGACACCAGCTTTTCGCGCAAAGAACGCAGGCCGTGCTGATCGGTATAACGGGTATTTCCTTCGCTTACTGCCTTGTTGCCGGCGTTCGCGATGGGTTCTGGGGTGGGAAAGTCTGGTTCTCCTAGCGCAAGGGAAATCGCGCCCGCCGGAACAACTCCGAGTGGCGGACGCAAAGAGCTCGCGCGCTGGTCGAGAATGCGCTGAGCAATGTGGCTCACAGAAACTCCTTAATTTAACAGGAAAATTATGCGGGGAGGCAGGGGAGAGAGGATTTACGAGTGTGGAACAGTCTTTTCGAGCTTTGGAAGCATCTTGACTTGTTCGTGTTCTGGGACAACATCGATAGTTCCGTTGTCCACCGACGCGCGATACTCTGTGATTTCTTTCCGCAGTGGCTTAGCCAGCAAATAGATGCCTAGAAGATTAGGGATAGATACCAAGAAGAAGGTGGCATCAGAGAAACGCACCACAGTATCCAGCGATACTGCTGCGCCAACGATGATCATCAACAAGTAGACGACCTTGTATCCCAATTCGGCGATCTTGTTTTCCTTGAAGACATAACCGGCTGCCTTTTCTCCATAGAAGCAATAAGACAAGACTGTGGAGAAGGCAAAGAGGATGATGCACAAGGAAAGCAGCCAAGGGAAAACACTATTAACCGTGGCAAAAGCGTTGGAGGCGAGGGTTACGCCCTCTTCGCCCTGGTTTAGATACTGACCGGTAACGATGATTGAAAGGGCTGTAAGCGTACATACGACAACGGAATCGAAGAAAGGCTCCCAAGCTGCGGTAAAGCCTTCCTCAGCAGGGCGGCGGTTCTTCGTTACCGAGTGCGCAAGACCGGCCGTACCGACACCGGCGACGTTGGAGAACAGGGCGCGTTGGATACCGATGATCATGACACCGATGACACCGCCACTGATGCTGTCGGGATTAAAAGCACCGCTAACAATGAGCGAAGCCGCGTGCGGAATATCGGTGAAGTTGGCACCGAGTACGGCGAGGACGCCCACAGCATAAATAACGGACATCAGCGGCACCATGCGAGAAGTCCATTGTGCGATGGCACTGATTCCGCCGAG
>NZ_GG667519.1:412972-419345 GCF_000159135.1 Corynebacterium striatum ATCC 6940
AGAATGACGAGGGCTGCTGGGATGGCGAGGAAAACGCCGATGAGCCATGCCTTATTGGCGAAGAAGCTGTCTGTTCCTCCGGTGATATCGATGACGTGTAACGCCACCTGGTTGGCTTGGAAGATGTTGCCTGCGCCGAAAGCGGAAAGAGCAAAGCCAATTGCATAGAACATTCCGAGGAAGGACCCGAGCTTTGGCTTGCCTACTGAGGTGAGCCCGTCTTTCAAGTAATACATCGGACCGCCCGAAATGCTGCCGTCTGAATTAACACGGCGGAACATCTGGGAGAGGGTTGCCTCTGCCAGCTTCAAGGCCATTCCTAACAGGCCGGCGATGATGATCCATAGCGAAGCGCCTGGTCCACCGAGGGAAATCGCGACAGCAACGCCGGCAATGTTGCCGAGGCCGATGGTGCCGGCCAGCTCGGTGGCGAAGGCTTGGAAGCTTGTTACTTCGCCGGGATCTGACTTTCGAGCAAGCATGCCGCGTACTACGCGGAAGGTTTGCTTGGCATCTTTGAATGGGCGAACACGAAGATAAAACGTGCAAAATAGTCCGCCCATGAGTAGCCAAATCACCACGAGGGGGAGCTCGGCTTCACCGATTGGTATTGCGAAGAACACGACTTTTTCTAAAACGTCAACGAAGGGGCCAAAGACGTTTTGAATTGTTTGATCGATTGCACCTTGTGCAAGCACTGTCTTAGTTTCCATGAAAGGAGCCTTTCTTGTTCTCAACGTCGTTCATTTCAGCGCGAAGCGTATAAAGTGACGTAAGTCGCATTGTATGTTATATATAACCGTTAATAAAGAGGTTTGGGAAAGTAATTGTGCTCTCGGACACTTAAATGGGAAGTTGCTTCTGCTTGAGACGGCTGGCTTCTCTAGGGCTTGCGGGCGAGGGATAAACCTCGCTTCAAAAGGAAGAAGGTGGGCGATGGCTACCGACGGCTTGGCTGCGGCAATCCAGATCGCTGGTATGGGGCGGACTAGTAAGGTTAATTACGTGATTGACTTGGAGATGTATGGAATGGAGTCCTCTTTGAATCGGAGGACTTTAAAGGATTCCACAGAATATCTCATTCGCAGCATGCTCTTGCGCGGTGAGATGAAGGTCGGTGAAATCTACTCTGCAAACGCGTTGGCTAAAGAATTAAACATTTCAAATAGCCCAGTGCGTGAGGCCATGATGTCTTTGGTTGATCGCGGGCTTTTGGAAAACGTTCGAAATCGCGGTTTTCGAGTGGTTGAGCTTTCCGATGCGGATAGCCAGGAAATTTATGACCTGCGCCTTCTGATTGAGGTCGAAGCTGTTCGGAGGGTCGCGGCGATGGAGCTGGATGAGGCTCAAAGTGAGCGACTCCGTAGCTTGGCTAAAAAGACTGATGAATTGCACGGCGCTGTGACTGGCGAAGATATGTTCCGCTACCTAGAGGCGGATCAGCAATTCCATCTTTATTTGGTCTCTCTTACAGGGAATGGTCGCTGGGTTCAGATCGTGGAAAGACTGCGCGATCAGTCCCGCGCAAATGGTTACTATCTCGACCTCATGACGAGTGGAAAGGTGCGCCAGACTGCAACGGAGCATCTAGAAATTGTGGAAGCAGTCCTGGCGCAGGATGACGATGCTGCAGAGGGGCTGATGGTGCGTCATCTTGACTATGCATGCCCGAAGGGCAAGAAATAGTCGTGATAAGGATGGGGGAATAAAGGTTAAAAGCCCCTGGTGGTGGGGGCTTGATTTAGATCGAGCTTTAGACACCTGGGGCTTTTTGTTTTGCCTTAGAAGAGGTCCAAAATGGTAGTGATGATAACGATGATTGCTGCGGTGAATACGAAGTAGTTGGACCAGATGCCGCGGAACTTGGCGTAATTCTCGTGGGTTCGGAATAGGAACAGCGGCATTACATAGACCGTGAGGGCGACGAATACGCCACCTACCAGCGAAATAAGGTCAAGGACCGACGGGTTGAAGATGGAGACGAGCGTTGCGGTGATGAAGACGAAGATGTAGGTGGCTATATCGAGCTGCTTATCAGTGAAACGGTTCGCGGTCTTCGGAGCAATGCGTCGTGCTAGGAATTTGGTGCCTTCTTCGGTACCAAGCATGTGGCCGAAGTATGAGGTGATGATGGCGCAAAGGACGATGATTGGGGAAATCCAGACCATGAACGGGGCGTTCGCGGTGTTTGCAAAGTAGGACAGAACTGGGATGTTCTGCTCGGTTGCGGTCTTAATTCCGTCGGCGCCCATCGAAAGCACGCAAGACCAGACGAAGAACATCGTGAAAAAGACGAGCAGGAATACTGTGATTCGGCCGACTCGGCTTACCTGCTTCTCGGCATTGGCTCCGTAGGATTTTTTCATGTCCAAGGAGAATTGGGACATTGCTGCCTCATGGCTAAAGGAGAAGATAAGCACTGGCATGATCAGGAACAGCGACTTTAAGAAGTCCCAAGGGTGGAAGGTTGAAGTCTCATAGAATCCGGAAAAATCCCAATGCGGAATCAGGTAGATGGATACCGTCGCTAGCGAGATGATGAGTGGATAGACCAGTGCGTTGGACAGCCACAACATTGGCTTGCGGCCTAGGGTGAAAGCACCGGTAAGGATTCCGACGCACACGATAGAAAGAATCGTGCGGTTGATTTCCGGTCCATTTAGCTGGTTGACGATAAAGCTATCTACCGTGTTGGTAATCGAAATGGCGTAGATGAGCACGACCGGATAGATGCCCATCCAGTAGGAAATGGCCAATAATGTGCCGGGCGTTTTTCCTAGGAGCTGGCTTACAACTTGGAGAACGTCTTTGTCCTTGAATGGGGAGGCACTGGTGACGCGGGAAAACATTCGGTGCGAATAAAAGACCAGTGGACCAATGATGATGGTGCCAGCAAGCAGTGGCCAGAAACCGAAACTGCCGGCGTCCATGGGTAGGAATAGGATTCCCGCGCCGACTGCGGTGCCGAAGAGCGTGATTACCCAGGTCCATGTTGAGCCGTCAGATTTTTTGGTTTTGCCTTTGACTGGCTTGGCTGTAGTGGGCGGCTGTGCTGCATGGGCAGATTCTGTCTTCAGGGTAGTCATTGAGCCTCCAAGGATGATGTCAATCTTCGGTTGTGCGCTTTCCGGGGAAAGCTGTGGCAAAACGTCTAGGGGTGTTGCCCGCTGCTGGCCTAAAAGTGAGTTGGGATACTATGTATTTATTAATGTATCCTGAATCACAATTTAGTGACGTGGGGTCAAAGTGAGAAGAGACAGTCCCGATATTTGTGGAACGACACCATGATTAGCGCCTGGGTTTGTGCACCTGCATAACTTTGTGCTCGGTCTTGGGTAAAAGTCACAGATATATTGACACTGCTCATTGGGTTAAAACCGATGAAGATGAGGATGGCAATGGAAGAAGCGCTGTTATGGAAAGAGATGCTCTTAGCTTTGGAAAAGGAGCTCGAAGCACTTTCACAAGCACATCTCGAAGAGGTTCGACGGCGCAAGTTATACATCGGAACTCGGGTAAGCGAGCGGGAGCTACATCAAGCCTCTGCCGTCCTTTTTCGGACGATCCTTCATCGGCTTTTAAACGGAAGGGATTCGCAAGCTTCCTATGCGCAGAAGCTCAATGCGGCGCTTTGTAAGATAGCGCGAACACGTGCGCGCCAGGGGGTAAATCTCGAAGAGCTTTCGGTAGTAGTCCGTGCAAATTTCATTGTCTTGTGGCGAGCTCTTAATGAGAGGGCGGAGGATGGCCAAATTTTGGTGCAGTTCCTGGAAGAGCTCTACGAGGAGGTCGAGGTTGCGGCTCTCGAAATTCGCACAGAGTATATGGCTGAACGAGCGCTGATTGAAGGGGACAATAACCTCATCGTGCGGCGTATTCTCGATGAGCTCTTCGCATCCGAGGATCTTGATGAATCGCAGATTGGGCGGCTGGCTGAAGCGATAGGTACGGAAATTCAGCGCGAGTATTGCGTGCTCATTGCGCCGATGTCGGCAGCCACTAAGGCTGAAGACATTGCAGAAGAATTAATGACGGAAGGGCGTGCTTTCTGGCTTTATTTCAATAATTCTTTCTGTATTTTTTGGGCAAAGGCTTTTGGGGCTACTCCGGAAGCTATGGTTTCCATGCTACATCTTGAGAATGAGTGGTGTTTGGTTAATGCCCACGTCTATGGCTTGCAGAACCTGCGTAAGCAGGCGATTGGGCTTACTCGTATTGCCGCAGCGACGAAGTTTGGACAAGGAGCTCATGCTGCTGGTGCGAAACGATTGTCATTCGTAGAAGATCTTCTCCCAGTTGTTTTGGCGCGCTACGCCGAAGAAGTATTACCTGGATATCTTTCCGTACCTTTGGAAGAGCTTTTAGGGGTGGGCGAGAAGGAACGTGATCAACTGGTCGAAACCGTTGATGCTTATTTGCGAACTGGCTCAGTGAAGGCAACTTCTGAGCAAACCTATTGCCACCGCAACACCGTAATTAATCGTTTAAAGTCTTTCGAAAGTTGCACTGGACTTTCGCCGCTGACTATTGAGGATGCAGGCAGGATCAGGATGTTGCTTGCCATACTTCCGCTGCATTTGGAGGCTTAAGGCCTTGGTGTTGGAGGGGTAGCAGAGAGCTTAACTTTCAAGCTGAGCTCATTCTTCCTCCCAAAACAGCGACTCCCTTCCTGCCTTTGGGCGAGCAGGAAGGGAATCTAAGGAGCTTAACGAGAACGGCTGGATTAGAAGACGGCCGGAACGTTGGCGACCATCGAGAAAAGGTCCTTTGGGTCATCTGGTTCTGCAAAGAGCTCGATGTCGACCTCAAGATCGGTGCCGGCGACACTGTCACGGAGATAGCGCAGCGCGGAGTAATCGTTGATGGCAAATCCGACGTCGTCGAAAAGCGTGATCTGCTCTACGGAATCGCGACCAGTTTCCTTGCCTGCGAGAACCTTCCAGAATTCAACAACTGGGAAGTCTTCAGGCTTCTGCTGGATTTCGCCCTCGATGCGGGTTTGCTCAGGATATTCAACGAAGACTTTTGCCTTGTCGAGGATGCGCTCATCAAGCTCAGTCTTGCCCTCGCAGTCGCCACCAACGGCATTGAGGTGAACGCCAGGCTTGACGTGCTCGAGCTGCAGGACATGGTTCTGCGCTTGGTCCGCTGTACAGGTCGTAATGATGTCGGCGCCTTCGACTGCTTCCTCGGTGGTTTGTGCGATAGTGATGTGGAAACCCAATGGCTCGAGGTTGCGCTTAAACTTTTCGAGCGATTTTGGATCTACGTCGTAGATGCTGATGTCTTCGATGCCGAGCATGCCGCGGAAAGCAAGAGCCTGGAATTCGGACTGAGAACCGGCGCCGATCATGGCCATCTTCTTCGAATCCGGGCGTGCAAGGTGCTTTGCCACCATTGCGGAAACGGCTGCAGTGCGCAAAGCGGTAAGCAGTGTCATCTCAGACTGGAAAGTCGGGTAGCCAGTGTCGACGTCGGCTAGCATGCCAAAAGCCGTAACGGTTTG
The DNA here is from genome assembly GCF_000159135.1 of Corynebacterium striatum ATCC 6940. Classification (GTDB taxonomy): domain Bacteria; phylum Actinomycetota; class Actinomycetes; order Mycobacteriales; family Mycobacteriaceae; genus Corynebacterium; species Corynebacterium striatum. Next base: position 418,479 of record NZ_GG667519.1, read on the forward strand.
GTAGCCGCGCAGTGGGTTCGCGGGATAGCCGCTGACGTATTTGAACGCGAACTCTTCGGTGTTTGCAGTCGGCATAAGCTCCATGACTCCGAACGGGGAGTGGAAACCGAAACGAGGTGCCTTCTGGAAGCGCTCCCAACGCTTGTAGTCTTCTTCGAGATATCCGGCCATGCCGGTGACGATGTTCTCTACGCCTTCGCGTTGGACCCAGCGAGCGATGTTCGTAACGTCGACAAACTTAACCATGTCAGGACCTTTCTAAATGAGTCTAGGATCTCCTTTGACCAGTAGATATGCGCCTTTATGCGGACGGGACATATTTGGTTCTGGTCTGTAGTGGCGGTAGCTATTCCGCTAGAAATGACGATAAGGCGTTGGGTGCAATATGTGAGCCGGGATACAAAAATTGGTGCTTTAAGGCACTGATTCCTGTTCAGATGCACAATCCTTTAGGCATGGTTTTCGACATCGTTGCCGAGTTATTTCAAGAGCTATGCAAGACAGCGATAGCGCCCGGGCTCTCACGTGGGGCCCTAGGCGCTGACGCTGTCTCTCTCTAAACACTCCCGATTATCAGCCAAGGCTGCCCTCCGGAAGCTGAGGGGTTCTCTCTATCTCTCTCATGCGCTCTCTCAAACGCACAACAAAAGTATGGGGCACGCAGCTGGCACAGCCATGATTCGCGGCTGATAGTCCACTGGAACTCCCTGTCATTTCACTGGCTATTTGGCCCGGATGTTCGAATCTTGCGGCTTTGCAGGGGCGGGCGTGTCCGGTGCGGTTTCTAGGGTGTGTGGTGCGTTGAAAACAGTTCCCTAAATATCCAGCTAACTAGCTGGCTCTCTCGTCCGTGAAGGAGCCATTATG
>NZ_GG667519.1:419752-459761 GCF_000159135.1 Corynebacterium striatum ATCC 6940
GCAACAGTTGCGAGAACAAGTCCCTTTCCCGCTTTGGCGATGACGCTCGCCCCGTCACTTTGACCCGCATCATGGGTGCACTTCGCGAGGTCGGCATTGACTTCCATGTCGAAGGAAGCGAATCAGACATCCTCGTTGTGGAATTTTCCCGGTTTACCGTCTTGATTGCCCTAGACGGCGCCTACGGCCAGCTTTTCTCTCTCAAGGCTGTACCCAAGGTGAATGTGCATTCGAGTCGCGCAGCGGATCTTGCATTCGCCGTGTCCGAGTCCAACAACCGGTTGCTTTGGCCGGCTTCCTCTTTCACTGAGAAGGAAGACGGGTACCTCGAAGTAGCCATCACTATCCGTTATGAACTGCGTGCAGGCTTAAGTGACATGCAATTGGAGGACATGATCGATATCAGCATGTGTAGCGTCCAAACGGCGCTGGAGATTCTCAGCGAGCATGTTCCTGAGCTCGCGGGAGTACCCGATGGATTCACGGAGCGTTTCGGGGAATCCAACACGGGAACACTGGTACCTGTGACCTTGGAACGTGTGCAGCGCGTTCTCGCTGCGGAAGGTATCGAGAATGTGGAGATGGAGCCGGAAGAGCAAGCCATTTACGCGTTTATCAACGGCTATTATTTCGTATTCCGCATGGATGGGCGGCGCTGGATGTCCGTCCGCGCCTACTTCGACTCTGATACCGCGAAGTTCAATTATGGTGAACTCCTCCAGGTGCTCAACGACTTTAACGCGGGTGAGCATGAGTCTATGGCTCACGCGGCGAGCTCAGATGATCATATAGGAATCGCGCTTGAGCAGCACTTCCTTGTCGATAGGGGGATGTCCGCGGGGCAGATTGGCTGTGCTATTCATGGGGCCATCTTTGGGCACCTCGACGCAATCAGTGAGCTAGAGCCGGTGGTCAAGCACCTTGCGCGGGAGGACACGGAAATCGAGCGGCCTTACCTCGACTTCGATTGGGAAGACGAAGCAGACCCCGAGCAACTAGAAACTCCGGACAACTAGAACTGAGCGGGGCGCTTTGCGATGAAGGCTGCTACGCCTTTCTTGTGCTCGTCGGAGGCGAGTAGGCGGTATTGGGATCTTCTTCCCACACCAAGCGGTCGGGAAGGGCGCCGAGGGCCTCTCCGCGGGGCACCTGCTTGGCGACGACCCCCGCACCCACCGCTTCTTCTACGCTCATGCGGTCCTGGAGCAGCGCGAGCTGAAGCGCGCGGTGACGCCCCAACGACATCGCAAGCAAATGCAATTGAAGCGTCTGCGCAGGCAGTTGCACCTTCGCATGTGGCAAACACGGGAACAGGAGAGGCCTGAATACCTGAAACCAGTGCATTGAGCTGCGGGAGCATGGTGGTTTCAGTCACGATTAAGTTCCTCGCATGCACGATAAAAGCCGCCTTCCCAGTACTTGCTGGGGAGGCGGCTTGTGGTTGTGGTTAGACGGTTCTACTTTCGGCCATTCCTAACGCGCGACCAGGCTGCTGCGATAACCAGGCCAACGCACGCGATGGCGAGGTAGCTCCACATGTGATCGGCGCTGGTCTGAATGGTCTTTGGTGGAGCAGGAGTGTTTGCTGCGGTTAGGACGCTTTTGGTGTCGCGACCAGAGGTGACACCGTCAATCCAGTCGGCGGTTCCTGCGAGGGTAGTGATTGCCGCGCTGGGGGAGGGCAGGTCAGGATCGCCATTCGCAGTTTGGGCGGTAGCGAGACCAGCGAGCTCTCCGTCAACGAAGAATGGTCCGCCGGAGTCGCCGCCCTGCATACCTGCGCCAGATACGGAATGTGCGTCCAGGATGGCGCTTTGGATCAGCGGCATCATGGAACCGTCGGCTGGGATGCTTTCGGTTCCAGCAGGGATGGACTCGGTTTTGGAATCATCTGGCTTGACCGCATCTGGCTTAGCTGCATCTGGCTTAGCTGCATTTGGCATTGCTGTACCTGGCATGACGGCGTCTGGCTGCATTTCCATTGATGTCATGGCACCGCCTGGAATAGCCTCACCTGGAGTAGCTTCACCAGGCGCAGCCTCGTCTGGAGTACCTCCAGAGGGGCCTCCGCCCAGCAGCTCATTGACCACCATCTTGGTCATCGGAAGCTGCCCGGAGCGTGCCATAGACGAGCTGCTGCTCCAGCCGTAGAGAGTACCCGTCTGCCCAGGTGCCGGAATATTGCGGGAAACCTTCGCCGGGGTTGCGTCAGTGACTTTCTCGGTCAAGTGAAGCAATCCTGCATCAGACACTGGAGACAGTGCCCAAGAATCGGCATCGTAGACTTTCCCGCCGATGCGGGCCTGGGTTCCTTCGTTGTTTACAGACTCCAGGCAGTGGCGTGCTGTGAGCACCCACTGATCTGCAACCAGCGTTCCGGTGCAGTCACCAAAATTGCCGATTTTACCCATCTTTAGCGCGGCCACAGAACCGCTTTCAGCATTTGCAGGTGCGGGTTCGCCGTTTTCCAATGCAAGAGCCGGGCCGGCAGATAGAAGCAGAGTGCTGCTAACAAGTGCTGCGATGGAAAAAGATGTTTTCTTCACGGTTATTTCCCTTTCCCAGAAGGAACAATGGCCTTGATCACGGTGGCAACAAGCTTTTCAGCAGGGCCCTGTCCCACAAACTTCTTCCAGAGGCTTGCGATGACGAGGAAGAATACGATGAATCCTGCTGCGGACAACGTGGAATGCAAAGACACATTCTGCTGCCAATAAAACGCGGTGAGAACGTGCAGGATGTAAATGGTCAGCGACATTGTTCCCATGGCCGCGAATGGGTAAACCGCGGCCGAGAAGCGGTCGCCTATAAACAGGCACAAATGCAGCACAATAGCGGCAACGGCGACGGAGAGAATGATTTCGCCGAAGACACCGGTATGTCCGGTAAATCGGAGCCAGCCAGCAATCTCCGGATCAAATCGGAAGTACATGCCGACGGCTGCGATGACAACGCTGACAGCGGTAACAATCCAGCTCAACCGAGTATTAGCGCTGGTCTCGGAGGTGGAGGCGCCTTGCAGACGACCGCGTAGGTAGACGTCGTAAAGCAGCATGCCGCCGATGAAATATGCGATCCACGCCAGAAGCGGATAAATCTGTGGCAGCGTCATGGGCGCGTACTTAATTGTTGCGGCGATAGTTGCGGCGATGAAGAAGCCGACTCGCCACCAGGTTCCGAGTGCTGGCATCCAGGAAACCAACATCATTACCAGGCCCATGACAATGAGGACTACTTGAATTTGCCCACCGACCGGCAACAAGGCCATGCCGATGAGGATAATCAGAGCGCCGCGAGTGATGAGGCGCAAGAAAGTGGTGCTGCTGTAGTTTCGGCCGATAATCATCATGGTGGCGCCGGCAATAATGGCGAACAATGATGAAGGCAGGCCGGAGAGCACAACCTTTGTGCTCCAAAGCAGTGAGGCCATATGGACAATGATCATGCCGATGATGGCGAGGGAGCGCGCTATATCAAGCCCCACAATTCGTGAAGGTTTATTCACCCCAGTATTCTCCTTATATTACAACTTATCGGGAGGTGCTCTTTAGTAAGAGCATCCCTACAAACGTCGTACGACCTGTAAACGTCTTAATTGAAACGACTTCTTATTTGTAGCAACCGAATCTGGCAATACACAAAGTGATTATGTGTAAAACACAGTGTTTCATCTGTGTATTCTCTGGGAAGCTAGCATGCTCAAAGAGCCCAGGGGCAACTAGTACCTGAAGGCTTGGCTAAAAGAAAGTGAACTGAAAGTTTTTAGTCGCTCAAACAAAGCAAAAGTACCTCGGCGCGCGTTACGGGGTTACTGAGGTCGAATCCGCATAAGGACTGGATCTTTTCGATACGGGCTCGCACGGTGTGGCGATGCACGCTGAGCTCGGTGGCGGCAGCGGCGAGTTGGGAGTCTGCAAGCAAGTAAGCCCGCAGCGTGCGCAATAGCTCGGTGTTGTGTGCGGCGTCGTAAAGCGAAAGGCGCCCAATGGTGGCTTCGCGGCGCTTGCCTAACGCGGCGTGGACAGCTGATTCCCCGAGCCAGGCGGGCGCGTCGGAGCTAAATTCCGCGAGGGTGCCCAGCGGCAGGCTACGCGCGTGCACGGTAAGCGCCTTGACGCGGTCGCCGCTGATGTCGCCCCACTCCACGCCTCTAAGCAGGGAAACCCGCAGGTGCTTGGCGTAGCGGCCGAACAGGGTCTGCATAGCGATGGGCTCAGGGGGCAGAGCAATGAGCGCGCTTTCCGACGCCGTCCCCTCCAACGGCAGCACAAAGCACGCAAAGCCGCCGTCGTTGGCTGCGTGGTGGACGAGCCCCAGCGCGCGGCTGAGCCGGGCCGGGGAGTCGGCCTGTACGAGATAGACATCTACCTTGCCGTGCGAGGCGACCGAATTAAACGCTGCCTCCATCGCTGGCGTTGTCAGGGCAGTGGCAGTGCCGGAGACCTGCGTGGCCAGCGCCAATGCGCCCAAAATCACGCGCGCGGAGGAATCCCGGTTTTGCAGCAGCAGTTCGGCAAGACCCGCGAGGTGGCGGATGAGGGCGCGGGCATAAGAGTCGAACTTCTCCTCGCGCGAGACCGCCAACGCGATGCGATTGCGGCCGTGGCTGTTGAACACGTTGCTAATCGCGGCAATCGTGGTCCCGTCCCTCGTCGTGTTGGAACGCGCGCCCGAGGTACGCCCTGAGCTCTGGCTGGCGGCGGCAAGCGCGAAGTCCGCTGCGTTGAGTCCACGGAAATCGTGGCGTGCGATGACCACTCCGGAGTCGTTTGCAATGGCAACCGCTGCGCCGAGCTCTTTCGACGCGCGCTCGAGCAAAACCTCGATGCCATCCGAGGCCGCCTGGTTGAGACGCTCTTGCTGCCGATGTAGTGCGAATTGCAGATTGTTCTCAATACGAGTTTGCTCCGTGGTGACTGTATTGATGATCGAGATGAAAGGCGTGGCGCGCGGGACCTCGAAGAGGGTGAGGTGGTGGCGCGCCGCGGCGTCGATAAGCTCCTGCGGAACCTCCGCAAAGGTCAGGCCCGTGCCGAAGCCGATGGCCCCCACTCCCGCTGCCGCCAGGGTGCGCGCATAGACGGAAAAGTCGCTGGGCGAGTGCTCGAAGGCCAGTCCCAAGGTCAAGATGATGGCGCCCTGAGTGGTGAACTCGCTGGGATCGCGCAACTCGCTGGCTTGGATGGTGGTGAACTCACGCGGGCCTTCGAGAATCGGGCGCAGGTTTAGTTTGCGCTGGTTAAACAGCCATTGAAAGCGAAGCTCGCTCATTGCCCGGTCCTTCTTACAGCAACTCGTCGATAGACATAGTGAATAGTCTTTTGCCCCAAATATATACGCCATGTCCATGGCCTGTGACTAGTCGTGGCATCCACAATGATTCACATCACAAAGCAAGACGATTGAAGGAGAATCATGCAGGAACTTGAATACCGCATCGAGCAGACCCGCCACCTCGCCGAGCAGGTCCCCGGACCAGTCAGCGCCGCACTGGATGAGCGCCGCAAGAACGCCATCCCAGCTGGCATGGCGCCTTCGCTGCCGGGCTACGTCGTCGACGCTGACGGCGGCATCCTCGCCGACGCTGACGGCAACCGCTTCATCGACCTGGCCTCCGGCATCGCCGTGACCTCCGCCGGTGCCTCCAACCCAGCCGTGGTGAAGGCCGTCCAGGAAGCAGTCGCACACTTCACCCACACCTCCTTCACCATCTCCCCGTACGAGTCCTACGTCGAGGTCGCTGAAAAGCTCAACGAGGTCACTCCGGGCGATCACCCAAAGAAGACCGCACTGTTTAACTCCGGCGCCGAGGCCGTTGAGAATGCCGTCAAGATTGCCCGCAACTACACCGGCAAGCGCGGCGTTGTAGTCATGGACCGCGCCTTCCACGGCCGCACCAACCTCACCATGGCTATGACCGCGAAGCAGTCCCCGTACAAGAACGGCTTCGGCCCGTTCGCGCCGGAAATCTACCGCGCACCGATGTCTTACCCGCTGCGCGACCAGCTCAGTGGCGAGGAAGCAGCCAAGAAGACTCTGACCATGATTGAACAGGAAGTCGGCGCTGCCAACCTGGCTTGCGTTGTGGTCGAGCCGATTCAGGGTGAGGGCGGCTTCGTGGTCCCAGCTGAGGGCTACCTGCCAGCTATCCAGAAGTGGTGCAACGACAACGACGTCGTCTTCATCGTCGACGAGATCCAGGCCGGCATGATGCGCACTGGTTCCTGGTTCGCTTCCGACCACGAGGGCATCGTTCCTGACTTAGTCACCATCGCTAAGGGCATCGCCTCCGGCATGCCGCTTTCCGCAGTCACCGGCCGTGCAGAGATCATGGACGCACCGCAGCCAGGCGGCCTGGGCGGCACCTACACCGGTAACCCAGTTTCCTGTGCAGCAGCGCTGGCTACCCTCAAGGAATTTGAGGACAAGGACTTTGGCGCCCGCGCGCTGAACCTGGAAAAGATTGCCCGCGAGGAGCTGGAGCCAATCCTCGGCGACGAGCGCGTGGCAGAGTTCCGTGGCCGTGGCGCCATGCTGGCGCTCGAGTTCGTCACCGCTGATGGCGAGCCGGACGCTGAGCTCGTCCACAAGATCGCTGACGCTGCCAAGGCCGAGGGCGTTCTTCTCCTGACCTGCGGCCTTGACCACAACGTCATCCGCTTCCTGCCTTCCCTGGCCATTCCGGAGGATCTGTGGCGCGAGGCCCTGCAGGTAGTAGTCAAGCAGTTCAACGAGTGCAAGTAAGTCCGGGCTGCAGCCAAAAGGATAGAAGCAAATGACAAACTTTGATTATTCGCAGGTTTCTGAGCTGTTGGATTCTCTGCCAACTGGCCTTTGGCTGGAGGGCAAGAACGTCGCAGCCACCGGCGGCGCCACTTTCGAGGTCCTCGACCCAGCAACGGAAGAAGTCATTGCCAACGTTGCAGATGGCACCTCCGCTGACTGGATGCGCGCGCTGGAGCTTGCCGACGCCGCGCAAAAAGAGTGGGCGGGTTTTGCGCCGCGTACCCGCTCCATCATCCTCACCGACATCTTCAATGCAATCAACGAGCGCAAGGAAGACTTCGCTCGCGTGATGACCTTGGAGATGGGAAAGCCTTACGCGGAAGCGCTGGGCGAGGTGGCCTATGGTGCTGAGTACATGCGCTGGTTTGCCGAGGAAGCAGTGCGCATTCCAGGCCGCTACTCCCAGTCCCCGGCAGGCAATGGTTCCATCACCGTTTCGCACACCCCGGTTGGCCCGGTTCTAGCGATTACCCCATGGAACTTCCCGCTGGCCATGGCCACCCGCAAGATTGCCCCGGCGTTCGCCGCTGGCTGCCCGGTCGTGGTGAAGCCTGCTGCGGAGACTCCGCTGACCATGCTCCTGCTGGGTGAGGTTATTGCTGAGGTATTCGCCCGCCACGAGGTACCGGCTGGTGTGTTCTCCATCGTGACCACAACGCAGTCTAGCGCGCTGTCTTCCGAGCTCATGGCGGATCCGCGCCTGCGCAAGGTGACGTTTACCGGCTCGACCGGCGTGGGCAAGATTCTGGTGCGCCAGTCCGCCGATTACCTGCAGCGGACCTCCATGGAGCTCGGTGGCAACGCCCCGTTCCTGGTCCACGAGGACGCCAACCTCGACCTAGTGCTGGACTGCGCGATGCAGGCGAAGATGCGCAACGGTGGCGAGGCCTGCATCGCGGCGAATCGCTTCATCGTGCACGAGGCAGTGGCTGAGGAATTCACCCAGCGGCTGACTGAGAAGATGGCGGCTTTCCAGACGGGCCACGGCTTGTCTGAGGGCACCGCGCTCGGCCCGCTGATTAGCGCAAAGCAGCGCGATGCGGTGGCCGACTTGGTAGCGAAGGCTCTGGAGCAGGGTGCTGTTGCCACGACCGGCGGCTCCAAGCCGGAGGGCAAGGGCTTCTTCTACCCGGCAACGGTCTTGGCGCAGCTGCCTGATGACGCCGAGATTCTTCGCCAGGAGATCTTCGGTCCCGTTGCGACTGTGACCACCTATTCCGACTTGGCGGAGGGCGTGGCTAAAGCCAACGACACCGAGTTTGGCCTGGCAGCTTATGCTTTCACGGAGAACTTCCACACCGCGGAGTACCTGGCACACGCGCTGGAGTCCGGAATGGTTGGCATCAACCGCGCTGCGATTTCCGACGCCGCCGCTCCATTCGGTGGCATCAAAGAGTCTGGCTTCGGCCGCGAGGGCGGCGCAGAGGGCATCGAGGAGTACATCTCGGTGCGCTACATCGCGAAGCCTTAATACCTTGCACCGTTCCTGACACGTTTGGCTTTCAAACCCGCTTCGGCGGGGGCCTTCCGTGTCTGGAACGGTGCGTTTTATATAGAGCGGCGTCGGCAAGCAGCCGGCGCCTTAAACGGAGGAAACGATGACAACTTCAACGCGCAGCAACGCGGCACCTAAGCCAGCGCTGTCATTTATTCAAGGCATTGCCCTGATCTTCGGCACTAACATTGGCGCCGGCATTCTGTCGATTCCATATGCAGCGCGCAACGGTGGCTTCCTTGCGCTCGTCATTGCGCTGCTGGTGGCCGGAACGCTGACCACTATCTCGATGCTCTATGTGGCCGAAACCGCGATGCGCACGAGGGCGCCTCTGCAGGTCTCTGGTCTTGCTGAGCACTATCTGGGGCAGTGGGGCCGCTGGCTGGTCTTCGTGGCGATTATCGTCAACGGCGTCGGCGCGCTCATCGCCTACGCCTCCGGCTCCGGCGACCTCATCAATAATATTTTCGGCCTGCCGCCGCTGGCAGGAACGTTGATCTTCTTCGGCTTTGGGTCTTGGGTTATGTACCGCGGCTTGCACACCACCGGTGCCACAGAAGGCGCTATTACCGCAGGTATGGCCATCATCATTGCCGTGCTGTGCGGCTGGACCCTTCTGGGACCTGGAATCGAGGCCGAGAATCTGTTGGTACTCCACCCGTTCTTCATCGTTCCTATTTTGAACCTGGCCGTCTTCTCGTTCTTGGCTCAGTACGTGGTGCCGGAGCTAGTACAGGGCATGGACCCAGCGAAGCCGCAGGAGACAGCTCGCGCCATCGTGCTCGGCATGGTGATTACCGGCTTTACACTGGCACTTGTGCCGTTTGCGGCTCTGGGGCTGTTGGGAATGAACGTTACTGAGGTTGTTACCATCGCCTGGGGCGAGGCGCTTGGACCGGTCGCGTACTACTTGGCCAATATCTTCGCGTTGGCAGCGATGCTGACCTCCTTCCTCGCGATTGGATTTACCACCATGCGCAACGTGCTCGACATTTTGCACTGGGAGGGCAACAACGCGCAGCGTGGCATTGCCGTGGCGCTGACCGTTGTACCGCCGCTGGCTATCTCCATCGCGGGTCTTGGCGGTTTCGTCGCAGCGCTGTCCTACGCGGGCGGCTTTGCGGGTGCAATCATGTCGATCATTCCGGTGATGTTGCTGCATGCCTCCCGCAAGAAGGGCGATCGTGACCCCGGCTGGAGCGTCGGCGCGCTGGCAAACCCGGTGATTCAGGGGACCATCATCGTGGTTTACTTCCTGGCGTTTGTCTACTCGGTGATTTCGATCCTGGGGCTCGTGCCGGCCGGTTGGGCTTAGTTCTAAGGGCCGCACTGTTGCTGCACCGTTCCTAACGCGGAAGGTCCTCGCCACAGCGAGTTTCAGAGCCAAACGTGTCAGGAACGGAGCAGTTTAAAGAAGGAAGCAGCGACTAGCCCTCGACGTAGTACATCTGCTTGTTGACGAACTCATCCATGCCCAGCGGGCCGAGCTCGCGGCCGAAACCGGAGCGCTTCACGCCGCCGAAAGGCAGCTCCTCGCCCTCACCGGCCGGGGTGTTGACGTTAGCCATGCCCACCTCGAGGCGACGAGAGATGGCGGCTGCGCGTTCGGTGTCCTTGGAAAAGACGGTGCCACCCAGGCCGAACTGGGTGTTGTTGGCCAGCTCGAGCGCTTCCTCGTCGGAGGAAACCTTGTAGACCACTGCGACTGGGCCGAAGAACTCCTCGTAGTAGATGTCAGAGCCAACCGGGATGTCGGTGATGACGGCAGGGGAGATGAAAGCACCCTTGTCGGCCAGCTCACCGCCAGCACGCAGCGTTGCGCCTTCCTTTACCGCGCGTTGAATTTGGTCGTGGAGGTTCTCCGCCGCACCGCGGGAGGACAGGCAGGAGTAGGTGTTCTCACCCTGGGCGTCGGCAGGCGCTGCCTTTGCTGCCTCAGCGAGCTTGGTGAGCTCAGCCACGAACTCGTCGTAGATGTCCTCCATGACGATCATGCGCTTGTTGGAGTTGCAGGCCTGGCCAGTGTTGTACATGCGAGTCGTCCACGCCAGCTTGGCTGCTTCTTTGACGTCGTCGGTGTCGAGCAGAATGTAAGGATCGGAGCCGCCGAGCTCCAGCACAGCCTTCTTCAGGTGCTGGCCTGCCTGGGCACCAACGATGGAGCCGGCGCGCTCGGAACCAGTTAGGGAAACTCCCTGGATGCGTGGATCGGCGATGATGGTGGAAATCTGATCGTGGGTGGCGAAGATGTTGTTGTATACGCCTTCCGGGATGCCAGCGTCATCCATGATCTTCTGCACTGCGAGTGCGGAACGTGGGCAAATCTCAGCGTCCTTCAACACGATGGTGTTACCCAGCACCAAGTTAGGGCCGACGAAGCGGGCGATCTGGTAGTAGGGGAAGTTCCACGGCATGATGCCAAGCAGCGGGCCGATGGGCAGGCGGCGGATAACCGCAGTGCCGTTGGCGCCCGTAGGAATCGACTGATCCTTGGTGAATTCCTCGCCGTTATCGGCGTAGTACTTGATGATGGCGGCGGAGAATTCTGCTTCCTCGATGCCTTCGGAGATAGGCTTGCCCATCTCTTCCGCGGCAATCTTGGCCAGCTCTTCCTTGCGTTCTGCAAACAGCGCTGCTACGCGGGCAACGATTTCCGCGCGCTCGGACATCGGGCGTGCGCTCCACTCGCGGTAGGCTGCGGCGGCCTTCGCCAATGCGCCTTCTACCTCGGCGTCGGTTGCCGCGTCGAAGGTCTCGACGATCTCGTCGGTAGCAGGGTTTTGAACTCGGTAAGTGGTAGACATTAATTCTCCTTGTTGTGTGATCCAGCTCCTTTTGGAGCCTAAAAGTGAACTAGGTTGAAATAGGGCTAGCCTCTAAACTAGCGGCAATTGAGAGTCTTCGCCGGACGTTATCCGCTTCAGTGTGCGGCCCTTGAAGAAATCCGGGTGCGCAAAGCGCGTGAACAGCATCAGTACGGCCCCCAGCAGCAAGATGCCCATGCCCAGAACGAAGACGGTACCCACCCCGAAAATCGAGGAGCCAGAACCGTATTCCGGGCTAAGCGAATCGAATGCGGTGATAAAGAACATCAGCAGCAAGAATCCACCGCCGACCAAGGGGAAGCAGAACTTGAAAACCACGTTGTGCACGCTGCTGAAAAGCTCGTGGCGGAAGTACCAGATGCAGGCCACCGCCGTGATGCCGTAGTAGAAGCAGATCATCAATCCGAGGGCAGAAATGGTGTCCCACAGAGCGTTCTCAGAAAGGATCCGCGTGACCGTGTAGAAACCGCCCGCTGCAATAGCGGAGGCAATCGTGGCCGTAGACGGCGTGCGGAACTTGGGGCTGATCTTGGAAAAGACCGGCGGCAACGCCTTGTAGTAGCCCATTGCCAGCAGTGTACGGGCGGGGCCGACCATCGTGGACTGCAGCGAGGCGAAGGAACTGGAGAGCACCGCGACGTAGATAAGCAGGGCGGCCGAGCCCAGCACAGGGGAGGAGAGCGCGGCGAAGATGGATTCCTGGTTCTCCGGGTTGCCGGCACCTAAGCCTTCGTCACCAGTACCCGCCCAGGTGATGACCGCCAGTGCGGTGAGGACGTAGAGGCTGATGATGACCAAGACCGTGATGGTTGCCGCGCGGCCCGGAGTCTTTTCTGGGTCCTTCGTTTCCTCATTCATCGTCAGCGTGACGTCCCAACCCCAGAACATGAAGATGGACAAGGAAATGCCCGCCGCGATGAGGGAGAAGTTGCCGATTTCCAGCGGATTAAACCATGAAACTGAAATCGGGGTGAAGTCGAATCCGCCGCCCTTATAAGCGCGCACGATGGCCACGATGTCAAAGACAACGATGGCGATGATCTGGACCGCCACCAGCACATACTGTAGTTTCTGCGTGGAATCTAGGCCACGGTAGGAAACCCACGCGGCAATGGCGATAAACACTATCGTGGTGGGGATATTAATCCAGAGATTGCGCGTCAGATCTGCAATTTCGGGGCGGCCTGCTATCTGGGCCAGGAAGAGATAGAAGAAGTCCACAGCGACTGCGGCAAGGTTCGAAAGCACCAGGATGGTGGCAGTAATAAGGCCCCATCCGCCCATCCAGCCCACCCACGGGCCGAATGCTTTGGTAGCCCACGTAAAGGAAGTACCGGAGTCAGGCACGGCGTTGTTGAGCTCACGGTAGGCAAAGGCCACCAGGAGCATCGGGATGAATCCCAAAAGGAGGACCGCCGGAACAAACTCGCCTACCGCGGAAATGGTGGGGCCAAGTCCGGAAGTCAGCGTATAGGTCGGCGCGATGCAGCTGATGCCGATGACGACTGCGCCGAGTAAGCCGACGCGTCCGGTAGCCAGGCCCTTGGTGGAGGCGATGTTATCGCCGCTGCCCGGCGTGGGTTGAATTGGTGGTGCAGGAGTGGCACTAGTCATGACTACTCACCGCCTTTCAAAAAAGAACTAGGAAATACGGTCTGGTGCTAGGAGGCGATCTGGGCGAAAGCGCTTGCTAGATCGCTTCGTTGTCGGCGCCGGCGTGCATATAGCCGGCTGGTACGACGACCATGGGAACGGGAATGGAGCGCAGCATTCGCGACGCCGTGCCACCCAAGAAGAGTCGGCCGGGAACCGCGAGGCGAGAAGAGCCAACCACGGCGAGCTCTCCGTCTTGCCAGGTGATGTTTTCCATTGCGGCTTCGACGTCGCGCCCAGTGGCGACGTCGGTTGTGGCATAGCCTGCCGAGAGCATTTCTTCGGCGATATCGCCCAGCTTGCGGTTGGCGTAAGCGCGTACTGCATTGGGAACGTCGGTGCCGAGGCCATGCAAATCGGACTCGCCAGGCAGCACGAGCGAAAGCAGGCGCAGCGGAATGAGGCGGCGCCGCGCACGGTCCAAACCAATCGCGATGACATCCGTGGTGCCTGGGCGCGGACCAAACATGACGGTGATGCGGCTGATGGGGCCGGGGTAGGAGTAGCCGCGTGGTGCGAGAGCGATAGGGACAGTACCGGAGTGCAACAACGTGTTGACCGCAGTACCCATTTGGAAGCGGCCAAAAAGGCCGCCCTTGCGCGCACCAACCACGATCATGTCGCAGTCCAGTTCTTCCGCCGCGCGATTGAGGGCCTCGGCCTCAGACTCGCCGGGGACGATCCTGGCGGTGGCGCGGATATCACTGGGGACTTCGCCCAGCGCCTCCTGCAACCAACCTGCAATCTGTTCTTCCAGGATGGAGCTGTATCCGCGGTCGTGCGGGTAGACACCGGAGAAGGAATTATTGGCCGGGGCCGCCATGACGATCTCAAGGTTGACGTTGCGGGTCTTGGCAAGGGCGATGCCCAAGCGGAGCGCGTCCTTGCCATAGTCCGTAGCAACGTAGCCCACCAAGATATGTCCGGTGGCTGCGCGGCGCTGGAAATCAGAAGCAGACAATATTTAACCCTTATCGGCAATCTTCTGGGCGACGAGCTCGCCCTGGCGGATAGCACCGTCGACGTGCTGGTAGCCCTCGGCAGCGATGTCGGAGCAGGCGTAGTAGATGGAGCCGGTCGGCTCGTTCTGCAGGTGGCCCCAGCGGGATAGGCCACCCAGGTCATAAGAGGTGGCGTATGCGCCGCGGGTCCACTCTTCTGCAGCCATGTCGGAGAGGTAGAACGCGATTGGCTCCTTGGTCTTCGGGCCCAGGTAATCAGCCATTGCAGACAGGATGCGCTCCTTGCGCTCTTCTTCTGGCAGGTGCCACATTTCTTCGGCATAAACGTCGGAGACGAAGCCGACCAAGGTACCGTACTGGTCTTCTTCGCCCTCGACGGAGGCAGCAAAGTTCTTGCCGTAGTTGGTGTTGTCGTAGACCTCCTGAACCAAACGGCCGCCGCCGAAGCCGGTGCCGGAAAGGCCCTCTTCGCGCCAGAAAGGCTTGTCGTAGATGGCGTGGACCTTGATGACCAAGCCCATGGAGATGTGCTGGTGCACGATCTGCTGGTCACGTGGCAGCGGCGGTACGAAGGAGATGCGGCTGTACAGGTTTGGCGGAACTGCCAGGACTGCGTAGCGGGCCTTGACGGTGACTTTCTCGGAGTAGGCGGTCACCTGGCCAGCAGCGCCGTTGTTCGGCACGCCGTTGCGAACGTCGGCTGCGATCTTGTTGAGGTCATCAGCAGTGGTTGGGTCAACCTCAGCCCAGTGCAGTTCGCGAACCGGGGTACCGAGGTAAACGTCCTCGCCGAGCTCCTTGGCCAGAGTCAGGGAGACGGTCTGCATGCCGCCGACCACGCGGCGGTCGAGGATGAAGTCCTCATCCACCAGGTTAGAGAAGGACCCTGCGGAGGATGCCATGAGCACTGCCTGCAGGGTGGAGAAAGCATAGGAAGGCTTGGTCAGCATGCCGGATGCTACGTAGATGGAGACGTTGTCGATTGCCTCGGCGTCGTCAGACAGCCCCTCGAGCCACGTGCGGAAGGAGATGGAGTCCAGCTCCTTCGCACGCGGGTGGGCCCATGGGCGCGCCGGGTCCATCTCTGCTGCGAGGTCGTCCATGATCTTGATGAGGCGGTCCATCTCTGCGATGGTCTTCTCGGAAGCAGGGAAGACGGTGCCCTCATACTCGTGGCGGGTGCCGTCTGGGGCAACGTAGATGGACTTGCCCTCGCGGTAGCGCTGGAAGGTCTCGAGTCCTAGTTCATCAACGAGCGCGATGAGGCGGGTCTGGTCTGGGGAGATCCACTGGCCGCCCAGCTCGACGAAGTGCTCTACGCCCTCGGCGTCCTTGACCTTGCCGTTCCACGTACGGCCGCCGACGCGGTCACGTGCCTCGAGGACTGCGACGGACAGACCCTTCTTCTTCAGGGTGCGGGCCGTCATGAGGCCTGCTGGACCTGCGCCGATGACGACGACATCGCGCTCGATGACGGGGTTGGTGTTGGAGTCATTGCTGAAAAGAGATGACATGGTGTTTCACTCCTGAGTATGGCCTTCCCGTTGAATCGCGCGCCTAGACGTGCTCGACTGTGGGAAGATTTGATGAAAGCAAAGCGCAAAATGAACAGCATTCATTTTGTGTTGCGTGTCACTGTACAGGACTCAGTGTGAGTCTGGATAGGGGTAAGAGTCATGAATTTTTCGCGTGCCAAAGGTCGACCGTCAAAGGCGCTGGTAACTCGTGAAAAAATTGCTGAGGCTGCCCTAAAAATTATTGACAAACAGGGGTACGAGAAGCTCACTATGGCCCGAATCGCTCGCGAAATGGGGGTGGGGCCGAGTGCGCTGTACAACCACGTTGAGAACAAGCACGAGCTGCTTATCCTCGTGGAGGACGCGGTGATGGCACAGGTAGACGCATCGCTTCTCGACGCCGCCTTAGCGGGCGAGGTGAGCGTGCGTTACGCATTAGAGGTCTGGGCGCGTTCCTACCGCGATGTATTCGCGCGGCATTATCCGCTGGTGGAGGTCATTGCTTCTACCCCCGTGTCAGGCGCTCCACGGGCAGTGAAAATGTACGAAAAATTAGCTGAGGTACTGGCCTTTGCCGGCGTCGAATCCGCGCAGATTCTGCCGCGGATCATCATGCTGGAGTCCTTCATCTACGGCTCTGCCTTCGATGCCAATGCTCCCCAAGAAATCTTCGAGATTCCCGAAGACGGTGATGTAGAAGTACCGTATCTGCGCAGCGCCCGTGCTGCATGGCTGGAAAAACTTTCGGCTGCGGCAATTAAAGAGCAAAAAGCCGCCAACCCGTTTGCGGAAGATCCGTTTCAAACGGGTTTGGCGGCGTTATTGGCAGATTTCCTGCCGGCGGTTCCAGGTGAGCAACCGCCGTCTAAGTAGGGAAAGGGCGATGGGATAGAAGGCGATTATTCGCCGTATGGGCGAATACCCGCGCGCTCCCAGGCGGCCAAGAAGATGTTTGTTTCTTCCTCGGTGGTAATGGAAACGCGTACGCCCTCATCCAGGTAGCGGCGGATGATGACGCCTTCGTCGGAAAGCTTGCGTTCAACCTCTTCGGCGTCGCCGCGTGGAATCCAAACGAAGTTGCCCTTGGAAGGGCGCGCGCCAATTGCCTCAGCTACGCGCTCGCGCTGCACCTTGGTCTCTTTGACGCGGGCAAGCAGCTCCTCTGCCGAGTTAAGCGCTGCGATGGCAGCCTTTTCTGCCATGTAGGTAACCGTCAGCGGCATGGTCATTAGCTTGAGGCCGTGGATGAGCTCCGGGGAGGCGATTCCGTAACCCACGCGTGCACCGGCAAGGCCGAAGGCCTTGGAGAAGGTGCGGGCGCCCACCAGGTTCGGGTAGTTGAAAATCTCCTCGGCAGAGTTCGGGGTATCCTCCGCGTCGTTGTACTCCCAGTAAGCCTCATCGAGGATAACCACGATGTCCTTCGGAACCTGCTCCATGAAGTCGCGGAACTCGCCCTTGGTGATGGTGGTGCCGGTTGGGTTATTTGGGTTGCAGAGGATGATGGCGCGGGTCTTGTCCGTGATGGCCTCGATCACGGCATCCAAGCCCAAGCGGTCGTCCTCGGTGAGCGGAGTCATCACTGGTTCCGCGCCGGCCATGCGCACGTAGAGCGGGTAAGCCTCGAAGCTGCGCCACGGAAAGATTACTTCGTCACCAGTGTGGCAGGACATTCCGATGGCCTGCTGAACGATGGCCGAGGCGCCCGCCGCGATGGCGAGGTGATCTTCAGGAACGCCTAGGTACTTAGAAAGCTCGGTGGTCAGTTCTGGGCAGCCATTGATCTGGTAGCGGTTGGTCTCCGCTGCCGCCCGCGTCATTGCCTCGAGTATGGAGGGAAGCGGCGGGTTAGGGATTTCGTTGGAGGAGAGCTTCAGCTTGTCGCCGTCGGACTTGCCGGGCTTGTAATCAGGGAACTTGTTGAGATCAGGGCGAAGCATATGGTTTTAAAACTCCTTACTTTAAAGCGACTTTTAAGAAGTGATTGATAAGACCTAGAACATGTTCCACACGGTAACCGCCATGATGACGATTCCCATGCCAAATACGAAGTAGTTCCACGGGTCATTTTTGAACTTGGAAAAAGCGTCGAGCTTCTTGAACATGTAGACCGGGACCAGGTAAACGAGGAAAGCCACGAAGATGCCACCGACGACCGAAATCATCGACACGATGGATGGGTTATAGACCGCCACCAGGGTAGTGCCAACGAAGGTGATGAGATAGACGATGTTGAGCAGGCTGCGGTGCGAGATGCGCTCAGCCAGCTTTGGCGCTGCTAGGCGCAGCAGGTACTCTGTGCCTTCCTCGGTGCCCAGCATGTGGCCGAAGTAGGAGGAGATGATGGCGCACATGACCACAACGGGTGCCATGTAGGCCATGAACGGGGTGCCGGTGACGTTAGCGAAGTAGGACAGTACCGGAATGTTTTGTTCCAGTGCCTCATTCATTCCATCGGCCCCCAAAGCCAGGACGCATGACCAAACGAAGAACATGGTAAAGACCACTAGCAAGATGGCGGTAAGTATCTCCGTGCGGTCAACGCGCTTGGCGGTCTTCTCGCCATAGGCCGGCTGCATGTCTAGTGCGAACTGAGACAGCGCCGCCATGTGGGAAAAGGAAAATACAAGCACCGGCAGAATCAGCAGGATTCCCTTGAGGATTCCAAAGTCGCCTTCCCCGTTGTCGTAGTGCAGAAAGCTCTGAAAATCCCAGCGAGGGATGAGGTAGATGGACGTTGCCGTCAAAGCGAAGATGAGCGGATAGACCAGCACTTGGGCCAGCCAAATCATTGGTTTCCGGCCGATGGCGAAGGCGCCGGTCATAATGCCCACGCAGAGGATGGCGAGTACCCACCGATTGATGGAAGGTCCACCCAGTTGGTTGACGATGAAGCTATCGACCGAGTTGGTGATGCTGATGCCGTAAATCAGCACTGTGGGGAAGATAGCGAGCCAGTACAAAATGGCGATAACGATGCCGGAAGGGCGGCCTAAATATTGCGTGGCCAGTTCCAGGACGTCCTTGCCGTGGTCGCGGATGGGCGCGCCACTGACTATTCGGACATAGGTGCGGTGCGAGAAATAGACCAGTGGCAGGATGAAGACCGTGGCAAAGACCAGTGGCCAGAAACCAAATCCACCAGCGTTAAGTGGAAGGAACAAAATTCCTGCGCCGACGGCAGTGCCGAACAGGGTGATGACCCAAGTCATGGTTGAGCCAGCAGGTTTGGCCTCCGCACGCTCAACAGTGGTAGCAACGGTATTGCTCATTGAAAATCCTTTGTTTGGGGACAGGTCTAGTCGTTGTCAGGCAGCGACAGAGCTTGATCCACAATCACGTTGATGACTGCTGGAATCTGCTTCTCGCGCATAGCCTGCAGTGCGCGCTCGACGGCAGGTGCTGCCTCGGCGTCGGAAGTGACAAGCTCGCCGTGTGCGCCGAAGCCACGGGCGACGGCGGCGAAATCCGGGTTGGAAAGCTGGGTGCCGGAAACGCGATCAGGGAAGTGGTTCTTTTGGTGATCACGGATGGTGCCGAACTCACCGTTGGACAGCACGACGGTCAGATAAGGAGCGCCGTACTGTAGGGCGGTAGCCAGCTCTTGGCCATTCATCAGGTACTCGCCGTCGCCAGCAATGGCGATGACGGTGCGCTCAGGAAACTCCAGCTTGGTGGAGACTGCACCTGGAACGGAGTAGCCCATCGAGCCATTGCGCACGCTGAACTGGGAGGGGTAGACGTTGGTGTGCATAAACTGCTGCGCCCAGATGCAGTGGTTGCCGGCGCCGAAGGTGTAGATGGAATCCTCTGGGGCCTGCTCTTGAATGGCGCGCATGAGTGATTCGATGTGTGCGGTTCCTTCAGGAGCCGGGCGCCAGTCGGCTTCGTCCTGAACCGTTGAGAAAGCCACCTGCGCCGCGTGCGCATCCGCGAACCACTGCTGCTGGGCAGCAGAGACCTCGCCCGCATCGATCTCAGACAGCGCTTCGGCGAAGGCTACCGGGCTGGCCAGGATGTGGCGGGTGACGGCTGCGGAGTTGCCACGCAGGCTGGAATCGATGTTGATGAAGAAGTTGCGGTCATTTGCGCCTTGACGCAGCTTGTAGCCGTCAGTCGAGACGTCGCCAAGCACTGCTCCAACGGCGAGTACGAGGTCGGAATCCTGGAGCAGCGCAGCTGCCTTCTCATCACGGCCGTAGCCCAGCCAGCCGGCGTTGGCCGGGGAAGAAAAAGGGACGCGGTCGCTGGCGCGGAAATCGTGGACCACCGGAATCTGGTTGGTCTCTGCAAACTCGGTGATTTGGCGTGCGGACTCTGGGGTCCAGCGCGGGCCGCCGGCGAAGATGAGTGGGCGCTCGGCGCAGCGTAGGGCCTCGGAAAGCGCGGTGATATCGCTTGGGGATACCGCGCCGTCTGTCACGTTGATTGGCTGGACAATCTCCCCGTCGAAGTCCAAGTGGAGAATGTCCTCCGGCAGGCCCACCACTACTGGGCCTGGGCGGCCCTGCTTGGCCTGGAAGAACGCCTCGGCCACCACGTGGGAAGCACGGGATGGGTCATCGAGGATGAAGACCTGCTTGGTCTGGGTGCCAAACCAAGCCTTTGGGTCGAACTCCTGGAAAGACTCACGGTCACGGTCGGGGAAGGGGATAAGGCCCACGAAGAGGACCAGCGGGGTGGAATCCTGCCAGGCGGTGTGGATGCCAACGAAAGCATTGGAAGCACCTGGGCCGCGGGTGACCATTGCAACGCCCGGCTCACCGGTGGCCTTGCCGTGTGCCTCTGCCATGTAGGAAGCGCCGCCTTCCTGGCGGGTAACGATGGCTTCGATGGGGCTGTCATAGAGTCCATCAAGCACTGGCAGGAAGCTCTCGCCCGGGACAAGGTATGCGCGCTTGACGTTGTGCGCTGCAAGAGATTCAGCGATGGCGGTGCCAACATGGCGACGAGTCATAGTTTTCAGACGATCCTTCTTCTGTGATTGGTGTAACAATTTCACCCCATTGTGAAGGACGTCCTTCCATGTTGTCTAATGCCTAAGTTTTTTCAAATCTATGCCTATCGGTAATAGCTCGTGTTAAATGAAGCTTTATGGATTACACGAGGGCGAAATATTTCTTGGCGCTCGCGCGCACCGGTTCCGTGACTACCGCGGCAGAGCAATTGAGCATCACCCAGCCGGCGCTAAGCCGCCAGCTGCGGCGCTTTGAGGAGGAGCTGGGGCTCGAGCTTTTCGAACGCGCAGCTGGGGTGCTGCGTCTCAACGAAGCGGGCAAGGCATTGATTCCTGTGTGCCAGCAATTGGTGGCAGATAATAACAGGGCTACGCAGGCGGTTGCGGCGTTGCAACGCGGCGAAATGCGAGCCTTGCAGGTGGCCGCAACGCCGACGACCATCTCGACGATTTTGGCGCCTTTCATCGCTGATGCGCGCGGGGTAATTCCGCTTCTGACCACGCTGGCGGTCGAGCACTACGAGGTGTACCAAGCGCTAGATACCACCGCGGATGTGGTGGTGACGCCAATTCCAGTAAAGGAGGGGCTCGATTCCGTTCCGCTGGGGGAGGCCACTATCCGAGCTTGGGTAAACAAGGAGCACCCTCTAGCAGGCCAAGACAGCATTGATGTGGAGGACTTGGTCACTCATCGTCTCGCCATGTCAGGCCGGCGCAGCGTCTCGCGCGGGCTCTTCGATGCCTTCGTAGGGCGCAGCCACGCTGTGCTTGGCGACGTCGTCGAGTGCGAGGACACCGTTACGCTCATCGCCCTCGCGCGAGCCGGGCGCGCAATCGCCATCTCCAGTGCTCTGCAGGACCACGACGCGGTAGGCCTGCGCATCTGCAACAAGGAGGAGATGCTAGGCGGTGTGCCCCTGCATGCGGCTTGGCGTAGCGGGCACTTTGCCGCCGCGGAAATCCATGCCGTGGGCACGCGCCTCCAGGAGTTTCTGGGAATTAACACCGCCGATGGCGTTCGTGCCAGCTAAAGACGCAGATCCACCTTCTCGTTGGCGGCGATTTCTTCTAAACGCTCGGCAGTGCACATGCCGGCGACAATAACGGCGGAGCCTCCACATGCGAGCGGTTCGAGAATCAAATTCTTAAAGGAATCCTTGTCCTTCCACCCCGCGGACATCACGCGTTGGGCAGGGCCGGCGGCAGAATAAAGCTCCGGCAAAGCAGTGGTGGGGCCATAGAACTGATCGCCGTAGAAACGCACGGTGGGCCCAAAGTCGATGGCGCCAGCGGGCAATTCGCCGCCAGATTCGATGACGCCGCGCCCGAATGGATCATCGGTAACGAGCACAACATCGGCGCCTGTGAATTCCTCAGTCAACTCTGCAAAGCCCTCGGGCGCGGCAAAAATAACATCGGGGCTTGCGCCGTCTAGCTCAGCGCGCGTGAACGCTGTGTCGACGCCGGCAGCAAGGGCGCCCAAAGCGATAACCGCGGGCTGCCAGGAAACAGGGAGGTCGAAGAAAATGAGGGAATCGGAATCGAGCTCAAGCTCTTCTAAGAGCATGTTGGCAATCTTGGAAACCCAGTTATCCAAGGTCTGCGCGGAAAAATCCATGCGCGCGCCGGTGGCTTCGTTGTAGAAAGTCAGGCGCGGCGCTGCGGCATCTGCGGAAAGTAGGTGCTGAAGCATATCCATGTCCGACCATCGTAGGTGACTTAGCCTTAGCGTGGCAGGGAGTGCTTTCGCGCGATGGCCCTAGGCCCCGGCTTGAGAATTACTTAGTTTGTGTGGCGTTTAGTTCACGCAGCGCGGGCCGTCGCCACCGGCGTCGATCTCCGGCGAAACCATAGCCGTTCCGAGGTCACTGCCTGGGGTTCCTACCTGGTCGCTGGCAGCGGATTCAGCCGGTTCAGCGGCTTGGGCGGCCTCATCGGATGGGCCGGTGTAGTCGTCGTATGCAACGACCACGAAGGTGTTTTCATCCAAGGAAGGGTTCGAGGTCACGGGCAGGCCACCGAGCTGCTCCGCGAGGTCCTTGGCGCGCTGGTCATTCTCGTCGGCGGCGACAATCTGCGACTGCGCGTACAAGCCTGGCTCGGCGTTGCTCGTGCGTTCGACCGTGTAGCCCACGCCGGTGAGCCACTTGCCGATGCCTGACGCGAGACCGTCAATGGAGCCCGCGTTGAGAACGTTAAGCTCGATGCCATCCGCGACTGGCTGCTCCGAAGGGTTGGAGCCTTCTTCAGCGCTTGCCGACGCCGCGGCTGCTTCATCCTGTTCCGCAGTTCTTGCGAGGTCATCCATGAACTTGTGGACCTCAGCCTTATCGATGGTCACCACGGACTCGCCATAGTCGCCGACACCGTCGATGGAGGTCACTGGAATGGTGGTGAAGGTGACATTTCCGCCGGCCAGGCCAGACAGCTGGGTGACTAAGCCCATGACGTCCCAGCCCTCATCGATGACGACGGAACGCTCAATCGCATCGGCGATCCTGGAGAGTTTATTCGGATTAGCCAGGGTGCCTGAGGACAGCACCTTCGAGACTAACGAAGCCATGTAGGCCTGCTGGCGAACAATACGGTCGAGGTCGCCGCGTGGCAGCTCGTAGCGCTGGCGGACGAAGGACAGGCCTTCGGCGCCGTGGAGAGTCTGCCTTCCCTTCTTGAAGTCGGCGCCGGACATCTCGTCTTTGACGTCGTTGTTCAAGCACACGTCGACGCCATCGACGGCGTCGGTAAGCAGCACAAAGCCCAAGAGTCCGACCTCTGCATAGTGATCGATATCGATGTCCGTAAGGGAACGGACCATATCGATAAGTCCCTGGCGGCCGGCCTCGACGCCCTTCTGCTCAATCTCCTTGTCGGAGTACGGCTTCTTATCGCCTTGGGCCTCCGCCTGCGCATTCTCCTCTTCGAGTTCCTTGAGTTTATCTGCCTTGTGCGCTGCGAAGACCGCGTTGATCTTGGTGTTGCCGTACTCGCCGTCGTCGACGTAGGTATCGCGGGGAATGGACACCGCGGTTGCGCGTGAGCCATCATCCGGAATGCGGATGATCATGATGGTGTCTGTGTTCTCCTCGCCTTCAGCAACACCTGCGTGCAGATCCGCCAGTTCCTTTTCAGAGAGCGGATTGCCCTGTGCATCGGTACGCGAATCCTTGCCCACCAAGAGGATGTCCACTGCGCCGTCCTGGGTGTTAGCTTTGAAACCGCCCTGGTTGCCGAGCGCCAAATTTCCCACTGAGGCCACTCCGTCGCCCACGCGGCCCACGGTGGCATAACCCACGCCAGAGAAAACAAGAATCGCGGCCGACAAGAAAGTAAGGATTGCCTTTAGCGGCTTGGAACCCTGCTGCTTGACGGTCGACGCCGAAGATGGCGCGGGCTGGATGGCACGAGCGCGGCGCTGCTTGTCCGATCTTTTTTCAAATGACACAGTGGGAGGACTTTCTATTTTGGAGTTCTTCACCTGTAGGTATCGGTGGTGATTCCGATGCTTAATTTGTTTTAGTCTTGTGACAGTTTAGGCGAGGTAAGCGCGAAATCGTGATCTGCGCATGATTTTCTTCTAGCTCGCAGTGTCTTGGCGGCATCCTCCCGTCAAGTATGGGTACGCTATGGACCATCGTGAACACAGAAAATAACGCTCCCCTCGCAGTGGTGACGGTGACCTATTCGCCGGGCCACTACCTTGGGGATTTCCTCGATTCGCTGGAGAATGCCACCCAGCAACCCACCACGGTGGTCTTAGCCGATAACGGCTCCACCGATGGGGTCCCGCAGGCTGCCGCGGAAAGCCACGCCAACGTTGTGTTTTTAGACACGGGTGGAAACATCGGCTATGGCGGCGGAATGAACGCGGGAGCACGCCTTATCAAGAGCGGCGCTTTGGGGGAGGTCGACGATGAGTTCTTCCTCATTAGCAACCCAGATGTCACCTTCACGCCAGGGGCTCTGGACACCATGCTCGAGTGCGCGCGTCGCAACCCACAGGCCGCGGCTGTGGGCCCGCGCATCGTAGAGCCGGACGGGTCCAACTATCCTTCAGCTCGTGCTGTGCCGACGCTGGTGACCGGGATTGGACACGCCTTCTTTGGCTCAATCTGGCCGGGTAACCCATGGTCCCGCGCGTACCGAGATGATAAAGACATGTCAGTAGAGCGTGTAGCCGGCTGGCTATCAGGCTCCTGCCTCCTGGTGCGTTGGGAAGCTTATGAACAGATTGGCGGCTTTGACGAGCGCTATTTCATGTATATGGAGGACGTCGACCTGGGTGACCGTTTTAGCCGCGCTGGCTGGAACAACGTCTTTTGCCCAGATGCCATAATTACCCACGCTAAGGGCCACTCGACGCAGGCTCACGCCGGCGCGATGTTACACGCCCACCATGATTCTGCGTATCGCTTCCAGGCCGACCGTCACCCTCACTGGTGGCAAGCGCCAATTCGGCTCGTGTTAAGAGCTGGCCTGAAGCTGCGTGCCTATGCGGTTACGGCACTTGCGTGCCGTAGTTAATATTGACGTCTTTTGCCTTATAAACTTAGCCCGATACAACATCTGTCGAAATACCACGTCGATTAATTCGAATAAGGAATCCTCGTTATGACTGAAGCAGCTACCCAATGGGGCGCCTCCGCCGACGCCGTCATCCTTGTAGGCGGCCGAGGCACGCGTTTGCGTCCGCTGACCATCGGTACTCCAAAGCCGATGCTGCCGACTGCAAACTACCCGTTCCTGCAGCACTTGCTGGCACGTATTAAGGCTGCTGGCATCGACCACGTGGTGATGTCGACTTCCTTTAAAGCGGAGGTTTTCGAGGAGTACTTCGGTGACGGCTCTGACTTGGGTCTAGAGATCGAGTACGTGGTGGAAGAAACCGCACTGGGAACCGGTGGTGGCATCCGCAACGTGTATGACAAGCTGCGCCACGACACGGTGATGGTCTTCAACGGTGACGTGCTCTCCGGCATGGACCTCAACGGCATCCTGCAGACTCACCATGAGAAGAATGCCGACGTGACAATGCACCTGCTCAACGTGGCGGATCCGCGTGCGTTTGGCTGCGTGCCGACGGACAGCAATGGCCGCGTGACGGCGTTCCTGGAGAAGACCGAGGATCCACCAACCAACCAGATCAACGCTGGTTGCTACATCTTCAAGCGCGAAGTTATCGAGAGCATTCCGGCTGACCGTGTGGTTTCGGTCGAGCGTGAGACCTTCCCTAATCTGCTGGAGGAAGGCCGCTTGGTAGTGGGCCACGTGGACAACTCCTACTGGCGCGATATGGGCCGCCCGGATGACTTTGTACGCGGTTCCTCGGACTTGGTGCGTGGTATTGCGCACTCGCCGTTGCTGGAGGGCCGCACGGGTGAATCCGTGGTGGATGATTCCGCGGGTATTGCTGGCGGCGTCCTGCTGCTTTCGGGTACGGCAGTGGGCCGTGGCTCTGAGGTGGGGGCCGGTTCGCGTTTGGACGGCACAGTGGTCTTTGACGGCGTGACAATTGAACCTGGCGTAGTAATCAGCAATTCGATTATCGCCTCTGGTGCTCACATCGGGGCGAATGCGCACATTGATAACTGCGTTATTGGCGAAGGCGCTGTGATTGGTGCGCGCTGTGAGCTCAAGGGCGGCATGCGCGTCTTCCCGGGCGTGCAGATTCCTGACGCGGGCGTGCGCTTTAGCTCAGACGCCTAAAGCTCGAGCTGGAGGGTTTCCCTCACCATTGTCTCTATTGACACTGGTGGGGGATATTTTTATGGGCTTGCGTAACCGCTGGGTGCTACATGGGATCAAAGTGGCCAAAGTGTTTTTTGAGATCCACTAGAAAATTCAGAGTGGTGGCGACACGCCGATCAAACCTGGGAATTGTTTACAGGATCATGAGGCGCCACTATATGTAGTACCCCCACACCTTACCCCCATGGGGGGATCTGTGTGACGGATGTGAAAGTTGAGGATCGTGTGCTGCGTTTTTGGCGAATTTGGGCAAAATGGACTCTGGTCAGGTTGACGATATTTAGTGATCCGGTGTGAAATAACATCAGTGTAATCAAACGCATCGGCGGTGCCGGACTGGCTTTGTTGGTCCTGGTGTACAGTCGGTGCCACTAAGTAAGAACAACCCAACCTCGGAGAAAGGAAGTAGCGTGGAGAAAAACTCGAATAATGGCGCTATTCTCCGTGGCGGTGCTGCCGCAGAGATGTCGCTTGACGAGCTTTTTGGCGCCGTCGAGCAGGAGTGGCAAGACCAGGCACTGTGCGCGCAGACCGATCCTGAAGCCTTCTTTCCAGAAAAAGGAGGCTCCACCCGTGAGGCTAAGCGCATCTGCCAGGCCTGCGCGGTGCGTGATGAGTGCCTCGAGTATGCCCTTGAGCATGACGAGCGCTTCGGAATCTGGGGCGGCCTGTCTGATCGTGAGCGTCGCCGCCTCAAGCGTGAGATTGGCTAGTTAGCTAAAGCCGACTTAGCTCAAGTCCCCCGTTTAGTTCTGTTCAACTTTTTCGGTTGAGCGTCTGCTAGGTGGGGGATTTTTCTTTACCAACTAAACCTTGGGTCGACGTCTTCGGGGTCAAGATTTAGATAGTTCGCCACTAGTGCGGTGAGGACTGTCCCCAAGAGTTCTGCCCGCTCTCCAGGATTCTGTGCGCGTTCCTCGATGGGCATGCGGAAGATCACCATTCGTGCGCGGGTAGGACGGCCGGCCGAATCCACACCGGCGGGAACTACGCGTCCGAGAGGGACCGGGCCATCGGCAATGATTTCTTCAGGCAGCACGGTCATGTCTGCTGAAAGGCGCATGCGGGGAACTGTGTCCACAGCTAGGTCGAGGCCCGCGAGCTGCTCCGCGAAGGCGTTTTGAATCGGGGCGTAGGCCTCGAGGACTGCCATGTCGAAGCGCTCGCTGTTGCTGCGGAAACGCGGTGTCGTCTGTGGCAGGAGTGGGCCGCGCATGCCGCGTCCACGGCGATTGCGGAACGGGCGTACATGTGGGCGGCGCATTGTCATGAGCGTGATCTTAGGACTCCGCAGGTGCTTTTCGGTGCGGGGCGCGCCGAGTTCCGACTATTCAAATCTCAAGTAAGGGTTTAGACTCATTGCCGTGAATCATTCTCGTCATTGCTCTCGCCCAGGCTGCGGCCGACCTGCCGTGGCAACATTGACCTACGCATATTCACAGCAGACGGCCGTCGTTGGCCCGCTTGCGGAGGAGACTGACCCGCATAGCTGGGACCTGTGCGAGAAGCATAGCTCCCGCATCACCGCCCCCATCGGCTGGGAGATGGTGCGCGTGGATCGCATCGAGCTGGACGAGGAAGATGACCTCATGGCACTCGCTGAGGCCGTGCGTGAGGCTGGCCGTGTGACCACCGGCCTGGTGGACGATGGTGCTGGCTCCGGTTCTGACCCCATCGACTACGCCGCGAACTTCGATGGTGCAGATCCGGATAGCTCAAATCACCCGGTTTTTCGCACTCGACGTGTCAGTGAGGCGAAGCAACACCGTCGCGCCCACCTGACGGTTGTGCGGGACGAGAGTGAGGAAGCCGCGCTTAGCGACGTCGACCGCGGCAATCATCATCGCGTCAGAGAAGATTAAAAATAGAGAAGATTAAAAATCCTGTTCCTAGGCCGCTGTCCGTTCTTGCATATGCAAAAGGGGTAGTATTGCAGGTTATGCGTACTCGTGAACAGCTAGATGCCGTTATTAAGGCCTATGACGTCCGTGGCGTCGTGGGCGAAGATATTGATGAGAACTTCGTTCGTGACACCGGTGCTGCCTATGCCGCTATTTTGCGCGGTGAAGGGGAGACCAAGGTGGCGGTGGGGCACGACATGCGCCCTTCTTCACCGGCGTTGTCTGACGCTTTTGCGCAGGGCGTGGCTTCTCAGGGCTTGGATGTCATCAAGTTGAACCTGACTTCGACTGATGAATTGTATTTTGCGGCTGGTTCTTTGGATTGTGCGGGTGCGATGTTTACTGCCTCGCATAATCCGGCGAAGTACAACGGCATCAAGCTGTGCCGTGCGGGTGCTGTGCCGGTGGGGCAGGAGACTGGCCTGGAGGCTATCAAGGGCATGCTGATTGAGGGCGTGCCGGCCTTTGACGGCGAGCCTGGCTCTGTCAGCGAGCGCGAGGTGCTCCCGGACTATGCGGACTTCCTGCGTTCTTTGGTGCCGCTGGAGTCTTCACGTCCATTGGTTGTGGCGGTAGACGCTGCTAACGGCATGGGTGGCCATACGGTTCCGGCTGTGTTTGAGGGCCTGCCGTTTGATGTCCGTGATTTGTACTTCGAGCTGGATGGCACGTTCCCGAACCACGAGGCTAATCCGCTGGATCCGAAGAACCTCGTAGATCTGCAGAAGTTTGTCACTGAGCAGAAGGCTGATATTGGCCTTGCCTTCGATGGTGATGCGGACCGTTGCTTTGTGGTCGATGAGAATGGTGATGCTGTTTCGCCGTCGGCTATTTGTGCGTTGGTGGCGCAGCGTTACTTGCAGAAGTTCCCAGGTTCGACGATCATCCATAACCTGATCACGTCGAAGACGGTGCCGGAGCTGATTGCCGAAAATGGTGGCAGGGCTGTGCGTACCCGGGTGGGCCACTCGTTCATTAAGGCGCAGATGGCCAAGGAGAAGGCTGCTTTTGGCGGCGAGCACTCCGCACACTACTACTTCCAGGAGTTCTGGAATGCGGACTCCGGCATGTTGGCTGCGATGCACGTGCTGGCTGCTTTGGGGGAGACCGATAAGCCGTTGAGCGAGCTGATGGCTCAGTATTCGCGTTATGAGGCTTCCGGTGAGATCAACTCCACCGTGGCAGACCAGAAGGCTGCAACCCAGGCTGTGCTAGATGGTTTGGCGGACAAGATTGAGTCTGTCGACGAGTTGGACGGCGTGACCGTTGAGTTGAAGGGCACGGATGCGTGGTTTAACGTGCGCGCTTCGAACACTGAGCCACTGCTGCGTCTGAACGTTGAGGCGAAAACTGCTGATGAAGTCCAGGCCATCGTCGATGAGGTGCTTGGAATCATCCGCGCTTAGGCGCTTTCCCCGTGCGGGCGCCTTCGTGGCGACCATTCTTCTGTTCGTACCGTTGCCTGTAAATAGTGCCCTACAATTGTGTGTTTTGGCCCGCTATTTGCAGGAAAAAGGCTCCTGGATGCCGCCACGATTGTCGCACATCTCGGTCCATAGAGCTCGTGCCTTTCCTTGTGAATAGTGAAGCCGAACAGCTCATCTTTGCCTGCTTAATTGCAAGAAACGGTACATTTGCAGCGGCTGAGCCGCGCCGCCCCGGCTGCGCCGCAAAACACAAAAAGCGTCAGCATTGTGCTGGCGCTTTTATTCGGGAAAATTAGCCGCGGGAGTGGGAAACCATGTCCTCCCACTCGACGTACTTCTTGCGCTCGCGGCCCTCGGCCTCGCCGAGTGCGCGCTCTGCCGCATCGAGGTTCTTCCAGCCATCCCAGGAGAGGAACTCCACGCCCGCAGCCTTCAGGGTCTCCGTGATGTCCTCTGCGGAAGCGTGGGAGAGCTTGCCTGCCTCGGCGTCGTCAAGCAGCATGCCGATGGTCTCGGAGGCATCGGACTTGGTGTTGCCGATGAGGCCCACCGGGCCGCGCTTGATCCAGCCAGTGGCGTAGAGGCCAGGGACGATGGTGCCGTCGAGCTCGGTGACGTGGCCGCCGTCGTTGTTGATGACGTTCTTCTCGGAGTTGAAAGGAACGGTGTCGATAGCGTCGGAGCGGTAGCCCACAGCGAGGTAGACCGCCTGAACCGGCCACTCGGTGAACTTGCCGGTCCCAGAGACGGAGCCGTCGCCGTTGAGGGCGGTGCGCTCGGTCTTGATGCCGGTGACCTTGCCATTCTCGCCGAGGATCTCAACCGGCTGCTCGAACAGGTGAATCTGCAGGGTGTGTGGTGCTTCCTTCGGTTCGCGGATGGCGTAGCCCTCCAGGGTCTGGCAAACCAGATCCTGGGACTTAGAGTTGGCGCGTGCCTCGAGGGAAGCCTCGTCGTAGTCGATGTCCTCCGGGTCCACGACCACGTTGATGGTCGGGGAGTGGTCGAGCTCCTTGAGCTCCAGCGGGGTGAACTTTGCCTGTGCCGGGCCGCGGCGGCCGAAGACGCGCACGGTGTGAGCCTTGTTCTTGGACAGGGACTCGTAGACGTTGTCTGGGATCTCGGTGACTTTGAGCTCATCGCCGGTCTTGGCCAAGATGCGGGCGACGTCAAGGCCCACGTTACCCACGCCCACGACGGCTACCTCTTCAGCGGAGAGATCCCAGTCGCGGTTGAAGCGCGGGTTGCCGTCGTAGAAGCCCACGAATTCGCCGGCGCCGTGGACGCCCTCGAGGTCTGCCCCCGGCACGTCGAGGACGCGGTCTCCTACGGCACCGGTGGCGAAGACTACGGCGTCGTAGTGCTCTTTGAGCTGCTCGACGGTGAGGTCGCGGCCGATGTGCACGTTGGAGATGAGGCGGATCTGCTCGGTCTCCAGGACGCGGTGCAGGGAGTTAACGATGCCCTTGATGCGTGGGTGATCTGGGGCTACGCCGTAGCGGATGAGGCCGAAGGGAGCTGGCATCTGCTCGATGAGGTCGATCTGGACGTTGCCACCGGTCTTCTTGACCAGGATGTCAGAGGCGTAGATACCTGCTGGGCCAGCGCCGATGACGGCTACCTTCAGTGGGGCTTGCGACATGTGAGTAGTGGGCCTTTCCTCAAATCAATAAACAGCTAAAGAATTCGGTTACTGGTCGTAATACTAGCTGTTCTAGTTCTTTTAATGAATATTAGACTGATCAGTCTGCTAAAAGCGTGTGAGCGTGGGGTTTATTGAACCGCTTTCTGGAACGCTGGGCAACTTGATTATTTAGATTCTTCCAGCGTGGCGACGTTGTCCCAGCTCACAATGTAAAGAGTGGTGAAATTAATCCGTACCGCTTTGTCTATGGTTCCTAGACCGGTAGGTTTTTGTCATCCACGACGAAAGGCAAGTGTTCATCCCCATGACTACCGCAACGAAACCACAACGCAAGGCTCGTCCGCGCAAGCCCGAGGGGCAATGGAAGATTGACGGCAAGGAGCCGCTCAACACCGACGAGGAGATCAAACAGGAAGACGGCGGCCTGTCCGCTCGCCAGCGCGTCATCGATATCTACTCCAAGCAGGGGTTTAAGTCGATTCCGCCAGAGGATCTTGCCCCACGCTTTAAGTGGCTCGGCCTCTACACCCAGCGCAACCAGAACCTGGGCGGCGAGCTGACTTCTAAGCTGAGCAACACAGAGCTGCAGGACGAGTACTTCATGATGCGCGTGCGTTTCGACGGTGGCCGCGTGGACCCGGCCAAGCTGCGCACCGTGGGCGAAATCTCCCGCGACTACGCTCGCTCCACCGCGGACTTTACGGACCGCCAGAACATCCAGTTGCACTGGATTCAGATCGAGGACGTTCCCACAATCTGGGAAAAACTGCGCGCCGTAGGGCTCGATACGCTGCTGGGCTGCGGCGACGTCCCACGCGTCATCCTCGGTTCGCCAGTCGCGGGCGTGGCAGAAGACGAGATCATCGATGCCACCCCGGCAATCGACGACATTGTGGAGAACTACCTGCCACGCGATGAATTCCACAACTTCCCGCGCAAGTTTAAGACCGCGATTTCCGGCAACCGCCGCCAGGACGTCACCCATGAGATTCAGGACATTGCCTTCGTCGGCGTCAACCACCCTGAATATGGTCCTGGCTTCGACTGCTTCGTTGGCGGCGGCTTGTCCACCAACCCGATGCTGTCCCAGTCCC
Organism: Corynebacterium striatum ATCC 6940; assembly: GCF_000159135.1. Lineage (GTDB taxonomy): Bacteria > Actinomycetota > Actinomycetes > Mycobacteriales > Mycobacteriaceae > Corynebacterium > Corynebacterium striatum. The sequence continues at coordinate 451,760 of NZ_GG667519.1, forward strand.
TGGGCGCTTGGGTCCCGTTGGAGCGCGTTCCTGAGGTCTGGGCAGGCGTAGCCCGCATCTTCCGCGACTACGGCTACCGTCGCAACCGCAACCGCGCCCGCCTAAAGTTCCTGGTAGCTGAGTGGGGCATCGAGAAGTTCCGCGAGGTCCTAGAGACCGAGTACTTGGACGCACCGCTTCTCGACGGCGAGCCACTCGTTGTAGAGCCCGGTTCCCGCGATCACTTGGGCGTGCACAAGCAACAGGACGGCAACTACTACCTCGGTGTGAAACCCACCGTGGGCCATGCCACCGGCGAGCAGCTAATCGCCATTGCCGACGTCGCTGAGAAGTTCGGTATCACCCGCATCCGCACCACGCCGATGAAGGAGCTCCTCTTCCTCGATGTCAAGGAAGAGGACATCCCGGCGCTTTCCCGGGCACTCGACGAGACCGGCCTGTATTCCCAGCCTTCCGAGTTCCGCCGGGGCGTCATCTCCTGCACGGGCCTGGAGTTCTGCAAGCTCGCGCACGTGACCACCAAGGCCCGCGCCATCGAACTCGTGGACATCCTCGAGGACACGTTGGGTGACCTGGACGTTCCGATATCCATTGCGCTCAACGGCTGCCCGAACGCCTGCGCCCGCTCGCAGGTCTCCGACATCGGCCTGAAGGGCCAGATTGTCACCGACGCTGACGGCAACCGCGTCGAGGGCTTCCAGGTGCACCTGGGCGGTGCGCTGGGCCTGTCCCCGGATTGGGGCCGCAAGCTGCGTGGCCACAAGGTCATTGCGGACGAGGTGCCTGACTACGTCATCCGCTTGGTTAACAAGTACAAGGAGCAGCGCGCGGAAGGCGAGCAATTCCGCCACTGGGTTCTGCGCGCCGCTGAGGAGGATCTGCGGTGAATTTCCGACGCAAGCCCAATCCCAACCGCAACCACCCCATGTACTGCCCGTACTGCGGGGGCACCGGGCTCTTCCCGGATGAGGAAGGGGAGTTTGCCTGGAAATGCACTGAATGCCTGCGGATTTTCTCCGTGATGTTTCATGGTCAGGACGACGCTCCCGTCGCCCCGGCGAAGACTGTTTCTTCCAACGAGGCGTTGCAGCGATCGCTCCAGCGTCGCGGCCACGTCACTGCGACCCCCAAGGAATAACCATGACCGCCCTCATTACGTTGTCGCATGGTTCGCGTCACCCGAATGCTGTAGCTGGCATCGAGGTGCTTACCCAACGCGCCGCCGCGCTTGCCGACGTCGCGCACTGGCAGTGTGCGCACCTCGAGTTCAACGAGCCCGATCTCGCCACGGCAGCGCAGCAGCTCGCAGCGCGCGGGGAAACCGAGGCCGTGGTGGTGCCGCTGCTTTTTACTGAGGGCTACCACCATCGCGTGGACGTGCCGGAGGCCATCGCTGCGGCAGAGGAAGCCTCCGGGCTGCGCCTGCTGCGCGGTGACTCGCTGGGCACTGGGGCCGACATGGCGCAGGTGCTGGCGCAGCGCGCAGGCTGCCAACCACAGTGCGCGCCGATGACCGATCATTTGGTCATCTACTCGGTGGGCTCATCGAATCTGCAAGCCAACCAGGCCATTGCGCGCCTAGCGGTGCGGGTGGCTGTCTTGACCGGCGTGAGTACCTCAGTGGCTTTTGCTACACGGGGCGGTAGGGAAGACGTCGCCAAGCAGGCGCGTATTTATGGCTCGGTGCGGGTGCTGCCGCTGTTCGTTACTGAAGGTCTACTTCTTGACCTGCTCGCAGAAGCCCCAGCGTATGTAGACTCCCCGCTAGGCGTTGACCTTGCGGGAATCGTCTCCCACCGCTTTGCTCATGCAGCGGGCCTGCCTTATCAGACTCGACAGCTTGTACAGATCGGACGATAAAAGATGCGATCCCTCATTCTTATCGCGCTAGCCGGTGCGGCGGCGCAGCTTGTCGACGGCGGAATCGGCATGGGTTTCGGCGTAACCTCGACCACCATTCTGCTGCTGGCGGGCCTAGGTCCTGCGCTGGCCTCCGCGGTGGTGCACACCGCTGAGCTAGGAACCACGTTGGTCTCTGGCTTGAGCCACTGGCGTTTTGGAAATGTGCATTGGCCTACGGTGTTCAAACTGGGCGTGCCGGGCGCCATCGCCGCATTCATAGGGGCAACGGTGCTCTCCAACGTTTCGACGGAATCGGCTGCGCCCATCACGACACTCATCCTCGTGGCCATCGGCGCGAACCTGGTGTGGCGCTTTTCCCGCCCGCGTCCTAAGCGCTCGGCATATAAGCGTCAGCACTCCACGGGCTTCCTTGTCGGCCTCGGCTTGGTAGGTGGATTCGTGGATGCGACAGGTGGCGGCGGCTGGGGGCCGGTTTCTACGTCAACGATGATGGCCATTGGGCGGGAGCAGCCGCGGCGTATTGTGGGCACGGTAAATACCGCGGAGTTCCTTGTGACCTTTGGCGCTACCGCTGGCTTCATCGTGGGGCTGTGGCACGAAATTGTGGCGCACCTGGCTGCGGTCATCGCGCTGCTCATCGGTGGCGCCATCACCGCCCCGATTGCGGCTTGGCTCATCTCGCGCGTTAACCCTGTGGTTCTGGGCGGGTTCGTGGGCACCGCGATTGTTGACCTGAACGTGGGCAAGGTCATCGGTGGCGCGGAGACCTACTTCGGCTGGGAGGTCGCTAGCTGGGTGATTCCGGTGGTGCAGGTTGCCATCGCTGTGGTCGGAATTGCGACCACCACGCTGGGCGCGCGCCGCACCAGGGCCGCGCGGGCGGCAGAGCTTGAAGCTGAAAACGCTGAGCGTGATGCGCACGCAGCGTTCCATGCATCGCGTGGACACTCGGCTCGCTCTGGTCGGGGATTCAAAGTCATCGCTGAACAGGAGCCAGAGGCTGATCACTGCGCGAAGCGGGCGTCGGTGCGCGCCCAATAGGGGCCCAATAAGGGGGAAGCTAAGTCGTAAGCCCCGCAACGTCTCCGATGACAAAGACGGCCGGCGGGGCAATGGTCGCGGACTCTACCGTCTCGCCGAGGGACCCGAGGGTACAGCGGAAGGTGCGCTCACCTTCCATGGTTCCCTCTTGGATGATGGCGACTGGGGTCTGCGGTGAGCGTCCACCATCTTGTACTGCCTGGGCAATGGCCCGGGCATTTTTTACGCCCATGATGATGCTGAGGGTGGCGCCAGACTGCGCAAGCGCGCCCCAGTCCAACAAGGACTTGGGGTGGCCAGGCGGGAGGTGCCCAGAGACAACGGTGAAAGCGTGGACGACGCCGCGGTGCGTGACAGGCACGCCGGCAAGGGCGGGCACGGATACGGCAGATGTAACGCCAGGGATCACTTCCACAGGCAGCGAGGCGGCAGCGAGCGCCTGAACTTCCTCGAAGCCACGGCCGAAGACATAGGGGTCACCGCCCTTGAGGCGGGCGACCTTGCGGCCCGCACGGGCGTGCTCGATGAGCAGTTCGTTGATCTTTTCCTGTGAAGTCTGGCGCTGGTAGGGCAGCTTGGAAACGTCGATGACCTCTTTTGCGTCGACATCGCACAGTTTGTGCAGATCCTGGGTGGGGCCGAGATGATCTGCCAAGATGACATCGGCGTTCTGCAAGGCGTACATGCCGCGGACCGTGATGAGGTCCCATGCGCCGGGGCCGCCGCCTACCAGGACCACCGGGTGAATCTGCGGGGTGTTCGCTGTGCTCATGGTCATTAATACTAATCGCTGCAGGTCCGGCGGCTGAGTCCGGGGCTGTTGGCTGGACTTTTTCTCCCAACTTCCTGTCTGAGTGGCGTGAAAGCCTCTTTTGCGCAATCGATGTCGGCGTCGCGGGCTATGCTCGGGGCCATGGATAGTGGCTATTTTGACGGCGCGGCCTATGACCCAGAGACCGTGCGCTTTTTCGACGTCGCGCACGAGGGCGGCCAGGTTCGTGTTTTGGCGGGTGAGGTCCAACAGCTCGCACAGCACCTCGGCGGAACTCAGCCGCGCTCGCTGGTCATCCTTCTCACCGAACAGGTGGCACGCGCTGCGGCCTATACAGCTGCGGGTTTGGCGGAGCCTTCGCGCGTGCCAGTCGTTGTGGCTGAGTCCCTGCCGCAATTTGTAGGTGCGCTGGACGTTGTCGTCGTTATCGGTGAGCGCGGCGAGTGTGATTGGGCCTCGCGTGCTCTGATTGCTGCGGATAAGAGAGGAGCCGCTACGGTCTTGGTCGGCCCCGCGCGTGGTCCCTTGTTGGAGGATGCGCCTGCGGCTACCCTGGTCGCACCGACGCTACCTACGGCAGAGGGGGCGTCGCCTGCACGCAGCATTGCTGCCCTTCATGCCATTCAAGCGGTCCTCGAAGAAGAAGGTGAGCTTGTCGCACGGCGCCTCGAAGAGGTGGCTGACGCAATCGACCGTGAACTCGAAACGCTTAGCCCTGAGCACGATTCTGCTACCAATCCGGGGCGCGCACTCCGAGAATTCGTTGAAGGGGCGCGAGTCGTTCATAGCTGCGGATCTGATCCATATGCTTTCTCCGAAGAACGAGTCCGGGTTGATTTGGGCTCCTTGGTTGCTCGGATGGCGGCAGCTATTTGGGCTGCCCATGGACTAGGGGGCACGTACGTCGATGCGCAAGAGCTGCCGATGGTGATTGAACGAAATCAGCATTCTGGTGCAAATGCGATTCGTGACATCTTCTATGACCCCGAACTCGACGGGGGAGAGGAAACGGGTCCTTTGGTACCCTTGAAAATTGTCTTATGGGGCAAGGAAGAGGCGAACCTTCCCCACTCTATTGCTCAAGCAAGCAATGATCCTGAACCCGCGCTGGGTGATCTCGCCCGTGCGCTTCAGCTCATTACGCGGAGCTATGCCGCGACCGCCTACGAGATTTCTTAAAAGAAGGAAACACATATGCAGCTGCTCAACAGCGCAACTCGAAACTATTCTTGGGGCTCCCGCACCATGATTCCGGAGCTCAAAGGCGAACCAGCGGCAGAAGCGCCTATTGCTGAGTTATGGTTCGGCGCTCACCCGGGTGATCCTTCGACAGTAGATGGCCAGCGTCTTGATGAAGTAATCGCCGCAGCACCCCGCGAGCAGCTAGGTGCGCGTGTCGAACAGACTTATGGGCAACGCCTTCCGTTCTTGTTGAAGATCCTCGCCGCAGAGGAACCATTGTCATTGCAGGCTCACCCTTCTAAGGCTCAAGCAGAAGAAGGCTTTGCCCGCGAGAACGCTGCAGGAATCGCATTGAACGCTGCGAATCGCAACTACAAAGATGACAACCACAAGCCTGAACTCATCGTGGCCTTGACCGAGTTCTACGCTATGGCAGGCTTCCGCCCACTTGAGCGCACGCTGGAGCTGTTCAAAGCGCTGGACTGCAAGCAGCTCGACCATTACTTGAGCATGTTGCTGCCAGATCCGGCCGCCGAATCTGAGAACCTGCGTGCGCTGTTTACTACGTGGATTACTATCCCAACTGCAAAGCGCAAGGAACTCATCGCTGCCATCGTCGAAGCTGGCGAGGCTCTCATCGCCCGCACTGCTGAGGATGGCGCTGAGGCATGGATGGCACGCGATATGCGTACGGTGATCAACCTCAACGAGCAATACTCCGGCGATATCGGTGTGCTCGGCGCACTGCTGCTCAACCACATTGTTCTCGCGCCGGGGGAGGCACTGTACCTGAATGCGGGTTCGCTCCATGCTTACGTTTCGGGATTGGGCGTGGAAATCATGGCGAACTCTGACAACGTTCTGCGTGGTGGTCTCACCCCGAAGTTCGTGGATGTGCCAGAGCTCGTGAAGGTCTTGACCTACGAATCTGTTGCGGACCCACGCGTGCAGCAGGTGGACAAGGCTGGAGCGCCCAACGTTAAGGGAGCCGAAGCCTGGTCCTATCCGGTACCGATCGACGAGTTCGCTCTTGACCGTGTGGAGCTAGGGGCCAATGATGAAGTTGAACTCGAGTTTGACGGTCCTGCCATTGCACTGTGCACCGGCGGAAGCGTTGAGCTTGAAGACGCAGAAGGAAATACCCAAACTCTCACTCCTGGTGGTGCCGAGTGGCTCCCCGCTGTAGAGGGTGTCGTAAAGGCGCGCGCCGCCCAAAGCGGAGCCGGCCAGCTCTTCGTCGCTCGCGTCTAGGCGCGTGCGCTTAGCCCGCTGCGGCGAACTCGTCGGCAATGGCGCGGGCGACCACTAGGTCTTCCCATGCCATGCCAGTGAACTTGAACACGACTGGTCGCTCACGAGAGATTTCTGCTTCGCCGCGAATGACCTGCGCCATGGTCAAGACGGCGCCGCGGTCGATAAAGCCCTCGGCCTCTGCTTGAACGACATCGCCGCCTTCTGCAAAGGTGGTCTCGACGTCCTCGACGATAATCGTTGCCGACCCCATAAGCTCACCCGAAATCTCACGGGCTTGCGGCGTGTGGGAACCCAACGCGATTATTATCGCGTCCCCGCGCACGTCGCCCAGCCCAAAGAGCGGCTCGGGGGAGTTGGTCGCGGTGATAACAAGTTCTGCGGCGGCTAGTGCTGCGGCGGCTTCGGGGCTGCCAGCAGCTAGCCACGTTGCGGCGTGGGCAAGCTGGGCGGGACGGTTCCTGCTGACAAAGCTAAACTCAACGGGCCTTTCTCGCAATGTATCAATAAGCGTTGCCGCATGGTGACGGCCCTGCGGGCCGGTGCCAAAGATGACTACCTTGAGTGGGGCATCGGCCGAAGTCGCATTACTTCCGGGGCCTTCTAATAGATTGAGAACCGTAGCTACAGAAACAGCCGGCGTGCGGAGATTTGTAATGGCCTCACCCTCTAAGAGGTGGGAGGGGGAGAGGGTCTTGGGATCGAAGAGGACATATGTGCCTTGAATGCTCGGTAGCTCGGGGCGGTATCCGGGATCCGAAAGGGATAACAGCTTGATTCCGAATCCCAATTCCGGTGCAGTCGCGGGCATAAGAAGGAAGTTACCGTGCTCAACTGGGATTGAGCTGCGTTGTGGATCGTTTCCTAGTTGCAAACCAGACTGCAGCGTTGAGCGCAACGCGTGCACAGCTTTGGCAGGGGGAAAGCGGCTTTGAATTTCTTCGGCGGTCAGTACGGTGAGAGGCATGCGAGTTCTCATTTTGAAAGGCAGGTTTAAGAAGCGGACTGCGCGGGTGCTTCTACGTTCGCAGGCTGCTCGGCAAGTTCATTGGGTTCCTACTCAGAGCCCTCCGCCGGTGAGTAATCGGTAGGTTCTTTCGGGGCATTGGGGTTAACCGGTTCCACGCTGGGTTGTGGCGCGTCAACGGTTCTGCCGTTTGCGTCAGTAGTAGGTGCTGGCTCAGATTCAGGAGCCGCTGTTCCATTCTGTTTGGTGGGATCATCCGCGGGCTCTGAAGGCTCAATAGGCTTGACGGCGGGCGGCTCAGAGTTGCTACCCCTCTTGCGCTTGTTCTCGTTGGGCACCGTGCGATTCGGTGAGGTTTCGGTAGGGGTTGCTGTATGGGTAGGAGCCGGGCTCGGTACGGCAGATTGCGTTGGCGATTCGGGTGCAGTAGCTGCGGATTCAGATGAACTGCTGGTTCCGAGCTGTGCGTTATTGGAAGGTTCTTGTCCCGTGCCGTAGTGGCTGTTGCCGCCATATTGCTGCGCGGTGGCGCGGCTTTGCGAAGAGAGATTTTCTGGGCGATAAACCTCCGTAGGGCCGAAATTAGCACCGGTGCCAGTGATGGCGTTGGGAGCTAGATATGGGTCATTCTGAAGAGCAACAGAGCTCTTCTTGGGAGCGCGCTTGGATGTGTGGCTGCTCGTTGTGGTCTGCGTAGTCTCCGCTTGGGTTGATTCGGTGTGGCCCACTGGGGTCATTGATTCGCTTTGGCTCTTCGCCGTGAATGGTCCAGGCGCGGAGATTTTCCACACGCCAAGGCCGACGAAGACAGCAGAAAGGAGGCCGATGGCGATAAAGACATACACGCGGCGTGCATCGGTCTTCATGATGGCTTCCTTTCTTAAGATAAGAGGGTATTAATTTTTTTGGTGTCGCTATGACACAAC
>NZ_GG667519.1:460487-481436 GCF_000159135.1 Corynebacterium striatum ATCC 6940
GCAGCTGTTTAGACAACTTGGCGTCTTGGTTGTTTAAAAATAGCACTCATGCAGCGGAAATGCTGTAAGGGTGCAGGGTGTGTAACAACTCGGTAACGACACTATCATGTAATCCTCGATAAGGGAATGCCTAGATGCAGCTGTGGCCAGTCCGAAGGCGGAAGATTGTGCCAGTTTAAGCCGTAGCATCGGGCACCTATGCTAGGCGGATGCAGCGAGAAGCAGATTTGTCGGCACTGACCTGTATGTTATGCGCCAGTGTGGCCTTTGCCCTATAAATTGACAGAGGAAATGCACTGACAAACCGAGAAGTAACGGCTAGATATAGAAGTAAACACCGCCAGAAGTTGCTCCACATTCTTAATTTCTGCGGTGGACACTCCACTTTTGATTACTCGGGATTGCTAGATTTCGGAATCGTTGATTGTCTAGCGGCTCTAAGAAAGGGAAATGCAATGAGCACTTGGGACGAGAACATCTTTTCAGAAGACGTAAACGTAGATTTTCTGGATGAACTTGCGAACTTGGATGACGAAGACATTGTGGAGGCAGTCTCTGATGCCTGTGCACTGGCAACGTCCGGTGATGCGATCTCTGCAGATGAGGAACGGAACGCACAGGCGGCGGCGACAATCGCCGCTATCTGGGCCGGAGCGCCTTTCAGTGCGGGCGAGGTAGTTTCTTCCTACCCATTTATCCGCGGATTGGCCGGCTCTGGGGACGAGGCCCTCAATGAGCATGCCTTGGAGATTCTCGAGGCAGTCGAAGAAGACTATGACCTAGAGGCGTTCATCGAAGCGCTGTCTTAAGTCACCGGACGCATCGCCAAGCAGCGAAGGGCTAAACCAGAAATGTTAATCAGCATCGAGGGAATCGATGGAGCAGGCAAGAACACGCTAGTGCAGCGCATTAAGAAAGAACTTTCCGTTGAGGTTAACGTTCTTGGCTTCCCCCGTTATGAAGAGTCGGTTCATGCGCAGCTTGCGCAGGATGCTCTCTACGGCAGGATGGGCGATCTGACTGACTCTGCTTTTGCGATGGCAACCCTATTCGCCCTCGATCGCTTGGGTGCAAAGGAACGCCTGCTTGCAGCCCAGGAGAGCAAAGACTTGCTCATTCTTGACCGCTATGTGGCGTCGAATGCTGCGTACTCGGCTGCGCGTCTAGGCACCGACGAGGTCATTGATTGGGTCTTTGATCTGGAGTTTGGTCGCTTCGGCTTGCCAAAGCCGCAGCTGCAAATTTTCCTTGACACCGACGTCGAGCTTGCCGCCGCACGAGCGACTTCCCGTGCCGAGGAGGACTCGACCCGCGTCCGTGATCGATACGAAAAGGACAGTACTCTGCAGGCGAACACTGCGGCGGCGTATCGTCGATTAGCAGAGCGTAAGTGGGGCGGACAGTGGATCGCCACCGCTGATACCGATATGATTGTGCAATCTGTGAAGAAACTCGTGGAGGAGTAGGAATATGGCGCCGAAGATTCTGGTGGTTGATGATGATCCTGCGATCTCGGAGATGTTGACCATCGTTCTTGAGGCAGAAGGCTTTGAGCCTATTGCGGTAACCGATGGAAATGAAGCGGTTCCGGCTTTTCAAGAAAACGACCCAGACCTCATCCTGCTCGATCTCATGCTTCCTGGCATGAACGGCGTTGACATCTGCCGTGCTATTCGCACCGAGTCCTCGGTCCCGATTGTCATGCTGACGGCTAAGACCGACACTGTGGACGTGGTCCTCGGCCTCGAATCGGGAGCCGATGACTACATCACCAAGCCTTTCAAACCAAAGGAACTCATTGCGCGCATCCGTGCCCGACTGCGCCGCACCGATTCCGCTTCCTCTGGTGAGCTCATCGAGGTCGGCGACCTCGTCATTGACGTTCCCGAGCACACAGTAACCCGTGCGGGCGGCGAAGAGATTTCGCTGACTCCTTTGGAGTTTGACCTTCTTCTCGAGATGGCGCGCAAGCCGGGCCAGGTTCACACCCGCGAAGCCCTCCTCGAATCCGTGTGGGGCTACCGTCACGCCTCCGATACCCGTTTGGTCAACGTGCACGTCCAGCGCCTGCGTGCCAAGATCGAGCACGACCCCGAAGACCCACAAATTGTCCTCACCGTTCGCGGTGTGGGATATAAGACCGGCAAGACCGGCTCCGGGGAATAAAGAGGGCTTTCGCTATTTTTGAATGGTTTAGACGTTTTCGGGATCGTCTTGTAGACAAGTGGCGCACGTCGCTGCAGACTCGAGTCATCGGCATGATTCTCGTAGCCTCTACGGTGGTCATGCTTTTGCTCGGCTACGCGCTGGTATCAGTGCTTACTCAGCGTTTGGTGAGCCAGAAGGAAGACGCAGCCTTTCAAGAACTTGATCGCGCACGCGCAACGGTGGAGCAGCAAATCGACGCCACCGGAACAGCGAACTCGGTCCAGGTGCGCATCAACTCCGCACGGGCGTCATTGGGGCAGTTGTCCTCGGAGCTAAACGATCATCAGGAAACCTATGAAGCTGTTGTCGTCGTAGATAATGACGACGGAACCTTCACCACCTCTCCCGAAGGTTTCCGTATTCCGGAAGAGATGCGGACACTGGTTTCCAATGGGAATATTGCGCAGCAATATACAAGCATCGACCGCATCGAAGGGGAGACATATAACGCCCTGTTGGTTGGCACCCCCATCGATTCTGACATCCCTGATACCCAGGTTTATCTGGTGCTTTCCATGGAATCCGAGGAAGCCACCATGGCGTTGATGCGCGGTCTGCTCTCCGCTGCTGGTGTGGTGGTCGTGGTCCTCCTGGTAGGCATCGCATGGCTGGCAACGCAGCAAGTTATCGTCCCAATTCGTTCCGCTTCACGCATTGCGCAGCGTTTGGCTGCAGGCCATCTGCGCGAGCGCATGGTGGTTAATTCCGATGATGAGATGGGCCGCCTAGCAGCGTCCTTCAACGACATGGCTGACAAGCTATCGAAGCAGATTACCCAGTTGGAGGAGTACGGCGACCTGCAACGGCAGTTCACTTCCGATGTTTCGCACGAGCTGCGAACACCGTTGACGACAGTACGCATGGCCGCAGATCTGATCGCCGCCGACTCGGATTCCATGGAACTGCATACCCGACGCGCCTCGGAGCTGATGATTCGCGAGCTCGACAGGTTCGAGGAATTGCTCGCCGACCTGCTGGAAATCTCGCGGCACGACGCCGGCGTGGCGGACCTGTCTGCCGCATCCCTCGATGTACGTTCGTGCGTCGATTCTGCGATGGCGCAGGTTGTGCATTTGGCTGAAGAACTTGACGTTGACGTGCAGATTAATATGCCTGCTGAGCCGGTGACCATCGAAGCCGACTCCCGCCGCATCGAGCGCATTCTGCGCAATCTCTTGGCCAACGCCATCGACCACTCCGAGGGAAAGCCAGTTGTGGTGGACATGGTTGCCAACGAAGAAGCGGTGGGCATTGCGGTCACCGACTCCGGCGTGGGGCTCAAGGAGGGGCAAGAGGAGTTGGTGTTCAACCGCTTCTGGCGCGCCGATGCCTCACGTAAGCGCCATTCCGGCGGCACGGGCTTGGGCTTGGCGATTGCCCGCGAGGACGCCGTGCTGCACGGCGGTACACTCGACGCCGTCGGTTATCTTGGCGTGGGCTCGCGTTTCAGGCTTATTGTCCCGCGCGTTCCGAACACTCCAATCGAATCCGAGCCAATCGCTTTGGAAGTTCCGCATGCCCCGTGCCCTGAACCTGACAACACAGAAGTCTTGGAACAGCAGGACGTTGGCATCATTTGGCCGTCGGAGCGCATGTCCCGGGATTTCGTAGAGGTTGAATCCGCAGTGCTTGACGACGCCCCCGAATCCGAAACCCATGCGGGGAAGACGCCGAACGCGGCGTCGTCAAGCAGCGCTAGTGAAGCAGAAAAGGAGCAGCGATGAGTAGCAGCCGTACCTCCCAGAAGCTGCGCTTTGTGCGTTCCTCGCGCAGCGCGCTGGCAGTAACTAGCGCCGCCTGTGTTTTTGCCGTGGCAGGTTGTTCGACACTACCGCATAATACTTCACCGCAGGTTATTGGAACCTTTCAGAAGCGTATCGATCCACAAGTAGAAATCATGGGGCCGAAGGCAGGCGCAGACGCCGATCTGGTCCTGCGTGAGTTCTATACAGCCTCTGGTAAACCCGCCAGCAACTACGAGTCTTCCCGCAACTTCTTGGCGGACTCCATTGCTGAAACTTGGGACCCAACCGGCTCCATGCTCGTCGTGGATTCGATTGACATTTTGACCGTGGACAATGGCGCTGATCGCAGGACCTTTGACGTGCGCGGAAATGTGATTGGCTCCCTCGTCGATGGCGGCGCATATGTTCCGCGCAGCATTAAGTACGAGGCCACCATCAAGATGGAAAAGATTAACGATCAATGGCGCATCGTCGATCTGCCCGCGGGCCTGGTTATTGAGCGCAATGACCTGCGCAATAACTATCGTCCTTTATCGCTGTATTTCTTTGGGCAGTCGGAACAGTCTCTGGTTTCTGACCGTCGGTGGCTCTACACCGGCCAGCAGTCGGTGGACACTGAGCTGGTCACGTTATTGTTGGAAGGGCCCAACAATGACTTGCGTCCTGCAACCTCCGACTTGGTCCCCGCCTCTGCAACCTTCCTCGGTAAAGAAGACGGAACTTATCGATTTAGCGGAATGAATTCGATGAGCCAAGAACAACGGTTGCGCTTTGCCGCCTCTTTGGTGTGGACGTTGAACAACGCTAACGTCGGCGGCAAGATCAAGGCCACCGCTGATGGCAGCCCGCTTATCGACGGCTTGGATGAGATGACGATCGATGACTTTGCGGAGTACAACCCGGGCAACTTTGCCAGCTCTGATGCAAAGCTTTATGCCATCAATAACGGTGCTTTGCTCGAGGTAAGCGGCGGCACGGCAGCGCCTTCTAGCACATCTCTGGGCCGTGCGAATAACCTCCAATCAGCAGATATTTCCGCAGAATCAATCGTTGCGGCGGTGCAGAAGAATTCCCAGACTGAGTATCAGCTCAAGTTGGGCAAGATGGGTGAGAATCTAAGCGACCATTTGAAGGCAAAGACGATTGCTCGCCCCACCTTTGAACCTAGTGGCCAAGCCATCTGGACCGTCGTCAACGGTGAGAAGGTAGTGCGGGTCGCGCGTTCCGCCGCGTCCGGTGAGATTTCCCAGTCTGAGGTTGATACCTCTGGCATGGATAACATCAAAGGCGAGATCTCCGTCATTCGCTTGTCCGCCACCGGTGCTCGCGTTGCGATGCTCATCGGCGGCAACGTTTACATCGGTGTCGTCGCTCGTGGTAATAATGGCGACTACCATATCGTCAACGCCCACCAGGTGGGCTTGGAAATGCAGAATACGGCTTTGTCTCTCGACTGGATGAGTGATGGATCGCTGCTTGTGGGTACGAACAATACGAATTCCCCAGTGTGGCGAATTGAGCAAGATGGCTCTTCTGCCACCACGTTGGCTTCGGGAAACATCACAGCTCCGGTAGTTGCCGTGGCAGCTTCACCGACGACGCTCTACATCACCGATTCGCACGCGTTGTTGCAGTTGCCTGCGGAGAGCACTGACAATTCCTTCTGGCGTGAAGTCTCTGGTCTGCAAGGGCTTCGTTCTTCGCCTATCGTGGCCAAATAGTAAGCGCAAGAAAAGCCGGGGCGGGGGAGGACAGGCCACGGTGCGATAAGGGGAGGGCGTAGGCATGCGCAAGCGAAGGCTAGCAGCGCGGGCTTTGGAATTACTTGACGTGGTTGTCCCGCGTGAGTGCGCGGGGTGTGGCGGTGTGATTGTTGCGCCTGCGCTCATTTGTGAGCGGTGTCAGAAGCATTTGCGACTGCCACCGCGCCAGATCTCTCGTCCGGTTCCCTTGGGCTTGCCTGTCTGGGCAATGGGGCCGTATTCAGATGTGCGCCGCCATCTCATTGTCTCGATGAAGGAGCGGGGAAATCGTGCGGTGCGTTCCCATGTGGCGGCTGTGTACACAGCTGGTATTGAGTATTTGCGGGCGCGAGGGGAGATACCAGAAGAAATTGTCTTGGTGCCGGCCCCGACGAGGCTGAACTCCGCCCGCGCGCGTGGTGGGGATCCCGTGGAGCAAATCTGTGAAAAAGTAGCGGCGAGCTTGCCTCACATGCGCACGTGTACTGCTTTAAAGGTGAGGGAGCTGGCAGCGGACCAGTCTGATCTTAACGCAGGTCAGCGGTGGGAGAACATGCGTACTGCGGTGCATCTGACGCGGGCAGCGAGCCAGGTGGCGGGGACGCGCATAGTGCTTGTCGATGATGTGGTGACCACCGGTGCGACGCTTAGCGCTAGCGCCGCGCGGCTACGCGGTGCAGGGGGAGTAGTAGACGGTGCAATCGTACTGGCAGAGGCGTAGTTATGTGAGGTTCAGGGGTAAAATTGCGACCTAAAGGATCCCTTGGTTATGACCACTGGTAGCATGAAGGGTGTCACAGGGAAGCAGTGAAGTGGCTCAGGCAATTGCTGGAGATTCAAGTCCAAGCGAGGAAATGTCTAGAGTCCTTCAAACTGCGGAATGTGCAGTCATTCAGTCCCCACGAGATAAGGGAGGCAACTCAATGTCCCAGCCCACCAACGCTCAGGTTACAATCACCGGCCGTAACGTCGAGGTCCCAGATCACTTCCAGGAGCGCGTAACTGAAAAGCTGGCCAAGATTGAACGCCTTGACCCGACTCTGACCTTCTTCCACGTGGAGCTCCAGCACGAGCCTAACCCACGTCGTGAGGCAGAGTCCGACCGCATCCAGATCACCGCTACCGGTAAGGGCCACATCGCTCGTGCCGAGGCTAAGGAAGATTCCTTCTATGCTGCTCTGGAGACCGCTCTGGCAAAGATGGAGCGTTCTTTGCGTAAGGTCAAGGTTCGCCGCGAGAACGTCAAGTCCGGACACCGTGCACAGAAGGGCACCGGTGAACTTGCTGCTGAGATGGTTGCTGCAGCTGAGAACGAGCGCGCCAAGGAAGAGCGCTACATCGATCCTTATGCAGAGACCGTCGAGGACGTACGCCCAGGCCAGATTGTTCGTTCCAAGGAGCACCCAGCTACTCCGATGAGCGTCGATGAGGCCCTCAGTGAAATGGAGCTGGTCGGCCACGACTTCTACCTCTTCATCAACGAAGAGAACAACAAGCCGTCTGTGGTTTATCGCCGTCATGCATTCGACTACGGCATCATCTCCCTTTCTGAGGATGCTGGCGAAGCTTAAACGGCACGCCCCAACTCGGGTTTAAGCTCCTAGAGCTTCCCTCGCCCCCTGCCGCTCATTGCTCAAGCGATGAAGTGGCAGGGGGTGAATTCGTTTTTGCGCAACGGTCTCGCCAGTTTTAGCTGTGCCGCCCAGAATTAGGGTCAGAATAAGGCTTTGTGGAGCGAGTGGGTACAATGACCTGAAGTTAACTATTTTGTCGCGACAAGAAGGACTATCTAGAAGTGTTTGGACTTTCCAAGCTGCTCCGTGCAGGCGAAGGACGTACCGTCAAACGCCTTGCAAAGATGGCTGATGATGTTATTGCTCTCGAATCCGAGTACGCCGCGCTGACTGATGCAGAACTAAAGGCAAAGACCCAGGAATTTAAAGACCGTCTGGGCAACGGTGAAGAGATGAATGACATCCTTCTCGAAGCTTTCGCCACTGTGCGTGAAGCGGCTTGGCGCGTTCTGGACCAGAAGCACTACAAGGTTCAGATCATGGGTGGTGCTGCCCTCCACTTCGGCAACGTTGCCGAGATGCGTACCGGTGAGGGCAAGACGCTGACCTCGCTGCTGCCCGCTTACCTCAACGCACTCGAAGGTAAGGGCGTTCACATCGTTACGGTCAACGATTACCTGGCTAAGCGTGACGCCGAGATGATGGGCCGTGTGCACCGTTGGTTGGGTCTTAGCGTTGGCGTTATCCTCTCCGAGATGCGCCCTGCAGAGCGTAAGGAAGCTTATGCCTGCGACATCACTTACGGCACCAACAACGAGCTGGGCTTCGACTACCTGCGTGACAACATGGTGCGCGCGCTTGACGACGTCGTCCAGCGCGGCCACAACTACTGCATCGTCGACGAGGTGGACTCCATCCTTATCGACGAGGCACGTACCCCGCTCATCATTTCCGGTCCGGTCGACGGCTCTTCCCAGTTCTACAGCGTCTTCGCGCAGCTGGCGCCCAAGATGCGTGAGGGGATCCACTACGAGGTTGACCACAAGAAGCGGACCATCGGCGTGCTCGAGGAGGGCGTTGAGTATGTCGAGGATCAGCTCGGCATCGATAACCTGTACGCACCAGAGCATTCCCAGCTGGTGTCCTACCTGAACAACGCTCTGAAGGCGGAAGAGCTCTTCACCCGCGACAAGGACTACATCGTGCGTAACGGCGAGGTCATGATCGTTGACTCTTTCACCGGCCGCGTGCTGGCAGGCCGTCGCTACAACGAGGGCATGCACCAGGCCATTGAGGCCAAGGAAAATGTGGAGATCAAGAACGAGAACCAGACTCTGGCTACCGTTACTCTGCAGAACTACTTCCGTTTGTATGAAAAGATTTCCGGCATGACCGGTACCGCAGAGACCGAGGCAGCCGAGCTGCACTCCATCTACGGCCTCGACGTGGTGCCGATTCCGACCAACAAGCCGAACCAGCGTGCGGATCACTCCGACCGCATCTACAAGACTCAGGAAGCTAAGTTCGCTGCGGTTGTCGATGACATCGCTGAGCACGTTGCGGCGGGCCAGCCAGTTCTGGTTGGTACCACCTCCGTTGAGCGTTCCGAGTACCTCTCCCAGCTGCTGACCAAGCGCGGTGTGAAGCACTCCGTGCTGAACGCTAAGCACCACGAGGAAGAGGGCCAAATTGTTGCTCGTGCCGGCCGTCCAGGAACGGTAACGGTTGCGACCAACATGGCAGGCCGTGGTACCGATATCGTGCTGGGTGGTAACCCAGAGGTCATCCTCGACGAGAAGCTGCGTGAGCGCGGCCTCGACCCATTCGAGGATGAAGAGCGTTACCAGGAGGCATGGGATGCAGAGATTGAGGAGGAGAAGGAGCGTTCCAAGCGCCTCGGTGACGAAGTCCGCGAGGCTGGCGGCCTTTACGTCCTGGGCACCGAGCGTCACGAGTCCCGCCGTATCGATAACCAGCTGCGTGGCCGTACCGGCCGTCAGGGTGACCCAGGTGAGACCCGCTTCTACCTGTCCATGCGTGATGAGTTGATGGTTCGCTTCGTGGGTCAGTCCATGGAGAACATGATGAACCGCCTGAACGTGCCTGACGACGTCCCAATCGAGGCCAAGATGGTCTCTAACTCCATCAAGGGCGCGCAGGCACAGGTGGAGAACCAGAACTTCGAAATGCGTAAGAACGTCCTGAAGTACGACGAAGTCCTCAATGAGCAGCGCAAGGTTGTTTACGCTACCCGCCATGACATCCTCGATGCGGGTGACATCAAGGACAATATCCGCGACATGATCGATGACACCGTCTCGGCATACGTCGCGGGCGCTACGGCCACCGGCTACGTCGAGGACTGGAACCTGGACGAGCTGTGGAACGCGCTCGAGTCTCTGTACGGACCGACCATGAGTCACGAGTCCCTCGTTGAGGGAACCGAGTACGGTTCCGCCGGCGAGCTCACCGCTGAGCAGCTGCGCGAGGCCCTGGTTGCTGACGCTAACTCTGAGTACGACAAGCTTGAGGAAGCTGTCACCGCGATTGGCGGCGAGTCCCAGATGCGCAGCACTGAGCGCATGGTCATCCTTCCGATCATCGATCAGAAGTGGCGCGAGCACCTGTACGAGATGGACTACCTCAAGGAGGGCATCGGCCTGCGCGCGATGGCGCAGCGTGACCCACTGGTGGAGTACCAGAAGGAGGGCGGCGATATGTTTAACGCCATGAACGAAGGCGTCAAGGAAGAGACTGTGCGCCAGCTGTTCATGCTCCGCAAGCAGTTTAAGGCGCAGGAGGAAGCACAGGCAGCTGCTCCGACCTCGGACACTGCTGAGGCATAGTGCGAAGATAAGACGCACGTGCGACTTATTTAACTGAGTGCCTGGCCACATTTGTGGTCAGGCACTTTTAAGTTTTAGACAGATTCCTATAATCTGGGACAAAGATATTTAGAAATTCATTTTCGATCGCCTTTTACCCCTGAGGAGACTGTCGTGCGACGTCGTTCATTGCGCCTAGGTTTGTCGGCATTTTTGTCGGCTACTTTGTTAGGCGGTACGGCGCATGCCTACGCGGTTGTGGATCAAGAGCCACGCACGTGCCACCAGTACCTAGCGGCGGCTGGAAGCGATGAGCTCTTCCCCTCTGAGGAGCAAGAAAAGCTCACTGTTGAAGATTGCCTGAAACGCATCGAAGAGGGACAGTCAGAAGAAGGGTCAAAAATTCCTCCGGCTGGTCGAATTGGCGTGCTTTTTAGTGGTATCGCTTCGATACTGACGGCGGGCATCGGCGTTTGGACCTCATTGGATTGGACCGACATCCTAATTCGGCTGGGTTCCTTGTAACTACCCTCGGAAATTGTGTCCGAGAGTAAGCATTCTGAAAGCCGTTAGCCGGTTGTGCTGGTATGAGCCAGTGAAACCATGGCGGTTTTCTCCAAAGTCGACGGACCCAAAGAATTCACCATTGGCTCGTGCATGCAGGCTGCGCATACGCACGGGTACAACTTGATCCTGTGGGCGATGGTTGAGCGCCCAAGCACGTAGGTGAACTTTGATGTCACGGTTGTACTTCGTACCCTCGAGCTGGTGCAAAGGGCGAAGGCCGCCTGTGGCTTCCAGAGCGATGGCTACAAGTTCCAGAATCTCTTCACGCTTGGAGAGAGCCTCCGCGCTTGGCTGATGTGCGTAGCGTATCCGGTCAGGCGCAGTGTAGAGCTTCAGGTAGCTGAAGCCGGGAATTGGGGCGTACATTCAAAAAGCCTTCCTGCAAGGGGGACAGGAGGCGAACGCACCATCATTGTGCCATGAGAAGCGGCCGAGCGCCTAGCTGTGAGTTTTCTGTGAGGGGTGGGCGCGATATTTTTGTGTTTTAGATATACTTTTGGGCGTTAAAAACTAACTCCTACTCAACAGCAAAAGGACTTTCTAGATGCGCGGTCTAATCGTAGATTTCGTTGGTGTGCTTGATGGCACCGAGGAAGACGTCAAAAGGTGGCGTTCTCTGTTTGCGGCAGCGAAGGCCAACGGCGTAGCAACCGCAATTTTGTCTAATGATCCAGGCGGCCCAGGTGCAGAGCACATCCGCGAGTGGGAGTACCGCGGAATCGTCGATGCCGTGGTTCTTTCTGGTGAGGTCGGCGCTGAAAAGCCGGAGCTCGCAGCCTTCCAAGCGGCGGCGGATGCCATTGAGCTGCCGATCAATGACTGCGTCATGGTGGATGATTCCATTTTGAATGTTCGCGCAGCCGTTGATTTTGGCATGGTGGGCATGCTCTACACCGTTTTTGAGCGCACCAGCGTTGAGGTACAAGCCGTGTTCGATATTGAAGGTGAGTTCTAAGTGTCCAAAGTTCGCGTTTACTTGCCCGCAACTTTTGCGATGCTAAGTGAGCTGAAGGAAACCGGTCAGCTCGCTGCGCGATCTGGTTGGGGATTCACCGTTACTCCGGCTTTGCGTGAGTTCTACACGGAGGGCGACGAAGAAGAGATTGCGTACTCCGCTTTTCTGGAAGCCTCCATGGCCTCGTTGCGTCTATTGGCTATCGGTGATGAGGAAAGCTTCCCGCATCGCCGTGTAGTTATTTCTGTCGATGTTGATGATTCCGTGGTCACCCCGCATCCAGACATGGGAGACCCAGTTGTGAAGCTCGACCCGGCAGTCATTACTGAATCCCATGTGCAGGCGATCCATGTGGACGTCGAGGAATCGGAAGAGGCCACTGCAAAGGCGATCGAGGTCATCGACAACGCTGACTTGGGCGACGAAGACGCGGAGCTTGCAGTAGGAGACGCGCTGGATAACTTCATGGCTTTCTATGATCCCTCAGAGCTTCCATTCCTTGTAGAGCTGCTCTAACACAGGACTACATATTTCTTCAGCTCGGTCGAAGGAGCACAGCGGAAAAGCCGGGCAAAAGGCTCTGGCTTAAAAGTTGGCTTAAAAGTTGGCTAGTTCTCCCACTCCACGTTGGTGCGCAGGGCCGCTAGGAGCTTGCGGACCGCGTCACGTCGACGAGCCGACGCTGAATCCTCGTTGATGTTGAGGTCCAAGCCGCACTCGGGGTCGGCTGGTGGGCCAACGTGTGTGCAGCCACGGGGGCAATCTTCAATTGCGGCTGCTAGGTCGTCGAAGACACCGAGGATGGTGTCGGCGTCGACGTGCGCTAAGCCGAAGGAACGAATGCCCGGTGTATCGATGATCCATCCGCCGTGCGGACACGTCTCCTTGGGTAACGGCAGGGCAACAGACTGCGTTGAGGTGTGACGGCCCTTGCCCACAGCTGAGACCTCACCGGTCTCGCGCTGGGCGTCTGGCACAAGACGGTTAACAAGGGTTGACTTGCCCACGCCGGAATGGCCGATCAGCGCGGTGACGTGTCCATCGATGACGTTGTGGACGGCATCCAGGCAGTCATTGACGCCGGCTTCCACCACCGTAACGTCTAGGTCCGCGAATTCAGCCGCAAACGGGGAAGGATCGGTGAGATCCGTTTTGGTCAGGCACAGGACCGGGTGCACGTTGCCGACGAAGGCGGCGATGAGTGCTCGTTCGACAAAGCCCGACCGCGGTGGGGGATCGGCAACTGCGGTAACGATGAGCATGCGGTCCGCATTGGCTACGACGATGCGCTCATAAGGGTCGGTGTCATCCGCGGTGCGGCGCAGCACCGACGTGCGATCTTCTAGCTTTACGATGCGGGCCAGCGTGTCCTTGCGGCCGGTGGTATCGCCGACGACGCCTACACGGTCACCCACCTCGACAGCGGTGCGGCCTAGCTCGCGGGCGCGCATAGCGGTGACTAGCGGGCCGTCGTCAAGCGCTACGCCCCACCGTCCGCGATCCTTGGTCACCACCATGCCGAACCTGGCGTCCTTGTGCTTGGGGCGGTCCTTCGTGCGCGGGCGGGAGCCTTTGCCAGGACGGATTCGGACATCGGACTCGTCATAGGAGCGAGCGTTCCTAGCCACGGTTTCCCTCCAGCATCTGCTCCCACATGCCGCTAAAGCCTGGCAAGGTCTTGGACGTGGTCTCGATGTCCTCGACCTCCACGTCTGGCACGCGCAGACCGATGATGGCGCCAGCGGTAGCCATGCGGTGGTCGGCGTAGGAATGCCACTTTCCGCCGTGGAGGGGGGCGGGTTCGATAAGCAGGCCGTCGTCAAGCTCAGTGACGTTGCCGCCTAAGCCGTTGATTTCCGCAGCGAGTGCAGCAAGCCTATCGGTCTCATGCCCGCGCAGGTGTGCAATACCAGTAAGCCGGGAAGGAGTGTCGGCCAGAGCGCATAGGGCGGCGACAGTAGGCGTGAGTTCGCCGACGTTGCTCATGTTGAGCTCAACGCCGTGGATCTGGCCATCAGATGCGCCAATCACCGTCACGGCGTCCGCGGTTTGCTCGATGTGCGCGCCCATGGCGGTGAGGATGTCGCGGATGGCATCGCCCGGTTGCGTGGTTTCCTCTGGCCATTGGGGGATGGTGATGCGGCCACCAGCGACTGCTGCCGCGGCCATAAATGGGGTGGCGTTAGATAGGTCAGGCTCGATGCGCCAGTCTCGCCCCGCGATTGGCCCTGGGTGGACCGTCCAGGTGTTCTGGCCTTCTTCGACTTGGACGCCGGCCTCGCGCAGCATCGCGCACGTCATCTCGATGTGCGGCAGGGACGGAAGGGGACCGCCCTCGTGCTTTACGGTGATGCCCTTTTCAAAGCGCGCACCGGAAAGTAGGAGTCCGGAGACGAACTGGGAGGAGCCGGAGGCGTCGACAGTAACTACGCCGCCTTCAGGGACGGCCAAGGACGTGATGGTAAATGGCAAGCTATCGCCCTCTACCTCGACGCCGAGATCGCGCAGCGCATTCAAAATAGTGGACATGGGGCGCTGGCGGGCCTGTGGGTCACCGTCGACATGAACGGGTCCGTTCGCAAGTGCCGCTACAGGCGGCAGGAAACGCATGACTGTGCCGGCTAGGCCGCAATCGATGCTTGCACCATGCAGTGGCCCAGGGGTGACGTGAACATCGTTGCCTACGTGTTCAAAGGCGACGCCCATGTTGGTCAATGCCGCCTCCATGAGGCGGGTATCGCGTGATTGCAGAGGATAACGCAGGATGGATGGCCCGTCTGCCAACGCCGCCAGAATGTAGGCGCGGTTGGTAATTGACTTAGAACCCGGCACGGGCTGTTCCCAGTCCAGGGGAGCGGATGCGAGCGGGGCGGACCAATACAAAGACATGTAGTCCATAATAAAGGGCATGTGCGGAAGATTTGTTTTGTTTACCGAGTCTCTGCTCGATGAAGTAGGCAAGTGGGAGGGAATCGAGGAAGTTCACGCTCCCGAAGGGCTGCCCCCTGCGCGCTATAACATAGCGCCCACCCAGCCGGTAGCCATCGTGCGCGTCCAAGAGCGCGCCGCGCGTGTGGAGCCTGCACGCTGGGGCCTGCTTCCGCATTGGAAGAAGGACTTGGATGGCTCACCCCTGTTTAACGCGCGCGCTGAGACCGTGGCTACCAAGCCTTCCTTCCGTGAGGCCTTCAAGCACAATCGCTGCATCATTCCGCTCGATGGTTATTACGAGTGGAAGGCTGAGAAGCCAAGCCCCGGCGGAGGGGTAAAGGTGAAGGGGAAGAAGACTCCGTACTACGTGACCGGGCCGGAAGGCATGTTGTTTGCCGCTGGGCTGTGGGCGACTGGCATGGAGCGGCTTTCGGCCACGATGATCACCACGGAAGCCACCGAAGAGATGGCGTGGCTGCATGGGCGCCTGCCTAAGTTTCTGACTGCGGAGGAGATCGGCGCGTGGCTGGCAGGTGAGCCGCTGCTAGAGCCATCCAACGTGACTGGGTTTGAGGCGCGTCCCGCAGACCCTGCGGTGGGTAACGTGCGCAACGATTACGCGGAGCTCATCGCTGAGCAGCCGCCGACATCGTTGTTCTAGGAGTCGGCCACGAGGTCGGCAAAGGTGACGTCGAGGACTTGAGGGAGAGCCTCGGCGTTCATTTCAATATCGAGGCCACGGCGCCCGCCGGAGAAGAAGATGGTGTCGAAGAGGATGGCCGTCTCATCCATTGCGGTGGGGAGCACGTTCTTTTGGCCCAACGGGGAGATGCCGCCGGGGATGTAGCCGGAAGACTTGGAAGCGTCCTTGGGATCGGCCATGGTGGCCTTTGAAGCCCCAAACACCGCTGCGGCCTTCTTGAGACTCAACTGATGGGAGACGGGCAGGACACAGACTGCGAGTTCCCGCTTTGGTCCCTTGCCTGCGGTGAGATCGATGACCAAGGTCTTGAAGATACGTTCGGGATCAATTCCTAGTGCTTCTGCCGCGTGATCACCGAAGTGATCGGAGCCACCTTCAAAAGTAGACACCTCGTGCGGGATACCTGCTTCTTCCAGAAGCTTGAGAGCCGGGGTAGCAGAGTGCGGTGTTTTCTTCGACTTGGACATAAACGGCATTTTAGTAGGCGGCTTAAACCAAGCAGTTAGGATGGTAGGCGTGGCTACAGAAACGATAAGTGCCAAGGAGCGCCAGCGCCTCTTTGAGGAGCAGGCGCTACCTTTGCTCGACCAGCTCTACGGTGGCGCCATGCGGCTGACCCGTAATCCGCAGGATGCCGAGGATCTCATCCAAGAGACCTACCTTAAGGCCTATAACAATTTTGGTTCCTTTAAACAGGGCACCAATTTGAAGGCATGGCTTTACCGCATCATGACCAATACCTACATCAACTCCTATCGCAAGGCTAAGCGCCGTCCGGCGGAGTCTTCTGCAGATGAGCTCAGCGATTTTCAGCTTTACACGACCTCAGGACATGATTCAACGGGCCTTGAGTCAGCAGAAGTTGAGGCGCTCAAACTCATGCCGGACTCGACGATTTCTGAGGCAATGAATGACTTGCCTGAGGACTATCGCATGGTGGTTTACTACGCCGATGTTGTGGGATTGGCGTACAAAGAGATCGCCGAAATCATGGATACGCCCCTCGGAACGGTGATGAGTCGACTCCACCGTGGAAGAAAATTGCTACGCGTTGCGTTGAAGGACGTAGCAAGAGAAGTAGGCATCGGTCTCAATCACCCAGACATGGAGGAGAAGTAATGAGCAACGCGACAGGAAACAACTGCGGTGCGTGTAATTCTCCCGAGGTCCAGGCACTATTCTGCGAGCTCTTGGATGAGCGCACGAGTTATGCGCGAGCCCTTGAGATTCGCGAGCACATTGCTAGGTGCGACGAGTGCCAGTCCCGTCTAGAAAGCGAAGAAGTGGTGCGCGCCCTAGTGCGAAAATGTTGCTCCGGTACTAAAGCACCGCAATCGCTGCGCCGACGCATCACCGTGGAAATTACTCACACTGAGGTGACCTGGGGCTAGAAGCGTCAACTCCGGGCGCAGCCCAAGCCGCAGAAGACCGGGCTAAGTAGGTTTAAGTAGCAAAAGGCTCGCTCCCGCGAGGGGAGCGAGCCTTTATGTGCTGCTTATTTATGCGCTAGGACGCTTGCCGTGGTTTGCACTCTTCTTACGGCGATCCTTGCGCTTACGACCACGCTTAGACATGGGCGGCCTCCTTGCTAATAGGTGAGCGGATAATTTACTTACCCACTGACTTTAGTGTTTGGATACACCGGTGGGGAAATCGGGCTAGGTTTATTGAATTTTCTTGAGTCTTAGACGGTGACTCGTGCGCGGCCGCGACCGCGGTTGCGACGACGCTTGAGAGCGCGGCGCTCCTCTTCGGACATACCGCCCCAGACACCAGCGTCCTGGCCGGACTCAAGTGCCCACTTCAGGCAGGAAGTGGCAACTGGGCAGCGATTGCAGACCAGCTTGGCCTTTGCGATTTGGGTAAGTGCAGGGCCGGAGTTGCCGACTGGGAAGAACAGCTCTGGGTCTTCGTCGCGGCAAACGGCTTCGTGGCGCCAATCCATGATTGAAATCTCCTAACAAAATTTAGACAGCATGACATATCCCTGCAGCCCACGGAAGTGGGTCACAGCAAATATCAGGGAAGAAAGTAAATCGGTCTGCGTTCAGTGGGGCTCTGTCTCGAGGTAGAGCCAGCGTCGACGCCGCCATGATTTACTTGGTGTTTACTCGAAGTTTTCTCCAAGTTACGGACCGCTTAAACGGCTCGTTGTTTTGCTACTTGAAAATCATGACATGTTTACCTCGATCCCGCTAGGGTTCGGGGGTAAATTGTGGCAAAGCTCACTATGCTTAGGGCAAGTGAGACGCAAAAAGGGGCGATAGTTTTCCTGTAAGAAATCTGTCAGAACTTCGATAAGCAGGATCTTTAGCATGTTTTTGGTGAGTGTGGTGACTTGGATCGCGTCAAATCCGGGTAGGTGGGTTTGCCCCCGAGGCGAAGCGGGGATGAGTTTTAGCCTTAATTAAGTGTTTCCTGAGCGTCGGTGGGCGAAGGTCTGGTGTTGGGTTTCGGTATTCAAATTAGAACGAGCCAAAGCCTTAGGAATCGTTCGGCTTAGGTAAACTGTGGCCCGTGAGTGAAGAGAATAAGAAGAAGTCATCTGCACGCGCGCAAGCCCAAACGGCAGCAAAGAACAATCCGGTAGGCGCTCCGCTTTCCGTCCTTGTGGCCGCCGGAATCGCAATTGTGCAGTCTGTAGCTGTAATGGCTTTTGGCATTTTTCTTATCGTGCGCGAACTCAGCGGCGCCGAGAATGCTTCGATGGTTTCTGAGGCGGGCGCGCTGAAGTTCGTTGGACTCGGAACAGCCATCTTTATCTTCATCGTTTTCGGCTTCGTTATCATCGGTTCTCTCGCCTTTGTCAAGGGAAAGCGATGGGGAAGGGGAGCCGTAGTCCTCGTTGAATTTATCCTGGCGGCCAGCGCATTTCAGATGTTTAGTGGCGGCTCGTCAGTACTTGGCACAATAACGCTGTTGAGCGCTATTGCTGCCTTGTACTTCCTGATGTTCGTCCCGGCTTCGTCCCAGTGGGCAGAAGCCAACTTCTGATTTAGCAGACGCTACTAGAGTGCGGTGAGCCCAACCGCGGTTTCGCCCCGTTGTTCAACGATGGTGGTTCCTGCGATCGTCAAAAAGACAGGGCCGGTGTAGCCGCCACGATCAATCTTGATGGTCCGCTCGGTCTTACCTGTGGACCAATCAACTACAGCGATGCCCTTTTCAGTAGGCATGAGCAAGCGCTCGCCGAGAGCAACACCGGTGCCGATGGCATCCTCTAGAACATGGTCAACCTTCAATTCCGAAGGAGTAAACAGGTACAAACGCTCTCCATCGAACCAAGACATGTGGTGTGGCAGGTCAGCTGTCGCTGGAGCATAAGGCGTGGAAGCGTTAGTCACATCTGGTGATGCGGCGACTTCAGTAGAGGCGATTGTATTGCCGGACTTGTCATAAGACTCAATACGCGGCTTTTCGCCTGGCTGATAAACCGCGGCGGACTCCTGGCCTACTGCGACCAATCGGGATCCCTCGTTGGCCATTCCAATGTTGGCGGTGACCTCAGGTTTGCGCGAATCCTCTGGGGTGGCGCCTACCAGGCGCAGCCACGTAACTGAGGCGTCATCGGGGCAGGTTTCAGTTAAGGCGAGGTTTTCGGTTCGAGTGAGGGCCGAATTGATGCTGCAGTCCTCATGCTCCTGCATGTCGGGCTCCTGCTTTGCCTGCACGTCACCGTATTCGATGGTGCGCACCATGTCTGAGCGCCACAGATCAATGCGATCTGTAGACACCGTGCCCACACGGTCGTTGGAGGAGATCGGAATGACCTCTTCAGAGTTAATCGCGCTGCGGGTATCGGAGTATTGGCCCGTTGCGGCATTGATAGCTACGGTGTCACCGCATCCAGCATTGTTACGGTACGTTGCTACAACCTTGTCCCACGCGCTACCCAATGAACACAGCTCTGTGTTTTTGCGGGTGTAGTGCCATTTCTCGTTGCCGTTTACATCAGAAGCAATGATCGTATCGCCTTCGTGGGTGATCAGAAGCCCCTGGGAGGCGAGTGCACGATGCTGTCCGGGAACCGTCTGGTTGGGTAGCTCGAAGGCAATTTTGAAATTCTTAGGAGCTTGCGCAAGGACTTCTACCTGGTCAGGCGCAGCGGTAGCCGCGGGAGCGAGTTCGGAGTCGCGAATATCGGCGGTGAAATATGCACCTCCCACAGCGATAGCGCAAACGGCGGCGATAGCGCCGGTTATCTTCCAGTCAGTCGCGGTGGCGCGAAGGATGGGGGTCTTGCTCATCGGCGGTGGCTCCTTGAACGGCGAGTTCGGGTTGTTGTGGCGTGGGTCTTTGGGGTATCCCGCAACTTAGCTGTCCCGATAACCTTTGTCGCAGGGCCAACTGATTCTTTAGCTCCCTCCGGGAAGCCTAAAGCTGCGGAGAGTTCCGGGGAGGTGCTAAACCACTGAGGTGGCTCAGGTTCGCCGAGGCCAAGCTCGTCATTGATTACTTGCCACTTGCCGAGCTCGTCATAGCCTACGAGCGTAACAGCGGTGCCGGTGTGCCCTGCGCGGCCAGTGCGTCCGATTCGGTGCACGAAGGTCATAGGATCATCTGGAACCTGGTAGTTGATGACGTGGGTGACGTCGTCGACGTCGATACCGCGCGCTGCCACGTCGGTCGCGACTAGGATTTCCACCTTGCCCTCGCGGAAAGCATTGAGGGACTTTTCGCGGGCGGCCTGACCCAGGTCACCGTGCACTGCGCCGACCCGGAAACCACGGCGTGCGAGCTCATCCGCTACCTCGGCAGCGGAGCGCTTGGTGCGGGCGAAGATGATGGTCTTGCCGCGGCCTTTAGCTTGTAGCGCGCGGGAGATGATGGCGAGCTTGTCCATGCGGTGTGCCTGGAACGTGACTTTGCGGGTGGACTCGTGCGTTTGGTTCTCGTCACCAGATTCCGCCCGGATGTGAATAGGCCGGTTCATGAAAGTACGTGCGAGCGTCAGGATAGGGCCGGGCATCGTGGCGGAGAAGAGCATGGTTTGGTGTTTGTTGCCATGCAGCAGTTCGAGGATTTTCTCGATGTCCGGCAAGAAGCCTAGATCGAGCATCTCGTCGGCTTCATCCAAAACCAAGATGGCCACGTGGTCGAGCTGGAGATGGCCCTGCTGTGCCAAGTCCAAAAGACGGCCGGGAGTGCCGACGATGACGTCGACGCCCTTTTCCAAGAGCTTGATTTGCTCCTCATACGGCCGGCCGCCATAAATGGTAGCCAGGCGCAGCGGGAGGTTCTGAGAGGCCAGGGTGAGGTCTTCGCCGACCTGGACGGCTAGCTCACGAGTAGGGACCACAATGAGGGCGCGCGGGGTGCCGTCGAGTTCTTCAATATCAGCGTCATCAAAAACGCGATCGAGCACAGGGACGCCGAATCCCAGCGTCTTACCCATGCCGGTGCGTGCTTGGCCAATGAGGTCTTGTCCGCCCAGCGCGATCGGAAGAGTGAGCTCTTGAATCGCAAACGTGCGCACAATACCGCGGCTGGCCAGGGCATCTACGATCTCTGCTGCCACTCCAAGGGCGGCGAAAGTAGGTGGTTGCGTGGTCTCAGACTGTTGAAATGACACACCTCGATAGTAGCGGGTGGGGCTATAGTGGGGCCATTAGAACCAATTCGAGCACAACTACCTCTCGCAAGGAGAAGACAAGAAACATGGATATTAAGATCGGATTCGCAGACACCGCTCGTGAGCTCGTCATCCGCGCGGATGGTACTCAGGAAGAACTGGCCGCAAAGATTAATGGTGCACTTGC
>NZ_GG667519.1:481842-534118 GCF_000159135.1 Corynebacterium striatum ATCC 6940
AACTCCACCCTGGAGCTGGAAGATTCCAAGGGACGCAAGTTCATCGTCCGCACTGACCGTGTGGTTTACGCAGAGATCGGCGTCGCCAAGGCACACGCCGTCGGTTTTGCAGGTGCCTAAACCTCGATACTCATGATGCGTTCGCGTTCATAGTGCCGCATCGACTTCACTAAGACTTCTGGCTTCTAGCTGCGTGAGTTAGAGCATGAATTAGAGAAGGCGCATCCCACAGCAGAGTAATTCCGCTCGAGTGGGATGCAGAAGGTAATCTATTTCCTTATGGAATTACCTGTGGATAACTCGCAACGCGCCCCACGTCATCCGCATCGTAAACCCGAACAAAGCAATTGGTTAGTAAGGTTTGCTCACGAATACGGCTGGTGGCGCGTTGTTGCGATCCCCGTGATGATAGTGCTGACTATCTGGGTTATCGCAGACGTGATTGACGCGACCACAGGCACGGACGGCACTCAGGTCGCGCAGACCAGTCAGTCGCCGCAGCCCGAGCCTTCCGAGAAGCTGGGCCCCGACCCAGCAGATGCCGGTGACATAAAGGCAGCCAAGGACCAACTTCCCGCAGGCGGTGACTTCACCGAAGCTGGCGATGACACCTACCGTGATGCGGGTCCAGCCGGCGCACACGCAGGCAAAGGCGGCAAAACCGTAGTTCGCTACTCCGTGGAGATCGAAAACGGCGTTAACACTATTGCCTATGGCGGCGACTCCGCCTTTGCGGCTATGGTCGATGCCACCCTCGGTGATCCACGCGGTTGGACCTCAACCGGGGATTTCGAATTCATTCACGTTGCGGCCGACGATAAGCCTGACACGCGGATTCGGCTGACTTCTTTGGCCACGACTGCGAAGCTGTGTGGCGCGCAGCTCAACACCGAAACGTCGTGTCATACCGGCATCACTGGAGAGTCCACGGTGAACCTCAACGAGTCCCGCTGGGTACGCGGCGCCGTTCCTTTTGAAGGCGACCTTGGCAATTACCGCCAGTACCTCATTAACCACGAATTTGGCCATGCAATCGGTTACGCTTCCCACCAGGCCTGCGGCGGCGAAGGCAAGCTCGCTCCCGTCATGATGCAGCAGACGCTGAGCTTGAATAACGCCGAGTTGTACAGAAAGGACTCCAAAGAGATCTACCCTGATGAGGATGTGACCTGCGAGCCCAACCCGTGGCCTTATCCGAATCCACGCATCAAGGATCCGCACAATCCGGAATAGGAGAACCCAATGTTGCTTCCCCCAGAACACGTGTTGTCCGCCTTCCACGCGGAGGCGAATTTCCGCCAGATCCGCGGCGAGGTCTTGGGTCCGGAATGGGACCACGGTATCAAGGTAGGCGACGTCGTCTATGCCCGTGCCAATGAATGGTCGGGGTGGTCCGCCAAGGTCCGGGAGAAGATGTCCTTAGCGGGTGCACGAGTCGTGCGTCCGGTGCTTACGACTGACGCACGCTATACCGCTGCTGGGTGGAAGGCCAATCAGTAC
Source organism: Corynebacterium striatum ATCC 6940 (assembly GCF_000159135.1). Lineage (GTDB taxonomy): Bacteria > Actinomycetota > Actinomycetes > Mycobacteriales > Mycobacteriaceae > Corynebacterium > Corynebacterium striatum. Next base: position 483,343 of record NZ_GG667519.1, read on the forward strand.
GTTCCTGGCCAGCTGCGCGGACGCGTTGATGAGACTGCGCAAATGGCGTTGCGTTTGGACGAAGCGATGTCAACCGTGCCTCTGCCCAACGTGGGGCAGCGCGACGACGTATTCGCACGTGCTGAGCGTGCCGCGTGGGATGAGACGGGGGAGGCCTATTCTGATGTTGACCTCGCAGGAATTCCGGTAGGTATTGCGCACGTCGATGTTCTCGGAACCACCATCTTTGCGGATACAAATCCGCCTGCGCTTGTCGACGTCGTGCCATCCGCGGCGCCCCGTCCAGTTGGCTGGAGCGCCGCGCTGGTCATCGTCGATGGCCTCATCGCGGACGTTGTGGATGACGGCATCTGCAACCGCTTTGGGCACGTTCCAGGAATGTCCCAGCTTCTGCTGCGTGCCTCGGCTTATCGCCGTTACGTCAATAACCTGCACCCGCAGTCGAAGACGACCACGCGTTCGAACATTGAAAGGGTTGAAGCTCTGCTCGTGTCCAGGTCATCTGAAATACTGAACGGGTGAGTTACGATCCCCGTTCTACCGCCCGCGCAGGCGTCGTCTTGCCGCCTTCCCCTCAAGTCCGTCTAGTCCCGCGTACTTCCCAGCGCAGCTCGCGTTCCTGGGATTTTCCGCTGCCTGAAACAGGCAGATGGCGCGTGACGGGTACGGCGGGTTCCGGTGTCTCGAGCCTGCTTGTCGACGTTGTCTTGAACAAGCTGAGCTCCGGCGCTGACCCCTCGGGGATCTTGGTGGTCTCCACCTCGAAGGAATCTGGTTCGATCCTGCGGCGCGAGCTGGCGCAGCACTTGGAAGATTACGCGGCGCAGGCATCGATGGTGCGCTCGGTGCATTCCTTGGCCTTTGCACTGCTGCGGACAATCTCAGAAGAAGAGATTCGTCTCATCACCGGCGCTGAGCAGGATGCGGTCATCCGTGAACTGCTGGAGGGCCAAGCAGAAGAGAATCGTGGTAGCTGGCCCGCGGAGGTCCGCCCAGCCATGACCTTCGTGGGGTTTGCCCGGCAGTTGCGTGACTTGCTGCTGCGCGCCATCGAGCGTGGCAAGGGCCCGCATGAGCTCATGGAGTTGGGGCAAAAGTACCAGCAGCCTATGTGGACCGCGGCAGGCGAGTTCCTACTCGAGTACGAACGCACGCAGCAGCTGGCTGGTCTGCATTCTTACTCGGCAGCAGAGCTCGTCAACGAGGTCTTGTTGCACTCGGAGTTGGTGGAGAAGCATCCGTGGCACACCATCATCGTGGATGATGCGCAGCTGCTGGACCCGACCTCGGGCAAGCTCATCGAGGGGCTCTCTCGCAGCACAGAGCTGACTGTGGTGGCGGGGGACCCTGACCAAGCCGTCTTTGCTTTCCGAGGCGCCAACTCGGAGTTCTTGACCTCCTTCCCAGCGGAACATGAGCTGGTGTTGGAGGAACCGCGGCGTCGTCCAGCGCCTGCATGCATCAGCATCGTGGATTCGCGCTCGACCCTGCGCGACGTTGTTGCGGATGCTGTCCGGCGCCGCCATTTGGAAGATGAGGTGCCGTGGCGGGAAATCGCGGTGATTGTGCGTTCTACTGGTGACATTGGCCAGGTGCGCAGGACCCTCCTGGCGGCCGGCGTGCCGGTGCACATCAACCCCACGGACGTTATTTTGGCGGAGCAGCGCCTAGTCAAGTCTATTTTGCTGGCGCTGCGCGCATTGGACCATGAGTTGAGCAACACCGAGTTGGAGGAGCTTGTCACGGGACCTGTCGGTGGTGCGGACCCGGTGACGTTGCGGCGCCTCATTCGTGGACTGCGTAGGTGGGCGCCGCAGTCCCGCGGCATCGATTCCTTGCGGGCGCTGTTGGAAGGCGAACTACCGGACTTTAGCGGTCTGCTTACCGAACGCGAACAGACCATCCTGGAGCGTATCCGCTCGATCCTGGATGCAGGCCGTGCAGCACTGCGCGCGCAGGTCTCTATCGAGGAAACCCTGTGGGAAGTGTGGAACGCCACTGGCCTCGACGCGCGTTTGCAGGCCGCGGCCTTGCGCGGTGGTGCCACGGGCTCGCAGGCAGACCGCGACTTGGACGCGATGATGTCGCTCTTCGACGCGGCCGGTGACTATTCGGAGCGCCGTCCTGGTGCGTCCCTGGAGGCTTTCCTGCGGCATATCGAGGAACAGGAGCTACCTACGGGCGTGCGTGATCGCCGAACCGCAATTCCGCAGGCGGTAGAGGTAATTACCGCGCACGGTGCAGTGGGACGCGAGTGGGACACCGTGGTTATTGCAGGTGCGCAGGAAGGAACCTGGCCCTCGTTGGGCGAGACCGGTTCCGTCTTTGGGCAGGAGGATCTCATCGACTTGCTGGATAAAGGCATCGCGCCGGGCACACCGGTGAGTCATGTGGCCAGCCGCTTGAGGGAGGAGCGCCGCTTGTTCCACGTCGCTACCACCCGTCACCGCAGGCGCCTGCTCATCGCAGCTGTCGACGCCCCCGAGGCCGCTGTGCCTGAGGAACCATCCCGCTTTGTGGGGGAGTTTGCGCTGAGCGGCTCTGTCGACGTTCCTGGTGCGCAGACGCGCCGGGAGGCAACCAAGCGCCTGCGTGCGGCACAGTTGCCGCGGGAGCTCGGCCTTGCAGTCCCCGAACCTGCGCCGGTGTCGGTGCGTGCGGAACGCGAGATCGACCCACTCGATGTGGCTGTGCTTTCGGTGCCGTCCTTTGTGGCGCAGTTGCGTCGGGTTGTGGTGAGCGCTTCCAGCGGTGAGGCAGAGCGCAGTCAGGCAGCCCGCCAGTTGGCGCGCTTGGCTAAGGCAGGAGTACCCGGTGCCCATCCAGAGAGCTGGTGGGCTGCGCGTTCGGTGGCCACGGATGTCCTTGCAGACATGGAAGAGGCCGTGGCGGTGGGGCGCGTTTCGCCGTCTCGTGTCGAGGCCTTGCTGAATTGTCCGCTCAGCGCCATCTTGGGCAACCTCGCGGAAGAGGAGTCCACGCCGATGCACCTCATTCGCGGCACCATGGCGCATGCCTACCTAGAAGCGTTGGGCAGGGGAATCGAACCTGAACTGGGTAAGAAAATGGTTATGGAGGCTTTTGCTTCCATCGTGGATGGGCCCGGATGGAAGATGCGCAGCGATATGGCTGCCTTCGAGCGGCTTATCGACCGCACCCACCAGTGGGCTATGAACTCCGAGTCCTCCTTTGAGCTCATTGGCGTTGAGGTTCCCGTCTCCGTGGAAGTCCTGCCTGGCATTACCGTTGCTGGTTACATGGATCGCCTAGTCAAGGCTGGGGATGACTACATGGTGGTTGACCTCAAGACGGGCAACAGCGCTGTGACCGCAAAGCAGGCCAAGGAAAATCCACAGCTGATGACGTATCAGTTGGCTTTGGAACGCGGTGAACTTGTCGGTGTTGTGGACGCAGACGACGCGGAAGCAGGGGAGAACCCCGGCTCTTCGCCGGTCATCCGTACTGGTGAAGGCTTGCCGCGTGGTGGCGGTGTATTGGTCTATCCCGCCCATGACAGCGTCAAGATCACAACGCGCGACCAAGCAGCGGTGCCGCCGGAAGAGCTTGCGGCCTTCGCCGAAAAGCTGCCGGCGCTCGTTGCAGAATTACATAGTGAGCGCTTGACCGCGCGCGAGAATGATTCTTGTGATCGCTGCGCTATTCGCTCTATTTGCCCAGTACAAGCCGAGGGAAAGCAGGTCTCTGATGAATTCGCAGTCTAATCTTCTCAGCCCGGCAGAGCTTTCCACGGCCCTGGGCAAGGCGTTTCCGCCGACGCCGGAGCAAGCCAGGGTAATCGAGGGCGAGCTCGGACCAAAGCTCGTGGTGGCGGGTGCCGGTGCGGGCAAGACCGAGACGATGGCTTCGCGCGTGGTCTATTTGGTGGCCAACGGCATGGTGGCGCCGGAAAAGGTCTTGGGTCTGACGTTTACCCGCAAGGCCGCGCAGCAACTCGAGCAACGTATTCGCAAGCAGCTCATCAAGTTGCGTGACTCGGGAATCGTGCAGCCTGGTACGGCCGCGGCCGAGGCTTTGGAAAATATCGCGCCAAAGGTTGCCACCTATGACTCCTACGCGGGTGACTTGGTGCGTGAATACGGTTTGCTCATGCCTGTGGAGCCGACAGCGCGCATCATTACCGATGCTGAGCGCTACGCCATCGCACACGACGTGGTGGTCAATTACGGCGGCAAGCTGTCGGCCTCGCAATCGTTGGGCCACGTGACGGATACCTTGCTCAAACTGGCGCAGGCCATGGACAACGGCTTGTTGGACCCAGACGAGATCCGCGAACATGCACGGATTTTCACAGCCACCGCTTATGACCTAGAAAAAACTAGCAAGAATGGTCCGGAGTTTGCCAAAGAAGTCCAAAATTTCCTCAATAAGCAGCAGTTGCGCGTGGAGTATCTGCCACTGGTGGAGGCCCTCAAGGAAGAGCAGGCCGCTCGTGGCGTGATTACGTTCGGTGAGCAAATGGCTATTGCCGCGGCCTTAGCGGAGAGCCATCCGCAGGTGGGCGAGCAGCAGAGCCAGCGATTCAACGTCGTCATGCTGGACGAGTACCAGGACACTTCCCATGCCCAGCGCGTGTTGCTGCGCTCCTTGTTCGGCGGGGTCCGCCCCGGTGTTTCGGTGACCGCAGTGGGCGACCCTATGCAGTCCATTTATGGCTGGCGCGGTGCCACGGCAGAAAACCTTGCTGCCTTCGTTGAGGACTTTCCTCAAGCAGACGGTTCGCCGGCGCCGAAGGATCAGCTCACCATTTCGTGGCGTAACCCGCAGCAAACGCTGACGCTGGCTAACGACGTCGCCGGGCACCTGTTTGCGGAAACCGGCGGACCGCGCCCAGTTGATGAATTGTCGCCGCGCGATAACGCCCCAGAAGGCGAGGTGAAGTTGGCCTACTTCGCCAGCGAAAACGAGGAACGTGAGTTCGTAGCGAATCACCTCAAGTCGCAGCTGGATGCGTGCGAGGAACCGAGCCGCTTTAGCGCGGCGGTTCTGGTGCGCACCAACAAACAGTCGCCGCTCATTTCTCAAGCCTTGGATGCAGTCGGCGTGCCCAATGAAATCGTTGGTTTGGGCGGACTGCTTTGGCAGCCTGAGATCCAAGACCTCATTGCTGTAGCGACCATTCTCTTGCGCCCGCAGGACACCAATGCTGCCTTGCGCGTTCTCACCGGCCCGATGTGTGGGCTGGGTGTGAAGGATCTCAAGGAGCTGCTGGCTCGCCAACGCAATCTGGCGGGGGCAAGTGATGAATCCGCAGGCCGTCTTCGCTGGGAAGGCGGCGATCCTGTCGAGCACCTTGCCGCGCAGCTGGCTGAACTCACCAAGGAGGACACGAGCCAGGTCTTGGGCCTTGCCGACGCCCTCGCAGATTTGGGAGAGCGGGAGCGCTACAGCGCGGCTGGCCTTGCTCGCATGGAAGAGCTTTCAGCGAAGCTGCGTCATCTGCGTACCTACTCGCTGAGCAAGTCATTGAGCGATCTCTTTGCAGACATCGAGGCGATGTTCAATATTCGCACCGAGGTGCTGGCAAACGGACAGCTGGGCGGGACGACGCACCTTGATACATTCGCCGACATTGTCGCCGGATTCCATGGGGACTCCTTGGGCGCACTTCTGGACTACCTCTCCATGGCGCGTGAGCACGAAGACGGACTGACCCCGGGCGAGGTTCCAGCTGTTGACGGTCGCGTGCAAATCATGACCGTGCACAAGTCCAAGGGCCTGGAGTGGAAGCACGTGTGCGTGCTACACGCTGACTCCAGCAGTTACAAGGCCCAGGCGGAGACCTTCCTCACGCTCGTGGAAAAGGCGCCCACTGATGCGGACGTCATTGAGCTTGAGCCCGATGCTGTCAAGCGCTCGGCATTTGGAAAGGCCTGCGAAGCCTATAAAGAATCGGTCCGCCAGAACCAGCGGGAAGAGGCTGCTCGCCTGTTCTATGTTGCGATGACGCGTACCGAGTCCACCCTGACCGTTACTGGTTCAGGCACCAACCGCAAAGGTGGCAAGGCACAAAAAGGACCTTATGAATACCTGGAGCTGTTGCGCGAGAAACACTCGGACCTGGTCAGCCACTGGGACGTTCCAGCGACTCCTGAGGAGGCCGAGGCGCTCACCACCCTTCGTGAGGGCACGTTCCCGTCGCTGCGCGCTAACCCGGATGCGCTGCGCGGTGCTGATCTCGTGCTGGACGCAATGGAGGAGCTGCCGACATTGCGGGCGGGGGAGACCTTCGAGTTGTGGGAGCAAGAAGCCGGAGCCCTCATCGAGGAATACGCCGCGCTTAAGGCCCCTGTGGTTGATGTGGAGCTGCCGACTGAGCTGACCGCCTCCGACATGGTGTCTTTGAGCTCCGATCCCATTCAGTTCGCGCGCCGCCAACGCCGCCCAGTGCCCTTCAAGCCGAACGCCTACGCGAAGCGCGGTACCGCCTTCCACGCGTGGCTGGAGGAGCGGTTCGGTTCGCCAGCCTTGCTGTCTGAAAACGAGCTGCCTGGTTCTGATGAGCAGCCAGAGCAAGACCTGGAATCACTAAAGGATGCATTCTTGAACTCGCCGTGGGCGCAGCGCACACCAGAATATGTCGAAGCACCCTTTGAAATCACCGTCGGTGAGTCGGTCGTCCGCGGCCGAATGGATGCCGTATTCCGTGAAGCCGATGGAACCTGGCTCATCGTGGACTGGAAGACTGGCCGTCCGCCTGCCGGTGCAGCGATGCGCGCCGCCGAGATCCAGCTCGCCGTCTATGCAGAGGCTTGGCGGCGAGTACATAAGGCGGAGAATGTACGCGCTGCTTTCTTCTATGTCCGTGATGGTTATTTCTTCGAACCGCGTAATTTGCCCACTGGAAAGGAGCTAGTAGAACTCCTTGAATCGTCAGTTTCAGGTCAGGCGGGCTAAGGTATTGAGCCGGTCCGGAAACCGAGTCATCGGGTCATCGCGGTCTATGCATTCTGTCCGCTGTGCAAAATCGTTTAGACTCGGAGAACCCCGGATCGCTCAACGAGGTAAGTAATAAAAGGAAGACAGAACTTCAGTGCCGAAACAAAGTGCGAAGCGCATTAGACGCCGCTTCAAAGCGCGCTTTATGCCGCAGATTGAGCTGACTTCACAGCCCGACCACGCACTCATTGACGTGATCACTGTTCCGCGTGCGGTCAGCGACAGCCCGTGGAGGCAGCTGGGCAGCCGCGTGCTGTGGGCTCTAGCGCTTCTGGTTTTTGTCACCGTCGTGGTCTACTTCGATGGCGACGGATATAGCGAGGACCTGTCGCTGCTCGATGCTTCCTATTACGCAGCGGTCTCCCTGACCACAGTGGGCTATGGTGACATCGTCCCGGTCACGCCGCAAGCTCGCTTCATTAACCTTCTGATTGTCACGCCAGCCCGCCTGGTCTTCCTTGTTTTGTTGGTCGGCGCAACGTTGTCAGTGCTGACAGACAAAGCACGCCGTACATTTGAAATCCAGAATTGGAGAAAGCAATTGCGCAACCACACAGTTGTCATCGGTTACGGCACCAAGGGTGCGGGAGCGGTCGCTGCTTTGCTGGCTGATGATGTCCCGGCTTCCCAGATCGTGGTCATCGATACCAATCGAGCCTCCCTGGCCAACGCAGAGCACCACGGCCTGGTCACCATCTATGGCTCCGGCACCAAGCAGGACGTCCTCCGCATCGCGGGCGTCGAAAATGCCTCCTCTGTGGTGGTCACACCGTCCACAGACGATACCGCTGTGCTGTGTACGCTGTCGGTCCGCGAGCTGAACTCGAAGGCGAAGATCGTGGCCTCCGTGCGTGAGTCCGAGAACCGCCACCTGCTGCGCCAGTCCGGTGCCGATTCCGTGGTTACCTCCGCCGAGACCGCCGGCCGCCTGCTTGGTCTTGCCACCGTGACGCCGACCGTGGTGGAGATGATGGAAGACCTGCTCTCCCCGAACGAGGGCTTCTCCGTTGCCGAGCGCCCCGTGCGCGAATTTGAGGTTGGCTCCAACCCACGCCACCTCGCTGACATCGTGCTCGCTGTGCTGCGAAACAACGAGCTACACCGCGTCGATACCGCCGATGCTTACTCGCTTAAGCCTGGCGACCGCCTGCTCTACATCAAGCACGAGATGGAGCAAGCCAACGAAGAAGAGGACGAAGAAGAATAGTGTTTCTGCCTATCACCGAGACCAACCGCGTACCAGTTGATTCCCAAGGCGCCCCGGTCTTGGTCGCAGAACCAACCGGCCCCATCCTCGTTGAGGTAGGGGCCTTTCAGGCTTTTTCGATGCCCGAGGAACAGGCCAAAGTGTTAGGAACGCTGCGTGATGCCACATTCTTCGCCGACCACCCTGAGATCCTCAAAGCCATCCACTTGGTGCGCAATCGTCGAGAGCTGCGCTTCGACCCACGAACCGGACGGGAACTGGAGTATCCTGCCCCGGGCGTCGTCGGGCGCGATGCCCACAACGAGCACCGAATTGTGTTTCCCCGCCTTGACCCCGCAGTGATTGGAATCATCCACCTAGCCGGCACGGACAAGATTCTGTTGGCCAAGAATCGGATGCGTAATAGCTTTTATTCGCTCATCGCCGGCTACGTCGATGCTGGAGAGAACCTCGAGGAGGCTTTCACCCGGGAGGCCCTTGAGGAGACCGGAATGCGCGTGCGCGAGGTGCGCTACTGGGGCTCACAACCCTGGCCCCCAAGCGGCTCGCTTATGGTGGGCTTTTCCGCGGTCACGGACGATGTCCGGGCCGTTTGCGATACTGATGGGGAATTGGAAGAGACCCGTTGGGTTAGCCGGGCTGAGTTGCCTGAGCTGACCATTGCCCGGAAGGGCTCGATTGCACACACGATGATTATGGAGTGGTACCACGGTGAATAGGCCGGATTTGTCCCTGTTGGATGAGGACCAACGCGCTGCCGCGACCGCCCCACGCGGACCGGTATGCATCTTGGCGGGTGCCGGTACAGGTAAGACGCGTACCGTGACCTACCGCATCGCCAACATGGTGGACCAGGGCTTCGTTAGTCCGCAGCGCATCCTCGCCGTCACTTTCACCACGCGTGCGGCGGGGGAGATGCGCGATCGCCTCAACCAGATGGGCGTCGGTGGCGTGCAAGCCCAGACCTTTCACGCGGCGGCGCGTCGCCAGCTGCGCTACTTCTGGCCACAGGTCGCAGGCGACCTTCCATGGGAGCTGTTGGATAACAAGTTTTCCGTGGTCGCGCGGGCTGTGCGTTCACTGAACTTGGACAATTCCAAGGACTCGATTCGTGACTACTTGAGCGAGATCGAGTGGGCCAAGTCTTCTCTCATTGGTGCCGATTCTTATCCGGAGGTCATCGCCACCACCGACCGTGAAGCACCCACAGATCCTGCGAAAGTGGCGGAGGTCTTTCGGCGTTACGAGCAGCTCAAGTCCACGCAGGACCGCATGTTCTTAGACTTCGACGACCTCCTCATGCATATCGCCGGGGCAATCGAGAACGTGCCCTCGGTAGCCGAGGTCTTCCGCGAGCAGTACCGCACCTTCGTCGTTGACGAGTACCAGGACGTCACGCCCTTGCAGCAGCGGGTCCTCAATGCGTGGTTGGGAGACCGAGACGATCTCACAGTGGTCGGTGACGCCAACCAGACGATTTACTCCTTCAACGGCGCTTCGCCGGACTACCTGCTCAACTTCTCTCGCACGTATCCCAATGCGACCATCGTGAAGCTTCAGCGAGACTACCGTTCCACGCCACAGGTCACGGATTTGGCTAACCGCGTCATCGCTAAAGCTACGGGTCGCGCGGCGGGAACCCGCCTGGAGCTGCAGGGTATGCGCGATCCCGGTCCTGAACCCACGTTCAAGGCCTATGAGTCGGAAGAGATCGAGGCGAAGGAAGTAGCAGGCCAGATCCTGACACTCCTCAACAAAGGTGTGAAAGCATCAGAGATCGCCGTGCTCTACCGCATTAACGCGCAGTCGGAGCAGTTTGAGCAAGCGCTTGCCGACGCCGGCATTGTCTACCAGGTCCGCGGTGGTGAAGGGTTCTTCCGTAGGCCGGAGATCCTCGAAGCCATTCGCGTCCTCATCGCGGCTACTCGCCGTGATGACCTGCCAGCAGACCCGGTGGCGATCGCGCGCGCCGCGTTCGTCGAGTTGGGACTTACTCCTACCGAGCCGCAGGGTGCGCAGGCGCGTGAGCGCTGGCAGTCTCTCAATGCGTTGGTGGATCTCATTGCGCAGATCGTGAACGACCACGAAGGAATCGATCTCAACGGGGTCCTCGGCGAGCTGCATCGTCGCTCCGAAAACAAACAGAATCCCACGATGGAAGGTGTCACCCTCGCCACCATCCACGCAGCTAAGGGCCTGGAATGGGATGCGGTCTTTCTGGTTGGGCTCACTGAGAAGCTCATGCCCATCAACTACGCCATCAAGGCGGGCGACGAGCAGGTGGAAGAAGAACGCCGCCTGTTCTACGTGGGCATTACCCGTGCACGTGAGCACCTTGCATTGTCGTGGGCCTTGGCTAAGACGACGGGCTCGCGTGCCTCGCGCGAGCGCACCCGCTTCTTGGATGGATTGGTGCCGGGGATCGAGGAAACGCCAGGCAGCGGGCGCCGGTACCGCCAGCGCAAGTGCCGAATTTGCTCGGCTGAGTTGACGAGCCCTGCTGAGAAAGTTCTGGGCCGACACGAGTATTGCGAGTATGAGGGCGATGAAGAGGTCTTCTCCGCGCTGCGCGCCTGGCGCGCGAAGACCGCTCGCGAAGCGAAGGTTCCGGCCTACGTGATTTTCTCCGACGCCACGCTGCAGGCGATTTCAGAAGCCCTGCCAGCAAGTGAGGCCGAGCTGCTCGACATCTCGGGCGTGGGGCCCTCGAAGCTGGAGCGTTATGGCGCGGAGGTCCTGCAAATCATCGCTGCGTTGCGTTCCTAATCGCGGCCGCACGGGAGCCTGTGCTGCCGTCCACCGCAAATACCCAGACCTGGGAACCCAGAACCCAAGGTCGCGGAAAAGCGTGCCAAGCGCCCAAGCGATCGCGACCAGCAGGACTGGGGGCCCAGGCCTGGGGATTTAGGAAAGTCCGCACGTGGCCCCTGTGCGAGCGCGGCTTGGACCGGCGCATAGCGCTACCGATTGCGTTTCGTTTCGAAGCAATAGGGGCACTTCGGGTGCTCGATAACTAGCCGGTATTGGTGATGCCCGTAGAGGTCCACCTCAAGCTGCTCGCCCGGCATCACCCGCGAGCTTTTCGCACCAGGCGGCGACGGCCAGCCAGCAAGACGCCTGACCAACACCGCGGACTGTACCGCCACTGCCTGCGCCACAAGGTCATCGGTGTTTCTGTCTGCATCAGCCAGCTGGCTGACCACTTGGTGCCATTGCCCATCCACGTCGATGCGGTGTAGATGCGCGCACATGGGGCAGGGGCCGCGGCCGTCGACGTGCACAGGCCCAATGACTCCGCGCGAATCGACCAGCGAGACCGGCAGGAATGTGCCCTTGCACTTGCTGAGTGCAGCAGCGAGGTTCACGGGTTCATGCAGCATGTCAGCCGCGACAACAGGGAAGTGCTCACTGACGCTTGCGATGTAGGAATACATATTCTCTGATTCCAGCGGATTGCGCAGGATGAATCCAGCATTATGAAATACCGTGCGCAGAGTTTGCGCCAGTGCACTGGAACCCAACACCACCACGCTTTGACGCGGTTGCTCCGGCCAGAGGATGTTGTAACAGATGAGGTCTTCAATGAGCGTGCGCGCAGCCGCATCGTCCATACCCGCGCGGACCAGAAGCCGCTCAACGCTCTCTCGAGTCATCGGCTTACTAAGGAGGTTTAAGGCCTCAACAATCTGCATTTCTACCTCGACGACTCCCACTCGCGTGGCATCCATCCCGAACTGGATCACCCCAGGCTCGCGTTCCACCACGGCAACTCCCGGCGCGAGTGAATAAGTTGTCATCGTTGAGACAGCGTGCGTTTCCCCTGCCATGCTTTCCCCCTAAAGCTGTGCGCGTGAGAATATTCCAACACAAGTACAATCACCTGTCATGTCGAATCAACAGCCCGCCCGCGAGTCCGCCCCAGAAGTGCGCGTGATTCGCTCCGCCAAGCGCAAGCGCACAATCCAAGCACGCATGGTAGACGGGGTATTGGAAGTTCGCATTCCGGCCTGGATGTCTGCCAAGGAAGAACAGAAAGCGGTCACGGATATGCTCGCCCGTGTTGAACGCAAGCACACCTCGTCGCGGCGTTCCGATGCAGATCTGGAAGAACGCGCCGCGGAACTCAACAAGCTTTACCTAGGTGGCCAGGCCAAGGTGGGTTCCATCCGGTGGGTCAGCAATCAGAACTCGCGCTGGGGCAGCTGTACGACGTCCACTGGAGACATCCGGATCACGGATCGGCTCAAGGACGTGCCGGAGTATGTCCTCGATTCCGTCATCATCCATGAGCTCACGCACACATTTATCCCCGGGCACGGGCCGCGCTTTTGGGAGTGGGCAGATCGCGCGCCAAAGGCGGAACGGGCCAAGGGATACTTAGAGGCCTACCAGCGCTTTGGCTGATAGGCCTCTAAAAGAGCAGCGGTGCGGCGAGATTACTTCTCGGATTCGGGGCCGTTAGGACCGTCGGTCTCGTCGCTTCCGTCCTGCGTATCCTTGCCGTCTTGCTCGCGAAGCATTTCTTCCAGCTTGGCAAACTCTTCTTCGAAGCCGGAATCGGGGGCGTCGTCAAGCAGGCTATCGATGAACGAAGCAGGGTTGTCGATTTGCTCTGCGGTAGGCAGGAAGTCTGGGTGGTCCCAGGCCTTGTCGCGCTTTTCGGCGCCAACCGCGACGGTGGTGCGGCGCCACAGCTCCGCAGCGGCGTCGACCTTTGGGGCGGAGAGCTCAATGCCCACGACCTTGGAGATGGCCTGCTCCGCGGAACCGCCCGTAGCGCGGCGGTGTGCCCATGCCTCATTCATGGTAGAGGTGGACGGGATACGCTCGCCCAGCGCTTCATTGACCACGTGGTCAACCCAGCCCTCGACCAGAGCAAGCAGCGTTTCTAGGCGGGAGACCGCACCTGCGTTGCGGGAGGTGATGCGCGGGGTGAGGTCCATCCCCTGCAGCTTGCTCATCGCGTCCTGGATAGCTTGTGGGTCGCCGGACTCCAGGTTGAGCTCGCGGGTGGCTTCCTCGATGTGGGAAGTGTCAATGACCAGGCCGATGGCGTATTCCTCGACAGAGGAGACCAAGCGCTCCACCAGCCATGGAACGTGTTTAAACAGGCGCTGGCGGGCGGCCTCACGCGCGCCGATGTAGACCAGAATCTCCTGGCCTGGAACGTTGAGGTCGCGGGCGATCTTCTGGATGTTGTGCGGCAGCAGAGCCGTGGTGCCGGCAGGGGAGACTGGCAGACCGAAGTCAGAGCCGGTCAGTGCCTGAGCGGCAAGGTCACCAAGCGCGCGGCCTAGCTGCATACCGAAGTTCATGCCTGACATCTGGTTCATCATGTTTGCCATCGGGCCCATCATCTCGCGGGCTTCTTCAGGCATGGACTCCAGCTGCGCGTTGTTCATGTGCTGCGCCACCGGGGTGACCAGGCGCTGCCACATTGGAATGGTTGTCTCCAGCCACTCGGTGGAGTTCCATGCCTTCACTGCACCGGAGGCGGTGGGGAGATCGGTGGCGTCGTCAAGCCATAGCTCCGCCAAGCGGACGGCCTCTGTGACAGCGTTGATGTCAGCGTCGCTTACTTCTTTGTCAGTCGAAATCTGCTGCAGTGCGATGCGCTTTGCCATCTCGTAGTTGACTGGGCCGGCACCTTCCGCGGAGTTCATTGAGGAACCCATGCCGGAGAGCATCTGACCAAATTGGTTCAGGAGATCTCCTAAACCACCGCCTGCGGCGCTTCCACCGAAGCCGAAGGCGCCAAACGGGTTCTGGTCGCGGCGTGAGTTTTCATCATCGCCGTCGTCGTTATTGGGGAAAGAAAAGCCGAATCCGTTGCTCATGGGCTCTAATCTACCGGCAGGCGGCGGCTGGATTCCATGAACAACGCAACGCTGACAGCGAACACGAATGAAAACCATAACGAAAAACGTTGTAGGCTGTTTCATCGTGAATTCACCTGAAAATCGTCGACTTCGCACCCTTGCCTGGGGCGCCATCCCCGTCGTAGTGCTCGGTGCTGCATTGAGCATCGACCACATCCCCGGCACGGATGTTGCTCTGACCGTTCCTTATGCCGCGGAAGGGCCCGGACCCACCGTGGACACTTTGAGCGAGGTCGACGGTACTAAGGTCGTGGATGTGACTGCTCCCAAGACTTATGAGACCTCGGGACAGCTCAACATGACTACTGTCTCGGTGCGTACCAACATGACGCTGGCGCAGGCCCTGGGTCGGTGGATCATGACCGATGACACCCTCGTGCCCATTGATACCGTCATCCCCCAAGGAAAAACGGATGAAGAAGTCAACGAGTCCAACAAGCAGGCTTTTACCCAGTCGGAGGCCGCGGCAACGGTCGCTGCGATGAACTACCTCAAGGTTCCGGTCAAGATCGTCGTGGCGCAGGTGCTCAAGGACGCGCCGGCCACTGGGGTGGTTAAAGCCGAAGACATCATTACCTCCGTCGATGGCAAGGACGTCAGCGAGCCGGGCCAGGTCCAAGAGCTCGTGCGTGCCAAGAAACCTGGCGACAGGATGGAGCTCGGCATCGAGCGCAAGGGCAAAAAGCTCACCGAGGAAATCACCCTTGGTTCCCATCCGGATGATGACAGCGTCGCTTTGCTCGGCATATCCATGACATCGCAACCGAAGGAGGACATCAAGGTCCAGTACAACCTCCAGGACATAGGTGGTCCTTCCGCTGGCATGATGTTCACGCTCGCCGTAATCGACAAGCTTTCCGAAGGCGAGCTCAACGGCGGAAAGTTCGTGGCTGGTACCGGAACGATCAACGAGGACGGCACGGTGGGCCCCATTGGCGGCATCGTTCACAAAGTAGAAGCTTCCAAACAAGCCGGTGCGGAGCTCTTCCTAGCCCCGGCGGATAACTGCGCGGAGGCCACGAGCCGCGACACTGGCGACATGGTGGTGGCCAAGGTCGAATCCATCGACGACGCCATCGTGGCCATGGACAACTTTGCCCACGGCAAAAAGGTCGAAACCTGCGGCTAGATTAAGCCAGGCCGCAGACTAGATAAGGCCAAGCTCCTTGAGGCGGTCCTCAGGATCATCTTGATCGGTGGAGATCATCTGCTGCATCACTAGGCCCTCTTTGTTGTCCACCACGGTCAAGATAGCGGTGTTGCCCAGCATGGACCAGCCGACGACGCGGTCGCCCTCATCCTTGATGACGCGGGAAGAGCGCAGCTCAGTGAGTACCTGTGTGGTTTGCGCGGCCTTCGACTTGTTCTTGAAGAACTGGAACTGGCCCACCTTGGAACCCGAGCAGTTATAGGAGTCCTCCACACCGTTGGGGTCGCAGCGGTCAAACTGCTGGAAGATCTCCACTGGGATGAGCTCACCGAAAGTCTTGTAGGCCTCTTCCACTGGCTTTGCCAGCTTCTTGTCCGTCTTTGCGCTTCCGCTCTCGTTGGCGGATTCGCTCGCGGTTGCGCTGGCGGAAGAATCAGCAGATTCTGATTCTGCGGCTTTGCTGGTGGCGGATTCGGTGCTGGACTCCGCGCTTTCTTCGGTGGTGGGAGCTGCGCTTGACGACGTCTCCTTCGCCGGGGTTACCTTCGCCGGGGCGGTGGTCTCGGGGGCCTGCGGAGCAGGCGCCTCCTCTTTGTCGCCGCAGGCCGTTAACACGCACGTCACAGCCACACAGGCTGCCGCGACTCGGGCTGAGCGGGTTAGCGAGGCAAATCGCACGAGGAGACTCCTTTAGTTTTTCGAAATACTTAAAAGTACAGTTTAGTCCAGTTCATCCGGATCTTGTTCCAGTCCGTAGCGCAAAGCAGCGATGACGCCTGGGGCAACCTCAGGGCCGCCCCGCAGCTGGATGTCATCTTCCGCAAATGGGCCAGCTGCCTCCAGCTCTTCCTCGGTGGGACGCAGCTGCAGCAGGGTAAGCTCCACGCCTTCCTCGCGAAGAACGCCGGAGAAGAGGCGAGCGGGACGAGGAGCGGCGTCGCCAAGCACAGATGCGGAGGTATCGCGGAACTTGATCTCCTGTGCCAAGACGACCCCCGCGACCTCGTGCGGCCACGCTAGGCGCGCCACGTAGTCGGCGAGTTGCTCGGAGCCTGGTTCGATGTTGTCTGGAATGTTGTCCTGGACAATGAGCGTTAGGGGAGAGGCATCCTCTTCGTTGAGTTCGGCTAGTTGGTCAGCAACCAGTGAGGTGGGAACCAAAGCAAACAAAGTTGGGGGTGCATCCCAGCCCTCGGCGTGCACGAATTCGACCGCCTCACGCATGGCTTTGTTTAATGCTGGCTGAGAAACCTCGGGGGAACTCATAGAACTCCTTATTCGTTAACTGTGTATTGCTTCCCTAAGCTGGAAGACTATACCGCTTATATTCGCACGACTTTGATTGGAGCTGGCGTTGGCCTCTGGACTTTCCCAACCCGCTGCCCCAATGAAGCGCCCGCCCCGGCTTCTCTCTTGGGCTGTCGCTATCATTGCTGTTCTTCTATTTGTAGGCCCCATGTTGGTGGGCTTCTATACCGATTGGAAGTGGTTCGGCGCAATTGATTACCGTGGTGTTTTCACCACGACCCTCGTAGCGCGCATTGTTCTGTTTATCCTCTTTGCGGTGGTTGCCGGGGGCGTGGTTTTCGCCGCCGGCTTCGTGGCGTGGCGGGGCCGTCCAGACAGCATTGACTTCAGCGACCTGAACTCGCCGGTGTACCAATACCGCCGCTCGATTGAAAAGACCATGGGCCTATTCCTCAAGGTCATCCCGATCTTGGTGGGTGCGGTCGCTGGCCTGCTGGGCCAGGCTTCCTGGCGCGAGTTCATGCTCTTCCTCAACGGCCAGGACTTTGGCGTCAAGGATCCACAGTTCCAGCGTGACTTGGGCTTCTACGCGTTCCAGCTGCCGGTATGGAACATCGTGGTCAGCGCGTTCTCCATGCTGCTCATGGTGTGCTTCCTGTTGGCGCTGTTTAGCCACTACATTCTCGGCGGCATCCGCATTGGCAATCGCGCAGCTGGTGTGCGCGGTTCTATCTCGCGCCCGGCTCGCTTGCAGCTTGCTGTCACCGCCGGACTGTGGATGATCCTGCAGGTTGTGGGCTACTGGCTCGACCGCTACCAGCTGCTGTATAACCAGCACTCGCTGTTTACCGGTGGCTCCTACACCGACATCAACGCGTACCTGCCGGCCAAGATCATCTTGATGGTCATCGGCGTGTTCGTGGCCGTGGCCATCTTTGCGGCAGTGGTTATTAAGGACCTGCGCATCCCCGCGCTTGCTGTGGTCCTCATGCTGCTGTCCTCGCTTATCATTGGCCAGGCTTGGCCGTTGATGATGGAGCGTTTCTCCGTCACCCCGAACCGCCAGGCCAAGGAAGCGGAGTACATTTCTCGCAACATCGAGTCCACCCGTTACGCCTATGGGCTCACCGACGAGAACGTGACTTACGAGGAGAACTGGGGCGCAGGCGACGTCTCCGACTCCAAGGTCGCGGCGGACACCTCGACGATTTCTAACCTGCGTCTCCTGGATCCGGACATCATTGCCCCGACCTTTACCCAGATGCAGCAGCTGAAGAACTTCTACGGCTTCCCAGAGACGCTGGCCATGGACCGTTACACCATTGACGGCCAGGTCCGTGACTTTGTGGTCGCAGCCCGCGAACTCGACCCGAACGAGTTGCAGGACAACCAGCAGAACTGGTTGAACCGCCATACCGTGTACACGCACGGCAACGGCTTCGTGGCTGCGCAGGCGAACACCGTGGATGAGGTTGCCCGAGATGCAGGTTCCGCGCGTGGTGGTTTCCCCATCTTCACGGTCTCCGATCTACAGACCCAGCAGGGCAAGGAGAACGAGGGCGAGGGCGAGACCCAGGACGCAGAGAAGTCCTTGGGCATCAAGGTTGACCAGCCGCGTATCTACTTCGGCCCGGTCATCGCTAGCGCACAGGATGGCCGCGATTACGCCATCGTGGGCAAGACCGGCAACGACTCGGTTGAGTATGACACCGATTCCACGACCTACACCTATGACGGTAAGGGCGGCGTGCACATCGGTAATTTCTTCGACCGCACCGCATATGCGTTGAAGTACCAGGAGATGAATCTGCTGCTTTCTGACCGCGTTGGTTCCGAGTCGAAGATTCTCTATGACCGTGACCCGCGCGAGCGCGTGGAGAAGGTTGCTCCATGGCTGACTACTGACTCCGCTACCTACCCGGCTGTTATCGACGGCCGCATCAAGTGGATTGTCGACGGTTACACCACCCTGGATTCCCTGCCTTATTCTCAGCGCACCTCGCTGACTGAGACCACCCAGGACACCCAGAATCCGAATGGCACCAACCAGCGTCTCATCAACGAGCAGGTGGGCTACATCCGCAACTCGGTCAAGGCCACTGTCGACGCCTACGACGGCACCGTTGACCTCTACGAGTTTGACAACGAGGACCCAGTCTTGAAGGCATGGGAGGGTGTGTTCCCGAACGTGGTGAAGCCGGAGGCTGAAATCTCCGACGAGCTGCGCAACCACTTCCGCTACCCGGAGGACATGTTCAAGGTGCAGCGTAACCTGCTGGCTAAGTACCACGTTTCTGACCCGGGCGTGTTCTTCAATAACGACGCATTCTGGTCCGTGCCGGAAGACCCGACCGCTGGCGAATCCCGCGGTCTGAACCAGCCGCCGTACTACGTCATGGCCTCTGACCCGAAGACCGGTAAGCCAAGCTTCCAGCTCATCACGTCTTACCGTGGCCTGAACCGTCAGTTCCTGTCCGCACACATGGCTGTGTCCTCGGATCCGGAGAACTACGGCAAGATCACCGTCAAGGTGCTGCCGACGGACACTCAAACCCAGGGTCCGAAGCAGGCACAGGACGCCATGATGTCTTCTGACCAGGTCGCTCGTGACCGCACGCTGTGGGAGGGTTCGAACGACCTGACCAACGGCAACCTGCTGGCACTGCCGGTGGGTGACGGTGAGATTCTCTACCTAGAGCCGATCTACTCGCAGCGCAAGGACCAAGAGTCTGCGTTCCCGAAGCTGCTGCGTGTACTTGTCTCCTACAAGGGCCGCGTGGGCTATGCGCCGACCATTGGTGAGGCTCTCGACCAAGTGGGCATTGATCCGAAGGCAGCCCAAGACATCACGGAGATCGACGGCGACGGCACTGTGAAGAACTCGCCGAGCGACTCGAAGGATGACAAGAAGTCTGGCGAGGATGGCAAGGCTTCCGCACCTGCATCTGCACCTGCTGCGTCCAACGAGGCTGAAGCAATCGACGAAATCAACACCGCACTCGATAACGTGGAGAAGGCCCGCAACGGCTCCTTCGAGGAGTACGGCAAGGCCCTCGACGAGCTCGACAAGGCCGTTGCATCCTACAAGCAGCTGCAGTCCAAGTAGCGCGCCATAGCGAAAACATACTAAAGGCCACCTGCCCAGCGGATTTGGGTGTGTGGCCTTTGGTATGTATAGTTACATGAGTCGCCAACGAAAGCGGTTAGCAAAAGCTTTAGCCGTAAACGTTAAGCGCAAGATGTTTAGAAGTACATCTCGACGCGGGGTGGAGCAGCTCGGTAGCTCGCTGGGCTCATAACCCAGAGGTCGTAGGTTCGAATCCTGCCCCCGCTACCAACTTCTAATGCCCTAGCAGCGAAATAGTTGCTAGGGTAATTTTGTCTGCATGCCCAAATGTCCCCTAAGCCTTGATCTGCGTAACTGACGAGGAAGCCGCGTCCAGAGCAGAGCCGGTGGGCTTCGTTGGCAGTTGTGCATGTTTCAGCTTCTGTCGTCGGCCCTCGGCGCGATGCGCAGGGCCTTGCGTCGTGTTTGTGGCAGGTGCCGGCTCCGCGGCGTCCTGCTTTGCCCGCTGGATCTGCGTAACTGACGAGGAAGCCGCGTCCAGAGCAGAGCCGGTGGGCTTCGTTGGCAGTTGTGCACGTTTGGCCGCCGACCCCACCGTTCCGCGGCCCAAAACTGCAGTGGCTCTAGAACGCTGCGCACATGGCATCAACGATGGTTTCTGGATTCCGTGCCCAATGGCGTCTAGCGAAGACGTTGACTCTGGCATTGCCGAGTCTGCGGATCTTGGTGGGTCCGCCATACTTGGCGAGTAGCTGAAGTATCCATGTGCGGTGGATGACCTGCCCGCGCAGAACTCGTTCGAACTCAGGGTAGGTTCCGACCAGTGCTGAGCGTATTTGGTTAATCAGTCGGGTGTATGCCCTGGCGAGATCTTCATCAATACCGTTAAGGATCTTGAGTTTGAGGAAGACTTCATCGACACGGTCAACCATGCGCGGTGATTCCGGCAGGCTCAGCCCGGCATGGGCGATAGCGACGGTGAGTTGGCCGTTGTTGTTGGGCTGGTCAAGGACAACTAGCACGTAGTGGGGCTGGTCGACTTTGCCGATGAATGAGGCAAAGAGGTCTCGTAGAGATGTTTCGTGTTGGTTGACTTGCTTGGACAGGACTTGGGTGCCGTGTTCATCTAGGACGCAGGCGTGGTGGAAGTATTTGCATGATGTCCATGCCGATGAGATAGCGGTATGTCATGGTGGTACTCCTAGCGATAGAAAGGCGGTAATCTGCTTCGTCGCTGGGGGTTGGTCGGACATACTTCGTGCTGGCATCCACATTACTTTGAGATCTCACATCAACTAGTGGCGTGGATCAGGTTCCTATTGAGCTGTTGGAGTATGTCACTGTCTTCGGCGGCATCACCCCCCCGGATCATTTTCTTAACAGGGCGAATAAGCGCCATGCCGAAGCCAGCGACTAGTTCCTCCAGTCCCGAAGGGAATGAGGTAACGGTGTAAACATAACCCGCCCCGATTAGAGGACTACGAAATGAATCCTCGGAGCCCTTCGGTGGAACTACTTAGAACGTAATGGGGGAAGTGCGCTTGCCGGATGCGGTTTGTTAGGTGTAGCTGGCAGGTGCGAGGTGATGTTGCTTTCTACACGCAGAAAATATAAGGTAGCCTTACCTAAGGCGGATGCTGGGTGCTGGGGATGCGCTGAGCGGCTCGATGGCTGCCCCGCGAATAGCCGATAAGCACCCGCCTGAAATCCAAAGAGAGAAGACTCTGCATGGCAAAACGCGGCTTCTCCGGGGTGCTCATGCGTGCCTACGGAGCCACAGACCATGAAGCGACCGTGACCCGCGTGGAAAACCTAACGGAAGACTTTCTGCGCATCTGGTTCGTTTCCGAAACTCTCCTGCAGGACGCAGCCATCGGGCCCACCGCCTATCTACGATTCTGGTTCCCCAACCCGGAACAACCGGACGTCGAACAACAGCGTTCCTACACCGTCAGTGAGGCAGACCCCGCAACCGGCACCTTCGCGATTGACGTGCTGCTCCACACCCCCGCGGGTCCCGGCTCAGCATGGGCAAAGAACGCGACAGCGGGGCAGACAATTTCAGTCACCTCGCTGGGGTCAAAAGAGTTCGTGGTTCCTGAAGAACTCCCCGCCGGCTACCTCATCGTCGGCGACGCCGCATCCATCCCCGCCATCAACGCCATCCTTAGCGAACTGCCACCGCAGCTTCCAGCCGAGGTGTATCTGGAACAAGCCCGCGAAACCGACCGCGATATTCCCCTGGCGCAGCATCCACGCGCGGAGATTCACTGGGTGCAGCGCACCGACGAGACCTCACTCGCCGACTCGATTGCGGCTCAAGACTGGTCGAACTGGGCGGCCTGGCTGGCCACCGAATCGGGAAGCCTCAAACACCTGCGTAAGCGGCTACGGGATGATTTTGGCTTCCCAAAACAAGAGATCACCGCGCAGGCCTACTGGTACTGGGGACGCGCATTCGGCAAAAACCGCTCCAAAACTCAGCCGATGCCGCTCGACACCACTACCGCGGAGGCCGCAACCACCGAATCGGCTCCGAAAGTAGAATCAGCGCCGGCACCCGAGCCGACCACGACAGCGGCGGTGCCCCGCGGGAACTGGCACTCAACGGGCGGCCGTAAACTCCTCGCGCCTCTCAAACCCACGATCATCGCCGCCGCCATTATTCAGGTGCTGGTAACGCTCATCGAGCTCGCACCCTTTGTGCTCCTCACCGAACTGGCCCGGCAACTGCTCATTGGCGCATCCACAGACACACTCACCGCACTCGGCATCTGGGCCGCGGTGCTGTTGGGTGCAGGCGTATTCCTCAACCTTGCACTCACTACCTGGCTGCACTGGGTTGATGCGCGATACGGATACACATTGCGCCGGCGACTGCTCGATAAACTCGCACGCCTGCCACTGGGCTGGTTCACCGCCCGAGGTTCAGGCCAGGTCAAGCAACTCGTGCAAGACGACACGCTCGCAATGCACTACCTGGTGACCCACGCGGTGCCCGACGCGGCAGCCGCCATCACCGCCCCCATTGCCGTATTCATCTACCTCTTCATTGTCGACTGGCGGCTAGCGCTGCTATTGCTGCTACCGGTTGTTGCTTACCTGGCAGTGATGGCAGTGATGGTCGTGAAATCGGGGCCGAAGGCCGCCGAATCGATGCGCTGGGTAGAACGGATGAACACAGCCGCCAACTCCTATCTGGAAGGGCAGCCAGTCATTCGAGTGTTCGGTGGTGCCACGGCATCACACTTCCAGAAACGGCTGCACGAATACATTGCCTTCCTCTCCGACTGGCAGCGACCGCTCGCGAAATACCGCACCTTCCTCGACCTGGTCACTCGGCCCACAACGTTCCTGTTGCTGACTGTGGTCTTTGGTGCCCTATTCATCAGCATCGGCATCATGGAACCGCTCGCGATTCTGCCGTTCCTCATCCTCGCACCCACCTTCGGCACCCGACTGCTCGGCATCGGCTACGGACTGGGCGACCTGCGCACCGGTTTGCTTGCCGCCCGCCACATCAACACCACACTCGAAGAAGCCGAACTCGACACCCTGCCCGCGCCCGAAAACGAAGCTGTCGATACCCCCGGCCGAGTAGTATTCGACGACGTCACATTCGGATACCTCCCCGGGCTGCCGGTGATCAAGAACGTGTCGCTCACGCTCGAACCGGGGACGGTGACCGCACTGGTCGGGTCATCCGGGTCGGGTAAATCGACGCTGGCCGCGCTACTGGCGCGCTTCTACGATGTCGACACCGGCAGCATCACTATCGGTGGCCGCGACCTGCGCCGGCTCTCACCCGACGAGCTGTACCGACAGATCGGCTTCGTGCTGCAGGATGTGCAACTTGTTGACGGCACCCTGCGCGAAAACATTGCGCTTGCGGTGCCGGACGCAAACGATGCACAGATCGAGTCGGCGGCCAGGGCAGCACAGATTCACGATCGCATCAGCGCACTGCCCGACGGATACGCCACCCGCAACGGCGAACAGGTATCGCTTTCGGGCGGCGAACAGCAGCGCGTAACGATTGCTCGTGTCATCCTTGCCGACACCGAGGTGCTGGTGCTTGACGAAGCCACATCATTCGCCGATCCAGAGTCGGAACACCTGGTGCAAGCGGCGATCGACGAACTCACCGCCGACCGCACCGTACTGGTGATCGCACACCGACTGCACACGATTACCGGGGTCGACCAAATCGTGGTGCTGAACGACGGGCAAATCGTTGAGACCGGCACCCACGACGAACTGCTCGCGCTGCGGGGACACTATCACGGGCTGTGGCTCGCTGGTCACCCCACAACAGACCCAATCGTGGAAGGGAGTCGGTAATGATCCGCACACTATTAGCCCTCATCCCGATCGATCGCCGCCGCGCGTTCTTCGGGTTTATCGGGTTCACGCTGCTGAGCGTCATCGCCCGCGCGCTCGCGGTGGTGTTGCTGATCCCTGTCCTGGGGTCGCTGCTTGGTGCCGATCCCGCCACAGCCTGGCCGTGGGTGGGGATGCTGCTACTGGTAGTCTGTGGCGATTATGTGATCGCCACCGTCGCCTCGCGTATCGGCCTTGGCACTGGGTTTGCGCTGCTCGACACCGGTCAGGAAACCGTCTCGAAACGTTTGGCAGCGGTGGAACTCGACTGGTTCACCGCCACTAACACCGCCACGGCGCGACAGGCAATCGCCGCCACCGGGCCCACGCTCGTGGGGCTCGTGCTCTATTTCATCGGGCCATTCATCAGCGCCGCAATCATGCCGTTGATGATCGCGCTCGCCCTCTTGTTCGTGAAATGGCAGCTCGGGTTGGCAGCGCTCGCAGGCGTGCCACTACTGCTGGGAGCGTTTGTTGCATCGCGCAGACTTGGCGAACGGTCGGATGCGGTGGCAGCGGAAGCCAACACCACGCTCTCAGAACGCATCATCGAATTCGCGCGAACGCAACAGGTACTGCGCTCGGCACGTCGCGTCGACGCTGAACAGGGACGCGCCGGGCAGGCGCTCGCGGCGCAGCGCCGCTCCATGCTCCGGCAACTCGTGTTCCAGCTACCCGGCCAGATCGTGTTCGGCGTGGCCAGCCAACTCGCCCTGATCTTGCTGGCCGCAACCGCGGTGGTGCTCGCCATTCACGGTCAGCTATCACCTGCTGAAGCCATCGCGGTGATCGTGGTTATTGTCCGCTACCTCGAACCGTTCACCGTGCTCGCGGAGCTTTCGTCGGGTGTGGAATCGGTGGTGAACACTCTGCAACAGATCCGCTCGGTGTTTGAAGCGCCCATTGCCGATAGCGGCAGGCTGTCGCATCGGTGCCAGCACGCTCCCACGATCGAACTGCGCGATGTGTGCGTCAGTGTCGCTGCCGATCAGCCCGTGCTCAGCGGCATCAATCTGGAGTTTGCGGCGGGTACAACCACCGCGATAATCGGCCCTTCGGGATCGGGGAAAAGCACGCTGCTTTCGGTGATCGCCGGGCTAAAACAACCAACAAGCGGCGACGTGCTCTTTGATGGCGTCGCAGTGGGTGAGCTCGACTCGGAATCGAAACGGGAACTGGTCAGCGTTGTGTTCCAACAGCCGTACCTGTTCGACGGCACCATTCGCGAGAACGTCCTCGCCGGTGATCCCGAAGCGAATGACGCTCAGGTGGCACACGCAGCGCGGGCGGCCCGAATCGATGGACTGCTTGCTGATCGGGTGGAGACCCACACTGGGCGAGTGGGGGAGGGCGGCACCGCGCTTTCTGGTGGTGAACGACAGCGCGTATCGATTGCGCGGGCGCTGCTGAAACCCGCGCCAGTGCTGCTGATTGATGAGGCAACCAGTGCCCTCGATAACGACAATGAAGCCGCGATCAATGACGCCTTCGCCGAAGACGAACGGTCACAAACGAGTGTCATCGTGACCCACCGGCTCAGCAGTCTGAAGCACGTTGATCGAGTGATTGTTCTGGATGGCGGTCGAGTGGTGGAAGATGGTGCACCCGCTGAGCTGGCGCAGGCGGGTGGCCGATTCGCAGCGTTCTGGCAGCATCAGGAAGCGGCAACCGGGTGGCGACTCGGCCGGGGGAGCTAGGTATTCCGCTGAGTTCACCGGGGCGCGATCCGCGCGGGCGGTTGCTGGCGTTACTCAACCCAGTTCATACAGAACACAATCCACGGCAGCGCCACGATGTCAATGAGCACTGCGCCGGCCAACGGCACGATCAGGAACGCACGTTCGGAACGCACCCCAAATCGCTGGTTGAGAGCATCCATATTTGCCATTGCGTTGGGAGTGCCGCCAAGACCATGACCGAGCGATGCGCGACCCCAAATCTTGAGACTCATCATCGCCATTGTCAAGAAGAAGCCGAGCGTGAACTTCGGGATGAGGCCGACTGCAGCATGATGATGCCGATCGTTACCACCGCATTCAGCAGCGGGCGGTACAGGGGCGCCGCGTTCGGGGTCCTCGGTAAACTCGGCATCGTCGAAGTGTGGGCTGGGTCAAGGATTGTGGACAGTTCCTAGTGTTCTTTCTCTGGTCAGGCCGCTGCGGCGAGGGTCTCGCCGGTGACGGTGTGGTGGTCGGTCCATGCTTGGCTCGGGGTGCGGTAGCCGAGCGTTGAGTGACGACGGCGTCGGTTGTAGAAGACCTCGATGTAGTCCGCGACCGCGAGTCATGCTCGGGCGCGGGTGGGGAACACCTGCTGGTGATACACCTCGTTCTTCAGGCCCGCGAAGAACGATTCAGCGGCGGCGTTGTCCCAGCACACCCCAGTGCGGTCCATCGACTGGCGAAACCCATGCGCTTGGCAGTAGCCGGTGAACGCTCCAGCACTGTATTGGGCTCCGTGGCCGGAGTGGAAGATCTCCCCGGGCAGGGCGCCGCCGTGGATGCGCGCCATCTCGAGGGCGTCGCTGACGAGGCTGGTGCGCATATGCCCGGCGATCTGCCAGTCGATCACCATGCGTGCGGCCAGATCGATCACGGTGGCGAGGTGGAGCCATCCTTCACCGGTGCGCAGGTAGGTGATGTCACCGACCAGCGCTGCCCCGGGGGTGTGGTGCTAGGGGGCGAAGTCGCGTGCGATGAGGCCGTCGAAGACCTCCGCTTCCACGTCGGTGATCGTGGGGCGACGGTAGCTGCGCGGCTGGATGGCTGCCAGCCCGAGTTCCCGCATCAGATGGGCCACCAGCCCTACCGAACAGGCTTGGCCTTTCTAGTTGAGCTGGGCACTGAACCTTCGACGCTTACTTGATGCCATGTCCTTGTTCTTCTCCCCTCAACAGGAAGTGTTCAAGAAGCTTGATACACCCCACAGATTTACCAGTTCCTCTTGGCGGCGCTGGACGTCCTCAAGGAAGCCACCAGCAGGCGACCGACGAGCGTTGGCATTATTCTGTGGTTATGGAGAATGCTGAGTTACGGTTCCTCGTGCAGGAAGTGGACTTTCAGTCTCCCTTCCCGTTTGGTGATGAAGGATTTCGAGATGACTGGTGGCACAGCAACGTTGATCGAGTAGGAGACGACACTCTGGGCGGCACTGACTACGTGCAGCTTTTGCTCGACGGAATCGAAACGGGACGCGCGTCACTCACCGACTGGCAACTATCAGACAGCTACATCGGTATTGACGCAGACGTTCCTACCAAGGAAATCTGGTTCTTCGAAATTCGATCTACGGCCAGATGTCGCGGGCTTGGCGCTGAATTCGCTTCCTTGCTTCGCGAACACTACGCGAGCACGCCGCTGATTGCTTTCTCTGAAGGCGCTGATGAGTTCTGGGAAAGCATCGGCTGGATCTACTATCCACGCAAGGACGGAGATATCCACTACCGGAAACTGTTTATCTCTGAACGAATATCCAGTTGAACCACTGAACCTGGATTTGGACCACTCACGTCGCGAGCGCGAGTGCGCCGCCATTTTGTACCCAAGTCGGGTTGAAAGCTTCGAAGAAGGTCAGACCGGCCAACTTGTCGTGGTAGCGCTTCAAGTTGTTGCGCCGCTTGACTGCACCAACGCCCGGTTCGTTGATGATGCTTGCCAGCTCGTCAGTCAGCGCGTTCAGGAATAATGGGTCGATGACCTTATGGATGTTTTCGGGACTCGTGTAGTGCATACCGCCCGCGTGACGAGTCTCGGGGTTCAGCGTGGACTCGAAGACACCGCCGAAGATGGTCGGGCTTATTTGTGACCACTCAGTATCCGCCGACAACTCGGTGATCAGTAGCTCACGAATTTCATCTGCGAAGTTGGGAATCTCGACATTTGCATCAGTGAACAGGCCACCGTTGACGTAGGGTATTACCGCAAGTGCCTGTTCATCATACGGGTCACGCAGATCCATGGGAGTATCTAGCTGTTTGAACAGGCGCTTGAGCGCGAGACGCATTGCGGGCGCGTTGACTGGGGCTAAGTAGTTCAGTACTGCGTTCTTCAGGAAGATACCTGCATCCTCGGCAAACAGACAGAACATCAGGCGCACACAGAGGACATTGAGCGCGTGCTGCGACGCGGCAGAGTCTGGGTCAACGTTCTGTTCGTGCAGTAGCTTGTACAGCTTGCCGATAAGTTCGCCAGCCTGCAACGATGCCTTCTGCTCGAGGAACGTCTTCGCATCGGGGACAGCAACGTCAATCCAGCCAGCGCCGGTGGTGCGAGATTCGAAGTGCAGCGCTGTGGTCTGGTCTTCCATGCCAAGCACGTTGGAGCACAGGTCAATCCAGAACTGTTGGGTATCTGATTTTTCAGCGCCTCGGTCTTTCCAGCGCTCAGCGAAGTCTCTAGCAGCACTTACACGCTGCGCGTGTGTCATCTCAGCCATGACGGTAATTGTCTCATGTGCCGGACATACGCAGGGCCGAAACGCCGGATAGGGTACCGGGCAGTAAAGCCCCGCCCGCCCAGCTGAATCAACCCCCGAGTCGCTGGAACTGTAGGCGGGCCTTTCGCCGTCACTGCCCTGTTGTTTTAACCTCGCCACTCAAATTCGGTGTGGCCATCAATAGTCACCGTGGCTGCATGGCGATCGCCGGCGTGTAAGGACACCAAGCACTCGTGCTCAGGCGTTGTGACTGCATAGGTGATGGATTCGTTGGTCTTATCGCGGACCTCGAGTAAGGCGTGCGTGAGCCAGTCGTTGCGGCGTCGCAAAGCAATGAGCTCCTGGTAGAGGTGATAGAGCCACCAGCCCAACTCAGCGAGTTCAGCGGGGTTCTCCGGCAGGGGAGGGCGGATTGGATCGTCGGCGGCGAATCCCTCGGCCTTCTCGCCGCGGAATGCTTGCTCGTCGCCGTAGTAGACGCTTGGCATGCCGGGGACGGTGAACAAGACCGTGGCGGCCAGTACCGCGCCGGCGTCGCCCACCTGGCTGGCGATGCGGTTGACGTCGTGATTGCCCACGAAGGTTTGCATCGTCATCGTGGAGGAGAACCCGGCGTGGCGCTCCAGTGCGTGGGCGAGCTCCCAGAAGTTCACGTCATGAATGGAGCTCCACGTTCCTTTCCACAACTCATATGCTGTGACCGCGTCGAGGTGACCCGAGCCCCCAATCGCCGCGAAGTCACCGTGGAGGACCTCACCCAGAAAAGCAACGTTGGGGAAGCGCTCACGTACGCGCTCAGTGACCGTGGCCCAGAACTTCGCGGGCACCGCATAGGCCACATCAAGACGCCAAGCGTCAGCGCCCTTGCCCAGCCAGTGGCACATGATGTCCACGACCATGTCAGCTACACGCGGGTCCGCATGGTTGAGCTCACGCAGCTGCTCGTGGCCCTCCCAGCCGGACTCCTGCACCATTCCCGCGTTGTCTTCAGTCGGGTGTGCGGCCAACGGATGCTGCGCGCCCACATGGTTGAACACACCGTCCAGCATGATGCGCAGGCCGCGGGAATGGGCGGCGTCGACAAACGCGTCCCACTCGGCATCCGTGCCTAGGCGCGGGTCCAAACGGTAGTAGTCCACGGTGTCATACCCATGACTCGTGGAGGCAAAAACCGGACCCATCAACAAGCCGTTGCAGCCCAACTCCACCACGTAGTCCAGCCATGCTTCCAAGCGCTTAAGGCGTGGGGCTGAGGTGTGTTCCTCGCGGATGGGTGCCCCGCAAGCAGTCAGCGGGTAAACGTGCCACCACACGACGTGGTCAAAAGCAGACATCGTTAAAAACGCTCCTTAAAGGCAAAACCGGGGCCGAATAATCGTGGCCCCCACGATACCCGCTGCCAGCGGCCGAGTTAGCCCAAAAGCGCAAGGCCGTGGGTGATAAGGATCTTCGAAATCATTGCCGCCGGATAGACCAGCGTGTAGCCCAACGCCACGCGAGTATCGGCGGCGGTGCGGTTGTTCACAAAAGCGAGGATTGCCGGCTGCGTCTGCGCACCGGCCAAGATGCCCGCAGTCTTCGTGGCGCCATTGCCCAACATCCTGTGCATCACGAGCGCGATGCCCACCGCGACGATGGTGGTGACAAGCATTCCGAGCAACAGGATCTTCCACCAAGCGCCGCTGGAGAACGCACCGGCAATCTGCCCGCCGGCGTTGGTGCCGGCTTGCGCAAGGAAAAGCAGGAGGCCCAAATCCGCCAAGACGGTGTTTGCCGAATGCGGCAAAGCGGTGATCATCTTGCCGATTCGACCGATGCGGCCCATAACGAGCGCCACCAAGAGAACACCCGCGGCAGCGCCGAGGTTGAGCGTGGCCTCTCCCGGCAGCGGAATGTCGATATGGCCCAAGAGGATACCCAAAGCCAAGCCCAGACCCAGCGCGACCGGGTTGATGTCGGTCAGGCCATGCGAGGAATCACCCAGGTACTTGGAGATGGCCTTCAAGTGGCCAGCGGGTCCGACCACGCGGACACGGTCACCCAACTCCACGAGGAACTCGGGGTTGGCCACCTGGTCCTCGTCGCCACGGCGGATGCGGGAGATGCGTGCTCCCCACCGGTCATTGAGCGCGTTGTTGACTTGCGCGATGGTCTTGCCCGCTAGCTGGTGCTGAGAAATGGTAATGCGGCGGAAATCTAGGTCGTGGCGGTCATCGTCCAAAATCTGTGGCGATTCGCGTCCACCGGCCAATAACACGGCGTCGAGGTCCTTCGGTGTTCCAACCACCGTCACCACGTCACCGGGGTTGAGCTCGTCGAGATAGCCCGGAATGATGATGAGGTTGCTTCCCACCCGGCGCAAACGGGTGACCTGAATCTCGTTGTTCCCGGCCGCGAGGAGGTCTGCGATACTGATGCCTTCTTTGCGCGTAATCTGCATGTGCAGGCGAGTGACGGGCGCAGCCTTGTCGGTGTCATTGGGGGCGTCGCGAAGCAAGAGCGTTGCCACGATCATCATGCCGATTACGCCGAACAGGTAGGACACCGCGTAGCCCACCGTGGCGGCGGCACCGTCCCCGGTGGCTTCCGCAGCCGCGGCGAGCGAGGGGGTGTTGGTGATGGCCCCAGCGAAGGTTCCGGCGATCACTGAGATGTCTAGCCCAAATACGTATGTGCCCACGGTGTGCGCCGCGATGGCTGCGATGATGAATACCGCAATCATGGATAATACGGGCGCGGTGGCGGTGCGCAAAGACTGGAAGAAGACGATGCCGGAATTATTGCCGATGCCGAAGGCGAAGATAACTAGGCCGAACGTGCCGATGACGGGCGGCACGCTCACGGCGCTGCCGGTGCTTGCCGACGCCGCGGCAAAAGCAATGCCGAGGAATAGCACGGCCGCAGCCCCCAGGCTGACGCCTTTTAGTTTGATGTTGCCGAGCGCCATTCCTACGCCGATGAGGGCAAAGACAAGGAGGATAGGCTGATCAGCCAGGAAGGCGAGAAGCTGAGTCACGTCGAGTTCCTTGAGAACGGTTGGGGGCAGTGAACGAGGCCAAGATTGGGCCTCAACATCATAGCGAGGAAACTGATTTCTGGCGCGAGATTCGGGTCTGAAGATGCGGGTACACCCGCTGGCTGTGTAAAAGGTAACGGCTTGGACACAGAACGCTCAGAGCGCGTCACGTAGGGGTGGCACGTGACAGTATGTGGGAGGCTAGACCAATAGCAAGATAGATTGAGGGAATTGTTCATGATTCGTATTCCGCATCTTAAGAAAGTCATCGTGGGCTCGGCTTTCGTAGGTGCGTTTTTCTTTGCGAGCCCCACGGCCGGCGCCCAAGAGCTTCCAGCTTCTGCTCCAACGGGTTCCGACGCAGTCACCACTGCCGTTTTAAACCAGTTCAACAGCGAAATCGCACGTTTTGGTGCGGCCTCTGGCGTGACCGCCGCAGTCAACCAAGCGGTCAGTGACGCGAACACTGCGATCGTGCAGGCGCAGTCAGAAATTGCGAAGTGGCAACCCGCCACAGAGCAGTTTGTTGCGCGTGAACACAACACGCAGCAGTACGCGCAGCCGTTGACTAATCCAAATCCCATCGGGATGATCGAGAATGCAACACAGCCGGAGTTTAAGCCACAAGGCACTGACCCAAACTACGTGTGGAAAAATGACGCTTTTTCCAAAGTAGCGGCCGCTAAGCCTTTCAACGACTACGTGTTGCACCGCGTGCCAGCATCCTACTTCGATGCCCCCCGCATTCCGGAGGAATCCAACGCTGCCATGACTCGCGGCAAGTCCTTGTATGGCCCGGGCACGCCGCTCTACGTCAACCAGGACACCATGTGCACCCTGACCGCAGCCGGCACTGACGCGGCGGGTCGCAAGGTGGGCCTGACCGCTGGCCACTGTGGCAATGTGGGCGACTCGGTCTCTTCTGCCGATTCCTGGCAGGTAGGAACCACGGGCACCATCGCCGCAAAGAATGAGTACCTCGACTACACCGTGATCGAGTTCGGTTCCAAAGCAGAGATCTCTCGTTCCTACAATGGCGTTACCGCAACGCAGTTGGGCGGCACTGCCAAGCCGGGCGAGCTGACCTGCAAGACTGGTGTTGCCACCGGTACCACCTGTGGCGTGACCTACCAGCAATCGCGCGAGGTGCAAATCAATCAGATCTGCGCCATGGTGGGCGATTCGGGTGCACCGGTCATGAGCAACGGTCGGATCATCGGCACGGTCTCCCGCGGACTTATCCCAGGCCTGCCGGAGTGCCGCAGCCCATTGCAGGGCCCGTTGCACAACCCAACCGTGGCTATGAACATGGATGCAATCCTCGCAGACATGAACCGTCGCGGCGGAGTTGGCGCAGGTTTTGTGCTGCCACAGCACTAAAAGCAAAGGCTAATTGCTTTTCTAAAAGCGAAACACCAAAAGCGGCGGTGGGGGAAGTTTATGAGACTTCCCCCACCGCCGCTTTCTCTTTGGCCTAGTTCAGGATGCCGAGGACGGAGTCGTGAAGCAGTCCGTTGCTGGCCACTGCCGAGCCGTTGTGTGGGCCTTCCTCGCCGGTGAGACAGGTGAACTTGCCGCCGGCCTCGGTGACCAGCAGGGTAGGGGCCGCGAGGTCCCACAGGGACACCTCTGGCTCAGCGGCGATGTCCACGGCGCCTTCGGCAACGAGGCAGTAGTTCCAGAAATCACCGTAGCCGCGCAGGCGCCAGGTCTTTTCCGTGAGCTCGATGAAGCGATCCTGCAGGCTGCGCTCAGCCCAGCCAGCCAGGGAGCTCATGGCCACCGAAGCATGCTCGAGTTTTTCGACCTGGGAGACGTGCAGGCGCTTGGGCTCTCCGCCGAAGACTCGGTAGGCGCCGCCGCCCTTGGCGGCGTACCAGCGACGTCGCAAAGCAGGTGCGGAGATCACAGAGACCACAGGTTCGCCGTCCTCCAGCAAAGCGATGAGCGTTGCCCACACCGGGACGCCGCGCACGAAGTTCTTGGTGCCGTCGATGGGGTCGATGACCCACTGGCGTCCCTTAAACGTCGGGGTGCCGCCGAACTCCTCGCCCAGGACCTCGTCGCGTGGGCGCGAGCGCTTGAGGGCCTCGCGAATCTGCTTTTCACAAGCCAAGTCGGCGTCGGAAACCGGGGTCATGTCCGGCTTGTCCTTAACCGAAAGATCGGATGCCTCAAAGCGATTCATCGTGATGACATCCGCGTGGCCCGCGAGTTCCAACGCGAGTCCGAGGTCTTCTTTGCACTTACCCACGGAGCCATTCCTCCATCTCGTCAACTACTTGTTTATTACCGGCGATGCACCATTCCACACCGCCTGCTTCTACCTTGCGGGCAGCGCCGCCGGCTGCTTCAACCAAGGCCTTGCCGGGGAACCAGTCCCAGTCGGCCACACTGTGCTGCATCCAGGCACCCCAGGTGCCGTCAGCCACAGAAGAGAGATCAACTGAGCCCGCGCCAAGCATACGGACTGTAGCAAACTTTTCGCCGACTCTCTGCCAAGCGGCGCGGATATCTGCGTCTTGGATGGAGGTGGGGTGGAGGTAGGTGGCCATGCTGATCTCTTTGGCAGATTGATTCTGCAGTTTCGCCACGTCCTTTCCGTCCCGGGAGGTAGGGAAGTCGCGGCCGCCGAACCAGGTGTATCCCATGGCAGGGCGGTGGACTGCGCCGAAGATGACGCCCTCGGCGTCGGCTAGTGCGAGCGCGGAGCACCAGTAGTCAGAGCCGGAGCTGAAGTTGTAGGTGCCGTCTACTGGGTCGATGACCCACGTGCGGCCGGAGGTGGAGGGGCGTGTGGCGCCTTCCTCACCGAGGATTCCGTCCTCGGGGCGGACGACCTCGAGGACGCCGGCGACGAAGCGTTCGGCGGCGCGGTCCGCATCCGTGACGACGTCAGAAACAGAGGTCTTCTGGTTAATGTCGACGCCCTGCTCACGCATGCGCCAGGCGAGGCGTCCTGCGTTGTAGACGAGCGCCTGCGCAAGGTGCGCATCGGTGTCGTCGACGTGAGCTACCAGAAAGGTCTTGGTGATCGCATCGATCATCTCATTCAAGCTCGGCTGTTGAGTCATGCGGATATTGTCGCGCTAAATGCGGCCGATGGCTAATTGCGGTTGCTGCGCAGGTAGACTTGGGCCCTATGCGTCCCGAACAATCAGCCCGTCTTGCAGAACTGGATTCCACCCTCGCCACCATTGAAAAGGTGATGGATCCTGCGGCTTTAGCTGAGCAGGTTCGTGAGCTGGAGGCACAGGCTGGGGACCCCTCTTTGTGGGATGATCCCGCTCACGCTCAGCAGGTAACTTCCGCTCTTTCAGCCGCGCAGGCCAAGATTCGCAAGCTGGAGAGCCTGCGTTCGCGTGTGGACGATATGCCCGTCATGTTCGAGTTGGCGGAGGAAGAGGGGGACACCGCGCTTGCCGACGACGAGCTGGAGGACCTGGGTGCTGCCATCGAGGCGTTGGAGGTGACCACGATGCTCTCTGGCGAGTATGACCCGCGTGAGGCTGTCATCAACATTCGCTCGGGCGCCGGCGGCGTCGATGCCGCGGACTGGGCGGAGATGCTCATGCGCATGTACACCCGCTGGGCCGAAAAGCACGGCCACAAGGTGGACGTCTATGACATCTCTTATGCGGAAGAGGCTGGCATTAAGTCCGCGACCTTCGTGGTGCACGGCGAGTACATGTATGGCCAGCTTTCCGTGGAGCAGGGCGCGCATCGCTTGGTGCGCATCTCGCCCTTTGATAACCAAGGCCGCCGCCAGACCTCCTTTGCTGAAGTGGAAGTGTTGCCGGTGGTTGAGCAGACCGACCATATCGACGTCCCGGATGGGGATGTGCGCGTGGACGTCTACCGTTCCTCGGGTCCTGGCGGACAGTCCGTCAACACCACCGACTCCGCGGTGCGTCTGACACACATCCCAACCGGCATCGTGGTGACGTGTCAGAACGAGAAGTCCCAGATTCAGAATAAGGCGTCAGCAATGCGCGTCCTGCAGGCCAAGCTTTTGGAGCGCAAGCGTCAAGAGGAGCGCGCCGAGCTTGATGCGCTGGGTGCGGGCGGAAACGCCTCGTGGGGTAATCAGATGCGTTCCTATGTTTTGCACCCGTATCAGATGGTCAAGGACCTGCGCACTAACTATGAGGTAGGCGATCCCTCGAAGGTTCTGGACGGTGACTTGGACGGATTCCTGGAGGCTGGCATTCGGTGGCGAATGGCTGAGGCGCAGAAGGCAGAGAAGGAAAGTTAGTTTTTATACTTTCTGTTGTTAACTTGTGTTGCTAATGTGGCTTGAGTGATCACCTTTGAAAATGTGTCCAAGGTCTATAAGACGTCGACCAGACCTGCGCTTGACGATGTCTCCTTTGAAATCGAAGACGGCGAGTTCGTGTTCCTTATCGGCCCTTCTGGCTCCGGTAAGTCCACGTTCCTTCAGCTGATGGTGCGTGAAACGAACGTCAGCTCTGGCGACATTCACTTTGACAACTTCCACGTCAATGCCTTGAAGGGGCGCCAGATCAATCAGCTGCGCCAGTCTATCGGTTACGTCTTCCAAGACTTCCGCCTGCTGCCGAAGCTCAACGTCTATCAAAACGTAGCCTTTGCGCTCGAGGTAATTGGCAAGAAGAAGTCGAAGATCGACAAGGCCGTGCCGGAGGTCCTCGAGATGGTGGGGCTGGGTTCGAAGCAGCACCGCATGCCGCACGAGCTGTCCGGTGGCGAGCAGCAGCGCGTGGCTGTGGCCCGCGCGTTCGTCAACCGTCCGAAGCTGGTGCTGGCCGACGAGCCCACCGGCAACCTGGATCCGGGTACGGCCACTGAAATTTTGAGCCTGCTCACTCAGATCAATCGCCGTGGTACCACCGTGGTTATGTCGACGCACAACGCCCGCGCGGTTAACGACGCCCGCCAAAGGGTCCTCGAGCTTCACAACGGCAAGCTCGTGCGCGACGAAGCCAACGCACTGTACGGGGAGGCGCTCTAAATGCAACTGGGACTAGTAACGCGCGAGGCCTTCAAAGGACTGGGCCGAAACCTGACTATGACCATCGCTATGGTCATCACCACCGCCATTTCTGTAGCCCTCGTGGTGGCCGGCGTGCTGGTGACTAACATGACCAACGACACCAAGGGCCTCTACTTGGAGCGCGTTGAGGTAATGATCCAGCTCAACGAGGACATCTCCGCTAATGACCCGAGCTGTACCTCGCCAGCCTGTGCCGACCTGAAGAAGCAGCTCGAGGAAGATGATGGCATTGAGTCGGTGACCTACCGCGACCGTCAGGCTTCCTACGGCCGCTTCGTGGAGCTTTTCCAGGAAACCGATCCGGTCATGGTGGAGGAGACCTCTCCAGATGCGCTGCCGGCGGCGTTCCACGTCCGCCTCGTTGATCCGACGAACACCGCGCCTATCGACGCAATTAAGGACAACCCTGCGGTCAGTGAGGTCATCGACCAGCAGGAGGAGGTGCGCGGTGCTGCGAACAACCTCGACTCCATCCGTAACGCCACCTTCCTGTTGGCAGCGGTGATGGCCATTGCAGCGATCTTCCTTATCGCCAACATGGTCCAGATTGCCGCCTTTAACCGCTCCCGCGAGATGTCTATCATGCGTATGGTGGGCGCCTCCCGCTGGATTACCCAGGCGCCGTTCGTGTTGGAGGCACTCCTTGGTACGTTCATCGGCGTTGTCCTCGCCGGTATTGGCGTGGTCGTGGGCAAGTCTGCCGTGCTGGATCCTTCGCTGAAAAACCTCTACGAGTCCCAGCTCTTGACCCCAATCAAGACCAGCGACATCTGGGTGGCTCTACCGATCGTGGGCGTCCTCGCGCTCTTCTTCGCGGCGCTTACCGCGCAAATTACGCTGCGCGCTTATGTACGCAAGTAAGCACCGCGTATAGTTGTAGAAATTATGGCGAAGAAGGCAAAGAAGAAAGCAGCGGTCGACAACAACACGACCCTAGCCACCAATCGCCGTGCCCGTCACGATTACAAGATTCTCGATACCCTCGAATGCGGCATGGTCCTGGTGGGAACCGAAATCAAATCTATGCGTGAGGGCAAGATTTCCCTCGTCGATGCGTTCGCAACCATCGACGACGGTGAGGTCTACATCCGCAATCTCCACATCCCCGAGTACTCGCAGGGAACGTGGACGAACCACTCGCCAAAGCGCACCCGCAAACTGCTTTTGCACCGCCGCGAAATCGACAAGCTCATGGGCCAGGTGCGCGACGGAAACAAGACCTTGATTCCGCTCAAGGTCTACCTCAAGGATGGCCGTGCCAAGTGCGAGCTGGGGCTTGCGCAAGGTAAGCAGGATTACGACAAGCGTGAGGCTATCAAGCGCCGCGATCAGGATCGCGAAATCACTCGCGAGCTGGGACGCCGCGTGAAAGGCATCAACGCTTAAGTGCTTGGCGACGCCCGGGGGCGTAGCCTGGGTGCATGATTCATACGGCGAAGGCGCATGATATGGCCAAGGGGAAGACCTCAACCAAGGGCACCACGGTGTTGGTGGACAGGCTCTGGCCCCGCGGCATCAGCAAAGAGGACCTGCGCGCGGACGAGTGGCTCAAGGACGTGGCACCCACGCCGCAGCTGCGCAAGTGGTGGAACCACGATCCGGATTCCTTTGATGAGTTCGCGAAGCGCTATCGCGCGGAACTTGAGGAAAACGACAGCGACGACATGGAGACCTTGCGATCCCTTGCGGACAAAGGAGCTGTCACGCTGCTCTTTGCCGCTAAGGACCGGGAGGTCAACCATGCCGTCGTGCTAAAAGATTGGCTGGAATCCCAGTTAAACAAGAAGAACTAAGCCCTCTGGGCTGGGGTGGTTGAGCTGGGGTGGGTGAGGCCAGCTCAGCTGTTAGTTAAAGATGCCCCAGATTGCCGCGCCCACGGCCACCAGGCCGGTGATGACAACGAAGTAGTTGCTGAAGCGGTTGCGGAAGCGGGCCAGGCCCGGAATCTTGTGGATGGCGTACATCGGCAGTAGGTAGAGGATTGCTGCGATGAAGGGGCCGCCGATGGCCTCGATGAGCCCGAGGATGGACGGGTCGATGATGGCGACAATCCACGCGCACACGAAGATGAAGAAATGCATGATTCCGTTGAGCTTGGCCTGCGAGAAATTCTGCGTGGCACCTGGTGCGATACGGCGCAGCAGGTAGTTGCCGCCTTCGGTGGCACCGAGGACGTGGCCGAAGTAGGAAGAAACGATGGCCACGATGGCGATGAATGGGGACACGAAAGCAAGCACTGGAACGCCCGTCACGTTAGCGAGGTAGGACAGGACTGGCAGGTTTTGCTCGCGTGCCTCCGCGAGGCCATCTGCACCCAGCGCGAGGGTGCACGACCACACGAAGAACATTGTGAATACAGTCAGCAAGATCGCGGTAAGCGCGAGTGCACGGGAGGCGTTCCCAGAGCTCTTCTCCTTGCCGTGCGCTGCGACCATAGCCAAGGAGAACTGGGAAATGGCGGGGGAGTGGTTGAAAGCGAAGACAAGGACGGGGATGATGAGCGCGACGCTGCCGACGATGCTCCAGTCAGCATTTCCTGTGCTTGCGAAAGAGTCGAAGTCCCAACGGGGAATGAGGTAGAGGGAGAGCGCGCCGAGACAGAAGATTAGCGGGTAAACCAAGAACTGGGTGACCTTCAGGACCATCTTCTGGCCGAAGCCGAAGACTACGGTCATGATTCCGACGAGCAGGAATGATAGGAGCGGACGGGGGATTTCCGGGCCGTTGAGCTGGTTGACGATGAAGCTATTAACCGTGTTGGTGATGGAGACACCGTAGATCAAGACGATCGGGAAGATGGCCAGGAAGTACAGGATAGAGATGACAAAACCTGCGGTCTTACCGAAGTAGTCGGTCACGACTTCGGTGATGTCATCGCCTTGACGTGGGGATGCACAGATCATGCGCGCGAGGCCGCGGTGTGAGAAGTACGTCATGGGGCCAATGAGGAGGGTGGCGATGACGAGCGGCCAGAAGCCGAAGCTGCCGGCGTTGATGGGCAGGAACAAGATTCCTGCACCGACTGCGGTGCCGAAGAGTGAGATGGCCCATTCCGTGTTGGTTGCGTGGTGGGCGTTATCTGATGCGGGGTGGGCATCCGAAAGTGCGGCAGCTTCGCTGGCGCTGGCGTTGTTCACGTTCTCTGCTGATGATGAAGTCACTGTTTGCCTTTGGTTATCGGTTTACATTTTTGAGAGCAGTGTGAAAATAGGCTAGCAGCTGTAGTGCACGTCACGAATGCGTTCCAGCTAATTAATAGTCTCCCGTATGTCTGGAATTTGAGACTTGAGGGAATAGTCTTGGGTGGAGTAGTGTTGTACGAACTGTAGAGAAAGCACATGCCCGCTCTACGGATGTAAGGGGTCGACTTGGTTTCGACTTCGTACATTGAGCCAGGGGAAGCGTGCCGGTGCAGGCTGGAGACCACCGTAAGCGTCGCAGCAACCAATAAACGCAGAGAAGAACTCTCAGCGTGACTACGCCCTCGCTGCCTAATTTCAGCGACGCGTGTCTGTCAGCCCAGGTTTAGTTCCTGACCTGGTTCCTGGCATCGACTAAGGAACTTGCTCCACCGGCTTGTCGTTCGGTCGGTGGGGGACTTTCAGAGCGACTGGGCCCATCATCCGGAACGTGTTTGCCCGTGCCGGAGGGCCGAGTAGAGATCCTGTGCAGACTGCGCACGGAGAAGCCCTGGCGAGGTGACGAAGGACCCGGGTTCAATTCCCGGCGGCTCCACCGCAAAGTCCCAGCTAGACTACGTTCTATCTGGGGCTTTTCAATTTTTAGCCGAATCGCGTGAGCCTGGTTGTTAAGAACAAAAAGAAAGGGACTGCAATAACCGCGGTCGTTCTTTCCATTATTGGCACGATCCTTGCCGTCGTAGTTTCTGCGTTGGGAACGGCAAGGCCCGGTAAGCTGCAGGTATGACACGCAACACCACGCCGGACGAAGGTGAGAAGAAGGGGGCATCGGCAAGCCCTGCCGTCGCTGCGCCCAATAGTGGGGAGCTCGTGCACACGTCGGTGCCCTGGGCGTATGGCTCGGCGGGGGAGAGCGCGTGGCATTTGTCGCGCCGGGCGTGGGGGTTAGTTGTGCGCCGGGTGCGCTATGAGTTCTTCATGAACGCGATGATGGACCGCGCGGCGACGCTCACGTTCTTTACGGTGCTCACGGCGCTGCCCATGGTGTTGGGCGTGTACTCCATTGCGACGCTGGTGCTCGCGCGCAATGAGGAACAGGTGCAGAAACTCACGGCTGATTTCATCGGGACGTACCTGCCGCCGGAATGGGCGGATGCCGCACAGCGGATCGTGGATGCGGTGGTGGGCTCGACGCAACAGTCGACGCTCATGCTGGTGTTATCGGTGGTCCTTGCACTGTCTTCATCCTCGGCGTATGTGCGGGCGTTCGCGCGCAGTGCCAATGCGATGTATGGGCGAGTGGAAGGCCGCGGGCTCGTGCGCACGTGGACAGTGATGTGGCTTCTTACCATCGCAATGGTGCTGGGAGCCGTGGTGATCTTTGTGGCGCTCATGCTGCAGCGCGACATCGTAGTGGGGCTGTTGCGGCCTTTTGGTGGGGTCGCGGGTGTTTCTTCGGTGCGTTCTTTCCTCGTCGATTCCTTCCTGCCGGTGTGGCAATGGCTGCGCTGGCCGGTCGTGGCGGTGATGAGCGTGACACTGTTGGCGTTGTTGTATCGCTTCGCGCCGAATGTGCGGACGCGGAAATTCCAGTGGCTCACGGTGGGCTCAACTATCGCGTTACTGGGCGCTGTCGTGGCGTGGGGACTGGTGCGGGTCTATCTCACGGTGGTGGGTGCGCGCAGCGCGTACGGCGCGCTGGGTACGGTCATCATCGCGCTGTTTGTGTTGTGGATCATGAACACACTGTTTATCCTCGGCGTGAAGATCGACGCGGAGATTACGCGCGCGATGGAGTTGGAGCGGGGGCTCGAGTCGGAGCGCGTTATCCAGGCGCCGCCGCGCGCGACGGGCTCGGCGGTGGCGCAGTCCGCCGCTGTGAGAGAACTGGAGGGGTTGGGCAAGGAGATCCGACTTGAAGATTGAGCATGAATGAGAGCGTGGCATATCGGTACACCCGGATGGCATGCGGAAACGACAACTGCCCCGTCACTTTCTCTCGGGCCCCGATTCCGCAGGCCCCGCCGACAAGGCGCATGAGGTCTGCCCTTATAGCAACGCCACCCGCGGCAACATTGACGTCAAGGTTTCTGTCGTCGAGGATTAATCGGCGCGGTGCTGGAGCACCGTTTCTTAACCACAAAAGCGCTGAACCAGCGCATCGTATGCCTTCACCGTGAGATCTAGGTCTTCCAGGTGGAGGCATTCGTCATGGGAATGTAGCTCGTTGTTGGCGCTCGCTAAGTCCCGTGCGCGAGCATGCAGGGCGAAACCATAGCCCACACCACCCATGCGGCGGGCGAATCGCAGATCTGAGCCGCCCGAGGCGTAGATGGGCACAACTGATGCCTCTGGGAAGAACTCGCCAAATGTCGCAGCCATCGCATCCCAGAGCGGACCCTCTGCAGGCGATGCCGAGGGGGTCTCATTGTTGAGATGCTCGATCCTTATCTCATCAGCCATGTCACCCAGCGCCGCAATGAGGGCGGCGTCGACAGAATCCGCGGTATCCGTCGGATGCGCCCGGATGTCGAGGTTGAGATAAGCCTTCGAAGGGATGACATTGATGGCGCTACCGCCATGAATCCCCGTGAAAGCGATGTTGGTGTGACTAAACGAGTGTGCGAACGCCGCTAGCTCACCGAAAGTCTCATAAGTAGCGTCCCCTGCGGATCCGTCGACAAGCGCGGCGGTGGTATCCGGATCGAAGTGGAACGCCTCCACGAACCAAGACCACACGTGGTCATAGGCGGGCGGCATCGCCAACGCGCCCACGCGCCGGGCGGCCTCCGCCAGTGTGAGGATGGATGAAGACTTTCCATAGGGAAGGGAGCCGTGCCCCGTATCCCCCGTGGCATGGAGGCGACGCTGGAAGATGCCCTTCTCGCCGACGTTGATAACCAGAGCATCGCTGCCATCACGCACCGGCAGATGCGAGCCGCCAGTCTCGGAGAGGCAGTTCTTCCAGGAAAATGCGTCGGGGCGGTTCTCAGAAATCCAGCGCGCGCCCAACCTCCCGCCGGATTCTTCGTCGGCGAGCCCCACGAAGGTCACTGTTCCCTGTGGCGGGTTGCCTGCCTGTGCGCGCCGGGCTGTTTCGCGCGTGGCTGCGGCTTGCGACGCCGTGATGAAGAGCATGTCGTATACTCCGCGGCCGTACAAAACGCCGTCTACCACCTCGGCGCCGAAGGGATCGTGAGTCCATTTGTCTTCGTCAACGGGGACTACGTCAAGGTGGCCGAGCATCGTCAGTGGTTCCGCTGTGGGGTTGCTGCCGGGCACTGTAAACGCGATCGACACGCGGCCGGGTTCTGGCTCGAAGCGCTCCACCTGGGCTCCCGAGCCCTCGAAGAACTCCTCCAACAGGTCCGCGTTGCGGTACTCGTGGCCACTTCCCGGGGTGCCGTCGTTGATGCAACGATTGCGAATTAACCCCTGCAAGAGTTCAAGAGTGTCGTTGAATAAACCCATTCTGAGGAAGTCGCCTTTCTGGTTTTGCCGTTGAGTGTCCCACGTTCCAAGGTTTCTATATCTCAACCGATAAATAAAAACTTGAGATGTGCATCACCGTTGCATGTAATGTAAGTTACATTGTCTAGAAAGTATTGCGGGGATAACCCCTCGGCAAATGGGCAAGATGACCAAAAATAAAAGACCAATCCCCTTAAAGCACGAGGAGAACCACCATGGCCATCACAAAAGAGACCACGAGTGACCCGCAGGGGAGCGCAGGTCCTGCAAGGATGCGAAAACTCAGCCAGCCAGTAACGGTTGGCTCGATAAGTTTCTCAACGGCGTTGAATACGTAGGCAACAAGCTGCCAGAGCCGTTCACCATCTTCCTGATCCTGTTCCTCATCACCGGCGTTGCTTCTTCCATCATGGCGTGGATGGGCATCAAGGTGCAGGTACCTGGATCTGATGAAATCCAGCCCGTCAAAGGCTTATTCACCGGCGAAGGCATGTCGTGGTTTACCACCACGATGGGCGAGAATTACATCAACTTCCCGCCGCTGGTTACGGTGCTGCCCATCATGCTGGCAGTCGGTGTGGCCGAGCGCTCCGGAATGCTCTCCGCCCTCATTCGCAAGCTCTTCGGCTCTGCGAAGCCATGGCTTTTGCCTTACGCAGTCGGCGTCATTGGCGTGACCGCATCGGTCATGGCTGACGCTGCCTTCGTTATCGTTCCGCCACTGGCGGCGATGGTGTTCAAGGCAGCCGGCCGTCACCCTGTCGCAGGCCTCATCGGTGGCTTCGCTGCCGTTGGCGCCGGCTACTCCACCGCGCTGGTCCCGACCTCCCTGGATGCGCTGTTCGCAGGTATTACCACCGCGGTTATGGAGACCCTCCCGGGCATGGAGTTCACTGACGTGAACGCAATGTCCAACTACTTCTTCAATGTGGCATCTTCCATTGTTCTCGGTGTCTTGGCTGGTTTCATCACTGATCGCGTCATCGAGCCGCGCATGTGGAAGCAGGAAGTGCCTACTGAAGAGGACATCGATCCGGAAGAGGCCGCGCACCGTGGCGACCGCGACGAGAACGGCGAGGAGCTCTCCGCAGAGCTTTCCCCGACTGAAAGCAAAGGCCTGGTGTG
Source organism: Corynebacterium striatum ATCC 6940 (assembly GCF_000159135.1). Taxonomy (GTDB): domain Bacteria; phylum Actinomycetota; class Actinomycetes; order Mycobacteriales; family Mycobacteriaceae; genus Corynebacterium; species Corynebacterium striatum. The sequence continues at coordinate 527,449 of NZ_GG667519.1, forward strand.
GTCTGCAGTTGCCACCGTCATCGTTACCGCGGCACTGTTGTTCGCCATTCTTCTGCCAGAATCCCCGTGGCGTAACGAGACCGGCGGCTTCCTGCCGAAGTCGCCGCTGATGAGCTCCATCGTCTTCATCGTCTTCCTGTACTTCCTTGTGCTCGGTGTGGTCTATGGCAAGGTCGTGGGCACCGTCAATGGCATCAAGGACGTCGTCGACATGATGATTGGCTCGCTGAAAGACATGATGAGCTTCCTCATCTTGGCCTTCATCTTGGGCCAGTTCGTGGCGCTGTTTGCGTGGACCGGCATCGGTACTTTTACTGCGGTCAAGGGCGCGGCGTTCCTGGAATCCATCGGTCTCACCGGCTTCGGCGCGGTCCTCGCGTTCATCGTCCTGGCCTCGTGCCTGAACCTGCTCATCATCTCCGGTTCTTCGATGTGGACCCTGATGGCGGCAGTGTTCGTTCCGATGTTCGCACTGCTGGGCTATGAGCCGGCCTTCATTCAGGGCGCCTTCCGCGTGGGTGACTCTGCAACTCAGATCATCACTCCGCTGAACCCGTACATGATTGTGATGCTGGGATTCCTGCAGCGCTACGAGCCGAAGGCAGGCCTGGGCACCCTGATGTCGCGCCTGATGCCATACGTGGTTCCGTTCTTCACCGCGTGGGCAATTCTGCTGGCCATCTGGTTCTACGCAGACCTGCCGCTGGGTCCGGGCAACAACATTTTCATCGAGGGATAACGTGTGCGATAGCGACAATCACGCAAGAAACAATCCATCAACGGCATATCTGGAGGCCACGGAGCAGCTCATTGCGCAGCGCGTGGCGGCCGTCCAAACGGCCAACGCGGGAGCGCAAGCATCCTTGGCGGAGGCTTATGCGGGGCAGGACGTGCTGTGGAAGGCGGCGTCGGAAAGTGCTGACGCCCACCGCGAGCTTGCCGCCCACATCGTGCAGGATTTGCATGCTCACCCAGAGACGGCCTTCGAGGAACACCGCTCGATGGGCATGCTTGCCGGCGTCGTGGAGCAACGCGGTTTCCCCGTCCGGTGCGGTGTTTACGGGGCGGAAACCGCTTTCGAGGCGGAGTGGAGGAGCCCGAACTTCGATGCGTCATCTCATCCCACCGTGGCAATCATGGCTGAGTATGACGCGCTGCCCGGTATCGGGCACGGCTGTGGTCACAACGTCATCGCTGCCGCGGGCGTGGGCGGATTCCTATCCGCGGTCGAGGCGCTGCGTAAGAACGGCGGCGTCGAGGGGCGCCTGCTGCTGCAGGGTACCCCGGCCGAGGAGGGGCATTCGGGCAAGGAGTACATGATCCGTGGCGGCAGCCTTGACTCTGTGGATGCAGCGATGATGATCCACGGCTTTGGCTATGACATTGGCTCGCACGCGTGGGTCGGGCGCCGCAGCGTCAACGTGAGCTTCCGCGGCGTGGCGGCGCACGCGAGTTCGCAACCTTTCATGGGACGCAACGCCCTCGACGCAGCATCCTTGGCCTACCAGGGCATTGGCCTGATGCGTCAGCAGATGCCTCCGAGCGATCGCGTCCACGCCATCATGGGCGGGGGAGCGCGACCTTCGGTGATTCCGCGTGAAGCCTCGATGCACATCTATGTGCGTTCCTTGGGCAACCAGACCCTCATGGATTTGTCCCAACGCGTTAACGAAATCGTTGAGGGGGCTGCGCTAATGGCCGGCGTCCAGGTCGATGTCGAATGGGACGAGCACCCGATGACGCTGCCGGTACGCAACAACGAGGCGCTGGTGGAGCGGTGGACGCGCACGCAAACGCTGCGCGGAAGGACGGCGCTTCCCGCGGGAACCGTGCCGGAGACCCTTGCCGCGTCCACGGACTTCGGTAACGTCTCGCACCTTGTGCCGGGCATTCACCCGATGGTCAAGGTCTCTCCGTCCGACGTTGCCTTGCATACCGAGGACTTCGCTCGTTGGGCCGCAACGGATACGGCTGTCGACGCCGCAGTGGACTCGGCAGCAGGCTTGGCCCAAGTAGCGATCGACTACTTGGCGGACATGAAAATGCGCGCGGCAGCGAACGCGGAGTTTGCTGAACAGGGCGCTGTTTCGGTGGCGGATCTCTTGGCTAAGTCGGCCACGGACTAGGTGCCGGGTAGGTGAGAAGTAGGTTTTCTTGCACTGTGCAAGGGTGGGGGTAACCACCTCTTTGTGCAGTGCAACCTACAATTTATTGCATTTGTAGGCGTGCCTAGCAAAAAGTTGGTTGAAAGGTAAGGCTTACATCGGTTAGGTTAGGCGAGTATTCGAAAATCTCTCGAAAAGGACATCATGACCGCCAAGATTCGTCGTTCTCTCGTCGCGTCCGTCGCAGCTCTGTCGATGGCTCTGACCGCTTGCTCTTCTGCAGAAGAGTCCACCTCCGGTTCTTCTGACACCTCCGCAGCTTCCTCCTCCGAGACCACGGAGATTACTCTCGAGGACAACTTTGGTGAGAAGAAGATTGCTACCCCGGTTACCGCCCCGGCCGTTACGGATAACCGCGCTTTCGAGATTCTTGCTAACTGGGATGTCAAGATCGCCGCCGCACCGCTGAAGCTGGTTCCTTCCACCGTGCGCGATGTCTACAACAAGGACACCGTTGCAGCTGACCTCGGTTCCCACCGCGAGCCGGACCTCGAGGCACTCGTTGCCGCTGAGCCAGACGTGATCTGGAACGGCCAGCGCTTCGAGCAGTACCAGGAAGACATTGAGAAGCTGGTCGAGGACGTTCCGGTCGTTGACTTTGAGCCGCGCGATGACAAGGACTTCTTTGAAGAACTCAAGCGCCACACCAAGGCGCTGGGCCAGACCTTCGGACACGAAGAGGACGCAGCCAAGCTCATCAAGGACTTCGACGCAGCCGCAAAGCGCGCCAAGGAAGCTTATGATCCTTCCAAGAAGGTCATGGCAGTGAACACCTCCGGTGGCGAGATCGGCTACATCGCGCCGAAGATCGGCCGCACCTACGGCCCGGTTTTCGACCTCATCGGTATGACCCCGGCTCTGGAGGTTCCGGAAGGAACCGATGACCACGAGGGCGACGACATCTCCGTCGAGGCAATCGCTGAGTCCAACCCGGACTGGATCCTCGTCATGGACCGCGACGCAGCCATCAGCAAGGAAGGCAAAGAGCACGTTCCAGGCGACAAACTCGTTAACGAGAATGCTGCGCTGAAGAACGTGACCGCAGTCAAGGAAGGCAACGTCTACGTTGCCCCGGCTGATACCTACGTCAACGAGAGCATCATTACCTACACTGAGATTCTCAACGCTCTGGCCGATGCCTTTGAGAAACAGTCCTAACCTGCACCAATAGAACCGAAACCGGAACGCCGAAAGGCTTTCCGGTTTTTGGTGTGAAAGAGATAGATTTTGACTTCAGCAGAGATAACCGCGGTTCAAGAAGCACCACCCGCGCGCCGTTCCCGCGGCAAGCTTTTCACTTGGAAGCTGTTGCTCGGCGTCGTGGCTGTAGCGGCGTTGCTCCTCCTTTCGCTCATGGTGGGGGAGTATTCGATCCTTGAGCACGACGACGGCCGCGACATGTTTATGACCACGCGCATTCCGCGCACCATCGCCTTGGTGCTCGCGGGCGCGGCGATGGCGATGAGTGGATTGGTGATGCAGCTGCTCACCCAGAATCGCTTCGTTGAACCCACGACCACGGGTACCACGGAATGGGCAGGCCTCGGCCTTCTCTTTTCGATGATCGTGCTCCCGCACGCGTCGGTGCTTGGCCGCATGGTCATCTCTGTTGTGTTTTCTTTCATCGGCACGATGGTCTTCTTCGCTTTCTTGCGCCGAGTCACGTTGCGCTCCTCGCTCATCGTGCCGATCATCGGCATCATGCTGGGCGCCGTCGTCAGCGCGGTGTCCTCTTTCGTGGCACTGACCACCGACAAACTGCAGCAGCTGGGTATCTGGTTCATGGGCTCGTTCACCTCCGTGTACGAGGGCCAGTACGAGGTGCTGTGGATCGTGTTGCTGGTGCTGCTCGCGGTGTTCTTCTACGCGGACAAACTCACAGTCGCCGGCTTGGGCCAAGAAATCGCCACCAACGTGGGCCTGAATTACAACCGAATGATCCTCATCGGCACCGGGCTCATCGCTGTGGCCACTGGCGTGGTCACCGTGGTCGTGGGCTCCCTGCCTTTCTTGGGACTTATCGTTCCCAACGTGGTGAGCATGTTCCGCGGCGATGACCTGCGCTCAAACCTTCCTTGGGTATGCCTGCTCGGTATTGCCACGGTCACCTTGTGTGACCTCATCGGCCGAACCGTCATTTCGCCGTTTGAGCTGCCCGTATCCGTCATCCTGGGCGTGATTGGCGCGGCCGTCTTCGTATTCCTGATTGTGAGGTCCACCCGTGAGCGTTAAGACAGAGCAGCGCACAGGCGACGTCGCCAAGCAACGCTATGTAGGCTCCTTCCAGTCGGCCAAAGCAGCGCGCAAGTATTGGATCATCTTGGTGGCGCTCATCGTGGCGGGCGCACTCTTCGCGTTTGGCCTGCTGGCGTATGGCAATCCCATGGACTTCGGAACGCGTAAGTGGTGGCTCATCGCGCAACGCCGCGCCGACGCCGTGACCGCCATGGCTATCGTGGCTGTGTGCCAAGCCGTTGCGACCGTGGCCTTTCATACAGTCACCAACAACCGCATCCTGACCCCGTCCATCATGGGCTTTGAATCGCTCTACGTGGCGATTAATACTGCGACCGTCTTCTTCCTAGGCGCCACGGGCCTGACGGAAGCCCGCAATATAGGCACCTTCCTGTTCCAGATGGCAGTGATGATTGTGCTCTCGCTCATCCTGTACTCGTGGCTGCTGACCAACCGCAGCAACAACATGCATGCGATGCTATTGGTCGGCGTAGTCATTGGTGGCGGACTTGGATCGCTGTCCACTCTGGTGCAGCGCATGCTGACACCCAGCGAGTTCGACGTGCTGACGGCACGACTGTTTGGCTCGGTCAACAATGCTGAGACTGAGTATTATCCCATCGCAATTCCGCTGGTGATTGCGGCGACGGCGTTGCTCTTCTTTAATTCCCGCCACCTCAACGTGCTCTCGCTTGGTCGCGACGCTGCCACCAACCTCGGCGTGAATCACAAATTCAACGCGATCTTTACTCTGATCCTGGTATCAGTTCTCATGGCCACCACCACCTCGCTCGTAGGTCCCATGACCTTCCTCGGATTCTTGGTGGCAACCTTGGCCTACCAGTTCGCGGAAACCTACGACCACCGGTACTTGTTCCCCATGGCCATCGCCACTGCCTTTGCTGTGCTCACGGGTGCGTACTTCCTCATGCAGCACGTCTTCTACGCGCAGGGCGTTGTATCCATCATCATTGAGCTCGTCGGCGGCTCGGTATTCCTCATCGTCATTTTGCGAAAGGGCAGACTGTGATCACACTCAATAACGTTGCGAAGACCTATTCCCACGAGACGAACATTGGCCCAGTGTCCCTTGACATTCCGGCCGGCGGTATCACCGCGCTTGTGGGGCCCAACGGTGCCGGCAAGTCCACACTGTTGACGATGGTGGGGCGTTTGCTCGATATCGACGAAGGCACCATTGAGGTCGCTGGATTAGACATCGCCTCTACCAAGTCCCAGGACTTGGCCAAGATTTTGTCCATCCTGCGGCAGGAGAACCACTTCATCACGAAGCTGACGGTGCGTCAGCTCGTGGGGTTTGGCCGCTTCCCGTACTCGCATGGCCGCCTGACGGCTAAGGACGAGGAGATCATCTCCAAGTACATTGACTTCCTTCACCTCAGCGATTTGGAGAACCGCTACCTGGATCAGCTCTCGGGCGGCCAGCGTCAGCGCGCGTATGTGGCGATGGTCCTGTGCCAGGAGACTGATTACGTTTTGCTGGACGAGCCTCTCAACAACCTTGATATCGCGCACTCCGTGGAAATGATGAAGCACCTCAAGGAGGCCGCGCAGAACTTCGGGCGAACGATCATCATTGTTTTGCATGACATCAACTTCGCTGCCCGCTACGCCGATCACATCTGTGCGGTGAAGAATGGGGAAGTGGTGGCCTTCGGTAATCCGGAGGAGGTCATGCGCGACGAGGTGCTGACCCCAATCTTCAATACGCCCATCACGGTTATCAACGGCCCCGACGGTCTGTTGGCGTGCTATCACTAGCTGCTTGACGACGTCGCGCCTTCTGGGCGCTTCTTGATACGCCAGGTTTGTCCCCGAAATGGGGATTTACCTGGCGATTTGTGTACTTACACTAGTGCGCGCTAAATTATTCCAAGTCGCAACGAGGTGGCCGCAAGGTTAACAAGTTGAGATGAGGATGAATTCTTCTTCACGGATTTGACACAAATCAAAGAAGTGAGTAAGTTAATCCGAGTCGCTTCAAGAGTTAGGAGCTGAAGTTCCGAGCTAGCGAAGTCGCGATGATGTCTGAGAACTCAATAGTGTGCCAATGTACTTTTTACTACTTTGTGGTGATCGTGATTGTGCTGACCGGGCTAGGTGTTTGGTTGGTGTGGTGTGTGCCGGATCGGGCCTTTTGGGGCGCGATTGTAAATAATTAAGTTTATTTGTTTGGTATGCATTGAGATTGCGTGAATCATTTTTTGTGGTTTGACTGCCCCCTTTATTTTGCCCCGTCGGGTTGGGGG